>NZ_CP199288.1:0-3613606 GCF_052496345.1 Halomonas mongoliensis | reverse complement strand
GGCCAGCGTGCTCTTTGTCGGCGCCAAGGCATACGAGGAAGAGGGGAGCTGGAATCTGCCGCTGGCCTGGCTGGGGATTAACCTGCCAGCTAAGTCTCGCGACTGGCAGTCAAACCAGCATTATGCCCGGGGTGGCTTGACCGTGATGCGTCAGGGCGGTGCCATGGCACTGCTGCGCTACCCCTGTTTTCGCTTCCGGCCGGCCCAGAGCGACCTTCTGCATTTGGATCTCTGGCACGCTGGCGAGAATCTGCTGCGTGACGGTGGCTCCTACAGTTACAACGCCGAACAGGAATGGCAAAGCTACTTTCCCGGCGCCGCGGCTCACAACACTATTCAGTTTGACCGTCGTGACCAGATGCCACGCCTGGGGCGGTTCCTCTTCGGCGCCTGGCCTAAGGTGCGCGACCTCGAACCTCTCCAGGAAGAAGATGGCGAGCTGCGCTTTGGCGCAGGTTACCGCGACTGGCAAGGCGCCAGCCATCACCGCCGCGTTTCTCTTTCCGATCATCGCCTTCAGGTCACGGACGCTATCTCAGGCTTTGCGCACCGGGCGGTTCTGCGCTGGAGGCTGATGCCGGGCGATTGGCAGTTGGAGGGCGATACTCTCACTGATGGGCGTCGTCGACTTACCGTGACCAGCACGGCGCCTGTCGTGCGGCGTGAGCTTGTGCAGGGCTGGGAGTCTCGCTATTACAGCCAGAAGACACCGCTGCCCGTGCTTGAGGTCGAGCTCCAGGCATCCGGTACACTCACAACGGAGCTGACATTCTGACCATGAAGGTCCTCTACTTTCACCAGCACTTCTCCACGCCGAAGGGCGCCGCCGGTATTCGCTCCTATGAGATGGCTCGTCGACTGGTGGCCCATGGGCATCAGGTCACCATGGTGTGCGGCAGCTACGGGGGCGGCAATACCGGGCTCACCGGGCCCTTCATCCGCGGACGGCGCACCGGTAGCGTGGAAGGGATCGAGATCATCGAGTTCGATCTTTCTTACTCCAATGCCGATGGATTCATCAAGCGCGGGCTGACGTTCGTCAAGTTCGCGTTGCGCAGCATCGGTCTGGCCTTCACGCAGCGCTACGATGTGCTGTTCGCCACGACGACCCCTCTGACAGCAGGTATTCCCGGTATCCTGGCCCGCTGGCTGCGGCGCAAGCCGTTTGTCTTCGAGGTGCGTGATCTCTGGCCTGAGCTGCCCCGCGAGATGGGCGTGATCACCAATCCCCTGGTGCTGTGGGCTATGGGCGTGCTGGAGTGGCTAAGCTACCGCTCGGCTCATCGCTTGGTCGGGTTATCGCCGGGGATCGTGGAGGGCATCGCCAAGCGTGGGGTGCCGCCCGAACGCATCGCGATGATCCCCAACGGCTGCGACCTGGAGATCTTCTCTCCCGCGCAAGAGGGCGAGTCGCCACAGCCATGGCGCCCGGAGGGCGTGGCCGACACCGATTTGATGGCTGTCTTCACCGGTACCCACGGCATGGCCAACGGCCTGGATGCGGTGCTGGATGCTGCCGCCGTTCTGCAGCAGCGGGGGCGCAGCGACATCAAACTGGTGCTGGTGGGCCAGGGCCGGCTGAAGCCTGAGCTGCAGGCCAGGGCACAGCGAGAGGACTTGGACAACGTCGTCTTCCATGATCCCGTGGACAAGGCACGCCTGGCGGGACTGATGGTCAGTGCCGATCTTGGCATGCAGGTGCTGGCCAATGTGCCGGCCTTCTACTATGGCACCTCGCCCAACAAGTTTTTCGACTATATCGCCGCCGGCTTGCCGGTGCTGAACAACTACCCTGGCTGGCTCGCCGAGATGATCGAGGAGCAGCACTGCGGCTTTGCCGTGCCGCCGGATGATGCCAGTGCCTTTGCGGATGCGCTGGAGCAGGCTGCGGCGGACCGGGCTGCGCTGGAAGAGATGGGGCGCAATGCCCATACCCTTGCCGCCGAGCGCTTCGACCGTCACCGCCTGGCGGATGAGTTCGTGGCCTGGCTCGAGCAGGCTGCACCACAGGGCCGACCGGCTGCTGGTACCAGTGCAGGAATGAGTAAACGGGAAAAGGATTAGACGCATGGAAATCAACCGGCAGCTGAAAACGCTGTGTGTCTTCGGTACTCGTCCGGAGGCGATCAAGATGGCGCCATTGGCGCTCGCCTTGCAGGCCGACACGCGCTTCGACGCCCGGGTATGCGTCACCGGCCAGCACCGAGAGATGCTGGATCAGGTATTGGACCTGTTCGAGCTGGTGCCAGATGTTGACCTGAGCATCATGCAGCCTGGGCAAGACCTGACCGATGTCACCACGGCCATTCTGCAGGGGATGAAGAAGGTCCTAACCGAGCAGCGCCCCGACGTGGTGCTGGTGCACGGCGATACGGCCACCACCTTCGCGGCGACCCTGGCCGCCTACTACCAGCAGGTCCCCGTGGCCCATGTGGAAGCAGGGCTGCGTACCGGTGACCTCTACGCGCCCTGGCCGGAAGAGGCCAATCGCAAGCTGACCGGGGCGTTGGCTGCCTGGCACTATGCGCCGACCGAGCGTTCGCAACGCAACCTGCTCGAGGAGGGCGTCGATCCGGAAAGCGTTCAGGTCACGGGCAACACCGTGGTGGATGCGCTGCTGGAGGTGGTCGAGAAGCTGGAGACGACCCCGGCACTGCACGCGCAGTTCCGCAACCAGTTCGCCTTCCTGGATGACGACCGCCGGATGGTGCTGGTCACCGGGCACCGCCGGGAAAGCTTCGGCGGCGGCTTCGAGCGCATCTGCCAGGCACTGCGGACCACTGCGAGCCGGCACCCCGATGTACAGATCGTCTATCCGGTTCACCTCAACCCCCAGGTGCAGGAACCGGTCAACCGCCTGCTGGCGGATATCGACAATGTCCATCTGATCGAGCCGCTGGACTATCTGCCCTTCGTCTACCTGATGAACCGCGCCCACCTGATCCTTACCGACTCCGGCGGCATTCAGGAGGAGGCGCCGTCGCTGGGCAAGCCGGTGCTGGTGATGCGCGACACTACCGAGCGGCCCGAGGCCGTCGAGGCGGGCACCGTCAAGCTGGTAGGCACCGATGTTGACGCCATCACAAACGCCCTCGATACCCTGCTGGGTGATACCGAGGCCTATCGACGGATGAGCCGTGCCCACAACCCCTACGGGGATGGTCAGGCCTGCTCGCGCATTCTCGACCACCTGGCTGACGCGGCCCAACCGCAGGAGCACTGAGAGATGGACTTCAAGACAATTTCCGTGGTCGGCCTTGGCTATATCGGCCTGCCTACCGCTGCCGTCATCGCTTCGCGCCGCAAGAAGGTCATCGGGGTGGATATCAGCCAGCGGGCGGTGGATACCATCAACCGTGGTGAAATCCATATCGTCGAACCCGAGCTCGACATGCTGGTGCATGCGGCGGTGAAGGAGGGCCACCTGCGGGCCACCACCACGCCGGAGCCGGCCGATGCCTTTCTGGTCGCCGTGCCTACGCCCTTCAAGCGTGAGGAGGGCAAGGAGCATGTGCCAGACCTGAGCTACATCCGTGCGGCCAGTCTAGCAATTGCTCCGGTGCTGAAGCCGGGGGATCTGGTTATCCTGGAGTCCACTTCTCCGGTGGGCGCCACCGAGCAGATGGAGGCCTGGCTTTCTGAGGCGCGCCCGGACTTGAGTTTCCCCAGCGAGAAGGGGGAGGCCTCGGATATTCGCGTGGCGCACTGCCCCGAGCGGGTGCTGCCCGGCCATGTAGTGCGTGAGCTGGTGGAGAATGACCGGGTGATCGGCGGCATGACGCCGCGCTGCTCGGAGGCTGCCTGCACGCTGTACGAGCTATTTGTGCGAGGGGAGTGCATTACCACCACGGCACGCACCGCCGAGATGGCTAAGCTGACCGAGAACAGCTTCCGCGATGTGAACATCGCCTTCGCCAATGAGCTCTCGATCATCTGCGACAAGCTCGATATCAACGTCTGGGAGCTGATTCGCCTGGCCAACCGCCATCCGCGGGTCAACATCCTGCAGCCGGGCCCCGGGGTGGGTGGCCACTGCATCGCCGTGGACCCCTGGTTCATCGTCAGCGAGACTCCGGAGCAGGCCCGCCTGATTCGCACGGCCCGCGAAGTCAACGATGGCAAGCCCGAGTGGGTGATCGACCAGGTCAACCAGGCGGTGGGGCAGTTCCTTAGCCAGAATCCGGAACGCACCGCACGGGATGTCACCGTGGCGTGCCTGGGCCTCGCCTTCAAGCCGGATATCGACGACCTGCGCGAAAGCCCGGCCCTGGCGATTACTCAGGCGCTGAAGGCACAGTTACCCGGCCGGCTGATGGTGGTCGAGCCCAATATCGAGGCGCTGCCGGCAAGCCTCGAGGGGGCCAAGTTCGCCAGCATCGATGCGGCCTTGGCCGAGGCCGATATCGTCGTGCTGCTGGTGGACCACAAGGCGTTCAAGAAGGTTGGGGTGGAGCGACTGGCCGGCCGACACCTAGTGGATACCCGCGGGGTCTGGACAGGGCAAAACCGGCGTCGGGACGATGCGCTGGTCGCGCAGTCTGCCTGAGCACACCGTCTGCTTAATGCCGGGGCGGAGGCTCCGGGGTTCCTTAGTCATGAATACGGATATTCTGATGTCGTCGTCGCGTTACGCACGCCTGTTCCACACCGTTCGCTACCTCAAGCCAAGCCAAATCGGTTGGCGGTTCTATTACCGCTTGCTACGGCGCAGGATGAGCAGGCAGGCCCTGTCCCCGCTGGGGCCCGTGGAACGGCGCCAGTGGGTCGGTGCCTGGTCGGCGCCGACCTGGATGCCGCCGGCGCTGGTAAGAGATGGGGAGTCAGGTGAGAGAAAGCCAGGGGAGTGGGAGTTCGAGTTTCTCGGCGAGCGGGGTGGGCTCGCCAGCTTGGACGACTGGAACCATCCCGGCAAGAGCAAGCTGTGGCTCTATAACCTGCACTACTTGGATGACCTGGGCGCCCAAGGTGCGCAGGCGCGCCATGTAGAACATTGCGACTTGGTGGCGCGCTGGATCGACGAGAACCCGCCACTAGCCGGCAATGGCTGGGAGCCCTATCCGCTGTCCCTGCGCCTGGTGAACTTGGTCAAGTGGCTGAGCGGGGAACCCTGGCAGGGCGGTGAGCCGGTCCCGGAGGCCTGGTTCGCGAGCCTGGCGCGCCAGGCCCAGGCGCTTTCGGCACAGCGCGAGTATCACATCCTGGCCAATCACCTGTTCGCCAACGGCAAGGCGCTCACCTTCGTGGGTGCCTTTCTGCAGGGTCAAGACGCCGAGCGCTGGTTGCGGAAAGGCCTTGCCATCCTCGATGCCGAGGTGCCGGAGCAGTTCCTGGATGACGGCGGCCACTTCGAACGCTCGCCGATGTATCACGCCACCCTGCTGTGGGACCTGGCCGACCTGATCCACCTAGCCGAGTGCTCGGGCCTTACTGAACTGCATCAACGCGCCGCAGGCTGGCGCCAGGTTCTGGCCCGGGGACTGGCATGGCTGGAGATGATGAGCCACCCGGATGGCGAGATCGGTTTCTTCAACGATGCGGCCTTCGGCATCGCTCCGTCCCTGGATGATGTGAAGCGCTATGCCGAGCAGCTGGGAGTGGTGCCCGAGGGGCACGCGGCCACATCGGTCACTAGCGATCCCATTGCCGCCGTGGTGGCTCGATATGCCAAGACTAGTGGCTATGTGGCGCTGGAGTGGCCGGAAGAGGGCAAGGCGCTGCTCGATCTCGCCCCGGTGGGGCCGGACTACCAGGCCGGCCATGCCCATGCCGATACCCTGAGCATGGAGCTCAGCCTGTTTGGCCAGCGGGTCTTGGTCAACTCCGGTACTTCACGCTATGGCGATGACACCGAGCGCCACTGGCAGCGCAGCACCGCCGCCCACAACACCGTGACGGTGGATGACGAGGATTCGTCGGAGGTGTGGTCAGGCTTTCGGGTGGCACGCCGTGCCTTGCCTGTCATCGAGCTGCTGGAAGCGGATCATCGGCAGGTCGAGCTGGTGGCCCACCACACCGGCTACCAGCGGCTAAAGGGGCGCAACCGACATCGGCGGGAGTGGGTAGCGGCCGAGCGTTCTTTGACGGTGACGGATACCGTGACCGGGCCCCATGAGCGTGCGATGGCGCGCTGGTATCTTCATCCTACCGTGCACAGTGAATGGGAGGGGGAGTCCCTGGTGGCTCGTCTGCCAACTGGCCAAGTCATCACGCTGCACATTCAGGGTGCCGATGTTCAGCGGCTGGAGGCCAGTGAATGGCATCCCGGGTTCGGCAATATCCAGCCGAATCGCTGCCTAGTGGCGATCTTCTCGCATGGTAAGTTGACGACCCATATCACCTGGTGAGGTTAGCTTGAGAGTTCTTTTCCTGAGTTTCTATTATCCGCCGGACCTTTGCGCCGGCTCCTTTCGTGCCGGCTCGCTGGTCAAGGCGATGAGTGAGCGATTGCCTGCCGGTTCGCATATCGAGCTGATCACGACACTGCCCAATCGCTATCGGTCGTTCAGCCAGGCTGCCAAGGATGGTGTCGAGCCACATGAGCAGTACCCAGGCTTGACGATACATCGCGTGGCGCTTCCCGAGCACCAGAGCGGCATGAGGGATCAGTCGCGCGCCTTCTACGCCTTTGCTCGTGAAGCCCTGCGGCTCAGCCGTGGTCAATCTTATGATCTGGTTTTTTCGACCTCATCGCGCTTGATGACGGCCGCGCTGGGCGCCTGGGTGTCCCGCCGTGTTAACGCGCCGCTCTATCTGGATATTCGCGATATTTTCGTCGATACCCTGAAGGATGTGCTGCCCTCCAAGGTCAGCTGGCTGGCCAAGCCGCTCTTTGGGCAGATCGAGAAGTGGACCTTCCGCCAAGCCAGCCGTATCAACCTGGTGTCGGCGGGGTTTCGTGAGTATTTCGATCCCCGTTACCCGGGGCGCGACTTTTCGCTGTATACCAACGGCATCGATGACGAGTTTATACAAGCAGCGCCCGAGTCCGCCTCGCCGGGGAGCAGCGGCCCATTGACCGTCGTATATGCCGGAAACATGGGAGAAGGGCAGGGGCTCCATGACATTATGCCTGGGTTGGCCAAGCGACTAGAGACGCGCGCCCGATTCGTCTTGATCGGCGACGGTGGGCGGCGTCCTCGGCTGGAAAAGGCTCTAACCGATGCCGGCTGCAGTAACGTCGAACTGCGCGACCCCGTTGCGCGCGACGAGTTGATTGAGATTTACCGGCAGGCCGATGTCCTCTTTCTGCATCTCAACGACTACCCCGCCTTTCGCAAGGTGTTGCCGTCGAAGCTGTTTGAGTATGGCGCCTTGGGCAAGCCGATCCTGGCGGGCGTGGCAGGTTATCCGGCCAGCTTCATCGATCAGCATCTAGATAATGCTCAGGTGTTCCCGCCCTGCGATGTCGAGCAGGCGGTCGAGGCTTTTGCCAAGCTGCGCTCGGAAACTATGCCCCGCGAAGTCTTTGCCGCCCGCTTTGCCCGCGAGCAGATCATGCATGAGATGGCGGACGATGTGCTGTCGACTGTCGGCGAGCGGGAGGTGAGTCTCGCATGAAAGCGATGATAACCGGCGCCACCGGCTTTGTTGGCCAAGGGGTGCTGGAAAGGCTGAATCAGCAGGCCAAGTGGGTGCCGTATCTGGCTTTACGTCGGCCGCCCAGTGCCGAAGCGATCCAGGCGCATTCCTATACCCTGGTCGGCGATATTACGCCCGAGACGGACTGGCATGATGCCTTGATAGACTGCCAGGCCGTGGTGCACTGTGCTGCCCGTGTTCATGTCATGGATGACCCTGAAGTCGATCCGCTGGCTGCCTTTCGCGAGGCCAACGTGGCAGGCACCCTGAATCTGGCCCGTCAGGCAGCAGAATCCGGTATTAAACGCTTCGTGTTTATCAGCTCGATCAAGGTTAATGGGGAGCAGACATCAGCCGATCGGCCGTTTCAGGCCGACGACACGCCGGCCCCCAGTGACCCCTATGGCATCTCGAAACATGAAGCCGAGCAGGGGCTGCTGGCGCTGGCGGAAGAAACCGGCATGGAGGTGGTTATCATTCGCTCGCCGCTGGTCTATGGGCCGGGAGTGAAGGCCAACTTCGCCAGCCTGATGCGCTGGTTGCAAAAGGGAGTCCCTCTTCCGCTGGGGGCCATTCATAATCAGCGCTCGCTGGTGGCCCGGGGCAACCTGGTCGATTTGATCGTCACATGCCTGGATCACCCTGACGCCGCCAACCAGATATTCCTCGCCGGCGATGGCGAGGATCTCTCCACCACACAGCTTTTACGCCGCATGGGTCAAGCGCTTGGCAAGCCGGCCCGGCTGGTGCCAGTTCCAGCCGGGCTGCTCGAGGCCGGTGCTGCCGTGCTGGGTAAGCGAGACGTAGCACAACGGCTCTGCGGCAGTCTGTGCGTCGACATCGGCAAGGCCCAGAGACTGATTGGCTGGCAGCCGCCGATCTCCATCGAGACAGCCCTTCAGGAAACCGCCGATGCCTTTCTCAATGAGCAGAATACATTACAAGCCAAGGATGCTACCCCGTGATTCGTTTCTTCGACATGCTGTTTTCCGCTCTCGGCCTGGTGATCGGCTCCCCGGTGTTGCTCATCCTGACTGCGATCGGCTACTTCGATACCGGCTCGCCCTTGTTTCGCCAGCAGCGAGTAGGACGCCACCAGAAGCCCTTTACCTTGGTCAAGTTTCGCACCATGAAGCCGGAGACTGCCTCCGTGGCTTCGCATCTCGCCGATGCTTCCGCTATCACCCCGTTTGGCAATTTCTTACGCCGTACCAAGCTCGATGAACTGCCTCAGCTGTGGAACGTGCTCAAGGGCGAGATGAGCCTGGTGGGGCCGCGCCCCTGCTTATACAATCAGGAAGAGCTAATCCAGGAGCGACAGAGCCGAGGTGTGCTGGATGCTCGCCCTGGCATCACCGGGCTTGCCCAAATCAACGATATCGATATGTCGACCCCAAAGCTGCTTGCTGAAACCGACCACAAGATGCTCAAGAGCCTGACGGTGGGGGACTACTTCCGCTATATCATTCAGACCGTGCTGGGTAAGGGAAAGGGCGATCGTGTCCGTCAGCAGAACTGAAGCCGTACAGAAAGGAATCAAGATGAAAATCGCCATTGTCGGCACCGGCTACGTCGGCCTCTCCAACGCCATGCTGCTGGCCCAGCACAACGAGGTCGTGGCGCTGGATATCGTTCCCGAGAAGGTGGCGATGCTCAACGATCGCCTCTCGCCCATCGAAGACGCCGAGATCAGCGAGTTCCTGGCTCACCGCGAGTTGAGCTTTACCGCCACCCTGGACCGCGAAGCCGCCTACCAGGGCGCGGACTTCGTGGTGATCGCCACGCCCACCGACTACGACCCCAAGACCAACTATTTCGATACCTCAAGCGTCGAGGCGGTGATCCAGGACGTGCTGGCGATCAACCCCGAGGCGGTGATGGTGATCAAGTCCACCGTGCCGGTGGGCTTTACCGCCGAGGCCTGCGAGCGCTTCGGCACCCAGAACCTGATCTTCTCGCCGGAGTTTCTGCGCGAGGGCAGGGCGCTTCACGATAACCTCTACCCCTCGCGGATCATCGTGGGGGAGCACTCCCAGCGCGCCGAGGCCTTCGCCGCGCTGCTCACCCAGGGGGCGGTGAAGGAGGAGATCCCGGTGCTCTTCACCAACAGCACCGAGGCGGAGGCGATCAAGCTCTTCGCCAATACCTATCTCGCCATGCGGGTGGCCTACTTCAATGAGCTGGACAGCTACGCCGAGACCCACGGCCTGGACACCCGCCAGATCATCGAAGGGGTGGGGCTTGACCCGCGCATCGGCAGCCACTACAACAACCCGAGCTTCGGCTACGGCGGCTACTGCCTGCCCAAGGACACCAAGCAGCTGCTGGCCAACTACCAGGACGTGCCCAGCAACATGGTCCAGGCTATCGTGGATGCCAACCGCACCCGCAAGGACTTCGTGGCCGAGCAGATCCTCAAGCGCCAGCCCCGGGTGGTGGGGGTCTACCGCCTGATCATGAAGGCGGGCTCCGACAACTTCCGCGCCAGCGCCATGCAGGGCGTGATGAAGCGCCTCAAGGCTAAGGGCATCGAGGTGGTGGTCTATGAGCCGGTGCTCCAGGAGGAGACCTTCTACGGCTCCCGGGTGATCCGCGACCTGGAGGCCTTCAAGGCGCTCTCCGACGTCATCCTCAGCAACCGCATGGCCGAGGAGCTCACCGACGTCGCAGGCAAGGTCTACACCCGCGACCTCTTCGGCAGCGACTGACCGAACGCTTCCCGCCATCCGGCCCCCGGGGCCAGACCCTTCAGGGAACTTAGGCATGAAGCCGCCTAAGTTCTCTGAGGCGTCTGGCCCCTTTGCGTTTACAGGTGTCCCATGACTCAGCCTTCTCCCTCCATCGCCGATGTGCTCGCGGCCTACCACGGCCGGCGGCCGGATCCGAGCGACCCCGCCCAGGCGGTCAGCTTCGGCACTTCCGGCCATCGCGGCCGCGCCACGGCGGGCTCCTTCAACCGCGACCACCTGCTGGCGATCACCCAGGCGGTGGTGGCCTACCGCCGGCGAGAGGGCATCAGCGGGCCGCTGTTCCTGGGCCAGGATAGCCACGCGCTCTCCGCCCCGGCCTGGGAGACGGCCCTGGGCGTGCTGGTGGCCAACGGGGTGGAGGTACGCATCGAACGCGAGTCGGCGCTGACCGCCACGCCCCTGGTGAGCCACGCCATCCTGCGCCATCACCATGGCCGGGATGTGGCGCTGGCCGATGGGCTGATCATCACCCCGTCGCACAATCCCCCGGAGGATGGCGGCATCAAGTACAACCCGCCCCACGGCGGCCCGGCGGATACCCAGGCCACCGCCTGGATCGAGGCCGAGGCCAACCGCCTGCTGGCGGCGGGAACGGAGACGATTCCCAGCGTCACCCCGGACGACGCCCGAGCCCGCGCCGTGCCCCACGACATGCTGGGCGAGTACGTCGAGGCCCTGGGGGAGGCCATCGACATGGACGCCATCGCCCGCTCGGGCCTGGGCCTGGCCGCGGACCCCATGGGCGGCACCGCGCTGCCGGTGTGGCAGGCCATCGCCGAGCGCTGGGGCCTCAACCTCAACGTGGTGAACAGCGCGCTGGACCCGAGCTTCGCCTTTATGCCGCCGGACCACGACGGCAGGATCCGCATGGACTGCTCCAGCGCCGCCGCCATGGCGGGGCTCCTGGCGCGCAAGGAGGACTTCGACCTAGCCTTCGGCAACGACCCGGACGCCGATCGCCACGGCATTGTCGGTGTGGTAGGGCGGTGGCCATCGACTACCTGCTGACCCATCGCCCGGCCTGGGATCGCTCGCTCAAGGTGGGCAAGACCCTGGTCTCCTCCTCGCTGATCGACCGGGTGGTGGCCAGCCACGGCCGCACCCTCTTCGAGGTGCCGGTGGGCTTCAAGTGGTTCGTGGAGGGGTTGCACCCTCGGCGGCGACCCGCTCCGCCAGCGCCTCAACGCCGCCCCCGGCAACCACGCCCCTATCGGCGGCATCAAGCTCACCACCGACAACGGCTGGATCGCCCTGCGCCCCAGCGGCACCGAACCCCTCTACAAGCTCTACGCCGAAAGCTTCCTCGGCCCCGACCACCTGCAGCAACTCATCGCCCAGGGTCAGACCCTTAAGGACGCTTAGGGGTCGTACCCTTAAGGCAACTTCGAAGCCCGGCCATGCGCCGGGCTTCGCGGTTGTGGAGCAAGCGAGCCAGATAACGCCATGGCTGGCTATAATGCAGGAGGCGACTGGCAAGGGGGCTCTCATCCCGTGGTAGGCAGCGAGGCGGCAGGACCTCTAGACCCTCCTCAATAAGCTGTCTGCTCCTGCTGCACTGCGTGCCGGGAGAGACCACCTTCTTTCGCAGCGGCGCCAGGTCTCCGAGCCTGCGTGATATTGCTCACACTTTTGTTGCAAGGACTCTTCATGAAAGTGCTCGTGACCGGCAACGCCGGCTTTATCGGTTTCCACACCGCCAAGCGCCTGCTGGAGCGTGGCGACAGCGTTATCGGCTTCGACGTGGTCAACGACTACTACGACCCGGCGATCAAGGAGGCGCGCCTCAGGATCCTGGAGGAGACCGCGGCGCGTACCGGCAGCGAGTATGTGTTCGTGCGCGAGGATCTTGCCGATCTGGCGGCGGTGAATGCGGCCTTCGAGGCCCATAAGCCGGAGCGGGTGATTCACCTGGCGGCCCAGGCGGGGGTGCGCTACTCGCTGGAGAACCCCCACGCCTATGTGCAGAGCAATATCGTCGCCTTCACCAATATCCTCGAGGCGTGCCGGCACCACAAGGTCGAGCACCTGACCTACGCCAGCACCAGCAGCGTCTACGGCGCCAACACCAGGATGCCCTTCTCGGAGCACGAGGGGGTCAACCACCCGCTGCAGTTCTACGCCGCCACCAAGAAGGCCAACGAGCTGATGGCCCACAGCTACAGCCATCTGTTCGGCCTGCCCACCACCGGCCTGCGCTTCTTTACCGTCTACGGCCCCTGGGGCCGCCCGGACATGGCGCTCTTCCTGTTCACCAAGAAGACCCTGGCGGGCGAGCCGATCCCGGTGTTCAATCACGGTAACCACACCCGCGACTTCACCTATGTGGATGACATCGTGGAGGGGGTGATCCGCGCCAGCGACGCTATCGCCGCGCCCAACCCCGAGTGGAACAGCGATGCCCCGGACCCGGCCACCAGCAACGCCCCCTACCGGATCTTCAATATCGGCAACAACGACCCGGTGAAGCTCTCGGCCTATATCGAGGCGATCGAGGAGGCGCTGGGCAAGGAGGCGATCAAGGAGCTGCTGCCCCTGCAGCCTGGCGACGTGCCGGATACCTACGCCGACTCCAGCGAGCTGGAGAAGGCGGTGGGCTACAAGCCCGCCACGCCGGTGAAGGAAGGGGTGGCCAACTTCGTCGCCTGGTATCGGGAGTTCTACAAGGTATAGTGGCGCGGGTTGGTGGTGCTGCCGGGGTTGGTGGCGCTGTCACGGGGTCAGACCCTTAAGGGGGCTTAGGCGAAACCCCTGCCTAAGTCCCCTGAAGGGTCTGACCCCTGTGTTGGCGGTGCTGGTGTAGCGACTGCGATCAAATTCCCATGGAGTGGTAGATGAAGGTAACAGTTTTCGGGACGGGCTATGTGGGCCTGGTGCAGGGGACGATCCTGGCGGATGTGGGCCATGAGGTGGTCTGCGTGGATGTGGATGCGGAGAAGATCGCTCGGCTGGAGCAGGGCATCATCCCCATCTACGAGCCGGGCCTGGAGGGCCTGGTGAAGGAGAACCACGCCGCCGGGCGGCTGCGCTTTACCACCGATGCGGCGATGGCCGTGGCGCATGGCGATATCCAGTTTATCGCCGTGGGCACGCCGCCGGACGAGGATGGCAGCGCCGACCTGCAGTATGTGCTCAAGGTGGCCGAGACCATCGCCGAGCATATGGACGCCCACCGCATCATCGTCGACAAGTCCACCGTGCCGGTGGGCACTGCCAACCGGGTTCGCCAGCGTGTGAGCGAGGTGCTCAAGGCCCGGGCCAAGAAGGGGGAAGTGGGCAAGGCGCTCACCTTCGATGTGGTCTCCAACCCGGAGTTCCTCAAGGAGGGCAGCGCCGTGGCCGACTGCCAGAAGCCCGACCGCATCATCATCGGCACCGAGGATGAGGAAACCGTTGAGGTGATGCGCGAGCTCTACGCGCCCTTCAGCCGCCAGCACGAGAAGATCATCGTGATGGACGTGAAGAGCGCCGAGCTGACCAAGTACGCCGCCAACTGCATGCTGGCCACCAAGATCAGCTTCATGAACGAGATCGCCAACCTGGCCGAGCGGCTGGGGGCGGATATCGAGGCGGTGCGCCAGGGCATCGGCTCCGACCCGCGCATCGGCTATCACTTTATCTACCCCGGGGTGGGCTACGGCGGCTCCTGCTTCCCCAAGGACGTCCAGGCGCTGATCCGCACCGCCGACGGCATCGACTTCGATGCCAAGGTGCTCAAGGCGGTGGAGGCGCGCAACGCCGAGCAGAAGACCACCCTGTTCGCCAAGATCCGCGACCACTTCGGCGGCGAACTGGCAGGAAAGACCTTCGCCCTCTGGGGCCTGGCCTTCAAGCCCAATACCGACGATATGCGCGAGGCCCCCAGCCGGGTGCTGATGGAGGCGCTGTGGGAGGCCGGCGCCCGGGTGCAGGCCTATGACCCCGAGGCCATGGAGGAGACCCAGCGCCTCTACGGCCACCGCGACGACCTGACCCTCTGCGGCACCAAGGAGGCGGCCCTGAAGGGCGCCGACGCCCTGGTGATTGTCACCGAGTGGCAGAGCTTCCGCGCCCCGGACTTCGACCTGATCCAGCGCCAGCTTACCCAGCCGGTGCTCTTCGACGGCCGCAATATGTACGAGCCCGCGCGCATGGCGAAGAAGGGCTTTACCTACTACTCGGTGGGGCGCCTCCCGCAGGGGTAGTGCCCCTCCCACCGGGGTCAGACCCTTCGGCAAACTTAGGCCAACCCCCGCCTAAGTGTGCCGAAGTGTCCGACCCCTGCATTTTGCGCCGACGACGAATGCCCATGTACAAGATTTTTGACACCCAGGATGAGGTCTCCCGCTACACCGCCGAGCGGCTGGCGGCGAGGATCGAGGCAAAACCGGACGCGGTACTGGGCCTGGCCACGGGGGGCACCATGGAGCCGGTGTATGCCCGGCTGGTGGAGCGGCTGCAGCAGGGCCCCGTGGACGCCTCGCGGCTGACGACCTTCAACCTGGATGAGTATGTGGGCCTGGCGCCGACGCATACCCAAAGCTACCGCCACTTCATGGGCCAGCACCTGTTCGACCGGCTGGGGCTGCCCGGTGAGAAGGTGCACCTGCCCGACGGCATGGCCGAAGACCGCGACGCCGCCTGCCGCGCCTACTCCGAGTCCATCCGGGCCCTGGGCGGGCTGGACCTGCAACTGCTGGGCATCGGCACCAACGGCCATATCGGCTTCAACGAGCCCCACACCCGCTTCTCCCGCCGTACCCATGTGACCCCGCTCTCCGCCCAGACGCGACGGGACAACGGGCGCTTCTTCCGTGACCCGAGCGAAGTGCCTACCCATGCGATGACCCTGGGCATCCGGGATATCCTGGAGGCGAGGGAGATCGTTCTGGTCGCCACCGGCGCCAAGAAGGCCCGCATCATGGCCGAGCTCTACCACAGCGACCCGGATGAGGCCCTGCCCGCCTCGGCGCTGAAGCAGCACCCCAATGTCACCATCGTCCTGGACCGTGAGGCCGCGGCCCTGCTGCCCGGTTGACGCCCCCGCCCGCCCACCGGGGTCAGACCCTTCGGCAAACTTAGGCCAACCCCCGCCTAAGTGTGCCGAAGGGTCTGACCCCTGCCACTGAAGCCCGGCCATGTGCCGGGCTTTGTCGTTGTTGCGGCTCGAGAAGGCTGATGCCTACGCCAGCCCGGGGCATCGCCGAGGCCGCCATGATCGCAGAGCTGGGCACTTTGCCGTATACTATGAGCAAATTGCCAAGAGGTGTTGGCTATGGAGGCCTTGAAGGAAGAGCGCAAGCACGAGCGAGACATCGAAAAGGAAGTCCTCAGACTCCTGGGTGGTAGCGTCGGCGACACGCTGGATGCGCTGATTCGCTCAGGCATTCCGCTGGTCGCCCTGGACAACCTCAGTGAGCACGGCGTCGATGTCGGTCGTCTTGGCCTCATCAATCGGCGCACCCTGCGCCACCGTCGCCAGAAGTCGGAGCCCCTGTCGAGCGATGAGGGGGATCGCCTCTACCGCCTAAGCCGGATCGTGGTGCTAGCCGAGGATGTGTTCGGCAACCAGGAGAAGGCCGCCAGGTGGCTGAGCAAGCCGCGTCGGGCCCTGGATGGACTGAGTGCCCTCGATGCCATCAAGACGACCCCTGGCTTCCTCGCTGTCGAGGAGCTGCTGGAGCAGCTACGCCATGGGTACGTGGCATGAGCGAGGCGTGTCTCTGGCGGATTTCTCACTTCGAGGATCTCTCGGGTATTGGCGGGACGATGGTGCCAGGGCGCTGGCACCACAAGGGCCGACCGATCGTCTACCTCGGCGACTCGCCGGCCCTGTGCCTGCTGGAGATTCTGGTCCACCTTGAGGCTTCCGCTGACGAGCTCCCGGAAGCCTTCTCACTGCTTCGCGCATCGCTTCCCGCCAGGGAGATTGAGAAGGCTCCCACGGTCGAACTGAGTGCGAACTGGCGAGAAGATCTGAATACCACCCGGTGCATCGGGGACGCCTGGTTGGCGGCAGGCGAGTCGCTCCTCCTGCGGGTGCCCTCCGCAATCGTGCCGCACAACGTGAACTATCTCTTCAATCCGCTGCACCCCGCGGCCGACCAGGTGGCGCTCTCCAGCGAATCCTTCCCGGCGGATCGGAGGCTCTTCGCTTAAGGATCGTACCCTGAAGGAAACTTCGAAGCCCGGCCATGTGCCGGGCTTCGTCGTTGTTGCGGCGCGAGGATTCTGATGCCTGCATCAGCCCGGGGCATCGCCGGCGGCTGCCTGAGAAGTGGGAAGCGTTGGGGGAGGGCAGCTCCTTTGCATTTAACGCTGTCCCGCGGCTCAGGCTCGGGCCTGCTGGATTTTTCCCTAGCGGGATATAAACAGCCCTGCTACCAGCAGCCAGAGAAAATTTTCCCAGTAGGGATAATTTCATTGACACCAGCGTCGAAGACTCTTAATTTTCCCTAACGGGAAAACTATTGGAGCGTTGCATGCGCCTCGGCACCCCAATTCACGACGCCGCTACCCTTGGCCGACTGATCCGACAGACGCGCAAGCAGCAGAACCTGACGCTGGAAACGCTGGCAGGCCTGTGCGGGTTGAGCATACGTTTTCTCAGCGAACTGGAGAACGGCCGGGAAACCTGCAGCCTGGTGCGCGTGCTGCTGGTGCTCGATGCCCTGGGAATCGAGCTGACCGCCGAACCGCCCGAGACGGGTGCACCATGAGCCAACACGATACCCTGCACGTTTGGCGTGAACATCGCCTGGTCGGCACACTGTGGTGAGGTGGCGGCGAACGCCTGATCGGCTTCGAGTACGATAAAGAATGGCAAGCCACCGGCCACGCCATTTCCAACAGCTTGCCGCTGGAAAAACGCACCTGGCTGCCCGAAGAACAAACGGCCCATCGCTGGTTCGGCAACCTGCTACCCGAAGAGCAAGCCCGCATCGCGCTGCTCAAGCGGCTTGCCATACCCGACGACGATTTCGCCCTGCTGGCTGCCATCGGTGGCGACTGCGCCGGCGCACTGCAGGAATTGCTGGTGGCCGATGAACTGCGGCAGGCCTTGAGCGATGCAGGGCTGAGCGAACATGGCTGGGCAAGGCTTCAGCAGCAGCGCCAGCACATTCGGTCTCAATGCAACAAGGCGCAGCGCTGGTAGCAACAGCTCCCTTCGGGGTCAGACCCCTAAGCCCGCTTAGGGGTCGTACCCTTAAGCAAACTTCGAAGCCCGGTCATGTGCCGGGCTTCGTCGTTGTTGCTGCGCGAGGAGGCTGATGCCTACGCCAGCCCGGGGCATCGCCGGCTGCGTTCCGAGAAGTGGGAAGCCTCACCCGTGGCGGTGAGAGCCGTCACAGGATCAAGGGGCCGGAGGCGGGGACATCGGTTTGATAGTCAGCTGCAGACCCAGGGCGTTGGCGACCTTGTTGATGGTGGAGAAGGCGGGGTTGCCTTCGCCAGAAAGCGCCTTGTAAAGCCCCTCGCGGCTCATACCAACGTCCTTGGCCAGCTGGCTCATGTTGCGAGCACGGGCAACGTCACCCAGGGCGGCAGCGAGGAGTGATGGGTCGTTCTCTTCCATCACGGCCTCCAGGTAGGCGGCGATCTCCTCCTCGGTCTGGAGGTACTCGGTGGTGTCGTAGTGGCTGAATGTCACTTGGTGTTGGGTCGCCATGGGGTCACTCCTTCCACTGCTTGGCAATGGCTTTGGCTTGCTCGATGTCGCTGGGCTGGCTGCTCTTGTCGCCCCCGCAGAGTAGGACTACGACAATGGGGCCTCTGGTGAGGTAATAGATCCGGTAGCCGGGGCCATGGGGTATGCGCAGTTCCGAAATGCCTTCACCGACAGGTTTGACATCGCCGGGGTTGCCGAGGCTGAGGCGTCTGAGCCGCACCGTGATCTTGGCGCGGGCCCGAGTGTCACGAAGGCTGCGCAGCCACCGATCAAAGACATCGGTTTTGATAAGCTCGATCATATGTTAACCCTAGTTGACAGCGTATGTTGTGTCAACTGTGGTTATCTTTATCCTCCTCCGACTCGATTCGATCCCGCTCTTGCCAGATGAGCCGAAACCGATCACTATTCGGCTCATGTTGTGAGCTGAATGTCGATGCTATTCGGCTCCTCCGTCCTTCTGGAGGTCTGGCATGGCCGATCACACCCCGACATGGATCTGGCAGCACTCCGGCTGGCCGAACTTCACCTGGCACGCGGCCGAGATTCAGCCGCGGGCCCGGGCATGCTGGCGGGATCTCGGTATCTTGCTGGGACGAGCGGGGGCCCTGGCCGCCGCGGATGACCGGAACGCTGAGGCGAGAGCCGCCCTGGATACGCTATTGCAGAACATCGTGACCTCCTCGGCCATCGAGGGAGAGCGTCTGAATGTGGCGTCAGTTCGCTCCTCCCTGGCCCGGCGCCTTGGCGTGGAGGCGCCGGAGGGCGCACCCTCACCCCGTTCTGAAGGCCTGGCGGAGCTGATGCTGGATGCCACCTTCAAGCCTGACACGCCGCTGGACACCGAGCGGCTATTTCAGTGGCATCGCTGGCTGTTCCCTGAGGCTGATGCCGCGCTGGCCACGCTGCGGCCGGGGCAATGGCGCGGGGTGGAGCCAATGCAGGTGGTGTCGGGGCGCCTGGATCGTCCCAGGGTACATTTCGAAGCGCTGCCGCGAGAGGGGCTGGAACACGAGGTTGAGCAGTTTCTCGTATGGTTCGAGGTCAGCCGTCATGATCCGGCACTGGATCCCCTGGTCCGGGCGGGCCTGGCACACTTCTGGTTCGTGACGCTGCACCCATTTGAAGATGGCAATGGCCGGATTGCCCGGGCCATCGCCGATCGCGCCTTGGCGCAGGCAGACCAGCAGGGCATCCGCCTGTATGCCATGTCGGCCGCTATCCTGGAGCGCCGCGCCGACTACTACCGCTGCCTGGAAGCGAGCCAGCGTGGCACGCCAGACCTGACGGCTTGGCTGGCCTGGTTCCTGGAGACGCTGGATGCCACCTTGCTGGATGTCCTGGCCCAGGTCGAGCGGACGCTGGCCAAGGCCCGCTTCTGGCAGCGCTTCAGGTCGGCCGGCTTGCTTCCCGAGCAGGTGAAGGTGCTGAACCGCCTGCTGGATGGAGGAGAGCGAGGGTTTGCGCACGGCATCAGTGCATCGCAGTATCAGAAGGTAGCCAAGGTCAGTAAGGCAACGGCTACCCGCCACCTCGCTGGGCTGGTCGAGAAGGGGTGCTTGGTCAAGCTACCCGGAGGAGGCCGCAGCACGTGCTATCACGTACCGGACATGCACCGTCGGGAGTAGGTGTTTCTCAGCTTCAGGGTCAGACCCTTAAGTCTCCTTAAGGGTCTGACCCTGAGGCCTTCCCACGAATAGAATAAGAAAATCAGCATATTAGGATTGAAAAAAGTCTGCATGGGCAGGCATGTTGTTAATCGCCAAACCAACAATATGCCGAGGAGCCCATGCAGACGCCCCGATTCTTGCACAAGATTCTGACCAATAGCGCGGCAAGCCCCGGCCTGAAGGCCGGGGCTTGCCGCGCTATTGGTCAGGATCACCACCGACAACGCACGGCAGAATTGACGGTACTCCGCCAGCGTCAGACGCATCAGGTGTCGCTGCTGCGTCGTGGCGTGTAGTGGCCACTTATCCGTGCGAATCATGGTGCGAGTCATGGAGAAAGCCTAAGCCATTACCTGATATCCATCCACTATTCGCCTTGGCGTTCGCCAAGGCTCGCCGCTTGACTAGCGCATCACGCTTCGCGTCGATGCGTAGGATGCGCGGCTGAGTTGCTCAACTGCGGCACGACGGCGAATCCGAGTGACGCCGCCTGGAGTCGCTGTTTCCGCTGGCGACACGCGAGCCAGCAGCGCGCGGTTCCGTCACGCTGGCCAAGACACGCTCATTGGGGACTCTCCTGTATCTCTACCGCGCTCCCTACCGAGGGCGCAAAGACCGTAACAAGAACGGCAGTGCGTCACGGGCTGCCCGAAGCCGTAAGGTGGCCAAAGGGCACCGAGAACCCTGGGTGCTGGTCAGCAACGTGACCCCGCGCCAAAACACCGCTGCCAAGGTTGTCCGGCTCTACAGCCTGCGCATGGAAATCGAAGAAGGCTTTCGGGACATCAAGAGCGAGCGCTTCGGGTTTGCCTTCAACCTGCATGGCACCCGATGCGCACGCCGCATCGAGATCCTGCTGCTCATCGCGATGCTGGCCAGTTTTCGTCTCCTGGCCAGCGACCTTTCCCTCGATCAAGCAGGGAAGGCACTGGCCTATCAAAGCAATACGCGCCGATCACGGCGAGGCATCTCACTTTGGCGACTTGGCTGTGAAGTCATCCTGGCCCGCTATCCTGCGGGCCGAATGGACAGACTCCTCCGGTTGATGCGGCAAGAGGCGAGCCTGGGGGTCACCGTATGATTCGTGGGGAGGCCTCAGGGTCTGACCCCTTTGCGTGCAGAGGCGTCTCGCTAGAACCGCAACCCAACCTCTAGGCTGCCGCTACGGCCTGCTGTGGCCTTGCTGGAATAGTCGCTGGTGCTGTAGTCCACGCTGTCGTTGAACAAGTTGAGCACCTCCATCTGGATGAACCCCTGGGCTCGGCTCAGGATAGGCGGCTCCCAGCGCAGGCGGGTATCCACCGTCATCAGAGCATCGAAGTCGACATCTTCATAGATATCATATTGGCGTCCTGTCTCCGTATCCTGGTAGTCCTCGAAGCTGTCTCGGGCGACGCTTCCGCCCTGACGCAAGTTGAAGAAGTTCGACCAGGTAAGGTGCCAGCCGGGGACATGCGTTACGGTCTGCAGGCGAACATCGACTGGAATATTGAAGTCCCAGGCCGGCAGTTCGTCCTTGTCGATCAGTTTCCCCTGGTAGTAGACAGGATCCTTTTGCAGCTCGAGGTCATAACCGCCGCTGCCCTGATAGCTGCTACGGCTGGTTTCTCGATAGCTGATACCCAGGGAGGCGTGGTTGAGCGTGGCGCCAAGCTGCCAGGGGCGTGCCATGGCGATATCCAGGGTGAGGCTGTCGGTGCTGCTGCGGCCGTCGTTGCGGTAGTAAATCAGACCGTCCTCCTCCTCGGCTCGCAGGATACCGTCACGGCTCTCGCGATTCACGAACTGGAGCTTGATATGGACAGGTCCCATCTGCTGCAGCCAGCCGACCATCAGCTCGTCGGAGTAGGGGGTGTCGAGGTCGCTGATGCCTGATTCGTCATCATAGTCGAGGGTCCTCAACACACCGCCATCCGGGGCGAAGAAGCGAATTTCTCTCCAGCTGGAGATGGCGTCGTTGAGCTTGTAGCGGAGGAAGTTGCGGCCGTAATAGCGGTTGGCGCCGGCGACCAGCCGTGTGCTGCCGTCGCCGAAGGTGTCCCATTCGGCCTTGAAGCGCGGAGCGATGTCGACGTTGTCCATGTAGCCGTTCCAGTCGGCGCGTACCCCGGTGGTGACCGTCCAGTCGCCCAGCGCTATCCGGTCTTCCAGATACCAGGCCAGGTCGTTATAGGTCAGATCGACCTTCCCGGCATAATAATCATGGGCGGTCGAAAGGTAGGCGTTTCCCTGTCCGTCACAGCAGCGGTACATCTCTCCAGAGACATCGTTCGGTCGCTCGTAATAGCTTTGCGTGTGTCTGAGCTGGGCACCGGTGGTCAGGCGATGCCTTGAGCGGCCCAGTGCCAAGTCGTTGAAGCGCAGTTCCGGTGCCAGAGTCGCCCGCGTCTGAGCCTGTTCGGTACTGCCGTAACCGCCGCGATGGCTAGGTTGGTCGCTTCCTCTAAGGTGGGGCTTATATACGAAGTGGTCACTGTCGTTTTCCAGGGTGTCGCTCAGGCGGTCGACGCCGAGATCCAGGGAGAAATCCCCGACGGCCACTTCCCGCTCCCAGTGCAGCGTGGCCCCGATCGCCTCATGGCTTTTCACGAATCGATCGTCATAGCGACTACCTGTCAGGCCATCGTGGCTGCGGTCGGTATAGCGAAACGAGAGTCCCAGCTTATCTTCTCCCACTCGGGTGTCGACTCGGCCCAGAATGTTGTCGATACGATCGTCGTAGTCGATGTGACGAAGGACACCGGCGCTGTCTTCATAGCTTTGGGCGAAACGCGAGGTGCGCCGGGAGACGTTCATGGTCATGCCGCTGACGTCGCCCAGGCCCTGTTGCAGGCTGATGCTGTAATTCTGGCGCAGGTAGTCGGGGGTGTAGTCGCCCCGGTAGTTTCTGGCGGGGTCTTTCCGATCAGACTCGTTGACATGAAAGCTCTCCCACTCGTCGCGCTTTTGCCCGTAGCGCAGCGCCACACTGTCTTCGCCGTCATAGCGCTTCAGTCGGGTGGCCACCACGCCGCCGGTGAAGCCGCCGTAGGCGGCGGGCACGTTGCTGTCGAAGACTTCGACGCTCTCCAGCAGGTCCACGTCGAGGAAGAAGCCCTGCGGGGAGCTGCCGCCTGTGGGGCGAACCAGGCTGGGGGTCGACCAGAGGTCCTGGTTATTGGCTGGATCCAGGTCGCTGCTCATGTCGATGCCATCGAGCGTGAACAGGTTCTGATAGAAGGGTTGGCCGTGGATAGAGATCTCGCCGGGCTTTAGGGTGGCGCTGTTGGCCGACTGGTTCGCGTCGCGGGAGAAGTCCACGGCAGTATTGAGACGCAGGAGATCCGAGAGATGGCCGTCGCCGGTGGGCATCTCTGCAATATCCTGAGAGTCGTAGGATGCTCGGCCAGCATGCAGCAGATGATCGGCATGAACTATGATGGTGTCGAGCCGATCTGACGCAGCGGCAGTGCAGTCGCGCTCTTCAGAGCATGGATCCTGGGGCGATTCGGCCCATGCCACGTTGAAGCAGGTTAACAGGCTAGCGAGGCTCAGCCCGAACTGGGCGGGTAGGCGGCTTCGTGAGTGTTCGCTCATGGATTTCTGGGGTCCTGTCCGGAATGGATGGAACACGGTCATGATCAAGCCCGATGCGTTGTCGAGCTATGGCATTTTGTTCGGAGAAGCGGGCAGCGCCGGCGGGTGGACCCTGGCAGGACGCCGGCTCAGGGTATGCAGGAAGGCTTCCAGGGCATCTAGTTCTTCATGGCTGAGCCCCAGTGGCTCGACCAGAGCCGACATGTTGGGCTGACCGTCACGAAGCCCCTGCCGCATGCCCAGGTTGTAGGTGGCAAGGGTGCCGCGCAGATTGACGAAGAGGCCGTTATGCATCCAAGGCGTTGTGTACAGGAGGTCGCGCAGTGAGGGCGTACGAAAGGCGCCTTTGTCTGCTTCCCGGCCGGTGATCAGGAAGCGCCCCAGGTCTTCATAGCGTCTACCGACAAGGGCAAGTCCGATATTGTGAAAACGGCCGTCGGAAAACAGCGGGCCATGATGGCAATTCATGCAACGGGCCTGCGTGCGGAAGAGGTGCAGTCCTTCAATCTCCTGGTCGTTGAGACTGGCTTTGCCTGCAAGGAAGCGGTCAAAGCGGCTGGGACGAGAGACCAGTGTGCGCTGGAAGGCAGCCAATGCCTTGCCGAGGGCAGAGGCGGTAACGGAAGAAGTGCCGAGAGCGCGCTGGAAGGTGTCCAGATAGCCCGGTATGGCATTCAAGCTTTCCAGAACGGTATCGAGCTCTGCAGCCATCTCGATGGGATCTTCGATGGGAAGCAGCGCCTGCTCTTCCAAGCTGGAGGCACGGCCGTCCCAGAAGAAGCTGTCGAAGTAAGCCACATTAAGCAGCGTCATTGCATTGCGAGTGCCTCGCTGTCGGTCATGGCCGAACGAAGTCGCGCGTCCATCACCCCAGCCAAGGTCGGGGTCATGGCAGCTCGCGCAGGCTAGCTGTCCGGAGCCGGACAGGCGTGGGTCGAAGAAGAGCTGCTTGCCGAGCTCCTCCAGCTCTGTGGTTTGCCATGCCGGCAGCGCGGGCGCAGAGAGGCGGCCCAGCGGCTCTGCATCGACACCCTCCGCGACAGCGAAAGGTGGCCAATGGTCTTGGCCTTGGCGATAGCGTGCCAATAACTCCTCGCTGAGATCTGCAGCGACTGGATACGAGAGGCACCATAGGAAGAGGAACAACCAGCAATGGACGGGATGGAGCACTTTTTAAATCTAAAGAAAAACAAGAATCATTAGCATTTTATGGTAATTTTATATGAAGTCAACCTTGGTCCTGCCTCAAAAGCATTGATGCTACAGCCAGCTTGTCGGGGCATCATGGTGGCACCGATGAACAGGTCCGGCCGCGGCCGGGCTGAATAAAGCGGTCCTCGACCAGGGCTGGTAGCTTCCCGGGGGTCAGACCCTTAATTCTACTTTGGTGTCTGGCTCGCAAGACGACCTAAGCAGACAGGATCTTATTATGCGACGTTATTTCGGAACCGACGGGGTGAGGGGTCGAGTGGGGGAGTTTCCCATGACGCCGGAGTTTGCCTTGAAGCTCGGCTGGGCGGCCGGCAAGGTACTGGGCGCCGAGGGCGTCTGCGAGGTGCTGATCGGCAAGGACACCCGCGCCAGCGGCTATATGCTGGAGTCCGCCCTGGAGGCGGGATTCTCGGCGGCGGGGGTCAGTATTGCCCTGGTGGGGCCGCTGCCCACCCCGGCCATCGCCTACCTGGCCACTACCTTTCGGGCCAATGCCGGGGTGGTGATCAGCGCCTCCCACAACCCCTTCTATGACAACGGCATCAAGCTGTTTGCCCAGTCCGGCCACAAGCTCACCGATGATCAGGAGCTTGAGATCGAGCGCCGGCTGCAGCAGGCGCTGGACCACGGCATGGGCTGCGTGAGCTCCGAGCACCTGGGCAAGGTGCGGCGCATCGAGGATGCCGCCGGCCGCTACATCGAGTACTGCAAGTCGCACTTCCCCGGCCAGAAGACCCTGGAGGGGCTGAAGATCGTAGTGGACTGCGCCAACGGGGCGGCCTATAAGGTGGCGCCGGCGGTCTACCGCGAGCTGGGCGCCGAGGTGGTGCCCCTGCATGCCTGGCCCAACGGTACCAATATCAACGCCGGCTGCGGTGCCACCGATCTGACCAGCCTGCGCGCCGCGGTAATCGAGCAGCGTGCCGACCTGGGGATCGCCCTGGACGGCGACGCCGACCGCCTGATGATGGTGGATGCCACCGGGGCGGCGGTGGACGGCGACGAGCTGCTGTTCCTGCTGGCCCGGGACGCCCGCGCCGCCGGCTACCGCGGCGGGGTGGTGGGCACCCTGATGAGCAACCTGGGCCTGGAGCTGGCCCTGGGGGAGCTGGAGATTCCCTTCCGGCGCGCCAAGGTGGGTGACCGCTACGTGATGGAGCTGCTGCGCGAGACCGGCTGGACCCTGGGCGGGGAGAGCTCCGGCCACCTGCTGAGCCTGAAGCACGCCTCCACCGGCGATGCGATCATCGCCTCGGTGCTGGTTCTGGCGGCCCTGCAGCGCCTGGACAGCACTCTGCACCTGGCCCGCCAGGGCATGCGCAAGCTGCCCCAGACGCTGATCAACGTGCGCTATAAGGCCCGCGAGGGCAGCGACCCGCTGGAGAGCGATGCGGTCAAGGCCGCGGTGGAGGAAGCCGAAGACCGCCTCGGCGCCACCGGCCGCGTTCTGCTTCGCAAGTCCGGCACCGAACCCCTCATCCGCGTCATGGTGGAAGCAGAAGACGCCGAACTCGCCAACCGCTGCGCCCAGCGAATCGCCGACGCCCTCCCGGGGTCAGACCCTTAAGTCTCCTTAAGGGTCTGACCCCGCCAGCCGTTGCCGCCAGGCCTCGCTGCCATAGGGGTGGCCGCGACGGGTCTGCTGGCGGATCTCCTCCAGGGTGTCGTCGGGCAGGGACGCGTCGAAGAGCTGCCGGTAGTGGTGCCGGCGCTGCTCGGGGTCGCGGGCGCTGGCCAGGTAGAGCGCATGGGGCGTGACCCGCGAGTCCTCGGCGCCCAGGGCGTTGGCCGGGTAGCTGGACCAGCGGTAGTCGCCGGGGTGGGCAGCCATGCCGGCACGCACCGGATTGAGCTCTATGTAGCGGTAGCAGGCGAAGAGGTAGGGCTCTTCCCCTACCAGGCAGGAGTAGTAGCGCCCCTCGAAGAGCCCGCCGGTGCGCTCGTGGCGCCGGTTGAAATACTGCGCGTAGCGCTGCCCAAGGCTCTTCATCAGCAGGCTGATGCCCTGCGGGTCGTCGAGGGGCGTGGCCAGCAGGTGAAAGTGATTGCTCATCAGTACATAGGCGTGCACGTCGACCCGATACTCCCGGCGCGCCTCGTCGAGAAACTCGAGAAAGCGCTCGGCATCGCTGCGGTAGTGAAAACAGGTGCCGCGATTGTTGCCGCGCTGCACCAGGTGCACCGGTATACTGGGCAGAAGAATACGCGTCGGGCGGGGCATGGCCGATTCCCCTTGATGGTGAACGGTGGCCTGCCTCAGTGTAGCCCAGCCTCAGCCCCCCTCGGGGTCAGACCCTTAAGTCCCCTTAAGGGTCTGACCCCGCCAGCCAATGTGGTGTTGCATGTACGATACGATCAAGGTGCTGGCGTCCCAGCTGTTGATGCCGCTGCCTGTCAGCCTGGGGCTGATGGCATTGGGCCTCGCGCTGATGGCTTGGCGCTGTCGCCGTGCCGGTGTGGCAGCAGCGGCTATCGGCCTGGCGATTCTGGTGCTGGCGAGCTTGGGAGGCGTCGCCGAGCGCCTCCTGGGGCCGCTCGAGGCGCGCCATCCGGCCCTGGAGGCGCTGCCCGAGGAGGAGCTGGCAGCAGTGGTGGTGCTCGGGGGCGGCTGGCGACCCGAGGCGCCGCGCTCGAGCGTGAGCCGTTTGAATGATAGCTCGGCGATCCGCCTGATGGAGGGCATCCGGCTGTGGCGGCAGCACCCCGCGCTGCCGCTGGTGGTCACCGGCGCCAGCCGTGATCCCGATATTGCCCCGGTGGCCCGGGGCTATGCCGCGGCCGCCGCAGAGCTGGGCGTGCCGGAAGGGCGCCTGATGGTGCTGGACTGGCCCACCGATACCGGCCTGGAAGCCCAGGCCGTTCGTGAGGCCCTGGGTGAGGGCGCGCGGGTGGTGCTGGTCACCTCCGCCTCGCATATGCCGCGCTCCATGCGTCACTTCCGACAGGCCGGCCTCGAGCCCCTGGCGGCGCCCACCCACTACCTGACCCAGCATGATCAAACCGGCCAGCTCCGCCACTGGGTGCCATCGGCCACCCACCTGCGCAAGTCGGAGCGGGCGCTCTATGAGGCGCTGGGCCTGCTGGCCGTTGGCTGGGAGCATCAGGACTAACCCAGTCGATAGGCTCACGGGAGAATCGAGGATTGCGGCTGAGGCTCGGCCGGGAGAGCGGTACCGGGAAAGCTCGCCGGGCCAAGCGCAACGCTCACCCTCGGGTGTTGGGGGCCTGGTCATTGCGCGGCTGTAGTTTTCAAACTACACTTACGCCATGCTCGATATTAAACAGACAGACACGTACCGGAGATGGGAGCGTAAGCTGCGAGATCAACGCGCCAAGGCGCTGATTGCAGCGCGTGTTTTCCGCCTCGCCAATGGCTTGCCAGGGGATGTCCAGCCTGTAGGACAGGGCGTCAGCGAGTTACGCATTCATTATGGGCCTGGCTATCGTATTTATTTCAAACAACGCGGCAGCGAAATCGTCATCCTTCTGTGTGGTGGCGACAAGAGTACGCAGCAGTGCGATATCGAGACAGCAAAGCGTCTTGCAGCAGAGTGGGAGGCCTCATGAGCGACAGGATTTTTGACTACGACCCGGCAGCCGCCCTGGAAAGCGAGGAGGCGATTGCGGTATTTCTGGCGGATGCCCTGGAAACAGGAGACTCCGCCTATATTGCCAAGGCGATGGGTGTAGTAGCACGCGCCAAAGGCATGAGCGAGCTCGCCCGGGAAACCGGGCTTTCCCGTGAGCAGCTGTATCGCTCCTTCAGTGAGCAGGGCAATCCCACTTTGAAAACCATGCTGGCCGTGATGCGAGCCCTTGGCGTTGACTTGACGGCTCGCCCGCACGAGCCGGCTGCGTAGAGAGCGCGATCCGCGATCGGGTCGGATGGTTCGGATCTGACCCTGAAGAGGACTTCGAAGCCCGGCTTGTGCCGGGCTTCGGCGTTGGTGGGGGCCGCAGAGTGCCTGCTAGTCGAAGAGGCTCTGGGGGCGAGCATCATCCGGGGCGCCGGCTTCGAGCCAGTTTTCATAAGGGCCCATGACGGCGCGACGGCCCTGATTGCTCCAGTGACGCTGGCCCTGGTTGCCGACGTCGATCGAGATCGCCCCGGCAGAGGTGGCGACGGCCAGTACGGACTCCTTGGAGACTTCGCAATTGTTGGGCAGGCGTGAGAACTCACGCGTTAGCTGGTTATCGCCGACGGAGGTCACCTCGGGTTTTGAGCCGGAGACGAACCAGGGGGTGACGCCGTACCCCTCGACGGTTCCGCCAAGGCGCACAAAGAGATCGGCAAACATGATGTAGGAGGTTTCATGCCGGCAGTTGTTGCCGATGCCGCGATGTGGGTTGATGCCGGCACTGGTAGCAAGGCGCTGCATCAGCCCGGAATCGAGGCTGGGCGTGGTCAGCAGGCCCATGAAGGTCGCCGAGTCGACGGGGCCAGTGCGAAATCCATTGATGACGATCTTCGCCGTGCGCTCATCACCGCGTAACACGGCGCTTTCAAAGGCGTTATAGAGCACCGGGAAGGGCATCTCGACCTTGGCCGGCGGTTCGCCATCCACCACCTGCATGACGTTGCAGCTGGCGTCGAGCAGGCGCAGGTTGTCGCCGATGATTTCCCGCGCCCTGGGCGTGAGGTTGAGATAGGTCTCGGCGGTCAGGCGCAGCGGCTCGGCGGTGCCGTTGCGCTGGGCCTCGAGGAAGTTGCCCATGGCGTAGAGGCGCTCGTCATCCTGGCAGCTGGCCTGGGCGGAGGCGGCGAGGGGCAGGGCGGCAGCGGCAATGGCCGTTGCCAGCAAGGTCTTGAGGCGCATGGTCAGTGGCACTCCTTGGGTTGGATGGTCACGCGGCGGTGCACGTTGAAGTAGGGGTTGCGAGGCGCGTCGATCAGGCTGCTGTCGGCCAGGGTAAAGCCTTCCTCCTCGCGCTGGACGCTGGCTCGCCACTGCCCCCGGTAGCCAATGCCTTCGGCCTGGTAGAAGCCGGCCACGGATTCCCAGGGCAGGTTCTTGTCGACGATGACCTCGTCGTTGGGCTCGGCGGTTTCGCCGCGGCAGTCGCGGGTGTCGGCCACATAGATGCCCTGGTTGAAGAGGTTGCTGTAGATCTGCCAGTAGCTGTTGTTCGGGGTGATGTTCTCCGGGGCCCCGGGCAGCGAGGCGGCCAGGCCAGAGATGGTCTCGTAGTCATGGCCATGCATGCGGTAGTGATTGCGATCCATCAGGTAGAAAGCCCAGAACCAGCGGGCATCGATGGCGGCGATCTTGGTGCCGCGCACGAAGTCGAGGTGGGCGCGCAGGCTGGGCTCCTCCTCCAGCTTGTGCAGCAGGATGTCCAGATACTCCTCGAAGGGCAGCACCGGGTGGCCGATCAGCTCGCCGTCGAAGTAATAGACCGGGTTGCACTCCATGCTGGCGATGAACATGTTGCGTGACAGCAGGCTCTGCAGGCTGTCGCCGGCCAAAAGGAAGGTGCGCAGGGTGACCTGCAGAGGCGCCATCTCGGTACCGTTGGCCAGCGCTTCGAGGGTGCCGTGCGGGTCATGGGTCAGGCGCGGGTCGTCGCCGTACTGGCAGCCGTACTGGGCACTCTCGTCGGCCAGGTAGTACTCCCAGGCCTGAACCTGCTGCGGCGTCATGGGCGTGCCGGCGAACGGCACCTTGACCAGGTCGCTGGCCTGAGCCTGGCCGGCGATGGCGGTGCCCAGCAGGGCGGCGGCGCCCCACCGGGCTAGCGGATGTGGCATCGTCTAGTCCCTTGTTACGGTGATGGAATCGGCGGCGGCGTTTGGCAGGGCGCTGCCCGGGCCAAAGACCCCATGGCGCCCGGCAAAGGCGTCCAGCGACTGGCGCAGGGCGTCATCGAGGTGGCGGTGATGCACGATGATGGCGTCCCCTGCCGCGAGCTGGTCGAGGGCCGGCTGCAGCCGAGCGACGGAGAGCCGCTGGGCATGTTCGCGGTAGGCCTCGCCGCGGGCGCGCTCCCGCAGGCGCCGGGCATCGGCGAGGGTGAGGTGGCGCAGCGAGCCGTCGTCGGTCTCTGCGCTGCCGTGCTCGGGGCCGAAGTAGGCCAGGGCGTAGGCGCGCTCATGCTGGGCGAAGCAGCTGAGCACTTCCGGCCGGCTGACCGCGGCGGTAAAGCGCTCCGGGCCGAGCAGGTCGGCCAGGGCATCGGCCTCCCGGCGCACGGCATGGCAGTTCACCTCGCCGTGCAGGGTGGGCTGGAAGTGGGTCCACAGCGACAGACCGGCGGCCCCACGCTGGAACTGGCGGGCGAACTCCAGCGCCGTGGGAATGGCCACCGGGCGCTCTGCCAGGGCCTCGCTGCCGCAGCTGGCGTGGCGAGCGGCTCGCCACTGCAGGCTGTCGACCCGGCTGATGTCCATCACTCGCTGGAAGTTGGTCAGGCAGGTGCCTTGCCCCGAGATGATCGGCGAGCGGTGGATGGCCCAGTGGCGGTCGCTGAGCAGCTGGAGGTCGACCATGACCGCCTGCTGCTGCCGTGAGCGTGCCTCGTCGACCTGATCGAAGAGCGGACGTGTGACGTCCAGGTGGGCCACCCGGGACACTTCGGGCATCGGGGCCGCGCCGTTGGCCTGCTGCACGGGCGGCGACTCAGGCGGGAGTCCCTGGCCGGCGCGCTCCGGCACCGTCTGGATCTCGGGCGCCTCGAGGGCCTCCTGCTCGCTGGCCACCTGCTCCGCCGAGGCGGCGACCAGGGGCGGGGCGAGGAAGGCCATGACCCTGCCAAGGGGGTAGACCACCGGCTCGGTGTTGATCACCCAGGTGGCAAAGAGGCTGCCCAGCGGCGAGAGGGCGCGCTCGGCCTCACCGGCGAAGTAGCGGTAGGTCTCGGTCTTGACCACCGCGGCGCTGTTGGCCATGGGCAGCGCCAGCACCAGGCCGAGGCCGGTGACCTTGATGAGGTGGGGCAGCCAGCGACGCCGGCTGCCCAGCAGGGCCGGCAGGCTCGCCGCCAGGCCGATGGCGTTGACCAGGGCGAAGAACAGCGAGAAGCCCATGGCGATGGGGGGCACGATCAGGGCGCGCACATACTGCTTGCCCTCTTCCTCGCGGGGCGCGCCGTTGGCCAGCGCCTGGGCGTCGGCGAAGAGCCGAGCGCGCTCCTGGGCCGCCAGCGCCTGGTAGTGCGGAGTCAGGATGGCGTCCCGGAAGGCCTCCGGGTCGAGATCCAGTGAGATCAGCATCTGCCGGTTCCGGGGGCGGAGCGCCTCGTGCAGGCGGTCCTGAACCGGCTGGGAGGCGAGGAAGCCCTCGGCGCTGAGATCCAGGGGGAGGGTCGCGCCGAGCTGCTCCTGCATGGCGTCGTCGGCAAGCTGTCCCAGGGCCTGCATCGGCTCGCTGATCACGGCATCGAGGAAGGCGTCACGATCGCTCGGACGCCAGCCGGCCGGCAGGGTGAGGCCCTCTTCGGCGAGCGCGTCGCGGGCCTCGGCGGCCACGGCGTCGCTGGCCAGGAACTGCTCATAGGTCATCGCCTGCTGGGTGATGGCGGTCAGCTTGCCGGCCAGGTGGTCGAAGTCCAGGTCGTGGCAGCGCTGGATTTCCTGGCGCTCGGTCACGAAGCGGCCGCGGCGCTGGACGGTGTTGGTGACGATCTCGGGCTCGTGGCACCAGTCGTGAGGCGCGACGTAGCGGCCCAGGTTGCGCGTGACCTCGTCGCGATAGATGTCTTCGATGCGAATGATGCACTCGTCCCGGAAGCGGCCGTTGTCGCAGCGCTCCCGGGCTTGGAAGTAGCTGCTCAGGCTGCGCTGCAGGGTCAGGACCTGTCGGGTGAAGGCCTGCTCGTTGCGCTCGCCGGCCAGTGCCTGCCACTCCGCCATCAGCCCGGCCTGCAGCTCGTGCCAGCGCGCTTCGGCCTCGGCGCTCAGGTCTGCCTGGGCGTGCCAGTACTCGTCGGAGACCTGCTCGTAGTCGCGCCAGGCCTGCTGCAGGCCGGTCTGCAGCAGGCGGTACTCCTCGTAGTGCTCGGGGAGGGCGCGGGTGGCCTCATTGACGACGACCTGGTCGATGATGCGATCGGCTTCCGTCTTGAGCGAATCGATGAACTCCGGGGAGACGAAGGTCATCAGGCCGAGGACCGAGAGGAAGCTGCGGGTGTGGGCCGAGTCGAGATCCGCGTCGTCGAAGGGGATGCCGTCGAGCTGCAGGGCGTTGTTGGCCAGGCCGCGCTTGAGCAGCAGCAGATGCTGGGCATCCATGCGCTGCTCTGCCGAAGTGCGGTCGACGAGGGTGTCCACCAGGATGCGCTGACCGTAGAACATCAGCGGGAAGCCGATGGCGATGGCCAGGCCGATGGCGCCAGCGCTGCGCAGCAGCGGCCGGCCCTGCACCTTGATCAGCCGCAGCAGCAGCAGGCTGAGGCCGATACCCGAAAGAATGCGTCCCTCGAGCTCCAGGGCCAGCACTTGGGAGCGCGTCAGGCTGGCGACGGCGGCATCCACCAGGCGGCTGTTGAAGGCCAGCTCATAGACCAGGTAGATCAGGTTGAGCACAAAGAGAACCAGCAGCCAGGCGCGCAGGCCCTTGCCGAAGGGGTTGATCACGAGGGGCTTCCTTATGGTGATGCGGGGGTGCGGGGCGTGGTGATCAGGACGGGGCCGGACGTCGGCAGGAGGTCGGCGGGGCCGTGATCACGGGAAGGGAGCTCGCCACGCTCGGGAAGCGAAACGCTGGCGGCGGAGCGGGAGAGGGGGGTTACCTGGCCCTGGTCGTTGAGGTAGGCGCCCTGCTGAACCAGGAAGGCCTGTTCGTCATCCCGCTGGCGGGCGGCATCGGCGGGCAGCGTGACGCCCTCGATGACCAGCGGCGTCGGGGCTGATGGCTCGGTGGGTGGCGGGCAGTCTGCCTGCCGGCAGAGCAGGCCGGCGGCAAACGCCTCGAGGTCACTGGCGAAGCCCGGGGAGGGCGCCAGGGTCATGAGCCACAGGGATAGCGGCCAAAGGGCGCGGTACGGTGAACGGTGCATCTGGGCTCTCCCTTTCCCAAGCTGCGGACGTAACAGATCTTACGAAACATGTAATGAATCTTATGCTCTCGCAAACCGGCCTTGACGTCCAGCCGAATGGGCCTGGCGTGGTTCTCGGGAGGGCGCCAGACCAGGCCCCCGATTCAACGACGAAGCCCGGCCATGTGCCGGGCTTCGTGCTCTGCGAGAGTCAGCCAAGGGTCAGGCGGCATCTGGTGCGGTCGCCTCGTCGCCGATCCAGGTGTCCATGACGGCTGCGGTGACCAGGTCGCCAGTCACGTTGACGGTGGTGCGGCACATGTCCAGGATGCGGTCGACCCCGATGATCAGGGCGATGCCCTCCGGCGGTATCCCCACGCTGACCAGCAGCATCGAGAGGATCACGATGCCGATCCCCGGGGTGCCCGGCGAGCCGATGGAAGCGCCTACCGCCAGCAGCACCACCAGCAGCAGCTGGGAGAGGGCGATGTCCACCTGGAACACCTGGGCGAGAAACACCGTCGCTACCACTTGGTAGAGGGCGGTGCCGGCCATGTTGATGGTGGTGCCGAGGGGCACCACGAATTGGGCGATGGACGGCCTGACCGCCAGGCGCTCTACGGCCGTTTGCATGGTCAGCGGCATCACCGCTGCCGAGCTCGAGGTAGAGAAAGCCAGCAGCTGGGCGTCCCGCGCTGCGCTCACGAAGCCTTTCACCGGGCGCCGGCGCAGCCCCCGGTAGAGCCCCAGGTAGAGCAGCAGCATCAGCGCCAGGCCGGCCAGCACCGTCAGCACATAGACCCCAAGCCCCAGCAGGGCATCCAGCCCCAGGCGGGTGGTGAGCTGCAGGATCAGGCCAAACACCGCGAAGGGCACCAGGAACATGGCCCAGCGCACCACCACCATGCTCAGCTCCTGCACCGAGCCCAGCAGCTCGAGCAGCGGACGCGACTGCCGCTCGGGCAGGGTGAGCAGGGCCACCCCGATCATGATCGAGAAGACCACCATCTGCAGCATGTTCTGCTCCACCCCCGCCTGCAGCGGATTGGTGGGAATGATACTGGTCAGGCGCTGGGGCAGCTCGGCCAGGGAGAGGGGCGCGCTGGGGTCGGTGGGCAGCACCTCCCCGGCCAGGGCCTGGCTGTCGATGAAACTTCCCGGCTGGATCAGCAGCACCACGGCCACTCCGATGGCCCCGGCGGCCAGGGTGGTGGCGATAAAGAAGGCGCCGGTGCGCAGCCCTGTCTGACGCAGCTGCTCCAGGCTATCGGTGCTTGCCATTCCGAGGATGATGGAGGCCACCACCAGGGGAATCACGATCATCTGCACCATGGCCAGGAAGAGGTAGCCCGGCAGTGCCGCCCAGCTGGCCAGCAGGTGGGCGGTGCCCGGCGTGACCCAGCCCAGAGTCGGGCCCAACAGCACCCCGGCGAGGATGCCGGCGGCCATGGCCACAAGGACCTGCAGCCAAAGGCGGCCGCTAATAAAGCCCCGCAGGCGGCGCGTCAACGACCGAGGTGATCGAGCGTGGGTCACGGAAGTGATGGGTGGCGTCATTCCTTGGCTCCTGAGGTAAATCCACATCCCTATGATGCCCAGAGCTCGGCATGCCTGGCCAGAGACGCCCTTCCGTATGCTCGCCCGGTTCTCCGGCTGGCGGGGGGCTCCCAGCGTTGTGCGTGCTGAAAGCTCAACCGCTGTGCCCCCATACGATAAAGTCGGGGTTGAGCACACGCTGCGGTGTGGCGTAGCAGAGAGAGTCTCCGGCAAGGTTGGTGACTCGGCCGCCGGCCTGCTCGACCACGGCTTGGGCTGCACCGGTGTCCCACAGGCAGGTCGGGCCGAAGCGCGGGTAAGCATCGGCGGCGCCTTCGGCCACCAGGCAGGACTTGAGCGAGCTGCCGACGGGCTGAAGGGTGTGGGGGCCGAGCGTTTCCAGCCAGCCGGCGAGGGCCGGGCTGGCATGGGAGCGGCTGCCCACCACCCGCCAAGTGCTACCGGGCGCGGGCTTGCCGGCTACCCGGATGGGCAGGCGCTCGCCACTCCTGCCTTTTCCCCACTCGACCTTGAAGGCGCCCACGCCTTCGGCGGCCAGATACGACACCTCCAGCGCCGGTGCCACCACCACGCCCAGCACGGGTCTGCCGTTCTCGATCAGTGCGATATTGACGGTGAACTCGCCGTTGCGCTTGATGAACTCCTTGGTCCCGTCCAGGGGGTCCACCAGCCAGTAGCGGCCTTCGGCATCGGGGCCGGCAAAGCCCGCCACGTCCTCCTCGGAGAGGATGGGGAGGCGCTGGGGCAGGGCGGCAAGGCCGGCCATGATCAGCCGATGGGCGGCCTGGTCGGCTTCCGTCAGGGGGCTCTTGTCCGCCTTCTCCTCCACCGAGAAGCCGCGGGCATAGATGGCCATGATGGCTGCGGCAGCCTCCTGGGCGATGCGTTCGGCGGCAGTGAGCAGGTCGGTAAGGTTTGGTGTCATCGTGGGTGCCTGAAGGTCGGAGAGTTCTTGTACCCGATATTCGCCTGCGTATCGAACTGCTCGACACCGACCCGCTGGTCTGGCGCCTGGTGGTGGTGCCTGAGCAGATCAATCTGCACCGTTTCCATCCAGAATCCGCAGGGTACCCACACCGAACAAGGTGTGAGGGGGAATGCGGTGTGAGCCGCTTGCAAGCCTCTTTGCCACTGCTAGTATGTGGATATATACAGTCATGGAGCGGTCTTGATGAAGCGCCAGCTCGGTTTGAAGTATCGCCTTGACCCGACGCCCCAGCAGGCGGCGCGGCTGCGCGTACTGGCCGGACATGCACGCTTCGTCTGGAATCACGCCTTGGCCGAATGCCTCGCCGCCCGGGAGCGGGGCGAACGGGTGCCGCGCTATGCCACCATGGCCGGCTGGGTCACCACCTGGAAACGCCAGGAGGCCACGGCCTTTCTCACCGAGGCCTATACCGACAACCTCGTACTCGCCGATATCGAGCTCAGGCGTCGTGCCCGCGTACAGCAGAAGCTCCGTGACCTCGACACGGCCTGGCAGCGGCATTTCACGCCGGGCTTGGCCGCCGACGCGCCCCGTTTCAAGAAGAAAGGCAAGTCGCGGGACGCCATCCGCTTCGTCAATTTCCCCAAATACTGCCGGCTCGATCATCGCCGCGTGAAGCTGACCGCCGGCCTGGGCTGGGTGCGTTTTCGCCAGTCGCGTCCGGTGGAAGGTAGGATCACCAGCTGCACCGTGGGCCTCGATGGCGGCCACTGGCACATCAGCTTCCAGGTCGAGGTGGAACTGGCGACGCCGCCCCGCCATCCGGCCACCGCCGCGGTGGGCCTGGACATGGGCGTGGCGCACTTCGCCGTGGATTCCCACGGCACGCCCCATGCCGGGCGCAACAGCTTCCGGCAACTGGAACCGCGTATCGCCACGACGCAGCGCCGACTCACGCACAAGACCCGGTTCTCCCGGAACTGGAAGAAGCAGAAAGCGCGCATCGCCCGACTACACCAGAAAGCCGCCAACGTCCGTCGCGACACCCTCCACAAGCTCTCGACCACCCTTTGCCAAAACCACGCCATGGTGGCCATCGAGGATCTGCGGGTGCGCAATATGACGACCTCTGCCAAGGGGTCCCTGGCGGCACCGGGCAATCGGGTGAAACAGAAGTCTGGATTGAACAAGGCCATTCTCGACCAGGGCTGGTTCGAGTTCCGGCGCCAGCTCACCTACAAGCAGGCGTGGCGGGGCGGCCTGCTGGTCGCCGTGCCGCCTCACCACACCAGCCAGACGTGCCCCGAGTGCGGGCATGTTGAGCCAGCCAACCGCCTCAGCCGAGCGCGCTTTCATTGCCAGGCCTGTGGGCATGCCGACCATGCCGATGTCGTCGGCGCCCGGAACATCCTGGCGAAAGCGCATGAGCACCTTTCAGGGCAGGTCCTGCCCGTAGCGCCTGTGAAGTGACCGGTGCGGTAAGGCCGTCAGCAGCAGGAACCGGCCACCCGAGCGATCGGGTTGGCACCCGACAGGGAATCCTCTTCCTGCGTCGCGTCAGCGCGAAGGGAGGGGAGGAGGTCAAGAGATCAGCTTCCAGATAGGTCACACCGGAGTGCCGGAAGAGATCGAGATCCAGGGCGAAGGTCTCGTCATCGGCATCCAGGTGCAGCTCGAAAGGCTGGCCGTCAATCTGGCCGGAGATGTGGCCTGTTTCTGCATATGCTGCAGCAGGGGAGATGGCCGCGAGTCCGAGAGCGCTGAAGGTGAAAGGAAGGAATCTGCGCATGAGGACGTTTTCAAGGTTGGAGGTAATAGCAGGCCGAGTAGAGGGGAACCATCAAAAAAGCTCACCCGTGCAGTGGAAGTCGTCACATTAACACTATGTTTGTTGTCCATTCTCATGGCGGGACGCGCTTCTGCTGTGTGCATGGTACTTCTCGATCACGATAGTGTTTACCATAGCAGGTAAATGTTTCTTCGCCCCCTCCTGCCCGGCACCTATACAGTGAACTCGGTCTGGATAGTCGTGCAGGGTCAGGAACAGCGTACAGCGTGTAAGATATTTGCCATTGCCCATAGCGCCCGCCTGGATAAGAATACGGTGCTTTTTTGCTCGACACAGGGAAGTGGCGGCCATGCTGAGGCGTGTATTCGGAAAGAAAACTGTGCGCTGCTGGGTCATCAAGCAGCTGGATACCCAGATGCTTCATCTCTGCTTGCTGGGACGTCCCGACTCACGGCTGAAGCCTGAGCCACTCAAGGAGGCATTGCGACAGCAGCGGTTCAGTGGTGGTATTTCCATGGGGGAGAGTGGACTGCTGCTGAACGCCAGGCTGTTTGACGCCCTGGTGCCGGAAGAGGATCTCGAACTTGCCCATGATGGGTTGGCGCATTGGCGAGGACGATTCTGGGTGGTGTCTCAGGTGCCACAGAAGTGCTGGACCTGGGAGGGAAGGCTGGTTGCCGAGCGTAACCATCTGAATGATCAGCCTCTCTTGGTCAGCCGAGAAGATGTGAGCGCAATAAGTCGGCGAGCAGAGCGCGCCTCTGGCCTGACCGACAAGGCGGTCTTTCGCTCGCAAGATGCACTGGAGGATCCCGACAAGGATATCCGGTACGCCATTGAGCGGGGCCTGAAATCTCGCGCTGAGTTTGCTCACCGCTACGAGCAGGACCTGGCCTTCGCGATGAGACGTTCGAATGAGCGCGATGAACCGGTTAGCGACGGCCATCTTGAATGCGAAACCTCTTCGCGGGTGGAGTCTCCATAGGAAGTCGTTGTCTCCGAAGGCGGAGATGGTTGTCGGTGCGACTCCACTGTCTTACCCGGGTGGGCGCTGACCACTGGCCAGACGCGCAATGGTGTCGGCAATTTTCCTGGAATCCCTTTCCCCTCGCCGAAAACTGCATATGACCGGTGTGGAAATCGCTCTGTCGGCCAGCGGGGCATACAGGATGCCCGAGCGCTGAATATTCTTGACCTGCTCCGGCACCAGGGTGATGCCTAGTCCCGATGCAACCAGGCCAAGTGCCGTCTGGAGTTCATTGGTCTCCTGTACAACGCTGATGGTCAACCCTCTTTGGTAGAACAGGCCCTGGATCATATCCGCCAGGCTGGGACGGGGGTGAGAGGGGAAGAGAATCAGTGGATAAGCTGCAAGCGCCTCCAGCGTTGGGGTAGTGCCGGCCAGGGGGTGATGTTCCGGTAGTGCGGCCAGCAGCGGCTCATCGAACAGCACCTCCTGTTCCACCTCCGGGTCATCGATCCGGAGCCTTCCGAACCCGATGTCGATGCGCCCCGTCTTGAGGGCGTGGACCTGCTGCACCGTGGTCAGCTCGATCAGGGTGAGCTCAATGTCATCTTTTTCGCGCAGCTCCCTTGCCAGCAACGGCAGCTGGTCGTGAAAGACCGAAGGGACGAAGCCTATCCCCAGCCTGGCGCGCTGGCGTTGCTCCATGCGCCGGATGGCCGTTGCCGTGGTCTCCACCTTATCCAGAAGCTGGCGAGCCTGCTCGTGAAGGAAGCGGCCGGTGGCGGTCAGGGCAAGCCCTTGGGGGCTCCTGACGAACAGACGAGAGCCGAGCTCCTCCTCCAGGGCCTTGATCTTGCGGGAGAGCGGCGGCTGGGTCATATGCAGCCGCTCAGCCGCCCGGGTCAGGTTGAGTTCCTCGGCGACGATACAGAAAGTGCGTAGCTGACGCAGCTCCATTATACCCTCCAGGGTATGGCAAGGTGCTCAAACAATATTGGTTTCGTCATCGCGGGGCAATCACACTGCTCGTCATTCCCGATATTTCCCTGGACCGAGCCTTTCCTATGACGACCGTGATTGACGCCATCGAGACGCTGCTGGTCGACCTGCCGACCATCCGTCCCCACAAGCTCTCCATGACCACTATGGCCTGCCAGACCCTGGTGATCGTGCGGATGCGCCACAGCGATGGCATCGAGGGCCTGGGGGAGGGCACCACCATCGGTGGATTGGCCTACGGCCCCGAGAGCCCCGAGAGCATCAAGTGCAACATCGACGCCTACCTGGCGCCGCTGCTGATCGGCCAGCCCTCCGGCAACGTCAACGCCCTGCGCGCCCTGCTCAACCGCCACGCCCGCGGCAACATGATCGCCAAGTCGGCGCTGGAGACCGCGCTGCTCGACGCCCAGGGCAAGCGCCTGGGCCTCTCCGTGGCCGAGCTCTTGGGCGGCGCCCGCCAGACCCACCTGCCGGTGCTCTGGACCCTGGCCAGCGGTGATACCGCCAAGGATATCGAGGAGGCGCAGCTGCGTCTCGAGCAGCGCCGCCACTGCGACTTCAAGCTGAAGATCGGCGCCAACCCGGTGAAGCACGACGTGCGCCACGTGGCCGCCATCAAGGAGGCCCTGGGCGATCGCGCCAGCGTGCGCGTCGACGTCAACCAGGCCTGGGACGAGTCCACCGCCGTCTACGGCATCCAGGCCCTGCAGGACGCCGGCATCGAGCTGATCGAGCAGGCGATTCCGGCCCGTGAGCATGCCGGCCTGATCCGCCTGGCCGACCGCTTCAACGTGCCGATGCTGGCCGACGAGGCGGTGCAGGACGCCCGCGACGGCCTCGACCTGGTGCGTGGCGGCTTCAGCGGCGCCTTCGCCCTCAAGATCGCCAAGTCCGGCGGCCTGCAGGGGGTGCTGGAGCTGGCCCACGTGGCCCAGGCCGCGGGCATCGGCCTCTACGGCGGCACCCTGCTGGAGGGCACCATCGGCACTGCCGCCTCCCTGCACGCCTGGGCGACCCTGCCCGAGATGGCCTGGGGCACCGAGATGTTCGGCCCGCTGCTGCTCAAGGACGACATCGTCGTCGAGCCGCTTCGCTACCGCGAGTTCGGCGTCGACCTGCCGGCCGGCCCGGGCCTCGGCATCACCCTCGACGAAGACAAGCTGGCGCACTACGCGCGCAAGTAAGAAACGATACGCAAACCGGAGAATCGAGCCATGCTGTTTCAGGTGGAAATGACCGTCAAGCTGCCCCCGTCCATGCCGGCCGAGCAGGCCGCCGAGATCAAGGCCACCGAGAAGGCCTACGCCCAGGAGCTGCAGCGCTCCGGCAAGTGGCGCCACCTGTGGCGGGTGGCCGGCAGCTACGCCAACGTCAGCATCTTCGACGTCGAGGACAACGCCGAGCTGCAGGAGATCATCTCCAACCTGCCCCTCTTCCCCTACATGGAGATCAGCGTCAAGCCGCTGTGCCGGCATCCCTCCTCGATTCGCGACGACGACAGCTGATCGCCGCCGCTGTCTGATAGCCGATATTCAGACGACTAGGCCCGCCAGTTGGCGGGCCTTGTCATGTCGGCGAGCGGCGCCTTCAGGCGCTGCTACATCATTCCCCGCTTCTTCAGCCGGTAGTCCAAGGCGGCCCGGCTCATGCCCAGGCGCCTGGCCGCTGCCGAGACGTTATGTCCAGCCTCCCTGTAGGCCTTCTCCAGCAAGGCCTGCTCCAGGGCGTCCAGCGACACCTCCGCCTCGAGTACCTGATCGCACAGTGAGTTCAGAAGGTCGTCGCTGCCTGTCTCGCTGGCCTGGCCGATATGACCGCTCTCGCTCAGCGTCTGGCCCGCCTTATGGCCAGGGTGCTGACCAAACAGGGCCTGTTCGCTGACGGAGTTGCCGTCACCGGCGAGGATCACGCCCCGTTCGATCAGGTTCTGCAGTTCGCGGATATTGCCCGGCCAGCGATGAGTGCGCAGCAGGGCCATGGCCTGATCGCTGAAGCCCAGCGTCTTGACGTGGTAGTGGCACTCGAAGCGTTCCAGGAAGTGCTCGGCCAGTAGAGGAATATCGTCGCGGCGATCGCGAAGGGGAGGGATCACCACCGGGTAGGCGTTGAGTCGATAGAAGAGGTCGGCCCGGAAGCGACCGTCCTGTACGCGCTCCATCAGATCGCCATGGGTAGCGGCGACAATACGTACATCAATGGTGTAGCTCCGCTGGCCGCCAACCCTTTCTATCTGCTTTTCCTGGAGGGCTCTGAGCAGCGCGGCTTGGGCACGCGGTGAGAGCTCGGCCAGCTCGTCCAGAAAGAGGGTACCGCCGTCCGCCCGTTCGAAGCGCCCGGCCCGCGACTGCACCGCACCGGTGTAGGCGCCCTTCTCGACGCCGAACAGCTCCGACTCGATCAGATCCGGAGGGATGGCCGCGCAGTTGACCGCAACGAAGGGCCCCTCGGCCCGGTCGCTCTGCTGATGAGCCCGGTGAGCGAGGATCTCCTTGCCGGTACCGGTCTCGCCCAGCAGCAGGATCGGTACCTCCGAGCGGGCGGCGCGGTCGATCAGGTCCAGCGCCCCCAGGAAGGCGGGCGACTGGCCGATGGGGCGGTAGTGCTCATCGCCCTTGTGGCGGGCGATATCGTCTTCCAGGTAGGCGATGCGCGACTGCAATTCATAGAGCTCGTCGATCAGCGGGTCTTCGCGGAAATGCTCGGCGAAGGTCGCATGATCCTCCCACTCATGGGCTGGCTTGCCGATGATTCTGCATCGTTCGTCGCCTCGCCCCCGGCACTCCACTTCCCGATACTGAATCTCCTGGCCAAGGAACTGGCTCGAGTAGGCGCAGGCGTAACCCAGCTGCATCCAGCATACGGGTTCGCCCAGAGAGGACTCCAGCTGCTCGCTGATCGCCACCTCATAGGAGTCTTGCCACTCGAATTCGCCGTAGAAGTGCCCTCGGCTCGGATCGATCTCCAGGGCCAGGGGAATCACCTTGACCAGGCCTCTCAAGGAGTGAAGCTGGGGGCCGGTCAGGAAGCCATCTTCCACCGACATCTCCTGGCCGCGTACGGCACGGGCCAGTTCTGCGTCCTTCAGGCCCGAATGGTAGCCCAGCCGCAGGAAGAAGCTCTTGGCACGCTTCAGGCCCAGAGTGCGAATGATTTCATGGCGGAAGGTAGCCATGGTCTGCAGCTGCATCAGCAGCATGCGCTGCTCTCCCAGCCATATCTGGCCCTCCCCGGGTAGAAAACGAAGTTTGTTGAGGATGTCGCGGCTGTCAGGGTAGCGCGGGGTCACCTCATGGCTAGGCATGCTCATGGTCATGGCGTCACAGGGTAGTTGTTAGTGTTGTGTATTATACTTTTGTCGGATTTTTTCGTGTGATTTGGGCTTTCCGACCCGAACAGCATAAGGCGCCATTGCCTCAGGTTTCCAGTCCATGTTCTCGAAGGGTTTCTCGCCTCCTGCGGTTTTCATGAAATGGCCAAGCTGCTGCGCAGCAATTCATGGTTTCCTTGATTCGAAGAGAGTGTCATGAAGCCTTTTTTCACCGGGCATTCCTTTTAGGTTATTGTTTCTTTTGTGTTTTTTTGGGTTTTTCGCCGGCCTGGCACAGGCCTTGTAACGGTAGTGGGGAACTCAACTGGAGTGGAAACCATGTCCCAGTCGGCTATCCCCCATGCTCTGAAGCGCTACGTAAGAGTGCGTGAGCGTGGCGAGCGATTCATCGAATTCGACTTCGCCATCGAGAACCCGGAGCTGTTCGTTGAGCTGATCATGCCGCCCATGGCCTTCGAAGAGTTCTGTGACAGAAACAACGTGACATTTATGAGCGATGAGCAGGCCAAGGCCGTCGATATTCAGATGGAGAAGTGGCGCTATAGCGTCAGCCACTGACGCCTGTATTAGACGGTAGACATCGCACAACAATAAATGAGGAATCCCCTATGAGTGTCGAGATCAAAACAGCGGAGATCACGCCGGTTCGCCAGACCTATGGTCATACCAAGCGCCGCTTCGGTGACAAGCCGGCGACGCGCTACCAGGAAGCCAGCTTCGATATCCAGCCGACTGCCAACTTCCATTACCGGCCGATGTTTGATGAGCACCATGAGCTCTATGACACCGGCTATACCGTGCTGAAGATGGAAGACTGGTACGCCTTCAGCGACCCCCGCCAGTTCTATTATGGCGCCTGGGTGGCGGCCCGCGCCAAGCTCCAGGAGAACACCGAGTCCAGCTTCGCCTTCTTCGAGAAGCGCGGCATGGGCGGCCGCCTGAGCGACGACGTTCGCCGCCTGGTGACCCGCTGCCTGCTGCCCCTGCGTCACGCCGAGATGGGCGCCAACATGAATAACGTAGGCATCGCTGCCAATGCCTACGGCACTACGTTGAGCCAGGCCCATATGTACCACGGCATGGATCGCCTGGCCGTTGCCCAGTACCTCTCTCGCATCGGTCTGCTGATCGACGACACGCCCGGGCTGCTGCTGGCCGAGGCCAAGACGCTGTGGATGGACGACCCCGCCTGGCAGGAAGTGCGCCGCTATGTGGAGGACTCCCTGGTGGTGGAGGACTGGGCGGAACTCTCCCTGGCCCAGAACCTGATCTTCGACGGCCTGCTCTATCCCTTCCTGCTGGAGTCCCTGGATGCGCGGCTGCTCGACATGGGGGGCGGCGATATCGCCATCCTTACCGACTTCATGGGTGACTGGTTCAAGGATGGCAGCCGCTTCATCGATGCCCTGTTCAAGACGCTGGCCGGCGAGAGCGAGGCCAACCGGGCACAGCTGGCCCGCTGGGTCGCCCACTGGCGCTGCCGTGCCATCGCGGCGCTGACCCCGGTGGCCATCGACGCCGATATCGAGCTCGACGACGCCCTGGCGGTACTGGACAAGCGTCTCATCAAGCTCGGCCTGCTCGAGACCCACTGAGCCCCTTACCCAGAATTCGGAGTCTGCCCCATGTCACGCGTCTTTATCGCCCTGCAGGACAACGAGAATGCCCGCTTTATCGTCGAGGCCATCAGCGAGGACAACCCTGCGGCCGAGGTCAAGCACAGCCCGGCCATGATCCGGGTCGAGGCCGACGACCGCCTGACCATTCGCCGCGAGACGGTGGAGGAGAAGCTGGGCCGCGACTGGGATACCCAGGAGCTCCAGGTGGACATGATCAGCATCGGCGGCAACGTCGACGAGGATGACGAGAGCTTCACCCTCTACTGGAACACCTGAGTCCCGACGACGCCATCACACGCCAGCCAACAATAATGGCGCAGGAGAGTTAGCCATGAATGCCAAGACCAGCAAGCGACTCAATATGAAGGAGCGCTACCGGATCATGACCCGGGACCTGGGCTGGGAGCCCAGCTACCAGCGCTACGAGGATATCTTCCCCCAGGAGAGCTTCGAGGGCATCAAGATCGTCGACTGGGATCAGTGGGAGGACCCCTTCCGGCTGACCATGGACAACTACTGGAAATTCCAGGCGGAGAAAGAGCGCAAGCTGTATGCGATCTTCGACGCGGTATCCCAGAACAACGGCCAGATGAAGATCTCCGATCCGCGCTACCTGAACGCGGTCAAGCTGTTCATCACCGCGGTGACGCCGCTGGAGTACAACGCCTACAAGGGGTATGCCCGGGTGGGCCGCCAGTTCGGCGGGGTGGGCGCGCGCATCGCCTGTCAGATGCAGTCCATCGACGAGCTGCGCCACACCCAGACCCAGATTCATGCCATGAGCCACTACAACAAGTACTTCGGTGGCATGCATGACTTCCCGCACATGTTCGATCGGGTCTGGTACCTGTCGGTGCCCAAGTCCTTCTTCGAGGATGCCTCGACCGCCGGTCCCTTCGAGTTCCTGACCGCGATCTCCTTCTCCTTCGAGTATGTGCTGACCAACCTGCTGTTCCTGCCCTTCATGTCCGGGGCCGCCTACAACGGCGATATGAACACCGTGACCTTCGGCTTCTCGGCCCAGTCCGACGAGGCGCGGCACATGACCCTGGGACTCGAGATCATCAAGTTCATCCTCGAGCAGCACGAGGACAACGTGCCCATCGTCCAGCAGTGGCTCGACAAGTGGCTGTGGCGCGGTTACCGGCTGCTGTCGATCGTCGGCATGATGATGGACTACATGCTGCCCAACAAGGTGATGTCCTGGTCCGAGGCCTGGACCCTGTACTACGAGGAGGCCGGCGGCGCCCTGTTCAAGGAGCTGGAGCGTTACGGCATTCGCCCGCCCAAGTATGCCGACCAGACCGTGATCGGCAAGGATCACGTCAGCCACCAGGCGTGGTTCATCTTCTACCAGTACGGTCACGCCACCGCCTTCAACACCTGGGTGCCCACCGCCAAGGAGATGGACTGGCTCTCCGAGAAGTACCCGGACACCTTCGACCGCCTCTACCGGCCGCGCTTCGAGCTGCTGGCCGAGAAGGCGGCCAAGGGCGAGCGCTTCTACAACAACACCCTGCCGCAGCTCTGCCAGGTGTGCCAGATCCCGCTGGCGATCACCGAGCCGGACGATGACACCCTGATCAGCCACCGCGACACCGTGCACGACGGCGAGCGCTACCACTTCTGCTCCGACGGCTGTCGCGACATCTTCCATCACGAGCCGGAGAAGTACGTCCAGGCCTGGCTGCCGGTGCACCAGATCCTGCAGGGCAACTGCGGCGGCGCCGACATGGAGAAGGTGATCGGCGACTACTACCGCATCGAAATGGGCGAAGACAACCTCGACTTCGAGGGCTCCGCCGAACAGCGCCGCTGGGCGGCGTGGAAACAGGCCGTTTAAGGAGGGGAGACCATGAGCGTTAGAGCCAACTATGCCAACTACCAGGGCCCGGTGCGCGACCGCGTCGAGAACTTCCACGGCAGCCAGCTGGTGTATGTGATGTGGGAGCGTCATCTGCTGTTCTGCGCGCCGCTCACCTTCCTCGCCGACCCGGCGATGTCCTTCGACGCCTTCCTGACCGAGGTGCTGACGCCGGCCCTGGCCCCCCATCCGGAGAGCGAGCTGCTCGACTTCGCCGAGGCCGAGTGGCGCCTCGACGGCGAGGCCTTCGAGCCCAGGGTTGACGCCACACTGGCCGACAACGGCATCGGTCACAAGTCACAGCTGCGGCTGATCACCCCGCGGCTGTCTGACCTCGCCGACGCCGCCATCTGAGGGGAGGGCAGCCACATGAGTTATGCAGTGACCATCGAACCCACCGGCGAGATCGTCGAGGTGGAGGAGGGCCAGACCCTGCTGGATGCGGCCCTGCGCCAGGGCGTCTGGCTGCCCTTTGCCTGCGGTCACGGCACCTGTGGCACCTGCAAGGTGCAGGTGCTGGAGGGCGAGACCGAGGTGGGCGACGCCTCGCCCTTCGCGCTGCTCGATATGGAGCGCGATGAGGGCTACCGGCTGGCCTGCTGTTGCCACCCGGAGAGCGACCTGGTGATCGAGGCGGACGTGGATGAGGACCCCGACTTCGCCGGTCATCCGGTGCAGGACTGGCAGGCCACCGTCAGCGCCATTACCGAGCTGACCCCGACCATCCGCGAGATTCGCCTGAGACTCGATGGCGAGGGCATGGCCTTCCAGGCAGGCCAGTATATCAACCTGCAGGTGCCCGGCGTGGAGGGCACCCGGGCCTTCTCCATCGCCTCGCCCCCGGCCGAGTCCGGCGAGCTGGCCCTGCATGTCCGCAAGGTCGAGGGCGGAGCGGCCACCACCTGGCTTCATGAGCAGCTCGAGGTGGGGCAACGCCTGGCGCTGAGCGGCCCTTACGGTCAGTTCTTCGTGCGCAGGTCCGATCCCAAGGACGTGATCTTTATCGCCGGAGGCTCAGGGCTCTCCAGCCCCGAGTCGATGATCCTCGACCTGCTGGCCGACCCCGAGGATAGCCGGCGCATCACCCTCTTCCAGGGGGCGCGCAACCTGGCAGAGCTCTACCACCGGGAGCGCTTCGAGCGTCTCGCCGCCGAGCATGAGCGCTTCACCTATGTGCCGGCGCTCAATGCGCCCCTGGACGACGACGCCTGGGACGGCTTCGTGGGCTTCGTGCACGACGCCGCCATCGCCCACTTCAAGGGCCGCTTCAGCGAGCACAAGGCCTACCTGTGCGGACCGCCGCCGATGATCGATGCGGCCATCACCGCCCTGATGCAGGGGCGACTCTTCGAGCGCGACATCCATATGGAGCGCTTCCTGACCGCCGCCGATGGCGCCGAGGGCGGCCAGCGCTCGGCGCTCTTCAAGCGGATCTAATGCCACCCATTGGCCGTTTCACCACAAGAATCACAAGGAGCAAGACGCCATGACCGTGAAGATTTTCGATACCCCCGAGGTGCAGGACTTCCTCAAGACCGTTGCCGGCTTCGATCAGGAGGGCGGCAGTGACCGCGCCAAGCAGATCGTCCATCGCCTGCTCTCCGACCTCTATAGGCTGATCGATGACTTCGACGTCACCCCGGAGGAGTTCTGGGCCACGGTGAGTCTGATGAACGAGCTCGGCAAAGCCTCCCAGTTCGGCCTGCTCTCTCCCGGGCTTGGCTTTGACCACTACCTGGACATGCGCATGGATGCGGTCGACGCCGAGGCCGAGCGCACCGGCGGCACGCCGCGTACCATCGAGGGGCCTCTCTACGTGGCCGGCGCCCCTGAGGCCGAGGGCTTTGCCCGCATGGACGACGGCAGCGATGCCGACAGCGAGGTGATGTGGCTGACCGGCCAGGTGCGCAACCTGGATGGCGAGCCGGTGCCCGGCGCCAGGGTGGAAATCTGGCACGCCAACGCCAAGGGCGGCTACTCCCACTTCGACCCGTCCCAGTCCGAGTACAACCTGCGTCGTACCATCATCGCCGATGACGAGGGGCGTTACCGGGCCCGCAGCATCATCCCCTCCGGCTACGGGGTGCCGGCAGGCAGCCCCACCGATCAGGTGCTCAAGGCCCTGGGGCGCCATGGCCAGCGTCCGGCACACATCCACTACTTCATCTCGGCCCCGGGTCACCAGCACCTGACCACTCAGATCAATCTAGCCGGCGATCCCTACACCTGGGACGACTTCGCCTTCGCCACCCGCGAGGAGCTGCTGGTAGATGGTCGGGCCGTCAACGATTCTGCCGAGGCCGAAGCGCGCGGCCTGGAGGGCCCCTTCACCGAGGTGGTCTTCGATATCACCCTGGCCAGGACCGCGGCCCCGGAGCTGCAGACGCGGCACAAGCGCCCCCGCGCCCTGGAAGAGGCCGCCGGTTAAGGCGTCCCTGCGAAAGATAGCCGGCGCCCCTGAGGCGCCGGTTCTCCCTCCAATGACGACAACAAGGAATTTCCCATGCGATACCACACCGGCTGACCCTGGGCGGCCGATTGTCCTTGCTGCGTGGGGCGTAGTCTGCTGCTTTTGTTGTAAGCCCTGGCTTACGCCTAGTGTCGGCGATTTGCCTGCTTCGCGGCAGTGAAGCCTGACTTTCTTGCTGATACAATTTGCTCTTAATTATTCTGATACTTCTCCTTCCTCAAGGATGAGAGGCCTCGCCCTGTGCTGATGAAATTTCTCCACCCCCTGTTCCGACTGCCGAGGCCCCACAAGCGAGCGATCCAGCTGCTGGCCGATGCCGGGCTGATCACGCTGAGCTTCCTGCTGGCCATGCTGCTGCGCCTTGACAGCTGGGCCTTCGTTGCCGAGTCGAGGGTCTGGTGGGTGCTGCCGGTGGTGATCCCGGTGAGCCTGGCCATCTTCATGCGCCTGGGCTTCTACCGCGCGGTGATTCGCTATATGAGCATGAAGGCGGTCCAGGCGGTGGCGGCCGGGGTAGGGGCGTCGGCGCTGGCGCTGCTGGTGGTCAACTACCTGTTCCAGCTGCCGGTACCGCGCTCGGTGCCCTTCATCTATGCCATGTTGGCGCTGCTGACCATCGGCGGAGTGCGCTTCGCGCTGCGCGCCCTCTACCTGCGCAACCAGCTGCGCTACAAGACGCGGGTGGTGATCTACGGTGCCGGCGCGGCGGGCCGCCAGCTGGTGGTGTCGCTGCGCCACGGCCAGGAGTACGAGCCGGTAGGCTTCGTGGACGACGCGGCTAACCTCGAGGGGGCCTTCATCCAGGGGCTGAAGGTCTATTCACCAGCGGAGCTCGGTCGCCTGATCAGGGATTATGGCGTCGAGAAGGTGCTGCTGGCGATCCCCAGCGCCTCACGGGCTCGGCGGCGGGCGATCCTCGAGCGACTGGAGACTCTGGACGTGCCGGTACAGACCATTCCCGGCATGGCCGATGTGGTGGCCGGCCGGGCGGAGATCAACGACCTGCGCGATGTGGCGGTGGAGGACCTGCTCGGTCGCGACCCCGTACCGCCGGAGTCCGGGCTGATGGGGGCCAATATCACCGGCAAGGTGGTCATGGTGACCGGGGCGGGGGGCTCCATCGGCAGCGAGCTGTGCCGCCAGATCCTGCGCCAGGCCCCGTCCCAGCTGCTGCTGCTGGAGCTCTCCGAATACAGCCTCTACCGCGTCGAGCAGGAGCTCCTGCAGATCGCCCGGGAAGAGGGCATCGACTGCCCGGTCAAGGCGCTGCTGGGCTCGGTACAGCACCGCAACCGAGTTCAGAAAATTCTCTCGACCTTCCAGGTCCAGACGATCTATCACGCCGCCGCCTACAAGCATGTGCCGATGGTGGAGCACAACGTGGTGGAGGGGCTGCGTAATAACGTGATGGGCACCCTGGAAACCGCACGGGCAGCGGTTGAGGCCGGGGTGGAGAGCTTTGTGCTCGTCTCAACCGACAAGGCGGTAAGACCCACCAATGTGATGGGGGCGAGCAAGCGTCTCGCCGAGCTGGTGTGCCAGGCGATGGCGCGGGCCCAGAACGGTACGCGCTTCAGCATGGTGCGCTTCGGCAATGTTCTCGGCTCCAGCGGCTCCGTGGTGCCGCTGTTCCGCCGCCAGATTGCCGCCGGCGGGCCGGTAACCGTGACCCACCCCGAGATCACTCGCTACTTCATGACCATTCCCGAGGCGGCCCAGCTGGTGATCCAGGCCGGCGCCATGGCCCGCGGCGGTGATGTCTTCGTTCTCGACATGGGCGAGCCGGTGAAGATCGCCGAGCTGGCCGGGCACCTGATCCGCCTCTCGGGCCTCGAGCCCTGCTACCCGGGAACCGACGACGGCGATCAGAGCCGTGGCGACATCGAGATCCGCTACTCAGGCCTGCGCCCTGGCGAGAAGCTCTACGAGGAGCTCCTGATCGGCGAAAACGTCAGCGAGACGCGCCACCCGCGGATCATGACCGCCAGTGAGATCTCCCTGGAGTGGGGCGAGATGGAGGGGCTGCTCGAGACGCTGTTCGACGCCTGCCTGATGTTCGATGCCCCGCGCATCCGTGAGCTGCTGGTCCAGGCGCCGCTGGGCTATCAGCCCCAGAGCGAGCTCGCTGACCTGGTGTGGGAGGAGCAGTTCCCGCGGCAGGCGGAGGAGCGCCCGCGGCAGGAGAAGGAGAGTGGCCCGGCTAGCCGTAGGCAGAAGATCGTGGCGCTGAGACCCAAGTCGACCTCGGAGGCGAGCTGAGCCGCGCCTCGCGTGTGACAACCGGCGCTGAACATCAAGTGCCAGGGTCCCGGATAATTCACTCTTTGGCGAGGTTGGGGGCAACCCGAACAAAGTACCAGTTAAGGCCGTCCTGAAGGTGGTAGACCGGGCTGTTGGTGCAGCCTCCATGGTCGTTGAGGAATCTGTCCAGGTCCTGATAGGCATAGCGCCTGACCATGTCGAGATCATTGACCTCCTGTAGCCAGGCCATGTTGGACTGGCTGTTGTCAAGGGCCACCTCTATGGTTTTCAGGGTGACGGCAATGATCATGAGGGCGTCTAGCGTGCCTTTTGCCAAGCCTGCGAACGCCGATGGCTCCCAGCCACAACGGTTGATCATCCTGTTGGATAAGTGTGAGGCGTAAAGGGCATTGATCAACCGGCTATCCCGGCTTTGTTGGTAGGCTCTGTCTTGACGATTATAGATATCCTCCATGATAAAGGGGTTTCGGAACCGATTGTTATTGAAGTAGCTAGGCGGTTCGGGCTCAGGTTCGGTTGGCCTGATATCAGTCGAGCCGTTGCTCCCGGCATGGGTGGGTTCAACGTTTTCCTTTTGGTAGCCAACAAAGACGAAGAAGAGAAAGATAGAGAGTGACACGCCCGCGATGATCCAGATGTCGGCTCTTTTTTTGCTCGGAGGCCTGCCCTCGCTCTGGTTCCTGTCGATCTCTCCGTGCTGCGGGCTGCCCTCCTGTGGCCTAGGCGGGGATTGCCCCTCTGCGGAGCGGGTTGCGCTCTGGTGAGGCTCGTTGATACTGTCTTTGCCTCGGGTGATGATCGCCAGCTTCCGATGGTACTCCTCCTCGCTAATCTCGCCATTCTCCCATTGCTCCCTCAGCAACTCTTTTATCGTTTTCATCACGCCTCTCCCATCAACCTTTGGCGCATCTGCTGATACTCCTTGTCATTGATGGCTCCAGACTGGCGAAGTGCTTCCAGCTTGTCGATTTCCTCCATCAGCGCCTTGACTTCCCGTGCCTGCGCGGATTTTTTCACCTGCTCCTCGGAGGGGAGGCAGGCAAACACCAGGAGGAGTATCGACGATATGATCGCAATGATGACAATGAAGCCGGAAAATATCAGTGTGCCCGACGGTATGGCGTGATGAGGAATTCCGCCAAGGAAGAGGTCGGTCAAGAGCATCATGGCGCCACTTCCATAGGCGATGTAGGCAAGAGTCGGCCCTCTTCCGGTATCATTGAGCCTGCGGATCGCAACTGCGAGACCAGGCCACAGGTGCGCAAGGGTCCAGAGCAGTGTCAGGATCTTGAAGAGAGTTGATAGTGGTGAGCCAAGTGTGGTGAAGGCAATTTCCAGCAATGACAGGGGGAGGGATACTGCGAAGACGACGAGAAAAAAGTACCAGAACTCCGGTCGCCCTGATTTTCCCTTGAAATCATTGCGGCGTTTGATGGCAGTGATGTAGTTGTCTGTTATTGTTTTCATGATGATGCTCCATTGCTTGATGACTCATTGTGGAGCTTGATTGATCGAGCAGCTGGCGTTTCTTGAGAGCTGTTATGAGATAGAATTTCCCATAAGTATAGGGATGGAGTGTTGTGGCAGCTACAGTAGATGATTAATGGCGCTGGCATGGTGGGCATGACCCCCGATGGACTATATCTACAGCCTTACTTATATGCGAAAACACAGTATCGGCCAGCCACGTCCGCTGACTTTCGGGGGCTTCGCCTATCGCCCCAAGAGCGTGATGATCGAGGCCTGGCAGCTCCTGGCGGACTAGTCGCAACCACGTTGACACCCTGGCAGGCGACCTTCAGAGTCAAACATTCACTCGCTGGCCTGCGCTGGCTGGAGGGCAGCTCGAGCCCTTCGCCACAGGAGGATGGCAGCATCATCTGGCACGGCCATATCCGGGAAATCACCGAGTTCAAGCAACAGGAGCGGGAGTTGGAGTTCATCGCCCACTATCACCTGCTGGCCGGCATCCCCAGCTGCATGGAGCCATATCATGCTTGATGAACTGGCGCTGATGGAGGCCCAGCAGGTCGTCCATGAACGGATCGCCCAGCAGCTTCCGCTGGAAGAGACCTTCGATGCCATCTCGCGTTGGATCGAGGTGATGCTGCCGGATGCCGTCGTGGCCTTCATGGGCTTCGATGCCAAGCAGCAGACGCTCAGCCTGATCCCGAGCCAGCGCTTCTCACCGGCCTATCAGGCCCGCCTTCAGGCCGTCCCCGTCGGGCCGGATGCCGCCTCCTTCGGCGCTGCGGCCTTCTGCCGTCAGCAGGTGGTCACCGAGGATATCCGCACGGACCCCCGCTGGGCGGCGTTTCGCGATGCTGCAGAACGCGAGGGCCTGCGCGCCTGCTGGTCGAACCCGGTGCTGGCGCCGGATGGCGAGCTGCTGGGCACCTTCGGTACCTACTTTCGCAAGTCCCGTCACCCCACCGAGACGAGCCGGCGCCGCCTGAGGCAGGCAGCGGCGCTGGTGGCGCTGGCGATCCTGCGTGACCGCGATGCCTCCAGTCACCGGGCGCTCTTTGAGTGGCACCGTTCGCTGTTCGTGAACCATCCCGACGGCGTCTATGTGTTCGACCTGGAGGGCCGCTTCCAGCGTGGCAATGCGGCGCTGTCGCGGATCACGGGGTATCCCGAGGCCGACCTGATCGGCCGGCACTTCAACGAGTTCATCGAGCCTGACTACTGGGAGCTGACCCAGGCGGGCTTCGATGCCGCCCGAGCGGGGGGCTCACGCCAGTACGAGACCCTGGGGACCCATCGCGAAGGGCATGCCTATCGGCTGGAGATCCTGAACTTCCCGGTTTCCGTGGACGGCGAGATCGTCGGGGTCTACGGCATCTGTCGCGATATCACCGAGCGCAAGCGGGTGGAGGAGGCCCGGCGGCTGCTGGAGCGCGGCGTTCAGGCCAGCCCCAACGGGGTGGTCATGGCCGATGCCCGCCGCGCCGACATGCCGCTGGTGTATGCCAACGATGCCTTCTATGCGCTCACCGGCTATGGGCCAGATGAGGTGCTGGGCCACAACTGCCGATTCCTGCAGGGGGCAGATACCGACCCCGAAGCGGTGAGCGTGATTCGCCGGGCCATCGCCGAGCGGCAGTCCACGGATGTCACTCTGCTCAACTATCGCAAGGACGGCACGCCCTTCTGGAACCACCTGTCGCTGAGCCCGGTGCTCGATGAGGCGGGCAGCTGCAGTCACTATATCGGCATTCAGCAGGATATGACCCGGCAGCACGAGCAGGAGGCCCAGCTGGCCCACCAGGCGTCCCATGATCCGCTGACCGGCCTGCCCAACCGTACCGCCTTCGATGAGCAGCTGAAAGCCGCCTTTGCCCGAGCACTGCGGGCCGGGCACCGCCTGGTGGTGATGCACCTTGGCCTGGATGGCTTCAAGGCGGTGAATGACGGGCTGGGCTACCACATCGGCAATCAGCTGCTGGTGGCGGTCAGCGAGCGACTGCACCAGGTGGTGGGCCCGGATAATGTCCTGGCACGCCTGACCGGTGACGAGTTCGCGCTCCTGCTCCCTGACCTTGACGGCTGCCAGGCCGGCAGCAAATGGATCGAGGGGATCCTGGACATCCTCTCCCAGCCGTTCATCATCGAGCAGAGGCCGCTGCTTATTAGTGCCAGCATCGGTGTCGCCTGCAATGATGAAGGCGTGGCACATGCCTACGAGCTGATGCAGCGCGCCGACCTGGCCATGGCCGATGCCAAGCGAAAGGGCCGCAACACCTGGTGCTGGTACCAGGGCGACCAGCAGCGGATCACCGAGGAGGCGGTGCTGCTGCGCCACGACCTGCATAAGGCACTCCTTGAGGAGCAGTTCGAGCTCTACTACCAGCCCATCGTCGAGGCGGTGAGCGGGCGAGTCCGCGGGCTGGAGGCGCTGATTCGCTGGCATCACCCCGAACGCGGCATGATCTCCCCCGGGGTGTTTATCCCGCTGGCCGAGCAGACCGGGCAGATCATCCACCTGGGGCGCTGGATCCTGCGTCGCGCCTGTCAGGACGCCGCCGCCCTGCGCGCAGAGGGCGAGCGGGTGGTGCCGGTGGCTGTCAACATCTCCTCCCTGCAGTTTCTGCGCGACGGCTTCCTGGCGGATCTTCAGGCGGCGCTGGAGGATGCCGGCCTGCCTCCCGGGCTGCTGGAGCTGGAGGTCACCGAAAGCGTGCTGCTCGACGGGGTCGACCAGGCCATCGAGCTGATCAATGGCCTCAAGGCGATAGGCGTCCGCGTCGCCCTGGACGATTTCGGCACCGGTTTCTCCAGCCTCAGCTATCTGCGCGACCTGCCGATCCACAAGGTCAAGCTCGACCGCGCCTTCATTCAGGATATCGTGACCAACCGCAGCAATGCCGCCATCGTGCAGGGCATCATCACCATGGCGCACCACCTGGACCTGGTGGTGGTGGCCGAGGGAATCGAGGAGAGCGAGCAGCAGCAGGACCTCATTCGCCGCGGCTGTGACCTGCTCCAGGGTTTCTACTTTGCCAGGCCCATGCCGCGGCAGGCGTTGCAGGCGCTGCCGGATCGGCTGCCCGTGCCCCCCGGCTAGACACTCGCCGGGCGCTGATGGCAACGGACACGGCCAGGCACTCTCGAGCAGTAGGCTCGGTGTAGGATATGACTTACACAGAGGATGGTGTTTCTCGGCTATTCTTGGACTAGCGAGCTAGTTAATCTGGCTTAGTACTCCAGGGAGGGGCGTCATGATACCCATCAGCCTTGAACGTGACCCGGTGGGCACCTTCATCATGCGGTGCCAGTGTGGGAGCGTGGAGATCGGGCGAGGCGAAACGCGCTGGCAGGCGTTCGTGATCGAGCCTGAGCCCAACGGCTTTGCGCTGGTAACCTGCCGGCAGTGCCACGCCCAGGCTCGCCTTGACGAGCCACGCCCGGCGGTGATGGAGAAGTAAATCGGAATCGATCAGACATCAGGGCCCTTCGGGGCCCTGTTTGCTCGCCCGAGCGACGCCTTATCCTCCGGAGGGGATAATCCCCAGATATCCTCTCCGGAGGATAATCTTCGAGTCATCCCTCCCGCGGCGCCAGCCCCGCCGCGGCCACCAGGGCCCGGGTGTAGTCGCTGCTCGGGTTCTCGAGCACCGCGAGGCAGTCGCCGCTCTCCACCACCTCACCCTCCTTGAGCACCATGACCCGGTGCGCCATGGCGCGCACCACGGCGAGGTCGTGGCTGATGAACAGATAGCTCAGGCCGCGGCGGGCCTGGAGGTCGCGCAAGAGCGCCACCAGCTGCTTCTGGACGGTGCGGTCCAGCGCCGAGGTGGGCTCGTCGAGCACCAGCAGCTCGGGCTCGAGGATGATCGCCCGGGCCACGGCGATGCGCTGGCGCTGGCCGCCGGAGAACTCGTGGGGGTAGCGGTCGGCGCAGTCCGCGGGCAGCCCCACCTCGGTAAGCGTGGCGGCCACGCGGCGGGCGACCTCGTCTGCCGAGAGCTCGGGGCGGTGGAAGCGCAGCCCCTCGCTGACGATCTCGGAGACCGGAAGGCGAGGGGAGAGCGAGCCGAAGGGATCCTGGAAGACGATCTGGAAGCGCTGGCGCATGCGGCGCAGATCACCGCCGGAGAGGGTATCCAGGCGGCTGTCGCCGAGGCGGATCTCGCCGCGGCTCTGGGTCAGGCGCAGCAGCGCCAGGGCCAGGGTGGTCTTGCCGGAGCCCGACTCGCCGACGATGCCGAGGGTCTCCCCCGGCGCCAGGGTGAGCGCCAGCGGCCTGACCGCTTCGAAGGCCGGCGGGCGCTTCATGAAGAGCTTCTTGGGGCGCTGGAAGCTGACCCCGAGGCCGGAGGCGCTGATCAAGGGGGCACCCCGTGGCACCGGCCCCGGGCGCCCCTCCGGCTCGGCATCTAGCAGGGTGCGGGTGTAGGCGCTGGCAGGCGCCTCGAAGACCCGAGCCACCGGCCCCGTCTCCTGCTCGCGGCCCCGGTAGAGCACGCAGACCCGGTCGGCGTGGCGGCGCACCAGGTTGAGGTCGTGGGTGATGAAGAGCATGCCCATGCCGCGGCGGTCGCGCAGCTCGGCGAGCAGCGCCAGGATCTCCTGCTGGACGGTGACGTCGAGCGCCGTGGTGGGCTCGTCGGCGATCAGCAGCTCCGGGTCGTTGGCGATCGCCATGGCGATCATCACCCGCTGGCGCTGGCCGCCGGAGAGCTGGTGGGGCCAGGCGTCGATCAGCTCCTCGGGGCGGGGCAGCTTCACCTGACCGAGCAGCTCGATGATGCGAGCGCGGGCGGCCCGCCCGGTGAGCCCCTGGTGCAGGCGCAGGGTCTCACCGATCTGCTTGCCCACGGTGTGCAGCGGGTTGAGCGAGGTCATCGGCTCCTGGAAGACGAAGCCGACCCGGCTGCCGCGGATGCCCTGCCAGTCGCGGCGCTTCAGGCGGCCGAGGTCGGTGTCGCCCAGCCGGCGGGTGCCGCTGACGGCGGCGTTGCCCGGCAGCAGGTCCATGGCGCCCAGCGCCGAGACCGACTTGCCGGAGCCGGACTCGCCCACCAGGGCCAGGGTCTCGCCGCGGTTCACGGTGAGTGAGAGGCGGTCCACCACGGTCACCCCGTCGAAGGCGACGGAAAAGTCCTCGAGGCGCAGCAGCGGGGAGCGGGAGGGGGCATCAGGCATCGGTCTGGCTCCGGGCGGTTGCGGTGGAGGAATCGGCCGCCGGCACCGGGGTGGCGGCGTGGCGCACGTGACGGGGATCGAAGGCGTCGCGCAGCCCCTCGCCGATGAAGACCAGCAGGGAGAGCATCAGCGAGAGGCTGACGAAGGCGGTGATGCCGAGCCAGGGGGCATGCAGGTTGTTCTTGCCCTGGGCCACCAGCTCGCCCAACGACGGCGAGCCCGGGGGCAGGCCGAAGCCCAGGAAGTCCAGCGCCGTGAGGGTGGTGATGGCGCCGGTGAAGAGGAAGGGCACGAAGGTGAGGGTGGCCACCATGGCGTTGGGCAGCACGTGGCGCCACATGATCAGCCGCGGCGGCAGCCCCATGGCCTTGGCGGCGCGCACGTACTCCAGGTTGCGGGCGCGCAGGAACTCGGCGCGCACCACGTCAACGAGGCCCAGCCAGGAGAAGAGCAGCATGATGCCGAGCAGCCACCAGAAGCCTGGCTGCACGAAGCTTGCCAGGATGATCAGCAGGAAGAGCACCGGCAGCCCCGACCAGATCTCGGTGAAACGCTGGCCGATCAGGTCGGTCCTGCCGCCGAAGTAGCCCTGGATGCCGCCCACCAGCACCCCCATCACCAGCGAACCGGCGGTGAGCACCAGGGCGAAGGCCACCGAGAGGCGGAAGCCGTAGATCACCCGGGCGAGCACGTCGCGCCCCTGGTCGTCGGTGCCCAGCCAGTGGCGCCCGTCGGGCGGCGCGGGCGACGGGCGCATCATCTGCATGTCCAGGGTCTGGTAGGAGAAGGGAACCGGCGGCCAGAGCGCCCAGCCGTGCTCGGCGATCTGGGCCTGGACGAAGGGGTCGTGGTAGTCGGCGGTGGTGGGCAAAAAGCCGCCGAACTCGGTCTCCGGGTAGTCCACCAGCAGCGGCACGTACCACTGGCCGTCGTAGCGCATCACCAGCGGCTTGTCGTTGGCGATCAGCTCGGCGCCGAGGCTGACCACGAAGAGCGCCAGGAACACCCAGAGCGAGACCCGGGCGCGGCGGTTGGCCTTGAACACCGCCAGGCGGCGGCGGGTGATGGGGGAGAAGCGCTCCGCCCGGAACAGGCTCTTGAAGAAAGCGGCCATCGGCTCAGGACTCCCGTGTCTCGAAGTCGATGCGCGGGTCCACCCACACATAGGTCAGATCGGAGACCAGCTTCAGCAGCAGGCCGATCAGCGTGTACAGGTACAGGGTGCCGAAGATCACCGGGTAGTCGCGCTGCATCACCGCCTCGAAGCCGAGCAGCCCGAGTCCCTCCAGGGAGAAGATCACCTCGATCAACAGCGACCCGGTGAAGAAGATGGCGATCAGGGCGCCGGGCAGGCCGGCGATGATGATCAGCATGGCGTTGCGGAAGACGTGGCCGTAGAGCACGCCGCCGTCGCTTGCCCCCTTGGCCCGGGCGGTGAGCACGTACTGCTTGTGGATCTCGTCGAGGAAGCTGTTCTTGGTCAGCATGGTGAGGGTGGCGAAGCTGCCGATGGTCATGGCCACCACCGGCAGGGTGATGTGCCAGAGGTAGTCCTTCACCTTGCCCCAGGTGGAGAGCTCGTGGAAGTCCGGCGAGGTGAGCCCGCGCAGGGGGAAGAGGTCCCAGTAGCTGCCCCCGGCGAAGAGCACGATCAGCAGTATCGCGAAGAGGAACCCCGGGATGGCGTAGCCGACGATCACCAGCCCCGAGGTCCAGACGTCGAAGCGCGAGCCGTGGTGGAGCGCCTTGCGGATGCCGAGCGGGATCGAGATCAGGTAGACCAGCAGGGTGGTCCAGAGCCCCAGTGAGATCGACACCGGCAGCCGCTCGATCATCAGCTCCACCACCGGCCGGTCGCGAAAGAAGCTGTTGCCGAAGTCGAAGGTGGCATAGTCGCGCATCATGCCGAGGAAGCGCACATGGGCGGGCTGGTCGAAGCCGAACTGCGCCTCGAGCTGCTCGATGAAGCGCGGGTCGATGCCCCGCGCCCCGCGGGACTCGTCGCGCACCATCACCTCGCCGCCGGCCTCGAGGCGCGTGCTGGCCATGGCGTCGGCGCCCTCGAAGCGGGCCAGCATCTGGTCGATGGGCCCGCCCGGAGCGGCCTGGACGATGATGAAGTTGAGCAGCATGATCCCGATCAGAGTCGGGATCATCAGCAGCAGGCGGCGCAGGATATAGCGGCTCACGATGGGGCGTCCTTTTGCATATCAGGCTCTGGCATACCGGGTTCCGGCATCTCGGGCTTGGCGACATCGCCAGCCGCGTCAGCGGCGACGCAGGCGCTGGTTGATCTCGGCTTCCCGTTCGGCGTCCACCCACCAGGCCGCGAGGTCCATGCCGTACTCGGGGAAGGGTTCGGGCCAGGCGAACTTGTCCCAGATGGCGATGCGGGTCTCACCGGAGTGGTAGTGGGGAATCATCGGGAAGCGCCACAGCAGCACCCGGTCCAGGGCGCGGGCGGTGACGTTGAGCGCCTCGCGGCTGTCGGCGCGAATCAGCCGGTCCACCAGGTCGTCCACCACCGGGTCGGCCAGCCCCATCAGGTTGCGGCTCTGGGGCACCTCGGCGGCGGCGCTGGTCCAGAAGTCGCGCTGCTCGTTGCCGGGGTTGTTCGACTGTGGAAACTGGCCTACGGTCATGTCGAAGTCGAAGCGGCGCAACCGGTTGAGGTACTGGTTGATATCGACGATGCGGATGCTGCCCTGGATGCCCAGGCGCGCCATGTTGCGCAGCATGGGCTGGGTGACCCGCTCCATGCCGGTGTCGAAGAGCAGCACCTCCACCGTCAGCGGCTGGCCGGTCTCGCCGTGAACCAGGCGATCGCCCTGGACCTCGTAGCCCGCCTCGCGCAGCAGGTCCAGGGCCAGGCGCAGTCGCTCGCGCAACTCTAGCGGGTGCTCGTGGGGCACCGGCTCCTGGAATAATCGCTCGGGCAGCTGGTCCCGCCAGGGCTCGAGCAGGGCCAGCTCGTCGCCCTCGGGGAGCCCGCTTGCCGCCATCTCGGAGTTCTGGAAGTAGCTCTCGGTGCGCCGGTAGGCGTCGTAGAAGAGGTTGGCGTTGAGCCAGGGGAAGTCGAAGGTGAGCGAGAGCGCCTCGCGCACCCGGGGGTCCGCGAACTTGTCGCGGCGCAGGTTGAAGACGAAGGCCTGCATGCGGGCCGGCTGGCCGTCCGGTACCGCCAGGCGGCGCACCAGGCCGTCGCGGTAGGCGGGGAAGTCGTAGCCGATGGCCCAGGTGGCGGCGCGGGCGTCGATGCGGTAGTCCAGCACCCCGGCCTTGAAGGCCTCCCAGGCGATGTCGCGGTCGCGATAGTAGTCGTAGACCAGCCGGTCGATGTTGTGGCGCCCGCGCTTCACCGCAAGGTCGCGGCCCCAGTAGTCGGGGTCGCGCTCATAGACGATGCGCCGGCCCGGGTCCACCTCGGCGATGCGGTAGGGGCCGGAGCCCGGGTGGGCGGCCAGCGTCGGCGCGGTGAAGTCGCGCGCTTCCCAGTAGTGCCTGGGCAGCACCGGCAGCTGGCCGACGATCAGCGGCAGCTCCCGGGAGTGCACCTCGGCGAAGTCGAAGCGCACGGTGCGCTCGTCCAGGGCGGTGACGCTCTCCACGTCGGCGTAGTAGGCGCCGTAGAAGGGGTTGCCCTGCTCGGTGAGCAGCTCGAAGCTGTAGACGACATCATGGGCGGTGACCGGTTCGCCGTCCTGGAAGCGTGCCTCGGGGCGCAGGTCGAACTCGATCCAGGTGCGCTCGGGGTCCAGGCGCATGCCCTCGGCGAGCAGGCCGTAGACCGAGAAGGGCTCGCCCGGGTTGCCCTCCACCAGGGTGTCGTAGATCTCGAAGAGCCCCGCCGCCGGGGTGCCGCGAATGATGAAGGGGTTGGTGGAATCGAAGCTGCCGCCCACCGCCGCCTGGGTCAGGGTGCCGCCGCTGGGCGCCTCGGGGTTGACGTGGGGGAAGTGGCTAAAGTCCGCCGGCAGCTCGGGCGCGTCATAGAGCGCCAGACCATGGACGGTGGGCACGGCCTCGGAGTGAGGCGCCGCGGGGTCGGCGGCGACCGGCGCGAAGGGCAGCAGCCAGGCCAGGTTGGCGCAGGCGGCTAGCGTCAGGCGGCGCAGGGCATGGGGCATCGGCGACATCCTTGGTCGGTGGCAGCCGGCCCTCAGCGGGGCCGGCAACGGTCGGCCAATAAGGTGTCAGGCCCCGGGCGGCTTGGCAAGCCTCCCGATGCCGTCGCCGCCCGACTTAACGGGAGGCGAGGCTCTGGCCCGGGAGGTCGAGCACCTGGCCGGGCTGGATGACGTCGCCGTTGAGGCCGTTGGCCTGGCGGATCTGGGCCACGCTCACGCCCTGACGGGAGGCGATGGCCGAGAGGCTGTCGCCCTGGCGAACCACGTAGCTGCCTCGGCTGGCGGTGGCCGGCGTGCTCGGCGAGTCGAGGCGCGCCATCAGGGTGTCGGCGCGGTCGACGGGCACCAGCAGCACCTGGGCCTGGTTGGGGTTGGCGGTGCCGCCGGTCAGCGCCGGGTTGAGCTCGGCGAGCTCGCCGCGGGTGACGCCGGAGAGGCGGGCGGCCTCGTCCAGGGCCAGGGGGCGCTCCACGGGGATCTTGGCGAAGGCCGGAGCGTCCTCGATCTCGGGGAGGGCGACCTGGTATTTGTCAGGATCGTTGATGATGGCGGCGATGGCCTTGAGCTTGGGGACGTAGTTCATGGTCTCCCGGGGCAGGGAGAGGCTCCAGTAGTCCCCGGACTCGCCCTGGGCGAGGGCGTTGCGGCGGGCCCGGTTCACGGTGCCGGCACCGGCGTTGTAGGCGGCCAGCGACAGCTCCAAGTCGCCCTCGTACCACTGGTCGGCCTGCAGCTCGATGTAGTCCAGGGCGGCGCGGGTGGAAGCGACCACGTCCAGGCGGCCGTCGTAGCCGCGGACGCGGCGCAGGCCCAGGGCGTCGCCGGTGCCGGGCATGAACTGCCAGAGGCCGGCGGCGCCGCGGTGGCTTCGGGCAGTGGGGTCGAAGGAGCTCTCCACGAAGGGGATCAGGGCGATCTCGCCGGGCAGGCCGCGCTCCTCCACCTGCTCGACGATCCAGGCGAGCCAGGGGCGGGCGCGTTCGGTGATCTCGACGATGTTATGGGGGCTCTGGCGGTAGTGGTCGATCCACTGCTGCACCCGGGGCTCGTGGTTCCCGTCCTGCCACTGCAGGCTGGCGCGCAGGCGGCTCCAGGCGTCCTGGGGCTCGAGGGCCAGGGCGTCCCAGAAGTGGCGGTCGCTGGGCAGGGCGGGAGCGGCGGGGGCAGAGGCCTGTCGGGCCTGGGCGTTCAGGCGCTGCTCGGTGCTCAAGCTTGCCGCCTGGCTGTAGGCGCCGGCCAGCATCAGGGAGCCCATCAGGGCCGTGGCGCTGGCCAGGCCGATCAGCTTGTGTCGCTTGGTGTGGTAGGTCATTCGACAATCGTCCTCGTGGTCGTGTGCGGTCCCGCCGACAGCGGGGCAAACCGCATGACGTCCAATCGGGGCAGTATCAAAAGCTGTCTTTCCAGGCGCGCAGCGTGGCGAAGGTGGCCTGGTCGCTGTCGGTGGCGCCGTGGTCGGTGGCGGCCTGACGCACGCCGGCATCGGTCACGCGCAGGAAAGGATTGATGCGCTTCTCTCGGCCCAGGGTGCTCGGCAGCGTGGGGCGGTCGAGCTCCCGGGCGCGCTGGCACTCCTCCATGGCCCGGGCCACATCCGGGTTGTGGGGGTCCGCAGCCAACGCGAAGCGCAGGTTGGCCAGGGTATATTCGTGGGCGGCGAACACCAGGGTGTCGTCGGGCAGCGCCGCCAGCCGATTCAGCGAGGCGTGCATCTGCTCCGGGGTGCCCTCGAACAGGCGGCCGCAGCCGGCGCTGAACAGGGCGTCGCCGCAGAACAGCAGCGGGGGAATGCCGGCGGTGAAGAAGGCGATATGATCCAGGGTGTGCCCCGGCACCTCGAACACCTCGAAACGGCGTCCCATCACGCGGAACTCGTCGCCGCTGGCGACCCGCTCCTGGATGCCGGCAATCTTCGGGTTGTCGGGGCCGATCACCCGGGGCGCATAGCGCTCGACCAGCTCCGGCAGGCCGCCGGTATGATCCGCGTGGTGGTGGGTGATCAGCACCGTGGAGAGGCTCAGCCCCTCGCGCTCGATCAGCTCGATCACCGGGGCGGCATCGCCCGGGTCGACCACGCAGATCTCGGAACTCGTGTCCTGGCGCAGCAGCCAGATATAGTTGTCGCCAAACGCGGGAATCGGTGTCACGCTCAACATGGGCATGGCGTCCTGAATGGGCATGAACGGGTCGCAAAATCCGCCCAGAATGGAGGAACCTGCTGTCAATGTCAATTTCTCACCCAGGATCTTCTCTGCCCGCCCTGGTGCGCGATGGCCGCCGCTTCTGGGCCACGCCGCAGGGACAGGCCCTGCATCACGCCGAGCGCGCCTGCCTGGGCCCGGTGTGCGAGGGGGTGTTCGGCGTTCACAGCCTGGAGCTCGGCATGGGGGACCCCCTGGCCGACATGTGCCCAGTGCGCCACCCCATGCGCTGGTCGCCGACCCGCGAACTCGCCCAGGGGCCCAGCACCCTGGTCTGCACGCCGGATGCCCTGCCGCTGCCCGACGGCTGCCTGAGCCTGGTGATCGTCCATCACCTCCTCGAGGTGGTGCCGGACCCCCACCATCTGCTGCAGGAGGCGGCGCGGGTCACCCGGGACGATGGGCGCCTGATCCTCTTCGGCTGGATGCCGCTGTCGGCGGGGGCCCTGCCGCGGGTATGGCCGACTCGGCGGCGCCGGCTGCCCTGGTGCGGCCACTGGCGCACGCCGGGGCGGCTGCGCGACTGGTTGGCGTTTGTGGACTTCCGGATCGAGCGGGTAGACTACTGCGGCTTTCACCTGCCTGGCGGCATGCCCCGTAATGCGGCCCTGGAGACCCTGGGGCGGCGCTACAACCTGCCGCTGGGCGACAGCTACATGATCCAGGCGAGCCGGCGGTCGCAGCTGGCCCAGACCCAGGGGGGGCGGCTCCAGTTCGGGCGGCCCTTCGGGGGCTCGGCGCTGGGCGCTACCCGGGTCGGGCAGCCCCGCCTCTCGCCCCCACAGGAAAGGATGACCGAGGTTGACTGAGACCTTGACTGAGACAGGGGCCGATGCCCTGCCCGAGGTGACCATCTATACCGATGGCGCCTGCCGCGGCAACCCGGGCCCCGGCGGCTGGGGAGCGCTGCTCCTGAGCGGCTCCCACGAGAAGGCCCTCAACGGCCATGAGTCCCGCACCACCAATAACCGGATGGAGCTGATGGCGGCGATCATGGCGCTGCGGGAACTCAAGCGGCCCTGTCGCGTCCAGCTCTGGACCGATTCGGAGTACCTGCGTCGCGGCATCACCGAGTGGATCCATAACTGGGTCAAGCGCGGCTGGAAGACCGCCAGCAAGCAGCCGGTAAAGAATGCCGAGCTGTGGCGGGAACTGCTCGAGGAGACCCATCGCCACACCATCGAGTGGCACTGGGTCAAGGGGCATAGCGGCCACCCGGGCAACGAGCGGGCCGATGCGCTTGCCAACGAGGCCATCGACGCCGCCCGCCAGGGCGCCTGAGCCTCCAGGCGTTTTTCCAGTTTCCGTACGCCTCAAACAGAGGGACCCCATGCGTCAGATCATTCTCGACACCGAGACCACCGGCATCGACCCCCGGGAAGGCCATCGCCTGATCGAGATCGGGGCGGTGGAGATGGTCAACCGCCGCCTGACCGGCAACACCTATCACCAGTACATCAACCCCGAGCGCGAGATCGAGGCCGAAGCGATCGGCGTCCACGGCATCACCAACGAGCGGGTGGCCGACGAGCCGCGCTTTGCCGAGATCGCCGATGCGTTCTGGGCCTTTATCGAAGGGGCCGAACTGGTGATCCACAACGCCCCCTTCGACGTGGGCTTCATGGACCACGAGTTCGCCATGCTCAACCGGGCCCGGGGCGAGCCGCGCCTGGGGCCGGTGGCCGAGCACTGCCGGATCCTCGATACCCTGCAGCTGGCCCGGGACAAGCACCCGGGCCAGCGCAACAACCTCGACGCCCTGTGCAAGCGCTACGAGATCGACAACGGTCACCGGGTGCTCCACGGCGCCCTGCTGGACGCCGAGATCCTGGCCGACGTCTATCTGGCAATGACCGGGGGGCAGACGGCGCTGCTGCTGGATGCCAGCGCCGGGGGAGAGGGGAGCGCCGGTGCCGGCGGCGGCCTGGCCATTCGCCGTTTGGCCCTGGCGCCCGGCAGCCTGGCGGTAACGCGCCCGAGCGACGCCGAGCTGGCCGCCCATCGGGCCAAGCTGTCGGCGATTCGCGAGGCGTCGGGGGAGTGCGGCTGGGACCGCCTGGGTGATGGAGTGCCCCACTGATGCTGCGTCGTGAGCTGCCGCTGGAGGCCGCGGCGGGCCATGTGATCCGCATCGCCGAGGGGCGCATTGCCCCGGGCCCCGACGGCGACCTGCTGCAGCCGGTACAGGCCTGGACGCCGGCGATGCAGCCGCTCTGCTACTGGCACGATGAGCCGGTGGCGCTCTCCCTGGAGCAAGCCCCACAGGCTGACTGGCCGGATGGGCGCGGCTGGCTGGCGGCGCTGCCGGAGTCGCGCTTTGCGCTGCTCTCCACGGCGCTGCAGGTGGGCGCCTGGCTCAGGGACCACCGTTTCTGCGGTCGCTGCGGGGCGCCCGCCGAGCGCCTCGACGCCGAGTTTGCCATGCACTGCCGCGGCTGCGGCCACCGCAACTACCCGCGCATCTCGCCCTGTATCATCACCCTGGTGACTCACGGCGACGCCCTGCTGCTGGCGCGCAGCCCGCGCTTCCCACCGGGGCGCTACTCCACCCTGGCGGGCTTTATCGAGCCGGGGGAATCCGCCGAGGAGGCGGTGCGCCGGGAGATCTTCGAGGAGGTGGGACTGCAGGTAGGGCGCATTCGCTACTTCCGCAGCCAGGCCTGGCCCTTCCCGCACTCCCTGATGCTGGGGTTCTTCGCCGAGGCGGCCAGCCGGCGGATCCAGATCGACGGGGTGGAGATTGCCGATGCCGCCTGGTTCTCGCCGCGCCGCCTGCCGCAGCTGCCGCCGCTCTACTCCATCTCTCGGGCCTTGATCGAGACCCACCTGGGCGAGGTGGCGGCCCGCTAGAACGGCGTCGGGCCGCTCGAGGGCGGCCCGACCATGGCATACAACCGTCGCTTCACCCCTTGGGGAAGAGACTGGTCAGCTTGGTGGCCAGCATGACGTTTCCGGTGGCCTTGAGCTTGCCGGTCATGAAGGCGGTCATACCGTTGACCTCGCCGTTCATCAGGCCCTTGAGGGTCTCGGTGGTCATGCTGAGACTGACCGAGGGATCGTCGTGCTCGCCCTCCTGAATATCCAGGCTGCCGTCCTTGACCACCAGGTAGTGGCTGCCGGCATCGCTGAAGTGGAACTGGAAGATATCGTCCATGCCCTGAGCGGCCTGGGCGTCGAAACGGGACTGCAGCTTGTCGAGGGTAGAGAGGCTCATCGGGACTCCTGGTAGGGGTGGGCCATCGCCATCCAGATTATTTCAAACGATCGTTTCATTCAAGTGCCTTGTGGCCGGGCTACCAAGGACCCTATGTTGCCCCGCAGTGCTACAGAGCCCACTTGCCACGAGGCCCCAGGAGAAGTGTGGGCTCTCCCCGTCCTACCCGGAGCTCAGGCCATGTCGATGTCCTGTCGCATCGGCATAGTGACGGGTCTGTAGGGGCAGCAGCGCTTTGCGCAGTGGTGCCGTGGTGTCGCTCAGGCCCCAACGCTTGCTGGGGGAGTATCGTCCCAGAGGGGGAGCGTTGTCGTTCCCCATAAGCTGCTGATGAAAAAGCCGGGTCAGCTGTTGCAGGTGCCGTGCGACGTCTTGGCGACACACCGGGTACTGGCTCAGGAGCTCGAGCACACAAAGTGTCCGCTGGAACGCCTCTTGGGGCATCACGTCGCGGAGCTCCTCCAATTCCGCCTGTGTTGGTCGATAGCCCCGGTACCAGACGGCTTCGGCAAGCTGCTTCACGTCATCGACGACATACTCGAGCGGGCGTGAGCCGACGCGATAGAGTCGTTTGTGTGTGACGGATACCGTCATGCCTAGGCCTCGCTACGGTTAAAGTCGTCAAGCACCACGTTCAAATTCCCCAAAATACGAGTTTCGTCGCCAACGTAATAGCTGATTGCCTCTCGAGCGAGCCGTTCAAACTTATCGATATCAACATGAGGCAGCTTGAGCAGTGATTGAATATCGTGCTGATCCCGGTCGCCAAAGCGGCCTAGCTTGGAGATTGCCACGTCGATTGCACTGGCGACGTAGACCTCTACGTTGGGTATCTCGCTTGCCGTCATCAGCCGAATGACACGATCCTCGTAGTCTTCATGCAGCGGGGCGAGTGTCGTATTGAAACTGCCGTCAAGCTCCAGCATTTGCGTCACGCCTTCTTCATCCGTGAACACATAGGCATCTTCCCCCAGAAGGGCAATGATCTGGGATTTTTCTGCATAGCCATGTGACGCCACCTCGGCATCAACATCCGCGCTCCCGCGTGCCTGTGTGTGGATATGCACGGCGCAGCCACCGAATATTATGACTTGGAAGACGCCCCTTTCACCACTGGCATACACTGGTTCCAGCACATCAAAAAATTCCACTAGGGCGCGTCCTAGTGCTGTATCGGGCTTGATGGTCGGATACATTCCAGGCTCGATGGGCATTGGCACTCTCCATGCTGGTGATGTGCTGTGCGACAACTCACGATACCATGCCACTGTCCGTATCGAGAGTGGAGAGCACCATGAATGACTGGCTGGCCGACCTCGGCCTGTTCCTGGCTCAGCTGCTGAGCCTGGTGGTGATCATCGGCCTGATCGTGGCCGTGGTGGCCAGAGCGCGGGCTGGCGCCATGGATCGCACGCGCCTGCGGATCGAGGAGCTCAACGACGCTCGGGACTATCGCCGCCGCCGCCTGACCCTGGCGGCCAGCGAGCCCGGCACCCGCAAGCGGCTGCTCAAGCGCTTTCGCCGCGAGGACAAGGTGCGCGAGAAGCAGGAGCGCAAGGCGGAAAAGGCGCGCGAGCCCATCGCCTGGGTGATCGACTTCCACGGCGACATTCGCGCCAGCAGCACCGGTCGGCTGGCCGAGGAGGTCTCGGCGCTGATCGATGCCGCCGAGGCGGGGGACGAGGTGATCGTGCGCCTGGAGTCCGCCGGCGGGCTGGTCCACGCCTATGGCCTGGCGGCGGCGGAGCTCGACCGGCTGCGCGAGGCGGGCCTGAGGACCACGGTGTGCGTCGACAAGGTGGCCGCCAGCGGCGGCTACCTGATGGCCTGCGGCGCCGACCAGCTGCGCGCCGCCCCCCTGGCGGTGGTGGGCTCCATCGGCGTGGTGGCCCAGGTGCCCAACGTGCACCGCCTGCTCAAGCGCCACGATATCGACGTGGAGGTGCTGACCGCCGGGCGCTACAAGCGCACCCTGACGGTGTTCGGCGAGAACAGCGAGGAGGGGCGCGAGAAGTTTCTCGAGGACCTTGAGACCGTGCATGAGCTCTTCAAGCGCCATGTGAGCGAGCGCCGGCCGGCGCTGGCGATCGAGGCGGTGGCCACGGGGGAGACCTGGTACGGACGCGACGCCTTGGAGCGGGGGCTGGTGGATGCCCTGGGCACCAGCGAGGCCTACCTGATGGAGCGCATGCAGGAGGTACGCGTGCTCCATCTGCGCCTGGAGCCGCGCCGTCGCCTCTCCGAGCGGCTGGGGGCCGCCGTCTCCCTGGGGGTGGAGCGGGCGCTGGAGAAGGGGCTCGAGGTGCTGGAGCAGAGCCCCCAGCGGCGCCGCTAGTCGGCCAGGCCGAGCCGGCCCAGGGTCTCGATGATGGTGCTGGCGCTCTCGCCGTTCAGCGAATAGTAGATGGTCTGGGAGGCGCGCCGGGTGGAGACCAGGTTCTCCCGGCGCAGGATCGCCAGATGCTGGCTGAGCGCCGACTGGCTGAGCGTCAGCTGGCGGTTGAGCTCGGTGACCGACAGTTCCTGCCCCTCCAGCAGGCAGAGGATGCGCAGGCGGTTATCGTTGGCCATGGCCTTGAGCAGCGCCGTGGCCCGATCGATGGTGGCGTTGCCTCCGGCCAGTAGCCGGGAGGCGGTGCTGCTGGAATTACCCATGGGGAAAACCTCCGCGCCAGATGGCGCTGAAACGGGTCATTGATGCCGACTGCTGCCCAGCCTGACAGGCGTCTCTGCAGATGAACATGGTTTTCTCATTTAGCGCTACTGAAAGCATAGACCAGTCGCGACCGGCCGGGGAGGGTGGTCGCGTCCCCTGCGGGACGGCCGTCGGTGCTGTTGTTGACAATGCAGCGTGAAAATTCTTCATCTTTTGTCGAAAGTTAGCCTAACGTCGGAGGCCGTGTAGGAATCTGTCCTTTACAGTGTCAACAATGTTTCCGTTGCCACTGACCTGAAACCACAGGACGATCATGAGTACCTACGCCAACGAGTTCCGCCGCTCCATCGAGCAGCCCGAGGCATTCTGGGGCGAGCAGGCCCGCCGTATTCCCTGGTTCAAGGCGCCCACCCAGATCCTCCACTACGACGAGGCCAACCACGCGCGCTGGTTCGCGGACGGTGAGCTCAATATCTGCCATGCCGCCCTGGATCACCATGTGGAGCAGGGGCGTGGCGACCAGCCGGCGATCCACTGGGATTCCCCGGTGACCGACAGCAAGCGCACCCTGACCTACCGCGAGATGCGCGACCAGGTGGCGACCTTCGCCGGTGCCCTCAAGGGGCTCGGGGTGGAGAAGGGCGACCGCGTCGTCATCTACATGCCCATGGTGCCCGAGGCGCTGGTCGCCATGTACGCCTGCGCGCGCCTGGGCGCGGTCCACTCCGTGGTCTTCGGCGGCTTCGCGCCCCACGAGCTGGCCGTGCGCATCGAGGATGCCGAGCCCAAGGTGGTGGTGGCCGCCTCCTGCGGCGTCGAGGTGACCAAGGTGCTGCCCTACAAGGGCATCATCGACTCGGCCATCGAGCAGAGCAGCCACAAGCCCGAGGCCTGCGTGATCTTCCAGCGCGAGCAGCACACCGCCGAGCTTGGCGAGCGTGACCATGACTGGGCCGACCTGATGGCCAAGGCCGAGCCGGCCGACTGCGTGCCGGTGAAGGGCACCGACCCCCTCTACGTGCTCTATACCTCCGGCACCACCGGCAAGCCCAAGGGCGTCATTCGCGACACCGGCGGCTATGCCGTGGCTCTCGCCTACTCCATGGAGGCCATCTACGACGTCGCCCCCGGCGAGGTCTTCTTCTCTGCCTCCGACGTGGGCTGGGTGGTCGGCCACTCCTACATCGTCTATGCGCCGCTGTTGCGCGGGGCCACCAGCGTGGTCTACGAGGGCAAGCCGGTGAAGACCCCGGATGCCGGTGCCTTCTGGCGGCTGATCGAGGAGTATCGGGTCAAGAGCTTCTTCACTGCCCCCACCGCCTTCCGCGCCATCAAGAAGGAGGATCCGGACGGCAAGTTCCTGGAGCAGTACGACATCTCCTGCCTGAAGGCGCTGTTCCTGGCCGGCGAGCGCCTGGATCCGCCCACCTTCCACTGGCTGGACGACCTGCTCGACGTGCCGGTGATCGACCACTGGTGGCAGACCGAGACCGGCTGGCCCATCGCCGCCAACCTCCACGGCCTGGAGCCCATGCCCACCAAGGCGGGCAGTGCCACCGTGCCGGTGCCCGGTTTCGACGTCCAGATCCTGGACCGCGAGGGCGAGCGCATGGGCGCCATGGAGCAGGGCAGCGTGGTGATCAAGCAGCCGATGCCGCCGGGCTGCCTGGTCGGCGTCTGGGGTGACCCCCAGCGCTTCCACTCCGCCTATATGGCGGCCTTCCCGGGCTTCTACCTGACCGGCGACGGCGGCTACGTGGACGAGGACGGCTATCTCTTCATCATGGGCCGCACCGACGACGTCATCAACGTGGCGGGCCACCGTCTCTCCACCGGTGAGATGGAAGAGGTGGTGGGCGCCCACCCGGCGGTGGCCGAGTGCGCCGTGATCGGCATCCACGACGCTCTCAAGGGGCAGCTGCCGGTGGGCCTGGTGATTCCCAAGGACGGCTTCCAGGGCCGCGAGGAGGATCTGGAGAAGGAGCTGGTGGCCCTGGTGCGCGAGAAGATCGGCCCCATCGCCTGCTTCAAGGAGGTGCTGGTGGTGGATCGCCTGCCCAAGACCCGCTCCGGCAAGATCCTGCGCAAGCTGCTGCGCAATATCGCCGATGGCAAGGAGTTCGGCGTGCCCTCCACCATCGACGATCCGGCCAGCCTGCAGGACGTCCACGAGGCCATGAAGGCGCGCTCCGTGGGCGCCTCCGGGGAGGCCCGCCAGGTCTGACGCCCGCTCGCTTTCGATCGTGCAACGGCGCCGCCCCTTCGGGCGGCGCCGCCCCTTCGGGCGGCGCCGTTCGTTCATGGGGCGTCGATCCTGCTTGGTGCCGAGGCTTGTCATCTGAACAGCCTTGAGCCCTGCCTTGGCGTCGGCAGCCATGGCCAGACGCCTGCCTGGTGCGTATAATCCGCGCCGCCTGCTGCTTCGTCAGCCCCGTTCCCGAGGGTTCCCTCACCCCTCCACCAAAAAAAGGATACGTCGATGTTCGCACTTTCCGACCGCCAGCGGCGCCAGCTGCTGGCGCTGATGATCACCTTCCATATCCTGGTGATCGCCGCCAGCAACTACCTGGTGCAGCTGCCCTTCACCCTGTTCGGCTTTCATACCACCTGGGGCGCCTTCAGCTTCCCCTTCATCTTCCTGGCCACCGACCTCACCGTGCGGCTGTTCGGCAAGGAGCCCGCCCGGGCCATCGTGATGCGGGTGATGCTGCCGGCGCTCCTGATCTCCTATGTGGTCTCGGTGGTCTTCCCCCGGGGGGGCTTCGCCGGGCTCGAGGCGCTGGGGGAGTGGAACCTCTTCGTGGCGCGCATCGCCGTGGCCAGCTTCATGGCCTACCTGCTGGGCCAGCTGCTCGACGTGCACGTCTTCGACCGCCTGCGCGGCCTTCGTGCCTGGTGGGTGGCGCCGGCGATCTCCACGGTGCTCGGCAACCTGGCCGACACCTTCGCCTTCTTCTCGATCGCCTTCTACCAGAGTCCCGACCCCTTCATGGCGGCCAACTGGCTGGAGATCGCCTGGGTCGACTATGTGATCAAGCTCGGGATCAGCCTGTTGTTCTTCCTGCCCCTCTATGGTGTGCTGCTGGCGACCCTGAGCCGTCGCCTGCTCTCGGCCACCGCGGCAGAGGAGGGCGCTTCCCCCCAGGAGCCGGCGCGCAGTCGCGCCTGATAACCGCAAAGGACAAGGAGAGAGTGCCATGCCCGTGACGCTGAACTATCTGGATACCGGTGGCGAGGGGGTACCCCTGGTGGTGGTCCACGGCCTGTTCGGCAGCGCCGATAACTGGCGGTCCCACGTCAAGGCGTGGCAGCAGACGCGGCGGGTGATCGCCGTGGACCTGCGCAACCACGGCCGCTCCCCCCACGCCGAGGGGATGGGCTATGACGCCATGGCCGAGGATGTGATCGCCCTGCTCGATCGCCTCGAGGTGCCCCGGGCCCACCTGCTCGGCCACTCCATGGGGGGCAAGGTGGTGATCTCCCTGGCGCGGCTGGCGCCCGAGCGGGTGGCCTCGCTGATCGTGGCCGATATCGCGCCCCGGGGCTATGGCCATGACCACGACACCGTCTTTGCCGGCCTGCGCCATCTGGAGGCGGGCGAGCCCGCCAACCGCCGCGAGGCCGACGACCTGCTCGGCGAGCACGTCAAGGAGCGGGCGGTGCGTCTCTTCCTGGCCACCAACCTGGAGCGGGCCGAGGCGGGCGGGCTCAGGCTGCGCCTGGGGCTCGACCCGATCCAGTCCGACTACGAGACCATCATGGGCCCGCCGGCGGGCGAGGGGAGCTATGGCGGCCCGACCCTGGTGCTACGGGGCGCACGCTCCCACTATGTGACCGACGAGATGCTGCCCGCCCTGCGTGAGGTGCTGCCCGAGGCCGAGATCGAGACGCTGGACGCCGGCCACTGGCTGCATGCCGAGCAGCCCGAGGCCTTCCGGGAGGCGGTGGAGCGCTTTCTGGCCGGCCTGGCCGAGTGATCAGCCCCCCGCCGGGCGGGGCAGGGAGACCAGGGTGAGCCCCGCGGCGTCCGGGTCGTCCAGGAAGCGGCGGAGAATACGGTAGATATCGCGGTCGAAGCGCCCGACGGTTCCGACCATGTCGGCGACTGCCTCCAGCGAGCCGGCGCTGCCCAGATGGCACCAGTGGGCGACCAGGTGCCAGGCCTGCTCGCCGTTGGATCCCCGCTCACCGATGGCCAGGGGGCCTTCCCAGGGCCAGTGCCGGATCTGCAGCCGCGATAGCGCCTCCCTGGCGCGCGCGCTGTGCTCGTCCACCGCTTCATCCCCCCGACAGACCCCGCGGCAGCGCCCCAGCTGGCTGCCGAAGCAGGCGCCACGGCCGCTCTCCAGGCCCAGCTGGCGCAGGCAGAGCTGCCGGTCCGCGGCGATCTGGCGCAGCGCCTGCCTGGCCTCCCGGGCATTGCGAAAGAGCCCCATCAGCGCTTCTGCCTCGCGGCCGCTCAGCTCGCCGACGCTAACCAGCTCCGGCCGGTTGGCGTCGGCCGGCCAGTGCCATGCCACCAGGCGGCCGGCACGCCTGAGCTGGCGGTTGAGGATCGGCTGGCGCTCCTTGACCAGGCGCGCCTCCAGCAGCTGGGCGCCGAGGTCGCCGGCGGTCTCCTGCCACGCCAGGCGACGCACCTGCTGGGCCAGGCGCATCTCGCGATCACTGCGGTGGTCGGCCTGGAAGTGGCCCATCACCCTCGCCCTGAGATTCACGCTCTTGCCGATATAGAGCGGCAGGTCGTTCTCGCCATACATCAGGTAGACGCCGGGGGAGGCGGGCATGGCCTGAATCTCGCCGGGGTCCAGGTGGGCGGGCAGGCTGGGCAGTCGTCGCTGGTGCTGGAGGGCTTCCAGGAGCCGCTCGGCGGAGTGCTCGCGCTGCCAGTGCCGCCAGAGGGCGAGCAGCGCCTCGGCGTCGGCCATGGCGCGGTGGCGAGTGCCGGCCTCGATGCCGTGGCGGGCCAGCAGGGCGGCCAGGTTGTGCTCGCGATGCTCGGGCGCCAGGCGGCGCGACAGGCGCAGGGTGCAGATCACCTCGGCGCCGTAGTCGCGGCCGGCACGCTGGAAGGCGTTGCGCAGGAAGCCATAGTCGAAGCGGGCGTTGTGGGCGACCAGGACGCCATCGCCCAGCCAGGCCAGCAGGTCGTCGGCGATCTCGGCAAAGGTCGGGGCCTCGGCCACCATGGCGTCATCGATGCCGGTCAGGGCGCTGATCGGGGCGGGGATGCGTACCTCCGGCTGAATCAGCCGATGCCAGCGGGCCGTGACCCTGTCCCCCTCCAGGCGCAGGGCGGCGATCTCGGTGATGCGATCCCGGGTGGTACGCATGCCCGTGGTCTCGAGATCGATGAAGAGCAGGGGGGCGTCCTTCATCACGGCGCCCCCAGGTCCAGCGCCAGCTTCTCTGCCGGGGTGGGGTGCTCCGCCAGCCCCTGGGCCACCAGGTACTCCTCGAAGCGCTGGTAGTTGCCGAGGTCCAGTGCCGCCGGGCGGGCGCTCAGGCGCAGCAGCATGGGCAGCCAGGCGTCGCGGTTGGCCGGCGTGTCCAGCGCCGGCTCCTGCTCCTGGAGCAGCTGCCAGGCGGCATCGGGCTCCTCCAGCAGCCAGGCGGTGGCCTCGGTGAGGGCCTCGAGCACCCGGCGCAGCGTCTCCCTCTGGCCGCCGATGCGGTCGCGGTTGGCCAGCAGAATCAGCCCCTCATGGGGGGGAACGCCGTGCTCTTCCAGACGCAGCAGCCGGGTCCCGACGCCTTCGTCGCCCAGCTGGCGGGGAAGGGTCAGCCGCTGCGGCGTCATGATGGCATCCAGGGACTGCTCGACCACCTCGTTGACCGCGCCGAAGTTGATATCGACCAGCTCCAGTTCGTGGACGCCGACCCCATGGGGCCTGAGCAGCGTCGGAAGCAGCAGCTCCCGTGCCTCCTCGGTGGAGTAGCCGATGCGCTTGCCGGCCAGGGAGAAGGGCGCCCCGGTGTCGCCGCCATTGCGCACCAGCAGGCCCCCCAGGGGTAGGTCCACCAGGGTGCCGACGCGCACCAGGGGCAGGCCACGCCCGGCCAGCAGGTGGAGCAGCGGCTGGCGACTCACCGCCAGCTCGATGCGGCCCGCCGCCAGCAGGCGCGCGGGCAGGGCGGGGTCGGCGGGCGTCGAGAGCGTGACCTCCAGGCCCAGTCGCCGGTAGATGCCCTTGTGATAGGCCACCAGCAGGGCGGCATGCTGGGGTCCGGGGTACCAGTCCAGCATGATCTCCACGGGCTTGAGCGGGGGGGGCTCGAGAGGCTCCGGCGGGGTGACGGCGATGGTCGGAATCTCCTCAACGGGTGCCTGAGGCGGTTCCCGGGCATCGGGAGTGGCGTCGCTTGTGGGAAGCAGGCGGGGCACCATGACGCTTGTGCCAAGGTCGCCATGACCGGTCTCGACCGCCGATGACTCGGAGGAGGGAGGGGCGTCCAGCGGCTCCGCCGGAGCCTCCCCGGGCAGGAGGGTCAGCAGCAGGGCAAGCAGGCAGGCTTGGACAGGAAAGCGCAGGGGCCTGGCAGGGTCGGGCATCGGATTGCTCCAGCAGGGGGCGCGCAAGGGATGGCAGAGCCGTCGGCGACTGCAGAGTGTATCCGCTGCGCGGAAGTGCTGGCCAGTCTTGAAGAAACTGCCGGACAACGTCGGGAAGCATTGCGATATACTGGTCGCCCCGACCCGCCGAGGATGCCATGGACACCATCAATACCCTGTTCATACTCAGCGGCTTTCTGATCGCGCTCAGCGTATTGGCGAGTCGTCTCTCTTCCCTGGTCGGCCTGCCGCTGCTGTTGATCTTCCTCGGCCTCGGCATGCTGGCGGGCGAGCAGGGGGTGCTCGGCATCGTCTTCGACGACTATTCGCTGGCCTTTACCATCGGCCATCTGGCGCTGGCGATGATCCTGCTCGACGGCGGCCTGCGAACCCGGCTCAAGACCTTCCGGGTGGGCTTTCGCCCGGCGCTCACCCTGGCCACCCTGGGCGTCTTCATCACCAGCGGCCTGATCGGCCTGCTGGCCATGTGGATCTTCGATCTGACCCTGATTCAGGGGCTGCTGGTGGGGGCGATCGTCGGCTCCACCGACGCGGCGGCGGTGTTCTCGATGCTCAGCGGCCGAGGGGTCAACCTCAACGAGCGGGTAGGGGCAACCCTGGAGATCGAGTCCGGTACCAACGATCCCATGGCGATCTTCCTGACCCTGGTCCTGGTGGAGATGCTGATCGGCGAGCTCAGCGGCGGCCTGGACACCCTACTGCTGCTGGTGCAGCAGTTCGGCCTGGGGCTCACCATCGGCGTGGGGGCCGGCTGGCTCAGCGGCAAGCTGCTGCGCTGGGTGGACCTGGCCCCTGGCCTCTACTCCCTGCTGGCGCTGGCGCTGGGCTTCTGCATCTTCGGGGTGACCAGCTTCCTCGGCGGCAGCGGCTTTCTGGCGATCTACCTGGCGGGGCTGATGATCGGCAACCAGCCTGGCCGACATATCAACTTCATTCTTCCCGTGCATGACGGCCTGGCCTGGCTCAGCCAGATCGGCCTCTTCCTGGTGCTGGGGCTGCTGGTGAATCCCAGCGAAATGCTCGAACTGGCGCTCCCGGCCGCCCTGGTGGCGCTGGCGCTGATCTTCGTGGCGCGTCCGATCGCCGTGCTGATCAGCATCAAGCCCTTCTTCAAGTTTCGCTGGCGAGAGATCGGCTTCATCTCCTGGGTGGGGCTGCGCGGGGCCGTGCCGATCGTGCTGGCGATCTTCCCGGTGATCGGCGGCGTCGAGAATGCCTCGCTCTATTTCAACGTGGCCTTCGCGGTGGTGCTGCTCTCGCTGCTGATCCAGGGAGGTAGCCTCGGCTGGATGGCGCGCTGGATGAAGGTGGAGGTACCCACCAGCGTGACCCCCAACCGGCGCGGCCCCCTCGGCATCCTGCCGGAGAACGACTTCGAGATGTTCGTCTACGAGGTGGAGAACTCCGACCTGGAGGACGTGCCGATTCGCCTGCTGCGCTTTCCCTCCGGCGCCCTGATCTCGGCGCTCTTCCGCGACCATGTGATGCTCCACCCCAAGGGGAGCACGCGCCTGCAGCTCGGTGACGTGATCTGCGTGATCGGCCGCAGCGAAGACCTGCCGGCGCTCAACCGCCTCTTCAACGGCGACGCCAAGCTCAAGCAGGAGCGCGCCTTCTTCGGCACCTTCACCTTCGACGGCGAGGCGCATATGCGCGATATCGCCAGCGCCTACGGCCTGACGCTGAGCCAGGCGGAGCGGGAAATGACCCTGGCGGAATTCATTTCGCTGCGAGTGGGGGGGCACCCGGTGGTGGGGGATGACGTGGATTGGCACGGCATCCACTGGGTGGTCAGCGAAATGGACGGTAACCGGGTGACCAAGGTGGGCCTGCGCCTCTACTGAACGAGGCGCTACCCCTGGCGGGTTTCGGGGGTGATCTCCACGGCCGCCTCGCCGTCGGCCAGCAAGATGGCGCCATCTTGAATGGTGACATTGAGATCCATGCCGCGAGCCGCCAGCTGACCCAGGGCCGCCATGCTCTCCGGCGAGATGTCGTAGACGGTGAGGTTGTCGAGTCGCGCGAGCTTGCTGCCGAGCTGCTCCCACCAGATACGGGCGCCCTGGCCGCTGTAGGTGTAGAGCACCACGTCGCGTGCACGGCCGCAGGCGCGGCGTATCTCGCGCTCATCGGGCTGGCCAAGCTGAACCCAGAGCTCGATCTCGCCGGTCAGGCTGCGAATCCACAGGTCTGGCTCATCGTCGGTGCTGACCCCGCGGCCGAAGGCCAGATCTTCGTGGGCGTGGCGGGCGAAGGCCAGCACGCGCAGCATCATGCGCTCGTCGGTCTCGGACGGATGGCGGGCGAGCGTGAGCGAGTGTTCGCCGTAATAGTGGCGATCCAGATCGGCAATCTGCAGGCGCGCCTTGTAGATAGTGGACTTCAGCGCCATGGCGCCCTCCTGGGAGATGTCGGGTAGGTGGGCCAGAAACAAAAAAACCAGCCGTAAGTGGCTGGTTTTCTTGATGTAGTGGCGGAGGGACAGGGATTCGAACCCTGGAAAGGCTTTCACCTTTGCCGGTTTTCAAGACCGGTGCATTCAACCGCTCTGCCATCCCTCCGGCTTACGGCGGTGAATATTACCAGCTTTCTCCAGCGGGTCAAGAGGGCCACTGGATCAAGGCGTTAGCCAGAGGGCCGGCAGGGTGGCACACTGGCTCTCGAAACCTGAGGAGAGCACCATGCCCCCATCATCACCTGCCGTAATCGCCTTTCCTGCCGCCGCGGTTTCCTGCGCGGTGGTGAGAGAAGGGCGCCTGCTGATGGTGCGGCGGCGCAATCCCCCCAACGCCGGCCGGCTGGCGCTGCCCGGCGGCCGGGTGGAGGCGGGCGAGCCCCTCGCGGTGGCGGCGGAGCGTGAGCTGCTGGAGGAGACTGGGGTCCAGGGCATCTCCGTGGGGCCTTTCACCGCTATCGATGTGATCGACCGCGATGAGGCGGGGCGACTGCGCTTTCACTATGTGCTGGTGGTGATGGAGATGCGCTGGTCGAGCGGCGAACCCGTCGCCGCCGACGATGCCCTCGACGCCTGCTGGATGGACCTGGCAGCGCTGCGGGCGGCTCGGGAGGAGGTCTGCAGCACGGCGCTGGCGGTGGCCTGCCGACTGCTGGGCGCAGGGAATCAACGTTGATGAGTGGCAGGACAAGGGCTTGCGCGGGGAACCCGGAGGCGGCATTCTAGGTCCACTGCCAAGACCAACCAAACACAGGGAGCACTGGATTCATGGCATACCAAGACACCCAGCTTACTCGCCAGCAGAGCCAGGCGGTCAGCACCAACAAGGTGCTGCGCAACACCTATGGCCTGCTCGCCATGACGCTGATGTTCTCGGCGGTTACCGCCGGTGCCGCCATGGCCATGGGCGTCGAGCGTCTCAACATCTTCGTGTTCTTCATCGGCGCCTACGGCCTGATGTTCCTGGTGCACAAGACCGCCAACTCGGCCATGGGGCTGCTGGCGACCTTCGCCTTTACCGGTTTCATGGGCTTTACCCTCGGCCCGATCCTCAACGCTTACCTGGCGCTGCCCAACGGTGCGGCCCTGGTGATGAACGCCCTGGCCATGACCGGCCTGACCTTCATCGGCCTCTCCGCCGTGGCGCTGGTCTCCAAGAAGGACTTCAGCTTCCTGGGCAATTTCCTGATGGCCGGTGCCATCGTGCTGATCCTGGCCATGGTGGCGGGCCTGATCTTCCAGATCCCGACCCTGATGCTGATGGTCTCTGCCGGCTTCGTGCTCTTCGCCTCGGCGGCGATCCTCTACCAGACCAGCGAGATCGTGCATCGGGCCGGCGAGACCAACTATATCCTCGCCACCATCACCCTCTATGTGTCGATCTACAACCTCTTCGTCAGCCTGCTGACGCTGCTCGGCATCATGAGCAGCGACTGACCCTGACGGGCAACGCTGTTTCAGGCTGGCCCCGCCATGGCGGGGCCAGCCTGTTTGTGGAGATCCAGAATGCGCTACGGGATTCTGCTCATGGGGGCACCCTACAGCAGCCAGGCCTCGCACTCCGCGCTGTGCTTCGCAAAGGCGGTGGTGGCCAGGGGCCATGCCCTGGAGGGGGTCTTCTTCTACCATGACGGGGTGCAGAACGCCGCCCGGCTGGCGGCCCCTCCCCAGGATGAGCCTCACCTGGTCGATGCCTGGGCCGAACTGGCCGCTGAGCACGGCGTGCCGCTGCAGGTCTGCATCGCGGCGGCCCTGCGGCGAGGGCTTCTCGACGAGCGGGAAGCCGCCCGGCACGGCAAGCAGGGGCACAGCGTGGAGGCCCCCTTCGAGCTCACGGGTCTGGGTCAGCTGGTTGACCTCGGCCTGCGCTGCGACCGCCTGATCACCTTCGCCCCCTAGGAGAGCGCCATGTCGAACGAGCAAGGAGATCTGCTGGTGATTCTGCGCCATGGGCCCCATGGCACCAGCTGGCTTCGAGAAGGGCTCGATGCCGCCCTGGTGGCCGCCGCCTTTGGTCGCCGGGTGACACTGCTCTTCATGGGGGAGGGCGTCACGGCGCTGCTGCCGGGCCAGGGGAGCGGCCCCCTGGGGCAGAAGGGCACGGCGCCCACCCTGGAGATGCTCGAGATGTACGATATCGAGACGCTGCTGGTGGAGGCCGAGGCGCTGGCACGCTACGGCCTCGACGCCGGCTCGCTGATGCTGCCGGTGGCAAGCGTAGGGCAGGGCCGCATTGCCGAGCTCACGGCGTCACACCCGCTGGTCCTGACCTTCTGAGGGCGTAAGGCCCCAAGGAGATGGTAAGATGCTGCTGCATATTCTCAATCGATCGCCGGCCACCAGCGAGGTCTACCGTCAGGCCCTGGCGGCCATGGGCCCGGAGGATCGCCTGCTGCTGATCGAGGATGGCGTCCAGGGCGCCATGTCGACGCTGGTCGGGCACTTCGCCGAGGTGACGGGGCGCCTGTATGCGCTTCGCGATGACCTCGAGGCCCGGGGCCTCATCGCTCACTGCGATACGACCGTTGCGGTGACAGACATGGCGGGGTTCGTGACCCTGACCGAAGACGCCGACCGCACCCTGAGCTGGTTCTGATGGCAACCACAGAAATATACCGTTATCTTTCTTTGTCTGGCAAAAAGATTCCGATCGATTCGGAAGGCTATCTAGTCAATCAGGCCGACTGGGATTGGGAGGTTGCCGAAGCCCTGGCCCTGGAGGAGGGCATCCCCCTGGGCGACGAGCACTGGGAGATCATCGAGGTGCTGCGCGACTTCTATGCTCGCTTCGAGCAGGCCCCGGCCATGCGTCCGCTGGTCAAGGCGGTGAGCCGAGCGCTGGGGGAAGAGAAGGGACGCTCCATCCACCTGATGCGTCTCTTCCCGGGTAGCCCCCCCAAGGTGGCGGCGCGCATCGCCGGCCTTCCCAAGCCCACCAACTGCCTGTGAGCCGAGCGTGAACTTCCTGGCCCACGCCTGGCTGGCCCGGGGCGGCAGCGATGACTTCCTCTGGGGCAACCTGATCGCCGACGGCGTCAAGGGCAGCGACCTCGCCGACTGGCCGGAGGAGGTGGCCCGGGGAATCCGCCACCATCGCCGGGTCGATGCCTTCGTGGATGCCCACCCGGTGGTGAGCGAACTCCAGCGCTCGGCGCCTGGCGCCCAGCGGCGCTATGTGGGGATCGCCCTGGACCTGGTCTGGGACCATTTCGTGGCCCGGGAGCTCGGCCTTGCCGCCTGCCCCTCGCCGCTGGTGCGACGCACCTACCGCGTGCTGGCGACGCGCAGGGCGCCGGCGCGGCTGGCCGTCATGGTGCCGGTGCTGGTGGAGCAGGACTGGCTCTGCGGCTACGCCGACTTCGACTTCACATGCCGGGCCATCGCCGGCATCGGGCGTCGCCTGAGCGGCCCCAACCGCCTGGCGGAGCTGGTGCCCTGGCTCGAGCGCGAGCACGAGAGCCTCGACCAGGCCTTCCAGCGGCTGTGGCCGGAGGTGTGCGGAGCCCTGGAGGTGCCGGTACAGGGAGACGTCACGCGCCCCTGAGCCAGAGGCAGTTCACGCTGTCGCCCGGGGCTACCTCCCGGTTCGGGGGAATGACCGCCAGGGCATCGGCGGCGATACAGGAGCTGAGTACCCCGGAGTTCTGGTCGCGGAAGGCGTGGGCGGTGATACCCTCCGGGCCGAACTCGAGGCGAACCCGCATGTAGTGAGCGCGGGGGCCGGTGCGGGTGGCAAAGTCGGCCCGGGCGGCAAGCCCGGGCAGCTCGGCGAGGGAGGGCGCCCCCAGCAGGGCACCCATCAGCGGCCTGAGAAAGAGCCAGGCGCCGACGAAGCCCGATACCGGGTTTCCCGGCAGCCCCACGAAACGCGCTTCCCGCTCGCCGTCCGGCAACCGCCCCAGGGCCAGAGGCTTGCCCGGGCGGATCGCCAACCGCCAGAGATCCAGCTCTCCCAGCGCCTCCACTGCGGCCCTGACGTGATCCTCCTCGCCGACGCTGACACCGCCGGTGGTGACCACCACATCGGTCTCCCGAGCCGCTGTGGCCAGGGCCAGGCGGGTGCCCTCGGCATCATCGGGTATCGCTGCGACGCGCACCACCTCGGCGCCGAACTGCTCCAGCAGGCGCTTGAGCATGGGGCGATTGGAGTTGTAGATCTGGCCGGGGCCCAGGGGGTGGCCGGGATCCACGATTTCATCTCCGGTGGAGAGCAGCGCTACCCGGGGGCGGCGGCGCACCGTCACCTCGGTGATGCCCTGACCGGCCAGGTGGCCCAGGGCCGCGGCTTCCAGCGGCTCGCCGGACGGCAACAGCTCGCTCCCGGCGGCGACATCCCGGCCTCGGCGGCGGATATTGTCGCCGGCAGGAATCCCCGCCGGCACACGTACCCGGTCGCCGTCGATCTCGACGCTCTCCTGCATGACCACGCAGTCGGCGCCCGCTGGAATGGCGCCGCCGGTGAAGATGCGCGCACAGCTGTCGGCGGCCAGGGGCTCACCGGTAGCGCCCGCGGCGATACGCTGGCTGACCCGCAGCCAGCGGCCTGCGTCCTTGTGGTTCAGGGCATAGCCATCCATGGCGCTGTTGTCGAAGGGGGGCACGTCGAGAGACGCCGCCACGGGCTCGGCCAGGATCCGGCCGGCGGCCCGGTCGCAGGGGAGCCGCTCGCTGCCCAGCGGCTGCACGCCCTCGAGCAGGGCAGCGAGTGCCGCCTCCACGGGCTTGAGGTCAGCCATGCTGGCCTCGCTCGGGGATGACGAGATTTGCCTGAACTTGCAAGGAGCTACATGGCTTGTGCCGGGAAATATTGGCGTCAGACATGCTGGCCTCGTTCCGGGATGACGAGATTCGCGAAGTTACATGGCTTGTGTCGGCTATCGAGCTGCTCGGCCAGGATGCCATTCCAGGCGGTACGGCAGGCGCCGGTGGAGCCGGGCAGGCAGAAGATGACGGTGGCGTTGGCCAGGCCGCCCAGGCAGCGGCTCTGTACCGTGGAGCTGCCGATCTCCTGCCAGCTCAGCTGACGGAACAGCTCGCCGAAGCCCTCGATCTCCTTATCGAAGAGCACGCCGACCGCCTCCGGCGTCGAGTCGCGGCCGGTAAAGCCGGTGCCGCCGGTGGTCAGCACCACCTGGATGGCCGGGTCGGCGATCCATTCTGCGACCACAGCGCGGATGCGGTAGATATCGTCCGGGACGATGCGCTTGTCGGCCAGGCGGTGGCCGGCGTCGGCCAGGCAGCCCACCAGGGCCTGGCCGCTGCGGTCGGTCTCCTCGGTGCGGGTGTCGGAGATGGTGAGTACCGCAATGGAGAGGGGCAGCATCGGCTCGCTCATCACGCCTTCCCCTGCTTCTTGGCCTGGCGCGCCTGGAAGGCGGCCTGCTGCTCGGGGGTCGCCTCCTTCTGGTACTTCTCCTTCCACTCCGCGTAGGGCATGCCATAGACGTGCTCCCGGGCGCGCTCGTAGTCGAGCTCGGCACCCCGCTCCTCGGCGGCGCTGACCAGCCACTTGGAGAGGCAGTTGCGGCAGAAGTCGGCCAGTATCATCAGGTCGATGTTCTGCACGTCCTTGTTGTCGTCGAGGTGCTTGAGCAGGCGGCGGAAGGCGGCGGCCTCGAGCTCCGTGCGGGTGGCGTCGTCGAGATGATCCATGGCGCTTATTGTCTCCCTGGTGAGTTGGATCAAGATGGGCCCAGCATAACAAAAGACACCGCCCATGGGCGGTGTCGTAGGGTGAGCGGGTCAACGCGGTTCATCCTGGGCGGGAGGCCGTCTCGCTGCGCTCGTCGCCGGGGCGACTGTCGCCGCCGATTGCCTCCTCGGGCACCGCCTGGTCCTTGACCTCCTCGTACCAGAGGTTGTGGTGGTCCTTCGCCCAGGTCTCGTCCACGTAGCCGGTGGTCATGGCCTCCAGCGACCCCTCCGAGCCGAGGGTGCCGATATAGATATGGCCCAACGCCACGGCGGTGAGCCCCAGGGCGCCGACGCCGTGGATCAGGTTGGCCCACTGCATGGTGTCGCGGCTCTGGCCGTAGTTGGGGAAGTCCAGCACGAAGCCGCTGGCCACCACGGCCAGGCCGGCGGTGGCCAGGAGCCAGAACCAGAGCTTCTCGCCGCCGTTGGCGAAGCCGGCATCGGGATGCCCCTTGCCCACCAGGCCGCCACCCTGGCGGAACCACTCGAGATCGTGGCGCTTCGGCCAGTTGTGCCTGAGCACCCGGGCCAGCAGGACCACCAGCAGGATGCCGAAGAGCGGCCCCAGATAGTTGTGGGCGAGCTTGGAGGCGGAGATCATCCAGGCCCAGAAGGCATCGCCGAACAGCGGCCGGAACACGAACTTGCCGTAGAGCAGGTTCAGGCCGGTGAGCGCCAGGACGATGAAGAGCGTGGCCACCGTCCAGTGCAGGGAGCGCACGAACAGGGGCCAGCGCAGCAGCTTGCGCCCGGTTCTCGGTTCGCTCAGCTCCTTGCGTCCGACGATCACGTAGAAGAGCGCGATCGCCAGGATCATGCCGCCGACGGCGATCAGGCCGAAGGGAGAGACCCAGCGGTTGCGCAGCTGCCGCCAGCGCTCCCCGCTGGCGTTGATCAGGTTGTAGTTGGAGTCGAAGCGGGTGTCGCGGAAGTTGGCGTCCACCTCGCCGCTGCGCACCTGACGCCAGACGTCGGGGCTGACGCCGGCCACCGCGGTGGCCGCCTCGCGTTCGGTCTCCGCCTGGGCCAGGGCGGGTGGGGCGAGCAGGGCGGTCAGGACCAGCATCACCGCCAGCAGCAGCCCCCCCAGGGGCCCGTATCGGCAAAGGCTCATGGCATCACCTCCTAACCCTGGCGGGTGGCGTCGTAGGACAGATCGTCGACGCCGGTCAGGTCGGCACCCGCCCGGGTACGCTCCTGATCGCGGCGCTGGTTGCCCGACCAGCCGCCATCGCGATGGCCGCGATGGACGACCCGCTGACGGAAGATATCGGCGACGGTCTGGGCATCGCCGGCGAGCAGGGCCTTGGTGGAGCACATCTCGGCACATAGCGGCAGCTTGCCCTCGGCAATGCGGTTGGCGCCGTACTTCTCGTACTCCTCTTCCTTGCTGTCCGCCGGACCGCCGGAGCAGAAGGTGCACTTGTCCATCTTGCCGCGCTCGCCGAAGGCGTTCTGCTTCGGGAACTGTGGGGCCCCGAAGGGGCAGGCGTAGAGGCAGTAGCCGCAGCCGATGCAGAGGTCCTTGTCGTGCAGGACGATGCCGTCGTCGGTCTTGTAGAAGCAGTCCGTGGGGCAGACCGCCATGCAGGGGGCGTCATCGCAGTGCATGCAGGCCACCGAGATCGAGACCTCGTCGGCCTGGCCGTCGTTGAGGGTCACCACCCGCCGGCGCTGGATGCCCCAGGGGACATCGTTGGCGTTCTTGCAGGCGGTGACGCAGCCGTTGCAGTCGATGCAGCGCTCGGCGTCGCACATGAATTTCATCTGTGCCATGTCTTGTTCTCCTGGTCGCTGTCGATCGCTCAGGCGCGCTCGATCCGGCAGATGGTGCACTTGGTTTCCTGCATCAGGGTCACAGGGTCATAGCCGTAGGTGGTCGCGGTGTTGGCCGCCTCGCCCAACACGTAGGGCGCCGCCCCCTCCGGATAGCGGTCATGCAGGTTCTCGCCCTGGAAGATGCCGCCAAAGTGGAAGGGCATGAAGGCAACCCCGCGTCCGACCCGCGGCGTGACCAGGGCCTTGACCCTGACCCGGCCACCCTCGGCGCCCTCGACCCAGACGGTGTCGCCGTCGCGGATGCCGATATCGTTGGCGTCGGCCGGATTCACCTCGACGAACATCTCCTGCTGCAGCTCGGCGAGCCAGGACATGGAGCGGGTCTCCTCCCCGCCGCCCTCGTACTCCACCAGGCGCCCCGAGGTGAGGATGATCGGGTAGCGGTCGGAGTTGTCGTTCTCCTGAATGCTGCGGTAGAGGGTGGGCAGCCGGAACAGCGAGCGGAAGTCGTCCCAGGTGGGGAACTGCTCGACGAGATCGCGGCGGGTGGTGTAGAGCGGCTCACGGTGCTTGGGCACCTGGTCCGGGAAGGTCCACACCACGGCTCGGGCCTTGGCGTTGCCGTAGGGGGCGCAGCCGTGCTCGATGGCCACCCGCTGGATGCCGCCCAGCAGATCGGTCTTCCAGTTCTGGCCTTCGGCGGCGACCTTCTCCTCCTCGGTGAGGTCGTCCCACCAGCCCAGGTCCTTGAGCATCTGGTCGGTGAACTCGGGGTAGCCGTCGTCGAGCTCCCCCTGCACCGGTGCCGAGCCCTCGGCCAGCAGGTTGACGCCGTTGCGCTCGATGCCGAAGCGCGCCCGGAAGCCCATGCCGCCCTCCTTCACCGGCACGCTGGGATCGTAGAGGTTGGGGGAGCCGGGGTGGGCGAACTCCGGTGTGCCCCAGCAGGGCCAGGGGAGGCCGTAGTAGTCGCCGTCGGCGGGGCCGCCCTGGGCGCGCAGGTTCTCGAAGCTGAAGGTGTGCCAGTTCTGCTGGTGCGCCTTGAGTCGCTCCGGGCTCTGGCCGGTGTAGCCGATGGTCCAGGTGCCGCGGTTGATTTCGCGCAGGATGTCCTCGATCGAGGGTTCCTTGCCGTTGACCTGGATATGGCGGGTCAGCTCATCGGCGAAGCCGAACTTCTCGGCCAGCAGGTACATGATCTCGTGGTCGGGCTTGGACTCGAACAGCGGCTCGATCACCTTGTCGCGCCACTGCAGCGAGCGGTTGGTGGCGGTCACGCTGCCGGTGGTCTCGAACTGGGTGCAGGCGGGCAGCAGGTAGACGCCGTCGGTGCGGTCGTGCATGACCGCGGCCACCGTGGGGTAGGGGTCGACGATCACCATCATCTCGAGCTTCTGCATGGCGCGGCGCATCTCGGGACCGCGGGTCTGGGAGTTGACCGCATGGCCCCAGTAGAACATCGCCTTGAGCGCGGTGCGCTGGGAGATCGCCTCGTCCTCCTCGAGCACCCCGTCGACCCAGCGCGAGACCGTGATGCCGCTGCTGTTCATGGGCAGGCCGTCGTGGTACTCGGTCTGGTCGAAGCGCCCCTTGAGCCACTCGTAGTCGACGTCCCAGACCCGCGCCCAGTGCTGCCAGGCCCCCTCGGCCAGGCCGTAGTAGGCCGGCAGGGAGCTGGAGTCGAGGCCCAGGTCGGTGGCGCCCTGGACGTTGTCGTGGCCGCGCAGGATATTGGCGCCGCCGCCGGACTTGCCGATGTTGCCCAGCGCCAGCTCCAGGATGCAGTAGGCACGGGTGTTGTTGTTGCCGGTGGTGTGCTGGGTGCCCCCCATGCACCAGACGATGCTGCCGGGCTTCCGGGTGGCCAGGCGCTGGGCCACGTCATACATGACCTGCTCGGGCACGCCGGTGACGTCCTCCACCACCCGCGGGGTGAAGGTGGCCACCTCGGCGCGCACCTCGTCCAGGCCGTAGACCCGCTGCTGGATATACTCGCGATCCTCCCAGCCGTTCTCGAAGATGTGCCACAAGAGCCCCCAGATGAAGGCGACATCCGAGCCGGGGCGAATGCGTACATGGGTATCGGCCTTGGCCGCGGTACGGGTGAAGCGGGGGTCGGCGACGATGATGTCGCAGTTGTTGCGCTCCTTGGCGATCAGGAAGTGCTGCATCGCCACCGGGTGGGCCTGGGCGGGGTTCGAGCCGATGAAGAGGATGGAGCGACAGTTGTGCATGTCGTTGAGCGAGTTGGTCATCGCCCCGTAGCCCCAGGTGTTGGCGACCCCCGCCACAGTGGTGGAGTGGCAGATGCGCGCCTGGTGGTCGGTGTTGTTGGTGCCCCAGAGGCTAGCGAACTTGCGCAGCAGGTAGGCCTGCTCGTTGTTGAACTTGGCCGAACCCAGCCAGAAGACGCTGTCGGGGCCGTGGGCCGCGCGCAGCTCCAGTACCTTGTTGCCGATCTCCTCGATGGCGTCATCCCAGCTCATGCGCTGCCACTGGCCGTCCACCAGCTTCATGGGGTACTTGAGGCGACGGCTGGAGTGGCCGTGCTGCCGGAGCGACGCCCCCTTGGCGCAGTGGGCGCCGCGGTTGATGGGATGGTCGAAGGCCGGCTCCTGGCGAGTCCAGATGCCCTCCTGGACCTCGGCGTAGGTGCCGCACCCCACCGAGCAGTGGGAGCAGATGGTCCGCTTGACCTCCACCGGCGAGTCGAGGACCGGGGTCTTGCCGCTGGCCTCCACCGGGCGCAGCATGCCGTGCCCCATGAAGCCGGCGGCCGCCAGTCCGCCGGTGGCGGCACCGCCGCGCTTGAGAAACTGCCGCCGGGAGATGCCGAGGCCCGCGGCGACCGGGGTTGCCTGCTTGGGTGTCAGACGCATGGTCACTTACCTCCGAAGATGAGAGACGCTCAGTCGCGCAGGGTGGCGTAGTAAGCGCGAACGTGGTCGGTTTCGCGGTAGTGCCGCTGGCTATCGTCGGCGGTCGAGTCGGTCCGGGGGGCATCGGCCTGGGTCAGGCCGACATGGCCTACCACGGCGGCGGTGCCGGCCAGGGCACCACCGGCTCCCAGGGTGCGCAGGAAGCGGCGGCGGCGGGGATCATGGGCGCGGGGCATGGCGTTCTCCTCGAGGGTGACGGTCGCTGATCTTGTTAGTTATGTGAGGTAGTGGTGCTCTCGGGCCATAAAGCCGAGGCCCAGCCGTCCTGTCTCAGCGTAGAGGGCCGCCTGGCTGGCTGCCAGTTCGGCCAGACAACGGTTGGCCCAGGGGGCCAGGTGGGCGGCGAAGAAGCGGGCCTGCTCCGGATCGCCGCGCTCGGCCAGCAGGGCCATGGCCTCGCAAAGGGCGCCGAGGTGGTCCTCGGGGTCGCGGCTCTCCTCGCTGCGGGCGAGCCCCAGGCGGCGCAGGTCGCGACGCAGCGCCACCAGGGGCTCGTCCATCAGGGTGCCGTGGAGGTACCAGGAGGCGTAGGGGGTGACCTCCCCCTGGATGACGCCGACCAGCAGCTCGAAGTGGTCACGCTCGGCCCTGCCGGGGGTGGTCGCGGCGGCCGCCGCCGCGAGCGCGCGCCAGATGGCCGCCATCTCGGGATCCTCGTCGTCGGCCTCCAGGCCGGCGAGGAAGTCGAGCAGTGCCGCGTCCGGCGGCGCCAGCAGCAGACGGGCCAGCAGCCGGTAGATATCCGCCCGGAGGGCGTCGTGCTCGCTGACGCTCGGGGTAGTGGCGATGAGATCGTCCATGGTTACACCTTCAGCTGGCGTTCGGGGTCCCGGGCGAGCTCCTGCCAGACATCCTGGACGCGGCAGTCCTCGCACATCTCGAGGCGCGCTCGCGCCTCGCCGGCGAAATAGGGGTGGTCCGCCAGCTTGCGCTGGATGGTGGCGATGGTGCTGGCCGTGGCGAAGGGCTTGCCGCAGCGAATGCAGGCGAAGGCGGGCTCCTCCTTGAGGGTCCGACGCGTCTCGCGCTCGGGGGCAGCCAGGAACCCCGGCACCAGCCGGATGGCCTGCTCGGGGCAGCCCGCCTCGCAGAGGCCGCACTGCACGCAGTCGGCCTCGCGGAAGGCCAGTCGCGCCGTGGTGTCGTCGCCGCCGGAGAGTGCTGGCGTTGGACAGAGCGCCACGCAGCCCTGGCACAGGGTGCAGCGCTCCGCGTCTACCTCCATGCCCCCGTGAGGGGACGGGGCGGGCAGGGGGTGGCGACGGCCGGTCGGGCTGCCCTGGCGGCCGAGCCACGCCAGGGTGGCATTGAGCCGGTCGCGCTTGGTGGCATCGGGGCTGGCCTCCGGGCGTGGCGGCAGGGGGGCCAGGGCGGGCAGGGCATCCAGCTCCTTCCGGTCGGCCTCGGCCCCGAGCCAGGTCAGCGGGGCCGGGTCGTGGCCGAGGGCCGCGAGCAGCTCACGGGCCTCGGCATGCTGCCGCTCGAGCTGGCGAAGCAGGGTGGAGGGCGTCTCTGCATCCCGCTGCAGGCGCACCTCGCCGGCGCCGGCGGCCAGGGCGGCCAGCCAGTGATCCGGTCCCGCGGCGCCCAGCTCCTCGAGGGCCACGTCCAGCACGTGCCCGGCAGCCGGTGCACTCTCCCGGGCCAGGTGGGCCTCGCTCAGGAAGCGCACCACCGGATGGGCACCGCCGGCCTCCCGATAGGCGGTCAGCAGTTCGCCCAGGTAGTGCTCCAGGGGCGCCGGGCGAGGCAGACGAAACTCGATGGCCCCGGTGGGGCAGGCGCTGGCACAGCTGCCGGCGCCGTGGCAGCGGTGGGCATCCACCTCGATCCAGGCGCCCACTCGGCCGGACTGGCTGGAGAGGGCGTCTGCCGGGCAGGTGTCCAGGCAGAGGGTGCAGCCGGCCTGGCCGCTGCGTGAATGGGCGCAGAGATCAGCATTGACCTGCACGGCGCGCGGCGCCTCGAAGGCGCCGCGGTGGTCGGGCAGGGTGGCCAGGGCCTGCTCGCAGTCGGCCGTTCCCCAGCGGGTGGCGCGATAACCGGGCGGGGGGAGCTCCAGGGCCAGCAGCGGCCGCTGGCCCAGGTCGAGCACGAGGTCGAAACAGGGACGCCCCTGGGTGGCCAGGGCCAGGTCGATAGCGTCAGCGTCGCTCGCCAGGGTGGCATGGAAGCGTCCCAGGTAGCCCTCGAGTCGCAGGGTGCTGTCTGCCACCTGGCAGGGCAGCCCCCGAGTGGCCTCCCAGATGGCCTCGAGATCAGGCACCTCCTCGGCGCTGCTGCGCTCGGTGACCACCAGGGTGATGCCGGGCAGCTGGCCCGCCAGGCGCGCGGCGGCCCGGCGGATATCCAGCTCGGCACCGGCGATCAGCAGGTAGCCCTCGCTCTTGAAGTCCACGGTCTCCGGGGCCAGGTTGGCGGGCCAGGAGACCCGCTGCCTGGCGGCCTCCCGGGCGGCGCGGTTGCGTTCATCATCCAGGGGCGCAAGGGGAATGGGAGCGGGCATGTTGACCTCGTTATTGTTGGTTCTTGCTAATGTAGTACAGCGCCTCAGGCGCGTCGTAATCACCTTCGTCTAACGCCGCCGAGGGGGCTCGCTCCTCGTCGACCGGCGGCTCGGCGCCCTCGGCTTCTGCCGAGTCGACCTCCTCTGCGAGGCGTTCCTCGGCGGTTTCCTCCTCCGGGGCGAGGTAGTCATTCACTCGGCGGCCCCAGTGGCGCAGCCGCTCCGCGGCCTCACGGGCCAGGGGCTCGAGCTGGCTGTAATCGCCGTCGTAGTCGTCCAGGCCGTCGCGGATCTGATAGTGATCGGCCTGCCAGAGGCGGCGAAGGGCCCGGCGGCGCAGCGCCTGGCTGACCCCCTCCTGGAGGTAGCGGCCGAAGTCGCTGCCGGGGGGCAGGCTCTCCGGGTCGGGCAGCTCCTCGTCGCTGACGCTATGGGGCTCGGCCTCCGCTTGCGGCGGGTCGGCAAGGGGCGGCGCCTCCGCGGGCGGCGGGGCATCGGGAGACGGCTCCTCGCCGCGCTTGCGCCGGGACCAGCGTTCCAGGCGGCTCATGTGTCCATCTCCCGAGCGCGGCCCGCTCCCTTGCGCTTCTTCTTGCGCTCCTCCATGGGGGCCTCGCCGTGGCGAGCCAGGTAGGCCTCGATCCAGACCTGGATGGCCAGGGGCATGGCCGCCTCGAGCACCTGCTGCTCGCCATCCAGCCAGTCGGCCGCCACGTCCTGGCTGGCGGTGATGGCGGTGGGCTCGGCGGGGCCACCGGCGAAGCCGGCGCGCACGAAGAGACGGGGGTTGCCCGAGGCGAGATTGAAGCGGTAGGCGGCACGCTCGGTCATGGTCAGCTGAAGCCACAGGGTGGCGTCGCCCTGGTCGCCGGGAGCCAGGGAGGCGACCTGCCACTGGGTGGCGCGAAACCCCTGGATGCGGTGTTCCCGGGCCGCCAGGGTGACCCCGAGGGGGCGCAGGTTGTGCGAGTCGGTCACGGCGCTGTCCTGTTGTTATGATGTTGTTATGGGCTGTGTTGCTCAGAGACAGTAAGGAACGGGGATGCCATCATGGTCAAGCCGCCTTCCGCGCCAACCCGACGAGATGAGGAGCGCCATGACCTTCACCCGGCCCTTCACCCGCAGCCATGCCCGCCTGCCCGCCACCGTGGAGATCGAGATCTTCGACGAGTATGGCGAGTCGCGCCGTCAGGCCATCGCCGCCGAGCGGCCGCTGACCCTCTACCTCAACAAGCGCGAGATCGTTACCCTGATGACCCTGGGGGATGACCCCGAGGCGCTGGTGGTCGGCTATCTGCGCAACCAGGGGCTCTTGACCGAGGCGGCCGATCTGGTGGCGGTGCACGTGGACTGGGAGGTGGAGGCGGCTGCGGTGGTGACCCGCCACCTGCCGGAGGATCTCGAGGAGCGCCTGGGCCACCGCACGGTCACCACCGGCTGCGGCCAGGGCACGGTGTTCGGGCGGCTGCTGGATTCGGTGCCGCGCCAGCCGCTGCCCGAAACGCCGCTGCGCCAGTCGACCCTCTACGCCCTGCTGGAGAATCTCAACGCCTGCAACGAGACCTACCGCAGCGCCGGCGCCGTGCACGGCTGCGCGCTCTGCTGGGGAGAGGAGGTGCTGGACTTCGTGGAGGACGTGGGGCGCCACAACGCCGTGGACACCCTGGCCGGGCGCCAGTGGCTGAAGGAGGCGGACTCGCTGCGGGCCGACACCTTCTACACCACAGGACGGCTGACCTCGGAGATGGTGCTGAAGGTGGCCCAGATGGGCATCGGGGTGCTGGTCTCCCGTTCCGGGGTCACCCAGAAGGGGGTGGAGCTGGCCGAGCGTTACGGGGTCATGCTGATCGCCCGGGCCAAGGGGCGGCATTTCCAGGCGATCCATGCCGGCGGGCGCCTGGCGCTGGATGCCGTGCCGCCGGTCAGGCCCGGCGACCGTCGCGGCCAGCGGCGGGGGTAGGGGGCCTCCCTCTGCGCTTCCCCCTCAGGCACCCTCGGCCCTTGTGCAGACCGAGAGCACCACGGCGTCGTCATCGCTGACCGAGACCAGGGCGTGGCCCATGTCGCTGTCGAAGTAGATGCTGTCGCCGCTCTCCAGTGCCAGGGGCTCGTAGAACTCGGTATAGAGCAGGATCTCCCCCTCCAGCACCATCAGGAACTCCTCGCCGTCGTGGCGCACCCACTCGCTGAACTCGTCGAAGCTGCGTGCCCTGACGATGGTCTTGAAGGGAATCATGCGCTTCTGGGCCAGCTCGCAGCTGAGCAGCTCATGCTCGTAGGTAGGGGTAGGGTGCTGTTGCCCCTGGCCGCGCCGGGTCAGATCCCGCCGGCCCATGGTACGGGTCTGCTGACGAGGCGGCGAGAGCAGCTGGGGCAAGTCGATGCCGAGCCCGCCGATCAGCTTCTGGACGGCGGTGAAGGTGGGGGAGATCTGGTCATTCTCGATCTTGGAGAGGGTGGAGCGGGCCAGGCCGGTGCGCTGGCTGACGTCCTCCAGGGTCCACTGGTTGGCCAGGCGGATCTCGCGCAGGCGCTCGCCGAGGCGCAGCGGCTCGACGAAGGCCTTGCGGCCCGAGGCGATGCGCAGGGCGGCATCCTGATCGGTGGTGGCGGCTGTCATGGTGAAAATTCACTATAGGAAACAGGTTTCCTGCAGCTTACCACAGCGTGTGCCGCATGAATGCACCGCTTCTCATGCTTTTAAGGCGCCGGGATGAAGGGCGACGTTTCCCGGCAACAAGAAACGCCGTACCTCACCGGGCCCGGAGTCTCAGGCCTCTGACGCGGGGGCGTCGCCGAAGGGCAGGCCGAGGAGCGCCTTGAGGTGGGCCTCGACGCAGCGGCCGAGGGAGTCGAGGTGGTAGCCCCCCTCCAGCACCGAGACCAGGCGGTTATCCGAGTAGAGCGCCGCGATCTCCATGGCCATGTGGGTGATCCAGTGGTAGTCCTCGTCCTCGAGGCAGAGCTCGGCCATGTCGTCCTCGCGATGGGCGTCGAAGCCCGAGGAGAGCAGCACCAGTTCGGGCTTGAAGCGATGCAGGGCGGGCAGCCAGTCATCCTCGATGGCGCGGCGGAACATGGCGCTGTCGGTACCCGCCTCCAGCGGCGTATTGACCACGTTCTGCCACTCGCTGCGCAGGTAGCGCCAGGGGTAGAAGGGGTACTGGAAGCTGGTGCAGACCAGCACGTCCGGGTCGTCCTTGAAGATGTCGATGGTGCCGTTGCACTGGTGGACGTCGAAGTCGAGGATGGCGATGCGCCGGGCCCCATACTTCTCCCGGGCGTGGGCGGCGCCCACCGCCACGTTGTTATAGAAGCAGAAGCCCATGGCGTCTGTGGCCTCGGCGTGATGGCCCGGGGGGCGCACCGCGCAGAAGACGTTGTCGGCCTGGTGGCGGAAGACCTGGTCCACGCCGCGGATGACAGCGCCGGCCGCGACCCGGGCAGCGTTGAGGCTGTCCGGGTTCATCATGGTGTCACTGTCGAGGGTGACGATGCCTTCTTCCGGCACGCACTTGTCCAGGGCGCGCAGGTGGCGCACCGGGTGGACCCGGGCCAGCTCCTCCTCGGAGGCCTCCCGGGCCTCGGACTGCATGGTCTGCTGGAGCAGGCCGGCGAGGGAGAGCCTGGCGCGGATTGCCTCCAGCCTGAGCGGGCTCTCGGGGTGCTCCGGGCCCATATGGTGGAGCATGCAGTGGGGGTGGGTGATATAACCGGTGATCATTGCGCTCTCCAGGCTGACTGGCGTCACTTTACTTTGCGTATGCCCTTGCCAGACAGTGTCAATAGGTCGTACACAGTAGGCAGACCATCCAGTCATCAGCTGCCGGGAGAGCATCTTGAGCACCCGTTTCCTGCGTCACTTCTTCGAACCCCGCACCATCGCCGTCATCGGCGCCTCGGAAAAGCCCGACTCCCTGGGCGGGCTGGTGATCCGCAACCTGCAGGAGGCCGGCTTCCCTGGCACCATCTGGGCCGTGAATCCCAAGGGCTACGAGCAGGTCTTCGGCCAGCCCGGCTTCTCGCGCATCGGCCAGCTCCCCGAGGCTCCCGACCTCGCCGTGATCTGCTCGCCGGTGGCGACGGTGCCGGGGCGGATCGCCAGGCTGGGCAGCATCGGGGTGCGCGCCGCCCTGGTGCTCTCCGGCGGCTCCCACCTGGACGAGGCGCGGGACGGCAAGGCCTCGATCCGCCAGCGGATGCTGGATGCGGCTCGCCAGTCGGGTATCCGGGTGCTGGGCCCGGAGTGCATGGGACTGATCGTGCCGGGGCGCAAGCTCAACGCCTCCTACGCCAACCGCCCGATCAAGGCCGGCAAGGTGGCCTATCTGGGGCAGTCGGGGATGCTCGGGACCGCCATGATCGACTGGGCCGCCGGACGCGGCGTGGGCTTCTCCCACCTGATCACCCTGGGCGATAGCGTCGACGTGATGCTTCCCGACCTGCTCGACTACATCAACCAGTTCTCGCCCACCCAGGCCATCCTGCTCCATCTGGAGAAGATCATGGATGCCCAGCACTTCATGACGGCCCTGCGCGACGCCTCGCGCAACCGCCTGGTGCTGGCCATCAAGAGCAGCCGCACGCCCCAGTCGGACCTGACCGGGCTGCCCCCCACGCCGGGGATCGCCAACCGCGACCGGGTCTTCGATGCCGCCTTCTCCCGGGCCGGCGTGGTGCGCGTCCACGACTCCGATGAGCTCTTCGACGCCCTGATGACGCTGTCGCGCATGAAGCCCCTGCGCGGCGACCGCCTGGCCATCGTCTCCAACGGCCTGGGCCCTGCCATGCTGGCCATCGACAAGCTGATCCACGCCGGCGGCAAGCTCGCCGACTTTACCGAGGAGACCCGCCGCGCGCTGAAGCAGGGGAACTTCGACATGAGCAAGCCGGGAGAGAACCCGGTGGATCTGGGGGGCAACGCCACCCCGGAGAAGTTCGTGGATACCATCGAGATTGTCGCCGCCGACCCGGGCGTGGATGCGGTACTGGTGGTGCATGCGCCGACGCGCATGGCGCCCTCCAAGACCACTGCCCAGGCGGTGGTGGCCAACCGCAAGCGCTTCCGGCGCAACCTGCTGACCAGCTTCATGGGGCTGGAGGAGGCGCTGTCGGCGCGTCACGAGTGCAACCTGGCCGGCATTCCCACCTATGTCTCCCCGGAAAAGGCGGTCAAGGCCTTCATGCATATGGTGGACTACCAGCGGGTCCAGCTGCTGCTCCAGGAGACGCCGCCCAGCCTGCCCTTCAGCACCACCCCGGATATCCGTGCCCGCTGCCGCACCCTGATCAAGGAGGCCAAGGCCCAGGGGCGCGAATCCCTCACCCACTCCGAGACCGCCCAGGTGCTCGAGGCCTACGGCATTCCGGTGGCGCCCAGCCGCTACGTGTCCACGCCGGAGGAGGGCGCCGAGGCCGCCGCCGCCTTCGAGGGGAGCATGGCGCTCAAGGTGGTGCACGAGGGCAACTGCCGGCCCTTCCGCTACCGCAAGCACCCCCACCGCCTGTCGGCGGGGCTGCTGCAGGACCTGAAGACGCCCGAGCAGGTGGCCGAGGGAGTCGAAGTGCTGGGCCAGCAGGTCAGCGAGAAGTACCCCGCCTTCCAGGTGCGGGAGTACTGCCTGCAGCCCATGCAGCGGGGCAAGCACTCCCTGCAGGTGTGCGCCGGCATCACCCGGGACCCGATCTTCGGTCCGGTGGTGGTCTTCGGCATCGGCGGCTACAAGGTGAATATCCTGGCCGACCGCCAGGTGGCGCTGCCGCCGCTCAACATGACCCTGGCCGAGGACATGGTGGAGCGTACCCATGTGGCGCGGCTGATCCACGAGCACTCCAGCGACCCCCAGCGAGATATCGAGCGGCTCTGCGAGCTGCTGGTCAAGCTCTCCCAGATGGCCAGCGACCTGCTGGAGCTGCGCGGCATCGAGATCAACCCGCTGCTGCTCAATCGCGACGAGCTGGTGGCCGTCGACTTCGCCATGGATCTGGGCACCCCGGCGCGCTTCGCCATCATGCCCTATCCGGAGGAGCTGCGAGAGTGGGTGACCCTCAAGAACGGCTGGGAGGTGGAGGTGCGGCCGATTCGGGCCGAGGATGCGCCGCTGATCGCCAACTTCCACCGCCAGCTCTCCGAGGAGAGCATCCGCTTCCGCTACTTCCACAACAAGTCGGACCTGACCCAGCGGGATCTCTCGATGCTGTCGCAGATCAACTACGATCGCCAGATGGCCTTCATCGCCGAGCACCTGCTGGAGGATGGCAGCAAGGAGATGCTGGGGGTGGTGCGGGTCTGGAACGACCCCGACAATATCCGCACCGAGTTTTCGGTGATCATCCGCGACGACCTCCAGGGACTCGGCATCGGCAGCCTGCTGATGAACAAGATGATCGACTACTGCCGAAGCGTCGGCACCCTGGAGATGATCGGCAAGATCATGGTGGACAACCACCCCATGCGCGCCCTGATGAAGCATCTCGGCTTCAAGCAGCGCTACAACATGGAGGAGCAGGTGGTCGACGCCGTGATGAGCCTCAACGAGCCCGAGAGCGAGTGGCAGCGCCACCGCCTGGATAGCATGCCGGATTGAGGGCAACTTGCCCGGAACGACACTCGCCCGAAACGACAAGGGCCCCCGCCGGCGGCGGGGGCCCTCGTGCATCCGGTAACCGGGGCTGGGGGGGGTCAGGGCGCCATGCGGAAGTGCTGCCACTGGCCGTCGCGCTGCTCGTAGCGAATGCGGTCGTGCAGGCGGCTGGGCTGGCCCTGCCAGAACTCGATCATGGTGGGCAGAACCCGGTAGCCGCCCCAGTGCACCGGCCTCGGAATCTCCTGGCCCTCATAGGCCTGTTCGAATCGGCTCTGGCGCTCCTCGATCCAGGTGCGGTCGGGAATCACCACGCTCTGGGTGGCGATCCAGGCGCCCAGCTGGCTGGCCCGCGGGCGGCTCGAGAAGTAGGCGTCGGACTCCTCGGCGCTGACCTGCTCGACGCTGCCCTCGATGCGTACCTGGCGCGCCAGGGAGGGCCACCAGAAGACCAGGGCCGCGTGGGGCACATTGGTCAGCTCGCTGCCCTTGTGGCTGTGGTAGTTGGTATAGAACACCAGCCCCTGCTCATCGACGCCCTTGAGCAGCACCACCCGGGCGTGGGGCAGCCCCTGGCTGTCCACGGTGGCGAGCGTCATGGCGTTGCCGTCGTCACCCTCGCTCTCGAGGGCCAGGGCCAGCCACTCCTCGAACAGCGGCAGCGGGTTCTCCACGGCCAGGGATTCGTCGAGCCGGCCGCCTTCATAGTCGCGCCGGATATCGGCGATATTGCGTGTCATGGCGTTCTCCTCACGGTTTCCTGCATGTTCGCTTCTCTGCGTCCCCAGCTCAACCGTTCTGTGCCCGCCCGAGCGAGATTTATGGGGTCACAGCGCCCAGCCCAACTGCACCATCGCCATATAGGCCCCGGTGCCGCCAAGGATGGAGACCAGGGCATTGCGACGCCACAGATGGAGCACCACCACGACCAGTGAGGCCAGGATCATCGGCCAGCCGTTGGCGCTGGCATTGAGCTGCCCCTCCGCCAGGGGGCGGAAGTCGCGCAGGGCATAGATCACCAGGATCATCATCACCGTGGGCGGCAGGTAGCGCCCCAGGTGCAGAATCAGCGGATGCTCGGCCTGGCGCGCCAGGGCCACGAAGGGAATCACCCGGGTGGCGAAGGTGGCCAGGGCGCAGACGGCAATGAAGATCAGCAGGGTAGCGTGGCTCATGATCGACTCTCCCGGGGGGCGTTACGATGCAGCCGATAGTGGCCGAGCAGCACCAGGCTCGCCGCCCCGATGGCCCCCAGCAGCAGGTGGCGGTCCGGGAGCAGCAGCAGGGCGCCGAGGCCCGTGGCCAGGGCGATGGCGAAGGGGAGCCCCTGACGCAGCCGGCGGGCCTGCTCCAGGGTCAGCACGATGAACAGGGCGGTGAGGGCAAACTCGATGCCCCGACTGTCGAACGCAAGCGTCGTGCCGATCAGGGCACCGGCCAGGGAGCCCAGCACCCACCAGCCCTGATTGAGCAGGCCGATGCGCAGCGCCAGGGCGTGGTCCCGGGCGCGCTCGGGGGGCAGGGTGGTGAGCAGGGAGTAGGTCTCGTCGGTGAGCGAGAAGATCAGGTAGGGCTTGCGCCAACCGGCCCCCTGGAAACGCTTGAGCAGCGAAAGCCCGTAGAAGAGGTGGCGGGAGTTGAGCATCAGGGTCGCCACGGCCAGCTCCACCAGGCCGGCCCCGGCCGCCAGCAGCGCCACTGCCAGGAACTGGCCGGCGCCGGCATAGATCAGCAGAGACATCAGCAGGGCCGCCCAGACGGGAATGCCGACTTCGACGGCGAGAATACCAAAGGCGGCTCCCAGGGGCAGGTAGCCAAACATGACCGGCAGGGTCAGGGTGCCGGCCTCGCGCCAGGCGTTCGAGGAAGACAAGAGGTAGACTCCTTGGGTGTCCCCACGGCGGTGGGGGATGTCCATGAAGCCGATCATGGTATGCGAAATCTTCGGGATTGACAGCCCGGAGCCAGAGAATCTTCTGCAAATTGCAAGGAGGCAAGATGACACGACTAAGGGTATGGGATGTTCCGGTGCGACTCTTCCACTGGGGCATGGTCGGGGCGGTGGCCCTGGCCTTCTACACCATGAAGACACCGGGCTACCCCTTCATCTTTCCCATCGACATCCACGCCAGGGCGGGCTATGTGCTGGTCGGCCTGCTGCTGTTCCGTTGGCTCTGGGGCCTGGTGGGCAGCTATCACGCCCGCTTCACCAGCTTCCTTCACCCCCCGACGACCCTCTTCGACTACGCCAGGCGGCTTCTCGGCGGCCGGCCTCCGTCCTATGCCGGGCACAACCCGCTGGGCGGCATCATGGTGGTGGTGATGATGCTCTCGCTCTCCTTCCAGGTGATCAGCGGACTCTTCCTGACCGACGATATCTTCTTCAATGCGCCGCTCCACGGCCTGGTGGACCGCGGGACCGCCCGTACCCTGGCCTCGCTGCACCACCTCAATGCCAACCTGCTGATGGTGCTGATCGCCGGTCACCTGCTGGCCCTGGTGGTGCACCGCCTCAAGGGAGAGCGTCTGGTGGGCGCCATGTTTACCGGGCGCAAACCGCTGGAGGGCGCCCCGGAGGATGCGCCGGCCGAAGGGGCTGCCCGGCGCCTGGCCAGCCCCTGGCTGGCCCTGGTGGCGGTACTGATCGCCGTCCTGCCGGTGCTCTGGCTCTGGAACGCCTAGCCGCGCTCCTGGGAGCGGAGGCACCAAAAGCAGCGGGGCGGCCCAAGGGCCGCCCCGCTGCGTTCACGCTTGTTGAGGGCTCGAGCCGGCCTCAGTTGTCGCGATAGTTGTCGTGACAGCCACGGCAGGTGTTGACCACGGTGCCCATCTGGCGACGCAGGGCGCTGAACTCCTCGCCGTCGTTGGCCATCCGCGCCAGGGTGGCGGTCTCTTCACCGAGGGTCTCGGCCCTGGACGTGAAGTCGTCGCGGTTATCACGGATGCCGGCCATGGCATCGGTCTCGATGCCGTGGTCGTCTCCCTGCAGGCTGCCCTCGATAAAGGCCTCCCAGGGCAGGTGAGCCAGTGCCGCCAGGTTGTTGGCGCGCAGCGCGAACTCCTCGGCGTCATAGTCGATATTGCCCTGGACCATGTCGCCGAGGGGACCGGTCTGGAAGGCCATCACGCGCAGGGCGTCCTGGCGGTACTCGATGGCCTTGTCCACGTCCAGCGCCTGGGCGGAAGCGGAGGCGAAGAGGGCAGCCGTCAGGCCAAGGCCGGCGAGCAGGGGGCGGAACGTCACGGTCATCACGATCTCCTTTCGTTGTGGTTCATCTGCTTGAGCCAGGTCAAGCCCTGCAAGCGTAGCACGCGCTTGGGCTAGGCGCCGTCACCAGTGGCGGCCGCCCGCAGCTGGCGGCTGCGAAAGCGGGCGTAGAGGGTGCAGCCGGCGAAGAGGGTCAGCGAGCAGAGGGCGATCAGCAGACCCAGCCAGCCAACCCCGGGAAGGATGGCGACATTCACCCCGATCATGAAGTAGAGCAGGCTGACAAAGGCGAGCCAGGCGTGGCCCCGGGCGCGCTGGCCGAGCAGCGATGGCAGGAAGAGCAGCAGCGGCAGCAGGAAGGCCAGCATGGGGCGCAGGTTGCCGCTCTCGCCGCGTAGGATAAGGCCCCAGACCACCAGGGCCAGGGCCAGGGTCGCATAGCTTCCCAGCACCCAGCGCCGGGAGCGGGCGGTCAGATGGTCGAGCCCGCGCTGCGCCTCGAACTCCTCAAGCCAGCGCCTCATGACGGCTCTCCCTCGAGGCGGCCAAGCGCCAGGGCCAGGCGTGCCAGGCGGCGCCCCTGGGCCCGAGAGAGCTGTCGCTCATGGTCGTCCAGGGGCCGGTCGCTGCGCTTGCCGGCCAGGTGACTGGCGCCATAGGGAGTGCCGCCGCTGGCGGTCTCCATCAGCTCGATCTCGCTGTAGGGAAGGCCGGCATAGAGCATGCCGTGGTGCAGCAGCGGCACCAGCATGGTCAGCAGGGTGCTCTCCTGCCCCCCGTGCAGGCTGGAGGTGGAGGTGAAGGCGGTAGCGGGCTTGTCGATCAGGGCTCCGCCCAGCCATAGCTCGCTGGTGCCGTCCAGGAAGTGCTTGAGGGGGGCGGCCATGTTCCCGAAACGGGTGGGGCTGCCGATGGCAAGTCCCGAGCAGTGGCGCAGGTCATCGAGGCTGGCGTAGACCGCACCCTCGGCAGGAATCTCCGGATCCACCGCCTCGCAGGTGGGGGAGACCGGTGGCACGGTGCGCAGCCGCGCCTCGATGCCGCGCACCGATTCGACACCGGCGGCGATCTGTTCGGCCATGGCGCGGGTGGCCCCGTGGCGGGAGTAGTAGAGGATCAGCACATAGGGCAGCGGTCGGGGGGAAGTGGCACTCATGGGGGCTCCGGGCCGGGGACAAGAGGAAAAGCGGGAAGGGGGGCAGGTCAGGCCTCGAGCAGCGCCAGCACCTGCTCCGGCGGGCGGCCGATCACGGCACGTCGGCCATCATCGGCAACGGGGCGCTCCAGGAGCCTGGGATGAGCGAGGATGGCCGCCACTACCTGCTCGAGGTCAGCGGCATCGGCATCGAGCGCCTTCCACTCGGCTTCCTTGCGGCGTACCAGCGCCTCGAGGGGCCCCTCGAGGCGAGCGATCAGCCCGCGCAGCTCCGCCTCGTCGAGGGGCTGGTCCAGGTAGCGGCGCACCGTGACGGGGGCACCGTGCTCCTCCAGCAGCGCCAGGGCCTGGCGCGACTTGGAGCAGCGTGGATTATGCAACAGGGTGATGGGGGGCATGGCGGCTCCTTGCGGGCGGCATCTTCAGCCGCGAGATCTGAATGGCCGCTATTGTAGAAGGCCCCGCCCCCCGCTCACAACCGAGCCCCCTCCGGCGCCTCCTCCGGCAGGCGGCGGTAGCCCCAGGCCTCGGTGCCGTCGGCCAGCACCAGGCGCACCCGCTCGTAGCGGATGCCCAGGCGCTCGTAGCGGTCCAGACGCGCCAGCTCCTCGGCACTGACCGTGATCACCTCCCCCTCGACCCGCTCACCGGGCGCCTCCTCGAGGTCCAGGGCGCTGCGCCGGAAGTCCTCCAGCACGGCCGGTCGCGACTCCCCGGCCCGCCCGGTGACGACCCAGCGCACCAGCCCTGAGCGCAGGGTGCCGTAGACGAAGACCTCGTGGGGGCCTGCATCGATCTCGGGGAGGTGGTCGGGTCGGTCGTAGGTGAAGGGGCTGAGCATGGTCAGCCAGAGCCAGCCGGCCACGGCCAGCGGCAGGCCGATCAGGGTGACAAGCAGCAGGTGAAGGCGTCGCATGGGGGCTCCGTCGGCATGGAAAGGTCCATCCTGCCACGGCTATCGGCGCCTGCCGAGCCGGGCGCAGGGACGCCTTATCCCGCCCCCCGGGCTCTGCTAGGATAGAGCCTCCCTTGACGATCGGGAGGTGTGTCATGACTCAGTCGGCGCGTAGCGACCTCGACTTCCAGGCCCTGATGGGCGATGTGCGTCCACTCTCCCGGGGCGCCAACCGAGCCGACCCAGGCTATGGCCGGCGGGGCCCCAGCGAAGCCCAGCTGGCCCGGCGCGAGAGCGCCGCGGCAGAGGTGGAAGGGCACGGCTTTCTCTCCGATGACTTCGTCGACCTGGTGCCTCCCTTCGATCCGCTGGCCTTTCGTCGCGACGGCATCCAGCAGGGGGTGGTCGACCGCCTGCGCCACGGCGGCTATGCGGACCAGGCGCGCCTGCACCTGCTGCGCCGTCCGCTGGAGGAGTGCCGGCGAGCGCTTACGCCCTTCATCCACGAGGCCTTCGCCCACGACCTGCGCTCGGTGCTGATCGTCCACGGCCGCGGCCAGGCCATCGACAGCCCGCCCAATGTGCTGCGCTCCTACCTGGCCAAGTGGCTGCCCCAGTTTCCCGAGGTCCAGGCCTTCGTCTCCGCCCAGCCCTCCGACGGCGGCCTCGGCGCTACCTGGGTGATGCTGCGCAAGAGCGAGCGGGCCCGCGCGGCCAACCGCGAGCGGCAGCAGAAGCGGCGAGGGTAAACTCAGGAGTGCAGGCGGCATTACTGAATACGGCGCTGCAATCAGGCAAGGGCGCCGGGGGCAGGTCTGGAGGGGGTCTTTTTCCAGGGGTGAGGAGCATCGCTCCGAACGGGCTGGCCAAGGATGGCCAGCACCGGCCCTGCTAGCGGAGCAGGATGCGAGAGCGCCGCAGGGAAAAAGTAGCGTACAGGGAGGTATTTACAGCGCCCCCGAACAGGCCTGTCGCCGGAACAGCCCTTGCCGGGCCGACTAGGGTGCGACAGGCCTGCGGAGTGATGGTGCTCAGGCGTAGGCCGGGGCCTCCTGGCGGGGCAGGGCCCGTTCCCGCTCGCGGCGGCGAAACAGCGGCTCGGGCTGGCCCACGGCCGGCTGGTAGGCGCGGCTGAAGGCGCCCAGCGCCCGCTGGGCGTCCTCCAGCCACTGGTCCTCGCGAAGGGAGAGGCCGTCGAAGCCGCAGCGGGTCATGAAGTAGAGCTGGTCCACCAGCACATCCCCCACCGCGCGAATCTCCCCCCGGTAGCCGTAGCGCTCGCGGAGCAGGCGGGCCAGGCTGTAGCCGCGCCCATCGGTGAACTTCGGAAAGTCCACGGCGATCAGCGGCGCCTCGGCGAGGCGCTCGGCCAGGGCGTCGGTGAGCTCGGTGTCGGCCGAAAGCCAGGGCGCGCGGGCCGGGTTTTCCGCCTCCTCGAGCCAGGCGTCGAGGGGCAGGATGGCGGCGGCAGCGGCCGGTGCCGCGCCCTCCCGGACCAGGGTCCAGGTATCCGCGGCGGGCTGGCCGCGGAACAGATAGGGGCGTGACTCGGGGCGTGCGATGGGGGCTTGATCAGGCATAGACCCGCTCCTTGAAGGGTTTGAGGCCGATACGGCGGTAGGTGTCGAGGAAGGTCTCGCCGTCGCTGCGCTCACCGACGTAGACCTTGAGCAGGGTGTCGATCACTTCCGGGACCTTGTCGCGACTGAAGGAGGGGCCGAGGATCTTGCCCAGCGAGGCCTGGTTGCCCTGGGCGCCGCCCAGCGAGATCTGGTACCACTCCTCGCCCTTCTTGTCGACGCCGAGGATGCCGATCTGGCCCACATGGTGGTGGCCGCAGGCGTTCATGCAGCCGGAGATATTGAGCTCCAGGGGGCCGAGGTCGTACAGGAAGTCGAGGTCGTCGAAGCGCTCCTGGATGGCGTGGGCCACCGGGATCGACTTGGCGTTGGCCAGGCCGCAGTAGTCGCCGCCGGGGCAGCAGATCAGGTCGGCCAGGGTGCCCACGGTGGGGTTGGCCAGGCCGAGGGCCTGAAGCTCGTGCCAGAGCGACTCGATCCGGTCCACCGGGACGTCGGAGAGCACCAGGTTCTGCTCATGGGTGACGCGCAGCTCGCCGAAGCTGTACTCGTCGGCGAGGTCGGCGATCTGGTGCATCTGCTCGGCGGTCACGTCCCCCGGGGACTGGCCGGCGCGCTTGAGCGACAGGGTCACCGCCTTGTAGCCGGGCACCTTGTGGCCGGTGACGTTGTTGGTCACGAAGCGGGCGAAGGCGCGGTTCTCGCCGCGCAGCCGCTCGAAGGCGTCGATGGCCTCGGCGCTGACCGGCCGGCGCTCGGGGTCCACGAAGTGCTCGGCGACGCTCTCCACGGTCTGGCGCGTCAGGGTCTGGGGGCCATCCTTGAGATGGGCCCACTCCGCCTCCACCCGGCGGCGAAACTCCTCGATGCCCAGCGCCTTTACCAGGATCTTGATGCGCGCCTTGAACTTGTTGTCGCGGCGGCCGAACTGGTTGTAGACCCGCACCAGGGCCTCGAGGTAGGTGAGCAGGTGCTGCCAGGGCAGGTCCTCGCGGACCACGTCCGCGATCATCGGCGTGCGGCCCAGGCCGCCGCCGGCCAGCACCTTGACCCGCACCTCGCCGGCGTCGTCGCGCCACAGGCGCAGACCCACGTCGTGGACCTGGATGGCCGCGCGATCCTCGGCGGCGCCGGTCACCGCGATCTTGAACTTGCGCGGCAGGTAGGCGAACTCCGGATGGAAGGTGGACCACTGGCGAATCAGCTCGCACCAGGGGCGGGGGTCGACCTCTTCATCCTCGGCCACGCCGGCGAACTGGTCGGTGGTGGTGTTGCGGATATCGTTGCCGCTGGTCTGGATGGCGTGCATCTGCACGCTGGCAAGCTCCGCGAGCATGTCCGGCACGGTCTCGAGCTTCGGCCAGTTCAGCTGCAGGTTGGTGCGCGTGGTGAAGTGGCCGTAGCCGCGATCGTAGTCCCGGGCCAGGTCGCCCAGCTTGCGCAGCTGGTAGGAGGCGAGCATGCCGTAGGGGATGGCGATGCGCAGCATGGGTGCGTGACGCTGGACATAGAGCCCGTTCTGCACGCGCAGCGGGAGGAACTCCTCCTCGCTGAGGCGGCCGGCCAGATAGCGCTCCATCTGGTCGCGGAACTGGGCAACGCGTTCATTGACGAGGGTCTGGTCGTGGGTGTCGTAGCGATACATTCAGCCGTTCCTGCTGCAGTGAAGGGTGGCAGAGCCTGAAGGTGCACCATACGCGCCGGGCTTTATTCTTGGAAAGAATAAATGCTTATAGTTTTTATGCGAAAAGTAATTAGTCGAGCCGGGCCTAGATCTTGAGCGACTGCCAGCGCCGCCGCTGCCAGATCATGGCGAACCAGGCGGAGTTGAGGCAGCGGTAGCCCAGCTGCACCCACCAGATGCCCAGCAGCCCCTGCTCCAGGCCCACCCCGACCCACCAGGCCAGGGGCAGGAAGAGCAGCCACTGCAGGCCCAGCGTCGTGGTCATCACGGTGCGGTTGGCCCCGGCGCCCAGCAGCGCCTGGGCCAGCACCAGGGCAGCGGCGTCCAGCACGATCATCAGGGCGGTGAGCTGCAGGGGCAGCCGGCCCAGTTCGATCAGCGCCGGGTCATGGAGGAAGAGGCCGAGCACCAGCTCCGGAAAGAGCGCCATGGGCAGCGCCAGGGCCGCCAGGCAGAGCCAGGCCAGGTGCACCACCTCCCAGCCCCAGCGGTGGGCGTCCTGGTGGGCCGCCCGCCCCAGCGCCTGGCCCACCAGGCTCATGGCGGCCATGCCGAGCCCCACGCCGGGCAGGATCAGCAGCAGGGAGAGATTGACCAGCACATGGCCCACGGCGACGCTTCGGGTGTCGATCTGGCCCAGGATCCAGAACAGCACGGCGTAGCCGGCGGCGAACCAGAGCTGCTGAAAGGAGTGGGGCGTCGCCAGGCGCAGGGTGGTGGCGAACGTCTGCCGCCGGGGCAGGCCGCCAAGAAAGCCGCTGGATCGCGCATGGCGGGAGCTGAGCAGCGCCCAGATGCCGAGCCCAGCGAAGAGCGACAGGGTGGTGCCGGCGCCGGCGCCGGCGGGCCCCATGGCCGGCAGCCCGAAGTAGCCGAAGATCAGCGTCAGGCTGGCTGCCACGTTGATGGCGTGCATGGCAAGGATGATGCGCAGGTAGATGCCGGTCTGCTGGATGCCGTTCCAGTAGCCCCGGAAGCAGAAGATCATCGCCACCGCGATCAGCGAGACCACCCGCCAGCGAAAGTACTCTACCGCCACGGCGTTGACCGCCGGGTCCTGGTTGATCAGGGCCAGCAGGCGCGGCGCCTGCCACAGGCAGAGCAGGGTGATCGGCAGGGCGGTCGCCAGGGCGATCAGCAGGCCGGCGTTGAGCGGCACGGCGCGGCGCGCCCAGGCCTCCTCGCCGTGGCGCCGGGCGGTCTGGGCCTGGACCCCCGAGGAGAGCCCGAACACCAGGGCGGTGACCATGAACATCGCATAGCCGCCGATCCCTACGCCGGCCAGGGGCACCTCGCCCAGCGAGCCCACCATGGCGGCATCGATCAGGTTGATCAGGCTCTGGGAGAGCATGCCGGCGATGATCGGCAGGGCGAGGCGCAGGATCGTCTGGCGGCGAGTGGGCTCGGGCAGCATGGGGGTCCGTCGAGTCAGGGCCCGCATGGCGGGCCCCTGGGCGGCTGGCGACCGATCAGGCCGGGTCGTAGGAGAGCACCGGCGCCAGCCAGCGCTCCAGCTCTTCCAGGCGCATCGCCTTGCGCTCGGCCAGCGCCTCCACCTGGTCCCGGGTGATCTTGCCGGTGGCGAAGTACTTCGATTGCGGATGGGAGAAGTACCAGCCGGCCACCGCGGCGGCGGGCCACATGGCGAAGTTCTCGGTCAGCACCAGGCCGCTGTTCTCGGTGGCGTCGAGCAGGCGGAAGAGCGTGGCCTTCTCGGTGTGGTCCGGGCAGGCGGGGTAGCCGGGCGCCGGACGGATGCCCTGATACTTCTCGGCGATCAGCGCCTCGTTGTCCAGGGTCTCCTCGGGAACATAGCCCCAGAACTCCTTGCGCACCCGCTCGTGGAGGCGCTCGGCGAAGGCCTCGGCCAGGCGGTCGGTGAGGGCCTGAACCATTATGGCGTTGTAGTCGTCACCGGCAGCCTTGTACTGCTCGGCGAGCTCCTCGACGCCGTGACCGGCGGTGACCGCGAAGCCGCCGATCCAGTCCGGCTTGCCGCTCTCCTTCGGCGCGATGAAGTCGGCCAGGCTGTAGCAGACGCCGTCGCGGTTCTTGGTGGTCTGCTGACGGATATGGTGAAGCCGCTCGATCACCTCCTGGCGGGACTCGTCGGCATAGACCTCGATGACGTCGTCGTCGACGCTGTTGGCCGGCCAGAGGCCGATCACCCCCCGGGCCTGGATGCGCTGCTCGTCGATCAGCCTGGCGAGCATCGCCCGGGCATCCCGGAAGAGGTTGCGCGCCGCCTCGCCGACCACCTGGTCGTCGAGGATCTTCGGGTACTTGCCGGCGAGCTGCCAGCTCATGAAGAAGGGGGTCCAGTCGATGCGCTCGACCAGCTCCTCGAGGTCGTAGCCATCGAAGACCTGAAGGCCCGTGAAGGCCGGACGGGGGGGAGTGTAGCCCGCCCAGTCCACGCTGAACTTGCGGGCGCGCGCCTCGGCGTAGCTGAGGTCGGCGGCCTTGGGGCGGCGCTTGGCGTTGCGCTCGCGGACCTTCTCGTACTCGGCGCGGATCTCGGCGGTATAGGCCGGCTTGAGCTCGGCCGAGAGCAGCTTGCCCGCCACGCCCACGGCCCGGGAGGCATCGGCCACATAGATCACCGGATGCTCGTAGCCTGGCTCGATCTTCACCGCGGTGTGGGCCTTGGAGGTGGTGGCGCCACCGATCAGCAGCGGCAGTTCGAAGCCCTGGCGCTGCATCTCCTTGGCCACGTGGACCATCTCGTCCAGGGACGGAGTGATCAGCCCGGAGAGGCCGATGATATCGGCGTTCTCGGCCCTGGCCGTCTGCAGGATCTTCTCCGCGGGCACCATGACGCCGAGGTCGACCACATCATAGTTGTTGCACTGCAGGACCACGCCGACGATGTTCTTGCCGATATCGTGCACGTCGCCCTTGACCGTGGCCATGACGATCTTGCCCTTGGCCTGGGTTTCACCGCTCTTTTCCGCCTCGATGAAGGGGATCAGGTAGGCCACCGCCTGCTTCATGACCCGGGCCGACTTCACTACCTGGGGCAGGAACATCTTGCCGGCGCCAAAGAGGTCGCCGACCACGTTCATGCCGTCCATCAGCGGCCCCTCGATCACCTCGATGGGGCGCGCCGCCTCCTGGCGCGCCTGCTCGGTATCTTCCTCGATGTGGGCGGTGATCCCCTTGACCAGGGCGTGCTCGATGCGCTTGTTGACCGGCCAGGAGCGCCACTCCAGATCCTCCTTCTTGGCCGCACCGCCACCGTCGCCCTTGTACTTCTCGGCCAGGTCCACCAGCCGCTCGGTGCTGTCGGCGCGACGGTTCTGGACCACGTCCTCCACCGCCTCGCGCAGCTCCTCGGGCAGATCGTCGTAGACCGCCAGCTGGCCGGCGTTGACGATGCCCATGGTCAGCCCGGCGCGAATGGCGTGGTAGAGGAACACCGAGTGGATCGCCTCGCGCACCGGGTTATTGCCCCGGAAGGAGAAGGAGACGTTGGAGACGCCGCCGGAGACCAGGGCATGGGGCAGGTGCTCACGGATCCAGCGGGTGGCCTCGATGAAGTCCATCGCGTAGTTGTTGTGCTCCTCGATGCCGGTGGCGATGGCGAAGATGTTGGGGTCGAAGATGATGTCTTCCGGCGGGAAGTCCAGCTCATCCACCAGCAGGCGGTAGGCGCGCTCGCAGATCTCGGTCTTGCGGGCGAAGGTATCGGCCTGGCCGACCTCGTCGAAGGCCATGACCACCACGGCGGCACCGTGGCGCCGGCAGATGGTGGCCTGCTCGCGGAAGGCCGCCTCGCCCTCCTTGAGCGAGATGGAGTTGACCACCGCCTTGCCCTGCACGCACTTGAGCCCCGCCTCGATGATCTCCCACTTGGAGGAGTCGATCATGATCGGCACCCGGGCGATGTCGGGCTCGCCGGCGATCAGGTTCAGGAAGCGCACCATCGCCTCCTGGGACTCCAGCATCCCCTCGTCCATGTTGATGTCGATCACCTGGGCGCCGTTCTCTACCTGCTCCAGGGCCACCTCGAGCGCCGTGGTGAAGTCTTCCTCGACGATCAGACGCTTGAAGCGCGCCGAGCCGGTGACGTTGGTGCGCTCACCGACGTTGACGAACAGCGAGTCCGCCCCGATGTTGAACGGCTCCAGGCCAGACAGGCGGCAGGCCCGCGCAATCTCGGGCACCCGGCGAGGCGCCAGGCCCTCGATGGCGCGGCGGATGGCGGCGATATGCTCGGGCGTCGAGCCGCAGCAGCCGCCGATGATATTGACCAGGCCGCTTGCGGCGAACTCACCGACGATGGTCGCCATCTCTTCCGGGGTCTGGTCGTACTCGCCGAACTCGTTGGGCAGGCCGGCGTTGGGGTGGGCGGAGACGAAGGTATCCGCCTTGTTGGAGAGCTCCTCCACGTAGGGGCGCAGCTCCTCGGCCCCCAGGGCGCAGTTGAGACCCACCGCCAGGGGGCGGGCGTGGCGCACCGAGTTCCAGAAGGCCTCGGTGGTCTGGCCCGAGAGGGTGCGGCCGGAGGCGTCGGTGATGGTGCCGGAGATCATCACCGGCAGGCGCTCGCCGCGATCCTCGAAGAGCTCCTCCAGGGCGTAGATGGCCGCCTTGGCGTTGAGGGTATCGAAGATGGTCTCGATCAGGATCAGGTCGCTGCCGCCCTCGATCAGGGCCTCGGCCGCCTCATAGTAGTTCTCGCGCAGGGCATCGAAGGTGACGTTGCGCTTGGCGGGGTCATTGACGTCCGGGGAGAGCGAGGCGGTGCGCGAGGTGGGGCCCAGCACCCCGGCCACGTAGCGGGGCACCCCGGTGCGGGCGGCCACGTCATCGCAGGCCGCTCGCGCCAGGCGCGCCGCCTCGAGGTTGATCTCCGGCACCAGCGCCTCCATGCCGTAGTCAGCCTGGGAGAGACGGGTGCTGTTGAAGGTGTTGGTCTCGACGATGTCGGCCCCCGCCTCCAGGTACTCCCGGTGCAGGCGGGTGATCAGCTCGGGGCAGGTCAGCACCAGCAGGTCGTTGTTGCCCTTGAGGTCGGAGGGCCAGTCGGCGAAGCGCTCGCCGCGGAAGTCCGCTTCCGAGAGGCCCGCATTCTGAATCATGGTGCCCATGCCTCCATCGAGCATCAGGATGCGCTCGTTGAGGCTGTCGGTCAGGGAAGCGGTCTGGGCGGTGGGAAGGGCGGCCATGGTCAGGTCTTGTCTCCAGCGAAGTTCGCATCCGGGTGCAGGGCCGCACGGACGCCTGGTGGCGTCTTCTCACAGGGCGGCCCGGAATGGGGCGCTATGGTAACAAAAGCGCCGGGCCAGGGGCAGGCTGGGAGCGCAAAGACCCAGCAATTCACTCGGGATTGTCACTTGGCGTCCGCTGCCTTACCATATTCCCCATGCAAACCCTGACGCGCGACCTGCCAAGAGCAGCATGGGGCCGCGGTCCGAACAGCGAGAGATTCTATCAGCATGAGCCAGCCCATCGAGATCACCGATAGCGCCCAGGAGTACCTTGCCGAGCTGCTCGAGAAGCAGAACGTCGAGGGTATCGCCGTGCGTATCTTCATCACGCAGCCGGGCACCCCCTACGCGGAGACCTGCCTGGCCTACTGCCGCCCCGGGGAGGAGGAGCCCAGCGACGAGCGGCTCGACCTGCCCAAGCTTGGCGTCTACCTCGACAAGAACAGCCTGCCTTTCCTCGAGGAGGCCGTGGTCGACTTCAACAAGGATCGCATGGGCGGCCAGCTCACCATCAAGGCGCCCAACGCCAAGATGCCCAAGGTCAACGCCGACAGCCCCCTGGAGGATCGCGTCAACTATATCCTCTACAGCGAGATCAACCCGGGCCTGGCTGCCCACGGCGGCGAGATCAAGCTGATCGAGCTCACCGAGGAGAAGGTGGCGGTGCTGGCCTTCGGCGGCGGCTGCCAGGGCTGCGCCGCGGTGGACCTGACCCTCAAGGAGGGCGTCGAGAAGACCCTGATTGAGCGCATCCCGGAGCTGGCCGGCATTCGCGACGTGACCGACCATACGGACACCACCAACGCCTACTACCGCTAGGCTGGCCTGGCGGGCAAGATCCCGCCCTGGGCTATTTCTCCGAAGGCTCCGCTGCGGCGGGGCCTTCCTCGTTCCTGGCCTCCGCCGGCTCCTCACGGGCCGCCGGGGTCTGCCACAGGCAGCGGTGCAGCTGCTCCTCCAGGTTGCGAAGGCGCAACGCCTGCTCCTCGATGGTGCGCTTCTGCTCGTCGACCCGCGCCTGAAGCAGCGCCTGCTCGTGGCGCCGGGTGTCGGCGAGGGTCTCGGCCTGGCGGCGGGCCCAGTCGGTATCACGGTGCTTGCGCTCCTCCTCGACCAGCAGGCCGCGGGACTCCTGCAGCTGCTGCTCCAGGCGTGAGTGCCGCTTCTCCAGCTGGGCCTCCCGCGCCGCCGCGCTCTTCTCCTGGGCCTGGCGCTCCTGGCGCGCCTCGTCGAGCAGCCCCATCAGGCGGGCCTCGGCGCTCTCGTGGCGCTGCTCCTCCCGGGCCAGGCGCTCGCGCTGCTCGGCCTCCAGGGTGCCAAGGGCCTGCTGATGCTCCCGAGCCTGGCTGGCCATCTCGCCGCGAATACGCTCCAGGAGCCCCTCCAGCTCGGCGCGGCGACTCTCGAGGCGCCTGACCCGGCTATCGAGCTGGTCTCTCTCGGCTTCGCAGTGGGCCAGGGCGGCGCTGCGCTCCTCCAGGCGCTGCTCGGTGTGGGTCAGGTGGGCGGCCAGGGCCGCTTCGCGCTGTGAGGCGTCCTCTGCCTGGCGCCGCGCCTCGGCCACCCGCGCCTCCGCGGCCTCGACCCGGCCGTCTGCCTCCTCGCGATAGTGGGCCAGGGCGGCATTGGCGCTCTCCTCGGCTTTCTGCCACAGCGCTTCGGCCAGCTCCTGAAGTGCGGCCGGCATGCCGCGGGGCGGGGGGACGTCGCGATTCTCCTCCCGGCGGGTGCGCCACTCGCGCAGGTGCTCGCTGATGGTGGTGAAGCTTCCCGTGCCCAGCACCTCCCGCACCTTCTGCACGCTGGGCGACTCCCCCCTGGCCAGCAGGTCGTCGATGGCCCGCTGCACATCCTCGTACTGCACGCCGCTGCGCGCCATATCGCCTCTCCTCGTGTCGTTCCGGGCCCGCCGGGTGCCTCCCCGATGGCGGGAGCGCGGCGGCGGGGCTCGATGGGCGCAGCATATCCCGGCCAGGCCCGGAAGGGAAGGTTATTACATATTACGTATTATGTAATTTACGATACGATAGATGCAGATAAATCAAGATTACGCGGCTTATCTTGCTTTTCTTTCGGAATAGCGGGGATACTGGCTCGCTAGGGGCGAGGAGTGAGGAGTGAGGAGTGAGGAGTGAGGAGTGAGGAGTGAGGAGTGCGCAGAATGAACCGTGAGCCGGTGCCGACAAGCACCCTGCTTGACCGGGTAGATCAGCCAGTAGCCGGGCAGGGCGCCCATATCAGTGCAGGCAGCGACGCCGAAGCGGTGGCCCAGTGGCTAGTCGAATACCGTGCGAGCCCGCAAACGCAGCGCGCTTATCGCCGCGAGGCCGAGCGGCTGCTGCTCTGGCTGGCGGAGCAGGGGCTCGGGCTTGGCGAGGTACGCCGGGCGCATCTGGACGCCTTCGAGGCCTTTCTCGCCGACCCGCGACCTCGGGAGCGCTGGGTGGGGCCGCCCAGGCCCCGCCACGCCGACGACTGGCGCCCCTTTCGGGGGCCGCTGTCGCCGGCGAGCCGCCGTCAGTCCCTGGTCATCCTCCAGGGCCTCTATGCCTGGCTCGCCGAGGCGGGGTGGGTGGCCCACAACCCCTTCCGGCTGATGCGGGACAAGCGCCGGCGCCTGGATAACCGCCAAGCGCGCATCGAGCGCTACCTGGAGACCCCGCTCTGGGAGTGGCTATGGGCCTGGCTCGGCCGGCCGGTGGAGGAGGGCGCCTCGGCGCGGCAATGCTTCGAGTGGCAGCGCCGCCGCCTGGTCTTCGGCTTCGCTTACCTGCTGGCTCCGCGCATCAGCGAGATGAGCGCGGCGCGCATGGGCGACTTTCATCGCCGCGAGGGGCGCTGGTGGTGGCGGGTGACGGGGAAGGGCGACAAGCTGGCGGTGATTCCGGTGCCGCCAGACATGATGGCGCTGCTGGGCGACTGGCGCGAGAGCCTGGGGCTTGCCCGGGAACCGCTGCCAGATGATGCCACGCCGATGCTGCGCGCCCTGGATGGTCGGCGCGGTATCGGCGACAACCGGCTCTATCGGCTGATCCGCGAGGCGTTCGCGGAGGCGGCTACCGCCATGGAGGCGGAGCAGGGGGAGGCGGGCAGGCCAGGGCCGATGCGCCTGCGTCAGGCAACGCCCCACTGGCTGCGCCATACGGCGCTGACCCACCAGGCCCAGGCCGGCGTGGAGCTGCGCTACCTGGCCGCCACCGCCCGCCACGCGAGGCTAGACACCACGGCGCGCTACCTCCACGCGGAGGACGAGGCCTGGCACCGCCAGCAGGCGCGCCACGGCCTGATCGCCTCAATCCCCCTTGACTCCCAAGGTGGGAGCTCATAGGATTCTCCCAAAAAGGGAGGTTGCGTGAGAGTCATCGCGAAGCGCACGCTGAGGGAGTTCTGGGAACAGGGGTTCGAGGATGCCAGGACGCCGCTCACCGAATGGCACAACATGATGCTGAAGGCGTCCTGGCTGACGCCGCAAGAGCTGAAAGCCGAGGTTCGCACGGCAAGCATCCTCAAGGGAGGGCGTGTCGTATTCAACATCGGGGGCAACAAGTACCGCGTGATCGTATCGATACGCTACACCCAGCAGATCGCCTGGGTGCGCTTCGTGGGCACTCATGCCCAGTACGACAAGGTTGATGCGGAGACTATCTGATGAATATTCAGCCTATCCATGATGATGCCGATCTTGAACGCACCTTCGCCCGCATGGAGCAGCTCTGGGCCGCCGAAGATGGCACTCCGGAGGCCGATGAGCTGGAGGTGCTCTCTATCCTGATCGAGAAGTACGAGGATGAGCGCTATCCTATCGCCCCCTCGGATCCCATCGAAGCGATCAAGTTTCGTATGGAGCAGCAGGGTCTGACTCAGCGAGACCTCGAGCCCTATATCGGCTCGAGTGGCCGTGTGTCCGAGGTGCTTAATCGAAAGCGGAAGCTGAGCCTCAATATGATCAGGCGCCTGCATGAGGGGCTGAAAATTCCCTACGAGAGCCTGCTGGCAGAGCCCAAAGCGGACGCACACGGCACCCAGCCGATATAATCGCAGCCTTTACTACAAGGAGATCCCATGACGACCGAAGCCACCGCCGAGCAGGCGCAGCAGGCGCTGATCGAAGAGTTCGAGATGTTCGACAACTGGATGGACCGCTACCAGTACATCATCGACATGGGCAAGGCGCTGCCGGACTTTCCCGAGGCGTGGAAGCGCGACGAGCTGAAGATCCAGGGCTGCCAGTCCAACGTCTGGATGCGCCACGAGCGCCGCGGCGACGCCATCCACTTCGACGCCATCTCCGATGCCGCCATCGTCTCCGGCCTGATCGCCGTGCTGATGCGCATCTACAGCGACCGGCCCGCCGCCGAGATCCGCGACACCAGCCCCCACTTCCTGGCGGACCTGGGCCTCGACAAGCACCTCTCGCCGACCCGCAGCAACGGCCTGCACGCCATGCTCAAGCGCATCTACGAGGTGGCCGAGCAGGAGGCCGCCTGAGCCAAGAACCCGCTGCAATAATCATTTTTATAGAGCAGAGGCTAAAAATAATCGTTTTTTACGAGAGATAATCGTTTTGGCAAAGCTTGGGCCACGGAAACGGGCGACATAACCGAGCCGAGCCAAGGGGGGTGTCAGGCATCGTCGCGCGGGCGGAAGTTCTCGTCCAGCTCCGGGTCCTCGCGGCAGAGCCGTTCGCTGGGCCCGCCCGGCACCGGGTCGATGCCCCCCTCGCAGCCGGGGTGGCAGCGCGAGATGCGCCTAGCCGCCATCACCCCCCCCTTGAGCGGGCCGTGAACCTGGATCGCCTCGACGGTATAGCTCGAACAGCTGGGCCAGTAGCGGCAGCGCGGGCCGAGCAGGGGGCTCAGGGTGACCTGGTAGACCCTGACCAGGGCAATCATCAGCCAAGCCAAGGCCCGGCGCGCGAAGCGAACCAGGCGGGCCAGCCAGGCGGCGAGGCAGGGCATGCGTGACCTCCTAGCGCTTGGCGTAGAGGGTATCGGGGTCGATCAGCGGCGCCGAGGCGATGCGCGCGCTGTCCTCCTCCAGCGCCACGTAGAAGCAGCTGCGCCGGCCGGTATGGCAGGCGGGCCCGGTCTGCTCCACCTGCAGCAGCAGGGTGTCGCCGTCGCAGTCCAGGGCGGCGCGCTTCAGATGCTGCTGCTGCCCCGAACTCTCCCCCTTGCGCCACAGCTTGCCCCGGGAGCGTGACCAGTAGCAGACCCGCCCGGTGCGCAGGGTCTCCTCAAGCGACTCGCGATTCATCCAGGCCATCATCAGCACCTCACCCGAGTCGTGCTGCTGGGCGATGGCGGGCAGCAGGCCGTCGGCATTGAAGCGGGCGGCGTCAAGGATCTCGGTCAGCGGGTGGCGGCTGTCGCAGGGGGCCCGTTCCAGGGCCTTGAAGGTATCGCTCATGGGTCGGTCCGAGGGAAGTTGGTGGAGAAGGCAGTGACCTCCGGCCAGGGGAGGGCGACCGACTCAGGCGTCGGCGTGACACGCTTCGCAGTGGCCGAGCAGCTCGATGGTCTGGCGCTCCACCCGAAAGCCGAGGTCCCGGGCGCGACGCGACAGCTGGGCGTTGACGTCGTCCAGGTGCAGCTCCTCGACCCGCCCGCAGAGCCGGCAGATCAGCAGCTGGAAGCCGTGGGCGTGCTCCGGGCAGGGGCAGGCCACGTAGGCGTTCAGGGACTCGATGCGGTGTACCAGCCCCTGGTCGATCAGGAACTCCAGGGCGCGGTAGACGGTGGGCGGACGGGCAGAGGCATGCTCCTCGGCCAGGCGGTCGAGCAGGTCGTAGGCCTTCAGTCCGCCGGGGGCCTCGGCGATCATCTCCAGCACGCGGCGACGAATCGGGGTGAAGCGTACGCCGCGCTGCTGGCATTGCTGCGCGGCCTGATCGAGCAGCGCATGGGAGTCTGTCATCACAAGCCAGGTCGGTTGGGGTGGAGTGGGTATTCTACGCGCCCCCCGCCGCCGCGGCCAGCGGCGCTCAGACGGCGGCGGTCGCCGCCTCGGTAATCGCCTCCAGCTCGCTGCGGCGGGCGAAGTGCTGCTGAGCGAATGCCACTCGGGCTTCGGGAGAGGCTCCCTCCGGCTGTCGCTCGATAAGATCGAGGCGCCGGCGCAGCCCTTCGCCGTTGGCCATCTGGATGGCGAGCCCGGGGCGGGCGTTGAGCTCAAGCAGCATGGGACCCTGGTCGCGGTCGAGCACCATGTCGGTCCCCAGGTAGCCGAGCCCCGTCATCTCGTAGCAGCCGGCTGCCAGCAGCAGCAGGGTGCGCCAGTCCGGGATCTGCAGGCTGGCAAGCTCATGGCCGGTATCCGGGTGGTCGTGGCGGGTGCGGTCGAACTGCACGCCGCGAATGGCCGTGCCGGTGGCGATATCCAGGCCCACCCCCACGGCGCCCTGGTGAAGGTTGGCCTTGCCGTCGGAGGCCGCGGTGGAGAGGCGCATCATCGCCATCACCGGATAGCCCAGGAAGACGATGACCCGGATATCGGGCACCCCCTCGTAGGTGTACTCGGCGAGACGCTCATCGAAGTTGATCAGCGCCTCGATCACGGCCACGTCGGGGGAGCCGCCCAGGGAGTAGAGCCCCGAGAGGATATTGGAGGCGTGGCGCTCGACATCCTGCAGGGTGAGCCTGGCGCCGCTGGGCTTGACGAAGAAGCCTTCGGCCACGTGGTCGATCACCAGGATCCCCTTGCCGCCACTGCCCTTGGCGGGCTTGATCACGAAGCCGTCATGGCCGCGCAGCATCTCGTCGAGGTGCTTGACCCCGAACTGGGTGGTGACGGTGCCGATCAGCGCCGGCGTGGTAATGCCGTACTCCTGGGCCAGCAGCTTGGTCTTCAGCTTGTCGTCCACCAGCGGGTAGAGGCGCCGGTCGTTGTAGCGGCCGATATAGCGGATGTTGCGCCGGTTCATGCCGATGATGCCCTTGAGGCGCAGCTTGCCGGGGGAGGTCCAGTTGAGCATGGCCTAGTCCTCGGTGACCGGCTTGAAGCGGCGCAGCTCCAGCAGCCGATAGCCGGTGTAGTTGCCGGCCAGCAGGATCAGGCCCATCAGGATCATCTGCACCCCCAGGAAGTTGAAGGTGATATGGCGCACCCAGGGGTTATTCATGGCCAGGTAGGCGAGCACCGCGGTGAGCAGGCTGCCGCCGCCCTGGATCAGCACCTCCTTGGGACCTTCCTCCTCCCAGAGGATCGACATCCGTTCGATGGTCCAGGAGAGGATGATCATCGGGAAGAAGGTGATGGTCAGGCCCGCATTGAGCCCGAAGCGGTAGGAGAGCACCGAGAAGACCGAGATGATGGCGATGACCGTGATGATCACCGCCGACACTCGCGCGACCAGCAGCAGGTTGAGATAGGAGAGGTAGTTGCGTATCACCAGCCCCACCGCCACCACCAGCAGGAAGCCCACCAGGCCGGTAAGCAGGCTGGTCTGGATGAAGGCCAGGGCGATCAGCACCGGCATGAAGGTCCCGGAGGTCTTGATCCCCACCAGGATACGCAGCAGCACCACCACCAGGGCACCGATGGGGATCAGCAGGATGGTCTGGAAGAGCGCCTGCTCCTCCAGCGGCAGGCTGTGGATGGAGAAGTTGATCAGGGTGTCATCGGCCAGCTGGCTGCGCACGGCGGCAGCGGCCGGCTGATTGCGATTGAGCATGGAGAAGGTGACCCGGGAGTTGCTGCCCCCCTGGACCTCCAGCACCGCCTGGCCACTCGACTCCCAGAGCAGCAGGTTGTCCGGGCGGCCCTGCTCGCCGGTTGCGGGATTGAACAGCGCCCAGCGCTCGCCATCGAAGACCTGGACCCATTGGCTCAGGGTCTGGCGGCGGCGCCCATCCTCCAGCAGCAGTCCGCTCACTTCCCGGGCCGGCACGCCGGCCTGATTGAGCAGCCGGACCAGCAGCGGTCCGCGCTCGAACTGGGTCAGCAGCAGGCGGGCATTCTCGCCCTGGCGTTCGTCGCCGAAGTCCCGAATCAGCTCCCGGGCAAAGGTGAAGGCGTCGGCGCTGCGCCCCCAGGCGCGCTCGATGACCTGGGCGGAAGCGGTGTCATAGGGGCGCTCCCAGACGATATCCCGGCGCAGGCGCGGCGGCTCGACCCTGGGGGCCCGGGCATCCGGTGTGACCACCAGCTGAGTCGTATAGTAGAGCTGCTGGCTGCCGCTGGCCTCGCGGATCGACCACTGGGCCCGACGGGCACCATTCTCCTCGAGGAAGGCGAGGCCATAGCCCGGAGAGGCGGTGTGCTCGGTGAGCAGCCGGAACCCCTGCTGGGTGGAGGGCAGCGCCATGTCCACGAGCACCGGCTCGCCGCGGGCGTTGAAGTTGACGATGGCCTCGACCTCCCAGACCTCCCGCTGTTCGCCGGGCGTCCAGGGCACTTCGAGGGTGATGTGACGGTGCACGCTCAGGCCGATGCCGGTAACCAGCAGCAGGCCGACGAGCAGGTAGAAGGGCAGTCGTGACATGGGGCTTCCTTGGCGCAGTCAGGGAGAAGCGCAAGACCGGGGAGGGCGGCTCAGCGCTCCTCGTCGTCCCGGTCGTCTTCGTCCATGGCCGCCTCATCCGCTGGGCGGCCACCGGGGAACTCGGGGCGCTCGTGAAGATAGGTCTCGGCGACGTCGATCACGGCGATATCCATCAGGAAGCGCCGGCCGAGCAGCACCGGATAGTTGAGATGAGTACGATCGTTGAGGGTGAACTCCACCGGCTCGCGAATCGGACCCAGGGTCATCATCAGGGAGACCACCGGACGTGACTCCTCGCCGGAGGCCTGGACGATACGCACCCGGCGCTCCACAGGGGCCTCGATCCACTCCTCGCGAACGTCGTCCACCACCACGTCGTCGTCGGTCAGCCCCAGGCGGAAGCGCACCCAGTTGGCGCCGTCGCGCTCGAAGCGGGTGATCTCCTGGGCGGAGAGCGATGAGGTGTTGGCGCCGGAGTCGATGCGCGCCTTGAGGTAGGTGCCAACGTCGGGCAGCCCGATCCACTCGCTGCGGCCGACCACCGCCTTGTTGGCCAGGCCCAGCTCGTCGGCGGCGCACTCCTGGGTGATCACCAGCGGCTCGTTCTCGGCCTGGCTGTGCTCCAGGCGCTCGATATCGGCGCGCAGGTGACGCAGCAGGCTACCGACCTCGCGAACGTCGGCCACCAGCACCTCCTGGCGGCGGGAGTGGTCCGAGAGCGCGACCTGCTGCAGCTCGCAGCGTGCGGCCAGGTCGGCCTCCAGCTGATCCAGGCGCAGGGCAAACTCATCAGGCCCCAGCACCGGCTGAGGGTCGGCCGGACTGGTCGGCAGGGCGCAGCCGGCCAGCAGCAGGCCGAGGGAGAGGACTCCGGAGTACAGCAGAGGTCGGGACATGGGGTGAGGTCGTTCCTGGAATCGGTCGCGTGATGATAAGGAGTCGCCGGCGGCCTTGTCCAACCGGGGAGGGCCAAAGGGTGTGAAGATTCACGCCTCGGGGGTGAAAAAGTGTCACCGCCTGGTCTGACGATCCGGCGCGGGCCGCTTCTGCTACGGTCAATTTAACATAATATACATTATGCGAACTGCCGGGGACCAAGGAGGCGACAGCCGCGTTCCGGCGTTTTCGCTGGCCTGGGCACCATTACGGGGCTAGGATGCACAGTAACTCTACGAACCTTGTACGGATGATGACTCATGTATCGAAAGTTGCGCTCCTATCCGTTGACACTTCTCCTGCTGGCCCTGCCGCTGCTGCTGGTCGGCTGCAGCAGCGTGGATATCGACCGCTACGCGGGCACGACGCCTGAGCTCGATATCGGCGAGTACTTCGAGGGACGCACCCGCGCCTGGGGCATGGTCCAGGACTACCGCGGCGAGGTGCAGCGTCGCTTCGTGGTCGACATCGATGGCGAGCATGACGGCACCACCCTGGTCCTCGACGAGCACTTCACCTATGACGACGGCGAGACCGACCGCCGGGTCTGGAGCTTCGAACGCCAGGCCGACGGCCGCTGGGTCGGCAGCGCCAATGACGTCGAGGGCCCCGTGGAGGCGCGTCAGGCGGGTCACGCCTTTACCATGACCTACCGGCTCCCGGTGGAGGTCTCGGGCCGCGAGATCACCTTCACCATGGAGGACTGGATGTTCCTGCAGCCCGACGGTCGGCTGCTCAACCGCACCGACATGAGGAAATTCGGCATCACCCTGGCGCGGATCACCATCGTTTTCGAACGCCTCGGTGATGATTCGGGTCGCTTCGACGCAGACGCCCCCGACACCTGAGGTGCCGGGGGCGTCGAGGCGTGCCGTTCGAGCCGATCAGCTTCAGCTATCGTCGGCCGGCGCGTAGGAGCCATCCTCGCGGTGCACTTCCTTGCCGGTCAGGCCCGGCGTGAAGACGCAGGCCAGGTGCATGGTCTTGTGGGCGCGCAGCAGGTGCTCGTCATGCTGGTCGAGGATATAGATGTCGCCCGGCTTGATCGGCCAGATCTTGCCGTCGGCCAGGGTCTCCACCTCGCCCTCGCCTTCGATGCAGTAAACCGCCTCGAAGTGGTGCTTGTAGTGGATGTGGGTCTCGGTGCCTTCGTAGATCCGGGTAATATGGAAGGAGCAGTTGCCGCCGTCGTCGGCCAGGCTCAGGCGGGTGCTGTCCCAGTTGCCGTTCTCGGCCTTGACCAGGCGGTCGGTCTTGCGGCACTCCTCGAGATTGCGAACGATCATGTGATGTCTCCGTAAAAGATCCTGTCGGCCGGGCGCGCTCTGGCCCGACCGTCGTCACCTGCGGGGCTGCCCCCGCCGGTCAGCCTATCAGCTCAGCGCCTGGCGGGCGCTCTCCTCGAGAATATCCAGGCCCTGCTGGAGGTCCTCGTCGGTGATGGTCAGCGGGCAGAGACACTTGACCACTTCGCCATCCTGGCCGCTGGTCTCGATCACCAGGCCGTTCTCGAAGGCCTGATGGGTGATCTTGTCGGCGATCTCGCCGCTGCCCACGTCGATGCCGCGCATCAGGCCGCGGCCACGCTCGGAGGCCTCGATCCCCTGGCTGTTGAGCCAGCCGGCAATCTTCTGGAAGCGCTCGGCGACGATCTCGCCCTTGCGCTGCACGTCGCGCTCGAAGGCGTCGTCGCGCCAGTAGTGGTTCAGCGCCGCGGCGGCGGTGGTAAAGGCCAGGGCGAAGCCGCGGAAGGTGCCGTTGTACTGACCCGGCTTCCAGGCGTCCAGCTCCGGGCGCATCAGCACCTGGGCGAACGGCAGGCCGAGGCCCGACAGCGACTTGGAGTTGGTGACGATGTCCGGCACCACCTCGGCGTGCTCGAAGCTGAAGAACTTGCCGGTGCGGCCACAGCCCGCCTGGATGTCGTCGACGATCAGCAGGATATCGTGGGCGCGACAGATCTGCTCGAGGCGCTTGAGCCACTCGGTGCCGCAGGCGTTGATGCCGCCCTCCCCCTGCACGGTCTCGACGATGACGCCGGCCGGCACATCGAGGCCGCCGGACTTGTCGTTCAGCAGCTTCTCGAAGTAGTTCAGGGTATCGGCGCCGTCACCCAGGTAGCCGTCGTAAGGCAGGAAGGTGCCGCCCACGGTGGGCACGCCGCCGGTGGCCTCGCGGAACTTGCGGTTGCCGGTGGTGGCCAGCGCCCCCATGGTCACGCCGTGGAAGCCGTTGGTGAAGGTGACGATGTTATGGCGACCCTTGGCGTTGCGTGCCAGGCGGATGGCCGCCTCCACGGCGTTGGTGCCGGTGGGCCCGGGAAACTGCACCTTGTAGTCGAGGCCGCGGGGCTTGAGGATCACCTCCTCCAGGGTCTCGAGGTAGTGGCGCTTGGCCTCGGTCCAGAAGTCCAGGCCGTGGATGATGTTGTCCTCGGCCAGGTACTCCAGCAGAGCCTGCTTGATCTTCGGGTTGTTGTGGCCGTAGTTGAGGGTGCCGGCACCGGCCAGGAAGTCGATGTACTCGCGGCCGTTCTCGTCGGTCAGGCGGGCGTTGCTGGCCTTGGTGAAGACCACCGGGAAAGAGCGGGAATAGGTGCGAACGTCGGATTCCATGCGTTCGAGAATCTGGGTCTGCATGTGCGACCTCCTGTCGGTAGGAAAAGATGGACGTGGGAAAGCGTTGGCGGGCCGCGGGGCCCACCAGCGCATCACCAAAGCGGGATCAGATGCGATCGGTCTGGAAGGGACCGATGCGCACCAGGTTCTCCGGGTCGTGCTCGCCACCGAGCTGGTCGGTGGAGAAGTACTCGCGGCTGTTGAGCGGCGCCTGCCAGCGATCGGCAAGGCGACGGAACAGCCCCCAGGAGGCCTGGTTGTCAGGCGTGATGGTGGTCTCGAGGTGATGCACCTCGGCCAGTTCGGGACGGGACATGACGGCCTCGACCAGGCGGCGGGCCAGGCCGGTACCGCGGGCCTTCTCACCCACGGCCACCTGCCAGAGGAAGTAGGTGTCGGGGGCGTTGCTCTTCACATAGCCGGAGACGAAGCCGACGATTTCGCCCTCCTCGTCGGTGGCAACCGCACAGGTGTCGCGGAACTGGGTCGCCAGCAGCAGATAGGCGTAGGCGGAGTTGACATCCAGCGGCGGGCAGGACTTGACCAGCTCGTAGATCCCCCAGCCGTCATCGGGGTTGGGCTTGCGAATGAAAAGCGAGGTGGTTTCCGCGCCGACCACGGCGTCAGCCACGCTGGGGCGGGCCAGGTCGGCGGAGGGAGTGAAGGGTTCGCTTGTTGGCATCATGGGCAGGTTTCGCTGTGCGAATTTGAGGACGAGTATACCAGCGGCCGCCGATAAATCAAATTGGCGGTTATTTTGGCAAGCCAAATCCATAACATAAAATTATGCATTGGCCGCTACGGCGCAGCACAAATCGCTCTCGGCCGGCTTCGGCACGCGGCAATCGCCTGCCACTGGCCGCCTCCCTGCAGTCTAGTCCAGCCCCGGGAGCCGCGCCGCAAACGCGATCGGGCCACCCGAAGGTGGCCCGATCGGCGACGTCTGCCCTGCCCCTCAGCGCCGGGTCGGCGTGCGCAGGGTGACGAACTCCTCGGCGCCGGTGGGATGGATCCCCACGGTGGCATCGAAGTCGGCCTTGGTGAGACCGGCACGCACGGCGATGGCGATGCCCTGGATCACCTCGCCGGCCTCCTCGCCCACCATATGCGCTCCCACCACCACGTCGCTTGCGTCGTCCACGATCAGCTTCATCAGGCAGCGCTCCTGGCTGCCCGAGAGGGTGTGCTTCATGGGACGAAACTCGGTGGCATAGACCCGTATCGCCCCGCACTGCGCCCGGGCCTGCTCCTCGGAGAGCCCCACGGTGCCGATATTGGGATGGCAGAACACCGCCGTGGCGATGTTGCGGTAGTCCAGCGGCGCCGTCGGCGGCGTCTCGCTGAAGTGGTGGGCCACCAGGTGCATCGCCTCGGCCAGGGCCACCGGCGTCAGCTCGGGACCGCCGGTGACGTCGCCCAGCGCCAGGATGGAGGGCAGCGAGGTCTCGAAGCGCTCGTTGACCCGGATATGGCCTCTCTCGGTGAGCTCGATCCCCAGGGCGTCGAGACCCAGCCCCTCGAGGTGCGGCCGGCGCCCGGTGGCGGCCAGCACGGCGTCCACCTCCAGCACTTCGCCGCTGGTCAGGGTGACCGCCAGGCCGCCCTCGACCCGCTCGATGCGCTCCACGTTGGTCTCGAAGTGCAGGTTGACGCCCTTGGCGGCCATCTGGTCCCGGGTAAATTCGCGTACCTGCTGGTCGAAGCCGCGCAGGAAGAGCTCCCCGCGGTAGATCAGGTGGGTATCGCTGCCCAGGCCGTTGAAGATGCTGGCGAACTCCACCGCGATATAGCCGCCCCCCAGCACCAGGAAGCGCTCCGGGAAGTGCGCCAGGTCGAACACCTCGTTGGAGGTCAGCGCAAGCTCGCTGCCCGGAAACTCGGGGACGAAGGGCCAGCCGCCTACCGCCACCAGGATCTTGCTGGCGCTGTGCCGCTCGCCGGCCACCTCCACGGTGTGGGCGTCGATGACCCGGGCGCGCCCGTTGATCAGACGCACACCGGCGCCCTCCAGCAGGCGGCCATAGATGCCGTTGAGGCGCTTGATCTCCCCCACCTTGTTGTCCCGCAGGGTGGCCCAGTCGAAGCGCGGCGCCTCGGCGAGCTGCCAGCCGAAGCCGCCGGCGTCCTCGAAGGCGTCATGGAAGTGGGCCGCGTAGGAGTAGAGCTTCTTGGGTACGCAGCCCACGTTGACGCAGGTGCCGCCAAGGTAGCGGTCCTCGGCCACGGCGACCCTGGCGCCGGTGGCCGCCGCGGTGCGGGCCGCGCGTACGCCGCCGGAACCGGCGCCGATCACGAAGAGGTCCCAGTCATACTGGGCAGCGGTAGTCTCGGACACGGGATTCTCCTGTTGCCTGGGGCCAGCGCGGCCCCTTCCATCGTGGCGGCATGATAGCAGCCGGGGCGTCCGCTCGGCAGGCGTCGATTTGACCCACGGAGGCGACTCCGGGTACAAAACCCGCCATTCGTCGCATGGCGCCCCCATCACCACCGCGAGATCCCCTGGAATGAAGCATGAAATCGAAGGCCTGCTGGAGAACAATCGCCGCTGGGCCGCGCAGGTGCAGCGTGACGATCCGGCCTTCTTCAGCCGGCTGTCGCAGCAGCAGAATCCTGACTACCTCTGGATCGGCTGCTCCGACAGCCGGGTGCCGGCCAATCAGATCATTTCCCTGCCTCCCGGCGAGGTCTTCGTGCACCGCAACGTGGCCAACCTGGTCCACCAGAATGACCTCAACGTCCTCTCGGTGCTGCAGTACGCCATCGAGATGCTGGGCGTGCGCCACATCATGGTGGTGGGCCACTACGGCTGCGGAGGGGTCAAGGCGGCGGTCGCCGGCGGCGACAACGGCATGGTGGATATCTGGCTGCACTCCGTACGCGAGCTCTACAGCCAGCACCGCCAGTCACTGGCTTCGCTGCCGCTTAACGAGCAGGTGGATCGCATGTGCGAGCTTAACGTCGAGGCCCAGGTGAGAAACCTCTCGCGCACCAAGATCATCCAGCACGCCTGGCAGCGTGGTCAGCAGGTTTCGGTGCACGGCTGGGTCTACGGCCTGGCGGATGGCCGGGTCAAGGACCTGGGCTGCACCATCTCCGGCCTCGACCAGGCCGAGGCCCTCTATCGCATCGAGGACCTCTCACCGGCCCCGGCTCAGTAGCGATAGCGACGGTGACAGCTGCGACAGCTCAGGCTGAGATCGGACAGCTCCCGAGTGGCCAGCCGGTAATCCTCGGCCTCGGCCGCCTCCCGCAGCGCCGCTACCCGAGCCTCCAGGTCGGCAAAGCCGGCCTCGAACGCCTCCCACTCCTCCCAGATCAGCGGGCGTGCCTCGGAGCCCCGGCCGTGGCTGCCCTCGATAAAGGCCGGCAGCAGGTGCTCGCCGCTGGCGCGCTCGGCCAGCTCCGCCAGGCGCGGCTCGGCGCCTCGGGCGTCGCGGTTGTTGACCAGGTCGAAGCGCAGCTGACGCACCAGGCGCTCGATTCCCTTGAGCTCCTCCCGGCGCCAGGTCACGGCATGGCGCGCCTCCTCGAAGCGGGGCGTCGCCCCGTTATCGGGGGCCTGGGCCTGGAGCGGGGCCGAGAGCATCAGGGTCAGGGCAACGATCAGCGATGTGCGCAGCATGGGCGTCAGTACCTCCTCGATCTGTCACGAAGTGCGCATAATGCCAGCCAGGGGAGGCGCTGTCTGCCCTGCCCGCCCGTCGACCGGGAGGCTACACTGGACGAACGGCAGCCCCTAGGAAGAGACTCTCCCATGTCACAAGCTGATTCGCTGCAGCTGGCCCACCTCCATCGCCTGGAGCAGGACTATGCCGCTCTCCTGGGTCGGCACGGCTTCGACGGCGTGCTGCTCTTCAGCGGCCGGCCGGCGCGCCACCACGGCGACGACCAGTTCGCAAGCTTCGCCGCCTTCGGCCACTTCGTGCACTGGACCGGCCAGGCGCAGCTCGCCCACAGCTGGCTGCTGATCCGCCCGGGCGAGGCCCCCACCCTCTTCCTGCACGCGCCCGACGACTTCTGGCACCTGCCGGCTCGGCTCCCCGACGAGCCCTGGGTGGCCCGCTTCCGGCTCGAACCCCGGGCGACAGAGGCGCCTCCCGCCCTGCCCCCTGGCCGCTACGCGGTGGTGGGAGACGTGACCGCCGCCGAGGCCGAAGCCCTGGGGGCCGAGGCCAACCCGCCGGCGCTGCTGGCCGGCCTTGACGAGCTGCGGGTGCGCAAAAGCGACTACGAGGTGGCCTGCCTGCGCGAGGCCAACCGGCGCGCCATGGCGGGCCACCTGGCCGCCCGAGAGGCCTTCCTGGGCGGCGGCGCCGAGCTCGATATCCAGCTCGCCTACCTGGGCGCCGCCCGTCAGCGGGAGAGCCAGCTGCCCTACGCCAATATCGTCGGCCTGAATGCCCACGGCGGCGTGCTCCACTATCAGCACTATGACCTCGCGCCACCGGGACGAGCCCGGAGCCTGCTGCTGGATGGCGGCTGTCGCCACCGGGGCTACTGCGCCGACATCACCCGCACCTGGCCCGGCAGCGATGCCCTTCCCGAATTCGCCCCGCTGATTCAGGGCGTGACGACCCTGCAGCAGCGCCTGATCGACCGGCTGGCGCCGGGCGTCAGCTATGTGGCGCTCCACGAGCGGATGCACGAGGAGCTCGCGACGCTGCTGGTGGCCCATGGGCTGGTCGACGCCTCACCCGAGGCGGTGCTGGCTAGCGGCCTGACCCGCGCCTTCTGCCCCCATGGCCTGGGCCACCTGCTCGGCGTGCAGGTCCACGACGTCGCCGGTCGCGTCGCCTCCGACGGGAGCCCCCTGCCGCCCCCGAGCGACCACCCCGCCCTGCGCCTGACCCGTACGCTCGAGGCCGGCATGGTGGTCACCATGGAGCCGGGGCTCTATGTGATTCCCATGCTGCTGGCGCCCCATCGCCACCGCCACGAGGTCAACTGGGCGCTGGTAGAGCGCCTGGCCGACCACGGCGGCATCCGCATCGAGGACAATGTGCTGGTGACCGGTGAGGGTCCCGTCAACCTGACGCCCCGGGAGCCCTGAGCCATGAGCGGCAGGCTGCATCGCGCCGATTTCACCCCCCCGGCGGGGCTGGCCAACTGCCATGTGCAGACCCTGTTGCCTCGGCTGCTGCCCCGTCGGCGCCTGCCCCACCGCTGGGAGTGCCTGACGCTGCCCGACGGCGACTTCGTGGAGCTGACCTGGGTGACCCCCGGGCCGGAGGACGAGGCGGCACCGCTCTTCCTGCTCTTTCACGGCCTGGAGGGCTCCTTCGCCTCCCCCTACGCCCGGGAGCTGCTGGGATCTGCCACGGACCTGGGCTGGCGAGCGGTGATGATGCACTTTCGCGGCTGCGGTCGCGCCCCCAACCGCCTGCCCCGCGCCTATCACAGCGGTGACACCGCCGACGCCTACTGGGTGATCGGCCAGCTGGCCAGGCGCTACCCGCGCGCCCTCAAGGTGGCGGCGGGGGTCTCCCTTGGGGCCAACATGCTGGTCAAGCTGGTGGCGGAACAGGGCGGTGACGGCCTGGACCTGGCTGGCGCCATCGCCATCAGTGCTCCCCTGGACCTCGCCGCCAGTGCCGACTGCCTGCAGCAGGGCTTCGCCCGGGTCTACCAGCGTCACCTGCTCGCCTCCCTGAAGGCTCGGGCGGCGGCGCGCCTCGACGACTTTCCCCTGGCGCTCGACGCCAGAACGCTGGGCGCCCTGGCCAGCCTGCGCGACTACGATGATCGGGTCACGGCCCCGCTGCACGGCTTTCGCGACGCCGACGACTACTACCGACGCGCCTCGGCCGGCCGCTGGCTCGGTGAGCTGGAGCTGCCGACCCTGGTCCTCCACGCCGAGGATGACCCCTTCATGCCGGCGGACCTCTTTGCCCGCCTCCCCGCCCCGGGCGATGCCGTGCACGTGGAGCTCTCCGCCCGGGGCGGGCACGTGGGCTTCGTGGAGTGGCGGGAGGGCCGGCTGCGCTCCTGGCTGGCACGCCGGGTAGCCCGCCAGCTCAGGGAGTGGGCATCCACCTATGCGCCGACCAGCGGCCGGCGCACCGGGGCCAGGGGCCTCCACTCTCCCTAGGAGCCTGTCGGACTTAACGCTGATCTGCTACGAACCCCGGGCTTTCGGCCAATTTCATTCGATCTGATTCGTTAAATAGCGCGCTATTCGCCTCACCAGATCGATAAACTTGTCTCGAAATCCGTGTTCCTCGCGACGATCGGTCAAATCCGACAGGCTCCTAGGCGAGGGACCGCAAGGGCCGCTACCCCTTGAGGCGATGGCCGAAGGTCCGGACCAGCTTGTGGCGCTTGGGGGGAATCACGAACTGGCAGTAGGCGTTGCCGGGGTTCTTGGTGAAATAGTCCTGATGATAGGACTCGGCGGGGTAGAAGCGATCCAGCGGACGCACCTCGGTGACGATGGGGTCCGCGTAGTCGCTTTCGAGCTCGGCGATCATCTCCCGCGCCTGGCGCTCCTGAGCCTCGTCAAGGGTATAGATCGCCGAGCGGTACTGGGTCCCCACATCGTTGCCCTGGCGGTTGAGGGTGGTCGGATCATGCAGGGTGAAGAAGATCGTCAGCAGCTCCCGAAAGCCGATCACCTCCGGGTCGTAGCTGAGCTCCACCACCTCCGCATGGCCGGTCTCGCCCCGACAGACCGCCTCATAGGTCGGGGTGGGGTCATCGCCGCCCGCATAGCCGCAGACGACCTCCTCCACCCCTTCTACCAGGCGGAAGGTGGCGTCCAGACACCAGAAGCAGCCGCCGCCCAGCACGCAGGTTTCCATCGCCATCTTGGGTTCCTCCCGGGGTATGTCGCATCGTGGTTCATTCATCGGGGATCCTCGGCGGCTTGCCGGGCCGGCTGAAGGCGTAGACCAGGTCCACCGCCTGAGCCGCGCCGGAGACCGCCTGCAGGTAGAGGTTGCGCCACAGGGTATAGCGTAGCGTCAACTCGGCAATGGGCGAGAAGACCCCTACCCCGTAGCTGATGCGCAGGTCGTCGGTGAGCTGGCCGGTGACCACCACCTGGCTCTCCTCGCCGGTGCCGGCGGTCTCCAGGGCCAGGTCGGAGATGCCGAAGGCCTCGCCGATGGCGCCCACGGCGCCGCCGGTCTGCCCCAGGGTCAGGCCGATCAGCGCCTGGGTCAGGGCCCCATCGGCATCGCCGGCCTCCGGGGCACGGCCGCGCAGCAGGTAGGAGAGTGCCCGGGCCTCGTCCATGGCCGGCTCGGAGAAGACCCTGAGCTGGGGCTCGGCGGCGGTGCCGCTCACCCGCAGGCCGGCGATCACGCCGTCCTGGGTCACGTTGGGGTTGCGGATCGCCTCGAAGCTGAGCAGCGGCTGGTCGGGAGGGCCGCTGAAGAGCAGCTGTCCCTCGCGAATCAGCAGATCCTGGCCATAGGCGCGGAAGCGCCCATCCACCAGGCTGACGTCGCCGAAGAGCTGAACCGGACCGCTCTGCTGGCGCACCTCCAGGGTGCCCGAGAGGCCCGACTCCAGGCCGTAGGCCGAGAGCTGCATGTCCGGCCCGAGGCGCAGGTTGAGCTGCACATCCACCGCCATGCCGGCCTGGGCCAGGGCCTGGGCGGCGTCCTCCCCCGGTTCCCCCTCGGCCCGCTCGGCGGCGCGCTCGGCCGCCCGGCGGGCGCGCTCCTCGTCGCGGCGGGTAATGATGATCTCGTCGGGGCTCGGTGCCACCGCCGAGGCCGGCAGCTCGCCGATCTCCAGCCGCGCCCAGGGAACCCGCACCTCGCCGCGCACCTGCAGCAGCGCGGGCGTCACCCTTACCGTCATGTCCGGCGCGATGCGCAGACGCCCGAAGGCCGGCAGCACCGCCAGCAGCGGCCGGTCGCGACCGTCCAGGGCGATATCGATGCGCCAGTCGTCGGGGCTGGGCCAGGCGGCGTCGCCGCGAATGGCCAGGCGGCCCTCCTCGGCGGCGATAAAGCCGTCGATGCGGCCCTGGTCTCCGGCCAGCTCCACGGCGACCTCGCCATCGCGCACCTCCAGGGGGATATCGATGCCGCGCAGGCGCAGCCCGTCCAGGCCGATCCGCCCGTTGAGGGCCGGCGCCTCGGCGGTCCCGCTGATCGCCACCTGCCCCTCCAGGCGCCCCTCCAGGGTCTCCATGCCGGCCACCAGGGTGCGGTAGCGGTCGAGGCGCAGGCCGTCCAGGGTCAGTCGGCCATCCAGTCCTCCGCTCTCGATCGGGTCATCGATGGCCAGCACCAGGCCGACCCGGCCCGCCTCGGCCAGGGCCAGGTCGACGTCGATCTCGGCTCGGGCCGGCGTGGCCGAGACCTCCGCGGTCAGCCGCGAGGCGGGCAGCGACCAGGGCTGGCCGTAGGCATCCAGGCCCTCCAGGGCCAGCTCGCTTGCCAGGCGCAGGTCGGCCTGCCAGGCGCTGCCGCCCTGGCGCCACTCGGCGACCAGGTCGAGCTCGCTGCCGCCGTCAAGGGTCCACTCCTCGGGCACGAAGGGCTCCAGCAGCGACATGGGCAGTTCACGCAGGCTCAGGGCGGCGCGACCGCTGTCGGCGGAGGCCTGGAGCGGCTCCTCCAGGCAGAGGAGCCCGCCCTGCACCCGACGCAGGCAGAAGGGTTGCGCCGTGACGCTTCCACCCGGCAGGTCGGCCGCGAAGACGAGGGGCTGGTCCAGCCTCAGCTCGCCCTGGTCGGCGTCCACGTCCAGGGTCGAGAGAGTGCCGCGATAGGCCTCCCGCGCCGCGTCCATGCCGCCCTCCAGCACCAGGGCCGCCCGGGAGAGCGGCATGCCGCGGCCGGCCTGGGCCGCCAGGGTCAGGCGATGCTCGGAGAGGCGACCGTCGAGGCCCAGGGCGATCTCGCTGAAGCGCTGTCCGGCCGCATTCAGGCGGTCGATCTCCAGGCTGACCGCCAGGCTCGGGTCCTCGATGCCGCTCACGTCGGCGTCCAGGCGCAGCGCCTCGAGGCGATGCTCCGCGAAGGCCAGGTTGCTCCCGTCCAGGCTGAGCTCGAGCTGGGGGGCCTCCAGGCTGCCACCGGCGCTGAAGCGCCCGGCCAGGGTCCCGGAGAGCGCCTCATGGAGGTTCGCCAGGGCCGGGAAGTCCAGCTCGCCTGCCAGGTCGATGGCGGCCTCGCTGACGCGGCCAGCCGCGGTCAGCCGGTTATCACCCTGACGGAAGTCCAGGGTCTCGATGGCCCAGCGCATCTCGCTGTCCCCCTCCAGGCGGGCCTGGAGAGAGAGCGGCAGTGACTGCAGCTCGCCTGAGATGGCCAGCCGGGGCACCGCCAGCCGCCACCCCTCGACCTCCTGCACGAAGCTCGCCTCGAGATCGCCATCCAGGCGGCCATCGAGGCCCTCCACGAAACGGCCGGGCTCCACCCGATCCAGCCGCGCGACGGCCGACACCGCCAGGGCTTCGGCCCAGTCCACGCGGCCGCGGGTCACCACGGAGCCGCCGGCGAGGCTCACCGACAGGGGCGTCCAGGCGAAGTGCTCGAGATCCCCGCTGCCGGTTAGGGCGACGCGGGTGTAGGGCACCTCGGGGCCCTCCACCATGAGCGAGGCGGCGATCCGATAGCCGGTCAGGCTGCCCTCGGCACGCAGGGCCAGTGACTCCACCAGCCAGGGCTCGGCGGGCGACTCGTCCTCGGACACCGCGGCGGCGCCGGGCAGCGGCCACTGCAGCAGGTCGCTGGTCAACGAAGCGCTAAAGGGCAGCGTCGGCGCCAGGGCATCGAGGCGCGCATCGAAGGCGGCATTGACCGGCCCGGCCAGCTCGAGCCTGACCAGCAGCTCGGCGAGGTCACCGTCCAGGGCCAGGTCGATGCGCTGACCGGCGAGTTCGGGCAGCTGGTCGGGGAGCCAAAGGGCGCCCTGCAGGCGGGCCTGAAGGGGATAGTCGTCGCGCAGCTCGACCCGCGCCTCGAGGCGGGCATCGGCGTCCCGGCTGGCCACCTCCAGGGGGTGGAGCTGTACGTCATGGCCTCGGGCGGAGAGGGTCAGCGCCAGGCGCTCGATGCCGTACTCCACGGCCCCCTCCAGGCGGGCGTCTTCCACCAGCAGCTCCCGCGCCTCCAGCTGCAGCGGCAGCCGGATCTCGGGCAGCTCCCGACGGGGCTGCTCGTCCAGCGGCAGCGCGGCGAGCCCCTCGAGCTCCGCGGCCATCTCGGCGGGCAGCGGGGACTGTACGGCGATGGCGGCGTCGATGGCCTCGGAGGCAAGGCGGGGCCCGTCGTGCTGGGCCTCGCTCAGGGCAAGCTGGGCTCCCGGTGACAGCGGCAGCAGCACACGCAGGCCGGCGAGGCGCGTCGGCAGCAGCTCGACCCGCGATCCCTCGGCGACGGCACCGGTGGTGAAACTCTCCCAGCGCAGTCGGGTGCCATCGGCCAGGGCGACCTCGACATCGGTGAGGGCCAGGGCGCGCAGCTCGACGGGAAAGGGCAGCCGGAGCTCCTCCAGGGGCTCCCCGCCGCTCTCCTCGGCCGCCTCGTCCCTCTCGCCCGCCGCCAGGCGGATGCGCGCCCCCTCCACCGCCAGGGTATCCAGACAGAGCCGGCCGTCGAGCAGGCAGTCGTCAGCCCAGGCCAGCTCGATGCGGGAGGCGGCGACGCTGGCAGGCCCCGCCTCGAGCTTGAGGCCGTTCAGCACCAGGCGGTCCAGCGGCGCTCCCTCATGGCTCTCCAGCTGGTAGAACCCCTGGCGCGCCCCGGCGTCGAGCAGCAGCCCGGTGCCCCAGGGAGAGAGCGCCAGGCCCAGGGCCAGAACGACCAGCCCGAACAGGGTGATCGGCAGCAGGAACAGCAGGCGGAACAGGGCCCAGAAGAAGGTCAGAACTCTGGACCGATGGCGAAGTGAAGGCGCCACGCATTGTCCTCATCGTCGAAGGGGTGAGCGATATCGAAGCGGATCGGGCCGACCGGGGAGATCCAGCGCACGCCGAGGCCGGCGCCGGTGTTGAGGTCGTCGGGGCCCCAGTCGTCGAAGGCGTCACCGGTGTCCACGAAGGCGGCCCCCCACCAGCTGCCGGTCAGGCGACGCTGGAGCTCCACGCTGGCGGTGAGCAGCTGCTGGCCGCCGGTGAGCCGGCCCTCCTCGTTGCGCGGCGAGAGGCTCTCATAGCCGTAGCCGCGGACGCTGCGGTCGCCGCCGGCGAAGAAGCGCAGCGAGGGAGGCACCTTGCCGAAGTCATCGGTCTCGATGGCGCCGATGCCCACGCCGGTCACCAGCCGGGTATCGTCGCCGAACATGCGGATCCACTGAGTCTCGCCGGTCATGCGCAGGAAGTCGGCGTCGGAGCCCCAGAGGCCGTCCGAGACCTCGAAGGCGATGCGCTGCCGGTCTCCCCAGTCGGGGAAGGTCGGGTTACGGGTCCGGGTGCGCGACCAGCTGATGCCGGGGTAGAGGATCAGTACCTGCTCGGCGTCGCCCCCCTGGGTAAAGTCCTCGTAGGTGCTGCGCACATAGAGGGTCTGCACCCAGCGGTTCTCGAACTCCCAGCGCCGGGCCGCCTCCACGGTGGCCTCCAGGGAGCGAGTGTCCTTGTTGTCCCGGTGGCGCAACCCGTACTGGAAGCGGTAGCTGTCGCGCAGCGGGTCCTCGAGGGGCATGCTGTAGACCCCGGAAAAGCGCTGCTCGGGGGCCGAGAGGAAGAGGTCATGGTCCAGGCCGTGACCGTAGCGATTGATCCAGGGCTGCTCCCAGGAGAAGCGCAGCCTGGGCCCCACGTCGGTGGCGTAGCCCACACCGACTTCGAACTGGTGGCGGTCGGCCGGCGTCAGGGCGATATCGATGGGCACCTCCGGCGGCCCGCGGCGGACCACGGCGCTGGCAGCGTCCACCGCGGCCATCTCGAGTCTGGGGCCAGCCTCTTCCACGGCACCGGCATCGAGCTCGGCCAGGAAGCCCTCGGCCTCGGCCTCCTGGAGCAGCGCCTCGCCCTCGATCAGGCGCGGCCGCACGGTGATGGAGCCGAACCAGCCGCTCTGGCCCAGGCGCTGGTTGTAGCGGGCCAGCTCGCCGGCCAGGTAAGGGTCCCCCGGCGCGAAGGTCAGCATGTTGCGCAGCCGGTCGGTCTCGATATGGCTGCCACGGATGCTGACGTCCCCGAAGCGGTAGCGGGGCCCGCTGTCCAGGGCCAGATAGAGCCGGGCGCTCTCGGCGAAGGGGCGCACCTCCATGCGGCGATCGGTAAAGCGCCAGTCGAAGTAGCCCCGCTCCAGGGCGAGGTTGGCGAGTCGGCTGCGCAGCCGGTCGTAGGGCGCGTGGACCAGGGGGTCTCCCTGGGCCAGGGGGAAGGCGTCGATGGCCTCCTGAAAGGGCGGGTCTTCCCGGGAGTCCCCGGCCAGGGTGAAGTCGATCCGTTCGATGGTCACCCGGGGGCCAGGCTCGATGACCAGCTCCACGTGACGCGGCGGATCCCGGTCGTCCAGGCGCAGCTGGATATCGGGCTCGTAGTAGCCGTAGACCCGCATGGCCTCCCGGGCACGGCGCTGGGTCTCGCCCTCTACCCGGGTGCGGCTGAACTGCTCGGGGTCCAGGTCGTCCAGATAGTGGCGGATGTTGGCGGCGACGTCGCCCTCGATTCCCTCGATGCGCACGTCCAGCGCGGCCGCCCAGCCCGGCAGGAGGGCGAGGCCGGCCGCCAGAGTCGCAGCCCTCAGGCGTATCATTCCACGATTCTCCATCTCTCCACGCCTTGCTCAGTGCGACTCATTCGGATGTGCCGGTCCCGCGTCATGGGCGCAGCGCCTCGAGTCGAGCGCTGAGAGCAAGCTGGGTGCGACGCAGTTCGCCGATCTCCCCCTCCAGCGCGGCGAAGCGGGCCGCCAGGGCATCATCCTCCTGGGCTTCATCATCCCTTGCCTCCGCCAGGGCTTCAAGTTCGCCCCCCAACGCGGCAAGACGCTCCTCCAGGTGGGCGATGCTCGCCGGGCCCTGCTCCTCGACGCGCCGGAGGCGCTGGGCCAGCGCCTCCTGCTCCGCGGCCAGGGCCTCCAGGGCGTCGTTCGCCACGCTCTCCTCCGTCAGGGCGGCGAGCCCCGCCTCCAGCGCATCGAGGCGCTCCGCGTGGCGCCGGTGCACCTCCTCCTGGCCGTCAACGGAGGCTTCCACGCCTTCGATAGCGCTGGCCAGGGCCGCGCGCCCCTCGGCGCCGCTGCGCTCCAGGGCGTCGAGGGAGAGCTGGGTGGCGGCCAGCATCGCCTCACGGGTGGCTGCCGACTCGCCGATCCGCATCACCCGCTCCTGCAGGGCGGCGAGGCGCTCGTCGCGCTCGCCCAGGCCCGCCTCGAGGTCCTCCTCCAGCACCGCCAGCAGGCCGTCATGAGCCTCGTCCCGGCGCTCCAGGGCGACCAGCCTCGCTTCCATCGCCTCGAGGCTCTCGCCTTCGCCCAGGGCCGTATCGAAGCGCGCGTGGACGTTGGAGAGCTCGCCCTGCAGCCGCTCCACCTCCCGGCTCAGCCGCTCGCGCTCCTCCCAGGCCAGATAGCCGGCGCCCCCCAGGGCGCCCAGCAGCACGAGCAGCAGCAGCCAGAGCGGCCAGAGCCGCGGCGGCGGCGGCTGGCGTAGGCGGTGCGCCGCCAGACTGGCGGTCGGGTCGGGCACGATGGGGCCGGCATGCCGTCGTTCGTCATGGCGCTCTGCCATGGTGCACTCCTTGTGGTGGCAGTGGCTCCCGGAGGACAGGGGGGCCGATTCATCCTCATCCTGGCGGGTGCTATGATCCCGCCCACCCTGTACAGGGTGTCCGTTAGTGTACGGTTTTTCCACCCCGCGTCGCACTGGGCACTGCCCGGACGCCCGGCAACCACCGAGGAGAGACAGCATGGTGTTCGAACTGCCCGCCCTGCCCTATGACAGGCAGGCCCTGGAGCCGCACATCTCCGCGAGGACCCTGGACTACCACTACGGCAGGCATCATCGGGCCCATGTCGCCCGACTCAATGCGCTGGTCGCGGGCACCGAGCAGGCCGACCGCTCCCTGGAGGAGATCATCGCCACCGCCAGCGGGGAGCTCTTCGACCAGGCGGCCGAGGTGTGGAACCACACCTTCTTCTGGCACTGCCTCTCGCCCCAGGGCGGCGGCGAGCCGGCGGGGGCGCTGGCGGAGGCCATCGCCGCGCGCTTCGGCTCCTTCGAGAGGTTCAAGGGAGCCTTTGGCGCGGCGGCGGCGGCCCACTTTGGCTCCGGCTGGACCTGGCTGGTACGCACCGCTGAGGGTGACGTCGAGCTCCTCAGTACCCGCAATGCCGACACGCCCATCGCCCACGGCCAGACGCCGCTGCTGGCCGTGGACGTCTGGGAGCACGCCTACTACCTCGACTACCAGAACGCCCGGCCGGCCTACCTCGAGGCGATCTGGGCGCTGGTGAACTGGGCGTTCGTCGCCCAGAACTTCGAGGCGTGACGACTCAGCCGGCGGGATCGGCGCGCCGGCCGATGCCCCGGTAGTGGAGCCCTCGGGCCGCGACCCAGGCAGGATCGTAGATATTGCGCCCGTCCAGCAGCAGCCGCCCCGAGAGCTGTCCGGCCAGGCGCTCCCAATCCGGGTTCCAGTAGCTCTTCCACTCGGTGACCAGCATCAGGGCGCAGGCGCCCTCGGTGGCCTCCAGCGGGTCGCCGTCGAACAGCGCAAGCAGGGGGTGCTCGCCGACCTCCGCCCGCAGCGCCGGGGTCGCCGCCGGGTCGTGCAGCCGCACGCTGACGCCCTGGGCCCAGAGCGCGCGCAGCAGGCGCAGCACCGGCGCCTGGTCGATCCGCGCCGTGCCCGGCTTGAAGGCGGCGCCCCAGATCGCCACGGTGCGCCCCTCCAGGCGGCCGTGGAAGTGCGCCCAGAGCTTGCGGAACAGGGTCTCCTTCTTCTGCTCGTTGATGTCGAGCACCTGTTCGAGCAGCGCCGAGCGCCGCCCGCTGGCGGACTGCACGTCGGCCAGGCGCATCAGGTCCCGGGAGAAGTTGGGACCGCCGAAGCCGCAGCCGGGATAGAGATATTCGTAGCCGATACGGGAGTCGGCCCCCATGCCCTGTCGCACATGCTCCACGTCGACGCCGAGGCTGTCGGCCAGGCCGGCCATCTCGTTCATGTAGCTGATCCGGGTGGCCAGCATGCCGTTGATGGCCAGCTTGGTCAGCTCGGCGGCCCGCCGCGGCATGGACTGGACCACCTCGCTGCGACGATTGAAGGCGCGCAGCAGCTCGCGGACCCGGATCTCGGCCGAAGCGTCATCACAGCCCAGCAGCCAGCGTGAGGGCCGGGTGAAGGTGTCCCAGGCGCGCCCCTCCTCGAGGAGGTCCGGCAGCGCCACCGCCCGGCCCCGCGCCTCGAGCTGCGTCTCCAGCCGCTCGGTCTCGCCCACCGGGAAGGTGGAGTTGTTGACCAGCACCAGGCCACCGGGGTGGCGATCGGCCAGCTCCCCGAGCAGCCCGGCCAGGTCGCCGCGCTGGCCGGGCGAGACCGCCAGCCAGACCACCTCCTGCTCGGCCAGGGGGCAGCCCGCCAGGTCACCGACCAGCTGCAGGCTGCCGGCCTCCCGGCTCTCCTCGAGCTGGGCCAGCAGCCGGGGCTCGCGCTTCAGCCAGCCGGCCTCCTGAAGGGCCGTCCAGGGGGTCTCGGCGTGGGGCAACCAGGTGACCCGGTGGCCCACCGAGGCGAGGGCCGCCGCCGCCGTGGCGGCCGCCAGTTCGCTGCCGTGAATCAGTATGCGCATGAGATCAGGCCTCGCCGGCGTAGCGGGTCAGCAGCTCCCGGAAGCCCTCCCCGAAGCGCGGATGGCGGCGCCCGTAGGCCAGGGTCGCCTCCAGGTAACCCAGCTGGTGGCCGCAGTCATAGGTCTTGCCGCGCATGCGGAAGGCCTCGACGCCCTCGCGGCTGCGCAGGATATCGATGGCGTCGGTGAGCTGGATCTCGCCGCCGGCGCCGGGCCGGGTGTCGGCCAGCAGGGCGAAGATGCTGCCGGGCAGCGCATAGCGGCCAATTACCGCCAGGTTGGAGGGTGCCGCCTCCACCGCCGGCTTCTCCACCACCCCGGCCAGGGGGCGCGACTCACCCGGGGCGGGAATCTCCCCGCCGGTGTCGACGATGCCGTACTTGTAGGTGAGCTCCCGAGGCACCTCCTCCACCATCAGCTGGGCGCGCCCCCGGGCCTCGAAGGCGTCGAGCATGCAGGCCAGGTCGTTGCGCCCGAGGCCTTCGCCATCCACCAGCACGTCGGGCAGCAGCACCGCAAAGGGGGCGTCGTCGCCGATCACGGGCCGGGCGCAGAGCACCGCATGGCCAAGCCCCAGGGGCTCGGGCTGGCGGACGCTGATGATATTGACGTCGTCCGGCACGATGCTGCGCAGTTCCTCGAGCAGCTCCCGCTTGCCCTTGGCCGCAAGGCTCGCCTCCAGCTCGAAGTGCTTGTCGAAGTGGTTCTCGATGGCGGCCTTGCTGCCGTGGGTGACCAGCACGATATCGCGGATGCCGGCGGCCACCGCCTCCTCCACCACGTACTGGATCACGGGTCGATCCACGATGGTGATCATCTCCTTGGGAATCGCCTTGGAGGCCGGCAGGCAGCGGGTGCCGAAGCCGGCGACGGGAAGCACGGCCTTCTTGATCATGGTGCAGTCCTTGTCAGGGGTGTCTCGATGTCGTCGACCCGAGGCAGATCATGGGAATGCCGCCCCGGGAACGGGTAGAATAGGCGTCATGATACCGGACGCGCCGCGGCCTGCCATCCGGCAGAGCCTGCCGCGTCCACCCCTCTTGCCAGAACGGAGACTCAGATGGGCGCAACGCAACCTCAGGCGGGCAACGTGGATCCCGGCGAGATCGCCAAGTTCGAGGCCCTGGCCAGCCACTGGTGGGATCCCGAGAGCGAGTTCAAGCCGCTCCACGAGATCAACCCGCTGCGCCTGGACTTCATCGATGCCCGTGCCGGCCTTGCCGGCAAGCGGGTTGTGGACGTGGGCTGCGGCGGCGGCATCCTCGCCGAGGCCATGGCCCACCGCGGCGCCAAGGTGACCGGCATCGACCTGGGCGAGGCGCCGCTGGCGGTGGCGCGGCTCCACGCCGAGGAGAGCGGCGTGGCGGTCGACTATCGCTGCGTCAGCGTGGAGACGCTGGCCGAGGAGATGCCGGGCGAGTTCGATGTCGTGACCTGCATGGAGATGCTGGAACACGTGCCCGACCCCGCCTCGGTGGTGCGCGCCTGCGCGGCCCTGGCCAAGCCCGGCGGTCAGCTCTTCTTCTCGACGCTCAATCGCAATCCCAAGGCCTACGCCCTGGCGATCCTCGGGGCCGAGTATGTGCTGCGCCTGCTGCCCCGGGGCACCCACGACTACGCCAAGTTCATCCGCCCCGCGGAGCTCGCCGGCTGGTGCCGCGGCGTCGACCTGGAGGTCCAGGAGCAGAGCGGCCTGGTGTATAACCCCCTGACCCGCCGCTACCGACTGCACCCCACGGATGTCTCGGTGAACTACCTGATGCACTGCCGCCGGGAGGCGCCGTGAACCAGCCCCGGGCCCTGCTCTTCGATCTCGACGGCACCCTGGTGGATACCGCGCCGGACCTGGCTCGGGCCACCAACGCCCTGCGCGCCCACCACGGGCTGGCGCCGCTGCCCTATCCGGTGATCCGCGCCCAGGTCTCCAACGGCGGTAGTGCCCTGGTCACCCTGGCGCTGGGCCTGGCGAAGGAGGCGGCGGGCCACGACGCGGCGCGGGAGTTCCTGCTCGCCACCTACGGTGAAGCGGTGGCCGAGGAGAGCCGGGTCTTTCCGGAGCTGGTGCCACTGCTGGCCGGCTGGGAAGCCGCCGGTCGCCCCTGGGGCATCGTCACCAACAAGCCGCGGGCCTATGCCGAGCCGCTGGTGGCCGCCCTGGGGCTGACCCCAGGGGCGCTGCTCTGCGCCGACGACCTGCCGGTGAAGAAGCCCGACCCGGCCCCGCTGCTGGAGGCCGCCCGGCGCCTCGGCGTCGATCCGCCCGCCTGCTGGTACCTGGGCGATCACCTGCGGGACATCCAGGCGGCCCGCGCCGCCGGCATGCCGGCGGTGGCGGTGGGCTGGGGCTATGTGGAGGAGGGCGACGACTATCGCGCCTGGCCCGCCGATCTCTGGTTCGAGAGCGGCGAGGCGCTGGCAGCGGCCATCGCCTCGACTGAGCGGGCCACCATCCGCTGACCAGGAATTTGATCTGGTCGCCCCTCCCGTCGGACACGATACTGAGCGTGAAGGCCGCCTCTCCCGGCGGCTGACCTCATGCGCTCCGGCGGAGGGTTCGATGATGAGGCGCTGTCCGCGCTGCGCAAGCTATGGCATCTACAAGAACCGACGCGCGCCATGGCAACGCCTGCTGAGGCTGCCCCACACCTACGGCTGCATCGACTGCGGCACCCTCTTCTCGCGGCGGGCACTGCGGGCGGAGACGGCGGCTCGGGAGGCCGGCCACCCTGCCCGGCATGACATGACGTCGACGCGCAAGCGCCTGATTCGGGCCCTTGGCCAGAAACGTCTCGCCGTCCATGCCCGTGATACCGGTCGCCTGGCCGGCCAGGCCAGAGGCAGGCTCAGGCGCCTGCTGCAGATGGCCGGGCTGGCGCCCATCCCGGTCTGGGTCGTCAAGCAGGTCGATGCCGACCTCCTCCACCTCTGCGGCCCCGGCACCCTGGAGCATCAGCAGCGGCCCTGGGCCGCGCTGACGGCACTGCGGCAGCACCGCTACCGGGGCGGCGTACGCCTCGGCAACAGTGGCATCGTTCTCAACAGCCGTCTGTTCGCCGAGCTGATCCCGCACGAGGCACTGACCCTGCAGGGGCCCAGCCTGGCCCGCTGGGAGGGCCGAGTATGGCGCATCGCCCAGGTGCCCCGGCGCAGCTGGGAACACGATGGTCCCCTGGTGGCGTCTACTGCCCCCCACGGCCAGGGCGAGCTGCTGGTCAGTGTCGAAGACGTCTCGCCGATTCGCGACCATGTCGACCCCCAGGCCGTTGCGCAGGGCACCGCGGTCTTCGAGCCGGGCAGCAGCCGCAGAGGCGGCCCGGTGCCGGCACGCGGGCCGATTCGGCCACGGGGACTATGAGCGCGGCGGCTGGGCGTCGAACTGCTCGCCGTTGTGGCCGCGGCTGTCGGGCCCCATCAGCCACAGGTAGGTGGGCATGATCTCCTCCGGGGTACGCAGGCTCTCGGCCAGCTCGCCGGGGTAGGCCTGCTTGCGCATCTGGGTGCGCGTCGCCCCCGGGTTCAAGCTGTTGACGCGGACGTTCCCCAGGTGCTCCAGCTCGTCGGCCAGCACCTCCACGAAGCCCTCGGTGGCGAACTTGGAGACGGCGTAGGCCCCCCAGTAGGCCCGCCCCTTGCGCCCCACGCCGGACGAAGTGAAGACCACCGAGGCATCCTCGGCGCTCTTGAGCAGCGGCAGCAGCGCCTGGGTCATCCAGATCGGCCCGTTGATATTGACCTGCATCACCTGGTCCCACAGCTCCGGATTGTACTGCTCGAAGGGGGTGATGCGCCCGAGCAGGCCGGCGTTGTGCAGGATGCCATCGAGGCGCCCGAACTCCTTGTCCAGGGTCTCGGCCATGTCGTGGTAGTCCTTGAGCACGGCCCCCTCGAAGTTGAGCGGGAAGATCGCCGGCTGGGGGCCACCGGCGGCCTCGATCTCGTCATAGACCTTCTCGAGCTTGGCGATGGTGCGTCCCAGCAGGATCACCGTGGCCCCGTGACGGGCAAAGGTCCGGGCCGCCGCCCGGCCGATCCCATCGCCCGCCCCCGTCACCAGGATGATGCGGTCCTTGAGCAGGTCGCCAGGGGCCTGATAGTCGATCTTGCAGCTCGTCATGGGGTCTCCTTGGTGATCAGTTGCCGGACTGGCGGAGGAAGTCGTTGGCCAGTCCCGCGGCAGTGCTCTCCGGGTAGTCATCGCGCACGCGCTCGAGCAGCTCGCGACTGGCCTCGGGCTCGCCCTGGCGCGCCTTGAGCAGCCCCAGCTTGTAGAGGGAGTCGGGCACCTTGTTGCTCTGGGGGAAGCCGTCGAGCACCGTGCGGAACTCGCGCTCGGCGTCATCCAGGCTCCCTTCGGCAGCATGCAGCTCACCCAGCCAGTAGTGGGCGTTGGCGGTCAGGGTGGTGTCAGGGTAGTCGACCACGAAGCGCTCGAAGGCACTGATCGCCTCGCTGAATTCGCGTGACTGAACCCGTGCAAAGGCCTGCTGGTAGGCCTGCTGGGCATCGGCACCGGCTCCGCTGGGCGACGGCGCCTGAGCCACCTGGCGAGCGGCCTGCTCGTCGACCTGGACGGGTGCATCGACACCCACGCCGGCGGGCGCCGAGGCGAGCCGGTCCTCGAGGTCCATGTACTGGTCCCGGGTCTGGCGGCGCAGCTGCTCGAGCTGGTGCCGGAGCTCCTCGACCTGGCCACGCAGCTGACGAATCTCCTCTTCGTGCTGCTGGACCTGGTTGAAGATCACCAGGCTGCCACCCGCCGCCTCGCGGGTCTCCGTCTGCTCATAGAAGGTGCGCGGCTGGGCGGTGAGATCCTCCACCACCGGCTGCGCCATTGCGGGGGCCCATACGGACAGCGGGAGCACCAGGGCTCCCGCGCCGCACAGTCCTTTCAGACCGTGTTTCATGCGTGTCTCCATCGACGCGGGTGCCGACCACTCAGTAGGCGAAGACGACCCGACGGTTCTGGGCGTGGGCTTCCTCGTTCTGGCCGCGGGCGGCCGGACGCTCCTCGCCATAGCTCACCACTTCCATCTGGGAGGGGGACACGCCCTGCACGGAGAGGAAGCGCTCCACGGAGCGGGCACGACGCTCGCCGAGTGCCATGTTGTATTCGCGAGTGCCGCGCTCGTCGGTGTGGCCCTGAAGGACGACGCGGGCACCACCATTCTCGCGCAGGTAGCGGGCGTGGGACGCCAGCACGGATTCGAACTCGCTGCGGATACGGTCGCTATCGAACTCGAAGTAGATGGTGCGCTGCTGCGGGATGCGGCCGTCGGCCTGCTGACCTGCGCCGCCGGTACCGATACCGGTACCGCCTACCTGGCTGCCAGAGACGCCGCTACCGGCCACGCCGCTGCCGGCGCCGCCGCGGGTGCCGTCCATGGACCCGTCCTGGGTCCCGCCACTGCTGGAACAACCTGCCACGAAGGCCAGGGAAAGAGCGACCGCCAGGGTCCTGGCATAGGGCTTGAGACCGCGCTTGCGTTGCATCGTGTTACTCCTTGCTGAATCGAAGAGCACCAACATCACTGTGGTCAGTTGAGAAAGGGCGACCATGCGGGTTCACGCACGTCCCCCGACGCGGAGGGCAGCCGGAAGGACGCGCGTCCATCGGCGGTGACTGCCCCCAGCACCCCGCTGTTTCCCTGCTGGGTGGCGAAGATTACCATGGTCCCGTTGGGGGCAACACTGGGAGATTCATCGAAACGCGAGTCGCTGAGCACCACCAGTCGCCCGCTGTCGAGATCCTGTCGCGCCACCTGGAAACCGTTGCTGGAACGGTGAATCAGGAAGATCGCTTCGCCATCCGGCGAGAAGCGCCCGCGGGCGTTGTAGTTGCCGGTGAAGGTGAGCCGCTTCTGCTCGCCGCTGGAGAAGTCGTGGCGGTAGAGCTGCGGCCCGCCGCTGCGATCCGAGGTAAAGAGCAGGCTGCGGCCGTCCGGCGCCCAGGCGGGCTCGGTATCGATGCTCGCGCTGTTGGTGATGCGCTGGAAGTCCCGGCTGGCGATATCCATCACGTAGATCTCCGGCCGCCCATCCTTGGAGAGCGACATGGCCAGCCGACGGCCGTCCGGCGACCAGGCCGGCGCGCCGTTGATCCCCTCGAAGGAGGTGGCGCGCACCCGCTGGCCTGACGCGAGATCCTGGATATAGATGGCCGGACGCTCGGTCTCGAAGGAGACATAGGCCAGCCGGCGACCGTCCGGCGACCAGGCCGGTGAGAGGATCGGTTCCGGCGAACTCAGTACCTGCTGGCTGTTGCGGCCGTCGGCGTCGGCGACGTAGAGAGTGAACTGCATGTTGTCGCCCACGCCCTGGGCCGTGACGTAGGCGATGCGGGTCTGGAAGGCGCCGCGGATGCCGGTGATCGCCTCGAAGATCTGGTCGCTGATGTAGTGGGCGGCGCCGCGCAGCTCGCCCCGATCAGCGGTGACCAGCTCGCCCAGCATACGCCGCTCGCCGCTGACGTCCATCAGCTCGTAGCGCAGGCGAAAACCGTCGCCCTCTCGGCTGGCGCTGCCCACCACCAGATAGCGCACGTCAAGTCCCCGCCAGTTGCCGTAGCGGACCTCGCTGCTGTCGCTGGGGCGGTCGAGCATCTGGCGCCTCGGTAGCGGCGCAAAGTAGCCGCTACGCTCCAGGTTGTCATGGATCACCTGGGCGACATCCTCGGGGAAGTCATCGCCGCCGGCGAAGGGCACCACCGCGATGGGCGTCGCGCGATCGCTGCCGCGGGTGATCTCGATGGTCAGGTTGGCCTGGGCCAGGCTGCTGGCGAGCAGCAGCACGGCGGCAAGCCAGGATGTCATCAGGGCTTTCATCAGCGTACGTCTCCCGGTGTGAAACGCAGATTGAATTGACGGTAGTCCCGTTGCAGGTTGGCTGGCAACTGTCGCAGTTCGGCGAAGGGTGCCGCCTGCTCCACCGCCTGGATCGCCGAGCGATCGAAGGCGCCGTCGCCGCTGCTGCGGGTAATCGAGGCGGTAAAGAGCTCGCCGGAGGGCCCCAGGCGCACCGCCACCTCGGCGCTGGCGCCGCCGGGGACGTTGGGGGGGATCACCCAGGCTTGCTCCACCGCCCGGCGCACCAGGTTGATGAAGCTGTTGGCGGCCTCCTGCCCCTGTCGCGCATTGGCGACAGCGTCGCTCTCTCCCTCGATGGCGCGATCCAGCCCCTGGCTGGCCGCCTCGGCGGCGCGGCGAGCGGCCTCCTCGGCCTCCCGCTGCCGGGCGGCTTCCTGCTCCCGGCGACGCTGCTCCTCCGCTTCGCGCTGGCGACGGGCCTCCTCCTCGGCCTGACGCTGGCGTTCGGCCTCCTCCTCGCGGCGGCGCTGCTCCTCCGCTTCGCGCTGGCGGCGGGCCTCCTCCTCGGCCTGACGCTGGCGCTCGGCTTCCGCTTCGGCCTGACGCTGGCGTTCGGCCTCCTCCTCGCGGCGGCGCTGCTCCTCCGCTTCGCGCTGGCGGCGGGCCTCCTCCTCGGCCTGACGCTGGCGCTCGGCCTCCGCTTCGGCCTGACGCTGGCGTTCGGCCTCCTCCTCGCGGCGGCGCTGCTCCTCCGCTTCGCGCTGGCGGCGGGCCTCCTCCTCAGCCTGACGCTGACGTTCGGCTTCCGCTTCGGCCTGGCGCTGACGTTCGGCTTCCACTTCGGCCTGGCGCTGACGTTCGGCTTCCGCTTCGGCCTGGCGGGCCTGCTCCTGCTCCTCGCGCTGGCGAGCCTGGCGCTCGGCCTCCTCGGCGCGCCTGGCCGCTTCCGCCTCGGCGGCGTCGGCAGCCTGGCGGGCCTCCTCGCGCGCCTGCTCCTCCGCCTGGCGCTGGGCCTCGCGCTCGGCCTCCCGGGCGGCGGCGTCGGCAGCGGCGGCCTCCTCGGCCTGACGCTGCTCCTCCGCTTCCCGCGCCAGGGCACGTGAGCGCGCCGCCTCGGCGCGCTGCGCCTGGTCGGTCACCGTCTCGGTGCTCACCAGAGTCGCCTGGACGATGGAGGATGAGGTCGGTTCCGGCTCGCGGCTGGGCAGGCTGATCACGCTGAACAGCACCACCACCAGGTGCAGCGCCACCGCCAGGACCGTCGGCAGGCCGTACCCTACCCGCTGGTCATCTCTGGCCATCACGACTCCTCAGCCTTCCCCGGAGGGCGGTTCGGAGATCAGCCCGACATTGGCCACGCCGGCCACCTGCAGGGTGCTCATCAGGGTGACCACCTGGCCGTAGGAGACGCTGCGATCCCCGCGCACCATTACCGGCGTGCCGGGGCGGCGCTCGAGCAGGATGATCACCCGGTCGGCCAGCTCATCGAGATCCACGGCGCTCTCCTCGCCACCGATGGAGAGGTAGTAGCCGCCGTCGCGATCCACCGAGACGATGATGGGGTCGCTCTCATCGGCGTTCTCGATAGGCTCGGAGGTCACCTGGGGCAGGTCGACCTGCACGCCCTGGGTCATCATGGGGGCGGTGATCATGAAGATCACCAGCAGCACCAGCATGACGTCGATGAAGGGCACGACGTTGATCTCGCCCATGGGCTTGCGCCCGCTGCGATTGAAAGGTCCATGCATGGCCAGACTCCCTCAGGCGGCGCCGGATTCGGCCCGGCCCTGCAGGTTGCGGTGCAGGATGGAGTGGAACTCCTCGGCGAAGTCCTCGTACTTGCCCAGCAGCCGCGCGGACTCGGAGGACAGGCGGTTGTAGAAGATCACCGCCGGGATGGCGGCGAAGAGCCCCATGGCGGTGGCGATCAGCGCCTCGGCGATCCAGGGGGCCACGGTAGCGAGCGTCGCCTGCTGGGTCATGGAGAGCGCCTGGAAGGAGCCCATGATGCCCCAGACGGTGCCGAACAGGCCGATATAGGGGCTGGCCGAGGCCACAGTGGCCAGGAACACCAGGTGCAGGCTGAGGCGCTCCTCCTCCCGGGACCAGGCCACTCGCATGCTGCGCTGGACGCCGTCGAGGATCGCCTGGGGGCTCCTGGTCTTGGGCAGCAGGCGGTTGAATTCGCGGAAGCCGGCACGGAAGACATGCTCGGCGCCCTGGGTCTCCTGCTCCGCCGGGGTCTCACGGTAGAGCTCGTTGAGGTCGACGCCGGACCAGAAGCGCTCCTCGAAGGCCTGGTGGGCCTGGCGGGCGCGGCGCATCACGAAGGTGCGCTGGAAGATCACGACCCAGGAGAGGATCGAGCCCACCGTGAGCAGCAGCATGACCAGCTGCACCACGGTACTGGCGCTCATGATCAGGTGGGGTATGGACATGGAGTCGTTCACGGGCATCCTCGTCAGTCTTGCGGTTGGGCAGAGGGTTGGGCCAAGGCCGCGGCCAGGGCCGGCGGCCAGGGTACGGGCTTGAGGCGCGTCGCATCGATGCAGGCGATGTCGACCCGCGCCTCGCACAAGGGTTCCCCGCGACGGCTCACGACCTGGGCAAACTGCAGCCGGACGCGGCCGTGGGACCGGATCTCGGCGCTCACTTCGAGCGCGTCGTCCAGCCGGGCGGGCTTGGCATAGCGGCATTCCAGCTTGTGCACCACCAGCTGGATGCCGGCCGCGAAGAGCTCGCGCTGGGTAATCCCCTGCGCGCGCAGCCATTCGCTGCGTGCCCGCTCCATGTACTTGAGGTAGTTGACGTAATAGACGATGCCGCCGGCATCGGTGTCCTCGATATAGACCCGCACCGGCAGCCGGAACTCGCTCACGGCCGGCTCTCCCCCGCCGCATCGGCGGCGTTCTCGGCGGGTGCCAGGCCGAAGTGCAGCCAGGCCTGACGGGTCACCACCCGCCCGCGGGCGGTGCGCATCATCAGCCCCTGCTGGATCAGGTAGGGCTCGATGACGTCCTCGATGGTGTCGCGCTCCTCGCCGATGGCGGCGGCCAGGGAGTCCACCCCCACCGGGCCACCGTCGAACTTCTCGATCATCGCCAGCAGCAGGCGTCGATCCATGTGGTCCAGGCCGTGGTGGTCGACGTGGAGCATATCCAGGGCCCGGTCGGCGATGGCAGCGTCGATTCGCCCGGTGCCGCGCACCTCGGCGAAGTCGCGCACGCGCCGCAGCAGGCGGTTGGCGATGCGCGGGGTGCCCCGGGAGCGGCGCGCCACCTCCAGGGCCCCATCGCGATCGGCCTCGACCCCCATCAGCCGCGCGGAGCGGGCAACGATCTCGGTGAGCTCCTCGATGGCATAGAACTCCAGGCGCTGGACGATGCCGAAGCGGTCGCGCAGCGGCGAGGTCAGAAGCCCCGCCCGGGTCGTAGCTCCCACCAGGGTGAAGGGCGGCAGGTCGAGCTTGATGGAGCGCGCCGCCGGCCCCTCGCCGATCACGATATCGAGCTGGAAGTCCTCCATGGCGGGATAGAGGATCTCCTCCACCACCGGCGAGAGACGATGGATCTCGTCGATGAAGAGCACATCGCCGGCCTCGAGGTTGGTCAGCATGGCGGCCAGGTCGCCGGCCCGCTCCAGTACCGGGCCGGAGGTGGACTTGAGCCCCACCCCCATCTCCGCCGCAATGATGTTGGCCAGGGTCGTCTTACCGAGCCCCGGCGGGCCGAACACCAGGGTGTGGTCGAGGCTCTCGTCGCGGCCGCGGGCGGCGCCGATGAAGATCTCCAGCTGCTCGCGGACCCGGGGCTGGCCGATGTAGTCGACCAGCCGCTTCGGCCGGATGGCGCGATCCACGGGCTCCTCGCCCGGGCGGGTATCGGCGCTGATCAGGCGGTCGTTCTCGATCATCGCCCTACCCCGCCATGCGGCGACTCAGCGCCGCCTTGATGATCGCCTCGGTGCTGCCCTCGCCCTCCAGGCCCACCAGCATCTTCGCCGCCTCGGCGGGCTTGTAGCCCAGGCTGACCAGGGCCGCCTCGGCGTCGGCCAGGGGGTCGTGGCCCGCATCCGCGGACTGGGCGCCGCCGGCCAGGTCCGCGAGGGCGTCGTCACCGGGCTCCCAGTGGGGGAAGCGGTCGCGCATCTCGATGATCAGCCGCTCGGCGGTCTTCTTGCCGATCCCGGGCAGGCGCGTCAGCGACTTGACGTCGTCGTCGAGCACGCAGCGCCGGAAGGCGGCCTCGTCCATGCCGGAAAGGATGCCCAGGGCGAGCTTGGGGCCCACGCCGTTGACCCGGATCAGCGCTCGGAACAGCGCCCGCTCCTGCTCCCGGGCGAAGCCGTAGAGCAGGTGGGCGTCATCGCGCACGATCAGGTGGGTGTGCAGGGAGACCGACTCGCCGGGGGCCGGTAGGGCCACCAGGGTGGTCATGGAGGCCTCGAGCTCGTAGCCCACCCCGGCCACATCCACCACCAGCCAGGGAGGCTGCTTCTCGAGCAGGGTGCCGCGCAGGCGTCCAATCATGGAAAATCCGTATCCTTCACTTGCAGGAAAGGCGGCCGGGAGGCCGCCGATGTGGCCACTATACTGGTCGCCCGTGCGGCTGGCCAGTCTCCGTAGAACGGCGTTCGAGAACTCGCGGTCCGTCGCCAGGCGGCGACGCCATCAGGGCCGAAAGTCGCGCCAGGCGCCGCCCCGGCGCGCCGGGCGGTGGCCGCCGTAGCTGCCGCTCTGGAGCAGGCCGCGCCGGGCATAGGCGTGGGTCAGGGCGATGGCCAGGGCGTCGGCGGCATCGGCCTGGGGCGTGCCGGAGAGGCCGAGGATCGCCGTCACCATATGCTGCACCTGAGCCTTGTCGGCGCTGCCGGTACCGGTCACCGCCTGCTTGATCTGACGAGGCCCATACTCGCTCACCGGCAGGCCGTGGTTGGCGGCACAGACGATGGCGGTGCCCCGGGCCTGGCCGAGCTTGAGCGCCGAGTCGGCGTTCTTCGACATGAACACCTGCTCGATGGCGAACTCCGCCGGCGCGTGCACGGCGATCAGCTCGCTCACCCCCGCATAGACCTGGGCCAGCTTCTGGGCGAGCTCCGCGGCCCGGATGCGAATGCAACCGCTGGCCACATAGCGGGGCCTGGCCTCGGTCACATCCAGCACCCCGTAGCCGGTGATCCTTGATCCGGGGTCGATGCCGAGAATCAGCATGACGGCCTCCTTGGGCCCGATGGGCGGCCATTATACGACACCGGCGCCCAAGGGCGCCGGTGGGATGCGGGAGGGCGGAGGGCTTACGCCTCGCCTTCCGGCTTGGCCTTCTGGCGCAGGCGAATGTTGAGCTCGCGCAGCTGGTCGGTGCTCACCTCGCCCGGGGCGTCGGTCATCAGGCAGCCGGCGCTCTGGGTCTTCGGGAAGGCGATCACCTCGCGGATGGTGCGGGCACCGGCCATCAGCATCACCAGGCGGTCGAGGCCGAAGGCCAGGCCGCCGTGGGGCGGAGCGCCATACTGCAGGGCGTCGAGCAGGAAGCCGAACTTCTCGCGGGCCTCCTCCTCGCCGATGCCGAGGATCTCGAAGACGGTGCTCTGCATGGTGCGGTCGTGGATACGGATGGAGCCGCCGCCCAGCTCGGTACCGTTGAGCACCATGTCATAGGCCCGGGAGAGCGCCTCGGCCGGGTTGGCCTTGAGCGCCTCGGGGCTGCAGGAGGGCGAGGTGAAGGGGTGGTGCAGCGGGCTCAGGCGACCGTCGTCGTCGGCCTCGAACATCGGGAAGTCCACCACCCAGAGCGGCGCCCAGGCCTGGGTGTAGAGATCGAGGTCCTCGCCCAGCCTGACGCGCAGCGCGCCGATCGCCTCGTTGACGATGCGCGCCTTGTCGGCACCGAAGAAGATGATGTCGCCATCCTCGGCGCCCACTCGCTCGAGGAGCTCCTCCACCACGTTCTCCATGAACTTGACGATGGGGGACTGCAGGCCCTCGATGCCCTTGGCACGCTCGTTGACCTTGATCCAGGCCAGTCCCTTGGCACCGTAGATGCCGACGAACTTGGTGTATTCGTCGATCTCCTTGCGGGAGAGCTTGGCCCCACCCGGCACGCGCAGCGCCGCCACGCGGCCATCCTCGGCGCTGGCCGGGCCGGAGAAGACCTTGAAGTCCACCTGCTGCATCAGGTCGTCGACGTCGGTGAGCTCCAGCGGGATGCGCAGGTCCGGCTTGTCGGAGCCGAAACGGTTCATCGCCTCGGCCCAGGTCATGCGCGGGAACTCGGGCAGCTCGACCTGGAGCACCTCCTGGAACAGCTGACGGATCATCGCCTCGGTGATCCCCATGATGTCGTCCTCGGAGACGAAGGAGGCCTCGAGGTCGATCTGGGTGAACTCCGGCTGGCGGTCGGCGCGCAGGTCCTCGTCGCGGAAGCACTTGGCGATCTGGTAGTAGCGGTCGAAGCCGGCCACCATCAGCAGCTGCTTGAAGAGCTGCGGCGACTGGGGCAGCGCGAAGAAGCTGCCGGCGTGGGTGCGACTCGGCACCAGGTAGTCACGGGCCCCTTCGGGGGTGGCGCGGGTCAGCACCGGGGTCTCGATGTCGAGGAAGCCCTGGCCTTCGAGGAAGGCGCGCACGCTGTGGGAGATCCGCGAGCGCAGGCGCAGCTTCTCGATCATCTCCGGTCGACGCAGGTCGATGTAGCGGTGCTTGAGACGCACCTCCTCGCCCACCTTGCCATGCTCGTCGAGCTGGAAGGGGGGCGTGGCGGCGGTGTTGAGCACCTCCACCTCCTTGGCCAGCACCTCTATCATGCCGGTGGGCATGTTGGGGTTCTGGGTCCCCTCCGGGCGCAGCCGCACGCGGCCCTGGATGCGCAGCACGTACTCGCTGCGAGCGCGGTCGGCAGTGGCGAAGGCCTCGGCGGTATCGGGGTCCACCACGACCTGGGCGATGCCGTCGCGATCGCGCATGTCGAGGAAGATCACGCCCCCGTGGTCACGGCGGCGATGTACCCAGCCGCACAGGGTGACCGTCTGATCCACCAGGGTCTCGTTGAGCTGGCCGCAATAATGGCTGCGCATGTCGTATCCTGTTCTGTAGCAAATGAGGGAATTCAGAGGCTGGGCGGCCCTCAGGCCGCCGCACCCTCCTTCTTCTTGGGAGCGCCGGACGCGGCAGCGCCGCTGCCGGCGGGGGCCGCGTCGCCGGCCAGGTTCTTCTTGCCGCCGGCCTTGAAGTCGGTCTCGTACCAGCCGCTGCCGGCGAGACGGAAACCGGCCGCGGAGACCAGCCGGGCGAGCTCGGGGGCCGCGCAGCTGGGGCAGTCGGTCAGCGGGGCGGCGCTGATCTTCTGGAGCTTCTCCAGGCGGTGGCCGCAGGCCTTGCACTCGTATTCGTAGATGGGCATGGTTTGATCACTCCGCAGATGACATTACCCGTATCAGACAAGCGCCGGCCATGGCCGGCAGACACGAATATGTGGCCGGCCCACGACGAATCCAAGCCTGCCAAAGCCCGACATTATAGCGTGCCCCTACCGGTTGCGGGCAAGGCGCCCTTCTTTCTTGAGGAATTGCCATGAAAGCCGTGCTTCTCGATGCCGCCAGCCTCGGCCCCGATATCGATCTCGCCCCGATCCGCCAGCAGGTGGCATCCCTGGAGGTCCATGCCCAGAGCAGCACCGACGAGGCCCGGGAGCGACTGGTCGGCGCCGGGGTGGCCATCGTCAACAAGGTGGTCCTCGATGCGCCGACCCTGGAGGCCCTCCCCGACCTGAAGCTGATCTGCGTGCTGGCCACCGGCACCAACAATATCGACATGGCCGCCGCCGAGCGGCTGGGCATCGCGGTGAAGAACGTCACCGCCTACGGCACCGCCAGCGTGGCCCAGCACACCCTGATGCTGATGCTTGCCCTGGCCAACCGCCTGCCCCTCTACCAGCGCGACGTGGCCGAGGGGCGCTGGGGGCAGAGCGCCTTCTTCTGCCTGATGGGGCATGGCACCCTGCAGCTGGAGGGCAAGCGGCTGGTGATCGTCGGCCAGGGGGTGCTGGGCAGCCAGGTGGCCCGGCTGGCCGAGGCCTTCGGCATGCAGGTGACCTTCGCCGCTCGCCCCGGCAAAGCGGATGATAGCCGCCCCTCCCTCTCCGCCCTCGCCCCCGAGGCCGATATCATCAGCCTGCACTGCCCGCTCAGCGAGGCGACCCGCCATCTGGTCGACGCCCGGCTGCTGGCGATGCTCAAGCCCGAGGCGCTGCTGGTCAACTGCGCCCGAGGCGGCATCATCGACGAGCTGGCGGCCCTCGAGGCGCTTCGCGAAGGGCGCCTGGGCGGCCTCGGCGTCGATGTCCTGCCGGTGGAGCCGCCCCGGGAGGGGCACCCGCTGATCGACGCCCTGGGCGAGCCGCTGAACCTGATCGTCACCCCCCATAACGCCTGGATCACCCCGGAGGCGCGCCAGAAGGTCGTGGCGCTAACCGCGGACAACCTGCGCGACTGGCAGGCCTGACCGAGGAGGCCCCATGGCCGCTGCGACTCCCATGCCGATGCTCCACAACCTGGGCTCCATCAACCTCGACCACGTCTACCGGGTGCCCCACCTGGTCACCCCCGGCGAGACCCTGGCCAGCCACGCCTATGCGGTGGGGCTCGGCGGCAAGGGGGCCAATCAGTCCCTGGCCCTGGCCCGGGCGGGCGGGCGGGTCTGCCACTGGGGGCGGCTGGGTCGCCGGGACGCCTGGGCCCGGGACACCCTGGCGGACGCCGGCGTCGACGTCAGCCATGTCAGCCTGGTGGATGCCCCCAGCGGCCACGCCATCATCCAGGTCGATGATGCCGGCGAGAACGCCATCATCCTCTACCCCGGCGCCAACCACGGCTTCGATGGCGCCACCCTCGAGGCTCTGGTCGACACCGCCGCCCCCGGCGACTGGCTGCTGCTGCAGAACGAGTGCAACGGCCTGGCGGCGCTTTTGGCCCTGGCCGCCGAGCGACGGATCCGCGTCGCCTTCAACCCCGCCCCCATGACGGACGCCGTGGGGGAGCTGCCGCTCTCGGCCTGTCGCCTGCTCTTCGTCAACCGCACCGAGGCCGCCGGGCTCGCCGGCCTCCCGGTCGACTCCCCCTCGGACGCCCTCCTCGACGCCCTGGCCACCCGCCTGCCCGACTGCGAGCTGGTACTGACCCTGGGCGCCGAGGGCGCCTGGTATCAGGCCGGTGGCGAGCGCCGCCACCAGCCGGCCCTCAAGGTATCCGCCGTGGACACCACCGGGGCCGGCGACACCTTTATCGGCTACTACCTGGCGGCGCTGCAGCGAGGGGCAGCGGTGCCGGACTGCCTGGCGCAGGCCACCGTCGCCGCCGCCCTGGCCGTGCAGCGCCCTGGCGCCGCCGCCGGCATTCCCACCGCCGACGAGGTGGCAGACTTCCTCGGCAAGGAGTCCCCATGACCCATCCCATCATCTTCGATACCGACCCGGGCGTGGACGACGCCCAGGCCATCGCCATCGCCCTGCGCCACCCCGAGCTCGAACTGCTAGGCCTCACCACCACCTTCGGCAACGTCGACGTGGAGGTGGCCACCCGCAACGCCCTGCTGCTGGCCCAGCTGGCCGGGCGCGACGACGTGCCGGTGGCCCAGGGGGCAGCGGCGCCCCTCGCGAAGACACGCCTCCCCCCGCCGGCCCATATCCACGGAGGCAACGGCCTGGGGGATATCCCGCTGCCCGCCGTTACCGGCCGCCCCGATCCGCGCTGCGCGGCGCAGTTTATCGTCGAGACGGTGAACGCTCGCCCCGGGGAGGTGACCCTGGTGGCCGTCGGCCCCCTGGGCAACCTGGCCGGCGCCCTGCAGCTCGACCCCGGCATCGTCGAGCGGGTAAAGCGGGTGGTGGTGATGGGGGGCTCGATCCGCGAAGGGGGCAACGTCACCCCGGTGGCCGAGGCCAACATGTTCAACGACCCCCAGGCGGCGAGCCGAGTGCTGACCGCCGGCTGGCCGCTGACCCTGGTCGGGCTCGACGCCACCCACCGCTGCGTGCTCACACCGGCTCATATGGCCCGCATCGAGACCGGCCAGGGCGAGCTCGGGCGGGTACTGGCCGGCAGCTACGCCTTCTACCGGGACTTCTACCAGACGTTTCTGGGCATCGACGGCTGCTGCCCCCACGACAGCTGCGCCCTGGCCTGGCTGCTCAGGCCCGATCTCTTCACCACCGCCCGGGGACACCTGAACGTGGTGACCGAGGGCGTGGCCGAGGGGCAGACCCTCTTCGCCCCCGAGGGGCGCGCCTACGCCCAGGAGCGCTGGTCGCACACGCCGTTGGCGGAGGCCTGCCTGGATGCCAACGGCGAAGCGGTGAGCGACTGGATCGCCGAGGTGCTCGGCTAGCCGGTGCGGAAGTCGTCGGGGATGTGGGTCTCGATCACCTCCAGCTCCACATGGGTCACCCTGGCCTTCTCGGGCCCCCTCCAGAGCCACTCGCTGACCGCCTTCACCGCGTCGGGGCCGCCGCACAGCAGCACCTCGACGCGCCCGTCGGCCAGGTTCCGGGCATGGCCGGTAACGCCATGCTGCAACGCCTTCTCCTGGGTGGCGCGCCGGTACCAGACTCCCTGCACCTTGCCGGTCACCACGGCCTTCACGCAGCACTGTTCCATCTCACACCTCCTTTCGAATCGCGTTTTCCGCTAATCTTCTCCATAGCGACGACGGGCCACAAGCCCTGACGACGCTCTGCTGCCCTACCGGGCAGTCGACAACGGCAATGCCAATAACCATGCCAACAACAATCCTCACAAGGGAGTCTACGCCATGCCACTCTTCGACCATCCCGAGTTCGACCACCACCGGCAGGTGCTCTTCGGCTGCGATCCCGAAAGCGGCCTCAAGGCGATCATCGCCATTCACGACACCACCCTGGGCCCCGCCCTGGGCGGACTGCGTATCTACCCCTATGCCAGCGAGGAGGAGGCCCTCACCGATGTGCTGCGGCTCTCCCGAGGCATGAGCTACAAGTCGGCCATGGCGAACCTGCCCCTGGGGGGCGGCAAGGCGGTGATCATCGCCGACCCGCGCACCGGCAAGACCCCGGCGCTGCTGCGCGCCATGGGCCGCCTGGTGGACTCCCTGGGCGGGCGCTATATCACCGCCGAGGACTCCGGCTCCAGCGAGGCGGACATGCAGGTGATCGCCGCGGAGACCGCCCATGTGGGCGGGCTGCGCCGGGCCTCGGGGGAGTCCGGCGACCCTTCTCCCTTTACCGCCTGGGGCGTGTTCTGCGCCCTGAAGAGCGCGGTGCGCCACGGCCTCGGTCGTCGCGACCTGGACGGGCTCAGGGTCGCCATCCAGGGCGTGGGCCATGTCGGCGCCCACCTGGCCCACCACCTCCACGCGGCGGGCGCCCGGCTGGTGCTGACCGACGTCAACCGGGAGGCGCTGGCCCACCTGGCCGAGGAGCTGGGCGCCGAGGCGGTGGCCCCAGAGGCGATCTTCGACGCCGACGTGGATCTCTTCGCTCCCTGCGCCCTGGGCGCGGCGCTGACCGAGAGCGTCGTGGACCGCCTGAAGGCGAAGGTAGTCTGCGGCGCCGCCAACAACCAGCTGGCCGCGCCTGGGGTCGCCGAGCGCCTGATGGCACGGGGGATTCTCTATACCCCGGACTATGTGGCCAACGCCGGCGGGGTGATCGAGATCGCCTGGCAGCGCCGGGAGGACTACGATCGGGCCGCGGTGATGGCCCATATCGAGGGGATCGGTGCCACCCTGGATGAGCTCTTCCCACGCGCCGCCCGGGAGGGGCTCAGCCCGGCGACCATCGCCGACGCCATGGCCCGGGAGCGCTTCGGCCGACGCTGACGCCACCGGACAGCACCCAGATGAAGGCAAGGCCGGCAGCTGCCGGCCTTCCTGATGCTACCCTGGACGTCAGGCGACGTCGCCGCGCTTGTCCAGCAGCTCACGCTTCACCACCACCGCGGTGTTGCGCGGGACCAGGGGGCGACCCCGCTCGATCAGGTGGCAGCGGGTAAAGGCGGCGCCGAACAGGAGGATAAGCGAACTGTAATACACCCAGAGGAGGATCATGACCACCGAGCCGGCGGCGCCGTAAGTGGAGGCGGTGGCGGTGTGGGAGAGATAGATGGCGATGGCCGAGCGCCCCACCGCGAAGAGCAGCGCAGTGACCACGGCGCCCACCAGCACGTCCCTCCAGCTCAGCACCACGTCGGGCAGCACCTTGAAGATGGTGGCGAAGAGCGCGGCGATCACCGCCAGGGAGACGAGAAACTCGGCCGTGGTGGTGAGCAGGCCCACATAGGGCACCAGCTCGTCGGCGGCCTGCAGCATGGCTCTCACCATGACGCCGAAGATCAGCGATACCAGCAGGATAAAGCCGATAGAGAGCACCACGGTGAGCGACAGCAGGCGGTTCTTGATGAAGACCAGGGCGCTGTTGGCGCTGGGCCGGGCGGTCACGCCCCAGATGGTGTTGAGCGAGAACTGCATCTGGGCAAATACCGTGGTGGCACCCACCATCAGGGCCCCGAAGCCCAGCAGGGTGGGCAGCAGGCCCGACTCCTCGATGCGCGAGCTGGCCACGGCCTGCTCGATGGCGGCCGCGGCATCGTGCCCCATGGTGTCCTGAAGCTGGGCGACGATCTGCCCCTGGGCGGCATCCTCGCCCATCACCAGGCCGATGACGGTCACCGCGATGATCATGGTGGGCGCCAGGGAGAAGAGCGTGTAGAAGGCCAGCGACCCGGCGTAGCTGAAGGCGTTGCGTTCGAGCCACAGGCGGATGGCACCGTGGATGACATTCCACCAGAAGAGCAGCGTGCCCCTGAGCCCGGCCGGCGAGAGTTTCTTCAGATCGATCATCGTGTTCCCCGCGTCCCTGTGATGCCCCAAGGATACGCGAATCGACCGTCTGATGCCGCCCCGCCCGCGCATTGCATGCCCCGGGCGGGCTGACCATAATGGGTCGCCAACGCACCCTCTGCTCAGGACACGCCATGCCCGCCTGCCCGGACACCGACCGCGACGCCTTCGATTTCGACTGCCTGGTGTTCATCGGTCGCTTCCAGCCGCCGCACCTGGGCCACCTGGCGGTGATCCACGAGGCGCTCAAGCGAGCGCGCCAGGTGATCGTGCTGGTGGGCTCCTCTTGGCAGGCTCGCTCCCTGCGCAACCCCTGGCGCTTCGACGAGCGACGCGCCATGCTGCGCAGCGCCTTCGACGACGACGAGAACGCCCGGCTTGCCGTGGTGCCGCTCCTCGACGCCCTCTACAACAACGACGTCTGGGTGCGCGACGTGCAGCGCAAGGTGCGTGATATCGCCAGCCCCCATACGGCGCGCCTGCCGCGCATCGGTCTGATCGGGGCGAGCCGCGGACAGTCGAGCTACTACCTTTCACTCTTTCCCCAGTGGGAGTCGGTGAGCGTGCCCCTGGTGGAGGGAATCTCGGCGAGCCAGATCCGTGAGCGGCTGTTCCGCTCCGCCTCCTCCGCCGAGGACTACCTGACCACCGGCGCCGCCCACGACCTGCCCCCCGGCGTGGTGGACTCGGTGCAGGAGTTCTGCGCCGGCGACCACTACCGCCAGCTGATCGAGGAGCAGCGGCTGCTGGACCAGTACCGCAGCGCCTGGGCCCAGGCGCCCTACCCGCCCATCTTCGTGACGGTCAATGCGGTGGTGGTGCAGTCAGGGCACGTGCTGCTGGTGCGCCGCACGGCGGCACCGGGCAAGGGGCTGCTGGCGCTGCCGGGCGGTTTCATCAACTCCCATGAGCGCCTGCTGGACGCCTGCCTGCGGGAGCTGCGCGAACGGGTGCGCCTGAAGGTGCCGGAGCCTGTGCTCAAGGGCTCCCTGCGCGGCCAGCGGCTCTTCGACGAACCTCACCGCAGCTGGCGTGGCCGCACCCTGGCGGAGGCCTTCTACTTCGCCCTGACCCCTGACCAGCAGCTGCCTCGCCTCAAGCCAGTCAAGGGCGGCGACCACGCTCGCTGGGTGGCCCTGGCGGACCTGGACCCGGAGGCGCTCTTCGAGGACCACTTCTTCATCATTCAGGACTTCCTGGGACTGCCCGCCGACTTCGGCGGTCAGTGAGCCCGCCCCCGGCGCCTACCCCTGAAGGAAGTCGCGGGGGAGCTTCTGCATCTGCCGCCAGAGCTTCTCGACGCCGGGCTTGTGCACCAGGGAGCAGCGGTAGAGACGGATCTCCAGGGGCACGTCCCACTCCTCGCCTCCGGCCCGCACCAGGCGGCCGTTCTTAAGCTCCTCGCGGATGCAGAAGTCGGGAATCCAGGCCATGCCGATGCCCTGCAGCACCATCCCCTTGAGCCCCTCGGCCATGGCGGTCTCGTAGACGGTGCGCAGCCGCAGGCGCAGGGCGTCGTTCTTGAGCAGCATGCGCACGCTGCTGCCCAGGAAGGCACCCTGGGTGTAGGCGAGGTAGGGAATCGATTCCTTGCCGTCCAGCGGGAAGCGTGGCTCTCCCGCCTCGTCCGGCAGACTCACCGGCAGCATCTTCACCTGGCCGATGGAGAAGGAGGGAAAGACCTCGGGGTCCAGCTGCATGCTGGCATAGGGGTCGTAGTAGGCGAGCATCAGGTCGCACTTGCCCTCCCGAAGCACGTGGATCGCCTCCCCCACGTTCATGGCCACCAGGCGGGTGGGCAGCTCGCCGATCCCCTGCTGCAGGCGGGAGATCCAGGGGGGAAAGAAGCTCAGCGCCAGGGAGTGGGCGGCGACGATGTCCAGCGCCTCGTTGGCGATGGCCAGGCCCCGCAGGTGCCCCAGGCTCTCGTTGAGCTGCTCCACCAGGTTGCGGGCGGTGACCAGAAAGAGCTGCCCTTCGGGCGTCAGGTCCACCGGCGTGGTGGAGCGGTCCACCAGGGTGGCGCCTACCGCCTGCTCCAGGGCCCGGATACGCCGGCTGAAGGCGGGCTGGGTTACATGGCGCTGCCGCGCCGAGGCGGAAAAGCTGCGGGTATTGGCCAGGGCGACGAAGTCTTCCAGCCATTTGGTCTCGAGGTTCACGGGGTCTCCCGATCCGCGGATGGCAGCAGGGCCGAGCTCTCGGCCATCGTGAAAGCGTAATGTATCACTGGATGGGAGACAGGAGATAGGCGGCCCGCGAAACCAGCTTGCGCCACAGCGGCCGCGAGGTGATCTCGTCGAGGTTGACGCGCCGGCAGTTGGCGAAGTCCTTCTCCAGCATCAGCCGCACCTGGGCGGCGAAGTGGCGATCCGGCAGGAAAGCGGTGATCTCGAAGTTGAGACGGAAGGAGCGGTTGTCGAGGTTGACGGTGCCGACACTGGCCGCCGAATCGTCGATCAGCATCACCTTCTGGTGCAGGAAGCCCGGCTGGTAGCGGTAGACCTTGACCCCGGCCCTGAGCATGTCGGGCAGGAAGGAGAAGGCCGACAGGAACACCAGCAGGTGATCAGGGTGCTCCGGGATCATGATGCGCACGTCCACCCCGCGCATGGCGGCCAGGCGCAGGGCGTCCTGGACGCCCTGGTCGGGCACGAAGTAGGGACTGGTCACCCAGAAGCGCTCCCGAGCGCTGTGGATGGCGTGCTGCACCAGGAGGCCGGCGGTGTCCTGGCGATCCGCCGGCCCCGAGGGCACGATCACGACCTTGTGACACTCGTGGCAGCTGACCTGAGGCGTCCAGGTTAGGGTGATCACCTCCCCGGTGGCCCAGTGCCAGTCCTCCCAGAAGGCCTCCTGCAGACCCAGCACGCTGGGGCCGGTGAGCTTCAGGTGGGTATCGCGCCAGGCCCCGTGGCGAGGATGCTGGCCCAGGTACTCCACGCCGACGTTGAAGCCACCGACCCACCCCTCGCGGCCATCCACCACCAGCACCTTGCGATGGTTGCGGAAGTTGAGCTGGAAGCGGTGACGAAACCCGCGCGAGGAGCGGAAGGCGCTCACCTCCACGCCGCTGCTGGCCAGGTCGCGCAGGTAGCCCTCGTTGAGCTTGTGGCTGCCCACCTCGTCATAGAGGAAGTAGACCCGCACCCCGCGATTGGCCACTCGCTGCAGCCGCTGCTTGAGCTCAATGCCCAGGGCATCATTGCGCACGATGAAGAACTGGATCAGCACATACTCCTCGGCGCGCTCGATGCCGTCGAAGAGGCTCTCGAAGGTGGCCTCGCCGTCCACCAGCAGCTCGGCCCGGTTGCCGCTGGTCATCGGCATCTGGGCCAGCTGCTCTACGGCGCGCACGTCCGGGTCGCGGGTCTCGGCCACGAAGGGCTCCAGGGGCTCGCGATAGCGAGCCAGCACCCGGCGCAGCACGCTGTCGCGCTCGCCGCGGGCCGACACATAGCCGTAGAAGCGCGGCTGCCCGAAGATCCAGTAGGCGGGCACCGCCACGTAGGGCAGCGTGATCAGGGAGAGGATCCAGGCGATGGCACCCTGGGAGGTCCGGCTGGAGAGCAGCGCGAGGACCGCCGACAGGATGCCCAGCAGGTGCACCATAAAGATCGCCAGTCCTAACAGCCAGGATGTCATGGGCTCTCCCTGAAAAAACAGTGTTCTACAGCATACCCAAACGGCAGCGGCCCCGCCAGATGGCGGGGCCGCGGTGGCACCTGAAGCGACAGGATCACGCCCGCTCGGCGATGATCTCCTTCCACTTGGCGGGGCCGGTCTGGTGTACCGAGGTGCCCTGGCTGTCCACGGCCACGGTCACCGGCATGTCCTCCACCTCGAACTCGTAGATGGCCTCCATGCCCAGGTCCTCGAAGCCCACCACGCGGGACTTCTTGATCGCCTGGGCCACCAGGTAGGCGGAGCCGCCCACGGCCATCAGGTAGACCGCCTTGTTGTCGCGGATCGCCTCGATGGCGGCCGGGCCGCGCTCGGCCTTGCCCACCATGCCCAGCAGGCCGGTCTCTTCCAGCATGGTGCGGGTGAACTTGTCCATGCGGGTGGCGGTGGTGGGACCGGCCGGGCCGACCACTTCATCGCCCACCGGGTCCACCGGACCCACGTAGTAGATGAAGCGACCCTTCATGTCGACGGGCAGCGGCTCGCCCTTGGCGATCATGTCCACCATGCGCTTGTGGGCGGCGTCGCGGCCGGTCAGCAGCTTGCCGTTGAGCAGCAGGGTGTCGCCGGGCTGCCAGGTCTGGACCTCTTCCGGGGTCACGCTGTCGAGGTTGACACGCTTGACGTTATCCCCCGCCTCGCGGGTGATCTCCGGCCAGTCCTCCAGCTTCGGCGCCGGCAGCGCGGCGGGACCGGAGCCGTCCAGGGTGAAGTGGGCGTGGCGGGTAGCGGCACAGTTGGGAATGATGGCCACCGGCTTGTTGGCCGCGTGGGTCGGGTAGTCCCTGACCTTGATGTCGAGCACCGTGGTCAGCCCGCCCAGGCCCTGGGCGCCGATACCGCTCTTGTTGACCTTGTCGAAGAGCTCCAGGCGCAGCTCCTCGGCGCGGTTGGAGGCGCCACGGGCCTGCAGCTCCTGGATATCGATGGGATCCAGCAGCGCCTCCTTGGCGATCTCCATGGCCTTCTCGGCGGTGCCGCCGATGCCGATGCCCAGCATGCCGGGCGGACACCAGCCGGCGCCCATCTTGGGCAGCTGCTCCATGACCCAGTCGACCACGTTGTCGGAGGGGTTGAGCATGGCGAACTTGGACTTCGCCTCGCTGCCGCCCCCCTTGGCGGCCACGTGGACCTCCACGGTGTCGCCGGGGACGATCTTGTGGTGGATGATCGCCGGAGTATTGTCGCCGGTGTTCTTGCGGGCGCCGTCCGGGTCGGCCAGCACCGAGGCGCGCAGCACATTGTCGGGCAGCGCGTAGGCGCGACGCACGCCCTCGTTGACCATGTCATCCAGGCTCATCTCGGCGTCCCAGCGCACGTTCATGCCCACGTGCAGGAAGACGGTCACGATGCCGGTGTCCTGGCAGATCGGACGATGGCCCATGGCGCACATGCGTGAGTTGATCAGGATCTGGGCAATGGCGTCCTTCGCCGCCGGGTTCTCCTCGCGCTCGTAGGCCTGAGCCATGGCGTCGATGAAGTCCTTCGGGTGGTAGTAGGAGATGTACTGCAGCGCATCGGCGACGCTCTGAATCAGATCGTCCTGACGAATCACGGTCATGGGCAAGGAACTCCTTGGCGTTATCGGCATGCCCGCTCTCGGATGGCAGCCTGGCTGCCCGGCGGGCTCGAGCGGGCTGGATTATACCCCACCCCGGGGTTGCCTGACATTCCTGCCACCAAAGCCTTGGTCAAAGGATTCTGCGCAGAAAAGATAACGGTATAAAAATGACTGCTGTGAAAAAGATTGCTGTGAATATGCCGGCCTCAGGGCGGCGCCTGGCAGCCGGGGCAGAGATAGAGCCGCCGGGAGGCGACCGAGACTCGTTCGATGACGCCGCCGCAGGCGTGGCAGTCCCGACCGTCGCGCTCGAAGACGGCAAAGCGCCAGTGGCGGCGGCTGGCGCCGCGCCGGCGATCCTGGGCGGCCCAGTCGGGCCGGTTGGTGACGCCGGCTTGGTCGTAGGCCTGACGGGTGACCGCCAGGATGCTGTGCGCCAGCCGCTCGAGGGCATCATCGCTCAGGCCCATGGGCTTGGCCCTGTGGTGGAGGCCGGCGAAGAAGAGGATCTCGGAGCGCAGGTAGTTGCCGATGCCGGCAAACAGCGCCTGGTCCAGCAGCAGCCCGCCCAGCCCACGGCGCCGGAAGCGTGGTTCCCGCAGGCGGGCCATGGCCTGCTCCACCGTCACCCCGTGGGTCAGCAGATCGGGACCGAGCCGCGCCAGGAAGGGATGCTCCCCGAGACGCTCCTCCTGCCAGAGGGAGACATCCGAGGCGCTGTAGAGGCTGGCCGCCCTCCCCTCGCCGACAAGGCGCACCCGCAGGGAGCGGCCGGTATCCGGCTCCCGCTCGGCGTCGTGGAGTTTCCAGACGCCGTAGAGCTGGTTGTGGGAGTAGAGCACCCGGCCGTCATCGAAGCGGGTCAGCAGCGCCTTGCCCCAGCTGTCCACCGCCGTGATCCGGCGCCCCACCAGGGAGCCGGCCTCCTGCGCCAGCTCGGGAAAGGCGAACCAGACCTCCTCCAGCCGCCGGCCGGCGATCTGCTGATGGATGCGGTCGGCGGCGCGACGAATCTCGGGCCCCTCAGGCATCAGACAGCACCCAGCGCCAGCTGGCGCTCCTTCAGCTCCTGCAGCCGGTCGCGCAGCCGCGCGGCCTCCTCGAACTCCAGGTTCTGGGCCGCCTCGAACATGGCATCCTCGACCCGGGTCAGCTCCTGGGCCAGCTGCTGGGGAGAGAGCTCAGCGGGGTCGTAGATCGCCTCCCGCTCCGCCACCTTGCGCTCGCCGCGGCGCCCCTTGCCCTTCCTGCCCGGCGCCTGGGCGGCCTCGAGGATATCGGCCACCGAGCGGGTCACGGTGGTCGGCGTGATGCCGTGCTCCTCGTTGAAGGCGACCTGCTTGGCCCGGCGCCGCTCGGTCTCCTCCATGGCGCGGCGCATGGAGTCGGTGACCCGGTCACCGTAGAGGATCGCCTTGCCGTGGGCGTTGCGTGCCGCCCGGCCGATGGTCTGGATCAGGGAGCGCTCGTTGCGCAGGAAGCCCTCCTTGTCCGCATCGAGGATCGCCACCAGGGAGACCTCGGGGATGTCGAGGCCCTCCCGCAGCAGGTTGATGCCCACCAGGACATCGAACTTGCCAAGGCGCAGGTCGCGGATGATCTCCACCCGCTCCACGGTGTCGATGTCGGAGTGCAGGTAGCGCACCCGCACGTCGTGCTCGTCCAGATACTCGGTGAGGTCCTCGGCCATGCGCTTGGTCAGCGTCGTCACCAGCACCCGCTCCCCCACGGCGGTGCGCAGGCGAATCTCCGAGAGCAGATCATCCACCTGGGTGCTGGCCGGACGCACCTCCAGCTCCGGGTCGAGCAGGCCGGTGGGACGCACCACCTGCTCCACCACCTGGCCGGCGTGCTCCGCCTCGTAGGGCCCCGGGGTGGCGGAGACGAAGATGGTCTGGGGGCTGATCGCCTCCCACTCCTCGAACTTCATGGGGCGATTATCCAGCGCCGAGGGGAGCCGGAAGCCGTACTCCACCAGGGTCTCCTTGCGGGAGCGGTCGCCCTTGTACATCCCCCCTACCTGGGGGACGCTGACGTGGCTCTCGTCGATGAAGAGCAGGGCGTCATCGGGGAGGTAGTCGAAGAAGGTGGGGGGCGGCTCGCCGGGGTTGCGCCCGGAGAGGTAGCGGGAGTAGTTCTCGATGCCGTTGCAGTAGCCCAGTTCGAGCATCATCTCGATATCGTAGAGGGTGCGCTGCTCCAGGCGCTGGGCCTCCACCAGGCGGTCGTGCTTGCGCAGCCACTCGAGGCGCTCGACCAGCTCCGCCTTGATGGCATCGATGGCGCCGAGGATGGTCTCCCGGGGCGTGACATAGTGGGACTTGGGGTAGACGGTCATGCGCGGCACCTCGCCCCTCACCTCGCCGGTGAGCGGGTCGAAGAGGCGGATGGAGTCGATCTCGTCGTCGAAGAGCTCGACCCGCACTGCCTCCTCCTCGGCGTCTGCCGGAAAGATGTCGATGACGTCGCCGCGCACCCGGTAGGTGCCGCGCTTGAAGTCCATGTCGTTGCGGGTGTACTGGAGCTCCGCCAGGCGCCGCAGGAACTTGCGCTGGTCGATCAGCTCCCCGCGGGTGAAGTGCAGACGCATCTTCAGGTACTGGTCGGGATCCCCCAGGCCGTAGATGGCCGACACCGAGACCACGATCAGGGCGTCGCGGCGCTCCAGCAGCGCCTTGGTGGCCGAGAGGCGCATCTGCTCGATATGGTCGTTGATGGAGGCATCCTTCTCGATGAAGGTGTCCGACGACGGCACATAGGCCTCGGGCTGATAGTAGTCGTAGTAGGAGACGAAGTACTCGATGGCGTTGTCGGGGAAGAACGCCTTGAACTCCCCATAGAGCTGGGCCGCCAGGGTCTTGTTGGGCGCCATGACGATGGTCGGGCGCTGCAGGCGCTCCACCACGTTGGCCATGGTGAAGGTCTTGCCGGAGCCGGTGACCCCGAGCAGGGTCTGGTGGGCCAGCCCCGCCTCGAGCCCGCGCACCAGGCCGTCGATGGCCGCGGGCTGGTCGCCGGCGGGCTGAAACTTCGAGGCGAGGCGAAAGGGTCTGCTCATGGGGTCTCCATTGAATGGTGGAAGGCTCAGGCCTCGACGCTGGTGCGGGTGGTGACCTCCACGGTGGAGCTGGTCATCAGCCGGTGGATGGGGCACTTGTGGCTGATCTCCTCCAGGCGTGCCAGCTGCTCGGGGTCCTCGATGCCGTGGAAGGTCATCTCCACGTCGAGGCGATAGACACCCTGGCGCTCCTCGCTGTCGTCGCGGTGTACCTTGACGCTGATGCCCTCGAGAGGCCACCCCTTGCGCTTGGCGTACATCATGGAGGTGATCGCCTTGCAGCCCCCCAGGGAGAGGTCGAAGTAGTCGTGGGGGTCAGGCGCCGTGCCCTCGCCGCCATAGGCCACCGGCACGTCGATGAACAGCTCGTCGAAGCCGTCCAGTTCGACCCGCTGGCGAAAGATATGGTTGCGTACGCTTACGACTTCAATGGTCTTCTTCATGGGGAACCTCCTGTTCACTTGACCTGGATGGGAAGCTTGAGGGCCTCGACGGCCTTGATCAGCGCATCGCGGCGGACACGGCCCTCCACCTCGGCGCCGTGGCGGCCGACCTCGGCGCTGTCGACCCCGTCGAGCATCATCAGCGCCGTGGTGATGCGGTTGATCTGATCGGCGTTCTCGACGCCCTTGAAGGTCAGCGACTGGTGCGCCATGGGCGGCTCTCCTCTGGCCCCGGGAATGTGCGAGCGAGTCTAGCATGGCGCCGCGGCGGCCACAGCGGTTGCAATGTCGCAGCGGAGCCCGCATAAGGGGACTATCCCTACCCCGACGACGAGGAGAGCACATGCAGGAGTGGATTACCGCCCTGGGCGGACGGCAGGAGGCCGATGACCGGGTCGCCTTCGACACCCCGGATCAGGCCCGACAGGCCCTGGATGGGACGGTGGTCACGCCGCTGGTGCATCTGGGCGCCCTGGACGTGATCGGCGTCGGTGCCGACAAGCTCCTGCAGGGGCAGGCCAGTGCCCAGATCGCCCACGCCGACGGCGACTTCGCCCCGCTGACCGTCTTCTGCACCCCCAAGGGGCGCATGCTGGCCAACGCCCAGCTGCTCAGGGTCGCCGAGGGGCACTACCGCCTGCTGATGCACCGCGGCCTGGTCGCCCCCCTGGCGGAGCATCTGGGCAAGTTCGCCGCCTTCTACCAGGCCAAGCTCACCCCACGAGACGACCTGGCGCTGATCGGGCTCATCGGCCGGGAGGCGCCGGCGATGGCCGAAGCGCGGCTGGACCTGGTGCCCCCGGCGGCCTGGCATCAGGCCGGCGATGCCGAACTGCAGCTGCTGACCCACCCGGGGCCCCGTCCGCGCCAGCTGATCTGCCTGCCGGCAGAGCGCGCCGAGGCCCTGTGGCAGACCCTGACCGAGCAGGCCGCGCCGGTGGGCAATGGGGTGTGGTGCCTGCAGGATATCCAGGCCGGTCTGGCCTGGCTGACGCCGGAGCACAGCGACGCCCTGCTGCCACAGATGATCAACTGGGAGGCGCTGGGCGGCATCAGCTTCAAGAAGGGGTGCTACACCGGCCAGGAAGTCGTGGCCAGGGCCCACTTCCGCGGCCAGGTGAAGCGGCGCCTGGTGCGCGCCCAGCTGGAGGGCGAAGAGCTCCCCGGCCCGGGCAGCCCGGTGGAGAGCGCCGAGGGCAAGGCGGTGGGCGAGGTGGTCGCCGCCGAACTCGATGCCTATGGCCAGGCGGAGGTGCTCGCCGTGCTGAGCACGAAGGAGGACCTGGGGCCCCTGAGCGTCGCCGGCCAGGCCTTCAAGCAGCTAAAGCTCCCCTATGCCGTGGAGCGCCTGGACCCAGAGGAGATGGTTGCCCGCGGCTGACCCTCGGCCGGGCTCGCTTACAGGCCGAAGAGGCGCCGGGCGGTGGCGGTGCTGGCCGCCGCCACCGCCTCCTCGCTCTGGCCCCGCAGTTCGGCGACGACCCGGCACACCTCCACGACCCGCGCCGGCTCGTTGCGCTCTCCCTGGCGCCCTGCCAGCGGCATGTCGGGGCTATCGGTCTCAAGCACGAAGCCATCGTCCGGCAGGGCTGCCACGGCGCGCCTCAAGCGCTTTGCCCGCGCATGGGTCACCGCACCCCCCAGCCCCACCACGAAGCCCAGATCGATGAAGCGCCGCGCCTGCTCCGGCGAGCCGGCGAAGGCGTGGATCAGGCCGCCGGCGGGCGGCGCCAGCTGACGCAACCGCTTGGCGACCCGGTCGTTGGCCCGCACGCAGTGGATCACCAGCGGGAGTGCATGCGTCTTGGCCAGCCTGAGCTGGGCGTCGAAGAGTTCCCACTGGGCCTCGAGGGTATCGGCGAAGCGGGCATCGATACCGCACTCGCCCACCGCCACGACCCTGGGTGAGGCGCCGCCGCAGTGAGCCGCCAGGGTCTGGTCAAGGGCGTCCAGGTCGCTGTCGACGTGGGAGTTCATGAAATAGGGGTGCAGCCCCAGGCAGACGCTGACGTCGTCGCACTTGCCCAGCGCCAGCACATCCGGCCAGCGCTGGCGCGTCGTGCCCGGCACCACGAAATGCCCGACGCCCACCGCCCTGGCCCGCTCGAACACCGCCTCGCGATCGGCGTCGAAATCGGGGAAGTCCAGGTGGCAGTGGGCGTCGATCAGCATAGGAGCGTCAGTGCTCCCGGGTGGGCTGGAAGCGGATCTCCGGCCAGCGCTCCTGGGTCATCTGCAGGTTGACCCGGGTCGGGGCGATATAGGTGAGGTAGCCGCCGCCGTCGATGGCCAGGTTGGCGCTCGCCTTACGCTTGAACTCCTCGAGCTTCTTGGCGTCATCGCAGTAGATCCAGCGGGCGGTGTTGACGTTCACCCCCTCGTAGATCGCCTCCACCTTGTACTCCTCCTTGAGGCGGTGGGCCACCACGTCGAACTGCAGGGTACCCACGGCGCCGAGGATCAGGTCGTTGTTGTCCAGGGGCATGAAGACCTGGGTGGCACCCTCCTCGGAGAGCTGCTGCAGGCCCTTCTGGAGCGCCTTCATCTTGAGCGGGTCCTTGAGGCGCACCCGCTTGAAGAGCTCCGGCGCGAAGTGCGGAATGCCGGTGAAGCGCATCTCCTCGCCCACCGTGAAGGTGTCGCCGATCTGGATGGTGCCGTGGTTGTGCAGGCCGATGATATCGCCGGGCCAGGCCTCCTCCACCTGGGAGCGGTCCGAGGCCATGAAGGTCAGCGCATCGGCGATCTTGACGTCCTTGCCGATGCGCACATGGCGCATCTTCATGTTCTTCTCGTACTTGCCCGAGCAGACCCGCAGGAAGGCGATGCGATCCCGGTGGTTGGGGTCCATGTTGGCCTGGATCTTGAACACGAAGCCGGTAAAGCGCGGGTCCTCGGCCTCCACGGTGCGCAGGTCGGTCTCCCGGGACTGGGGCGGCGGCGCATACTCCACGAAGCCGTCGAGCATCTCGCGCACCCCGAAGTTACCCATGGCGGTACCGAAGTAGACCGGGGTCAGCTCGCCGCGGCGGTAGGCCTCGAGGTCGAAGGCGTGGGAGGCGCCCCTGACCAGCTCCACCTCCATGCGCAGCTCCTCGGCCTGATCCTCGCCCAGCACGGCGTCCACCTCGGGGTTGTCGAGCCCCTCGATGCGCCTGTCATCGGGAATGCGGCTGCCCTGCCCCTGGGTGTAGAGGTGGATGACATCGTTATAGAGGTGGTAGACCCCCTTGAAGTGGCGCCCCATGCCGATGGGCCAGGTCATGGGCGCACACTGGATGTTGAGCACCGTCTCCACCTCGTCCATCACCTCGATGGGGTCGCGTATATCGCGGTCCATCTTGTTGATGAAGGTGAGGATGGGGGTGGTGCGCAGGCGACACACCTCCATCAGCTTGATGGTGCGATCCTCGACGCCCTTGGCGCCGTCGATCACCATCAGCGCCGAATCCACCGCGGTCAGGGTGCGGTAGGTGTCCTCGGAGAAGTCCTCGTGGCCGGGGGTATCGAGCAGGTTGACGATGCGCCCGCCGTAGGGGAACTGCATCACCGAGGTGGTCACCGAGATGCCGCGCTCCTGCTCCATCTTCATCCAGTCGGAGGTGGCGTGGCGATCGGCGCGCTTGCTCTTCACGGAGCCGGCCATCTGGATGGCGTTTCCGAACAGCAGCATCTTCTCGGTGATGGTGGTCTTGCCCGCATCCGGGTGACTGATAATGGCGAAAGTGCGTCGCAGCCCGACTTCGCGGGCCAGGGTGGGGTCTGACATCGATGATGGATTCGTCGTCGAGGCACCGCAGGGGTGCGTGAATGGTTGCCGGTTGGCGGTGGGCGCATTCTACGCCGCCAGCGCGATGAAATGTAGGCCGGCGCCGCAGCGGGTATGATAGATGGCCCGATGCGAGGAGCCGCCATGCCCACAGCCACCCAGCCACTGCCCCTTTCCACCCCCAGCCGCAACCTGGTCCGCCTGACCATCGTGCGGGGCATCACCTGGACCGGCTTTCTGGCCGGCATCATCATCGGCGTGGAGTTCCTCGGTTTCGCTCTCCAGGTGAGGGCGGTGATCGGCGTGGTCCTGGCCATGGCGTTGCTCAATCTGGCCACCTGGTGGCGGCTTGGGCACCACAGCGCCATCAGCCACGGCGAGTACCTGGCGCACCTGCTCGCCGATGTGCTGGCCCTGACCCTGCTCTTCTACTACACCGGCGGCTCCAGCAACCCCTTCATCACCTACTACCTGGTACCCGTGACCATCGCCGCCGCTACCCTGCCCTGGCGCTACGCCTGGATCATCGCCACCACGGCGCTGCTCGCCTACTCGCTGTTGATGGTCCACTATCACCCGGTCCCCCAGCTGGCCCACGGCCACCACGACCACGGTCAGGGAGTCAGCCTCCACGTGCTGGGAATGTGGCTCAACTTCGCCCTCTCCGCGGGCCTGGTCACCTTCTTCATCTACAAGATGGCCCATGCGCTGCGCAGCCGGGAGCAGGCCCTCTCGACCACCCGCGAGTCCGCTCTGCGCAATGAGCAGGTGCTGGCCGTGGCCACCCAGGCCGCCGGCACCGCCCATGAGCTCGGCACCCCCCTCTCCACCATGGCCGTGCTGCTCTCCGAGATGCGCGACGAGGCCCGGGACAACCCCATGCTGCAGAAGGATATCGAGCTGCTGCGCCAGCAGGTGGATACCTGCAAGGCCCGCCTGCGCGAGCTGGTGGAGAACGCCGACCGGCGCCGCATGGGGGAGCCCCAGGTGCGCGATGGCGAGGTCTGGCTGGCCGGCGTGGTGCAGCGCTGGCTGGTGCTGCGCCCCGATGTCAGCCACCGCCTGGAGGTGGCCGAGCGCCGCGGGCGCCCCTGGATCTCGGTGGACACCACCCTGGAACAGGCCCTGACCAACCTGCTCAACAACGCCGCCGACGCCAACCCCGATGACATCCTGATCAGTCTCGACTGGACACCCCAGGAGGTGATCATCGATATTCGCGATCATGGGCCGGGCGTGGCGCTCTCCATTGCCGACCAGCTGGGCGAGACCTTCGTCTCCACCAAGAGCAAGGGGCTCGGCATCGGGCTCTTCCTGACCCATGCCACCATCAACCGCCTCGGCGGCGGCGTGAGCCTGTACAATCACCCCGAGGGCGGCACCCTGACCGAGGTGGTGCTGCCGCGCAGCGAACCGGCCAGCTGAGCCGAACCCGACCATGAGGACACCATGCAAGAGCCAACCACAGCCGAACGACTGCTGATCATCGACGACGACGAGATGTTCTGCCACGTGCTGAACCGCGCCATGAGCCGGCGCGGCTTCGAGGTGCTGGTGGCCCATGACAGCGAGCAGGCGCTCTCCCTGGCGCGCCAGCACCGTCCGGAGCTGGCCACCCTGGACCTCAAGCTGGAGCATGACTCCGGCCTGAAGCTGCTGCCGGAGCTGATGGAGGCGGTACCCGAGTGCCGGGTGGTGGTACTGACCGGCTACTCCAGCATCGCCACCGCCGTGGAGGCGATCAAGCTGGGGGCAGTCAACTACCTCTGCAAGCCCGCCGATGCCGACGAGGTGCTGGCCGCCTTCGAGAAGGAGACCGGCGACCCCGAAGCGGAAGTGGCAGAGCAGCCCCCCTCCATCAACCGCCTGGCCTGGGAGCATATCCAGAAGGTGCTCCAGGAGAACGACGGCAATATCTCCGCCACCGCCCGGGCGCTGGGGATGCACCGACGCACCCTGCAGCGCAAGCTGCAGAAGCGGCCGGTGCGCCGATAGACCCTTACTGCGCCGTCCACCCCAGGTCGATGTTCCAGCTCGAGCCCGTGACGGCACCGGCGGCATCGGAGGCCAGGTAGGCGACCAGCTCGGCCACCTCGGCGGGCTCGATCAGCCGCTTCACGGCGGCGTTCTTGAGCATGATCTGCTCGATCACCTGCTGCTCCTCCATGCCGTGCAGCTTCGCCTGGTCGGCGATCTGGTTGTCGACCAGGGGGGTCTTCACATAGGCGGGACAGATGGCGTTGGCGGTGATGCCCTGGGCGCCGCCCTCCAGGGCCGCGGTCTTGGTCAGGCCGATCATGCCGTGCTTGGCGCTGATATAGGCCGACTTGCCAGGCGAGGCGACCTGGGCATGCACCGAGGCGATATTGATCACCCGACCCCAGCCGTTCTCGCGCATGGAGGGCCAGGCCGCCTGGGTCAGCAGGAAGGGAGCGGTCAGCATCAGGTCGATGATCTGGCGCCACTTCGCCTCGGGGAATTCCTCGATGGGGGCGACGTGCTGGATCCCGGCGTTGTTGACCAGGATATCCACCCGGCCGAAGCGGCGCATGGCCTCCGCCACCGCCGCTTTGCAGGCCTCCCCGTCGGTGAGGTCGGCCTGGAAGAAGACGGCGCCGGCGCGCTCGGCCACCTCGGCGCCGTCCGGATTGAAGTCCACGGCCAGCACCTGGTGACCAAGCTCGCAGAAGTGACGCACCACGGCTTCACCGATGCCGCTGGTGGTGCCGGTGACCAGGGCGACGCGGGGAGTGGTGGGGGCAGTTCCTGACATCAGCAGCTCCTTGTCTTTTCGTTGTCATGCCCAGCGCGCAGGGCGGGAAAGATACAGCGTCCCCAGCATACGGCCGCCCGCCCTCAGGCGCCACCGTCGGCGGGCGGGCGCTCGGCCATGACCCGCTCCATCAGCTGCTGAGCGAGCCGGCTGGCCGCCTGCCGGCTGGTCACGTCCGAGAGGTCATCGAGCAGCACCAGGCGGCGGCACCAGGCCTCCTCGCCCAGGGCCACGGTCTCCAGCGGGTACTCCCCCGAGGGCAACGCCAGCCAGTGATGGCTGCCCACCTCGGGCATCTCGACGCTGTCGGCCGCGGGCACCATCACCAGCCACAGCGACACCGGGGTGACCAGGGCCCCCACCAGCTGCTCGCCGAGCTCGGGGTCGGTGTGGCGCTGGAAACAGAGGGCATCGGCGGCAAGCCGCGGATTGAAGCCCGGCTGCCGCTTGGCGTCGCGCAGATAGCGGTGGGTCCAGCCCTCCGCGAGCCGGCCCAGTCGAGCATACTGTTCAGGGGTCAGGGCATGCATGGCGGCTCCTTCATGACGCGTTGGCGCGTGCAGTATAGCGCCGCGCCCACCCTCCTCGCAGCCGGATGCTATGCTGGGCTCCGATGCCATCGACGCCTGGAGCCCTCATGACCGACACCGAACGCCTGGCCCTCGCCGTGGAGATCGCCCGGGAGGCCGGCGAGATGATCCGCGATGCCCGTGCCGCCCAGACCTTCGGCCACCGCTACAAGCAGGGCCATGAGCTGGTGACCGATGTGGACCTCGCCGTGGACACTCATATCACCGCGCGCCTGGAGGCCGCCTTCCCCGATGAGGCAAGGCTCAGCGAAGAGCTGGCACCGGAGCGCAGCGCCCTTGAGCGCGATGCCCCGCTCTGGGTGGTGGACCCCATCGACGGCACCGTCAACTTTGCTCACGGCTTTCACCACGTGGCCGTCTCCATCGCCTGGGCCCAGTCGGGTCGCGTCACCCTGGGCGTGGTGCACGCCCCCTTTCTGGGAGAGACCTTCACCGCCCTGGCCGGCCAGGGGGCCCACTGCAACGGCCAGCCTATCCGGGCCAGCCGCACCCGCAGCCTGGAGCGCTGCCTGGTGGGCACCGGTTTCCCCTATCGCCGCGATAGCCGCCCTCCGCTGATGCGCCGCCTCGCCGCCGTACTGGAGCACTGCCAGGACGTGCGGCGCAACGGCTCCGCGGCCCTGGACCTCTGCGATGTGGCCTGTGGTCGCCTGGACGCCTACTACGAGAGCGTCTCCCCCTGGGACTTCGCCGCCGGCTGGCTGATCGCCCGGGAGGCCGGCGCCCGCACCGGCCACCTCTACCCCTGCCCGGAGGGCTTTCCCGAGGATCTTTACGGCGAGAACCTGCTGGTGACGAGCCCGGGCATCCACCGGGAGCTGGGGGCGCTGCTCCGCCGGGCCGACGCCGGCGAGCTCGAGATCCCGCCGGCCCGATAGTGCGACCCAATGGCGCGGCTTGACGAGCGCTATTGGCCCCGCCGGGGCCGATCCGTCACAATGCCAGGCGTTCACTTTCAATGTCCTCCCAGGAGTCCACATGTTCGTCGTCATCTTCGGCCGCCCCGGCTGCCCCTTCTGCGTTTTCGCCCAGGAACTGGCCGGCCGCCTCGAATCCGCCGGCGCCATCGAGGGCTTTCGCTACGTGGACATGCATGCCGAGGGGCTGACCAAGGCCGACCTGGAGAAGACCATCGGCAAGCCGGTGCACACCGTCCCCCAGATCTTCATCGACCAGGCCCATATCGGCGGCTACAGCGAGTTCGACCAGCATGTGCGCGAGCACGGCCTGCTGGAGGCGGTCAGCGTACGCTGAGCCTACCCCGCCGTGCATACCGGCCCCGAGCCGGCCGGATGGCGCCAGGCGGGGCCCATGCTAGGCTAGAGGCGTCCATCTCATGGAGACGCCCATGCCGACCCCCTACGCCCCCCCGGCAGAGAGCGAGCACTGGCACCAGACCGGTGACCAGCACCGCCGCCTGATCGACAGCGTTCGCCCGCTGCCGACCCTGACCACCGCCGTGGCCCACCCCTGCGACGAGGCTTCCCTGGGCGGCGCCCTGGCCGCCTGGCGCGAGGGGATCATCACCCCGACCCTGGTCGGCCCCCGAGCCCGCATCACCGCCGCGGCGGAGGCGCTCGGCGAGAGCCTCGACGGGCTCACCCTGGTCGACACCTCCCACAGCCACGCGTCCGCCGAGACGGCGGTACGCCTGGCCGCCGAGGGCGAGGTGCAGGCCCTGATGAAGGGCTCCCTGCATACCGACGAGCTGATGTCCGCCGCCGTGGATCGGCGCACCGGCGTGCGCACCGAGCGGCTGATGAGCCACGTCTATGCCCTGGACGTGCCCAGCTACCCCCGCCCGCTGCTGATCTCCGATGCCGCCCTGCACATCGCGCCGGGCCTGGACGCCAAGCGCGACATCATCCAGAACGCCATCGACCTGGCCCGGGCCCTGGGCATCGACCCGCCCAGGGTGGCCCTGCTTTCTGCGGTGGAAACCGTACGTGCCACCCTGCCCTCCACCATCGAGGCGGCCGCCCTGTGCAAGATGAGCGAGCGCGGCCAGATCCGGGGCGGTATCCTGGACGGCCCCCTGGCCATCGATAACGCCGTCTCCGCGCTGGCCAGCCGCCAGAAGGGGCTGGTCTCGGACGTCGCCGGGCGGGCCGACGTGCTGATCGCCCCCAATCTCGAGTCCGCCAACATGGTGGCCAAACTGCTGATCTATCTGGCCCGCGCCCAGGCCGCCGGCCTGGTGGTGGGGGCCCGGGTGCCGATCATGCTGACCAGCCGTGCCGATGACGTCGAGACGCGGCTCGCCTCGGCCGCCCTGGCCGCGCGGCTGGTCCATTTCCAGCGGGAGGGAGGCGACGATGCCCGATGATCAGCTGGTGCTCAACGCCGGCTCCGCCACCGTCAAGTTCGGCCTCTACGACGGCCAGGGTCGGCTCAGGCTGCGCGGCCTGGTGGAACGGATCAGCGAGGCGCCGCGGCTGCGGCTGCTCCAGGGCGAAGCGCCCACGGAGCGCTTCCGGCCATTGGCCGGAGGGCCCGCGGACGCCGCCGAGGCCCTGCTCGCCTGGCTCGAGGCCGAGGGGCTGCTCGCGGGGCTCGGCGCCATCGGCCACCGGGTCGTGCACGGCGGGACCCACCACGCCGCCCCGGTGCTGCTGGATGACGCCCTGCTCGACGACCTCGAGGCGCTGGCGACCCTGGCGCCCCTGCACCAGCCTCCCGCCCTGGCGACCATTCGCCGCCTGCGCGCCCAGCAGCCCAGGCTGCTACAGGTCGCCTGCTTCGACACCGCCTTTCACCGCCATCAGCCCCGGGTGCACCAGCTCTTTGCCCTGCCTCGCCGCCTGGCCGACGAGGGCATCCTGCGCTACGGCTTCCACGGCCTCTCCTATGCCCATGTGGCGCGCCGTCTGCCGGAGGTGGTCGGGGCCGAGCGCGCCGCCGGCCGCGTGGTCATCGCCCACCTCGGCCAGGGCTGCAGCCTCTGCGCCCTGCGCGGCGGCCAGAGCCTCGCCTCCTCCATGGGCTTTACGGCTCTGGACGGCATGATGATGGGCAGCCGCTGCGGGCGACTCGACCCCGGGGTGGTGCTCCACCTGCTGCGCCAGCCCGGCATGACGGCCGAGCAGGTGGAGCGCCTGCTCTATCACGACAGCGGGCTCTACGGGGTCTCGGGGATCTCGGCCGACATGCGCGACCTGCTGGCGAGCGACCACCCCCAGGCCGCCGAGGCGGTCGAGCTCTTCGTGGAGCGGCTGCTGCAGGAGATCGGTGCCCTGACCGCCACCCTGGGCGGACTCGATGCCCTGGTCTTCACCGCCGGCATCGGCGAGCACAGCGCCGAAATCCGCGAGCGCTGCGTGGCCCGGCTGGGGTGGCTGGGGGCGGCCCTGGACCCGGCCGCCAATGCGCACCACGCCCCGCGCATCGACGCCGGCACGGGCCCGGCCCTGGCGGTGATTCCCACCGACGAGGAGGGGGAGATCGCCGCGGCCACCCGCCAGCTGCTGGAAGCGTCATCCCGGCGTTGAATGGCTAGAGGCGCCGACTGCCTATACTTCCCGCCAGCATCCACGACAAGGAAACCACTGCGATGCAGAGGGAAGAGTTCGTTCAGCAGCTGTGGCTGGACTATGTCCACCAGCACCCCGAGGTGGGCGCCCTGCGCCTCTGGCCCCTGGACGCTCCGGTGGAGTATCTGGCGCTGGTCACGCTGAATCACGGCCCCTGGCGCATGGACGCCCTGCTGCCCAGCCTGCTCCACCTGGGCTACCGCCCCCGCCACCGCCACGCCATGGCCGATCGCGGCCTGCTGGCGACGCTGCTCTCGCCCCCGGATGACGGCCCCTGGCTGGTGCTCGGCGAGCTGCAGCTCGGCACCCTCTCCCGGGAGCCGCGCCAGCGCCTGGAGTCCCTGGTGGCCCTGGCGCCGGAGGCGGACCGCCGCGGCCAGAACCTGCTCTGTCGCGGCCGGCCCTGGCCGATGCCCGACTGGGACACCTTCCAGTCGCTCAGCGCGGCGCACCCCCTGGCGGGGCTGCTCGCGGTGAACGGGCCGCGCCTGCATCACGCCGGCTTCGACTGCCAGCGCCTGGGGGAGAGCCTGAGCCACTATGACCGGCGCCTCACCGAGAGCGGCTTCGTCGGCAGCAGCGACCGTCAGCACGGGCTCTTCCCGGTGTCGGGGCTGCTCGACTACCGCTTCTATCCCGCCTGCTCCCAGCGCCTGCCCTTCGCCGACGGCGACGAGCATCGCTTCGAGAGCGGCGGCCTCGCCCTGGTGCAGAAGGCCGTCAGCGCCAACCAGGAGCGCGCCGTGGAGCTGCTGCTGCCGCACCATACCCGCTGCGAGATCACTTGATCGGGATATCCACAGATTCTGTGGATAACGCTGTGCAGAGCCCGGCCGCCAGGCGCCGTAACCCCCATGGGAGCGGGCTTTGCGCCCGCTGGTCATGAAATCGACACCCGGCATTCGCCCCCTCACAGCGACACCGTCTCCTCATAACGGCACCGGCCCGGACGCAGGCGTCCGGGCCGGTGAGCTCTCGGGAGCAACCGAGAATCAGTCGAAGGTCATCTCCGGCACATGGTCGGGCACGACCAGCTTGCCGGCGGTCTTCTCGACGATCTCCTCCACGGAGACCCCAGGGGCGCGCTCCTTGAGGTGGAAGGCGCCGTCCTTAATCTCCAGATAGGCCAGGTCGGTCAGCACCCGATTGATGCAGCCGGCGCCGGTCAGCGGCAGGCTGCACTTCTCGAGCAGCTTGGACTCGCCGTGCTTGGAGGCGTGGGTCATGGTGCAGATGATGTTCTCGGCACCGGCCACCAGGTCCATGGCGCCGCCCATGCCCTTGATCAGCTTGCCGGGCACCATCCAGGAGGCGATGTTGCCCTCCTGATCTACCTCGAAGGCGCCGAGCACGGTCAGGTCCACGTGGCCGCCACGGATCATGGCGAAGGACTCGGCGGAGTCGAAGATCGCCGCGCCGGGGCGAGCGGTCACCGTCTGCTTGCCGGCGTTGATCATGTCCGCGTCGACCTCCTCCTCGGTGGGGAAGCGCCCCATGCCGAGCAGGCCGTTCTCGGACTGCAGCATCACGTCGATGCCCTCGGGCACGTAGTTGGCTACCAGGGTGGGGATACCGATGCCCAGGTTGACGTAGTAGCCGTCCTCGAGTTCGCGCGCCACGCGCATTGCCATCTGTTCGCGGGTGAGTGCCATCTTGTTGCCTCGTTGTTCGCTGGAAAGGCTTCGCTTGAGAAGCTCGGAAAGGAGCCGGCGGACCGGCGGTCATCGGGCGTTGCCGTGCCGGGCTCAGGCCTCGCGGACGGTACGTTTCTCGATGCGCTTCTCGAAGCTGCCCTGGATGATGCGATCGACGTAGATGCCAGGGGTGTGGATCTGGTCCGGCTTCAGCTCGCCCGGTTCGACGATCTCCTCCACCTCGACGACGGTGATCTTGCCGCAGGTGGCCGCCAGGGGGTTGAAGTTCTGGGCGGTGTCGCGGTAGACGACGTTGCCGTAGCGATCGGCCTTCCAGCCCTTGACGATGGCGAAGTCGGCGTGGAACGCCTCCTCGAGGATATAGTGGCGGCCGTTGAACTCGCGCACCTCCTTGCCCTCGCCGATCGGCGTGCCGTAGCCGGTGGCGGTGTAGAAGGCGGGGATACCCGCGCCGCCGGCGCGCATCTTCTCGGCCAGGGTGCCCTGGGGGGTGAGGATGACGTCGATCTCGTTGTTGAGCATCTGCTGCTCGAACATGGCATTCTCGCCCACGTAAGAGGCGTAGATGCGGCTGATCTGCTTGTCTTCCAGCAGGATGCCCAGGCCGAAACCGTCGACGCCGCAGTTGTTGGAGATGACGGTAAGGTCGTTGACCCCGCGGCGCTTGATCTCGGCGATCAGGTTCTCGGGAATGCCGCAGAGGCCGAAGCCGCCGGCGACAACGGTCATGCCGCTCTCGATGCCTGCCATCGCCTCTTCGTAGGAGTTAACGCGCTTGTCGAATCCGGCCATAGGTGGCGCCTCATGTTGTTGTGCGTGGGTGTGGTCGTGGAGACACGATGCCACCCAGTGTTGTGCCTGGCGATATATTTGTTAAGTTTGTTTTTTTTATCGATTGATGAGCCCGCCTCATAACTTTGACCTTGGTAGCATGCCGTGACCGTCAAGCAGCTTCGCGCCTTCCTCGCCGTGGCCCAGACCCTGAGCTTCACCCAGGCCTGTGAACGGCTGCACCTCTCCCAGCCGGCGCTCAGCCTGGCCATCAAGGGGCTGGAGGAGAGCCTCGGCGGGCGCCTGCTGATCCGCACCACCCGCAGCGTACGCCTCACCCCCGAGGGCGACTCCTTCCTGCCCCTGGCCAAGCGTCTGCTGGCGGAGTGGGACAACGCCGAGGAGCTGATGCGCCAGCGCTTCACCCTGCAGCTCGGCCGCCTGACGGTGGCCACCATGCCCTCCTTTGCCAGCAACCTGCTGCCGCCGGCGCTGATGGCCTTTCGCAGCCGCCACCCGCGCATCAACGTCACGGTGCATGACGTGATCAACGAGCAGGTGATCGACATGGTCCGCGACCGCCAGGTGGAGCTGGGCATCGCCTTCGAACCGGAGGCGGCCGGCAGCCTCACCTTCGTCCCGCTCTTCATCGACCGCTTCGTGGCCGTGGTGCCACCGCGCTCCCTGCTGGCCCGTCATCGGCGGCTCGACTGGCAGACCCTGCTGACCCACGACTTCATCGCCCTGCAGCGCCCCTCCATGGTGCGTCGCCTGCTGGAGCAGCAGCTCGGCGAGCGCGGCATTCGCCTGCCCGCCGCCTTCGAGAGCCACCAGCTGGCCACGGTAGGCCGCATGGTGGCCAGCGGCCTGGGCGTCAGCGCCGTGCCCTCCCTGTGCGCCCGCCAGATGGAGGAGCTCGGCGCCCGCTGCCTGCCGCTTACCGCACCGTCCATCGAGCGCGCCGTGGGCATGGTGACCCACGGCGAGCTCTCCGCGGCGGCCCTCGCCCTGCAGCAGGTGCTCATGGCCACCCTGGGCAACGCACCCCCTGCCGGCGAGTGATCACGGCTGGGCAGTCGCCCGGCGATCCTTTAGGATTGCCGCATCCGACTCGCCACCGACGGAGCCACGCATGCCGACCCTCAAGGGGCTCGTCAGTCTCCTGCTGCTTACCCTCAACACCCTGGTCTGGGGCGTGCCCCTGATTCTCCTGACCCTGGTCAAGCTGATCACGCCCGGCCGCCCGCTGCGCCGCCTGGTGCTGCGCGGGCTCAACGCCGTGGCCCTCAACTGGATCGGCTTCAACCTCTGGTGGATGCGTCACTGGCTGAAGCCGCAGCTGGACCTCGAGGTTCCCGAGGGGCTCTCCCGGGAGCAGTGGTGGCTGGTGGTCTCCAACCACCGCAGCTGGACCGATATCTTCGTGCTCTTCTTCGCCCTGCATCGCCGCATACCCATGCCGCGTTTCTTTCTCAAGCGCCAGCTGATCTGGATCCCCATCGTGGGACTGGCCTGGTGGGCGCTGGAGTACCCCTTCATGCGCCGCATGAGCGCCGAGCAGCGCACGCGCCACCCCCATCTGGCCAAGCGTGACCAGGAGGCCACCGAGCGCATGTGCCACCGCGCCCGGGAGGCCCCCATCGCCATCTTCAACTTCCTCGAGGGCACCCGCTTTACGCCCGCCAAGCGCGATGCCCAGGGCTCCCCCTATCGCCACCTGCTGCGCCCCAAGGCCGGCGGCATCGCCCAGGTGCTCAACCTGCTGGGAGACCGCCTCGAGGGCATCATCGATGTGACCCTGAGCTATGACCAGCCCGACCCCACCTTCTGGGGCTTCCTCTGCGGCCAGGAGGGGCGCATCGTACTGAGGGCGCGCACCCTCCCCGTGCCCGACTGGATGCTGGAGGGGGACTACCAGGACGACCCGGACGACAAGGAGCGCTTCCACTCATGGCTCAATGCCCTGTGGCAGGAAAAGGACGACTCGCTCTCACGCTGATGCTGGCAGCGCTGCTGCTGGGCGGCTGCGCCTCGCAGCCTGACAGCGGGGATCGGCCGGTGACCCGTGACGCCGCCGCCGCGGCCGATACCGGCAGCTGGGTGGTGGTGCAGCGCGGCGATACCCTCGGCGAGATCGCCCGGCGCGGCGGGGTCCCCCTGGAGCGACTCCAGCGTTTCAACCCCGACGCCGACTCCCGGCGCCTGGCGGTGGGACAGCGCCTGCTGATGCCTACCCATCAAGAGCGGGCGCCCTCCGGTGGCCCCTACCGCTACCAGGTGCGGCCCGGCGACACCTACTCCAGCATCGCCCGACGCTTCGGTACCCGCGCCTCTCGGATCCAGGCCGCCAATCCCGGCGTGGAGCCCAGGTCCCTGCGGGTGGGCCAGCTGATCCAAGTGCCCGTCTCGACCGCCAGCGGCGGCGGGCGCGCCGCGCCCTCCTCCAGCGCCTCGAGGAGCTCCCAGGCCGCAAGCCCTCCCGCCCGGGCCAGCCTGCCGGACCCCGGCGACCTGCCCCGCTCGGCCCGCAGCTGGCCTTGGCCCCTCGAGGACTACCGGGTGGTGCGCGCCTTCGGCAGCGACAGCCGCGGCACCCTGCAGCCGATGCTGCTGGCCACCGGCCGCGGGGCCCAGGCTCGGGCGGTAGCCGACGGCGACGTGCGCTTCGCCGACAGCATGCGCCAGCTCGGCCAGGTGGTGATCATTCACCACGCCGACAACCTGCAGAGCGTCTATGCCCAGTGCGAGCGCCTGCTGGTCAAGGACGGCGAGCGCGTCACGCGCGGCACGCCGGTCTGCGAGGTGGCCTTCAGCAACGCCAGCGAACGCCACGACCTGCTCTTCGACCTGCGCCACGGCGGCAAGCCCATCGACCCGCGCCGGGTGCTGCGCTAGCCTGTCACCCAATCGTCACCCCGGCGTCGCCGGGGTGTCACCCGCCTTCCCCATCCTCGGTGCCTAACAGGGCCCATGAGGGGCCCGCCACGCAGCGGGGAAGCACATGCGTATCTGCCTGGTCAGCGAGACCTGGGCGCCGGAGATCAACGGCGTCGCCCACACCCTCGGCCACCTCAGCCGCGAGGCCAACGCCCGGGGCCATCGCCTGCAGCTGGTACGCCCGACGCCGGCCATACCCGCGCCACGCAGCGCGGACGTGGAGGCCGAGCTCAGGGTGCGCGGCGTCGCCGTGCCCGGCTATCCCCAGGTGCGCCTGGGCCTGCCGGCTTCCAGGCGCCTGACGCGCTTCTGGCAGGCGCAGCGTCCGGAGGTGATCTATCTGGCCACCCAGGGCCCTCTGGGCTGGTCGGCCCAGGCCGTGGCGCGGCGCCTGGCGATTCCCTGTGTGGCCGGCTGGCACACCAACTTCGACCACTACTGCCACGACTACGGCCTTCCCTGGCTCAGCGGCCCGGTCCGTCGTCGCCTGCGCACCTTTCACAATCGCAGCCAGGCCACCCTGGTGCCGACGCGCCAGCAGGCCGAGGAGCTCACGGCCGATGGCTTCCAGGCGGTGCGCGTCATGGCACGGGGCATCGACGGGGAGCGCTTTTCGCCGGCCCACCGCGATCCCGAACTCCGCCGGGCCTGGGGCGCCGGCGAGCACACCCCCGTGGTGCTGCACGTGGGGCGCCTGGCCCCGGAGAAGAACCTGGCGCTGCTGCGGGAGAGCTGCGTGGCCATCGGCGAGGCCCGACCCGATGCGCGCATCGTGATCGTCGGCGACGGTCCTGGGCGCAAGGCCCTGGCCGCCTCCCTGCCCCAGGCCCATTTCACCGGCTTCATTCCCGCCGACGAGCTGGCCCGCCACTACGCCAGCGCCGACCTCTTCCTGTTTCCGTCGCTCTCGGAGACCTGGGGCAATGTCCTGCTGGAAGCCATGGCCAGCGGCCTGGCATCCGTTGCCTTTCGCCATGCCGCCGGCGCCGAACTGATCGAGCATGACCACAACGGCCTGGCCCTGGCCATCGACGACGGCCGCGGCTTTCTGGGCGCCGCCGTCACCCTCTGTCAGCAGCCGGCCCGGCGGGCCCGCCTGGGTCGACATGCCCGGGAGCGGGCGCTGGCCTACGGCTGGCCGGCCATCGCCGACACCTTCCTTGCCACCCTCGACCACGCCCGGGAGATTCGCCATGGCACCTCGCGCCCCCGCCCTGCTTGATCGTCTCGACCTGCTGGAGTGGCGACTCTGCCAGCGCATCGGCCGCCTCAACCTCTATCGCCCCTGGCTCGGGCTGCTGCGCCTGGCCAGCCGCCTCGGCGACTGGCCGGCCTGGGTCGCCCTGATCCTGCTGCAGCCCCTGCTCGACGCCGCTCATGGTGGGCAGCGCCTGCTCCAGTACACCCTGACCGCCCTGGCCGCCATCGCCGTCTATCGCCTGGTGAAGACCCGGCTCTGCCGGGAGCGGCCCTATATCACCTTCGTGGGCAATGTCCGCTCCCACGAGCCGGCCCGGGACCGCTACAGCTTTCCCAGCGGCCACACCATGCATGCGGTGATGTTCCTGGCGCTGACCGCGAACCATCTGCCCTGGCTCGCCCCCTGGCTGGTGCCGCTGGTGCTGCTGATCGCCCTCTCCCGAGTCGGCCTCGGCCTGCACTACCTGAGCGACGTGGTGGCCGGTGCCCTGCTCGGGCTGCTGTTCGCCGGCGTGAGCCTGACCCTGGTTGGGTGACACCGGATGCACGGCTCGTCGCAGCCGCACCGCCGTGGCATCCTTGGCCGATGCCGACCGAGACCCTGCTGACCAACCCGCCCCTGTGGCTCACGACTCCCCTGCTGGGGGAGCCTGCCGCCACGGCGCTTCTTCACACCCTCGATGCCGAGCTTGAATGGCAGCGCCCCACACTGCGCCTCTACGGCCGCGAGCACGTCATACCCCGCGCCCAGGTCTGGATGGGCGACCCCGAGGCGCACTACCGCTATTCGGGCCGGGACTTCTGCCCCGAGCCCTGGCACCCGGCCGTCGCCGAGCTGCGGGACCTTGTGATCGCCAACCTGGCAGACCAGGGCGTGCAGGCCGGCTTCAACAGCGTGCTGCTCAACCGCTACGCCGGCGGTGAGGAGCGCATGGGCTGGCACAGCGATGACGAGCCGGAGCTCGGTCGCGACCCGCTGATCGCCGCCGTCACGCTGGGGGCCGAGCGCCCGCTGCGCTTTCGCTGGAAGCCTGGCGCGGCCCCTGCCGGTGATGCGGGAGCCGCCGCGCCCTTCAATGCCTGGCTGCCCCACGACAGCCTGCTGGTGATGGGCCCCGGCGTGCAGCGCCAGCTGCAGCACGCCCTGCTGCCGCGGCGGATTCCCGGGCTGCGCATCAGCCTGACCTTTCGCCGGATCCAGTCATGACGACGGTTTTCTGCTGAACTTCAGGCCTGAGCTGCAGGCCGGCTTCTTTGGTGCCATCTGATCATGGCGACAAATGATAACGGTATAAAATTTCTGAAAAAAAAGGGCGGCCACCCCAAGGTGGCCGCCCCGCTTTGCCGTATCGGCTCGAGCTACCCTCAGCCCTTGTTGTGGTCCAGATCCTCGCCCGGCAGGACCTCCTTGCCGTCGAAGTAGTCCCGGGTCAGCTTGAACACCACCGGCGAGAGCAGCGCCAGGGCGATCAGGTTGGGAATCGCCATCATGGCGTTGAAGGTGTCGGCCATCAGCCAGATGAAGCCCAGGTTGGCCATGGCGCCCAGGGGGATCGCCAGCACGAACAGCACCCGGTAGAGCATGATGGAGCGGGTACCGAACAGGAACTGGAAGCACTTCTCGCCGTAGAAGGACCAGCCCAGGATGGTAGTGAAGGCGAACACCGCCAGCGCCACCGAGACGATCTGGTTGCCGAAGCCCGGCAGGGCCGCGTCGAAGGAGAGCGCGGTAAGCGAGGCCCCCGCCTCACCCTCGATCCACACCGTGGAGGTCAGGATCACCAGGGCGGTGATGGTGCAGATGATGATGGTGTCGATGAAGGTGCCGAGCATGGCGATCAGGCCCTGACGCACCGGGTTCTTGGTCTTGGCCGCCGCGTGGGCGATGGGCGCACTGCCCAGGCCCGCCTCGTTGGAGAAGATGCCGCGGGCTACGCCGAAGCGAATCGCCGCCATCACCGCTGCCCCGGCGAAACCGCCGGCCGCCGCATGGGGGTTGAAGGCATAGTAGAAGATCATGCTGAAGGCCTCGCCGATCTGGCCGGCGTTGACGATCAGCACCAGCACCCCGGCGACCACATAGAGGATGCCCATGATCGGCACCAGCTTGCCGGCCACCTTGGCGATCCGCTTGATGCCGCCCAGGATTACCGCCCCGGCCAGTACCATGATCACGGTGCCGGTGATCCAGTGCGGCAGCCCGAAGGTGCTGTCCAGGGCATCCGCCACGGAATTGGACTGCACGGTATTGCCGATGCCGAAGGCCGCCACGGCGCCGAAGAAGGCGAAGGCGCCCCCCAGCCACAGCCACTTCTTGCCCAGGCCGTTCTTGATGTAGAACATCGGGCCACCGACGTGATAGCCGGTGCTGTCGGTCTCACGGTAGCGAACGGCGAGCACCGCCTCGGCAAACTTGGTGGCCATCCCCACCAGGGCGGTGATCCACATCCAGAACACCGCCCCGGGACCGCCCAGGGCGATCGCCGTGGCCACGCCGGCGATATTGCCGGTGCCGATGGTGGCGGAGAGCGCCGTCATCAGGGCATTGAAGGGCGAGATCTCCCCCTCGTCCTCCTTCTTCTTCTCTCCCGGCACCGGCTTGGCATCCCGCCCCTGCCACATCAGCCGGAAGCCCATGCCCAGCTTGCGAATGGGCATCAGCTTCAGGCCGACCTGCAGGTAGAAGCCGACCCCCAGCAGCAGGATCAGCATCAAGGGCCCCCACACCACGCTGTTGATGGCACCGAATAGATTGTTCAAGGTTTCCACGTGAATCTCCCTTTGCGCTTGTTGTTTTGCACCGTCGTCTGGCCCCATGACACCCGGCGATCCTTCCATGTCGGGTGCCATCATGCGCAGAATCGACAAGACTAACCCGGCTAACATAGCGGAATCTTTTGCTTCATCCCAGCCTGCCGCCAATCAACGCTGGAGCGGCGCCGCAGGCGATGAAACCATGTTTCCTATCAGAAACTGGCCCCACCCGGGCTGGGCGCCGCTCACTCAGCCAGCATAGACCGCCACCGCCCTGGTGTCGTCAGGGCGTGCCGCCTGCCACCGGACCTGGCTCCCAAGGCAGGGAAAGCCGTGTGCCAGGCCCGGGATACCGCCCTTTGCTGGACGTATCCGCCCGCTCGGGCCACCCTTGGGACGGGTCTTTGCCTCAGCATTGCGCTGGATGGACTCGCCAAACGCCGCCAATGGCGTTAGCATTCGCGAATCCCGAAAACTATTTCGTATAGGAAATTCCGATGAGCTCAATTCCCGCCAACCTTCGCTACGCCGACAGCCACGAATGGGTGCTGGATAACGGTGACGGCACCGTGACCGTCGGCATCACCGATCACGCCCAGGAAGCGCTGGGCGATATCGTCTTCGTCGAGCTTCCCGAGGTAGGTCGCGCCCTCACCCTCAAGGAGGAGTTTGGCGTGGTCGAGTCGGTCAAGGCCGCCTCCGACCTCTATGCGCCGGTGGCCGGCGAGGTGGTCGAGGTCAATGAGGCCCTCGAGGACGCCCCCGAGACCGTCAACGAGTCCCCTTACGCGGACGGCTGGATCATGAAGGTCCGCCTGGAGGAGAGCGGCCAGCTCGACGACCTGCTGGATGCCGACGGCTACGGCGCCGTGGCCCAGGCCGACGACTGAGTCCGCTCCGTCTCACCTGCGCCCCGGCCGCCCTGGCCGGGGCATGACGTTGATCCCGAGTTCTTCTCCCGCTTTCGCCTTACGTGACAGGGTGCCCCCATGCCGATCGATTCCCGCCGCCTGGCCGACCTGGCCGCCCACGATGACTTCCTACAGCGCCATAATGGCCCCCGCCAGGATGACGTGGCCGCCATGCTGGCCACCCTCGACGTGGAGAGCCTGCCGGCGCTGATCGAGCGCACGGTGCCCGCGGACATCCGCCTGGGCCGCGAGCTCGAGCTCGACCCGCCCAGAAGCGAGGCGGAAGCGCTGGATTACCTCAAGCGTCTGGCCCGCCAGAACCGTGTGTTCAAGAGCTATATCGGCCAGGGCTACCACGGCACCCACCTGCCCGCCGTCATCCAGCGCAACGTGCTGGAGAACCCGGGCTGGTACACCGCCTACACCCCCTACCAGCCGGAGATCTCCCAGGGTCGCCTGGAGGGGCTGCTCAACTACCAGCAGATGGTGATGGACCTGACCGGCATGGAGCTGGCCAACGCCTCCCTGCTCGACGAGGCCACCGCCGCCGCCGAGGCCATGGCCCTCTGCCATCGCGGTAACAAGAAGGCCAAGAGCGAGGTCTTCTTCATTGCCGACGACGTGCTGCCCCAGACCCTCGACGTGGTCCGCACCCGGGCCGCCTACTTCGGCTTCGAGCTGGTGGTCGCCCCGGCCGAACAGCTCGCCGACACCGACGCCTTCGGCGCCCTGCTGCAGTACCCCGGCGAGAGCGGCCAGGTCCGCGACCTGGCGCCGCTGCTTACCGCCGCCCGGGAGCGGGGCATCATGACCTGCGTGGCCGCCGACATCATGAGCCTGGTGCTGCTCAAGGAGCCGGGGGCGCTTGGCGCCGACATCGTCATCGGCACCACCCAGCGCTTCGGCGTGCCCATGGGCTACGGCGGCCCCCACGCCGCCTTCTTCGCCACCACCGACAAGCTCAAGCGCTCGATTCCCGGTCGCATCATCGGCGTCTCCCGGGACAGCCGCGGCGGCCAGGCCCTGCGCATGGCGATGCAGACCCGCGAGCAGCACATCCGCCGCGAGAAGGCCACCTCCAACATCTGTACCGCCCAGGCCCTGCTCGCCAATATCGCCGGCTTCTACGCCGTCTATCATGGCGCCGAGGGGCTCACCACCATCGCCGGCCGCATTCACCGCCTGACCACCCTGCTGGCCCTGGGCCTCAAGGAGAAGGGCGTTTCGCTGGCCCACGACACCTGGTTCGACACTCTGCGCCTGACCGGGGTGGATGCCGGCAAGCTCCACGGCCGCGCGCTCACCCACGAGATCAACCTGCGCTACTTCGACAACGGCGACGTGGGCGTGACCCTGGACGAGACCACCACCGCCCACGACCTGGACGTGCTCTTCGATGTCCTGCTGGGCGAGGAGCATGGCCTCTCGATCAGCGCCCTGGATGCCCGCGCAGTGGACGAGGGGGCGAGCGGGATTCCGGCGGCGTGCCGCAGGGAGAGCGATTTTCTGACCCACCCCACCTTCCAGCGCTACCGCAGCGAGACCGAGATGCTGCGCTACCTCAAGCGCCTGGAGAATAAAGACCTCTCCCTGGCCCACGCCATGATTCCGCTGGGCTCCTGCACCATGAAGCTCAACGCCACCAGCGAGATGATCCCCATCACCTGGCCGGAGTTCGCCAACATTCACCCCTTCGTCCCCCGGGACCAGGTGGCCGGCTACAAGCAGATGATCGATGAGCTCGCCGCCTTCCTGGTGGAGGTGACCGGCTACGACCACATCTCCATGCAGCCCAACTCCGGCGCCCAGGGCGAATACGCCGGCCTGGTGGCGATCCGCCGCTACCAGGCGGCCATCGGCGAGGGCCACCGCGACGTCTGCCTGATCCCGAGCTCCGCCCACGGCACCAACCCGGCCTCGGCGGCCATGGTCGGCCTCAAGGTGGTGGTGGTGGAGTGCGACCGCCACGGCAACATCGATATCGAGGACCTGCGCGCCAAGGCCGAGCAGCACAGCGAGGCGCTCTCCTCGATCATGATCACCTACCCCTCCACCCACGGCGTCTTCGAGGCCGGGGTGCGCGAGGTGTGCGAGATCGTTCACGCCCACGGCGGCCAGGTCTATGTGGACGGCGCCAACATGAACGCCCAGGTGGGCCTGTCGCGCCCCGGCGATTTCGGCGGCGACGTCAGCCACCTCAACCTGCACAAGACCTTCTGCATCCCCCACGGCGGCGGCGGCCCCGGCATGGGCCCCATCGGCGTCAAGGCCCACCTGGCGCCCTTCGTGACCAACCACGTGGTCACCCCCATCGAGGGGGTCAATGCCGACTGCGGCGCGGTATCGGCGGCGGCCTTCGGCTCCGCCTCGATCCTGCCGATCTCCTGGGCCTACATCAAGATGATGGGTGCACGGGGCCTGCGCGAGGCCACCGAGCTCGCCATTCTCAACGCCAACTACATCGCCAAGCGCCTCGGCGAGCACTATCCGGTGCTCTACAAGGGCGAGAACGGCACCGTGGCCCACGAGTGCATCATCGATATCCGCCCGCTCAAGGCGGCCTCGGGCATCAGCGAGGAGGATATCGCCAAGCGCCTGATGGACTATGGCTTCCACGCCCCCACCATGTCCTTCCCGGTGCCCGGCACCCTGATGATCGAGCCTACCGAGTCGGAATCCCGCTACGAGATCGACCGCTTCTGCGACGCCATGATCGCCATCCGCGAGGAGATCCGCCGGGTCGAAGCCGGCGACTGGCCGGTGGACGACAACCCCCTGGTGAACGCGCCGCACACCCAGGCCGACCTGATGGACGAGAGCTGGGAGCGCCCCTACTCACGAGAGCTGGGCGCCTTCCCCTCCCAGGCGGTCAAGGCGGCCAAGTACTGGCCGGCGGTTAACCGGGTCGACAACGTCTTCGGCGACCGGCAGCTGGTCTGCTCCTGCCCAAGCATCGACGAGTATCGCGACTGAGGCTCATCTCTCCTCGGAGATACAGGCCCCCAAGCAGCAGGCCCCGCCAAACGGCGGGGCCTGCTGCTTTGCGGTGTACGCTGCGGGGTACGCTGTTTGCAGAGCACCCCGTGGAACGCCCTCAGGGTCCTGCGGGCACCTCCCCGAAGCCGGAGAGGGCCTGGCGACGCTGCTCCCGGAAGTCCTCCAGGAGGCGCACATAGCGCCGCGGCATCTCGCTGCCGGCTCGGGTCACCAGGTGCAGCGTCTCGTGCACCGCCACCGGCAGGTCCAGCGCCTTGACCTGCCGCTGCCAGGGGGAGGTCTCCAGCACCAGGCGCGACACCACCGTGAAACCCAGCCCCCGGGCCACGGCGTCCAGCACCAGCCCCACCTCGTTGGTGAAGCCCTGGCGTCGGAAGTGGCTCATGGAGCGGAACTCCTGGGGAAAGTTGCTGCGCAGGAGGGCGCTGGCGTGATTCAGGCCGTCGAAGTAGTTGATAAAGCCGATGCCCATCAGATCGGCCAGCCCGCTGCCGACAAAATCCGCCGGCACCACCAGGCAGAGGGGCTCCCGATGCCAGGGCTCGACGCGCAGGTCGGACTGGCGCAGTGGCTCGGTGACGATACCTAGGTCGTGACGCCCGGCCAGCACGTCCTGGGCGATGTCGTGGTTGAAGGCGAAGCTGTAGCTGACCGAGAGCCCGGGGTGCATCTGCTGCTGACCGAGCAGGAAGGGGTAGAGCATCAGGCCCACGCTGCCGGGAGAGGCCAGGCGGCATTCGCCGGAAAAGAGCGAGTCGGCGTCCAGGGAGTGGCGAAACTGCTCGTGGTCGACGAAGAGCTTAAGGGCGTAGTCGTAGGCCCGCCGACCCGCTTCGGTCAGGGTGAAGCGGCGTCCGTGACGCTCCAGCAGCGGCTTGCCCAGATACTGTTCGAGCTTGCGAACGTGCTGGCTGACGCCGGGCTGGGTCATCTCCAGGCGCCGCGCCGTCTGGGTGAAACTGCCGGTCTCGACCAGGGTAATGAAGGTGCGGAAATAGAGGGCGTTGAACATGACGGGCCAGCTGGCGAAAAGGGCCCTCATTGTAGCACCGGCGCCCGGCAGCCGTGATAGCATCGGGGCAGACCAAACCGCGACAAGGACGCCCCATGCCCGACACCATCTCCAGCATCATCTCCCCGGAAGGCAGCCTCGAGATCCTCTCCCAGCACGAGGTAAGCCGGCTGCACGACACCTCCAAGGCCGGCCTGCATGATCTGCTGCGCCGCTGCGCCCTGGCCGTGCTCAACTGCGGCTCACCCACCGACGACAGCGTGGCACTGATGGAGGCCTACCGGGACTTCGATATCGAGGTGATTCCCCAGGACCGCGGCATCCGCCTGAAGCTGACCAACGCCCCGGCCGAGGCCTTCGTGGACGGGCGGATGATTCGCGGCATCCGCGAGCATCTCTCCTCGGTGCTGCGCGACATCGTCTACGTCTACAACGAGATCCAGGGCCACCAACGCTTCGACCTGACCACCGCCGAGGGCACCACCAACGCCGTGTTCCATATCCTGCGCAAGGCCGGCACCCTCAAGCCGGGCCGCGACCCCAGCCTGGTGGTCTGCTGGGGCGGCCACTCCATCTCCCGGGAGGAGTATGAATACAGCAAGGACGTGGGCTACCACCTGGGGCTGCGCGAGATGGACATCTGCACCGGCTGCGGCCCCGGCGCCATGAAGGGCCCCATGAAGGGTGCCAACGTGGCCCATGCCAAGCAGCGCCGACGCCAGGGCCGCTATCTAGGTATCTCGGAGCCCGGCATCATCGCCGCCGAGGCGCCCAACCCCATCGTCAACGAGCTGGTGGTGATGCCCGATATCGAGAAGCGCCTGGAGGCCTTCGTGCGCCTGGGCCACGGCATCATCGTCTTCCCCGGCGGGGTGGGCACCGCCGAGGAGATTCTCTACCTGCTGGGCATCCTGCTGCACCCGGAGAACGCCGACATGGAGCTCCCGGTGATCTTCACCGGCCCGGCGAACAGCGCCGACTACTTCCGGCGCATCGACGAGTTCCTGGTCTACACCCTAGGCGAGGAGGTCCGCGCGCTCTACCGTGTCATCATCGACAACCCCACCGAGGTGGCCCGGGCCATGCGCAAGGGCATCGACGCCGTGACCGACTACCGCCGCACCCGCCAGGACGCCTTCTACTATAACTGGCGGCTGACCATCGACCGCCCCTTCCAGGAGACCTTCGAGCCGACCCACCAGGCCATGGCCGGGCTCGCCCTGCGCCGGGACCTGCCCACCCACGAGCTCGCCGCCAACCTGAGACGCGCCTTCTCGGGGATCGTGGCCGGCAACGTCAAGGAGCAGGGCATCCGGGCGATCCGCGCCCACGGCCCCTTCCGGCTGCATGCCGACGCCGAACTGATGACCCGCCTGGATGCGCTCCTCGACTCCTTCGTGGCCCAGGGCCGCATGAAGCTCGAAGGCGAGTATGAGCCCTGCTATACCCTGGGCTGAAAGAGCGCGGGGTGAAGAGTGAAACGCCCCGCCGAGCTCGAGACTCGGCGGGGCGTTTTCTGACGGAGAGCCGGCGCGCTCTCCCCGACTAGTCGCTGGGTGCTCTGAACCATAGCAGCAGCGCGTGAAGCAGCAGCCCCAGGGTGGCGCCGTGGGCGATCAGCAGCTCCCAGCCGATGAAGTCGGTGAAGAGCGCATGGTAGAGCCCCATGCCGGCCAGGCCGACCGCCAGGCAGAGGCCCAGGCGCTTGAGCAGATCGGGCAGACGCGCCCGCGCCTCGGCCTCGAGCATGCGCCACTGGACCACGGCCACGGCGGCCACCACCGCCAGGGCGATCAGGACCAGGTTCAGGCGATTGTCATGGCCGCCCACCAGATAGCGGGGGATGGTGGAAAGCATCAGCAGGATCAGCCCCAGCATCAGGCTGAGCCGCTCGGGAGATGGCTGGGCCCCCATGCTCAGGCGACCTTGAGCTGCTGGGTATCGATCCACGCCTCGACCCAGGGCAGCGCCGCGTCATCGGCCATGAAGGTCTCCATGGCGTCGATCTCCAGCCGCTCACCCAGGCGAGTGGCGCCCTGCCCCTCCAGCAGCTCATCGAGCTGGCGGCCGGCGCCGCAGAAGGTCTCGCCATAGGAGCTGTCGCCCAGGGCGATCAGGCCATAGCGCAGCGAGGAGAGCCCCGGGCTCTGGTCGGCGATGGCCCGGGCAAAGTTGGCAAAGGTGCCGGGGTAGTCGCCGCTGCCGGTGGTGGAGACGCAGAACAGCGCCAGATCGGTATCCGGGGCGGTCAGGTCATCGAGGCTGGGGTTCTCGAGGATGGCGACCTCGTAGCCGGCCCCCTCGAACAGCGGCTTGACCTGCTCGGCGACGTCCAGTGCGCCACCGTACATGGTACCAACGAAGATCTTGAGCATGGGCATGTGACGGTTTTACCTGAGGAATTTCATCGGATATTACCATAGCTCCCGGCCCGCGCGCACCCGGGTGCCCTACCGTCACGGCCAGAATCAAGCCCCCTCCCCCTTCCGGCGGCGAGACACTTCGTCGCACCCTGGCGCCTTTGGCAACGGGGGTACCCGAGTATAATGGTCGGAAAAATATCCCCTCTGACGGAGTCCCCCCATGCAGCAGACCTTCGAGGCCTGGATCACCCCGATCATGATCGGCGGCCTGATCCTCTTCATGGCCTTCATCATCTGGGACCTGGCCAAGAAGTCCAACGCGGGTCGCTTCGGCACCATCATGCTCTTCGTGGTGCTGGGTGCCGGCATGCTCGGCTATGTACTCAAGGTAGTGATCACCTGGATGCTGGAGAACGGCGGCAGCGTTTAACCACCGGCTCATACAGCACGACAGCGCCACCCCAGGGGGTGGCGCTGTCGTCTCTGGTCGCGTGGTCAGGTGTCGATCAGCGCGATTCGCCGCGGTAGCCCTCGACCTGGCTCTTCAGCTTCTGGCCCGGCCGGAAGGTCACCACCCGGCGGGCCGAGATCGGGATCTCCTCTCCCGTCTTCGGGTTGCGCCCCGGCCGTTCGCGCTTGTCGCGCAGGTCGAAGTTGCCGAAGCCGGAGAGCTTGACCTGTTCGTTCTCGCGCAGGCAGGCACGGATCTCCTCGAAGAAGGCCTCCACCATGGCCTTGGCCTCACGCTTGGAAAGGCCCAGCTCAGCGTGCAGATGCTCGGCAAGCTCCGCCTTGGTCAATGCACCCATGTTCACGTCCTCGTGTAGGGTCCGCCTCACGGCCGCTGCCATCCGTGCCCGCCAACCGGCGGGGCTAGCCCCGCAGCTCGGCACCCAGATGCTGACGGGACTCGGTCACGATGGCATCAACCAACTCGTTGATTTCCTCATCATTCAGCGTGCGTGAAGGATGCTGCCAGGTCAAGCCCAGCGCCACGCTCTTGCGCCCTTCCGGCACCCCCTGACCCTGGTAGACGTCGAACAGCCGGCACTCGGTCAGCCACTCGCCGGCCTGGCCACGCAGGGTATCGAGCAGCGCCTGGACCGGCAGCGTCTCGTCCACCAGGAAGGCCAGATCGCGACGCACCTCCGGGAACCGCGACAGCGGCATGAAGGAGGGCACGCGACCGTGGGTCAGGGCGTCCAGGCGCACCTCGAAGAGCAGCGCCTCCACCTTGAGCCCCAGCTCGGCGCGCACCGCGGGGTGCAGGGCGCCGATCCAGCCGGCCTCCTCGCCCCGGTGCAGGATCCGCGCGCACTGCCCCGGGTGCAGGGCCGGATGCTCGGCGGGCTCGAAGCGCCACGCCTCGGGCTCGCCACCCATGGCCAGCAGGCTCTCCAGGTCCCCCTTGAGGTCGAAGAAGTCGACACGGTCGCGCCCCGCGGCCCAGCCCTCGGGCTCCCGGCTACCGCAAACCAGGGCCCCGAGCATGGGAAGCTGCTGCAGCTCGTCGAGCTCGCCGCGGAATACCAGGCCGGTCTCGAAGAGGCGCACCCGCGTCTGCTGGCGGTTCAGGTTGTGGGTCAGCGCCCGCACCAGGCCCGGGAAGAGGCTCGCCCGCATCACCGAGAGATCCGCAGAGATGGGGTTGGCCAGCACCGGCGAGACCGCTTCGGGCAGCAGCGCCTTCTGCAGCTCGGGGGCGACAAAGCTGTAGGTCACCGCCTCCTGATAGCCCCGGGCCACCATCTGACGGCGCAGGCGCGCCAGGGGCGTACGCGCCTCGTGGTCGGGGCGCAGGGCCAGCCGGGCCTTGGGGCGGCGCACCGGCAGCCGGTTATAGCCGTGTATGCGCGCCACCTCCTCGATCAGATCCTCCTCGATGGCGATATCGAAACGCCAGCTCGGCGCCCGCGCCGTCCAGCCCAGGGCGTCGGCGGTCACCGCCATGCCCAGGCGCTCGAGGATCTCGGTGACCTCGTCGGCGGGCAGGGCCTTGTCGAGCGCCTGCTCGAGGCGCGCGGCGCGCAGGCGCACCTCGCGCTCGCCGGGCAGGTGCGCCTGGCTTGCCACCACCACCAGGGGGCCCGGCTCGCCGCCGACGATCTCCAGCAGCAGCGCCGTGGCGCGTTCGGCCGCCTCTCGGGCCAGTGCCGGGTCCACACCGCGCTCGAAGCGGTGGGAGGCATCGGTATGCAGCCCGTAGTTGCGCGCCTGACCGGCCACCGCCAGGGGCGCGAAGAAGGCCGACTCCAGGAAGATGTCCCGGGTCCCGGCGTTGACGCCGGAGTGCTCCCCGCCCATGACGCCGGCGATGGCCAGGGGCCCGCGCTCGTCGGCGATCACCAGGGTATCCGCCGCCAGGGTCACCTCCTGGCCGTCGAGGAGTACCAGGCGCTCCCCCTCCCGGGCCAGGCGCACGATCACGGCACCCTGCAGGTTGGCGCGATCGAAGGCGTGCAGGGGCTGGCCGAGCTCGAGCATCACATAGTTGGTGACGTCGACCACCGGGTCGATGGCGCGGATGCCGCTGCGACGCAGCCTCTCCACCATCCACAGCGGCGTCTCGGCGCTCACGTCGACGCCCCTGATCAGGCGGCCGATATAGCGCGGGCAGCGCTCGGGGTCCTCGACCCGCACCGGGAAGGTCTCGTCGTGGGTCGCCGATACCACTGCGACCGACGGGCCCTGCACCGGCAGGCGATTGAGCACGCCCACCTCCCGCGCCATGCCCTTGAGGCTGAGGCAGTCGCCGCGGTTGGGGGTCAGGTCCACCTCGATGGTATGGTCATCCAGACCCAGCCAGGCGCGGAAGTCCTCGCCCACCGGGGCGCCGGCCGGAAGCTCCAGGATACCCGGGGAGGTCTCCTCCTCGAGGCCGAGCTCCGAGGCGGAGCAGATCATGCCCTGGGACGCCTGACCGCGCAGCTTGGCCTTCTTGATCTTGAAGTCGCCGGGCAGCACGGCGCCAACCCGGGCGAAGGGCACCTTCTGCCCAACCGCCACGTTGGGGGCGCCGCACACCACCTGCACCAACTCGCCGTCACCGTCGCGCACCTGGCAGACGCTCAGCTTGTCGGCATCGGGATGCTGGACCTTCTCCACCACCTCGGCCACCACCACGCCGCTGAAGAGCGCCGCTACGGGCTCCACCGCGTCGACCTCGAGACCGGCCATGGTGATCTGGTCGGCCAGGGCCTGGGTGGCAAGCTGCGGCGACACCCACTCGCGCAGCCACTGTTCGGAAAATTTCATGGCAAATCCTGTGTTCTGCTGATGCGAGGGAGGGTCAGGCGAACTGGCGCAGGAAGCGCAGATCGTTGTCGAAGAACAGGCGCAGGTCGTTGACGCCGTAGCGCAGCATGGCCAAGCGCTCGACCCCCATGCCGAAGGCGAAGCCGGTATAGCGCTCGCTGTCGATGCCGGAGTGGCGGAACACCTCGGGATGCACCATGCCGCAGCCCATCACCTCCAGCCAGCCGCTGTGGGAGCAGACCCGGCAGCCGTCGCCGGCGCACATTACGCACTGGATATCCACCTCGGCGGAGGGCTCGGTGAAGGGAAAGTAGGAGGGACGGAAGCGCACCGAGAGGTCGTCACGCTCGAAGAAGGCGTGCAGGAAGTCCTCGATGGTGCCCTTCAGGTCGGCGAAGCTGACGTCCTGATCGACCAGCAGTCCCTCCACCTGGTGGAACATCGGCGTATGGGTCAGGTCCGAGTCGCTGCGATAGACCCGGCCCGGGCAGACGATGCGAATGGGCAGCTGGCCCTGCTTCATGGTGCGAACCTGCACCGGCGAGGTGTGGGTGCGCAGCAGCCGGGTGGCATCGAAGTAGAAGGTGTCCGCCATGCCCCGGGCCGGGTGATGGGCCGGGATATTGAGCGCCTCGAAGTTATGGTAGTCGTCCTCGATCTCGGGCCCTACCTCCACGTCGTAGCCGATGCGGGTAAAGAGCCCCTCGATGCGCTCCATGGTGCGGGTGACGGGATGCAGCCCACCGCTGGGCTGGCCGCGGCCGGGCAGGGTCACGTCGATGCGCTCGGAGGCGAGTCGCGCCTCCAGCTCCGCCTTCGCCAGAGCGCTGCGCCGCCCCTCCAGCTCCTCGGCCAGCGCCTGCTTGGCCTGGTTGATCCGCTCGCCGGCTGCCGGACGCTCCGCGGCCGGCAGCTTGCCCAGCCCCTTGAGCTGGGCGGTGATCTCGCCCTTCTTGCCGAGGTAGCGTACGCGCAGCTCTTCCAGGGCCGAAATGGTCTCGGCGGCCTGAATTGCCTGGCGAGCCTCGGTGACCAGAGTGGGAAGGTGGTCCATCCGTTGCGCTCCGAATTCGAAAGTCTGTCTTCAAGAAAAAGGGGAAGAGCGGCTGCTCTTCCCCCTGAACGCCAGCGCGCGCCTCGCCTGGGGCGGAACGCGCGCCGATGACGCTATCGCTTACTGGGCAGCCTTGGCCTTCTCGACGATGGCTGCAAAGGCGGCCTTCTCGTTGACGGCCAGGTCAGCCAGGACCTTGCGGTCGATCTCGATACCGGCCTTCTTCAGGCCACCGACGAAGCGGCTGTAGGAGAGACCGTGCTGACGGGCACCGGCATTGATACGCTGGATCCACAGGGCGCGGAACTGGCGCTTGCGCTGGCGGCGGTCACGGTAGGTGTACTGGCCGGCCTTGATGACGGCCTGCTTGGCGACGCGGAACACGCGGCTGCGGGCACCGTAGTAACCCTTGGCCTGCTTGAGAATCTTCTTGTGACGACGACGGGCGACAACGCCACGCTTGACACGAGTCATAGCTTACTCCTGACGAAAATGGGATCTACCAAGGGTTACAGGTTGGGCAGCATGCGCTGGATCAGCGCCTTGTCGGCGTCGTGAATCTGCTTCATGCCGCGCAGCTGACGCTTACGCTTGGTGGACTTCTTGGTCAGGATGTGGCTACGGAAAGACTGCTTGTGCTTGAAGCCGTTGGCCGTCTTCTTGAAGCGCTTGGCGGCGCCACTGTTGCTCTTGATCTTCGGCATGGAAGAACACTCCATTGCGAGGTTTTTTCAGAAAACCCGGGGCCAACGGCAGGCTTTTCGCCTGCCGCCCGTTGAACCGGCCGTCGGATCACTTCTTCTCTACTGCTTACTGCTTCTTCTTCGGGGCAACGATCATGATCATCTGGCGCCCTTCCATCTTCGGGAAGGACTCCACGGTCCCGATCTCCTCGAGATCGGCGGCGATCCGTTCCATCAGCTTGCGGCCGAGGTCCTGGTGCGCCATCTCGCGACCGCGGAAGCGGAGCGTGACCTTGCCCTTGTCGCCACCTTCGAGGAAGCGGATCAGGTTCTTCATCTTGACCTGATAGTCGCCCTCGTCGGTGCCAGGCCGGAACTTGACTTCCTTGACCTGAATCTGCTTCGTCTTCTTCTTCTGAGCGGACTTCTGCTTCTTCTGCTCGAAGACGAATTTGCCGTAGTCCATGATCTTGCAGACGATGGGGTCGGCGTTGGAAATCTGCACGAGGTCCAGTCCCGCCGCTTCGGCTCGCTCCAGTGCTTCACTGGTGGGCACGACGCCCAGCTGCTCGCCGTCGCTATCGATCAGGCGAACCTGATCCTCGGTAATACGCTCGTTCATCGGGGGGCGCTTATCCTGGACGCGCCCTCTTGGGTTGCTTCGCTTGATCGCTCAGTCTCCTTAAGACGATTGACGATGTCGTCAGCCGAGTTCGGCGTTCAGACGCTCAATGAGGTCATCGACCCGCATGGTGCCCAGATCCTCGCCGGTGCGTGTGCGCACGGCCACCGAGTCGGCCTCGACTTCCTTATCCCCCACCACGAGGAGATAGGGAACTTTCTGCAACGTATGCTCCCGGATTTTAAAGCCGATCTTCTCGTTCCTCAAGTCCGCCTTGACTCGCAGACCGATTTTCTGCAAACGCGCCTCGAGATTCTGCACATAATCGCGCTGGGCATCGGTGATATTGAGGATCACCGCCTGCTGGGGCGCCAGCCACAGCGGCATGGCGCCGGCATAGTGCTCGATCAGGATGCCGAGGAAGCGCTCGAAGGAGCCGAGGATCGCCCGGTGGAGCATCACCGGGGTCTTGCGCGCGCCGTCCTCGTCGACGAACTGGGCGCCGAGACGGCCCGGCAGGTTGAAGTCCAGCTGCAGGGTACCGCACTGCCAGACCCGGTTGAGACAGTCGCGCAGGGAGAACTCGATCTTGGGCCCGTAGAAGGCGCCCTCTCCCGGCTGCAGCTCCCACTCCAGGCCGGTGGAGTTGAGTGCCGCCTCGAGGCCTTCTTCAGCGCGGTCCCACATCTCGGGCTCGCCGAGGAAATCCTCGGGGCGGGTAGAGAGCTTGAGCTCGACGTCCTCGAAGCCCAGCTCCTTGTAGACCTTCAGCGTCAGGGCGATGAAGTCCTCGGCCTCGGCCTGAATCTGCTTCTCGGTACAGAAGATGTGGGCGTCGTCCTGGGTAAAGGCGCGCACCCGCATCAGGCCGTGCAGGGAGCCGGAGGGCTCGTTGCGGTGGCAGCTGCCAAACTCCGCCAGGCGCAGCGGCAGGTCCCGGTAGCTCTTGAGGCCCTGATTGAACACCTGCACGTGACAGGGGCAGTTCATGGGCTTTACCGCATAGTCACGCTTCTCGGACTCGGTGGTGAACATCAGCTCACTGTAGTGGCCCCAGTGCCCGGACTTCTTCCACAGGGTCAGGTCCACCACCTGGGGAGTCTTGATCTCCTGGTAGCCGTTCTCGACCTGCACCCGGCGCATGTACTGCTCGAGTGCCTGATACATGGTCCAGCCGTTGGGGTGCCAGAAGACCATGCCTGGCGCCTCCTCCTGGAGGTGGAAGAGGTCCATCTTCCTGGCCAGCTTGCGATGGTCGCGCTTCTCCGCCTCCTCGAGGCGCTTGAGGTAGGCCTTGAGCTGCTTCTTGTCCGGCCAGGCGGTGCCGTAGATGCGGGTCAGCATCGGCTTGCTGGCATCGCCGCGCCAGTAGGCGCCGGCCAGCTTGGTGAGCTTGAACGCCTTCAGGTGCCGGGTATTGGGCACATGGGGGCCCCGGCACATGTCGGTGTACTCTTCGTGATGGTAGAGGCGAATGGTCTCGCCTTCCGGAATCTCGCGGACGATCTCCTGCTTGTAGGGCTCGTCGCGGTGCAGGAAGGTCAGCATGGCCTTATCACGATCGACATACTCGCGGACCACGTCGTAGTCCTGGTCGATCAGCTGCTTCATGCGCTTCTCGATCGCCTCGAGATCCTCGGGGGTCGCCGAGCGGCCGAAGTCGATATCGTAGTAGAAGCCGTCGTCGATCACCGGGCCGATGGCCATCTTGGCCTCCGGGAAGAGCTGCTTGACGGCGTGGCCGATCAGGTGGGCGCAGGAGTGGCGGATCACCTCGAGCCCCTCGGGGTCCCGGGCCGTGAGAATGGCCACCTCGGCGTCGCGCTCGATCACATCGGCGGCATCCACCGCCACGCCGTCGATCTTGCCGGCCACGCAGGCCTTGGCCAGACCGGGGCCGATACTCTCGGCCAGCTGCATCACGGTGATCGGTTCGTCGAAGGTTCTCTGGCTGCCATCAGGCAGTGTCACGATGGGCATGAAGCGGGTCCTTGTGCGCAGTGGTGGCCCATACGAGAGACCACGTGTCGCGGCAAACAGGAATGGAAATGAGCGGGCTACCTTACCAGAAGCGGCGGCGGGGGCGCCACCGCAAAGGGGGCGCCCTGAGGCGCCCCCTTTATGGCAGGGAGGGGCTCCGGAGAAGCTCCCTCCCGCGTCGCGGCAGATACCGCCTTACTGGCGGTCGATCTCGACGCGACGGTTGAGGGCACGGCCCTCGTCGGTCTCGTTGGTGGCGACCGGACGCTCTTCGCCATAGCCCACGGCGATCATGCGCTCACCGGCAACGCCCTGGCTCTCCAGGTAGCTGCGCACGGAGTTGGCACGACGCTCGGAGAGGCCCTGGTTGTACTGGGCGGAGCCCACGGAGTCGGTGTGGCCTTCAATGCGGATGCGCACGTCGGTGTGCTCGCGCAGGCGACGGGCCACTTCGTCCAGGGTCATTTCGGCCTGGGGGCGCAGCTCGTCGGAGTCGAACGCGAAGTTCACCTCGCTGGAGAGGGTCACCGGCTCGAAGTCCGGCACCGGCTCGGGCTCAGGCTCAGGCTCCGGCATCGGCTCGGGTTCGGCCACCGGGGCCGGGGTGCGGTCGGCACACAGCAGGGCGCCGAGGGCGGCACCGGCGACGGCGCCCGTCGCGGCACCCTCTTCCTCATCGGAGCTGCCGCTGGTGGCGTAGCCGATGCTGCCACCGATCAGGCTGCCGGCGATGCCGCAGGTCACCGGCTGCTGGTACCAGGGACGGTCGGAGGAGGGAGTGGTGTTCGGGGTGGCACAGCCGGCCAGGCCAACCACCAGAGCAGAACCGAGCAGCAAGCCAGTCGTGGATTTTTTCATAAAAAAACTCCTTCTTTTCTTTTCTTGGCTCCAGGGCAGGCAAGAATGCTACCGCCTTCCCAGATGATCCCGACGATCGGGCAGAGCGACATCATGTCGCTACACACCCGCACCGGACAGGCCGTGGACCGATAGCGGCCTCAGCAAGCCTCGGCACGCGCCAAGCTTGCAGCAGCTCGGCACATCTTTCAATCGCCTGTGGCGAGATTAGCAGAACCGACGAGAAATCGCACAGTGTTCGATAAAGCGGGCGTTCCACTCCCTCGTCAATGGAGGCTTGCCGGCCAGTCGCGGCGAAAGACCAGAGCGGCGCGTGCCGCCTCCAGCACCGCCTCGCGCAGCTCATCTTCCACGGCCAGGCGCTCGCGATCCTCCTTGAAGCGCGCCTTGGGACTCAGCGCCTGGCGCGCCTCGTGGGTATGCAGATGGCGGGTGCGGGCATGGACCTCGCCGAAGGGGCGGAAGGCCTCGCGCTCCAGCAGGCGCGGCTCGAGGATCTCCAGCAGCACCTTGCAGCGCCAGGCGCCCTCGGTGATATCGACCTGTTCCTGCAGCAGGGCCGAGGCCACCAACTCGAGGTTCTCCAGGCAGTTGTCGCGGGCGCGCTGCTCCTCCTCTTCGCGGAACGCCTCTCGGCGGCGAACCTCCTTCCAGAGGGTGAACGCATAGGCCCCCAGGCCGGCGATGATCACCAGTCCCAGGCCAGCCAGTAGAAGCACGGTGGTTGTCGTCATCAGGGGTATCCACGTCATGGGGAAAGGGCAAGGCTCTCCATTCTACCCATGCGGCTCGCTCCTCCCTACCCCCCTCTGCTCGGCCAGCCCGCTCAGCCGATCCCGCCAGCCGGAGTGGTTTCCAGAGAGCGGACGGGGGAGCCGAGGGGGCGCAGCGCCGCCAGGGCCAAGGAGAGCATTGACCGGCGTCAAGAGATACCCTGATGCCCCCTCTGGACGCGATAGCGTTAGACTAAAGGCGAATAAGGCAGGCCTAGCGCCTCTCTTCCACTTAAGTAGAATGCGCCCTCTTCGATACCCTCCCAATCCACGGAGTCACGCATGCAGACAAGCCCCGACGCTCCCGAAAAGACCACGGGCCCCTCGGGCCCCGGCCGCTTCGGCCTCTGGCTGGGCCCCGCCCTGCTGCTGGCCACCCTGATCCTGCCGCCCCCCTCCGGCATGAGCGAGGCCGCCTGGGCCTGCGTGGGACTGGCCCTGCTGATGGCCACCTGGTGGTCCACCGAGGCGATTCCCATCCCCGTCACCTCGCTGCTGCCCATGATGCTGGTACCGGCCCTGGGGCTTGGCACCATGGGCGAGGCCACCGGCAGCTACGCCAACCCGATCATCTATCTGTTCCTCGGCGGCTTCCTGCTGGGGATCGCCATGCAGCGCTGGAACCTGCATCGGCGCCTGGCGCTGCACGTGCTGAAGCTGGTCGGCCATGAGCCGCGCCGCCAGATCGCCGGCTTCATGATCGCCACCGGTTTTCTCAGCATGTGGGTCTCCAATACCGCCACCGCCATCATGATGCTGCCCATCGGCATGTCGGTGATCAGCCTGCTCGGGGACAGTGACCCCGACGAACTGAAGCGCTACGCCACCGCCCTGCTGCTGGCCATCGCCTACTCCGCCAGCATCGGCGGCGTGGCCACGCTCATCGGCACGCCGCCCAACGCTCTGCTGGCCGGCTACCTGGCCGAGGATCGCGGCATCGATATCGGCTTCGCCCAGTGGATGGTGATCGGCCTGCCGATCAGCATCGCCATGATGGCCGTGGCCTGGTGGTGGCTGACCCGCGGCGGCTTCAGGATTCAAGCCGGCGAAGGCAGCGCCAGCATGGTCTCCGACGAGCTGGCCAAGCTCGGCCCCATGAGCGCCCCCGAGAAGCGCGTGGCCGTGGTCTTCACCCTGGCCGCCGTGGCCTGGGTGGTGCGCCCGCTGCTCAACGACCTGGGGCTCTCCTGGCTCTCCGATACCGGCATCGCCATTGCCGCCGGCGTCACGCTCTTCCTGGTGCCCAGCGGCCGCGGCGACGGCGAGCGACTGATGATCTGGGAAGAGGCCCAGAAACTCCCCTGGGGCATCCTGCTGCTGTTCGGCGGCGGCCTGGCGCTGGCCGGCACCATCACCCGCACCGGCCTTGCCGAGTGGATCGCCGAGCAGCTCTCGATCTTCGGCACCTTCCCGCTGCTGGCGATGATCGCCGTGGTGGTGCTGGTGATCATCTTCCTGACCGAGGTGACCTCCAACACCGCCACCGCCGCGGCCTTCCTGCCGCTGCTCGGCGCCCTGGCGCTCTCCCTGGACATCTCGCCGCTGCTGGTCACCGTGCCGGCCGCCATCGCCGCGAGCTGCGCCTTCATGATGCCGGTGGCCACGCCGCCCAACGCCATCGTCTTCGCCACGGGCCATATGAAGATCCAGTCGATGATTCGCGCCGGCTTCGCCCTCAACCTGGCCAGCACCGTGCTGGTCACCCTGATGGCCTACTTCCTGGTCACGACCCTCTGGTAGGGGGACACGCCCCCTCCACGCAAATGCCCGGCCTTGGCCGGGCATTTGCGTTACTGCCTCCCTCTCGGCTCGCGGCTACCAGGCCAGTCCCATGGCGTAGTGGTCCAGCAGCAGCAGGCCGAAGAGGGCCAGGATATAGCGGATGGAGAACCAGAAGGCGGCGAGCGGTGCTCGGGGGTCACGCCCCCGCCACACCCGGAAGTTCCACCACATGAAGCGCGCATTGAGCACCATGACCCCGACCAGATAGACCGCCCCGCTCATGCCGATGGCAAAGGGCAGCAGGGTCACCGCCACCGTCAGCCAGCCGTAGAGCCACACCTGCAGCCGAGTGAAGGCCTCGCCGTGGGTCACCGGCAGCATGGGCACCCCGGCCCGGGCGTACTCCTCCCGCTTGTGGAGCGCCAGGGCCCAGAAATGCGGCGGGGTCCAGGCGAAGATGATCAGCATCAGCAGCAGCGGCTCGGGCCCCAGCTGGCCGGTGACCGCCGTCCAGCCCAGCAGCGGCGGCGCCGCCCCGGCCACCCCGCCGATCACGATGTTCTGGGGCGTGGCGTGCTTGAGAAAGGCGGTATAGACCAGCGCATAGCCGATCAGCGAGCCCAGGGTCAGCCAAGCGGTCAGCGCATTGACCTGCCAGGCCAGCAGGCCGATGCCGGCCACCGAGAGCAGCGTGGCCCAGGCCAGGGCCACCGAACTCGGCATGCGCCGCGACGCCAGGGGGCGCCGCGAGGTGCGCAGCATCATGGCGTCCAGGCGCCGGTCGACCACGTGATTGAAGGCCGCGGCTCCCCCGGCGGCCAGCCCGATACCGACCAGACCGTAGATCACCACGGCCAGTGACGGCAGCACCGGCCGCGCCAGGGCCATGCCCACCAGGGCGCACACCAGCATCACCAGCACCACCCGCGGCTTGCAGAGGGTTATCAGGTCGCGCAGGCCCCAGCCCTGCGTCAGGGCCGAGTCCGCTCCCGTGACCACCGCGGGTGTCATCGTTGCCTCAGACATGGATCCACTCCTTCTGTGCCCGTCGTTGTTGGGCGGGGGCAGTGCCGGCCTCCCGCCATGCCCAGATCGCCATCGCCATCGCCAACACCAGCGCCACGGCCCCCGCCGTATGCAGCAGGGCAAGCCAGAGCGGCAGCCAGAGCAGCACGTTGGCGATGCCCAGCCCCAGCTGGACCGCATAGGTGGCCAGCAGCGCCCCGAGCCAGGGCCTCAGCGACGCCTGCTGCCAGTGGCGCAGGGCCAGCGCCAGCAGGGCCAGCCCCAGGGCCAGGGCTCCCAGGCGGTGGCCCACCTGGATCGCCGTGCGCGCATCGGCGTGGAGCTGACCATGCAGGTAGTTGGGCCCCACGCTCTGGGTGAGATGGAACCCCTCGCTCCAGTCCATGGCGGGCCACCACTGGCCGTTGCAGGTCGGAAAGCCCTGGCAGGCGATACCGGCGTAGTTGCTCGATACCCAGCCGCCGAGAGCCAGCTGGCCCACCAGCAGCGCCACCGCCAGGCCCCAGAGCGGCGTCAGGCGCCGTCGCGGCGCCACCACCCCACCGGGTGCCAGGCGGCCCCGGTCACAGCGGCGCAGGCGCAGATGCAGCCACAGAAAGAGCAGCATCACCGCGAGCCCCCCCAGCAGATGCAGGGTCACCACCTGGGGCCACAGCTTGAGGGTGACGGTAAAGGCGCCGAAGGCCCCCTGCACCAGGATCACCGCCAGCAGCGCGAGGCTCACCCCCCAGGGGTAGTCGGCATGACGGCGCAGCGGCGCACCCAGCGCGACCAGGGCGATCACCAGCAGCCCCAGGGCCGAGGCCACATAGCGATGCACCATCTCCACCCAGGCCTTGAACGCCTCCAGGGGAGCCTCAGGCGTATGCGCCAGGGCCCGGGACTCGTCGGGCACCACCAGCCGCCCGTAGCAGCCCGGCCAGTCCGGGCAGCCAAGTCCCGCATCCACCAGGCGGGTAAACACCCCCACCAGGATCACCGCCACGGTGAAGAGCACCCCGGCAAGGCTCAGGGCCAGCAGCTGGCGCAGCCGGCGGCGCTGTGCTCCCTCGATCATTGCTGTCATCGCACTCCCTCTCATCGCTCCAGGCTGCCCGCCCATGCCCTATCGCCCCGCCAGCGGCCGACCCTCTCGAGGCACCACCTCGGGATTCATCCGCAGCAGACGATTGACGTCATCCAACACATCCCGGGGCGAGGCCTCGGGCCCGTAGGCCAGCACCGGCAGCCCCTGAGGGTCCAGCACCCAGAGCCGGTCTGGCCCATGCCAGGCCGGCCTCTCCGTCCAGGCCACCACCCGCTCGCCCGGGAGCGCCGGGGCCTCGCCCCCTACCCGCAGCCGGCTGACCCGTGGCGCCTCCCGGCCCAGGGCCCGATGCAGGCGCCACCACTGGTCGGCCAGCGCCTCGCAGCCCTCGCCGCAGTCGAAGGCCAGCACCCAGTCACCCCTGAGCTCGGCGGCCGGCGCGCCTGCCAGCGGCCAGGCCGGCAGTTCCGGCAGGTCCGGCGCCAGCTCACCGTGGGCGGTACGCTGCTCCGGGATCCCGACACGGAAGGTGATCATGCTCCAGGCCACCAGCAGCGGCAGCGCAAAGAGCGCGATCAGCGCCAGCACCTTGAGGCGTGAAAAGCGGATCCGTTGAACCTCACTCATGGCTCTCTCCCCCGGGCTTCGATAAGGCGTCCTGCACCTCCCTGTGCCGCGCGTCCTGGGCCAGGCGCCGGCCACCGATCAGCATCATGGCGAGTGCCGCCAGCGCGAGCCCCCACCACTGCACCGCATAGCCGAGATGGCGACTCGGCGGCATCACGCTGGGCGACCACCAGGGCGTCAGGTGCCCTGGCCCCGCCTCGAGATGCAGCCAGCCCTGGTGGGCAAAGGCCTCCTCCCAGGCGGTAAGCTCGATGCGTTGCAGCCGCTGCCCTTCGCGGTTGGGACCGAAGAGCGGCGTGCCGCTCCCCGCCGACTGCCAGCGTCCTTCCAGGGTCACGCTGCCCTCTGGAGTGGCCACCTCGGGCGTCTCCCGCCCCGCTCCGCTGGCCAGAAAGCCGCGCTGCACCAGCCAGAGGCGGCCGTCATCGGTGCGCAGCGGCGTCAGCGGCGCCACGCCGTGACGCCCCTCCAGCACGCGATTGTCGAGAAACAGGGTCAGCTCGGGCAGGTATTCACCGCTGAGGGTCAGGCGACTGCCGTCCGGCGGCACCTCCCGGGGGGCCTCCAGGTGCGGCGCCGACTCCAGCGCCGCCAGATAGTCACGCTTCTCGCCGGCCCGCTCCCACTGCCAGGCCCCGAGCCACAGGCCCAGCAGCACCAGCGGCCCCCACAGCGCCCACCACAGGCGTTGCCGCCAGCGCCCGCGGCGGGCATGCTGACGGGACGTATCGCCCACGGAGTCTCCCATGCTGCTCAAGGTCCTCATTGCCCTGGTGTTCCTCTCCATGCTGGTGAGCCTGGCCGCCGGTGCCGGCTTCCTGCTGCGTGACGGCGGCACCTCCCGCCGCCTGCTCGTGTCACTCAAGGTACGCGTCGCCCTCGCCGCCGCCCTGCTCGGCCTGCTCTTCTACGGCTTCTACGCCGGCGGCCTGGCGGGCTAGAAGACATAGACGAACAGGAAGAGCCCGACCCACACCACGTCGACGAAGTGCCAGTACCAGCAGGCCGCCTCGAAGCCGAAGTGGTTGTCGCGGGCGAAGTGCCCCCTGAGCACCCGCACCAGCATCACCGCCAGGATGCTGGCGCCGATGATCACGTGGACCCCATGAAAGCCGGTGAGCAGGAAGAAGGTCGCCCCGTAGATCCCCGCCTCCAGGGTGATGCCATAGTGGGCATAGGCCTCGTAGTACTCCACCCCCTGGATGATGATGAAGCTCACCGCCAGCACCAGGGTGGCGGCGAGCCAGTTCCGGGTCGTGGCCCGCTCGCCCTCCTTGAGCCCCTCATGGGCGACGGTCAGGGTGATACTGGACCCCACCAGGATCAGCGTATTGACCAGGGGCAGCTGCCAGGGGCTGAAGGTCTGCTCGGGGCCGACAATGGCCGGGTCTGGCGGGCTCATCAGCGGCCAGCTGGCCACGAAGTCGGGCCACAGCAGCGCCGCCACCCCCTTGGCGCCCTCGCCGTCGAGCCAGGGCAGCGCAAAGGTGCGGATATAGAAGAGCGCGGCGAAGAAGGCGCCGAAGAACATCACCTCGGAGAAGATGAACCAGCCCATACCCTGGCGGAAGGAGCGGTCCATCTGGGCGTCGTAGAGCCCCTGCCGGGACTCCCTCACCACGTCGCGGAACCAAAGCGCCATCACCGCCAGCACCGACAGGATGCCCACCACCATCAGCAAGGTCCCGCGGTCGTAGACCAGCACCATGCCGGTGCCGACCATCATCAGCCCCAGGGCCAGGGAGCCCAGGATCGGCCACTTGCTGGTTGCCGGAACATAGTAGCTGCCACCGCTCATGCCTCACCTCCTTCATTGCTGGCAACGCCACCGGCGACCCGCCCCTGCTGCGCCTTGCCGTCGCGCTCGACCGGGTCGCGCTCGACCGGGTAGAGGGTGTAGACCAGCGTCACGGTATTGACCTCGGGGGGCAGGTCCCGGGCCAGCTGGAAGACCAGCGGCAGCTCCAGGCGCTCACCCGCCTCGAGGTGCTGCTCCTCGAAGCAGAAGCAGCTCACCTTGCGCAGGTGGCGCGAGGCATTGGAGGGAGAGACGCTGGGCACGGCCCGACCCCAGGTGCCCTCTCCGCTGGCGTTCTGAAAGGCGAACTCCACCTCGGTGGTCTGCCCCGGGTGGACGCGCAGCTGCCGCGTTTCCACCTCGAGGTTCCAGGGCAGGCCGGCCCCGTTGCGGGTGATGAACTGAACCGTGACGTAGCGGGAGTCATCCACCCCCTCATGCACGATGGCCTGGGCGGTGGTATCCACCTTGCCGTTGATGCCGGTGACGCGACAGAAGACGTCATAGAGCGGCACCAGGGCAAAGGCGAAGGCGAACATGCCCACCAGGGCGGCCACCGACCGAACCACGGTCCGTCGCACGCCAGGATTGGGTGGGGGGCGTCTTGCATCGGTCATGGGTCACCTCCTCTGCTGGGCCCGACGAGGCTCAGTGCGCCTGGGGCCTGAAGGTCGGCGGCGTCTCGAAGGTGTGCAGCGGCGCCGGGCTCGGCACCGTCCACTCCAGGTCGGTGGCGCCCTCCCAGGCCTTGGCCGGCGCCCTCTCCCCGCCGCGCACGCAGAGGATCACCACCGCCACGAACACCAGCTGCGAGGCACCGAACATGAAGGCCCCCAGGCTCGACACCAGGTTGAAGTCGGCGAACTGCAGGGCGTAATCGGGGATACGTCGCGGCATGCCGGCCAGGCCCGCGAAGTGCATGGGGAAGAAGGTCAGGTTGACGCCGATCACCGAGAGCCAGAAGTGCCACTGGGCCAGTTTCACGTTGGGGTAGTGGCCGGTCCACTTGGGCAGCCAGTAGTAGACACCCGCCATGATGGCGAACACCGCCCCCGGCACCAGCACATAGTGGAAATGAGCCACCACGAAGTAGGTATCGTGATACTGGAAGTCCGCCGGGGCGATGGCCAGCATCAGCCCGGAGAAGCCGCCGATGGTGAAGAGCACCACGAAAGCCAGGGCGAAGAGCATGGGGGGTTCGAAGGTGATGGAACCGCGGAACAGGGTGGTGATCCAGTTGAACACCTTCACCCCGGTAGGCACCGCGATGATCATGGTGGTGTACATGAAGAAGAGCTCGGCGGCCAGCGGCAGCCCCACCACGAACATGTGGTGGGCCCACACCAGGAAGGAGAGAATGGCGATGGCGGCCGTGGCGTAGACCATGGAGGCGTAGCCGAACAGCGGCTTGCGGGCGAAGGTCGGGATGATCGCCGAGACGATGCCGAAGGCCGGCAGGATCATGATGTAGACCTCGGGGTGCCCGAAGAACCAGAAGAGATGCTGGAAGAGCACCGGATCGCCGCCGCCGGCGGCGTTGAAGAAGTGAGTACCGAAGTTGATATCCATCAGCATCATGGTGATCACCCCGGCCAGCACCGGCATCACCGCGATCAGCAGGAAGGCGGTGATCAGCCAGGTCCAGCAGAACAGCGGCATGTCCATCAGGCGCATCCCCGGGGCGCGCATGTTGAGGATGGTGGCGATGATGTTGATGGCACCGAGGATCGAGCTGATCCCCGCGATATGCAGCGAAAGGATAAAGAAGGTGGTGGACGGCGGCGCATAGGTGGTGGAGAGCGGCGCATAGAAGGTCCAGCCGAAGTTGGGCCCGCCCCCCGGCATCAGCAGGGTCGAGAGCAGCAGCGTGAAGGCCACCGGCAGCAGCCAGAAGCTGAAGTTGTTGAGGCGCGGCAGGGCCATGTCCGGCGCCCCGATCTGCAGCGGAATCATCCAGTTGGCGAGCCCGGTAAAGGCCGGCATCACCGCCGCGAAGACCATGATCAGGCCGTGCATGGTGGTCATCTGGTTGAAGAACTCGGGATTGACCAGCTGCAGCCCCGGCTGGAACAGCTCGGCGCGCACCACCAGGGCGAAGATGCCGCCGATGAAGAACATGCTCAGCGAGAAGATCAGGTAGAGGCTGCCGATCTCCTTGTGGTTGGTGGTCAGCAGCCAGCGCATCAGGCCACGGGGCGCGGCATGGGCCGCTGCCTGGCCGGCGCCGCTGACCGTGCTGCTCTGCTGGACGGGGTGATGCGGAGGCAACTTGGGCGCCATCGTGAATCTCCCTGATCTGTCATTGTTATCGTTCGCCAGGTGATCGGGCAGTTACTGGGCAAGCTTCTCGACCACCGCCGAGGGCTGCACGGCGTCACCGGTGTCGTTACCCCAGGCGTTGCGCGTCCAGGTGGTGACGGCGGCAAGCTCGACCGGGTTCAAGGTACTGCGGAAGGCCGGCATCGCCGTACCGGAAACGCCGTTGACGATGACATCCAGATGCCAGGCGAGGTCGTCGAGCAGCCGCTGGTTGCCGGCAAGGGCCGGGAAGGCCGGCGCCGCCCCCTGCCCTTCGGGCTGGTGGCAAGACGCACAGATGCTGGCGTAGACCATCTCACCCCGCTCCATCAGCTCCTCCAGCGCCCACTCGCGATCGGCACCCATGGCCTCCTGCTCCGCCTCCTCCCGGCGCTCGACCAGCCAGGCGTCGAACTCCTCCTCCTCCATGGCATGCACCACGATGGGCATGAAGCCGTGGTCCATGCCGCAGAGCTCGGCGCACTGGCCGCGGTAGATACCGGGCTCGTTGATACGCACCCAGTTCTCGTTGATGAAGCCGGGAATGGTGTCCTGCTTCACGGCAAAGTCCGGCACCCACCAGGAGTGGATGACATCGTCGGAGGTCATCAGGAAGCGGACCTTGCGATTGATGGGGAGCACCAGGGGGTTGTCCACCTCCAGCAGGTAGTGCTCACCGCGGGGCTCTTCGCCGCGAATCTGCGCCCTGGGCGTGCTCATGCTGGAGTTGAAGGCGACATCCTCGCCCAGGTACTCATAGCGCCAGCGCCACTGCTGACCGATGATCATGACATCGAGCTCGGCATCGGAGGTGTCGTACATCTTCTTGAGGGTGGCGGTGGCCGGCACCGCCATGCCGATCAAGATCAGCAGCGGCACGGCGGTCCAGATCACCTCCACGGTGGTGTTCTCGTGGAAGTGGGCCGCCTTGGCGCCCCGGGAACGGCGATACTTGAACAGGGAGTAGAACATCACCCCGAACACCACGAGACCGATGATCACGCAGATCCAGAAGATGGTCATGTGCAGGGAGTGGATCTCGGCGCTGAGGTCCGTCACTCCGACCGGCATGTTCCAGCCACTGGCCAGGGCGGCGGGCGCAGCCGCAGACCCGACCAGACCGCTCGCCATCCACACGAACGACATGCGCATCGGCGTCTCCTCTCGCTTGTTATTGTGATCACGCGCGGACCGGCCAGGAAAGTCGGGGAACGCCGGTGGTGGAGGCCCGAGGAGCGCCTCCCGCACGATTAACGCTGCATTAGCCGCATTCGAAACTGAGTATAGACAACCCCGGTGCGACAAAGCGCCACGGCCCCGCCGCCCGCCAACGCCACTTTCAACGGGATCAGCTCAGCGGGCGACGCCGATGGCAACCGCCGCCACCAGCGCCACGAACAGCAGCCCCAGCATCAGGCCGGTGACAATAAAGGTTAGCGGCCGGCCCTTCTCGAAGTCCTCCCTGCGCTGCTCTTCCTTCTGAACGCCCAGAAAGGCGGCCAGTACCGAACGAATCACCTTCCACATAGGCGGCTCCTGCCACTCCGGCCTGGCCTTGCGACCAGCATCATCACTCAGGGCTGCGACCTTGTCTCGAAGGCTGAAACACCCCCCGTCTCCTATACTGTAGGTGCTTAACAACACTTTTCCCGAAACGCGCCCTGCGGGGCCCGATCAGGAGGCGAACATGAAGACCAATCCCTTCGGCATGGACCCTGGCATGATGAATGCCAACCCCATGCTCGCCTGGTGGCAGCAGCAGCTGGCCAGGGGCGGCAACCCTGTGGCGCGCATGCAGCTTGCCTGGATGGAGAGCCTGGCCGATGCCATGCAGTTCGAGGCCCAGTTTCTCAAGGCCATCGCCGAGAGCGGCGAGCAGATCGCCAAGTGCTTCGATGGCGAACAGCCCAAGACCCCCGAAGAGGTCCAGGAGTGCTACCAGAAGATGGTGCAGCAGATCAGCGACGCCCAGATGAAGCGCGTGGAGCACGCCGCCCAGCTCAGCCACGATTTCCGCAAGCGGATCTGGGAAGAGATTTGACCCTCCGGCCCTTCCAACGCAGAACGGCGCCACTCGGCGCCGTTCTGCGTTGACCCCCTGCGGCTATCAACTACCCAGCCCGAACAGCCCCGTCAGCAGCGGCAGCAGGAAGGCGGTGAGCAGGCCGGTCAACCCCATGGCAAGGCCCGAGAAGGCGCCCGCCACCGCACCGATGCGGGCAAAGGCCTGGGCGGTACCGAAACCGTGGGCCGAAAGCCCCAGGGAGAACCCCTGCACGGCCGGATCCTTGATCCGCAGCAGCCGAAACACCCAGGGCGACAGCGCACAGCCGATGGAACCGGTCAGCAGCACCAGGCCCGCCGCAAGCGACGGGATTCCCCCGATCTGCTCCGCAATCCCCATGGCAATGGGCGAGGTCACCGAGCGCGGCGCCAGGGAGAGCACCGTCTCGGCCCGGGCCCCCAGCGCCATGGCAAGCCCCAGGGTGGAGGCCACGGCGGTGACGATACCCGTCATGCAGGCGATCAGCAGCGGCCCCAGCAGGCGACGCACCCGCTCCCGATGGTCGTAGAGCGGAATGGCCAGCGCCACCGTGGCGGGCCCCAGCAGGAAGTGGATGAACTGCGCCCCCTCGAAGTAGGTGGCGTAGTCCATGTCCACCAGCAGCAGCAGGCCGATCAGCATGGCGATGGAGAGCGTCACGGGGTGGAGTAGCGGCGTTCCGCCCAGCGCCCTGTTGATCCTCACCGCCAGGGCGAAGATCAGCAGGGTCGCCAGCAGCGAGAGCAGCGGGCTGCCGGAGAGGTAGACCCACAGCTGGTCGAGGTCGGCGAAATTCACTGTCGGCTCCTCCGGCGGTTCAGGCGGTCCAGCACCCAGGCCGTCACGCCCAGGGTGAGTGCCGTGGACACCACCAGGGTGATCAGGATCGGCCACAGGTCGCGCCCGATCAGCGCCCCGTGCACCATCAGCCCCACCCCGGCCGGCACGAAGAGCAGCGTCAGATAGCGCAGCAACCCCTCCCCGGTGAGACGCAGGCTGTCGGGCACCTTACCCCGCACCATCAGCCCCACCAGCAGGATCACCATGCCGAAGACGGGCCCCGGCACCGGCAGCATCAGCCCCCGGGCCAGCAGCTCCCCCAGAAACTGGCAGATCAGCAGCACGCTCATCCCCATGATCAGCGGCATGACACCCCTCCTTGTCGCGTGGGGGCGGCACCAGGCAGTGCCGCCCGGGGCTCAGTGGGCCTTGTGGGCCTCGTCATCGGAAACCGGCACCGGCTCTACACCGGCATCGTCCAGATCGGCCCAGGGCTCGCGGGGCGCCTCGGCCCGCTCACCGGTCCGCGCCGCATAGCGCTCGCGATGCAGCGCCTTGAGCAGCCCGGCGATCATCAGCATGATCACCACAGAGAACGGCAGCGCCGCCATGATCACCGCCGCCTGCAGGGTCTCGAGGCCACCGGCCATCAGCAGCACCGCGGTGAGCAGACCCAGCACCGCCCCCCAGAGGATGCGGTGGAAGGTGGGCGGCTCGGGGTCGCCGCCGGAGAGAATGGTGTTGATCACCAGGGTACCGGCGTTGGCGGAAGTGATCAGGTAGGTGGCGATCAGCACCACCAGCGCCAGCGACACCAGCCGGCCCGCCTGACCAAGCTCCATCGCCTCGATGGTGGCGAAGAGCGCCGTGGCCACGTCCTTTTCCACCGCCGCGACGATGCCACCGCCTCCGAACAGCTCGTGGTAGAGCGCCGTACCGCCGAACAGGCCGATCCACACCACCGTGATCACCGTGGGCACCAGCAGCACCCCCATCACGAACTCCCGGAAGGTACGCCCCCGGGAGACCCTGGCGATAAACATTCCCACGAAGGGCGACCAGGCCAGCCACCAGCCCCAGAAGAACACCGTCCACTCCGCCTGCCAGCCATCATCCCGGGTGGCATTGGTATGGAAGGTCATCCCCATCAGGTTCTGGATGTAATCCCCCGCCGACTCCACGGTGATGGCGACCAGATACTGGGTGGGGCCGAACAGCAGCAGGAACACCACCACCGCGATGCTCAGCCAGAAGTTGGCCTCGGAGAGCAGACGCACCCCCCTCTTGACCCCGGAGACCACCGACAGGGTCGCCACCGTCATGATCGCCGCGGTCACCGTCAGCTGCAGCCAGGTGGAACTGGGCCATCCGAACAGCGCCCCCAGCCCCGCGTTCATCTGCTGTACGCCGAGCCCCAGGGTGGTGGCGATACCGAAGACGGTACCGAACACCGCCAGCACGTCCACCGCATCCCCCAGACGCCCCTCGACCCGCTTGCCCAGCAAAGGCTGCAGCGCCGAGCGAATCGTCAGCGGCAGGTTCCAGCGGTAGGAGAAGTAGGCCAGCACCAGAGCCACAAACGAGAAGATCGCCCAGCCGTTGAGCCCCCAGTGAAAATAGGTCAGGCGCATCGCTACCCGCGCCGCATCCGGCGTCATCCCCTCGGCGATAAAGGGGTTATCCTGAAACTGCAGGATCGGCTGGGCCACCGCCCAGAACAGGATCCCCACCCCGGTGCCGGCGGCAAACAGCATCGACACCCAGGAGAAGAAGGTGAACTCCGGCTGCTCGAAGTCGCCCCCCAGGCGCACGTTCTTGTAGCGCCCCACGCCTAGCCACACCATGAAGAGCAGCAGGAAGGCCACCAGCAGCACGTAGTACCACTCCAGGAAGGGGTCCAGCACCAGGCGTGCCGCCGCCAGGCCGTGGGCCAACCGCTCGGTGTAGAAGGCCCCGTAGATCAGGGATATTGCCACCACCACCACTGTCACCAGGGTGATGCGGGGATTCATGCCCTTGAGCGGCCCGCGCTCCGCCTGTCCGTACATGCCGAGATCCTTGTTGCCTGAGGCTGGATGGGTGTCGCGGACGCGCCGCCACTAGCCCATGATAGAGCAAAGCCCGCAGGACTTCAGAGGCGAGCCGAGCCAACCACCTGAAAAAGAAGTGCAAAAGGGGCTTTTCATTCGCCTGCGAACGCGCTAGTATACGCCTCGTCCTAAGGGGAGAGGCCAAACGGTCAGAAACCCGAAAGACAGAGTCGGAGCGTGGCGCAGCTTGGTAGCGCGTTGCAATGGGGTTGCAAAGGTCGCAGGTTCGAATCCTGTCGCTCCGACCAAAGAACACAGTAAAAACGGTCACTTAGCTCACAGAGCGGGTGGCCGTTTTTTGTTGCTCGGCTGTCGGGCTCCATAGGGGTTCCGTGACTCGTCTCACCTAGAAGAGGCAACCTGCAGGAGGCAGACACGACGACGGCGCCACGCGGGCGCCGCCGATGACTGCCGGTCAGGGCCTAGAACGAGAAGCCGAACACCAGCGGCACGATGGTGTAGAGCGCCACGATGATCACCAGCAGGCCGATCAGGTTGAGCCAGATGCCGGCGCGGATCATGTGCTTGATCGGCAGATCCCCGGTGGCGAAGGCCACGGCGTTGGATGGCGTGGCCACCGGCAGCATGAAGGCACAGCTGACGGCGAAGGTGACCACGATGGTCATCAGGAAGGGCTCGATGCCAAGTCCCACGGCAATGGCGCCCATGATCGGGAAGAAGGCCGCTGCCGTAGCCGTGTTACTGGTCAGCTCGGTGAGCAGGATGATGACCACGGCCGTGACGGCCAACACCAGCAGCGGCGGCATCCCGGCCAGTCCCGAGACACTCTCGCCGATCCAGGCGCTCAGGCCGGTGGCGGTAAACTGGGCAGAAAGGGTCAGGCCGCCGCCGAACAGGATCAGCACGCCCCAGGGCACATCGCGGGTAGCCGTCCACTCCAGCAGGGCTCCCCTGCCCTTCGAGGCGGGAATCACGAACATCAGGATCGCCGCCAGGATCGCCACACTGGTGTCGTTGATGTTCGACAGCCAGGGCATCGCCTCCTGAACGGCCGAGATCCTGGCGATCAGCGGCAGGAACACCCAGCAGAACACCGCACCGGCAAACACCATCAGCACACGGCGCTCCTCCACCGTGAGCCGCCCCATGGCCTTGAGCTCGGTCTCGATCATCTGGCGCCCTCCCTGGATGTCGTCGACCTCCGAGCGGAACACCAGCTTGTTAAGCACGAACCAGGCCAGCATCAGCATGGTGATGGAGAACGGCACGCCCATCAGCATCCAGTGGCCGAAGCCGATGGTCAGCCCGTGGGTGTCTTCCATGTAGGCGCGCATCAACGCCATGGGCGGCTGGCCGATCAGCGTGGCCATGGAGCCGATGGTGATGGCGTAGGCGATGCCGAGCAGCACAGCGGCCGAGAACTTCGGCGTGTCGTCGCCGTTCCCCAGCGACTTCACCAGGGCGATGATGGAGCCGCCGATCGGCATCATGATCACGGCGGTAGCGGTGTTGCTGACCCACATGGTGATGAACCAGCTGGCGGCCATCAGCCCGAAGACGATCTGGGCCGGCTTGGTGCCTACGGTAAGTACCGTCAGCAGGGCGAAGCGTCGATGCAGGTTCCAGCGCTGCGTCGCCAGGCCCAGCAGCACCCCGCCCAGCACCAGGAAGACGATGCTGTGCGCATAGGGCGAGGCCGTGGCCCCCACGGTGGCGATGCCGAAGAAGGGAAACAGCACCAGCGGCAGCAGCGAGGTGACGGGAATGGGGATCGCCTCGGTCATCCACCAAGTGGCCATCAGCATGGCGATACCCGCCACGATGCGCGCATTGAGGGCTAGCGATTCGGGCAGCAGGAAGAAGACCCCAAGCCCGATGATGAGGCCCAGGGCCAAAGATACCGGCTTGAAGGCCGTGGCTTCGGTGTAGGGTACCTGTCCAGCTGTTCCGGTGGTTTGCGACATGATCTTCACCTGAGTCCGCATGACGAGACCCGCAAGTGTGATCGCCACTTCACCGGCACGGCCAATACCGAGCGGGTTGGCAGCCATACCCGGCTCGCCTGGGAGAAGGAGCCGAAGGGTTAAGTGAAGCACAATAAATCAGTAGCTTAGCCAAAACACACTTCGCTTTGCCATGCCGAGAAGTAGTCATCAGGCAGAGAAGCACCGCCTATAGCCCCCGCTCGAGCAAGCTAGCCACGACCAATGGACAATGCCGGCCGGTCAGGCGAAAGATCATTGTCAACTTTCACGAAATGCGCCGACCCACGACGACAAGGCCCCTGACAAGAACAGCTTGAACCCTTGAAAAACGCCATACTTGGTTGGCAGAGTCCTTCTGGCATGGCTGAACAAGCGTGTCACCTGAGACGCATCATTCGGTTTTTTTCTGCTTTTTGGTAGCGTTAAGGGAATGTATCGTAAGCCCCTGCCAGCCGGCGCCGGGGCGTGGTAGATTCCTCCACCATCGCTCACAGCCGACCCTGATCCCCCATGCCGCCGTCCAAGCTTTCCCGCTCGTTCAAGCTCTTCGCCCTCACTTCCCTGACCCTGCTGGTGGCCGCCGGCCCTGCCGGCGCCTCGCTGATCGACTCGACGGAGCCACCGTCGAGCACCGTGACGAGCTCGCCGGGCCAGCACTTCCTGGATGACGTCGAGACGGGCATCAGCCTGCTGCCGGTGGAGGACGGGGTGGTCTGGCTGCATATCAGCGTGAAGGATCGCCGCCTCTCCGTGGTGCGCGGCCGGCACGTGATCCACGAGATTCCCCACTTCGCCATCGGCATCAACGGCGCCGACACTCTGCGTACCCGCGGCAGCGCCATGACGCCGAAGGGAGAGTTCCGCGTCGAGCGGATCAACCCCAGAAGCCAGTATGCCACCTTCATCGGCATCAACTACCCGAACCCGCGGGTGGCGGACCAGGCCCTGTCGGAGGGGCTGATCACCCTGGAGGAGGCGGAGCGGATTCGCCGCCACTACCAGCAGCACCGCCTCTCCTATCCCAACACCTCCCTGGGGGGCCACATCGGCATCCACGGCCTGGGGAACCGCGACCCCTTCCTCAATCAGCGGGTCGACTGGACCGAAGGATGCCTGGCCGTGGAGAACGATCAGGTGCGCGCCCTCGCCTCGCTGGTGGGGGTCGACACCCCGATACTGATCCAGTAGGGCAGGCTCAGCTGGCCTAGGCCTGCTGGACCGCCTGCAGGCGTCCGGCACTCTCCTCCAGCTCCTGGACGATGCCCTCCATCACGGCGATCCTCGCGTCCAGGTAGTCCTGGGCCTCATCGTCGCTGGCGTGCCGCCGGTCCAGGATGGCCTGGCTGCTGCTGCTCTTCAGCGCAGTGGCCATGGCGCGCAGCACATCGGCAATACGATGCACCTGGGCGGCGTTCTCCAGCTCGGCATCGGCAGCATGGCGGAAGAAGATCGGCACCACGCTGTCGTCGGCATCGAAGGCAATGGCATCGCGCAGTGCGATGATCGGAGAGTCGTAGCCGCAGCCGGCATCGCTGCCGTTGCCGGCGCTGTCGCGCACCACGTGGCCGGCATGGTCGAGGATGCGCCACTCGAAGGGCTCATCGCCGTAGACTTCGATGCAGCCGGCATCATAGGGGCGGTCGATGCGGTGCTGGATAGTGTTCATGGGGCTCCCTCCGGGGTGACAACTAGGGCGCCGTTGCCTGTCGCGGCGCCGCTCGATCAGCTTGCCCCCATCATACGCCCTCTGGGGCGCCGGGACCTTGATCTGGGGACTTACACCAGCTTGAACGGCTCGATATCGCGGAAGATTCCCGTCTTCGTCATGTCCCGGCGCAGGCTGAAGGTCTCCATGGTGGCCACCGGGTCGACCTGGTCGAGGCGGTCGAAGTGGATGCGGCCCCACTGCTCCCGGGTGACCTTGACGCTGTAGAGGTACTGGTCGCGCTCCCCGCCGGTGGCCGGGTCGGTGACCTGGCGATAGCCGGAGACTCGCGCCTCCTGCACTGCTGGCAGGCGGGCGAAGACCGCCCCCAGCACCCGAAAGGCGATGCCGTGGACGTGGTCGCGGTAGAGCTCCCGCTGGCGGGTGGTACTCAGCCGCCGCGGAGAGAGCCTGAGCTGCTTGGGCGGCGTTCCCCAGTAGCGATCCGGCATCTCCCCCTCGCCGGGCAGGTCGATATCCACGGCGATGGCGTGAAGATCGCTCCCCAGGTCGAAGTCGATCTGGGTCTCCCGGGGCCAGTCGATCTCCTCGAGGCGCTCGCGCAGGGTCTCCTCCATGGCGTCGGGATCGTGCCACACCCTCTCCCCCTCGCGCTGGTAGCGGGCAAACTCTTCGGCGTCGTGCTCCGCCTTGCGCCACTCCCAGGCGCGATAGCGCTCGTCGAACTCGCTACGCAGCCGGGCGTTCTCCTCCTCCTGTCGCCGCCCCGCCGGGGGCCAGAGCGGGTGCCACCAGACCGGAGGCAGGGGCTGGAAGGGAGCCGGCGGCGGCTCAGGGAAGTCACGCATCACATAGCCGATGCTGGACGGGGCAGGCGTCTCCTCATGCAGGCGGCCGAGGCGGTCAAGGTCGGCATTCAGGCGCTCACAGTGGGCCTGGAGCTGCTCGCGAAGACTCCCCTCGGCATAACGGCGCAGCACTCGCGCCTCGACATCGCTCATGGGGGTGCCGTCGGCGTGGAAGTAGCTCACCTGGCCGCTCTGGCTCTCCACTTCCAGCTGTACCGGCAGGCTGCCGCCCTCGGCCAGCAGCCCTTCGAGGGCAGCCGCACCGCCGGGGGTGGCAGCCGTTCCAGGCGTGCCTCCGCGCCCGCCGGCGCCGCTGAGCTTGCGGCGGAAGGCCAGGCCAGTACCGGGAAGCCCGGCGTGGCCGTGCACCCCGCCCGGCCCCATGCTCAGGCTCGCGCCCCTTGGCCCCACCGAGAGGCCCAGGCCACGCTTGCTCAGGTTGAGCCGAACCCCGGGGGCCAGGCGTATGCGTCGCTGGAAACGAAAAGCCATCTCGACTCCCTTCAGTGATCAGTGTCAAACGCGGTGGCGTCACCGGCCGACGCTCCCATCTCCAGCCTGGCACGCTCAACGATCTCGGTCGGCAGCTCTTTCTTTACCGCCACCCCCAATTCCTTGAACTCGTTGGCCTGCTTGACCAGATTGCCACGGCCGTTCACCAGCTGCCCCAGCGCCCTGTCGTAGCTCTCCCGGGCGCCATCGAGCTTCCTGCCCACGTCCTGCATGCTCTCCAGGAAGGTGGCCAGCTTGTGGTAGAAGCGCTCCGCCCGCCTGGCCAGCTCGGCGCTGTGGCGGCTCTGGTTCTCGAAGCGCCACAGCTGGGCGACGATGTTCAAGCTGGTCAGCAGGGTGGTGGGGGTGGCCACCAGGACGCTGCGCTCGATGGCCCGCTGGTAGAGGGTGGCGTCGTGGCGCAGCGCCTCGATATAGGCCGACTCCACCGGGATGAACATCACCACCACCTCCGGGGAGTTGAGGCCCGGCAGGTCATAGTAGTGCTTGTCGGCCAGCTCCTCGATGCGCGCGCCCACCGCCCGGGCGTGGTCGGCCAGTGCCCGCTGGCGGGTCAGCTCATCCTCGGCGTTGACGTACTCCAGGTAGGCGGCCAGCGACGTCTTGGCGTCGATCACCAGGTGGCGCCCCTGGGGCAGGTAGACCAGCGCATCCGGGCGCCGCTTGCCCTCCTCCGTGGCGAAGCTCTTTTCGCGCACATAGTCTTCACCGGGGCGCAGGCCGGCGCTGTCGAGGACATTCTCCAGCATCAGCTCGCCCCAGTTGCCCTGCACCTTCTTCTGGCCCTTGAGCGCCTCGGTGAGTCGCGCGGCCTGGTCGGTGATGTCGCGGTTGAGCTGCTGGAGGTGCTTGAGCTCGGTGGTAAGGCTCGCCCGCTGGGCGGTCTCCTGGGTGTGCAGGGTCTCGACCTTCTCGCGAAAGCCCTTGATCTCGTTATGGAAGGGCTGCAGCAGCGTCTGCAGGTTGCGCTCGGAGAGCGACGAGAAGGCTCGGCCCTTCTGCTCCAGCAGCTCGTTGGCCAGGTTCTCGAACTCCACCTTGAGCTGCTGCTTGCTCTCCTCCATCCACGCCAGCTGGCGGCGAAAGCTCGCCTCCTTCTCCTCCAGTCGGGTGGCGAGCTCGCCGTGGCTCTGCCGGAGGGCATAGTAGTCGTCACGCAGCCGCGACAGGGCCTGGGCCTGCTCCCGAACGGCCTCCCGCTGGGTCTCCACCTCGCCCTCCGCCACCTGCAGCGCCACCATCTGCTCCCGGGCCTCCAGCTGCTGGGCATGGAGGGCGTCGCGGGTCGCCTCGAGCTCGCGGCGGGCCGTGCCGAGCCGCCGGGACTGCAGCAGGCAGAGCACAAGCACAAGGGCCAGCGAACCGGCAAACAGCGACAGGGCGGTGGCGACAGGCGGCGCGGCGAACATGACGACTCTCCTGGTGGTTGGCGGCCTGCTTGAGGGCGCGCAGCGGGCATGGCAAGCCGTGAATCACCATACCGAAGCGCCCCGGCATGGTATATAACCTGATAACGATTGTGATTTGTCACCTCGCCCCGCCTCTGCCATCATGGCGGGTGCAAACGAGGAACGCTTTTCTCGGCAATCAGAAAAACAGGAGGTTTGATCATGCCGCATACCCTGCCCGATCTTCCGTACGCCTACGATGCCCTCGAGCCGCATATCGATGCGCTCACCATGGAGATTCACCACTCCCGGCACCATCAGACCTACGTCAACAACCTCAACGCCGCCCTCGAGGGTACTGGCCTTGAGGAGGTGCCGGTCGACGAGCTGCTGGCCGACCTGGACAAGGTCCCGGCCGACAAGCGTCAGGCGGTCATCAACAACGGCGGCGGCCACTCCAACCACACCATGTTCTGGCAGATGATGTCGCCCAACGGCGGCGGTGCGCCCAAGGGCAAGGTGGCCGAGGCCATCGACAGCGAGCTGGGCGGCTTCGACGCCTTCAAGGACGCCTTCACCAAGGCGGCCCTGGGTCGCTTCGGCAGCGGCTGGGCCTGGCTCTCCGTCACCCCGCAGAAGACGCTGGTGGTGGAGAACTCCCTGAACCAGGACAGCCCGATCTCCAACGGCAACACCCCGGTGCTGGGCCTGGACGTCTGGGAGCACGCCTACTACCTCAAGTTCCAGAACAAGCGCCCGGACTACATCGCCGAGTTCTTCAACGTGATCGACTGGGACGAGGTCGAGCGTCGCTACCAGGCCGCCACTGCCTGATAGCCGCCGGCTTAGAGCCAGCAGGCGGCCCGCCGCCCGCTGGCACTACCCCAACGCCGCACCTCCGGGTGCGGCGTTGTCGTTTCCGGGGCTCCTCTCGGGACAGAGGCACCTCAGGACAGGGGCACCGGCTCCAGCGCCGCCAGGTCGCCGAACCACTGCTGGCGCAGGCCGCGCTGCTCCCCCAGCAGGAGCTCAAGATAACCCGCCAATGGGTGCCCCTCGGCAAGCCCGGCGGCGTGGTCGCGCAGGGCCGGCTGATAGCCCTGCTGCCCCGGCGGCTGGTGCTCAGCGTTGGCGTGACGAGCGAGGAACACCAGAGGCGGCAGCAGCAGGTGGGTGGCGCCGCTCTCCAGGGCGAGGCCCACGCCCCGGGCGTCGAAGTCGCCGAGATAGAGGTGCGGCCCACCGCTGGCGACCCAGTCGAGGGCCAGGTCGGCGAAGCCGCCGCCGTAATGCCTGTCGCCCCGATAGAGAAGCAGCGGTCGCGCCCAGCTCGCGAGAGCCGGAAGCTCGCCGGGCAGCGCATAGAAGCTGTCGAGGTTCTCGACCTGCACCAGGGCATCGAAGGCGGCGAGATCGAGCCGGCGCCGGTCCAGGTCGAGCACCTCCCGCGCATCACCGGCAATGCCCGGCCGCGGGGCACCGGCGGGCAGGCTGGCCAGCACCCGATGCGCCCGGGGCTTTTCGCGGCCCCCCTTCTCCTCGCGGTTGCCGTGGCGGGCCTGCTCGAGAGAACTCATGCCGCCGAGGTCCACGGCAAGCGGGGCCTCCCCGGCAAGCATAAGGGCCTCGTCGATCTGCGCCAGCAGCTCGCGGTCGAGGCGCAGCCAGGCGTGGGAGAGGCGCGGGCCGGGATCGAGATGCTGCTCGTCGAGCCAGGCGACGATCTCGTCGACCGCCCTGCCCCGGCGTTTCTCCACCATGGGCTCGCGGCGGAGCCTTTCGGCGGCGCCGCGAAGCAGGCGGCGGGCGCTTGTGGTCAGGTGCATGGGGTCTCCTCGCTATATCGGGCGCCTGCGGCGCCATCGCGCAGGATCTGCGCTCCTGCATTTAATCAGCAGGCCTCCCGCCCGTGGGAGCGCGATCTGTCGGCGATCGAGGCCGTCCGTCAGGCCAGCTGCAGCACCACATCGTGGATCAGGTAGAGCTGGTTGTAGGGGCCGGCCTGGCTCTCCTGCTGGCGCAGGCGGAAGGCGCGCTGCTCGCTCCTGGGCAGGCCCTGGTACTCGGCGATGACCTGGAAGAGCCAGATCTCCGGGCTCCAGTCGTGGCCGGCCGCCTCCAGGTACTCGAGGGCGCTTCGGGGCTCGCCGCCGAGATCCACCACGCCGAGGTAGAAGCGCTCCACGTCCTCCTTGAGGGCCTGCTGGCGGGCGGCCACCAGGGTATCGTCCTGGAGCGCGGCGGCCCCGGCGGCGGTAACGGGCTCCGGGCGATGGGCGGGCCTCGGCAGGCGGTGGAGCAGCTCGGTGAGCGTCCGGGCGTCGGCGTCGCGGTCGAGCGCCAGGGCCCCTGCGGCGTGCAGAGGAGCGGCGCGGTTGACCAGCCCCGGCACCTCGCCGCGCATGGCGTAGTTGCCCGGCACGAAGCCCGGATGCTCGCGCAGGAAGCCGGCCATGCCGGCCACCAGACGGCTGCGCGCCTGCTGTTGGCGAAAGCGCGCCATCAGCTCGACCAGGCGCCGCTGCACCTCGCGCAGGCTGGTGAAGTGCTGGGTGAGCTGCTGCTGCAGGCCGCTGACCAGCAGCTTGCGCAGGGCGCCGTCGCTGCCCACCAGGTCGATCAGCTCATCGAAGTCGATCAGTGAGAGGCCGTCGAGGAGGCGCTCGATCTGCTTCTGGGCGCGCTCGTTCTCGCGGATCTTGTCGCCTAGGCGGCTGACGAAGCCGAAGTCGCTGTTCAGCCGCCGCCACAGGCTGTCGATGGCGTCGGCGAAGCGCCCGTTGAGGTCGTCGACCTCCTGGCGCAGGCGCAAGAGCTGCTGCTCCTGGCGCCAGTACTCCCCGGCGTCTCGCGCCTCCCGATAGCTCTGCACCAGGCTGCGCAGGAGCTCCAGGGTCTCGGCCACGTCGGCGTTGACGTGGCGACGGGTCTCGTCGGCGAGCATCTCGGCGATCAGCTCGCGCACCTTGGGGGCGAGCTTCACCCCGCCCTGCTCGTCGGGGCGCCACAGGATCCGCGCCGCCAGCAGGCGGTTGAGGGCCGTGGTGCTGAGCCCTTCCAGGGGCACCTCCTCCCGGGCATAGCCCGCCATCAGCGCCTCGGCGTGCTTGCCGAGCAGCGCCAGGCGCTCGACCCCGGTGCTCACCAGGCGACTCTCCAGGGCGTGGGGGTCGGCGCTCACAGCAGGCTCTCCTGGGCGGCCGGCGCCTGGTCGTCCACGGGCAGGTTCTCCTCGTCGCGGATGAAACGCACCAGGTCGATCAGATAGTCGATCTTGCCGGTCACCACGTAGTACTGGCGGTCGGCGTGGGGCTGGATCAGGTAGCCGTGCTCGCGCAGGCGCTTGAAGACCTGCTTGAGCTGGGCATCGAGCTGGTCGCTCTGGGAGCCGAAGAAGGGGTCGGTGGCCAGCCGCTCGAGGCGCTCGCGCAGGCCCTGGTTGTCCTCGCAGCGGGAGCTGAAGTCGGCGGGCTTGAGCACGTCCCCCGGGGCGGCCAGGCCGTCGCGGCCCAGGGCCTCCTGCACCAGCTGCAGCCACTCCAGCAGCGGCAGCAGGCTGCCCACCGTCTCGGCCAGCTGGCGAGAGAGCTGCTCCCGAGCGCCCTCGTCCAGGGCGCGCCAGGCCAGGAAGTGGACGCTGCCGTCGGCGTTGCTGGCGAGCCGCCGGTTGAGGGGCCTCAGGTAGGCGTCGATCCGCTCCCGGGTCGCCTCCTCCTGGAGGTGGCGGAAGGCCGCCTCGTCGCTCACCGCGCAGATGAAGCCGCCGGCCAGCAGCTTCTCCAGCAGAGGCCCCAGCTCCACCAGGGAGCGCTCGGCCTGGATCTCACTCATCGATGCTTCGCTCATGAGGCCACCTCCTCGGCGCGGGCCTGGAGGCGCTGGGCCAGGCGGCTCAGCCGCGGCTCGATGCGCTTGAGACGTCGCTTCTCAGGATGTTGCTCGTCGCGGTCGATCAGGTAGCGGTTGTGGAACAGCAGCAGCACGTCCGACTCCGGGTTGGGGAAGGCGCCGACGATATGGATGCGGTTGTTGTCGCAGGCGTCGAAGAGCTTCTCGACGTTGTGGTAGGCCAGGGTGCCGATCTCGTCGATGGGCCAATGGATCGCCACCTCCGCCTGGCCGCGCAGCAGCCGGGTGAAGGCGAGCAGGAACTTGCAGAGGATCAGGTAGGCCATGCCGTGGCTGGAGGACTCCAGCAGCTGGCGGTCGTTCTTGATCACCAGGTCCGTGCCCCCTTCGTTGAGGTGCAGCTCCAGGCGCAGCAGGCTCTCGAAGCTGTACTGCTGGTCGCTGCGCAGGAGCTCCACCACGTCGGCCAGGGCGTCGAGGTAGTCGTCGCCGGGCAGCGGCCGGCCGGAGTCGCGCCACTCCCGGTAGCGCTGGGCGAAGCGCTTGAGCGGTTCCCAGAAGCCCAGCTCGTCGATGGTGGACTGGATCCTCACCTCGGCGCGGCCGATCCCCTCGAGCCTCAGGTCGTCGGCCACCTCGTCGGAGAGGCGCCGGCTCTGGGCGTTGATGCGCCGGTTGAGGTCACGGAAGACGGTGAAGAACTTGTCGAGGTCGTCGGAGAGGTTGCGCCCCTCCTGGAGGAGCTGCTGCTGCTGGCCCTCGAGGAGCGTCAGCATGCCGGCCAGCACGCCGAGCAGCCGTCGGGGGCTCGGGTCCTCGAGCCGGCCGCGCTCCGTCTCCAGGGTAGCCTGGAAGTCGGCGCTGGCGCCCTTGATGAGGTCGGACTCCACCTTCTCGCAGCCGCGACGCAGCTCATCGAGGCGCCTGGCGTGGTCGCTCAGGGCCTGGCGCACCCGCTCGATGCGCTCCTCGGCGTCTCCCGGCGCCTCGGCCAGAGGCGCCGGGGCGTCGTCGAGGGGCAACGCCTCCAGCTTGGCGAGCAGTGGGGCCAGGGTCTCCAGGCGCTGCTGCTCGACGCCGCGCTTCGCCTTGAGCTCGCCCACCGCCGCCTGATGCTCACGACGAGCGGCCTGGAACTGCTGCTTGAGGGTCTCGCGCTGGCGCTCCGCGGCCTGGAGCTCCCGGGAGAGCTCGGCCTCCCGGGCCACCAGGCGGGGCTTGCGCTCGCCCCACTCCACCCGCATAAAGCGGCGATACTCATCCAGCTGATCCTGGCGATCGGCCGTCTGGCGAATGCGCTGCTCCAGCGCCTTGAGGCGACGCCGGGTCTCGCCCAGGCTGACGGTATCCACCCCCTGCTCGGCCAGCTCGCGGTCGTAGGCGGCTTCCAGCTCCTCCCGCTGGCGGCGGTGCTCCTCCTTGAGCTCGGCCAGCTGGCCGCGGTGCCGGGCGATCTGCTGATCGAAGCCGTCGATACGGCCCTGGAAGTCGGCGGCGAGCTCCAGGCGCTGGGCGCGATGGGTATCGGCCAGGGCCTCCAGGGCCTGCTGCTGCTCGTCGCGCAGCGCCTGCTGCAGCGCCTCCTGCTCCTCCAGGGCCTCCCGGGCGGTGGCCTGGCGAGCCTGGCGGGCGGCGTCGTGGCGCTGCTGACACTGGCTGCGGGCCTGGAGGGCGTAGTCCACCTCCTCGGCGGCGCGGCGCCGCGCCGCCCGGGCCCGCTCGAGCCGGGCATCGGCCTCCTGCACCCTGTCGTGGCGCGCCTTGAGGGCCTTCTCGGCGGCCCTCTCGCCCTCCTCCGCCTGGGCCAGCGCCTGGTCGGCGGCCTCGATCTCGGCCAGCAGGCTCGCCTCGTCCTGGGCGTGATCGGGCAGCGCGATGGCGGAAAGGTCCAGCGCCAGGCCGAAGAGGTCCTCGCTGGCGTCGTCGTTGAACTGGGGGGCGAGGTCGCGGCGCTCCAGGAGCTCCGGGGCGAGCACCTTGCCGAGCCCCTGCTCCCAGCCGGGACGGTGGTGGCGCAGGAAGTGGCGCAGGCTGCCCTGGGCGGGGTCGCGCTGGACCCGCAGCTCCTCCAGGCGCCCGCGGACCCGGGAGAGCTGGGTGCGGGCCAGTTCCAGGTCGCGCTCGGCGAGCTCACGGGACTTGCGGCACTCGTCGAGCTCACCGCGCAGGGTCTCCAGCGTGCCGGCGGCCGCGCTCTGCTCGCTCTGGGCCTGGTCGACCCGGGCCTGGGCCTGCTCGGCCTCCCGGGCCTCCTCCGGGGTCGGCCCCGAGTGGGCGAGCCGGGCCTTCAGCTCGGAGAGCCGGGCGGTGCCCTCCTCCAGGCGGCTGCGGTAGCCGTCATCCAGGGCCTGGCGGCGGGCCTGGTAGTCGGCCTCCAGGCGGCGCTCCTCCTCGCTTCTGGCCTCGCGGCAGGCCTCCTTCTCCTCGCCGAGGGCGTCGATCAGCGCCTGGGTCTCCTCGCCCTGGCGCTCCAGCAGGTCGCCAAGCTCCACTAGCCGGGCATCCAGGCGGGCCTTGCTCGCCTGGGCCACCTGCTGCAGCTGCTCTAGGTGCTCGCGCATCTGCTGCTGCTGCTCGCGCCACTGGGGCAGCGCCTTGAGGTCGCGCTCGAGCCCCGGCATGTCGGCCTCCTCGAAGGCCTCGAACTGGCGCTGCAGGTCATCGAGCACCCGGCGAGCCTGGTCGAGCTCGCTGTCGAGCTCGCTGATCCGGGCGTTGAGCTCGCCCCGGGCCTCCTCGTGGGCCTGCTCCCGGGCCTGGAAGTCGCGCTGGCGCTCGCCCAGCCGCGCCTCGAGGTCGGCCGACTCCCGCTCGGCACGGTGGCGGTCGGCCTCGAGCTGGGGCCTGAGCTGCCAGAGCCTGGCCTCCAGGTCGGCGATCTCGCCGTCGAGGCGCTGTAGGGCCTCGACGGCGTGCTGCAGGGGCTCCAGGCGCATGGACTGGCGCATGCGGGCGATCCACTCCCGGGCCTTGGTGTTGCGGATGCGGGTCACCGGCAGCTCGACCCCATCCTCCTCGAAGATCGCCGCCAGCATGGTCTTGAGGGTGTCCATCTTGCCCTCCTTGGCGTGCACCGCCGAGACCAGCTTCTCCATGTGGCGAATGCGCTGTCCAGGGCGCACCAGGCTGAAGCGGGCGGCGACCTGACGCAGGCGCAGGCCGTCGCGACGACCGCCGGGGCCGCTGCCCTGCTGGGTGAAGTCGTTCTGGATCACCGCGCGATACTCGGAGGTGGCGCCGAGCTTGTGGGAGGTGGCGATGCCCTGGCGGCGCAGGCCGCTGAACCACTGGGCATAGTCGAGGGCGGCGACGCCGCCCTCGCTCTGTACCAGATAGTCTTCCGGCCGGTAGGGGGCGGCGACGAAGCGGTACTCCACGCCCCCTTCGCTCTTGCGGGTCAGCACCGCCTGGCAGATGTCGCCCTCCTCCCGGCGGTACTCGTAGACCAGGTAGCTGTTGCGGTGCGGGAGGTAGAAGGCATCGAACTTGAGGCGGGTCTTCGGTACCACCCGGTTGGGCAGCTCACCGTAGAAGACCGGCACCAGTCGCTGCAGGGTGGTCTTGCCCGAGGCGTTGGTGCCGCAGATATTGGTGTGGCCATCCACGCTGAGTTCCACCACGCCTTCGAGGTGGCCGTGGATCATCACGATGCGTAGCAGGTGAGCCATGTCGCGTCCTTGGTCCTTGATCCTTGCCGTTGCGCTCACCGGGCCGCCGTTGGGCGCCGGGCGCTGCCGTGCCTGTCGGTAGATGGCAGAGTATGCTGCAAAGCAGGGAGGGACACAAAAGGGGCGGGGAGAGACGAAACGAGCGGGGAGCGGGCCTTCCCTGGCCTCAGGAGCAATGATGATCGCCTGGGCGATCCGCGTGGCGGTCGGCGGCGGATGGAACCGCGCGGCTGGCTGTCACGCCGATCAGGCGATATAGCGACGCAGCGCCTCGCTGGCGGCCTGCTGGGCCAGGGCATGGCTTGCCCAGTGCTCGAGTACTTCGCTGTCCAGGTTGAGGGTATGGAGGGCAGTGGACATGGCGTGTCTCCTTAGTAGTGGAAGTACTACTAAACCCCAGCCAAAACGAAATTTCAATACATGGGATCAATTTCCATCATAGCTTCCAGCGTGCCGGTTCGCCTTTGCGTTCAGCCATTTACGCTAAATTCTTCGGCATGACAACAAGTTATCTTGCTTATATTGACACTGCTCCGGAGTCAAAATGTCGCACCGATTCGCCGCCCAGCGGCTAAAAAATGCCTTGCAGCACCTGCTGATCCTGGCGGGGCTGGCGCTGCTGCTGGCGGTACCCGGCTACCTGCTGGCGGGGAGCTTCGGGGTGATCTGGGCCTTCGGGCTGGTAGCGCTGACGCTCTACCTGGGCGGACGCCTGCCACCGCGCCTGGCCCTGGCCCGCACCCGGGCGGGACTTCTGCAGCGCTATCAGGCGCCGGAGCTCTATCGGGTGCTGGATATCCTCTACTACCGGGCCGGCCTCAAGGGCGAACCCCAGCTCTTCCTGGTGCCCACCGCTGATCTCAACGCCTTCGCGGTCGGTGACGCCCGTGAGGGCGGCATCGCCATCACCGCCGGGCTGACCCGCACCCTGGACCTGCGCCAGCTGGCCGGGGTGCTGGCTCACGAGGTCAGCCATCTGCGCCACGGCGATACCCGGGTGATGTCCATGGCGGCCACCATGACGCGGCTGACCATCTGGGGGGCCTTCCTGGTGCAGCTGGGGCTTCTGCTGATGCTGCCGATGGTGCTGGCCGGGGAGCTGCGCATGCCTTGGCTGGAGCTGCTGCTGGTCGCCTTCGCTCCCTCCACCAGCACCCTGCTGCAGCTGGCGCTGTCGCGAAACCGGGAGTTTACCGCCGACCTGGAGGCCGCCGCCCTGACCCGGGACCCGGCCAGCCTGGCGTCGGCCCTGCAGGTGCTCGAGCACCATCAGGGGCTGTGGCTCACCTCCCTGCTGCTCGGCCAGAGGCCACCGAGCTGGTTCCGACTGCTGCAGACCCACCCGCCCACCGAGGAGCGCATCCGCCGCCTGCTGGCCCTGGCCGAGCGTCAGCCGCCAAGGCGCCCCTCGCCTCGCCCCTATGTGCCGGACGACCCGCTGAGGCTCCAGCCCCCGGAGCCCCTGAGCCACCGCGACTGGCTCTGGCGACGCCCCAGGCGCTGACGCAAGAGGCGGCCCCAAGGGCCGCCTCTCGACTGGCTCCGGGGCCGGGCCCCGAAGCTGAGCTGGGAGTCTCCCCCCGGCGATATTACTGCGGCTGTTGCTGCTGCATCTGCTCCTGCATCTGGCGCATCTGCTGCTCCTGCTCCTGGGCCAGGCGCTCGAGCTCGTCGCGCTGCTCCTGGCTCAGGGTGTCCTGGATCCGCGCCTGCATCAGGGCGCTCTCGGCGGTCATGTCGCCGGTGAGCTGGCCGAGACGCTCGGCGTCGCGGCGGATAGCGGACTCGTCATAGCCCGGGCCGATCTGCTCGTGGATCTGCATCTGCACGGTCTGGGCCTCGGCCTGCAGCGACTGCAGCCGCTCCTGGCCATCGGTCAGCAGCGCGACCAGCTCCTGCTCCTGTCCGGCGTCCAGGTCAACCAGCTGGTCGAGCTGGGCCACCTGCTGTTCGGCGCTGGGCGCACCCTGGGGCATCTGCTGGGCAATGGCCGGGGCGGCCAGGGCGAAGGTCAGGGCGAGGGCGCTGCTGCCGATCACGGCGAGGGGCTTGGCAAATGTCATGCAATCTCCTGGAAAATCATGGGTATCCAAGGACCCTAGCACGCCGCCGTCGGGGATGACACCCCGCGCCGAGCGGCGACTTGCGCTAGAATCTCGAGCCTCTAGCGTGACACCACAGGAGCCAGGCCGTTCACCATGAAGTATCTCGGAGCCCACGTCAGCGCCGCGGGCGGCGTCGATCAGGCGGTGCAGCGTGCCGTTGCGATCGGCGCCAACGCCTTCGCCCTCTTCACCAAGAATCAGCGCCAGTGGAAAGCCAAGCCGCTGGATGACGCCACCATCGAGGCCTTCCGCTCGGCCTGCCGGCGCCACGGCTTCGGTCCGGGGCAGATCCTTCCCCACGACAGCTACCTGATCAATCTCGGCCATCCCGAAGCGGAGGGGCTGGCCAAGTCCCGGGCCGCCTTCCTCGACGAGGTGCAGCGCTGCGAGCAGCTCGGCATCGACCGGCTCAACTTCCACCCAGGCAGCCACCTCAGGAAGATCAGCGAAAGCGACTGCCTGGCCCGCATCGCCGAGTCCCTCAACGAGACCCTGAGTCGCACCCGGGGCGTGATCGCCGTGCTCGAGAACACCGCCGGCCAGGGCAGCAACCTGGGCTGGCGCTTCGAGCACCTGGCCGAGGTGATCGAGCGGGTGGAGGACAAGAGCCGCGTCGGCGTCTGCCTCGACACCTGCCACGCCTTCGCCGCCGGCTACGATCTGCGCACCGCCGAGGCCACCACCGCCATGCTCGACGAATTCGACGCCGTGGTGGGCATCGAGTATCTCAAGGGGATGCACCTCAACGACGCCAAGAGCGAGCTGGGCAGCCGAGTCGACCGCCACCATAGCCTCGGCCAGGGCAATATCGGCCTGGCGTGCTTTACCACCCTGATGCGCGATGCGCGCACCGACGGCATCCCCCTGGTGCTGGAGACCATCGAGCCCGCCATCTGGGCCGAGGAGATCGCCTGGCTGCGCACCCAGCAGGAGGCCCCATGAGCGGCTCACCCCAGATCGGCGTGCGCGCCTATGACCCCGCCGACTGGCCCGCGGTCTGGGCGATGCTCGAGCCGGTGTTCCGGGCCGGCGAGACCTACGCCATCTCCCGCGACATCACCGAACAGGAGGCCCACAGGATGTGGGTCGAGCTGCCCAGGGCGGTGCGGGTGGCGGTGGACGCACAGGGCACCCTGCTCGGCACCTACTACCTCAAGGCCAACCAGGCCGGCCCCGGCGACCACGTGGCCAACTGCGGCTATATCGTCGCCGCACAGGCCCGCGGCCTGGGGGTGGCGGGAGAGATGTGCGAGCACTCCCTGGCGCTCGCCCGGGAGCTCGGCTTCAGCGCCATGCAGTACAACCTGGTGGTAGCCACCAACGAGGTGGCGGTGAGGCTGTGGCAGAAGCACGGCTTCGCCATCGCCGGCACCCTGCCCCGGGCCTTTCGCCACCCCGAGCAGGGCCCGGTGGACGCCCACGTGATGTATCGGCGGCTATAGGTCTATCTACCCCAGCACCTTGCCGGGATTGAGCAGCCCCTTGGGATCGAGGGCCTGCTTGAGCAGGCGCATGGTAGCGACCTCCTCCTCGCTGCGACTGAAGTGCAGGTAGTCACGCTTCTCCAGGCCGATGCCGTGCTCGGCGGAGACGGAGCCGCCGATCTCGGCCAGGGGCGCATAGACCAGCTGCTCCACCGCCCGCCGGCACTCGGCGGCGGCGTCGCGCACAGTCACCATGATATGCAGGTTGCCGTCCCCCAGGTGGCCGAAGGCGACCAGCCGCGCGACCCCGGGAAAGGCCTCGGCCAGGCGCTGCTCGAGCCCCTCCACATAAGTCTCCATGGCGGGAATCGGCAGACTGATATCGAAGGAGAACATCGGCTTCAGGGTGCGCACCAGCGCCTCGATGTCCTCGCGGATCGCCCAGATCGCCTGGCGCTGGGCCTCGGAGCTTGCCAGCACCGCGTCGGTGATCAGCTCCGCCTCGAAGGCCTCCTCCAGCAGCGCCTGGAACTGCTCGGCGTCGCGCTCGGTATCCATGCCCTGGCTCTCGAGGATGGCGTAGAAGGGCGAATCGGTGGCCAGCGGCGGGGTGTGGGCGCCGCTCTCCTCGGTCATCAGCCGGTAGTGGCTGTTCCAGAGCGCCTCGAAGGCGCTCAGCCCGATGCGCCGGGGCGCCAGGTTGAGCAGCCTGGTCAAGGCCTCGAAGGAGGGAACCGACACCAGGGCGCACTGCTCGCTGGGCAGGGCCGGCTGCAGGCGCAGCACGGCGCGGGTGACGATGCCGAGCGTCCCCTCGCTGCCGATGAAGAGCTGCTTGAGGTCGTAGCCGGCGTTGTTCTTGAGCATGGTATTCATGGAGCTGATGACGCGACCGTCGGCCAGCACCGCCTCGAGCCCCAGCACCTGCTGGCGCATCATGCCGTAGCGGATCACCCGGATGCCGCCGGCATTGGTGGCGATATTGCCGCCAATGGTGCAGGAGCCCCGGGCGCCCAGGTCGACGGGGAACTGCATGCCGATCTCGACGGCGGCCTCTTGGACCCGCTGCAGCGGGACCCCGGCCTGAGCGGTGAGGGTGCCGCCCACCGGGTCGACCGCCTCGATCGCCGTCATGCGCTCCAGGGAGACGGCCAGCTCGTTGGGCGCCGCCACGGCCCCGTGGACCACGCCGGTGAGCCCGCCATGGGTCACCACCGGCTGACCGGCCGCGTGGCAGAGCGCCATGACGCGACTGAGCTGCTCGGTATTGGCGGGACGCACGATCGCCGCGGCCTCGCAGGGAGAGTGAGTGAACCAGTCGGCGTTGCGCTGGCGCACGGCTTCACCGGTCAGGAGGTGGTCGCGGCCGACGATCTCGGCGATGTGGTCAAGCAGCTGCTGCATGGTCGGGCTCCCGGGGAGAAGGTAAAGGCACCATTCTCTCCCATTCCCCCTTCCCAGGGCGATAGCGTCTGGGTAAGGTCGACAGGCCCGGGCCCACGGGCACCCGACTCCACCACAAGATGCCACCAAGGATGCCGCATGCTCGCCAAGCGCTCGACCCTGCTGACCACCCTGCTGTTCGGCCCTCTGCTGCTCACCGGCTGCACCACCTACACCTTTCCCGACGGTAGCCAGGAGACCCTGTGGGGCGTCCCCGCCGAGGACGAGACCCTGACCCGGGAGGAGCGCCAGCAGCAGGCGCCCCGCTATCGGGTGCCCGGGGAGATACCGGAGCGCGAAGCGGCGCCGGCGGAGTGAGTCACGGCCGAACGAAGAGCACGCTGAGGTTGTTGGCGGGCATCTCGGCGACGCGCTGGAGGGCCAGGCCGTGGCGCTCGGCCTCGGCGGCGACCGCCTCCAGGTCGCGCACGCCCCAGCGCGGATCGCGTCGCCTCAGGTCGGCGTCGAAGGCGGCGTTGCTCGCAGAGGTATGCGCGCCGCCCCGTCGATAGGGGCCGTAGAGGTAGAGGACGCCTCCCGGCACCAGGCGCTCCCCGGCGCGGGCCATCAGCGCCTCGGCCACCGCCCAGGGCGAGATATGGATCAGGTTGATGGCGACGACGGCATCGAAGGGGCCCTGCGGCCAGTCGCCGGGAGCGGTGACATCGAGGCGTATCGGCGCGGCCAGGTTGGGCAGCGCCGCCGCTTCCCGCCAGGCGGCGATGGAGGCCAGGGCCGGCTCGGCAGGGTCGCTGGGCTGCCACTGCCAGCCGGGCATGGCGGTGGCGAAGGCCAGGGCGTGCTCCCCGCTGCCGCTGGCAAGTTCCAACACCCGGGCCCGCTCGGGCAGCCGCTGCTTCAGCACCTCGAGAATCGGCCGGCAGTTGCGGGCCGCGGCGGGGCTCTGTCGACGAAGATCGTGCATGGGCTCTCCCTATTTCCGATTCTTGCGCCCGCCGGGCTTGCCGGGCGTCGGCTTGCCCCGGGCTCCCGGTGCGCCGGACCTGGCCTGGCGAGTCCCCGGCTTGCCCGAACGGCTCGCCTTGCCGGCAGAGGCCCCTTTGCCCGCCGCGGCCCCTTTTCCCGCCGCGGCCCCTTTTCCCGCCGCCCCCCCTTTACCCGCCGCGGCACTCTTGCCGCCGCGGGCCTTCTCGGCGCCACCCTTGCGCGCCTGGGCCTTGCCGCCGGCCGTCTTGCCACCCGCACTTCTGCCGGCGGCAGGCTTGCCCCCGGCCCCCTGGCGTGAGCCACCGCGGGGCTTTGCGGCCGCCTTGCCAGGCCCCGCTCTGCTCCCCTGGCGCCGCGCCTTGCGTCGACCGTCGCCTCCCGCCTCGGAGGAGGAGCCCTCGGTCATGGCGAGGATGGTCGACACCTCGGCGGGCGTCAGGTCCCGCCAGTCGCCCTCGGCGAGCCCCTTGAGGGTGACGTTCATGATCCGCAGCCGCTCCAGCTTGACCACCTCGTAGCCGAACACCTCGCACATGCGGCGAATCTGGCGATTCAGCCCCTGGACCAGGGTGATATTGAAGACGAAGCGGGACTCCTTGACCACCGGGCACTTCTTCGTCACTTCGCCCAGGATCGGCACGCCGCCCCCCATGCCCTGGATGAAGTCGTCGGTGATCGGCTTGTTGACGGTGACCCGGTACTCCTTCTCGTGCTGGTTGCTCGCCCGCAGGATGCGGTTGACCAGGTCGCCGTTGTTGGTCAGGAAGATCAGCCCCTGGGAGTCCTTGTCCAGCCGCCCGATGGGGAAGATCCGCGTACCGTGGCCGACGAAATCGACGATATTGGCCTTCTCGCTCGGCTCGGTGGTGCTGACGATGCCCACCGGCTTGTTGAGGGCGATGAACACCAGGTCCTCGTCCTCCAGGGCCAGGGGCTCGATGACCTGGCCGTTGACCTTGACCACGCTGCCCGGATAGACCTGATCGCCGGGGGTGGCGCGGCGGCCGTCGATCCGGACATTGCCCTGCTCGATATAGCGGTCCGCCTCGCGCCGGGAGCAGATACCGCTCTCGCTGATGTACTTGTTGATGCGCTTGGAGAGGGTCTGGGCCATGGGACGCGTCCGGAACGTGAAATGGGTGGTGCCGAGGGGATACGGCGTGCTGGCGGGCAGTGTAAGGGCTGGTCCGCCCGACGGCCAGCCGGCCCGGGGTCTCAACCCGCGCCGCAGCACTGCTTGAGCTTGCGCCCGCTGCCGCAGGGGCAGGGGTCGTTGCGGCCCGGCTTGAGCCGCGACACCGACGGCGTACCGTCCAGGTAGGCCCAGCGGCCCGCCTCGCGTCGAAAGCGCGACGCCTCCTCCAGCACGCCGAAGCGGCGCCCCTCCCGGAAGATGGCCCGGAAGTGCACCCGCCCCTCGTCACCCTGCTCGCCGCTCTCCAGCACTTCCAGGCGCAGCCAGCGGGTGGCATCGTCAGGCGCCAGCTCGGCGGGGCGGGTCGCGGAGTGCCAGCTGGCCAGCAGGTAGTCGGTCAGGTTGAGGGCGAAGGCGCTGTAGCGTGAACGCATCAGGGCCTCCGGGCTGGGGGCAGGCTCGCCGGCGTGGTAGCGGGCACAGCACTGGGCCAGCGGGATGCCGCTGCCGCAGGGGCAGCGATCGGCGCGGTGGGGCATGACAACTCCTGTACAGGTCGCGCTAAGATGAACGCTCATGTCCAACTATTGGAGAGTCCCATGATACCCCTGAACGCCCCCGCCCTGCCCGCCACTCTGACGCTGGAGGCCCTGGCACGCCGCCTGGATCCCGCAGCGCTGCCGCTGGTGGAAGTCCACTCCCTCGACATGGGCTACTATCTGGTGCGCCTTCACCATGCCGGCGGTGAGAGCCGCCTGGTGGACGGAAACGGCGAGACCCGCCGCTTTACCGGCACCCAGTGGATCAGCCGCGCCCTGGCGCCGCTGGGCCTGACCCACGGCATCCTGACCTGGGCCGAGGTGACCGACGAGATGGTGGGCCTGCCCCCATCGGCCCCGATGGATCGCGACACCCGCCTCGCCCACGGCACCCGTATCGCCTTCAGAACCCAGGGGTAGCGAAGAGTTGGCGGCGGTTCTTGCCCTGGATCACTGCACTGCAACATGCTGTATGCTAGTTCTCTGGAAGCACCCGCCCACCAGCGCCGGAGGTAGAGGATGACCGACCCAAAACGCAGCGAGACCACCGCCTGGCACGCCCTGGCCGCCGACGAGGTTCTCGAGCGCCTCGACAGCTCGACCGACGGGCTTGCCGCCAGCGACGCCGAGCGGCGCCTCAAGGAGTATGGCCCCAACGAGCTCAAGCAGGCGGAGGCACGGCCCTGGTGGAAGCGGCTGCTGGAGCAGTTCAACAATATCCTGATGCTGGTGCTGATCGTGGCGGCCATCGCCAGCCTCGCCCTGGGCCACACCCTGGATGCCGGGGCGATCTTCGGGGTGGTGCTGATCATCGCCCTGATCGGCTTCATCCAGGAGGGCAAGGCGGAGCAGGCCCTGGAGAGCATCCGCCAGATGCTCTCCCCCCAGGCCAATGTGCTGCGTGACGGCAAGCGCCAGACCATTCCCGCCGAGGAACTGGTGCCCGGTGATATCGTGCTGGTGGAGAGCGGCGACCGGGTGCCGGCGGACCTGCGCCTGCTGGAGGCGCGGCGCTTTCGCACCGAGGAGGCGTCGCTGACCGGCGAGTCCACCCCGGTGGACAAGAACGGCGAGGCGGTGGCGGAGGACGCCGACCTGGGCGACCGCACCAGCATGGCCTACGCCAGCACCATCGTGGTCCAGGGCAACGCCCGCGGCCTGGTGGTGGAGACCGCCGCCAACACCGAGATCGGCCGCATCTCCGAGATGCTGCGCGGCGTCGAGCAGCTCAAGACGCCGCTGCTGCGCCAGATCGATCGTGCCGGCCAGGTGCTGGCCTTCTTCATCCTCGCCGCGGCGGTGCTCACCGGCGCCTTCGGGGTGCTGGTCCACGGCCAGCCCCTGGGGGACATGTTCATGGCGGCCGTGGGCCTAGCCGTGGCCGCCATCCCCGAGGGGATGCCCGCCATCGTCACCATCGGCCTGGCACTCGGCGTGCAGACCATGGCGAAGAAGAACGCCATCATCCGTCGCCTGCCGGCGGTGGAGACCCTGGGCTCCATCTCCACCATCTTCTCGGACAAGACCGGCACCCTGACCCGCAACGAGATGACCGCCCAGGCGATCTGGCTCCCCCAGGGCGAGGTGCGCATCGAGGGAATCGGCTTCGCCCCGGAGGGCAGCTTCCACCGCGTGCATGACGGCGAGGCCGAGGAGGCGGCGCTGGAGCTCGACGAGGATCATGCCCTGCGCCACTTCCTCAAGGTGGGGGTGCTCTGCAACGACGCCGAACTCGCCCAGGACGGGGACCGCTGGCGCATCCATGGCGACCCGACCGAGGGGGCCCTGGTGGTCGCCGCCGCCAAGGCGGGGCTGACCACCGATGAGCTGCGCGGCAAGCACGACCGCCATGACGCCATCCCCTTCGAGTCCGAGCGCAAGTACATGGCCACCCTGCATAAGCTGGACGGCGAACAGCTGCTGCTGGTCAAGGGCGCGCCGGACCGCCTGCTCGAGATGTGCCATCGGGTGCGCGACAACGGCGAGGATGTCGACCTCGACGTGGCGCTCTGGGAAGAGCGCATCCACGACCTCTCCTCCCGGGGCCTGCGGGTGCTGGCCCTGGCCGAGAAGCGGGTGCGCGACGTCCATGAGCTGACCGACGAACACGCCGAGGAGGAGCTGGTGCTGCTGGGCCTGGTGGGGCTGCTCGACCCGCCCCGGGACGAGGCCATCGAGGCGGTCAAGGAGTGCCTGGCCGCCGGCATCCGCCCGGTGATGATCACCGGCGACCACGCGGTGACGGCCCTGGCCATCTCCCGGCAGCTCGGCTTTGCCCACACCGAGCGTGCCATCACCGGCCGCGAGGTCGAGGCGATGTCCGATGCCGAGCTGGAGCAGGTGATCCTGGAGATCGACGTCTTCGCCCGCGCCGCACCGGAGCACAAGCTGCGCCTGGTCAAGGCGATGCAGGCCCAGGGCGGCATCTGCGCCATGACCGGCGACGGCGTCAACGACGGCCCGGCGCTGAAGCGCGCCGATGTGGGCGTCGCCATGGGCATCCAGGGCACCGAGGCCGCCAAGGAGGCCGCCGAGATGGTGCTGGCCGATGACAACTTCGCCACCATCGTCGGCGCCATCCGCGAGGGCCGCAAGGTCTACGACAATATCCGCAAGACCATCACCTTCATCCTGCCCACCAACGGCGGCCAGGGCCTGGCCATCATGCTCGCCGTGCTGGCCGGCTCCACCCTGCCGGTGACCCCGCTCCAGGCGCTCTGGGTCAACATGGTGGTGGCGGTGACCCTGGGCCTGGCGCTGGCCTTCGAGCACGCCGAGAAGGACATCATGACCCGCAAGCCCCGGGACCCCGACGCCTCCCTGCTCGATCTCTTCCTGCTGTGGCGGGTGGTGTTCGTCTCGCTGCTGCTGCTGACCGGCGTCTTCGGCATGTTCCTCTGGATCCAGGGCCAGGGGGGCAGCATCGAGCTGGCCCGCACCGGTGCGGTCAACATGCTGGTCATGGGCAGCGCCGCCTATCTGATCAACAGCCGCTTCCTGCTGCGCAGCACCCTCTCCCTCGAGGGGATCTTCGGCAGCCGACCGGTGTGGGGCTCCATCGGTACCATCGTAGCCCTGCAGCTGGCCTGGACCTACCTGCCCTTCATGCAGCTGATCTTCGCCAGTGAAGGGCTCGGCCTCGGCCACTGGGGCGTGATCCTGGCCGGCAGCCTGGCGCTCTACCTGATCGTGGAGCTGGAGAAGCAGGTGCTGCGCGCCCGGGGCGTCAGCGGCCAGCCCACCGCCAACCACAGCCAGGGCGGCCACACCGGGCTGGAGTCACCGTGACGCCTGGCCGCCTGGCCCGGCGCCTCCTCCTGCTGGCCCTGCTGTGGTGGGCGCTCAGCGGCGGCGGGAGCGCCTGGGCCTGGGGGGTGCCCGTCATCCTGGTTGCCGCCCTGGTGATGCCCCGGAGCGGCGTCGCCCGGCTGCGGCCCCTGGCGCTGCTGGCCTTCCTGCCCATGGCACTCTGGCTCGCCCTGCGTGGGGGCCTGCAGGTGGCCATGCTGGCCTGCCGTCCGGGGCCCAGCCCCCACAGCCGAGTCATTGACCACCCCTGGCACTGCCTGCCCGAGGGGCCGGGGCGGCTGCTGATGGCCAGCCTGGTCAACCTCATTCCCGGCACCCTGACGCTGCGCCTGACCCCCGCTGGACTCCAGGTACACGTGCTCCAGATGCGTGCCGATACCCGCCTCGGGCTCGCACGCCTGGAGACCCGGGTCGCCCACCTCTATGCCGTTTCGGCCGCCGGCAACGCCTCTGACGAGGCCGGGGAGGCCCGCTGATGTTCCATGCGGTCATCGCCGCCCTGCTGCTGCTCAACCTCGGCGTGGCCCTGTGGCGGCTGCGTCGCGGCCCCACCAGCGCCGACCGCATGCTCGCCGCCGAACTGGTCAGCGCCTCGGCCATCGCCGTGCTGCTGCTGCTCGCCGCGGGCCTCGCCCAGCCCGCCCTGGTAGATGTGGCGTTGATATTCGCCCTGCTGGCCGCCGTCGCCACCGCCAACTTCGTCACCCGCTCCTGGACCCTGCTCCATGAGGAGAGCGGCAGCCGCGAGGAGGCGGGGCGTGACTGAGTGGCTCCACCTGGTCGGCTATGCCCTGATCGCTTGCGGTGCGGGCTTCTTCGTGGCCGGCAATCTCGGCCTGATCCGCTTTCCCGACCTCTACGCCCGGCTGCACGCCCTGACCAAGGCCGACAACCTCGGTCTGGGGCTGATCTGCCTGGGACTCGCCTGCCAGGCGGCGAGCCTGGCCGCGGCTGTCAAGATACTCCTGGTGTGGGCCCTGATGCTGGTGGCCTCCAGCGTAGGCGCCACCCTGATCGCCTCCACTGCCCTGGCCTGCGGCATCCGCCCCCGAGAGGGTGCCCAGGCGCCGGGGCAGGAGAGCGGAGGCGAGGAGCCTCGCACTTGAGCGACCTGGCGCTGGGTTTCGACCTGCTGCTGGGGGCCGGCCTGCTCTGGCTGGCCTGGCAGGCCCTCTTCGATACCCACCGCTTCTCTGCCGTGGTGCACTTCATGGTGTTCGGCCTGGTGATGGCACTGGCCTGGGTGCGTCTGGACGCCCTGGATATCGCCCTGGCCGAGGCGGCCATCGGCGCCGGCGTCACCGGCGCCCTGCTGCTGGCCGCCCTGGGGCGGCTGCCGGCCCACACAGGCCACGCCCCTGGCTGGCGTCGTGCCCAGCGTCCTCTGGTCTGGGCCGCCCTGGCGACGGGCCTTCTGGCCACGCTGGCCCTGGCCTGGGTCGCCTGGCAGCTGCCGCGCCCGGGGCTCGCCGCACCGGTGGCCAAGGCGCTGCCCGAAACCGGCGTGGCCCATGCCGTCACCGCCGTGCTGCTCAACCTGCGCGCCTGGGATACCCTGCTCGAGATCACCGTGATGCTGGCTGCCGTCTGCCTGGTCTGGTCCCTGGGACCGGCGCTGAGGCCCTATGCACCGGCCACGGCGCTCCCGGGCCTCCCGGCCCTGACCCGATTGCTGCATCCGCTCTTCCTGCTGGTGCCCGCCTACCTGCTGTGGCGCGGCAGCCACGCCCCGGGCGGGGCCTTTCCCGCCGGGGCGGTGCTGGGCGCCGGCGGCGTGCTCCTGGTACTGGCCGGGGCCGTGCCCTGGATGCAGGAGCCTCGCCACCGTCCGCTGCTGCGCCTGCTGCTGGTGGCGGGGGTGCTGCTGTTCCTTGTCGTGGGGCTGGTCGGACTGCTGCTGGCCGGCACCTTCCTGGCCCTGCCTGGGGCACTGGCGGGGCACCTGATCCTCGCCGTGGAGGTGGCCGCGGCGCTCTCCATCGCCCTGATGCTGATGGCCTTCTACCTCTACGGGGAGCCCGGCCGATGAGCGAACTCTACCTGCTGCTGGCGGCGGCGCTGGCCGGCATGGCGCTGGTCGGCCTCTTTCGCGCCGCCGACCTGCTGCGCCGGGTGCTGGCCCTCAATGTGCTGGCCAGCGCCGTCTTCCTGCTGCTGGTCACCCTGGCCCGCACCGCCGAAGGGGTCGACCCCCTGCCCCATGCCATGGTGCTCACCGGCATCGTGGTGGCGGTCAGCACCACCGCCGCCGTGCTCGCCCTGACCGTGCAGGCCCATGAGCGCCGTCGCCGAAAGGAGGAAACGTGACCCCGGCGGACCTCCTGCTGCCCCTGCTGGTGGTACTGCCGCTGGCACTCGCAATGAGCGCCTTTCTCGGCGCGCTACCGGTGCGATCTCAGGTGGCCATCGCCCTGGGCGGGCTGACCCTGACCGGCGCAGGGCTGGCCGCCACCCTCGAAACCCTCGATAGCGAGCTCTGGCTGGGCGGCTGGGCCCCGCCGCTGGGCATCGCCTGGGGGTTCGACGCCCCCGCCGCGGCCCTGATCGCCATGGTCGGCCTGCTGATGGCACTGGCCAGCCTGACGCTGGCCGCCGAGTCGAGCCATCGGGAGGATCGCTACCTCTGGACCCTCTGGTGGCTGCTCTGGGCAGCCCTCAACGCCCTGCTGCTCTCCCGGGACCTCTTCAACCTCTACGTCACGCTGGAGCTGCTGGCGCTCGCCGCCGTGGGGCTGGTCAGCCGCTCCCGGGACGACCCCTTCCACGTGGCCGCCCTGCGCTACCTGATGGCCTCGCTGCTGGCATCGCTGCTCTACCTGCTCGGCGTGGCGCTGCTCTACGGCCAGACCGGCCGACTCGATCTGGCGCTGCTGGCCGAGGTGCTGGAGGATGGTCCCGCCTCACGCCTGGGGGCGCTGGCGATCACCCTGGGGCTGATGATCAAGGCGGCCATGGTGCCCCTGCACGGCTGGCTGCCGGCGGCCCACTCCCGGGCCCTGGCTCCGGTCAGCGCCCTGCTCTCCGGCGCCGTGGTGGCCGCCGCCCTGATGGTGCTGTGGCGTCTCTGGCTGGGGCCCTTCGACGCGCTTGGCAGCCTGATGCGCGAGACCCTGGCCGGGCTTGGCGCCGTGGCCCTGGTGTGGGGTGGCGTCCAGGCCATGCTGCAGAGCCGCCTGAAGCTGGTGATCGCCTGGTCGACCCTCGCCCAGAGCGGCTACGCCCTGATGCTACCGGCCCTCGCCGGCAGCGACGCCTGGCAGGGCATCGGTGCCTGGGGCGCGCTCTGGCTGCTGGTGGCCCACGGCCTGGCCAAGGGCGGGCTCTTCCTGGCAGCCGGGGCAATTGCCCAGCGCCAGGGCCATGACCGCCTGGCGGGGCTCACCGGCAGCGCGCACCGCCAGCCGCTGGCCTGGGGGGTGATCGCCATCGGCGGGCTCTCCCTGGTGGGCATTCCACCCAGCGGTGGCTTCGTCGGCAAGTGGTGGCTGCTGCGTGCCGCCCTGGAGGCGGAGCTCTGGCTGCTGGCCGGGGTGATGCTCACCGGCACTCTGCTCACCGCCGCCTGGCTATGGCGCATCGCCTCCCTCGCCCTGGCGCCGGCCGAGCGGTCGACGGCACGCCTCGAAGAGGAGCGCCATGCCCCCGGGGTCCTGCCGGCCCTGGCCCTGACGGCGCTCGCCTGGCTGGCGGGCCTGGCCGCCCTGCTGGGCGCCGCCGGCCTCGCCCTGGCACCGCCGAGCCTCGACGCCACCCGACTGCCCTGGCTGCTGCCGGCGCTGCTGCTCTGGCCCCTGGTGCTGTTCGCCTCCCGTTCGGCAACGCCGGCCGGCCGGGCCTCCGGCTCACCTCCGGGCCTGACGGCGCTGCTCGCGCTGACTGCCGCGGCTCATCTGGTCACCCTCACCGCCGGTGACCTCTTTACCTTCTACCTGGGGACGGCCTGGCTGGGGCTCGCCGGCTGGGGGCTGATCTGGCTGGGCGGCAGCCCGGGGGCTCGGCGCGCCGCCGCCGGGTACCTGGCGATGATGCTGGTCGCCGAGGTGAGCCTGCTGCTGGGCCTGACCCTGGCCTGGCAGGCCTCGCCGTCGCTGGCCTTTGCCGACCTGGACGAGGCGGGGCTGCCGGGGCCGGCGCTGGCGGCGCTGGGGTTTGGGCTTGCCATCAAGACGGGGGCCATCGGCGTCCACGCCTGGCTGCCCCTGGCCCACCCCGTCGCCCCACCGCTGGCCAGCGCCGTGCTCTCGGGGCTGATGATCAAGGTGGGGCTGCTGGGCGGGGTGCTGCTGCTGGGCGACGGCGCCACGGCCGCCGGCGACGCCCTGATCGCGGCGGGCCTGGCCGGCGCCCTCTATGGCGCCGCCCGCGGCCTGGCTCAGGCCGGCCCCAAGCCGCTGCTGGCGTGGTCCAGCGTCAGTCAGATGGGCCTCGCCACGGCGCTGCTGGGCCTGCACCTGCTGGGCAGCCCCGCCGCCCTGCCGGCCCTGCTGGGGCTGGTGGCCGCCCACGCCCTGGCCAAGGCGGCGCTCTTTATCGGCGCAGGGCTGCTTATGGGCTCAGGGCTGTTCGCCCGCAGCGCAAGCGGGCGCACCCTGCTGCTGGGCGCTCTGGCGCTGCCCGCCCTGACCCTGGCGGGGCTGCCGCCCTCAAGCGGCCTGGCGGTGAAAGCGGGCATGGAGACGGCGCTGAACGAGGCGTCGCTGGCCGCCTGGCCGGTGGCCCTGAGCGGGATGCTGACGAGCCTGGTGATGCTCAGGCTGGGCTGGCTGCTATGGCGACTCGAGCCTCCAGCGCAAGACAGCGCGACGCCGACCTGGCTGGCAGCATCGCTCGGGGCACTGGGCGCTCTGGCAGCTCTGCTGCCCTGGGTCTGGGCCGGCGTTCCCCCGGCCTATCTGGCCGCGCCGGGTGCCTGGCTCAAGGCGCTGCTGCCGGCGCTGGTCGCCCTGGCGCTGGGGCTCGCTCTGCTGCGTGCCGCGCCGCTTCATCGTCGCCTGGCCAGATATCGGCGGCGCGCGCAGGCGATCAGCCGGGGGCGGCGTCTCAAGGCCCGGCGGGCAGCGCGCCGCTGGCGCTGGGGACTGCGCCGCGCCGACGCCTGGCTGATGCCCTGGCCCGCCTTCGGCGTCTGCCTGGGACTCACCGCCCTGCTGCTGGGGCTGACCGGGCTGGCGTGAGGCCAAGGGGCGGCGCCCACTTCCGTGACGGCGGCACGCGACAGCAGCCTGGGGCTGGCCCATCCAGAATCCGCAGGGTACCCACACCGACCAAGGTGTGCGGGGGAATGCGGTGTGAGCCGAAGGCTCACTGGGGAGCCGTTTGCAAATCCCTCTGCCACTGCTAGTGTGTGGATATATACAGTCATGGGGCGGTCTTGATGAAGCGCCAGCTCGGTTTGAAGTATCGCCTTGACCCGACGCCCCAACAGGCGGCGCGGCTGCGCGTACTGGCCGGTCATGCACGCTTCGTCTGGAATCACGCCTTGGCCGAATGCCTCGCCGCCCGGGAGCAGGGCGAACGGGTGCCGCGCTATGGCACCATGGCCGGCTGGATCACCGCCTGGAAACGCCAGGAGGCCACGGCATTTCTCACCGAGGCCTACACCGACAACCTCCAGCAGAAGCTCCGCGACCTCGACACGGCCTGGCAGCGGCATTTCACGCCGAGCTTGGCCGCCGACGCGCCCCGTTTCAAGAAGAAAGGCAAGTCGCGGGACGCCATCCGCTTCGTCAATTTCCCCAAATACTGCCGGCTCGATCATCGCCGCGTGAAGCTGCCTGCCGGCCTGGACTGGGTGCGTTTTCGCCAGTCGCGTCCGGTAGAAGGCAAGATCACCAGCTGTACCGTGGGCCTCGATGGCGGCCACTGGCACATCAGCTTCCAGGTCGAGATCGCGGTGGAGGCACCGCCCAGGCACCCGGCCACCGCCGCGGTGGGCCTGGACATGGGGGTGGCACACTTCGCCGTGGATTCCCACGGCACGCCCCATGCCGGGCGCAACAGCTTCCGGCAACTGGAACAGCGTATCGCCACGGCGCAGCGCCGACTCAAGCACAAGACCCGGTTCTCCCAGAACTGGAAGAAGCAGAAAGCGCGCATCGCCCGGCTGCACCAGAAAGCCGCCAACGTCCGTCGCGACACCCTTCACAAGCTCTCGACCACCATGTGCAACAACCACGCCATGGTGGCCATCGAGGATCTGCGGGTGTCCCACATGACGGCCTCGGCCAAGGGTTCCCTGGCGGCACCGGGCAAGCGGGTGAAACAGAAGGCGGGGTTGAACAAGGCCATTCTCGACCAGGGCTGGTTCGAGTTCCGGCGCCAGCTCACCTACAAGCAGGCGTGGCGAGGCGGCCTGCTGGTCGCCGTGCCGCCTCATCACACCAGCCAGACGTGCCCCGAGTGCGGGCATGTTGAGGCGGCCAACCGCCTGAGCCGAGCGTCCTTTTGCTGCCAGGCCTGTGGGCATGCCGACCACGCCGATGTCGTCGGCGCCCGGAACATCCTGGCGAAAGCGCATGAGCAGCTGTCAGGGCAGGACCTGCCCGTCGCGCCTGTGAAGTGAACGGTGCGGTAAGGCCGTCAGCAGCAGGAACCGGCCACCCGAGCGATCGGGTTGGTACCCGACAGGGAATCCTCTTCCTAAATCGCGTCAGCGTGAAGGGAGGGGAGGAGGTCAAGCTAGGAGTCGAGCAAGGGAGGGATGCCATGCCGCTGCTGACACTGCTGTTACTGGCCCTGGTGGGGCTGCCGATCGCCGTGGCGATCCTGGCCCTGGTGCGCACGGCGCGTCTGCAGCGCCGGGTGGAGGCACTGGAGGCGACGCTGCTGCGGCGCACGGCGCGGGACGCGAGCCTGACGCCGGAGAGCGCCCGCGACCCTGCCCCTGACACGCCCGCTACGCCCGCTGCCCCCTCTGCCGCGGAGCCCACCACGCCTCGCCGGAACGGCTGGCGCGAGCCCGACCTCGCCGAACCGGCCGCCGCGTCCCGCCAGACGAGCCGCCTCGGTGCGCTGATCACCGACCGGGCGGCAAGGCTCAAGGCCACGGCCTGGGGCTGGCTCACCGAGGGCAATGTTCCGGTCAAGGTGGGGACCCTGGTGCTCTTCGCCGGCCTGGCGGCGCTGATCCGCCACGCCACCGAGGAGGGTTGGCTGAGCCTGCCGCCGGCGCTGCGCCTGGCCGGCATCGCCTTCCTGGCCCTCGGGGCACTGGGCCTCGGCTGGCGCCAGCGCCAGGCGCGCCGCGTCTTTGCCCTGAGCCTTCAGGGCGGCGCCGTGGGTATCCTGCTGATGGTGATCTTCGCCGCCGCCCAGCGCTTCGGCCTGGTGCCGCTGCCCCTGGCCTTCGCCCTGAGCGTGACCCTGGTGGCCGGGCTCTGTCTGCTGGCGGTGCTGCAGAACGCCCTGGCCCTGGCGGTGCTGGGCACTCTGGCGGGCTTCCTGGCACCGCTGTGGCTGGCCTCCGGGCGCGGCGACCCGGCGGTGCTGTTCGGCTACTACGCCCTGCTCAACCTGGCGATCTTCGCCATCGCCTGGTACCGCCCCTGGCGCCTGCTGAACCTGCTGGGGTTCCTGGCCACCTTCGTGATCGCCACCGCCTGGGGCGTGCTCGCCTACAGGCCCCAGGACTACGCCATCGCACAGCCCTTCCTGGCCCTCTTCTTCCTGATCTACCTGGTCATCCCGATCCTCTACGCCCGCCGCCGCCCCCCAGGCCGCACCGGGCTGACGGATGGCCGGATGATCGACGGCAGCCTGGTCTTCGGCACCCCCCTGGTGGCCTTCGGCCTCCAGGCGGCCCTGCTGGAGGGTGCCCGCCTGCCGCTGGCCTTCTGCGCCCTGGGCCTGGGGCTGCTCTACACCCTGCTCGCCGCGCTGCTGCGGCGGCGCCCGAGCCTTCGTCCGCTCGGGGAGGCCCACGCCGTGCTGGCGGTGGGGCTGGCCACCCTGGCGGTTCCCCTGGCGCTCTCGGCCCGGGTCAGCGCCAGCATCTTCGCCGTCGAAGGGGCCGCCCTGATCTGGCTGGGCCTGCGCCAGCGCCGCCTGCTGCCGCAGCTGACCGGCGCGGGGCTGCAGCTGCTGGCGGGCGTCGTCCTGATCCTGAGCCTGCCCTTCCAGCGCCCGGAGACGCTGGCATTGGCCAACCCCACCTTCATGGCGGGGGCCCTCATCGCGGCCTCCGGCCTCGCCTCGGCCTGGTGCCTCCGGCACCGGGGCCGCTCCCGCTGGGCGCTGGGGGCCTACCTGTGGGGACTGGCCTGGTGGCTGGGGATCGCCCTCCAGGAGATCGGCCGCCTTGCCCCTTCCCACCTCGCCGACGACTGGCGTCTGGCGCTGCTCGCCCTGACCGGTGCGCTGATCGCCGAATTCCACCGTCGTCACCCTGCACCGGCCCTGGCCTGGAGCCTGGCCGCCGGCCTGCTCGCCACCCTCCCCCTGCTGGCGGCTCCCCTGGTGGCGCCGCACTCAAGCCCCGTTACCCTGAGTCAGCTCGCGCCCTGGGGCTGGGCCCTGGTGGTGATCCTCGGGGACCGACAGCTGCGGGTGCTGCGGCTGACCGCCGTCGGCGCGCCACACCATCGGGAGCCCGGTGCCTGGGCCCAGGGGGCCTGGCTCTGGGCCCTGGCACTCTTTCTCACCGGGGCGCTGCTGGCCGCCCTGCCGCCTCCCCTCGGTGAGGGCTGGCGACTGGCGGCGGCGCTGCTGCCCTGGCTCGGCCTGCTCGCCCTGCTGCTGCTGCGCCCGCCCCTGCTCCTGGCGGCCATGCTGCCGCCAGCCGAGGCGTGGCGGCCGGCACTGGCGGCCAGTCTCGCCCTGGCCCTGGCGGCACTCTGGCTCCTGCTCCTCGGCAGGCCCGGCCGCCCCGCCCCTCTGGCCTGGTGGCCGCTGCTCAATCCGCTGTTCCTGGCCCAGGGGGCCAGCCTGCTGGTGCTCTGGCGGCTGCAGCGGGACCCGATCTGTCCCGCCCGGCTGCAGGAGCGGGGCGTCCTGGCCCTGGCACTGGCCGCCTTTGCCCTGCTCTCCCTGGAGGTGCTGCGCGGCGCCCACCTGCTCGACCTCGGCCCCTGGTCGCCGTCCCTGCTGGAGCACCAGGCGGTGCAGACCGCCCTGACGCTGCTGTGGAGCGTCCTCGGCGTCAGCGGCTGGATCCTGGGGTCTCGGCGCCGACTGCGCGAGGTGTGGCTGGTCTCGGCGCTGCTGATGGCCGTCGTGCTGGCCAAGCTGGTGCTGGTGGACCGCACCCATCTCGGCAACCTGCTCGGCATCGCCTCCTTTATCGGCTATGGCCTGCTCTGCATCGCGGTGGGCTATATAGCCCCGGCCCCCCCGCGCCAGGCACGGGAGCCGGCGCCCCGGGAGGAGACCCCATGACATCACCCCCTTCGATTTTCCGACTCTGGCTGGCAGCGCTGCTCTGCTGGGCGCCCCTGGCGCTGGCCGACGACCTGGCCACCTCCTGGCAGCAGGCCTGGCCGATCATCGTCGATGCCGAAGCGCCGGCCTATCGACTGACCCTCCCGTCGGAGGTCTATGCCACCCTGCACACCCCCGCCCTGGCGGATCTCCAGGTGTTCGACAGCCGAGGTCGAGCGGTGCCCACCCTGCTGCGCCCGAGCGGGCCGGCGGAGACCGCGGAGGAGCAGCGCCAGGCCGTCCCCTGGTTCCCGCTGCCCCTGCCTGCGAGCAGCGAGGCGCGCTGGGAGCTGGTCACCGAGACCGACCCCTCGGGGCGGCTGCGCCGGGTGGAGAGCCGAGGCGTTCAACCCGGGAGTGAGCGCGGCGACGGCGCCGCCCTGGTCGACCTTAGCGGGATGGCAACGCCGATCACGGCCCTGGAGCTTGAGTGGGAGGCCAGTGAACGCCCCGTGAACAGCCGCTATCGCGTCGAGGCGAGCGATGATCTCGAGGGGTGGCGACGGCTTCCCGCCCGGGGGCGGCTGCTGGATATCGCCCATGAGGGCGAGCAGCTGGTACGCCGACGGCTGGAGCTGGGCGCGGTATCGGCACGCTACCTGAGGCTGCGACCGGACGACGACTTCCCACCGGTTGCGCTGAGCGGTGTGGCCGCGGTGACCCGCCCACCGCTGGCGCTGCCAGACCCCGAGTGGCGGATCCTGGCCGGCACCCTCCAGGGCGAGCAGACATTTCACTACCGCCTGACGCAGCGGCTGCCGGTAACGCTGGCGGACGTGGAGAGCGAGGCGGCCTATGCCAGCCAATGGCGACTCTACAGCCGCGAGCATGATGACGATGCCTGGCGGCTGCGGGCCGCCCCCTGGACGGGCTACCGGCTGGCCGGCGACGGCGAGGCGCTGCGTTCGGCGCCGCAGTCCCTTCGCACCCCCGGTCGGGACCGCCAGTGGCGCCTGGTAAGCACGTCATGGAGCGCCGAGGCCCCGCCGGGGCTGCGCCTAGGCTACCACCCGGAGCAGCTGCTCTTCCTGGCCGAGGGGGAGCCGCCCTGGCAACTCGCCGCCGGCAGCGCCCGGGAGAGCCGCCGACCCGCGCCGGTGGAGGCGGTACTGGCCTCCCTGGTGGAGCGTCACGGAGCGGGGTGGCAGCCGGCCGCCGCCCGCCTGGGGGAGGCGCAGCCCCTGGCCGGAGAGGCGGCGCTTCGCCCGCCCCGGGACTGGACCCAGTGGCTGCTGTGGGGCGTGCTGATCCTCGGGGCAGGGCTGGTCGGCGGCCTGGCCCTTCGCCTGCTGCGAAGCTAGCTCCGGTCGCGCCGCTGGGGGCAGGCGGCGCCTCTGGTGCCGCGGAATCCTCGGCCCCGGGTATGCCAGGATCAGCTACGCCGCTTGGTGCGGGCGGTGGCCTCGGCGGTGGTAGGGTCTTCCGGCCAGGGGTGCTTGGGGTAGCGGCCGCGCATCTCCTTGCGGACCTCCGGATAGCCGCCCGCCCAGAAGCTCGCAAGATCCGCGGTGACCTGCAGCGGGCGGCGCGCCGGCGAGAGCAGGTGCAGCAGCACCGGTTCGCGGCCGTCGGCGACCCGGGGCGAGGCCTCCCAGCCGAAGCACTCCTGCAGCTTCACCGCCAGCACCGGCGGCTTGCCCTCGAGACAGGGCGCATAGTCCACCCGGTGGCTGGCACCGCTGGGCACCGGGAGCCGCTCCGGGGCCAGCTCATCCAGGCGGGCGCGAAGCGGCCAGTCGAGGGTGTCGAGCAGCAGGCGCGCCAGGGGCAGGCGCTCCACGGCGTCGAGCCGGGTGATGCCATCGAGGTGCGGAGCGAGCCACGCCTCGAGGCTCGCGAGCAGTGCCTCGTCGGACCAGTCGGGCCAGGCTGCCTGCTCATCAGAGTCGAAGGTGCGGCGCAGCAGCGCCACCCTCCCCTGTAACTGAGTCAGGACGTCATCCCGGGGGAGCCCCCGGCGGCGCAGCGCCTCGATCAGCGCCGTCCTGACCGCCTCGGCCGGCGGCTTGGCCAGGGGCCTTCGCTCCAGCACCACCGCGCCCAGGCCACGCACCTGCTCGCCGAGCAAGCGACCATCGGCGTCGGACCACACAAGGCTCGCCCGCCACTCGCCGCACTCGGGATAGAGCACTTCCATCCGCTTTTGAGAGAGCCCCACGGCGCGAAAGATCCGCGCCCCGCTCGCCTCGCCGTCCAGCTCCACCGCCACCAGCAGCGCGGCGTGGGCCAGGGGGTGGTGGTCGGGCAGGGTCGCCAGGCCCCCGCTAGCCAGGCGAAAGCGGCCCGGGGCATCCAGGCGCTGGGCGATGCGCTCCGGATAGGCCAGCGCCAGCAGCTCACCGAGCGGGGCCAGACCTGCCACCTTGAGGCTCACCCGGGCGATACGGGCCAGCCGCTCGGCGTCCCGCTGCCACTGGCGGTGCTCCCTCGGCGCCTTGAGCCGTGCCTGCAGGGCCTGCTCGAGGTCACGCTCGTCGTCCAGGCCGCGCCCTTCAAGCAGCGCGACCAGGGCGCAGGCCAGCGGCAGCGCGTCGAGCGCTCGGGCGCGCTCCAGCATCGCCGCCAGGCGCGGATGGGTGGGCCAGCGGGCGGCCCGGCGACCCAGCTCGGAGAGGTGGTGCTCGGCATCCAGCAGTCCCAGGCGCCCGAGTAGCTCTCGGCCGGCGGAAAGTGCCGCGGCGGGGGGCGGTGTCACCCAGGCGAGGCTACCCGGGTCGGTCACGCCCCAGCGCGCCAGTTCGAAGGCGAGCGGGGCAAGGTCGGCCTGGCGCATCTCCGGCTCGCCGTGGGGAACGAGCGGCTGCTCCTCGGCCCAGAGCCGCAGGCAGAGGCCGGGGCCCTGGCGGCCGGCGCGGCCCCGGCGCTGGTCGGCACTGGCGCGATTGACGCGGCGCGTCTCCAGCCGGGTCAGGCCGCTTCGCGGCTGGAACACCGGCACCCGCTCCTGGCCTGCGTCCACCACCAGGCGCACGCCGTCCACGGTGACGCTGGACTCGGCGATGGCGGTGGCGAGCACTACGCGGCGTCGCCCCTCGGGGTCCGGGCGCAGGGCGCGGCGCTGCGCCTCGAGCGGCAGGCGGCCGTGCAGCTCCATGACGGCAAGCTCGGGCGACCGGCTCGATAGCTCCCGGGCCAGGCGACGGATCTCCGCCACCCCGGGGAGGATCACCAGGGCGTCGCCCTCCTGCTGCCCCATGGCGTCGAGCAGCGCCCGGGCCTGCTGGGGCGCGGTCTCCTCCCGGGCGTTGAGGGCGCGGTAGCGAGTCGCAACGGGAAAGGTGCGCCCCGGGCAGTCGATCACCGGGGTGCCCTCGCCCAGCACGCCGAGCAGGGCCTCGACGTCCAGGGTCGCCGACATCACCAGGAGGCGCAGATCGTCGCGCACCGACTGGGCGTCCAGGGCCAGCGCCAGGCCGAGGTCGGCCTCCAGGCTGCGCTCGTGGAACTCGTCGAAGAGGATGCCGGCTACCCCCTCCAGCAGCGGGTCCTCCTGGAGCATGCGGGTCAGCACGCCCTGCGTCACTACCTCGAGGCGGGTGTGCGGGCCGACCCGGCTCTCGCCGCGCATCCGGTAGCCCACCGTCTCGCCTACGCTTTCCCCCAGGCTTTCCGCCATAAAGCCGGCGGCAAGCCGCGCCGCCACCCGCCGCGGCTCCAGCAGCAACAGCCGGCCCTCGGCGGCCCAGGGGGCCTCGAGCAGGGCCAGGGGCACCCGGGTGGTCTTGCCGGCGCCGGGCTCGGCCACCAGCAGCGCGCGCGAGTGTGCCGCCAGGGCGGCCTGGATGGCGTCGAGCCTGGCCTCGATGGGCAGTGCCGCTGTCATCGAACTGTCATCCTGTTTCATATACGATTTGCCAGATATCTTCGCCGTGCCCCACAGGCACCCTCGCATGCAACCTGCCACTTCCCAGGAGTTTCCCATGACGGTCAGGATCGGCATCAATGGCTTCGGCCGCATCGGCCGCCTGGCGCTGCGCGCCGGCTGGACGAACCCGGACCTCGCGTTCGTGCAGATCAACGACCCGGGCGGCGACGCCGCCACCTTCGCCCACCTGCTGCAGTTCGACTCGGTGCACGGCCAGTGGACCGGCGGCGGCGATGATATCACGGCGGACGACTCCTCCCTGACCGTGGCCGGCCGGCGCATCGCGTTCAGTGCCAACCGCGAGATCGAGGCCACCGACTGGTCCCGTTGCGACCTGGTGATCGAGGCCTCCGGCAAGATGAAGACCACCGACAGGCTCCAGGCCTACCTGGAGCAGGGGGTCAAGCGGGTGGTGGTGAGCGCCCCGGTAAAGGACGAGGGCGTGCTCAACCTGGTGGTGGGGGTCAACGACCATCTGTTCGACCCGGCCCGGCATCGCATCGTCACCGCGGCGAGCTGCACCACCAACTGCCTGGCGCCGGTGGTCAAGGTGATCCACGAGACGCTCGGCATCCGCCACGGCTCCATGACCACCATCCACGACATCACCAACACCCAGACGATTCTGGATGCCCCCCACAAGGACCTCAGACGCGCCCGGGCCTGCGGCATGAGCCTGATCCCGACGACCACCGGCTCGGCGAAGGCGATCACCGCCATCTTCCCGGAGCTCGAAGGCAAGCTGAACGGCCACGCCGTGCGCGTGCCGCTTGCCAACGCCTCGCTCACCGACATGGTCTTCGAGGTCGCCCGCGAGACCACCGAGGAGGAGGTCAACGCCCTGCTGAAGGAGGCCGCCGAGGGCGAGCTCGCCGGGATCCTCGGCTACGAGGAACGCCCGCTGGTCTCCATCGACTATCGCACCGACCCGCGCAGCGCCATCGTCGATGCCCTCTCCACCATGGTGGTGGCCGGCACTCAGGTGAAGCTCTACGCCTGGTACGACAACGAGTATGGCTACGCCTGCCGCACCGCGGAGCTGGCCGCCAAGGTGGGGATGGCGGACGCATGATCGCCCGCGTCGCCGCCCTGCCCCGGGAGATCCGCCAGTACCTGCTGGTCACCGGCAACTACTGGGCCTTCACGCTGACCGATGGCGCCCTGCGCATGCTGGTGGTGCTCTACTTCTACGGGCTCGGCTACTCGGCCCTGGAAGTGGCGCTGCTGTTCCTCTTCTACGAGTTCTTCGGGGTGGTGACCAACCTGGTGGGGGGCTGGCTGGGGGCGCGCCTCGGGCTCAACCGCACCATGAACCTGGGGCTCGGCCTGCAGGTGGTGGCGCTTTCCATGCTGCTGGTGCCGGTAGCCTGGCTCTCCGTGCCCTGGGTGATGGCCGCCCAGGCGCTCTCGGGCATCGCCAAGGACCTCAACAAGATGAGCGCCAAGAGCGCCATCAAGACCCTGGTGCCCCAGGGGACGGAGGGCCATGAGGCGCTCTACCGCTGGGTGGCGCTGCTCACAGGCTCCAAGAACGCGCTCAAGGGCGTGGGCTTCTTCCTGGGGGGCCTGCTGCTGACCCTGATCGGCTTCCAGGGGGCGATACTCGCCATGGCGGTGATGCTCACCGGGGTGCTGGCGCTGTCGCTCATGCGCCTCGACGGTGACCTGGGCCGGGCCAAGGCCAAGCCGAAGTTTCGCGAGATGCTCTCCAAGAGCCGCGCCATCAATATCCTCTCGGCGGCGCGGATGTGCCTCTTCGGCGCCCGGGACGTCTGGTTCGTGGTGGCCCTGCCGGTCTTTCTGGCCACCCAGTTCGGCTGGGACAGCTGGCGGGTGGGGGGCTTCCTGGCCCTCTGGGTGATCGGCTACGGGGCGGTGCAGGCGGTCGCCCCCAGGATCACCGGGCGCACGGCGGGCCGCGGCGCCGCCATCGCCTGGGCCGCGGCGCTTACCGCCCTGCCGGCGCTGATTGCCCTGGGCCTTGAAGGACAGCTCCTGGAGATGCAGCCGCATCTGGTTCTTCTGGGGGGGCTTATGCTCTTCGGCGCGGTCTTCGCGGTGAACTCCAGCCTGCACAGCTTCCTGATCGTGCGCATGGCGCGCTCGGACGGGGTCTCCCTGGACGTGGGCTTCTACTACATGGCCAACGCCATGGGGCGGCTGCTCGGCACCCTGCTCTCCGGCTGGCTCTATGTCACGGGCGGGCTGACCGCCACCCTCTGGGTCTCCAGCGCCCTGCTCGCGGCCACCGTGCTGATCAGCCTGGCGCTGCCGAAGGAGGCTTGAGACCGCACCCCTTGAGGATCACCCGGATCAGAAAGGCGGTGATCTGCTCCACGTCGGCATCACCGAGTTCGTCGCGCCCGGTGATACCCAGCACCTGGGCCTCGAAGTCGGCATAGTGCTGGGTGGCTGACCAGATCAGGAAGATCAGCCAGACGGGGTCCACCGGGTCCATCAGGCCGCGCTCGGCCCACTGGCGAAAGATCCTCGCCCGTTCCTCCACCCAGTCGCGCAGCTCGCCGCTCAGGTACTCCTGCAGGAAGGGGGCCCCGGCGAGGATCTCGGCGGCGAAGAGCCGTGAGCCCTCCGGGTGGCGCCGGGAGAGCGCCATCTTGCTGCGGATGAAGGCCTCCAGCACCTCGGCGGGGTCATCGTTCACCGAGATATCGTCCAAGAGCGCATTCCAGCGCGCCATCATCCGCTCCAGCAGCCGCACATAGAGACCGCGCTTGCTACCCATGTAGTAGAGCACATTGGACTTGGGCAGCCCCGCCGCCTCGGCGATGGCCTGGACGCTGGCGCCGCGATAGCCGTGGGCGGCGAAGATCTTCTCCGCCGCGGCGAGGATCTCGCGCTCGTTGCGCTCGCGGGTCGCGCCGCCGGCTTCCCCCCTCTCCCGCTCACGGCGTGTCGCCGCCGGACTCGCGACTTCTGTCATCTACCCGTTCCCTGTGCCAGTGGTCTCAGCCGAGAGTGCCGCACCGCGGCGGTGCATGCAACGGCGGGCAGGGCTTTCCCAGGGCTATCGCTGTTACCGAGTGCGCGATAGCGAAAGGCGCCTTGCGCCTCCCACGCTTGCAAAGTCGGCCAGCGTTGGCCATGCTGAAAACAACCTGACCAGATGGTCAACAAGCTCGCTACCCTGACGGGACGCGACACTCGGCGATCAATAATAGAGACAACGCCATGATCGACTTCCTGCTCAACGGGCAGCCCCGCCGGTGCGAGACCGCGCCCGACGCCAGCGTGCTCGAGCTGCTGCGCGACTCCCTCGGTCAGACCGGCACCAAGGAGGGCTGCGCCACCGGCGACTGCGGCGCCTGCACCGTGGCCATCGGCGAGGCCGGCCCCGACGGCCGGGTGCGCTATCACAGCGCCAATGCCTGTATCACCCCCGCCCATCAGCTCAAGGGCCGCTCGCTGGTCACCGTGGAGGGGCTCGCACGAGGCGAGGCTCTCCATCCCGCCCAGGCCGCCATGGTGGCCTGCCACGCCAGCCAGTGCGGCTTCTGCACCCCGGGCATCGTGATGTCGCTCTTTACCCTGCATGAGGAGCAGCAGCAGAGGCCCGCTCCGCTGACCCCCGAGCGGCTCGAAGCGGCGCTGGGCGGCAACCTCTGCCGCTGCACCGGCTATCGCCCGATCCGCGACGCGGCACTCGCCATGGGGGAGCATCCTTACGTGCGCCCCGAGTGGCTGGGTCTCGCCGTGGATGCCAGCGCCCCCACCCAGGAACCCGCGGCCGATAGCGCCTTTGTGCAGCCCGCGACCCTGGCCGAGCTGGTCGAGGAGCGACGCCGCCACCCCGAGGCGCCCATCGTCGCCGGCGGCACCGACCTCTGGCTGGAGGTGACCCAGCGCCTGCGCCGGTTCGAGCGTCTGGTGGACGTGACCCGGGTGGCCGAGCTCACCACCATCGAGGAGGCCACCCTGGACGACGGCCGCGAAGGCTGGTGGATCGGCGGTGCCGTGACCTACGCGCGCCTCGAACCGCTGCTCGAGGCGCACTACCCCGCCTTCGCCCACCTGCTGCACCGCCTGGGCTCCGCTCAGGTGCGAAACCGCGGCACCCTGGGCGGCAATATCGCCAACGCCTCCCCCATCGGCGACACCCCGCCGGTGCTGCTGGCACTAGGCGGGCGGCTCTGGCTGGCCGGGCCCGGCGATGCTGCTGAAGAGGCAGAGCGGGAGCTGCCCCTCGGCGACGTCTTCCTCGACTACAAGAAGACTGCCCTGCGCGAGGGCGAGGTGATCCGCGCCGTTTTCCTGCCGCGCCCCGAAGCGGGGCGACACCTCAGGGTATGGAAGCTGTCCAAGCGTCGTGAGGATGATATCTCGGCGGTGCTGGGCGCCTTCGCCTGGCGCCTGGAAGACGGAGTGCTGCGCGACGTGCGCCTCGCCTTCGGCGGCATGGCGGCCATCCCGAAGCGGGCGACCGCCGCCGAAGCGGCCCTGGAGGGTCAGCCACCCACGGTGGCCTGCTTCCAGGCGGCCCGTGCGGCGCTGCAGAACGATTTTCAGCCGATGAGCGACGTGCGCGGCAGCGCCCATTACCGCGCGCTCTCCGCCGCCAACCTGCTGGAGCGGCTGCGCCTTGTCATTGGGCAGCAACAAGCACCTACACAAGACCGCAACCGGGAGGTGATGCTCCATGCGTACGCTCACTAAGCTTTCCAAGGCGCCCGGTGCCGCGCCGGATAAGGCGCCCGGAACCGCGCCGGATCAGACGATCGGTGCCGAAACGTCCCAGTCGCCGGATGCCGATATCGGCGCCGACTCCGTCGAGGCGAGACGCGAGCTCGAGGGGCGCATTCAGGGCGCGAGCCCCTTGGCTCGCAACACCCAGACACCGGGCAGCGCCGGCCACTCCCAGGCCCACGAGAGCGCGGTCAAGCACGTCACCGGCCGCGCCGCCTATATCGACGACCTCAAGGTACCGGCGGACTGCCTGCACGTCGCCCTGGCGCTCTCGCCGGTGGCCCACGGCCGGCTGACCGGCGTGGCCCTCGACCAGGTCCGGGCGCTGCCCGGGGTGGTGGACACGGTCGGCATCGAGGAGGTGCCCGGCCACACCGATATCGGGCCGGTCTTTCCCGGCGACCCGATCTTCGTCGAAGACGAGATCAGCTACGCAGGCCAGGTGCTCTTCGCCGTGGCCGCCGAGAGCCACCGCGCCGCCCGGGAGGCGGTGAAGGCGGCCTTCGATGCCGGCCTGGTCACGATCGACGAGCGGCCGGCGAGTCTCGATGCGGTGGTCGCCGCCGAGCGCGGCGAGTTCGTGAGGCCCACCCACATCCAGCAGCGCGGCGACTGGGAGGCGGCGCTGGGAGGCGCCAGCCAGGTCGTCGAGGGCGAGCAGTTCGTGGGCGGCCAGGAGCACTTCTATCTCGAGGGCCAGGCCTGCCTGGTCACGCCCACCGAGGACGAGGGGGTGGTGGTCCACACCTCCAACCAGCACCCGAGCGAGACCCAGAAGCTGGTGGCCGAAGTGCTGGGCATACCCTTCCATGCGGTGACCGTGGAGGTGCGGCGCATGGGCGGCGGCTTCGGCGGCAAGGAGACCCAGGCCTCACCCTGGGCCTGCATCGCCGCGCTGGTCGCTCGGCGCACCGGCCGCGCGGCCAGGCTGCGCCTGCCCCGGGGCGACGACATGCGGGTCACCGGCAAGCGCCACCCCTTCCACAACCGCTACCGGCTGGGCGTAGATGACAAGGGCGTGATTCAGGGCGGCGAGATCACCGTGATCGGCGACTGCGGCTACTCGCCGGACTTGTCGGATGCCATCGTCGACCGCGCCATGTTCCACGCCGACAACGCCTACTCCCTGGGCGCGGCCCGGGTGACCGGTCATCGCGCCCGCACCCATACCGCCTCCAACACCGCCTTCCGCGGCTTCGGCGGCCCCCAGGGGATGATGGTGATCGAGGCGGCCATGGACGATATCGCCCGCCGGGTGGGAGAGGACCCGCTCACCGTGCGCAAGCGCAATCTCTATCGCCACGAGAGCGACGGCACCCAGGGGGATGCCCTCCCCCGCGACGTGACACATTACGGCCAGACCGTTGACCAGGTCGGCCTGCTGCATGAGCTGATCGAGCGCCTGGAGGCGAGCAGCGACTACTGGGCCCGGCGCGAGGCCATCACCGCCTTCAACGCGGACAGCCCCGTGATCAAGCGCGGCCTGGCACTGACCCCGGTGAAGTTCGGCATCTCCTTTACCGCCAAGCACCTCAACCAGGCCGGCGCCCTGCTCCACGTCTATACCGACGGCAGCGTGCAGATCAACCACGGCGGCACCGAGATGGGCCAGGGGCTGCACACCAAGATCTGCCAGGTGGTGGCCCGGGAGCTAGCACTGGACCTCGCGAGCGTCCGCATCACCGCCACCCGCACCGACAAGGTGCCCAACACCTCGCCCACCGCCGCCTCCAGCGGCGCGGACCTCAACGGCATGGCGGCCCGGGACGCCTGCCTGACCCTCAAGGCGCGGCTCTTCGACTTCGCCGCCGAGCACTATGCCCTCGACCGCGAGGCGATGCGCCTGGAGGCGGGGCATCTGGTGGCAGGCGTTGGTGAGAGCGAGCGGCGCATCCCCTGGGGCGAGCTGGTGCAGACGGCCTATCTGGGCCGCGTCTCGCTCTCCGAGAAGGGCTTCTATGCCACGCCGCTGATCCACTACGACCGCGGCACCGGCCAGGGGCGCCCCTTCTACTACTACGCCTTCGGGGCCGCTGTGGCCGAGGTGAGCGTGGACACCCTGAGCGGCGAGTACCAGGTGAACCGGGTCGACATCCTGCACGACGTGGGCGACTCCCTGAACCCGGCCATCGATATCGGCCAGGTGGAGGGCGGCTTCATCCAGGGCATGGGCTGGCTGACCAGCGAGGAACTCAAGTGGAACGAGGCCGGCCGGCTGATCTCCGACGGGCCGGCCACCTACAAGATCCCCACCTACGGCGACCTGCCCCCGGTATTCAACGTCGCGCTGATGGAGGGACATCCCAACTCCATGGCCAGCATCTACCGCTCCAAGGCGGTGGGCGAGCCGCCCTTGATGCTGGGCATCTCGGTATGGTCGGCGCTGCGTGACGCCCTGGCGAGCCTCGCCGACTACCGCGAGGCCCCGCGGCTCGACACCCCGGCCACGCCGGAACGGGTGCTGCTGGCCGCCGAGGCGCTGCGTTCACGCCACAGCGACTGGCCGCCGGCCTTCGAGGAGGCGACGCCATGATCACCGCAGGCGGCCAACGCCCCGAAAGCTGGCACGCCGCCCTGCATCGCCTGCAGCGCGACGGCGCTCCCCACGCCCTGGCCACCCAGGTGACCAGCGCCGGCTCCACGCCCCGGGAGCCCGGGGCGCGCATGGTGATTACCGCCGATGCCGTCTTCGACACCCTGGGCGGCGGCACCTTCGAATACCAGGTGATCGAGGCCGCCCGGGCGCGGCTCGTAGGCAACGATGGCCGTCCCGAGGGGGGCCTGAGCCTGGAGGCCTTCTCCCTGGGCGGGCGCAGCGGCCAGTGCTGCGGCGGCTTCGTCAACGTGCTGATCGAGGTCTTCCCGGGCAGCGCCACCACCCTGGCGCTGTTCGGCGCCGGCCACGTGGGTACCGAGCTCGTGCGCCTGGCCGCCCCGCTGCCCTGGCAGGTGCGCTGGCACGACAGCCGCCCGGGGGCCTTCCCCGACTGGGCGGCAAAGCAGCCGCGGCTCGCCTGCCGCCACGCCCCCGACCCGGCCGCCGCCGTGGCCGCGCTGCCGCCCGGCGCCCATGCCCTGGTGCTGACCCACGACCACGCCGAGGATCTCACCCTGGTGGATGCCCTGCTCGCCAGTGGCGACGTCGCCTCCCTCGGCCTGATCGGCTCGACCAGCAAGTGGGCCAGCTTTCGCTCGCGGCTGGGCAAGGCCGGTCATGACGAGGCGACGCTTGCCCGGGTGCGCTGCCCCATCGGCATGGCAGCGGGTGGCACCGGGGGTGACAAGACCCCCTACGCCATTGCGCTTGCCACCCTCGCCGAGCTCCTGCCGCTGACGGCAAACGTCGAACGCCCCGACCAGCGCGGCCTGGATCCCGCCGTGCTCAGAGCCGCCTTCAACACCACCACCGTAACCTAGGGGCGCCGGGGGCAGGCCGAAGAGGGGAAAGGAGGCCTGTCGACGGATCAGCCCCGGTGACACCAAATCGATGAGCTCGACCATAATGACGACGAACGACTCGCGCCTGCTGCGCGCCGAACTGCTGAGCTTCGATGCCGACCCCGGCGACGCCGATACCCCCGCCCCGGGCAGCGTCACCCACCATCGTGATGGTGCCCTCTGGCTCGAGAACGGGCGGATCCGGGCCATCGGCGACTACGCCACCCTGGCCCCCGAGCTGCCCCCGGGCCTCGAGGTGATCGATCACCGCGGCAAGCTGATCACCCCCGGCTTCATCGACAGCCACGTCCACTACGTGCAGCTGGAGATCATGGCCTCCTACGGGCGTCAGCTGCTCGACTGGCTCAACGACTACACCTTCCCGGAGGAGCTAAGGTTCGCCAGCCGCGAGCACGCAGACGCCCTCTCCGAGGCTTTTCTGGATGAGATGCTCAGGGTCGGTACCACCACCGCCCAGGTGTTCTGCTCGAGCCACCCGGTCTCGGTGGACGCCTTCTTCGCGGCGAGCCAGCGGCGCGGGCTCTGCATGCTGGCCGGCAAGGTGCTGATGGACCGCCACGCTCCCGAAGGCCTCACCGACGACACCCTGGGCGGCATCCGCGACAGCGAGCGACTGATCGGCGACTGGCACGGCAAGGGGCGGCTCGGCTACAGCCTCACCCCGCGCTTCGCGCCCACCTCCACCCGGGCCCAGCTCGACGCCACCGGCGCCATCCTGAGAAACGACCCGAGCCTCTGGCTGCAGACCCACCTGGCCGAGAACACCGGCGAGCTGGACTGGGTGGCGGAGCTCTTCCCCGGCAGCCGCGACTACCTCGCGGTCTACGAAGCGTCTGGCCTGGTGGGGCCGCGCAGCACCTTCGCCCACGGCATCCACCTGGACCAGGAGATGCGCGCACGCCTGGCCGAGCGCGGCGCCAACCTCGCCTTCTGCCCCAGCTCCAATCTCTTTCTGGGCAGCGGCCTCTTCGACCGCCAGGCGGCACGCGAGGTGGGGCTGGGCGTGACCTTCGCCAGCGACGTGGGCGGCGGCACCGACCTCTCGGGGCTTGCCACCCTGAAGGCCGCCTACCAGGTCGGCCAGCTGCGCGGCCAGCCCCTCACCGCCTGGCAGGGCTTCCATGGCCTGACTCTGGGCAACGCCCGGGCCCTGTCGCTGGATGAGCGCATCGGCCGCCTGGCGCCGGGCATGGACGCCGACTTCGTGGTGCTAGACCCCGAGGCGACCCCGCTGCTGGCGCGGCGCACCGCGCGTTGCCGCACCCTAGGCGAGACGCTCTTCGCGCTGATGATGCTGGGCGATGATCGCAGCGTGGCCGAGACCTGGGCCGGAGGGCGCCTGCAGCACCGCCGCGAAGCGGCGACCTGGGCCAACCTCAACCCGACTCCTCGGCCGGGGGCAGGCTGAGCAGCCAGCTCACCAGGCGCTCGATATCCTCCTCGGCGACGCGGCGATTGGGGGTCATGCGCTCCTCGCCCCAGTTGCCGCTGCCGCCGTCGCGGACCGTGACCACCAGGCGCGCGAGCGCCTCGTCGTCGTCCCGATAGCGCTCGGCCACGTCGCGCCAGGCCGGGCCGCGCAGGGTGTTGTCGAGATCGTGGCAGTTGAAGCAGCCGCTGTCCCAGGCCAGATCGATCATCGCCTCGTCGTCCGCCTCATGGCTCGTCTCGGCCAAGGCGGCGCCGGCCAGCAACAGCGCCGAAAGAAGCCCTGCTCCCCTGCGACTATGACGGTTCATCGTGCTCGTCTCCCGATCAGCGCATCCAGGATGCGAAAGGCGGCCAGGCCCGCCACGGCGACCGCAAAACCCGTGGCCATCAGGTAGTCGGCGCGGGTGAGCACCCAGAGGTGGACCGCCCCCAGGGCCGCCGACACATAGATCAGCCGGTGCAGCCAGTGCCAGGCAGTGTAGCCCATGGCCTTCTGCGTATGGCGAAAAGAGGTGAGCGCCAGAGGGACCAGCAGCAGCAGCGCGGCCGCCCCGTAGCGGATATAGGGAAGGTCGACCATCTCGCGGCGAATCCAGGGCCAGTCCCAGTACTGGTCGAGGCCCATCCAGGCCAGCATGTGGGCGAGCAGCCAGAAGAAGGCCCACAGGCCGATCTGGCGGCGGGCGATCATGAAGCCGACCCAGCCGGTAAAGCGAAAGGCGGGGCTGAAGGCGATGGTGGCCACCAGCAGGGTGAAGCCGGTGCGGCCGGTGAAGTGCACCACGGCCTCCCCCGGCACCACGCCCAGGGCATCGCTGGCCCAGAGCCAGGCGAGCCACAGGGCGGGCAGCGACCCGGCGGCCAGCACCAGCAGGCGAAAGGCCAGGATCCGTGCGGCAGGCGTCATCAGCATGGAGGGACTCGCTCGCGTCAGAAGTGCTTGTTCAGGTCCATCCCGGCATAGAGCTCGGCGACCTCATCGGCATAGCCGTTGAACATCAGGGTCTCGCGACGCCCGCTCTCGCCGATGCGCCGCTCCCGGGCCTGGGACCAGCGCGGATGGTCCACCTCGGGATTGACGTTGGCATAGAAGCCGTACTCGCTGGGGTTCTGGTCGATCCAGGAGGTGCTGGGCTGCTCCTCCACCAGGCGGATCTTCACTACCGACTTGATGCTCTTGAAGCCATACTTCCAGGGCACCACCAGCCGTATCGGGGCGCCGTTCTGATTGGGCATCACCTCGCCATACATCCCCACGGAGAGCAGGGTCAGGGGGTGCATCGCCTCGTCGATGCGCAACCCCTCACGATAGGGCCACTCGATGATGGAACGCCGCTGGCCGCGCAGGTTATCGGGGTCGAGGATCGACTCGAAGACCACATACTTCGCCCGGGAGGTGGGCCCATGGCGCTTGAGCAGGTCGGCCAGGGGAAAGCCGATCCAGGGAATCACCATGGACCAGGCCTCGACGCAGCGCATGCGATAGATGCGCTCCTCCAGTGACTGGCCGGCGAGGATATCCTCCAGGGCAAAGGTGCCGGGCTTCTCCACCTCGCCCTCGATGGTCACCGACCAGGGATCGGTACGCAGCTGATGGGCATAGACCTCGGGGTCGCTCTTGCGGGTACCGAGCTCATAGAAGTTGTTGTAGGTGGTGGCATCGCGAAACGCGGTCAGCGACTCATCGCCGGCCAGCGACTGGCTGGGCAGCTCGCCTGCGAGTCGCTCCTCTAGGCCCCCACGCCAGGCGTGGGCCGCCGGCGAGAGCAGCAGACCCGGGGCCAGGGCGGCCGCCCCCAGGGCGGCACCCGCCTGGATAAAGCGGCGCCGCTGGCGGAACAGCTCGCGAGGGGTGACCTCCGACTCGGGGATGGCGGGGTAACGATAGCGGGTCATGGTCGTTGACCTCCTCCGCAGGATCGAGAAAACGACAGCTTCCCGAAAAAACCGTGAAGCGTCCAGACGGTACGGTGAACCAATGTCAAAACTTGACCTGGCTCAAGGGTGGCCCTTTTCCGACAGTTTTACTAGGTTGATTAGCGACAACCGATGCCTCTAAGGTGGCGGCATAGGGTTAAGGATGGATTAGCCGACCGGCTGACCCGCAGCATCATAATCAAGAGAGAGGGGAACACCATGACCACCAAGCGCCTGCTGGCCTCCGCCATTGCCATGGGCTCCGCGCTCGCCATCGCCGCGCCGGCCATGGCCGACGACGGGCTCGGCAACTACCGCGACCGCTTCGAGCCACTGCCCCACTTCCCGCCGATCCCGGCCCACAACTCCCTGACCCCGGAGAAGGTCGAGCTCGGCAACATGCTCTTCTTCGAGCCGCGCATCTCCTCCAGCGGCGTGATCAGCTGCGCCACCTGCCACAACCCCGCGCTGGGCTGGGCGGACCGTATTCCGCGCGCCACCGGCCACGACGGCCAGATCGGCGAGCGCAACACCCCCACCGTGCTGAACTCCGGCTTCTTGGGCTCCCAGTTCTGGGACGGCCGCGAGCCGGACCTGGAAGGCCAGGCCCTCGGCCCCATCGAGGCCGATGTGGAAATGGCCATGGACCTCGACAGCGCCCTGGAGCGCCTGAACGAGTTCGACCTCTACCAGAAGAAGTTCGCCGAGGCCTTCCCCGGCGACGAGGACCCGATCAACGCCGACAACCTGGCCAAGGCACTCGCCAGCTTCCAGCGCACCCTCAACACGCCGAACTCGCCCTTCGACCGCTACCTGCGCGGCGATATCGACGCCCTGAACCAGCAGGAGAAGGACGGCATGGTGGCCTTCGTGGACACCGGCTGCATCGCCTGCCACCGCGGCCCGGCGCTGACCGACAGCATGTTCCACCGCATCCAGGTGCCGGGCTCCACCGACGTGGGCCGCTTTGAAGTGACCGGTGACGAGGCGGATATGTACCGCTTCCGCACCCCGACCCTGCGCAACGTGGGCGTCACCTACCCCTACATGAACAATGGCGCCACCGAGACCCTGGAGGAGGCCGTTGCCATCATGGGCCAGGAGATGCTGGGTCGTGAGTATGACGATGAGACCATCGCCAACATCACTGCCTTCCTGCACACCCTGACCGGCGAGATGCCCGACTTCGAGGTCCCGGCCCTGCCGTAACCTCGCCAGGGCGGCTCGAGCCTGCCGCCCCTCGTTCTCGCTAACGGCGCCCCCTGACGGGGGCGCCGTTTTCGTGTGCCGTGCCGCCGGACATCGGCAGGGATCAGTAGCAGGCCGCCAGCCGATGACGCAGCTCGGTGCGCCGGGCGTCACTGATGAAGGCCGCTTCGATGGCCGTACCGGCCAGCTGGATGAAGGTGGCCTCGTCCCAGCCGAAGGCACACTGGCACGCCTCGAAGTTGGCCAGCATGCCGCCACCGAAATAGGCCGGATCGTCGGAGTTGAGGGTGACCCTCAGGCCCGCCTCCAGCAGCCGGGGCAGCGGGTGCGCCTCGATGCGCTCCACCACCTTGAGGCGCACATTGGAGAGCGGGCAGACCGTGAGCACCACCCCCTCGTCGCGCAGCCGCGCCACCAGGTCGGGATCCTCCAGGCAGCGCACGCCGTGGTCGATGCGGCAGACGTCGAGCCGATCCAGGGCCTGGCGAATATAGTCGGGAGGCCCCTCCTCGCCGGCGTGGGCCACCCGAGGAATGCCCAGCCGGGCGGCGCGCTCGAACACCTCGACGAACTTCTCGGGGGGGTTGCCGCGCTCGGCGCTGTCCAGGCCTACCGCATCCAGCATCTCCCAGTAGGGAGCGGCCTCCTCCAGCACCGCCATGGCCTCCTCGGCATCGCGGTCGCGCAGGAAGGCCATGATCAGCGCCGTGCTGAGCCCCAGCTCTCGCTCGGCCTCGCGCCGAGCGAGCGACAGCCCCTCCATCACCACCGGCAGCTCGATGCCGCGTATCCGATGGGCCTGGGGGTCGAAGTGCATCTCCACGTGCACCACTCCCTCGGCATGGGCGCGGCGGAAGTAGTCCATGGCCAGGTCGTGGAAATCCTCGGCGGTGCGCAGCACGCTCATGCCCTGGTAGTAGAGGTCGAGGAAGGACTGCAGATCGCTGAAGTCATAAGCGGCGCGCGCCTCCTCCACCGAGGCATAGGGCAGCGCGACGCCGTTACGCTCGGCCAGGGCAAACATCAGCTCGGGCTCCAGGGAGCCCTCGATATGCAGGTGGAGCTCGGCCTTGGGCAGGCGCTTAAGGAAATCACGCATGGCGGGTCTCTCTCGTCGAGGGCGCTTTCCCCCATCCTGATCGAAACCCCGCCATCGCGCAAAGCGCGGCGATTAAACCCGCGGCTCACGGCGCCCCTCGACCAGCGTCACGCGCCGATCGATACCCGGCGGGTCGAAGGCGCCGCCATCCAGCTGGTGCACCAGATAGAGCACGCTGCGCCCCTGCAGCCAAACGTCCAGGCGCGCCCCAAGCGCCGCGGCCGTGTCGGCATCGAGCCCGGCGAAGGGCTCGTCCAGGATCACCAGGTCGGGGTCGCGCAGGTAGAGCCTCGCCAGCGCCAGGCGCCGGGCCTGGCCGCCGGAGAGCTGGCCACCGCCCTCGCCCACCCGGGTCTGCAGGCCACGGGGCAGCGACTCCGCCCAGGCGTCGAGCCCGACCCAGGCCAGCGCTGCCCAGAGCTCGGCCTCCCCCGCCTCCGGGCGGGCAATGCGCAGGTTGGCGGCAAGGCTGTCATCGAGCAGGTCGGCGCGCTGGGTCAGGGCCGCCACCCGGCGGCGCAGGCCGTCCCCGGGCCACTGTGCCGGCGCCATGCCGCCCAGGCGCACCGCGCCCCGCTGAGCCTCGAGCTGCCCCAGCAGCAGGCCCGCCACGCTGGACTTCCCCGCCCCGGAGGCCCCGCAGAGGGCCAGGCGCTCGCCGGGGGCGAGACGCAGGGTCAGATCCGTCAGGGCCGGGGTCAGGGCGCCGGCATAGTGCAGGGTCACCGCCTCCAGCTCGGCGCCGAGTGGTCCTGCAGGCGGCGCCGCGACGGGCATCTTCTCCGCGCGGGCACCGGCCCTCGCCTCCAGCTCATTGAGGCGTCCGGCGGCGCCCCGGGTGGCCCCCAGCCAGGTGAAGGCCGCCGGCAGCGCGGCCAGGGCCTCGCTCATGGCCAGCATGGCGATGGGCATCATCACCATGAGGGGACCGGAGAGCCGGCCGGCCTCCCAGGCGCCGGCGGCAAGCCACAGGGCCAGCACCATGGCGAGCCCCACCAGCAGGCCAGCCAGGGCGTTGCCCAGCGCCACCAGGGCCCCCAGGGCAAGCTGACCCCGATAGAGCCGCGCCTCGATCTCGTGCAGTTCGCGACGCTGGCGGGCCAGGCTGCCGTAGGCCTCGAGCTCGGCCATGCCCTGCAGCGCCTCGACCGTTCGCCCGCGCAGGGCCTCGAGCTCACCCACCTGGGCGCGGCTCTCGGCTAGCCCTAAGCGCGCCTGACCCAGGGTCAACCAGAGCCAGCCCAGCAGGAGCAGCGCACCGCCGGCCAGACCCACACGGGGTGAGAAGAGCGCCAGGAAGGCCGAGAGCCCGAGGATCGCCAGCAGGCCCACGCCGGCGGGAGCCAGCAGCCGCAGATAGAGGCTATCCAGGGTGTCGATATCGGCGGTAAGTCGGTTGAGCCAGTCGCTGGCCCGGCGCCGGGCCAGGGCCTGGCCGTCGAGGCTTGCCAGCACGCCGAAGAGCCGCCCGCGCAGGTCGGCCAGCAGGCGCAGCACGGTATCGTGGTTGTAGAGCCGCTCCAGGTAGCGTGCCACGGTGCGACTGACCGCAAAGAAGCGGATGCCGCCGCCCGGCACATAGACATCCAGACTGGCGGCGATGCCCGCGGCCAGCAGCAGCCCGGTGAGCCCGGTCGCGGTGATGAACCAGCCGGAGAGCGCCAGCAGGCCGATGGCCGACAGCAGCGTCAGGGCGATCAGCGCCGCGCCGGCCAGCAGGCGGCCGCGGCGCCGATCCAGCTGCCGAAGCCAGGGTCGCAGTTCTCTCAACAGGGTGTCAGGGCGATGCGTCATGGTGCACCTCCGTGAGCCGGCCCGCGTCGAACCGCAGCCGGCGACTTGCCATGGCGATCAGCGCCGGGTGGTGGGTCGCGATCACCAGGGTACGGCCCTGGGCGGCCAGGGCCTCCAGGGCACTGATCACCACCGCCTCGGTATCGGCATCGAGGCTGGCCGTGGGCTCGTCCAGCAGCACCAGGGGCGCCTCGACCAGAAAGATCCTGGCCAGGGCCAGGCGCTGGGCCTGCCCCCCGGAGAGGCCTGCCCCCCGTTCGCCCAGTGGCGTCTCGAGCCCAGCAGGCAGGCGTGCCAGCAGCTCTACCAGCCCCGCCCGCTCCAGGGCCTGCGCCATAGCCTCGGCCGAAGCATCCGGCGCCGCCAGACGCAGGTTGTCGGCCAGGCTGCCCTGGATCAGCAGCGGGCGCTGGTCCATCCAGGCCAGGGCAAGCCCCGGCGCCAGGCGACGCTCCCCGGCACCGGGGCCGACGAAGCCGGCCAGCAGCTGCAGCAGGGTCGACTTGCCGGACCCCGAGGGGCCGATCAGCGCCACCACCTCGCCCCGCGCCAGGCGCAGGTCACAGGGAGCCAGCACCTGGCCGCGCCCGGGCCGGGTCACTTCCGCCCCGGCCAGCTCGACCAGTACCTCCGGGTCTGCCGGCGCCTCGGGACGCTCATGGCGCACCGGATCGGGACGCTCGGCGAGCAGCGCCATCAGGCCGTCGGCGGCCCCCAGGGCCGCGGCACGGTCGTGATAGTGCTGGGCCAGGGTGCGCAGCGGCTGGAAGAACTCCGGCGCCAGCAGCAGCACCAGCAGGCCGCTGAACAGGGTGAGCTCGGGAGAGGGGCCGTAGGTGATATAGCCCAGCAGCCCGAAGCCCACGTAGATGGCCACCACGGCGATGGCCACCGAGGCGAAGAACTCCAGCACCGCCGAGGAGAGAAAGGCCAGCCGCAGGGTGCGCATGCTGCGACGCCGATAGTCGTCGGCGGCAGCGTGCACCTCCAGGGTGGCGGCCCGGGTATGGCCGAAGAGCTGCAGGGTGGTAATGGCGCGCACCCGATCGATGAAGTGGCCGGAGAGCCGGGCCACCGCTTCGAACTGGTCGCGGTTGAGGCGCTCCGCCCCCATGCCCACCAGGGCCATGAAGAGCGGAATCAGCGGCGCTGCCAGCAGCAGGAATAGCGCGGCCAGCCAGTCCAGCCAGAGCGCCACCCCCAGTATCAGCGCGGGGCCGATCACCGATAGCATGAGCTGGGGGCGAAAGCGGGCGAAGTAGCCGTCCAGCGACTCGACCTGCTCCACCAGCTGGCTGGCCAGGCTCGCCGAATGACGCCCGGAGAGCCAGCCCGGACCGAGCCGCGCCAGCTGATCGAACAGCTCGGACCTTACCGCCGCGCGGATGCGCAGACTGGCCCGCTGGCCGAGCCGCTCCTGGGCGTAGAGGGCCAGGGCCCGCACCGCCAGCAGCAGGGCCATGGCGCCGAGTGCCGGCAGCAGCGCGCCCAGAGCCGCCCCCTCGACCAGCAGGGCGCTGACCACCCAGGCCAGCAGGCCGAGCTGTGCGATGGTGGCCAGGGTGGCCACGACGCCGGCGACCACCGCCAGGCCCAGTGAACGGCGTTCGCGGGCCGCCAGGGTGACAAGCCAGCGGCGGGCATCGCGCCCGCCGCCGGTGGTCTCAGGAGTGGCCATGGCTCAGTGGTAGCCCTCGCCCACCTTGACCTTGCCGCGGAAGACCCAGTAGGTCCAGGCGGTATAGGTCATCACGATGGGGATCACGAACAGCGTACCGATGAGCAGGAAGAGCTGAGCTTCCGGCGCGGAGGCCGCATCCCAGATGGTGTAGTTGGGCGGCACGATCACCGGCCACTTGCTGACGATCAGCCCCAGGTAGGTGAAGATGAAGATCCCCAGGGTCGCCACGAAGGGCAGCCCCTCGCGGCGCTTCTGCACGCTGCGATACACCAGGAAGGCACAGGCCAGGGCCAGGGCCGGGAAGATCCAGATCAGCTGGATATTGGAGAACCAGCGCGCCCAGACGTCGGGATTGACGAAGGGCGTCCAGAGGCTCACGGCCATGAAGACCGCCAGCACCGCCGCCAGCAGGATCGGGGTGATGCGATAGGCCCACTCCTGCACATGGCCTTCCGACTTCATGATCAGCCAGGTGGAGCCGAGCAGCGCATAGCCGCACATCAGGCCGAGGCCGGTCATGACGGTGAACGGCGTCAGCCAGTCCAGGGCGCCACCCACGTAGGTGAAGTCCTCCACGGCGAAGCCCTGAATATAGGCGCCCACCACGGCGCCCTGGGCGAAGGCGGCCACTGCCGAGCCCCAGCAGAAGGCGCGGTTCCACCAGCGGCGATTCTTGCGGGCCTTGAAGCGGAACTCGAAGGCCACGCCCCGGAAGATCAGCCCGGCCAGCATCAGGAAGACCCCGATATAGAGCGCCGGCAGAAACACCGAGTAGACCAGGGGGAAGGCGCCGAGCAGGCCCGCCCCGCCCAGCACCAGCCAGGTCTCGTTGCCGTCCCAGACCGGGGCGACCGAGTTCATCATGACGTCGCGGGACTCCTCGTCCGGGGCGAAGGGGTAGAGGATCCCCAGGCCCAGGTCGAAGCCGTCCATGATCACATACATGATGACGCCAAAGCCGATGATCAGCGCCCAGATCAAGGTGAGATCAAACATTTCCATGGGTCAGCTCCTCGCCGAATCGGCATCATCGAAGGGGGTATGGGCAGCGGACAGAGGGCGTGCAGGCCGCTCGGTTTCACCCTTGATCTCGTCGCGCTCCTCCTCGGGGAGCATGCCGTTACGCACCACCTTGGTGAGGTAGTAGATACCCGCCCAGAACACCGCGGCATAGACCGCCACATAGCCGATCAGCGTGAAGAGCGCCATGCCGCCGGTCAGCGAGGGCGTGACGGACTCCGCCTGGGTCATCAGGCCGTAGACCAGCCAGGGCGCGCGCCCCACCTCGGTGACGATCCAGCCGGCCAGTACCGCCACGAAGGGCGTGACGATCATGCCCACCAGGGTCTTGAGAAACAGCGGGTTGGTATAGAGGGTACCGCGCTTGCGCAGGACGGCACCGGCGATGGCCACGCCGATCATCAGGAAGCCAAGGCCCACCATGACCCGGAAGGACCAGAAAACGATCCATACCGGGGGCTGCTCATCGCGCGGCACCTCGCTGATACCCGGCACGACCCCTGCCGGATCATGCTTGAGAATGATGCTGGCGAGGCTCGGGATACCGATCTCGAAGCGGTTGGTCTGGGCCTCCTGGTCGGGAATCGCGAAGAGCAGCAGCGGCACATGGCTGCGCGTCTCCCAGTTGCCCTCCATGGCCGCCACCTTGGTAGGCTGGTGCTCCAGGGTGTTGAGACCGTGGAAGTCACCCACCACCGCCTGGGCCGGGGCGAGTACCAGCAGCAGCCAGAGACACATGGAGAGCGCCTTGCGGTTGGCCTCCACGTCACGGCCGCGCAGCAGGAACCAGGCGCTGACGCCGGCCACCACGAAGCCACCGGTCAGGAAGGAGGCCATGCCCATATGGGTAAAGCGGTACCAGAAGGAGGGATTGAAGATCGCCTCGAACCAGGAGGTGATCATGAAGCTACCGTTTACCAGCTCCACACCGGCCGGGGTCTGCATCCAGCTGTTGGCCGAGAGGATCCAGAATGACGAGATGAAGGTGCCGGTGGCCACCATGATGGCGGCGAACAGATGCACCCCCTGAGGCACCTTGCCGCGACCGAACAGCAGCACGCCGAGGAAGGCCGCTTCCAGGAAGAAGGCGGTGAGCACTTCGTAGCTGAGCACCGGGCCCAGGAAGTTGGCTGTGGCCTGGGAGAAGTTGCTCCAGTTGGTCCCGAACTGGAAGGACATCACGATGCCCGACACGACCCCCATGCCGAAGACCACGGCGAAGATCTTGGTCCAGAACAGGGCCAGACGGTCCCAGGCGGGATTCTGGGTCTTGTAGAAAAGACCGTTGAGTAGCGCTATGTAGGATGCCAGCCCGATGGTGAACACCGGAAAGATGGCGTGGAAGGAGACCACGAAGGCAAACTGCAATCGTGATAGCAGGAGAGGATCCAGTTCCATGTCGCAAGCCTCATGACAGCGATGGACTCAGAGTCGTCTCAAGGGATGCGAAGGCACCTTGGGGTGCTTGCTTGTACCTCTGGCGCCGCCGAAGCCGCACCGTGACGCATTCCACCTGGACACCAGGGACAAGGTAAGACTAGCAGCCTGGGGGCCCTGCCCTGGGCACCGCGCTTGAAGCGCATATAGAACCAGCACTGCTAAGCTTATTCAACCTTGAGCGTTAGCTTACTATTAAGGACTGCCATGATCTCGAAAAGTTGATCCAAATCAGCGTGTCTCATTGTCGCAGGCCGCCTCAGGCGGCGGCGGTCAGCACCAGGCGCACCAGCCAGGCGGTATAGGCCATGAACATCGCCAGCAGCACCGCCCCTTCCAGGCGATTGATACGTCCCGGCCGGCCCCGCCAACCCATGGCGAAGAGCGCCAGCAGCAGGGTCATGGCGGCCATCAGGCTCCAGTCGCGCAGCAGCACCTCGGCGCCCACCTGGATGGGGTGAATCACCGCAGCGAGCCCCACCACCCCTAGGGTATTGAAGAGGTTGGAGCCCACCACGTTGCCCAGTACCAGGTCGTGCTCGCGACGGCGCAGGGCGCTGATGGAGGAGGCGAGTTCGGGCAGGGAGGTCCCCACTGCCACCACCGTGAGGCCGATCACCAGGTCGCTGACGCCGAGCCCCTGGGCGATGGCGACGGCGCCCCACACCAGGAGTCTCGAGCTCACCACCAGCAGCACCAGCCCCACCGCCGTCCAGGCGAGGCCCGCCCTGAGCGACAGGGGGTAAACCGCCAGACTCTCCTCGGTGTCGGTGCCCAGCGCATCGGCGCCGTCACGGCGGGCACGCCAGACGCTGGTGCCGATGAAGAGCGCCAGCAGCACCAGCAGCAGCGCCCCTTCCAGTCGCCCGATCAGGCCTCCCCACATCAGCAGCGCCGAGAGCAGGGTCGCTCCGCCCAGTATCGGCAACTCCCGACGCACCACCGTGGAGTGCACCGTCAGGGGCGAGATCAGCGCCACCAGGCCAAGGATCAGGCCGATATTGGCGATATTGGAGCCGTAGGCGTTGCCCAGCGCCAGGGCGGGGTTGCCCTGCCCCGCTGCCAGGGCCGACACCACCAGCTCCGGTGCCGAGGTGCCAAAGCCGATCACCAGCATGCCGATCAGCAGGGGCGACAGCCCCAGCCGCGCCGAGGTGGCCGCCGCACCGTCGACGAAGCGCTCGGCGCTCCATACCAGCAGGATCAGACCTGCCACCACCGCTACCGCAGGAAGCATCATGGGTTGCCTCAGGAACATTCATCTGTGCATGTTTGTCTATGGTGCGCCAGTCGCCGACGTGTCACACTTCCGCCCATGCGCCGACGCACTCGGCCGGGAGTGTAGGCCTCTCGGCTGCCCCGGAAAAGACGGCCCACAGGAATCCACCGCCAGCAGGAGAGAGTGCCCCCTTGGCCCAGCGCCGCTTCCCGTTCATGGAGCACCTTCCTTCGCTCCCCCGCGAGGTACCGCGAGTCGACCTCACGCCCCCGGAATCCCGGGCGCGGCGGCGCCTGCGCGCCTGCCAGGAGTGTGACTGGGTCGTCGCCCTGCCCCCGCTGCGCGGCGGCGAGAAGGCCGACTGCCCCCGCTGCGGACACACCCTGGTCAAGCGCCATCAGCGCCCGGCCCAGCGCAGCATGGCGCTGGCGCTCTCGGCGCTGATTGCCCTGGCCGTGGCGCTCTCCTTTCCCTTTATCAGCTTCAGCGTGGGAGGCGTGGGGAATCGCATCGAGCTCTCCCAGACCGCCACCACCCTGATCGGCTTCCACCAGCCGGTGGTGGCCGGCGCCGTGATCCTCACCATCATCGTACTGCCGGCGGTCTATCTGCTCGGCGTCATCTGGCTGCAGCTGGGCCTGCTGCGCGATGACCCGCTGCCCGCCAGCCGCGCCATTGCCCGCTCCCTGGCCCAGCTCAATCCCTGGATGATGGCCGACGTCTTCATCATTGGCGCCCTGGTCAGCCTGATCAAGATTGCCGGCATGGCGCAGATCGAGCTGGGCGTCTCCTTCTGGGCCTTCTGCGCCTTCGCCCTGCTGCTGCTGTTCACCACCCAGTCCATCGACGCCGACTGGATGTGGTTCTCCCTGGCCGGCGAACCCCGGGCCCCGGAGGGCACCCGTACCGGCGACACCGCCGCCCCTCAGGGGCTCGCCGGCTGCACCACCTGCGGGCTGATCAACCGGCTTGACGGCGCCGGACGGGGCCGCTGCCGGCGCTGCGGCGACCGGCTGCGTTCGCGACTGCCCCACAGCCTGCAGCGTACCTGGGCCCTGCTTGCCGCCGCCGCCATCATGTACATTCCCGCCAACGTCTATCCGATCATGACCACCACCAGCCTGGGCCATACCAGCCCCTCCACCATCATCGGCGGGGTGGTGGAGCTGATCCAGATGGGCTCCTGGCCGGTGGCCGCGGTGATCTTCGTGGCCAGCGTGATCGTGCCGGTGGGCAAGCTGGGCGCCCTGGCCTGGCTCTGCCTGGTGGTCAACCGCAGCAGCGAACTCAATGCCACCAGCCGGACGCGACTCTACCGGGTCACCGAGTTCATCGGCCGCTGGTCGATGATCGATGTCTTCGTGGTGGCGATCCTGGTGGCCCTGATCCGCGCCGGCTCGCTGATGTCGATCACCCCGGGGCCCGCCGCCCTGGCCTTCGGGGCCGTGGTGGTGATCACCATGCTGGCCGCCATGACCTTCGACCCGCGGCTGATCTGGGACACCCCGCTGCCGCGCCGGGACGCCTCCCGAGACACCCCAGGAAACCACCCACAAGGAACTCCAGGATGAGCGATGCTCCCCGCGACGAGGCGCCGCCCGAACGCGACCTGCACCGCGCCAGGCCCTCCCCCCAGGCGCGTTTCTCACCGATCTGGATCGTGCCCATCGTGGCGATCCTGATCGGGGCCTGGCTGGTCTACGACAACTACCGCAGCCGCGGCCCCCAGGTGACCCTGGTGATGGCCAATGCCGAGGGCATCGAGGCCGGCAGCACCCTGATCAAGACCCGCAACGTCCAGGTGGGGCGCGTCGAACGGGTGCAGCTCTCCGACGACCTGGGCACCGCCGTCATCACCGCACGGATGAGCCCGGATACCGAGCCCATGCTGGTGGAGGACAGCCGCTTCTGGGTGGTCAAGCCCAGGGTGGGCCGGGAGGGCATCAGCGGCCTCGGCACCGTGCTCTCCGGTGCCTTCATCCAGCTGGAGCCCGGCAGCAGCGAGGCGGCCAGCCGCGAGTTCCAGGTCAGCGACAACCCCCCGGTGGCCCCGGCGGGCGCCGCCGGCCTGCGCGTCAACCTGGTCAGCCAGCTGGGCAACTCGCTGCGCATCGGCGACCCCGTCACCTACCAGGGCTATACGGTGGGCCGCGTGGAGGATGCTACCTTTGACCCCCAGAGCCGCCGCATGCAGCATCGGGTCTTTATCGAGGCCCCCTACGATATCCTGGTCACCGACAGCACCCGCTTCTGGTCGGCCAGCGGCATCGACCTGCGCCTGGACTCCGAGGGCTTCCGGGTCAACGTGGAGTCCTTCGAGGCGCTGCTGGGCGGCGGCGTCACCTTCGGCGTTCCCGAGGACCTGCCCCTGGGCAGCCGCGTCGAACCTGACGTGACCTTCAACCTCTACCCCGACGAGGACAGCGCCCGCCAGGGCACCTTCAACCGCTACCTGGAATACGTGCTGCTGGTGGACGACTCCGTGCGCGGCCTCTCCCGGGGTGCGCCGGTGGAGTTCCGCGGGGTGCGGGTCGGCACCGTGGCCGCCGTGCCCTGGAACTTCAGCGCGCCCCAGCCCGAGGGGCGCTCGGGCTTCTCGATCCCGGTACTGGTTCGCATCGAGCCCCAGCGCCTGGGGATCGAGAACCAGGACGTGAACCTCGAGGAGTGGCGGGAGCGCTTCGACCGCCTGTTCGGGTTCGGCCTGCGCGCCAGCCTGAAGAGCGGCAACCTGCTGACCGGCGCGCTCTTCGTGGACCTCAACTTCCACCGCGACCTGGCCGACACCTGGACGGCGGAGCGCTTCGCCGACAAGGCGGTCTTCCCGACCACCTCCGGCGGCTTCGCGCTGATCGAGGCCCAGGTCACCGACCTGCTGGCCAAACTCAACGAGCTCGAGATCGAACCGCTGCTGGCGGGGCTCGATCGCAACCTGGCCGCCTCGGAGGCGATGCTCGGCGAGGTGCGCGAGCTGTCATCCTCGCTCACCACCCTGCTGCAGGACCCCGGCACTCGGGAGGTACCGACCAACCTCAATGCCACTCTGCTGGAGCTGCGCGAGACCCTGCAGGGACTCTCTCCCGGCTCGACCGCCTATCAGGAGCTGACAGGCGCCGTGGAGCGACTGGAGCGGCTGATGCGCGATATCCAGCCGGTGGCACGCACCCTCTCCGACAACCCCCGCGCCCTGCTCTTCGACAGCCTGCAGACCGAAGACCCTGTGCCCCGGGCGCCCCGCCGCAATCAAGGAGACCCACGATGACCAGGCAATGGAGGCTGGCCGCCCTGGCGGCCATGGTGGTGCTGGTGGCCGGCTGCGCCAGCTCGAGCCCGGCGCCGTCCCGCTACACCCTGCCCGAGGTGGCCGGCGCCAGCGCGGCCGGGGCCGAGGCCGAACGGCAGCTGCTGCTGCGCCCGCCCCGCCTGGCCCACTACCTGGACGTGGAGGGGCTGGTGATGCAGGTGGACGACATCACCCTGGTGGAGGCCCGCGGCCACCAGTGGGCCGAGGCCCTGGGGCGCCAGCTGGAGCGCGGCCTGCGGCTTCGCCTCGGCGAGCGCCTGCCCGACACCCGGGTGCTGCTGGACGAGGCCGGCGTGCGCGAGCCGGAGGCGCTGTCGCTGCGCCTGGAGATCGACCGCTTCCAGGGACGCCATGACGGCGTCGCCGTGATCGGCGGCCAGTGGCAGCTGCGCGACGGCACCGGTCGCCTGCTGGCCATGGAACGGCTCGCCATCGAGGCCGAACTGGACGACGACGGCTACCCGGCCCTGGTGCGCGCCCTGGGCCGCGGCTGGGACCGCACCGCCGATGAGCTCGCCGAGGCGATACGCCAGGCGCGCTGAGCGCAACAGGCAGAACGGCCGGGGCTGGACTATGGTCATCTCAGGCCCCCAGGGGCCTCTCCTTACCTACAGGGACGACACCATGCACGACGACCCGACCCGGGAGCTCGCCGAGCGCGAACTTCGCCACGCCATCGCCCTGGAGTATCGTGAGCCGGCCCGGCGCGCCCGCCGGGCCCTGCTGAGGGTGATGGCCACGGATACCCACGACCGGGAGGCCCTCGCCGAGCTCGAGATCGCTGACCAGGCGCTGGCGGAGCTCGCCAGCCTGGCCAGCCGGCATGACCTGGTCGCGCTGCCGATGCTGCCGGCCATTCGCCGCGGCGCCGACCGGCTGGCCTGCCAGCTCTATCAGGATGGCGCCTGCGACGACCTGGACGAAGACGCTCACGAGGCCTTCCTCAACCGCCACGCCCGCTCCCTGACCGAGCTGGACGGCATCGGCCCGGTGACGGCACGGCGCCTGTTCGCCCACGGCATCGCCGACCTCGAGCAGCTCAGGGCGCTGGGCCCCGACGCCCTCGACGAGGTCACCGGCCTCGGCGGCGCCACCCTGGCCCGCCTGCGCGAGAGTCTCGCGGCCGAGGCGAAGGCGAAGTAGCTGCGCCCGGCGCGCCGATCTGGCATAATGCTCCCACGCGGCAACCATCGAGTCCCTCCTGCCGCTCCTTACCCCCGAATTTCCTTCGCCCCGGCCCGGGACTGGCCACGCGCAGAGCGTGGCGTGGCCGCGGCGTTTCTGCGGAGACCGCATGACCTTTTCCGAACTCGGCCTGCGTGCCGAACTGCTGCGTGCCGTTGAGGCCCAGGGCTACACCACCCCGACCCCGATCCAGCGCCAGGCCATTCCCGCCGTGCTCAACGGCGGCGACCTGCTGGCCAGCGCCCAGACCGGCACCGGCAAGACCGCGGGCTTCACCCTGCCGATGCTGCAGCGCCTGGCCGACGGCAAGCGCCCCGGCAAGCGCCAGATCCGCGCCCTGGTGCTGACCCCGACCCGCGAGCTGGCCGCCCAGGTGGGCGAGAGCGTGGCCGACTACGGCCGCCACCTGACCCTGAAGAGCCACGTGATCTTCGGCGGCGTGGGCCAGCAGCCCCAGGTGGACGCCATCCGCCCCGGGCTCGACGTCCTCGTCGCCACCCCGGGTCGCCTGCTGGACCTCCAGCAGCAGAAGCACGTGGACCTCTCCCAGGTGGAGATCCTGGTGCTCGATGAAGCCGACCGCATGCTCGACATGGGCTTCATCCACGACATCAAGAAGATCCTGAAAGTGCTTCCCCCGAAGCGTCAGAACCTGCTCTTCTCGGCGACCTTCTCCGACGAGATCCAGGCCCTGGCCAACAAGCTGCTGGATCGTCCGGCGATGATCGAGGTGGCGCGTCGCAACACCACCGCCGAGCTCGTCGACCAGGCGATCTACCGGGTGGACCGCGAGAAGAAGCGCGAGCTGCTCGCCCACCTGATCACCGAGAACGACTGGCATCAGGTGCTGGTCTTCACCCGCACCAAGCACGGTGCCAACCGCCTGGCCGAGCAGCTCTCCAAGCAGGAGATTCCGGCCATGGCGATCCATGGCAACAAGAGCCAGTCGGCGCGCACCAAGGCGCTGGCCGCCTTCAAGAGCGGCGACCTGCAGGTGCTGGTGGCCACCGATATCGCCGCCCGCGGCCTGGACATCAGCGAGCTGCCCCACGTGGTCAACTTCGAGCTGCCCAACGTGGCCGAGGACTATGTGCACCGCATCGGCCGCACCGGTCGCGCCGGCAGCGAGGGGCAGGCGGTATCGCTGGTCTGCGTGGACGAGCACGGCCTGCTCAAGGGTATCGAGCGACTGATCAAGCGCGACCTGGAGAAGCGCATCGAGCCCGGCTTCGAACCCGACCCCAACGCCAAGCCCGAACCCATCGAGAACGGCCGCAACCGCCGTGGCGGCGGCGGTGGACGTGGCGGTCAAGGCAGAGGCAATGGCGCCCAGACCCGCGGTCAGGGCAGCGGCCAGCGACGCGATGATGAGCGAGGCCAGGCGCGGCGTCGCCGGCGCGGCGGTGGCAACAGTGGCGGCGGACGCCAACAGGCATAACGGACAGCTGAACACAGGGAGGAAACGGCGGTGAACAGGGAAGCAACGGCCGCGACGCACGAGAGGCGCACCCTTGCCATCTTCATCGGCCTGATGGTGCTGGTGGGGCTCAACCTGCGCCCCGCCCTCTCCAGCCTGGCGCCGGTGCTCACCCGCATCCAGCAGGATACCGGCCTCTCGGCGCTCTCAATAGGAGCGCTTACCACCCTTCCCGTGCTCTGCCTCGGGCTCTTCGCCCCCATGGCGCCCTGGCTCGCCAGGCGCCTGGGGCCGGAGCGCGCCCTGGCCGCGGGCCTTGGGCTGCTGGCCGGCGGCCTCGCCCTGCGCGGGCTACCGACGGTGCCGACGCTGTTCCTGGGCACCCTGATGGTGGGTGCCGCCATCGGCGTCGCCGGCACCCTGTTGCCGGCGCTGGTCAAGCGCGAGCTGCCCGCCGGCGCCGACCTGATGACCGGCGTCTACACCATGGCGCTCTGCCTGGGTGGCGCCCTGGGGGCCGGGCTCTCCATTCCGCTGAGCGAGTGGCTGGACGGCTGGCACCTGGGCCTGGCCAGCTGGGCGGCGCTCGCCTTCCTGGCGCTGGCAGCCTGGCTTGCGCTGGCCCCGCGCCGGGACGAGACCATGCTGCCCGGTGGCGGCGGCTCCATGCGTGCCGTGCTGGGCCAGCCCCTGGCCTGGCAGGTGATGCTCTTCATGGGGCTGCAGTCGTCGCTGGCCTATATCGTCTTCGGCTGGCTTCCCACCCTGCTGGTGGCCAGGGGCTACGGCGAGGCGGAGGCGGGCTGGATGATGGGCGCCTCGGTGATGGTGCAGCTGCCGGCGGCCCTGGCCGCTCCCTGGCTGGCGCGCCTGGGGCGTGACCAGCGCCCCGCCCTGCTCACGGTGCTGACGCTGATCGCCGCCGGGTTCTGGCTGCTGCTGGTGGGCCCCGCCTACCTGCGCTGGCTGGGCATCGTGCTGCTGGGCCTCGGCCAGGGGGGCGGCTTCAGCCTGGCGCTGACGCTGATCGTGCTGCGCTCGGGCAACTCGCGGCTGGCCGGCAAGCTCTCGGGGCTCGCCCAGGGGGGTGGCTACACCCTGGCCGCCCTGGGCCCCCTGGGGGTCGGCGTGATGCTGCAGCTGGGCCTGGGGCTCGGCACCATCACCGGCGCGCTGATGACGATCTGCGCCCTGGCCGGCCTCTTCGCCCTCTTCGCCGGACGCAACCGCCGTCTGGAGGTCGACGACGCCGGCCGCCTGATCACTCGCTGACGGGCCTGCTGCCCCGTGCTCCCTGCTCCGCATCCGTGCCGGGGCGGAGCACCGGCGCTAGACTGTGGCCATGAACACCGTCCCTGACGCCCTGGTGGCGCGCGGCCTGACCCGCCGCTACCGCATGGGCGAGGTCACCATCCAGGCGCTGCGCGGGGTCGACCTGACCCTCAAGCGCGGCGAGCTCGTGGTCATGCTGGGCGCCTCCGGCTCCGGCAAGTCCACTCTGCTCAACATCCTCGGCGGCCTCGACAGCCCCACCGAGGGCGAACTGAGCTACGTCGACCGCGAGGGCCAGGCCCATACCCTGAGCGGCGCCAGCCAGCGGGCACTGACCCGTTTTCGCCGCCATCACGTCGGCTTCGTCTTCCAGTTCTACAACCTCATCTCGAGCCTCACCGCCCGGGAGAACGTCGCCGTGGTCACCGAGATCGCCCGGACGCCCATGGCCCCCGAGGAGGCCCTGGCCCTGGTGGGCCTGGGGGAGCGCCTCGACCACTTCCCCTCCCAGCTCTCCGGCGGCGAGCAGCAGCGCGTGGCCATCGCCCGTGCGGTGGCCAAGCGCCCGGAGCTGCTGCTCTGCGACGAGCCCACCGGCGCCCTGGACTTTCGCACCGGCATCCGGGTGCTGGAGGTGCTCGAGCAGGTCAACCGCGACACCGGCACCACGGTGGCGATCATCACCCACAACGAGGTGATCGGCGACATGGCCGACCGGGTGATCCGCCTGCGCGACGGCCGGGTGGACGACATCCGGCACAACGCCGAGCGGCGCCCGGCCCGGGAGCTGCGCTGGTGAGTCTCCCATGCTGACCCTCGACCGCAAGCTCCTCCGCGACCTCTGGCGCCTCAAGGGTCAGGCCCTGGCCATCGCCGTGGTGATCGCCGGCGGGGTCATGACCCTGATCCTCTCGGTCACCACCCTGGAGGCACTCTCCGGCGCCCGGGACCGCTTCTACGCCAGCCACCACTTCGCCGAGGTGTTCGCCGACGTCAAGCGCGCGCCTCTCGGGGTCGCGGGCCGCGTGCAGGAGATCGAGGGAGTCAACCTGGTCGCCCCCCAGGTGCAGGCGGCGCTGCGCCTCTCGCTACCCGGCTTCGACGACCCCATCCGCGGGCTGGCCCAGTCGATTGCCGACGGCCGCCAGCCGACCCTCAACCGCCTGCACCTGGTGGCCGGCAGCCTGCCCGAGCCAGGCCGGGACGACCAAGTGGTGGTCTCCGACGCCTTCGCCGAGGCCCACGGCCTGACTCCCGGCGACGGCCTGGAGGCGATCATCGACGGCCGCCGGGTGGCGCTCAGGATCGCCGGCGTGGCATCGAGCCCCGAGTTCCTCTACCAGGTGGCTCCCACCGACCTGATGCCCGACTACCGCCGCTACGCCGTGCTCTGGATGAACCAGCGCAGCCTGGCCAGCGCCTACGGCATGGAGGGCGCCTTCAACCGGCTCAGCCTCACCCTCCAGGCAGGCGCCAGCGTCGAGGCGGTGATCGACGCCCTGGACCTGGCGCTGGCCCGCTATGGGGGCACCGGTGCCTGGACCCGGGAGGAGCAGACCTCCCACCGCTTCCTGGAGGAGGAGCTCAACCAGCAGCGCATCCAGGCCACGGTGCTGCCGGCGATCTTCCTCTCGGTCTCGGCCTTCCTGCTCAGCGTGGTGATGGGGCGGCTGATCCAGACCCAGCGGGAGCAGGTCGCCGTGCTCAAGGCCTTCGGCTATGGCGATGGGGAGCTGGCCCGCCACTACGGCCTGCTCACCGCCGCCATCGTGCTGCTGGGCTGGGCCCTGGGCGTCGCGCTGGGCGCCTGGGCCGCCAGCGGACTGGCGACCCTCTACCGCGACTATTTTCGCTTCCCCGACATGCCGGTCAGGGTGCCCGCCTCGGCGCTGGCGCTCTCCCTGGCCATCGTGGCCGCTTCGGCCCTGATCGGTACCTGGCGAGCGGTATGGCGCGCCGTGAGCCGCCCGCCCGCCGAGGCGATGCGCCCACCCGCCCCGCAGCGCTTCCGGCGCAGCGCCCTGGAACGGGCGCTGCCCGCCGCCCTGCTCGGTCAGGAGGGACGCATCATCCTGCGCAACCTGGGCCGCCATCCCGCCAAGGCCGGCTTCTCCATCGCCGGCATCGCCCTCTCGGCGGGGCTGCTGATGGTGGGCGCCTACCAGCTCGATGCGGTGGAGACGATGATCGACCAGCAGTATCGCCAGGTGCTGCGCATGGACATGGAGCTCACCTTCGTGGACGCCACCCCGGCCCGGGCCGCCGGCGAGCTGCGCCACCTTCCCGGGGTGCTGGCCGTGGAGACCTGGCGCCGGGTGCCGGTGACCCTGAGCCATGGCCACCGGGAGGCGCGCACCTCCCTGCTGGGCATGGAGGCCGAGCCCCGGCTGCGCCAGGTGCTGGACGGCGACGGGCGCGCCCAGCGGCTCCCCGAGGAGGGTGTGCTGCTGACCCGCTACCTGGCCGACCAGCTGGGGGCGAAGGTCGGAGACGAGCTGCATGTCGCCGTCATGGAGGGGCAGCGGCGGCAGCTGACGCTGCCCCTGGCCGCCCTGGTGGACGAACCCCTGGGGGTCGGCGCCTACCTGACCCGCACCCAGCTCAATCGGGTGATGGGCGAAGGGAGCGCCATCAGCGGCGCCTGGCTGCTGGTCGACCCGGCCCGGCGGGAGGCTCTCAACGCCGCCCTCTGGGAGATGCCGGCGGTGGCCGCCATCGGGAGGCTCGACGAGGCCGAGCGGGGCATCCGCGACTACCTGGACGAGACCCTCCTGATCGCCGCCCTGATCTTCGTGGCCATCGCCACCTCCATCGGCTTCGGCGTGGTCTACAACAATGCCCGCATCGCCTTCGCCGAGCGCGCCCGGGAGCTCGCCACCCTGCAGGTACTGGGCTATACCCGGGCCGAGGTGGCGCGGATACTGCTCGGCGAGATCGCCCTGCTGACCCTGGCGGCCATCCCGCCGGGCTGGGCCATCGGCCTCCTGTTCAGCCGGCTGCTCAACCAGGCCTTCAGCAGCGATCTCTTCCGCATCCCCCTGGTGTTCACGCCCCAGGCCTTCGCCTTCGCCGCCAGCGGCGTCCTGGCCGCCTCGCTCCTGGTGAGCGTGATGGTGGTGATCCGACTGGGGCGCCTGGACAAGATCCGCGTGCTCAAGGCCGTGGAGTGACCAAAGGAGACCGCCCATGACCCTGCGACCCTGGCATCGACGCCTGTTCTGGAGCCTCGCCGGCCTGGCGCTGCTGGCCCTGCTCGCCTGGGCGCTGCGCCCTGCCCCGGTGCCGGTCAGCGTGGCCCGCGTCGCCACCGGGCCCTTCGTCGACTCGGTGATCGAGGAGGGGCGCACCCGGCTGCGCGATACCTGGAACGTCTCGGTCCCCGTGGCCGGCTACCTGCAGCGGGTCGCCCTGGAGGTGGGCGACGAGGTGGAGCAGGGCCAGGCGCTGTTCCGCCTGGAGCCGAGCCCGGCACCGGCCCTGGACCCCCGCGCGCGCCAGCAGGCCGAGGACACCCTGCAGGCCGCCGAGGCGCGCCTCCGGGCCGCCCGGGCCAACCTGGAGACGACACAAGCCGAGCGACGCTTCGCCGAGTCGGAGTACGAGCGCTATCGCCAGCTCCACCAGCGCAACCTGGTCTCCACCACGGAGCTGGAGCAGCATCGCAGCCAGCGCGACCGCCTGCGCGCCCTGGAGAGCGCGGCGGCGGCCGGCGTCGAGGCGGCCCGCTTCGAGGTGGAGAGCGCCCGAGCGGTGCTGGCGGTGGCCAGTGGCCAGCGGGACGCACTGGAGCACCCGGCGCTGACCATCCGCGCCCCCATCGCCGGGACGGTGCTGACCCGCTACCGCTGCTGCGAGGGCAGCGTGGCGGCCGGGGAGCCGATCCTCGAGCTCGGGAGCCTTCAGGCCCTGGAAGTTCAGGTGGATCTGCTCTCCATGGATGCGGTGCGGGTGCGCCCGGGCATGGCGGTGCATCTGACCGGCTGGGGCGGCGATGAGGTGCTGGCGGGGCGGGTTCGACGCATCGAGCCCAGCGGCTTCACCCGGGTCTCGGCGCTGGGGGTCGACGAGCAGCGAGTGCCGGTGATCATCGACTTCGAGGAGGGGCAGGAGCCCGCGGCCCTGGGGCTGGGCAACGGCTTTCGGGTCGACGCCGAGTTCCTGGTCTGGCAGGCCGATGAGGTGCTGCAGCTGCCCACCAGCGCGCTGTTCCGCGCCGAGGGGGAGTGGGCGGTCTTTCGGGTCGAGGAGGGGCGCGCGGTGCGCGTGCCGGTCACGCCGGGGCGGCGCAGCGGCCTGGTCTCCGAGCTGCTCGACGGCCTCGGGGTGGGCGACGTCGTGATCACTCACCCGGGAGAGCGGGTGGCCGACGGCGTGCGGGTGCGCACCGAGGGGTGAGCCTGGCAGGCGCCGCCGGCGCCCCTTATCATGCCCTCTTCGACGGCCCCCTTGCCGACACCGCTATCGCCCCTACCGGCCCCTCGATTCCCTCGGAGCCCCCATGACCCAGGACACTGCCCTCACCTCCTCGCTCCCGCTGCTGGTGATCTATGCCGGGGGCACCCTCGGCATGGTGGAGAGCCCCTCAGGGCTGGTGCCGGGGGGCGATATCGAGGCGCGCCTGGCGCGGGCCCTGGCGGCCCTGCCACCGGCACACCACGCCGCGCTGCCCGCGTATGAGGTGCTCTCCCTCGGCGACCCCATCGACTCCAGCGCCGCCACCCCCCGTGAGTGGCAGCGGCTGGCCGGCGAGATCGCCGCACGCTTCCGGGAGCACGCCGGCATCGTGGTGCTCCACGGCACCGACACCCTGGCCTGGACGGCAGCGAGCCTCGCCTACCAGCTCCAGGGACTGGACCGCCCGGTGGTCCTCACCGGCGCCATGCAGCCCCTGGAGGCCCCCGGCAGCGACGCCGCCGACAACCTGGCCCTGGCCCTGGCCTTCGCCGCCAACCCCGCCCTGCAGGAGGTGGCGATCGCCTTCGGCGGCAGGCTGCTGCGCGGCGTGCGGGCGCGCAAGTGGCAGACCCGCCGCGCCGACGCCTTCGCCAGCCCCAACTATCCGCTGCTGGGCGAGCGGGTCGATGGCGACGCCGTGCTCTATCCCGGACGCGGCCTGGCGCAGCAGCAGCGCGGCGCTCCCCGCTTCGAGCTGCCGGACTACGCCCCGCTGGCCGACGGCGGCGTGGCACGCATCGTGCTGTGGCCGGGCATCGCCGCCCGCCAGCTAGCCGCCTGGCTCGACGACCCGCGGCTCAAGGGGGCCCTGCTGGAGGTGTGGGGCGGCGGCAATGTGCCCGCGAACCGGGAGCTGATCGGCGTGCTGGCCCGAGCCAGCGGCGAGGGCAAGCTGCTCGCGGCGCTTAGCCAGTGCCCCCACGGCGGCGTCGAGATCGGCCACTATGCGGCGGGCCAGGGGCTGGCGGCCGCCGGCGTGCTCTCGGCGGATGCCATGACGCCGGAAGCGGCACTGGCCAAGCTGGTGCACCTGCTGGCCCAGCCGCTCCCCGATGAGGAGCGCCGGCGGCGCTTCCTGACACCGCTGGCCGGGGAGCGCTGACGGCTTCCCGGGGAAGCGTTGACGGGGGTCATGCAGCGCCAGGCGCAAGCCGCTATGGTGGGGGTATTCCCACCACGCAAGGAGAGCCGCCATGGAGCATCCCGACCACCCCTTCACCGAACTGTTCGAGCAGCTGGGACTCGCTTCGGACCCCGAGTCGATCAAGCGCTTCATCGAACGCAACGGCCCCATTCCCGAGGAGATCGCCCTGCCCGACGCCTCCTGCTGGAACGAGGGCCAGGCCGACTTCCTACGCGAAGCCATCGAGGAGGACGCCGACTGGGCTGAGGTGGTCGACCACCTGAACGCCTCGCTGCGCAAGGCATAGATAGCGAGCGAGCGGCCAGGCTAGCCGTTGGCAGCCTGGCCGTTGGCCTCCAGCCGGCGCCGTACCCAGGCGCCCACCAGCAGCAGCACCGTCAGCGCCAGCAGCGGTAGCACCACGCCGATGCTCAGCGCCTCCTCCTTCTCCACCGCCTCCAGCGCCCCATAGATGGCGCTGGCATAGACCGCCCACTTCACCCCCAGGCCAATGATCGCCGCCGCCAGGAAGGTCCCGAGCGGCAGGCGCAGCAGCCCCGCGGCGTAGTTCACCACCGAGTGGGGAAAGCCCGGCAGCACCCGCAGGGCGCACTGGGTCAGGAAGTCGCTGCGGGTCTCCAGCCGCCGCATGATCTTGCGGGTCAACCCCTTGGGGGTCCAGCGATCGCCGACCCGGGCCGACAGCCAGTAGGCGCCCAGGGCCCCCAGCACGCTGCCCACGATCAGCATGGGCGTGGCCGCCAGCGGCGTATAGAAGGGGGCGATCAGCCAGAGCCCGATGCTGCCGGGCAGCCCCAGGGCCAGGGTCACGGCCATCACCAGGATCACGGAGACGATCACCACCGGATGGTGGGAGGCCTCGTCCGCCCAGCGCTGCAGCTCGGCCAGGTCGGGGGAGTGCCAGATCCAGAGGTAGAGCGCCATCAGCACGACGCCCCCCACTGCCGCTACCCGCCAGGGCCAGCGCAGTGAACTATCGTTGAACATCGATTCGTTACTCGGGGCCAAATGACGATCATGTTGCCACGGCGGGGCCGGCAGGCGCCAGCAAAGACGACGCCGGCCCGATGGCGGGAGCGGAGCGCGATGCTGCCGGCCCCGGCGGCGGTCATCAGCCCTGGAGGTCGCGCATCAGCAGCGCGAACTCGATGCGCTCCGGTGCGATGGCCTCGCCGGGCACCGGGATCAGTACCACGTGGCCGGACCCCGGCGCCACCCCAACGGACTCCCCGCGCCGGTTCTCGATCTGCTCGAGCACGAAACGGCGGTTACCGCCGGGCAGCATCAGCTCCATGCCGTCCCCCACCTCGAAGCGGTTCTTGACGTCCACCTCCAGCACGCCGCGGTCCGGATCGTAGCCGATCACCTCGCCCACGAACTGCTGATGAACGCCCACCGAGTTGCCGCGCTCGTAGTTCTGGTACTCGTCGTGGACATGGCGCCGGTAGAAGCCCTCCGTGTAGCCGCGGTTGGCCAGATTGTCGAGCTCGTCCATCAGGCGCATGTCGAAGGGGCGACCGGCCACGGCGTCGTCGATGGCGCGGCGGTAGACCTGGGCAGTGCGGGCCACATAGTAGTGAGACTTGGTGCGCCCCTCGATCTTCAGGGAGGTGACGCCCATCTGGGCGAGCCGCGGCACGTGCTGAACGGCGCGCAGGTCCTTGGAGTTCATGATGTAGGTGCCGTGCTCGTCCTCGAAGATCGGCATCAGCTCGCCGGGCCGGGTCGCGTCCTCGATCAGGGCCGAGAGCTCGTCCTGCCCCTCCACCCCGCCGGCGGTGGCGGTGCTCTCAAAGCGGGTGCTGCCGCCGCCGGAGGCGATCAGCCCGCCGCCCTGGCCCGGCGTCCAGACGCCGCTGCCCGCATGGGCCGCGGCGGAGTTGGCCGGCACCAGGTCGCCGGTCTCGTCATGGGCCGCCGCCACGGTGTTGTACTGCCAGCGGCAGGCGTTGGTGCAGGTGCCCTGGTTGGGGTCCCGGTGGTTGAAGTAGCCGGAGAGCAGGCAGCGCCCGGAGTAGGCGATGCAGAGCGCCCCGTGGACGAAGGTCTCGATCTCGAGGTCCGGGCACTCGGCGCGGATCTCGGCGATCTCCTCAAGAGAGAGCTCCCGCGACAGGATGATGCGGCTGATGCCCTGCTGCTGCCAGAACTTCGCCGCCGCCCAGTTGACCACGTTGGACTGCACCGAGAGGTGGATCACCTGGTCGGGCCAGCGCTCGCGGATCATCATGATCAGGCCCGGGTCGGACATGATCAGCGCATCCGGGCCGGCCTCGATCACCGGCGCCATGTCGCGCAAATAGGTCTTCAGCTTGCTGTTATGGGGCGCGATGTTGGAGGCCACGTAGAACTGCTTGCCCCGCTCGTGGGCATAGGCGATGCCCCTGTGCAGGTTGTCGATCTTGAAGTCGTTGTTGCGCACCCGCAGGGAGTAGCGGGGCTGGCCGGCATAGACGGCGTCGGCGCCATAGGCGAAGGCGTAGCGCATGTTCTTGAACGTTCCCGCCGGGGAGAGCAGTTCGGGGGCTTGCATAGGGAGTCACCGTTGTCAGGACGATGGCGCCACGGGGGCGCTGGAAATTGAGGGGCGCATAGTATAGCAGCAACGAGCCCCCTGGCGTCCCGGCAGGTTTCCCGCTTACCCGGTGTCAAGTAGACTATGTCCCCTTCCGGACCGGACCCCGGAACGCCGCGCTGCGGCGCGACAAATTCTCCGACCAGAGCCTGAACATGACCCTTTCTGCTTCTTCCACGGCCGGCGCCCCCGCCACCGTGGTGATCTACTCCGGCGGCATGGACTCCTACACCGTGCTGCACCGCGCCCTGAGCGAGGGCCTCGAGGTCCACGCCCTCTCCTTCGACTACGGCCAGCGCCACGCCCGGGAGCTCGAGGTAGCCGAGCGCGTCTGCCGCGAACTCGGCGTGCCCCACCAGGTGGTGGATATCCGTGCCATCCACGGCCTGATCGACAACTCGGCGCTCACCGACAGCGCCCGCGAGCTGCCCGAGGGGGACTACGGCGAGGAGAACCTGACGGCCACGGTGGTGCCCAACCGCAACATGATCCTGCTCTCGCTGGCCATCGCCAAGGCGGTGAATATCGGCGCCGGCCGGGTCGACTACGGCGCCCACGGCGGCGACCACGTGCTCTATCCGGACTGCCGGCCCGCGTTCGTCGAGGCGATGAACGCCGTGGCGGGCATCGCCAACTTCGAGGCGGTGGCGATCCACGCCCCCTACCTTCGCGCCAGCAAGGCGGAGATCCTCGCCGACGGCCTGGCCATGGGGCTCGACTACGGCAAGACCTGGACCTGCTACCGAGGAGGCGAACTGGCCTGCGGGCGCTGCGGCAGCTGTCGCGAGCGGCTGGCGGCCTTTGCCGCCAACGGGGCGACCGACCCCCTCGGCTATTCAGAGCGGCCCGCATCCGCCGCCGACGCGCCTCAGCCCCCGGCCGGAGAATCCTGATGTATCACGTCAAGGAGGCCTTCTACACCCTGCAGGGAGAAGGCGGCCAGGCGGGGCGCGCCAGCGTCTTCTGTCGCTTCTCGGGCTGCAACCTCTGGTCGGGCCGCGAACAGGACCGCGCCTCGGCGGCCTGCACCTTCTGCGATACCGATTTCCTCGGTACCGACGGCCAGAACGGCGGGCGCTTTGCCACCGCGGAGGCGCTGGCCGCGCACCTGACGGCACTCTGGCCGGATCAGGACGGCCCGAGTGTGAAGGGCGCCACGCCCTATGTGGTCTTCACCGGGGGTGAGCCGCTGCTGCAGCTCGATGAGGCCCTGATCCAGGCCATGCAGGCGCGGGGCTTCGAGGTCGCCGTGGAGACCAACGGCACCCTCCCCGCCCCGCCCGGCATCGACTGGCTCTGCGTCAGCCCCAAGGGGGCCAGCGCCCTGACCATCACCGCCGGCAACGAACTGAAGCTGGTCTATCCCCAGCCAGAGGCGCCGCCGGAACGCTTCGCCCGACTCGACTTCGACCACTTCTTCCTGCAGCCCATGGATACCGGTGCCAGCGGACGCCGCACCAGACCGGCGGACGACGCCATCGCCGCCACCACGACCGACACCATGGCCGCGAGCGTCGCCTACTGCCTGGCCCACCCAGGGTGGCGCCTGTCGCTGCAGACCCACAAGATCACGGGGATCGACTGATGACGCTATTCGTCAACCGCCTTACCCACCTCGACGTCTCCCTCTGGTGTCCGCAACGCGGGCTCACCGGGGCCAGCTGGCAGGTGGACCTGGAGCTCGATGGCGAACTCGGCGAGGACGGCATGCTTTTCGACTTCGGCGAGGTCAAACCCTGGGTCAAGCAGCGCCTGGATGCCGGCGTGGACCACACCCTGCTGGTGCCGACCCGCGCGCCCGGCGTGGAGGTCGCGGAGTGCCAGGAGGGGCTCTCCATCCAGACACGGCTGCCCTGGTCCATGGAGGTCCGCGGCCCCCGCCAGGCCTTCACCCTGCTGCCCTGGGCGGAGATCTCCTCCGAACGGCTGGCCGAGCACCTGGCAGGGGAGCTGTCGCGACGCCTGCCGCCCAGGGTCAGCGCCCTGCGGCTGACCCTGCAGGAGGAGGCCATCGATGGCGCCTCCTATACCTACAGCCACGGCCTCAGGCACCATGCGGGCAACTGCCAGCGCATCGCCCACGGCCACCGTTCCCGCCTGCATATCTGGCAGGGCGGCAGCCGCCAGCCCGGCCTGGAGGCAGAGTGGGCCAGGCGCCTGGCGGACTGCTACCTGGTCGACCGCCAGGACCTGGCCGAGGCGCCACCCGCCGGCGCTGCCGGTCCGCTGACGGCTCGCTACCGTGCGCCTCAGGGAAGCTTCGTGATTCGCCTGCCCGCCGAGCGCTGCCGGGTCCTTCCCACTCCCACCACCGTGGAGCATATCGCCGCCTGGCTGGCAGAGCAGATCAGCCGGGAAACCGGCGAGGCCACTCGGGTCCAGGCCTTCGAGGGGGTCGACAAGGGCGCCTTCGCCCGGGGGGAGCCATGAGAGGGGGAGCCATGAGCGCGTCGGGCGCAGCGGAGCAGCCGGCGGCCCTGGCCGAGGGCTGTCGCCCGGGGTGCGGGGCCTGCTGCATTGCGCCCTCCATCCACTCGCCAATCCCCGGAATGCCGGAAGGCAAGCCGGCCGGGGTGCGCTGCGTCCAGCTGGATGACGGAAACCTGTGTCGGCTGTTCGGCGACCCGTCTCGCCCGGCGCTCTGCGCGCGCTTCGGCTTCGACGAGGCCCTCTGCGGCAGCCACCGGGAGGAGGCCCTGGAGCGCATCGCGGCGCTGGAGCTGGCAACGCGCTGACGGGATCCAGGGAGCGTCGGCGCCGGGGAGAGTCAGGCGATGCGCCCCTGCTGCTGCAGGAGCTGAACCAGGTGGACCACCTGCTCGGCGGGCTGATGGTACTCCTGCATCAGCGCCTGAAGGCGCTCCTCGAAGCGCTGCTGACGCGCCGCTTCGCTCTCCACATCGGCAGGCGGCGACGCCACCGGTGGGCCAACGGGAATCTTTGCCTGAGTCGCGGGATCATCGAGTCCACGCAGCGCCTCCGCAAAGGCGTCATCGAGTTCGCGGAACTTGCGCAGTTTCTCGCGCTCATCCATCGGCTTGCGGTGAGTCTGTTGTTTCATCAGTTACCGGTCGTTCATGGAAGGGGGCGTAAAAGCAATATCGGGATTATACCGCCATCCCCTTGAACGGCGAAGCTTTAGCCAATTTTTACATCTGCCACTGTGCTCCAGCGCGCAATGTGCGTTTCCAAACTTGCCTTTGCCAACGGTTAGCCTGCATAAAGAGAAGAAGGCTGGCGCTTGCCTGTTCTGGCACCACCCCCAGACGGCAACCCGCGCCGGCCCGGGAACCACCGCGCAAGGAAGGGGCCAGACAATGTTCAACGAGATGATGCGAGCAGAGATCTGGCTGCAGGAGACCCTCGAGAGCGGTCAAAGCATCGAGGAGTTGGCGGAGCGGCTGGGTTACTCCAGCTCCCAGATCAGGCGCCGCTTCCGCCAGTGCTTCGGGTTTTCGCCGAGCGGCTATCGCGAAAACCTGCGACTCGAGAAAGCCGCCAGACTGCTGGCCTACACGCCGCACAGCATTCGCGAGGTAGCAGAGGGCTGCGGCTACACCAACCACTCCGCCTTCAGCCGCGCCTTCCAGCGCCGCTACCGGCAGAGCCCACGGGAATATCGCAACGCCCACCAGGCCAGGGGGAAGCGGCCCAGGGCCGCAGGGCTCGGGGCCGTCCCCGATATCCGCACTCTGGCACCCTGTACGGCCGTGGTGACACGCTGCTATGTGCCGCCGATGCAGCTGGAGCCGCCCGAGGCCTGGCCTCGGGCGCTGTGGGAGGAGGCGCCTCCCCAGGGGGTGCCGGTCGATACCGCCGCCATTGCCCTGCTCCATGACACCGCCAGTGACTGCTGCCTGCCCAAGCTGGACCTGGGCGTGCTGATCGACCCCCTACAGGCCAGCGGCCTGGCCATGCCGCCGTCGCTGCGCCTGCTGACGCTTCCCGGCACCCGCTCCGCCTGCCTGCCACTACCCGAGGTCGATGCGCTGGCAACGACCCTGGAGAGCCTGCTCGCCGCCACCCTGCCCGAACTTGGCGAGCACTACAGCGGCGACGCCATTCGACTGGTCGCCGCGGCAGACGGCCTGCAGCTGCAGCTCCCCCTGGCCGGGTCCTAGGCGCTGTCCGAAAATCGGCTGTAACGACGGCGCCCCAAAGGGCGCCGTCATGCGTTCAGCCGAGGCACTGCCCCCGCCCTTACTCCTCGATGCGGACCAGCCAGGACTCCACGGTGTCGGAGCCGAACTCGTCCTTCCACGCCTTCAGGGTCTTCTGGTTGCCACCGCGAGTCTCGACGACTTCGCCGGTATTGGGGTTCTTGTAGATCTTCAGCTTGCGCTTGCGGCGTGTACCGGAGGGCGCGGAAGCCGCCTTGGGCGCCGCTGCGGCCGGCTTGGGGTCCAGCAGCGCCAGCACGTCGGCGGCACTCTTGTCGAACTCCTTCATCAGCGCCTCAAGACGCTCCTTGAACTCGAGCTCAGCCTGGAGGCGCTGATCATTCTGCAGCTTTTCCATATTGGCCTGGAGTTGCTTGAGCTGCTGTTCCATCTGCATGTATTCATTGAGCAGGGACATTGGCGTGATTCCTTCTTTCGAGATAACAAACGGGATGCGAAGAGCATTATCTATCGAAAGAGTTATATCTTGCAATAGTCTGGAGGAGACTTCTATTCACCGCAACTCGCGATCAAACTTGATTTACCTTCTAGCCCCGACGCCTCAACGCAACAAACCAAATAGTAGTGAAGAGACAGCCAAATAAAAAAACCGCCGCCCCGAGGGGCGGCGGTCTTGACGCTCGGAAAGACGCTTCCGATCAGTCCTGACCCATCTGCTGCTTGATCAGGTCGCCGATGGTGGTCGGACCACCGCTCTCGACGCTCTCTTCGCGCAGCTTCTTCAGGTTCTGGCGGGTCTCGTCCTGGTCCTTGGCCTTGACGGACAGGGCGATCTGGCGGTTCTTGCGGTCGACGCCGATGATCCGGGCCTCGACGCTGTCGCCTTCGTTCAGGACGTTGCGGGCGTCCTCGACGCGGTCGGCGCTGATCTCGGACGCCTTCAGCACGGCGACGACATCGGTCGCCAGCTCGACCTGGGCCTGCTTGGCATCGACCTCGACCACGCGGCCGGTGACGATGGAGCCCTTGTCGTTGACGGCCAGGAACTCGGCGACCGGATCGGTATCCAGCTGCTTGATACCCAGGGAGATGCGCTCGCGCTCAGGATCGATGGAGAGGATCACGGCCTCGGCCTCATCGCCCTTCTTGAAGGAACGCACGGCCTCTTCGCCGGTCTCGGTCCAGGAGATGTCGGAGAGGTGCACCAGACCGTCGATGCCGCCTTCCAGACCGATGAAGATACCGAAGTCGGTGATCGACTTGATGGTACCGGCAACGCGATCGCCCTTGTTGTACTGGGCGCTGAAGGTCTCCCAGGGGTTGGCGGTGCACTGCTTGATACCCAGGGAGATACGACGACGCTCCTCGTCGATATCCAGGACCATGACGTCCACATCGTCACCGACCTGAACCACCTTGGACGGATGGATGTTCTTGTTGGTCCAGTCCATCTCGGAGACGTGGACCAGACCCTCGACACCCTCTTCCAGCTCGGCGAAGCAGCCGTAGTCGGTGAGGTTGGTGACGCGGGCGTGCACCTTGGTGCCTTCCGGGTAACGATCCTTGATGTTGACCCAGGGATCCTCGCCCAGCTGCTTCAGACCCAGGGAGACGCGGTTGCGCTCGCGGTCGAACTTCAGCACCTTGACGTTGATCTCGTCGCCCACGGCCACGATCTCGCTCGGATGCTTGATGCGCTTCCAGGCCATGTCGGTGATGTGCAGCAGGCCGTCGACGCCGCCGAGGTCGACGAAGGCGCCGTAGTCGGTCAGGTTCTTGACGATACCGGTGATCTGCTGGCCTTCCTGCAGGGTGGCGAGCAGGGCCTCACGCTCGGCGCTGTTCTCGGCCTCGAGAACGGCACGACGAGAAACGACCACGTTGTTGCGCTTCGGGTCGAGCTTGATGACCTTGAAGTCGAGTTCCTTGTTCTCGAGGTGCGTGGTGTCGCGCACCGGACGCACGTCGACCAGGGAACCCGGGAGGAAGGCACGGATGGAGTCGACATCGACGGTGAAACCGCCCTTGACCTTGCCGTTGATCACGCCCTTGACGATCTCGTCCTTCTCGAAGGCGGCTTCCAGGACCTTCCACGCCTCGGCGCGCTTGGCCTTCTCGCGAGACAGGCGGGTCTCGCCGAAACCGTCCTCGACGGCCTCCAGAGCAACGTGAACTTCATCGCCGATGGCAATGTTCAGTTCGCCGTTGTCGTCGCGGAACTGGGCCGCGGGGATCTGACCTTCGGACTTCAGGCCGGCATTGACGGTGACCCAGTCACCCTCGATGTCGACGACGGTAGCCGCGACGATGGCGCCCGGCTCCATGTTGATGTCCTGGAGAGATTGTTCAAACAGTTCAGCAAAGCTTTCGCTCATGGTGTTCCTACGTGATCAACGTTAGTGCGGTCATGCCGCTTCCTCCGCACCACCAGCGAGTGCGGGCCTTATTTACCATGCCCCCGGAGATGTTGGCGCTGGTTCGACCTGGCTCGGCTCTCGGCAATCGGTGCCGGGCCACGTCATCACATACTGCCGGGGACGCCGCAAGGGAGTGTCAGGTGGCGGGCGCCAGACCGCGTTCGGTCAGCAGCTCCGTCAGCCGATCCACCACTTCCGGTATCGTCAGGCACGTGGTGTCAAGCGTGATGGCATCATCGGCCGGCTTGAGCGGGGCCACGCTGCGCTGCATATCGCGTGCATCGCGCGCCTGAATCTCCTTGAGAAGACTCGATAGACTAGCATCCACGCCCGCCTCTCGCAACTGACGCTGGCGGCGACGCGCCCGCTCATCGGCACTGGCCGTCAGGAAGATCTTCAACGGCGCGTCGGTGAAGACCACGGTGCCCATGTCGCGGCCGTCGGCGACCAGGCCCGGCGGCTGACGGAAGTCCCGCTGGCGGTCCAGCAGGGCGTTACGCACCGCCGGCAGCGCCGCTACCCGGGAGGCGGCGTCGCCCACCTGTTCGGTGCGAATCACCGTGGTCGCCTCCTCGCCTTCGAGCAGGATGCGAGTCGCCTCGCGCTCGGCCACGAAGACCACGTCGAGGCGGCGAGCCACCTCGGCCACGCCGGCCTCGTCCTCCAGGGCTACGCCGTGCTTGCCGGCGGCCAGGGCCGTCAGGCGATAGAGGGCGCCCGAGTCGAGCAGCTGCCAGCCCAGGCGCTCGGCGACCAGGCGGCTGATGGTGCCCTTGCCTGCCCCGCCGGGGCCGTCGATGGTCAGCACCGGCGCCTCGCGGCCAGTCTGGTGGGTATCGCTCATGCGCCCTCCTCGGCCCGCTCCTCCTCGAGAGCCATCCCGACCCGGCGCGCCAGGTCGATAAAGCCCGGGAAGGAGGTCGCCACGTTGGCGCAGTCATCGATCACGATCTCGTCACCGGCGCGCAGGGCGGCAATGGCAAAGGACATGGCGATGCGATGATCCTCGAGGCTGTCGATGCGCCCGCCGCCGTAGTTTGGCCCCTCGGCATTGCCGCCCCCCACGATATCGATGCCGTCAGGATAGAGCCTGTGCTCGACGCCGATGGCGGCCAGGCCGTCGGCCATGGCCTGCAGGCGGTCGGACTCCTTGACCCGCAGCTCCTCGGCGCCGCGCAGGCGCGTGGTGCCCCGGGCATTGGCCGCGGCGATAAAGAGCGCCGGGAACTCGTCGATCGCCAGGGGCACCTGCTCCACCGGGATGTCGATGCCCTTGAGGGGCGCATAGCGGATATGCAGGTCCGCCACCGGCTCGCCGCCCACCTCGCGCTCGTTCTCGAGGCGCAGATCGGCCCCCATCAGCCTGAGAATATTGATCACCCCGATGCGGGTCGGGTTGATGCCGACATGCTCCAGCACCAGGTCGGCCCCAGGGGTGATCGCCGCCGCCACCAGGAAGAAGGTGGCCGAGGAGATATCCGAGGGCACGTCGATGGGCGCGGCGGTGAGCCTGCCGCCGCCGGAGAGCCAGCAGGTATCGCCGTCGCGCTGGACCTCATAGCCGAAGCCGGCCAGCATGCGTTCGGTGTGGTCGCGGGTCGGCGCCGGCTCCCGCACCCGGGTCTCGCCCTCGGCGTAGAGCCCGGCCAGCAGCAGACAGGACTTCACCTGGGCGCTGGCCATGGGCATATCGTAGGTGATGCCCTTGAGCGCACGGCCGCCGTGGATGCGCAGCGGCGGGCGACCGCCCTCGGCGGTATCGATCACCGCGCCCATCAGGCGCAGGGGGTCGGCCACCCGCCCCATGGGACGCTTGGTCAGGGAGGTGTCGCCGGTGAGCTCGGTATCGAAGGCCTGACCGGCCAGCAGCCCGGCGAAGAGGCGCATGGCGGTGCCGGCGTTACCCACGTAGAGGGGCCCCGAGGGCGCCTTCAGGCCGTGCATGCCCACCCCGTGGATGGTGACCCGGCCCTGGTGGGGGCCCTCGATGGCCACGCCCATCTCGCGGAAGGCCTGCAGGGTGGCCAGGCTGTCCTCCCCCTCCAAGAACCCCTTCACCTCGGTGACCCCTTCGGCCAGGGCCCCGAGCATGATGGAGCGGTGGGAGATCGACTTGTCGCCGGGCACGCGAATGCGCCCGGTCACGCTGCCGCCGGGGCTCACCCGATAGCGCAGCTTGCCTTGCTGTTGCATCTGATATTCCGCCTGATAGCTGGTCTTGTTGAGCAGGGATTCGAAGTAGTGGCGCGCGTGGCTGGCGCGATCGAAGGTGGCAAGCATGGCGTCACCGTCGCCGCCCTCCACGGCCCGGCGCAGCCGCGCCAGGCCCGCCTCGAAGTCATCCAGGGAGGCGAGCACCGCCTCGCGGTTGGCGATGAAGATATCCCGCCACATCACCGGGTCGCTGCCGGCGATGCGCGTGAAGTCGCGAAATCCCCCCGCGGCGTAGCGGAAGATCTCCAGCCGCTCATCCTGGCGCGCCAGGGTATCCACCAGGGAGAAAGCGAGCAGGTGCGGCAGGTGGCTGGTGCGGGCCAGCACCTGATCGTGGCGCTCGACGGCCATCTCCAGCACCTCGGCACCGCTCGCCTCCCAGATCGTACGCACCCGGGCCAGGGCCACGGGGTCGGTATCCGGCTCCGGGGTGAGAATCACCTTGTGGTTGACGTAGAGCTCGGGGTTGGCCGCCGCCACACCGCTCTTCTCGGAGCCGGCGATGGGATGCCCCAGCACCAGACGGGGCGGCACCCGGCCGAAGGCCTCCAGGGCGCAGTCGCGAATGGCGGCCTTGGTGCTGCCCACGTCGGTGATCACGACATCCGGCGCGGCACGGTCCAGGTGGCGGGCCAGCTCGACCATCACGCCGCGCATGGCCAGCACCGGCACCGCCAGCACGACCATCGAGGCTCCCTCGATGACCGAGGAGAGCTCGGTGGCACCGCCATCGATCAGGCCCATCTCCACGCCCCGAGCGATCTCGCCGGGGTCCGGGTCGCAGGCGACGATCTCTTGTGCTGCCCCGAACCCGGCGGAAGGCTCTTTACCCGCCCCGAAGCCGGCGGCGCCCTCTTTAGCCGCCCCGAAGCCGGCGGAAGGCTCTTGACCCGCCCCGAAGCCGGCGGCCCTAAGGGCGGCGGCCAGGGAGCCGCCGATCAGCCCAAGGCCGACGATCAGGATGCGCGGCTCGGAGACCGGCCGCTTTACTGTCGACGCCACGGCCTAGAGCACGCCGATCGGGTAGGAGCCCAGCACCTTCACCTCGGCGGCGCGCAGGCGCACCTCCTCCAGCACTGCGGCGACCCGGGGCTCGTCGCGGTGCCCCTTGAAGTCGATGAAGAAGACGTAGTTCCACACGCCGCTGCGCGACGGGCGCGTCTCCAGGCGGGTCATGTCGATCTGGTGGCGATGGAAGGGCTCCAGCAGGTCGTGCAGGGCGCCGGGCTGGTTACGCATGGCCACCACGATGGAGGTCTTGTCCTCGCCGGACATGGGCACGTCCTGGTTGCCGATGATCAGGAAGCGCGTGGAGTTGTCCGGGCGATCCTCGATCTTCTCGGCCAGGCGGGTCAGGCCGTAGAGCTTGGCGGCCATGTCGCCGGCGATGGCCGCGCTGTGCCACTCGGTCTTGACCAGGCGCGCCGCCTCGGCGTTGGAGGAGACCGGCACCCGCTCCGCCTGGGGGTAGTGGGCGTCGAGCCACTTGCGGCACTGGGCGAAGGACTGGGGGTGGGAGTAGATCCGCGAGACCTTGTCCTGGCGGGTGGTCTCACTCACCAGCAGGTGGTGGTGGATGCGTAGCACCACCTCGCCGCAGATGCTCAGGCTGGAGTCCATGAAGGAGTCCAGGGTGTGGTTGATCACCCCTTCGGTGGAGTTCTCCACCGGCACCACGCCGTAGTTGACGGCGCCGGCCTCCACCTCGCGGAACACCTCGTCGATGGCCGCCATGGGCAGGCTGATGGCGCTCTCGCCGAAGTGCTTGAGGGCCGCCTGCTGGGTGAAGGTGCCCTCGGGGCCCAGATAGGCCACCTTGATGGGCTGCTCCAGGGCCAGGCAGGCGGACATGATCTCCCGGAAGAGCCGGGCGACCTCCTCGCTGTCCAGGGGCCCCTTGTTGAGCGCCATGATACGCCGCAGCACCTGGGCCTCGCGCTCGGGCCGGTAGAAGACCGCATCGGCGTCCTCGGCGGTCTTGACCTGGGCCACCTGCTGGGCGCACTCGGCGCGCTCGCTGATCAGGCGCAGCAGCTCGCTGTCCAGGTTATCGATACGGTTGCGCAGCGCATCGAGATCGATGGGGGAATCGCTCATCCTCAGCCCCTTCTCTTTTCAAAGTCGCTCATGAAGTCCACCAGCGCGTCTACGGCGGCCTCCGGCACCGCATTGTAGAGGCTGGCGCGCATGCCCCCCACGCTGCGGTGGCCCTGGAGGTTGAGCAGGCCGACCTGCTCGGCCTCCGCCAGGAAGGCCTTGTCCAGGCGGTCGTCCGCCAGCACGAAGGGGACATTCATCCGCGAGCGGTTGGCTACCGCGATGGGGTTGGCGTAGAAGTCGCTCTCGTCGATGGCGGCGTAGAGCTTGGCCGCCTTGCGGGCGTTGATCGCCTCCATGGCCGCCAGCCCGCCGACGTCCTCCTTGAGCCACTCGAAGACCAGTCCGGCCAGGTACCAGCTGTAGGTGGCCGGGGTGTTGATCATGGAGCCCGCCTCGGCCAGGGCCTGGTAGCCGAACAGCGACGGCATGTCGTCCCGGGCGCGGTCGAGCAGGTCGTCGCGGACGATCACCACCACCAGGCCGGCGGGGCCGATGTTCTTCTGGGCGCCGGCATAGATGACGCCGAACCTGGAGACGTCCAGCGGAGCGGAGAGGATGGTCGAGGACAGGTCGCAGACCAGCGGCGCCTCGCTGCCATCGGGCCGCACGGCCTCGGGGATGTAGTCGAAGGCCAGCCCGCCGATGGTCTCGTTGGCGGTGTAGTGCAGGTAGGCCGTGTCGTTGGCGAGCAGGATCTCCTCGGGGCGCGGCACCGCCGTATGGCCATTGGCCTCGCTGCTGGCCGCCATATGGATATCACCGAAGAGGTGACGCGCCTCGGCGATGGCCTTCTTGCTCCAGATGCCGGTGTTCACGAAGCTGGCGCGTCCGCCGGGGCCGAGCAGGTTAAAGGGCACGGCGGCAAACTGCTGGGTGGCCCCGCCCTGGGTGAAGAGCACCTTGTAGTTGGCCGGAATAGCCAGGAGCTCGCGCAGGTCCGCCTCGGCCTTCTCGGCGATGGCGACATACTCCGGCGAGCGGTGGCTCATCTCCATGACCGACAGGCCGCGGCCCCGGAAGTCCAGCATCTCGCGTTGCGCCCGCTCCAGCACGGCGGTGGGCAGCGCCGCCGGGCCGGCGCAGAAATTATGGTGGCGTGTCATCGGCGTTGTCTTCCTTTTCAATCCTCGGCGTCCGGCGCGGCGGCATCCTCACCGTCGTCGGCATCAAGTTCGGGGGCAGCGTCGCCCGGCGAAGCGTCGCCCGGCTCGTCGATCCGCACGGTCTTGACCAGCTTCTCGTCGTTGCCCAGGCGAATCAGCATCACGCCCTGAGTGTTGCGGGAGGTAATGGAAACCTCATCGACCCGGGTGCGCACCAGGGTGCCGCGGTCGGTGATCAGCATCATCTCGTCGCTGGAGTAGACCTGCATGGCCGCCACCAGGGCGCCGTTGCGCTCGCTGGTCTGCATGGCGATCACGCCCTGGCCGCCGCGGCCGCGCAGCGGGAACTCCTCCAGGCGAGTGCGCTTGCCGTAGCCGTTCTCGGAGGCGGTAAGAATATAGATCTGGCCACCATTGCCGGCCTCGACGGTGGCGCCCGGCGCCGCATCGCTCTCGGCCCCGTTCTCCGTCCCACTCTCCACATCGGCTTCGGCGTCAATCAGCTGGCTCTGCGGGATGATCAGGCTGATCACCTCGGCGCCGTCCAGCAGGCGCATGCCGCGCACGCCGCGGGCGGTGCGGCCCATGGCGCGGACATTGCCCTCCTCGAAGCGGATCGCCTTGCCGTTGGAGGAGAGCAGCATGACGTGGTCGGAGCCGGAGGTGATGGCCGCACCGATCAGACGGTCATCCTCTTCGATATCGATGGCGATCAGGCCCACGCTGCGCGGCCGGGAGAACTGCTCCAGGCTGGTGCGCTTCACCGTGCCCTTGGCGGTGGCGAAGAAGATATAGTGCTCGGGGTCGTAGTCGCGCACCGGCAGGATGGCGTTGATCGACTCCCCCTCCTCCAGCGGCAGCATGTTGACCAGCGGCTTGCCGCGGGAGCCGCGGCTCGCCGCCGGCATCTCGTAGACCTTGAGCCAGTAGACCTTGCCGCGATTGGAGAAGAGCAGCACGGTATCGTGGGTCGAGGCGACCAGCAGGTGCTCGATGACGTCCTCGTCCTTCATGGCGGTGGCCGACTTGCCGCGCCCGCCCCGGCGCTGGGCCTGGTAGTCGGAGAGCGGCTGGGTCTTGGCGTAGCCGGAGCGGGACACCGTGACCACCATGTCCTCCTCGGCGATCAGGTCCTCCATGGAGAGGTCGAGGTGGCTGGCCTGGATCTCGGTGCGACGGGGGTCGCCGAACTGGTCGCGCACGGCAACCAGCTCCTCGCGGATCACCTCGAGCAGGCGCTCGCTGGAGGCCAGTATTGCCATCAGCTCGGCGATCTTCTCGAGGATATTGAGATATTCGTCGAGCAGCTTCTCGGTCTCGAGGCCGGTCAGGCGGTGCAGGCGCAGCTCGAGGATGGCCTGAGCCTGGGCCGGCGACAGGCGATACTCGCTGCCGGTGGTGTTGAGGCCGAACCCCTCCTCCAGCTCCTCGGGCTTGCAGGAGGTGGCACCGGCGCGCTCGAGCATGGCGGTCACCTGCCCCGGCGGCCAGCTGCGGGCGAGCAGCTTCTGCTTGGCCTCGGCGGCGTTCGGCGAGGCCTTGATCAGCTCGATCACCTCGTCGATGTTGGAGATGGCGACGGTGAGACCCTCGAGGATATGGCCGCGCTCGCGAGCCTTCTTGAGCTCGAAGAGGGTGCGCCGGGTCACCACTTCGCGACGGTGGCGGATGAAGGCCTCGAGGATCTCCTTGAGGTTCATGATCTTCGGCTGGCCGTTCTCGATGGCCACCATGTTGATGCCGAAGACGGTCTGCAGCTGGGTCTGGGCAAAGAGGTTGTTGACCACCACCTCGCCCGACTCGCCGCGCTTGGTCTCGATCACCACCCGCAGGCCGTCCTTGTCGGACTCGTCGCGCAGCTCAGCGATGCCCTCGATCTTCTTGTCCTTGACCAGCTCGGCGATCTTCTCGATGAGCCGCGCCTTGTTCACCTGGTAGGGCAGCTCATTGACGATGATGTGGTCGCGGCCGCTCTTGTCGTCATGCTCGATAGTGTGGCAGGCGCGCACATAGATCCGCCCGCGGCCGGTGCGGTAGGCCTCGAGGATGCCGGCACGGCCGTTGATGATGGCCCCGGTAGGGAAGTCCGGGCCCGGCACGTGCTCCATCAGATCGTCGACGGTAAGGGTGTAGTCGTCGATCAGCGCCAGGCAGGCGTTGATGACCTCGCCCATGTTATGGGGCGGGATATTGGTGGCCATGCCCACGGCGATGCCGGAGGAGCCGTTGATCAGCAGGTTGGGCACCTTGGTGGGCAGCACATCGGGGATGCGCTCGGTGCCGTCGTAGTTGTCGACCCAGTCGACGGTGTCCTTCTCGAGGTCGGCCAGCAGCTCGTGGGCCAGCCGGGCCATACGCACCTCGGTGTAACGCATGGCAGCGGCGCTGTCGCCGTCGATGGAGCCGAAGTTGCCCTGACCGTCCACCAGCACGTGGCGCATGGAGAAGTGCTGGGCCATGCGCACGATGGTGTCGTAGACGGCGCTGTCACCGTGGGGGTGGTACTTACCGATGACATCACCCACGACACGGGCGGACTTCTTGTAGGGCTTGTTCCAGTCGTTGCCGAGTTCGTGCATGGCGAACAGCACGCGGCGGTGAACCGGCTTGAGGCCATCGCGCACGTCGGGCAGCGCACGGCCGATGATCACGCTCATCGCGTAGTCGAGGTAAGACTGCTTCAGCTCGTCCTCGATGTTGACTGGCAGAATCTCTCTGGCGATGTCACCCATGGGTCGTCGAATCCTTTGCACTGCAAGAGGTTGGCCGCCCTCTCCGGCGTTGCCGCGGGCGCCATGATAGCGCACCATCATACCACCCCGGAGAGTGCAAAGGCAGCTGGGCTGCGCCCACCTATGCCATCACCAGGGGCTCCAGCTGCTCGCGAATCTCGCCCTCGATGGACAGCGCCTGATTGGTCGCCACGTCCAGCAGCACGAAGGTGAGGGTCGCCGCGCTCACCAGGGCGTCATCGCGGACCCGGACGATCTCCTGGGACATCTTCGCGCTGCGACCGCCCAGCGCCGAGAGCCGAGTGCGCACCTCGAGGTCATCGCCGGCCACCGCCGCCGCCCGGTAGTCGATATTGAGGTTGACGGCCACGAAGGCCACATCCCCTCGCATCAGACGCCGTGCCAGGGCCGGGCGATCATCGAAGTAGCCCCAGCGCCCCTCCTCGAGAAACTCCAGGTAGCGGGCGTTGTTGACGTGGCCGTAGCCGTCGAGGTGATAGCCGCGCACCCGCAGGCGAGCGGTGGAGAGTCGGGAATCCATGCGGAAAACTCCTTGGCGAGTCGATGAAAAGCGCAGCCGGCGGCTGCGGCGAGCACCGGGGAATTCTGGCAACCGCAGGCCATAATTTCAAACACCCGTTTCACACCCGACCGGCGCTGGCACCCCCGCCCCCCTTCGGGGATAATGGCCATCCTTTTTGCCCCGGGATTTGCTTCATGTGGTTCAAGCACTTGCACCTCTACCGCCTGCACGACGCGCCGACGCTGGACGCCGCCACCCTCGAGGAGGCCATGGCCGAACACGCCGCCCGTCCGCTGGGCAGCCAGGATCCGCGGCGCCTGGGCTGGACGGCGCCGGCGGGCCGCGCCGGCACCGCCCGGCTCCATGAGCTGCAGGGCCAGCGCCTGCTCAGCGCCCTGCGCCAGGAGCGCCTGCTGCCCGCCGCCGTGGTGCGCGAGGAGACCGAGGAGCGCACGGCCGAGCTGGAGGCCCGAGAGGGGCGCAAGCTGCGCCGCCAGGAGAAGATCACCCTCAAGGAGCAGGTGGTCGAGGAGCTGCTGCCCCGGGCCTTCGTGCGCAGCCAGAAGCTCGACCTCTGGTGGGACACCCGCCGCAAGCTGATCGGCATCAATGCCAGCTCCCGCACCCGCGCCGAGGAGGTCCTCGACCTGCTGCGCGAGACCCTCGGCAGCCTCAAGGTCACGCCCCTGGCCAGCCAGACCCTGCCCATGCGCGCCATGACCCAGTGGCTCGTCGATCCTGGCACGCGCCCGGCCGACCTGGTGCTGGGCGACCAGGTCGAGCTCAAGGCCAAGGGCGACGACGGCGTGCTGCGCGCCCGCCAAGTGGATCTGGACAGCGACGAGATCCAGCAGCTGCTGGAGAGCGGCCGCCAGGCCAGCAAGCTGGCCCTGGAAATCGAGGGGCGACTAAGCTTCGTACTGCACGACGACCTGGCCCTGAAGTCGCTGCGCTTCGGTGACGCCCTGATCGACGAGGCCAACGCCGCCGACGACGGCGACGACGCCGTACTGCGCCTGGAAACCGATTTCGTGCTGATGGCCGATGCCCTGGGCGAGAATATCGAACGCCTGATCGCCTGGCTGGGCGGCGAGGCCGGCACCGCAACCCCTGACCAATGAGCCCCATGACCCACCAGACTACCGACGCCCTGCCCGCCGACCCCTGGGCGGAGATCCGCCCCTATCGGGATGACGAGGTTGCCGAGGTGCTCGCACGCCTGGCTCACGACCCGGAGCTGCTCGACGCCCTCACCCGCTTCCGGCTGCCGCGACTGTCGCGCTTCATGCCCAGCCTGTCGCGGACCCTGGCCAGCCTCGCCATTCGCCGCGAGGTGCGTGGCGTGGCCAGCGTCCAGGACTTCCAGATGCGCATCGCCTCCTACATGGCGCGCATGATCCGCACCACCACCGATGACTTCCGGGTCGAGGGGCTCGACGCCCTGGACGGCGACACCGCCTACCTCTTCATCGGCAACCACCGGGATATCTCCCTGGATCCGGCCTTCGTCAACTACGCCCTCTACCAGGCCGGCCGCAACACGGTGCGCATCGCCATCGGCGACAACCTGCTCAAGAAGCCCTATGTCACCGACCTGATGCGGCTCAACAAGAGCTTCATCGTGCCGCGCAGCGCCCGGGGCAAGCGCGCCATGCTGGCCGCCTACCAGCAGCTCTCGGGCTATATCCGCCACTCCATCACCGTGGACAACCACTCGATCTGGATGGCGCAACGGGAGGGGCGCGCCAAGGACGGCATCGACCGCACCGACCCGGCCATCATCAAGATGATGACCATGGCCCGCCGCGCCGAGCAGCGCGACGTCCCCATCGGCGAGGCGATCGCCGAACTGCGCCTGGTGCCGGTCTCGATCAGCTACGAGTACGATCCCTGCGATGTGCAGAAGGCGCGGGAGCTTCACGCCCTGCACACCAGCGGCAACTACGAGAAGAGCCAGTTCGAGGATATCCAGTCCATCGTCGCCGGCATCACCGGACACAAGGGCCGGGTGCGGCTCTGCGTCGGCACGCCGCTCACCGCCGACTTCGACAGTCCCGACGCCGCGGCCGCCGAGATCGACCGCCAGGTGCTGACCGGCTACCACCTCTTCCCGAGCCACTACCTGGCCCTGGAGGCCCTGGGCGATGCCCCGGAGCTGGTGGACCGCGCGGCGATCAGCGACGCCGACCGCGCCCGCTTCCAGGCGCGGCTGCAGCAGGTTCCGGCGGAGCTGCGCGACTGGTGGCTGGCCCAGTACGCCAACCCGGTACGCCACAAGGCCGGCTGCATCCCTTCCTGACAGCGAGGACGCCATGGCACACGCCCACGGCCATCACCACCTGCCTTCCGATCGCGGCGCCCAGACCCGGGAAGCCCACAAGGTCACCCTGATCGGGGCGGTGATCGACTTCGTGGTGGGCGTGGCGAAGATGGTGGCCGGCTTCATGGTCGGCTCCGCCGCCCTGGTGGCCGACGGCATCCACTCCTTCTCGGATATCCTCACCGACCTCTTCGTGCTGGCCGCCACCCACTTCGGCCGCCAGGAGCCCGACAGCAACCATCCCTATGGCCACGGCCGCATCGAGACCCTGGCCACCCTATGGCTCGGCGGCGTGCTGATCTTCGTGGCCGGCGGCATCGCCTGGGCAAGCCTCAGCCGACTCGTCTCCGGCGAGCCGATTCCCGCCCCGGGCCTCTGGGCCATCGGCATCGCCGTGATCGCCCTGGCCGCCAAGGAGTGGATCTTCCGCTACACCATGCGGGTCGCCAGAAGGGTCAACTCCCGCCTGCTGGAGGCCAACGCCTGGCACTCCCGCTCCGATGCCCTCTCCACCGTGGTGGTACTGGTGGGCCTGATCGCCGCCCAGTTCGGCGCCGGCTGGATGGATGCCGTGGCCGCCATTGTGGTGGGGGTGATGGTGGGCCAGGTGGGCGGCCGGCTGCTCTGGGAGTCGAGCCGCGAGCTGATCGACACCGCCCTGCCCGAGCAGGAGCGCCGCGAGATGCAGGCGGCGGCCGAGGAGGTGCCTGGCGTGCGCAGCGTACACGACCTGCGCACCCGCACCCTGGGCAGTCAGGCGGTGCTCGACCTGCATATCGTCGTGCCCCCTCGGGTCACCGTCTCCGAGGCCCATGAGATCGGCAACCAGGCGAGCCGCCGACTACGGGAAGCCTTCCCGACCCTGGCCGATGTGACCTTTCATATCGACCCCGAGGATGACGCCGGCGAGACCGAGCATAGCCTGCGCCCCGGCCTGCCCCTGCGCGGCGAGGTGGAGGACATGCTGGAGCGGACCTGGCAGGAGGTGCCCGCCTGGCAGGCCCGGGTCGCCCTGGACCTGCACTATCTCGACAACCAGGTGGATGTTTCCGTCTTCATCGACCAGCTGCCCGAAGGGCAGAGCCTGAGCCAGGCCGCCGACGAGCTGCGCGATGCCTGCCGCGACCTTACCTGGGTCGGTCGCCTGCGCGTCTGGCAGGGCCCTGGCAAGGGGTGAGCGTGACGCCCTGCGTCAGGGGATGAGCCCAATGAGGCATTCGCATTAGGCCTCGCCTGCGCCTAGACTTCAGTAAACGCCGATCCATCCGAGCCCCGCCATGTCACCCTCCTCACCGCCTCCCCTGGCGTCGCCGGGCCGTCGCCGCTTCGTGGCGGGCCTCGGCGCCCTGCTGCTGGCGAGTGCGCTGGGGCTGCGCCCGGGGCCTGCCACGGCGAGTCTCGACCCAGCGCGGCTGCGCCAGAGCATGCAGCGCCTCTATGGGCAGCAGGGACTCAATACCCTGGAGGAGTGGTTCAGGCTGCTCGACCAGCTGCGTACAGCACCGCTGCAGAACCAGCTGCGGGAGGTCAACAACTTCTTCAACCGCCGGGTACGCTGGGTCGACGACATCGACAACTGGGGCCGCGAGGATTTCTGGGCCACGCCGCTGGAGACCATGGGCCGCGGCCAGGGCGACTGCGAGGACTACTCCATCGCCAAGTACATCACTCTAAAGCAGCTGGGCGTGCCGGGGCAGCAGCTGCGCATGATCTACGTGCGGGCACGGATCGGCCGCAGCCAGATCACCCAGGCCCATATGGTGCTGGGCTGGTACGAGACGCCGGCGGCCGAACCGTTGATCCTGGATAATCTGGTGCCCTCGATCACCCCGGCCGCCCAGCGCACCGACCTGGATCCGCTGTTCAGCTTCAACAGCCAGGGACTCTGGGCCGGTGGCGGCACCGAGTCCCGCGCCGACCCGCTGGCGCGGCTATCGCGCTGGCGCAGCGTGCTCGACCGCATGCGGGAGCAGGGTTTCATCTGATTCGGGCTTCGTACCCGTGGGGAGAGCAACGACATGTCGCTTATCAAGCAGCTCTGGCTGACCATCGTGGTACTGCTGTTGCTGGCCTTCGGCGGCAGCCTTTTCATCGGCGTGACCACCAGCCGCCACTACATCGAACAGGAAGTGGAGATCAAGAATCGCGACAATGCCAACGCCCTGGCGCTGACCATGAGCCAGATGGAGAAGGACCCGGTCACGCTTGGGCTGCTGATCGCGGCCCAGTTCGACACCGGCCACTACCGGCTGATCGAGCTTCGTGACCCCCAGGGTGAGGTGATCGACCTGCGCCAGGGCGCCGATTCGGTAACCGACGTGCCGGCTTGGTTCGTCGACCTGGTCCGCTTCGACGTGCCTCCCGGCCGGGCCGTGATCCAGGACGGCTGGCGGCAGTACGGCACCCTCACCGTCGCCACCCACCACAGCTTCGCCTATCAGACGCTGTGGCGCAGCACTCTGTCGCTGCTGGGCTGGTTTGCCCTGGCCGGCGTGATCAGCCTGCTGCTTGCCGCCTGGATCGTGCGCACCATTCGCCGCCCGCTGCGCGCCGTGGTGGCCCAGGCACAGGACATCGGCAACCGCCGCTTTACCACCTCCCCGGAGCCCCGGACCCGGGAACTCAAGGAAGTGGTCCAGGCGATGAACCAGCTCTCCGGCAGCGTTCACGACATGCTGGGCAGCGAAAGCGAGCGGCTCGACGTACTCAGACAGCGCCTGCAGCACGACCCGGTGAGCGGCGTGCTCAATCGTGACGCCTTCCTGTCCCAGCTGCGGGCAATGCTGGAGAGCAGCAGCCGCCAAGCCAGCGGCACCCTCGCGATGGTGCGCCTGGCGCGACTGGGCGAGGTCAATGAGCGCGTCGGCCACGCTGACACCGACCACCTGCTCAAGTCGTTGGGCCAGATGCTCGACCAGCTCGGCAAGGTGAGCGGCGACGGCGTGGCGGGGCGTCTCGGTGGCGGCGACTTCGCCCTGCTGGTGCCGGGCCGAGTCGATACCAGCGCCCTGGGCCAGGAGCTCACCCAGCGGCTGGGTGCCCTACAGAGCCACGAGGAGCGGCTCTCTCTGGGACTGCCCTCGGCCCTTATTGCCTACTCCCAGGACGACCAGCCGGCTGCTCTCCTCGCCAGCCTGGACGGCGCACTGGCCACTGCCGAGAACCGCGGCGACCTCGCCCAGCTGGTGGCCGAAGGCGCCCAGCGCCTGCCGCTCTTCAACAGCCACGCCGAATGGAGAAAGGCCCTCGACGAGGCGCTTCAGGGTGGCGTCTACCTCGGCCGCTTTCCGGTGCTCGATGCCCGCGGCAGGCTGCTGCACCTGGAGTGCCCCTCCCGCCTGCGCCTCAAGAGCGAGTGGCGCCCGGCCGGTGTCTTCATGCCCTGGGTCTCGATGCTGGGGCTAGATACCGCCCTGGACATGGCCGTGGCCCGGGAAGCCCTCAAGGAGATCTCCCACCACGGCAAGCCACTCGGCATCAACCTTTCCGCCGCTTCGATCCGCAGCGCCCGCTTTGCCCTCGACCTGCGCAGCCTGGTCCACTCCCACCGCGAAGCCGCCGCCAAGCTGTGGCTGGAAGTCCCTGAGTCCGTCGCCCTGCATGACCTGGAGAGCTTCCGCAGCCTGTGTCGCGAACTGCAGCCCTATGGCTGCAAGCTGGGCCTGGAGCATGTGGGCCGCGAGTTCCGACGCATCTCCGACCTGCAGGAGCTGGGCCTTGGCTATCTCAAGATCGACGCCTCCCTGGTCAAGGGGGTCGATCGTAGCCCCGAGCAGCAGACCATCCTGCGCGGCATGGCCACCCTCTGCCACTCCATCGGTATCCTGGCCATCGCCGAAGGCGTCGACAGTCTCCAGGAGGCCGAGCTGCTCCATGAACTGGGCATGGACGGCACTACCGGTCCCGGTGTTCGCCAGCACGACAGGCCGGCCTGACCGAGGGCCCGCCAAAACGACAGCGCCTCACATCAGATGTGAGGCGCTGTCGAGAGGCTGACTATTCCCAGCCTCTCAGATCACCCCGCCCTCCTCATCGTCACTGCCGACCAGACTCAGGCCGTTGAGGCGCCGGCGCAGCGTCTGGCGCTCCATCACCTTCTGCTGGGCCGCCTCCGGCAGCTCGGTGAAGCTGATCACCCCCTTGTCCATCAGCAGCTCGATCACGTCCTCCAGCACCCGCACGAAGGCCAGGTCCGAGGCCTGGAAGTGCGCCTGTCCCGCCTTGACTTCCCCCTCGCTCAGGAAGGCCAGCAGCTCCGGCGAATCCGCTGGCATGAACTCGCGGCAGTCCGGCGTCGCCTCCCGGCTGACCAGTTCGATGCGTCCATCGTCGGCGCGCTTGATGTACATGAAGGCTCTCTCTACTGGCTATACCGTGCATGCTAGGCCAGATCGTCCAGCCGTGCAGCTTGGTTGTCATGGTGTCAAGCAGGCGCCCGGCAGTGCCGGGCGCCTGCTTGGGGTTGATGGAAGGTTACTCGATTTCGAGCTGACCGTTTTCCAGCATCTGCTGAATCAGGTTCTCGCTGTAGTCGACACCCTCCAGGATTATGACCTGATCAGCTCCACTCACCTCATCACCATCGACAGCTAAGCCGCCGGTAGAGCTGATGTGTAGCAGAGTGTTATCACCATCCTCTGTTGCATGCAGGTAGCTGGAGAGATCATCATTGGACTCCATGCCCTGCAGCAGATCCGAGAGCACCAGCTTGTCTGCCCCGCCACCTTCAAGCGTAAAGTCGGTGACAGTGTCGGTCGCCACGCTGCCATCGGTGCCTTGGTCACCCAGGTGCCAGACGAAGACGTTGTTGCCACCGCCACCGGTCAGGATGTCGTCGCCCGCTCCACCGATGAGGGTGTCATCGCCTGCTCCGCCGCTGAGGGTGTCATCGCCAGCACCACCGTAGAGAATATCGTCACCATCACCGCCTAACAGAATGTTGTCGGCTTCGCTTCCCACAAGGATCAGGCCGTCCTGCTCTCCGGATGCATCCAGTGTCTCACCAGGCTCGGCGAAGAAGTCAATGACTCCACCCTGCACATCACCATCTCCATCTATTGCCTCGAAACCGAGATCGAAGGGCAGGCCTTCATCGATAAGCTCAACGATCTGAGAAACACCAAAGCCGGTGATCAGAGTGCTGCTGCCATCATTCACGATGACAATTGAGTCGAGGAACAGCCCACTAGGTGCTTCAAAAGTGAACATCTGGTTAACGAGATCAGCCTGATAGAAAACGCCAGTCGCCGTCGAACCATCAGAATAGGTCACAACATAATTCATCTTGATCCCGGATGATGCCGAGAACTCAATGCTTGCCGACGAGAAGAGATCCTTAGAGCCACTTTCTCCGGCAATATCAAAGTTAAATGTTACAGACTCGCCTTTATCGACGGAGGGATTCCCAACCCCAAATCCATTGGCATTGGAATTTATTTGATCAGCATTACCCCCTGACCCACCAACCCCAGAAATCTCAATGGCCCAGGGTGTAGATTCTCCTGGCTGAGTCCGAGTGACTGAACCATCTTCCAGAATATAGATGTTCGGCTCGGGACCACCAGCCTCATCAAAGTCACCAGCCGTGAAATCGCGAATTTCAGTCGTTACCAGATCGATAGGCTGGAACTGCTCATACACATAGCTACCATCAGGGTTGCCTGTCAGCTTGAAGACATTTACCCGATCGTCGCCTTCACCGACAAAGGCAATCAGGGTATTGGTGCCCACACCTTCATATTGCAGGAGCGTACCCTGATAGAACAGGCCCGTGGGTGCTTGCGTCCAATTAAGCTGCGCGCCGTCCTGATCAGCCCCCATCTGAGCAGCTGTCCCCACGAACGAGAAGCCAGCACTGTTCTGGAAGATTACACTGCGAATGTCTTCGACTGGCACATCGTCGAGGATCTCCACCGTCAGGGTGCCGCTGGCGGTGTCGCCGTCGTTATCGGTCACGCTGACCGCGAAGTCTTGGAACAGCGCGGTGTCATCCTCCGGCTGCGCGTGGAACTTGTTGCTGTTGAGGGTGTAGCGGTAATCCACCGTGTAGGTGCCGTCACCGTTGTCGGTAAAGGCGGTGATCGCCAGCACGTTGCCGGCCTCGGTGGTGAGAGTCGGCAGGGTGCCGACCACCGCGCCGTCCTGGACGATGGCCTCGTCCCCCACGCTCAGCTGGGCAATGCCGTCCGCGGCGCTGATGGTGAAGCTGCCGCTCTGCACCAGGGCGTCGGCATCCGGCGCGGAGCCGTTGGCCAGGTTGGCCTCGTCGAGGGTCAGGTCGGCGCCCTCGGTGGTCAGCCCGCTGAGGCTGATGTCGGCATCGGCGATGGCGATGGTCAGCGTCGCGGTATCACTGTCACCGTCGGCATCGGTCAGGGTGTAGGTGAAGGTCTCCTCCACCCCGCCCGGGGTGCCTTCGTTGCGCACGTAGCTGTAGCTGCCGTCGGCGGCAATGGTCAGCACGCCGTACGCGCCGGCCACCTCGACGGTGCCGCTCTCGGGGACCGCGACCGGGGCGTTGTCACCGACCACCACCTGGGTCACCCGGGCGCTATCGGCGCCTTCGGTATCCGGGGTGCCATCGGTCATCACGTTGCCGGTGATGGCGTCGTAGACGCCCGCGCCCAACTCGGCGCCGACGTCTTCGGCGCTGGGCACGTCATCGAGGATCTCCACCGTCAGGGTGCCGCCGGCGGTGTCGCCGTCGTTGTCGGTCACGCTGACCGCGAAGTCCTGGAACAGCGCGGTGTCATCCTCCGGCTGCGCGTGGAACTTGTTGCTGTTGAGGGTGTAGCGGTAATCCACCGTGTAGGTGCCGTCACCGTTGTCGGTAAAGGCGGTGATCGCCAGCACGTTGCCGGCCTCGGTGGTGAGAGTCGGCAGGGTGCCGACCACCGCGCCGTCCTCGACGATGGCCTCGCCCCCCACGCTCAGCTGGGCAATGCCGTCCGCGGCGCTGATGGTGAAGCTGCCGCTCTGCACCAGGGCGTCGGCATCCGGCGCGGAGCCGTTGGCCAGGTTGGCCTCGTCGAGGGTTAGGTCGGCACCCTCGGCGGTCAGGCCGATAATGCTGATATCCGCATCGGCGATGGCGATGGTGAGCGTCGCGGTGTCGCTGTCCCCGTCGGCGTCGGTCAGGGTGTAGGTGAAGGTCTCCTCCACCCCGCCCGGGGTGCCTTCGTTGCGCACGTAGCTGTAGCTGCCGTCGGCGGCAATGGTCAGCACGCCGTACGCGCCGGCCACCTCGACGCTGCCGCTCTCGGGGACCGCGACCGGGGCGGCGTCGCCGACCACCACCTGGGTCACCCGGGCGGTATCGGCGCCCTGGGTATCCGGCGTGCCGTCGGTCATCACGTTGCCGGTGATGGCGTCGTAGACGCCCGCGCCCAACTCGGCGCCGACGTCTTCGGCGCTGGGCACGTCATCGAGGATCTCCACCGTCAGGGTGCCGCCGGCGGTGTCGCCGTCGTTGTCGGTCACGCTGACCGCGAAGTCCTGGAACAGCGCGGTGTCATCCTCCGGCTGCGCGTGGAACTTGTTGCTGTTGAGGGTGTAGCGGTAATCCACCGTGTAGGTGCCGTCACCGTTGTCGGTAAAGGCGGTGATCGCCAGCACGTTGCCGGCCTCGGTGGTGAGAGTCGGCAGGGTGCCGACCACCGCGCCGTCCTGGACGATGGCCTCGCCCCCCACGCTCAGCTGGGCAATGCCGTCCGCGGCGCTGATGGTGAAGCTACCGCTCTGCACCAGGGCGTCGGCATCCGGCGCGGAGCCGTTGGCCAGGTTGGCCTCGTCGAGGGTCAGGTCGGCGCCCTCGGTGGTCAGCCCGCTGAGGCTGATGTCGGCATCGGCGATGGCGATGGTCAGCGTCGCGGTATCACTGTCACCGTCGGCATCGGTCAGGGTGTAGGTGAAGGTCTCCTCCACCCCGCCCGGGGTGCCTTCGTTGCGCACGTAGCTGTAGCTGCCGTCGGCGGCAATGGTCAGCACGCCGTACGCGCCGGCCACCTCGACGGTGCCGCTCTCGGGGACCGCGACCGGGGCGTTGTCACCGACCACCACCTGGGTCACCCGGGCGCTATCGGCGCCTTCGGTATCCGGGGTGCCATCGGTCATCACGTTGCCGGTGATGGCGTCGTAGACGCCCGCACCCAACTCGGCGCCGACGTCTTCGGCGCTGGGCACGTCATCGAGGATCTCCACCGTCAGCGTGCCGCCGGCGGTGTCGCCGTCGTTGTCGGTCACGCTGACCGCGAAGTCCTGGAACAGCGCGGTGTCATCCTCCGGCTGCGCGTGGAACTTGTTGCTGTTGAGGGTGTAGCGGTAATCCACCGTGTAGGTGCCGTCACCGTTGTCGGTAAAGGCGGTGATCGCCAGCACGTTGCCGGCCTCGGTGGTGAGAGTCGGCAGGGTGCCGACCACCGCGCCGTCCTCGACGATGGCCTCGTCCCCCACGCTCAGCTGGGCAATGCCGTCCGCGGCGCTGATGGTGAAGCTGCCGCTCTGCACCAGGGCGTCGGCATCCGGCGCGGAGCCGTTGGCCAGGTTGGCCTCGTCGAGGGTCAGGTCGGCGCCCTCGGTGGTCAGCCCGCTGAGGCTGATGTCGGCATCGGCGATGGCGATGGTCAGCGTCGCGGTATCACTGTCACCGTCGGCATCGGTCAGGGTGTAGGTGAAGGTCTCCTCCACCCCGCCCGGGGTGCCTTCGTTGCGCACGTAGCTGTAGCTGCCGTCGGCGGCAATGGTCAGCACGCCGTACGCGCCGGCCACCTCGACGCTGCCGCTCTCGGGGACCAGGACTGGGGCGTTGTCACCGACCACCACCTGGGTCACCCGGGCGCTATCGGCGCCCTGGGTATCCGGCGTGCCGTCGGTCATCACGTTGCCGGCGATGGCGTCGTAGACGCCCTCGCCCAGCTCGGCGCCGACGTTCTCGGCGGTGGGCGCGTCATCGAGGATCTCCACCGTCAGCGTGCCACTGGCAGTGTCGCCGTCGTTGTCCGTCACGCTGACCGCGAAGTCCTGGAACAGCGCGGTGTCATCCTCCGGCTGCGCGTGGAACTTGTTGCTGTTGAGGGTGTAGCGGTAATCCACCGTGTAGGTGCCGTCACCGTTGTCGGTAAAGGCGGTGATCGCCAGCACGTTGCCGGCCTCGGTGGTGAGAGTCGGCAGGGTGCCGACCACCGCGCCGTCCTCGACGATGGCCTCGCCCCCCACGCTCAGCTGGGCAATGCCGTCCGCGGCGCTGATGGTGAAGCTGCCGCTCTGCACCAGGGCGTCGGCATCCGGCGCGGAGCCGTTGGCCAGGTTGGCCTCGTCGAGGGTCAGGTCGGCACCCTCGGCGGTCAGGCCGATAATGCTGATATCCGCATCGGCGATGGCGATGGTCAGCGTCGCGGTGTCGCTGTCCCCGTCGGCATCGGTCAGGGTGTAGGTGAAGGTCTCCTCCACCCCGCCCGGGGTGCCTTCGTTGCGCACGTAGCTGTAGCTGCCGTCGGCGGCAATGGTCAGCACGCCGTACGCGCCGGCCACCTCGACGCTGCCGCTCTCGGGGACCGCGACCGGGGCGGCGTCGCCGACCACCACCTGGGTCACCCGGGCGCTATCGGCGCCCTGGGTATCCGGCGTGCCGTCGGTCATCACGTTGCCGGCGATGGCGTCGTAGACGCCCTCGCCCAGCTCGGCGCCGACGTCTTCGGCGCTGGGCACGTCATCAAAGAAGGTCACCGCCAGGTTGCCATTGGCCGGCGTGCCATTGCCGTCGATGACGGTGAAGGTCAGCTCGATGCCCGCCTCATCGGTATCCTCGGCGTGCAGCACATTGTCGAGCAGGGTCAGAGTGTATTCGCCGGTGGCCGGGTTCACCACCAGGCTGAAGAGCTCGCCGCGGGGGCCGGTGGCGCTAAGGGTGTTGGTGGCGGCATTCCAGCTGTAGGTGACCGTCTCGGTGCCGACCTGGCCGGTGGTGCCATCCATGCCGGCGAAACCGATGCTGCCAGCGCCGTCGGGGCCGAAGTCGAACGCCAGGGTGCTGGTGAAGACGGAGCCGCCTTCCTGCAGGAGCTGAGCATCGAAGAGCTCGGCGCTGGAGCTGCCTGCCTCCGGGATCCCGTCAATGGGAGCCTCTTCCGCGACCTCGATCGGCGCCACATCCTCGGGGAAATCGATCGCCGCCAGCTGGCCGCCCTCGAAATTGAAGGCAAGCGGGTTCACATCCTCGGCGATACGCCCCAGCATCACGAAGGTGTGGCCACCGTCGGCTCCGCCACCCGGGCCGGCGCCGGCGGCGGTCGCGTCGAGCACGTCAAGCAGGTCGCCTTCGCCCTCATCGATGGCCGCGAGCAGTGCCTCTAGGTCCTCATCGAGGGCGCTGAACTCCGAAGCGGCCACCGGCTGATCGGCGTCGAGCTCGGGCGTCATGGCCACCTGCTGGCCGCCATCGATCAGGGTGGGGCCGAGCCCATCACCGAAGTCCAGCTGGACGCTGGCATTATCGGCGGTAACAAGGGTTTCGCCCTCCTGCAGGGAATCTCCCACGCGTAGTTCGCGAAGGTTGCCGTCGGCGTCCCGGGCCCAGGCCTGGCCGGTGATGGCGATAACGGTTGCGATAGTCATGGTAAGACTCCCTGCATGAAGAGCTTGCTGTTATTGGAACGGAGCGACGCGAGATGGACTGATACTTTGAACTTAGGCGTGGAGGGGAGGGAAAAGTATTGGACCGATGGACAGGGCGGAAGGGATCTTGACGCAAATCAACGAACGGCCCCGCCGGGGCAAGGCGGGGCCTCGGGCCAGGGAGAGAGATCACATCATTCGATATCGAGCTCTTCGTCATCCAGTAGCTGCTGAGGGAGCTCGGCGTGATAGGCGACGCCCTCGAGCAGGCTGGTCATGTCGGCACCCTCCAGTGCCACCCTCTGCGCTTGTCGCTCTTGGTCAGCGCAGCCTGATCTATTGGCCAGGATCAACCAGCGTCATCGACTGCCCCGAGAGACGGCGAACCAGCTGCATGCGATCTCGGACTCCAAGCTTCTGGAACACCGAGCCGAGGTGCGCCTTGACGGTGCGCTCGGTGATGCCCAGCCGACGCGCCACTTCCTTGTTGCTCTGCCCCTCGAGCACGGCGAAGGTCACCGCCCGCTCTCGACCGGTCAACGCTTCCAGCTCCTCCGGCTGTGCCTGCTCCACCCCACCCAAAACACGGAAGGTGCCCCCGACTACCCGGGCCATCAGCTCCGACGGCACCCAGATCCCCTGGTTGCGGATGACAAGCTCGGCCTGCCGCAGGAGTTCCGGCGGCGAGAGCGCGTGCACATAGCCGCGGGCACCGCTCTCCAGGGCTTGGAACGCCTCGGCGGCCGTTGGGGAGTGGGTCATCACCCCGACCGCCGCTCCGCGGCGGTGCAGTTCCGCCACCAGCGGCGGCCACTCCTGCGTATCAGCCATCACCCAGACGCAGTCGCCCCGCACCAGGCGGGCGGTAATCTGCTCGGCGGTGATGAGACGTGCATCCCGGAAGGCTTCGCGCCAGCGGGGAATCTCGTCGCGTCCCTGACTGATGAAGTAGGTAATCATCTATCGCTCTCCCAAGGAATCGCTCCATGCCCTCAGCACAGGCTTGAGCATGAACTGCATCACGGTGCGCTTGCCGGTCATGATGTCCACCTGGGCGGTCATGCCGGGAATCACGGCGAGCTGCTGGTTGACCTCTTCGCCATCCAGGGCGCGCACGCGCACCAGGTAGAAGGTGTTGTCGTTGTCATCGGTGATGGTGTCGGCGCTGATGTGGTCGAGCTCCGCCTGCAGCCCGCCGTAGATGGCGAAATCGTAGGCGGTGAGCTTGATGGTGGCCGGCTGCCCGGGGCGCAGGAAGGCGATGTCCTGGGGGGCGATGCGCGCCTCGACCAGCAGCTGGTCGTCGCTGGGCACGATCTCCACCACCTCCTGGCCCTGCTGGGCCACCCCGCCGATGGTGTTGATATTGAGCCGCTGCACCACGCCATCCACCGGGGAACGCACCTCGGCCAGGCGCACCCGATCCTGCAGGCCGGCGCTGGACTCGTCCAGGGCGGAGAGGTCGCCCATGACCTGGGCCAGGTCGTTGCGCCAGTCGCTGCGCCGCTCGATGCCGAGCTCGCGCAGCTGGTTACGCGCCTCCTCCACGGCGGACTCGAGGCGCGACACCGAGGCCGCGGCCTGATTGCGCTCGCCGGTGGCACGGGAGACCTCACGCTGCAGGCGCAGGATCTCCACCTCGGAGACCGCTCCGGACTGCAGCAACGGCCGCGTCAGGTTGAGCTCCTGGCTGGCCATGTTGGCCTCGCGCTGGGCGGTGTCCCGCCGGGCCTGGGCCTCGCGCAGCTCCTCCTCACGCTGGCGGATGCGGTCGCGCAGGATGTTCTCCTGCTCGCGCAGCTCCTCGCGGCGACTCTCGTAGACCTCCCGTTCCTGGGCCACGATGCCTGGCGCCTCGGCGCGCAGCTGTTCGGAAGGATCGAAGGGGGTATCGGTGATCAGCGCCCGCAGCCGTTCGGCACGAGCCTGAAGGGAGAGGGCCTGGGCGCGGTTCTCACGGAAGGTGGCGACGAAGCGGGTGGGGTCGATGCGCATCAGCACCTGGCCGGTCTCGACCCTTTCCCCTTCCCGCACCAGGATCTCCTGCACCACGCCGCCGTCGAAGGTCTGCACCCGTTGCAGCTGGCTGGAGGGAATCACCCGACCAGAGCCGCGGGTGACCTCATCGATGGCGGCGAACCAGGACCACACCAGCAGCGCCACCACGGTGAGCAACACCACATAGAGGAAGGCCCGGGCGCGGATGGGGTCCTGCTGCATGCGCGCCCAGTCGGCATCGCTGGCCCAGTCGCGGTTGAGGTGCGCTGCGGTGACCCGCTTCGCGAAGAGGCGATCCATGAAGGGTCGAAAGACCTTGCCGCCGCCCTCGGAGAAGCGTCCGATCGCCTCGAAGCCGCGCTGCTCGGCGCTGCGGGTGTCCTTGCCTGAGCCCTTGCCGGCCATCAGCGCGCCCTCCCGATCTGGCCCTTGCGCAGGGCCTCCACCACCTTGTCCCGCGGCCCATCGGCGACCACCTTGCCGCCGTCGATGACAACGATGCGGTCCACCAGGGAGAGCAGCGAGGTGCGGTGGGTGATCACCACCATGGTCTTGGCCCGGGCGAACTGCTTGAGGCTGGCCTTGAAGGCCTCTTCGCTGGCGTGGTCCATGGAGCTGGTCGGCTCATCGAGCAGCAGGATCTGCGGGTCGTTGACCAGGGCGCGGGCAATGGCCACCGCCTGACGCTGGCCGCCGGAGAGCGCCTGGCCGCGCTCGCCCACCTGCAGATCCACGCCCTGGGGATGGGCGTTGACCAGGCCCTCCAGGCCGCTGAGCCGGATCGCCCTCAGCAGCGACTCGTCGTCCACCCCCTCGCTGCCGCCGCCGGCGAGGATGTTCTCGCGCAGGGTCCCGTAGAAGAGGCTGACATCCTGGGGCACATAGCCGATCTGGCGCCGAAGCTGGATGGGATCGATCTGGCGCAGGTCGACGCCGTCGACCATCACCGCGCCGGCGCTGGGCTGGTAGAGGCCGAGGATCAGCTTGTTGAGGGTGGTCTTGCCGCAGCCCACGCGCCCCAGCAGGGCCACTTTCTCGCCGGCGTCGATCTTCAGCGTCACGTCGCGCAGCGCCTCGCGCTCCTCCTCGGGGTAGCGCAGGGTCACCTTGTCGAAGGCGATCTCGCCGCGCAGCGCCGGGCGGCTGACGAAGGCCTTGCCTTCGGGGCGCTCCACCGGACGCTCCATCACGCCGTTGAGGGACTGCAGCGCGGTGGAGGACTGGTGGTACTGCGCCAGCAGGGCCGCGGCCTGGCTGACCGGCGCCATGGCCCGCGAGGAGAGCAGGTAGGCGGCGATCAGCCCACCCTGGGTGAGGTTGCCATCGATGATCAGGTAGACCCCGATGATGATCACGCAGACCGCCACCGAGTGCTGGGCCCAGAGGGCCACGCTGGAGACCGAAGAGCTCACCAGGCGCAGCTGAGCCGCGGTGCGGGAAAGAAACGCCGAGGCCTTCTCCCACACGCTCTGGATGCGGCTCTCGGCGCGTAGCGCCTTGACGGTTTCCAGCTGGGAGACCGACTCCACCAGGGTGGCGTTGCGCTGGGCGCTCACCCGCCAGGTGGTCTCGGAGAGCTCGTGCAGCTTGCCCTGGGCGGCCAGGGCGTAGAGCAGCACGAAGGCGATGCCCACCAGCACCGGGATCACCAGCGGCGGGCCGATCAGGGCGATGATGGCGGCGAACATCAGCACGAAGGGCAGATCCACCAGGGCCACCACCGTGGCAGAGCCGATGAAGCCCCGCACCGACTCATAGGACTGCAGGGTGGCCGCGAAGGAGCCGGTGGAGGCGGGTCTCGCCTCCATGCGCAGCCCCAGCACCCGGGCCATGATCGAGGAGGAGAGCTTGACGTCGGCCCGGCTCGCCGCCAGGTCGACGAAGGCGTTGCGCATCAGCCGCAGCGCCAAATCGAAACAGAGCACGATGAAGATGCCCGCCGCCAGCACCCAGAGCGTCTCGGTGGCGTGGTTGGGCACCACCCGGTCGTAGACGTTAAGCACGAACAGCGGCATCGCCACCGCAAAGAGGTTGATCATCACCGAGCCGGCGATGACGTCGCGGTAGAGCCGGCGGTTCTCGCAGATCACGCCCCAGAACCAGTGGCGGTTGCGCTGCTTGTTCACCTCGGGCCCTCGGGCGTCGAAGTGGAAGCGCGGCCGCACATAGATCGCCTGGCCGGAGTAGCTGGCCTGAAGGCCATCGAGGCTCACCTCGCTGACCGCATCGCCCAGTTCGGGAAAGATCACCTGGGCACGGCGCGCCTTGATGTCCAGCGCCACCAGCACGCAGGCACGCCCCGGCTCCAGCAGCAGCACCGCCGGGAAGAGCGCCGGGTTGAGCTGCACCAGGCGGCTCTTGACCAGGCGCGCCGTCATGCCCGCCCGCGCCGCCGCCCGCGGGAAGACCCCGGGGGTCAGCCTGCCCTCCTCCAGCGGCAGGCCAGCGGTCAGGGTCTCAGCGGTGGTGGTCTGGTCGTGCAGTGTAGCGACGCTCTGCAGGCACTCCAGCAGCTCATCGAGCACCGCCGAGCGGGCGCCCGGTGCCTCCGGGGGATCCAGGGGTTCTCTCTGGCTCACATACACCTCACGAAGGGGCAAAGCCCCGCCGGCAGGTGGCCGACGGGGCAACAGGCAAGGGAAAGGCGCGAACGCCGCATCGGCCTAGCGGCCGGCCAGCTGGCCCGGCTGCGATAAGGCGTAGGCATCCACTGCGGCATAGAGATTCACTGCCTCGGGCTCGGCCCAGGCCCGGGAGACCTCATCGCTGCCGGCGGCCAGCGTCTGCGGCTGCGACTCGACCGGCGCGAAGCCGAGATCCAGGTTCTCGCCCACCCGCTCCAGGGTCACCTCCACGCGGCGATTCTGGCGGCGACCCTCCACGGTGTTGTTGGTGGCCACCGGCTGGCGGGAGCCGTAGCCTCGAGTCTGCACCAGGCCGCGCTCCACGCCCTGGCTGACCAGATAGTCTGCCACGCTGTCGGCACGCCGCTGGGAGAGCGGGTCATTGATGGCATCGTTGCCGGTGCTGTCGGCGTGGCCCGCGATGAAGACCCGCTCCAGGTTGCCCATGCCGCGGATCTGCTGGACGAGCTGGTTAAGCTCCCCCCTCGCCTGGGCGGAGAGCTCGGCGCTGTTCACGGCAAAGAGCGCATCCGCGGAGAGGGTGACATCCGGGGCACGGGCCGGCGCACTGATGCCGCCGGTAAAGTCCTGGAGGGTAAAGCCCATGGGCCCTTCAGCCGGGCAGATCACACTGGGGTCGAGCGCCACGCCATCGCTGCCCATCTCGGCCAGGGTCGGCATGTCGTCGCGCACCACCCCCAGGGTGGGCATCAGCTGGCCCATGGCGGCCAGGGTGCGGGCATCGGCCAGTGCCACGTCATACTGCGCATTGACGTAGGCTCGGCTGGCCTCGAAGAACTCGTTCTCGCTGTCCAGCACGTCGAGCAGGGTGCGCTGGCCGATATCGAACTGCTGCTGGTAGGCGCCGCGCACCCGGTCGATGGACTGACGATGCTGGTTGAGGTACTGCATCTGCTCGCGCAGGCGGCGGGTGTCGTTGTAGGCGATCTGGGTGGTCTGACGGATGTTGTGGCACACCACCTCGCGCTGGTTGATCGACTGCTCGACCCGGTCGCTGGCGGCGCGGAAGGAGGCCAGGTCGCTGCCGCCCCGGTAGAGGTTCATGCTGGCCACCAGCTCGATGCTGTGGCGATCGCGGCTGCCCAGGGGGTCGAAGCTGCCGTCGCTGCTGTCGTAGGTGCCGGTACGCCCGCGCAAATCCAGGCGCGGCTGGAAGCCGGCCCGGGTACCAGACTGCTCAGCTCGGCTCGCCTCGATGTTCTCGATGGCGGCGTGGAACTCGGGGTTGCCCTGGAAGGCCAGGTTCACTGCCTCGGCCACGCTGGGCGGCAGGCGGTCGTCGAGCTGGGGCGCCGGCGCCAGGTCCTCGGCGGGCAGCTGGCCGACGATGCGTTGGTAGCGGGCGGTGACGTCGTGCAGGTTGGCCGCCTCGGTCATCAGGTTGGACTCGGCCAGGGCCAGGCGACCGCTGATCTGCTCCAGGTCGACGCCGCGGCCGGCGCCGGACTGCACGCGCTCCTCGATCTGGTTGAAGACACGCAGGTGGTCGGCGTAGTTGTCCTGGGCCAGGCGCACCAGCTCGCGGTAGCGGTTTACGTCGAGGTAGGCGCGGGAGGCCTCCAGGGCGACGTTCTCGCTGGCCCCGAGCAGCTCGTAGTAGCGCACCAGCTTGGCGCGGTCGAGCCGCTCTACCTCGCTGCGGGTGGCGAAGCCGTCCCAGATCATCTGGGTCAGGGTCAGCTCGGCGAAGGAGGTCTCATAGCTGCCGCGACCATCATCCTGGCGGTCTTCACGGCCGATGCCCGCCGCGGCATCGATGCTCGGCAGGTAGTTGCCGCGGGCCACGCCCACGTCGTTTCCGGCGGCGCGCAGGCCGTTCCAGGCCGCATGCACCTCCGGGTTGGTGGCCAGCGCCTGGCGTACCACCTCCGTCAGGTTGGCAGAGCCGGGCTGGGCCAGGCCGGGCGGCAGGCTCTGGGCCACGGCGGCGGTCAGCGGCAGCAGCGTCAGGGCGGAGCCGACGAGAGCGGCTCCGGCGAAGCGGCGGTGGCGAGTGTACTGGTTAGCGAGTGTCATGATGGTTCCCTTCTGCATGATCCCGGGTGCTGACCGTGGGCCTGTCCCGGCAGGAGATACGTTATTGCTCTTCGGGCCACATCGCCGGCGAGACTCCTCCTCTCCGGAATGGCGCATCCTTTCCCGCTTGCTTCCCTTGGTCCACGGGGTTACCAGAAAGGTAGTTACTCCCCTAAGGAGTGGCTAAGCACTATCGGCTTACGCCAGCATTGTTTGTTACTCAGTGTAAGCATGATTTACCATAAGTCCAGCAGGGCTCGAGTCGGCACCCGAAGGGATCGCAGCGAATTGATGCAAGTCATGGATGACAACCGAGCGCGCTGAAGGTCGCGTGCTTTCGATACCGATGCGGCGGCCCCCTCTCCAGAACTCCCCAAACGTGCTATCGTCACGCCATTGCGGCACGGCAACGTAGACAAGGAGAAGGCCATGTCCTCATCGGAAATTCAGAAGACCCGGGTCATCAATGAGCTGCGCGGCTTCATCAGGAAGCTGCTGCAGGACCCGAAGATCCTCGAGCAGTCCCTCGATATCACCCGCCGCCACCTCGCCGAGGGCAGTCGGGATGACCTCATGGCCCGGATTGCCAACGAGATCTCCGAAACCACCAGCGTGCATATCCCGGAGGATCCGGCGGAGCATTCCGAGGCGGACAAGCTCTTCCTGGAGCTGCTGCGCGAGGTGGTCAACGAGGAGCAGGCGCTCTACTGAGCCTGCTCAGCCCCCTGTCACGACGCCCGGCCCCGGCCGGGCGTCGGCGTTTCGGGAAGGCGCGCCCGACTTCTGGTACACTGTAAGCAATTGTTTCTACAAATGCTTTACAGATTTCCAACGATGTACTACCTGCTCAAGCTGTTTCCCGAGATCACCATCAAGTCCCGCTCGGTGCGGCGCCACATGACCCGCTGCCTGACCGCCAACGTACGCAATACCCTGCGCCCCCTGGATCAGCGCATCCGCGTACGGGAGCACTGGGACTCCCTCCAGGTCGCCACTCCCGAAGGGCTGTCCGACGCGACTCGGACGGAGGTCCAGCAGCGCCTGGCCCGTATCCCGGGAATCCACGAGGTGCAGACGGTCGAGGAGGTCGGCTTTCGGGATCTCGACGATATCGCCAACCGGCTCACGCCGCTGTGGCAGGGCGAGATCGCCGGCCGCCGTTTCCGGGTCTCCGCCAAGAGGCGTGGCCAGCACCTCTTCACCTCCGCCGATATGGAGCGCCACCTGGGGGCGCGGCTACTGGCGGCCGCGCCCGGCGCCAGCGTCGACCTGCGTCACGCCGAGGTGGACGTACCGGTCCAGGTGATCGACGACCGGCTGCGCCTGATCCGCCGGCGCTGGCCGGGGCTCGGCGGCTATCCGCTGGGCCTGCAGGGCCAGGCCATGGCGCTGATCTCCGGCGGCTACGACTCGCCGGTGGCCGCCTGGCGCATGATTCGCCGCGGCATCAAGACCCACTTCCTTTTCTTCAACCTCGGCGGCCCGGAACATGAGCGCGGGGTGCGCGAGGTCACCCATCACCTCTGGCAGCGCTACAGCCTCTCCCATCGAGTCAGCTTCATCTCGGTGCCCTTCGAGCCGGTGGTCGCCGAGATCCTGCACAAGGTGCCGGATGGCGTCATGGGCGTGGTGCTCAAGCGCATGATGGTACGCGCCGCCTCGCGCATCGCCCGCCGCGCCCGAGTGCCGGCGCTGGTCACCGGCGACGCCATCGCCCAGGTCTCCAGCCAGACCCTCAGCAACCTCGCACTGATCGATGACGCCAGCGAGCTGCCGGTGCTGCGCCCCCTGCTCACCGACGACAAGCAGGAGATCATCCGCCAGGCCCGCGAGATCGACACCGCCCGCTTCGCCGAGACGATGCCCGAGTACTGCGGCGTCATCTCACGCCGCCCCAATACCCGGGCACGCCGCGACCAGATTGCCGAGGCCGAGGCGACCTTCGATTTCTCGGTGCTGGAGGCCGCCATCGAGGACGCCACGCTCACCCGCACCGATGCACTGGCTGACGCCCCGGCGCCCTCGCCCGCCTCCCCCGCCGAACTGCTGACCCTGGATAGCCGGGAGAGCCTCGCCGCCGCCGACCAGATCAGCGTGATCGATATCCGCGCCCCCCACGAGCGTGAGGAGGCCCCGCTCTCGCTGCCCGAGGTGCCGCAGCTGGCGATACCCTTCTATGAGCTTCAGCAGCAGGCCGAATCCCTGCCCGATGATCGCCGCTACCTGCTCTACTGCGACCAGGGCGTGATGAGCCGCATGCAGGCGCTCCACCTGCATGATCGCGGCCTCACCCACTTCGGCATCTATCGAAACGCCGCCTCACGATAGTTACACTTCGCTACCCAAATTCCAGAACCCTTCTACGCTCATGGAAGAGGCCTCGCGCTTCACGAGGGCCCTGAGGGAGATGGCGTATGGGCAGTCAGGATTTGCGTTCGCCAGGCAGACGTCCTGACGAGGAGGAACCCCTCTTGGATCCGGGGTGGCCGCGCCCACCCGGAGCAGGCCTGGGCGTGACGCCGCCGAAGAAGCGGCGCCACCCGGGGCTCTGGCTGCTGCTGTTGCTGGCGCTGGTGGCAAGCGTACTGGCCACCCTGCTGGTGGCAGAGGCCCGCACCTCACGCTTCCAGTCCCAGGAGCTCTCGCGCTACGCCGGCCAGCTAGGCTGGAGCGTGATGCCCGGGCGCAGCGAACGGATCCTCTTTCCCCGCCACGGCCCCTTCGACGAGCGTCTCGGCTACACCCGAATCCCGGCCTTCCAGTCCCGCCTGGTGGAGCGTGACTTTCACATCGAGCGTCAGGCGCGCTTCTCGCCGGCCCTGATGGAGTATGCCGCCCGCGGCTTCTACCCCCCCTACGCCGAGAAGACCCGCGCCGGACTCAGCCTGGAAAGCTGTACCGGCGAGACCCTCTACGCCTTCCGCCACCCCGGGCATCACTACCCCCATTTCGATGCCGTGCCGCCCCTGGTGCTGGAAATGCTGCTGTTTATCGAGAACCGTCAGCTGCTCGACGCCAGCGCACCCAACGCCAACCCCGCGGTGGACTGGCCACGGTTTGCCCGCGCCGCCCTCTCCCAGGTCACCCGCGCCCTGGAAGTCTCGGACCACTCCGCCGGGGGGAGCACCCTTGCCACCCAGATCGAGAAATACCGCCACTCGCCCGGAGGTCGCACCGACACCCCCGTGGAGAAGCTGCGCCAGATGGTCTCGGCCAGCGTGCGCGGCTATCGCCACGGCCCCGAGACCCTCACCGCCCGCCAGGATATCGCCCTGGACTACCTCAACAGCGTGCCCCTGGCCGCCGCCCCCGGCCACGGCGAGGTGCACGGCCTGACCGACGGCCTCTGGGTGTGGTTCGGCGCAGACCCCGACGAGACCAACCGCCTGCTGGTCCCCGGCTTCAGCGGCTCCGACGCTCTGCCACGCCAGGGGCTGGCGCTGCGCCAGGTGCTGGCACTGATGATCGCCCAGCGCCGCCCCTCTTGGTACCTGCGAGGCGGCCGAGAGGCGCTGGAGCGCCTTACCGACAGCCACCTGCGGCTGCTCGCCAGCGAAGGGGTGGTTCCCGTCGAGCTCAGCGAGGCGGCCCTGGCCCAGCGCCTCGTTTTCCGCGACTTCCAGGCGGCGCCGGTGGCCCACCGCGTGCCCCGCGACAAGGGGCTGCAGGTGGCCCGCATCCGCCTGGCCGGCCTGCTGGGCGTCTCCCTCCACGAACTGGACCGGCTCGATCTGAGAGCCCGCACCACTCTGCATCCCGACCTGCAGCGCGAGGCCACGGACTATCTCCACCGACTCGCCGACCCCGAGTTCGCCGCCGAGATCGGCCTGTTCGGGGAGCGGCTGCTCTCCCCGGAGAAGACCGCCGAGGTGCGTTACAGCTTTACGCTTTTCGAGCGCAGCGAAGAGGGCTTCCGGGTGCGCGTGCAGACCGACAACGGCGGCCAGCCCTTCGATATCAACGAGGGCAGCAAGCTGGAGCTGGGCTCCACCGCCAAGCTGCGCGTGCTGGCCACCTACCTGGAGATCATCGCCGAACTGCACGACCGCCACGCCGGGCTGCCCGCCGAGACCCTGCGGCAGATCCCGGTTGACCGCCAGGATCATCTCAGCCGCTGGGTGCTCGACCGCCTGATCGCCGAGCCCGGGTTGCCCCTGGCGTCCCTGCTCGATCAGGCCATGCAGCGCCGCTACTCGGCCAGCCCCCACGAAGCCTTCTTCACCGGCGGCGGCCGCCACACCTTCAGCAACTTCCGCCGGGAGGATAACGGCCGCCACCCCACCCTCGAAGAGGCGATGCGCGAGTCGCTGAACCTGCCCTTCATTCGCCTGATGCGCGACCTGGTGAACTACAGCATCCACCGGGACGAGAACCGGCGCCAGCTCCTCGAGGACGACAGCGACCCCCGCCGCCTGGACTACCTGGCCAGCTTCGCCGACCGGGAGGGGCGCGTCTTCCTGCAGCGCTTCTGGCGCAAGTACCGGGCACTGCCGCCCGAGGAGAGCCTGGAGGCCTTTATCGGCGGGCTACGCCCGGACGCGCGCCGCCTGGCGGCGGTCTACCGCTATCTCTATCCAGAAGCAGATCCCATCGGCTTCACCGCTTTCATGGCCGAGCGGCTGGCCGGACGGGCCAGCTTTCAGCCCAGCGCCCTCTTCCAGCGCAGCGACCCGAGCGCCCTGACCCTCTCCGACCAGGGGCATATCGCCGGGGTCCACCCGCTGGAGCTCTGGCTGGTGGGCTTCCTCCAGGACCGGCCCGACGCCAGCTACGCCGACGCCGAAGCGGCCAGCCGCGAGGCGCGCCAGGAGGTCTACGGCTGGCTGCTGCGCACCCGCCACCGCAATGCCCGGGACGTGCGCATTCGCACCATGCTGGAGGTGGAGGCCTTCCTCGACCTGCATCAGCGCTGGGCCCGCCTGGGGTTTGCTTTCGACCATCTGGTGCCCTCCCTGGCCACGGCGATCGGCAGTTCGGGAGATCGCCCCGCGGCCCTGGCCGAGCTGATGGGCATCATTCTCAACGATGGCGTGCGCCTGCCCACCCTGCGCATCGACGAGGTCCACCTGGCCGAGGGCACTCCCTACGAGACCCGCCTCCTGCCCGATGACGCCGGCACCCACCGGGTGATGGCACCGGAGGTCGCCGCGGTGCTGCGCCATTCCCTTTCTCAGGTGGTAGAGGGCGGCACCGCGCGCCGGCTGCAGGGAAGCTTCCGACTGGACGATGACACCCCGCTGACCCTGGGCGGCAAGACCGGTACCGGCAACAACCGCTTCCAGACAGTGACTCGCTCCGGTCAGGTAGTACACTCAGAGGCGCGCAACCGCACTGCCACCTTCGTGTTCTACCTGGGCGATGATCACTTCGGCACCCTCACCGCCTACGTGGCCGGCAGCGACGCCGACCGCTTCCGCTTTACCTCGGCCCTTCCGGTCCAGGTGCTCAAGGGCATGGAGCCGATCCTGCGCCCCTACCTCGCCCCCGGCGCCCGCACCCAGTGCCAGCCACCCCGCGACCCCGACATGCTGATGGCCGACTCCAAGCCCAGCGGCGGCTCTTCCTGACGAGAGTGGCAGCCAGGCTCCGCGGGGCGAAGGGATAGGAAGGCTCCGACGAAAAGCGCCCGGTGCGGATAGGCACCGGGCGCTCGATCGTACGGGGCGTGCTTGGTTCAGCTGCAGGGCACGACCTTGCGGGCGGTGTCCTTGGCCCACAGGCTCTGGCCGTCCGGGGTGGTGCCATGAGCGTTCCAGGTCTCGGTGATCTCGAGGCAGTAGGAGCCCATCTCCTCGACGCGCTTCTCCGGGTCAGCGGGGCGATCATCGCCGATCCGCATGAGGTCGGGGTCGACGCTGGTGTAGGTCGGCGAGATAGCATTGCCGGCACAGCCGGCCAGCAGGGCGGTTGCTGCCATCAAGGGCAGGGCAAGACGCATACGCATGGGAGTTTCTCCATGAAGTCTGTAGGGAAGCAGGCTCCAGGCATGCGTGACGCTGGGGTTGGCCATCGGGCAAGCGGCGATCCGTGCCGCTCACCGTTTGACCCTCCCATTTTAACCGAACAGTGTGCGGCTCGCCAAACCCGGGCGCCGCGCGGGTGCAGCGCGAGCTCAAGACGGCTACAATCTGGCGTCTGATTTTCCCTGGGACTCAAGAGCCGATATGTCGACGAACGCCACGCGCAAGATCCTGGTCACCAGCGCCCTGCCCTACGCCAACGGCGCCATCCACCTCGGCCACCTGCTCGAATACATCCAGACCGATATCTGGGTGCGCTTCCAGAAGAGCCGCGGCCACGAGTGCCACTACGTGTGCGCCGACGACGCCCATGGCACCGCCATCATGCTGCGTGCCGAGCAGGAGGGCATCACCTCCGAGGCGCTGATCGACCGGGTCAGTCAGGAGCACCAGGCGGACTTCGCCACCTTCGGCGTGGCCTTCGACAACTACCACTCGACCCACTCCGACGAGAACCGCTACTTCAGCGAGCTGATCTACACCCGCCTGCGGGACAAGGGGCATATCGCCACCCGCGACATCGAGCAGATGTACGACCCGGTCAAGGGGCTCTTCCTGGCCGACCGCTTCATCAAGGGCACCTGCCCCAAGTGCAAGGCGGACGACCAGTACGGCGACAACTGCGAGGCCTGCGGCGCCACCTATACCCCGGCGGAGCTGATCGATCCGGTATCGGCCATCTCCGGCGCCACCCCCGAGGTGAGAAGCTCCACCCACTACTTCTTCAAGCTGCCGGACTTCGCCGACTTCCTGCATGAGTGGATCAACGACGGCCACGTCCAGTCCCAGATCCGCAACAAGCTGATGGAGTGGTTCGAGGCCGGCTTCAACGAGTGGGACATCTCCCGGGACGCCCCCTACTTCGGCTTCGAGATCCCCGACGCCCCGGGCAAGTATTTCTACGTCTGGCTGGACGCCCCCATCGGCTACCTGGCCAGCTTCAAGAACCTCTGCGACCGCCAGGGGCTGGACTTCGACGCCTTCTGGCACAAGGACAGCCAGGCCGAGGTCTACCATTTCATCGGCAAGGATATCGTCTACTTCCACGCCCTGTTCTGGCCTGCCATGCTCCACGGCGCCGACTTCCGCACCCCCACCGCGGTCAACTGCCACGGCTTCGTGACGGTGAACGGGGCCAAGATGTCCAAGTCCCGGGGCACCTTCATCAAGGCCGCCACCTACGCGGACTTCCTGAACCCGGAGTACCTGCGCTACTACTTCGCCGCCAAGCTCACCTCTCGGGTGGACGACCTGGACCTCAACCTCGAGGACTTCGCCGCCCGGGTCAACAGCGACCTGGTGGGCAAGGTGGTCAATATCGCCAGCCGCTGCGCCGGCTTCGTCAAGAAGCTGGGCGGCGGCAGGCTCTCGGCCCACTGTGCCGAGCCGGAGATGCTGGCCCGCTTCATCGGTGCCGGCGACGAGATCGCCGAGTTCTACGAGGCTCGCGAGTTCGGCCGCGCCATGCGCAAGGTGATGGAGCTGGCGGATGAGGCCAACACCTATATCGCCGACGCCGAGCCCTGGGTGCTGGCCAAGCAGGAGGGCCGCGAGCAGGAGGTGCTCGACATCTGCTCGGTGGGCCTCAACCTCTTCCGTCAGCTGATGGTCTACCTGGCACCGGTGGTGCCAGCCATGGCCGAAGGCGCTCGCGACTTCCTGAAACTCGAGTCGCTGGACTGGGCAAGCCGCCACGCGGCGCTGCTGGATCACGAGATCGCCAAGTTCAAGCCCCTGATGACCCGCGTGGAGCGGGAGAAGATCGACGCCATGATGGCGGCGTCAAAGGAGGACCTGGTGGAAGAACAGAAGCTCAAGGAGACCCCGAAGGGGCCCCTGGCCGAGACGCCCATCGCCCCGGAGATCGCCTTCGACGACTTCATCAAGGTGGACCTGCGCATCGCACGGATCGCCAAGGCGGAGTACGTCGAGGGTGCCGACAAGCTGCTCAAGCTGACCCTGGACCTGGGCGGCGAGACCCGCACGGTGTTCTCGGGCATTCGCAGCGCCTACGCCCCCGAGGCCCTGGAGGGCCGGCTCACCGTGATGGTGGCCAACCTCGCCCCGCGCAAGATGCGCTTCGGCCTCTCCGAGGGGATGGTGCTGGCCTCGGCCAACGACGAGGGCATCTACCTGCTCTCGCCGGATGCCGGCGCCGAGCCCGGCCAGCGGGTGACCTGAGGCGTGAGCCAGCCCGAGCGGATCGCGGCCATCGACGCCCTGCTGCCCCAGACCCAGTGCGGCAAGTGCGGCTTCGATGGCTGCCTCCCCTACGCCGAGGCGATCGCCGCGGGCGAGCCCATCAACCGCTGCCCGCCGGGCGGCGAGGCGACCCTCGAGCGCCTGGCGGCGCTCACCGGCCGGCAGGTGGAGCCTCTGGTGGAGCCCGCCCAGTTGCCGCTGGCCGCGGTGATCCGCGAGGCCGAGTGCATCGGCTGCACCAAGTGCATCCAGGCCTGCCCGGTGGACGCCATCCTCGGCGCGGCCAAGCGCATGCATACGGTGATCACGGACGAGTGCACCGGCTGCGAGCTCTGTGTGGCCCCCTGCCCGGTGGACTGCATCGATCTGGTGCCCCACCCCGTCTGGCAGGCCGCCGAGAGCGAGGCCGAGCGCGACGCCTACCTGGCCCGGCGCGCAACGCTCGGGCGCACCCGCCACCGCGCCCGCCAGGCGCGCCTGGCCCGAGAGGCCAAGGAGAAGCGCCTGGAGCGCCAGAAGCGCCTGATGCGTCAGCGCCGCCCCGGCGGCTCGGGCCCTGCCACCGCAGGCCCGGCGGTGAAGCGACAGCGCCAAATGGCCCTCAAGGCCGCCGAGCAGGCCGTCAAGCGCGTGCAGCAGCAGCTGGAGAGCGCCCGGCGCCGCGGCGACGCCGACGCCGAGGCCACCGCACAAGCTCAGCTCCCCGAAGCCGAGCGGCTGCTGGCAGAGGCCAGAAGCGCCCTGGAAGAGAGTCAGACAACCTAGCCCAGCCGAGGCAGGGCCAGCTGAATTACCGCCAGGACAGGGGCGCCGAAGGGCTATCGCAGCTACCGACAGGGCGGCAAGGGAGATAGCGAAAGGCGCCGCTGCCAACTGCGATGGCTCTGAGGAGCGCCGGGAGCAGCTCAATAAACGGAAAAACATGAACGCCCAGAAACGCTTCGAGATCTTCGCGCGGCTGCGCGAGCACAACCCCGAGCCCACCACCGAGCTCAACTGGGAAACCCCCTTCGAGCTCCTCACCGCGGTGCTGCTCTCCGCCCAGGCCACCGACGTAGGCGTCAACAAGGCCACGGCCCGGCTCTTCCCCGTCGCCAACACCCCCCAGGCGATCATTGCGCTCGGCCTCGACGGGCTCAAGGAGCACATCAAGACCATCGGCCTCTTCAACACCAAGGCCGAGAACCTGATGAAGACCTGCCACCTGCTGATCGACAAGCACGGCGGCGAGGTCCCCGAGACCCGCGCCGCCCTGGAGGCGCTGCCCGGGGTGGGCCGCAAGACCGCCAACGTCATCCTCAACACCGCCTTCGGCCAGCCCACCATCGCCGTGGACACCCATATCTTCCGGGTCTCCAACCGCACCGGTATTGCCAAGGGCAAGGACGTGGTCGAGGTCGAGAAGAAGCTGCTGCGCCACGTGCCGAAGGAGTTTCGACAGGACGCCCACCACTGGCTGATCCTCCACGGCCGCTACACCTGCGTGGCGCGCAAGCCGCGCTGCGGCAGCTGCGTCATCGAGGACCTCTGCGAATTCAAGGAGAAGACAGAGCTGTAACGAGGCTTGCCCTTCAGTCGCAGCCGTATGCACCGAACGGCGGATTGGCAGCCGCCGACGGCTGGGCGAGGATGGGACGACAACGACAAGAGCCCTTCCGGAGCCCCATGCCCATCCCACTCCACGACCGCCCCATCGGCGAGCGCATCGAGGCGCTGCTGGCCCTCTCCCGCCAGCACGCCGACACCTACTGCAGCCCCTCGGCCAGCCTGGCCCGGGAGCGCTACCTGGCCAGGCACCCTACCCGCCTGCTGGTACTGAAGTGCATGGACGGACGCATCCATATCCCTCATGCCACCCGCACGCCGCTCGGCATCATCACCCCCTTCCGCAACCTCGGTGGCATCTTCGACCTGGGCTGGCCCTACCTGGGGGAGCTGGTGACCGAGGCGGTGGCGGAAGGGATCCGCGCGGGCCACGGGTCGCTGATGATGATCACCTACCACTTCTCCCGGGGGGAGCGGCGGCGCGGCTGCGCCGGCTTCGGCTGCGATGCCGGCGCCGCCCTGGCCCACGCCCGCGAGATCCGCGCCCAGGCCGAGCGGCTGTTCGGCGCCGATCATCAGCACGTCTACCCCCTGGTGTGCGGCTTCGAGACCGACTCCGACGCCCTGATCCTCCACGGCGAGGGGGAGGCGACACTGGATATCGGGACGCTCGATGCCGACGACGGCGAGGACCTCGGCCGCCGGGTCGCCGCCCTCTGCCCGGACATGCCGGCCGATATCCGCCGCGACCTGCTTCCGCTACTCGAGGGGAACCTGGCCCATACGGCGAGCCTGCGCGGGGTGGCCCGACAGCTCGATATCGAGCACCGCGAGTGGGTGATCTGCGTAGGGCGCGGCTTCGACTTCCTGCACCTGCCCAATACCGCGCTGATCATCGGCCCCTACGGCCCGAGCCTGGCCGAGCCCATCGGCACCGCCGCCGACATCATCGACGCCAACATGGCCGCCGGGCGCATTCCCGATGACGGCCTCATGCTGCTCGCCTCCACCCCCTACCAGGCGGTGGGGGTGGACCGCGCCCGGGCCGAGCTCAAGTCGCGCTTCCTGGCCGACTTCGCCAGCCGGGTGATCCAGGAGCGCCACCCCTGGCTCGCCGAGCGCATGCATCGCCACACCGCCGTGGTGCACTGGCCCACCCGACGACTGGAGACGCTCGCCGACTAGAAGCCCTGTTCTTCCAGGCGTTCGGCCAGCTCTTCCAGGATCGCGATGCCCTGGACGTCGGTGGGCAGCCAGGGCAGCCGCGGGCGTGGCAGGTGGCCAAGCTCCTGATCGATGCGGGCCAGGTAGGTTGCCTCCTGCTCCCGGCGGGCGCGCAGGAACTCCCCGTCGGCATCCTCGGGAATCACCCGGTTGACCAGGGTGCCGGCCACCGGCACGTGCGCCTCCTCGAGGGTCGCCACGGCCCGCGCCGTCTCGAGGATCGGCAGCCGCTCCGGGGTCATCACGAACAGAAAGCCGGTCTCTTCGGCGTTCTCGATACGCCGCCGTGCCTGGTGGAAGAGCCGCCGGCGCTCGATCAGGGTCTTCGCCACGTCGCGGGTCTTCTCATCCAGATCGGCCAGCGGATCCTCCTTGGGGTCGTCGAAGGGGGTGGCCACGTCGCGGCCCCGCTTGGGCGTCAGGTGCGAGAGCACCTTGCCCAGCTCCTCCGACTTGCGATTGTGGGCCAGGAGGCCGTCGGTCCAGGCGGCCATCGCCTCGGGCAGGGTCAGCAGGCGCAGGGTGTGGCCGGTGGGCGCGGTGTCGAAGAGGATCAGGTCCCAGTCGGCCTCGTCATCGGTGATCAGCCGCGAGAGCCGCTCCAGCAGCGCCGCCTCCTGGGTGCCCGGCGACTGCCGAGTCAGTCGCATCTGCCGCTCCAGCTCCTTCATCATCTCCGGGGCGGCATAGCGGCGCATCTGTTCGGTGACCCGCGCCAGATGGGCCTCCACCTCGGCGTCGGGATCGATCTCCATGGCGTCCAGGTTGGGCAGCAGACGCCGGGGCGTGTCGCCAAGCTCGCGGTCGAAGACATCACCGAGGCTATGGGCCGGGTCGGTGGAGACCACCAGCACCTTCCTGCCCCGCCGCGCCGCCAGCACCGCCAGGGCCGCGGCCACGGTGGTCTTGCCGACCCCGCCCTTGCCGCCCACCCACAGCAGGCGTTTGTCGAGTAGCTCTTTCATAGTGGCCTCAGCAGCACTTGAAATGGTCCAGCGGCGAGCGCTCCATGCCCATGCGCCGGTGCCAGTCGTGGAAGCGCTCCAGCAGCAGCGGCTGCAGCTCCAGGGTGTAGTAGGCCGCCGGGTTGGGGACTCCCATCATCTCGGAGAATACCAGCAGCATGAAGAGGTCGTCCTCGTCTCGGCGGGCGCGGGCAATGGCGCCCCGGTAGCGGGAGGAGTAGACCTCCTCCGCGAAGAAACGGGCCTGGCTCAGCCAGGCCCGCATCCGTTCGAGACGAGGATCATGACCGCGGTCATGATCATCGTTCATGAGTCACTCCTTTCACTTCTGCTCGGCGGCCATCTCGGCGCGGGAGCGCTTCAGCGTAGAGGCGCACTCCATGGCCACCATGATGGCGGCGATCAGCACCACGATATCCAGCACCAGCAGGAAGTAGTTGCCCTGCTCGAAGAAGGTACGCAGCTGGATCAGCAGCGCGGCGATGGTCATCACCAGCAGGAAGCAGAGCGGCACCAGGGTGTACCACATCGGGCGACGCAGGCGCACCAGCATCACGGTGATCACCAGCAGGGTCAGCCCCGCCAGCAGCTGGTTGGTGGTGCCGAACAGCGGCCAGATGATCAGACCGCCGGCCCCGTCGGCGCCGCCGGCGCCGAAGGCCAGCAGCAGGCAGCTGCCCACCGCCAGCAGGGTGGCGATGGCCGGCTTCTTCATCCACTGCTGGTTATAGATCTCGCCCCACTCCTGGAAGATGTAGCGCTGCAGGCGCAGGCCGGTATCCATGGTGGTGCCGGCGAACAGCGCCGCCATCACGGTGAGCAGGGTCGCCGCCGTGGCTTCCGGCAGGCCGACGCCGTTGTGAATGATAAAGGCGCCGCCCTCCACGAAGGCGTTGACGCCACCCTGACCGAAGGCGGTGTACATCGCCTCCCAGTCGGCCAGGGTAGCGAAGCCGGCGGTGGCGGCGAGGATGGCGGCCAGCGCCAGCATGCCCTCGCCGATGGCGCCGAAGTAGCCGACGAAGCGGGCGTCGGTCTCGCGGTTGAGCTGCTTGGAGGTGGTGCCGGAGGAGACCAGGCCGTGGAAGCCGGAGATCGCCCCGCAGGCAATGGTCACGAAGAGCAGCGGCAAGAGTGACGGCGTACCGGCGGGTACGTTGTCGTTGAAGGCGGGCGCCACCATGCTCGGATTCATCAGCACGATGGCGCCGTAGAGCACGATCAGACCGATGAAGAGCTGCAGGCCGTTGATGTAGTCGCGGGGCTGGAGCAGCACCCAGACCGGCAGCAGCGAGGCGATGGCCGCATAGGCGAACAGGATCAGGATCCAGACCGCATTGCCGGAGAGACCGGCCACCTCGGCGGGCATCTGCAGCGGCACCGAGGGCCCGATCCCGATCAGGGCATAGAGGGCCACCACGCCGATGATGGAGACCATCGGCAGGCTGAGCATGCGGCGGTAGATCAGCTGGCCGATGATCAGCGCCACCAGGATGGCGCCCCACACCGGCACCACGGCACTGGAGAAGTTCATCATCAGGCCGGCGATCACCACGGCGAACACCGCGTTGACCATCAGCAGCACCAGGAAGATGACGATCATGAAGATGCTGCGGGCACGCTTGCCAACCACGTCGCCGGTCAGGGCGCCCACCGACTTGGCCTTGTTGCGCACGCTGGCCCAGATGGCGCCGAAGTCATGCACCCCGGCGAAGAAGATGGTGCCGAACACCACCCACAGGAAGGCGGGGACCCAGCCCCAGATCACGGCAATGGCCGGCCCCACGATGGGCGCGGCCCCGGCTACCGAGGTGAAGTGGTGGCCCCACAGGACGAAGCGGTTGGTGGGGACGAAGTCGACGCCGTCTTCATACTCGTGGGCAGGCGTCTTGAAGTCGGGATCCAGCCGGTAGATCTTCTCGGCGATGAACTTCGAGTACAGGAAGTACCCGGCCGCCATCGCGGCAAGACCCAGGACCAGGATAACGATGGCACTCATGGCGCACTCCTAGGGTGGAACAGGGATGTGTGGGAGACGGTACCGCGCTGGCAGGCGGCACCGGGTCCAATGGTCTTACCTTGTATAGGCCAAGTCCATGACAAAGCGCGCCTCACTGTTCAACGCGTGACTAAAGTCGCAGAGCCAGCCGGCGGCGCCCCCCTCTAGGCTGGCAGCCAAACCGGACGCATCCAGCCACCCGCCTTCAGCCATCATACGAGACCACCATGCAGCATCTGCTTATCCCACTGGCCATGACCGCGGCCTTCGGCGCCTTCGTCGGCACCCTCTACCGTCTCTCCCGACGGCCAGGCTACCAGCGCCCCCTGCTCTTTCCACTGGTGGGCGTGGCCGCCGGCATCATCGGCTTCGTCATCTACCGGCTGCTGGCCGGCACCACCGGTGCCCCCCTCTGGCTGCTGCCGCTGCTGGTGGTGGTCCAGGTCTGGCTCTGGCTGGGCCCCCTGGGCCCCGCTGCCCGGACATCCGGCCAGAATGGCGACACCGGACGCTGAGGCTCAGCCGGCCGAGAGGGAGAACTCGCCGATCCGCACCACGGTGCGCGCATAGGCGGGCCGCTCCCGGCAGGCCTCCAGAAACGCCTGCAGCCGCGGGCGGCCCTCGAGCCCTCCGCGCCCGGCCATGGCCAGCACCGCAAAACTCATCTGGATATCGGCGGCGCTGAAGGCCTCACCGGCAAACCAGGGGCCCGACGCCTCCAGCGACCGCTCCCAGAAGTCACGCAGGCGGCGAATCTCCGGGCCCAGGTACTGCTGCTCCACGCCTCGGGCGAAGAGCCGACCCAGCGGCCTGGCCAGCGCCGGCACCGGCGGCTGGCCGAGGCGCGAGAAGACCAGTCTCATCACCAGGGGCGGCATCCCCGAGCCCTCCGCATGGTGCAGCCAGAAGCGGTAGCGCTCCCACGCCTCGCTGCCGGCCGACGGTGCCAGGCGCCCCTCGGCGTCGTGGTGTTCTATCAGGTAGTCGATGATCGCCCCCGACTCGGCGATCACCCGCCCGCCCCGAGCCAGGTCGCGAATCACCGGCGCCTTGCCCAGGGGGTGCACCTCGCGCAGCGACTCGGGCGCCAGCAGGGTCTGCGGATCCCGCTCATGGGTAATCAGCTCATAGGGGAGGCCCAGCTCCTCCAACAGCCAGACCACCCGCTGGGAACGGGAGTTGTCCAGATGATGCACCTCGATCATTTGCCTTCCTCGCAGTGGGTTCCTCCACGCACCCTAGCACGCCACGGGCGGGTCAACTCCTGCCAAGGTCGCCTTTGCGGCGCCTCGGCCGGCCACTAGACTGAGCAGCAACAACATGACAATGACAAATCAATGGAGAACGCCATGGCCAAGGTCCTGGTGGTGGACGATGAACCCAATATCGTCCTGTCCCTGGAGTTTCTGATGCAGCAGGCCGGCTTCGAGGTGGTCACCGCCGAGGATGGCGAGAGCGCCCTGGCGCGCGTCGCCGAGGGGACACCCGATCTCGTGCTGCTCGACATCAGCCTGCCGGGTATCAGCGGCTTCGACGTGCTGGAGCGTCTGCGCGCCGACCCCGACCACGCCCGCCTGCCCATCATCATGCTGACGGCCCACGGCCGCGAGGTGGAGCGCGAGAAGGGACTGGCGCTGGGCGCCGACGACTACATCACCAAGCCCTTCTCCACCCAGGCGCTGGTTGAGAAGGTCAAGGCGCTGCTCGCCGAGGTCTCCTGATGGCAAAACGACTTCCCGGGCTGCCGCGACGCCAGCGGCTGATCGGCCTGTGGCTGCTGCTCAGCGGCGTCAGCATCTTCGGCGGCGCCACCTTTGCCCTCTGGCTCGACACCCTCTTCAAGCCTGAGGGGCTGGCCCGTCTGGCCCTCTGGCTGGGCTGCTTCTCCGGCGGCGGCACCATCTTTCTGGTGGGCCTGCTGCTGGAGCGCCAGCTGTTCACCCCGCTGCGCCACCTCCAGGTGCAGCTGGCGCGCCTGGTGGCCAACCCCGATGCCCGGGACGACTATCCGCCGGAGGGGTGGCTGCGCAGCCTGGGGCCGGACCTGGTGCGAGTGCGCGACGCCTGGCGGGCCGACCGCGGCCGGCTGGCCACCGCCCACGCCGAGGGGGCGCGCAGCGCGGCGCGCATTCGCCAGGAGCTCGAGACCCTGCTCCAGGTGCTCGACACCCCCCTGCTGCTCTGCGACCAGCACCGGCGGGTGCTGCTCTTCAACCAGGCCGCCGAGACGCTGTTCGAGGGGCACCACGGGCTGGGGCTGGGCAAGCGCCTCGAGGCCCTGCTCCCCGCTGCCAGCCTCCAGGACGCCCTTGGCCAGCTGCCCGGCGACGGCTCCCCCCGGGAGGTCCTGGTACCCTGCGACGAGCGCTGGCTGCGCGCCGTGCTGCGCCGGGTGCCGGGCAGCCACGGAGAGTCCCTGCTCACCCTGACCGACACCACGGCGGCCTGGACCAGCGAGATGGGCGCCCGGGCCGAGCTCCTCGACAGCCTGCCGCGGCTGCGCCGCCACAGCGCCAGCCTGACCAGCGCCGCCGACGCCCTCTCCACCCTGCGCGGCGCCTCCGGCGAGATGCGCGGACGCCTGGAGAAGGTGATCGACGAGGAGAGCCAGTCACTGGGACGCGATATCGAAGAGCTTGCCTCCCTGGTAGAGCGCATGCAGCACGAAGGTGAGCGACTGGTCCCGCTCTGGTCCAACGACCTCTGGGACGCCCTCAACGAACGCCTGGCGGAGCCCGCACCCAAGGTGGTCCCGGTGGGCATGCCCGCCTGGTTCAAGGGCGACGCCACCGCCCTGCTGGTGCTGCTCGGCTCGCTGCTCGAGGTGCTGCGCCCCCACCTAGATGGCAGGGAGCTGGAGGGTGAGGTGTGCCTGGGCAATCGCCGGGTCTACCTGGACCTAGTCTGGCGCGGCCAGCCCCTGGGCGAGCGCCAGCTCAACGAGTGGCAGCAGCAGCGCCTCGACGACCTTCCCCTGAGTCCCCGGGTCTCCGACGTGCTGCGCCAGCACGCCAGCGACGCCTGGAGCCTGGCCGATGCCGACGGCGAGCACGCCCGCCTGCGCCTGCCGCTGCCGGCCACCGAGCGGGTCGGCGCGCCGCGCCCAGCCACCGAGCCTCGCCCGGAGTTCCACGACTTCGGCATCGCCGAGCTGCCGCCGCCCGACGCCGAGCTGGCCGCGCGCCCGCTGCGCGCCCTGGAGGTGGTCGCCTTCGACACCGAAACCACCGGCCTGGAGCTGCGCCGCGGCGATACCGTGATCAGCATCGGCGCCTGCCGCGTGGTCAATGCCCGCCTGCTGGCCAGCGAGGTGTTCGACGTGCGCGTCGACCCCGGCAAGCCGATCCCGCCGGCCAGCACCGCCATCCACGGCATCACCGATGCCGACGTGGCGGGCGCGCCGCCCCTGCCGGTGGTGCTGCCGCGCTTCCGCGACTATGTGGGCGACGCCGTGATCCTGGCCCACAACGCCGCCTTCGACCTGCTCGCCCTGCAGCCGCCGGGGGCCGGCGTGACCCTCGACATGCCGGTGCTCGACACCCTGCTGATCTCACGGGCCCTGGATGCCAGCCTCGACGGCCACGACCTGGACAGCCTGGCCGACCGCTACGACCTCAGCTTCCCGCCGGGCACCCGCCACACCGCCCTGGGCGATGCCCGGGTGACCGCCGAGCTGTGGCTCTCCCTGCTGCCGAGGCTGGAGGCCCGGGGCATCGAGACCCTCGAGCAGGCGCTGGCCCTGCAGAACAGCGCCCTGACCAAGGAGGACGCCTGCGCCTCATGAGCCATGACGCCCCACGCAGCCGGAGGCCGGCATGAACACCCCTCGCCTGGGCGAGCGGCTCACCGCCCTGGTGCTGCTGGCCACCCTGCTCTTCACCCCGCCGCTGGTGCTGGTCTTCGACCGGCCCGAGGGGGGGCCTTCCTGGCTGCCGCTCTATCTGTTCGTGGCCTGGGGGGTGGTGATCGGCCTGGCCGCCTGGCTGCTCGAGCACCGCTCGAACGACTGAGGAGATAGCCACCATGCGCAGGGAGGCGAGATGAGAACCGATGCCGTGGTGTTGAGCGTCGCCTTCGGCTACCTGGCGCTGCTCTTCGTGATCGCCGCCTGGGGCGACCGCCGCGCCGAGCAAGGGCGCTCCCTGATCGGCTCCCCCACGGTCTATGCGCTCTCCATCGCCGTCTACTGCACCGCCTGGACCTTCTACGGCAGCGTGGGGCGGGCCGCCCAGTACGGCCCCAGCTTCCTGCTCATCTATCTGGGGCCGACCCTGGCGATGCTGATGGCTCCCTTCCTGATCCGCAAGATGGTGCGCATCGCCAGCGTGCAGCGGATCACCTCCATCGCCGACTTCATCAGCGCCCGCTACGGCAAGAGCTCGAGCCTCGGCGCCCTGGTGGCGCTGATCGCCCTGATCGGCATCACCCCCTATATCACCCTGCAGCTCAAGGCGATCACGGTGAGCCATGCGGTGCTGGTCAACTACCCCCAGGCGCCGGAGCTGAGCATCGCCGAGGAGGCCTTCTGGGTCGACAAGTCCTTCTGGGTGGCGCTGGTGCTGGCGGTCTTCATCATCCTCTTCGGCACCCGCCATCTGGACGCCAGCGAACGCCACGAGGGCATGGTGGCGGCCATCGCCTTCGAGTCGATGATCAAGCTGGTCGCCTTCCTGGCGGTGGGCCTGTTCGTGGTCTTCGGCCTCTTCCACGGCCCGGGGGACCTCTTCCGCCAGGTGGCGGCGACTCCCGAGCTGGTGGGTGCCATGGGGCTCGACGCCATTCCCGGCGGCGCCAGCGGCTGGATGGGCATGCTGGTGCTCGCCTTCCTGGCCTTCATCACCCTGCCCCGCCAGTTTCAGGTGCTGGTGGTGGAGAACGTCGACGAGCGCCATATCAAGCGCGCCACCTGGCTCTTCCCCCTCTACCTGCTGGCCATCAACCTCTTCGTGATCCCCATCGCCATGGCCGGCCTGCTGCTCTCCGCCGGCGACCCGGACAGCTATGTGCTGACCCTGCCGCTCTCGGCGGGCTTCGAAGGGCTGCCGCTGCTGGTCTTCATCGGCGGGCTCTCCGCCGCCACCAGCATGGTGATCGTGGAGACCATCGCGCTCTCCACCATGGTCAGCAACCAGCTGATCATGCCGCTGCTGCTGCGCTCCCGGCGCCTGCACCTGAGCAGCCGCGGCGAGCTGGCCGGCTGGCTGCTGGGCATACGCCGGGTCGCCATCGTGCTGATCCTGCTGCTGGGCTACCTCTACCACGCCCTGATCGGCGACTCCTACAGCCTGGTCACCATCGGCCTGGTCTCCTTCGCCGCCGCCTGCCAGTTCGCCCCCGCCATGCTGATCGGCATGTACTGGCGGGGGGCCAACGGCCGCGGCGCCGCCCTGGGGCTGATCGCCGGCACCCTGATCTGGGCCTGGACCCTGCTGCTCCCGGGCTTCGCCCAGTCGGGCTGGCTCGACGACGCCTTCCTCACCCAGGGCCCCTTCGGGATCGAATGGCTCAGGCCCTACGCCATGTTCGGCCTGGAGGGCTGGGACATCTACTCCCACTCCCTGCTCTGGAGCCTGACCGCCAACGTCGGCCTGCTGGTGGGCATCTCGCTGTTCAGCCGGCAGACCCCCCTGGAGCAGACTCAGGCGGCGCTGTTCACCGAGGCGATGCACCCGAGCCTGATGGAGACCTCCCTGTGGCACGGCCAGACCACCCGGGGGGAGCTGCGCGCCCTGCTCGACCGCTATCTGGGGGCCAACGCCACCGCCCGGGTCTTCACCGGCTACCCCGGGGAGGAGCCCACCAACGACCAGCCCGCCCCACCGGAGCTGATCGCCCGGGCCGAGCAGGCGCTCTCCGGCGCCCTGGGCAACGCCTCGGCGCGGGTGCTGATCAACTCGGTGGTGCGCGGCGAGGCCCTGGACCTGGAGTCGATCCTCAGCATCCTCGACACCACCTCCGAGACCCTGGAGGTCAACCGCCGCCTGGAGCAGAAGTCCGAGGAGCTGGCCCGGGCCAGCGAGGAGCTGCGCGCCGCCAACGAGCGCCTGCGCGAGCTGGATCGCCTCAAGGATGAGTTCGTGGCCATGGTCAGCCACGAGCTGAGAACGCCGCTGACCTCGATTCGCGCCTTCGCCGAGATCCTGCGCGACAGCGGCGACCTGCCCGAAGAGAAGCGGGTGCACTTCCTCAACGTGGTGGTCAAGGAGAGCCAGCGGCTCTCGCGGCTGATCGAGGAGATCCTCGACCTGGCCCGTCTGGAGAGCGGCCGGCTGACCCTCAACCCCCAGCAGCTGGACCTGGTGGAGCTGACCCGCCACAGCGTGGATGCGGTCCACCATATGCAGGAGGATCGCGGGGTGGAGCTGGAGGTACGGATCGAGGTGGAGACGGCGGCGGTGGTGGGCGACCCGGACCGCCTGGAGCAGGTGATCATCAACCTGCTCGATAACGCCGGCAAGTTCGCCGCCCCGGACGACCCCAGGGTGCTGCTGCGCCTGGCCCGCCACAAGAACCACTACCGCCTGTCGGTGGAGGACAACGGCCAGGGAATCGCCGAAGAGGAGCGCGAGCGGGTCTTCGAGAAGTTTCACCAGATCCAGCGCCTCGGCGAGACACCGGAGCAGACCCGGGGCCGGCCCCGGGGCAGCGGCCTGGGCCTGCCCATCAGCCGCGGCATCGTCGCCCACCTGGGCGGGCGCCTCTGGGTGGAGGACGCCCCCCACCTGGGCGGCGCCTGCCTGACCATGGAGCTTCCGGAGGCGCCTGCGGAAGCGTCGGCTAGGCGCGCTTCGCCCGACGCTTGAAGGCGCGGATCTGCTGCAGGTCGTGGCGCAGCAGCAGGCGCTGATCTTCGCCCAGGCGTGACAGGTCCACCCAGCCATCGGCGGCCCGCCCCGCCTTGAGGCCGTGGCACTGCTCCTCCAGCAGCAGGGCCTGCAGCCGCTCCAGCGCGGCGGTCAGGCCGCGGCAGGTCTCCGCCCCCAGCGCCCCCACGACCACCAGCGCCGCCAGCCGCTCCCGGGTACCGACCTCCCGCACGCCGTGGCGCAGGGAGAGCAGGCGAGTCGCCGCCACCAGCGGCAGCACCGCCTGATGCTTGAGGTTGACCGCCCGCTCGTGGGGCGCCCCCTCCACCGACCCCGACAGCCGCCCGAAGCGGTCCAGGGCCACCGGCTGCTCATCGAGCAGCGCCCCCATCTCATCGAGAAAGAGGCCGGCCCTGGGCATCAGCCGCGCCACCTGGTCGGCCAGCGCCTCGGCCAGATCCGCCTCGCCGTGGACCGTCTGGAAATCGAGCAGGATATTGGCCTGCTGCACGCGCTTCACGCGGCGGTCGGCGGTCCACAGCGCTAGCTGCTCTCCCCACTCAGAGAGGCGCTTGCGCCACATCGGCCAGCGCGCCATCACATGGCCGCTGCAGAGGGGAATCCCGGCCTGGTCGAGCCGCTCGGTAAAGCGCTCCCCCAGCGCCTGGAAATAGCCGTCGATCTCGCCGTGCCGGCTATCCGGATAGTCGGCAATGATCATGCCGTTGTCCTGGTCCGGCCCCAGCAGGCTCTCCTGGCGGGCACCGGAGCCCATCACGATCACGCAGTAGGCCACCGGCGGCTCCCCCCACCCCTGCCCCTGCATCTCGTTCTGAGCCAGCTGGATGGCTCGCCGATAGAGCCAGGCGTTGTGGTCGCTGATCAGCTGACTGATGCGCCAGGCCGGCAGGTCCAGGCGCATCAGCGCCTCCACCAGCCGCGGTTGCCAGGCGTGAGCATCGGCAAGCCCGGGGGCAGGCCCCAGCTCCTTCAGGGCATCTCGCAGGGGCGCCAGCAGCGGCGGCAGCCGCGTCGGGTCGGGAAGCGGGTCGGCAGCGAAGAGAGTGCGCCAGGGGGAAGCACGGTGCAGCAGGCGCATGGTGACTCCGGTCAGGAAGGACCCGGCCAGTGTAACGAGGCGCCGCCCGCGACACACTTGGGCGAAAGGGGCATGGCGAACGCCGCAGCGCCGTCGCCATCAGGGCTCCTCAGCGTTCCTGGAACATCGCCTCGCCCACATCGTCGATGAAGCGCCGGGCCTTGCTGACCATCAGCTGGTCGCAGGCCTCGCGGCCGGGGACCATGTCGGAGCGTTCGAAGCGATGCTCCTGGGGCTCGCCCTCGGGGCTCACCCGGCGGATCCAGCCGCTGACGCGGTACTGGCCGCCCTGCTCGTCCGGCTCGGAGATGATCTGGTACCCCTGGTACTCCACCGGGTCGGCGGCCCGAGCCCCGGAGGGGCGCTTCTCGCCGCCGCCCAGCAGGCCGGAAAACAGTTTCTTGAACATGGTCGCGTCTCCTCTTCGCTGCGCACGCCCGTGCAGACGACGACGCCGGCACGGGGCCGGCGTCGACGGAAGGCATCAGCGGGGCCGATCAGGCCTGCTGACGGCCCTTGCCGGCGGCGATGCGCAGGCGCAGGGCGTTGAGCTTGATGAAGCCCTCGGCATCCTTCTGGTCGTAGGCGCCGGCGTCATCTTCGAAGGTGGCGATGGACTCGTCGAAGAGCGACTGCTCGGACTTGCGCCCCGCCACGATCACATTGCCCTTGTAGAGCTTGATGCGCACCACGCCCGAGACGTTCTTCTGGGTCTCGTCGATGGCGGCCTGCAGCATGCGCCGCTCCGGGCTCCACCAGTAGCCGTTGTAGATCACCTCGGCGTACTTGGGCATCAGCTGGTCCTTGAGATGGGCCTCCTCGCGGTCCAGGGTCAGGGACTCGATGGCACGATGCGCCTTGAGCATCACGGTGCCGCCGGGGGTCTCGTAGCAGCCGCGGGACTTCATGCCCACGTAGCGGTTCTCGACGATATCCAGGCGGCCGATGCCGTTGGCGCCCGCCACCTTGTTGAGGGTCTCGAGCACCTCGTGGGGCTTCATCGGCTGGCCGTCGAGGGCCACGATGTCGCCCTGCTCATAGGTCAGCTCCACGTAGGTGGGCTCGTCCGGGGCCGCCTCGGGCGACACGCTCCAGCGCCACATCTCCTCCTCGGCCTCGGCCCAGGGGTCCTCCAGGATGCCGCCCTCGTAGGAGATATGCAGCAGGTTGGCGTCCATGGAGTAGGGGGACTTCTTCTTGCTCTTGGAGAAGTCCACCGGGATGCTGTGCTGGTCGCAGTAGGCCATCAGCTTCTCGCGGGAGGTCAGGTCCCACTCGCGCCAGGGCGCGATCACCTTGACGCCGGGCTTGAGCGCGTAGGCGCCCAGCTCGAAGCGCACCTGGTCGTTGCCCTTGCCGGTGGCGCCGTGGGAGATGGCGTCGGCGCCGGTCTCGTTGGCGATCTCGATCAGACGCTTGGCGATCAGCGGGCGCGCGATGGAAGTGCCGAGCAGGTACTCCCCTTCGTAGATGGTGTTGGCACGGAACATCGGGTAGACGTAGTCGCGCACGAACTCCTCGCGCAGGTCCTCGATGTAGATCTCCTTGACGCCGAGTGCCTGGGCCTTGGCGCGCGCCGGCTCGACTTCCTCGCCCTGGCCGATGTCGGCGGTAAAGGTCACCACCTCGCAGTTGTAGGTCTCCTGCAACCACTTGACGATAACGGAGGTGTCCAGGCCACCGGAGTAGGCGAGCACGACCTTCTTGACATCGGACATTCGGGGCTCCTCGATAAACGGATAGGGATGTTGCGTCAGAACGTCCAGTATAGCGCGCCAGGGTCAAGACGAATACCAGCCCCGGGACGCCCCGGGGGCCGACCTGCTAGACTGCGCAAATTCACCCCGGGGCGGGGTGATCGAGACCGAAAGACGCAAGGAGAGGTGCATGAGCGAGGCGATCGCCCGCGACCTGCTGGCACAGCGATTCCGCAGTTTTTTGCCGGTAGTGGTGGATATGGAGACCGGCGGCTTCAACGCCGAACGCGATGCGATCCTCGAGATCGCCGCCGTGACCCTGACCATGGACGCCGAGGGCAACCTCCTGCCCGAGTCCACCTATGCCTTTCATGTGACGCCCTTCGAGGGAGCCAACGTGGAGCAGTCGGCGCTGGACTTCACCGGCATCAGGCTCGATGACCCGCTGCGCCAGCGCGTCGCCCTCTCCGAGGCCGAGGCACTCGGCGAGATCTTTCGTCCGGTGCGCAAGGCGATCAAGGCTCACGGCTGCACCCGGGCGGTGCTGGTGGGCCACAACTCCGCCTTCGACCACGGCTTTCTCAACGCCGCGGTGGCCCGCTGCGGCATCAAGCGCAACCCCTTCCACCCCTTCTCGAGCTTCGACACCGCCTCCCTGGCCGGCCTGGTCTATGGCCAGACGGTGCTGGCCCGGGCCTGTCGCGCCGCGGGGATCGAGTTCGACAACAGCGAGGCCCACTCCGCCCGCTACGACACCGAGCGCACCGCGGAGCTCTTCTGCGCCATGGTCAACCGCTACAGGGACCTCGGCGGCTGGGCCCAGGCCCAGCGCGAGCAGGGGATCGAAGAGCAGCCGTAAGCCAACAGCCACTTGCCCCCTGATAACGAGAAACCCCCGATGGCCTACCATCGGGGGTTCCTTAACAGCTTGCAGCTTAACGCTACGGGCAGAGCCCGCTCAGGCGTCGTCGGCGTGCTTGGCGGCGGTTTCCTTGATCAGCTTCTCGAGCTCGCCGCTCTGGTGCATCTCCATAACGATATCGCAGCCGCCGACCAGCTCGCCCTCGACCCACAGCTGCGGGAAGGTGGGCCAGTTGGCAAACTTGGGCAGCTCGGCGCGGATATCCGGGTTATCCAGGATATTAACGAAGGCGAAGCGTTCGCCGCAGGACATCAGGGCCTGGACAGTCTGGGCGGAGAAGCCGCACTGGGGCAGCTGCGGGGTGCCCTTCATGTAGATCAGGATCGGGTTCTCGCCGATCTGGCGCTGGATGTTCTCGAGGGTGGTGCTCATGGCATCTCCGTTTCTGGTATGGCTAGGCCGGGAAAATCATCGCTGCCGGCTGTCAGGCCTGGCAAGACAACAATACCCGAGTTCAGCGGTAGGTCTTGGTGCGGACCATTCTACTGGCAGAGGTCGCGTTGCGCATCCCCCGACAGCTGGCTAGGATGAGCGTTTTTTCCCGTGGAGCACGCCCTATGGCCACCCGCCATTTCCTGACCCTGCTGGACCTGAGCCAGGATGAGCTGCACTACCTCATCCAGCGCGCCATCACCATCAAGAACGAGCTGAAGGCCCAGGGCCCGGTCTATGCCCCCTTCCGCAACCGCACCCTGGCGATGATCTTCGAGAAGTCCTCGACCCGCACCCGGGTCTCCTTCGAGACCGCCATGGCGCACTTCGGCGGCCATGCGCTCTTCCTGTCGCCGCGGGATACCCAGCTCGGTCGCGGTGAGCCCATCGGCGATACCGCCCGGGTGCTCTCGGAGATGGTCGACGCGGTGATGATTCGCACCTTCTCCCACGCGGGCCTGGAGGAGTATGCCGCCGCCAGCAGCGTGCCGGTGATCAACGCCCTCACCGACGACTACCACCCCTGCCAGCTGCTCGCCGACGTGATGACCTGGACCGAGCTGCGCGGCAGCGTCAAGGGCAAGAGCGCGGTGTGGATCGGCGACGGCAACAACATGTGCCACTCCTGGATCAACGCCGCCCGCCAGTTCGATTTCCAGCTACGCATCTGCTGCCCGGAGGGCTACGAGCCGCGCCGGGACATCCTCGAGGCCGCCGGCGATCGCATCAGCATCCACCGCGACCCGGCCGAGGCGGTCCTCGATGCCGACCTGGTCACCACCGACGTCTGGGCCTCCATGGGCCAGGAGGAGGAGCAGGCCAAGCGGGAGGCGGACTTCGCCGGCTTCCAGGTCACCGAGGCACTGCTCGACCGCGCCAGGGACGATGCCCTCTTCCTGCACTGCCTGCCCGCCCACCGCGGCGAGGAGATCAGCGAGACCCTGCTCGAGGATCCACGGGCCGTGGTCTGGCAGGAGGCCGGCAACCGCCTGCACGCCCAGAAGGCACTGATCGAGTTTCTGCTGCTGGGCCGCGTCCAGAGCTGACCCCAGGGCAGAGCTCCCAACGAAGCCCCGGCGCGCTCCACCGCCGGGGCTTCGTCATTCCAGCCGGCTAGACCTTTGTATAATGTCGACCTTGGTAGTATAATGCGCCGCAGCACATTCAGCGTGTAAGGAATTGCGGCACATGATGATCGACACTTCCCCCATCGCCTCCATGCAGCGCAGCCTGCGCCAGTGCCTATCCCACATGGCGGCCATGCTCTACCACCACGGGCATGTCCTGGAAACCGTCTCCGTGCCCCACCGCGGCCTGGATCGACGCGAAGCGGAAAGCATCGCCAGCAGCACCAGCGAGTGGCAGACCTGCGAGAAGGTGCTGGTCAACAGCGAAGCAGCCTCCTGGAACGAGCATAACCGCCTGGTGCTGACGCCCCTGGGTCGCGAACTGCTGTTCGACATGTTCGGAGAAGGCGCCGCCGACTGCGCCTGAGCCCCAGACTGACAGCCAAAGCGCGCTCAAGCCCCGCCCGGCCATGCCGAGGCGGGGCTTGCTGCTTTGCGGCCCTCGCCCCCCCCCCGCGCCACCGGGTGCGACCAAGGCCACTGGAAGCGACCAGACCAAACGCCCCGGGCAGCGCATACAAAGCATGTAAAACAGCGCATGCAAAAAAACCCCGGGTAGCGCGCTGCGCTACCCGGGGTTTCGGTATTCGGTTGGTGGAGCCTAGCGGGATCGAACCGCTGACCTCAACACTGCCAGTGTTGCGCTCTCCCAGCTGAGCTAAGGCCCCACGCTGTTCCCGCTCCGCGAGAACGAGGCAAATAGTACGCAAGAGAGCTACCGCCGTCAACCCCCGCGGCGAAAGTGAGAAAAAGCGAACAAGGTATACTTTCCCCCTTCGTCCGAGTTGTGCCACCCTTTCCTCCAGTGGAGTGCATCCCACTGCCGCGCTACCCCTTGACCGCCAACTAGCTCAGGAGCCGCTGCCTTGATCCGGGTACTGATAGCCGATGACCATCACCTGGTAAGGACCAGCATCGCCCACCTTCTCAATGCGGAAAAAGACATCCGCGTGATGGGAGAAGCCTGCAACGGCGAAGAGGCCATCGCCGAGACACGCCGCCTCGCGCCCGACGTGGTCCTGATGGATGTCCGCATGCCGGGCATCGGCGGGTTGGAAGCCACCCGCAAGATTCATCGCACCCAGCCCGACACGCGGGTGCTGATCCTGACCGCCTGGCTTGAGGAAGCCTTCGCCCAGCGGCTGCTGGATGCCGGCGCCTTCGGCATCCTGAGCAAGGACTGCCAGCACGAGGAGATGGTGTCGGCCATCCGCGGCGTGTTCGGCGGCCAGCGCTACGTCAGCCCCGACGTGGCGCAGCGCCTGGTGCTCTCGCGCATCGACGCCTCGGAGAACCCCTTCGATCAGCTCTCCCAGCGCGAAATGCAGGTCGCGATGATGATCGTCAACTGCCAGAAGGTTGCCGACATCTCCGACCGCCTCTTCCTCAGCCCCAAGACGGTGAACACCTACCGCTACCGGATCTTCGACAAGCTGGGGGTACAGACCGACGTGGAGCTCACCCACCTCGGGCTTCGCCACGGCCTGGTCGAGGGGTTCGCCAGCGTGGAGTGAGCGTGCCGGGGCAAGCCCCCGGGACGATCTGCTAGGATAGCGCTCCCGTCACGTCGCCAGGCGCGCGCCCATGAGCTTCGATCACCGCCGCTTCCTCGCTACCGTCAGCGAGTCCCCGGGCATCTACAGGATGCTCGACGCCCAGGGAGACACCCTCTATGTCGGCAAGGCCCGGCGCCTCAAGGCGCGCCTGGCCAGCTACTTTCGGGGCGCCCTGAACGCCAAGACCCAGGCGCTGGTGAGCCGCATCGCCGACATCCAGGTCACGGTCACCAACAGCGAGACCGAAGCACTGCTCCTGGAGCAGACGCTGATCAAGGAGCTGCGGCCGCCCTATAACATCCTGCTGCGCGACGACAAGTCCTACCCCTTCATCTTCGTCACCGACCGCCACCCCTACCCGGCCCTGGAGTACAAGCGCGCCCGGAGCCGCCGCGACGATGGCCGCTACCTTGGCCCCTACCCCAGCAGCCATGCGGTGCGCGAGAGCCTGTCGCTGATGCAGAAGATCTTCCGCATCCGCAACTGCGAGGATAGCGTCTTCGCCCATCGCACTCGCCCCTGCCTGCAGTACCAGATCGAGCGCTGCAGCGCCCCCTGCGTCGGCCATATCAGCGAGGAGGACTACCGCCGCGACCTGGAGCACGCCGTCCAGTGCCTGGAGGGCAAGAGCGAGCAGGTGACCCGGGAGCTGACCGAGGCCATGGAAGCCGCCAGCCGCGAGCTCGCCTTCGAGGAGGCCGCACGCCTGCGCGACCAGATCCAGCAGCTGCGTCAGCTGCAGCAGCGCCAGTTCGTGGATACCGCCGACGGCGATGCCGACGTCTTCGCCCTGGCCAGCCGCCCCGGTGCGCTCTGCATCTCGGTGCTCAGCGTGCGCCACGGCCGCCTGCTGGGGGCCCGCCACCATGCGCCGACCAACGGCCTGGACCTCTCACCCGACGCCCTGCTGGCCGAGTTCGTGAGCCAGTACTACCTGGGCCAGGCCCGAGAGATTCCCCGCGAGGTGATCACCAGCCACCCCCTGGAAGAGCGGGCGCTGATCGCGGCGGCGCTCGGCGAGAGGGCCGGCCGGCAGGTCCGCATCGTCGACCAGGTGCGCGGCCACCGCGCCCAGTGGAAGTCACTGGCGATCACCAACGCCGAACAGCAGCTGGCCGGCCAGCTGGCCAGCCAGAGCCAGCTGGCCAGGCGCTTTGCCGCGCTCCGCGAGGCCCTGGGGCTGGAGACGACCCCGGCTCGGCTGGAGTGCTTCGATATCAGCCATAGCCACGGCGAGGCCACCGTCGCCTCCTGCGTGGTCTTCGACGAGAACGGCCCGCGCAAGTCCGACTACCGCCGCTTCAATATCGAGGGGGTCGCGGCCGGCGACGACTACGCCGCCATGCGCCAGGCCCTGACCCGACGCTTTCGGCGCCTCCAGGAGGGCGAGGGCCAGCGCCCCGACATCCTGATCGTCGACGGCGGAAAGGGCCAGCTCAACATGGCCCGGGAGGTGCTCGGCGAGCTGGGCGCCAGCGGCGTGATCCTGCTCGGCGTCGCCAAGGGCACCACCCGCAAGGCCGGCCTCGAGACTCTCTTCCTGGAAACCGTGGAGCGCACCCTGGACCTGGACGGCGCCTCCCCGGCCCTGCACCTGATCCAGCACATCCGCGACGAGGCCCACCGCTTCGCCATCACCGGCCACCGCACCCGGCGCGACAAGGTGCGGCGCACCTCCACCCTGGAGGGCATTCCCGGCGTGGGCCCCAAGCGCCGCCGGGAGCTGCTGCGCTTCTTCGGCGGCCTGCAGGGCGTGCGCCAGGCCAGCCGCGAGGAGCTGGCCCGGGTGCCCGGCATCAGCGCCGCCCTGGCCGAGACGATTCATCGCGCCCTGCATGGATGATCCTGCCCAAGGGGGATAGAATGAGCGGGCGCCTCGGCACCACTTCACCGGCAAGGACACGCAGCATCCGATGAACATCCCGAATATCCTCACCCTGGCCCGTATCGCCTTCATTCCGCTGCTGGTGGTGCTCTTCTATCTCCCCTTCGCCTGGAGCATGCCGCTGGCCGCCGCCCTCTTCGCCCTGGCCTCGGCCACCGACTGGCTGGACGGCTACCTGGCGCGGCGCTGGAACCAGTCGACGCCCTTCGGGGCCTTTCTCGACCCGGTGGCCGACAAGCTGATGGTGGCCGTGGCCCTGGCGCTGATGATCGAGCGCTACGAGGCGATCTGGCTCACTCTGCCGGCCCTGGTGATCATCGGCCGCGAGATCGTCATCTCGGCGCTGCGGGAGTGGATGGCCGAGATGGGCAAGCGGGGCCAGGTCGCCGTCTCCTGGGTCGGCAAGGTCAAGACCACCTTGCAGATGGTCGCCATCTTCCTGCTGCTCGCCTTCGCCCCCGGCACCCCGATGGCCCTGCTGGCGCTCGTGACTCTCTACGCGGCCGCGGTGCTGACGCTGTGGTCCATGGTGCTCTACCTGCGCGCCGCCTGGCCCCACCTCAGCCGCTCGATGTAGAAAATCGGCCAGCGCAATATAAAAGCGTTTGACAGTCACCAACTTATCCGTATAATTCGCTCTCGAGTCAGGCGGGAATAGCTCAGTGGTAGAGCACAACCTTGCCAAGGTTGGGGTCGCGAGTTCGAATCTCGTTTCCCGCTCCATCTTTCCAACGAAAGATACCCATGACTCCATGAGGCTGGATGGCAGAGTGGTTATGCAGCGGACTGCAACTCCGTGTACGCCGGTTCGATTCCGACTCCAGCCTCCACTCCCCTTTTCAAAGCTCGACACCGTGCCGCCCGGATGGCGAAATTGGTAGACGCAAGGGACTTAAAATCCCTCGGTGGCGACACCGTGCCGGTTCGAGCCCGGCTCCGGGCACCAGTCTCCTAACTCCTCGCCTGGACCGACACCGTCGCGGCGCTTAGCCTGGCACTGCATCATGACACTGCCGCCCCTGCGCGACCCCTTCTTTACCTATCGTTTTCGTCGCCCCCTGCACGTGGTGCGCGTCCTCGTTGCACTGGCCGTCACCTATCTGATCATACGCCTGTTCGAGATTCCCCATTCCAGCTGGGCGCTGGTCAGCACCGTAATGGTGATGGGCAATCTTCCCCATATCGGCGGCGTGCTCGACAAGGGGCGTCAGCGCCTGCTGGGCACCCTGCTCGGCGCCGGCACCGGCCTGGCACTCATCCTGCTGCCGCTGACCGGCAGCACCCTGATCCCCCTCGGCAGCCTGCTGGCCATCGGCGTCGCCACCTGGCTCACCTTCGGCAACCGCCACGGCTACAGCGGCCTGATGTTCGCCATCAGCCTGCTACTGGTCATCGGCGACGGCAGCCACGATCTCAGCATCGCCCTGTGGCGCGCCTTCGATGTGCTGCTGGGCACCCTGGTCGGCATCCTGGTGACCCTGCTGGTGCTCCCCCAGAAGGCCACCGACATGATGCGCTTCATGCTGGCCGAGAACCTGGAGCGAATGGCCCGCCTCTTCCACGCCCACACCACCGCCTCGACCTCCATGGACCTGGATACCCAGGCCCTGCTCAAGGCGACCAGCTCGGCGCTGGTCAAGCAGCGCGGCCTGGTGGACGCCATCCACCGCGAGGGCCGCCTGCGGCGCAACGAGCTCGACGACATCATCTCCCTGCAGCGCCGCATGCTCTCCACCATCGAGCTGCTGCTGGAGACCCGCTGGACCAACCGGGATGGCCACGACCGCATCCAAGCCATGACGGGCCTCAGCGGGGAGCAGCACCGCCTTGCCCGGGAGCTGGACGCCCTCGCCTTTCAGGTCCGCACCGGCCAGGACATCGCCGTCACGGTCAGCCAGTTCGACCTGCAACAGCACGCCGAGCTTGCCACCACGGCCCGCAGCAGCGAAGGCCGCGTGCTGTTCAGCCCCAGCGGCTACCTGTGGCTCAATCGGGAGCTGGCCCGCCTGACCGGCAAGCTGGTGCTGCGCCTGGGCAGCCTGAGCCGCCTCCCCAGCCGGCGGCTGCACCGGGCCTCCGGCCGCAAGTGGGGACAGCGCGCCAGCGCCAGGAACACGACAGGAGCAGAAGATGCATCACGCAAACCCTGAGGTGCTGATCATCGGCGGCGGCGTCGCCGGCCTGGTGCTCGCCCTGGAGATCGCCGACCATCGCCCCGTGACCCTGCTGCGTCCAGCCAGCGACGACCGAGGCGCCAGCCGCTGGGCCCAGGGCGGCATCGCCGCCGTGCTCTCCCCCAGCGACGATTTCGACGCCCACGTGGCCGACACCCTGGTCGCCGGCGATGGCCTCTGCGACGAGGCCGCGGTGCGCTTCACCGTGGAGCAGGGCCCGGCGGCCATCGAATGGCTGCTCTCCCTGGGGGTCCCCTTCACGCGCGACACCAGTCCAGACGCCGGCTACCCCTATCACCTGACCCGGGAAGGGGGCCACGGCGCCCGGCGCATCATTCACGCCGCCGACGCCACCGGCCTGGCGGTGATGGAGACCCTCAAGCGCCACGTGGCTGATCATCCGGCCATCCGCGTGAGGGACGACCTGACCGCCATCGGCCTGATTGCCGACGCCGAGGGCCGCTGCCGGGGGGCGCGCTGCCTGGACGGCGACGGCCGCCTGCACGCGCTGCTGGCGGCTGATACGGTGCTGGCCACGGGCGGCGCCAGCGGCCTCTACCGGCATACCACCAGCCCCCAGCCGGCCAGCGGCGAGGGCATGATGATGGCGGCGGAGCTGGGCGCCGAGCTGAGCAACCTGGAGTTCCAGCAGTTCCACCCCACCTGCCTCTACGACCCGGATGGCGCCCCCTTCCTGATCAGCGAAGCGGTACGCGGCGAGGGCGGCCGGCTGCTCAACGTCCATGGCGAGCGCTTCATGCCGGCCCTGGATCCCCGGGCAGAGCTGGCGCCTCGGGACATCGTGGCCCGGGCCATCGATGCCGAGATGCAGCGCACCGGCAGCGACCACGTGCTGCTGGATATCCGCCATCTGGGCGAGGCGGCCATTCGCCACCACTTCCCCACCATCCACGCCCACTGCGCCAGCCGCGGCTTGGACATTGCCCGCCACCCCATTCCCGTGGTGCCCGCCGCCCACTACAGCTGCGGCGGACTGACCACCGACCTGAACGGCGCCACCACCGTCGCCAACCTCTACGCCATCGGCGAGGTGGCCTGCACCGGGCTGCACGGCGCCAACCGCATGGCCAGCAACTCCCTGCTAGAGTGCCTGGTCTATGCGCGCAGCTGTGCCGCCGCCCTGCACCGGCAAACCGCCCCTAGCGAGGGAACGGCCCCGCTGCTGGAGAACCAGGGAGGAGAGGACGAGGCCGATGAGGGCGTGCTGGCCGAGCTTCGCGAGCGGATGCGGCGCATCATGAGCGCCCGAGTCGCCATCGTGCGCCGCGATGCCGGCCTGGAGGAGGCCACCGCCGAACTGGCCGAGCTGCACGCCGCCCTGGCACCGCTGGTGGCGCGCTGCCGCCCCACCCTGGCGCTCGCCAGCCTCTGGCATGCGCTGCGCCTGGCGCGCCTGACCGTCGCCTGTGCGGCGCGGCGCCGGGAGTCCCGGGGCCTGCACTTCAACCCCGACTGCCCGGGGCACGCCCCCGGCACCCCGCAGCCGTCGCGCCTCCACCTGGGCGACCTGGCCCCCCCCTGAGCGACCTGGCGCCCGGTGCCGCTCAGGGCGTCGACAGGAGGCTCACGCCGACCGCTGCTGCACCAGCAGGCGCCGCAGCTGCCAGAGCGAGGCGGCGCTGCTGCTGTCCGGCCAGAGCCAGAGCCGACGCGCGTCCAGGCGCAGCCCGATCAGCCAGGGTCCCAGGTAGTCGCAGCGCAGGGTGACGGAACGCCAGGCCGTGTCGCCGGGGTCGCACCACTCCCAGCGCAGGCCGTCATCGGCAAGCGACAGCGCCCGCAGCGCGCCGCTTGGGCGCCCGCGCAGGGCGTGCAGGGTCACGGCCAAGATGGCCACAAGAAGGGATATGCCCAGCCAGAGGGGCGCCAGCAGAAGCGCCATGCCGGCCACCAGGGCAGCCAGCACGACATGCAGCAGGAGAGAGAGTCTAGACGGGACGATGCCCAAGGCTATCGGCGCTTTCGGCATGTTCGATGATCAGCTGCACGATGCGCCGGCGCCGCGGCTCCTCGGGCCACTCGCGGCGCATCAGCCATACGAACAGGTCCTGATCCTCCTCGTCGATCAGCTCACGAAATGCCGCCTGATCCTCCTCGCCCAGACCGTCGTAGCACCGCTCGAGGAAGGGCACCAGCAGCAGGTCCAGCTCCCACATGCCGCGACGGGAGTGCCAGTAGAGCCGCTTGCGCAGTGCTGCATCCTGGGATGATTGCTCGTTCAAGATCGACCTCGCCTGTCCGATGAAGTATGACGTCAGTATACCCGACCCCTCCCGTCACGGCAGCCGTTGCTTACCTCCGCGGCCGATGGTCGTAGTGCGTTGTTTTATCGGGACTTGCCGAGTATGCTGTGGAAAACAACAGCGCAGGCATGCCGATTCCGGTTGCGCACCGCACACGGAGAATGTCGATGACCAAGTCCGAGTTGATCGAGCAGATTGCCATGCGACAGCCGGAGCTGTCGATCAAGGAGGTGGAGGCCGCCGTGCGGCTGATTCTTGATGACATTACCGACACCCTGGCCGAAGGGGGGCGCGTCGAGATTCGAGGCTTCGGCAGCTTCTCGCTGCACTATCGGGAGCCGCGCATCGGGCGCAACCCGAAGACCGGCGAACCGGTCGCGCTCGACGGCAAGTTCGTGCCACACTTCAAACCCGGCAAGGAGCTTCGCGAGCAGGTGGACGCCAGCCGCGCTCTGGGCTACTGACGCCGCTCCGGCCACTACTCTCTTCCATTCACAGGGGACACAAGCGCATGCGTTGGCTCAAAGGCCTTATCCTGGCCATCATTCTGCTGGTCGTTCTGCTGGTCGGCATCCTCTTTGCCGTCAACAACCAGCAGACCATTCCGCTCAACCTGATCTGGCTGGAGCTGCCGGCAGCATCGCTGTCCGTCTGGCTGCTGGCCTCCCTGGCCGTGGGCGTCCTGCTCGGCATGCTGGCCATGAGCGGCGTCTACCTGCGCCTGCGTACCCTGCTGACTCGTGCCCAGCGCCACAACCAGCAGCAGCGTAAGGAGCTGGACCGCCTGCGCGTGCAGGAGCTGAAGGAACTCCCCTAGAATGCCCGATGCCCTGCTGCTGACCCTGCTGTTGGCAGCGGTCGCCATCGGCTGGTGGCTCGGCCGCCGCGAACGCAGCAAAGGGAACGATCCCGTGCCATCCACCGAGCTGGCGCGGGATTATTTCGTGGGGCTCAACTACCTGCTCAACGACCAGCAGGACCGCGCCATCGAGACCTTCGTGGCCGCCCTGGAGGTCAACAGCGAGACCATCGATACCCATATCACCCTGGGCAACCTGTTCCGGGCTCGCGGCGAGGGTGACCGGGCGGTGAAGATCCACCAGAACCTGCTGGCCCGCCCCACCCTGTCGAGCCTCCAGAGCGAGAAGGTCCAGCTTGAGCTGGCCCGAGACTTCCTCGCCCTCGGCCTGCTCGACCGCGCCGAGCGACTGCTCAAGGGGCTGATCCGCGATGCTCACGACGGCGAGGGCCGCCTGGCGGCCAAGCGGCTGCTGGTGGACCTGCTGGAGCGCGAGGGAGAGTGGCAGGCGGCGCTGGAGGTGGCCCAGCCCCAGCTGACCCGCGACAGCGAGGAGATGCGCCGCGCCGCTGCCCACTGGCTCTGCCAGCTGGCCGAGCAGGAGCGCTTCGAGGCAAGCCCGGGCCTCGCCCGCAAGCACCTGCGCCGGGCGCTCTCCGTCGACCCGCGCTGCGTGCGCGCCAATCTGCTGCTGGCGGCCCTGGAGCACGACACCGGCCACTATCGCCAGGAGATTCGCCTGCTGGAGCGCATTCCCGACCAGGACCCGGCCTTCACGCCTACCCTGCTGCCGCCCCTGGCCGCTGCCTACCGCCTGCTCGACGACGAGGAGGGCCTGGTCCGCCATCTCGAGCAGCTGGTGGAGCGCACCCCCTATACCAGCGTGATCATCCTCCTGGCCGAGACGGTGCGCCACCGGGAAGGCCTGCAGGCTGCCATCGACCTGGTAAGCGAGCAGCTCAACCGCGAATCGAGCCTGGGCGCGCTGGACTACCTGATCGACCTCTATCGGCAGCATAGCGTGGGGGAACCCCTCGAGCAGCTCCAGCTGCTGCAGCGCCACACCTCGACCCTGCTCAAGGCGCTGCCCCGCCACCGCTGCCGACGCTGCGGCTTTGCCGGTGAAACGCTCCACTGGCAGTGCCCTCGCTGCCGCAGCTGGGGCACCACCAAGCCGATCACCGGCATCGAGGGCGAATAGCCTCGCCTCAGCCCGCCACCAGCTCCGCCTCGATGGCCTCCAGCGCCACCATGGGGTCCTCGGCCTGGGTCACCGGGCGCCCCACCACCAGGTGGGTGCTGCCCGCGGCCATGGCCTGGGCCGGCGTCATTACACGACGCTGATCGCCGGCCGCCGCGAAGCTCGGGCGGATACCCGGCGTCACCTTGAGGAAGTCGTCACCGCACAGCTCGCGCAGCCGGGTCGACTCCTGGGCCGAGCAGACCACGCCGTCCAGGCCGCTCTCCCGGGCCAGCAGCGCCAGGCGCTCCACCTGCTCGGCCGGCGTCACGCTGACGCCCACCTCCGCCAGGTCGGCGGCCTCCATGCTGGTCAGCACCGTCACCGCGATCAGATGGGTCGAAAGGCCGTGTCGCTGCAGCCGCTCCCGCGCCGCCTCCATCATGCGCCGGCCACCGCCGGCGTGGACGTTGACCATCCACACCCCCTGCTCCGCGGCGGCATGAACGGCGCCCGCCACCGTGTTGGGAATGTCGTGGAACTTGAGGTCCAGGAAGACCTCGAAGCCGCGGCCGTGCAGGGCGTCCAGCACATCGGGCCCGCTGCGGGTAAAGAGCTCCTTGCCGACCTTGAGCCGGCAGCGCGACGGGTCGAGCTGGTCGGCCATGCAGAGGGCGGCATCCAGGGAGGCGTAGTCGAGGGCGATGATCAGGGGGGAATCGGTAGACAAGGGCCACACTCCAGGCAAGGGGAATCTGCGCCGCATTATATCAGCCCAAAACGCCGAGCCGCGTAGGAGATCGCCCAGGCGAGAACGAGACGAAGACCTCGGCGCATTAGGCCCGTGGCCAGACAGCCTGTCGACCCTGGATGACGGCGAATAGGGGGCTTGTCCGACACTGCGAACCCCCACCAGCCGCTAGCTTTAAGAGTGCCCCGACGGGGGCCGCCTACCACAACAGCAACAAGAGGGTATCACCATGAAGGGAACGACTCGCAGCGCACTGGCCGCTGCCCTGCTGGCCCTGCTGCTCGGCATCGCGCCGCTGGGAGCGATGGCACAGGACGTGGCCCCCATCAACGTCAATACCGCGGATGCCGAGCTGCTGACCGAGCTGCCGGGCGTCGGCCCCGCCCGCGCCGCTGCCATCATCGAGGAGCGTGAGGCCAATGGCCCCTTCGAGAACGCCGAGGACCTGACCCGGGTCAGCGGCATCGGCGAGGCCACCGCCGCCAGCCTGGAGGATCAGATCACCTTCTGACCGACCCGCCACCTCGGCGGCAGCGGGAAGCCATCGCGGCTAGGGCCGCGATGGCTTCCCGGCTCCCGACTAGAGCCGCAGGCCCCCGTCACACTCGATGACCCGCCCGGTGAAGTAGGCGTTCTCGAAGATGAAGGCCACGCTCTGGGCGATATCCTCGGGCTGCCCCAGGCGGCGCAGCGGCACGCCGGCGGTCAGCTTGTCGAGCATGTCCTGACGCATGGAGGCGGTCATGTCGGTCTCGATAAAGCCCGGCGCCACCGCGCCGACGCGGATACCGTAGCGGGCCAGCTCCTTGCCCCAGGTGGTGGTCAGGGCCACCACGCCGGCCTTGCAGGCCGCATAGTTGCTCTGCCCCATGTTGCCGGCCCGGGAGATGCTCGAGATATTGACGATCACCCCCTCGTTGCCGGCCTCGATCATCTGGCTGGCCGCCTCGCGGCCGCAGAGGAAGACGCCGGTCAGGTTGACGTCGATGACCGCCTGCCAGCTTTCCAGGGACATCACCTTCTCGACCCGGCCCTCCTTCGCCTTGACCAGCAGGGCATCGCGCAGGATACCGGCATTGTTGACCAGGCCGCTCACCGGCCCCAGGGTAGCGGCGATATCGCCGAAGGCCTGCTTGACCGAGACCTCATCGGCCACGTTGGCCACGAAGCCGCGGGCCTCGATACCGGCCTGATGGAGGGCAGAGACGGCCTCGTCCAGGGTAGCCCCATCGGTGTCGATCAGTGCCAGCCTGGCACCGCGGTTACCCAGCAGCTCGGCCATGGCCAGCCCCAGGCCGCGGGCGCCACCGGTAATGGCAATCACGCTGTTATCGAGTTTCATCGTCACTCCTTATGGGAAGGCGGAGCCCCGAGCTGCCGCTAAGGCAAGGTTCTGGACGCCTGGTTTATTGCGTACAGGTATGGTAGCAGAATTTGTGCAACGCACCATACTGCTATGACTGCGCCACTCTACTGGCGGCGCCTGCCGCCTGACGAGATCAGCCTTCAACGCTTGAGTTTCCCTCCGCCGCCCCCATAACACGGAGAATTGTCATCTGCGGAGTTCCCATGCCCTTTCTGCTTGCCTTTACCCTCTTCGCCCTGCTCGACTTCGTCATCCTCTTCTCGGTGGGCAGCCAGATCGGCCTGCTCACCACCCTGCTGCTGGTGCTGGCCACCGGCTTAATCGGCCTGCACCTGATCCGCCGCGAGGGCGCGGCCACCTTCGCCCGGGCCCGGGAGCGCCTGGAGCGCGGCGAGGTGCCCTCCGGGGAGCTGCTCACCGGCGCGGCACTGATCTTCGGCGGCGCCCTGCTGATGGCCCCCGGCTTCGTCTCCGATGCCCTGGGCTTCCTCTGCCTGATTCCCGACGCCCGGCGCCTGCTCGGCAAGCTGCTGGCGGCGCTGGGGCTGCGCATGAGCAGCGTCCACGTTCACACCGGGGGCACCTCCTCGGGCCCCCGCCAGGGCGCCGGCACCGACTGGCAACAGGCCTCCGGCGCTCAGCACGCCCAGGGTTCCCGTGACGAGCGCGCGCCTGGCGATGAGCACGAGGGCCCGCTGGAGGGGGACTTCATCTCCCGCAATGAGCGGGGGCGGTGAAAAAATTTTGCGGCGGGGCCTTGAAAGCCTTTCGGGCAGCCCCACTTATCGCTCAGCAACAGGTTTCGGCGCGGAGCTCGCGCCATTGACAAGGAAGGCGCCCAGCGCCTCCCCCTCGCAGGCGGAGCCTGCGAGGCGATGACCAGAACCGCCGGGAGAACCCGGCCATGTGAACCATCAGGAGAACGTGAGCAATGAACATCCGTCCCTTGCACGATCGCGTCATTATCCGTCGCGTTGAAGAAGAACAGAAAACCGCTGGCGGCATCGTGCTTCCGGGCAGTGCCCAGGAAAAGCCGACTCGCGGCGAAGTGCTTGCCGTCGGTAACGGCCGGATTCTCGAGAACGGCGATGTGCGCCCGCTGGACGTGAAGGTCGGCGACACCGTCATCTTCAAGGATGGCTTCGGCGTCGAGAAGCAGAAGATCGACGGCGAGGAAGTCCTGATCATGAGCGAGTCCGACATCCTGGCCGTCGTCGAGGGCTGAGCCCCGGCAACGCACGCATTCCCTCAGACGTTCACGCACTCATAGGAAGACATCGAAAATGGCAGCGAAACAAGTCAAGTTCTCCGACGACGCTCGCAAGCGCATGGCCCGCGGCGTAGACATCCTGGCCAACGCCGTCAAGACCACCCTGGGTCCCAAGGGCCGCAACGTGGTGCTCGAGAAGTCCTTTGGCGCCCCGACCGTCACCAAGGACGGCGTCTCCGTGGCCAAGGAGATCGAGCTGAAGGACAAGTTCGAGAACATGGGCGCCCAGATGGTCAAGGAAGTCGCTTCCAAGACCTCCGACGTCGCCGGTGACGGCACCACCACCGCCACCGTGCTGGCCCAGGCCATCGTCAACGAGGGCCTGAAGGGCGTCATCGCCGGCATGAACCCGATGGACCTCAAGCGCGGCATCGACCAGGCCGTCATCGCCGCGGTCAAGGAAGTCGAGGCCCTGGCCGTGCCCTGCACCGACTCCAAGTCCATCGCCCAGGTCGGCACCATCTCCGCCAACGGCGACGCGCGCATCGGCGAAATCATCGCCGAGGCCATGGAGAAGGTCGGCAAGGAAGGCGTCATCACCGTCGATGAAGGCCGTGGCTTCGAGGACGAACTGGAAGTCGTGGAAGGCATGCAGTTCGACCGCGGCTACCTGTCGCCCTACTTCGTGACCAACCAGGACACCATGCAGGTCGAGCTGGAAGACCCCTACCTCCTGCTGGTCGACAAGAAGATCTCCAACATCCGCGAGCTGCTGCCGGTGCTGGAAGCCGTCGCCAAGGCGGGCAAGCCGCTGGCGATCATCGCCGAGGACATCGAAGGCGAGGCCCTGGCCACCCTGGTGGTCAACACCATGCGCGGCATCGTCAAGGTCGCCGCCGCCAAGGCTCCGGGCTTCGGCGACCGTCGCAAGGCCATGCTGCAGGATATCGCCATCCTGACCAACGGCACCGTGATCTCCGAGGAAGTCGGCCTGACCCTCGAGCAGGCCACCCTGGACCACCTGGGCACCGCCAAGCGCGTGACCATGTCCAAGGAGAACACCACCATCATCGACGGCGCCGGTAACGAGGGCGACATCGAGGCCCGCGTCAACCAGATCCGCGCCCAGATCGAGGAGACCTCCTCCGACTACGACCGCGAGAAGCTCCAGGAGCGCGTGGCCAAGCTGGCCGGCGGCGTGGCCGTCATCCGCGTCGGTGCCGCCACCGAAGTCGAGATGAAGGAGAAGAAGGCCCGCGTCGAGGACGCCCTGCACTCCACCCGCGCCGCGGTCGAGGAAGGCGTGGTGCCTGGCGGCGGTACCGCCCTGGTACGCGTGCTGACCAAGATCAAGGACCTCAAGGGTGACAACGAGGACCAGACCCACGGCATCGCCATCGCCCTGCGCGCCATGGAAGCCCCGCTGCGTCAGATCGTCACCAACGCCGGCCAGGAAGCATCCGTGATCCTGAACCAGGTGAAGGGTGGCGAAGGCAACTACGGCTACAACGCCCAGACCGGCGAGTACGGCGACCTGTTCGAGATGGGCGTGCTGGACCCGGCCAAGGTGACCCGCACCGCGCTGCAGTCTGCCGGCTCCGTGGCTGGCCTGATGATCACCACCGAGTGCATGATCGCCGACGATCCGGACGAGAAGGACGCCGCTCCGGACATGGGCGGCATGGGTGGCATGGGCGGCATGGGCGGCATGATGTGATCACGCCCCCTGCCCCAGGCGCTGCTTGATGCAAGGCCTGAGACAGACCCCGCCGGCGAGAGCCGGCGGGGTTTTTGCTTTAAGATACCCCTCCGCTCATCACCTAGCGCCAGCCGTCTGCCCATGCTCCCCAATATCCGCATCGTCCTCGTCCAGACCTTCCACCCCGGCAATATCGGCGCCGCGGCCCGAGCCATGAAGACCATGGGGCTCACCGACCTGGTGCTGGTCAACCCGCGCCAGTTCCCCGACGCCGAGGCGAGCCGGCTCGCCGCCGGCGCCGAGGACCTGCTGGAGCACGCCCGGGTGGTGGGCTCGCTTGGCGAGGCGGTGACCGACTGCGTACAGGTAGTGGGCGCCAGCGCCCGGCTGAGGAGCCTGCCGCTGCCCCACTATGATGAACCCGACGCCATGGCCCGCGACCTGGTCGAACACGCCGCCGCCGATCCGGTGGCGCTGGTATTCGGCCGCGAGCGCTCCGGGCTCACCAACGACGAGATCCGACTCTGCAGCCACCAGGCGAGCATCCCCGCCAACCCCGAGTACGGCATCCTCAATCTCTCCCAGGCGGTGCAGGTGCTGGCCTACGAGGTGTTCAAGGCGTGGCGCCAGCGCCCCGGGAGCGGCTACCTGCCCCAGCGCCCCGAGGAGGAGCGAGCCCCCAGCCGCGAGCAGCTCGGCCACTTCCACGACCACCTGACCCGGGTGATGCGAGAGAGCGGCTTTCTCACCCAGCCCCACGCCCGCACCGAGGCCCAGCTGCAGGCGCTTTTCGCCCGCGCCCAGCCCTCGCGAAAGGAGCTCTCGCTGCTGCGCGGCCTGCTCAGTGCCCTGGAGCCACAGGGCAAGTAGCGGCTCTCACCCGGATAGCGTCGACAAAGCGTGACATTTGCCCAGCGCCACTGCAGATATACTCGCAGCGTCACCTTCCGGGCCTTCTCCATGCGTCTTTACCTTCGCCTTATGCTTGCGGCCCTTGGCCTGCTCGCCCTGCCCGTGCAGGCCGCCCCTCCTCCCCTGGCGCTGGAGGGCTGGGAGTACCGCTGGGGTGACTCCCCAGCAGGCCCGGAGGGCCGCCCCGCCTGGCTTACCGAGGCGAGCGGCTGGCAGGCCATCGACTTCCCCTCGAACCCGCCCGGGCGCCAGGGCCAGCAGCACGCCTGGTTCCGCACCACCCTGCCCGACGGCGAGTGGCGGGACCCGGTGCTCTATATCACCAGCATCGACCTGATCGGCCAGCTCTATCTGGACGGAGAGCTCCTCTACCAGTACGGCGAGTTTGACGCCGAGGGACGCGGCGACTTCGCCGGCTGGCCCTGGCACATGATCGAGCTGCCTGCCGACTTCGCCGGCGCCACCCTCCACCTGCGGGTCTACTCCTACTACACCGATATCGGCCTCTGGGGGGAGGTGCAGCTGATGGATCGCCTGGACGGGCTGAACGCTGTGCTTCAGAACTCCGCCAAGGCCCTGGCGGTGGGCACCTTCTGCCTGCTGCTGGCGGTGCTGGCCCTGCTCTTCGCCCTGCTTGGCCCGCAGCGGCACGGCTTTGTCGGCATTGCCCTGTTCGCCTCGGCCTCGGGGCTGATGCTGCTGGCGGAGGCCCCGGCCCGCCAGCTGCTGCTGGAGCGAGCGCTATGGTGGGACACCCTGCGTGCCGCCAGCTACTTCACCCTGCCGGTGGCCATGAGCCTCCTGCTGGCCCACTGGCTTGACGGGGCCGCGGCACGCTGGATGCGCTGGCTATGGCGCCTGCACCTGGCCTATCTGGCAGGGGCTCTCACCCTGGTGCAGGCCGGCGCCATCAGCCTCTCGCTGACCTTCCCCGCCTTCGATGCGCTGCTGGCCATCACCCTGCCGCTGATGCTGCTGCTGGCCCTGTGGCAGGTCCCACGCCTGGGCATGGAACAGAGGCTGATCGTGGCCAGCTTCGTCCTCTTTGCGCCGCTCCTGCTGGTGGACATGCTGGTAGCCCACGGCTTCGTGAGTTGGCGCAGCGTGCCGCTGAGCACCGGCGCGCTGGGCTTTGCCCTGGCCATCGCCGGCCTCTCGCTGTGGGACTACCGCCGCACCCAGCAGCGACTGGCCGAGCTCAACAGGAGCCTGGAGCGCCAGGTGGCCGAACGTACCGCCGAGCTCGACCGCCTGGTGGAGACCCTGGAAGGCTACTCCTACCAGGATGCCCTCACCGGACTCAAGAACCGGCGCTACTTCGACGAGCTGCTCGACCACGAGGCGCGGAGCGCCGACCGCGAGGGCCAGGCGTTCTCGCTGGTGCTGATGGACCTGGACCACTTCAAGCAGGTCAACGACCGCTACGGCCACGAGGGCGGCGACCAGGTGCTGAGGCAGTTCGCCACCCTGCTCCAGGCGCATTTCCGCGACTCCGACGTGGTCTGCCGGCTGGGCGGCGAGGAGTTCGTCGCCCTGCTGCCCGGCGCCGACCCTGCCAACGCCGCGGCCCGCGCCGCCGCCGTGACCCGCGCGGTGGGCCAGCACGCTTTCCGCTGCGGCACCGAGGCGCCGTTCCGGGTCACTCTCTCCTGTGGCGTCGCCAGCTATCCGGCCCACACTGCCGATCCGCTGGCCCTGGTGGGGCTGGCGGACCATGCGCTCTACTGCGCCAAGCGCAGTGGACGCAACCGCATCGTGACCTGGACACCGGACGCCGAGGGGGGCCACAGCCAGGTTGCCACCCTCGGGTAGGGGGTGGCGAAACACAGCATCAGAACAGCATCGCCGCCGCCCAGCCGAAGGCGATCAGCGGGATGTTGTAGTGCAGGAAGGTGGGCACCACGCTGTCCCAGATATGGTCGTGCTGGCGATCCACGTTGAGGCCGGAGGTGGGGCCGAGCGTCGAATCCGAGGCCGGGGAGCCGGCGTCACCCAGGGCCGCGGCGGTGCCCACCAGCGCCACGGTGGCCAGGGGCGAGAAGCCGAACTGCACCGCCAGGGGCACGAAGATCGCCGCGATGATCGGGATGGTGGAGAAGGACGAGCCGATCCCCAGGGTGATGAAGAGCCCCACCAGCAGCATGATCAGCGCCGCCAGGCCCCGGTTGTCGCCGATGATGTCGAAGCTCGACTGCACCAGGGTATCGATATGCCCGGTGGCGTTCATCACCGCCGCAAAGCCCGAGGCGGAGATCATGATGAAGCCGATCAGCGCCATCATGCGCATGCCGCTGGTGAAGAGGTCGTCGGCCTCGCGCCACTTGAAGATCCCCCCCACCGAGAGCAGCGCAAAGCCCACCAGGCCGCCCAGCACCATGGAACCGGTCCAGAGCTGGATGCCCAGCGCCGCCACGATGGCCACCCCGGCCATCACCAGCCCCAGGGTATGCGGCTCGGCGTCGGACTCCGGGTGGTGGTGCGGCACATTGGTGGTGGCCAGGTCCAGGGCCTGGTACTCGCGTGGCTTGCGATAGCTGATGAAGAGCGCCACCGCGAGGCCCAGCGCCATGCCACCCACCGGCACCGCCATGGCCATGGGCACCATGCCCCGGGTGATCTCGAGGCCCAGCACATCACCGGCGCGGTTGATGTTGGCCAAGAGAATATCGTTGAGGAAGATCGCCCCGAAGCCCACCGGCAGCAGCATGTAGGGGGCGGTCAGGCCGAAGGTCAGGGCGCAGGCCACCGCCCGCCGGTCCAGCCGCAGCTGGTTCATCACCTTGAGCAGCGGCGGGATCAGGATCGGGATGAAGGCGATATGCACCGGGATCAGGTTCTGGGAGGAGATCGACACCAGCAGCACGGCGGTCAGCAGCAGCGCCTTCACCGTGGCCTGGCGCGCCTCCGTGGCCTCCTGGCCCAGCATGCCGATCAGCCGCCTGGCCAGCAGGTCCGGCAGTCCGGAGCGCGAGATGGCCACCGCGAAGGCGCCCAGGGTGGCATAGGCCAGCGCCACCTGGGCGCCGCCGCCCACCCCCTCGTTGAAGGCCGAGAGGGTATCCTCGATGGAGAGCCCGCCCACCAGGCCGCCCACCAGGGCCCCCACCACCAGCGCGAAGACGACCGAGACCCGCGCCAGCGACAGCCCCACCATCACCAGCACCGCAATGATTACCGCGTTCATGGAATTTTCCCGAAGAAAGGAGTTGGAGTAAGACGAAACGGCGAAGGATTCTACCAGAGCCGCGGCGGACCTGCCCGCCACCGAACGCTGCTCAAGGTCAATAAAGCGTCACCTCAGCGTCATCGCGCCGTCACCTTCCGCAGCGATGATCAAAGGCGTCCAGCAGGACGGGGCAAGGGACACTGCCACTTCTCGTCACGGATGCGCCAGGGCTGGACGCCCTGCAGGGAGCCAGGCAGCAGGATGCTGCCCAGGGAGGCCCTATCGCCACGGCAGCCGCCGTGGCGTTCTTGTTGAAAGCGGCGGCCAATCCTGTTCCCATGCGCGCTCTTCACCTTTCGGGTTCACCCATTGACAAGGAGCGCCGATGAGCACCCTGGCCATCGTCATATCCCTCTTCCTGCTGATGTTTCTTGCCTATCGCGGCATCTCGGTCCTGCTGCTGGCGCCGCTGATGGCGTCGCTCGCCGTGCTGCTCTCCGGCGAGGCGGCCTTCCTGCTGCCCTTCTATACCGACACCTTCATGAAGGCGCTGGGCAACTACGTGATCCAGTTCTTTCCCCTCTTCCTGCTGGGTGCTCTCTTCGGCCAGCTGATGGCGGACTCCGGCGCCGCTCAGGCCATCGCCCAGGGCATCGTCAAGCGGCTGGGCACCCGCCACGTGGTGCTTACCGTGGTGATCGCCTGCGCCGTGCTCACCTACGGCGGCGTCTCGCTATTCGTGGTGGCCTTCGCCATCTACCCCATCAGCCGCGAGCTGTTCCAGCAGGCCGAGGTGCCCAAGCGGCTGATTCCCGCCGCCATCGCCCTGGGCGCCTTCACCTTCACCATGACCGCGCTGCCCGGGACGCCCTCGATCCAGAACGCCATTCCCATCCCCTTCTTCGAGACCAACAGCTTCGCCGCCCCGGGGCTCGGCCTGATCGCCGGGGTGATCATGCTGACCCTGGGGATTCTCTACCTGCAGTCCCGGGTGGCCGCCGCCCGGGCCCGGGGAGAGGGCTACGGAGAGCACACCGAGCGTGAAGGGGAAGGCGAGGAGTCCGCGGCCCAGGCGAGCATGCCCCTGGCCCTGGCGCTGATTCCCCTGGTGATGGTGATCGGTCTCAACGCCCTCTTTACCTACGGCATCTTCCCGAGCATCGAGCTCGACTACATCAGCGAGCGTTTCGAGAACGTCTCCCCCAGCGGCCAGAGCGGCCTCTGGGCGATCCTGATCGCCCTGCTCAGCGCCTGCGCCTGGCTGATCGTCACCCGCTGGCACCGCTGGCGCGACCTGAAGGGCACCGTCAACAAGGGCTGCTTCGGCTCCCTGCTGCCGATCTTCAATACCGCCTCCGAGGTGGGCTATGGCGCAGTGATCGCCAGCCTCGCCGGCTTCGCCATCATCCGCGACGCCGTGCTCAACGTCTCCGACAACCCGCTCATCTCCGAGGCGGTGGCCATGAGCGTGCTCTCGGGGATCACCGGCTCCTCCTCCGGCGGGCTCTCCATCGCGCTGCAGACCCTGGGCAGCGAGTACCTGGCCATGGCCCAGGCCGCCGGCATCAGCCCCGAGCTGATGCACCGGGTGGCAACCCTGGCCTCCGGCGGCATGGACACCCTGCCCCACTCCGGCGCGGTGATCACCCTGCTCACCATCTGCGGCCTGACCCACCGCCAGTCCTACGGCAACCTCGCCATGGTCACCATCGTGCTGCCCCTCTCCGCCCTGGTCACGGTGATCACCCTGGGCACCCTGTTCGGCAGCTTCTAGGCGTTCCGCGACTCAGGGGGCATCGGCCCAGCCCGGCACCCCCTGGCGAATACGCCGTGAGAAATCCGGGTCGTCATGAGCGGCCCGGGCGCGGGCGCTGATGTCCCCCAGGCGCCGGAGTTCACCCAGGCCATAGCCCGGCACCAGGCCGCCGTGGTCGTGCACATAGCCGGGCAGCAGCCCGGTAAGCAGCAGGCGGTGATCCAGCGGCAAACCCTCGATAATGCGCTGCATCAGGGTGAACACCAGGGTCGTGCAGTTGGCGGTCACGGTGTGATAGAAGCGCGGCTCCCGAGCCAGGGCGTTGGCCTCTTCCACCAGAGCGAGCAGCAGCTCCCGGCGCTCCCGTTCGCCCAGCATCACCCGGTAGAGCGTCACCGACTCGCCGCGCACGTTGCTGCGCAGCCGCACCGCGTCGCGCTCGTCGGCGGCGATGATGGCCAGCTCATACTGCTTGAAGAAGCCGCCGATCTCGGAGAACTGCTCGTGGCGCTCCCGACGCACCTCCACCGAGAAGGCCAGGAAGTCGTCGATCGCGGCGACGCCCGACGCCTCACTCTCACCCCGAAAGCCGAAAGAGAGCAGCACGTGAGCGATCCCGGGACGCCCCCAGCGCGAGACGATCAGGTCCAGGGAGGCGAGGCGGTCCAGCCGATAGCGTCGCGGCTCCCAGGCCACCCGGGCCGCGTCACGGGCCTGCCACTCGAAGCAGCGCACCCGCTCCATCTCCAGCCACTCCCCCGCCACCCGGCCGCTGGCCAGGTGGGCCACGTCGTCGGCCCAGTCCAGCTCCGCCGACGGCACCAGGCGGCGCCACCAGGCCAGCAGCGCCAGCATCTGCACGGCAAGCCCCACCACCGGCGCCAGCCGAGCGCCCTGACCGTAGAGCCAGAGCCAGAGCGCTCCCAGCAGCAGCCAGCCGGCCCCCGCCAGCAGGCGCCCCGGCCAGGCTAGCGGCAACCGGTGGCCCAGGGCCAGGGCACCCCACAGGGTGCAGAGCGCCATGGCCAGTCGAACGGCAAGATCCACAAGCAGCATCGTGATGACTCCCTCAGCGATGCCGCGAGGCTAGCACGCCAGACGCCCCCTGGCCTCAACGCTGGTCGATGGCCACCCGCCTACACCGCCGTCAGCCAGTCGTCGAAGTCAGCCAGCTCGCCGCGTACCGCCCGGCCATAGAGCCGCTGCAGCCTGGCGGTAAAGCAGTCGTCGGCAATGGGGGCCGCGACGGCTGGCGCGCCGCTCAGGGCGCCAATATGGCGACCGTCCAGCTCGCGCAGAGGCAGGATCTCGGCGGCGGTACCGGTCAGGAAGGCCTCCTCGGCGGTATAGAGCTCGTCGCGGGTGATGCGTCGCTCCACCACCTCAATGCCCAGCGCCTCCCTGGCCAGCCGAATCACGCTGTCCCGGGTGATGCCGCGCAGGCAGGAGGTCACCTCGGGCGTATGCAGCACGCCGTCGCGCAGCAGGAAGACGTTGGCCGCCGAGGCCTCGGCCACGTAGCCCTCCGGGTCGAGCATTAGGGTCTCGTCGAAGCCCGCCTTCACCGCGGTGTTGAGCGCCAGCATGGAGTTGACGTAGTGGCCGCTGGTCTTGGCCCGACAGAGGCTGATGTTGACATGGTGGCGCGCCCAGGAGGAGGTCAGGGCGCGCAGGCCCCCCCGCGCCGCTTCGGGCGTCAGATAGGCGCCCAGGTCCCAGGCGGCGATCATCACATGGGTGGAGAGCCCGCTGGCTCTCAGGCCGAGCCCTTCGGCGCCGAGAAACACCGTGGGCTTGAGGTAGGCGTCGGTCAGGCCGTTGCGGGAGAGGCAGTCGCGCTGGGCCTGAATCAGCGCCTCGGCGCTGAAAGATAACGGTATATCCAGGGCGTGAGCGCTCTCCCGCAGCCGCCGGGTATGCTCCGCCACCCGGAACAGGTGGGTCCCCTTCGGCCCGGCATAGGCCCGCACCCCCTCGAAGCAGCCCATGCCGTAGTGCAGGGTGTGGCTGAAGACGTGCACCTTCGCCTCCCGCCAGGGCAGCCACTCGCCGTCCATCCAGATCCAGCCGTCTCGGTCGTGCAGCGGCGTCATCGTCTCTCCTCCCTCTCGCTAGCCTCGCAGCCCACCGGCCTCGCCCCAGGCCTCTCGCCAGGCGTCGATCAGCTCGCGCTGGTGGGGCTGAAGGGACTGATAGCCCCAGGCGGCGATCTCGTCATTCTGGGGATCCGGCACCGCGGTCGCACTGCCCGCCAGGGCCTGGATCACCGCGTGGCCGCAGAGCGGCACATACCCCTCGGAGTAGCCGCCTTCGTGGACCATCACCAGGCGCCCCTGACAGCAGCGCTCGGCCAGGGCCTTCACCTGCGCGGTCATCCGGGCAAAGGCGTCACCGTTGAGCAGCATCTTGCCCAGCGGATCCTTGGCACAGGCGTCATAGCCGCAGGCCACCACGACCAGCTCAGGAGCGAAGGCCTCGATGGCCGGCAGCACCAGCGTCTCCATGGCGTAGTCATAGGCGCCAATGCCACACCCCGGCGGCAGGGGCAGATTGAGGTTGGTCCCAAGCCCCGAGCCCTCCCCCTGCTCGTCGAAGTGCCCGGTCTCCAGGGGATAGTTGCCCGCCTGGTGCAGCGAGACCGTGAAGACCTCCGGGTCTCGCCAGAAGGCCGCCTGCTGGCCGTTGCCGTGGTGCACGTCCCAATCGAGGATCGCCACCCGCCCCACCAGCGCCAGGGCCCGAGCGCGCATCACCGCCACCGGGATATTGCCGAGCAGGCAGAAACCGCGGCCGCGGTCGGCCTCGGCGTGATGCCCCGGCGGGCGGCAGAGCGCATAGGCGCGGGAAAGCTCACCGGTGGCGACCGCCTCCACGGCGGCCAGGGCCAGCCCCGCCGACTGGCAAGCCGCCGCCAGGCTGCCCGGCATGAAGGGCGCACAGTCACCACCGTCACCTCCCCGCCCGGCGTCACCCGCTGCGAGGGCATCCAGGTAGCGGGCCGTATGGAAGCGCTCGAGATCCTCTCGGCTCGCCGGCGGCGGCTTGCGCACCGCCAGCTCGTCGATCAGCCCCGAGACCTCCAGGAGGTTCTTGAGACGGCGCTTGCTCTCGGGGCTCTCCGAAGCGGGCTGAGGCTGCAGGAAGGCCCCGGGCGCCGAGAAGACGCCAATGGCCCCCGGGTCGTGCCAGAAGCAGCGCTCGTGCCAGAAGAAGCCCGTAGCGGCGCTCGTCATGCGGGCGGCTCCAGCCGCTCCCATGCCTCGATGGCGGCGGCGAGATCCTCCAGCGAGGCCCCCACCGACTTGAACAGGGTAATGGCCTCCGGCGAGGAGCGGCCGGGCTTCTCGCCGCGCAGCAGCTCGGCGAGTTCGGCGCAGATGTCGTCGAAGACGAAGGCCCCCTCCTCGATGGCCTGAAGGATATCCCCCGCCTCGCCCCGGGCACCGGCATAGGTGTCCACGAAGACCTCGCTGCGCGCCAGGCAGTCGGCGTCGGCCTCGCGCATGCTGGGGCGGAAGGCGCCGATCAGGTCGAGATGGGTACCCGGAGTGAGCCAGGCGCCGCGAATCAGCGGTGCGGTAGAGAGGGTCACGCAGCTGACGATATCCGCCTCCCGGGTCGCCGCCTCCAGGTCGCTGACCGCGGACGTCTCGAAGCGATCGGCATACTCGGCGGCCAGCGCCTCGGCCTTCTCGGCACTGCGCCCCCAGATGCGCACCCGGCGGATGGGGCACACCGCGGCGTGCGCTTCTATCACCATGGGGGCCAGCTTGCCGGTCCCCACCACCAGCAGGGTCTCGGCGTCCTCGCGGGCCAGCTCGCGGGCCGCCAGGGCCGAGGCCGCGGCGGTGCGGCGCCGGGTCAGTTCGCTGCCGTCCAGGCAGGCCAGAGGGCGCCCGTGGGCCCCCTCGCTGAGCAGATAGACGCCGGCAATGGCCGGCAGGCCGTGATCGGCGTTCTGGGGAAAGACGTTGACCATCTTCACCCCGATGTAGCCGGCCTTTTCCCAGGCGGGCATCAGCAGCAGGGTGGCCTCGCCGTCGGGGCGGTGCATGGCGTGATGGTGGCGAGGCGGTGACTCCACGCCCTCGCGAAAGGTGTGGGCCAGGCGCTGCACCAGGGGCTCCCAGGGCAGCGCCTCGGCCACCTCCGCGGCCGAGACGACTCGCATATCAGGCCTCCGGAATCGCCGCGGTCACCATGATCTCCACCTTGAACTCGGGCAGCGCCAGCTTGGCCTCGGTGGCGGCGCGAGCCGGCGGGCGGCCGGGCACGACCCAGGCGTCCCAGACGGCGTTCATGTCGGCGAACTCGCTCATGTCGGTGACCCACACCAGGGCGCTGAGAATATGCTCCTTGGAGGTGCCGGCAGCGGCCAGCTGGCGGTCGATCTTGGCCAGCACCTGCTCGGTCTGGCCGCGCATGTCGGCGCTGGTATCGTCGGGCACCTGGCCGGCCAGATAGACGGTGCCGTTATGCACGGTGGCCTGGCTCATGCGGGTGTTGCTGTCCTGATAGGTAATGCTCATGGTTCATCTCCTTGAAGACACCTCGTGGGTGTCGATATAGCCTTGCATGAAAGCGGCCAGATTGCGGCCGAGCGATTCGGTGGGATAGCCCCCCTCCTGCACCAGCACGGTGGGCAATTCAATGGCGGCAAGCCGCCGCCCCAGGGCAACGAAGTCGTCAGTCTCGAGCGCGAGCCCCGCCAGGGGGTCGTCGCGATGGGCGTCCAGCCCCAGCGGCACCACCAGCGCCTCCGGCTGGAAGGCGGACATGGCCTCGACAAGCGCTTCGAGCGCCGCCATGAAGGCGGCACCGTCGCTGCCCAGCGGCAGGGGAACATTGTGGTTCGCTCCCCGCCCCTCCCCCTCGCCGATCTCGTCGGCGCCGCCCCAGAAGAAGGGGTAGAAATCGGCCGGGTCGGCGTGCAGCGAGCCGGTCCAGACGTCGCCGCGGGCGTAGAAGATATCCTGGGTGCCGTTGCCGTGGTGCAGGTCCACGTCGAGGATGGCCACCCGGGCGTGGCGCTCTCGCAGCACCTCCGCGGCCAGGCCTGAGTTATTCAGAAAGCAGAAGCCGCCGGCGCGATCCGGGCCGGCGTGATGGCCTGGCGGCCGGCACAGGGCATAGGCGCTCCCGTCGCCGCCCAGCACCGCCTCGGCGGCGGCTTCGGCACTGGCGGCGCTGGCCAGGATGCCGGCGAAGCTGTCGGCGGTCATCGGGCAGGCCATGTCGTGCATGTGCCAGCCTACCTGCCCCACCGGGTGGCGCGGATAGTGGTGACCGCCGCCGCAGGGGTGCACGTTGGGCGCCACCATCTCGGCGGCATCGGGCAGCGACGACCAGCGCGCGTGGATGGTCTCAAGGAAGGCGAGATAGCGCGGCGTGTGGATCCGCGCCAGGCGCTCGCGCAGCCTGGGCGAATCCGCATCGCCGGGAGAGATGGGCGACAGGCCCAGGCCGGCCAGGCCCTCACGCAGCATCTCGGCGCGCACCGGCCCCTCCGGCGAAGCCACGGCGCGCCCGCGCAGCAGGAAGCTCGGCGGTGCATGGCGCTCCTGATCGGGATGATAGAAGAGCTTCATGGTGTCTCCATGACAATCTCAGCGCAGCAGCGAGGGGATCCAGGTCGACAGCGCCGGGAACGCCGCCAGCAGCAGGATCACGCCAACATAGGCAACATAGAAGGGCAGCGAAGCCAGGATCGCCCGCTCGTAGGGCACATTGGCAATGCGCGCCGCCGTCATCAGCGTCATGCCCACAGGAGGCGTCACATTGGATATGTTCAGCACCACGATCATCAAGATGGCGAAGTGCAGCGGGTCAAAGCCCAGCTGGATCATGGCCGGTACCAGCACGGGAGCCACCACTACCAGAGCGGGCAGCACGTCCATGACGGTACCGATCAGAATCAGCAGCAGACAGACCGCCATCAGCTGCAGAAAGGCCGAGTCGCTGAAGGTCGTGATCAGGCTCGCCGCGTCCCGTGCGATGCCGGAACGGGTGACGAACCAGCCCAGCACCGCCGAGGTGGCCAGCAGGAAGAAGACTACCCCGGAAAAGCGCACCGTGATGACCAGAGCATTCCAGATCTTTCGCCAGGTAAGGCTGCGGTAGAAGACCACGCCGATCACCAGCGCATAGATGGCGGCAAAGCCGGAGGCTTCGGTAATGGTGGTCAGTCCCGAGAGGATCCCCCCCAGGATGATCAGCGGCACGATCATCGCCGGCAGGGCCACCAGAAAGGAGAGCGCCGCCACCTTCAGGGGAGTCGGCGCCTGCTTGGGATAGCCGCGCCTCCAGGCCAGGAAGAAACTGACCGCCAGCAGCGCAACGGCCATCAGCAGCCCGGGAATGATGCCGCCGGCAAAGAGGTCGATCACCGAGATATCCCGCAGCAGCGTCGCATAGACCACCATCACCACGCTGGGCGGGATGATCGGCCCGATGATCGAGGAGCAGGCGGTGATGGCGGCAGCATATTCGGCGTCGTAGCCCTGGCGCTTCATTTCCGGAATCATGATCTTGCCGATGGCCACCGTATCGGTGATCGCCGCCCCGGTAAGCCCGGCGAAGAACACGGAGACGGACACATTGACGTGGGAAAGCGCGCCCCGCACTCGCCCGAACAGGGCGTTGTTGAAGGTGATCAGCTTCTGGGTCAAGCCGCCCTGGTTCATCAGCTCGGCGGTAAAGATGAAATAGGGCACGGCGATAAGGAGAAAGCCGGAGACCCCCGAGAACATGCGGTCGGCGATGATGCCCAGCATCCGCTCGCCGCCGATGGCGTAGCCTCCCGCCAGGCCGGAAAGCGCCATGACCACCGCCACCGGTGCACCGATCAGCAGCAGGACGATAAAGACGATGATGGCCGGGGTCATGGGCGCTCCTCCGATTCTGCCGTCTCGATCAACTCGTCGATCACGTCACGCTCGTCCAGGAAATGCTCGAGCAGCGCAAAGCCCTGCACCAGGTGCAGCAGGATGATGGCACCGCTGACCGGTACCACGATGGCGGTGAACTTGCCGTGCACCCGGATCTGGTCGGACACCATGTAGACCTGGCGGGTACCCTGGAAGTAGTCCCAGCCATACCAGAGCAGCAAGGCGCCGAAGACGCCGATGGCGACCAGGCAGAACACCGCGGCCACCAGGGTCAGTAGCCGCGGCAGGCTCCTGACCAGCAGGGTCATGGCCACATGCTCCCCGTAGCGCAGGGAAATGGTCATCGAAAGAAAGCCGATCCACGGCAGGAAGAGCCGAGCCAGGGAGTAGGTCCAGCTGAGCGTGCTGCCGGTAAACAGCTTGTAGACGAAGGCGGTAAAGGAGATACCCAGCATCGCCAGCACGCAGGCGATGCAGACCAGGATCGCCAGCTGGTTGACAGCGTCGCTCAGCCGGCGCAGAGAGTGCAGCAATCCCATGGCATCACCTCACGGACAGGGCGCCCGGCCGGCGGCCGGGCGCGGCACGATGCAGCGGTGACATCAGCGTCCGTAGGTCGCCATATCGGACTCGGCCACCTCGAGGCGCACGCGCTCGACCTCCTCGAGGAAGGCATCCACGCGATCGCCGTCGAGGCCAAAGTCGTTGACGATCCACTCACGCCAGGCCGGGGTAGCAATATCGGCCATGCGTGCCCGCTCTTCCGGAGGCATGATGTAGCACTCCTGGAAGGTCTCGCAGGACTCCTCCCAGCTGGCGGTGGCCAGCGCCCCTGACATGCCGTGGCCAATGGCAACGGCCTCGCGGGCGGAGGTGACGATGGCCTCCTGCTGCTCCTCGGTAAGGCTCTGGAACCAGTCCTCGCTGACCAGCCATGCCGCGCTGTTGTAGACGTGGCCGGTCAGGGTGGTGTAGTCGGTCACCTCATGGAAGTTGAAGGTGGTATTGAGCACCGGCGCATTGAACTGACCGTCGGCCAGGCCCGTTTCCAGCGCGGTGATGACCTCACCCCAGGGCAGCGGCGTGGCCGAGGCGCCCAGCGCCCGCATGATCGCCACATGGCCCGGGTTCTCCTCGGTACGGATGTTGAGCCCCTCGAGATCGTCGACGGTCTGGATCAGGCGCTCATTGTTGGTGAAGGCGACGAAGCCACCGCCATCGTCGAAGGTGCCGAGATAGCGCATATCAGTCTCTTCGACGGTGCCGGACATGAAGTCGGCGAACCACTCGCCGTCGAAGAAGGCCCAGGCCTGGCGCCAGTTATCGAAGATGAAGGGCGCCGTCATCATCTGGTAGTCCGGATAGTAGGAGGACATGGCGCCGGTGGTGATGATGGTGGACTGCAGCGTCCGGCCGCCCTGCACCTCCCGGGCGGTCTCCACCTCGGAGCCCAGCTGGCTGTTGCCGAAGATCGATACCGTGATCTCGCCGTCGGTACGAGTCTCGACCAGATTCTTGAAATGAATCAGCGCCGGGTAAACCTCATTGTTGCTCATGTTCTCGGGCAGGATGGTGGCGATCGCCATCTCCTCGGCCTGGACATTGGCCGCGGCAATCGCCAGGGGAAGCGCTGCCAGCAAGGGCATTCGGGTCAGGGTCGTCTTGCGCATGATTCGGCCTCTGCTGCGTTGTGATTATTGGGCTCGTGATCGGCGGCACCGGCGGCGCCACCCCTGATCTAGAGCTTAGGCCGCTCCTGACCTGCCTGCTTGCCCGCAGCTACGCCCCTTTTGTCCGAAACTACGGAGTGGCACGACACCACACGCTCACTCCGCCCGCAGACGTTCGGCCGAGGGCGGGCGCCCGAAGCGACGGCGATAGGCGCGGGAGAAACTGGCCTGGTCGCGAAAACCCACCAGCGCCGCCACCTGACCAAGGGTCAGTTGGCTGTGGCAGACCAGGCTCCTGGCGTGGCGCAGACGCCGCTCCTGGACAAACGCCTGGGGCGTGACGCCGGTGAACTCGCGAAAGCGGCTGTGAAAGTGGCTGACGCTCAGCGCACACAGGCCTGCCAGCTGCTCGACGCGAATCTCATCGGCCAGGTGGCGATCGATCCAGGCTTCCAGGCGCGGCAGGTCGAGGCGCTCGCAGGGGCGCCGGGGCAGGCTGGCACCGCCCTCCCATGCCAGAGGTTCACTGCGCAGATGGAGATGGAGGGCGCGCAGCAGCAGGGCGGCGATTTCGTGATGCAGCCCCGGGCACTGCTCGAGCTGACGCATCAGGTCATCGGCAAGCTGACGCAGCTGGGGCGGCACGCTGAAGAAGCGCGGCTGATCGAAGAGGCGAGAGATGGCATCGGCATCACGCAGTCCCGTGAGGCTCGCCAGAGAAATATCCAGCACCAGGGTCCGGTTACGGCCGTCGCCGCGATAGTCGTGGTCGCGGGCACAGGGAATCAGGCAGCCGCGCCCGCCGGTGACGCGATCCCCCCGACCCTCCACGGCCAGCTCGGTCGTGCCACAGGTCGCCAGGATCAGCTGGTGATGATCATGAGCGTGAGCGACATGCTCACTGCCCAGGGTCGTCGCACGCAGGGCAAGCTCGGCCATGGCAGGTCACGCTAGTGGTCGTGATTGAAACTTCGAGTCTAGCACCCGCGGTTGGCGCGGCAGTCAACGCTCTCCCGGAGCTTGGCCAGGCGTCAGAAGCTGGCAGTTCACGACCTGCGCCCTCCCCTTGGCAGTGATGATGGTAGCCTGGGAGTCACCGACGCCGCCCCAATCGACCACCAACGGGAGGAACCCGATGCCCACCTTTCCGAAACGCCTGGCCGGAGACGGCCCCCACAACCCCTTTCCCGGCGTGCGCGTGCTGGAGCGCCGCCTGGGCCGCGAGATCCCCCACCAGCTCGGTTCCAACGAGGGGCTCGATATGCCCCACCGGGCGCTGCGCGAGCGCTTCGGCGACGCCATGGCCGCGCATGTCTACAGCTACGGCGACGCCGAGGCGCTGGGCATCCGCCGGCGGCTGGCCGCCCAGCAGGGCATTCCCCTGGACGCCATGCTGGTGGACGCCGGGGCCGACAGCCTGATCGCCCTGGCCCTGCGGGCGGTCACCGACCGCGACGAGACGGTGGTCAGCACCACCGGCACCTACCCCACCTTCGCCTACTTCGCCCGGGGCCACGGCTGTCGGGTGGTGGAGGTCCCCTACGCCGAGGGTCCGGGGCGCTTGGCCCCGGACCTGGAGGCCCTGGCGGAGTCAGCCCGGGAGCAAGGCGCGCGGCTGGTCTACCTCGCCAACCCGGACAACCCCGGCGGCCACCTGCACGATGACGACGACGTCCTGGCCCTGCGCGAGGCGCTCCCCGACGACTGCTGGCTGCTGCTGGACGAGGCCTACCACGACTTTCGCGAGGATGCCGAGGGCGAGTTCGGCCGCCGGGTGCTGCCCGGCGTGATCCGCCTGCGCACCCTCTCCAAGGCCCACGGCCTGGCCGGACTCAGGGTGGGCTACGCCATCGCCCCGCCGCCGACCCTCGAGATGATGATGAAGGTGCGCATCCACTATGCGGTGTCGACCCTGAGCCAGGTCGCCGCCGAGACGGTGCTAGATGCCCCGGAGGAGGTCGCCGCCCACGTGGCCGCGGTGCGCCAGCGCCGCGAGCGGCTGGCGGCCCACCTGCGCAATCTGGGCGCCGACGTGCTGCCCAGCGCCACCAACTTCGTGGGCCTGCGCCTGGCCAGCGCCGAGCTGGCCTGCAGGGTGCACCAGGCGCTGCTCGACGAGGGCAAGCTGGTCGCCCGCCCCGCCGACCCGGCCCTGGGCCATGTGCTGCGCATCACCGCGGTGGAAGACGCCCTGGTACCGGGCCGGCTCGCGACCCTGGAGGCGGCCCTGAAGACGCGCTGACACGCCGGCACCGCCCGAGGGCGGTGCTGAATCCAAGCGTACAGCCCAGCTCCCCTGATACACCTGTCACGTTACAAGCGTTAAATAGCTGGCGCGACCTTGACACCTGTCACCCCCTGGCAATCCGAAAAGGCCGTGACAACACACTCATTACAAAAGCTTTTTTTACCCTCCTCCCTACTGGCATGACCATTGCTCCTGCATTCCGGTGGCATCCGCCGCTGACAACAATGCACAACAAAGGAAATATGTCATGTTTGCTACGCTAAAGCGCGCCCCTGTGGTGGCCCCTCTCTCCCTTGCCCTGCTGATGACCAGCCAACTGGCCCAGGCAGAAATCCCCGGTATGCGAGGCACCCAGCACTTTGGCTTCACCGTTCCCGATCGCCAGGCAGCGGTGGATTTCTTCGTCGATGTGATCGGCTGCGAGGCCTTCTTCACTATCGGGCCCTTCGGCCCCTTCGATGACGATTGGATGGACGTGAACCTGGACGTTCATGCAGAAGCCACTATCCCGGCCGCCCACCTGGTGCGCTGTGGCAATGGCACCAACCTGGAGATCTTCGAGTACACAGCCCCGGATCAACGCACCGAACAGCCACGCAACAGCGACATCGGTGGCCACCATATCGCCTTCTACGTGGACGACATGGCGAGCGCCGTTGCCTACCTCAAGGAGAACGACGTGGAGGTACTGGGCGAACCCAAGACCTTTACCGAAGGGCCCATGGAGGGGCTGAGCTGGGTCTATTTCATGGCGCCATGGGGCATGCAGCTGGAGCTGGTCAGTTCACCCTACGGCATGGGCTACGAGGCCGAAACCGGAAGCCGACTCTGGGACCCGCGCTTCTGAACCTACCCACCTGCGGCGGCATCCCGTGATGCCGCCATGGGCATGTGCATCTATCCGCATCGGCGTCCCGATGATCTCGCGGATAACCACTACATGTGCAATGCACTAATAGGGCTCAAAAGTGCTTCTTACGGCCCTCCTCATGACAGCTTAATAAAGGAAAATCACATGCAACTGAATGGAAGAACGGCTCTGGTGACGGGCGGGGGCCGCGGTATCGGTCAAGGCATCGCCCTAGCCTTGGCAGAAGCCGGAGCGGACGTGGCCATTGCCGACCTGGATATTGCCATTGCAAGAGAGACGGCAGCTCGGATCGAGGCCCTTGGCCGCCGTTGCGCAACTTTTCAGGTCGATGTCTCTGAGTCAGACTCCGTCACTAAGCTGATCAGTGACGTCGTCAGCACCTTTGGTCAACTCGATATTGCCGTCAACAATGCAGGCGTCATCAGCATCAAGTCTATCGACGAGCTCTCGGTGCAAGACTGGGATCGTGTCATGGCTGTCAATGCAAAGGGCGTATTCCTATGCACCCAGGCCGAACTAAACGTCATGCGTCCCCGGCAGTTCGGCAGGATCATCAACGTGGCATCGATCGCCGGCAAGATCGGCTTCCCTGACCTGTCCCACTATTCAGCCTCCAAGTTTGCCGTCATCGGGTTCACCAATGCCGTGGCCAAGGAAGTAGCCAAGGAAGGCGTTACCGTGAATGCCCTTTGCCCCGGCATCGTCGGCACCGGGATGTGGCGAGGAGAAGATGGTCTCTCCGGCCGCTGGCGGCAGCAGGGAGAAAGCGAAGCAGAGTCCTGGGGGCGCCATCAAAAGACTCTCTTACCCCAGGGCGTGGCGCAAACCCCCGAGGACATGGGGCAGTTGGTAGTCTACCTGGCCAGCGCCGAGCATGTAACAGGGCAGGCCCTCGCCGTCGACGGCGGATATTCATTGTGAGGTGACAAATGAAGGACACCATGAAAGCGGCGGTCTGGCACAAGGCCAGGGACCTTCGCGTAGAAGCGGTCGAGATCCCGACCCTCAAGGACCCTCACCAGGTCAAGGTGAAGGTCGCCGCATGCGGCATCTGCGGCAGCGACCTGCACGAGTACAGTGCTGGCCCCATCTTCATTCCGGTCGAGACACCGCATCCCCTCAGTCAGCAGCGTGCACCCATCATCATGGGCCACGAGTTCGCCGGCGAGGTCGTGGAGGTGGGTGAGTGCGTCACCCGGGTCAAGCCCGGGGACAGGGTGGCCATCGAGCCTATCCTCTCCCCCAACAAGGATGGGCAATACCTCATGGAGCGCTACAACCTGACGCCCCTGCTGGGCTTCCATGGGCTCTCGGGTGGCGGAGGCGGCTTTGCCGAATACACCGTAGTCGGTGAGCACATGGTCCACCCCCTGCCCGACTCCCTCTCCTATGAACAGGGCGCCCTGGTCGAGCCAGCCGCGGTGGGCTTGCACGCGGTGCGCCAGAGCTCTCTGAAGGCCGGCGACAACGCCGTGGTCTTCGGCGCCGGTCCGATCGGGCTGGTGATCATCGAGGCCCTCAAGGCCGCCGGTGCGTCCAGGATCATAGCTGTGGAACCCTCAGCCGTCCGTCGGCACAAGGCCGCCGACCTGGGCGCCTGGGTAGTGGATCCCCGGGAGCAGGACGCAGTGGAACAGGTGCATGCTCTGACCCATGGCGGAGCCGACTTTGCCTTCGAGGTCACCGGCATTCCCGCCGTGCTGAACCAGGCCATCACCGCCACCCACGCTGGCGGAGAGGCGGTGATCGTCAGTATCTGGGAAACGGAAGCGGCCTTCCAGCCCAACGATCTGGTGATCAAGGAGCGCACCATGAAGGGCATCATTGCCTACCGGCATATCTACCCTGCCGTGATCGCCCTCATGGAGCAGGACTACTTCCGCGCCGAGGACCTGATCACCGCACGTATCGCCCTGAAAGACATAGTCGACCAGGGCTTCGAGGCTCTGCTAAACGACAAGTCGCACATCAAGATCATGGTTGAGCCTTGACGACAACGGCTCGGGAAACAAGCCATCACGGGGCCATCATGGGCCCCGTTTTCGTTGGCTGGGATAGTCGAATCAGAAGACGTACTTGACAGCCTTGGCCAGTCGCTCGAGCAGCTCGGGCAAGGCCGCCTCGACCCTTGCCTCCGGCAGCAACTGGCCGAGAGCCACATGGCTCGCCGGCGAAAAGCGCTGGGGGTCGCCGATGGCGGCCTGGAAAGCATTGACCACCTCCACCAGGGCCTCGGGCCTCCCCCCCACCTGCATGGCACCGTGGACCAGCAGCGCCATGTCGCGACAGCCCCGCACCCGCCGCCAGCGCTGGGCGGTTCCCACCAACTTGCGCTCGCCAATGCGCACATTGAAACGCCCGTCGCAGTAAGCGCCCGGCGCCTCGCCGAGGTTGGAGTCCTCGATACCGAGCTCCCGGAGCCAGTCGCACCAGGGCTCTCCGAGGCGGCGATAGCCCCACTCCAGATGAGCAGCAGAGCTGCCTATCCGGCAACGCCGTGCCAGGGCCACGTTGATCACCGCCGTGCTCTGAGGCACCGGGGTGCCACCGGTGGAGCGAAACTGGATCGGCCAGCCCCGCGCCTCGAGTGCCTCCCGGGCCTCGGAAAAGCCCGCCAGGCGCTCATGGCGACGCGGCATCACCAGGGCGCGGTCGCAGGGCGACCAGGCCACCAGACCAAGGTCGCTCTCACCGTGGCAGATCGACTCCAGCAGCGCCTCTTCCATGGCCAGCCCCTCCGCCACGCTGGGCCGGCGCAGGGTCATGTCGTCGCTATCCGGGATACAGGCAGGCATCATGGCTCGAGCTCCGCGTCAGAGTTCATGGTCGAAGGCATCGCTGTCCAGCCCCTCGATACGCTCGCAGAGGGCATCGAGGAAGGCGGCCGCCGGCGCCCCATTGACGGCGCGATGGTCAAAGGTCAGCGACAGACCAATCACCTCCACGGCGCGCCAGCTGCCCGAGTCTGGCACGGCCCGGAGTTCCACACCTCCGATACCGAGGATCGCCACCTGGGGCAGATTGAGCAGCGGCGTGAAGTGATGCACCCGGGAGCGCCCCAGGTTCGATACCGTAAAGGTCGCGCCGGTCAGCGCCTTGACGCCTAGCTTGCCGCTACGCGCCTGCTCCGTGAGTTCCCGGCGCGCCTCGGGCAGCTCGCCCAGGCGAAGGGTCTGGGCATCGAAGAGTGCCGGGGCCACCAGCAGGTCGTCGGGCAGCGGAATCGCCAGCCCCAGGTGCACCGCGGCATGCCGGGTGATGCAGTTCTCCTCCAGGGTGGCATTGAGGGCCGGAAAATCGCCCAGGGTCTGGACAATCAATCGCAGCAGCAGATCCTGCAGCGAAGGCACCGGCAGCTCGTCATCGCGGCGCCGCTGGCGCAGCGCCTGGAGGGCATCCAGGCGGGCGCTGGCGTGATGGGTCAGCTGTGCCGACTGCTGCAGGCTCTGCAGCATCTTGGCGGCGATCATGCCGCGCATGCCGCGCAGCTTTATCGGCGGCGTGACACCATCCGCCCCCAAGGGGGCGGTGGTCTTCTGGATGTCGAGTCGCATGACGGGCCTCCTCAAGATTCCAGGGTGGCGATCAGGGTTCCCTTGCTCACCACCTCGTCCTCTTCCTTGGCGATGCTGAGTCGCCCAGAGACCGGCGCTTCGATCTCGTACTGGGCCTTCTCCACCATCACTTCGGCGACCAGGTCGCCCTGGGCGACCTCGGCCCCGTCATTAACGAGCCAGGCGGTGATCACGCCTTCGGTCTCGCCCTCCCAGAGGTCCGCGGGTACGGTGATTTCGGTCGTCATAGGGTCTCTCCTCAACTCTCACTCAGCATTTGATGGAAGGCGGCGACGATCTTGTCGGCATTGGGCAGGGCCCACTGCTCCATGGTCGGCGCGAAGGGAATGGGAATGTCCGGGTAGGCCACCCGCTTGGGAGCGGCGCGCAGACGACAGCCCGGGTGCTCGGCGACGCTGGCGATGATCTCGCCGCTGACGCCATAGCTGTGGTAGTCCTCGTCCACCACGACCAGGCGTCCGGTCTTGGCGACCGACTCGCGCACCGTCTCGCGATCCAGCGGCACCAGGCTGCGCAGGTCGATTACCTCGGCGGAGAAGCCCTCGGCCTCGAGCGCCTGGGCGGCGCGCAGACAGTGATGCACGCCGGCGCCGAGACTGACCAGGGTCAGATCGCTGCCTTCCCGTGTCACCGCGGCCTTGCCGATCTCCACGGTATAGGCCTCCTCGGGCACCGCCACGGTGGCGCCTTTCTCGGTCCCCAGCCAGCCCATGCCCTGCAGCGCCTTGTGGTACATGAAAACCACCGGGTTATCGTCGCGGATCGCCGCGGTCATCAACCCCTTGGCGTCGTAGGCATTGCTTGGCACCACCACCTTCATGCCCGGCAGGTGGGCGAAGGTGCCGTAGAGGCACTGGGAGTGCTGGCCGGCATCGGAATAGCCGCCGCCGGTGGAGGTCATCAGCACCATGGGCACCGGGATCTTGCCGCCGGAGAAGTAGGTGTTCTTGGCCATCAGGTTGTAGATGGCGTCCATGCAGACGCCGAAGAAGTCAACGAACATCAGCTCGACGATGGGCCGCATGCCGTCGGAGGCGGCGCCTACCGCAGCCCCGATAAAGGCGGTCTCGGAGATCGGCGTATCCCGGACTCTTTCCGGGCCGAACTCATCGAAGAGGCCCCGAGTATTACCGAAGACCCCGCCAAGGGGCCCCACGTCCTCGCCCATCACGAAGACCCGCGGGTCCACGCGCATCTCCTGGGCAGTGGCCTCGGCCATGGCCCGGGCGATGGTCAACTTGCGGCTGGCGCTCTTGGTTACAGTAGTCATGGTCGTGCTCCCGGTTAGACGAAGACGGTTTCCAGCGCCGCCTCGGGCGGCAGGAAGTCGCTCTGCTGGGCGAAGCGGATCGCCGCCTCGACCCGCTCATGGGCCTCGGCCACCAGGGCGTCATCACCCGCCTCGTCGAGCACCCCGGCTTCGAGGAGGGCCGCGCGGTAGCGGGGAATGGGGTCGGCCAGCCCCTCCTTCTCGCCCTTGGGCCGATAGTCCTCGCCGTCCCCCATGAAGTGACCGGCAAGCCGGGATGTCTCGATCTCGATCAGGCTCGGCCCCAGCCCCTCGCGGGCCCGGGCGATGGCCTCGCCCGCCGCGGCATAGACGCCCTCCACGTCGTTGTCGGCCACGTGATGGCCCGGCATGCCGTAGGCAGCGGCACGCACGTCGTTGCGCGGCACGGCGGTGGCGGCCTGCTTGGCCACCGAGATTCCCCAGGCGTTGTCCTCGATGACGAAGACCACCGGCAGCTTCCACACCGCCGCCAGGTTCAGCGCCTCGTGGAAGGCCCCCTGGTTGGCCGCGCCTTCGCCGATAAAGGCCACCGCCACCCCGGGCTTGCCCTGCATCTGGCGGGAGAGCGCCGCTCCCACCGCCGGCCCCAGGCCCTCGCCGATGATCCCCGAGCAGGAGAAGTTCACATCGCCATCGAAGAGGTGCATGTGGCCGCCGCGTCCGCCGGAAAGGCCGGTGGCCTTGCCGAAGATCTCCGCGACCATGGCATCCAGGTCGACCCCCTTGGCCACGGCGATGTGGTGGGGACGGTGGGTAGCGGTGACGATGTCGTCCGCCGTCAGATGGGCGCAGACCCCCACGGCACAGGGCTCCTGGCCATTGGAGAGGTGCATCTCTCCGGGGATGGGCCCCTTGGCCATGTTGAAGACCGGGGTCTTTCCCTCCATATAGAGCGCCTCGATGCGCTCCTCGAGGTAGCGGCTAAGGACCATATGGCGGTACATCCAGCGCCGCTGTTCGGCTGTCGGTTGCATGGCAATCACTCCTCTTAAAGCTCGCCGCGTGTCATGCGCTCGGCGATGTATTCAGCTTGACGAATCGTCAAGGCAACGATGGTCAGGGTGGGGTTTTCCGTTCCACTGCTGGTGAATTGGCTGCCGTCAGAGATGAACAAGTTATCGATATCGTGGGACTGGCCCCACTGATTGACGACGCCATCCTGGGCCTTGGCATGCATGCGATTGGTGCCCATGTTGTGGCTGGCCGGATAAGGTGGCAGGTCATTGACATGGCGAGCGCCGATGGCCGAAAACAGCTCCCTGGACATCCGGTAGGCGTGGTTGCGCATGCGCGTATCGTTGTCGTGATCCGCCTTGTGCACCACCGGCACCGGCAAGCCGTATTGGTCCTTTTTCGTGGGGTGCAGGGTGATACGATTGCTCTCCAGAGCGAGGTCTTCCCCGCAGATCCAGAACCCCGCCATCCGGCTGTAGTTCTCCATGGAACGGGCAAACTGGCGCCCCCAGCCGTTGGCCGCCCCCGGGTCCAGGAACGCCGCCATGAAGGGCAGCCCCAGATGCAGGGCCTCCAGCTCATAGCCGCCGACATGACCGCGGGAGGGGTCGTTGTCTTCCCACTCTGTGACGATGCCGGGCACCACGGTGCTGCGCTCCATATGCACCGGATGGTCGAACTCCGCATAGGAGCCACCGGTGACATGGGTCATGTAGTTCTTGCCCACCTGGCCCGAGGAGTTGGCCAGCCCATCGGGGAACAGGCTGGAGGCGGAGTTGAGCAGGAGACGCGGCGACTCGATGGAATTGGCCGCCACGGCGACGATGCGCGCCTTCTGGAACTGCACTTCCCCATCGGCGTCGGCATAGAGCACACCGGTCGCCTTGCCGTCCCGGTCATGCTCGATCTTGAGGGCCATGCAGTTGGGCCTGACCTCTACGTTGCCGGTGGCTTCGGCCTTGGGAATCTCCGTATACATGGTCGACCACTTGGCACCGAAGCGGCAGCCCTGCATGCAGAAGCCGGTGACCTGACAGGGCGCCCGCCCGTCGAAGGGCACGGTATTGATGGCCAGGTGCGCCTGCTCGCAGCGGGCGCCGACCCTGTTGGCACCGGCTTCGATGACCTGATAGTGGGTGCTCTTGCCATGAAAGGGCATACCGGTGGCTTCGGTGCCGCATACCCCCATCTTTTTTTCTGCCAAGGCGTAGTAGGGTTCGAGGTCCTTAAGCGATAGCGGCCAGTCCTCCACGTTGGCACCAGCGATTTCGCCGTTGAGCGTTTTCATCTTGAACTCATGCTCCTGAAAACGCATGGCGACACCGGCCCAGTGAATGGTGGAGCCACCGACGCCCTTGACGATCCAGGCGGGCAGATTGGGAAAATCCTCGGCCAGTCGCGACGGCCCCACCAGGTTGCGCTGGTCCAGCCAGCTGATCTTGTTGAACATCCCCCATTCGTCGTTTTCGATATCCTCCATGGTGAAGCGCTTGCCCGCTTCCAGAACCACCGAACGAATGCCCTTTTGCGCCAGCTCATTGGCGAGGGTGCCGCCCCCGGCGCCGGAGCCGATGATCACCACCAGACTGTCGTCATTCAGATCAAATTGCCTGCTCATAGCCTTTGCCCTTCTCTTGTTCGCATCGCACCGTTACCCACGCCCGATCACAGCCAGTCCGGCGTGGCGTCGAAGCCTCGATGGAGGTAGCCACCCTGCTCCCAGGAAGAGCCGCCGTAACCGAATTCGGGCCACAGGGCCGGGTTGTTGTAGATCCCCATCATCAAGTTGCCTTTCACCTTGGCGAAAAACGGGGTGTGCTGAATCTTGCGCAGCAAAGTTTCTCGTTCGGCGCCGCTCTCGATGCCGGCATAGTCGCTGCCATGAGCGGCCCGGGCGCGGCGATCCAGGTCGTCGAGGCCGGCGGCGATCTCGTCGCGCTCCTTCTCCAGCAGTGGCGTTAGGGACTCCAGGTAGTGGCGATCCACGATCGCCTCATGGGGGTAGATATCGCGGCCCAAGCGCAGCAGGCGGCTTGCCAGGTCGGGCTCGGCCAGGGCCCAGCGCGGCCACAGGCCGGCAGCGCTCATGGCCAGGCTGCCGGCGGTCAGAGCGCCGGTGAGGGTGAGGAAGCGGCGACGGCTCAGCGTCACCCGGGGAGAAGCGGTCATGGCGTGACTCCTCATCTTGTTATTGGCAGGTTCACCGCAGCGGCAAACACACCCATGCCATGGCAGCTTTCGTGCCAACCTGGCCAAGAAGAGGGCTAATTATTTGATAAAAAAGAAAAATACAGGAAGGGTGATGAGCTGAAGGGACGCCCAAGGCGTAACGCCAGGGCGAACGGGTGTGACAGTTGTCCCGGCATCCCCCGTTACAGGTGTAACGACGCTCGACCAAGGTCGTATCTCGACGGTTGCCTCCCCCCCTTACCTTGAAGAGACAACAACGCCCCCCTAGAGGCACGTCATGACCGCCAGCTTGAGCCAACGCCAGCATGTCGAGACCATCCTCGAGACCCTGAACCGCCCCGGAGGCCAGGGAGAAGCGGCCATTATCGAGCGCTCCTGGCGGCGCTGCATCGACCGTTACGGCCTCGACCCGGCCCGCCCCACCCCGGCCCGCTACGTGCCTGGCGCCACCCTGCGCGAGCACCAAGACCAGGCCGACGACCTGCTCCAGGTGGCCCGTGCCGGGGTCGAGCAGCTCTACCGCCAGGTGGCACCCCTGGGCTATGTGGTGCTGCTCACCGATGCCCGCGGCATCGCCGTGCAGTTCCTCGGCGCCAAGGCCGACCAACGCGAACACCAGCGCACCGGCCTCTTCCTGGGGGCCGACTGGAGCGAGGCCCATGCCGGCACCTGCGCGGTGGGCACCTGCATTCAGGAGCGCACCGCGCTGACCTGCCACCACAGCGATCACTTCAGCGCCCACCATATCCGCCTGACCTGCACGGCGGCACCGATCTTCGATCCTCACGGCCGCCTCTTGGCGGTGCTCGATATCTCCGCCTATCAGTCACCGGCTACCAAGGACTCCCAGACCTTTGCCCTGCAGCTGGTGAAATACACCGCCAAGATGATCGAGGACGCCTATTTCCTGCAGCGCTATGGGGACCACGCCATCGTCTGCCTGGATCGCTCCCGGGAGTTCGTGCAGATCAATCGCCGCTATCTGCTGGCCATCGAGGAGAACGGCAGCTTGGTGGCGGCCAATACCGCCGGACGCAAGCTGCTTCGCCACCACGAGTTGCCACTTCCCGAGGGCGGCGAGGCGCGCCCCTTCAAGGCCTGGAACATCCAGGACCTGCTCGACGCTCAGGTCGATCAGGTGCTGGCCATCCCTCAGCACAGCGATGATCGAGTCCAGGCCTTTCATACCCGGCGCCACCGGGAGATCCACTTCGCCACCCTGATCGAGCCGCCGCGCCGCCCCCGCGGGGCCACCACCCAAGCCCGGGACACCAGCCTGGCGCCCCTGGAGGCCCTGGCGGACGATGACCCCAGCATGCGCGATACCCTGACCCGAGCCGCCCGGCTGCGCAATGAGCCGATCAATATCCTGGTAATGGGCGAGACCGGTACCGGCAAGGAGCGCATGGCCCGGGCCCTGCACGAATCGAGCCGCCGCCATGACCACCCCTTCGTGGCCATCAACTGCGCCGCGGTGCCAGAATCGCTGATCGAGAGCGAGCTGTTCGGCCATGAGGCCGGCAGCTTCACCGGTGCTCGCAGCCAGGGCATGAAGGGCCTGATCGCCCAGGCCGACGGCGGCACCCTCTTCCTCGACGAGATCGGCGATATGCCGCTACAACTGCAGACCCGGCTGCTGCGGGTGCTGGCCGAGCAGGAGGTGCTGCCCATCGGCGCCAGCCGCCCCATCAAGGTCGACCTGCGGGTCGTCGCCGCCACCCACCGGGACCTGCGCGAACTGATCGCCGCCGGACGCTTCCGCGAGGATCTCTACTATCGCCTGAACGGCGCCAGCCTGCGCCTGCCGCCGCTGCGCGATCGCGCCGACAAGAGCTATCTGATCCGCCAGATCTTCGCCGAGCTCAACCGCGAACGCGGCGGCCGGGCAAGGCTGCGCGGCGATGCCATGAGCGCCCTGCTCGCCTACCCCTGGCCGGGGAATATCCGCGAACTGCACAACGCCCTACGCTATGCCCTGGCCACCGGCGACGGCGAGGAGGTGGTGGTCGGCGACCTGCCGGAGGAGTGCCTGCACGGCCAGCTGGCGCATCCCGGCGCCAGGCGACCCACCGACGAGGCCGGCGAAGGCGGTGCCAGCCCGCCGGTGACACCGCGCCCGCTGGAGCAGGACCTGCTTTACCGGGCACTGTGCCGCCACCAGTGGAACATCAGCGCCGTGGCACGGGAGCTCGGCCTGTCTCGCCCCACCATCTATCGCCGCATGAGACGACTGGGCATTGTGCCTCCCCACCTCAGCACCACGGTTTGACGGTACCAGAAACGCCGGCACCGCCCGAGGGCGGTGCCGTGTCAGTCCAGGTGCGAAAGCGAGAGCCTCTCAGCAGCGCCCCTGCATCCTCAGCCCCGGGGGGCAGAAGCCCCTGCCGCGGCGGTCATCATGGTAGTGGTGATGCTCCACGCGACGGTGGCGATCGCGGTAGCGGCGGTCGTCGCCACGGTAGTGGCGGTGCCCGCTGTAGCCATCCACCTCGATCAGCGGACGAGTTTCCACCCGGGCCGGCGTGTAGCTGCAGCCCGCCAGGGTCAGAGTGGCGGCCACCAGGGCCAGCATGAACAGACGTGCGGGAGTTCTCATGGGGTTACCTCGCAGTGTTCGGGGATACCGCCGATCAGCAGCGCCCCTTCTTGGCCTGCCCCGGCGGGCAGAAGCGACCGCCGCGTGAGTGGCCACCCCGGTCGTCATCGATGACGATCAGCGGTTCGGACTGGATGCGGGCAGGGGTATAGCTGCAGCCAGCCATGACCAGGCTGGCCGCAGCCAGGGCAAGAGGAAGAAGCAGGCGACGTGACATGGGGGTCTCCGTGTCGTCAGGGGGCATCATCGTCTGCCATTCTAGCCAGTACGCCGGCTCTCTCACATGTGGAGGGGGAGCGACAGCGCCGTCTCCATATAGAGACAGTAGTCAGCGACAGCGGCCCGCCGCATAGTAGAGGTTTATTAGTCTGCAAACGGGACCTCCCATGGAGAGCGTGCGCCGCCATTCACTGCTGCTGATCGTGCTGGGCAGCCTGGTCGTCACCCTGGCCATGGGCCTGCGCCACGGCTTCGGCCTCTTCCTCGAGCCGATGAGTGCCGAGCTCGGCTGGGGCCGCGGCGTCTTCGCCTTCGCCTTGGCGATCCAGAACCTGCTGTGGGGGCTCTCCCAGCCCTTCGCCGGCGCCCTTGCCGACCGTTTCGGCGCCGCCCGGGTGGTGGTGGCAGGCGGCGTCCTCTACGCCCTGGGGCTGCTCTTCATGGGGCTCTCGGAGTCGGCGCTGGGCATGACCCTCTCCGCCGGGGTGCTGATCGGCCTGGGGCTCTCCGGCACCACCTTCTCGGTGATCCTCGGCGCCGTGGGACGCGCCGTGGCCCCGGAGAAACGCAGCATGGCCATGGGCATCGTCAGCGCCGCAGGCTCCTTCGGCCAGTTCGCCATGCTCCCCGGCACCCTGGGGCTGCTGGAGTGGCTGGGCTGGTCGGCGGCGCTGCTGGTGATGGGCGCCATCGCCGCCCTGATGCTGCCCCTGGGCGCCATGCTCAGGGACCGCCCCTCGCCCAAGGCCGCCGGCGACATCTCCCTCGGCGCGGCGCTCAATGAGGCCGCCAATCACCGCGGTTTCTGGCTGCTCTGCCTGGGCTTCTTCGTGTGCGGCTTCCAGGTGGTCTTTATCGGCGTCCACCTGCCCGGCTACCTGTTCGACAACCAGATCGCCGTGCAGGTGGGCAGCACCGTGCTGGCCCTGGTAGGGCTCTTCAACATCTTCGGCACCTACGCCGCCGGCTGGCTCGGCGGACGCTACGCCAAGCCGCGGCTGCTCACCTGGCTCTACCTGATTCGCGGGGTGGTGATCACCCTCTTTCTGGTCGCCCCGCTCAGCCCCATGAGCGCCTACCTCTTCGGCACCGCCATGGGACTGCTGTGGCTCTCTACGGTGCCGCTGACCAACGGCATCGTCGCCTCGGTGTTCGGCGTGCAGCATCTTTCCATGCTGGGCGGCATCGTCTTCCTCTTCCACCAGCTCGGCTCCTTCATGGGGGTCTGGCTGGGGGGCCTGCTCTACGACCTGCACGGCGACTATGCTGTGGTGTGGAACATCGCCATTCTGCTCTCGGTGGTAGCCGCCGCCCTGCACTGGTTCATCAGCGAGGCGCCGGTGGAGCGCACCGCCCCACAGGAGGTGAAGGCATGACCCGACGCGCCCTGATCCCGCTGCTGGCCGCCGCCCTCACCGCCGCCGCTCTGGCCCTGGTCTGGTGGGGCTGGCACAGCCTGGATGCCGCCCAGCTGCTGCTGGGCAGCCGGCTGTGCTGAACGCGGCCCCACCCTCTCCTTGAAAGGCCCCTCTTCATGCAGAACGTGCTGCTGCTGGTAGACGTGCAGAACCTCTACTACACCGCCCGCCACGCCTATGGTCGGCATATCGACTACAACGCCCTCTGGGCCCGGGCCACCCGGGGGCGCCGGGTGGTCAAGGCGCTGGCCTACGCCATCGACCGCGGCAACGAGAAGCAGCGCCAGTTCCAGAATATCCTGCGGGGCATCGGCTTCGAGGTGAAGCTCAAGCCCTTTATCCAGCGGGCCGACGGCTCCGCCAAGGGCGACTGGGACGTAGGCATCACCCTGGATGCGGTGAAGCACGCCCCGGCGGTCGACCTGGTGGTGCTCGCCTCGGGCGACGGGGACTTCGCGCTGCTGGCGGATACCCTGCGCCTCAAGTATGGCGTCGAGGTGGAGATCTACGGCGTGCCGTCGCTCACCGCCGGCGCCCTGATGCAGTCGGCCACCCGCTTCGTCCCCCTGGAGGGCGACCTGCTGCTGTAGCCGTCTCCCTGCCCTCTCCCTGCCGTGGCTCCTCAGGCATTGAAGACCACCCGGCCCAGCTCGCCGATGTCATACCCCCCCAGCGCCTCGGCCCGCTCGGCGAAGCGCGGCTCCCGGGCGAAGGCCAGCAGCCGCTGGATCGGCGGCTCGAAGTAGCTGCGCCGCCTCAGGGCCAGGTCGAAGGACTCTTCGTGGAGCGGCAGGAAGGCCAGCCCCTGGCGGCGCGCGGCCGCCTCCACGCCGAGTCCGACATCGGCCTCGCCCTGGCGGATCGACAGGGCGAGGTCGTCCTCGCTGAGCGAGGGATGGCCGGCCAGGGTCAGGCACTCACTGTCGATCCCTTCCCGCGCCAGCAGCAGGCCCAGCAGCCGTGCCGCCCCCGCGTCGGGCTGGCGGTGGGCGACCCGCACCTCGGGATGCGCCAGGTCCGCGAGCCCGGCAATTCCCAGGGGGTTATCCGGCGCCAGCAGCAGCCCCTGGCGGCGCCGCGCCCAGCGCACCATCACCAGATCGCGCATGCCGCCGAGGCCCAGCCTCGCCGGCTCGTTGTAGCGACCGCTTTCCGGGTCCAGCAGGTGCAGGCCGGCCAGCATGGCATCACCGCCCAGCAGCCGCCGGACCCCGTCACCGCTGCCGTGGCAGAGCAGCGCCAGCCCCGAGCCGCTCTCGCGCACGGCCCACTCCAGCAGCGGGTCCTGGCTGCCCGCCAGGACGCTCGGCACGGGTCGCCGGCTCGCCTGGTCCCCCTCCAGGTGGCTCATCAGCCACAGGTCGAGGCTCTGGCGAGGAAACAGCAGCTTGCCGGTGACCCGCACGCAGGGGATCTCGCCCTGACGCACCAGGTCGTAGATCTTGCGCTCCTTGAGCCTCAGGTAGTCGGCCACCTCGGCGGTGGTCAGGTAGGCATGGGTTGCCAGGGGCTCGCCTCGCTCCATGGGTCTCTCCCCTCTCGGCAGGCGGACGATCGCGACGCCTGCTCGACGTTAACTTGCATAAAGCTGCATGGATTTCATCGTTGGATGCACCCCCTTCTCTTAACGCACATGATGCAACCAGACAACAGGAGGCTGCGATGTCCAGCGATGCCGGCGCCTTCGCCACGGCCCTCAACCTGATCCTGAGCCTGGACCCAAGGCTCCTCGATATCGTGGCGCTCTCCCTGCAGGTCTCGCTCTCGGCGGTGGCGCTGGCGGCGCTGATCGGGCTGCCCCTGGGCGCGGCGCTGGCGCTGTGGCGCTTTCCCGGCCACTCCTTGGTGGTGGTCATTCTCAATGCCCTGATGGGGCTGCCGCCGGTGGTGGCAGGCCTGAGCGTCTACCTGCTGCTCTCCCGGGCCGGCCCCCTGGGCCAGTTCGGGCTGCTCTTCACTCCCACCGCCATGGTGGTAGCCCAGCTGGTGCTGGTGCTGCCGATCATCGCCGCCCTCACCCGCCAGCAGGTCGAGGCACTGCATCAGGAGTACCACGAACAGCTCGCTTCCCTGGGCCTCTCCCGGCTGCGCATGATTCCCACCCTGCTCTGGGACGCTCGCCTGGGCCTGATCACGGTGGTGCTGGCCGGCTTCGGTCGCGCCAGCGCCGAGGTGGGGGCGGTGATGATCGTGGGCGGCAATATCGACGGCGTCACCCGGGTGATGACCACCGCCATCGTGCTGGAGACCAGCAAGGGCAACTTGCCCCTGGCCCTGGGGCTGGGCATCGTGCTGCTGGGCCTGGTGGCCCTGATCAACGCCGGCGCCTACCTGATCGGCGAGACCTCGCGCAGGAGGCTCGGGTGAACCAGATCGCTTCACCCCGTCTGGCGGAGCTGCCCGCCCTCGAGCTCAAGGGAGCGGGCTTCACCCACCGCGGCCAGACCCTGCTCGGCCCCCTGGACCTGCGCCTCGCCGGCTGCCGCCGCACCCTGGTGATGGGCCCCAACGGCGCCGGCAAGAGTCTGCTGCTGCGCCTGGCCCACGGCCTGCTGACGCCGAGCCTGGGCCAGGTGCGCTGGGCGGGCAAGCCACCGCGCCAGGCCATGGTCTTTCAGCGTCCGGTGCTGCTCAAGCGCTCGGCCCTGGCCAACCTCACCTATGCCCTGGCGGTCAACGGCACGCCCCGCCGGCTGCGTCGGCCCCGAGCCCGGGAGGCCCTGGAGCGCTTCGGCCTGGCCGCCCTGGAGAAGCGCCCGGCCCGCGTGCTCTCCGGCGGCGAGCAGCAGCGCCTGGCGCTCGCTCGCGCCTGGCTCCTCGACCCCGAGGTGCTCTTCCTGGACGAGCCCACCTCGGCCCTGGACCCCGCCGCCATCCTCGCGGTGGAGCGTGCGGTGCAGGAGTTCCATGCCCGCGGCACGCGCATCCTGATGAGCAGCCACGACCTGCACCAGGCCCGCCGCCTGGCCGACGACGTGCTCTTCCTGTGCCGTGGGCGGCTGGTCGAACACAGCCCCGCCACCACCTTCTTCACGACGCCGGCCACGGCTCAGGCCGGCGCCTTTATCCGGGGGGAGCTGGTGCTCTAGCCACCCCCCCGCCTACGCCAGTCCGGCCACAACAAGAGCAACAGCAGGAGACACTCCTATGCAGCGCAACGCACGCATCGCCCTCACCGCCATCGGCCTGATGGGGCTCTCCCTGGCCGCCCAGGCCCAGGAGGGAGAGCGCTACATCACCCTCGCCTCCACCACCTCCACCGAGGCCTCGGGACTCTTCGACGCCATCATTCCGCGGTTTACCGAGAAGACCGGCATCAGCGTACGGGTGGTGGCCGTAGGCACCGGCCAGGCCTTCGAGATCGCCCGGCGCGGCGACGCCGACAGCCTGCTGGTCCACGACACCGACGGCGAAGAGGCCTTCGTCGCCGAGGGCTACGGCACCGAGCGCGCCGACGTCATGTACAACGACTTCGTGCTGATCGGCCCCGACGGCGACCCCGCCGGCATCGCAGATGCCGAGAGCGTGGCCGAGGCCATGCGCCTGATCGCCGAAGCCGAGGCCCCCTTCGCCTCCCGGGGCGACGACAGCGGCACCCACCGCGCCGAGCAGCGTCTGTGGGAGGCCGCCGGCGTCGAACCGGGCGGCGCCTGGTACCGCGAACTCGGCAGCGGCATGGGCCCAACGCTGAATACCGCCGCCGGCATGGACGCCTACGTGATGAGCGACCGCGCCACCTGGGTCGCCTTCGAGAACCCCCAGGACCTCACCCTGCTCTTCGCGGGTGACGAGGCGCTGTTCAACCAGTACGGCAGCCTGCTGCTCGACCCCGAACGCCACCCCCACCTGAAGCACGACCTGGCCAACCAGTGGCACCAGTGGCTCCTTTCCGAGGAGGGCCAGCAGGCTATCGCGGCGTTCACCGTCAACGGCGAGCAGCTCTTCTTTCCCAACGCTAACTAGCTTTAAGGGTCAGACCCCAAAGGGGATTTAAGGGTCTGACCCCGGCAGGCGGGCCAGCAGCCCAACGAGCTCGTTGCTGAGAAAGCGCGGCTCCACGCATTCGCCCAGGTGCCCTTCGGCGAAGCGCAGGAAACCCAGCGCCGCATGGGACAGCCGCCGGTCGCGGCGCACGATGAACTGCCAGTGGCTCTCGATGGGCAGGCCCGCCACCGGCAGGATCACCAGATCCGGATGCTCCGGTGGCAGCACGTGCTCGGAGAGCACGGCGAGGCCCATGCCCGCCGCCACGCCAACGCGAATCGCTTCGTTGCTGGCCATCTGCAGGGTCGCACCCAGGGTCAGCCCCTGCTCCTGCAGCCAGCTCTCGAAGAGCATCCGCGTGGCCGAGCCCGGCTCGCGCAGCAGGAAGCGCTCCTCCAGGAGCTCCGACATGGCGATCGCCTCGCGCCCGGCCAGCGGGTGCCCCTTGGGGGCCACCGCCACCAGGGGGTTGCGCAGGAAGCGCCCGGCCAGGGCGTGGGCCAGCGACGGCGGGTGGCTGAAGACGTAGAGGTCATCCTCCTGGCGCTCGAAGCGAGTGAGCATCTGGCGGCGGTTGCCGATATGCACGGTGACGTCCACCTCGGGGAAGGCGCGGCTGTAGGGGCCTAGCAGGCGCGGCAGCACGTACTGGGCGGTATTGACCAGGGCGATGGAGAAGCGGCCCCTTTCGCCACCGCGCAGGGCGGACAGGTAGTCGTCGAAATCCGCGAAGCGCCCCAGCACCTCGCGGCTGGCGCGGTAGAGCTCCAGGCCCGCCTCGGTGGGCGCCAGCCGCCCCTGGCGGTTCTCCAGCAGCGGCTCACCCACCGCCTCGGCCAACCGCTTGAGCTGCTGGGAGACGGTGGGCTGGGTGAGATGCAGGCGCCGCGCCGCCTCGCTGATGGAACCGGCCCCGACCACCGCCACATGCACCTGCAGCAGCCGGAAGGTGAGATGTCGTATGTTCACGGCCTTCCTCGCACGCCTATAGATAATCACCTATAGTGCATTGCCGAGAACTTTATTGGTATCAATAGAACGAATTTCTGACAATGCGCGGCGTCATTCAACCCGCTGACCGAGAGTCCCCTGATGCCTGATATCGTGGTGATGTTTTTCCTGCTCGGCCTGCTGGCCGGGGTGGTGAAGTCCGACCTGACCATTCCCAAGGCCGCCTACGACACCCTGAGCCTGCTGCTGATGCTGACCATCGGCCTCAAGGGCGGCATGGCGCTCTACGGCAACCTCGGCTGGTCGCTGGTACCGGAACTGCTCGCCGTGGCCGCGCTGGGCGCGCTGATCCCCCTGGCGCTGATGCCGATACTGCGCCGGCTGATTCGGCTCTCTCCTGCCGATAGCGCCAGCATCGCCGCCCACTACGGCTCGGTCAGCGCCGGTACCTTCGCCGTGGCCCTGGCCTTCGCCGAGGGGCGCAACCTGCCGATCGGCGCCGAGGTCACCCTGTATCTCGTGATGATGGAGCTGCCGGCGATCATGGTCGCCATCGCCCTCTATCGCCGCCATGCGGGCAAGGCCGCCGGGGAAGCGATGCAGGGGATCTGGCACGAGACGCTGACCAACCGCGGGGTGATCCTGCTGGCCGGCGGCGCGGTGATCGGCGCCATGTACGGCCCCCAGGAGGGCGCCAACGTAACGGAGCTTTTCACCAGCGCCTTCCACGCCGTGCTCGCCCTCTTCCTTCTGCAGATGGGCCTCACCGCCGCCGAGACGCTGCGCCCCATCCCCTGGTTCCACTGGCGCCTGCTCACCTTCGCCCTGGTCGCCCCCCTGGTGCTGTCGCTGGCCGGGCTGGCCGTGGGCCTGGCACTGGGCCTGCCCGCCGGCTCGCTCTTGATCCTCACTGCCCTGGCGGCCAGCGCCTCCTATATCGCCGCCCCGGCCGCCATGCGCACCGCCATCCCCCAGGCCAACATCGGCCTGGCCATGCTCGCCGCCCTGGGCTTCACCTTCCCGCTCAACGTGATCATCGGCATCCCGCTCTATCACCAGCTGATCCAGTGGCTGGCCGGCTGAGCGAACCAGGCCGAAACAAGCCAAGCCAAGCCAAGCCGAGCCGAGCCGAACCACAGAAAACGACAAGGGCAGCCCACCGGGCTGCCCTTGTCGTTTCAATCCTATCGTTTCAATGCTGCCGTATCGAAACGGTCGTCGTGGCAGTGCCGCAGTCCGACATTCGTCTAAGGGGTGAAAAGCTGCACTTTACGTTAACGTCAACCTGACCTAGTCTTGTGCCATCACGGTTTCACCACCCGACACGACCCGTCGTGCCCGCCCGAATTCCAGCGCGAAGCCAGGGCGCCGCGACCACCGACAAGAACGGAGCCCCGCTCATGCATACGCCCTTCAAGCCCCTCGACTTCGGCCTCGACGACGAACTGAACATGCTGCGCGACCAGGTCAACGCCTTCGCCCGCGACGAGATCGCCCCGCGCGCCGCCGAGATCGACGAGAAGAACGAGTTCCCCAACGACCTCTGGCAGAAGTTCGGCGACATGGGCCTGCTCGGCATCACCGTCTCCGAGGAAGATGGCGGCACCGGCATGGGCTACCTGGCGCACTGCATCGCCATGGAGGAGATCTCCCGGGCCAGCGCCTCCGTCGGCCTCTCCTACGGCGCCCACTCCAACCTCTGCGTCAACCAGCTCAAGATCAACGCCAACGCCGAGCAGAAGGCCAAGTATCTGCCCAAGCTGATGACCGGCGAGCACGTCGGCGCGCTGGCCATGTCCGAACCGGGCGCCGGTTCCGACGTGGTCTCCATGAAGCTGCGTGCCCGCAAGGAGGGTGACAAGTACATCCTCAACGGCAACAAGATGTGGATCACTAACGGCCCCGACGCCGACGTGCTGGTGGTCTACGCCAAGACCGACCCGGACGCCGGCTCCAAGGGCATCACCGCCTTCATCATCGAGAAGGGCATGCCCGGCTTCTCCACCGCCCAGAAGCTCGACAAGCTCGGCATGCGCGGCTCCAACACCTGCGAGCTGGTGTTCCAGGACTGCGCGGTGCCGGAAGAGAACGTGCTGGGCGAAGTGGGCAAGGGCGTGCGCGTGCTGATGAGCGGCCTCGACTACGAGCGCACCGTGCTGGCCGCCGGCCCCATCGGCATCATGCAGGCCGCCATGGACATCGTGGTGCCCTACATCCACGAGCGTCAGCAGTTCGGCCAGTCCATCGGCGAATTCCAGCTGGTACAGGGCAAGGTGGCCGACATGTACACCACCCTGAACGCCTGCCGCGCCTACCTCTACGCCGTGGCCGCCGGCTGCGACCGTGGCCAGACCTCCCGCAAGGATGCCGCCGGCGTGATCCTCTACTGCGCCGAGAAGGCCACCCAGGTCGCCCTGGACGCCATCCAGCTGCTGGGCGGCAACGGCTACATCAACGAGTACCCCACCGGCCGCCTGCTGCGCGACGCCAAGCTCTACGAGATCGGCGCCGGCACCAGCGAGATCCGCCGCATGCTGATCGGCCGCGAACTCTTCAACGAGTCCAAGTAAGGGGTTACCGATGGCCATTCTGACTACCCAGATCAACCCGCGCAGCGACGGCTTCCAGGCCAACGAGGCGTCGATGCGCCACGAGGTGATGAAGCTGCGCGAGCTCACCGCCGCCATCGCCCAGGGCGGCGGCGAGAAGGCACGCGTGCGCCACGAGTCCCGCGGCAAGCTCTTCGTGCGCGACCGCATCGACCACCTGATCGACGAGGGCTCCCCCTTCCTGGAGTTCTCGGCGCTGGCCGCCCACGAGGTCTACGACTCCGCGGTGCCCGCCGCCGGCGTGGTGACGGGCATCGGCCGCGTCAGTGGCGTCGAGTGCGTGATCGTTGCCAACGACGCCACCGTCAAGGGCGGCACCTACTTCCCGCTCACGGTGCGCAAGCACATCCGCGCCCAGGAAATCGCCCGCAAGCACCGCCTGCCCTGCATCTACCTGGTCGACTCCGGCGGCGCCTTCCTGCCCCGCCAGGATGAGGTCTTCCCGGACCGCGAGCACTTCGGCCGCATCTTCTACAACCAGGCCACCCTCTCCGCCGAGGGCATCCCGCAGATCGCGGTGGTGATGGGCTCCTGCACCGCCGGCGGCGCCTACGTGCCGGCCATGGCCGACGAGTCGATCATCGTCCGCGAGCAGGGCACCATCTTCCTGGGCGGCCCGCCCCTGGTGAAGGCCGCCACCGGCGAGACCATCAGCGCCGAGGATCTGGGTGGCGCCGACGTGCACGCCAAGAAGAGCGGCGTGGCCGACCACTACGCCGAGAACGACGCTCACGCCCTGCAGCTCTGCCGGGCCTGCGTGTCGCGGCTCAACTGGCAGAAGCGCGGCCAGCTCAAGATGCAGGAACCCAAGCCCCCGCGCCTGGATCCGGCCGAGCTCTACGGCATCGTCGGCACCGACCTCAAGAAGCCCTACGACGTGCGCGAGGTGATCGCCCGCATCGTCGACGACTCCGACTTCGACGAGTTCAAGCGCTATTACGGCGACACCCTGGTGACCGGCTTCGCCCATATCCACGGCCACCCGGTGGGCATCGTCGCCAACAACGGCGTGCTCTTCTCCGAATCCGCCGTGAAGGGCGCGCACTTCATCGAGCTGTGCGCCCAGAGGAAAATACCTTTGATTTTCCTCCAAAATATTACCGGCTTTATGGTGGGCTCCAAGTACGAGCACGAGGGCATCGCCAAGCACGGCGCCAAGCTCGTCACCGCGGTGGCCTGCGCCAAGGTGCCCAAGTTCACCGTGTTGATCGGCGGCAGCTTCGGCGCCGGCAACTACGGCATGTGCGGCCGCGCCTACGACCCCAACCTGCTCTTTATGTGGCCGAATGCCAGAATTTCCGTCATGGGGGGTGAACAAGCCGCCGGCGTGCTGGCCCAGGTCAAGCGCGAGCAGATCGAGCGCGAGGGCCGCGAGTGGAGCAAGGAGGAGGAAGAGGCCTTCAAGCAGCCCACCCGCGAGCAGTACGAGCACCAGGGCCACCCCTACTACGCCAGTGCGCGGCTTTGGGATGACGGCGTGATCGACCCGGCCCAGACCCGCGACGTACTGGGGCTGTCACTGGCCGCGGCCATGAATGCCGAGGTCGAAGAGACCAAGTTCGGCGTGTTCCGGATGTGACCGCAGGGGATCCCGTTATGTCTGAGACAACCTTTTCACGGCTGGAGCTCGACGACCGCGGCATCGCCTGGCTGACGCTGGAGCGCCCCGAGGTCCACAACGCCTTCGACGACAGCCTGATCGCCGAGCTCAACGCCCACCTGGAGCGGCTCCACCACGCCGCCCATCACGGCGAGGTGCGCGCGGTGGTGCTGGGCTCCGAGGGCAAGAGCTTCTCCGCCGGGGCCGACCTCGGCTGGATGAAGCGCATGGTGGAGTACGACTTCGACGGCAACCTGGCGGACTCGCGCAAGCTCGCAGCCCTGATGCACGGGCTCGACACTCTGCCCTGCCCCACCCTCTGCCGCGTGCAGGGGGCCGCCTTCGGCGGCGCCGTGGGCCTGGCCGCCTGCTGCGACATCGTCGTCGCCTCCGAGAAGGCCAAGTTCTGCCTCTCCGAGGTGAAGATCGGCCTGTCGCCCGCGGTGATCAGCCCCTACGTGCAGCGTGCCCTGGGCGAGCGCCAGATGCGCCGTTACGCCCTCACCGCCGAGGTGATGGACGCCACCACCGCCCTGGCGCTGGGCCTCGTTCATCGCCTCGCCCCCCACGACGAGCTCGATGCCGCCGTGGAGGCCATGCTCGACATCCTGCTGGCCGGCTCGCCCCAGGCCCAGCGCGCCACCAAGGCGCTGCTGGCCGAGGTGGCCCGGGAGCCCGACAGCAAGGCCACCCGCGAGCACACCTGCCGGGTGATCTCCGAGCTGCGCGTCAGCGCCGAGGGTCAGGAAGGCCTGGCCAGCTTCTTCGAGAAGCGCCGCCCCGCCTGGACAAACGACAGCGACAACCGTGTCGCCGACAACAATGCCGCGGAGCCCCGCTCATGACCTCTGAAGTGAAGAAATTCGATACCCTGCTGGTCGCCAACCGCGGCGAGATCGCCTGCCGGGTGATGCGCACCGCGCGCGCCATGGGCCTGCGCACCGTGGCCGTCTACTCCGACGCCGACGCCAACGCCCGCCATGTGCGCGAGGCCGACGAGGCCGTGCGCCTCGGCCCCGCCGCCGCCCGCGAGAGCTATCTCAAGGTCGAGGCGGTGATCGAGGCCGCACGCCGCACCGGCGCCGGCGCCATCCACCCCGGCTACGGCTTCCTCTCCGAGAACGGCCCCTTCGTGGAGGCCCTCGAGAAGGCCGGCATCACCTTCGTCGGCCCGCCCGCCTCGGCCATCGCCGCCATGGGCGACAAGTCCGCCGCCAAGGCGCGCATGTCCCACGCAGGCGTTCCCCTGGTGCCGGGCTACCACGGCGACGACCAGGACGACGCCCTGCTCAAGAGCGAGGCCGACAAGATCGGCTACCCGGTGCTGCTCAAGGCCAGCGCCGGCGGCGGCGGCAAGGGCATGCGCGTGGTGGAGTCCGCCGCGGGCTTCCAGGCCGCCCTGGACGGCTGCCGCCGCGAGTCTCAGGCCGCCTTCGGCGACCAGCGCATGCTGATCGAGAAGTACCTGACCCAGCCGCGCCACGTGGAGGTCCAGGTGTTCTGCGACAGCCACGGCAACGGCGTCTACCTCTTCGAGCGCGACTGCTCCGTGCAGCGCCGCCACCAGAAGGTGCTGGAGGAGGCCCCGGCCCCGGGCATGAGCGCCGAGCTGCGCCGCGAGATGGGCGAGGCCGCCGTGCGCGCCGCCCGCGAGATCGGCTACGTGGGCGCCGGCACCGTGGAGTTCCTGCTCGACGCCGACGGCTCCTTCTTCTTCATGGAGATGAACACCCGCCTGCAGGTGGAGCACCCGGTCACCGAGATGATCACCGGCCAGGACCTGGTCGAGTGGCAGCTGCGCGTGGCCATGGGCGAGCGGCTCCCGCTGGCCCAGGATGAGCTGACCATCACCGGCCACAGCTTCGAGGCGCGCCTCTACGCCGAGGACCCGGAGCAGGACTTCCTGCCCGCCACCGGCCGCCTGGACCGCTTCGCCCTGGACCTGGTGGGCGCCGGCCTGGACCCCAACAAGGTGCGCCTGGACAGCGGCGTGGAGAGCGGCGACGTCGTCTCCATGCACTACGACCCGATGCTCGCCAAGCTGATCGTCCACGGTGACGACCGCGACCAGGCACTGGCCACCCTCAACCGGGCCCTGGCGGCGCTGGACGTGCAGGGCGTGGTCACCAACCGCGCCTTCCTGCAGCGCCTGGCCACCCACCCCGCCTTCAAGGGCTGCGAACTCGACACCCGCTTCATCGAGAAGAACGAAGCGACCCTGTTCGCTACCCAGGAGATCACCACCGAGGCCTACGCCGCCGCGGCGCTGATCGGCCTCAAGCAGCTGGCCCGCGAGTGCGAGAGCGACTCCCCCTGGGATCGCCATGACGGCTTCCGTCTGAATGCCCCGCACACCATCCGCCTGGCCCTGTGCGCCACCGGCCAGAACCTGACCAATGCCCAGGCGCCGGATGCCGAAGGCGTGGTGATCGTGGAAGGCACCCGGGAGACCGACGCCGATCCCTGGCACCTGACCATCGGCGACACCACCCTCACCGCCCGCCTGCAGCATCTGGAAGGCGACGCCGTGGCGGTGACCCTCGACGGCCACCGCCGCCGCCTGCAGGCGCGCCTGGGCGAGAACGGCGTGGTGGTGATGGCCGACCCGAGCGGCGAGACCCGCCTGTTCTGGCGCCGCATCGACGCCATCGACCATGGCCAGCACGAGGCGGAATCCACCCTCACCGCGCCCATGCACGGCACCGTGGTGGCGCTGCTGGTGGAGCCGGGCCAGAAGGTGGAGAAAGGCATGCCGCTGATGGTCATGGAAGCCATGAAGATGGAGCACACCATGTCCGCCCCCGCCGATGGCCACGTGGCGAGCTTCCACTTCGCCGCCGGCGACACCGTGGGCCAGGGCGACGTGCTGCTCGAATTCGCTCCGGAGGAGTAAGCCAATGGCATTCCCGAAACAGGTTCGCCTGGTCGAGGTCGGCCCCCGCGACGGCCTGCAGAACGAGCCCGAGCCGATCAGCACCGCTACCAAGCTGGAGTTGATCGACCGCCTGGGCGCGGCCGGCCTCAGCTACATCGAGGCGGCCAGCTTCGTCTCGCCCAAGTGGGTGCCACAGATGGCCGACCACCGCGAGGTGATGCAGAACCTCGCCCGGCTGGAGGGCGTCACCTACGCGGCGCTGACCCCCAACCTCAAGGGGCTGGAAGCAGCACTCGAGTGCGGCGTCGAGGAGGTGGCGGTGTTCGGCGCCGCCTCCGAGGCCTTCTCCCAGAAGAACATCAACTGCTCGGTGGCCGAATCCCTGGCGCGCTTCGAACCGGTGCTGGAGCGCGCCCAGGCCGCCGGCGTCCGGGTGCGCGGCTACGTCTCCACCGTGCTGGGCTGCCCCTACGAGGGCGAGATCGCCCCCGCCAAGGTGGCCGAGGTGTCCAAGGCACTCTATGAGATGGGCTGCTACGAGGTGTCGCTGGGCGACACCATCGGCGTGGGCACCCCCCTCAAGGCCAAGCGCATGCTCGAGGCGGTGAGCCGCGAGGTGCCCATGGCCCAGCTCGCCGCCCACTTCCACGACACCTACGGCCAGGCGCTGGCCAACCTCTACGCGGTGCTGGAGGAAGGCATCGCGGTGGTGGACAGCTCCGTCGCCGGCCTCGGCGGCTGCCCCTACGCCAAGGGCGCCTCGGGCAACGTGGCAAGCGAGGACGTGGTCTACCTGCTCAACGGCCTCGGCATCGAGACCGGCATCGACCTCGACGCCCTTGCCGCCACCGGCACCTGGATCACCCAGGCCATCGGCCGGCCCAACCGCTCCAAGGTGGGGGTGGCACTGGCCAGCCGCTGAGGCCAGGCCACGATAGCGCCCTACCGTAAAAACGACTTCTGTCCTTGCCCCCGGTATGTCACTCATGCCGGGGGTTTTTTATGGCGGATTCGTTGTCTACAACGAAAAGCCCCCGAGCCGGGTGGGTGACTCGGGGCGTTCGTGTTAGATAACACCTAGCATAAAGGGCCGCTTTGTGGAGCACCAGCGGAACAAAGCGGTCCCGTTGATGCGCTTATTAAGATCTACTAGATGGGCTCGAAAGCTAACTTCGATCTACGAACAGGAATACGGATACCATACTTTGTGACGGTATCCTCAATCAACTGAACATACCATTGAGGTGCTTCAGGTGAGATCACAATACTTCTAAGCACCTCATTGATTGGGGTTTTGACCAGCAAACCTGAGCTCGGCTCAGCATTATCGAAGTTGTCATCGAATTTATCTGCGATCACCCTAACTTCTTTCTCGTACTCATAGGCTACAACTTTATAGGCAAATACATTGGAATATGGCTTGATTTTTAGGCTGGGGTCCCTCCAATGCTTAACGTAATCAACTTTTTTAATTGACAAGAACGCATTTAGTTTTTCTGAATCAAGCGCTTTTTTAAGCTTGCCTACAGTTGTTGTAACCGCCACCGCACAATTAGATTGCCCATAGAGCTTCCACATAGCCATGCTGTCGTTTCGGCTTTTATGCCAGCAGTTGACGTAAACTCCCCTTCTGAGCTTATCTTTGAAATCATTGTAAGAAAAATCAATCTCGCTATCTTCGTAGGATTTTTCAATCGCATGACGAATAGATTGTGTAAATGAGCCCTCGTGTTTGTCTGAAAAGCGGTCAGCTCTGCAAAGATACAGGTTTTGGTTGGTCAATAGATCAAGGAATTTTGCGGTATCCAAATATCTCCATAAAATGGTTTCTTCATTTAAACCAGAGTCAATTACTGTTCTTCCCTTCATTCTCACAACCATATCTGACTTTCTCTTAACGTTTGAATTCACCGGCCTTGCGCGGCTTTATACGCACGATCCGGTGGAGTGATGGGTTCGGCCTCATGGCACGTCAAAGATTGCTTTCCAGTTGGATGGAGAACCATTAGAATATGCTTCGCTAGCGCCTTCATCTCCGTCCCAGGCGCCAATGAAGTCCTCTGACTGGCCGGGGTGCATGAACAACCCTAAGTGATATGGCCTTTGTGTCTTACGTTGCACATAACCGAGGCGCCAGTAGTCTTCGTCATCTGAGAAGGTAAATCCTTCGACCTTAACCGTTGCGATCTGGTGAATGTGTTCGTCAAGCACTGCGAAGGACGCCGGGTCAGCGTTCTTGGTTATAGAACCCTCCAGTAGTTCCGAGTTGAATTCGGCAACTTCTGCGAGGATGGTTAGGAAATCAGTCAGATCGTAATTCGCCCCAAGGTTCTTGTCGCCGCTGGCGGGTGCCTTGTAAGCGATCAGTTCGCGCTGTGCCTTGAGCTGCAAAGCAGTATTCTTCATCTCTGCCGCCAGCGGCTTATTGAACTTTGCGACCCAATCAAAGGCCACATTGATAGCGCGAGTGTGCGAGATTGCCATCAACTCGCCAGAATTCCAGTCCTCTTTAGGGATTGTATAGACGAGGCCGCGCAATAAGGACAGTGCGGCGTAGTACTCAAAGTATGGGTTTGCAGCGCGAAGCCCGGAAGTGCGAGCAAATTCGCGGCTATTGAGAAGAACGGTTGCATTGAGGATCATCTTGGTCGTGAAGTACATGCGGCATGACCATTCGGAATTCCTTTCGCATGTCCAATCCTTCGTCAACTTTGCATATTGCACTGCAATGCGGCCAGCGACCTTCGCCAATTCTTTCTCTGAGCACAGCTCAAAGAGCTTTCGGTATGAGTACGCCCAAGTTCTACCTGCGTGCTGCACGTTTTCTCCTTGAGGCCGAACGCCTAAATCAGGTGCGCTGTAGGTGTCACCTGGATTTACTTGTTCTGTGCCTATATGTACTTAGCAAATATTTTGCTTTCAATAGGATGAATAGAATCTTTTATTTCATTACTCCTTGATCGACTGACACTATATATGTCTTCATAGGTTTCACATCCTTTAAAGTAGTGTGATACTTTTTTTATAATTTCATTGGGGAGCCCAGAATCTCTTAATATAATTTCATGATTTTCAGTAGTTCCATATTCCAGTTTAGCTATAACCATATCAAGGGATATTAATGGCTGGCGCTTTTCTGCTGCTACAAAATTATAGACGCTAGAGAACGTTTTAAGATACTTAGGCCATGAATACTCAAAGTATTTGGACATTAAATCAAACACATATCTAATTCGAGAATTGTCGTTCGCCCTTGCTCTTTGCACTGTGTCTGAACTTAGAAGCTCTTTGAACGAAGGTGTGTAGTAAATATAGTACTTCGTGAGACCGATCAGAATTGACTTTCCAATGTCTGTATCGAAATTTCTACCCTTATCATGATCGGTGAAAAGATAATCGTAGCAACATGATAAAATATTATCCAAGCAGCCCTTTAATGGCAATTTCTCTTTAAAATAATAAACATCTAAATTCCCCCCTGTTCTTAGGTGACTTATTAACTCGACTTGCCCATCAACTTTCACAAACCTATTTTCTTTTATGATTAATGGATCAATCTCTAGCTCAGCAAGCTTTTCAGAATGAGCCTTTAAAAGCTCACCTCTTGAACTTGGCACATCATCACTTTCCAACTGAATTAAAGTTTCTAGCGAAGCATATTCATTGTCCAGGTATTCAATTTCGACAGACGTTTCCCTATCATCATCTTCTTGCGTTTCAAGATGAAATACACGTCCGATAAAGTGTTGCATAAAACGCCCAGCGCGACCTTCTATGTTTTTTCTATCTAATGTTTTTAACAGGTCACCTGTACCAATTTTCTTGTCGTAAATGACGACGTTTTTTGCGGCTGAATTAATACCTTCAGTTAGGGAAGTGGTACAGAAAAGATATTTTAGCCCATTGTCACTACTGTCATTAAACTCATCTACAATCAAGTCCTGAATATGCCTTGGCATCGCACCATGATGGAAAGCTATTCCGCGCTTGATGCAAGAAATCAAATCCCAAGTGGGAGATACAGAACTTGATAGGTACTCGACCAATTCTTTGTTATGCGGCTTTACTGGCCATGTATCTAAAAATTTTTTCGCGGTATCTTCCACATATTGCTTCTGATATCGGTATATTAAAAACTTACCATCAATAGACTCTTCAGACACTAACCTCAGAAGGTTTTTAAACTTATCCCCAATAATTTTAATAGACCCGTTTTCTATAGAGTGAAGCCCCTTATCCTTTTCGTTATCTAAAGCGTAGTAATCTTTCTGCACTATTTCTGTTGAATATTTTTTCAGTTCCACCTTAAACTTTTCTCTGAAGTTTTTGCTGAAATCTGATATATATGGGCCGGCAAGATAAAAATCAGCACCAGATTTGGCTAAGCGGTAGAGAATATCTGAAAACACCCTGAACCGATCATCATCAAGCTTGTAATCTACTTTATAAATTTCGTCCATGACGAAAAAATCTATATCAAAACTTGGATTTTCTTCTAAAAATGCCGACATCCTCTCTGGCGTCAGAACTAAAAGATAGCTTTTATCTTTATCGACTTTAACTTTTGACGACTTTGAGATAGTGTATCCTTCAACACTACTTCTTAGTTCTTGATATTGCTCTGAGAGCAAAGAAACCGTGGGCATTATAAACGCAATGTTCTTGTAATTGTTATGCAGGATAATTTCTCTAACAATTCGCGTTTTCCCAAAAGATGTTGGAGCACTGACCACCAATCTTTTGTTTATTTGAAAAGAGTCAAATATTTCTTTTTGAGGTCTTGTCAGAATTGTATTGGTTTTTTGGCTGGTATAAAAATTTATAAGAAGATTATCTTGAAATGAAATATTTGGAAAATAGGCTTCATTATTCTTTTTTAAAAGATTATCATATAAAAAGATTCTCGATTTAACGATGCAGTCATGTAAAAGCTGCTGCACCATACTGTCATCTGAATTGTAGTTAGCCACATGGCATATTGCAGAAAGACACTGGTTATAGTCGCGCTCATTTTTTGAATCAAGCAATCGATACACATCAATAAGTAAATTCTCAAGAATGTCTATGCTAACTTCTTGCTTATCTCTTATTTTTTCAATGCCATAAGCTATTTGCTGGCTCATACACTAACTCCAATCAAAATTTCATGGCATTTTCTACAAGTTCAATGCTTTGCTTTAACTCAGAAACTGACTCTAAAGGTACAATAAAAAAGACAATTTTTATGTTTTTTCTTTTTGGCCAGTCCTTGCTGTAAATATTTTTAAAGTTTTCTTCTAGCTCAACACTTATTTTATCCTTGAAATCATCAGATTCAATATCACTATCTATTTTTCCAGAAAATTTCTTTATGCACTTGCTGTCGTATGTGCACAAAACAGGGACCGCAATATCAACTTTATCTAATGACCTTCCTCCAGTAACATAGCTTTTTAATAGTTCATACTTCCCCCCTTCAAGCTGTTTGTTTATTTCTATTTCGCCCCCAAGCAACCTTAGCTCTGACTTTATCCTTCCCGAGTCATTCAGATGCTCCTGGAGTGATTTGAGGGCTGAAGCTATAGCGCTGCCAATGCTTTGATGGAACTTAGCTTCACCAAGCCATAATGTGACTTTTGAATCACTAATGGAAAAGTGCGCACAATCAAACCCTTTGATTTGCTCTCTTGTGGTTGATCTTAGTCTAGCTTTTGTAACAAACTTTGGAACGTCATAAAAAACACTTAAGATTAAAAACAATAAAAGTTCGCCATAATCCCCTTTTGACTTTCTATTTGCATCTGATATTCGCGTGAAACTGTTTTTGTTCCATTCGGATTTATCTATTGTTGCAATCTCATCTTCTGTGAGGGCAAAAAATGGAACGGCATCTCTAATTAGACCAACCAGTTCATTTTGCCGGTACCTTCCGTCTTCATAATCAAGTGTAAAAGAAGCATCATCTTCACCTGCTGACTGGATGCCAACTTCAGCTTTGAAGATTTGATTGCATAGTCTTGTCTTAAGAGATGAGTCCATTTCTTATAGTTTACTCCTATGTTTGTTTTGCAGAGAACGCCGCGCTCTGGGCTTGCCGTAGCGAAGCGGAGGCATGTCCCTAGCAGCGCCTTGTTATCTGAATTGGCTACTCTTGACTTTTAGGGAAATCTGGAAAATCGGGGACAGACCCCAATTGTTAATGCACGCTACCGCCCTACCCTGCAAGCCATGATGGCTCCCTGCCATCCCTGCGGTAGTCCCTGCGCTGCGTGTAGTGGCATTTCGCCTGGTCGTCTAAGCGGCCTTAACCGATCAGCGTATGCGACAAAGTCGATGGATGCCACACCCGATTGGTCGCAGTAGTGGCAAGGCCCCCGAGCCAGGTGAGTGACTCGGGGGCCTTGTTTGGTTGGTCAACGCTCAGCGGCGGCGCGCAGCGCCGTACGCTGCATGCTGCTGTCAGACCGTCGGCTTCTCGCCACGGACCGCCGCTTCGATCACGGCAATGTCGATTTTCCTCATCGTCATCATGGCGTCGAAGGCCCGCTTAGCCGCGGCGCGATCGGGGCTGGTGTAGGCCCTGGTCAGCGCGATGGGGGTAATCTGCCAGGAGATGCCCCACTTATCCCTGCACCAGCCGCACTCGATTTCCTGGCCGCCGTTGCCGACGATCGCCTTCCAGTAGCGGTCGGTCTCGGCCTGGTCCTCGGTGGCCACCTGGAACGAGAACGCCTCGTTGTGCTGGATGCCTGGCCCACCGTTAAGCCCCAGGCAGGGTATGCCCATCACGGTGAACTCAACGGTCAAGACGTCACCCTGCTTGCCCGCCGGGTAGTCACCCGGCGCGCGGTGGACCGCACCGACGGAGGAATCGGGAAAGGTGCTGGCGTAGAACCTTGCCGCCTCCTCGGCATCGCGCTCGTACCACAGGCAAATCGTGTTCTTGGCAATCGTCGTCATGGGTTCCTCCATCATGGTTCCAGTCGAGTACCGCCCGGTCGCTTCCCTCCAGGCACAGGGGCTCAGCCACGCGGCCGGAGCCGGTTCACCCTTGAGTTCTACCGGGACCTCTCACCCGGTAGTCGCGTGAAGAAGGGCCGGATCGACAGCCGGCGAAGATTTTTTTCGAAAGAGGCCTATCCGACGAGGCTTCTCCGGCCTGCGCTATGACGCCGGGGTCGCAAGGGCGACCTCCACCGCCTGTTCGGCGTGGATGGCGGTGGTGTCAAAGAGGGGAGCGTCCGTGTCGTCGGCCTGGATCAGCAGCCCGATCTCCGTGCAGCCGAGGATGAGGCCCTGGGCGCCCTGCCCGGCCAGCGAGGCCACGATCTCAAGATACTCGGCTTTGGAATCCGCCCGGATCTCGCCGCGGCACAGCTCGTCGTAGATGACGGTGTGCACCCGCTCGCGCTGCGCGGCATCGGGAATCAGCACTCGGATGCCCTGCGCCTCCAGGCGCTCGCGGTAGAAGGCCTGTTCCATGGTGAAGCGGGTGCCGAGCAGCCCCACCCGGGTCACGCCCTGCCGGTGCAGCGCCTTGGCGGTGGCATCGGCGATATGCAGCAGGGGAATCGCCACGGCCTGCTCGAGCTGCGGGGCGACCCTGTGCATGGTGTTGGTGCACAGCACCAGGAAGTCGGCGCCGGCCGCCGCCAGGGAGCGGGCCGCTGCGCCGAGGATCTGTGCCGTGGCCGCCCAGTCGCCGCGGCGCTGCAGCGCCTCGATCTCGGCGAAGTCCACGCTGTAGAGCACCAGCCGGGCGGAGTGCAACCCGCCCAGGCGCGCCTTCACCCCCTGGTTGATGAGCCGGTAGTAGGTCTGGGTCGATTCTCAGCTCATGCCGCCGATCAGCCCTATGGTCTTCATCTTCCCTCCTCTTGCGGCCTCGGGTCGGGTGAGTGACTCGGGGGCCGTTTCCCTTTAGGTTCAGGGGGAGTGCCCGCCAGGGCCGCGGGGCCGGGCCGCCTGAGCGCCCTGCCGCTGTTCGTATTGTTGACCAGGAGCTTACATGATCGCCGTCATCTTCGAAGTGGTGCCGAAGCCCGAGCACCGCGACCACTACCTCGACATCGCCGCGAGCCTGCGCCCGCTGCTGGAGGAGGCCGATGGCTTCATCTCCATCGAGCGTTTCGAGAGCCTGACCCAGCCGGGCAAGCTGCTCTCGCTCTCCTTCTGGCGCGACGAGGAGGCCGTGGCCGAATGGCGCCGGCTGGAGCGCCACCGCACCGCCCAGGCCGAGGGGCGCCGCGAGATCTTCGCCGACTACCGCCTGCGCGTGGCCGGGGTGCTGCGCGATTACGGCATGAACGACCGCGAGCAGGCCCCCGCGGACAGCCGCGAGCGGCACGAGTCTTGACCCGCCTGATCAGACCGACTCGGCCTCACCCTCCACGTCCACCCCGATGAAACCACCCGACTGGCGCCGCCAGAGGGCGGCGTAGAGGCCGTCTCGCGCCAGCAGCTCCTGGTGGGTGCCGCTCTCGACGATCTGGCCCTCGTCGATCACCACCAGCCGGTCGAGCATGGCGATGGTGGAGAGCCGGTGGGCGATGGCGATCACCGTCTTGCCCTCCATCAGGGTGTAGAGCTGCTCCTGGATCGCCGCCTCCACCTCGGAATCCAGCGCCGAGGTCGCCTCGTCCAGCACTAGGATGGGGGCGTTCTTGAGCAGCACCCGGGCGATGGCGATGCGCTGGCGCTGCCCGCCGGAGAGCTTCACCCCGCGCTCGCCCACGTGGGCATCCAGGCCGCGGCGCCCCTGCAGGTCCACCAGCTCGTCGATGAAGGTATCGGCGTGGGCGCGGCGCACCGCCTCGAGGATCGCCTCCTCGCTGGCCTCCGGGCTGCCGTAGCGGATGTTGTCGCGCAGCGAGCGATGCAGCAGCGAGGTGTCCTGGGTGACCATGCCAATATGGCGGCGCAGCGATTCCTGGGTCACCGCGGCGATGTCCTGGCCGTCGATCAGGATGCGCCCGCCTTCCAGGTCGTAGAAGCGCAGCAGCAGGTTGGCCAGGGTCGACTTGCCAGCCCCGGAGCGGCCGATCAGCCCCACCTTCTCGCCCGGGGCGATGGTGAGGTCGAGGCCGTCGAAGACGCGTTTCGCCTGGCCATCCGGGCGCTCGTAGCCGAAGCGCATCGCCTCGAAGCGGATCTCGCCGCGGGGCACCGCGAGTGCCGGCGCCCCGGGGGCGTCCTGGATCGCAGGCTCCCGGGCGATGGTGTTGAGGCCATCCTGCACGGTGCCGATGTTCTCGAACAGGCTCGCCACCTCCCAGAGAATCCAGTCGGACATGAAGCGGATGCGCATCACCAACGCGATGGCCACGGCGATGGTGCCGAGCGACACCGCCTCCAGGTACCAGGCGCCGATGGCGATGGCCGCGACGCTGGCCAGCAGCAGGGAGTTGAGCAGAGTCAGGGTCACGGTGAGCCCGGTGGCCAGGCGCATCTGACGATGCACCGTGCCCATGAAGCCCTCCATGGCGTCGCGGGCGTAGGCCTCCTCCCGGCGGGTGTCGGCGAACAGCTTGATGGTCTGGATGTTGCTGTAGCTGTCGACGATGCGCCCGGTCATCACCGCTCGGGCGTCGGCCTGCTCCATGGAGACCCGGCGCAGGCGCGGCACGAAGACCCGCATGATGGCGATATAGCCGGCCAGCCACGCCACCAGCGGCAGCATCAGCCAGGGCTCGGCGCTGCCCAGCAGCACCATGGCGCCGACGAAATAGACGACCACGTAGACCATCAGGTCCATCAGCTTGGTCACCGTCTCGCGAATCGCCAGGGCCGTCTGCATCACCTTCTGGGAGACCCGCCCGGCGAACTCGTCCTGATAGAAGGCGAGGCTCTGGCCCAGCATGTGACGGTGGGCCAGCCAGCGGCCGATCATCGGGTAGTTGCCGAAGATGCTCTGGTGGGTCACCAGCGCCTGCAGCAGCGTGAGCAGCGGCAGCAGCACCATCACCAGCGCCGCCATGCCCGCCAGGCGCCAGCCGTACTCGGCGAAAAAGCCCGCCCGCTCGGCGCCGGCCAGCCAGTCCACCAGCTGCCCCATGTAGTGGAAGAAGAGCACTTCCGCGGCGGAGACCAGGGCGGTGAGCAGCGACATCAGCAGCAGCAGCGGCAGCACCGGCCGCGTGAAATGCAGGATGAAGGCGAAGAGCCCCCGGGGCGGCGTGCCGCCGAGGTCCTTCGGGTAGGGGTTCACCAGGTCCTCGAAGTAGCGGAAGACGTGGTGGGAAACCAAACGCAAACGGGAGCGAAGCATGGCGGCAGTCCATTGACACGGGGTGGCTCGGGCACGCCAGGGTAACCCCCATCACGCCGTTGGCGGTACCTCAGACTCGACCCTCCCCCGGCCCGGCGCGCAATACTGGCCAGGCCCCGGCGAGCGCGCCACCATAAGTTAAACATCCAGGGAGCCGTTCGCCAATGGAAGACGTGACTCGCGAATTCCTCGATACCAACCAGCCGTTGATCCGACTGGCGGTCGCCCTGCTGCTGGGCGCCCTGATCGGCATCGAACGCGGCTGGGTGGCACGCGAGCAGCGCGCCGGCCTGCGCATCGCGGGCGTGCGTACCCACGCCCTGGTGGGGCTTCTGGGCGGCATCGCCGCCCTGCTCTCGGCGTCGGTCAGCGCCTGGGCCTTCCCGCTGATCTTCGTGGCGGTGGCGGTTACCGCCCTGGTGGCCTGGCAGGCACGGCTCGGCGATCCGCCGGACTTCAGCATCACCGGCCTGATCGGCCTGCTGCTCACCTTCTGCTTCGGCGCCGTGGCGGTGGGCGTGGACCTGGCCGTGGCCACCGCCTGCGCCGTGGCCACCGCGCTGATCCTGGACAACAAGCGCGAGATCCACGGCCTGCTGAACCGGCTCCAGGCCCACGAGCTGGACGCCGGCCTCAAGCTGCTGGTGATCAGCGTGGTGATGCTGCCGCTGCTGCCCAACCAGGCCCTGGGCCCGGGAGGCGTGATCAACCCCTACCAGCTGTGGTGGATGGTGGTGCTGGTCGCCTCCGTCTCCTTCGTCGGCTACTTCGCGATCCGCGTGGGCGGCACCGAGAAGGGCATCCTCTTCACCAGCCTGTTCGCCGGGCTCAGCTCCTCCACGGCCCTGACCCTGCACTTCGCCCGTCAGTCACGCCTGGCGCCGGCCCATGCGCCCCTGCTGGCGGCAGGCATCCTGCTCGCCTGCGGCACCATGTTCCCGAGGATCCTGCTCTACACCGCGGTGATCAGCCCCGGGCTGCTGTCGTCGCTGTGGCTGCCGATCAGCCTGATGGCCCTGACCCTCTATCTCCCCTCGCTGCTGATCTGGCGCCGCCACCACCGCCAGGGCCTGGTGGAGAGCCCCGCCCTGATCAAGAACCCGCTGGAGCTGCGCCTGGCGCTGCTCTTCGGCGCCCTGCTGGCGCTGATCATGCTGCTCGGCGAATGGCTGCGCAGCGCCCTGGGCGATGCCGGCATCTACCTGCTGGCCACCACCTCGGGCCTCGCCGACGTAGATGCCATCACCCTTTCCCTGACCCGCATGTCGCTGGAGACCATCGCCGGCCAGACGGCCGTGCTGGGGATCATCCTGGCCGCGGCCACCAACAACCTGGTCAAGGCGGGCCTTGCCGGCCTGCTCGGCACCCGAGACATCGGTTGGCGAGTCGCCGGGCCGATGCTGGCGTCGCTGCTGATCGGCCTGGCCGCCGCCCTGGCGATGCGCCTGGCGGGGTAGCCAGCCCTGGAGCCGGGGTTCGAGTCAGCCCTGGAGCCGGGGTTCTAGATAGTCCAGCAGTGCCTGGAGGCTATGCAGCCCCGCGTAGTCGCTCTCGGGGATGCTCACCCCCAGGCGCTGGTGCAGGGCGGTGAGCAGGTTGAGGGCGTCCATGGAGTCGAGGTCGTACTCGTCGCGCAGGCGGGCCCGGTCATCGAGGGTCGCGGTATCGATGTCCGGGGCGATGGCCGAGAGCTCATCGAGCACGATGTCACGCAGTTGGTCTCTGTTCACAGTGCCTCCGGCTGCTGCAGCTGGGCATCGATCTCGTTGAGGAAGCGAGCGCCCAGGTGGCCGTCGCAGACGCGGTGGTCGGCGGCCAGGCTGACCTCCACCACCGGGCGAATCGCCAGCATCTCGTCCACGGCCACGGGGCGCCGGCGCGGGGAGCCGAAACCGATCATCGCCACCTGGGGCGGATGGATGACGCCGTAGACGCTATCCACGCCCTGCTCGCCCAGCGCGGTCACGGTGGCCGTGGGGCTGCCGAGCTCGGAGGCGCGCAGGCCGCCGCGGCGGGCGCGCCGTACCAGGTCCTGCAGGCGCTCCATCAGCGCCGGCAGGGCCAGCGCCGCGGCATCGGCAAGCGCCGGGGCGATCAGGCCGCCCCCGCGCAGGTGAATGGCCATGCCCAGATCGACCCGCTCGGCCGGCTGGAAGCCCGCCTCGCCGTAGTGGCCGTTGAGCTGCGGGTAGCGCGCCAGAGCCCGGGCGGTCGCCTTCATGAACAGCGCGGCCATCAGCAGTCGCGTCTCGGGCGGCCGCTCGCGGTTGTAGTCGGCAAGCCAGGCATCGGGGGCGTGCAGGTCCACGCTGGTGGCCAGGTAGAAGTGGGGGATCTCGCGCTTGGCGCGGCTCATGGTGGCGGCGATGGCGCGGCGCATCTCGTCAGGGTCGAAGCCGCCCCGGGGCGCGGGACGGGACGCCCTCCCGGCGGCCCCGTCGAGGTCGCGCAGCACGATGGCGCCTTCGGGCCCGCTGCCGCTCAGCGCGCCCAGCGCCACGCCGAGCTCCCGCGCCCGGCGCCTGGCGGCCGGCGAGGCCGCACTCCGCAGCCCTTCGGGTGTGGCCGCGGCGACAGGCGCTGCGCTGGCGGGTTCGGCGGCAGGCGTCGGGCTCGGGGCCGACTCCGCCGCGGGGGCCGGCGCCACGCCGGGCGCGGGTGCCATGGTATCGGCCTCGGGCGCCGACATGGCGGCGGGGATCTCGCCGGCGGGAATCTCGCTCACCACCCGCTCGCCGCTGCCGATGCGGGCCAGGGGCGTGCCCACCGGCACCTTGGTGTGCGGCCCCACATAGCAGGCCTCCACCACGCCGCTCTCGAACACCTCGACGTCGATGGCGCCCTTGGCGGTCTCCACCACGGCGATGACCTGCCCCTTCGTCACCCGCTCGCCGGGCGCCACCAGCCACTCCACCAGGGTGCCCGCCTCCATGTCGGCGCCCAGCGAAGGCATCAGGAAATCGCTCATGGAGCGGCCCCCATGGCCCGGCGGGCCGCGGCCAGGATGTCCGCCACCTGGGGCAGCGCGGCGTTCTCCAGGTGCTGCGGGTAGGGAATGGGGATCTCGTCGCTGCAGACCCGCTCGATGGGGGCATCCAGCGCCCAGAAGGCCTGCTCGGCGAGGATGGCGGCGAGCTCGCCGGCCAGGCTGCCGGTCTTCCACCCCTCGTCGACGATCACCGCGCGGTGGGTGCGGCCCACCGAGTCGAGCAGCGTCGCGGTGTCCAAGGGGCGCAGCACGCGCAGGTCCACCACCTCGGCGTCGATCCCCTCCTCGGCCAGCGCCTCGGCCGCCTCCAGGGTCTTGGGCAGGCTGCCGCCGTAGGTGATCAGGCTGAGGTCGCGCCCCGGGCGGTGGATGGCGGCCCGCGCGATGTCCACGCCCTCCGGGCAGGGGGCGAGCTCGCCCTCGCGGTTGTAGAGCATCACATGCTCGAAGATCAGCACCGGGTTGGGGTCCTGCAGCGCCGCCCAGAGCATGTAGCGGGCATCCTCCAGGGTGCCGGGGGCCAGCACCTTGAGCCCCGGCACGTGGGCGTACCAGTTCTCCAGGCTGTGGGAGTGCTGGGCGGCCACCTGGCGGCCGGCGCCGGTGGCCATGCGGATCACCAGGGGCACGGCGAACTCGCCGCCGGACATGTGCAGCAGGGTCGCCGCGGTGTTCACGATCTGGTCCATGGCCAGCAGGCTGAAGTTGACCGTCATGATCTCGACGATGGGCCGCGCTCCACCCAGCGCCGCGCCGATGCCGGCGCCGGTAAAGCCGTTCTCGGCGAGCGGCGTGTCGCGGATGCGCTCGGGGCCGAAGCGTTCCAGCAGCCCGCGGCTGACCGCATAGCAGCCGCCGTAGTGGCCGATGTCCTCGCCCATCAGGAAGGTGCGCGGATCGTGCTCCAGGGCCTCGATCAGGCCGAGCCGGAAGGCCTCGCGAAAGCTCAGCACCACCGGCTCGGGCTCGGCGGCGGGCGGCGGCGAAGGCGCCTGGCTCGCCTCGCGCAGCACATGCTCGAAGCGGCCGGCCTCGGGCTCCCACTCGGCGGCCTCGGCGAAGGCCACGGCCCCTGCCACCTCCGCGGCGATCTCGGCCTCCAGCGCGGCGAGCTCCTGTTCGGGCAGGAGCCCCGACTGCTGCATCCACTGCGACAGGCGCTGGATGGGGTCGCGGGTCTTCCACTCCTCCACCTCGGCCTTGTCGCGGTAGAGCTCAGGGTCGAACATCGAGTGGGCGCGGAAGCGGTAGGTGCGGCACTCCAGGAAGCGCGGCCCTTCGCCCGAGCGCAGCGCCGCCAGCAGCCGCGCGCTGGCCGCCTCGACCCGGGCGATGTCCATGCCGTCGACGCTCTCCGCGGGCACCCCCAGCGCCTCGGCCTTGCGGTAGAGCTCGGTCTGGGCGTGGGCGTAGCGCAGCGCCGTGCCCATGGCATAGAGGTTGTTCTCGCAGACGAAGAGCACCGGCAGCTGCCACAGGGCCGCCAGGTTGAGGCTCTCGTGGAAGCTGCCCTCGGCGGCGGCGCCGTCGCCGAAGAAGCAGACGGTGACACGGTGTCGCCCGGCGAGCCTGTCCGCCAGGGCCAGGCCCACGGCCAGCGGCAGGCCGCCGCCGACGATGGCGTTGCCGCCGACGAAGCGCGCGCTGGCGTCGAAGAGGTGCATGGAGCCGCCCCGGCCCATGCTACAGCCGGCCTGCTTGCCGTACATCTCGGCCATCACCCGCTCCATGGAGATGCGGTTGAGCAGCGCGTGACCGTGCTCGCGGTAGGTGGAGACCACGGCGTCGTCGGGGGCGAGCCCGTGCATCACCCCGGTGCCCACCGCCTCCTCGCCGATATAGACGTGCAGGAAGCCCCGGATCTTCTCCTGGGTGTAGAGCTCCACGCAGCGCTCCTCGAAGCGGCGGATGCGCAGCATCTGGCGCAGCAGGTCGAGCAGGTGCGCCCGGGAGAGGCGCGGCTTGTCGGTCGATGGCGTGCTCATTCGAAGCCTCCCTCCAGCGTCGAGGTATCGCCTTCCGGCAGCCCCAGCTCCCGGGCGCGCAGCAGGCGGCGCATGATCTTGCCGCTGCGGGTGCTGGGCAGGCGCTCGCGGAACTCCACCTGGCGGGGCGCCACCGCCGGCCCGAGGCGCTGGCGCGCGAGCCCGAGGATCTCCCTGCGCAGCGCCTCGTCGGGCGCATGGCCGGGCTTGAGCGACACGAAGGCCTTGACGGTCTCGCCGGCGATCTCGTCGGGGATGCCGATCACCCCGGCCTCGGCCACCGCCGGATGCTCCATCAGCACGCTCTCCACCTCGAAGGGGCCGATCAGGTGCCCGGCGGATTTGATCACGTCGTCGGCGCGGCCGATGAACCAGAAGTAGCCCTCGGCGTCGCGGCGGGCCAGGTCGCCGGTGAGGTACCAGGCCCCGGCGAAGCACTGCCGGTAGCGCGCCTCCTCGTGGAGGTAGCCGCGAAACATCGAGGGCCAGGGGGCCTTGAGCACCAGTTCGCCGGTCTCGTCCGGGTCCTCGATCAGTTCGATGCCGCTGTCGGTGCGTCGCGCCACGCCCGCCTCGATGCCCGGCACGGGGCGCCCCATCGAGCCGGGCTTGATGGGCATGCTGGCGAAATTGGCGATCATGATCCCGCCGGTCTCGGTCTGCCACCAGTTGTCGTGGAACGGCAGCCCCAGGGTCGCCCGCCCCCAGTGGACGGCCTCCGGGTTGAGCGGCTCGCCCACGCTGGCCAGGAAGCGCAGGCTCGAGAGGTCGTACCGGCGAGCCAGCTCCGGGCCCACCTTCATCAGCATGCGGATGGCGGTGGGCGCGGTGTACCACACCGCCACCCGCTGCTCCTCGAGGATGCGGTACCAGCGCTCGGCGTCGAACTCCTCCTCGTCCACCACCAGGGTCACGCCGTTGGTGAACGGCGCGATGATGCCGTAGGAGGTGCCGGTGACCCAGCCGGGGTCGGCGGTGCACCAGTAGATGTCCCCCGGGTGCAGGTCCAGGGCGTAGTGGCCGGTGATGTGATGGGCCACCACCGCCTCATGGACGTGGAGCGCGCCCTTGGGGCGCCCCGTGGTGCCGCTGGTGAAGTGCAAGAGCGCCGGGGCCTCCGGTTCCATGGGGCGAGTCGGGTAGTCCGGCGACTGCGCCGCGAGGGCCGGCTCCACCGCCAGGGTGCCCGGCGGGGCCTCCTCCACCTCGCCGATCAGCAGCACCTGCTTCACCGAGGGCATCCGGTGGAGCCAGCCGGCCAGCTTGCGACGATAGAGGCGCTCGGTGGTGACGATGGCCACGGGCGCGCCGATCTCCACCCGGGAGCGGATCGGCTCCGGCCCGAAGGCGGAGAAGAGCGGCGTGAAGACGCCGCCGAGCTTCAGCGTGCCCAGGGCGGCGGCGTAGAGGTCGGGGGTGCGATGGGCCAGGCAGTAGACGCCGTCGCCGGGCTCGAGCCCCAGCGACGCCAGCAGGTTGGCGAAGCGGTTGGCCCGCTCGGCGAGTTCGCGGTAGCTGATGTCGACGGCAGCGCCCTCGCGGGGCAGGAAGCGGATCGCCGTCTGCTCGGCGGTGGGGGTGTCGAGATGACGATCCAGGGCCGCGTGGGCAATGTTGATGCCGCCGCCGGGCATGACGGGAAGCCGGCTCCGGGCATCGCGCCAGCTGAACGACGCGCAGGCGGCGGCGTAATCGGGCAGGGTCGGGCTCGGGCGCATCGGCCACCTCCTTGGATCGCCGCCACGGAAACAGCGCGGCGCTTCTCAGGAAAGCGTAGTGCGCTTTTCCCGGGCGTCACCATGATGAGGGTCATGTCGGGCGATGCCCCGGGTGTTGGCCCAAGGTGGCGGCGCGACGCCGCCCTCGCTCAGGCCGGGGCGCGCATCCCCGCCCGGCGGGCCCGGGCGGCGTGGAGCTTCCTGTAGCTCTCGATCAGGCGCTGGTGCTTCTCCAGCCCCTCCAGCGCCAAGCTGGTGGGCGTGAGGCCGTGGAAGCGCACCCTGCCCAGCACCGAGCCTATCACCGCCTCGATGGTCGCCTCGCCGAACATGCGGCCGAGGTTGTGGCGGAAGTCGTCGAGTTCGAGCTCGTCATCCAGCACGATCTCCAGCACCGCCTGCACCGCGCGGTAGAAGAGGTTGCGCTCGACGGTGTTGTCATTGAACTGCAGGAACATCTCGACCCGCTCCAGGGCCTCCTCCTGCTGGCCCAGCGCCAGGTTGATCAAGAGCTTCAGCTCGAGGATGGTGAGCTGGCCCCACTCGGTGTTCTCGTCGAACTCGATGCCGATCAGGGTGATGATGTCCATGTGCTCGTCGAGCTGGCTCTCCTCCAGGCGCTCGAGCAGGTCGGCAAGCCGGTCATCCTCCAGGCGGTGCAGGTTGAGGATCTCCTCACGGTACTGCAGCGCCACGTTGGTGTTGTCCCACACCAGATCCTCCACCGGATAGACCTCGGAGAAGCCGGGCACCAGGATGCGGCAGGTCGGTGCGCCGAGCTCGTCGCGCACGGCCACATAGGCCTCGAGCTCCAGCTCCTCGAGGATGCCGAACAGGGTCGCCGCCTCCTGCTCGTTGCTGTTGGCGCCGCTGCCGGAGAAGTCCCAGTCGCAGAAGTCGATATCCGAGCGGGCGCTGAAGAAGCGCCAGGAGATCACCCCGGAGGAGTCGATGAAGTGCTCGACGTAGTTGTTGGGCTCGGTCACCGCCATGGAGTTGAAGGTGGGCGGCAGAAAGTCGTTGAAGCCCTCGATGCTGCGCCCCTGCAGCAGCTCGGTGAAGGTGCGCTCCAGGGCCACGTGGAAGCTCGGGTGGGCGCCGAAAGAGGCGAAGACGCCGCCGGTCTTGGGGTTCATCAGGGTGACGCACATCACCGGGAACTGGCCGCCCAGCGAGGCATCCTTGACCAGCACCGGGAAGCCCTGGGCCTCCAGCGCCTCGATGCCCTCGACGATCTCCGGATAGCGCGCCAGCACCTCGGCCGGCACGTCGGGCAGCGCCAGCTCCTCCTCGATGATCTTGCGCTTCACCGCCCGCTCGAAGATCTCCGAGAGACACTGCACCTGGGCCTCGGCCAGGGTGTTCCCCGCGCTCATGCCGTTGCTGAGGTAGAGGTTCTCGATCAGGTTCGAGGGGAAGTAGACCGTCTCGCCGTCGGAGTGGCGCACGAAGGGCAGCGAAACGATGCCGCGATCCGCCCGGCCGGAGTTGGTGTCGATCAGGTGCGAGCCGCAGAGCTCCCCCTCCGGGTCGTAGATCTCCCGGGTGTAATCGTCGAGGATCTCCGCCGGCAGCGCGTCGCCCGGCCCGGGCTGGAACCACTTCTCGTCGGGGTAGTGGACGAACTCGGCGTCGGCGATCTCCTCGCCGAAGAACTGGTCGTTGTAGAAGAAGTTGAAGTTGGTACGCTCGATGAACTCGCCCAGCGCCGAGCAAAGCGCGCTCTCCTTGGTGGCCCCCTTGCCGTTGGTGAAGCACATCGGCGAGGCGGCGTCGCGGATATGCAGCGACCACACATGAGGCACGATGTTGCGCCAGGAGGCGATCTCGATCTTCATGCCGAGCTCGGCCAGGATGCCGGTCATGTTGGCGATGGTCTGCTCCAGCGGCAGGTCCTTGCCCTCGATCCAGGTGTAGTCGTCGCCGTCCGGCTGGCCCATCAGCAGCGCCTGGGCGTCCTCGTCGATGTTCTCGACCACCTCGAGCTGGAACTCGGGGCCCTCCTGCACCACCTTCTTCACCGTGCAGCGGTCGATGGAGCGCAGGATGCCCTGGCGGTCCTTCTCGGAGATGTCCTCGGGCAGCTCGATCTGGATGCGGAAGATCTGCTTGTAGCGGTTCTCCGGGTCGACGATGTTGTTCTGCGACAGCCGGATGTTCTCGGTGGGGATGTCCCGGGCGTTGCAGTAGACCTTGACGAAGTAGGCCGCACACATCGCCGAGGAGGCCAGGAAGTAGTCGAAGGGCCCCGGCGCCGAGCCGTCGCCCTTGTAACGAATGGGCTGGTCGGAGATGACCGTGAAGTCGTCGAACTTGGCCTCCAGGCGGAGGTTGTCGAGATAGTTGACCTTGATTTCCATGGGGCACCGGGGGGGTTGGCGTGGGCAGCGGGGGCGGAAAACCCGCCATTATCCAGCTTTTCGCGCCGGGCGTCATGGCAGGTAACAAAATTGCACCGCACACGCCAGGAAACATCATAATGATGTGCACCAGGCATCAAATCGCAGTACGCTTGGGGGTAGCCCCCTTCAGGAGACGCCGCCATGGCTACTGCCGAACTTCACGAGGTCGTCAGCGAGAGCCTGGACCCGGCCATCTTCGACGACAGCGCCGCTTTCATCCGCGCCGTGCGCCGCGGCGTGCCCGGCAGCGTGGTGCGCGAGGCCATTACCGCCCTGGGCAACACTCCCGAAGCACGCGAGCTCTTCGTGACCCTGCTGGAGACCACCTCCGGCAACCTGCACCGCTACTACAAGCGCGCGGCGCTGGGCCGCACCGAGAGCGAGAAGGTGCTCGATACCCTGCGTCTGGTGCACTACGCCCAGGCGGTGTTCGATGATGCCGAGCTGGCCGCCGACTGGCTCGCGACCCCGGTCGCCGCCCTGGCGGGCGAGACGCCGCTATCGCTGTGCGACACCTTCCAGGGCCGCCGGCTGGTGCGTGACGCCCTGGGCAAGATCGAGTACGGCGAGTTCAGCTGATGGCCAACCGGCTCTATCGCATCGCCCCGGCACGCTTTCTCGAGGCCTATGCCGGTACCGGCGCCAGCTACCGGGACGGGGCGCGCTGGAACCGCCCGGGCGACCCGGTGCTCTACTTCGCCACCTCGCCCAGCCTGGCCATGCTGGAGATGAGCCACTACCTGCCATCGCCCCGCCACGTGCCGGCAAGCTACCGGCTCGGGGTCTACGAAGTGGAAGCGGAGGAGGACGCGGCCGAGACCCTGGCCCCCAGCGCGCTGCCCGACGACTGGGCCGGCTTCCCCTACCCTGCCGCCACACAGGCGCTCGGCTCGGCGTGGCTGCGCTCGCGCCGTGGTCTGATCCTCAGAGTACCGAGCTGTGCGGTGCCCGGCGGGCTGGAGAGCATCGCCGTGGTCAACCCGCTGCATGAAGCCATTGCGGGGCTGCGGCTGGTGGACACCCTGGCGGCGCGCTACAACCCGCGGGCCTTTCGGCGGGGTTGAGGGCACGCCGGGCGGGGCCGTGCGGCCCCGCGCCTCGGCCTACTGGGCGCAGTAGCCGCCGTCCACCACGTAGGTGTTGCCGGTACAGCCCGAGGCCAGGTCGGAAAACAGATAGACCGCCATCCCCGCACACTCCTCGTTGCTGACGTAGCGGCCCAGGGGAATGCGCGCCGTGAAGGCCTGCTGCACCTCGGCACCGTGGCCCGGATTGGCCTGGTCCTCGATGGAACGCATCATGCGATTGTCCACCGGGCCGGGGTTGAGGGTATTGACCCGGATGCCCTCCGGGCCGAGCTCCGCCGCGAGACAGCGCATCATGCCCACCACGGCATGCTTGCTGCTGACATAGGGCGTGAGCCCGGACGCGCCGCGCAGGCCTGCCACGCTGGAGGTGATCACGATACTGCCGCCGCCCGTCTGGCGCAGCGCCGGCAGCGCCGCCTCCACCCCGAAGCGCACGCCGTGCACGTTCACCGCGAAGACCGTTTCCCAGGCCGTATCGGAGCGGCTGTCGAAGGGGCCCACCTCGCCCTCGATGCCGGCGTTGAGAAACACCCCGTCCAGCCGGCCGAAGTGCTTGAGCGCCGCCGCGACCATGCGCTCGTTGTCCTCCCGCCGGCTAACGTCCACGGCGAGCCCCACTGCGCGCTCGCCCAGCGACTGGGCGATTGCCTCGACGGGCCCGGCCTCGCGGTCAGTGATCACCACGCTTGCCCCCTGGGCGTGCGCCATCCGCGCTGTGGTCTCGCCGATGCCGCCCGCACCGCCGGTTATCGCGATCACTTTTCCCTTCAAGCTGCTCATGACATGCTCCCTGAGGTGACGAGGATTCTCGAGCCGCCATCGGGCTCGGGCTAGGAAAGTCTAGCCGTTCTTAGACAACTTGATACCTGGCGCACCCCGGCCTGCGACAACCTGTCAACGAGAAGGCCCTTTCGCCACGCATCCAGGGGAATCGCGATGATGACATGGCGCCATACCGCCCGAAGGCTGGCCACTGCCGGCATGGCGATGGTCTCGATGATGGGCCTGGCCGCCGCCAATGACCCAGGCCAGGCGTCTCAGGGCATCTCGGGAGTGCCAGTGCCCTCGGCGATATCCGAGCGAACGACAAGCGACACGGGACGGAGTGAGCCCATGACCTACCTGATCGACTTCCAGGACCCGGGCGAAGCCAACCGCTGGCGCGCCATCAACGATAACGTGATGGGCGGCGTCTCTCGCGGCGGCCTGACCGTTGAGGACGGCACTGGCGTCTTCAGCGGCGAGACCTCGCTTGAGAACAACGGCGGCTTCGCTTCGGTGCGCCGCGACCCCGAGGCCTTCGATCTCGCCCGCCAGGCGGGCATGGCGCTGCGGGTGCGAGGCGATGGGCGTACCTACCAGCTGCGCCTCTATACCGACCAGCTGCCACGGGGTGCCGCCTATCGGGCCGAGTTCCAGCCCACCGCCGACCAGTGGCAGCGCATTGAGCTCTCCTGGCAGGACTTCAAGCCGATGTTTCGCGGCCGACTGCTGGAGGGCATCCCGCCTATCGATCCCGCCGGTATCCGGCAGGTGGGCCTGATGATCGTCGACCGCCAGGCCGGCCCCTTCCGCCTGGAGCTGGCGTGGCTCGATACGCCCTGAGGGGTGCCTTGCCGGGCAGCAGGCACCGCCCGACTTCAGACTTAAGTGGAATATTGTTAGCATACTGTCGCTCTAGTCCGCGCCGTGGCTGTCTCGGCGCGCTCCTCCTCCGCCACTAGAGCATCCGGATGTCATCCCAGAACACCCCCGCCCCCACCGGGGCTTCGCTACTCTCACGCCTCGGCGACCCCATCGTGCTGCTGCTCACGGTCGGCTTTATCGTGGCCTTCGTCGGCCTGTCGCTCTTCGACATCGACCGGGTCGCCGACACCATCGGCGCCGGCTTCGCCTGGACGGCGGCCACGTTAGGCACCTACTTCCAGCTCCTGCTGCTGCTGACCTTCCTGGTCGCCATCGGCGTGGCCATCTCGCCGGCGGCGAGCGCACGGGTCGGCAACCTGGAGAGCCCGCAGATCGGCACCTTCAAGTGGCTGTCGATGATCATGTGCACTCTGCTGGCCGGGGGCGGCGTCTTCTTCGCCGCGGGCGAGCCGGTCTACCACTTCGTGGTGACCCCGCCGGCCTTCGACACCGAAGCGGGCACCGCCGAGGCCGTGGCCGGGGCCCTGGCCCAGTCGTTCATGCACTGGGGCTTTCTGGCCTGGGCGGTGCTGGGCTCGCTCTCCGCCATCGTGTTGGCCCACGCCCACTACGTGAAGGGCCAGCCGCTGCAGCCCCGCACCCTGCTCTATCCGGTATTCGGCGAGCGCGTCATGAAGGGCGCTCTGGGCAGCATCGTGGACGCCTGCTGCGTGATCGCGGTGGTCGCGGGCACCGTCGGCCCCATCGGCTTCCTCGCCACCCAGGTGAGCTTCGGCCTGCATGAGCTGTTCGGGGTCAGCCAGGGCTACGGCACCCAGCTCGGTATCCTGGCACTGCTGGCGGTGGTCTACGTCACCTCGGCCATGACCGGCATTCACAAGGGCATCCAGACGCTGTCGCGCTTCAACGTCTTCCTGGCACTGGCCATCGCCGCGGTGATCCTGGTGGCGGGCCCGACCCTGTTTCTGGTCAACGCCTTCGCCCAGGGCTTCGGGGAGTACCTGTCGTCGTTCTTCGCCATGGCGACCATGACCGCCGAGACCGCCCCGGCCTGGTGGATGCAGTGGTGGACGGTGTTCTTCTTCGCCTGGTTCATCGGCTATGCGCCGCTGATGGCGATCTTCGTGGCGCGCATCTCGCGGGGCCGCACCATCCGCGAGATGATCCTCGCCGTGGCCGTGATGGCCCCGGTGGCCACCGCCATCTGGTTCACGCTGCTCGGCGGCTCAGGCATCTACTACCAGCTGACCGGCGCCATCGACCTCGGCGAAGCCCTCAACAACTTCCAGTTCGACGTGGCGACCCTGACCGTGGCCCAGGCCCTGCCTGGCGGGGCCCTGATGGCGCTGGCCATCCTGCTGCTGACCAGCATCTTCGTGGCCACCACCGGCGACTCCATGAGCTACGCCATCGCCGTGGTCTGCGCCGGCCACGATGCCCCCCACCGCCTGGTGCGCGCCTTCTGGGGCATCGCCATGGCGCTGATGGCAGGCATCCTGCTCTACATGGGTGCGGGGCAGATCAGTGCCCTGCAGCAGTTCATCGTGATCACCGCCATTCCGGTCTCGCTGATCCTGCTGCCCACGCTCTGGACCGGCCCCCGCGCCGCCTACGCCCTGGCCCGGGAGCAGGGCATCCTGCCGCCGGCGGAGCACCTGACCGGCCAGGCCCGTTAAGCGACAGAAGCTATTCACCTTGGCAACCGGTTCAGGCACCATGAGGTTTCGAACAGCCGTCAAGAACGGATCGGCAACGGCCCACCGCTGGAGGAGCCCCATGCAACCGCTGAGCTACTACTACTACAACGTGCTCGAAGGTCTCGAGAAACCGCACGACGTGCCCACCGACCGGCTGCAGGAGGGCTACGACATCCTCTACCGGCACGGCGGGCGCATCGAAATGGACCTGATGCACAAGGCTCGGGAAGGTGACGCCAGGGGCCAGCCCTACCGCTGGTATGAAGCGCTGGACGAGGAGCAGCGGGCGAAGCTGCACAAGGCGCTGGACGACGATGACCCCGCCAAGATCCTCAAGATCATTCAGCGCAACGGCTATGCCGGCGTGCTCTACCACCACGCCTGGGAGCACTTCCGCGACGCCTCCTGAGCCGGCCAGCGTCTCCCTCTATTGCCTACGCCAGGGCCCGCGCAGTCGCGCGGGCCCTTCTCGTACCAGGGAAGAGCGCCGCGGGGCCGAACGCTGCGCTCACCTCACGGAATCGACCACGCCGGCAAAGCGCACGCCGCTGAGCAGGGCCATCTCGCGCTTCCAGGTGGCCAGGTCGTCGGCGTTGAGGCCGGCCAGGCTGTCGTGACCGCAGGCCCGCGCCATCACCTGCATCAGCGCCGTGGAAGCGCGCAGGAAGCGCTCGAGCTGGGCCGCGGACTTCTCGACGTCGAGGCGCTGGCGCAGATCGCCGCGCTGGGTGGCGATCCCCGCCGGGCAGTTGTTGGTGTGGCAGATGCGCGCCGCCACGCAGCCGATGGACTGCATGGCGCTGTTGGCGATGGCCACGCCGTCGGCGCCCAGCGCCAGGGCCTTGACGAAGTCGATGGGCAGGCGCAGGCCACCGGTGACGATCAGGGTCACCCGGCCACTGGCCCCCTCGGCGTCCAGGTAGCGGCGCGCCCGGGCCAGCGCCGGAATGGTCGGCACGCTGATATGGTCGCGAAACATGGTGGGAGCCGCCCCGGTACCGCCCCCGCGGCCGTCGAGGATCAGGTAGTCGGCCCCGGCATCCAGGGCGAACTGGATGTCGCGCTCGATATGGTTGGCGCTGAGCTTGAAACCCACGGGTATGCCGCCGGTGATCTCGCGCACGCGGTCGGCGAAGCGGCGGAAGTCCGCCACGTCGTGCAGGTCCTCGAAGGTGGCCGGCGAGACGGCGGGCTGGCCCTCCTCGAGCCCGCGCACCTCGGCGATCTTGCCGGTCACCTTGCTGCCCGGCAGATGGCCGCCGGTGCCGGTCTTGGCCCCCTGGCCGCCCTTGAAGTGGAAGGCCTGCACCTTCTCGAGCAGGCGCTCCTCATAGCCGAACCTGGCGCTGGCCAGCTCGTAGAAGTAGCGGGAGTTCTCGGCCTGCTCTTCGGGCAGCATGCCCCCCTCGCCGGAGCAGATCCCGGTGCCGGCCCGCTCGGCGCCGCGGGCGAGCGCTATCTTGGCCTCCTCGGAGAGGGCACCGAAGCTCATGTCGGAGACCAGCAGCGGCATCCCCAGGGCCAGCGGCTTTCTCGCCTCGGGGCCCACCACCAGGCGGGTGGACACCTCGGCGTCGTCGAGCAGCGGCTGGGTGGCCAGCTGCGCCACCATCAGCTGCAGGTCATCCCACTGAGGCAGGCGATGGCGCGGCACCCCCATGGCGGCCACCGGGCCGTGGCGCCCCACCCCGTCCAGCCCCTCCCGGGCCAGCTGGTGAATGAACGCGACAGTGGGCTCCTCCTCGGTGGCCTCGGCCTTGGGGGCCCGCTCCTCGCCGCCCTCGTCATCGGGTTCCGGCGCCTCCTGGCCCACCTGATCGCTGGCGAACTGCTTGTGGGTACCGTCGCAGTAGGGGGCGTCACCGGTCTGCTTGCACTGGCAGAGGTACGCCTCGCCGTCCTTCTCGGCGGTGAACATCTGCGGCGTGAAGCCGGTGCCCTTGTGGGAGCCGTCGCAGAAGGGCTGGTCGCCGGAGCGGCCGCAGCGGCAGAAGGCGTACTCCTTGCCTTTCTCCAGGGTGACCTTCTTGGGCTTGTTGTCGGCGATGACAGGCTGGCTCATGGCTGGCTCCTGAGTGCGTGGGAAGGTGGCATCGCCGTCAGTCTGGAAGAGGGAGCCAGCCCCCGCCAGTGGCGACGCGGGCGCTGGGTAAACGCAGGGGTCCGGCAGCGCCGGCCCAGCCTCGGCCCCTCGCCGGGGCTCACTCAAGCCGCAGCCGCATGCCGCGAAAGCGCCGCCGGTAGTGGCTGGGGGTGAGGCCGACGCGGCGGCGGAACAGGGCCCGGAAGAAGCTCGGATCGGCGTAGCCGACCTGCTCGGCCACCTCATCGATGGGCGCCTCGTCGCTCTCCAGCATCTGCTTGGCCTCCTCCAGGCGCAGGGTGTGGACGTAGTCCATGGGCGTCATGCCGGTGGCCTGCTTGAAGCGGCGCTTGAAGGAGCGCTCGGTCAGGCCGCTCCGCTCCACCATGCCGGCCACCGGCGAGTGGGTGTCGTAGTGCTGCGCCACCCACACCTGACAGGCGGCGATCACCGCATCCTCCGCCTGGCGAGCACTGATGAGGGCGGCGTAGGGCTGCTGCCCCTCGCCGTGCCAGTCGATCAGGTAGACCCGCGCCAGGTGCATCGCCTCGTCGACTCCCACCAGCCGCGCCACCAGGAACAGCGCCAGGTCCATCCAGGTGGTGCCGCCGCCGGCCATGATCAGCCGCTCGCCCTCCCCGCTCACCACCAGCGCGCGGTGGGCATGCACCTCCACGCCGGGATAGCGCCGCGCCAGCACGTCGCAGTAGGCCCAGTGGGTGGTGGCGGCCTGCCCCTCGAGCAGCCCCGCTTCGGCCAGCAGCAGCGCGCCGGTGCAGGCGGCGGCGAGCAGCACGTCGCGGTCGTGGGCCGCGCGCAGCCAGGCGAGCTCCGCCTCGTAGCGCCCGGCCAGGGGCTCCTCGGGGGCCACCAGCAGGTCGGGAATGCAGATCGCCACGGGCGCAGGCAGGTCCGCCAGGGCGCCGTCGGGCTGGATCCAGGCGCCGTTAGCGGTGCGAAAGCCCCGCCCGTCCCGGGAGAGGATGCAGGGGTTGAGCAGCGTGGGGCCGCTGCGGCCGTGCACCAGCAGCTCCCAGTCGCGGCCGGTGGCGCCGAACAGGTCGTACATGCCATAGAGGGTCGAGGCGGTGGTCTCGGGCACCGCGAGAAGTGCGATGGTGGCGGCGGGCTCGCCCATGGCAGGAAACCCCCGGTTGCGGCACGAAGCGCCTGCGTGTCAGCGATGCCGCGGTCCTAAGCTGGTCGCGTCACTCCCCACAACGACAAGAGGACCCGATCATGTGTGACATCGCCATACCCCATGCCCACAAGGCTAGCACCGACGACTTCGAGTCGCGTCTGGTTTCGGCGCTCAACGAGGGCGGCGTGATGCTGCTCACCTCCCTCGGCCACCGCACCGGCCTGTTCGAGGCCCTGGCCGGCGCCGGGCCGCTCTCGCCCGAGGCGCTGGCCGAGCGGGCCGGCCTTCAGGAGCGCTACGTGCGCGAATGGCTCGGCGGCATGGTGGCCGGGCGGGTCATCGAGACCGACCCGGAGCGCGGCACCTACTGGCTGCCGGCCGAGCACGCCGAACTGCTCACCGATGCCGGCCCCGCCAACCTCGCCATCTATGCCCAGTTCATCTCGATGCTGGGCAGCGTCGAGGACGACGTGGTGCGCTGCTTCCGCGAGGGCGGCGGCGTGCCCTACTCGCGCTATCCGCGCTTCCAGGAGGTAATGGCCAGCGACAGCGGCCAGACCGTGCTGCCGGCGCTGTTCGACGCCATCCTGCCCCTGGCGCCGGGCCTGCCCGCGCGGCTCGAGGCCGGCATCCGGGTGCTGGACTGCGCCTGCGGGCGCGGCCGGGCGCTGCTGGCCATGGCCGAACGCTACCCGGCCAGCCGCTTCGTCGGCTACGATCTCTCGGCGGAGGCGATCGAGTGGGGCCGCGAGCAGGCCGCAGCGGCGGGGCTCGACAACCTCAGCTTCGAGATCCGCGACCTGAGCGACTTCGACGCCACCGCCGAGCCCGGCGCCTTCGAGCTGGTCACCACCTTCGACGGCATCCACGACCAGGGCCAGCCGCGCCGGCTGCTCAAGGGCATTCACCGCAGCCTGACGCCGGACGGCGTCTACCTGGTGCAGGACATCCACGCCTCGAGCCACCACCACCTGGACCGGGAACACCCGCTGGGCGCACTGCTCTACGCCGTCTCGGTGAGCCACTGCATGACGGTATCGCTGGCCCAGGGCGGCGAGGGGCTCGGCACCATGTGGGGCCGCGAGCGGGCGCTCTCCTACCTGGAGGAGGCGGGCTTCCGCGATATCCGGGTGCAGCAGCTCGAACACGACATCCAGAACGACTACTTCGTCTGCCGGCCCTGAGCCAGGGCCCCGCCCGATGCCTCGAGGACGCCGGGCGAGCCCCCTCGCCTGGCGTTTTGCGCTCGGCTAGAATGAAGGGTTTTCCCTCTCGGATCGTCACAGAGCCAACATGCAAGCCACCCTCGAACAGCGCGCCCTCAAGGTCTCCATCATCGTCACCCTCGTCGTCTCGAGCCTGGGGGTCACCTTCGGCCTGCTGGCCGGGTCCCAGTCGATCCTCTTCGACGGCGTCTTCTCCACCATCGACGCGGCCATGTCGGGGCTCTCGCTGGTGGTGGCGCGGCTCGCCATCCGCGAGGCCAGCCAGCGCTTCCAGCACGGCTACTGGCACCTGGAGCCGCTGGTGGCGGCGCTCAACGGCGCCATCCTGATGCTGCTCTGCTTCTACGCCTTCCTTAACGCCGTTCAGGGGCTGATGGAGGGCGGCCGCGAGCTCGACTTCGACCTCGCCATCGCCTATGCGGTAGTGGTGGCCATCGCCTGCTTCAGCATGGTGATCTACCAGAAGCGCCTGAACCGCCGCGCCGACTCCGAGTTCGTGCGCATCGACATCCAGGGCTGGCTGATGGCCGCGCTGATCACCACCGCCCTGCTGGTGGCCTTTGCCATCGCCCTGCTGCTGCAGGACACCGCCTGGGCCCACCTGACCCGCTACGTCGACTCCGCGCTGCTGATGGTGCTCACCGCCTGCTTCATGCCGGTGCCGCTGGGCATCGTGCGCCGGGCGGTGCGCGAGATCTTCCTGATCGCCCCGAGCGCGGTCGACCGCGAGGTGCACGCCGCCATGGTGCCGGTGATGGCCCGGGAGGGGCTGCTCAACTACCACAGCCACGTGGCCAAGGCCGGTCGCGGCCACTTCATCGAGATCCATATCGTCACCGCGCCCGAGTTCGGCGCCGGCCAGGGGGTGGCGGTGATGGACGAGATCCGCGAGCAGATCAGCGCCGGACTCTCCATCCCGCCGGAGCGGCGCTGGTTTACCGTGGCCTTTACCGCCGACGAGCGCTGGGCCTAGGCACGGTTCACCCCTCCCGAGAGATCCACTCGCCGTCGCGCTGCTCGGCGCGCCCCTCCCCCTCCAGCTTGAGCAGGTGGGCCAGCGCCGAGCGCGCCGCCACCCCGAGCCGCGCCTCGGGCACGTCGTCATAGGCGTGGCGGGTCAGCGCCTCGAGGCTCGCCGGACCAAAGCGCACCAGGGCCCGGGCCACCTTGTGCTCCCGGGCCAGGCGGTGAGTGATCAGGAAGTCCAGGGCCGCATGGGCCTCGCCGATGAGGAAGCCGTGACCCGGAGCGATGGTATCGAACGCCTCCTGCCCCAGGGCGTGCAGGGCCGCGATATAGGCCGCCATGTCACCATCCGGCGGGTTGATCACCACCGTGGAGCCCTGCATCACCTGGTCGCCGGCAAACAGCAGCCGCGCCGGCTCGAGCAGGTAGCAGAGGTGGTTGGAAGCGTGCCCGGGAGTGTGCAGCACCTTGAGGGGCCCCGCCGGCGTGTCGAGGCGCTCGCCGTGGCGGGGCCGGTGGGCCGGGGCGAAGGTGGCGTCCTGGCTGGCGCCGGGTGGCGGCGGCAGGCCCACCAGCCGGGCGCCGGTGCGCGCCTTGAGCCAGGCCGCCCCCGGCGAGTGGTCGATATGGGTGTGGGTCACCAGCACCCGGGAGAGGCGCCCGCCGGCCAGCGCCAGCAGCCGCTCCAGGTGCTCAGGGTCCGCCGGGCCGGGGTCGATCACCACATGATCCCGGCCATCGCCCAGCAGGTAGCTGTTGGTGCCGGGGCCGGTCATCACCCCCGGGTTGGGCGCGGTCACTCGGGTCACCCCGGGGGCCAGGGCCACCGCCCGGCCGGGCACGATCTCGGCGTGGGCCGTGCCGTGGCGGTGCGGGTCCAGGCGGCGCACCTCCGCATAGGCCGGCGCATCCGGCTCCACCTGCCAGTCGGCGCCCCCCTTGCGGGCGGGCCAGGAGCGGCTCGGGCGTGGCGTCGGCGGGTTGGCGTGGGCATGGCGCAGCAGCGCCTCGGCATCGCGGAACTCGGCGAGCAGGCGCAGCGTGCGCAGGGTGGGATAGCCCAGCGCCAGCCGGCCATGGCGGTGATCGGCCAGGGCCTCGGCGGGGGTCAGCCAGGCGTGGGCGATGGTCTCGCTGCCGTCATGGCTCGCTTGCTGCCCCGGCGGCGCCAGGGCCACGAAGAAGCGCGTATCGAAGCGCCGCGGCGCCCCCGGCGGCGTCACCCAGTGGCCCACGTAGGCCAGCCGGTCCAGCGGCAGCGAGAGGCCGTGGCGCTCGCACAGCTCGCGGAAGCCGACCTCCTCGCCGCGCAGCACCTCGCGCCCTTCGGTCAGGATCGGGTGATCCCCCGGCACCGGCTGCCCCTGCCCGTCCAAAGCCAGCAGCAGGCCCGCCTCCTCCAGGCACTCGCGCAGGGCGGCGATCATGTAGTCGGCGCCGCCCTCGTCGAGGCTCAGTGTCTGGCTGACGGCGGCATCATCGCGGCCCGAGGCACAGGCCCGGACCTGCGGATCGCGGGTGTCCACGGCGCCGCCGGGAAAGACAAAGTAGCCGGGCAGGAAGGCGGCCTTCCAGGTGCGTTGCAGCAGCAGCACCTCGAGCCCCCGGTCGCTGTCGCGCACCAGGGCCAGGGTCGCGGCGGGACGTATCGCGGTCATGGGCGGCCCGGGGCCGGGTTGGCCGGCAGGAGGTCATCGAGCTGGGGCATCACGGGGGTCCTTGTGGTGAGGAGGGCATCCCCAGCAATACCATGCCAGCCGCCCCCGGCCAATCGGCCCATGGCAGGGGGCAGCGCCGCTCCCTACTCGTCCACCACCACCTCGAAGCCGCCGTAAATCAGCCGCTTGCCATCGAAGGGCATGGGGTGGGGTTATCGTTCATGGGATCTCTCCTCCGGTCGGGGGACGCGACGGGGCGGTCTCGGGTGCCGGGTCACGGGGCGGCAGCTCGCGGATCGGCCGCACCTCGACGGTGCCGAAGCGCGCCGGCGGAATGCGCCCGGCGAGGCGCAGCGCCTCGTTGAGGTCGCGGGCCTCGAGCAGATAGAAGCCCGCCAGCTGCTCCTTGGTCTCGGCGAAGGGGCCATCGGAGACCAGCGGCTCGCCGTCGCGCAGCCTCACGCTGACCGCGCTCTCCACCGGCTGCAGGGCCTGGCCGCCGAGGAAGTGCCCCTGCTCGGTCAGCCGTTCCACCCCGGCCACGCACTCCTGATTGAGGTCGTGCCACTCCTGGTCGGTCATGGCGGCGATCAGGCTCTCCTGGTAGTAGACCAGGGCGGCATACTTCATGACGCACCTCCCGTTTCCTGATCTAGGCAGTGGCCGGTCCGGCAGGCGATCATCCAGGGCATCCCGAAGCGGTCGGTGAGCATGCCGAAGCGCCGCGCCCAGAAGGTCTCGGCGAAGGGCATGGCGACCTCCCCGCCCTCGGCAAGCCGTCGGAACACCTCGGCGGCCTGGGCCTCGTCGTCATACTCCAGGTGCACCCGGGCGCCCTGGGGAGCACGGTAGTCCTCTCCCGGCATGTCCGCCCCCATCAGCCGACGACCGCGCAGGTTGAGCGAGGCGTGGATGATGCGATCGTGCCAGTCCGCCGGGACCTCAGCGGCGGTCGGGGTCTCGCCGTAGGGAATCAGCGCCTCCAGATGGCCGCCGGTGACCTCGGCGTAGTAGGTCATCGCCTCCCGGCAGGTGCCGGGGAAGGTCAGGTGCAGGTTGAGCTCGTCGGGCAGCCGCGCCTGGACGCGATGCTGCTCGAGGCCGGCGCTCGGCGCGAAGTCCTCGAGGGTGTAGTAGCGGCGCAGCTCCAGGGTGACGTTGCCGTTGCTGTCCTCCGGGGGCCACTGACTGGCCCAGCGGATCGCCTCCTCCAGGGAGTCGACCTCGAGCACGCTGTAGCCGGCCAGCAGCTCCTCGCTGGGCGCAAAGGGTCCGGCGACCACCCTGGGCTCGCCGTCGCGAAAGACCAGACGGCAGCCCTCGCGACTCGGCCTCAGGCCATCCCCGGAGACCATCACCCCGGCCCTGAGCATCCGCTGGTTGTAATCGGCCATGGCGGCGAGCACCTCCACGTCCGGCTGGGGGTCCGACTCCGTCCGGGCATCGGCCTTGCGCATCATCATATAACGCATTCCATCTTCCTCCGTTGTGGCTTGCCCCCTGGAGTCGCGCCGGCTCGACGGGAATCGACAACCGCCGGGAGATTTTTTCGTCACCTCAGGGGCAGCGCTCGAGCTCGGCCAGCCGGCGTTCGAGGTAGCGCCGCTCGGCTCCCTGGCCGCACAGCGCGAGAGCCTGCCGATAGGCGAGGCGCGCCTCGTCGGACCGGCCGGCGCGGCGCAGCAGGTCGGCCCGGGCGGCATGGAAGAGGTGATAGTCGGCCAGGGCAGCCTCATCCCCCAGCGTCGCCAGCTGGTGCAGGCCCGCCTCCGGGGTATCGCGCATGGCCACCGCCACGGCCTGGTTGAGGGCCACCACCGGCGAGGGCTGGCGGCGCTGGAGCGCCGCATAGAGCCGCACGATGCGCCCCCAGTCGGTGTCCTCGGCCCGGGGCGCCTCGGCGTGCACCGCGGCGATGGAGGCCTGCAGGGTGTAGGGGCCGGTGGGAGTGAGTTCCAGCGCCCGGGCCAGCCAGGCCCGGCCCTCCTCGATGCGCTCCCGGTCCCAGCGCCCTCGATCCTGCTCCTCCAGGGGGATCAGCTCGCCGTCGGCGCCCTGGCGGGCGGCGCGGCGGGCATCATGCAGCAGCATCAGCGCCAGCAGGCCGAAGGCCTCGCCCCGAGGCAGCAGTTCGACCAGCGCGCGGGCGGTGCGTATCGCCTCCTCGGCCAGGCTGACGTCGAGCAGCGCCTCGCCGTCGCTGCGCGAATAGCCCTCGTTGAACACCAGGTAGAGCACCCGCAGCACGCCGGTCAGGCGCTCCGGCAGGGCCGCGGCCTCAGGCACCTCGTAGGGCAGGCCCAGCTCGCGCAGGCGCCGCTTGGCTCGCACGATACGCTGGGCCAGGGTAGCGGGCCTGGCCAGCAGGGCCGCGGCCACCTGCTCGGTGGTCAGGCCGCACATCTCGCGCAGGGTGAGCGCCACCCGGTCCGCCATGGCCAGCGCCGGGTGGCAGCAGGTGAAGAGCAGGCGCAGCATGTCGTCCTCGATCGTCACGGCATCGAGCCCGGTCCGCGGGGGCTCCTCCTCCAGAGGGGGCTGCTCCCGGGCATGGCGGCGAATCACCTGGCGCCGCCGGATCTGGTCGACGCCGCGGCGCTGGCCGACGCGAATCAGCCAGGCGACGGGATGCTCGGGCACGCCCTCCCCCGGCCACTGCTGCACCGCACTGGCGAAGGCCTCCTGCATCGCCTCCTCGGCGAGGTCGAAATCACCGGTCAGCCGGATCAGGGTAGCCAGCACCCTGGCAGAGTGCTGCCGGTAGAGCCGCCCGATCTGCTGCTCCATGCGCATGGGGAATCACCGCTGCCTGGACATCCCTTCAGCATAGACGGCAAGCCGCATCACCCTGGCCGTTGACCAGCAGGGGGCGAGGCGACGCCCATGCCGGGCCCCGCCTCGCCTGTCGTCGAGTCGAGAAGCGCCGCAATGGGCGCCATGGATCAGTGGGCGCCATGGAGAGGGCTGCCGTGCCCCCCATGATCAGGCACGAGGCCCGGCAGCCAGGCCGGATCCACCATCATCAGCAGCCCGAGCAGGATCAGCAGGCCTCCGACGGGGCGCGCCAGGCGCGCCCCGTGACGCCCCACCTTCTCGTAGAGCATCAGGGCGGCCAGCGGTGCCATCCAGGTCAGGTTGGCGATCCCGACCACGAACATCACCAGCATCAGCGCCCAGCAGCAGCCGAGACAGAAGGCCCCGTGGCGCAGCCCCAGGGCGAAGCCGCCGGCCACGCCGCGCCGGTAGTGGTTGAGCAGGAAGGCGCGAGGGGCTCGGCACTTGTCCAGGCAGGCCTCCTTGAGGGCGGAGAACTGGAAGGCCCCGGCGAGCACCAGCACGCCACCGGCCAACCATTCGGGCCGCTGGTGCAGCCAGTGCCAGCGGGCACCGAGCCCCTCCAGCAGGGCCATGCCGACCAGCGCCGCCACGCCGAAGGCGGTCCAGACCACCAGGTAGCCGGAGAGGAAGCTGACCCGCGCCAGGCGGGGGTGAGGCTGCCCCGCCGCCACCTGGCGATAGAGCCCGACCATGGGCAGGGTCGTGGGCAGCATCATCGCCGCGATATGCACCTGCCAGGCCACCAGGAAGAGCGCCAGGCTGGCCCAGAGGGCCAGTCCGTCGACCACCAGCCGGTGATGGTGCACCCACTGCACCTCGCCGGTCACTTCGGCGGTGATGGCCAGCAGCCAGGCCAGCAGAATGGCCCCCATCAGCAGTGGCGCGCCCGCCCAGGCAGGGCGCGCTTGTGTAACGGCACTCATGGCCGATGCTCCATCATCCAGGGGGTCTGGATGGCGTTGTGGCCGTCGAAGGACCACGCCATGCCGTGCTGGGGCAGGGTCACCCGGTAGCGTACCGACTTGCCGAGATAGGCCGGCGCCCCCTTCACCGTGGTGAAGGCGCTGCCGTAAAGCGTCGCGGTGCTGCCATCCGGCGAGGACTGGATGGGCGCGAACTCCGCCTCCACCATCCCCTCGGCCTCCAGGCGCCCGCTGGCCTCAGAGGCCTCATGGGTAATCGGCACCCGCTCGACGGCGACCACCTCCCCGACCAGGCTCGCCAGGTCGGCCAGCGGCCCGCCCAGCTTGCCGCCGAAGGCGTCCAGCAGGGCCTCGGCCTGCGCATCGTCGGCGCGGCTGTCGACCAGCAGCACCGAGCGCCAGCCGCCGGCCAGGGCATTACCCGGGATATGGGCCACATTGATCAGGCTCAGCCCCGAGACGTCGACCCCACGGGCCTCGCCCTTCTCCAGATGAAAGGTAATCACGCCGAAGCATTCGCCCCGGTCCGGGTCCTCGCCGATAAAGCAGGGGCAGGACACCGCGCAGGAGCAGAGCTCCAGCATGGTGCCTTCCAGACGGTAGCTCGCATCGGCCGTTGCGGTGTCTGTTGCTGCGGTATTTGTCGTTGTGATGTTCATGGCGCACCTCCACCAGCGTCAGGGTTGGATTTCCCCGGGTGGTGAGATGTCGTGAGCGGTCACGGCACCGGCCACGCCGGGGCAGTCGCGCTCCACAGGCCGCCTGGTGCGGCCGGGTCCCTGGCAACCTCCTGGCGCTTCGTCATGACGCCCGGGTCGCCGCCGAGAAGGTGAAATCCAGCATCCGATCGAGGGGGGCCGGATCTCGCAGCAGGCGGCTGCGCAGGGCAGCGCCTTCCCAGCAGTTGAGCAGCAGATTGGCCAGTTCTCGCGGGTCGGCATCCTGGGGGAGTTCACCCTGCTGGCGCGCCTCCTCCAGACAGCTGGCGATACGGCCGCTGATCTCGCCGAAACAGGCTTCGATCCTGGCCGCAAAGGTGGCATTCACGCCGGAGAGCTCCTGTCCCAGGCCGCCCAGCATGCAGCCCATATAGCCATCCCGACGGTACTTGTCCCGCGACAGCTCGAAGAAGCGCCGGGCTCGCGCAAGCGGGGCGAGCCGGGTGTCGCCCAGGGAAAGGTCCAGGCCCTGGTGCACCTCCTCCATGTAGCGATCGACGACCTGCAGGGCGAAGTCCTCCTTGCTGCGAAAGTGATGATAGAAGGAGCCCTTGGGAATGCCGGTCTCCTTCAGCAGCACCTGGATCCCCAGGTCGTTGTAGCCGTGCTCCAGCAGCAGACGAAGCCCCGCCTCGAGCAGCCGTTCGCGGGTTGTCGCCATCTCACCTCCACTAGACTGACCGGTCTACTCACAATCTAGACCCGCCAGCCGAGCTGTCAAGGCAACCCGGCACGGCTCCGTCGCATGACGACCGGCGCGGGCGCTATAGTGTCGACACCACCCGCCGTGACGCCGGAGGCTCCATGCCCGAATTTCGCAACGATCCCACCCTGCCGGTTCCGCTCTTTCCGGGCAGCCATATGGTGCTGGACGACCGCTACGTGTTTCTGTCGGGGCTGACCGCCGTGGATATCCAGGGCGGCGAGACGGTGCTGGGAGATATCGAGGGCGAGACTCATCTGGTGCTGCGGCGGATCCGTCGCATGCTGGCATCGGTCGGCTGCGGCATGGAGCAGGTGGTGCGGGTGGACGTGCATATCACCAACCTGGAGGATATCCGCCGCATGGACGCCGTCTACGCCGAGTTTTTCGAGACGCCACGCTATCCGGCCCGCACCTGCACCCAGTCGCCGCGGCTCTTCGGCGGCGCCCGGGTGGAGATCACGGTGATGGCCCGGCGCCCGGCCGATGACGAGAGAGGTGATTAGGGCCCCAGCCACCCCGACTCACGAATCGCCCGCCCCACTTCGCGCAGCGTCGCCTCCGAGCGCTCGATATCCCGCTCTCCCCGGGTGCAGGCGACCACCACCCAGCGCCGCTCGGTGGCCCCCGCCCCGCGAAAGGCGATGCCGGCGTCGCAGCTGCGCAGGTGCTGAGTGCCGGTCTTGTGGGCGAAGCGGATATCGGGACCCAGGCCCGCCTTGAGCCGCGCCTCGCCGCTGGTGGTGCGCGCCATGATGGCCAGCAGCTCGGCGGTGGCCGCGGGGCCCAGCGCCCGCCCCTCGCCGATGGCGGCGAGCAGCGCGCCGAAGGCGTCCAGGCGCCCGGCGTTGAGCCCGCTCGCGTAGTAGGCCGCGAAGGCGGCATCCAGGCTGGGCAGCGCCAGGGCCGCAGGCGTCACGCCGAGTCGCTCGGCCAGGGCATCGAGGCGCTGCTCGTCATCCTCGACCTGGCGCAGCAGGATGAAGTCCATCCCGGTGAGTTCTCGCGCCCCCGGATGCAGTTGCCCATAGGCCTCGCGGCGCACCGCCAGCAGCGTGGTGATGGGACCGAGCCCGCCCCCGGAGAGCGCCTGGGCGCGGGCGTTCACGGCGCCAAGCCCCAGCCGGCCGATCAGCAGGTCGGTGGCGGTGTTGTCGCTCTCGGTGAGCATCGGCTCGAGCAGCTCGCCCAGGGTCAGGGTCGTGCCCGGCTCCGCCCAGTTGGTGGGCCCGGCGCCGTCCACATAGTCGCGCTCCTCGAGCACCAGGGGCTCGTCGAGGGAGAGCTCGCCCGTCTCCCGGCGCGCCAGCAGCGCCACGGCCACCGGCACCTTGATCAGCGAGGCCAGGTACCAGGTTTCATCGTCGCGCCAGCCGAACGGCTGTCCCCCCTGCGTCAGGCCGCCCGCCCCCAGCTCCTGAACGTAAAGGCCGATCTCGTCATCGCCCTCGGCCTCCAGGGCGGCCAGCCGGGCCTCGAGCTCGGACTCCCAAGCGCCGCCGGCCAGGGCCGGGGCGGCCATGACCAGGCTCGAGAGCACAATCGCGGCGAGCCACCTCATCCCCGCTTCTCCCGGAACCAGCCGGTCAGGGCGATCCAGCCAGCGGTGGCCAGCACCAGGGCCACCCCGATGCCCAGCACCTGGGGGTAGTCGTAGACCCGCCAGGCGTCGAGCAGGAACCGAAAGACGCCGAAGATCACCACGATATGGAAGATGAAGGCCTTGAGGGCGTCGCTACCGATCAGGGTGAGCGGGCGCAGCCAGCGCGCCGCCGCCGCGCCGCCCTGCAGGCAGAGCGCCAGGATCACCAGGGCCCCGCCCAGGCTGAAGAGCATGAAGGCGAGCTCCGGCGGGTGCTTGCCCGCATTGCGCGCCACCGCCATCAGGGCGTCGTGGACCGAGGCCTCCGGGGCGGCGACGGCCAGGGAGAAGAAGGCGAGCAGCATCAGCGCCCCGCCACCGGCGATGGCGAGCAGCAGCCGGGCGCGCCAGGCGCGCCAGTAGCCGCGCAGCAGCGCCTCACCGACCAGCAGGCCCAGCAGCACCAGCGGCAACCGCGAGAGCTGGCCCCAGGTGTAGTGGTCGGCATCCTCCACCAGCAGCGCCTTGAGCGGCTCGATGCCCCAGAAGGTGGCGTGGCGCTCCAGCCAGCCGGCGGCCAGGGCGATGGCCACCGGCAGCAGCAGCCGCGACCAGAGCGGCAGCCGGCACCAGAGCGGCAGCACCCAGGGCAGCCAGAGCAGGGCGATGGCGTAGAAGCCGAGGATCTCGACCCAGATCGGGAAGCGCTGATAGAGCAGGGCGTCGAGGATGTCCTCCCGGGGGAAGATGGCCATCATCTCCACCACGGTGAGCACCTTGTACCAGAAGAGCACCTCCAGGCCGCGCAGCATCAGGCGCAGGCGGCGCCTGGGCCAGTCCGCCTCCCCTACCCGGGGCAGGAAGGCCACGGCGAGCGCGATGCCGAACACCACGATGAACAGCGAGGAGGAGAACTTGGTGACGAGATGCACCGGCACCAGGCCCCAGTCGGGCAGCTGGCGGATGCCATAGAGCCCGCTCACCGCATGGCTGAGGATCATCAGCGCGATGGCGACGCCCCGGGCCAGGTCAATGGCCTCGATACGCCCCTCCGCCCGGGGCAGCTGGGCGCGTTCGGCGAGCCGGTCGCGGATTGCCTTCCCTTGCATCTATCGATCTCCTGAAGGCCGTCTCCCGGCGCTAGTCGTCCAGCACTTCGATGCTCTCGATGGTGAGGCGTCGCCCCTCCTCCCGGGAAAAGGCGAACTCACCCTCCACCCGCACCCGCTCCCCAAGCAGGGAGGCAACCTTGTCATGGGGGAAGAGCTCTACCCGGTTGAGGCCCTCATCCTCGACCCAGTAGTGCAGCGGCTCCTCGAAGTGGCGCACCACCCCTTCGGTGACCACCCGACTGCCGTCGAGGGCCTCACCGTCGGTGGCCAGCACCGCCAGGGGCGCCTCCCGGGGGCCCGGGTCGCCACCGCAGCCGCCGAGCCACAGCAGAAGGATCAGGAGAGGCATCAGCAGGCGAGACATCATCGGGGACCTCGTGGGCAGGGGGATTGAGTAGTGACCGTGCAGAGCCGGCTCGAAGGCCAGGCCCATGCTACACCGTCAGGGCCTTATCGACCCCGTCTCGATACATGCCGGTGCTCCGATACTTTTGAGTCTAGGGCCCCAGCCAACCGGCTGCATAGCGGCAAGCGGACTATCCTCAAGGGAGGGACAACACGTTCAACCTGAAGGGAGGCAACCACCGCCAGTTCACGGCCCAACCGGCCGAAGGAGAGAGTGCCATGACCATCCCGATGACCCTGCAGGAGTACCTGAGGTCCTGCGATATCGACTTCGAGGAGCTACCCCACCCCCGCGAAACGACCGCCAGCCGTATCGCCGAGAAGTCTCATATCTCCGGCGACCGCATGGCCAAGGCGGTGATGCTCCAGAGCGACTCCGGCTATCGCCTCGCCGTGGTGCCCAGCAGCTGCGATGCCGATCTCGAGCAGCTCTCCCAGCTGCTCCACGAGAAGGTGGCGCTGGCCTCCGAGCAGCAGATCCAGGAGCACTTTCGCGACTGCGACCCCGGCGCCACCTCCCCGGTCGGCCAGGCCTGGGGCCTGCAGGTCTACGTGGACGACATGCTCCGCCACCAGCCCGACGTCTACTTCGATGCCGGCGACCACGAGACCCTGATCCATATGAGCGGGCGGGAGTTCGACCGCCTGATGCACGATAGCCCCCACGGGCGCTTCAGCCGCCACTACTGACCCGGGCACATGAGGTGGTGCCCGCCGGGCCGCGATCCGCGTTGATCGCGGCCCTTTCCTGCCGGGGCGCCGACTGCGCTATGGTAGCGGCCTGAGTCCCGCCGACCTGCCCCCAGGAGCTCCCATGCCGCGCCTTGCTTTCCGCTCGTCTCCCCCATGCCTTGCCGCTCCCCTCCTTGCCCTGCTCCTCACCGGACTGCCCGCCGCCGCCCTGGCCGATGAGTGCCCTGCCCCCGGCCAGTGGCAGCACCATGGCCAGGCAGCAGACGCCGCCGCGCTGCTGGCCGACCTGGCCGAGCGCCGCGTGGTGCTGCTCGGCGAACAGCATGAGCGCCTGGCCCACCACCGCTGGCAGCTGCACACCCTGGCCGGCCTGCACGCCCATGAGCCGCGAATGGCCATCGGCCTGGAGATGCTGCCCCGGGAGGCGCAGCCGGTGCTGGACGCCTGGGTGGCCGGCGAGCTCGACGAGGCCGGCTTCCTGGCCGAGAGCGACTGGCTGGGCAGCTGGGGCTATGACCCAGACGCCTACCTGCCGATCCTGCACTTTGCGCGCATGCAGCGCATCCCGCTGCTGGCCCTCAACGTCACCCCGGCCCTGCGCCAGCGCATCGCGGAAGAGGGGTGGGAGGCGATCCCCCCGGAGGAGCGCCACGCCATCACCCCGCCCACCTCCGCCTCCGAGGGGTACCGGGAGGCGCTGGCCGAGGTCTATGCCAACCACCCCAGCGCCGAGGACCCCGAGGCGGGGCTCGAACGCTTCGTGGCCGCCCAGCTGGTCTGGGACCGCGCCATGGCCCAGGGGCTGGCCGATGCCAGCGCCGACACGCCCCTGGTGGTGGGCCTGATGGGGCGCGGCCATGTGACCTACGGCCACGGCGTCCCCCATCAGCTGGCCGATCTGGGCATCGAACAGACGGCGACGCTGCTGCCCTGGAGCGCGGAGGAGAGCTGCACGCCCCCAGAGGGCATCGCCGACGCCCTCTTTATCCTGGGCGACGAGACGCCCTTCGAGCCCGCCGAGCCCCAGCGCCTCGGCGTGCTGATCGGCACCGCCGAGGGGGGCGTGCGGGTGATGAGCGTCATGGAAGAGAGCCTGGCGGAATCCCTGGGCCTCAGGCGCGACGACCTGATCACCGAGGCCGCCGGCCGCCCCCTGCGCCGCCCCGGCGAGCTCACCGACCTGGTGCGCCGCCAGACCCCGGGCACCGTGCTGCCACTCACCGTCAGCCGGGATGGCGAGCGCGAGGAGCTGCTGGCCCGCTTCCCGCTGCGTAACGGGACGCCCTGAGCCATGCCGTGCCGCCTGAAGCCCCTGAGCACCGGCCGAGCCATGGCGCGGCTGGCGCCTGCCCTGCTGGCCGCCTCCGCCTGGGCGGGGCCGGCCGCGGCGTCCAGCGCCCCGGAAGGCGCCGACGCGCCTCTCCAGGAACCTGCCCAGCGACACCTGAGCCTGCGCCTGGATCCCGCGGGGCGCACCCTCGCCGGCGAGCTGGTCCAGGCGCTGCCCCGGGGCGGCCAGTTCCGGCTGCTGCCCGGCCTTGAGGTCGAGACGGCGCGCTGCGACGACGCGCCGCTGGCGGTGGCCCACGAGGGCGAGGGGCTGTGGCGGGTCGCCCCCTGCCCGGGCCAAATCTCACTAAGCTGGTCGGGCCGCCTCGGCGAAGGCAGCGGCGAACGGGGCCTCCGGCTCTCGGAGGCCGGCAGTCTGCTGCCCACCCGGGCCGGCTGGTATCCCCATCTGGCCGAACGCGCCGGCCCGCTGGTGGTCGAGGTCGAGACGCCCTCCACCCAGCGCGCGGTGGCCAGCGGCTCCCTGGTGGAGGAGCGCACCACGGCCGAGGGTCGGCTCGCCCGCTTCCAGCACCCCCACACCCTGGCGCTGGAGGTGGCAACCGGCCCCTGGCAGCGGCGCGAACGCGAGGTCAACGGCGTGACGCTGCGGGTGCTCTTTCCCGAGGCCCTGGACGCCGCCTTCGGCGCCACCTACCTGGACAGGGCCGCCGCGCACCTTCAGGCCTTCGAGCAGCGCCTGGGGGACTTTCCATTCACGAGCTTCAGCATCGCCGCCTCGCCGGCGCCGGTAGGCGTGGCCTTTCCCGGCTTCACCCTGCTCGGCGAGCGAGTGATCCCGCTGCCCTTCATTCCCGAGACCTCACTACCCCACGAGATCATGCACGCCTGGTGGGGCGCCGGCGTGCTGGTGGAGTACGCCGACGGCAACTGGGCCGAGGCGCTGACCACCTACCTGGCGGATCACGCCGTGGCCGAGGCGGCCGGCGAGGACGCCGAGCTGCGCCGGGGCTGGCTGCGCGACCTGGCCGCCCTGCCCTCCGGGCAGACCGGCAGGCTGCGCGACTTTCGCGGCGGACCGGACCCCGCCGGGCGCCTGATCGGCTACCAGCACGGCGCCCTGCTCTTCCATATGCTGCGAAAGCGCCTGGGGGACGACGCCTTCGACGCGGCCCTGGGCGAGCTGGCCGACGCCTGGATGCATCGCCGCGCCGACTGGCAGGCCCTGGAGGCCGCCTTCAGTGCCGCCGCCGAAAAGGACCTGGCGCCCTTCTTCAGCGCCTGGCGCGACCGCTCCGGCCGCCCCGACCTGGCCCTGGAGGGGGTGCGCCTCGAGGACGAAAGCGGCACCTTCTGGCTGCGCGGCGAGCTGGTGCAGCGCGGCGACAATGCCCCCTGGCCGCTGACCGTGCCGCTGGTGGTGGAGACGGCGTCGGGGCCGGTGACCCTGAATCAGGACATGGAGAGCGAGCGCCAGCCCTTCGGAATCCCCCTGGGCGAGCGCCCCCTGGCGCTGGAGGTGGACCCCGACGCCGACCTGGCCCGCCACCCGGGCGCCCTGCCCAGCCTGCTGCGCCGCCTGCTGCTGGACGCCGACACCAGGCTCGTCGCCCTGACACCGGCGCTGGAACCCCTGGCCGAGCGCGCCCTGGCCCGTCGGCTCGAGACGTGGCCCGCCGAGGCCGGGCTGGATGACGCCCCGCCGCTGCTGGTGGTGGGCACCACCGAGCAGGTTGCCGAATGGCGCCGGTCGCAGGGCCTCAGCGCCCCGCCGCGGGACGCCCTGAAACAGGAAACGCTGGAAACGGCGGGTCGCGCGCGCTTCTGGATGCACCCGGACCACCCCATCGGCCTGCTCAGCGGCGACGATGCCGAAAGCCTCGCCCTGCTGGCCGCCCGACTGCGCCACCACGGCCAGCGCAGCCACCTGGTACTGGATGAAGACGGCGAGACCCGCCGCGCCGGCACCTGGCCGGCAGGCGAGAATCCGCTAAGGGTGGCGTTCCCCCCGGAGTGACCAGAGAGGGCCAGGGGATGGCCAGCGCGCGCCCGGCCAGGCATCATGGGCGCCGCTTTTCCTGATCCCAGCCCGACTCAAAAGAGGTCCATTTCACCGATGCGAATCATCATCCGCACCTTCTTTCGCGGCCTGCGCCTGGTGCTGGCGCCGGTCGTGCTGATCGCCGAGAAACTCTCCACGCCCCAGTCCGTGGAGCGCACCCCGGAAGAGCAGGCCGAGGTCGACCGCGCCTGCGAGAATCTCGCCCTCTACCAGTTCCGCACCTGCCCCTTCTGCGTCAAGGTGCGCAAGGAGATCGCCCGCCTGGGCCTGAAGAAGATCGAGGTGCGCGACGCCCAGCTCGACCCCGAGCACCGCAAGGCCCTGGCCGAGGGCGGCGGGCGCATCAAGGTACCCTGCCTAAAGATCACCCACGAGGACGGCAGCGACGAGTGGCTCTACGAGTCCGACGCCATCAACGCCTGGCTGCACAAGCGCTTCGGCAAGGCCGCGTGACACTCTCCGTTTGACACCCCCCGCCTGCCGCGGGACCGATTCGGCGCCGCCGCGGGTCACCGCAACGAGGGCGCTGGCGCCGAGCCTTCGGCCTCCACGCCCGCCAGCAGCCGATTGGCCAGGGCATCGGCCCGCTCGGCGCGCAGATAGGGCAGCGTGACCGGCCCGTTGGCCAGATGGAGATGCAGCGTCGCCACGCCGCGGCGGCGCTGCAGCCAGCTCTGCTGCACCTCTACCGCCACCAGGCTGCCCGTGGGAAACAGCCGGGTGCGCTGCCCCAGAAGCCCCTGGCGCACGATCAGGTACTCCCCCTCCCGGGCCCAGCCCAGGGCGCACCAGCGCAGCTGGGCCAGCAGCGCCGCCAGGGCGGTCAGCCCCCCAAGACCCACCAGGAAGACCGCCGAAAGCACTCCGGGCCCTGCCCCCGGGGCCAGCGAGCGCAGCGCCAGGCCGCCGGATGCGGCGTCGCCGGCGGATTCGCCGTTCAGCACGGCGCCAACCAGCAGCCAGGCGCCGACCAGCGCGGCGGCCAGGAGCGCCAGCAGCATCCGCAGAAAAAGCACCCGCCGATAGAGCGGCTCGACCCGCGCCAGGGGCGTGGCCATCGCAAGCCCGGGCCAGAACACGCCGGCTAGCCGGCGCCCGTCGGCCAGGCCGAGCCCCGGCACCACAAAGCGCCGCGCCTCGGCCTCCGCGCCCCCCGCCGCGCCAAACTGGTGACAGACCAGATAGCCGCGCCGCAGCAGGCGGCCGAGGCCGGTCTGCACCCACTCCACCACCTGCAGCCGCGACAGCATCAGCACCTGCTCGCGACGGTTGAAGAGCCCGCTCACCTGGCGCTGGCGCTCGCCGTCGTCGTCGTGGAGCCGGTAGCCGTGAAAGCGCCACCAGGCCGCCAGCACCGAGAGCAGCGCCAGCCCCAGCAGCAGCGCCGCCATGCCCAGCGCCACCGCCGCCGGGGCTGAGGTCGGCAGCCAGGCCGGCGGTGTCGTCTGCGGCAGCGTCTCGTGCAGCCAGCGCTCCAGGGGACGCACCAGCGGCGAGAGCATGGCGGCGATCACGTAGACCGAGCGGCTGGCCAGGCCATGCAGCACCAGGGCGCCGGGGGTGATGCGATAGCGCAGGCGCGGAGCCGGCCGGGCCGGCTCAGCGGCGGCCTCGTCGGGCTCCGACGCTGCCTTGGCTACGCCCCCGGCGGGGCGCAGACGGCGGTCCAGGGCCTCGGCCACGTCGCGCCGAATACCCGGCAGGGCGATCCGCGAGGCCTCGCCGGCCCGGGTCTCCACCTGCCACTGCACCAGGCCGAAGGGGCGCATGTAGAACGGCTGATGGATCTCCACCTGCTGAACGTGCTCCGCCGCCACCTTGAACTCGCGGCGCTCGAGCAGCCCCCGGCAGATGATCAGCAGATCGCCGTCGAGGCGAAAGCGGAAGCGCCGGTAGTAGGCCAGGCTGAGCAGCAGCGCCGCGCCCAGCAGCAGCACGCCCCCCAGGGCCATTTCGCGCAGGCCGATGCGCTCGACCATGGCCAGGCCCGCGCCGGCACCGGCCACCAGCGGCAGATGCTGGCGCAGCAGGGAGGCGCCGCCGCTGATCAGCAGGAGCCCCATGGCCCAGGGCGAGAGGCGCTGCCAGCCCTCAAGCGCCGGGGCGTCAGGGTCAGGCTGCGTCATCGCCGTCCTCCCTCGGCGCCGGCGTGCCGCTCACCCTGGCCAGCAGATGCTGCTTGACCGCCTCGGCGCGCTCGGCGGGAAGCCCTTCCAGCACCAGGTCGGCGCCGCGCCCGCCAGCCGTGAAGCAGACCAGCCGGACCAGCCCGAAGCCGCGCTCCAGGGGGTTGCTGAGGGTCTCCACGTGCTGCAGGCGGGCGACGGGCAGCACTCGGCTACGCTGCACCAGCAGGCCGCGGCGATAGATCAGGTCGTGCTCGCGCAGGGCGTAGCCGCGCCGGCGCGCCTCGACCCAGCCCAGGCCGGCCAGGAGGAGCCCCAGCAGCAGCACCCCGCCCGCCGCCGCGGGCTTCCAGCGCGCCAGCTCCTCGGCCGGGGCGGGAAAGAGCCACACCAGCCCCGCCACCAGGGCCCAGCGGCCAATGACCGACAGCGCATGGCAGGGTGCCAGGCGCCGGGAGACCGGCGTCAGCGCGACCCGCTCCCAGCGCGGCAGCGCCGCCGGGTCGAGGGCCTCATTGTGAAAGGACATGGCAGGCGTCTCCTGTTTTCCGGTGCGTGTTCCATGCGGCCGAGCAACGCGCGGCCAGCTCAGTTCGCGGGCGGGGCCGGCTCGTCGAAGAGCCAGCACGCCACCCGACGCGCCGGGGCGGTGGCGATCTCCGGCGGCGCCTCCACCTCGCAGCACCCGGCGATGGCCCGGGCGCAGCGCGGGTGGAAGCGGCAGCCGGCCGGCGGGGCGATCAGGCTCGGCGGCTCGCCGGGGGGAACCTCCCGCTGGCGGGTGGCGTTGGCCGCGTCGGGGTCGGAGAGCACGCCCAGCAGCGCCCGGGTATAGGGGTGCTCGGGGGCATCCAGCAGCGCCTCCACCGGGGCGCTCTCCACCACCTTGCCGGCGTAGAGCACCAGGATGCGCTCGGCATAGTGGCGCACCGTGGCCAGGTCGTGGGTCACGAAGGCGAGCGTCAGGCCCCGCTGGCGCTGGATGCCCCGCAAGAGCTCCAGGATCTCCACCCGCACCGAGGCGTCGAGCATCGACACCGGCTCATCGGCGATCACCAGGGCCGGCTCGAGGATCAGCGCCCGGGCGATCACCACCCGCTGCTGCTGGCCGCCGCTGAGCATATGCGGAAACTTGCCCAGAAACTCCTCCACCGGGGTGAGGCGCACCTCCTCCAAGGCCGCGCGGATGCGCCGCTCGCGCTCGGCGCGGTCGCTCACGCCATGCACCTTGAGCGGCTCGGCCAGGATGCGGCGCACGTCCAGGAAGGGCGGCAGCGCCCCGAAGGGGTCCTGCTGCACATAGCCCACCCGGGCGCGCCACGCCTTGAGCTCGGCGCCCCCGAGCGAGGCCAGATCGCGCCCCTCGCAGCGCACCTCCCCCGCCGTGGGGCGATGCAGCCCCAGCAGGGTGCGCACCAGGGAGCTCTTGCCGCAGCCCGACTCGCCCACGAAGGCCACCGCCTCGCCCCGGGCCAGGGTAAAGCTGACGTCGTCCACGGCGCGCACCGCCCCCACGCGCAGAAAGCCCCACTGGCGCAGCTCGAACCAGGTGTGCAGGCCCCGGGCCTCCACCAGCGGCGTCTCAGCCATGCTCACCTCCTCCGCTCGGCGCATGGAGCCAGCAGCGCACCCGGTGGCGGCTCTCTCTCACCCCGCCACTCACCTCGTCCCCCACGCCTGGCTCTCCCCCTGGCTCCACGCCTGCTCCCGCCCCGTCGGCGGTCTCCGGCACGAAGGCCGGCGGCGACTCAGCGCAGCGGGCGAAGCGCGCCGGGCAGCGCGCGGCGAAGCGGCAGCCGCCGGGCGGGTCGAGCAGGCTCGGCGGCTGACCGGCGATGGCCCGGGGCCGGCGGCGCTCATGGAGCCGGGGCACGCTTTCCATCAGCATACGCGAATAGGGATGGGCCGGGGCGGTGAAGAAGCGCTCGGCGCTGCAGGTCTCCACCAGCTCGCCGGCGTACATCAGCGCCACCCGGTCGGCCAGCTCGCTGGAGGTGGCCACGTCGTGAGTGATCAGGATAAAGCTGGTGCCCTGGTCGCGCTTGATCTCCTTCAAGACATTCATGATCGCCGCCTGGGTCAGCACGTCCAGGGCCGAGGTGGGCTCGTCGAGGATCACCAGCTCCGGCTCCGCCACCAGCGCCATGGCCAGCACCGCCCGCTGGCGCATGCCGCCGGAAAGCTCGAAGGGGTAGCGGGCCATGAAGTCCAGCGGCAGCCCCACCCGCTGAAACACCTCGGCGGCGCGCTCGAGGGCCCGGCGCCTCGGCCAGCGCTTCAGTTCGCGCAGCGGCTCGGCCACCTGCTCCCCCACCTTGACCACCGGGTTCAGGGCGTTCATGGAAGCCTGCATCACCAGCGCCAGCCGCGACCACTGCACCTCGCGGCGAAAGCGCTCATCGGAAAGCTCGCTGATCAGGGTCTCCCCCAGCCACACCCGGCCGCCGTGGTGGGCCAGGTTGCGAGGGTGCAGGCGCATCAGCGCCCGGGCGAGCGAGCTCTTGCCGCAGCCCGACTCGCCGAGCACCACCAGCGCCTCGCCGCGCTTCACATCGAAGGTGAGCCCGTCCACGGCGCGCACCGCTCCCTGGCGGGTTCGGTAGTGCAGGGCCAGCGCCTCGACCCGCAGCAGGGCTTCCCCCGCCGCGACGCCTGTCGTCGTTGTCGCCATTACAGGCTCCTCAGCCGCGGATTGAACACCCGATCCAGGGCGAAGCCGAGCATGGCGAAGCCCAGGCCGGTCAGCATCAGCAGCAGCGCCGGCGACACCACCCAGTAGACGTAGCCGTTGTAGAGCGCGCTCTGGGACTGGGCGTCGTTGAGCACCTTGCCCCAGGTGGGCAGCTCCGGATCGCCGAGCCCCAGCACCGCCAGGGACGCCTCCAGGAAGACGAAGGTGGGAATCAGGGTGACGAAGCTCGGCACCAGCACCGGCAGGATCCGCGGCAGCATGTAGCGCATCACGATGCGCAGGTTGGAGGCGCCGTAGGCCCGGGCCGCCTCGATATAGGGCGCCTCGCGGATCGGCAGCAGCATGGCGCGGTAGGTCTTGATGCCGGCGCTGAAGATGCCGAGCAGCACCACCACCCCGAGCATCAGCCAGATGCTCGTGGAGTAGAGGGTGCCCACCATCACGAGTATCGGCAGCACCGGCAGGATCATGTTGACCTCGGTGAGCCGCTGGATGACGGCGTCCACCCAGCCCCGGTACCAGACCCCCACGGCGGCGATCACCAGGGTGGTGAGGGTGGTGCCCACCGCGGCGATCAGCCCGAAGGCGAGCGCCACCGGCGTGCCCCAGAGCAGCGCCAGGCTCAGGGCGCGCCGCTGATGGTCGGTGCCGGCAATGCCGTGAACCCGCCCGTAGACCACCAGCTCCGCCTCGAGGGGCGCCTCGGCGTCGAAGAGCACCGCCTCCAGCACCAGACCGTAGCGCCCCGTCTGCAGCCTCGGCGCGCCCGCCTCCCCCTCGGCCTTCTCGGCGGAGAAGAGCCCGATATGGGGCGCCAGGCCGCCCAGGCGCTGCGCCAGGGCGCGATCCTGGGAGATGGAGATACGCTCGCGCTCGCCGAGCCGATGGCCCCCCAGAGGGATCTCGCGGCCGTCGGGGGTCTGCCACAGCAGGCGCACGAAGGGCGGCCGGGCGTGCCCCTCGGCGGCAAGAAAGAGGTTGAGCTCGCTCGGGAAGTCGTCGAAGGCGTAGTCGAAGGTGAGCGGCAGCGTCAGCCGCCGCCCCCCGGGGAAGGGGTGCACCTCCGCCTCGACGTCGCGACTGGCGATCACCCGAGTGGTGGGCGCCCTGCCGCCGCCCAGGCGGTCGACCCACACCGGGGCGGCATTGACCGGGTGGTGCTGCCAGCGCTCGCCGCCGCGCCAGCGCTCCAGGGCCTCGCCGTAGGGCACCGCCAGGGGGGCCGCCAGGGCCACCCCGACCAGCACCAGGATGATGGCCACCCCGGCGATGGCCGAGGGGTAGCGGGCCAGCTCCCGCCAGCGGGCGCTGCGCCAGGCGATCATGAGCGCCCTCCCCTGACCCGCACCCTGGGGTCGAGCAGCGCATAGAGGAAGTCGAGCAGAAAGACCGTGGCCGCCAGCAGATAGGCGAAGATCACCACGCCGCCTATGATCACCGGGGTATCCCGGTGGCCGATGGCCTGGAAGAGCAGCGAGCCGAGCCCCGGCCAGTTGAACACCTGCTCGAGGATGATGGCGCCGCTCCACAGGCCGATCAGCATCAGCAGAAAGCTGGTGATGATGGGCGCCAGGGTCGGGCGCAGGATATAGCGCCGCTCGATGCGCCGGGCGCTGAGCCCCTTGGCGCGGGCCATCTCCACGTGGTCCTCGCTCGAGTGGATCAGAAAGAAGGTGCGCCAGGAGTAGATGGAGACGAAGATCGAGGAGAGAAACATCGCCGCCACCGGCAGCAGCATGTGGCGCGCCAGGCTCGCCGCGTACTCGAGCCGGCTCTCCGGGGGCGGCGCGGTGACCATGCCGCCGGCGGGCAGCAGCGGGAAGAGAAAGGCGAAGAACAGGATCAGGAAGATGCCGTAGAACCAGCCCGGGGCCGCCGAGCTCGGCGCCAGGGCGATGACGGTGCGATCCAGGGCGCTGCCGTAGCGCCGCGAGAGATGCAGGGCGGCAAATACCGCAGTGAAGAAGACCAGCAGGTTGGCGCTGCCGAAGAGCAGCAGGGTCGCCGGCAGGCGCTCGACGATGATGTCGCGCACCTCCCGGGAGCCGCGGTCGCTGTGCATCTGCTCGGCGCGGCCCAGGTCGAGGCTCATCGCCCGCCTGAGGTAGTCGAAGCTGCGCACGATGAAGGGCTGGTCGAGGCGCAGCCGCTCCACCTCCAGGGCCACCTGGCGCTCCACCAGGGCGCTGCGCTCCTCGCCGGGCATGTCGAAGAAGGCGGGATCGGCGCGCACCGCCTCCACCGCTTCGCTGCGGATCTGCACCAGGCGCAGTTCATCCACCTGGCCGCCCATATTGGCCACCAGGATGGTCAGGTAGACGCCCACCACCACCGTGGCCAGCAGCACCAGCAGGCGGGCGGCGGCATAGAGCAGCAGATGGCGCAGGTCGCGCAGCCGGGAGCGTCGCAGGTCGGGGCGGACGGGCCTCCCCGCGGAGACGGGCTTCATCGGGGCACCTCCTCGCCGGGTGGCACAGTCTCGCCGGATGGCACAGTGGCAAAGACATGGGAGGCGAAGGCCGGCAGCGCCACCCGGCGGCTGATCACGGCGAGCTCCAGGCTATTGGCGCCGCTGCCCAGCCCCGCCAGGGTCTCGGCATCCAGGCGCACCCGCCACTGGCCCTGCCCCAGGGGCTCGGCCTCGCCGCGGCCTGCCAGGGCGCCGTCGCCGTCGAAGAGCAGGTAGCTCACCTCGCGGAGTTCCTCCTCGGGATAGGGCGCCCCCTCCACGGTCACCGCCAGGCGAAACTCGGCGCCCTCCCGCCCCTCGCGCCCACCGGCGGCCAGGCCGTTGGCGCCGGGGGCCCGGCCCGCCGCCACCACCAGGGGGCCGTCGAGCAGCAGCTCGGGGATGGGGGCGCGGCTCAGCCCCAGCCAGCGGTCGGCGGGATCTCGAAAGCCCTCGAAGCGGCGCAGCACCACGCTGCCCTCCACCGGATGCACCGAGTGCAGGCGGTAGGGGCCGCTGCCCACCCAGAAGTGGCCGAAGGCGCGCTGCCAGGCGTCCAGGGCGGCAAAGCGCCTCTCCGGCTCCCCGGGCGCCAGCCAGTCCCCCAGAGCGTCGCCATAGGGTAGCGACAGCGGTTCCTGCAGCTGTTCCTGCACCCCAGCCAGCAGCCGCTCGAGCACCGGCAGGCTGGGGCCGGCCACCAGGCTCAGCCAGTCCACCCGCTGGCGGTCCGCCTTGTTGGAGGAGAAGGCCAGCTCGCCGCGGCGCTCGCCGAGGATCCCCAGCATCAGCACGTGCCAGGGCAGCGGGCTCGGCGCCCGGGCGGCGACGATGCTCTCGGCGTCGGGAAAGATCTGGTCGCTGTAGACCTCGATGACCAGGGGCTCGGTGGAGAGGATTCGCCAGCCGCGGAAGTGGCGCCGGAAGGCCTCGAAGGTGGCCAGATGAGCGGGATCGAAGAGCGGGCTTGCCTCGCTTGCGCGCTCGAAGTCGAGGATCCAGGGCAGCACGAAATCCGCGGGGGTCAGCCAGGAGCCGTCGTGCCAGCGCCGGGCGAAGAGCTCGGGATCGTAGTGGACCCGCACCCGGGTGCGGGCGGTGAGCCCCTCCGGATGGGCCTCATCGACGGGGATGAAGCGCCCGTGCAGGGCGTCCCAGTCGACCCAGGCGTCGCCGGGCACGGCGATCTGCGCCTCCCGGGTCAGCGTCAGCCAGTCGAGGGTCTGCTCCACCGGAATGCCCGCTTCTACCGCCAGCTCGGCGCGGGCGATGCGCTGGGGGTGGTAGAGCCCGGTATAGGGGTCGGGCAGCACCACGGGGTCCTGGGTGGCCCGGGTGATCATGCGATCGAAGGCCCAGTTGCTCCCCGCCACCGGGTTCCAGGGCTCCCCGAGCAGCCCCGGCAGGCCCACCACCAGGCGTCCGCCGAGCCGGTCGGTATAGCGCAGGGTGTAGGGCCACAGCGCCGAGCCGGAGACGCCGCCGGCCAGGTCCGCCGCCACCTCCACGTTGGCGGCTCGGGCCGAGGCGTTGAGCTGGTCCACCAGCCAGACCCGGGAGGAGTCCACCAGGGCCAGCTCAAGGGCGCGAGCCATCATCGCCTGGCGCTCCTCCCAGCTGGCATAGTCCCGCCGGGAGAGCCGGTCGGCGAGCTCGTCGAACTCGGGCGCGGGGCGATAGGCCTGCCACAGCGGCTCGGCGCGGCCGCGGGGCGTGTAGTAGAAGCTGAAGTTGTCGGCCTGGTCGCGCTGGATGACGATGGAGATCCAGGCCCCGGTGTAGAGGTGCCACTCGCCGGCGGCGGGGTCGGTGGCGATCCAGAGCCTGGAGGCCTCCTCGGCGGTGCGGTAGCGGCGCTCCACTTCGAAGCCGAGCCCCTGGAGCAGATTGGCGAGATAGTCCCCCACCCGGCGGCGCTCGTCCTCGGTGCGGATCAGCAGGCGCAGGCGCACCGGCTCCTCGTCGAAGAACCAGCGCCCGGCCCGGCGCTCGGCGCCGAGCTCGCCCATGCCGGCGTCGATGGCCTCCCGGGCGCGGTCCGGGTCATGGGCGTAGCGCAGCTCCAGGGCCCGGGACTCTTCGGCGAGCCTCGCGTAGTCGGGAAAGGCGGTGGAGAGCGGCAGGGTGCGCGGCACCGCCAGGCCGCCGTAGAGCTCCTCGGCCACGTGGCGCCGGTCGACCAGCCAGTTGAGGGCCTCGCGGATCTCGGGCAGGGCGAAGGGGTTGAGGCTGCCGTCGGCCAGGATCGGCCCCGCCGGGTTGAGGGTGAGCTCGCTGGACGTGCCGAAGGCCAGGTCCATGTCGGCCTGCACCGAGTCGCGCAGGCGATTGACCACGGTGGGGCTGGAGATGCCCTGGCTGAAGAGCTGATGGCTGCCCGCCTCGATCAGCCCGGTGACCCGGCCGAGGTCGGTCTCGCGCAGGAAGACGATCTCGTCGAGCAGCGCGCCCTGGCGCTCGGCCAGGGCCGCGGCGTCCACCGCGCCCGCCACCGTTCCCGCCCGCTGCCCCGCCTCCCGCTCCGTGCGCTCACGGTCGGGAGACAGCGCCACCAGGAGTACCGCCGCCAGCAGCAGCGCGCTGATGCCCAGACCCACTCCCTTCATGCCCCGCTCCGACTCGCGCACCCATTGGCTCCAAGCCTACTGTGACCTAGCCGTGGCGCTGAAGGACAGGCAGAGGAGCGGGCAGGCATTCAACGCTGTCCCAGGGGGCGGCCGCCGCTGGTGGACCCCGGCGCCCGGGACGCCTACACCTGAGACATGCCCCCCGATCCTGCACTCACCGAGCGCGGCCCCGTGGCGGTGCTGCGCTTCCTCGGCCTGGTGCTGCTGGGCGCCGCGGTCGGCGGGGTTGCCGCCCTGGCCGCGGTGGGCTTCGTGACGGCGGTGCTCTGGCTCAACGAGCTGCTGCTGATCTCGCCACGCAGCCGCATGATGGTCGACCACCCCGGCCTCCTGGTGGCCGCCACCCTGGTCGTGCCGGCCCTGGGCGGCCTGCTGGTGGGGCTGCTTCACCGCGCCATTCCCGAGCGCCGCCCCCATGCCCCGGCCGACGTCATCGCCGCGGTCCAGACGCGGCGGGGCCGTCTGCCGGCCCGGGCCGGGGGGATCACGGCGCTGAGCGCCATGGTTTCCCTGGGCGCCGGCGCCTCGGTGGGCCAGTACGGCCCCCTGGTCCACCTGGGGGCGACCCTGGGCTCCCAGGGGGCCAGGCTGCTGCGCCTGGGGCGCTCCGAGGACAACATCACCATCGCCTGCGGCGTGGCGGCCGCCATCGCCGCCGCCTTCAACGCGCCGCTGGCGGGCATCGTCTTCGCCCACGAGGTGGTGCTGCGCCACTACGCCCTGCGCGCCTTCGCCCCGGTGGCCGCGGCGGCCATCGTCGGCTACGTGGTGGCCACCACAGTGCTGGACCAGGGGGCCCTCTTCCACGTGGCCGATACCGCCGTGCCGCGCCCCTGGGAGTTCGCGCTCTTCGTCGTCATCGGCGGACTCGGCGCCCTGGTCGCCGGGGCCTATATGCACGCCATCCTCCGCGTCGGCAAGTTCGCCGCCGGGCTGCCCCTGCCGGCCCCGCTGCGCCCGGCGCTGGCCGGTGCCCTGCTGGGGCTTACCGCCCTCTGGGTGCCGGATATCCTCGGCATGGGCCAGGAGACGCTACGCTTCGCTACCATCGCCGGCGCCTTCGGCGGCGGCGAGCTGCTGCTGGTCCTGCTGCTCAAGCTGGCGGCCACCGCGCTCTGCCTGGGCATGGGCTTCAGCGGCGGGGTCTTCAGCCCCGCCCTGGTGATCGGCACCCTGTTCGGCGCCCTCTGCGGCACCCTGGTCGGCCTGGTCGGCGGCGCCACCCCGGACACCTTCATCTTCTATGCGGTCTGCGGCATGGTGGCGGTCACCGCCCCGGTGATCGGCGCGCCGCTGACCAGCCTGCTGATCGTCTTCGAGCTGACCGGCAGCTACGCCCTGACCACCGCCGCCCTGGCCAGCGTGACCCTGGCCAGCCCCATCGCGGCCCAGCTGTTCGGCCGCTCCCTGTTCGATATCCAGCTTGGCCGGCGCGGCCTGGACCTCTCCGCCGGCCGCAGTCGCGCCGTCCTCCAGGCCACTCCGGTCACCGAGCAGCTGACGCCGGAGTGCGTGACCCTGCCGCCGGAGACGCCGGTGGGCGAGGCGATCGCCGCCCTGGGCCGGGCACGCCACGGCGAGGCCTACCTGGTCGATGCCCGGGGGCGCTACCGGGGCTGTGTCCTGCTCCACGACCTGGAGGCCGCCCACCAGGCCGGCGGCGCCGGGCACCCTGTCGGCGACCATAGCGACGCCGACCGGCCGGTGCTGCACCCCGACAGTTCGCTGTGGGAGGCCATGGCGCGGCTCGAGGAGGTGACCGGCGAGGCCCTCGCCGTGGTCGATGCCGACCGGGGCGACGCCTTCCTGGGGGTGGTCTACGAGGCAGGCATCGCCCGGGCTCACCGGATCCAGAGCGATACCCTGAGACGGGAGGAGCATGGCAGTGGCTAGACGACTGATCCTCGCCCTGGGGCTGATGCTGGCCGGCCTGCCGGCCTCCGCCGCGACGCCTGCCGACGACGCCCTGGTGGTGCTGAGCTGGGGCGGCGCCTACGAGCGCGCTCAGCGGGAGGCACTCTTCGCCCCCTTCACGGCGCTGACGGGGCGGGAGGTGGAGGTCCATCAGTACGACGGCGGCCTCGAGGCCCTGGGCCGGGCCGTGGCCGACGGCGAGGTGCCCTGGGACCTCATCGACATGACCCGCAGCGACGCCATGGCGGCCTGCGAGGCGGGCCTGCTGGCGCCGCTGCCGCCCGACCTGGCGGCGCCGGCGCCGGACGGCACGCCGCCGGCCCGAGACTTCCTCCCCGACGCCATCGGCCGCTGCGCCCTGACCCATACGGTGTTCGCCACCGTGGTGGCCTACCGGCGCGATGCCTTTCCCGGCCGTCGCCCCACCGCCATCGCCGACCTCTTCGACCAGCAGCGCTTCCCCGGGCCCCGGGCCCTGCAGCGCACCCCGGCGGTCAACCTGGAGTGGGCCCTGCGCTCCTACCGGGTCCCCCGGGAGGAGCTCTATCGCCTTCTCAGCACCCCGCGGGGCCTGCGCCTGGCCCTGGAGCGGCTCGCCGAGCTGGAGACGATCCACTGGTGGGAGGCCGGCGACACCCCGGCGCGGCTGCTCGCCGAGGGCCGGGTAGTGATGGCCTCGGGCTACAACGGCCGCTTCTTCGACGCCATGCTCCGGGAGGATGCCCCCATCGAGATCCTCTGGGATGCCCAGGTCCAGGAGCACGAGGCCTGGGCGATCCCCCGGGGCGCGGCCCGCCCCGAGGCCGCCCGGGAGTTTATCCGCTTCGCCACCACCACCGAGCGGCTCGCCGAGCTGGCCCGGCGCATTCCCTATGGGCCGGCGCGTCGTTCGGCCGCCCTCCAGGTCACCACCCACCCGGAGAGCGGCCTGGACATGCGCCTGCATATTCCCACTCACCCCCTCAACGCCGCCGGCGCCATCATCAAGGACGAGGCGTGGTACGCCCGCACCCGGGCGCGGCTGGACGACCACTTCGAGGCCTGGCTGGCCACCGACGGCTGCCACCGCTCCGTAAACGTCCCCTGCCCCTGAGGCGGCGCCGCAGCCCGGCTGGCCGGCATCAGGCCCCGGCGGCCGAAGAATCGCGCCGGGCCCGCAGCAGCAGGTTGCGCGGCGTCAGCGAGCGCGCGCAGAAGGTGCCGAGCTCGACCGCATAGCCGGCCTCTTCGAGAAAGGCCAGGCGGTCCAGGGCCAGCCACACCTCCAGGGGCCGGCGGTAGAGGTGGCGGACCAGCTCCAGGCGCGCCACCTCCCTATGGCGCCGCCACCCCTCGGCCTCGAGGGCGGCCCAGTCGACCTCCTCGGGCAGCGCGAGGCCCTTCTGCGCCGCCGCCCAGCGGCAGAACTCGGAAAAGCGCGACGGCATCCTGCCGTAGGCGAGGCTCGGCACCGGCAGGTAGGCATCGACGCCGCGCACCCGGCGCTGCAGCCGGTCGAAGCCGAGCCGCCAGGCCGAGGCGCGCTCCCGGTGGCGCTGCACGCCCCGAGGGGCGGTCACCGTCTCCTGCACGGCCAGGGTCAGGGCGTCGCGGTCGAGCGTAAGACCGGCAGCCGCGGCGAGGGCGCGCCCCCGGGCCGAGAGCGGACGATAGCGCTCGTCGGCGGTGCGCTGATAGCAGCAGGGCGCCAGCACCACCTCGCTGCCCGCCTCCGCGGCCAGCGTCAGCAGGCGCCGGTGCAGATCGCCGCAGGCGTGCAGCGCCACGGCCCGGCTGCCGGCGTGGAGCCAGCGCCCGGCCTCTTCGGCCATCACGTCCTGGACCCGAAAGCGCACCGCGGCGCTTTGCCCCTGGGCCAGGACGCTACCCGCCGCGCAGAGCGCCGGGTCCCACTCCAGTGCCGTGACCTCGACGCCGTGTCGCTGGGCCAGGGCCCGGGCCAGGTGCCCCTTGCCGGCACACCACTCCACCAGGTCCACCGGCGCCTCGTCAGGGCTCGCCGGCACCTGAGGCACGAAGGCCTCGAGCTGGCGCCGCTTGCGCTCGGCGATGCCTTCGGCCCAGGCCTCCGGCAGGGTGACGTGACGCGACAGGTCCGGCAGCGCCACCAGCTCGGCCAGCGCTGCCACGGGCAGCCAGGCGGCCAGGGGGGAGTCGGCCAACGCAGCGCTGGCAAAGGGGTCCGCCTGCAGGCGGGCGAGCGTATCATCGTCCAGGGCCAGCAGCGCCTCGGCGAGCCCGGGCCAGCGCGAACGCCAGGCGGGCTCCGGCTCCTGGAAAGGCAGGCAGCGCCACAGCGGCGCGCCCTCGGCCAGCCGCTCGGTGAGCCGCTGGAAACGTGTGTCATGCATCACGGCGTCGACTCAGATAGCGTTGCGCAGCCCCAGCTCGTAGGGGTGAGGGTCCAGATAGGTCTGGCGGCGAATATACCCGGAGCCGTGGCGCTTGAGGTAGTGGCTGAGCAGGCGGATCGGCACCGCCAGATGCACGTGGCCCTGGCGGTACTCCTCGATGGCGGCGAGCAGGTCCTGGCGGGTCTCGGCGTCCAGGGCCTCCTTGAGGTAGCCGAAGACGTGCATCAGGGCGTTGGTGTGGGTCTTGCGGGTGGCCGGCCGCGCCAGGGCCGTCATGAAGCGCTGCAGGTAGTGCGCCATCGCCTCCTCCAGGGGCAGCCTGCTGGACTCGGCCAGGTAGCGCCCCAGCTCGCGGTAGGCCTCCACGTGGTGGGCCATCAGCAGGTACTTCTGGCGGCTGTGGAACTGCAGCAGCTCGTGGTAGCTGGGGTTAGCCTCCACCTGGCGCTTCCAGTCGTCGAGGGCGTAGACCCGGGTAATGAAGTTCTCGCGCAGCACGGCGTCGTTCATGCGCGCCTCCTCCTCGAGCGGCAGGGTCGGGAAGTGGCGCTTCAGGGCCCGCACGAAGGCGCCGGCGTCGGAGTGGCTGGGCATGCCGTTCTCACCGTAGACCTTGACCCGCTCGAGGCCGCAGCTGGGCGAGCCCTTCATCAGGATAAAGCCGCGCAGGTGGCGGTGCTTCGCGATAAAGGCCTGGCTCACCTCCTCGAGCCGGTCGGTGACATCCAGGCTCGCGTCCACGGTGCCCACCACCCGGGGCTCCTCCCCCGGGCTGCCCACCAGACGGATCGGTTCGCGGGGCACGCCGAGGCCGGCCTCGAGCTCGGGGCAGAAGGGCTCCAGGGCGAAGCGCTCGGCGAGCACCTCCAGGCAGTAGCGCGACCGCTTGTGGCCGCCGTTGTAGCGCACCTGCTCCCCCATCAGACAGGCGCTGATGCCCACCGGAATCCCCGCCCGGCTTGCCACCGTCTCACTCATTCCTTTCTTCTCCTGTGTTATAACCCCCTCGACGTCACCATCAACAGCTATAGGGAGGGGGCCATGGGCCGCTTCGTCGTAACTCTCGCACTGCTCGCCGCCCTCGTCTACGGCGGGCTCCACTGGTACTACGGCCACGCCGCCGAACGGGCCATCGAGGAACAGCTGGAGGCCCGGGGCCTCGACGCCGTGGAGCTGGAGGGGGTCGACTACGGCTGGCTGGCACCGGTCAGCCGGGAGGCGCGGATCACCGCCCGGGTACGCTACCGCGGCGCCTCGGCCAGCCTGGATATCCGGGTGGTGGGTCACCCGCTGTTCGACGATGAGGTGCGCCTGGAGCTCGACGGCCTGCAGGCCCTCAGGCTCAGCATCGGCCTGGGTGGCTGAGGCCGGCCAGCGAGCATGCTATGCTCGCTTCTTCACTCTTCACTCACTCATTCAGGGGCCGGCAGAGTCGCCGGCCTTCACTGCAACACTCTCGGGAGAGATCCATGGCCAGGGCAACCGCGCGTCATATTCTGGTAAGCAGCAAGGAAAAGTGTGAGGCCTTGAAGGCCGAGATCGAGGGCGGCCGCGACTTCGCCGAGGTGGCCCGCGAACACTCTAGCTGCCCCTCCGGCCGCCAGGGTGGCGATCTGGGCAGCTTCGGCCCGGGCCAGATGGTCCGCGAGTTCGACGAGGTGGTCTTCTCCGGCGAGCTCAACAAGGTGCACGGGCCGGTGAAGACCCAGTTCGGCTTCCACCTGCTCGAGATCACCAGTCGCAGCTGAGCCTTCGGCAGCGTGAACTGTTCTGATCAAACCGAAGCCGCGCATGGCCGCCATGTGCGGCTTTCTTGTACCATACCTGTATAAAAACCAGCCGCGTATCAAAATCATCCCTGCATCCAGTGGCCCAGCCCTTCGGGTCAGGCCACCGCTTCGCGACCAGGAGGCCCCCTTGCACCATGATCCGGTGATCAGCGTCGAGCGACTCTCGAAGACCTATGCCGGCGGCTTCCAGGCGCTGAAGGAGGTCTCCCTGGAGATTCGGCGCGGCGAGATCTTCGCCCTGCTGGGGCCCAACGGGGCCGGCAAGACCACCCTGATCAGCGTGATCTGCGGCCTGGTCAACGCCACCTCGGGCCGGGTGCTGGTGGATGGCCACGACAACGTGCGGGAGTTCCGCGCCGCCCGGGAGCGCATCGGCCTGGTGCCCCAGGAGCTGACCAACGACGCCTTCATCCGGGTCTGGGACACGGTCGCCTTCAGCCGCGGCCTGTTCGGCAAGCCGAAGGACCCCGACCATCTGGAGAAGGTGCTGCGCTCGCTGTCGCTGTGGGAGAAGCGCCACAACCGCATGATCACCCTCTCCGGGGGCATGAAGCGCCGGGTGCTGATCGCCAAGGCGCTGGCCCACGAGCCGGAGATCCTGTTTCTCGACGAGCCCACCGCCGGCGTCGACGTGGAGCTGCGTCGGGACATGTGGGAGGTGGTGCGCCAGCTGCGCGACAGCGGGGTGACCATCATTCTCACCACCCACTATATCGAGGAGGCTGAGGAGATGGCCGACCGCATCGGCGTCATCCGCGGCGGCGAGCTGGTGCTGGTGGAAGAGAAGCGCACCCTGATGCGCCAGCTCGGCAGCAAGGAGCTGACCCTGCATCTGCGCGAGCCTCTCGAGGCGATTCCTGCCGCCCTCGACCGCCACGCCCTGGCCGTGGCCGAGGAGGGCCACGCCCTGGTCTACAGCTATGACGCCAGCGAGGACGACGAGGAGTCGAGCGGCATCGCCGAGCTGCTGGCCGATCTCGAGGCCGAGGGGATCGGCTTCAAGGACCTGAACACCCGCCAGAGCTCGCTGGAAGAGATCTTCGTCAGCCTGGTCAAGGAGCGCCCATGAACCTGCACGCCGTCAAGACCCTCTACCAGGCCGAGATGGCCCGCAGCCTGCGCACCGTGCTGCAGAGCATCGTCTCGCCGGTGATCTCCACTTCCCTCTACTTCGTGGTGTTCGGCGCCGCCATCGGCACCCGCATCAGCGAGGTGAACGGGGTGAGCTATGGTGCCTTTATCGTCCCCGGCCTGATCATGCTGCTGCTGCTCACCCAGAGCGTCTCCAACGCCTCCTTCGGGATCTTCTTCCCGCGCTTCTCGGGCACCATCTACGAAGTGCTCTCGGCCCCGATGTCCTACCGGGAGATCGTCATGGGCTACGTCGGGGCGGCGGCCACCAAATCCATCGTGCTGGGGCTGATCGTGCTGGCCACCGCCCGGCTCTTCGTCCCCTACAGCATTGAGCACCCGCTGATGATGGTGCTCTTCCTGGTGCTCACCGCCCTCACCTTCAGCCTGCTGGGTTTCATCATCGGCATCTGGGCCGACGGTTTCGAGAAGCTGCAGCTGGTGCCGCTGCTGGTGATCACTCCCCTCACCTTCCTCGGCGGCACCTTCTACTCCATCGACATGCTGCCCCCCTTCTGGCAGGCGGTGACTCTGGCCAATCCGGTGGTCTACCTGGTCAGCGGTTTCCGCTGGAGCTTCTACGGCATCGGCGACGTCAGCCCGGTAGTGAGCCTCGTCGTGATCACCCTCTTCCTGGCCGCGGCGCTGGCAGTGGTAGAACGCATCTTCCGCACCGGGTACCGGCTCAAGCCGTGACGCGCACGGGCCGCCGTTATCGGCGAGAGCCCTTCGTTCCAGGGGCTGGCGGCCCCTTCTAGCGGGCCATGGGCACGCGATCCCAGGCTTGCCGGGCACTGAACTCCCCCTCGATGACCAAGGGCAGACTGTCGGTCAGTCGATCCAGCGGCGTGACCTGGCCATCGAGCCTCAGGTGACCCGACAGGGTCTCCTCATCGACCCGCTCCAGTATCACCTCGCCGTCGCTTCCCAGGCCGGCGGCCACGACACGGCTTCGCCCCGGCTCCGTCAGGTCGGTGAGTGCCAGGTAGGCCACCAGCTCGCCGGGCTTAGCCTGATCCGGCCCCTCGGCCACCGCTAGCCGCTGCGGATCATCCGGCATGGCCGCGTCGACGCGCAGCAGGGTGAGGCAGGCGGCCTGATGCAACTCGGGATCGTAGGACTCCAGGGTCAGCATGAAGCCGCGGCCGAAGCTATCGTCCTGACTGCCGAAGCTCGCCTCGCCTAGCACCTCGCCGTCGATGCTTCCCTGCATCTGTCCCCGGAAACTCGCGTTCTCCTGCATGGCGGCCAAAAGGGAATCGGCGCCCCCGAGTTCGACACTTCCAGCTCGATTTTGGCCTGAAATCGGCACTCATGGCATGGGAATTCAGAGACTTAGCCATTTCTGGCCGAATTCTTTGTAGTGACACGTTTTTCTCTTGGCACCTTGCCAGGCATGGATTGACCGGTCTATCGTGGTGACATGTTCGTCAAAGTCACCAAATCCGGCCCTCGCCGCTATGTGAAGCTCGTCGAGTCCTATCGCGACGAGGCCGGCAAGCCGCGCCAACGCGTGATCGCGACGCTGGGACGTCTTGAGGCCGTCACGGCCGGGGAATCCAGCGCGCTGATCAACGGCCTGCTGCGCGTCACCGGCCAGCCAACACTCGAGGAAGGCACCGGCGAGACCGACTTCGCGCCGGCGCGCTCCGTGGGTGATACTTGGCTGCTGACGTCACTCTGGAAAGAGCTCGGCCTGGATGACGCCTTCCGGCGTGTCTTGCGTAGCAAGCGCCAGTTCGATGCCGAGCGGCTGCTGCGGGTCATGGTGTTCAATCGGCTATGTGATCCGGAATCCAAGCTCGGGGTGCTGCGCTGGCTGGAAGATGTACTGGTGCCCGACGTCGACACGGCCTCGATCAGTCACCAGCATCTGCTGCGCACCATGGATACCCTGTCGGACTGTAGCGAAGCCCTCAATGACGTTCTGGCACAGCAGCTCAAGCCACTGATCGACCAGGAACTCTCGATCGTCTTCTACGACCTCACCACAATTCGGGCAGAAGGCAGTACCTCACTCGACGGTGATGTCCGTCAATACGGTCCCTCGAAGGAGGGCGGCATCGCCCGCCAGTTCATGCTCGGTGTCGTGCAGACGGCGGAAGGCTTACCCATTCACCACGAAGTCTTCGATGGCAATGTCGCGGAAACCCGCACGTTGCTGCCGACCATCGAGACGGTGGTCAAGCGCTTCAATGTGCGGCGAGTCGTACTGGTCGCCGACCGTGGCCTGCTCTCGCTGGACAATCTGGCTGCTCTGTCCGCCGTGCGTATCGAGGATCGCCCTCTGGAATTCATTCTGGCGGTGCCGGGCCGCCGTTATGGCGAATTCGATGCGCTGCTGAAGGCGTTTCATCAAGCGCACTGCCAGGATGTCGACGCCGAACACGAAGCCTACGGCGAGATGACATGGCAGGATCATCGGCTGATCGTGGCGCACCGGCCGGAGGTCGCCAAGGCGCAGACGGCGGCACGTGATCAGAAGATCGAGGCGCTGCAGGCCGATGCACGCCAGTGGTTCGAGAAGCTGGACAACCAAGATGCTGGGCGTCGCTACCGCGGCAGAAAGCTCTCCGATGCCGGCGTCACCGCCAGGTTCTACAAGGCCGTCACCGACGCTCACCTCGGGCATATCCTAAAGGTCGATCTGACCGCCGAGACGTTCAACTATGTCCTGGATCAGCGCGCGCTCGATCGCGCCAGGGTGATGGACGGCAAGCTGCTGTTGGTCACCAACATGGCCGACCACGACCCGAAGGAGATCGTGGAGCGCTACCGGGCGCTGGCAGACATCGAGCGCGGCTTCCGGGTGCTGAAGAGCGACATCGAGATCGCGCCGGTCTATCACCGGCTGCCGGATCGCATCCGTGCCCATGCGCTGATCTGCTTCCTCGCCCTGGTGCTTTACCGGGTGCTCCGGATACGGTTGAAGGCCAGCGATCACTCACTGTCGCCGACGCGGGCACTGGAGATTGCCCGCAAGATCCAATTCCACCAGGTCCTGCTTCACCGTCGCGAGACGGCGAGCGGCCTGACCAAACTGAAGCCTGAACAACGCGATCTCTTCGAGGCCATTGGACTACCGGCGCCGACTGCATCTCGCTTGTAGTGCCAATTTTGAAAACGCGTTTCCAGGCTAATCAGTGGCTTACGCTTCTATCTGTCGAACTCGGGGGCGCCCATCTCCTCCGGCAAGGCCGGACACAAGCCCAGGCGATTGACCATCATCAGCGGCGTCTCCAGATAGTCCAGGCTTGCCGCATCCAGCCGACTCATGCCCTCGAGCACCGCATAATCGAGGGGCTCGGTCTCGGTATTCAGCTCCGTGGTCAGCAGCTCGAAACGATAGCCCTGTGCCTGTCCCGGCGGCTCATCACCCTCGACACGCCAGCCGTCGGCTTCCAGCTCGGCCAGCCCCTCCGCCGAGATCTGCACTTCCTGCATACGCGCCCCGGCCAGCATGCCCAGCGGCGCCAGGGCCGAGATCAGCTGCTCATGGTAGTACTCCTCGAGCCCGCTCACCGAGTGGGGGGCAAAGACGAGGTTGAAGACATAGCGACTCAGCTGCAGGGGAGCCGGAGAGAAGGCAAGATCCTCGAACACCCAGACGGTCCCTAGATTCAGGGCGTGGTAAGGGTGCCACGCCTCGTCCCGCCAGCGGCTCTTGTCGCTGACCACCGCCAGGGTATAGGCACTGGCCTCGCGGCCGGCCAGCTCCCGGGTCGCCCCGGTCGGCTCCACGGCCACCCTGACCGCGTCGGTTCGCTGACGATTGTCGAAGACATCCTGATATTCCAGGGGCGGTCGCCCCGACTCCGCCGGCATCCGGGATACCAGGGCATCGAAACGCGAGGCGACCTGATGGGGGCGGTTGTCCAGCGCCTCGCCGGTATAGAGGGGGTCGAAACCGCTGACCTGGCTCAGGTGCTCCTCATCGGGAGCCACCAGGGTAACATCCGGGCCCTGGGTCAGGTCCCAGAACAGGTCGTCCCCCTGGATCGTCATGTGCATTCGGTACTGGTAATGGTTGCCCTCCGTCTCGACCGTCAAGGGGGCCACCGTCACCGGTGAAGCCTCGGCCTTGACGCCCCAGGACATTGCCATCAAGGCGGCTCCCATCATGGCCCGACCAAGGGGCCGCCGCCTCTCCATTGCCACCATCATCACCTCTCCTCCTTCGTGGTGCTTTCCTGCCTGCGTCGATCGCTGGTCCCGGTGGTCCTAGCGGGCCGCCTGTTCCCGCACGGCATCGAGATCCCAACCGCGCATCAGCTCGACGGCGGCATCCTGGGATTCCAGGTTCTGCCCTTTCACCTGCATCAAGATGCGACCATCCAGCAGCAGGGTGACCTCGGCTCGCGAGCGGTTGGGCTCCCACTTGACGATGGCCGACTCGCGGCCCAGGCGTATCCGCTCGGTATTGGGCTGGGCCGCGACCAGGGCCGGGTTGTTGAACATGGCGGCCATGCCCTGAACCATAGGGTTGTCGATCATCATGCTCGCCTCCAGCTGACCGTTGCCGTCATCCTGACGGTACTGTCGTTCGAGCATGCTGCCGCCGCCGCCCAGCATGGCCGCGGCGCCTCCGCCGCCGGCCGACGCTACCTCATCGGCACTCCACCCGGCCGGAGCCTCGGGGAAGGTGGCGGCGATACGCCCCGACATCAGCTTGCGAATATCATTGATGGCGAACTCCAGTTCGGTAATGGCCCCGCCGTAGTCCTCCTCCTGGTAGAGTTCGAGCCCCAGCTCGATCTGCTCCACGACCTCGTCCTGGGCCAGGGCAGTCATCGGCAAGAGCAGCGCGGTTCCCAGAGCGGCGATACCCAGGCGGCGATTCAAGCTTCCCATGATGTGTCTCCTTGCTCGTGTGATCCTTTCGTTTCGCTGGCTCAGCGATCGAAGTCGAGTTCTTCGAGGCGTCCCGACAGCTGGACCTCATCCTCGCCGCTGGCCTCGAGGCTGATCTCGGCATCGAAGACGCCGTTGCGCTCACTGAAGCGAATGGCGCCATCGATCTCCTCTACCTCATGACGCATCAGAGATACTCGGATGGCGCCGTCACCGGCCTGATCGGACAGCGCATACTCGCCGGCGCCGACCTCCGTCGGCACATCGAGGACGATGCGGTTGCCTATCGATACGGCGAAATCATTGGGTGTTTCATGAATCGATACCCGGCCCAGGTATTGTTCGCTGTCGCCATTGACGGTGATCGCGTAGCGCGCCTCCCGCTGGGGGGTGAAGTCGAGCCCTTCCACGGCGCCCTCCGCCACGACACGACGCGCTTCCTCGCCCCGCCCCTCGGCGGCCTCGAGGCGCCAGGCGGCGCTGACCTGCTCCCCCAGCTCGGCCAGGTAGAGCTCACCGGCGACCTGGCGGGAGAACCCCCAGGCATTGCCGTGCCCCCGCACGTGGGCCTGAACCTCGCGCTCCTCCGCGTCGCTGAAGCCGGCGATGGTGTAGCGCTGTCCGGCCTCGGCGCCGGCCGGCAGCACCAGGGTCACCCAGGCCCTGACAACCTCCTCGGGCGAATCCTCATGAATGGCATCGGTATAGAGGGTCAGCGCATAGGGGCCGTCGGCATTGCTGCCACGCCGTGCCGCTCCCCCACCGCGTCCCGGGCGATAGCTGTCGACACTGACCCCGCCATAGCGAGGGTCCTCCGCCGTGGTGTATTCACCCATCGAGGTCACCGCTCCGCTCAGTGTCAGGCGAGACCCGGGGCCGGCCAGCTCATCCAGCCAGGCCTGCATCGCATCATCTGTGCCTCTGCCATCGGCCGCGGTATCGCCATTGCCGTCACCGCAGGCGGTCAGAATGCCCACCGCGGCCAGCCCAACAACACAGCGAGGTACGAATCGGGCCAAGGGTAATAGAGTCATGGATCATCTCCTCCTCGGTTACGGAGTCACTGTCCCTCGGTGACCGGAGACGCCTCGGTATCGGACACCCGGTTCTTGAGCTTGCGAAACTTGCGCGAGAGACCATCGAGCTTGGCCTCCCACTCCGGATCGGGCGTCTGCCCCTCGATGGCCTTGAAGTAGGCCTGCATCATGCAGGTGATGGCGAAGGGCTCGAGCACCGCCACCTTGACGCTCCAGGCAAACAGCAGCGCCACCACCACGCCGGTGGCCGACCAGCCGCCGGGAATCAGGTAGGCCACCGCCGCCGCCGGCGCCAGCATCACCAGGAAGATCACGAAGGAGAGCCCGTAGACGATCAGCGCCAGCCAGGCGGCGTTCTTGAACATCGGCTTGAGATTCTGGCCGTAGAGCACCAGGCCGTCGCGAGAGGCGCCCCAGGGGTCGTCGGCCCGGGTGCGGAAGCTGTAGGCGAGAATCACCTCGTCGATAAAGCCCACGGCGATACGCAGGAACATCTGCACCACGCGCAGGAACTGCTGCGCCCCGGGAATCGGCAGCAGGCGGAAGACGCCGCGCACCAGCCCGGTCAAGGCCTTCAGCACGCCCTTGATCAGCTGATCCACGGCGAACAGGACGCCGGCCTGACCGAAGCGCTCCTTGACCGAGGCGGTGGCGTGCTGGATCTGGCTGCGCCCCTGGGGCAGCGATTGCCCCTCGAGCAGCTCCACCAGCACGGCGATGTGTCCCGCCTTGACCATATAGAGCAGATACTCGCGCAGCACGTACATGATCACGCCGACGATGCCGAAACCGATGGCGCCGCCCCAGAAGGTGGTGGCCGCCCGGAAGCCTTCTTCACCGAAGCCGCCGATGCCCCAGCCGACGCCGGCCCCCACGCCGGTCATCAGCACATAGGCCAGCGCCACGCCGAAGTAGACCGCCAGCCGGAAGAGCAGAAAGGGCATTGTCTTGACCATCAGTCCCACCGACTGACCGATACGAAAGTCCCACATGGTTCCCCCTATGGCATGACCAGGTAATCCGATAGGCACAGGCTAGACGCGGATCGGTCCGGCGGCCCCCTTCATCCAAACGGGGCACCGGCCGCGCGAACCCACTAGATGCAAAGCTGCGTGGTCCACTCCTCCGGCTCGGTGGGGCCACGCCAGCACTGGTGCTTGCGCTCCACCCGCACCAGCTCCCAGAGGCCTTCCTCCCGCGGCTCGAAGGTCAGCCGGTAGCGCCAGGCTCGCAGGGCATCGTCCTTCAGGTTGCTCAGGGTCAGCATGACGCGCACCTCCCCCGACTCCAGCATCCGCTGCTCGATCTGCTCCACGGTCACCGGGTTGGGCAGCTCCCGGCTGTAGTGCTCGCGCGCCAGGGTCACGGGATCACGCGCGACGGTCTCTCCGGGCAGGTCGAGGACAAGATAGTCCGCCTCGTCACCGCTGCTCTGATCCACGGCGGCGGCATCGGCAGTCGCTGCGGCCAGCCAAATGCGCAGAATCGGGGAGGGATAAGTCGGCGGCCGGCCGGCCCAGGCCAGGTGGGTGCCCTCCTCGCTCACGGCAAGGGCGGTTGGCGGTCCCTGCCGGGGCATGGGCAGCTCGTCGGCCGCCGCCTCGGCGTTGCTCGCCGTCAGCAGCCCCTCGGGGACCTGCCCGGCACGTTCGACCACCTCGCCGGTCGCCAGGGAGTAGCGCTGAGCATCCCGGCCACAGGCCGCCCAGACGCTCTCCCCATAGGCCGTGAAGGCGACCTCCCGGCACCCCAGGCTACCCGCCAGGGACCTCAGCAGCTCCCCTGTTGCTGGATCCCAGAGCTTGAGCGATGCCTTGGGGATCACGCCGGGATTCCAGCTAGTGCTCGCCAGAACGCTGCCATCGGGGCTGAAGGCCAGGCCGGTGACGGGAAGCATCCACTCCACCTCCGGGGAGCGATGGCCATCCAGCTGCTGTTTCAGCCTGCCGGTGGCTATCTCCCACACCTTCAGGGACGACTCGCTGCCGCTCGCCAGTCGCATACCGTCTGGAGAGAGCGCCAGCTGTATCGCGCTCTCCTCAAGCTCCAGCTCATGCTGGATGTCGGCGGCCTGCCAGTCCGCCGCAGCGGCGCCCTGGGCCAGGGCCGGCAGCATTGCCGCCATGCTAAGCACCAACATGCGGCAGGCCGTCGGGCGTCGGGACATGGCGGCGTTGGGCCGGTCTAACGCTGCCGATAGAAGCATTGTCGATACCTCCTCTTGCCGTGCCTTTATGCGTTCGGAGCCTGCTATATATGGCATGAGTGGTTAGGGGTTGCCCTGGCTGCCTGGCGCCGCTACCGGCTCGGGGTCTTCGGCCTCCATGCGCAGATAGGCCTCCAGCTCGCCGCGAATCTCCGGGACGATGTCATCTGCGTGGGTGATGCGCATGTAGAAGATCGAGAAGTAGATCACCTTGACCGAGGCGGCCATACGCTCCAGCACCACGCTGAACAGCTTGGCGATCCACAGGGCGATCAGAATGGGCAGGGCCGTGATGGGCAGGGTGTCCGGCAGCGGCCCGGCACCGGCCATCGCCGTGCCCCCCAGGGGGTCCCCCAGGTAGTAGGGTGACTGGGGATCGCCCACCCAGATGCCGATCAGCAGGCCCACCAGCACCATCAGGGCATAGATCGGGAACATGATGGTGCCCACGGCCCGGGCCGCCACGTCGATCCCGAACACACCGGCCAGGGTCTCGGGCACGTTCTCCTTGAGCCGCTTCATGCGCGATATGCTCTCGCGAATGCCGTAGCCGTCGATGACCACCGAGGGCAGCAGATAGTGGTTGACCAGGTCCCACACCTCACGGAGCCCTTTCAGCAATATCGCCATCAGCACGCCAACGCGACCGATACGCAGCGCCCAGCTCAAGGCCCCGTTGAACACCATCTCGAACAGCGCGATGAGCCGGCTGGCCCCCTTGAACCCCTTGACCCTGGCCTTGGCTTCCGACGCCGTGCGCCGATGACCTTGCAGGGCCTCGCTGACCAGCCAGCTCTGCCGGAGCTCCTGACGCACGTAGTAGAAATACTTGTAGATGAACATCAACAGGCACAGCAGCAGCGCCGGGGTACCAATGTCACCGTTGTTGACCCACAGGGCGATCACGCTGATGAAGAATAGGCTGGCCATCACCACCCCGTAGACGGACATGCGAATCCAGGGCCTGAGAATCCCCGGGTCGCGGCCCACTAGGGTGAAGGTGTGCTTGAGCAGATAGCCCAGCTGAACGACACGCTCCTTGACAGCGGGCTGGCGTAACGTATTGGAATCAATCATATATCCCTCGATGCAAGATCATTGTCAGAGCGCCTCGATCCCGCTTAGCGGGACAACGGCAGCGCCAGCGTCTCGACGACGGCTACCCCGCCATATTCGAACTCCAGCGTCTCGACGTCCGCGGGATAGCGATAGAGCAGCTGGAAGTGACGCGGCTCATCCCCGGCCGGCAGCCAGAAGGGTTCCGGCTGCGGCATGGGCCCGGCCTGGTAGACCCCCAGCAGCTCCCCCTCCGGCGCACGCGGCCGCAAGCGATGCCCGACCTCCATCATGCCGCCGACCTCGCTCTGGTTGGCCATGGCCGCCTCGATCCAGACCAGCGCTTCCCCCTCCTCGGCGACGTGGCCGGCGAGGGCGTCGACTCGCGCCAGGTCGTGGACCCGGAAGCGAATCGGGCCGTCCTCGATCACCGCTCGCGGCTCGGCCTCCGGCTCGCGCTCGCCCTCCTCCAGCGTAAAGCGCAGGGCCGGACGAATCTCCGAGGAGATATCGGTGCCGCCGAACTGCGGCATATAGGCCACCAGCTCTACGTGCTCGGCCGCCTCGGGTATCGGGAACACCGCCTCGCCGCCGGCCCAGGCATCGGGCAGCAGCGCCGGGTCCGTCTCCAGGGTGCTCAGTGCGAGGTCGCGCACATAGCCATGGCGCCCGTCCACCACCGCCTGCAGCAGCCCCGCCGCCTCGATATACTCCATCACTCGGCGTAGCGAGGCCTCGGCGTCGGGTTCGGCGGAGGGGTCCAGCGCCCGGGCGTCCACCGGGGTACGCCACTCGCCCTGGCCGCGCAGGTCCACCACCAGCCACTGCATGCCCTCGGGGGCCGCTTCGCCCTGCCAGCGTTCATGGCGAGCGGCACCATGAACGCCAAGCGCGAAGAGGTCATGGCCCGCCTGTCGACCCGTGGCCTCACGCCCCTCGCCGGGGTCGGCACGCTCACCGAGCAGCGGCACGACGATGGGCGCGTACTGGTCGTGGTAGTAGTGCAGCGACAGCTGCGACAGAGCGTCATCGGGCACGGCGAAAGCGACTTCCCCCTGGCGCCGAGCACCGGAGCGGGGCAGCACGAACTCATCCCTGAGGGACGAATCTGCCGGCAGGGTCGGCCTCACCACCTGCCGGTCATCCACCAGCAGGTAGAGCTGGCGCTCCAGCGAGGCGACCAGCAGCGGCTCGGGATAGCCCAGGCCAAACACCAGATCGCTGGGCATCCAGCTGTCGAAGCTCACCTCGAGGGTGACCCAGCGACGCCCCGCCGGGGCCGGCTGGCCATTGAGCTCATCCTGGAAGGCCATCTCCTGGACCTGCAGGGTGAACGCCCGATTGCACCCCAGGGCGGGCAGGCGCTCCTGTACTGCCTCGGCGCAAGGCGACTGAGCAAGCGCTGGCGTTGCAGCCCCCAGGGCCAGCAGCCCGAGCAAGCCCACCGCGCCCCCGCGTATGCTTGGCTGATTCATTGGCACCTCCTCAATTGCAGCGGCCCCAGGAGTCCACGATGAATTCGGCGCCGGCGCCGGCCACGTCGCCGGCCGCCTGGCTGATGCCCGCCGAATTGAGCCGATCGAAGGCCCCTCCAGACACCAGCTCGCGCCCGATGATGATGTTGATGTCGTGGGCCTCGGCCAGGCCGCTCAGGCCATAGCTGGCGGCGCGGCTGATCATCTCCTGGGCCGCGGCATCCTGGGTGCAGCAGAGTGGGTCGCTGGCGGTAAACAGGCAGTCCCAGATGCTCTGCACCATATTCACGGCGCCCACGGCATTGTCGCCGGCGCTCATCAGGGTCAGGATCCCCTCGATGTACTGGCCGCGACGATCTCGTCCGTAGCCCAGCAGGTCACCGGTGGCAGGATCGAGCTGCCACCAGGTCGGCGCCTCCTGGCGTGCCGGTGCCTCGGGCAGCAGCAGCGCCTGCCCCGCGTCCAGTCGTGCCGCGAAGTGGGCGCGTAGATCGGCACTCGGCGCCCAGTCGAGGGCCGCCAGGTCGTCCAGGCGCTCCACCTGCCGCCAGTCGGCGCCCTCGTCGAGGTCGTGCAGAAAGGCCCGGGCGGTGTTGCCCAAGGCGGCGGATGGCGCCACGGCGAGTTCGGCCTCCAGCAGCGTATCCAGCGCCCCCTGGGCCAGCCGGGTCTCGGCCACCGCCTGGCCGTCGGGCACTGCGACCCGGTTGTCGAGAATGTCGAACCCCTCCCGGCGGCGGTACTCGCCCCCCTCGAACTCCATCAGGGTCACATAGCCCAGCAGGTTGAGGCGGGTCAGGGCGACCCGCTCGGGATAGGGGCTGTAGGCCAGCCGCATGGCGGCGAGCTGATCCAGCGCCGCGCGGCGAGCGCTGCGCGCCTCCAGGGCCTCGCCGATAAAGCTGTCATCGCCATAAGCGCCGAGGTAGGCCCCGGCCAGGGCCGCCTGGCGATTGTCCATCAGCCCCTCGTAGTGCCAACCGGCCAGCCGGGCCGGCGGCACCCAGGTCGTCTGACCGAGCACCTCCAGAGTGCTCAGCAACTCGATGGCGCGCTGCTCGCGAAGAGCGTCATCGACCGCGAACGCCTCGACGCCCGCATCGCGCCGGGCGGGACCGATCAGATCCATCATGGGACGCTCGACGGTGTGCGGCTCGTGGCCCGGCGCCTCGACGTGGAAACGCGCCATCACGGCGGTCAGCTCCGGCGGAGTGTCGGGTGCCTCGCTGCGCCGCCCGCCGACGCCGATCTCGCCCAGGGCACTGCTGGCCTCGCCGAAGGCCCCGGCGATAGAGGCATCCGAGCCGAGCTCGACAACGCTGCCATCCGCCATGATGCCCTTCTCGCGCGCCAGGCTGTCGCCCAGGCGCAAATAGGGCACCCACTGCTCCTGACCGAACAGCGCCTCGGGCAGGGTGTCGAGTGCGAGGCCGCCGTCGAGCAGCGCCTGGGGCGACGGCAGCTCCATGGGGTAGAGCTCCAGCTGCAGCTGCTGCCCCAGCAGCTCGGCGGCCGGCAGCCGGTGAGACAAGGCCACGGCTTCATCCAGCCGGCCCTCCTTGAGCTGCTCGGCGGCCACCTCGACGGTCAGCCAGTGGCGAACGTCGTCGGGCAGCGCCTCGGGGTAGACCGACTCGACCTCTCCAGCGGCGACCAGGCGCTCGCCCGCGGCGTGACCGGGCAGGGCCGGATCGAAGTCCGACCAGCCATCGGCAGTGCGTCGCTGCACCCACCAGTGCTCGGTCAAGGCGGGCTCCGGCATCCCTTGGCGGCCGGCAGCCTGCAGGCTATCTCCCAGCATGGCCATCAAGGCCTGCGTCTGGTGCCGGTTCTCATCCAGCAGCCGCGACTGCCGCTCTTCGGCCGCCTCTCGCTGCGCCAGCAGCGACTCGGCCATGGCGTCTGGGTCGCTCTCGAGACGCTCGGCCAGGGCGGCGATGGCTGCATCCGAGAGATCCATCTCGGCGGGGCCATCAGGCCGCCGGGCAACCGGCTCTCCCGCCCAGGTTGACTCGAGCCGCGCGAGCGCTTCCTCGGGCAGCGCGGCCCGGGCCAGACGCACGGTATGGCCGGCCTCCTCCATCAGCGCCGCCAGCAGCAGCGCCCGGTCCAGGCTGGAGCCCATCCGATCCAGCATCACCCCCTCGGCGCCGCGCAGCTCCCCGGCGTAGGGCAGCCAGCGGGTCTCGTCGCGCACCCAGGCAAAAAGCGCCCCGGGATCGAGACCCACCGCCTGCTGGGCCTCGGCCACCCGCAGCGTTTCCCAGGGCAGCTCGTCGTAGGCGTCGCGCACCGCGCGATCGAGGCTCACTACCCGCTGCTCGAGATAGCGCGCGTCGCTCTCGCTCATGCCGGGCGAACCGGGGCACATCATCGCCGCCGAGGCCATTGGCGCCAGCGCCAGCGAGGCACCCAGCAGGGCCAGCCTAGTCGTCACGTCCCACCTCCAGTGTCTTGCTCTGATTCGCCCCGATAGTGAAGGCCCGACGCCGCTCACCGGCCTGAGTCTCCACCACTAGCTCGTAGTCGCCGACCTCCAGTTCGACGGGCGCGTCGCCGACCCGGCCCCGGGCAATCACGGCGCCCTCGCCGTCCCGTACCCGCCAGGTGGCCGCCAGCGCCTGGGCCAGCCCCTCGATCAGCTCGTCTCCGTCCTGGCTGTCGAAGTACTCGCCGCCGCCGCGGGCGGCGAAGCGCTCGAACTCGGCCTGCAGGCCGATCTCGTCGATATGGAAGCCGACGATGTTGAGGCGCACGTCCAGCCCCTCCTCGATCAGCTCGTCCACTGCCGCGGCTACGTCGCCGTCGCAGGTCTCCTCGCCGTCGGTGAGCATTACCACCAGGCGCGGCTGCTCCTCGAAGCCGGTCAGGTCGTCGCGCACCGCCTCAATGGAGGCGGCCAGCGGCGTGCGCGCCAGGTTGATGGCCTGGATGCCCGCGACCACCTCGCGCACCTCGTCGTGATTGCCGGCGCGGGGGGGCACCAGCAGCTCGGTCTCGCAGCTGTGGGGCTCGGTATGGCCGTAGGCGCGCAGTGCCACCGGCACCTCCTCGGGGATTCGCTCGTCAAGGGTCTGCTGGACGATGCGACGGGCCACCTCGATGCGCCGGCCCCCCTCCATCCGGCGCAGCATGGAGCCCGAGGCGTCGAAGATCAGATGCACCACGCCACCGGCCACCGCCGGCTGCTCCGGGTCGGCGCTGACCACCTGCAGGCTGCCGGGCTCGGGGGGCGCCTGGTAGCGCGACTCGGCCTCGATGAAGAAGGTGGTGCCCTGGCGCAGCTCGCGCATGCCGGTCTCGAAGGCGCGAATCAGGTCATCGCGGTCGGTGGCATAGGCATAGCGCCCACCGCCGACGTTGGCCCAGCTCTTCATCAGATTCTGGTACCAGCGGGTCTCGTCGCTGGAGCGCTCCCGATTGTGGGAGATCTCCAGCGCCAGGATGCGCGGCTGCACCCGGGCCAGGTCACGCCAGACCGACATCTCCCGTGACTGCAGTTCGGCATCGGTGATCAGCACGATGATCGGTTCGACGTCCAGCCGCTCCAGTGCACGCGATGCCAGCTGCAGGGCGGGCTCCGAGTCGGAGCTGCGAAAGCCGCCTTCGTAGCCGGCCAGGGTGCGGCGCAGCTTGACCGGATCCTCCGCCCAGCCGCGCATCAGCAAGGGGCCGCCCAGGGGCATCAGGTTGGCCACCTCCTGCTCGGGGTCCAGGCCGTCGGCGAAGCGGCTGACCGCCCGCAGGATCGACGGCTGGTGATGGCTGAGGCTGCCGCTGGCATCCCACAGGAAGGCGATGGCGCGCCTGGGCTCGGTGACGTCGAGGCGATAGTCGCCGGGGGCGATGTCGATGGCCACCCCCTCGCGCCAGCCGCCGGCCTGGCGCGTCCAGTCCAGCACCAGCGTCTCCCCGTCGGGTCCTTCGAGGCGGCTCTCGAGCCGGCCGTGTAGCCCTTCGCGCAGACGCACGGCCAGGGTGTTCTCCCCATCGGCGACCTGCAGGCGGTAGCTGCGGGTATCGCCCGGCTCATGCACACGCGCGCTGATGCGCGCCTCGAGTGCCCAGGGGGCGTCGGGGCTGCTGGTCGTATCCTCTACTTCGGCGGGCAGGTCCGGCTCGGCCAGCGCCCGCTCGAAGGGGCCGGCCTGCTCATCCTGGCCCCAGTAGCCGAGGATCGACTCGCCGCTGCCCAGGGGATCTGCCTCGAAGGCGGAGAGCTGGGCGGGGCGCCGCCAACGCGGGCTCCGTTCATCCTCGGCGTCGGGCTCGAGAATCTCCAGGCGCAGATAGCGCGCCCAGACCGGTTCATCGAACGTCAGTTCGGCGCGCAGGTCGTCGTCGCGCTCCAGGCGCCAGTCGGCCTGTCGCTCCCAGGGCCCTACCGGGCTCTCGGTGGCGGTGTAGACCCGCACGTTATCCACCAGCAAGCCTTCCCACTCATCATCGTCCTGCCAGGCCAGCCGCTCGAGCCGGGCGGCCCGCTGCTGGTGGAAGCCGAATACCAGGCTCGCAGGTTCTCCGTCGTGACGTATTCCGCGGCGCATCCGGCGCTCGCTGGGATGAAACCGTGAGCGGGCCGCCAGGGTGAACTCATGCAGATTGCGATGCTCCGGGTCGCTGTAGATCCAGTGCCCCCCGCGGCTGCCCGCCAGCAGATCGGGGGTCGCCTCGGCCAGCGCCGCCGAGGGCTCGCCGAGCACACGAAGCTGGCCGATGCCGCTGTCCGCCCGGCGCGAGAGCTGGCCCCAGAAGCGCAGCGGCCGCACGCTCACGTAGCGGGCTTCCACCGGCGTCTCCAGCGGGAAGATCTGCTCCCCATCGGTGGCCTCCAGCGGCAGCACGGTCAGGGGCTCCAGGGTATCCGGTGAATCGCCCACGCTGATCTCGACCTCACGCCAGCGCTCCACCGGGGCGTGGCCCGAGCGCTGATTGATCACCAGGGCGTGAATCTCGCCGCCCTCGCCGGCCAGCCGCAGGGGCGGCAGCGCCTCGCCCGGCTCGCCCTGGAACCCCAGGTAGCTGCCGGCCGAACTCAGGCCGTCGATCAGATAGCCCAGGCCGTCCACCAGGCGCTTATACGCCTGCTCCAGGGGCTCGCCGCTATCCGGGTCGACGAAATGCGCCCCCAGCCCGCTCCAGGCCAGGTCGACTCGCCCCAGCAGCGCCTGCTGCGCGGCGTCATCCTCTGCCCCACCCCCGGCGATGGTCTCCACCGCGGTCAACCGCGCTTCGGCGACCTGGCCGCCGAAGTGCACGAACAGCGCCACTGGCTGATCGTCGGCAAGCCCCGGCGGCAGGGTCCAGGTCAGGGTCAGGTCGCGCCGCTCACCGGGGGCAAGGGTCACGCGCTCCTCGAGACCCTCGACGCGCCAGCCGGCATGGCTGGCGTGGGCCGCCAGGGGAATCTCATGGGTCTGCTCGCCGGTGTTCTCGACCCTGAGCACGCTGTCGATGGATTGCGGCCGGCCGTGCCAGGCGGCCAGCATCATCCCCGCCACCTCGAGCCTGCCCTCGATATCGGCCTGCCAGGCCTGCTCCCGGGCGTGGCGCTCGGCGAGCAGTGGATCGTCCACCTCAAGTTCGATGTCGCCGCGTCGCCCGGAGGTGGTACGCAGGTACCAGGGGCCGCCGGCAGGCACCTCGACGCGATCCACTACCGACCGGCGCCGCTCGCTCTCCACCGCCTCGCGCTCCAGGGCGTCACCGTTCTCATCGACGATCTCGAAAGGCGCCCGCGCCAGCCGGTTGGGGCCCAGCCGAGTCACCGTGATAGACCGCGGCTCCTCCCCCTCGGGCAGCCGGAACCACTGGTACTCCTGCCCCAGCTCGCTATGGGCCAGGCTCAGCTTTCCATCGCTGGGGAAGGGGGCCGCGCGGGCCTGGGCCACGCTCATGGCATGGCCCGATGCCTCGCCCCAGGGAGATGCTAGGTCATAGCTCACCGCATAGGTTCCGGCAGGGCTGCGGTGGTTCATGGCCAGGTAGTACTCTCCGGCCGGCAGCCGACCGGTGAGCACCAGCGCTTCGTCGTCCCTGTCGAGAGTGCCGCCCCGGGCAATCTGATCATCTCCCCAGTAGAGGGTCGGGCGGATACTGCCCTCGTCGGGCGGAGTGACCTCGATGCGCACGCCGTTCTCGCCGGGCAGATAGAAGCGATACCAGTCCACCCGTGAGGGGTGATGCAGATTGCCTCGCAGGGGTTCTCCGGCCTGGAGCTCATTGGCGAGTCCGGTTTCGTGGTTGGGCTCGCGCTCCCAGCCCTGTCGATCGGGGTCGTGGGTCTCGGCCACCAGTCGGTAGTCGGTGTCCCCGCCCTCGATATAGACGATGTACTGCCCGGCAGCCAGCTGCAGGTTGTCGACACCAACGCCCTCGAGCTCGCCGAGTCCCGCGGTCACCCCGCCGGCCAGGTAGTGGCGCCCGCTCTCGCTGGCGCGATAGACCAATACTTCGTCGATGCCCTCGCCGACGGCCTGGATGCGCCAGGTATCGCTGGAATCGGCGACATGGAGCCGGAAGTAGGCTCGGCGTTCGCCGAGCATGCTGCCGGTCAGGGGCATGCCATCGCCCAGGGGCATGGCCCAGTCGCGATGGTCCACCGGCTCCACCACCTCGCCGTCGGCCGGTGGCGCATCCGATGCCAGACTCACCCGCAGCGTATCGGGGTCGGGGCGGCGGTCGGCCAACGAGACCGCCAAATAGTAGTCGCCGGGCGGTGGCTGGAGGCGCGCGAAGCGTACCTCGCCCTCGCCTTGCCGGCAGGCTTCCTGCTCGGTGATCAGATCGCCCAGGCAGGCCTCCAGCATCTCCCCGCCCAGCCCTTCGGCCTGGATCGACCAGGCCTGGTCGATAAGCCGCTCGGCCGGCAGCGGGATACGGAAATACATGCGCTCGCCGGACAGCAGCTCGGCCTCGAAGGACTCATCCGGCACCAGGGGGTGGGCCTCGGCAAGGGAGCCCGCGACCATCTCCGGTTCCGGGTCGGGCACGGGGCCCGCCTGCTCGAGACGCAGCATGACCCGGCCGATGGCCTGGCCCTCGGGGTGGCGAATCTCAACTTGGCTTCCCTCAGGCAGCGCCTGGGCATCCCAGCGCTGTGCCAGGGCAAGTCCGCTTGCCTCTTCGGCCAGCGGAGCGCCCTCGGCGTCGACCAGCCGAATGGTAAGTTCCGTGTCGAGCTCGCCCCAGGCCGCCAGGCGCCATAGCCACTCGCCGGCCTCCTCGAGTTCCAGCGGCAGCGACCAGCGGTCGGTATCGAGCTGGAAGGCCCAATCACGCCCCGGCGCCACCATCAGCTCGTCGGGAGGGGTGTCGGCATCGGCCCGGCCATGCAGGGCCACTTCGCCGACCGGCTCCAGCGTCAGCTGGTACTCGCCGGAGAGCCCGGACAGGGTGATCAGATAGTCGCCGTGGGAGACCAGCAGCGGCTTGCGGCGCTGCACCGGCCGCTGGGGAGGGGATTCCAGGGCGAACAGCGCCTGGGGCGATGCAGACGCCTCCTCCTCCGGCGCGCGCTCCTGCGCCTCGCCGAAGGCCGCCACCCCCGCAGCCGGCTCATCGGCCGCTGCGGCGGGAGGCAGCGCGAGCGTGGCCGTCAGCGGCGCCTCGCCCTGCATCTGCAGCTCGAGGCGCCACAGCCGGTCCGCCTCGGCGTCATCCACCGCCCACAGGTACTTGTCGACGTCGCCTTCGGCCACCTCGCCCACCAGCCTGGCGGCGCCGCGAAAGCGCTGGGCGGTGTCGAGGGTATCGTTAGGTTCGCGCTCGAAGATCATCTGCGGATAGGCAGCAGCCGGCTGAACGAAACCCAGCATCAGCGCCGCGAGCAGGCCTGCCCTCCAACCATTGGCTCGCGTCATTGCTCTGTCTCCCCTCCGGCCTCAGTCATATGACGTATCCCTGCAGGTTAGCGCTTTCAGCATGCGGCGCCCCATGCGTTTAAAGGGGGCAGCCTGAGACAGGCAGCGCTAAAGTGGTGAGGAGACAGACGCTTGCAAGACGTATGCGACACATCACGGGAGGACGGATGTCATTCAGGCTCTTGCTCATCGCGGCCGCCCTGGCTGCCTCAGGCACGGCGCAGAGCCAGCCGACCGAGCTGCCCACCCCCGAGGGCCAGGTACTGCTGGTCGTCACAGGCGAGATCGCCGCTACCAACAAGGCCGACGCGGCCCACCTCGACCGCACCCTGCTCGAGGCGCTGCCTCGCCATGAGCTCGAGACCAGCACCTCGGTGACCGACGGCGTCAACCGCTTCGAAGGCTTTCTGATGCGCGACCTGCTGGAATGGGTCGGCGCCGAAGGCGATACCGCCGCGGCGATCGCCCTCAACGACTACCTGATCGAGATTCCCATGGCGGACTTTCACGACTACGACGTGCTGGTGGCCGACACCATGGACGGCGAGGCGCTGACGCCTCGGGACAAGGGGCCGCTATGGATCGTCTACCCCCGGGACGACCACCGTGAGCTGCAGGACATCCGCTATGACTATCGCTGGGTCTGGCAGCTGTATCGTCTCGAGATTCAGTGATGTCCTCGGGCCGTCCCGCCTATGTGCTTCCGGGAGTGGCGATCCTGGCCTTCGTCGCCTTCCTGGGCTTCGCCCTGTTTCGTCTCTTCCTGATCGAAGAGGACATGCGCGACAACGTCGACGAGAACATGCTGTGGGTGACGACCCAGGCCCAGGTGGCCAGCCATCGCTTCGAGCAGGCCGTCAGCCGCCAGGCGCTCGGCCACCCCCACGACTCGCCCTCGCTGCGGCTCGACGTCCTGTTCAGCCGCCTGATGCTGATGGATGAGGGGCCCCAGCGCCGCTACCTGCGCCGGGTCGACCTCGAGGCGCCCCTGGACGATGTCCTGGCACGCCTCGAGGCCATCGACGCCCTGATGCAGCCGCCGGCAGAAGGTGTTGCCGAGCGCGCCCGGGCCATTCAGCGCGAGCTCGACCCGCTGATGACGGGACTCAACCGTATCGCCACCGGTGTGATGAAGGAGGAGTGGGAGGCCACCGGCGCCCGCCTCGACCGCTATCACGCCAGCCTCCTGCAGGTAATTGCCGCGGCGGTAGGCATCCTGATCTGTGGCCTGCTGCTGACCAGCCTGCTGATCCACGCCCTGCGCCAGCGGCGCACGGCTCAGCGGGATCTGATGGCCCACCGCGACCACCTGGAAGAGGAGGTCGAGCGTCATATCGGTCGCTACCGGCAGACCGCCGAGGCGCTGGCCCGCTCGCTGAAGCGCGAAAAGGGGGTCAGCGAGTTCTACCGCAGCTTCGCCGGCATGGTCTCCCACCAGTTTCGCACGCCCCTGGCGGTGATCGATTCGGGGCTGCAGCGGCTGATTCGCCGTCACGACGACATGCCGCCGGCACAGCGCCTGGAGCGCTATCACCGGCTCCGCGAAGCGGTGGCACAGATGACGCGCCTGGTGGAGAGCTCCCTGACCGCGGCACGCCTCGACGGCGACCAGGTGGAATCACGCCCCGCAGCGTGCAGCCTCACCGACCTGGTGGCGCAGGCGTGCCGCCTCCAGCGGGAAGCCCACGGCGAAGCGCGTCTCCAGGTATCGGAACCGCAGGCGCCGCTGGAGGCCTGGTGCGATCGCAGCCTGGTGGAGCAGATCCTGGCCAACCTGCTCTCCAATGCGCTCAAGTATTCCCCCGCGGCTGAACCGGTCAGGGTGCAGCTGGGCGCCGAGGGTGCCAGGGTCTATTGCCGCATCGAGGACCACGGCATCGGCATCCCCGACGAGGAGCTGCCGCGCCTTTTCGAACGCTTCTTTCGCTCGAGCAACGCCCGGGGGATCTCGGGCCTCGGCCTGGGCCTGAACATCGCACGCCACCTGGCCCGGCTCCAGGGCGGCGACGTCACGGTGTCTTCCGTGGAAGGCGAAGGCACCACCTTCACCCTCTGGCTGCCCGCCGCGACCTGGAGGAATCAGGATGTGGAACCCAGCTGATCACGACACCCAGCTCGGTGTGATCCTCTGCGCCGAGGACCAGGACTCCCTGCGCACCGATATCTGTGACGAGCTCAGGGAGGCCGGCTACGGCGTGCTGGAGGCGACCAACGGCGACGAGACCCTGCGCCAGATTCATGCCGCCACCCCCGACCTGATCCTCTGCGACATCAATATGCCGGGGCCCAACGGCTACGAGGTGCTGGCCGAGATACGCCGCCAGCGCCCCGACCTCGCCGACACCCCCTTCGTCTTTCTTACCGCCCTGAGCGACGCCCGTGAGGTCGTGGAAGGCAAGCGGCTGGGCGCCGACGACTACCTGGTCAAGCCCGTCGATTTCGACCTGCTGCTGGCCACCGTGGAGGCGCGCCTGCGCCAGGTGCGCCGCATGCGCGACAAGGCCGCCCGGGAGGTCAACGAGCTGCGTCAGGCCATGGCTCGGCTTCACCAGAAGGCCTCCGACCGCGCCCTTGAGGGCGTCACGCGGGCCCTCGACCTGGTGGCGCCCGGAATGCTGCTGCTGACCCACTGCGGCGAGGTACTATTCGCCAACCGTGCCGCTCGTGCCCTGGCCGATGAGTCCAACGGCCTGCGTCTCGGTGAGACCCTGTCCGCCACCCGGCCGGGCCAGGCCCAGCGGCTTCGCCGCGCCCTGAACGCGGTCATGGATGCAAACAACCGCAGCGACGAAGTCGAATGTCTGCGCCTGCCCCGCCAGGGCGAGCGCCGCGACCTGCTGATAATAGCCTGTTCGTTGAACCCTCCTCCTCAGGAACCGGCCGCCGTGGTGCTGATCTCCGACCCGGAACAGCGCTCCCATATCCCACAGCAGGTGCTGGCCCGGCTCTTCGGCCTGACCCCCACCGAGGCCCGCATCGCCCTCGCCCTGGCCGAAGGACGGCGCAGCGAGGAGGTCGCTGCCCAGATGAGCATCTCACCGACCACGGTGGCCTTCCACCTGCGCAACCTCTTTCAGAAGACCGACACACGACGGCAGGCCGAGCTGATTGCCGTCATCCTGACCGGTGCGATGGCGGTGGCGCTGGAGGAGAAGGCCGTCCATCAGAAGTAGCAACCGCCAGGCGACCTCCCGGGCGGTCACGCCGCATCGGCGATGAGGGTGGTATCATCCAGCCCCCTCATCCACGCTGCGGGAGCCCCCATGCCGATTCTCAACGCCATCGTTCATCGCATCGAGAAGCCCGCCGACGCCCCGGCCAGGCTGCTGCCGGCCCAGTCGCCGCTGCCTCTCTCTGACGCCCTGGACGCCCTGCAGGAAGGTCTCAACAAGGCCTACCACGGCAAGGGCAAGGCGTGGGGGCGCTTCGCTGACGAAGGCAGTGAGCAGGCCTCACCGTTCGCCAGCGAGCTCGCCGATTACATGGCCGAGCGGCTCGACTTCGCTACCCTGTCCCGCACCTTCGCCGAGCGTCTGACCGCCCTTCTCGACGCCCACCTGTCGGTTTCCGGCGACCTGGTCATGCTGGATACCCGCTTCGGCGACGCCCGTTTCCTGACCCTGGCCCTGCTCCACCACCGCGAGGGATTCGCCGTGGACGAGCACCTGGCCCTGGTGCCGGCGCACCAGCTCAATCTGGCCCAGATGAGCCTGGCAGCCCGCCTCGATCTCGCCCAGTGGCAGGCGGGCGGCTCCCGCCAGTACCTCTCCTGGGTCCGTGACCGCGGCGGCAAGGCCCTGTCCGAGGGGTTCGCCGCCCTGCTCGGTGCCGAGGAGAGCATCGACGCCTCGGGAGAGACCCGCACCCTGCTCAAGGCGTTCAGCGACTATGTGGAGCAGGAGAACCTGCCCGAGGAGGCGAGCCGCGAGAAGACCGATACCCTCATCGACTACGCCAGCGACCAGGCCAGCCGCGGCGAACCGGTCACCCTGGAGGAGCTCTCCGAGCTGCTCGACGAACAGCAGCCGAAGGCCTTCTACGATCACATTCGTAACGCCGACTATGGCCTCTCACCGGAGATCCCCCCGGATCGCAGGACTCTCAACCAATTCAAGCGCTTCACCGGGCGTGCCGGCGGCGTCTCGATCAGCTTCGACTCCCACCTCCTTGGCTCCAGCGTGGAGTATGACGAGACCCAGGACCGGCTGATCATCAAGCAGGTTCCCAAGCAGTTGAAAGAGCAGCTAAAAGGAAAAAACTGATTCATAAAGTATGAGATTACCAATCTAAGCACATGATAAATCTTTAAAAACTTATCATGTAAGCCCTGGCTCACATGGCATGTAGGTAATATTGGACACGGCAATGAATGCACTGGCGCTGCGCAAATTTCGGAGCCAAGCTAGCTCGAAATACAGCGCGTTGTGCGTCGAGTCATTGGCGGCGGGCAGCGAATAAGAAAACTGAAGGATTCGCAGGGAACGCACGCCTGAGCGTCATCGGGGGCGTGCCCGAAGGTGTCGCGAATGGCAGTCAACTTAGGAAATGCCGGCCTCCTGAACTGGCGGGCAGAATTTCACGACCCGAAGATGGAAGCGCTGTTCAGGCACTCCATCCTTTCCCATAACGCCTGCCAGCTGAGCCTGGCTCTGTGCGTGATCGCCCTGCTGTTCCTGGTGTTCGCCCTGGCCGACTACAGCCTGCTGGGCAAGAGCGAGGGCTTTCTCCTGCTGCTCAGTGCCAGGCTGGTCACCGTCACCACCTGCCTGCTGCTGGCCCTGGCGGTATGGCGGCAACCGGCGCTGGCACAGCGGGCGCTCCCCGTGAACCTCGTGGGCCTGTTCAGCATTACCGTCCTGCTGCTGACGCTGCTGGTGCGGCCCCTCCATGAGGGCCTGCACGTCGCCTCCCTGGTGGTCGCCAGCATGGCTCTCTACCTCTTCCTGCCCAACCGCCTGCCCTGGATGCTGGCCGGCAACGCCTACCTGCTGGTCGGCTTTGTGGGCACGACGCTTTTCAGCGCCAGCCTGCCACCGGTGCTGATCATGACGAGCCTGCTCCTGCTGCTCTTCACCAACCTGCTGGGCTGGCTTTCCATCACCCACCTCAAGCGGCTCAAGCGGCTGCAGTTCTCCATGCTGCTGGAGGAGCGCAGTGCCAACCGACGCCTCAAGGAGGAGATCGCCGAACGCAAGGCGCTGGAGGCACGCCTGCGCTACATGGCCTGTACCGATGGCCTGACCGGCGTTGCCAACCGCCGCCACTTCTTCGAGCTGGCCACCCAGGAGCTGCGCCGCGCCCGGCGCGATGGCACCCCGCTGGCCATCTGCATGGTGGATGTGGATCTCTTCAAGCGGCTCAATGACCATCATGGCCACGCCGTCGGGGATATGGTCCTGACCCGGGTGGCCGACTGCTGTCGCAGCGTGCTTCGGGAGTGCGACGTGGTTGGACGCTATGGCGGCGAGGAGTTCGTCATCGTGCTACCCCTGGCCGACCTCGCCACCGCCGCTATCGTCGGCGAGCGGCTCCGTCAACAAGTCAGCGCCCTCCAGCTCCCCATGCTGCCCCCGCAGACACCGCTGAGCGTGACGGTGGGCATCAGCCAGCTGGCCCCCGGTGAGTCGCGCCTCGACCCGGCCTTGCTGCGAGCCGACCGGGCTCTCTACGCCGGCAAGGCGGCAGGCCGCAACTGCGTCGTTGTCGCCGGCGCGCCCCCGCCCGGGGCGTCACACCGCTACGCCGGCGCCCTCTGGCGGCCGGAGCTCACTATCCTGCTAGATGAGGCGCCAGCCACTGCCGCAGCTGTGCAGGCTGCAGCAGTCCCGGCTGCCGAGCCACCTCCTGACCGTTTCTGAACACGATCAGGGTGGGAATGCTTCGGATGCCGAAGCGCCCGGCCAGGGGCTGCTCCGCCTCGGTGTCGAGCTTGGCGAAGCGCATGCGCGGCTCCAGCTCGCGAGCCGCCTCGGCGAAGATCGGCGCCATCATCTTGCAGGGCCCGCACCAGGCGGCCCAGAAGTCCACCACCACCGGCAGCTCGCTGCGCTCCACCAGCGCACGGAAGTTAGCCGCGGTCAGCTCGACCGGCTCACCGCTGAAGAAGGGGGACTTGCACTTGCCGCACCTGGGGCCATCCGCCAGGCGCGCCTGGCTGACGCGGTTGATGGCGTGGCAGTGCGGGCAGCCCAGGGTCAGGGTGTCGGACATGGGAATCTCCGGATAAAAGGGGGATGAAGGGAATATGGCGCTCGGCACCGGCGCCTTCAAGCGGCATCGCGTCGCGCCCCAGCCGCCCTTCATGCAGCCGGGCCAGGAGCCTGCTATGGTCGCCACACGCTCTCCGGCTCTCGACGAGGCAGTCAATGGACTCACGCCCGAACCCCAGGGTGCTGCTGCGCCTGCTCGGCCTGCTGGCCCCCTATCGCTACCGCCTGGCCCTTGCGGCCCTGGCCCTGCTGGTCGCCTCCGGCAGCGTCCTGCTGCTCGGCCAGGGGCTGCGCCTGGTGATCGACCGCGGCTTCATGGCCGCCGACGGCGACGCCCTGAGCCGCACCCTGGGGCTGATGCTTGCCGTGGTGGCGGTGCTCGCCCTGGCCTCGGCGCTGCGCTACTACCTGGTGACCTGGATCGGCGAGCGGCTGGCCGCGGACCTACGCCGCCGGGTCTTCGACCACCTGCTGACCCTGGAGCCGGGCTTCTTCGAGAGCGCGCGGGCCCCCGGCCAGGCCGCCGGCGAGATCGTCTCGCGGCTCACCGCCGATACCAGCGTGCTGCAGAGTCTCTTCGGCTCCTCGGTCTCCCTGGCCCTGCGTAACCTGCTGATGCTGGTCGGGGCCGTGTCCCTGATGCTGGTGACCCAGCCCTGGCTCTCGGCCATCGTCCTGCTCGGCATTCCCGCCACCGTGCTGCCGATTCTCTGGTTCGGGCGGCGGGTACGCCGGCTCTCTCGCACCAGCCAGGACCGGGTGGCGGAGCTCGGCCGCTATGCCGACGAGGCGCTCTCCGGCATCCGCACCGTCCAGGCCTTCACCCACGAGGCGCGCGACCGGCGCGACTATGCCATGCGGGTTGAAGAGGCCTTCGCCAGCGCCGTGACTCGCACCCGCCAGCGGGCCTGGCTGACCGGGCTTGCCATGCTGGCGGTCTTCACGGCGGTGGGCATCATGCTCTGGCAGGGCGGCCAGGCGGTGCTGGCCGGCACCATGACCGCCGGCGAGCTCTCGGCCTTCGTCTTCTATGCGGTGCTGGCGGCCGGCGCCGTGGCGACCCTCGCCGAAGTGGCCGGCGACGTGCAGCGCGCCGCGGGGGCCGCCGAGCGCCTGCTGGAGCTGCTCGATGCTCGGCCACACATCGCGCCGCCGGCGCATCCGATGCCGCTGCCCGAGCCGCTCGCCGGCGAACTGCGCTTCGAGGACGTGCGCTTCACCTACCCGGGGCGAGAGACCCCGGCGCTGGCCGGTCTGGACCTCACCATCCGACCGGGCGAGCGAGTCGCTCTGGTGGGGCCCTCCGGGGCCGGCAAGAGCACCCTGCTCGCCCTGCTGCTGCGCTTCCACGACCCCGACGCCGGCACCCTGCGCCTGGACGGCATCGACCTGCGCGACCTGGACCCCGGCGCGCTGCGCTCGGCCCTGGGCCTGGTGGCCCAGGAACCGGTGCTCTTCTCGGGCACGGTGGCCGACAATCTGCGCTACGGCGACCCCGATGCCAACCCCGAGGCCCTGCGCCGAGCGGCCCGGGACGCCAACGCCCTGGCCTTTATCGAGGCGCTGCCACAGGGTTTCGACACCCCCCTCGGCCCCGGCGGGGTGCAGCTCTCGGGCGGCCAGCGCCAGCGCCTGGCCATCGCCCGGGCGCTGCTCAAGGATCCGCGAGTGCTGCTGCTGGACGAGGCCACCAGCGCCCTGGACGCCGAGAGCGAGCGGCTGGTGCAGCAGGCCCTGGCCCGGCTGATGGTGGGGCGCACAAGCCTGGTGATCGCCCACCGGCTGGCCACGGTGGTGGCGGCAGACCGGCTACTGGTGCTGGATGAAGGCCGCCTGGTGGCCGCCGGCCGCCACGCCGAGCTGATGGCATCGAGCCCGCTCTATCGCCACCTGGCCGAGCTGCAGTTCGGAGGACGCACCCCCGCAGCCGATGTCATCTCCACATCCTGAACCGGCCTCGCCCGCTCAGAAGAGCCCCAGCTGACGGTCGATCAGGCTGGCGAAGTCGTCGCCCACGAAGGGCAGGATGGCATCGGCCACCGGCTGGAGCTGGCGGGTCAGGTAGTGGTCGGTGTCGATGGGCGAGCGGTGCGCCTCCAGGGGCTCGGGGCCGGCCAGGGTCATCACGTAGCGGATCCAGCCGCCCTGCTGGTACTGGCGGGGCCGGCCCAGGCGGTCGTTCTCGGCATCGGCGAGCCTGGCCGCCCGCACGTGGGGCGGCAGGTTGCGGCGGTAGTCGTCCAGGCGCCGGCGCAGCCGCTTGCGATAGACCAGCCGCTCGTCGAACTTCCCCGACCGAGCCCGCGCCAGAAACGCCTGCACATAGTCGCGCACATACTCCCGCCAGGGCTCGCCGGTGAAGACCCGCCGGTAGAGCTCCCGCTGGAACGCCTTGGCGAGCTCCGTCCAGTCGGTGCGCACCGTCTCGAGCCCCTTGAACACCAGACGCTCCTGGCCCTCCGCGTCCCGCACCAGCCCCGCATAGCGCTTCTTGCTGCCCGCCTCGGCGCCGCGAATGGTGGGCATCAGAAAGCGCCGGTAGTGGGTCTCGAACTGCAGCTCCAGGGCACTCGCGAGGCCATACGCCTCGGCCAGGTGCTCGCGCCACCAGGCGTTGACCTGCTCCACCAGCCGATGGCCGATCGCGGCCGCCTCCGCTTCCTCGCAGGGGCGCCCCAGCCAGACGAAGGTGGAGTCGGTGTCGCCATAGATAACGGTATACCCTTCGCCCTCGATCAGCTCCCGGGTGCGGTGCATGATGGCGTGGCCGCGCATGGTGATCGAGGAAGCCAGCCGCGCATCGAAGAAGCGGCACCCCTTGGAGCCCAGCACCCCGTAGAAGCTGTTCATGATGATCTTGAGCGCCTGGGAGAGCGGCGCATTGCCGGCACGCTTGGCGGCCTCGCGCCCGGCCCACACCCCCTCGACGATGGCCGGCAGGGCGTGGCGGGTGCGCGAGAAGCGCGCGCCGCGAAAGCCCGGCACCGAGGCGGCGTCCGAGGGGTCGGCGAGCCCCTCCACCAGCCCCGCCGGGTCGATCAGGAAGCTGCGGATGATCGAGGGGTAGAGGCTCTTGAAGTCGAGCACCAGTACCGAATCGTAGAGGCCGGGGCGGGAATCCATGACGAAGCCGCCGGGGCTCTCGGCATCCTCTCCCTCGCCCAGACTCGGCGCCACCAGGCCCAGGCGGTGCAGCCGCGGCAGGTAGAGATGGGTGAAGGCAGCCACCGAGCCGCCGCTGCGGTCGGCGGGCAGACCGGTCACCGCGGCCCGCTCGAGCAGGAAGTTCAGCAGTTCGGCCCTGGCGAAGATCCGCGTGACCAGCTCGCAGTCCTTGAGGTTGTAGCGGGCCAGCGCCGGCTTGTCCTCGGCGAACATGCGCAGGATCTCGTCCAGGCGCTGGTAGGGGTTGTCGATCGCCTTGCCCTCGCCGAGCAGTTCCCGGGCCACGTTCTCCAGGCTGAAGGAGGGAAAGTGCCAGGTGGCCGAGCGCAGCGCCTCGATGCCGTCGATGATCAGCCGCCCGGCGGCCGCGGCGAAGAAGTGGTTGGGCTGATGGCCGTGGGCGCGCCATTCGAGCTCGCTGCCACCGCGGCCGAGCCTGAGCGGCACGCCGAGCCGCTCGGCATGGTCGCGCAGCACCCGCAGGTCGAACTGCACCAGGTTCCAGCCGATGATGGCGTCGGGATCATGCTCGGCGAACCAGGCGTTGAGGCGCCTGAGCAGCTCGGCGCGACTCGCGCAGTACTCGAGCGCAAAGTCACGCTCGCCCTCCCCGCCGTTGGCCGGCCCCAGCATATAAACCTGGCGCTGCCCGCACCCCTCAAGGGCGATGGAGTAGAGCTCGCCCCGGGCGCTGGTCTCGATATCCAGCGACACCGTGCGCAGCCGCGGGCGATAGGCCGGGGCCGGGCGCAGGCGCGCCTCGGCCAGGCCGCCCTGTCCATCTACCTTGCCCGTGACCTCGACGGGGGCGGTGATAAAGCGCTCCATCAGACAGCGCTCCGGGGGGCGGATATCGGCCTCGTAGAGCGCAAGGCCGGCCTCGCCCAGGCGCCGCTCGAGCCGAAGCAGCTGGCGGTACTGTTCACAATAGAGCCCCAGCACCGGGCGGTGATGGAAGTCGCTAAGCTCGAGTTCGCGCAGGGTGACGCCCGGCTCGCCGGCCAGCACTGCCTCGGCCGCCGCTCGCTGCTCGACGGGCAGGAAGGCCACCGATGTCTGAACCGGCAGGCGCACCTTGAGCGGCCCCTGGTCGGTGGCAAGCCAAAGGGTGACCTCGGTGCCCCGGGGCGTGTCCTCCCAGTGGCGGGTCAGAATAAAGCCTTGGCGGGTGATGCCCTCACCCCGGGCGCTGCCATGGTGCGTCAACTGCCCTACTCCAGACCCGCCAGCCGGCGCAGGCCCGCGGCGGCCTCTGCCGTGGCTAGCCACGCCACCAGGCCGAGATTGAGCAGCACGCAGCCCCAGAGGATGGCGCCGAAGGGCTGCTTGCGGGTCTTGTGACGGAAGGCGCGCCGCGCCAGCAGCGCCCCAGGCCAGCCCCCCGCCAGGGCCACCAGGTGCAGGGTCGACTCGCGGATGCGGCGGCGATCGCGCCGCGCCGCCGCCTTGTCGATGCCATAGAGGAGCACGGCCGCCAGGCTCGCCGGCAGGTAGAGGCCGATCAGCCAGGTCATATGGCCGGCACCTCGATGATCAGATCCGCTGTGAACAGCGGCGGGTCGAACTCGTCGGGATAGCCGCCAGGGTTGGCGACCACGCGAGTGCCCTCGATCTCCAGATCCACCGGCTCATGCACATGGCCGTGGACCCAGAGGTCCATGCGGCCCATCAGCCGCGGCAGATGGGAGGCGAAGGCCGGCGAAAGGGCATCACCGCGGTAGCGCGGCGGAATACCCTCGGCCAGGGGGGCATGGTGGCTGATCACCACCCGGGGACCGCTGAACGGCTCCGCAAGCTCCGCCGCAAGCCAGGCCAGCGCCTCGGCGTGCAGGCGGCGGCTCTCGGCCGGGGTGAAGACCTCCCCTTCCGGCTGCTCGATGATGCGGAAATCCGGCATCAGGGCCAGCGCCCTGGCCTCGGTCAGCGCCGGGTCGTGATCGGGCTGGTCGGCATGGAGGGCGAAATCGGTCCATAAGGTCGTGCCGTGGAAACGTACACCGCCGAGGGTCAGGGTGTGATTGTCCAGTAGATGGATGCCCAGCCGGGCGGCCTCGCCGGCCAGTTCACGGCGCAGGGCCGGCATGCAGGTGCCGTAGAATTCGTGGTTGCCAGGCACATAAAGGATCGGCGTGCCCGCGAAGCGCTCTGCTGCCCAGGCGAGCCCACGGATGCCCGAGTGAATGTCACCGGCCAGGATTACCGCATCGGCGCTGACCTCCGGCAGCTCCCTCGCAGTGTCGAAGTGTTCCAGATGAAGATCCGAAAGTACCCTCAGGCGCATCGTCGGTCCCTTGCAGCGAGCCATTTCGGCCAGTGTGATACACCCGCCGGAGGAACTCTACTGCCCGGTCAGCACCTCGAGAACTCGCCGGGTGCCCTCCCGGTTGCGCCGCTGCTGGTCGCGATACTCATCGGTGTCGATCTCGGGCCAGCGCTCGCCGCGGCGCTTCACCACCGGCAGGCCCGGCTCACCGTGGTGCCAGAGCCGGTGGGGCACCTCCACCTCCCGGACCCCGCCGCCGTCCAGGTCGACATGCCAGACATGGTGGTAGTCCCTGGGGCGGCGGTGGGTCCCCGGCGCGTCGAGGCGCAGCAGCCTGGGGCTGCGGGTCGTCTCGACCAGGGTGCCGCTCCAGGCCTGGCGCGCCTCCCGGGCCGGCGCCAGCCAGAGCTGCCAGGCCGCCACCGGCAGGGCCAGGACCACCAGCAGCAGGATGCGGCGAAGCGTGCGTGGGACCTTCTCCATGTGTGCCTCCCTGGTGCCGCGCTACTCGTAGTGCACCGCCAGCCAGACGGTCGCCTCGTTCGGCTCGGTCCAGGCGACCCGGTGCCGTCGGTGGGCGAGGATCAGCAGATGGTCCCCCGGGCCGAGCGTCACCTCCTCGCCCTCCTCGAAGGCGACCACGCCGCACCCCTGGAGCACCAGCACCCACTCGTGGCGCGGCTGTTCGTACCAGCCGCTCTCCGGCGAGGCATGCCCCCGGGAGACGATGCGCTCCACCGTGACCGAGTTCCCTTTGACGAGCTCCTCGAAGCGCTCCTCGAGGAGAGTGTCGGGAATCCCCTCGAACAGGTTGGCTACCATCGTCAGCTCCTCTTCAGCCCTTGATGACACCTTAGCAGCCCCCTCAGGTCCTGCGCCCAGAGCCACGGACGCGATGCGGCGATTTGACCCGCGACAATACGGGAGATGCCGTGGCATGGTAGTTTCAGTCTATCAATCGACCGTTTAGTTATATCCCGCCACTCATCGAGGAGAACCGCCATGCACAAGGATTGGAAAAAGACGACCCAGGATCTCTCGGCCCTGATGCAGGAGGTCGGCAAGGGCAACCCCGACGTCGTCAAGGGCTTTACCCAGATGGCCAAGGGCGCCAACAAGGACGCGGCCCTCTCTCACAAGCACAAGGAGCTGATGGCCCTGGCCATCGGGATCAGCGTGCGCTGCGAAGGGTGCATCGCCTTTCACGCCAAGGCGGCAGCCGAGCTGGGGGCGACCCGCGAGGAAGTGATGGAGATGATCGGCGTGTGCATCTACATGGGCGGAGGCCCCTCCTTTACCACCGCCGCCCAGGCGCTGGAAGCCTTCGACGCCTTCGTCGCCGAGCGCGATTGACGCCGTCGGCGCCGGTGCCTGCCGGCGCCAAGCGCTTCCTTTTCGGCGACGTCCGCTGTAGTCAAACCCACACAGCGCCGACCAAAGTGCAAGGCCCCGCGGGGCGGGGCTTGCTTAACATTGTCGACAGCTTACCGTAGAATCGCGGCCAACTGGACGGGGGGTGCCGTACCCCTGACTCCCGCGCCAGAGGAGCCGTATCGGCAGGTTACGTGCCGGGTCGGGTCACTCTGGCTTCACTAGCAATGAGGGCCCCAACGTGCTTGAAGCCTATCGCCAACATGTCGAGGAGCGCGCCGCCGAAGGCGTGCCGCCGAAGCCGCTGAACGCTGAACAGGTCGCCGCACTGGTCGAGCTGCTGAAGAACCCGCCGGCAGGTGAAGAGGAGTTTGTCCTCGACCTGATCACCAACCGCGTTCCGCCGGGTGTTGACGAGGCCGCCTACGTGAAGGCCGGTTTCCTCACCGCCATCGCCAAGGGCGAGGCCGAGTCGCCGCTGATCGACCGGATCCACGCGGTGAAGCTGCTCGGCACCATGCAGGGCGGCTACAACATCGTCTCCATGGTCGAGCTGCTGGACGACGACGCGCTGGCCAAGGAAGTGGGCGAGCAGCTCAAGCACACCCTGCTGATGTTCGACGCCTTCCACGACGTGGAAGAGCGTGCCAAGGCCGGCAACGCCGTGGCAAAGGACGTCATCCAGTCCTGGGCCGACGCCGAGTGGTTCCTCTCCAAGCCCGCCCTGGAAGAGAAGATCACCCTCACCGTCTTCAAGGTGCCCGGCGAGACCAACACCGACGATCTCTCCCCCGCTCCCGATGCCTGGTCGCGCCCGGACATCCCAGTGCACGCCAATGCCATGCTCAAGAACGAGCGTGAGGGCATCAAGCCCGAGGTGCCCGGCACCACCGGTCCGCTCAAGCAGATCGAGGAAGTGAAGGCCAAGGGCTTCCCGGTCGCCTACGTGGGTGACGTGGTCGGCACCGGCTCCTCGCGCAAGTCCGCCACCAACTCCGTGCTGTGGTTCTTCGGTGACGACATCCCGAACGTGCCCAACAAGCGCGCCGGCGGCTTCTGCTTCGGCGGCAAGATCGCCCCGATCTTCTTCAACACCATGGAAGATTCCGGCGCCCTGCCCGTGGAGATGGACGTTTCAAAGCTCGAGATGGGCGACGTCATCGACGTCTACCCCTACGAGGGCAAGGTGTGCAAGCATGGCACCGACGAAGCGCTCAGCACCTTCGAGCTGAAGACCCAGGTAATCCTGGATGAAGTCCGCGCCGGCGGCCGTATCCCGCTGATCATCGGCCGCGGCCTGACCACCAAGGCGCGCGAGTCCCTGGGCCTGCCCGCCTCCGACGTCTTCCGCCTGCCCGAGCAGCCGGTCGACACCGGCAAGGGCTACACCCTGGCTCAGAAGATGGTCGGCAAGGCCTGCGGCATGGAGGGCGTGCGCCCGGGCATGTACTGCGAGCCGAAGATGACCACCGTAGGCTCCCAGGACACCACCGGGCCGATGACCCGTGACGAGCTCAAGGACCTCGCCTGCCTCGGCTTCCAGGCCGACCTGGTGATGCAGTCCTTCTGCCACACCGCCGCCTACCCGAAGCCGGTGGACGTCAACACCCACCACACCCTGCCCGACTTCATCATGAACCGCGGCGGCGTCTCCCTGCGCCCGGGCGACGGCATCATCCACAGCTGGCTGAACCGCATGCTGCTGCCCGACACCGTGGGCACCGGCGGCGACTCTCACACCCGCTTCCCGCTGGGCATCTCCTTCCCGGCAGGCTCCGGCCTGGTGGCCTTCGCCGCCGCCACCGGCGTGATGCCGCTGGACATGCCGGAGTCCGTGCTGGTGCGCTTCAAGGGCAAGCGTCAGCCCGGCGTCACCCTGCGTGACCTGGTCCACGCCATCCCCTACTACGCCATCCAGAAGGGGCTCTTGACCGTCGAGAAGTCCGGCAAGAAGAACGCCTTCTCCGGTCGCGTGCTGGAGATCGAGGGCCTCGAGGACCTCACCGTGGAGCAGGCCTTCGAGCTCTCCGACGCCTCCGCCGAGCGCTCCGCCGCGGGCTGTACCATCACGCTGTCCGAAGAGAGCGTGAGCGAGTACCTGAAGTCCAACATCACCCTGCTCAAGTGGATGATCGCCAACGGCTACGGTGACGAGCGCACCATCAGCCGCCGCATCCAGGGCATGGAGGAGTGGCTGGCCAATCCGAGCCTGATGCGCGCCGACAAGGACGCCGAGTACGCCGAGGTCATCGAGATCGATCTGGACGAGATCGATCAGCCGATCCTCTGCGCCCCGAACGATCCGGACGACGCCCGCCTGCTCTCCGACGTGGCCGGCGAGAAGATCGACGAGGTCTTCATCGGCTCGTGCATGACCAACATCGGTCACTTCCGCGCCGCGGGCAAGCTGCTCGAGAAGCAGCCGGCCGGCAGCCTGAAGACCCGTCTGTGGCTGGCCCCGCCCACCAAGATGGACCAGCACCAGCTGACCGAAGAGGGCTACTACGGCATCTACGGCCGCGCCGGCGCACGCATGGAGATGCCGGGCTGCTCGCTCTGCATGGGTAACCAGGCTCGCGTTGCCGCCAAGAGCACCGTGGTCTCCACCTCCACCCGGAACTTCCCGAACCGCCTGGGCGATGGTGCCAATGTCTACCTCGCCTCCGCGGAACTGGCGGCCGTGGCCGCCGTGGAAGGCCGCCTGCCGAGCGTCGATGAATACCGCCGCTACATGGGCGAATTCGACGCCATGGCCGGCGAGATCTATCGTTACATGAACTTCCACGAGATCGAGGAGTATCAGAAGATCGCGTCCAACGTGATTCCGGTCGCTCAGGAAGCCTGATCGCCGCTATTCTGATATCCTCAGCTTCGACTCCGATGCTCGCAACATCGAATGGCCGCCTCCGCGGCGGCCTGAGCCGATGACAGAAGCGCCCCTCCGGGGGCGCTTTTTTCGTTGCTCCGCCCGACTAGCGGTAGCGACCCTCGAGAATTGTCAATCTTTTACAATCGTCAACAAGAGGAGAGCCAGGTCGATGTGAAACAATGGCGTTACCATGACCGCGCCACGAGCCCTCAAACAAGACGTCCCGATCATGACCACCCAGACCGCCCAGCTGAGCGTTGCCACCCAGGCGCTCTTCGATCGCCTGCCAGTCGGCACCTATGCCGTCGAGGTACAGCCGGACGGAGGGCTGCGCTTCCACTACGTCAGCGATCGCTGGCTGCAGATGTGCGGCCTCGCCCGCGACGCCCTGATGGCCAACCCCGGCCTGGCACTGGACGTGATCCATCCGGATGACCGTGACGCCATGCTCCAGGCCAACCTCCTCGCCCTGGAGACCCAGCAACCCTTTCACTGGGAGGGGCGGCTCCGGGGTCAGGAGCGCGATACCTGGGTAGCGATCTCCTCCAACCCCCGCCGCCTCGAGGAGAACCGGACGCTCTGGGAAGGCGTCATGATCGACATCAGCGCCTACAAGCGGCTGGAAAGCGAGCTGCGCGCCTCCCAGGCCCGCCTGCAACGCCTGCTGGAACACCTGCCCATTGCCACCTCCGTGGTCGAGCTTGGCAGCGAGGGGCGAGTGCTGTTCAGCAACGCCGAGTTCCACCGCACCTTCGGCTACACGCCGGAGGAGGCGCCCACCGTCGACGAGTGGTTCGCCCTGGCCTACCCTGACCCGCAGCATCGCGCCAAGGTGCGAGCCCTCTGGTCTGCCGCGCAGCGGGAGGCGATGGCAGGCACCGGCCAGATCAAACCGCTGGAGTTCGGGGTCAGCTGCAAGGATGGCAGCGTGCGTGATGTGCTCATCAGCGCCACGGTCGACGAAGGCGTCATGATCGTCTCCTTCCAGGACATCACCCAGCAGAAGCTGACCCAGGCCGAGCTGCGCCTGAGCGAATACAAGTTCCGCACCCTGGTCGAGGATGCCTACGCCGTCATCTATACCCTCAACCTCGAGGGCGAGTTTCAATTTCTCTCCTCCAACCTCTTCACCCTGCTGGGCTATGCGCCGGAGGAGCTGTCCGGCCTGCATTTCGCCAGCATTGTGCATCCCGATGACATGGCGCACTGCAAGGCCTTCATGGAGCGCGTCTATGCCTCCAATACGCGACAGGGCAACCTCGAGTATCGCGTCAGGCATCGCGACGGCCAATGGCACTGGCACGTCACCAACGCCTCCCCGCTCCATGATGCCGACGGCCAGCTGATCGGCATGATCGGCAATGCCCACGACATCAGCGAACGCAAGGCCCATGAAACCCGCATATCGCGCCAGGCGACCTATGACGAGCTGACCGGCCTGCTCAACCGCGCGGCCTTCTTCGAGCGCCTCGGGCAGATGCTGGATGTGACGCCGATAGAAAGCCAGCCGTCCATCGGGCTGATGTTTATCGATCTCGACCACTTCAAGGAGATCAACGATACCCATGGCCATGCGGCGGGTGATCGGGTGTTACAGATTCTCGCGGCGCGGCTGCAGTCGGCGCTGCGCGCCTCCGACCTCTGCGGGCGCATTGGCGGCGATGAGTTCATCGGCCTGCTCGTCGGCGTAAGCGACGCCGCCACGGCGACCCGGATTGCCGTTCAGGTCCTGCGGAAGCTCGTCGAGCCGATTACCCTTGGTGACCTGTCGCTGATGCCCTCCTGCAGCATCGGCATTGCCCTGTCGTCGCGCCATGGAAGCGAGGTTGCCGAGCTGGTTCGCCGGGCCGACGAGGCCATGTATCGCGTCAAGCAGAGCGGGCGCAACGGAGTTTGCCTGGCGGATTGAGCCGGCGCACCGCGTTTGCCCAGTTTGCCACCAAAGCCGTCCTGCGGCCCCCCTGCGGGCTGTGGCATCATCGGGCTTGACGCCTTTCCGCAACCCGAGCCCAAGCAAGGAGCCCGACGTGAGCCATATCATTACTCCCGATATCTGCGACGCCCACCCCGAAGTGCGCGTGCTGGACCCGCTGTTCGTGAACTTCGGCGGCCGCGAGTCCTTCTGCGGGCCGATCCGCACCGTGAAGTGCTTCGAGGACAACTCCCTGGTCAAGGAGGCGGTAGCCGAGCCCGGCGAGGGGGCGGTGCTGGTGGTGGACGCCGGAGGCTCGACGCGCTGCGCCATGCTGGGCGACATGCTGGCCGAGCAGGCCGCCGACAACGGCTGGAGCGGCGTCATCATGTACGGCTGTGTGCGCGACGTGGACGTGCTGGCAGAGACCGAGCTGGGCGTCCAGGCGCTGGGCGCCCACCCCCGCAAGAGCGAGAAGCGCGGCGAAGGCCAGCGGGATATCCCGGTGACCTTCGCCGGCGTGACACTCTCCCCGGGCGAGTGGCTCTACGCCGACAACAACGGCATCGTGGTGGCCAGCGAGCGCCTGCCGCTGGAGGGCTGACGCCCCCCTGAGGCGCCGGGCCCTTGCGGTCCGGCGCACCCGGGTGTCACCCTTGGCCCCATACTCCTGACACTGACGATGCCATGCTGGCTCTCGCACAGCTGAACCGGGACCTGCTGCGCACCCTGCGCGAGCACCTGCGCCCGCTGATCGCCTATCATCTCTTCTTCACCCTGCTGGCCTCGCTGCTGCTGCTGCCGGCGGTGGCCTGGACCCTGACCCACCTGCTGGCCCGCTTCGGCCGCACCGTCATCACCAACGCCGAGCTCATCGATATCCTGATGAGCGCGGGCGGGGCGCTGTGGCTGCTTGCCGCCGTGGGCCTCACCTTCCTGGTGCTCTACCTGCAGCAGGCCGGGATGATCCTGGTGGCGGCCCGCCCCCGGGACAACCATCTGCGCCTGGCCTTCGAGGCGCTCTGGTGGACCCTGCGCCGACTGCCCCAGCTCGCGGCCCTGGTCGTGGTTCAGGTGGGGGCGCACCTGCTGCTGCTGATTCCGGTGGCGCTCGCCATCGCCTGGCTCTACGGCACCTTCCTGGGTGGGCTCGACCCCTACTATGTGCAGCGGGTGCGCCCTCCCGCACTCTGGCAGTTCCTGGCCATCAGCCTGCCACTGGTGCTGGCCTGGGCGGCGATCGCCGCCACTCTCTACTTTCGCTGGATCCTGGCCCTGCCGCTGGTGGCCATGGAGGGCCTCTGGCCCCGCCCTGCCCTCAAGCGCAGCCACCGGCTCACCCACGGTCGCAAGGGCCCCATCGCCCTGGCAGTGGTGGGCCTGCTGCTGCTGATCATCGCCCTGCCCTTCCTGACCACCCTGCTCTTCGACCGCCTCTTCACCCCGCTGCTCTGGTGGCTGCCCGAACGCAATGCCGTCCTGATACCGGCGACCCTGGCCTATCTCACCGCCTATGTGCTGATCACCCTGGCCATCACCTTCGTCGGTATTGCCGCCAACGCCCTGCTCTCGGTCTGCCTCCTCCTGCGCCTGGCCCACCGCGAGCCGCGCCCGGCGCCGCCTCCCAAGGGGGCCCATCCGGGGCGCCTGGCCTGGGCCCTGGAGCTCGGGGTGATCGCCTTCGCCCTCTCCCAGGCGTGGCTGATCGTCAACAGCTTCGAGCTGCGCGACGAGGTCGCCATCATCGCCCACCGCGGCAGCTCCATGGCCGCCCCGGAGAACACCCTGGCCGCCGTGGAGCAGGCCATCCTGGATGGCAGCGACTACGTGGAGCTGGATGTGCGCCTCACCGCCGACGACGAGATCGTGCTGTTCCACGACCGCAGCCTCACCCGGCTGACCGGCGATCCGCGCGACCTCGGCGAGCTGACCCGGGAGGAGCTGGCCGGCTTCGACGTGGGCAGCTGGTTCGGCGACGCCTTCCAGGGGGAGCGGATACCGGGCCTCGACGAGGCCCTCGCGGCGGTGCGCGGCAGGAGCGCCCTGATGATCGACCTGAAGCCCGACCCCGGCCGGGAGCTGGCCCTGGCCGAAGGCGTGTTGGCAAGGCTGCACCGGGAAGCGCAGCTGAGGCGAGCCTGCCATGAAGAGGCCCCGGACCCCCAGGCGGCGGCGGCCTGCGGCGACCCCGACGTGATCGGCGAGACCCGACTGGCCACCATGTCACCGGCCCTGGCCCGAGAGATCAAGGCCCGGGAACCCGCGCTCAGAGTCACCCTGCTGGCCCAGCTGATCCTGCCCGGCACCCTGGACCGGCGCGGCTTCGATGCCCTGGGGCTGCGCCACAACCGCATCACCGAGAACGAGATCCGCCTGGCCCGGCGCTATGGCTACGAGGTCCACGCCTGGACCATCAACGACCGGGCGCGGATGTCTCAGCTGATCGATCTGGGCGTGGACGCCATCATCACCGACCGTCCCGCGCTGCTCGCCGAGCTGCTGGACGACCGCCGCGAACTCGGCGACGGCGCCCTGCTGCTGGTGAAGCTCAGGAACTGGCTGCGCTCCTGATGGCCAGAGGGGCTAGTCGCCCATTACCACCCCTTCCCGGCGCGGGTCGGCGCCGCCGAAGAAGCCCGTCTCGGTGCGCTGGATCGCCTGCAGGCCGCTGACCAGCTCGCGCTCGCTGGCGTCGTGGCCACGGGCGTTGAGCGCCTCCAGGGTCTCGGTCGGGAAGCGCCCCTCCTCCAGGAACACCGGCCCGCCCAGGGTGATGGCGTGGGGCAGGTCCAGCGCCTCCTGGGCATCCAGCCCCCAGTCGAGCATCGCCACCAGCGCCTTGGCAGTGTAGTGGATGATCGCCGCCCCGCCGGGTGAGCCCAGGCTCGCCACCAGCTCCCCGCTCTCGCGGTCGAACACCAGGGTCGGGCTCATGCTGGAGCGCGGCCGCTTGTTTGCCTCCACCCGGTTGGCGATGGGCTGGCCATCCTCATCCTGCGGGGTGAAGGAGAAGTCGGTGAGCTCGTTGTTGAGCAGGTAGCCGCCGGCAAGCCCGGTGCCGCCGTCGGCGAGAATCCGCGAGCCGAAGGCGGCCTCGATGGTGGTGGTCATGGCGATGGCGTTGCCATGCTCGTCGACGATGCTGATATGGCTGGTGCCGTACTCCGGCTGCTCGGGCTGGCTGGCCCAGGTCACGGCGAGCTCCCCGGGATTGCCGGGCGCTGCCCCGCCGCTGCCCAGGCTCTCCTCGCCGATCAGCGCGGCGCGCAGCGCCAGGTAGTCGGGCGCAAGCATCACCGACCAGTCCCCGCCCGGAGCCTCCACGAAGTCCGGGTCGCCGATGTAGCGGCCGCGGTCGGCGAAGGCCAGCCGCGAGGCCTCGAGGAACTGGTGCAGCCAGGGCTCGCTGGGCACGCCCTCCGCCACGGGCGTCTCCACCTCGGGCAGGTGCTCCAGGATGCCGAGGATCTGCATCACGGTGAGATGCCCCGATGAGGGCGGTGGGAAGCCGCAGACCTCGTAGGCCTGCCAGGCGGTGCAGATCGGGTCGCGCCGCTTCGCCGCGTAGCCGGCCAAATCCTCAGCGGTGATGGCGCCAGCGCGGCTGTGGTGGCCCTGCACCCGGGCCACCAGGTCCTCGGCGATGGGCCCCTCGTGGAGGGCGGCGCTGCCGTGCTCGGCGATCTCGCGCAGGATGGCGGCCAGGGCCGGGTTCTTCAGCCGGGTACCGGCCTCGAGGGGCTCGCCGTCCGGGTAGTAGAAGGCGCCGCCCAGGGGGTCGTCGCGCAGCGGCTGCTCGCTTGCGAGGCTGGTGGCCAGGCGCGGGCTCACCGCGAAGCCCTCCTCCGCCAGCCGGATCGCCGGGCCGAAGAGCTCCGCCCAGGGCAGCCGGCCGTGCTCGGCGTGGGCCAGCTCCAGCATGCGCACGGTGCCGGGCACCCCCACCGAGAGCCCGCTGGCGGCGGCCTCCATGAAGGGCAGCGGCTCGCCCTCCTCGTCGAGGAAGAGCTCACCGCTCACGGCGGCCGGCGCGGTCTCGCGGCCGTCATAGGCGGCCACCTCGTCACCGTCGTGGTGCATCAAAAAGGCGCCGCCGCCGATCCCGCTGGACTGGGGCTCCACCAGGGTCAGCACCATCTGCACCGCCACGGCGGCATCGATGGCACTCCCCCCCGCTTTCAGGACCTGGTAGCCGGCGTCGGTGGCCAGGGGGTTGGCGGCGGCCACGGCGAAGCGCTCCGTGGCCCAGCCGGGCTTCTCCTGGGTCTCGGAGGCGACCTCGGGGGCGATGGCCGGCAGGTCGTACTGGAAGGCCACCTCGGCTTGGGCGGCGAGCGGCAGGCCGAGCATCAGGGCGGCGGTCACCGGCACCAGCAGGCGGCGGCGGAAGGGAACGGCGGGCAGGGTCATGGACAGGCTCCTTGTCACATCGAATCAGCGGGAGTCTGTCAGCATAGACGAAAGACGCCCGGCCGACTGGAGGTCGACCGGGCGCCATGGCCCTCTGGCGTTGCGAGGGGCTTAGCCCAGGGTTTCACCGGCCAGCATGAACCAGGTCTCGAGCACCGCATCCGGGTTGAGGGAGACAGAGTCGATTCCCTGTTCCATCAGCCACTTGGCGAGGTCCGGGTGATCCGACGGGCCCTGGCCGCAGATGCCCACGTACTTGCCCTGGGCCCTGCAGGCCTGGATGGCCATGGCCAGCAGCTTCTTGACCGCCGGGTTACGCTCGTCGAAGAGATGGGCGACGATGCCCGAGTCGCGATCCAGCCCCAGGGTGAGCTGGGTCAGGTCGTTGGAGCCGATGGAGAAGCCGTCGAAGTGCTCGAGGAACTCGTCGGCCAGCAGGGCGTTGGCCGGCAGCTCGCACATCATGATCACCTTGAGGCCGTGCTCGCCGCGCTTGAGGCCGTTGGCGCCGAGCAGCTCGACCACCTGGCCCGCCTCCTCCGGGGTGCGCACGAAGGGCACCATGATCTCGACGTTGGTCAGGCCCATCTCCTCGCGAACCCGCTTCAGCGCCCGGCACTCCAGCTCGAAGCAGGGGCGGAAGGCCTCGGAGATGTAGCGGGCGGCGCCGCGGAAGCCGAGCATGGGATTCTCCTCGCCGGGCTCATAGAGCTTGCCGCCGATGAGGTTCTCGTACTCGTTGGACTTGAAGTCCGACAGGCGCACGATGACCCGCTCCGGATAGAAGGCCGCCGCCAGGGTGCTGATGCCCTCCACCAGCTTGTCGACGTAGAAGTCCACCGGGCTCGCGTAGCCGGCGGTGCGCAGGTCGATGGTCTGCTGCAGGTCGGCGGGCAGGCGGTCATAGTCGAGCAGCGCCTTGGGGTGCACGCCGATCATGCGGTTGATGATGAACTCCAGGCGCGCCAGGCCGACGCCGGCGCTGGGCAGGCTGGCGAAGCCGAAGGCGCGGTCGGGGTTGCCGACGTTCATCATGATCTTGAAGGGGATCTCGGGCATGGCATCGACGCTGGTCACGCTGCGATCGAAGGCCAGCAGCCCCTCGTAGACATGGCCGGTGTCGCCCTCGGCGCAGGAGACGGTCACATCGATCCCGTCGGCCAGCACCTCGGTGGCGTCGCCGCAGCCCACCACCGCCGGAATGCCGAGCTCACGGGCGATGATCGCCGCGTGGCAGGTACGCCCGCCGCGGTTGGTGACGATCGCCGAGGCCCGCTTCATGATCGGCTCCCAGTCGGGGTCGGTCATGTCGGTGACCAGGACATCGCCCTGCTTCACCTTGTCCATGTCCTCCGGCGAGAAGACCACCTTGACGGTGCCCTGGCCGATGCGCTGGCCGATGGCACGACCGGCGATCAGGTTGCGGCCCTTCTCCTTGAGCTGGAAGCGCTCCAGGGTGCCGCCCTCCTGCTGGGAGACCACGGTCTCGGGGCGGGCCTGGACGATATAGAGCTTGCCGTCGTCGCCATCCAGGGCCCACTCGATGTCCATGGGGCGCCGGTAGTGCTCCTCGATGGTGACCGCCTGGCGGGCCAGGGCCATCACCTGCTCATCGTTGATGCAGAAGCGGCCGCGCTCCTTGAGCGGCACGTCCACGGTCTCGACGGACTTGCCGGCGCTGGCCTCCTTGCCGTAGACCATCTTGATCAGCTTGGAGCCCAGGTTGCGGCGCAGCACCGCGGGGCGCCCGGCGGCCAGGGTCGGCTTGTGGACATAGAACTCGTCGGGGTTCACCGCCCCCTGCACCACGGTCTCGCCCAGGCCCCAGGAAGCGGTGACGAAGACCGCATCGCGGTAGCCGGACTCGGTGTCCAGGGTGAACATCACGCCGGAGGCGCCGGTCTCGGAGCGCACCATCTTCTGCACGCCGGCGGAGAGCGCCACGTTCTCGTGGGCGTAGCCGCGGTGTACCCGGTAGGAGATGGCGCGGTCGTTGAACAGCGAGGCGAACACCTCATGCACGGCGCGCTTGATGTTGTCGAAGCCCTCGATGTTGAGGAAGGTCTCCTGCTGGCCGGCGAAGGAGGCATCCGGCAGATCCTCGGCGGTGGCCGAGGAGCGCACCGCCACTTTGAGGTTGGGGTGCTGGGCGAGGAGCTGGTCGTAGGCGCTGCGCAGGTGCTGCTCGAAGGTGGGCGGCAGCGGGGTGTCGATGATCCACTGACGGATCTCGGCGCCGGTGCGGGCCAGGGCGGTGACATCGTCCACGTCCAGGGTGGCGAGTGCGGCGTTGATGCGCTCGTTGAGCCCTTCGTGGGAGAGGAATTCGCGGTAGGCGTGGGCGGTGGTCGCGAAACCACCGGGCACGGTCACCCCGGCACCCGCCAGGTTGGAGATCATCTCGCCGAGGGAGGCGTTCTTGCCCCCAACGCGCTCCACATCGTCCATGCCCAGCTCATCGAACCACAGAATATAATCGTCCACGGAACCCCCTTGGCTTTCGACGACAGGTGATCATGCCAGCGAGGCATGATGGGATGGTCGGCACTCTACCAAGAGCTGGCCATATTCGCCATTGGTCTAACAGCGAAGGCAATGGAGGATTTTTACAACAATGGGCCCTTTTCGGGCTTTTATGTAGTCGCCTAACAATATGTCCGATAAATGAGGCTTGTTAGCCGTCGTCGCGGCACCGACAATGGCCGGACTTTCACCACGAGACGTTGGCTACCACATGACCCGTACCGCCTTCTTCATCTCCGACGGCACCGGCATCACCGCCGAGAGCCTTGGGCGCAGCCTGCTGGCACAGTTCGAGAACGTCGAGATCCGCATGGTCACCAAGCCCTATATCGACTCTGTCGAGAAGGCCGAGAACCTGGTGGAGGTGATCAACGGCACCGCGGTGCACGATGGCGAGAAGCCGATCATCATCGACACCATCGTCGATACCCGCATCCGCGACGTGATCCGCCAGGCGGAAGGCTTCAAGATCGACATCTTCTCCACCTTCCTGGAGCCCCTGGAGCAGGAGCTGAGCACCCGCTCCAGCTACAGCGTCGGCCGCACCCACGCCATCGGCACCGATGAGGTCTATATGGACCGCATCCACTCGGTGCACTTCGCCCTGGACAACGACGACGGCGCCCGCACTCATCAGTACGACAAGGCCGATGTGATCCTGGTCGGGGTATCGCGCTGCGGCAAGACCCCCACCTCGCTCTACCTGGCGCTGCAGTTCGGCATCCGCGCCGCCAACTACCCCCTGACCGAGGACGACCTCGACGAGGACGGCACCCTCAAGCTGCCGAAGGCCCTGGCGCCCCACCGCCACAAGCTGTTCGGGCTGACCATCGACCCGCGCCGGCTGGCGGCGATCCGCCACGAGCGCCGGCCCAACAGCCGCTACAGCTCCATGGACCAGTGCATGCAGGAGGTCGAGCAGGCCGAGAGCCTCTATCGTCAGCTCCACGTCCCCTGCATCGATACCACCCGCTTCTCGGTGGAGGAGATCTCCACCCGGATGATCGCCGAGATGGGGCTGACCCGCCGCTTCTCGCCCCGCTAACGCACCACCCCGGCCCTTCTCAGCCGGGCGATATCGTCCGGCGACAGGCCCACCTCGGCCAGGATGGCATCGCTGTCCTGGCCGAGGCGCGGTGGCGCCACCGCGCTGGTGGCGGACTCGCCGTCGAAGCGCAGGGGGCTGGCCACCTGGGGCACCTCAAGCTCGCCCCGCCTGAGGGTGCGGCGCATCCCGCGGTGCAGCACCTGGGGATCGTCGAAGACCTCGGTCAGCGTGTTGATGGGCCCCGCGGGGATACCCCTGGCCTCCAGCTCGGCGAGCCACTCATCGCGGCCACGCGTCATCAGGATCGCCTGGATCAGCGGCACCAGCACCTCGCGGTTGCCGACCCTCGCCGCATTGGTGGCGTAGGCCGGGTCCTCGGCCCACTCGGGGTGGCCGAGCAGCCGAGCGAAGCGGGCAAACTGGGCGTCGTTGCCCACGGTAAGCACCAGGTGGCCATCGGCGCAGGCGAAGGCCTGGTAGGGGACGATATTGGGGTGGGCGTTGCCGTGGCGCTCGGGATTCTCCCCGCCGACCAGGGCGTTGAGGGCCTGGTTGGCCAGCGTCGCCACCTGGACATCGAGCAGGGCCACATCCACATGGCGACCGACCCCGGTGCGGCGGCGCTCCTGGAGCGCCGCCAGCACCCCCACGGTGGCGTAGAGCCCGGTCGTGACGTCGGTGATCGCCACCCCGGTCTTCATCGGCATGCCGTCCGGCTCGCCGCCGAGGCTCATCAGCCCGCCCATGGCCTGGATCATGAAGTCGTAGCCGGCGCGGTGGGCGTAGGGGCCGTCCTGGCCGAAGCCGGTGATGGAGCAGCCGATCAGGCGCGGATTAAGCGCCTGGAGGCTGGCGTAGTCGAGGCCGTACTTGGCAAGCCCGCCCACCTTGAAGTTCTCCAGCAGGATATCGGCGCCCTCGGCCAGCCGGCGCACCAGCGCCTGCCCCTCCTCGCTGGCGATATCCACGGCCAACGACTGCTTGCCGCGGTTGGCGCAGAGGTAGTAGGCGGCCACCTGCTCCAGGGAGTCCCCCTCGGCCAGCCAGGGCGGCCCCCAGCCACGGGTGTCGTCGCCTCGCTCGGGGTGTTCGACCTTGATCACCCGGGCGCCCAGGTCGGCGAGCAGCTGGCCGGCCCAGGGGCCCGCCAGCACCCGCGACATGTCGAGCACCGTGATGCCTTCCAGCGGTCCGCTCATCTTGGGCTCCCTGTTACCCGGTAAAGGCCTGGAGGCCGGTCTGGGCGCGACCGAGAATCAGGGCGTGGACGTCATGGGTGCCCTCGTAGGTGTTGACGGCCTCGAGGTTCATCACGTGGCGGATCACGTGGTACTCGTCGCTGATGCCGTTGCCGCCGTGCATGTCGCGGGCCACCCGGGCGATGTCCAGCGCCTTGCCGCAGTTGTTGCGCTTGATCAGCGAGATCGCCTCGGGCACCAGCTGGCCATCGTCGATCATGCGCCCCACGCGAAGCGCCGCCTGCAGGCCCAGGGCGATCTCGGTCTGCATGTCGGCCAGCTTCTTCTGGATCAGCTGATTGGCGGCCAGCGGGCGGCCGAACTGCTTGCGCTCCAGGGTGTAGTTGCGTGCCGCATGCCAGCACGCCTCGGCCGCGCCCATAGCGCCCCAGGCAATGCCGAAGCGGGCGCGGTTGAGACAGGAGAACGGGCCCTTGAGGCCGGTGACGTTGGGCAGGCGCGCCTCGTCGGAGACCTCCACGTCCTGCATGGCGATCTGGCCGGTGATGGAGGCGCGCAGGCTGAACTTGCCCTCGATCTTGGGCGCGGTGAGGCCCTTCATGCCCTTCTCGAGGATAAAGCCGTTGATCACCCCTTCGTCATCCTTGGCCCAGACCACGAAGACGTCGGCGATGGGCGAGTTGGTGATCCAGGTCTTGGTGCCGTTGAGGCGCCAGCCGCCGTCGGTGCGGGTGGCGCGGGTCGCCATGCCGCCCGGGTCGGAGCCGTGGTCTGGCTCGGTGAGGCCGAAGCAGCCGACCCATTCGCCGATGGCCAGCCTGGGCAGGTACTTCTCGCGCTGGGCCTCGCTGCCGAAGGCGTGGATGGGGTACATCACCAGGCTCGACTGCACGCTCATGGCGCTGCGATAGCCGGAGTCGACCCGCTCCACCTGCCGGGCGACCAGGCCGTAGCTGACGTAGTTGAGCCCGGCGCAGCCGTAGCCCTCGATGGTGGAGCCCAGCAGGCCGAGCTCGCCCATCTCGTTCATGATCTCGCGGTGGAAGATCTCGTGGCGGTTGGCCTCCAGCACCCGGGGCAGGAGCTTCTCCTGGCAGTAGTCGTGGGCGGTCTGGTGGACCATGCGCTCGTCTTCGGTGAGCTGGTCGACGAGGCGGAAGGGGTCTTCCCAGGTGACGGGGGTGATCTGGCTCATGGCGTAGGTTCCGTGGCGGCTCAAGGATTAATTTCTACATTTTTGATTAATGTAGACCAAAGGGGTCGATCTGCCAAGCATAAACCCAGGCTGCCAGGCATAAAAAAGGTCCCCCGAAGGGGACCAGGTGGAGCACGCCAGCTCACTCGTGGATCGCCGGGTGATTCAGCGATCATGCCTTTGCTATTGCGAAGAGCGGGCCAGAAGTCAGAAGACCGCTTTACTTACAAAAGGATAGGAGAACCCGCGGCCTCAGACAGGCATTCCAGCGAAGCCGCGGCGTGCGGCACTGCACCATCCGGGCGCCCCGCAGGCGCGAAATGCGCCATGGCGAGGCAGTATCAGGCGCCAGTCGACGGGGCCCGACTCCGACGAGTGACTCACAGTCGCTCCCTGTGGATGCGCCCGCCCTTCATGATCAGCCGCAGGTTGCGCTCCGGGTCGTTGAGGAAGTCGAGGTCGCGGCTCGGGTCGCCGTCGACCACCAGCAGGTCCGCCAGGGCGCCGGGCTCGATGCGCCCGAGGGTGCCGGGATAGGGGTTGCGCGGACCCGAGAGCGCGAGCAGCTCGCCGTTGCGCCCGGTGGCCATGGCCAGGGCCGTCAGGGGGTCGTAGAAGCGGGTGAGCTTGGCCAGGTGGCGCAGCTGGTTCGGCGTGTTCTGGGGGCTGAAGAGGATATCGGTGCCCCAGGCCGTCTTGACGTCGAAGCGCTGGGCCATCTCATAGGCGCGCACCGTGCCCTCGGCGACCCGGCGCTGGGACTCGCGGCGCGCGGCGTCGGGATAGACGTTGGCGTCCTCGTCCTGCAGGAAGGGCTGCAGGCTCCACCAGGCGCCCTCCCCGGCCATCATGCGCACGCTCTCCTCGTCGGCCAGCTGGCCATGCTCGATGGAGCGCACCCCCGCCCGCAGGGCGCGCTGGATTCCCCGCGGCGTGTAGACGTGCACCATCACATAGGTGCCCCAGTCTTCGGCGGCCTCCACCGCGGCGCGCAGCTCGCGCTCGGTAAACTGGGTGCTGTCCAGGGGATCGTAGGTGGAGGCTACGCCACCGCCGGCCATCAGCTTGATCTGGGAAGCGCCCAGCATCAGCTGCTCCCGGGTGCGGCGCAGCACCTCGGCCTCGCCGTCGGCGATCGCCGCCACCCCCTGGCGCTCCTGTTCGCTGAGCGGCGTGGCGCTGCCGCGGGGCACCTCGTGGCGCAGGCGGAAATCGCCGTGGCCCGACGTCTGGGAGATCATGGCGCCGGCGGGGAAGATCCTGGGACCGGCCACGATGCCCTCGTCGATGGCGCGCTTGAGCGCGAAGGAGGGCCCGCCCACGTCGCGCACGCTGGTCACCCCGCGCATCAGGGTGCGCTCCGCCTCCCGGGCCGCCACCAGATGCACGTAACCCACGTCGGCGGTCATCGCCGCCACCTGAGTGATGCCCGCCAGGGTGGTGTGCCAGTGGGCGTCGATCAGCCCCGGCATCAGCACCCGCCCGCCGCAGTCGATCACCTCGGCCCCTTCGGGGTCGGCGTCACCGGGCAGCAGCGCCGCGATGCGCCCCGCCTCCACCCGCACCGCCACATCGTCGCGCAGCGGCGCCCCGCTGCCGTCGAACAGACGCAGGCGGGTCAGCAGCAGCGGACCCTCGCGCTCCTTCGGCGCCTCCCCCACCGCGGAGGGGGCGTGCAGGCCGGCAAACAGCGCCATGACGGCGGCGGTTCCGCCCAGGAAGTGGCGGCGGCTGATCTCCGCCATCATGCGCGCGTGGAAGCGCTGCAGCAGCGGCGAGCCGCAGCAGCAGGCCCCGTGGGTGTGAAGCCCTGCGAGGTGGGTGGGTTGAAGCGGCTGAGGCATGGCGGTTTCCTTCGTCATGGCGTGGCGCGGCCGGTTGGCGTCCGCGCGGTCAGCGTTTGACACTAGCGCGCTCTTCTGGCGGCGGCCAGCCCCGTTCGCGGCCGATGCGCTTGATGCCGAAAGCTCGGTCGCGCATTCTGACGCTTTCCCGGATGGAGAGCAGCTCGTGACGCAACCCCGACTCGGCTTCATCGGCATCGGCCTGATGGGCGACCCCATGACCCGCCGGCTGCTGGAGGCCGGCTTCGATGTGACCGCCTGGAACCGAACCCCCGCCAAGGCCGAGGCGCTGGGCCAGGCCGGCGCCCGGGTGGCCGCCAGCGTCGGCGAGCTGGTGGCGAGCGTGGAGGTGGTGATGCTTTGCCTGGCCAATACCGCCGTGGTGGAGCAGGTGGTGTTCGGCGAGGGCGGCGTGGCGGCGCACGGACGCCCGGGCCAGACCCTGATCGACCTCTCCAGCAGCGACCCGGCGGCCACCCGCGACTTCGCCGCACGGCTCGAGGCGCAGTGCGGGATGGGCTGGATCGACTGCCCGGTCTCCGGCGGGGTGGCCGGCGCCGAGGCCGGCAGCCTGGTGATGATGGCCGGCGGCGAGGCGGACGCCATCGATGCCATCCGCCCGGCCCTCGCCCCCATGGCCGCGCGGGTCACCCACATGGGCCCGGTGGGCGCCGGCCAGGTCACCAAGGTGTGCAACCAGATGGTGGTGGGCTGCCAGGCCGCGGTGCTCGCCGAGATGGTAGCGCTGGCCGAGGCCAGCGGCGTGGCGGCCAGCCGGCTCGTCGAGGCGCTCTCCGGGGGCTTCGCGGACTCCAGGCCCTTCCAGATCCTCACCCCGCGCATGGCGGCGAACGACTTCGCCGACCCGCCCTGGCACCTGCGCACCCTGCTCAAGGACCTCGACCTGGCGGTGGCCCAGAGCCAGCGCAGCGGCAGCGCCACCCCCATGAGCGCCCTCGCCGCCCAGCTGATGCGCGCCCATTCCACCCGTGGCCACGCTGAGCAGGACCCGGCGATCCTGGTGGAGGCCTACCGCCCGACGCAGCGGGCGTGATTTGTCGCCATCGCCGCCCTTCCGTACACTTGTTCGAATATCCCCACTCCTGACGATCTGTCGAGGCACACACTCCATGGCGTTTGATTCCACTTCCACTTACGTGGCCACCGAGGCCCTGAAACAGGCGGTCAACGCCGCCGTGACCCTGGAGCGCCCGCTGCTGATCAAGGGCGAGCCGGGTACCGGCAAGACCCTGCTGGCCGAGGAGCTGGCGGCCTCTCTGGGCACGCGGCTGATCACCTGGCATATCAAGTCCTCCACCAAAGCCGCCCAGGGGCTCTACGAGTACGACGCGGTGAGCCGCCTGCGCGACTCCCAGCTGGGCGTCGAGGGCGTGGAGAACGTCGCCAACTACATCAAGCCCGGCAAGCTGTGGGAGGCCTTCACCGCCGACGAGCGCGTGGTGCTGCTGATCGACGAGATCGACAAGGCAGACATCGAGTTTCCCAACGACCTGCTCCACGAGCTGGATCGCATGGCGTTCCACGTCTACGAGACCGGCGAGACCGTGACCGCGCGCCACCGCCCGATCATCGTCATCACCTCCAACAACGAGAAGGAGCTGCCCGACGCCTTCCTGCGCCGCTGCTTCTTCCACTACATCGAGTTCCCCGACCGGGCGACCATGCAGGCCATCGTCGACGTGCACTTCCCCGACATCGCCCCGAAGCTGGTGGGCGAGGCGCTGGAGGTGTTCTTCGAGCTCAGGGAGGCGCCGGGCCTCAAGAAGAAGCCCTCCACCTCGGAGCTGGTGGACTGGCTGAAGCTTCTGATGGCAGACGAACTGGCCCGAGAGGCGCTCTACCAGCGCGACCCGGTGAAGGCGATACCGCCGCTGGCCGGCGCCCTCGTCAAGAACGAGCAGGACACCCAGCTGCTGGAGCGGCTGGCCTTCATGCTGCGTCGCCAGGGCAACCAGAGGCGCTAATCCATGTTTATCGGCCTGTTCGAGACCCTGAAGCGTGCCGGGGTGCCGGTGTCGCTGCGCGAGCTGCTTGATCTCCACGCCGCGGTGGAGCGCGGCGTGGTATTCGCCGACATGGAGGCCTTCTACCAGCTGGCGCGAACCGTGATGGTCAAGGACGAGCGCCACTTCGACCGCTTCGATCGCGCCTTCGCCGCCTGGTTCGAGGGGCTCGAGAACCTCGACGCCGCCATCGAGGCGCTGATCCCGGACGACTGGCTGCGCCGGGAGTTCGAGAAACAGCTCTCCGCGGAGGAGAAAGCACAGATCGAGTCCCTGGGCGGCCTCGAGAAGCTGATCGAGACCTTCAAGAAGCGCCTCGAGGAGCAGAAGGAGCGCCACGCCGGCGGCAACAAGTGGATCGGCACCGGCGGCACCAGCCCCTTCGGCGCCTACGGCTACAACCCCGAAGGCATCCGCATCGGCCAGGAGGGCTCCCGCCACCGCCGGGCGGTGAAGGTGTGGGACGAGCGGCGCTTCCGCGACTACGACGACTCCCTGGAGCTTGGCACGCGTAACATCAAGATGGCGCTGCGCAGGCTCAGGAAGTTCGCCCGTCAGGGGGCGGCGGAGGAGTTCGACATCGACGCCACCATCCGCGAGACCGCGCGGGACGCCGGCCTGCTCAACGTGCAGATGCGCCCGGAGCGCCACAACGCGGTAAAGGTGCTGCTGCTGCTCGACGTGGGCGGCTCCATGGACGACCACATCCGCACCTGCGAGGAGCTCTTCTCCGCGGCGCGCTCGGAGTTCAAGCACCTGGAGGCCTACTACTTCCACAACTGCCTCTACGAGGGGGTGTGGCGCAGCAACGCACAGAGCCAGTCGCGGCGCCACACCGAGCGCATCCCGACCATGGACGTGCTGCACACCTACGGCGAGGACTACCAGGTGGTGATCGTCGGCGATGCCGCCATGTCGCCCTACGAGATCACCCACCCCGGCGGCAGCGTCGAGCACTTCAACGACGAGGCCGGCGCGGTGTGGCTCAGGCGCCTGGTCGACACCTTCCCCCGCCTGGCCTGGCTCAACCCCATGCCGCGGCGCGCCTGGGAGTACACCCACTCCACCCAGCTGATCCGCCAGCTGATCGACGACCGTATGTACCCCATGACCCTCGAGGGGCTGGAGAGCGCCATGCGGGACCTGGCAAAGTAGCCGGACGGGTGCCCGGCGCCTTCAAGCGTCGTCGGTGCTCCTGCCAAGCCGGGCCTCGTCGTCGATGCCGGCCATGCGCACCAGGGCCAGCGCCTCGTCCAGACTCGCGACCTCCTCGACCCTCATCAGCTCGCTGTCCAGGCTCACCGCCTTGCCGGTCTTCTCGGAGAGCAGCCGCTCCAGGGAGGCGACGTCCATGCCCTCCTCCAGCCGCATGGCATCCACGCCGGCCGAAGTGTGCCCGCTGGGCAGGTAGATGGTGCCGTTGGAGAAATCGACCGCGTAGGCGACCACGCCGGGGACGATGAAGAAGAGCAGGCCGACGCCGTTGGCGATCGCCACCACCGGGTCGATGCGGCCGCTCACCTGGCCCTTGCGCTCGGGGTGGAAGACGGTACCGCAGCCCACCAGGGCGGTGACGGACACACCGAGGACCAGGCCGGTCAGGCCGCGACGCAGAGTGCTGGACATGGCAGTAATGGGCTCCAGGATCACGATGGGGTCGATGTCGCGGACAGGCACTGCCGAAGCCCGCGGCACTGGGCATAATCACGGGAGTCTACCACAGCCCCCACCTGCACCAACGTCGACTTCAGTGTGGCGTGAGGCTTGGCCGCCCTCACCTGCCTGGTCCCTGCGGCTGCCAAGCCGATAGCCCTTGCCCTGCGCCAATCGCGACACTCAGCGCCACAGGCCCGAGACGACCCAGACGATCACACCGACGTAGCCCCCGACGCCAATGACGGTGCAGATCAGCGGCCAGTAGAGCTCCCACCAGCCAATCGGGCCGTTGTCGCGCCAGGTCAGCACATAGGAATCATCCACCTCCACCGGGTTCTCCCGCTCCACTTCCTCAGGCCACTGCGGCACCTTGCTGGTCCACATCGCAAACATCCGGCCAATGGTATTCAGGCCCAGGAAAGGAGCAAACACCAACTGCAGATAGGGCCAGTGAGCGCCCAGCATGAAGCTACGTACAATGCTCCATCGCCAGCCCTCCTTGCGCCCATCCACCGGCACAAGATACCCGGCGTCGTCCTTGAGATAGCGCCAGGTGCGCTCTACGCCATCTTCAGCCTCCATATAGGGCTGCAGGAAGGCCCAGAACTTGTCGATTGAATCAGCGTTGCCCAACGGTGAGGGATATCCCAGTGAAAACGACTCGCGCACCGTTTCTCCATCAGCATCGAGAACATGGGCGCGCAGGTCATAGGTAGTACCAGACAGCGGGCTTTTCTCCTTTCCCAATGTCAGGAACAGTGAGTCCCATGGCACCGTCAGTACGCTGCCGTCCTGACGGAAGACGTGCACCTGACGCGTCCTGCGATTCAGACGCATGGGATAGTGGGTCCAACGACCGCATTCGGTTCGTATCAGCCACCAGCCACCCCAAATCATTGCCAGGAAAAGTGGTGTCAAAAAGCTTAATCCAATCCAGTCGACCATTTCCAAGGGTGCAGTGCGGCCAGAAAAAAAGAGGGCAATATATATACCCGCACACCCCCCGATGGAAAGCAGAACAACCAAGGCCCCAACCCAAGTATTGAACCCCTTGATCGAATACCAGCGATCCACCAGATCAATATAGTTGCTGTTAAATCCAATCACCGACAAAAAATCCATCGGCGGCGCGCTGCGCGCCTTCTTCTGCTGATAACGTACCGCGCGCTCGGCCTCGGTCAGCGGGCGATCCACGGGAAAGCGAATATTGCGGTAATCCAGTCCAGCGTAATCCATGTATCAGCCTTTCATCTCATTAAGGGCAAGCTCGAGTTCATGCACTTCCAATTCAGGATTCTGGTAGCGCTCGTCTTCCTCAAACTTCCCGAAATAGCAGCACTCCAGCCAATCCTTAACCTTGTTATCCTTGAATATCTCGATCAAGACGGCAATAACGATGACCAGCACTACCAAAACGATACCCACGCCGGTAGAGGCAGCACCAAAAATCATTGCACCTAGCTTTGTAAATGCCACAGTAGCAATCAACATCGACCCCATACTTGCAAAGTAGAGCCACCCTACTGCATTACCTTCCTTCAACTCCTTCCACCCCCTAACACCATCCCATATGGCCATCACACCTCCCACGCCGATGCCCAAACCCCTGCCAGCAAAGCGCAAGAAGCGACCGAGATAACGTTCGATAAATCGCCCCAGTCGACTGCCTGCCTGAGAGGCACTTTCCGACCATCTGCCCACTGTCTCTGACAGCACTCCCACCAAACCCGCGATGCCGGCATGATACCGCCAGCGGTTTTCGTTCTTCTCGTGTTCCAAGCTATTGGCCAGGTCATCGGCCAGCTTGCCCAGCGCGATGATCTGCAGTATGCCGGCTACCACGCCCAATCCTGCCTCGGTGGGCAGAAGCTGACGCCAGCGCAAACGTGTCATTTCCTTACGATCCTCCGAGGTCAGGATCACGGCCTTGGCAAAGCGGCGGGCATTGCCCTGGTCATCCTTCCCGGGAAAATCTCCAACGACCCTGGGATCGGCCATGATCAGGTAGCGGTGCCGGCCGGTACCTTCGACGGGGGTGCCAAAGATGCGCGCCTTGCGCATCTGTATATCGATCGCCCGGTTCAGATCGTCCAGTGTTCCCACTTCGGGATTGATTGCCACCATACGAGCGACCAGCTCTGCAATCGCTTGCCCTTTGCCCATCGTCACATCTACCAGCATCACTGGCGCACGGGCAATGACGCCCATTGCCACCAATGCCGGTCCTACAACCCGATCGACCGCGCTAGCGGCCACCTTACCGAAGGGGCCGCCCACTGCTGATGTCAGCCGCACCACTGCGTTCTGGCTTCCATCACTGAGTGCATCAAGCGTCTCGCCGTAGCCGGTTATCAGGGCATCCCACGGGAGGCCACGCAACGCTTCCGGCTGTAGGCCACCCCGCACTTGCCCTTCCCACTGTTTCAGTATTAGCTCCTGGTTGTAACCCAGGGCTCTCAGCAACAGGTTGCGCCGCTCAACGGCCGTCGCGGAGAGCCAGCGCTCGTAAAGCGCTGCGCAAGGGGCATACTCCTGAGTGTCCTGAATGCATAGCAGCAGCGTATCGACAAAGGCCGCACCGGAGTCGGGATTCAGGTCATCATGCTGGGCGTCCAGCTGTTCATAGAGACTATCGCCCTGCATCCACTGCACATGTGCATTAGCCAGCGGCGCCAGCTGCTCTGTGTCAAACGCCTGCATTTCTTTTTGCCAAGTACTCTCCCAAGACTCCAGCCTCGGCTTGTCGAGCTTGCTGCTGTAATCGCTCCAGGCAGAGTCTCGGGCAGCTGCAAGTTGCTCGGGGGTGGGATCGCGCCAGCGCTCCAACATCTCCTGCTGCCGTTCACGTACTCTGGTGCTTAATGCTCCTGCTAGCGCTGCCCCGCCAGCCCCATGGCCTCCTCCATAAACCAACTGATAGGCCCTGCGTTCGGTGCGATAGATCTGCCGGTTCTCGGCGTCATCACGAATACTCTGGCGGATATTGGCTATGGCCGAGGAGATCGCCAACGGTCGCGCGTGGGCAGGGTCGGCCATCTTCTCGTGCAGTCTCACTCCCATCAGCACCGCCAGATCGGCGGCGATACCCACCGGGTCCTCCAGCGCCACCATCACCGGTGGCGTGTCGAGCGGTTCGGCCTGGGCATTGGCCCATCGCTGCAGCCCCTCGGCCTGCCACCCTCCGATCCCATTCATGGGCGCCAGGCTATGGCCGAAGGGAGTCGACGTTGCAGCGCCGTTTTCCTCGCAGGCGACAAACTGCAGCATGGGATTGGGCAATTGCCAGGGATAGCCGGCTTCGGCCACGCGCTCCTCGAGCTCGCCAAGCGGGGCGGCATGCTCGGCGCTACCGCCACGCCACTCGACCAGCGAGAGTTTTCGCATGTGGTCCCGCCGCCGCAGGCCGCCGTCGCCCACCTCGGCGTTGGTGGCGTGCTCGTGCCAAACGCGTTTGGTCCAGGCGGTATCGGAGAAGGCCAGGTAGATATCCCCGGCCTCATCGGCATTGGGAATGGTGATGCAGCGTCCCGGGTAGTGATGGTCCGGGTTGAGCGTGCAGCTGAACTCCTCTTCCCGGGGCGGCGGTTGCAGCAGGGCATCGATCCCGCCCTGAACCTGCTGCGGGTCCATCGCCGCCAGGACGTCATGCCGGACCTCCGTGACATAGGGAAACAGGTAGCCCCGCTCCGTCACCACGTAGCCGGACCAGCTGCCGCGCAGTTCGTTGAAGACATACAGATAGCCACCCCGCAGCAGCCGCAGGGTGTAGGTCTGCCCTTCCGGCAGGGTGATATCGGCCACGCCGGCGCCGAAGGGCGCGCTCAGCGGCGGCCCGACCGGCTCGCCACTCTCGCTATCGGTGCGGGTGATGGCATAGCGCAGGGGCAGGATCGGCAATCCCCCCTTCTGGCAATAGGGGCATGCCGCGATGGATTGCTGTTGGGTCGCGTCGCTCATCGAGCCTCCTTGCGTCTGTCCTGGCCATCCAGCTCGGCGGCCATGCTGGCCATCCTGGCCTGATCGAGATCGGCGCAGGCCGCCCGGTAAGAGCTGCCCTGTTCACGAACGCGGGCGAGACGGGCCTGGAGCTCTGGATGGATGTGAATCTGTGGGTGAAACCGTACCGCCTGCTCGGCGTAGTGCTGGCGATCCTCCTCGTCGGGTAGTCGCTGACGCTCCGCCCGTTCCAGCAGGGCATCGACCCACCGCCACAGGGCCTCGTCCTGTTCTCGGGCCGGCTCCATGAGCGCCAGGGCGTCCAGGGTACGGTTGAGCAAGGCCAGCCGATCGATGCGGGCCCATTGCGCTCGGCTGAGCAGCAGATGGAGCACGCCAGGCGTCTCATCCGAGTGGTGCCGCTGGCAGTGCCAGTGGCCCTGCGTATCCGGCCAGCACCAGGCGTCGATCGGCCCTAGCAGGCGGTCCCTCTGTTCGGCCTCCAGCTGCCAGCACAGGTGACGAAAGACGTGGGGGTCGTAGAACCGCAGCCACCAGCGCCGCTTGTCCCCCGCGCGGCGCTGTTCCAGGTGGCGCTTGAAATGCTGGGCGACCCGTGCCGCGGGAGCGCGGCTTTCCAGCAAGGCGCAGAAGAACGCCACGCCACGCCGCTGGTGCTGCTCGATGCGCTCGGCCAGTGCCGCCCGAGCCTCGGCCGACAGCGCCTCCAGATGGATGAGCTGCGGCAACAGATGCGGTCGGGCATTGACGCTCGGGGTAACCAGCGACTCCCCGGGCAGGTCGGCCCAGGCGGCGATGTCCACCGTCAGCGGATTGAGCAGCGCGTAGGAGTGCGTCTGCAGCCACGCCAGCGGCAGCGCATCGGCCCTCTCGATATCGGCTGGCTCCCGAACCTCTTGCATCCTGCCGTCACCCCCCCAGGGCGGTGGCGCCCGCCCGCTGCTGGTCGGCGCCCTTCAGCTGGGATTCACACCCCCCTTCCGGCAGTCCGGGCAGGGCCTCGCCCAGGCGCGCCGGGCCACCGAAGCTGTGCTGGGCGCCCTTGACGTCGATGCGCCCGGGGGCGTGAATCTCGATGTCGCCGCCCTTGAGGCGCACGTAGGCGCCGCCGCAGACCAGCAAGATCTCCTCCGCCGCGCTTAAGTCGATGACCTGCTCGGTGGAGGCGACCTTCACGTCCTTCTCGGCGGCCAGCTCCAGGTTGTCGCTCTGGGCCTGCACCTCGACCTTGCCCCGGGCGGCGAACAGCTTGATGCCGGCGCGCTGCACGAACAGCGAGAGTTTCTCGGAGAGCGAGGCGATCAGACTGCGTCCGGCGGCCAGGTTGATGTCCTCGCCGCTGGTCACGCTCAGCGAGCGGCCCTGGGCCAGGTGGCTGGATTCGGGGGTGCTCAGGGCGATGCCCGCCGGCGAGGCGAGATGGCAACGGGCCACGCTACCGCCGGGAAAGGCACCTTGGCTGCCTTCCCTGGCGAGTAGTTGGTGAGCGCAACATCCGTGTTGCACCAGATAAGATATCGACGGGCGGCGGCTACTCCCGAAGGCACAGACCGAGCCGTGCCATCGCTACCCGCAGCGGGGGGGGCCTGACGCTCACGGGATCATCCGCGAGCCTGTACGTAGAAAAGATGCCATCCTAGCGCTCTCCACTCGCCACCTTCGAAACGCGGCGTCTCAAAAGTACCCCCGGAACAGGAAGTAGAAGATGGTCAACGCCTGCGCCCAGCCAAGCAGAAAGCAGAACAGCGGCCAGAGGGCTTCTCCGGCCTTGAGCGGGCGCTCGTTCTGGCGATTGCGCACATAAGGGTCGTCCGGGGCCACCTGGCACTTTTCCTCGACCCACTCCGGCCAGCGCGGTACCCGGCAGGTCCATTTGGCGAGGATGCGGCCCGTGCCGGCCCAGGCGACCATCAGCGCAAAAACCACTTGGAAGAGACGCGAGTCGGCCATAATGCGGGTCGCCTGGGTCAGAGAGTCGAAAAAACCTTCTCGCCGCCCTTCCAATGCCAGCACGCGCTGGTCGACCCGATAGGCCTGAACATGGCCGTCCGGTTCTTCCATATAGCGGCGCACCAGCTCCCAGATTTCCAGCGCGCCGCGCATCATCTTGCCACCTTCATATTTAAAAAAGACCAAATGATGCACGATATTGCCGGCATCATCCTTGACATAGCCACGCACCTCTTCACGCCCCATACCACGCCGCTCCTCCGAGGCAGAAGCTTTGCTTTGATAGAAGTGAATATCGTCCCAGTTCATGGTGACCACGCCCATATCCTGCGACCAGGCGTAGACCTTGCGGTCGACCCGATTAAAGCGTATGGGATAATGGGTCTTGCGGAACATATCCCAGCGAATCAGCATATTCATAATGGCAAATATAAAAGAAAGCACCAAGCAACAAAATGCCATCATAACGTATACAATCGCAGGTAGTGATTCATACTTCAGAAGAGCCACTGCTGCTAGAAAAGTTAGATATAGCGTTACAGCTAATACGGCCGCTCCAAAAAATGAATTAATTCCTCTCAAGCGATTCCCTGAATCGACGAACTCCAGAAAGGTGGAGTTGACCGTGATCACCGAATCATTGAAGCGGCCAGCTTCGATTCCCGGTACTCTCTGCTGTTTCTCCAGTGAGGGGTTATGCTTATCGAAGCCTCGTATTTTCGACAGGGTGCTAGAGAATCCCCAGTTGGCCCGTATATAAAGATTGAAAAAGTCCCTAGCTGTGGTGTGCATTCTCAGCTTCCTTCCTGAGTGATGGCCTTGAGGCGTTGCATTTCGGTCTCCAGCACCTCCGTGCCCAAGCCCAGCTCGCCGCGCACACCAAAGGCACTTTCGGCCAACCATTCTTCCATGTCATCCTCGGTAAACCGCCAGATCGCCATCGTCCGGTCGTCGCCAATCAAGACGAGCAGGCAAAAGGCGTAGACGATGATGGCCAGGTCTTCATGAGCGGTTCCTGCGGCGCTCCCAGAGGGTGATGACAGCAACCAGGACGAGTGCAGGGATCGCGGTGCTCAGCGCAAACTGTGCCATCGCTTCACTGTCGGAGGTGGCGCGGCCGGTCATGAGCGCAAAGCCGAAGACCATCTGCACCACGGATGCCAAGATGGCGTAGATAATCAGGAATCCTTTAACGTACTTGATAATCAAGTCTCCTTGCTGATGTTGAAGTCAAGCATAAGCAGCCCGACAGAGACAGTCTTCTGAGGTCGACTGGGGACTTTACTCAGACGGTCGAGCAGGACGCGGCGTCTCAAAAGTACCCCCGGAACAGGAAGTAGAAGATGGTCAACGCCTGCGCCCAGCCAAGCAGAAAGCAGAACAGCGGCCAGAGGGCTTCTCCGGCCTTGAGCGGGCGCTCGTTCTGGCGATTGCGCACATAAGGGTCGTCCGGGGCCACCTGGCACTTTTCCTCGACCCACTCCGGCCAGCGCGGTACCCGGCAGGTCCATTTGGCAAGGATGCGGCCCGTGCCGGCCCAGGCGACCATCAGCGCAAAAACCACTTGGAAGAGACGCGAGTCGGCCATAATGCGGGTCGCCTGGGTCAGAGAGTCGAAAAAACCTTCTCGCCGCCCTTCCAATGCCAGCACGCGCTGGTCGACCCGATAGGCCTGAACATGGCCGTCCGGTTCTTCCATATAGCGGCGCACCAGCTCCCAGATCTCCAGCGCGCCGCGCATCATCTTGCCACCTTCATATTTAAAAAAGACCAAATGATGCACGATATTGCCGGCATCATCCTTGACATAGCCACGCACCTCTTCACGCCCCATACCACGCCGCTCCTCCGAGGCAGAAGCTTTGCTTTGATAGAAGTGAATATCGTCCCAGTTCATGGTGACCACCCCCATGTCCTGGGACCAGGCGTAGACCTTGCGATCAACCCGGTTGAAACGCATGGGATAGTGAGTCTTGCGGAACATATCCCAGCGGACAAGAGTATTCGCCGCGGGCAAAATCAAAACAGATATCACCACAATAGCAAGCCAAAAAATAGCAAAAAATATACCAGGCACTTCCCCGCCTTTAGCAACAAGTATATAAAGCAATCCTCCCAAGCCTAAAAGAAGCGGGACCGTCCCCATAAGTCCGAAAGCAGAATTGACACCTCGCAAACGATTCCCGGAATCGACGACTTCCAGAAAGGTGGAATTGACTGCGATCACCGAATCATTGAAACGACCAGCGTCAATATCCGGTGCTTTCTGTTGTCTCATCAGTGGGGAACTATGTTTGCCGAAGCCCCGCATCTTTGTCAGGGTACTGGAGAACCCCCAGTTGGCCCGAATATAGAGATTGTACAAATCCCTGGCGGTGGTACGCATTCTCAGCTTCCTTCCTGAGTGATGGCCTCGAGGCGCTGCATCTCGCTTGCCAATGCCGCCGTACCCAAGCCCAGCTTGCCACGCACGCCAAAGGCACCCTGTGCCAACCACTCCTGCAGATCATCCTCGGTAAACCACCAGATCGCGATCGTCGCTCCTATGGCGATAACGCCAAGCACACCCGCTACCCACCATAAGCCCACCACGGATAGGCCAGCGAGTATACCTGCCCCCCCCGCTGCCTTGGCGGCGGTACTTGCTGCAGCCAAAAAGACAAAAAGGCTTGCTCCGATAGTAAATGACCCCGATATGAAATATAGCCCCGCCATTGTCCACGCTTTGTCATCCAACTTTTCAACTCCCTCCCATATATCCATCACTCCTAAAGTAAGCCCCCCAGCTAGCCCGAAGCGAAGCCCCCAGCGCAGGGCTACATGCTGTGCACTTACCAACAGGTGGTTCGAGGTCACGAAGGCCCGCCTGGCCTGGCTCAGGGTCGCGGCGATCAACTCCAGCCCCGCCCCGCTGGCCGCCAGGCCCGCGCCCATCAGACGCCCCTTTTGGCGAGCCGGAGCATCCAACAGCCGGTCCATGTTCGATAGGTAGCTGTTGAAGGCACAGATCGCTAAGAACGCACTCAATACCCCCGCCGAGACCTGGCGATTGGCCACCAGCGTGCCAAGCTTTTCACCTACGCCACCTCGGCTGCCAATGTCTGACATCGGCTCCAGTGCCCCCATGGACTGATTGATCAGCCGGGTCTCGGCGCCGTAATCACTTAGCGTTCCCAACTCGATCTGGCGCACCGCAAACACGATGTCCTGCTGACCGGCAGCGGCGTTGCTCATCTGCCGTAGCGAGCGTGTCTCGATTTCCAGCTTGCGCTGAAAACGCTGCTGGTCGACCTGTTCGAGCTGGGGGTAGAGGTGTCTCAGCTTGTTACTCAGTGCTGGAATCGCTTGTTTCAGGGTGGTGGCTCGCTGACGGAAGACACGCACCGGCTGCCCGGCGGTCACACCCAGTGCCACTAGCAGGGGCCGAGGAAGATGCTCACCGTTGACCGCACTCATCATCGGCCCGAGCAGACGACCGACCAGCCAGGCAGGCGAGACCATCTCGTCGGGCAAGCCTGCGGTCAGACCGGTGAAGCTGGCAATCAAGGTCCCCCAGGAGAGCGTGCTGAAGACGTCTCCCGCCTCTCCTTGGCGTTCTGCTTGCCGAACGTTGGCCGCTGCGTCGGCGGCAGCCAGCACCTGCTCCCGCAGCGCCTCATGGTTGAGGCACAGCGCCCTGAGCAGCAGGTTGTCGTTGGCAATGTCGTCGGAGGAGAGCCACACCACATATTGCTTGAACGCGGGTGCGTAGCTCTGGGTGCCCAGCAAAGCGGCGGAGACGACCGAAACGAAGGTGATGCCCGACTCGATGTTGCGGTCATCGAAGCGACTGTCCAGGTAGGCCAGCAGCTCACCACCTGTCAGCCACGCCAGGTAGGCCTCGACCAGCGGACGCATGGTCTCGGTGTCGTATTCTGCAAGCGCAGGCTGGTAGGTATCCTGCATCCACTTGTCGGGTTCGTCGTCTCGAAGCTTATCGCCGTACTTTCGCCACGCAGAATTGCCTTTGTCATCGAGCTCTGCGTCGCTGATGCTATCAATCACGTCAAGCTGAAAGTCATCGACTTCTTGCCTGAATTCGGCGTTTTCCCGTTGGCGGTGCTCGAAGCGGGCCTTCAAGCTGGCTTCCATGCCGGGAGGGCCGCCGTAACTGTTGTAGTACTCATCACGCAGCCGCCTCTCGACGATGCTGTCGACATGCTCAATCCGTGCCCTCTCCTGGATACCGTCGCGCAGCGCATTGACGACGCCTGCCGTCACGAAGGGACGATGAAGAAGCTCACGCTGGTTGAACTCTTCCTCTCGCACCTCGAGCAGGCTGGCGAGATCACTGGTCACCCCTGCCGCATCGTCGAGCACGAAGAGCGCCGGCGTCATGCCACTCGGTTCGGCCTGTCGCGACGTCCAGCTCACGAAGCCATCGATATCGTTTCTCATGCCGTTGACCGGCGCCTGGCTGTGGCTCAGGGCGTGGACCTCGGGGGTGGCAGTCTCGCCGATTTCATCATCCCGCCGCGGTTGCTGCATGGTCCATGAGAAGGCGGCCTCTGCCAGATAGTTACCGAGCTCAGCCAAGGGCTTGACATAGCGCCCATCGCCGCCCTTCCACTGCGGCAGGGAGAGGCGGCGCATGGTATCGCGGCGGCCATTGCGGTTGGTGGCATATTCCTTCCAGACCCGCTTGGTCCAGCGATCGTCCGAGAACGTCATGTAAATATCATCGGCTTCATCGGCAGCGGGAATCGTTACACAGCGGCCAGGATAGACATGCTCAGGGTTGGCGCGACAGGGGAATTCATCGTCTTCGATAGGCGCGTTGATCTCGGCATCAAGTACGCCCGGGGCATCCGGGTCGAATGCCAGCAGTTCCCGGTGCGTGACGTCGATATACCGGGCGAGAAAACCTTCCCGGGTGACATGGTAACCCTGCCAGCGCCCTCTCGCTGCGTTGTAAAGGTAGAGAAACCCTTCCCTGAGGAGCCGCAGCGTGTAGTGCTGGCCATCCGGCAGGCTGATGCGGGAAACCGCTTCATCCTTCAGCTCTTCTGGCACCTCGGGCACATCAGTACTGGGTGCGTCACTACGTGCAACGGCGTAGCGCACCGGCAGGATCGGCAACCCGCCCCCACCGCAGAAGTTGCAATCCGGCCGGCCGCTGTCACTGCTCATGTCATGCTCCTCAGGTCAGAGATGATGGTATTCCACGTTGTCTCATCCAGATGCCCCAGGCGTGCGGCGAAACCAGGCGCACCATGGGCGGACTGTTCCAGGAGGTGGCGTATACCCGGGTGTGTTACGAGATCGGGATGATGTTCGGCAGCGCTCTCGGCCAGACACTGCTGGTCCTCCAACGGCAGGCCGAAGGTCTCGTCCACGTACCGCATGGTCTCATCCAGCCACTGCCAGTGCGCCGCGTCCTGTGGCCACTGCGGAGCCGTAGAGGCCAGGCGGCGTAGGCTCTGGTTCAGGGCGGCAACGCGGTCGAGAGTGCCCCACTGCTGTCGATTCAGCTCCAGCCAGTCGATGACAGGCCCTTCACCTGGACGCTCAATGCTCTGCCATCTCCCTTGGGCATCGGGCCATGACCAGTGAGTGACCGGCCCCAGCAGGCGCTTGAGCTGCTCGATGGTGAGCAGCCAGAGAAGGTGGCGGAATACGTCTGGGTCGTAGTAGCGAAGCCACCAGTATTGGCGGTTGCCGGGCCGACGCTGCAGTAGCTGCCGGCGCAAGTGAGCGGCCGTGGTATCGAAGCCTTTCTCACTGACGATAAGCGCCGAAAAAAAGGATACCCCGCGCCTGCGATAGCGCTCGGCACGGCCCATGAGCTCGCCCTGTTGCGATGCCGTCACCTTATCGAGGTCGACCAGTTGAGGCAGACGATGGGGGCGCACGGGTGCCGGTACCGTTTCGAGGGGCTGTACGGGGAGGTCTTTCCAGTCCTGTGCCTGAACCCTTAACGGGTTGAGCAATGCGAACTGGAACCGCTCGAGAAGATTCGAGCTGAAGGCAGCCATCTTGACCATCGGCCAGGCGCCTGTGACTTGCCGTGGATGCTGCGCCATGTTCAACGTCCTACGGGTGCGGTGCCGGCAGATGCCTTGTCGGCACTGGCAAACTGCTTCTCACACCCCCCTTCCGGCAGTTCGGGCAGGGCCTCGCCCAGGCGCGCCGGGCCGCCGAAGCTGTGCTGGGCGCCCTTCACATCGATGCGCCCGGGGGCGTGGACCTCGATGTCGCCGCCCTTGAGGCGCACGTAGGCGCCGCCGCAGACCAGCAGGATCTCCTCCGCCGCGCTTAAGTCGATGGCCTGCTCGGTGGAGGCGACCTTCACGTCCTTCTCGGCGGTCAGCTCCAGGTTGTCGCTCTGGGCCTGCACCTCGACCTTGCCCCGGGCGGCGAACAGCTTGATGCCGGCGCGCTGCACGAACAGCGAGAGTTTCTCGGAGAGCGAGGCGATCAGGCTGCGCCCGGCAGCCAGGTTGATGTCCTCGCCGCTGGTCACGCTCAGCGAGCGGCCCTGGGCCAGGTGGCTGGATTCGGGGGTGCTCAGGGCGATGCCCGCCGGCGAGGCGAGGTGCAGCCAGGGGGCGCTGAGGCGTGCGGCTTCGCCGCGCCCGCCCTGGCTGGCGCCCTGGGCGGTGGCGTGGTCGGGGTCGGCGTCGCCGGCCTGGCCGTAGGTCGCCTGGGTGTCGTCGCTGGCCTGCTTGAGGTGCTCGCGGGCCGCGAGGGGCTCGGCGCGGTGCTCGACGGCGCTGTCGCTCAGGCTCTCGGCCAGGCGCCAGGCGCTCTGCAGTTGCTGGGTGGCGGGGCTGAGGTCGAGCTGGTCGCCGCCGGCGCCGAGCTGGCCCCAGCTGGTGAGGTAGAGCCCCTCGTTGGCGCGGATGGCGCCGTAGGCGTCGGAGCGCAGCTCGAAGCCGGTGCCGCGGAAGGCGCCGCGGCGGTTGCCGTGCTGGTGGATCAGGTAGCCGAGGTTGAGCTGGCTCCTGGCGTGCTCGGAGTTGAGCCTGATGCGCTCCTGGTCGGTGGCGTCGTCGAACACCAGCTCGTTGTAGCCGTGGCCGCGGTAGGTCTTGGTCTTGAAGCCGGAGAGCAGGCCGTGGCTGTGCCACTCGGGGGTCTGGTCGCCGTTGTAGACCCGCCCGGTGATCAGCGGCCGGTCGGGGTCGCCCTCGAGGAAGTCGACGATCACCTCCTGGCCGATGCGGGGGACGAAGACCCCGCCCCAGCCGGCGCCGGCGCTGGGCTGGGCGACGCGCAGCCAGGCGCTGGCATTGGCGTTGCCCTGCCCCTCGTCATGGGCGTGGCGGTCCCAGTGGAACTGCACCTTGACCCGGTTGAGGGGGTCGGTGTGGATCTCCTCGCCGGGGGGGCCGACCACCAGGGCGGTCTGGGGGCCGCCGACCACCGGGCGCGGGTGGTCGAGGCCGCTGCGATAGGGCTGATGGAGGCGCTGGGCCTCGAGCTCGACCAGGTAGTGGCCGGTGCCGGCCTGGCGGTAGTCGTCGCGTTCGGCGTGGTCGAGGCCATGGGCGCGGCGGGCGGCGTCGAGCTGCGGCTGCAGGCTGCCGGGCAGGGCCTTGAGGTGGGCCGAGACCGGCAGGGCGTTCTCGGCGTGTACGGTCAGGCCGAGCACCAGGAACTGGCGCTCGCTACTGTCTCCATGGTCATGGCGGGGGTGCTGCGTCAGCTCGAACCAGCGGCCGACCTGGAGCTGACGGGCGCCGCCAGCGCCGTGGAAGCGCTTGGCCCGGGACTCCAGGGCCTCCAGGCGGTTGAGGGTGAGGCGCTCGCCGCGGCCATGGTCGAGGTAGTAATACTCGCCGGGATAGTCGTAGGCCTCGAGGGGCGGCAGGTTGCCCTGGTCGCCGACGGTGTCGAGCCCGGTGCGCTTATCGAGGGCCGGCTGCTTGTAGTCGAAGGTGGCCAGGCTGACCCGGGTGGGCTGCTGGCGGCGGCGCCCGCCCCACTGGGTCAGGGTGTCCGTGCGCTCGGTGGCGGCCTGGCGGTGGAAGCGGATGGCCTGGGGCGCCACCGGGGCGCAGGTGTCGGCGTCATCGGTGATCACCAGGCAGTGGCCGCTGGCGTCGTCCTCCTCGCCGGCGTGCTCGAAGTAGCACCAGAGCCCCTCCTGCTCCATCAGCCGCTGCACGAAGTGGTAGTCGCTCTCGCGGTACTGCACGCAGTAGCTGCGCGGCGGCACCTCCCGGCGCAGGTCGAAGCGCCAGCGCACCACCCCCTCGCCCAGGGTGGCGGCGTGGGCCGCGAAGACCGCCTCGAGGATCTCGACCACGCTCCTGTCCTGGAAGATCCGGCTGTCGCGGCCGAGCTCGAGCAGGGCCAGCCAGGGCACCAGGGTGAGCTGGTAGTAGAAGACGCCGCCATCCTCGCCGAGCAGGGCGGCGGACTCCACCAGCCCCGAGAGCGGCCGGTAGGTGCCGTCGGCCTGGCGGATGGCCAGGTCGGCGGGCTGGGCGATCAGGGTCTTGAGCTCGAGGTCGCCGCGCTGGGAGACGCAGTCCAGGGTGTAGGTGAAGGGGCGCGAGAGGCGCTCCTCGCCCACCAGGCGGTGGGGCACGAAGTCGGTGCCGCCCAGGCGCAGGGTCAGCAGCCGTTCGTGCTGATGCAGCGGCCCCGTCCCGAAGTGGGCCAGCCAAGCGTCTGCGCCATCCATGAGCATCGCCTCGATCTCCCTGTTGATCCAGTACCTTTCGTCAGACCCGAACCCTACAGGAAGATGGCAGGCACCCACACCGGCCACAGGACGCCCCGCGCGCAAGCCATCTCTTAATTACGTGTAAGAGATCTCTTACAGGGAGTCTCCCTGCGGCACTCGCGGCGCATGGTGACCAGGACCCGTAAAGAGCCAAGCATTTTTGCCGCCCTTCCCGCTTGGCCGTACAATGCGCCTATCATGCCGCCCTTGCGGCGGCCCCAGCTTGACCATCGAGGACACCCCGGACCCATGCGCGCCACCCAGATGCTGATTGCCACCCTCAAGGAAACCCCCGCCGACGCCGAGGTCATCAGCCACCAGCTGATGCTGCGTTCGGGAATGATCCGTCGCCTCACCTCCGGCCTCTATACCTGGCTGCCGGTGGGCCTGCGCACCCTGCGCAAGGTCGAACAGATCGTGCGCGAGGAGATGGACCGTGCCGGCGCCCAGGAGGTGCTGATGCCGGCGGTGCAGCCCGCCGAGCTGTGGCAGGAGTCCGGCCGCTGGGAGCAGTACGGCCCGGAGCTGCTGCGCCTCAAGGATCGCCACCAGCGCGACTACTGCGTCGGCCCGACCCATGAAGAGGTGATCACCGACCTGGTGCGCCGCGAGATCGCCAGCTACAAGCAGCTGCCGGTCAACTTCTACCAGATCCAGACCAAGTTCCGCGACGAGATCCGCCCGCGCTTCGGGGTGATGCGCTCCCGCGAATTCATCATGAAGGACGCCTACTCCTTCCACGTCGACGAGGCCTCCCTGAAGGAGACCTACCAGGCGATGTACGATGCCTACACCCGCATCTTTACCCGCCTGGGCCTGGACTTCCGCCCGGTGCTGGCGGACACCGGCGCCATCGGCGGCGACAACTCCCACGAGTTCCACGTGCTGGCCGACTCCGGCGAGGACGCCATCGTCTTCTCCAGCGACTCCGACTACGCCGCCAACATCGAGAAGGCCGAAGCGCTGCCGGCACCGCTGGGCACCACCCCCGAGCGCGCCGCCCCCGCCGAGGAGCTGCGCCTGGTCGACACCCCCGATGCCAGGACCATCGCCGCCCTGGTGGAGCAGCACGGCCTGCCCATCGAGAAGACCATCAAGACCCTGATGGTCCACGCCGCCGAAGGCGGCCTGATCGCCCTGCTGGTACGCGGCGACCACGAGCTCAACGCCATCAAGGCCGAAAACCTCCCGGAGGTGGCGGAGCCCCTGACCATGGCAAGCGAAGAGGAGATCCGCGCCGCGGTGGGCGCCGGTCCCGGCTCGCTCGGCCCGGTGGGCCTGGAGCTGCCGATCGTCGTGGATCGCAGCGTGGCGCTGATGAGCGACTTCGGCGCCGGCGCCAACGTCGACGGCAAGCACTACTTCGGCATCAACTGGGAGCGCGACGTCGCCCTGCCCAGGGTCGCCGACCTGCGCAACGTGGTGGAGGGCGACCCCTCCCCGGATGGCCACGGCACCCTCTCCATCAAGCGCGGCATCGAGGTGGGCCACGTCTTCCAGCTGGGGCGCAAGTACAGCGAGGCGATGGACGCCACCGTGCTCGGCGACGAAGGTCGCGCCCTGCATCCCTGGATGGGCTGCTATGGTATCGGTGTGACCCGCGTGGTCGCGGCTGCCATCGAGCAGAACCACGATGCCAGCGGCATTATCTGGCCCGACGCCATCGCCCCCTTCCAGATCGCCATGGTGCCGATGAACGCCCATAAGTCCCAGCGGGTGCGCGAGGAGTCGGAGAAGCTCTACGCCGAGCTGACCGCCGCCGGCTTCGAGGTGCTGCTGGATGACCGCGACCTGCGCCCCGGCGCCAAGTTCGCCGACCATGAGCTGATGGGCCTGCCCCACCGCCTGGTGATTGGCGACCGCGGCCTGGATAAGGGTGAGCTGGAGTACAAGGGACGCCGTGACAGTGACGCTACCATGGTACCGGCAGGTGAGATCCTCGACTTCCTGCGCGGCAGGGTCCAGCGCTGAGCGCAGCGCCGTGAGCCGGGCCCTGCCCCTGCTCGCGGCGCTCTGGCTGCTGCCCCCCGCCGCAAACGCCGAGGAAGCGGGCTTCCTCGGCTCGCTGGAGGCCCAGCAGCGCCCGCTGCTGGTGCAGCCGCTTCCCCCGCCACCGGCGTCGCTGCGCACCACCCTGGACGAGTCGCTGAGCACTCCCCGCCACCCCGCCGAGATCTGGGCCGCTCGCCAGTGGCAGAGCGCCATGGAGCCCTCCCTGGCACGCTTCGTCAAGGATGAGGCCCTGCGCGGAGAACTCCTGCAGCGGATCTACCTGGAGGCCCGCCTGGCCAACCTGCCACCGGAAATGGTCCTGGCGGTGATCCAGGTGGAGAGCGCCTTCCGGGCCGATGCGGTCTCCTCCGCCGGCGCCGTGGGGCTGATGCAGATCATGCCCTTCTGGATCCGCGAACTGGGCCTGCCCGCCGATGACCTCATGGACCCCTGGCGCAACCTGCGCTATGGCACCACGATACTGGCCCACTACCTGGCCGTGGAGCGCGGCGACTTCACCCGGGCGCTGGCCCGCTACAACGGCAGCCTGGGCCAGACCTGGTACCCGGAGCGGGTGATGCGCGCCTGGCAGCGCCACTGGCGCCCACCCGGCAGTGGCGATCGCGTCACCGTACAGCGCTGACCCCAGGAGGATGACCCATGGAGCCGCACGGACGCGAGCCACCCCCCTCAGCTGCCCTGCATGCCACCGAGCGCGTCGATCGTCGCCTGCGCCAGGGGCTCGGGCTGCTGCTGAGCCTGGCGCTGGCGATCATCATCGGCGTCCTACTGCTGGCCGCCGCCGAGCAGAACCGCCAGCAGGCAGGCCACACCCTTGAGCAGATCGCCGTTCAGCTTTTACAGCTCCAGGAGCGGCTCGCCGGCGTGGCACTGGACTACGCGGTCTGGGACCTCAGCCATCTCGCCATTCACCGGCCCGATGGGCCGGACCTCGACTGGCTCGAGATCGAGATGGGCACCAACCTGCATGATAATCTCGGCATCGACCTGGCGCTTATCGTCGCGCCGGATGGGAAGATCCTGTGGGAGGTAGACAAGGGCGAGATCCTCCCACCGCGCCAGCGCAGCCAGCCGCTGCCCGCCGCACTGCCTGGAGAGGCACCGACGGCCACCTTCCTTAGGCTGGATGGCGAGCTGCTGGTAGGAGTCGCCGCTGCGGTCCAGCCGGAGAGCGATCGCCACCCGCCCGCCAGCGAGCCGCACCGGCTGCTGTTTGCCTACCGCATGGCCCAGAAACCCCTGGCCCAGCTTCAGGCGACTACCCGCCTGGCCGATCTGCGGCTGCTGGCGTCGCCGCCAGCCCAAGGGGCGCGCCTTCCTCTGGCCGACTTCGAGGGCACCCCCCTGGGCTGGCTGGCCTGGACGCCGGCCGCACCGGGCTCCCAGATGGTCAAGAACGCCCTGCCCGCCCTGCTGGTCACCCTGGCCGGACTCACCATCCTGGCCGCCGGGCTCTTTCGCTACCTGAGTCGCCAGACCGAGGCGAGCCTGGCCAACCTCCACGCTCTGCAGCAGACCCAGGAACGGCTCACCGACCAGCAGCGCGCCTGGCACGCCCTGCGCGACATGCAGCTGGAGGAGGTGGACGAGGAGGCCTTCATCGCGTCGCTGCTGGCTCGAAGCGCCGAGCTGCTCGATGTGGATGACGTCAACCTCTGGGTAATGGAGGGAGGGCGGCTGGTCTGCGAGGCCAGCCTGCACAGGCCGGAACTGGTCGGCCAGAGCCTGGGAGGGCGCCGACTGCAGACCTATCTGGCGCAACTGCGTCACCATCCGGCACTGGTCACCGACGACGCCCAGAATGACCCGCGCCTCGCGGGCCTGGCCCCCTATCTCAGGCAGCAAGAGATCGTCTCGCTGCTCGATATCGGCCTCTTTCTGGCAGGCGAGCTGCGCGGCGTGCTCTGCTGCGAGGATCACCGCCCGCGCCGCTGGCGGGATGACGAGATCAACGCCCTGATGGGGCTCACGGGGCTGCTCACCCAGTTCGCCGAGTCCCTGCGACGTCGCGAGGTGGAGCTGAGCCTGGACCGCCAGTTGAACCATGACGAGGTCAGCGGCCTGCCGACCCTGCACGGCCTCCACGAGACAATCACCCTTCTCCTGGAGCAGGGTGAGTGCCAGGTTGGCATCCTGCACCTCAAGGGGCTGACCCAGATCAACGATACCCTGGGCACCGCCATGGGCGATGCCGCCTTCCACGCCGTGGGGCGCCTGCTGAGCCGTCGCCTGGCGGCCCCCGCCCTCGCCGGAAGCGCCGCCCGGCTGCCCGCCAATCGCCTTCTGCTGCTGCTCCCCGGCGCCGACTCCTCGCTGCGCCAGCAGGCGCTGGAGGACCTGCTCGAGGAGCTCGATGGACAGGAGTGGCTGGGCGCTCAGCAGGCGGCCAGCCTGCGCTTCACCCTGGGCCTGGCGAGCTGCCCCCGGGACGGCCACGATATCCACCGGCTGCTGCAGCGCGCCGAGCTGGCCCTAGACACGGCCCGGGAGATGCCGGTACACCACCTGGCCCGCTACGAGCCCGCCATGGGGGAGTGGCAGGCCCGTGTCAGCCGACTGGAGCGGGAGCTGCGCGAGGCCATCGCCGAAGGGCAGTTCCGCCTCTACCTGCAGCCACAGTTCACCCGCGACGGCCGCCTCCACGGCGCCGAGGCGCTGCTGCGCTGGGCGCACCCCGAGCGGGGCCTGCTGGCGCCCGGCGCCTTCATCGCCGAGGCGGAGCACAGCGGCCTCATTCGCCCCATCGGCGACTGGGTACTGGAGGAGACCCTGGCCCTGCTGGCCGGCCCGCTCCGCGACTCCCCTCAGGTACTCGCCATGAACATCTCGGTGCAGCAGCTTCGCGATGACGGCTTTACCCTGCGACTGGCCGAGGCGCTGGAGCGCCATGGGGTAGCGCCCGGGCGGCTGGTGCTGGAGGTGGTGGAGTCGATGCTGGTGACCCCGGACATCCGCGAGTGCCTGGGCGCCCTACAGGCGCTGGGGTTCGCCATCGCCCTGGACGACTTCGGCACCGGCTACTCTTCCCTGCGCTACCTCCAGGAGCTGCGCGTCGAGGAGATCAAGCTGGACCGCGCCTTCATCGAGCCGCTGAAGCACGCCGACGATGCGCCCCTGGCCCGCTCCATCATCGCCCTGGCCCAGGCCCTGGAGCTGCGGCTGGTGGCCGAGGGGGTGGAGACCGAGGCCCAGGCCAGCTTCCTGCGCCGCCAGGGGGTCGACCTGCTGCAGGGTTACCTGCTGGCCAGGCCCGAGCCGCTGGAGGCCTTCCTGGCCAGGGTCAGCGACCACCGCCAGCGGTGATCTCTCGGCAGGCTGTTCAACCGGAGCCGACCCCGCAAGCAGGTCCCGGCACCGTTGCCGAGACATGCCGGCGGCCAGTCACCAGACGAAAAAAAGCCGACCCAAGCGGGTCGGCTACTGGGGGGATGACTCCCCCCTCCCCTGACGACTTTTTGCGATGAATGGCTCAGTGCTTCTTCTTGCGGTGGTCGCGAATGATGAAGCCGATCCATCCACCCATGAAGGCGATCATCATCGCGACGGTGACCAGGCCAAATACTACGGCGTCATCCCAATACATGGTGGTGTCCTCCCGTCTCGATCTGTTGGATGGACTTTAGCCCGGGAAGGGGGGGAGAAACCTGACCTGCATCAATTTCGCTCCCGCCCCCGGTTCCGGGCGCGGAGAATCTTGATGCAGGTCAGTTTTCAGAGGACCTTCTTGTCCTCTACCTGGGTGTGATCGGTATCCGGCGGCAGCGGGTGCCCCTTGGCCAGCTCGGCGCGGGTGGCGTCGCGCACCTCGAGGACCTCGAGCCGGTAGCGCAGGGTGCGGCCCGCCAGGGGGTGGTTGGTATCGATCAGTACGCTGTCATCGCGCACCTCCAGCACGGTGACGACCTGAGGGCCGTCGTCGCCGGGGGTCTGGAAGCGCATGCCCGGCGCCAGGTCCGGCACCGGGAAGGCAGCGCGGCCCACTTCCCGAACCAGCGCCTCGTTGCGCAGCCCATAGGCCTCCGCCGGCATCAGGGTCACGGTAAGCTCGGCGCCCGGGGCCTGACCGCCCAGGGCGCGCTCCAGCCCCGGAACGATGTTGTGGTGGCCGTGGAGGTACTCCAGCGGCTGCTGGCGGGCACGGGAGTCGTCCAGCACTTCGCCATCGGCATCGCTGAGCACGTAGTGAAGGGTCACGACCCGCTGGGGGGCGATCGTCATGGCATTCTCCTGCGGGTGAATGAAGGGGAGAGAAGAAAGAACCGCCGTCAGCTTCGCTTCAGTTGAGCGATCGGCATCTCCAGGCGCTGCTGGCGATGCAGCAGGTTGAGCAGCACGATAGCGCGCTCCTCCCCCTTGTGGCTGGCGAAAACGGCCTGGAGCTCCTTGAAGGGGCCCTCGGTGATGGTGACCGCCTCGCCGGCGCGGAAGTAGAGGTTGCGGTCGGTGGTGCTGCGCTCGCTGCCGTGCTCGCGCAGGGTGGCCACCAGACCATCCTCCACCGCCACCGGCATGTCGCCGAAGCCCACCAGCTTGAGCACGCCGCGGGTCGAGCGGATCGGGCGCCAGTTGCTGACCAGCCGGTCGAGGCGAATGAAGAGGTAGTAGGGGAAGAGCGGCTCGCAGACCCACTCGAGCTTGCCGCGGCGCTTCTTCTGCACCTCGAGCACCGGGTGGAACACTTCGTAGCCCTGGTTGGCCAGGTGCTCGGCGGCGCGGAAGGACTCGCCGCCCTTGCACTGGATCACGTACCAGCGGGGGACGGCATCATCGCCGGACTCGAGGGTCGCATCGTTGTCGTTCATGAGACTCCTGTCGGAAAAGGCCGGGAGGCTGGTATCGGTGCGGGCCCTCTGCAACAATCGGCCCGAGAGACAGATTCTACCATCGATGGTGACCGCCTGTGATGGCTCGCCGCCACCCCGGGCGGCTCGCAAGGAGTGCCCTTCCCGATGCCAAGCCCCCTGCCCAGCCCGACGCCGCACCGCAGCTGGCGCGACGCCCTGGCGATCTACCTGCGCGCGCCGGTGATCACCATGCTCTTCCTCGGCTTCTCCGCCGGCCTCCCCTTCCTGCTGGTGTTCTCGACGCTCTCCGCCTGGCTGCGCAGCGACGGCGTGGAGGTGGCGGCCATCGGCTTCTTCTCCTGGGTCGGCATCCTCTACTCGATCAAGTTCTTCTGGGCCCCCGTGGTGGATCGCCTGGCCCTGCCGCTGCTGACCCGCACCTTCGGCCAGCGCCGCGGCTGGATGCTGCTGGCCCAGGCCATGATCGCCGCCGGCCTGGTGGGGCTGGCCAGCCTTGACCCGCAGAACAACCTGGCCCTGGTGGCGGGCTTCGCGCTGCTGGTGGCCTTCGGCTCGGCCACCCAGGACATCGCCATCGACGCCTTTCGCATCGAATCGGCGCCGGACGATATCCAGGCGGCCATGGCCTCCACCTACATCATCGGCTACCGCGGCGGGCTGCTGGCCGCCGGCGCCGGCGCCATGTACGTGGCCTCCTGGCTCTCCTGGGAGGCGGCCTACCTGACCATGGCGGCCCTGGTGGGCATCGGGGTGGTCACCGTGCTGCTGCGCCCGGAGCCCGAGCGCCTCTCGCTCACCACCCAGCTGATCCACGAACCGCGGGTGCGCGCCTTCCTGCGCGCCAGCCGCGGCAAGCCGCGCCAGCTGCGCCGCCTGGGGGCCTGGGTCATCGGCGCCATCGTCTGCCCCTTCACCGACTTCTTCAGCCGCCACCGCCTCAAGGCGCTGTGGCTGCTGGTCTTTATCGCGGTGTTCCGGATCAGCGACCTGGCCATGGCCTCCATGGCCAATCCGCTCTATATCGACATGGGCTTCTCGCTTGCCACCATCGCCAACGTGACCAATGTCTTCGGCATCGCCATGAGCGTGACCGGGGGAATCCTGGGGGGGCTTTTGGTGGCGCGCTACGGCATCGGGCCGATCCTGGTACTGGGGGCGGCCGCCGCCACCCTGACCAACCTGCTCTTCGCGGCCCTGGCCCTGGCCGGCCAGAGCCTGCCCATGCTGGTGATGGCGATCGTCGGCGACAACCTGGCCAACGGCCTGGCCAGCGCGGTCTTTATCGCCTTCCTCTCCAGCCTCACCTCGCGGGCCTATACGGCCACCCAATACGCGCTCTTCTCATCGCTGATGACCCTGCCGGGCAAGTTCCTCAGCGGCTTCGGGGGGGTGGTGGTGGCCGCCGAGGGCTACGCCACCTTCTTCGTGATCGCCACGGCCCTGGGCCTGCCGGCCATCGCGCTGGCGATCTGGATCAGCCGCGACCGCGACCTGGTGCCCGCCCCGCTGCCCCGCGGGGCCTGATCGCCGCCGTCACTCAGCGAGCGGCGCGCTCCGGGTTCGCCTCGAGCCATGCCTGGAGCCAGGCCAGGGCTCCCGGCGTCGTGCGCCACTGATCGCGCATCAGGGTGCGGTACTGCCACGCCTCGGCCCGGGAGCCCGGCTCAACGTCGCCCTCCCCGGCACCGCTGGGAAACCCGGGCCGGGGGGTCTCGGCGCACAGCAGCGCCAGGGCATGGCCGTTGTGCTGCCGTGCCTCGGCCAGCGCCTCGACACCCTCCTCCTGGCGGCCCAGGCGGTAGAGCGCCAGCGCCCTGCCCAGCAGCAGCCCGAGGGCCCCTTCCCCCAGCGGCTCGCCCGCCGGCGGATGGCTGACCGCCAGCGCCTCGGCGTCGCGCCCGTCGCGGAGCAGCTGGTCGAGCACCAGCTCCCGCAGGCCGAGGCTGTCGTGGTCGTCGAGCGCCAGCAGGCGCTCGGCCAGCTGCCGGGAGCGCTGACGCGCGCCGCGCTCCATGCCCACCACCAGGGCCAGGCCCGTGCGCAGCAGCAAGGCATTGTCGGCATCTTCCCAGACCAGGGCACCGGGCCCCTCCGCGGCCACCTGCTCCAGCCAGCGCTCCAGCCGTTCGGCCAGGGGCACGAAGAGGCTGGGGGCCATCCAGGGGAGGCTGCCGAAACGGGTCGTCAGGGCCAGGACCAGCCCCTCCACCACCGCCGGGGCGTCGAGCCACTCGGGGTGGGCGCAGAGTTCGGGCAGCCACTCGCCGGCGACCGGCCAGGGGTCGCCCTCGAGCCCCAGGGAGGCATCACCGGCCGCCTCCACCGGGAAGTGGTCACGCCAGGCCGCCAGCAGCGAGGCCTCCCGTTCGCTCTGCCGGTACTCGAGGCGCCCCTCGGCGCCCCCGGAGACCCGCAGCTTCGGGGCGGTGGGCAGCACCTCCAGCAGGGCCTGCAGCGACGCCAGGGGGCCGGCCAGGTCCTCCTCGGCGTTGAGCAGCTGCTCGGCCAGGGTAGCGCCGGGATTGTCGGCCAGGTCGGCCAGGAACTGCAGCTGGTCGGGGTCAAGCTCGCCCTGGCGGGCCAGCCGCCGGAACCAGAAGCGCGCCCGCTCGGCGGCCTCCTGCTCGTGCCCCTCGTGGAGCAGCAGCATCGCCTCGATATAGGCCAGGGTGGGGGAGTCGGGCAGCGCCTGCTGGGCGCGCACGAAGGCGGCACGGGCGCTGTCCAGGTCGTCGGCGTCCAGGTGCATCAGGCAGAGGCGCTCCAGGGCCACGCCGCGCAGGAAGAGCGGCCCCTGGTCGAGCACGGCGTCGAGCAGGGCCTCGCGCTTGCGGGTGAAGCCGCGCTCCTGGTAGAGGTCGAGGAGGATCTCGAAGGCGGGCTCGGCCTGCTCCGGCAGCCGGGACCAGTCGCCGCGCTCGAAGAGCGACTCGAGGATCTGCTGGGCGCGGCCGCGCTGGCCGGTCTCGGCGGCAATCAGCCCCGCCTCCAGCAGCGCCTGGGCCGGGGCACGCCCGCTGGCCAGGGCCGCCTTGAGGGTGTCGCCCTTCCACTCGCGCAGCGAGAGCATCCACATCAGGTGGCCAGGCACCGGACCGGGCAGGCGCACCGCGCCGCAGCACTGCTTGGTCTTGCGACCGGAGTCGCACCAGCAGGGCTCATTGCGCCCCGGGCGGGCCAGGGGCTCGGCGGCAAAGTCGAGCCGCTCCAGGGGGGTCTGGGACCAGAGCTCAGGCGCCAGGGCCTGGGCCATGGGCAGTTTGCCCCCCACCAGCGACGGCCCCTCCTCCCGGGCCCAGGCCACCAGCGTCGGATAGCGCTCGTCGCGCCGAATCACCTTGAGGGCTCCCGAGGCATACCCCAGCAGCTGTTCGACCCATACCGCCAGCATCGCTCTCTCCACCGTCCGAAAAACGGCCCAGTCTACCAGCCCGCCCGGGCGCTGGGCAGCCGCCTACGCCTAGCCTTTCGCCCAGGCCAGCAGGGGGCGGGTGCGTCCCTGCATGTCGAGCCGGGCGCCCAAACGCACCAGATTCCAGTAGTGGCCGTTGAGGGTCCGCGACAGCAGCAGGGTATCCGCCGGCGGCTGCAGGCGGTCCATGGCGGCCCACACCTTGGGCGTCAGGTCGCGCAGGCGGCGGTGGACCCGCACGTCGCCGAAGTCCTGCTCGCCGGGCGCGAAGAGCGGCGCAACCGCCTCGGCGGACTCCCGGTAGAGCGCCAGCGGTGCCCCCTGCCCCTGGCGCCCGCCCAGCTGCAGCAGCGCCTCATCCATGGCCATGGGATCCTGGGCCAGGGTAGCGTCGAGCAGACGCATCATGGCGCGCAGTCGCGGCTCCGGCACCGGGATCACCGCACCCAGATCGTAGATCACCAGCCGCCCCTGGTCGTCGGCGGCGAAGTTGCCCGCGTGGGGGTCGGCATGGAGCTCGCCGTGGGTAAAGAGCTCCTCGGTGATCCAGTCGGCCAGGACGGTGGCCACGCCCTGGCGCAAGGCATCGTCCGCGCCCTCCAGCTCCCGCAGCGGGGTGCCCGGCACATAGCGCATGGCCAGCACCCGCTCGCCGGAGAGCGCAGGCAGCGGCTCCGGGATCACCAGGCGCTCGAGGTGGGCATACCGGGCCCGGTAGCGGGCCAGCGCCTCGGCCTCGGCACGGTAGTCAAGCTCGCCGCGCAGGCTCGAAGCCAGCTCCTCGAAGAGCGCGTCCAGGCGCGCCTGGGGGACCTTGAACCAGCGCCCCAGACGCATCAGCCGCCGCACCTGGGCGAGATCGCTCTCCAGCACCTCGGCAAGCCCCGGATACTGCACCTTGAGCACCAGGCTCTCGCCGTCGAGGGTCACGGCGCGATGCACCTGTCCCATGGAAGCGCTGGCGAAGGGGCGCTCCTCGATCTCCCGGAAGGTCGCCTCCAGGTCGCCGTAGTGGGCCTCCAGGGTGCGGCGGATCGACGCCCAGGGCATCGGCTCGGCCTGGCGCTGCAGGCGCGCCAGCTCCTCGGCCAGGTCCGGGGGCAGCAGGTCATCCCACTGGGACATGATCTGAGCCAGCTTCATGGCCGGCCCCTTGAGCTCCGAGAGCCCCTCGAAGAGCGCCTCCCCCAGCCCCCGCCAGTCGGCCTGGCCGCCCAGCCGGGTGCGCAGCAGCGCTCCGCCGGTCCTGGCGCCCAGCCCCAGCAGCCGCCTCGTCCTGCCGCGTTCTCGCATGTCAGACTCCCGATGGGTGATGGTCAGCGGTCAATAGTGATACAGGAATTGTACATCATAAGAGCGAAATGACACCTGGCCAATCGGGATCGACACTGGAAGAATCTCCATATCGATGCCGACGAGTCCGCCATGCGCCTGATCATCGCCGAGAAACCCAGTATGGCCCGGGCCATTGCCGCCGCCCTGCCCGGCGCTCCCCGCAAGCAGGAGGGCGCCATCGCGGCGGGGGATACCCTGGTCACCTGGTGCCTGGGCCACCTGCTGGAGCAGGCCCCGCCCGACGCCTACGACCCGGCCCTCAAGCAGTGGCGCCTAGACACCCTGCCGATCCTCCCCGAGCGCTGGAAGCTGACCCCTCGCCCCAAGGCGCGCGGCCAGCTGGCGGTGATCCGCCGGCTGCTCAAGCAGGCCCGGGAGGTGGTCCACGCCGGGGACCCGGACCGGGAGGGGCAGCTGCTGGTCCAGGAGGTGATCGAGCACCTGGGCTGGAAGGGGCCCGTCCTGCGGCTGCTGGTCAGCGACCTCAACCGCCCGGCGGTGCAGCGCGCCCTGGCGCGGCTGGAGGATAACGCCCACTACCGCCCCCTCTACCGGGCCGCCGAGTGCCGCGCCCGGGCCGACTGGCTCTACGGCATCAACCTGACCCGGGCCTGGACCCTCACCGGGCGCCAGGCGGGCCACGACGGCGTGCTCTCGGTGGGCCGGGTGCAGACCCCGGTGCTGGGCCTGGTGGTGCGCCGCGACGCCGAGATTCGCGACTTCACGCCGCGGCCCTTCTTCGTGCTCTGGGCGGACCTCGCCGTGGCCCGGGGCCGCCTGCGCGCCTGGTGGGCTCCCGGCGAGGGCCACCCCCTGGACGACCAGGGCCGACTGCTCGAACGCGAGCCTGCCGCGGCCCTCGCCGAGCGCCTGCCCGGCGCCGAGGGGCGACTCACCGCCCTCGCGACCCAGGAGAAGCGCCAGCCCGCCCCCCTGCCCTATTCGCTCTCGGCGCTGCAGGTGGACGCCGCGCGGCGCTACGGGCTCTCCGCCAAGGCGGTGCTGGATACCTGCCAGGCCCTCTACGAGCGCCACCGGCTGATCACCTACCCCCGTTCCGACTGCCGCTACCTGCCGGAGGAGCACTTCGCCGCCGCCCGGGCCACCCTGGAGGGCGCCTGCCGGGCGGACGACACCCTGAGCCGCTGGCTGGCCGGGGCCGACTTCTCGCGGCGCTCTCGCGCCTGGAACGACAAGCAGGTGGGCGCCCACCATGCCCTCGCCCCCACCGGCCGCCCCATGGAGCCGGCGCGCCTCTCGGCCACCGAGGCCAATGTCTACCGGCTGATCGCCCGCAACGTCCTGGCCCAGTTCTATCCTGCGCTTTCCACCCGGGAGGTGAAGGCGGAGTTCACGATTCTGGACGAGCGCTTCCGCGCCCGAGGGCAGGAGATCCTCGAGGCGGGCTGGAAGCCGCTCTTCACCACCCGGGACGAGGCACCGCCGCTGCCGCCGCTGACCGAGGGCGAGGCGTGCCGGGTCGACGAGACCGGCGTGGAGGACCGCGAGACCCGCCCCCCGGAGCCCTTTACCGACGCCAGCCTGATCAAGGCGATGATGAATATCGCCCGCTACGTGGAGGACCCGGCGGTGCGGCGCACCCTGCGCGAGCACGACGGCCTGGGTACCGAGGCCACCCGGGCCGGCATCATCGAGACCCTGGTGGAGCGTGGCTACCTGGTTCGCCGCGCCAAGGCGCTGCGCGCCACCCGCCTGGGCAGCGCCCTGATCGCCTCGCTGCCCGAGGCCGCCGGACGGCCGGAGCGCACCGCCCTCTGGGAGCAGCGCCTCTCGGCCATCGCCGAGGCGACGGCCGAACCGGCCCCCTTTCTTGCCGAGCTGGTGGAGGACCTGCGCCGGCTGCTGGCCCACGCCGACGCCGCCGGGCTGCGCCGGTCCCTGGCCGAGGCCCGGGGCGAAGAAGCGGCCGCGGCCTCGACGGCTCGCAGCGCCAGCCGTTCGGGGCGCACTCGCTCCGGCAGCGCCCGCAGCGGGCGAACCGCAGGCCAGAACCCCAGGGGCAAGCGTCGCCCCGCTCGCCGCCGGAGCCCCTCATGACCCCTCTGCCCCACCACTGGATCATCGGGCCTGGCGCCCTGGGCCGCCTGATCGGCCTGCGCCTGGCCACGTCGGGCAGCCGCGTCACTCTGGCCGGCCGCCGCCCCCTGCCCGAGCGGCAGACGCTGATCACCCCCGAAGGGACGCGTCTCGACGCCACCCTCTTCACGACCACTCTGGCCAACCTGGCAGGCACCCCCGACGTCGTGCACCTGACCACCAAGGCCTACGGCGCCGAGACGGCCCATGCCGCCCTGGCCCCTCGCCTGCCGGCGGGCACCCCCCTGGTGCTGTGGCAGAACGGCTTCGGCTGCCAGCCGCGGCTTACGGCGCGCCACGACGGACCCGTGCTGTGCGCCACCACCACCGAGGGGGCCTTCGTGGAAGGCGACGACCGGGTGGTCCACGCCGGCCACGGCGAGACCCTGATCGGGGACCTCTCCCCCTCGTCGAACGCTGCCCATGGTGAGCTGGCCCGCAGGCTGGCGTCCGCGCTGACCCAGGCCGGCCTGCCGGCGCGGGCGGTGGACGATATCCGCCGGCGACTCTGGCAGAAGCTCGCCGTCAACGCCGCCATCAACCCCCTGGTCGCCCGCTTTCGCATCCTCAACGGGGAGCTGCGTGCCCCCCGCTACCGCCCCCTGGTGGAGTCGCTGATCGCGGAGGTGGCCGCCATCCTCGCCGCCGAGGGCATCGACCCGCCCGAGGGCCAGGGAGCGCCGGGCTGGCAGGCCCTGGTGTGGCGGGTCATCGAGGGCACCGCCGGTAACCGCGCCTCCATGCTGCAGGACGTGCTGGCCGCTCGCCCCACCGAACACGAGGCCATCCTCGGCCCCCTGCTGGATGCCGCCGACGCCCACGGGCTCCAGGCCCCGGGACTGGCCGAGCTGGCCGCCTGGCTGCGCCAACGGGAGCTGGCGGGCATCGGGAACTGTTGCTAGGCTACAGGCTTATCCATCACTCGCCCTGCGGCCCCGCCATCTCCGGCCCGGCCGCAGCGCAAGGAAAGGAATCATGAAAACGGGTTCCGCCTTCGCTCTCCTGCTGGCCCTGGCCGTGATGGCCGCAGCTCCCCCGGCCAGCGCCAACGACACGCCCTCCTTCACCGGCCAGGACGCCGAGCTGATGCGCCTCGACAACGGGGTGGTGATCGAGGGGCGCGATATCGAGACCCCGGACGGCTACACCTCCGGCTTTCGGCTTATCGCCGGCTACTCCCCCTTCCGGCTGCCGAGGCTCGACCTCGCCGCGGAGCTCAGCTACCGCGAAAGCGACGAGGTGCCGACCCGCCTGGGCGAGCAGCAGCTCCTGATCAACTCGGTAAGCGTGGGCGGCAGCCTGATGGCCGGGGTGCGCATCGGCCGGCTGGGCCTCTACGCCAAGTCGGGCGTGGCGGGCTGGGAGGGCGACGCCGTGATTCCCCGGGACGCCCTCAATACCGCCGGTACCACCCGCGTCACCGGCCTCGGCGCCCGCCTCCAGTTCGACCGGGTGGTGAGCCGGCTGGAGCTGGAGGAGTTCGACGCCCCGGATATGGCCCACCTCAACCTGCTCACCGCCTCGCTGCATATTCCGTTCTAGGGTTGAGGTATTCCAGTCTGAGAGGTCTCGACACGCTCGAGAAACCCCGCAGGCTAGTGCCCGCGGGGCTCCTTGTCTCTTGCCCCTTGTTCCTCCCGGGAGAAGCCCGGGCCTACCCCGTATTGCGCAGCCCCGCGGCGATGCCCGCCATGGTCACCATCAGCGCCCGGGAGAGATCGGCGCTGATCGCCCCGTCGGCGTCCCGGTTACGCTGCAGCAGCTCTGCCTGGAGGCCGTGGAGCGGGTCGATATAGGGGTTGCGCACCGCGATGGCCTGGCGAATCAGCGGCGTCTTCTCCAGCAGCTCCTCCTGCTCCAGGATCTCCAGCAGCACCTCGTGGAGCTTGCCGAAGCGCTCGCGCAGCCGCTCCCCCAGAGCCTTGAGCGCCGGCTCGTCCACCAGGCGGTGCTCATAGTAGGCGGCGATGCCCACGTCGGCCTTGGCCAGCAGCATCTCCAGCATGTCCAGATAGGTACCGAAGAAGGGCCAGCGGTCACGCATCTCCTGCAGGACCTCGCGGCCGCCCTCCTGCTCCAGGCGCCGAGCGAAGGCCTCGCCGCTGCCCAGCCAGGCCGGCAGCATCAGGCGGATCTGGGTCCAGGCGAAGATCCAGGGAATGGCGCGCAGGGTCTCGACGCCGCCGTCCTGGCGCCGCTTGGTGGGCCTCGAGCCCAGAGGCAGCCGCCCGAGGGAGCCTTCCGGCGTCACCGCTCGGAAGTAGGGCACGAAGTCGGGATCCTCGCGCACCACGCCCACGTAGGCGCGGTGGGCCACCTCGGCCAGGCGGTCCATCTCCTCGCGCCAGTGGGGCTCCGGGTCCGGCGGCGGCAAGAGGGTCGCCTCCAGCACCGCACAGGCGTAGATCTCCATGGAGCGCAGGGCGATCTCCGGCTGGCCGAACTTGAAGCGGATCATCTCGCCCTGCTCGGTGACCCGCAGGCTGCCGTTCACCGAGCCCGGGGGCTGGGAGAGAATCGCCGCGTGGGCGGGGCCGCCGCCGCGACCCACGGTGCCACCGCGGCCGTGGAAGAGGGTCAGGTCGACCCCCTGGCGCCGGCACACCTGCACCAGGGTCTCCTGGGCGCGGTACTGGGCCCAGGCGGCGGCCAGCTGGCCGGCATCCTTGGCGGAGTCCGAGTAGCCGATCATCACCTCCTGGCGGTCGCCGGTCAGCGTCCGGTACCCGGGCAGGGAGAGCAGGCGGTCGATGACGTCGCCGGCGTGGTTGAGGTCATCCAGGGTCTCGAACAGCGGCGCGATGGGCAGCTTGACGTCGCCCCCCACCTCCTTCATCAGCAGCGCCACGGTCAGCACGTCGGAGGGCTGGCCCGCCATGGAGATGATGTAGGTGCCGAGCGCCTCGGCCTGTTCGCTGGCGATGACGCGGAAGGTGTCGATCACCTCCCGGGACTCCGTGGAGCACTCCCAGCGCCGCGGAATCAGCGGCCGCCGGGAGGCGAGCTCCTCGAGCAGGAAGGCCTGGCGCTGCTCCTCGCTCCAGTCGCGATAGTGGCCGAGCCCCAGGCCGTCGGTGAGCTCCTCCATCACCTGGGCGTGGCGGCTCGCCTCCTGACGGATATCGAGCTTGGTCAGGGTCACGCCGAACACCGCCACCCGGCGCAGGGTATCGAGCAGGGCGCCGTTGGCGATGGTGTCGAGGCCCACATCGCACAGCGAGCGGTAGCAGGTGAGCAGCGGCGCGAAGAGCTGGTCGCGGCTCTCGATGATGGGGCCGCCGTCGAAGGGCCTGCCGTCCAGGCACGCCTTGGCCCAGTCCCGGGTCGCCTCGACCCGGGCCAGCAGGCGGCGCAGCAGCTCCCGATAGGGCTCGGCGACCTCCCCGACCTCGGCCTTCAGCGCGCTGTTGGCCTTCCACATGGAGAGCTCGGCCTTGAGCTGCTCGAGGTCGCGCAGGTAGAGATCCGCGGCCATCCAGCGCCCCAGCAGCAGCACCTCCCGGGTGACCCGGGAGGTGACGTTGGGGTTGCCGTCCCGGTCGCCGCCCATCCAGGAGGCGAAGCGGATCGGCGCGGCATCCAGGGGCAGGCGCTCGCCGGCGCTCTCCAGCAGCAGGTTGTCCAGGTCGCGGTGGAAGTCGGGCACCGCCTGCCACAGGGAGTTCTCGATCACCGCGAAGCCCCACTTGGCCTCGTCCACCGGGGTCGGCCGCTCGTGGCGGATCTCGTCGGTGTGCCAGGCCTGGCTGATCAGCTCCTCCAGGCGCCCCTTGGCCCGGGCGCCCCGCTCCGGGTAGTCCGGGGAGGATTCGATGGCGCTCAGGCAGTCGTCGATGGCGTCATACTTCTGAATCAGGGTACGGCGGATGACCTCGGTGGGGTGGGCGGTCAGTACCAGCTCCACGCGCATGCCGGCCAGGGTCTCCACCAGCTTGCGCGGCGTGTTGCCGGCCTGGCGGGCACGGGCCAGCAGCTCGCTGAGCACCGGCTGGCTGCCGGGCCGGTAGTCCTCCACCCGGCGAAAGCGGGCCCGATAGTGCTGCTCGGCGATATTGGCCAGGTTGAGAAACTGGTTGAAGGCCCGGGTCACCGGCAGCAGGTCCTGATCGGGCAGCCGACGCAGGTAGTCGATCAGCTCCCGCTGGCTGCTGCCGTCGCCCTGACGCCCGCGCTTGGCGAAGCCGCGGATGGTCTCGATCTTGTCGACGAAGCCACCCCCCAGGTCGTCGGCGATGGTGCGCCCCAGGCTGTCGCCCAGGATGCGAACGTTGTCGCGCAGGGATTCGTGCAGATCATGGCTCATGGCCGAGAGTCTCCCGGAGTCTTGCCCGCCGCGGCGGGGCATGCAGATGATGGGAATTCCAGACGTTTGGCGGCCTGCCAGTGGCGCTCCATGGCGGCGAGATCGGCCTCGCCCGGGGCCAGCCCGTCGGCCGCCAGCGCCGCCTCCAGGTGGCGGAAGCGGCGCTCGAACTTGGCGTTGGTGGCGCGCAGGCACCGCTCGGGGTCGGCCTTGAGGGTGCGCGCCAGGTTGGTCACCGCAAAGAGCAGGTCGCCCACCTCCTCGACGGCGTGGTCATGGTCGCCGGCGGCCAGCGCCTCCTCGACCTCGTCGAGCTCCTCGCGGATCTTGGCGACCACCCCGCGGGCATCGGGCCAGTCGAAGCCGACCCGGGCGGCGCGCTTGGAGAGCTTGGCGGCCCGGCTGAGGGCCGGCAGGGTGCGGGGCACGTCATCGAGCACCGAGGACAACGCCTCGCCGGACGCCCGGGCGGCGCGCTCCTCGGCCTTGAGACTCTCCCACCGCGAGTGCACCTGGCGGCTCTCGATCTCCTCGGCGCTTACCCCGGGCGGGCGCCGGGAGGCCAGGGTGCCGTCCGGGAACACATGGGGGTGGCGGCGCAGCATCTTGTCGGTCAGCACCTGCACCACGTCGTGGAAGTCGAAGCGCCCCTCCTCCTCGCCAAACCGGGCGTAGTAGACCACCTGGAAGAGCAGGTCGCCGAGCTCGCCGGGCAGCTCCTCCCAGGCGCGGCGCTCGATGGCGTCGGCCACCTCGTAGGCCTCCTCCAGGGTATGGGGCACGATGGAGTCCCACCCCTGCTTGAGGTCCCAGGGGCAGCCCTGCTCGGGGTCGCGCAGCACCGCCATCAGGGTCAGCAGGTCGTCGAGGTCATGGCGATGGCTCATGTGCCCTTCCCCTTGCGCTTGCCCGCCTTGGCACCGCTGCGCAGCCGGCGCACCTCGATGACGTTGGAGAGCTGCTGGATGCGGGAGAAGAGCCGGCCCAGGGTCTCCAGGCCGTCCACCTCGACCGTGATGCGCATGCGGGCGATGCCGTCGTCGGTATCGGTCAGGGTGTTGACCGCCAGCACATTGACCTTCTCGTTGCCGAGCACGCCGGTGACGTCGCGCAGCAGGCCGGAGCGGTCCCAGGCCTGAACCTCGATATTGACCGGATACTGGGTGCGGGCCCGCTCGCCCCACTCCACCTCGATGATGCGCTGGGGCTCCTCCAGGCGCAGCTGCAGGATATTGGGGCACTCCTGGCGATGCACGGTGACGCCGCGCCCCTGGGTGATAAAGCCGACGATGGGCTCGCCGGGCACCGGATGGCAGCAGTTGGCCATGCTGGTCTTGAGGTTGCCCACCCCGAGCACGGTGATATCGCTCTGCCCGCCCTTGCCCGGCGCACGCCTGGGCTTGGCCAGCAGGCGGTCGAGCTGCTCCTGGTCGTCGTTCTCGCCGAACAGCTGCTGGGCCTGGTGCAGCACCTGGCCGATGCGCAGGTCACCGGCCCCCAGCGCCGCATACATGTCGTCGGGGCTCTGGTAGTTGACCTTGCGCGCCAGGGTCTCGAGGTCCATGTCCTCCAGATCGAGGCGCTTCATCTCGCGCTCGAAGAGCGCGCGCCCCTCCTCGAGATTCTGGTCCCGGGCCTGGTGCTTGAACCAGGCCTGGATCTTGGCCCGGGCCCGGCTGGTGCGCACATAGCCGAGGCTCGGGTTGAGCCAGTCGCGGCTGGGCCCCCCCTTGCTGGCGGTGAGGATCTCCACCTGCTGGCCGGTCTTGAGCCGGTAGGTGAGCGGCACGATGCGGCCGTTGACCTTGGCGCCCCGGCAGCGGTGCCCCACCTCGGTGTGCACCCGATAGGCGAAGTCGATGGGGGTCGCGATGCGCGGCAGGTCGATGACGTGACCGTCAGGGGTAAAGACGTAGATGCGGTCCGGCGCGACATCGCTGTTGAGCCCCTCGCTCAGGTCGCCGAGTTCGCCGACCTCCTCCTGCCACTCGAGCACCTGGCGCAGCCAGGCGATCTTCTCCTCGTAGCTGGAGCTCTTGGCCTTGGTGTCGTGGCCCTTGTAGCGCCAGTGGGCGCAGACCCCGAGCTCGGCCTCCTCGTGCATGGCAAAGGTACGGATCTGGATCTCCAGCACCTTGTTCTCGGGGCCGAGCACCGCGGTATGCAGCGACTGGTAGCCGTTCTTCTTGGGGTTGGCGATGTAGTCGTCGAACTCGTTGGGCACGTGGTGCCAGCGGGAGTGCACCAGCCCCAGCACGGTGTAGCAGTCGGCTACCTCGGGCACCAGGATGCGCACCGCCCGAATGTCGTTGACCTGGGAGAAGTCGATGCGCTTGCGCTTCATCTTGCGCCAGATCGAATAGATATGCTTGGCGCGGCCGTCGACGTCATAGCGGGGTATCCCCTGGGCCTCGAGCATGCCCTTGAGGGCATCCACCACCTCGACGATATAGCGGTCGCGGTCGAGGCGCTTCTCGGCCAGCTGGCGGGCGATCGCCTTGTAGTCGTCCTCGTGGAGGTAGCGGAAGGAGAGATCCTCCAGCTCCCACTTGAGATGGCCGATCCCCAGCCGGTGGGCCAGGGGCGCATAGATGTCGAACACCTCCCGTGACACCCTAAGCTGCTTCTCCCGGGGGGCGTCCTTGACCTGACGCAGGGCGCAGGTGCGCTCGGCGATCTTGATCAGCGCCACGCGCACGTCGTCGATCATGGTCACCAGCATCTTGCGCAGGTTGTCCTGCTGGTCGTGCTGGCTCATCTCGTGACTGGGCAGCTGGGTAGTGCTGATCGCCGCCATCTGCAGCACCCCGTCGATCAGCCGGGCCACCTCCTGGCCGAACTGCTTGCCGACCGCCTCGATGCCGACCAGCCCCTCCCGCACGGCCCGGTAGAGCACCGCGGCCTCCAGGGTCGCCTGGTCGAGCTTGAGCTCGCCGAGGATATCGGCCATCTCAAGCCCCATGCGAAAGCTGGAGCCGTCCTGGAGCCAGGCACGATGGGAGCGCCCGGACTCACCCTCCAGCCGCTCGGCCAGCCGGCAGGCCTCACGCATCTCGTCGGGGTCGCGCAGCTTGACGTCCTCCTGCAGCCGCTCGATCCAACGTTCGATGTCGACCTGCCCCGTCGCGGTCAGGGGCTGGTCCTCTCGGACTTTAACCATCGGGTGACGCTCCTTGCCGCCGCTGTCCCTCCCCGGGGAGCTCGAACAGCAGCATCGATTCCAGATGTGAGGTGTGCACGAACATGTCGGCCACAGCAGCGCGCGTGACCCGATATCCCCCATGCACAAGGCGTGCCGCATCCCGCGCCAGGGTGGCCGGATCGCAGGCGACATAGAGCACTCTGGGAACCCGCGCGGCCGCCAGGGCCAGGACCGCCGGCTCGGCGCCCTCTCGAGGCGGGTCCAGCACCACCACCTCGGGCCCCACCTCGTCGAGCAAACGGGCCACCGCTCCCGCCTGCGCCAGGTCGGCCTGACGGGACTCGACCCTCGGGACGCGCGCACCGGCATCGAGCCGCGCACCATGGCGGGCCGCGTTGTCGGCCAGCCGCTCGACCATGGCCGGGCTGCCCTCCACGGCGGTGACCGAGGCGCCGGCCGAGGCCAGCGGCAGGCTGAAGTTGCCCACCCCGGCGAAGAGGTCGAGCAGCGGCGTCCCCTCCAGGTCCGTCAGCCACTGCAGCGCCGTGGTCACCATCTGCCGATTGACCTCGGCGTTGGCCTGCAGGAAATCTCCGGGGGCGAAGCCCAGGGTCAGCTCGCCAGTGGCGGAGGCGTCGGCAGCCGAGGGGACACGACAGCTCAGCGCCGGCGCCGGGGTCAGCCACTCGAGCCTGGGCGACTCGCGACCGACCAGCCAGGCCAGGTGCAGGGCATGGCCGGTGGCGAAGGCCTCCCAGCGGCCGCGATCCTCGCCATGAGGCTTGAGCTGGCGCACCACCAGCACCGGCCCCTGGTCGCTGTCGAGCAGCTCCAGGTGGCCGACCTGACGCGGCGCCGAGAGCGACGCCACCTGCTGGTGCAGCGGCGCCAGCAGCGCGCCCAGCTCGGGCACCAATATGGTGCACTGCTCGATATCCACCAGCCGGTGGCTGTGGCGAGCCCTGAAGCCGAGGTGAACGCCGCCCTCGGCGTCCACCTTGACGCCCAGCCGGGCGCGGCGGCGATAGCCGTCGCTGGCGCCGGCCAGCAGCGCCATCTCGTCCGGCACCTCGACGCCCTGGCGGGCCAGCAGATCCCGCAGCACCGCCTGCTTGTGGCGGCGCTGGGCCGCGACCTCCAGGTGCTGGAGGTCGCAGCCGCCGCAGCGGGCATAGTGGGGACAGGGGGGTTCGGCGCGCTCCGGCGATGCCTCCAGCACCTCGCGCAGGTGGGCCTCGTCGAAGCGCTTGCGGGTGCGGTGCACCGCGACCTCGACCCGCTCGCCGGGCAGAGCCCCCTCCACGAAGAGCGCCTTGCCGGCGGCATCGTGGGCCAGGCCGCGCCCGTCGTGGGCCAGCCGTTCGATGATCACGCCAGCGGTGTCGTCAGCGCCCCCCTGCCGCCCGGGAGCGGACTGCGGCGCCTGGCGCCCCTGGAGGCCCGAGACTCCCGACCGTTCACGGCGCGGCCGCCGCTTGCCCAGCATGGCCATCTCAAGCCTCCGGGGCGAACAGGCCGGTGGAAAGGTAGCGGTCGCCGCGGTCGCAGACGATGAACACGATCACCGCATTCTCGACCTCCTCGGCGATGCGCAGGGCGCCCGCCAGGGCGCCGCCGGAGCTGACCCCGGCCAGGATGCCCTCCTCCCGGGCCAGGCGGCGCATATGCGCCTCCGCCTCATGCTGGCCGATATCCAGGACGCGGTCCACGCAGCTGGCATCGAAGATGCTGGGCAGGTACTCCTGCGGCCAGCGGCGAATGCCGGCGATGCTGGCGCCGTCCTCGGGCTGCAGGCCAATGATCTGCACCTCGGGGTTGCGCTCCTTGAGGGCCCGAGAGACGCCCATGATGGTGCCGGTGGTGCCCATGGAGCTGACGAAATGGGTCACGCGGCCCTGGGTCTGCTCCCAGATCTCCGGGCCGGTACCGCGATAGTGGGCCAGGGGATTGTCGGGATTGGCGAACTGGTCCAGGCGCTTGCCCTCGCCCCGGGCCAGCATCGCCTCGGCGACGTCCCGGGCCTCTTCCATGCCCCCCGCCTTGCTCACCGTGATCAGCTCGGCGCCGAAGGCGGCCATGGCCTGCTTGCGCTCCTCGGAGGCGTTCTCGGGCATGATCAGCACCATGCGATAGCCCTTGATGGCCGCCGCCATGGCCAGGGCGATGCCGGTATTGCCGGAGGTTGCCTCCACCAGGGTGTCACCGGGGGAGATCTCCCCGCGCGCCTCGGCCTGCTCCAGCATGGAGAGCGCCGGGCGATCCTTTACCGAACCCGCCGGATTGTTGCCCTCCAGCTTGGCCAGCAGCACGTTGTTGCGGCCGGCGGTGATGCGCTTGAGGCGAACCAGCGGCGTATGGCCGACGACCTCCTCGATGGTGGGAAAATGCATGCAACCTTCCTTGTGGAAACGGGTTTTCAATCATTATATCCGTGCCACCCCGGGGTGGACAGGCGTGCCCCGCGGCTGTGTCATACTGAACGCCATCTTCTCCAGAGAGCCCGTCGATGTCACTGAAGTTCCGCCTGCTGCTGGCCACCCTGGTCGTCCCCTGGCTGCTGATGGCGCTGTTTGCCGCCGTCACCCTGAGCCTGCACCACGCCGAGCATGTCACCCGGCTCGAGGAGCGGCTGACCCGCGCCGTCGAACTGCTGCTGCCGAGCCTGGGGGAGGCGGTCGCCTTCGACGACCCCCAGCGCCTCGAGGCTGCCGCGGCTCCGCTGCTCAGCCTCGAGGTGGTGCGCGCCCTGGGGGTGGCGGGGCCGGACGGGACGCTGGGGGTGGAGCTGGGCAGGCTCAGGTCCCTTCCCGAGGCCCAGGGCGCAGGCCCGCTCTGGATCGAGAAACGCGACACCCGCTGGCAGCTGTCGGCGGCGCTTCCCGGCGCCGAAGGCGATCGGCTGATACTGGATATCGATGCCAGCCCCGTGATTCTGGGCCACTACCGCCAGGTGGGGATCACCGGCCTGCTGCTGGGCGCGGCGCTGCTGCTGCTGGGAGGGCTCTTCTCGGTCACCTATCGGCGCCTGCAGCGCCCCCTCGCTAGCGCCGACGAGGCCCTGGCTCGGCTGGCCCTGGGCGAGAGCATTCCCCAGCAGCCCCTCCGCCCCGGCGAGCTCGCCGGCCTGACCCGGCGCATCAACGCCCTGGCCGACTTCCTGGACCAGGCTCGGCTGGAGACCCAGCGCCAGATCGAGCAGGCCACCGCGGAGCTCGAGGAGTCCATGGAAACCATCGAGGTGCAGAATATCGAGCTCGACATCGCCCATCGACGGGCCGTGGAGGCCAACCGGATCAAGTCGGAGTTCCTGGCCAACATCAGCCATGAGATCCGCACCCCCCTCAACGGCATCATCGGCTTCTGTCACCTTCTCGAGCGCTCCCCCCTCGAGCCACGCCAGCGGGAGTGGCTCGACCACGTGCAGCGCGCCTCGGGCAACCTGATGCTGCTGGTCAACGATGTCCTCGACTTCTCGCGACTGGAGGCCGGCCGCCTGGAGCTCGAACGGCTTCCCGTCGACATGGTGGCGCTGGTGGACGAAGTGCTGGCCCTGCAGGCGCCGCTGGCCCACCAGAAGGGGCTCGACCTGGTGGGTCTGGTCTATGACGACGTGCCCGCCTCCCTGACCGGCGATCCGATGCGCATCCAGCAGGTGCTCACCAATCTGGTCCATAACGCCGTCAAGTTTACCGAGCAGGGTGAGGTGGTGGTGCGGGTCATGGTGGAGCAGTCCGACCCCGGCCGGGTGACCCTGCGCATTACCGTGGTCGACACCGGCATCGGGCTCTCCATGGAGCACCAGCGGCGACTCTTCCAGGCCTTCCAGCAGGCGGAACCCAGCCACTCCCGGGAGTTCGGCGGCAGCGGCCTGGGCCTGACCATTTGTCGCCAGCTGGTGGAGCAGATGGGCGGCGAGATCGGGGTGCAGAGCGAGCCGGGGCAGGGAGCCACCTTCTCCTTCACCCTGGCCCTGGAGGGCAGCGAGGCCCTGCTGCGCGAGCCGGAGCTGCAGCTCGACGGCCAGCGGGTACTGATCGAGGAGCCCCATGCCGCCACCCGACGCGCCCTGCGCCATCTGTTCACCCGCTGGGGAGCCCAGCCCGTGGACGCCCTGCCGCCAGGGGAGTCCCCCGCCCTGCTGGTCGCCTGCCTGCCCAGCGCCTCGATGACCTCCACGGAAGCTTCCGCCTGGCACCATAGGCTCGTCGAGCTAGAGTGCCCGGCCCTGCTGCTGGCCAGCGCCAGCCCTATGGACCTGCCCGATCTGGTGCTGCCCCATGGTGGCGAGGTCCTGGCCAAGCCCGTCTCTCGAGCCACCCTGGCCGGGGTCACTGGCGCACTGATGGGCGGGCTATCGGCCCGCAGCGGCGAGCCGGACGGCGCCGTCCCGGAGTCGTCCCCCCTGCGCCTGCTGGCCGTGGACGACAGCGACTCGAACCGCCTGCTGCTGCGTGAGCTGCTGGCGGGGCCGGGCCTCGAGATGACCCTGGCCGCCAGCGGAGAGGAGGCGCTGACGCTGGGGCGGCAGCAGACCTTCGATCTGGTGCTGATGGATATCCGCATGCCCGGGATGGACGGCGTCGAGACCACCCGAGCCCTGCGCCGCCTGGGCCCGACCTGGCGGCGCACCCCGGTGGTGGCGGTGACGGCCCATGTGCTGGAGAAGGAGCGGCAGCGCCTGCTGGCCAGCGGCCTTGACGACGTCCTGGTCAAGCCGGTGGACGCCGCCCAGCTGGGCGAGGTGCTCTATCGCCACCTCGGCATCCCGCCCGCGGAAGACCGGCAACCGGCCCTGCCGGCTCCCGTCGGGGAGCCCAGCGAGCCGGCACGCCGCGATGATGGCGAGCTGCCCACCGTGGACCTGGAGCTGGGTACCCGCCTGGCGGCGGGGCGGGGTGACCTGGCGCGCCAGCTGCTGGTGCAGCTGGCGGAGAACCTGCCGGAGAGCGAAGCGGCCATCGAGCGGGCCCTGAACAACGGCGACAATGAGGCGCTGCTGGACGCCATCCATGGCCTGAACGGCGCCTGCCGCTACTGCGGGGCCCCGCGACTGGGGCTGATCGCCGAATCCCTGGAGACCCGGCTGCGCACGGGGGGCCGGGAGGGGCTGGAGCCGCTGCTGCAGGACCTGTTCTGCGCCATGGCCGACCTGCGCGAGTGGGCTCGCCGCGAGGCCCCCGCCTCCCGGGCCTGAGCCCTACCCCTCGAGAACCACGAAGGCGACCGCCAGAAGGTCCTCGTCGCTGATCGAGAGGTGGGTGGCCCGCACGCCGGCCGCCTCGGCCAGGTCCTGGGCCTTGCCCGAGAGGCGCAGCGCCGGGCGCCCCAGGGCATCGTTGGTGACCTGGATCTCCGTCCAGCGCATGCCCAGCCTCAGGCCGGTACCCAGCGCCTTGACGAAGGCCTCCTTGGCGGCAAAGCGCTTGGCCAGGTAGGCCGCCGGCGCGGGATGGCCAGCCAGCCGCTCCCTCTCCAGCTCGCCCAGCAGGCGCAGCGCCAGGCGCTCGCCATGGCGCTCCAGGGCCTGCTCGAAGCGGGCGACGCGGGCGATATCGGTGCCGATGCCGAGGATCATGGCGCCGATCTCAGCCGTCAGTGGTGGTGATCATCATGGTCATGCTCCTCCAGAGAGGCCAGGAAGCCCGCCTCCTGGCCGGCAATGGCCAGCCGCTTCATCTCGGCCACCGCCTCCTTGAGGCCGACGAAGAGCGAGCGTGCGATGATCGCGTGGCCGATATTGAGCTCGTGAATGCCCGGAATCGCGGCGATGGCCTCCACGTTATGATAGTTCAGCCCGTGGCCGGCATTGACGGTCAGGCCGAGCTCCAGGGCCATCTCCGTCGCCGCGGCCAGCCGCGCATGCTCCCTGGCCGCCGCCTCGCCGGTCACCTCGGCATAGGCGCCGGTGTGCAGCTCGATCACCGGCGCGCCGGCGCGGAGTGCCGCCTCGATCTGGGCGGGGTCGGGGTCGACAAATAGCGATACCTCGCAGCCCACCGCCGCCAGGCGCGCGCAGGCCGCGGCGATGGCCTCGAAGCCGCCGACCACGTCCAGTCCACCCTCGGTGGTCAGCTCCTCGCGCTTCTCGGGCACCAGACAGACATGGGCCGGACGCACCTCCTCGGCCAGGCGGATCATCTCCTCGGTGACCGCCATCTCGAGGTTCATGCGAGTGTTGAGCACCTCGGCCAGCAGGCGCACATCGCGCTCCTGGATATGGCGACGATCCTCGCGCAGGTGCACGGTGATGCCGTCGGCGCCGGCCTCCTCGGCCAGCAGCGCTGCCTGGACCGGGTCCGGATAGCGGGTACCGCGGGCCTGACGCAGGGTGGCGATATGGTCGATATTGACGCCGAGCAGGAGTCGGGGGGGATGCATGGCACGATCCTTGGATATGCGGGAAGTCGAGAGGTGTTCAGTGTGACCCAGCCCGGCGGCGCTCGGCAAGCTGGCGCATCAGCTCCCGGGAGCGCAGGGGGCGTGCGCCCAAAAGCGGCGCCAGGGCCGCCCGGGCCACCGCCTTGGCGGGGCCGGCAAGGCCCGGGGCATCCCAGTCACCGGCCGCCAGCAGGCGCAGGGTGCGGCCGTCCAGCCCCGGCTGCCCGGGACGGAAGGCGCGGCTGGCAGCGTCGAAGACATAGCGCGCCTGGGGATCCAGCTCGCCGCCCTCCGCCGTGGCGAAGCGCGGCATGGCGTCCAGCGACTCCAGCAGCGCCGCCTCCAGGCGGCGCAGCCCGCCGGCCCGGGCGTCGGGACGCGGCAGCGCCTCGAGCAGCGCCGTGTAGAAGGCGAAGACCTCGGCCACCGGCAGCTCCACCGGCAGGGTGCGGGTCAGGAGCTCATTGGCATAGAGGCCGCACAGCAGCCCCTCTCCGGCCAGCAGCGCCACCGACCCGCGACTCTCCATCAGCCGCAGGCGCTTGAGCTCCCCCTCCCCCGACCAGGTCACATGCAGCGGTGCGAAGGGCTGCAGGCGGCCCCGGGAGCGCGAGCCGGGGCGCTGCACCCCCTGGGCCACCGCCCGCACTCGCCCGTGGTGCAGCGTCAGCAGCTCCACAAGGGCGCTGGTCTCGCGATAGGGGCGCTTGTGCAGCAGGAAGGCGGGTTCGGGGGTCATTCAGTCGAGGTTGTAACCCAGGCTCTTCAGCGCCCGCTCGTCATCGGACCAGCCGCGCTTCACCTTGACCCAGAGGTTGAGCATCACCTTGGCGCCCAGGGCGCGCTCCATGTCCAGGCGCGCCTCGCGACCGATGCTCTTGATGCGCTCGCCGTTCTCGCCGATCAGGATCTTCTTCTGCCCCTGGCGCTCCACCAGGATCAGGGCGCTGATATGCACCACCCGCCCCTCGTCGCGGAACTCCTCGATCTCCACGGTCATCTGGTAGGGCAGCTCGTCGCCGAGCTGGCGCATCACCTTCTCGCGCACCAGCTCCGCGGCCAGGAAGCGCTGGCTCTTGTCGGTGACCTGATCCTCGGGGAAGAAGTGCACGCTCTCGGGCAGGTGCTTGGCCACCTCGGCCTCAAGCTCCGGCACGTTGGTGCCGTGCTTGGCGGAGATCGGTACGACCGCCGCGAAGTCGCGCTTGGCGCCGATCTCTTCGAGCCAGGGCAGCAGGCTCGTCTTGTCCTGGAGACGGTCCACCTTGTTGACGGCGAGGATCACCGGCGCCTTCACGTGCTCCAGGCGCTTGAGGACGATCTGGTCCTCCTCGCTCCAGCGGGTGCGGTCGATGATGAAGACCACGCAGTCCACGTCGCGCAGGGCCTGGGTGGCGGCCTGGTTCATGAAGCGGTTGATCGCCTTGTTGCGATCCTTAGCCATGATATGGATGCCGGGGGTGTCCACATAGATGAACTGCGCCTCCCCCTCGGTCTTGATGCCCATCACCTGGTGGCGGGTGGTCTGGGGCCGCCTCGAGGTGATGGAGATCTTCTGGCCTAGGATGCGATTCATCAGCGTGGACTTGCCAACGTTGGGGCGACCGACGATGGCCACGAAACCACAGGTCTGGGTCATGAGCGGACTCCCTGAGCGTTTGTTCTGGCGGGTTCGAGCAGCGCCAGCGCCTTCTCGGCGGCCTGCTGCTCGGCGTGGCGCCGGCTGGCGCCCACGCCGACGGTGTGCTGGGGCAGCACCTCCACATGGCACTCCACGGTGAAGGTCTGGGCGTGGGCCTCGCCCTCCACGTTGACCACCTCATAGCGAGGCAGCGGCGACTGGCGCGACTGCAGGAACTCCTGCAGGCGGGTCTTGGGATCCTTCTGGGTGTCCTGCAGGCTGGTGCTCTCGAGCCGCGCCGCGTACCAGGCCAGCACTCGCACCCGCACCGCCTCCATCCCCGCATCCAGGTAGATGGCGCCAATGACCGCCTCGACGGCGTCGGCGAGGATCGACTCGCGGCGGTGGCCGCCGCTCTTCATCTCGCCGGAGCCCAGCCGCAGGTGCTCGCCGAAGCCCATCTCCCGGGCCAGCTCGGCCAGGGTCTGGCCCTTGACCAGCCGCGCACGCAGCCGGGAAAGCTGCCCTTCCCGGGCATCGGGGAAGCGCCGAAACAGCGCCTCGGCAATCACGAAGTTGACGATGGAGTCGCCGAGGAACTCGAGGCGTTCATTGTTCTGGCCACCGGCGCTGCGATGGGTCATGGCCAGCTCCAGCAGGGCGGGATCCCTGAAGGTATGGCCGAGGCGCCGACTGAAGGCGTTGAGGGAGTTGCTCACGTAGGTCCTGTTGTCTGATGGCTTGTCCGCCCGGCCTCGGTGACCGGCTCGGGCGCAGCGGCAGCACCCGAGGGTGCCGCCCGCTTACTGGATGCGCCGCACGCTGGAGAAGCTGGGCAGCCCGCCGTCCCAGTGCATCCAGACCGCGAAGGCGCGACCGACGATGTTCTCTTCCGGCACGAAGCCCCAGTAGCGGCTGTCGTTGGAGTGGTCGCGGTTGTCGCCCATGGTGAAGTAGTGCCCGTCCGGCACCACCACCTCACGGACCTGGGGGCCGGGGTCACGGGGATTATTGTAGATCTTGTACTCGGCGCCGCCCAACCGCTCGGCCAGCAGCAGCTCGCCGGGGGCCCCGGCGGGACTCTCCTCGAGCAGCGCCTTGGGCACGGCCTCGCCGTTGACGTAGAGCTGCTTGCCCTCGTAGCGCACGGTGTCACCGGGCAGCGCCACCACCCGCTTGATGAAGTTCACCGCGGGCTCGTTGGGAAAGCGGAACACCATGACATCGCCGCGCTGGGGGTCGTTCATCTCGACGAAGCGGGTGTGCACCACCGGCAGGCGCAGGCCGTAGGTGAACTTGTTGACGAGGATGAAATCCCCCACCTCGAGCGTCGGGCGCATGGAGCCGGAGGGGATCTGGAAGGGCTCCACCACGAAGCTGCGCAGCACCAGCACCACCAGCAGCACCGGAAAGAAGGAGCGCGAGTAGTCCACCGGCCAGGGCTCCTTGAGCACCTTCTCGCGGGCGGCAGGGTCGAGCCCCTCCGTGGTGCCGGCCTCGGCGTTGGCCACGGCGCGACGCCGAGCGGGACGCAGCCAGAGAATATCCACCAGCCAGATCAGGCCGGTGAGGGCCACGGCCACCACCAGCAGGAGAGAGAAGTCCATTGCGGTTATCCGTTCCTAGCGTATCGAATCAGTCATTGACCTTGAGCACGGCCAGGAAGGCGTCCTGGGGAATCTCCACCCGGCCCACCTGCTTCATGCGCTTTTTGCCCGCCTTCTGCTTCTCGAGCAGCTTCTTCTTGCGGCTGACGTCGCCGCCGTAACACTTGGCGGTGACGTTCTTGCGCAGCGCCTTGACCGTGGAGCGCGCCACCACCTGGCCACCGATGGCCGCCTGGATGGCCACGTCGAACATCTGACGCGGGATCAGCTCCTTCATCTTCTCCACCAGCAGCCGGCCGCGGCCGTGGGCGTGGTCGCGGTGGATGATCACGGCCAGGGCATCGACCTTGTCGCCGTTGATCAGCACGTCCAGGCGCACCAGCTTGGCCGTCTGGAAGCGCTCGAAGCCGTAGTCGAGGGAGGCGTAGCCCTTGGAGATCGACTTCAGGCGATCGAAGAAGTCCATCACCACTTCGGCCATGGGCAGCTCGTAGGCGAGCTGGATCTGGCTGCCGAGGAACTGCATGTCCTTCTGGGTGCCACGGCGGTTCTCGCACTCGGCGATGACGTTGCCGACGAACTCCTGGGGCACCAGGATGCTGGCGCGCACGATGGGCTCACGCATCTCCTCCACGTCGGCCATATCGGGCAGCTTGGAGGGGTTGGAGACATAGCGGGTCTCGCCGTTCTTGAGCGCCAGCTCGTAGACCACCGTCGGCGCCGTGGTCAGCAGGTCCAGGTTGTACTCGCGCTCGAGACGCTCCTGGATGATCTCCATGTGCAGGGTGCCGAGGAAGCCGACCCGGAAGCCGAAGCCCAGGGCGTCGGAGTTCTCGGGCTCGTACTCCAGGGAGGCGTCGTTGAGCGCCAGCTTCTCCAGGGCGTCGCGGAAATCCTCGTAGTCGTCGGCGCTGACCGGGAACATGCCGGCGTAGACCTGGGGCTTGACCTTCTGGAAGCCGGGCAGACGCTCGACGTCGGGGGTCTTGGCATGGGTGATGGTGTCGCCCACCGGCGCGCCCTGGATCTCCTTGATCCCGGCCACGATGAAGCCCACCTCGCCGGCGCGAAGCACGTCGGTCGACTTGCGCAGCGGCGTGAAGATACCCACCTCGTTGGCCTGCCAGTCGCGGCCGGTGGACTTGATGCGGATCTTCTCACCCTTCTTGAGGGTGCCGTCGAAGATCCGCACCAGGGAGACCACGCCCAGGTAGTTGTCGAACCAGGAGTCGATGATCAACGCCTGCAGCGGGGCGTCGGGGTCCCCCTTGGGGGGCGGGATGTCGCGCACCAAGCGCTCCAGCAGCCCATCGATGCCCAGGCCGCTCTTGGCCGACACCTGGCAGGCGTCGGTGGCGTCCAGCCCGATGATCTCCTCGATCTCGTGGGCGACCTTGTCCGGGTCGGCCTGGGGCAGGTCCATCTTGTTGAGCACCGGCAGCACCTCGAGGCCCTGCTCGATGGCGGTGTAGCAGTTGGCCACCGACTGGGCCTCGACGCCCTGGGCGGCATCCACCACCAAAAGCGCCCCTTCGCAGGCGTAGAGCGAGCGCGAGACCTCGTAGGAGAAATCCACGTGGCCGGGGGTATCGATGAAGTTGAGCTGGTAGGTGCTGCCGTCCTGGGCGTGATAGTCCAGGGTCACCGACTGGGCCTTGATGGTGATGCCCCGCTCCCGCTCCAGGTCCATGGAGTCGAGCACCTGCTCCTTGAGCTCGCGCTCGGTCAGCCCGCCGCAGCTCTGGATCAGGCGGTCGGCCAGGGTCGACTTACCGTGGTCGATGTGGGCGATGATCGAGAAATTCCGGATATGCTTGAGCTTGTCGGATGCGGTGTCTTGGGCCATCGAGTGCGTTCTACCTGAAGGGAGTTCGGGCCAGGCCGGCAGCGCGGCGGCCGCCGGCAGGAGGCCGGGATTGGGGCGTATTGTACCGGCATGCGCCGGCCAGATACAGCGAACCCGGAGGCCGAGGCCTCCGGGTTCGCTCGTGACGGGCTGGAGGCTACTCCGCGCGCAGCCTCAGGGCGACGAACAGCGAGCGGCCGTCGCGATAGAGGCGCACCGGCACGGCGCGGTCGACGGGCAGCTCGCTGACCAGCTCCATCAGCTGGTCGGGGCTGGATACCGCCCGATGGTCGATGCTGACCAGGATATCGCCCGGGCGGATGCCGGCCGCCGCGGCGGCGCCGTCGGGGTCGAGCTCACGCACCCGCACGCCGCCCTCGATGCCGATGGCCTCGCGCTCGGCGCGCTCCAGTTCGCCCACCGAGACCCCCAGGCGCGCCTGGCGGCTCTCCTGAGGACGGCTGGCAGTGGCGCGCTCGGCGTCGGGCCAGTCACCCACGGTCACCTGCAGCTGGCGACGCTCGCCGTCGCGCATCAGCGCGAGTTCCACCTCGCTGCCCGGCGCCACGCGACCGATCAGCCGCGGCAGGGTGCTGGAGTCATGGACGCGGCTGCCATCCACCTCGAGGATGACGTCCCCGGCCTGCAGGCCGTCACGGGCCGCCGGCCCCTCGGGGTCGAGGTCAGCGATCAGGGCACCGCTCGGGCTCTCCATGCCGAAGGATTCGGCCAGGTCCCGGGAGACGGGCTGGATCATGACGCCAAGCCAGCCGCGGCGCACCTGACCCTCGTCACGCAGCTGATCGGCCACGTCCATGGCGACGTTGATGGGAATGGCAAAGGAGAGCCCCATGAAGCCGCCGCTGCGGGTGAAGATCTGGGAGTTGATCCCCACGACTTCGCCATCGAGGTTGAACAGGGGGCCGCCGGAGTTACCCGGGTTGATCGCCACGTCGGTCTGGATGAAGGGCACGTAGGCGTCCCGCGGCAGGGTGCGGTCGATGGCGCTGACGATGCCCGCGGTCACCGAGTAGTCGAAGCCGAAGGGCGAGCCGATGGCGGCCACCCACTCCCCTACCCGGAGGGCATCGGAGTCGCCAAGCTTGAGCGTCGGCAGATCGCTGGCATCCACCTTGAGCAGGGCCACGTCGGTGCGCTCATCGCTGCCCACCAGCTCGGCGGTCAGTTCACGCCGGTCGTTGAGGCGCACCAGAATCTCGTCGGCGCCGTCGACCACGTGGGCGTTGGTGAGGATGTAGCCCTCCTCGCTGATGATGAAGCCCGACCCCAGGGACTGACGCTCCTGGGGTCGCCCGGGCGCCTGGCCCCCCGGCGGCGAGGGAAAGCGGTCACCGAAGAAGTGGCGGAAGATCTCGGGCAGCTCCTGGCCGCCGAAGCCGTGGAAGGGGTTGTCGCGACTCTGCACCGTTCGCGTGGTGGAGATATTGACGACTCCGGGGGCGGCCTCCTCCACCAGCACGGTGAAATCGGGCAGGCCCCGGGCCGCGGCGGACTGCCAGGCCAGCAGGGCGGCGACCAGCAGCACCCACAGGGTAAGAGGACGAATCATGCGCATCATGAAGGCTCCTGCAGTACTTGGGGACAAGGGTGAGCCGGGTCAGCTTGCGACGGCTCGAACACGGGATTCCCGATAGGGTTGGATAGCGCTCTTCACCAGGGGGTCAGGGGGCCTCCGGCCACTCCAGCGCCTCGGCCACCCTCAGCAGCACCCGGACGGGCAGCTCCCCCATCACCACCAGCTGGCGAGGCTCCCCCCCGAGGTCGCGGTGGCGCACAGCGGCATTGGAGACGCCCAGGCGATGCAGCCCCGGGGCCAGCAGCTCCACCTCCTCCATGGGCGCCACGAAGACGCTGAGGGTGGAGAGGCCATCGCTGTAGAGGCGGTGGACCACGCCCTCGCCGTGTCGGGCGCTGCGGGTATCCACCGGTTGAGGCGTGAAGCCGTCGGGCAGCCAGCCGAGGCGCCAGGGGTCCGTGGGCGGTTCGCGCCTGGCGTCCAGGGTCACCGCCCCCTGATAGAGGCGTGGGCGCTCCAGGGCGGTCAGCTGGAAGGTCTCCAGCGGCCGGCCGGTCTCGTCGAGCAGGGTCTGCTTGAGGGTCAGCCCGGTGGCCTGATCGAGCCACAGGCGATGGCCGAAACGGAAGCTGTCCAGCGGGGCGATATCGAGGCGGCGGGCGCGGCGATTGGCGATACGCTCCTCACCACCGAGGCTGAGGCGGTAGTGGGCATCGACTCGCTCGGCGATGCCGGCCGGGGAAGGCGGCGCCTCGCCCCCCTCCCCGGCCCAGCCCAGCCGACCGATGCGGCCGCGCCGCTCGAAGACCATGGGGGGGCCATCGAGGAAACTGGCCACGCCGCGCTCGATGCCGTCGCGCACCTCGTGGGAAAGGGCCAGGGTACGCACGCCGTCATGGCCGATGCGTACGGCGTGAGCCTCATAGAGGTAGCAGTGGCCCGCCCAGAGGCTGCGCTCCAGCCACTGCTGAGCGGTGACGGGTGCGGGCTCAGCCTCCAGGGTGCGGCAGTCGAATCGCTCGTCATTGGCCTGGGCAGCGGTGCCGATCAGCAGCCCCCCCAGGCAGGCGGCCAGCCACAGGCGCCAACGTGGTGCGCGCATCGCCAGCCTCCGCGTCAGCGCTGGCCGAGGCCGTCGGCGCCGGTGGCGCGCAGCAGCGGCATCCAGGTGTCTCCACTGCGATAGGCGGCCCCTTCGGCGTGACGATCCAGGTAGGACTGCAGCAGGCGAGCCTGCTCCTCGTCGCCCATCAGCGACTGCCGCTGAGTCGGGGCCATGAACATGGGCGGCGCCTCGGCGCCGGCGCCGACGGTCATCAGCCCCTGGCCGCCGCCCTGGGGCAGCTGGAAGAGCGGCAGGTCCACCAGGGAGGGCCGCTGGGTGCTGCCGCCGTCGCCGGAGGCGAGGCTGGCCGGCGCCGGCTGGGCAGCGCCGCCGGCCGCCATGCCGGGTTCGCCGCCGTCCGGCGCACCGCCGGAGTAGAACTGCACCCCGGTGATCACCATCAGGGAGACCGCCGCGGCGATGCCGGCGCTGCGCGCAAAGGGCAGCGTGCGCCTTGGCGCAGCCGCCGGGACGACAGGCTCGGCGACGGGCGCCTCTTCTTCCTGAAGGCGCGCCATGATGCCGGCGGAGAGATCGGTGGAGACGTCGAGGTCGGGCTCGCGGCGCATCAGGCTGCGCATCAGGTGGTAGCGGCGCCACGCCTCGGCGGCATCGGGCGCGCTATCCAGCGTCTTGAGCAGGCGGCGCAGCTCGAGCTCGTCCCCCTCGTTGTCCATCAGGGCAGAAAGCGACTCCCGTGCGTTCTGACTCATTCTCAACACCCTCTCAGTGGCAGGGCATTCCGCCCTGCTCCCTCGTTGTCAGCCTGGAATCGGCATTCCCGGTAGGGCCGGGAATGCCGACGCAATCTCCGCCGGCGGCGGATCGAACACTGCTTCTGACGCCAAAGGCGTCGGACAGTTCAGCCCATCGACAAAAAGTGTCACTCGACCTCGCGGTTGCGGGAGGTGGTGACCAGCGGCTGGATATGCTGATCCACCGCTTCCCGCGCGCGAAAGATCCGCGAGCGCACCGTCCCCACGGGGCACTGCATGATATTGGCGATGTCCTCGTAGGAGAGCCCCTCCAGCTCGCGCAGGGTGATCGCCGTGCGCAGGTCGTCGGGCAGGTTGTCGATCGCCTCGAAGACCGCCGCCTCGAGCTGGTCCCGGGCCATGGAGGCCTCCGGCGACTCGCTGTCGGCCAGTCGCCCGCTGTGGTCGACGATCTCGGCATCGACAATGTCCAGGTCACTGCCCGGCGGGCGACGCCCTCGGGAGACCAGGTGGTTCTTGGCGGTGTTGATGGCGATGCGATACATCCAGGTGTAGAAGGCGCTCTCGGCGCGAAACTTGCCCAGCGCCCGGTAGGCCTTGATAAAGGCCTCCTGGGCCACATCCTGCACCTCGGCATGGTCGTGCACGTAGCGCCCGATCAGGCCGATGATCTTGTGCTGGTACTTCTTGACCAGCAGGTCAAAGGCGCGGGTATCGCCCTTCTGGGCGCGCTCGACGAGCTGCTGATCGGTCTCCCTGGCGCCCATTCACACCCTCCCCGACGAAGGCCGAGGAGCGCGCGGCGGCAGCGCAGGAGAATCAGCGGTCAAACAAGAGTGTGCATGCATGGCGTCAACCTGGAGCCCTCGAGGGCGGCAAAATATCAGGGGCCTTGGCCCAGTGTCGCACAAGTGTTCCCGTTTCCTGTTCATCCATCAAGTCATTGTACGGTAAGCAGCGTGCTGTATTGGTTTGCCCGGCCTGGGACTCCCGGGATGCATCAGGGTTCCCCGATTGATTACAGGCGCCCCCGCCGGTGTATAGTAGGGGGACTAGAATAGAGCGCCCCCGAGCCATCGCGCCCCAGGGCCATCAGCGCAGACACGACACAAGGTAGCCGCATGACAGATCAGCAGGTCAGCAACCTCAACGTCCTCGCCCAGGACGTCCTCATCACCCCCGAAGCCCTGAAGCGCGAGATCCCGCTCACCGAGGCCGCCGAGCGCACCGTCATCGAGGGGCGCGAGACCATCCAGCGCATCCTCGACGGCGAGGACCCCCGCCTGCTGATGGTGATCGGCCCCTGCTCCATCCACGACGTGGACGCCGCCCTGGACTACGCCCGCCGCCTGCGCCGCCTGGCGGACGAGGTCAAGGAGAGCATCTATATCGTGATGCGCGTCTACTTCGAGAAGCCGCGCACCACCGTGGGCTGGAAGGGGCTGATCAACGACCCCCATCTGAACGGCTCCTTCGAGATCGAGGAGGGGCTGCATATCGCCCGCAAGCTGCTGGTGGAACTGGCCGAGATGGGCCTGCCCCTGGCCACCGAGGCCCTGGACCCGATCTCGCCCCAGTACATTCAGGACTGCATCAGCTGGTCGGCCATCGGCGCCCGCACCACCGAGTCCCAGACCCATCGCGAGATGTCCTCCGGTCTCTCCTGCCCGGTGGGCTTCAAGAACGGCACCGACGGCAGCCTCGAGGTGGCGGTCAACGCCCTGCAGTCCGTCGCCCATCCGCACAACTTCCTGGGCATCGACTACGCCGGCCGGGTGGCGATAATCCGCACCCGCGGCAACGCCTATGGCCACGTGGTGCTGCGCGGCGGCAACGGCCGCCCCAACTACGACAGCGTCAGCGTCGCCCTGGCCGAGCAGGAGCTGAAGAAGGCGGGCATCAAGCCCAATATCATGATCGACTGCTCCCACGCCAACTCCAACAAGGACCCGGCCCTGCAGCCCCTGGTGCTGGAGAACGTTACCAACCAGATCCTCGAGGGCAACCGTTCCATCATCGGCCTGATGGTGGAGTCGAACATCGGCTGGGGCAACCAGAAGGTGCCGGAGGACCTGAGCCAGCTGCAGTACGGCGTCTCCATCACCGACGCCTGCATCGACTGGGACACCACCGAGCACGCCCTGAAGACCATGAACGAGAAGCTCGCCCCGACCCTGGCCAAGCGGATTCAGGACGCCTGAGCCCCGCTCGATCGGCGATAGCGCCACACCCAGCGGGTCCGCCATCTCGGCGGACCCGCTGTCGTTCCGGGGTGGGTCAGGCCTGGCGGACGCCGTCGATCTCGCGCACGAAGGGCGGCAGGGCATCGAGCAGGGCCCGGCCGTAGCGGCGGGTCAGCACCCGCCGGTCGAGCAGGGTGATGCGCCCCACGTCGGCCTCCTTGCGGATCAGCCGCCCGCAGGCCTGGACCAGCTTGATGGAGGCGTCCGGGACGCTGATGCGCATGAAGGGGTTGCCGCCCTGGCGCTCGATCCACTCGGCCAGCGTCGCGCCCACCGGATCGTCGGGCACCGCGAAGGGCAGCCGGGTGATCACCACGTGGGTAAGATACTCCCCAGGCAGGTCGATCCCCTCGGCGAAGCTCGCCAGGCCGAAGATGATGCTGCCCTCCCCCGCATCGACCCGCGCCCGGTGCCGGGTGATCAGCTCACGCTTGGGCAGCCGGTCCTGGGCCAGCACCCGCCGGGAAAGCCCCCTGGGCAGCGCCTTCTCCACCGCCCGCAGCTGGGCCCGGGAGGAGAACAGCGCGAGTACCGCCTCCTTCTCATCCAGGGCCTTGACGAAGTCGACGATGGCGCGCTCATGGCCTTCGCGGTCGGCGGGGTCGACGGCCTCCCGGGGCACGCTGAGCACCGCCCGAGAGTAGTCGAAGGGGCTCGGCAGGCGCTGGTAGCGGTAGCGGTTGGCAAGCCCGGCGCGCTCCTGCAGGCGCTCGAAGCGCCCCAGCGCCGTCAGCGTGGCCGAGGTCACCACGGCGCCGAAGGTGGCGCCCCAGAGGGTCTTGGCCAGGGTGTGTGCCGCCGAGACAGGGCTCGCCGAGAAGGTCAGCTCCGGGTCGGCGCCGAAGCGCTCCAGGGTCAGCCAGCGCGCCCGGGGCGGCTCCCCCTCGGGGTCGGCCTCGCTGAAGGCCTGCCAGAGCGCATGGGCCTCAAGGGCGCGGCCGTGGAGCAGCGCCAGCAGGGGCAGCCACGCCTCGGCCTGCTCTTTCGGCAGCCCGGTGTGCTTCTCCGGGTCGAGGCTCTCGCGCAGGATGTCGGCCATGCTCTCCAGGGTGCGAGAGAGCTCGGCGAAGATCACCAGCAGGGCCCCGGCCAGCTCGCGCAGGGGCTCCGGCGCACGCCCCATCTCGAAGCGGTGCTGCCGGGCCTCCTCGCCGTCGGCGAGCCCCTCGGGGCGCCCGGCCAGCTGGTGGCCCAGGGCGAAGGCCTCGCCGAGCCTGGGCTCCAGCGCCTCGATGGCCTGGGGCAGCGTGGCCAGCAGCCGCGCCAGGGTCGGCTGCACCGCCAGGGCCTGGTTGAGCTCGGTGAGGGATTTCTTCAGGGTGCGCAGCCAGGCCAGGGCGGCGCCTACGGCGAAGCGGTGGGTAAAGTGGTTGATCGCCTTGTCGGGCAGGTGGTGCGCCTCGTCGAAGACATGGATGCAGTCGCCGGGATCGGGCAGCACCACCCCACCGCCCAGGGAGAGGTCGGCCAGCACCAGGTCGTGGTTGGCGACGATGATGTCGGCCTGCTCCAGGTCGCGCCGGGCGCGGAAGAAGGCGCAGGCCCCGAAGTGGCCGCAGCGGCGGTTGGTGCACTGCCGGTGATCCACGGTGAGCCGCCGCCAGTGGGCGTCGTCGATGGCCTCGGGCCAGCTGTCGCGATCCCCCTCCCAGCGGCCGTTGCCGTAGGCCTCGCCCAGCGACTTGGCCAGGGCCTGGAAGTCGTCGCCGCCGCTGGCGAGCTCACGCTCGAAGAGCGACAGGGTGGGGTTTTCCTCGACGCCCTCGAGGGTCTGGTCGAGGCGCGCCACGCAGACGTAGCGCCCGCGCCCCTTGGCCAGGGCGTAGCCGAAGTCGAGGCCGCTGTGGGCCTTGAGGGCGGGCAGGTCCTGGTGCAGCACCTGCTCCTGGAGGGCCACGGTGGCGGTGGCGATGACCAGCCGCTTGCCGCGGGCCTTGGCCACCGGCAGCGCCGCCAGCAGGTAGGCCAGGGTCTTGCCGGTGCCGGTGCCGGCCTCGAGCACGCAGACGTGCTCGTTGCCGACGCGCTTGCCGGCATCGTCGACCTCGATCCCCCCCAGGGTGCGGGCGATCTCGGCGATCATCAGCCGCTGCCCGTAGCGGGGGGTGAGCTCCAGGCCCTCGAGCACTCGGCGGTAGGCGGCCTGGATCTCCCCCTTCAGGGCCTCGTCGAGCATGGCCTCAGATCAGGCCTTCCGGCGGGTGCTCGCAGGGCAGCTTGTCGCCGATGAAGCGCTCGATCTCGGGCAGCGAGAAGGCATCCTCCTCGCCCACGAAGCTGATCGACACGCCCTTGGCGCCGGCGCGGCCGGTGCGGCCGATGCGGTGGACATAGTCCTCCGGGTCTTCCGGCAGGGTGTAGTTGATCACGTGGCTGACATCCTCGATATGGATGCCGCGGCCGGCCACATCGGTGGCCACCAGCACCTGGATCTCGCCCTCGCGAAACTTCTCGAGGGTGGAGATGCGCTGATTCTGGGGCACATCGCCGGAGAGCATGGCGGCGTTGATGCCGGCCTTGCGCAGCAGGTCGTCGAGCTTGCGCACCAGGTCGCGGCGGTTGCCGAACACCATGACGCGGTCGAAGCTCTCCTGCTGGAGCAGGTTGACCAGCAGTTTCTGCTTGTCGGCGTCGCCGACCAGGTAGACCCGCTGGTCGATGTCGGCGGCATTCTCCACCGTGACCGCGATCTCCACGTGGGCCGGCTCATGGGTCCACTGGCTGGCCAGGTTGAGGATGTCCTCGGTGAAGGTGGCCGAGAAGAGGAAGGTCTGGCGCTCCTCCTTCTTCGGCGTATGGCGAATGATGCGCTTCACGTCGGGAATGAAGCCCATGGAGAGCATGCGGTCGGCCTCGTCGAGCACCAGCACCTCGACCTGGGTCAGGTCCACGTCGCGCTTCTGATGGAAGTCGAGCAGGCGGCCGGGAGTGGCCACCAGCAGATCGAGCCTGTCGCCCAGGGCCTCTCGCTGCTTCTGATAGTCCATGCCGCCGACGACGCTGGCCACCTTGAGGTCGGTGAAGCGCGCCAGCGCCCTGGCATCCTTCTCGATCTGCAGCGCCAGCTCCCGGGTCGGGGCCACGATCAGCGCCCGCGGGGCGCCGGGCTTCTGGGCGTTGGGGGCCTCCTCCTCGAGGAAGTAGGCCAGGATCGAGATCAGGAAGGCGGCGGTCTTGCCGGTGCCGGTCTGGGCCTTGCCGACCACGTCGCCACCCAGCAGGGTCTGGGTCAGCGCCTCGGCCTGGATCGGGGTGCAGTACTCGAAGCCCTGGGCATGGATGGCTCGCATCAGCGGCAACGGCAGGTCGAAGTCATGGAAGCGCCACTTGCCTGCCACGGCAGGCACCTGGAACTGGCGCAGGTCCCAGCCGGAGGCGTTGCGGCGGCGCGGCTTGCGACGACGACGCTTGGGCTTGCGATCCTGGGCCGGTGCGTTGATCTGATCCGACTCGCTCATAGGCTGCTGTCTGTCCGTGTGGATGGTTGGGTGCATGACACAAACGGGCATTGTACCAGCCTATACGACGAAGGGCGCGCCCCGTGGCACCCCACGCCTGTGGTGGCGGCGACGAGGCTGGTAGAATGGGCGCCAACCAGAGGAGCTATCCATGACACGTCGCAAGAAGACCCGTTCGCTGGCCGACAAGGTGCAGATCCGCACCGGCCGGCGCAAGGACTACAAGAAGTGGCGCCACGAGAACCCCGACCAGGTGGCCTCGTCGACCCGCTACACCCAGAAGAAGCGCCAGCAGCGCAAGCTACAGGCCGCCCGCAAGCTGGCCCGCCAGGAGGCCGGCCAGAGCATCGCCATCCACCCCGAGCAGGGTAGCGACCCGGGGAGCTCGGAGCCGTGATGCGACTGGTCTCGTTCAATATCAACGGTATCCGCGCCCGTCCCCACCAGCTGGAGGCGCTGGTCAACGCCTCGCGCCCCGCGGTGATCGGCCTGCAGGAAACCAAGGTGCACGACGCCGAGTTTCCCCGGGAGGCGGTGGAGGCCCTGGGCTACCGGGTCTTCTTCCACGGCCAGAAGGGGCACTACGGCGTGGCGCTGATGATCGACCCCGCCCAGTGCGGCGAGCCGGAAAGCGTGCACTACGGCTTCCCCGACGACGGCGACGACGCCCAGCGGCGCATGATCGGCGTGCGTCTGCGCCCCGGCGGCGGCGAGCCCCTGACGGTGTGGAACGGCTACTTCCCCCAGGGGGAGAACGTCGAACACCCGGTGAAGTTTCCCCACAAGCGGGCGTTCTACGCCCAGCTCATGCGGCTGCTGGAAACGCACCACCGCCCCGACGAGCACCTGGCGGTGATGGGCGACTTCAATATCTCCCCCGAGGATAGCGATATCGGGATCGGCGAGCCCAACCGCAAGCGCTGGCTGCGCGAGGGCAAGACCAGCTTCCAGCCGGTGGAGCGGGAGTGGCTCGAGGGCATCAAGGCCTGGGGGCTGACCGACAGCTACCGGGTGCGCTACCCGGAAGTGGACGACCGCTTCAGCTGGTTCGACTACCGCTCCAAGGGCTTCGACCGCGAGCCGAAACGTGGGCTGCGCATCGACCATATCCTGGTCACCGCGCCCCTGGCCGAGAAGGTGGTAGACGCCGGCATCGACTACGCTCTTCGCGGCATGGAGAAGCCCTCCGACCACGCCCCGGTGTGGACCGACCTCGATCTTTGAGGCACCGTCAGCGCAGCTGAAACTCCAGCCGCTGGCGGGCCCGACGCGTTCGGCCATCGGCCTTGAAGCGCCACTCCTGCACCGCCTGCTCCGCGGCCTCCTCGAAGACCTGACGCGGCCGCGCCTCCACTACGCGGATGCTGCCGCCCTCCACGCGCCCGTCCGGGCGGATCAGGAACTCCAGCTCCACATACCCTTCCAGGCCACGACGCTGAGCGCGCCGAGGGTAGCTGGGCGGCACCCGGCTGAGAGGCTCGGCGGCACCGATATCCACCGGGCCGCTGTCGGCCATCGGCGGCGCCTCCTGCTCCACGCCCTGTGTCGGGGGAGCCGGGGCGTCGGAAGCGGGCTGGGCAGGCGCAGCCTCGGCAGGAGCAGGCTGAGGCGCCGGCCGCGGTTCGGGCTGAGGCCTGGGCTCGGGCTCGGGCTCGGGCTCGGGCTCGGGCTCGGGCTCGGGCTCGGGCTCGGGCTCGGGCTCGGGCTCGGGCTCGGGCTCGGGCTCGGGCTCGGGCTCGGGCTCGGGCTCGGGCTCGGGCTCGGGCTCGGGCTCGGGCTCGGGCAGGCTGATGCCATCGGAGCTCTCGGGCAAGGGCTCCAGCGCCACCTCCGGCTCCGGCTGGGCCTCCACGGGGTCGGCCGGGGGTTCCGGCGCCACCTCCTCCGGCGCCTCGGCGACGTCGCTCTCCTCCACCGCTTCCGCCATCGAGGCCAGGCGCAGGGGCATGGCCATCTCCAGGGGCTCGACCTCCTGCTCGGGCGGGGTCACCAGCATGGCCAGCAGCCAGAACAGCACCGCCGCCAGTGCAGTGCCCCCCAGCCCGGAGAGGGCCAGCCGCATCATGGCGCGCTCCGGGTAGCCGCCACCGCCACGTCCTCGACCCCGGCCTCACGCAGTCGATCCATCACCTCCACAAGCAGCCCGGTGGTGGCCTGGCGATCGGCCTGGATCACCACGCTGCCGCTGCCGCTGATCAGCCCAGCCACCTCCGGCCCCACCCGGTGAACGTCGACCGGCTGGCCATCCACCCAGACGGCGCCCTCCCCGGTCAGCGCCACCATCACCTGGGCATCGGGACGCGGCGTGGCAGCGCTGGACTCGGGGCGCTCGATCTCGATGCCGCTCTCCTTGATGAAGCTGGTGGTGACGATAAAGAAGATCAGCATGATGAACACCACGTCCAGCATCGGCGTGAGGTTCACCTCGCCGCTCTCTCCCTCGGCGATCAGGCGACGTCTACGCATGCCTCGTCTCTCCCTGCTGCTCCGCGGCGCGGGCCAGGCGGTCGTGCAGCCGCTGCTCCTCGCGCCGGATGATGAATTCAAGGCGGGTGGTGACCAGCAGGCCTGCCACGGCCACCGCCATGCCGGTCAGGGTCGGCAGGGTCGCCCGGGCCACCCCATCGGCCATGGACCGAGCCTGGTGGGTCTCGCTCATCGCCAGGCCGTCGAAGACCACGATCATGCCGGTCACGGTGCCCAGAAGCCCCAGCAGCGGGCAGATGGCCACCAGCAGCTTCATCCACGGCAGCGGCCGGCGCAGCCGGGCGATCAGCGCCTGGCTCCACACCTCGCGCAGGGTACGGGCGCTCCAGCTGCCGTGGTCGGGCCGCGCCACCCAGCGCCTTACCAGGGCGCGCCGCTCGGCCCGCCAGGTCACGCGGAAGTACCACCAGCGCTCCAGGGTGAGGGTGAACAGCACGGCGGCTACCACCATGATCAGCACCAGCACGGCACCGCCCGCCTCCACCAGCCGCTGAAGCGGCTCCACCAGCGCCATCGGCAGCTCAGGCATGGGCAAGGCGCGCCTCCCTCGGGCCGGGCTCCGGGACGGCAGCGGGCGAAGGCTGTGCCTCCAGGTGCTCGGCCAGTGCCGCGCTGGCATTGCCCTCCAGCAGCCCCACCAGACCTCGGCTGCGGCTGGTCAGGGCCGTATGGGCGAAGAGCAGCGGCACGGCGGTGACCAGCCCCAGCACGGTGGTGACCAGCGCCTGGCTGATGCCGCCGGCCATCAGCTGCGGGTCGCCGGTACCGAAGACGGTGATGGCCTGGAAGGTGACGATCATGCCGGTGACGGTGCCCAGCAACCCCAGCAGCGGCGCCACCGCCGCCAGCAGCTTGACCAGCCCCTGGCCCCGCTCCAGGCGGGGCAGCTCCGCCAGCAGCGCCTCATCCAGGCGTGCCTCCAGGGCCTCCGGCGGGAGACCGTGGCGCAGGGCGCGAAAGCGCTCCAGCACCCGCCCCAGGGGGTTGTCGTCGCGAAGATGCTCCAGGTCGCTGAGCTGGCGGCGCAGGCGCCAGCGCACCGCGGCCAGGTAGAGGAACTGCAGCAGCGCCACCAGCAGGCCCAGCGCGCCCAGGGTAACGACCACATAGCCAACCACGCCCCCCTGGTGGAAACGCTCCATCAGGCTGGGTTGACGCGCCAGCGCATCGAGCAGCTCGCCACGAGTGGGGTCGAGGAGCAGGGCCTCGCCGCCGGCCCAGGCAGCCGTGAGTCGAGCGCGCTGGTCGCGATCCAGCCCCTCGACCACCGCAAGGCGCCGGGCAGAATCATCGCCGCTGGGGCGCAGCAGGTCACCGCCCCCCAGCAGCAGCAGGTCACCGACCCTGGCAGCGTCGCGGGAGGCGATCTGTCCGTCGCCCCCCGCCACCGGGGCCTCGAAGCGCCGCCAGCGGCCGCTCTCAAGGGTCCAGGCCTCTAGGTGACGCAGCAGCTCGGCGGCGGCAGCGGCGCCGGAAGCGCCCTCCTCCGGCCGCTCCGGCAGCGCCAGCTCGCTGCCCAGCATCAGCCAGCTATCGTTCAGCGCGTCCCGCAGCTCACCCACCTGGCGCACCGCCAGGGCCAGCAGCGCCTCGCTCTCCGGGACCTGCGCCACCTCCGGCCAGGCGGGCAGGGATCCTGTCGACGCCAGCCAGGGCGCGCCCGGGCGAATGGAGACAGGCAGCGCCAGCAGCTCGGGGGCGCGACGCTCCCGGGCGATGGCGACCCCCTTGCGCAGCTCGGCCATCGCCGGGCCCTCCAGGGACCGCCAGCGCGCCTCGTCCCGGGACCAGACCCCACCCTCCCGGCCGTCCGGCGTCAGGAAGTAGAGGCCCACCCGGCCCAGGCGCAGATAGTCCACCTCGCGGCCGTCGTCCCCCACCAACAGCCCGCGCCAGCTATCGATCTCGCGGCCATAGGCAAGCTCCTGACGCCAGGCGGCCACCAGCTTCTCCGCCTGGCCGGCGGCCTCCAGCGGCCGGTCGCCCAACGCCTCGCGGAGCTCGGCGACCCGGGCACGGCGCTGGTCGACCAGAAACGGCAGATCCGCCTCGACCATGGCCTCCAGGGCGCCCAGACTGCGGGAGAGCTCTGCCGTCAGCGGCAGGGCAAGGCCCAGCGCCTCCGCCCGGATCCCGGCACCCCCGGACGCGTCACGCCCCTCGTCGGCCACGGCCGGCATGGCCAGGGCCATCAGGCCCAGGCAGATGGCCACCATGACCCCCTGCAGCCCGACACTCCTTCTGCGCTTGCTCACCCTCACTCTCCCGAATCCTGTACAGCAGCGATGGTCCTCCATGCCGGCCGATGCCGCCATGGCCTGGATCAAGACAGTCGCCATTGATAATGATTATCCATTCTATCCAAGCTCCGGGCCATAAAAAACCGGCCCTCGTTCGAGGACCGGCAACGGCATGTTCGATTCGTCGATCGTGCCTACAGCTTGCTTTCCAGCTCGGGCAGGATCTCGAACAGGTCGCCGACCAATCCATAGTCGGCCACCTGGAAGATCGGCGCCTCCTCGTCCTTGTTGATGGCGACGATCACCTTGGAGTCCTTCATGCCGGCCAGGTGCTGGATGGCACCCGAGATGCCCACGGCAATGTAGAGCTCAGGCGCGACGATCTTGCCGGTCTGGCCCACCTGCATGTCGTTGGGCACGAAGCCGGCGTCCACCGCGGCGCGGGAGGCACCGATGGCGGCGCCCAGCTTGTCGGCGATGCCGTCGAGCAGCTTGAAGTTCTCGCCGTTGCCCATGCCGCGGCCACCGGAGATCACCACCTTGGCGGCACCCAGCTCGGGGCGGTCGGACTGGGCCAGCTCCTCCTTGACGAAGGTGGACTGGGCGTTGTCGGCGACGCAGTCTACCGCCTCGATGGCGGCGCTGCCGCCCTCGGCCACCGCGTCGAAGCCGGTGCTGCGCACGGTGATCACCTTGAGGGCGTCCTCGCTCTGCACCGTGGCGATGGCGTTGCCGGCGTAGATCGGGCGCTTGAAGGTATCCGGGGATTCGACGGCGATGATCTCGGAGATCTGCGCCACGTCCTTGAGGGCGGCCACCCGGGGCAGCACGTTCTTGCCGGTGGTGGAGGCCGCGGCCAGCACGTGGCTGTAGTCGCCGGCAAGCTCCGCCACCAGCGCCGCGGTGGGCTCGGCCAGCAGGTGGGCGTAGGCGGCGCTGTCGGCCACGCGGACCTTGCTGACGCCGTCGAGCTTGGCCGCGGCCTCGGCAACGGCACCCACGCCTTCACCGGCCACTAGCACGTCGATATCGCCGCCGATGGCCTGGGCGGCGGCAACCACATGGGCAGTAGCGCCGGCTAGGGCGCCATCGTGATGTTCGGCGAGTACCAGGATGCTCATGAGATCACCTTCGCTTCGTTCTTCAGTTTGTCGACCAGCTCGTCCACGGAGCCCACCTTGACGCCGCCCTGACGCTCCGCCGGCGGCTCGACCTTGAGCAGCTTGACTCGACTGCCTACCGAAATGCCGAGATCCGCCGGGGACTTGACGTCCAGCGGCTTCTTCTTGGCCTTCATGATATCGGGCAGCTTGGCGTAGCGCGGCTCGTTGAGGCGCAGGTCGGTGGTGACGATGGCAGGCAGGGTCAGCTCGACGGTCTGCAGGCCGCCGTCGACCTCGCGGGTCACCTGCACCTTGTCTCCCTCGACGTTGACCGCCGAGGCGAAGGTGCCCTGGGGCAGGCCGGTCAGGGCGGCGAGCATCTGGCCGGTCTGGTTGTTGTCGCTGTCGATGGCCTGCTTGCCGAGGATCACCAGGCCCGGCTGCTCCTCCTCGACCAGCTTGGCCAGCGCCTTGGCGGCGCCCAGGGACTCGACGCGCTCGTCGGTCTCGACGTGGATGGCGCGATCGGCGCCCAGCGCCAGGGCGGTACGCAGCTGCTCCTGGGCGGCCTTGGGGCCGATGGTGACGGCGACGATCTCGGTGGCCACGCCCTTCTCCTTCAGGCGCACCGCCTCTTCCACGGCGATCTCGCAGAAGGGGTTCATGGCCATCTTGACGTTGGTGAGATCGACGTCGGAGTGATCCGGCTTGACCCGGATCTTGACGTTGTAGTCGATGACGCGTTTGACCGCGACGAGTACTTTCATGGTGTCCTCGCTAGGCTCTTCGAGTATGGAACCATCCTGGTGACTGGGCGCGACGCTGACCGCCGGCCTTCGCCTGTTGGGGCCGCTTATAACGGGCCGGCATGCCCTTAGTCGAAATTCATGCGAGCGTTTGATAGGCACCGCACGGATAAACATTTCCAATGTGCCATAGCCGACGGCCTGGCAACAATCCTATCTTTGCCCACCCCCTCGCGGCCTAATCCGTATCGAGGGGGTGACCTGAGTCGTCTATTATGCCTATCATGGAGTCAGGCAAGAAGCAAACGACCGTTTTAATTACTGTCGACGTTGGTGGCAGGCCGTCAACGGCGGAGTGAGGGAGGAGCAGCAGGTGGAACAGGTAGAACGCGATTCGATGGAATTCGATGTGGTAATCGTCGGCGCCGGCCCCTCGGGCCTGGCCGCCGCGTGCCGACTGATGCAGCAGGCCAATGCCGCCGAACAGGAACTGACCGTGTGCGTGGTGGAGAAGGGCTCCGAGGTGGGCGCCCATATCCTCTCCGGCGCCGTCTTCGAGCCCCGCGCCCTGGCCGAGCTCTTCCCCGACTGGGAGGAGCGCGGCGCGCCCCTGACCACCCCGGCGACCCGCGACGAGGTCTACCTGCTCAAGGACGCCGAGAAGGCTCAGAAGCTGCCCAACGCCCTGGTGCCGAAGAGCATGCATAACACCGGTGGCGACATGCCGCGCTACGTGATCAGCGCCGGCAACCTCTGCCGCTGGCTGGCCGAGCAGGCCGAGGGGCTCGGGGTGGAGATCTTCCCCGGCTTCGCCGCCCAGGAGGCGATCGTCGAGGAGGGCGTGGTCAAGGGCATCCTGATCGGCGACATGGGCGTGGGCGCCGACGGCGAGCCCAAGGACAGCTACATGCCGGGCATGGAGCTGCGCGCCAGGTACACCCTCTTCGCCGAGGGAGCCAGGGGCCATATCGGCAAGCGCCTGATCCAGGAGTATGACCTCGCGGCCGGCAAGGACCCCCAGCACTACGGCATCGGCTTGAAGGAGCTGTGGGACATCCCCGCCGAGCAGCATGAGCCCGGCCTGGTGCTGCACGGCTCCGGCTGGCCGCTGGACAAGAACACCCACGGCGGCTGGTTCCTCTACCACGCCGACAACCAGCAGGTGGTGGTCGGCCTGATCATGGACCTCTCCTACCAGAACCCCTGGCTCTCCCCCTTCGACGAGTTCCAGCGCATGAAGCACCACCCGGTGCTGGCGAAGCACCTGGAGGGCGGCAAGCGCGTCGCCTACGGCGCCAGGGCCATCGTCAAGGGCGGCCTCAACTGCCTGCCGAAGATGACCTTTCCCGGCGGCCTGCTGATCGGCTGCGACGCCGGCACCCTCAACTTCGCCAAGATCAAGGGCCTGCACACCGCCATGAAGTCGGGCCTGGTGGCCGCCGAGGCGGTCTTCGAGGCGATCGCCGGCGGTGACGAAGGGGGCCAGGAGCTCACCGCCTTCACCGAGAAGTGGGAGGCGAGCTGGGCCTACGCCGAGCTCAAGGAGAGCGCGAGCTTCGGCCCGGCGATCCACAAGTACGGCACCGTGGGCGGCGGCGCCTACAACTTCGTCAACCAGCTGCTCGGCGGCAAGCTGCCCAACGTCCACGACACCACGCCGGACCATGCGGCGCTCAAGCCGGCCGCCGAATTCGAGAAGATCGACTACCCCAGGCCCGACGGCAAGCTCTCCTTCGACAAGCTCTCCTCGGTGTTCCTCTCCAACACCAACCACGAGGAGGATCAGCCCTGCCACCTGAGGCTCGCCGACCCGGAGCTGCCGATCCGCGACAACCTGCCGACCTACGCCGAGCCGGCAAGCCGCTACTGCCCGGCCGGGGTCTACGAGGTCGTGGAGGACGACGACGGCAAGCCGCGGTTCCAGATCAACTTCCAGAACTGCGTGCACTGCAAGACCTGCGACATCAAGGACCCGGCCCAGAACATCACCTGGGTGGCGCCGGAGGGTGGCGGCGGGCCTAACTACCCCAACATGTAAGCCAGCCAGCCGTTTGGATGAAGCCGCCCCCGCCGCCTTGCTGCGGGGGCGGTTTTTTCTTCCAGCTTCAGGCTTATGGCTTCAAGCTACCGGCGGTAGCCGGGCTCAGTCGCCGGTCGCCACCGGCCGCGCGGGGTCGCGGATCCATTCGCTCCAGGAGCCGGGATAGAGGCGCGGCAGCGGTCGGCCGGCCACGGCGTAGGCCAGGATGGTATGGCAGGCGGTGACCCCGGAGCCGCAGTAGGCGATCACCTCACCGGCCTCGGGAAGCTCGCCGGCCAGCTGGCCCGGCGGCTTGAAACGCCCCCAGGGGGTCAGGTTGTCGGCACTGGGGCGACACACCGCGCCGGGGATATGCCCCGCCACCGGGTCGATGGGCTCGACCTCGCCGCGGAATCGCTCGCGGCTGCGAGCATCCACCAGCAGCACGCCCTCCTCCTGCAGCCGGGTCGCCTCGCACCACCGATCGTCGCGATAGGCCGGCCGCCAGTCGCTGGTCGGGGCGCGGCACGATCTCCCTCGACGACCTCTCCCCCGGCGCCCATCCACGCCTTGATGCCGCCATCCAGCAGGCGCACGTCGGGGTGTCCGGCCCAGCAGGCGAGCATCCACCAGGCCCTGGCCGCGGCCAGCTGCCCGCCCATGTCGTCATAGACCACCACCGGAAGCTCCGGGGTGATGCCGAGGCGCTGGAGCGTGGCGGTAAAGGCCTCCCGCGCGGGCAGCGGATGGCGCCCACCCCGCCCGGGAGGGCCCGCCAGGTCACGATCCAGATCGAGATGCACGCTGCCGGGCAGGTGCGCCTCCCACCATAGGGTATGGCCGGCGTCGGGATCACCCAGGCGTGCCCGACAGTCGAGGAGCCGTGGCGGGCGATGGCCGTCGAGGGCCTCGGCCAGCTCCGGCGCAGTCATCAGGGGACGGCTCATGAGCGTTCTCCTTCCAGCAGTTCGATGGGGGCCCGACGGGCGATCAGGCGACGCCGCCCGGCGTGGCGAAAGCGCACCTCGATCACCGGGTTGTCGGGGTCCCCCTCCACCAGATCGATCTCGCCCTCGCCAAAGACAGCATGGCGCAGTCGCTGCCCCACGTCGAAGGTGCGGTAGTCGGGGCCAGCCTCGGCCACCCCCGACGGGGACGCCGGCACCAGCGGCAGGGAGGCCCCGAGCCGGGCGAGATAGTGCTCGACCAGGGCGGGACGAGTAACGCCAAGGGGCGCCTGGGCCGCACCGCTCCCCTCCTCCAGGGCCTCGGCCACCCGCTGGCACTCCTCCCAGGCGCTCTCGGCCAGGAAGCGACTCGGCCGGTGGTCCCCCCCGTCGTGGAGCAGCAGCAGCCGCTCCCGGGCCCGGGTGATGGCCACGTAGAAGAGCCGGCGCTCCTCCTCGAGGCGCTGGGCAGAAAGCGGGTTGTCCCGGGTGTAGTGGGGGAAGTCCTGCTCGTTGACCCCGGCCAGCGCCACCAGGGGCCACTCCAGCCCCTTGGCGCCGTGCACCGTGGTGATCAGCACCCCCTCGCGTGCGTTCTCCACCGGACGCCCCAGCAGCTCGATAAAGCCTTCGGGATCGTTGCCGAGCTCGCCGGCCTGCTCCAGCAGCACGTCGAGCAGGCGCACATCCTCCTCGCCCTTGTCGCGGCGGGCGGCGGCACGCTTGAGGACCTTCTCCGCCTCCACGGCCTCCACCACGTGCTCGAGCAGCCGGGCGGGAGGCCAGGCGCCCAGGCGCGGCAGCTCGCAGAGCAGCGCCCAGCGCTTCTTGAGGGTGCGCCGCTGGTGAGGCTTGAGGCCGGTCAGCAGCGGATCGTGGCGCTCCGGCCAGCGCTGGCTCTCGGCCAGCTGGCGGGCCAGGGCTACCAGCCGCTCCCGGGCCACGAAGGGCGTGGGCTGGCCGAGCAGCAGCGTCAGGTGGGCGGGGTCGGCGAGCAGCGCCGGCTCCCGGGCCAGGCGCAGATAGCCCGCCAGGGCCTGCACCAGGGGCAAACGGAAGACGAAGCGATCTTCCCGGGAGAGCCGGAAGGGAATCCCCTCTCGCAGGAGAGCCAGCTGCAGCGGCACCGAGAGCGACCAGCTGCGCACCAGCAGGCAGGCCTCGTTGAGCGCCCTCCCTTCGGCCTGCCAGGCCGACAGCGCCTCGAGCAGCGGGCGGCTGCCGCAGGCCAGGGCGAGACGGGTTCGGGGGTTTCCGGCCGCCGCCAGGCAGAGCTGCTCCGGGCGCCGGCGGTTGGCCTCGATGGCGTGGTTGGCCGCCAGGGCCAGGGCGTGGCCGTGGCGAAAGGTGGTGGAAAGGGGGTAGTCCACCGCTTCCCCGAAGGTCTCGGTGAAACGCTCCAGCATGGTGTCGGGGTGGGCCCCGCGCCACTCGTAGATGCACTGGTTGGCATCCCCCACCGCCATCACCTCGGCACGCTCGCCGGCCAGCACCGCCAGCAGCCGCTGCTGGGCCACGTTGATATCCTGGTACTCATCGATGATCACATGGTCGAGGTAGCCCTGGACGCGACCGCGCAGCGCCGCCTCGGTCTCCAGGGCCCGAAGCGGGCGATAGAGCAGGTCCGCGTAGCCCATCAGGCCGTGGTCGGCGAGCAGCATTTCGGCGTGCTCGAAGGCGGCCACGAAGTGCTCGGTGGACTCGCCAAAGTCGAGCCGGGCGTAGAGCTCCGCCGGCGGCACCATCTCGGCCTTGACCAGGGCGCAGAAGTGGGCGAGCGCCTCCAGGCGCTCGGCATCCAGGGCCGCCTCCCCGGTGTCGGGGCTGTCGACCAGGGCGCGCTGGGTGGCCTGGCGCAGCAGGCGCTCCACCTGCCAGTCGGCGGTCAGCAGCTGGCGCGGCGAGAGCGCCCCCCAGCGGGTCAGACTGCCGGTAAGGCGGTGGCCCAGGGAGTGGAAGGTGCGCACATCGGGCAGCCGCTGCCCCTTCGGGGCCATGGCGGCGAGCCGCCCCTGGAAGTCCTCCCGGGCCGAGCGGTTGAACATCAGCACCAGGATCCGCTCCGGCGCCACGCCCCGGGCCAGCAGGTGCAGCACCCGAGCCACCATGGTGGTGGTCTTGCCGGAACCGGCCACCGCCGCTACCCGGGCATGGCCGGCGCCGTGCTCGACCACGGCACGCTGCTCCGCGGTGAGCCTCACGCCGCCCCGCTGTCGTCCAGGCGACCCAGGGGCTGCCAGACGCCGCCGCTGTCCAGGCCGAGCTCCTCGCCGCCGCCGGGGAGCGCGCGGCACTCGGCGGCCTCCACCAGGCGGTAGTAGAGGTTACGGCCCAGCCGCGCGGCCAGGCCGAAGCGCACCGCCACCTCGGGCACCGGCTCGCCGGCGGGGGTCTCGCTCGGGCTCAGGCGGTGGGTCTCGTCGAGCATCAGGCGGTCTCCCACGTTGGTGGTCAGCCACCAGCGCCCCTCGGCATCGCGTTCGGCGTCCACCGCCAGGAAGGGGCGATCCTCCACCCGAATCAGCTGCTTCTCGGCGGGCGTCACCAGGGCGTAGCGACCGTCCGGCTCGCGGCGCAGTATCGTCGAGAGCAGGCGCACCAGCCGTGGCCGCGCAATGGGGGCTCCCTCGTGGAGCCAGCGGCCGTCGGCGGCGATCACCAGGTCCATCTCGCCCACCCGCTCGGGATGCCAGCGATCCACCGGCGGAATCTCGCCGACCGGATCGATATGGGCCAGCAGCGGCTCGAGGTTCATCAGGCCCCCTGCAGGAAGCCGGCGTCGCGGAGGATCTCGCGCATCTCTGCGGAAGCCTCCGGCGCGGCGGCGCGGAACAGGCGGTAGAAGTTGGCGGTGGTCTGCATGGCGACCTCCTCCACGCTGATGCCGCGCTCAGCGGCGATGCACTCGGCGACCTCCACCACCCAGGCCGGCTCGTTGGGCTTGCCGCGATGGGGCACCGGCGCCAGATAGGGGCTGTCGGTCTCGATCAGCAGCCGGTCCAGGGGCACCCGGCGGGCCACCTCGCGCAGCGCCTCGGCGTTGCGGAAGGTAACGATGCCGGAGAGCGAGATGTAGAAGCCGTGGCGCACCGCCTCCCGGGCCATGTCGAGATCCTCGGTAAAGCAGTGCAGCACCCCGCCGATGGCCGGGTCTGTGTGCTCGCGAATCAGCGCCAGGGTCTCTTCGCGGGCCTCACGGGTGTGGATGATCACCGGCAGCGCAAGCTCGGTGGCGGCGATCAGCTGGCGACGAAAGCGCTCGCGCTGGACCTCCCGAGAGGGCACCGTCTCCGGCGACCGCTCCAGGTAATGGTAGTCCAGGCCGCACTCGCCGATGGCCACGGCGCCGAAGCGCTCGGCGACCTCCTTGATCGCCTCGGTCTCGGGCTCCCGGTCGACGCTGTGCAGCGGGTGGACCCCGGCGGAGATCACCACGTCGTCATGCTCACGGGCGATGGCCGCCACGCCGGGCACCTCCTCCAGGGTGACGCCGATGGCCAGGAACTGCTTGACGCCCCGGGCCCGGGCAGCGTCGAGCGTCGCGGCAAGGTCACCGCCGTGGGTGCGGGGGTCGAGGCGGTCGAGATGGCAGTGGGAGTCGACAAACATGGGGGTACCAGTCGCAGAGCGGTAAGTGATCGTGGATGTGGGAGCGCCATGCGCGACGCTCCCACCGGGAATATCAAAGCGTATAGGTCAGCGCACCCTTGTCCAGGTGGCCGGCCAGCAGGTTCTCGATGCGGTCGCGCACCGCCTGGTCGCCGGCACTGAAGTGGATGCCGATGCCGGGCATGCGGCGCCCGCTGACGCCCTCGGGGGAGACCCAGGCCACCTGGCCGGTGACCGGCACCCGGTCATTCTCGCCGGGCAGCGTCAGCAGCAGGTAGATCTCCTGGCCGAGCTCGTAGCGCTCCCGGGTGGGCACGAAGATGCCGCCCCGCTCCAGCATCGGCATATAGGCCGAGAGCAGGGTCTGGACGTCCTGGATATTCAGCGACAGCGCCTTCTGGGCAGCCATGGGATCTCCTCGTTCACGAGCGCAGCAGCGCGGACCAGCGCACCAGCCAGGCTTCCAGCACCAGCTGGGGGTTGGGATTGCCGCCGGCGGCCAGCAGGCGGCGCTGTTCACGGGCATAGTCGAGCAGGCGGAACCAGTCCCGCACCCGGCCATTCTTGACCGCCTGGCGGTAGAGCGGCAGCAGATCGGGGTTGCGCACGCCCTCGGGCTCTCCCGACAGCCCCAGCCGAATCAGGTCCTCCAGCCAGGCGATACCGTACCACAGGGTCGCCTCCACCGACTGGCGCTCCAGGCGGGCCGCCTCGGCCACCGGCTCGGCGCCGCGCACCAGGGCCTCGAAGGTCTCCAGCAGCTGCTGGCGAAGGGCCCGGGACGCCGGCTCGGCCTGGGCAAGAGCCGCCAGGGGCAGCCCGCCGGCCAGGCCCAGCCAGAACCGCGCCTCCTCCTCGTCACCCAGCCGCTGGGCGAGCCAGGGCAGGCAGGCCGCCTCTTCCGGCGGGGCCAGACTCCAGTGCTGGCAGCGCGAGCGAATGGTGGGCAGCAGCCGTGAGGGGATATCCGCCAGCAGCACGAAGAGGGTGCGACCGCCGGGCTCCTCCAGGCTCTTGAGCAGGGCGTTGGCGGCGGCCACGTTCATGGTTTCCGCCGGCGAGATCAGGATCACCCGGTAGCCGCCCTGCTGGGCGGTCTGGGCCACGAAGGCGTTGACCTCACGGATGGCGTCGATGCGAATCTGGCGCTTGCCCTCCTCCAGCTCCACCCGCAGCAGGTCCGGGTGGTAGCCGGAGGCGAGCATGGCGCAGCCGTGGCAGGTGCCGCAGGCGGTCTGCCCGGGGGCGGCACAGAGGGTGCGGGCGATCAGCGCGTCGGCCAGGGAACGCTTGCCCACACCCCGCGGCCCGGAGAGCAGCAGCGCATGGGGGAGCCGGCCGGCGTCGGCCAGCCGCGCAAGCTCCGCGAAGCGCGGCACCAGCCAGGGCAGCGGCGCCGGGTCGAGGGGAGGTGTGGCGCTCAGCTCTGCCATGCGGCCACCCGTGCCTCGAGAAGCACCTCGATCTGCTCCCCCACCGCCGAAAGCGTCCGGGAGGCATCCACCACCGCGAAGCGCTCGGGGTCGGCAGCCGCCCGAGCCAGGTAGGCCTGGCGAACCGCGCTGAAGAAGTCGCCCCGCTCGCGCTCGAAACGATCCGGGGCCTCGCCGCGGCGAGCCACCCGTTCGCGCGCCGCCTCGATGGGCATATCCAGCAGCAGGGTCAGGTCGGGGGAGAGGCCCTGCTGTACGAAGCGCTCCAGCTCAGCGATGCGCGCTGCGGGAATGCCGCGCCCGCCCCCCTGATAGGCGAAGGTGGCGTCGGTAAAACGGTCGCAGACCACCCAGGCACCGCGGGCCAGCGCCGGGCGGATCACCCGGGCCAGGTGCTGGGCCCGGGCGGCAAAGACCAGCAGCAGCTCGGCGTCCTGGTCCAGGGGCTCCTGTTCGGCGGGGTCGAGCAGCAGGCGGCGAATCGCCTCCGCCCGGGGGGTGCCGCCGGGCTCCCGGGTCTGCACCACCTCGAGGCCCCGGGCCTCGAGGAAGGCGACCACCCGCGCCAGGTTGGTCGACTTGCCGACCCCCTCGCTGCCCTCCAGGGTGATAAAGCGTCCGCGCGCGGCCATCCGTGCCTCCTTACTGGCGGTTGCGGATATACCGGTTCACCGCATTGTTGTGCTCGCGCAGGGTGCGCGAGAAGTGATGGGTGCCGTCGCCCCGGGAGACGAAGTAGAGCGTCTCGCCGGGCAGCGGGTCCACCGCGGCCTCCAGCGACGCCCGGCCGGGCATGGCGATGGGCGTCGGCGGCAGCCCGTCGATCACATAGGTATTGTAGGGGGTCGCCTCGCGCAGGTCGGCCCGGGTGATGCGGCCGTCGTAGCGCTCGCCCATGCCGTAGATCACCGTGGGGTCGGTCTGCAGGCGCATCCCGGTCTCCATGCGCCGCTTGAAGACGCCGGCGATCTCGCGGCGCTCCTCCGGCGCCCCGGTCTCCCGCTCGATCAGCGAGGCCATGATCAGCGCCTCATAGGGCGACTCGATGGTTAGGTCGTCGGCGCGCCCTTCCCATACCTCCTCGAGGATGCGCTCCATGCGGGCCAGCGCCTGGCCCAGGATCTCCAGGTCGCTGACTCCCTTGTGGTAGCGGTAGGTGTCGGGGAAGAACCACCCCTCGGGGTGGACGCCCTCACGGTCGAGCAGGGCCATCACCTCCTCGTCGGAGAGACCCGCGGTGCGGCTCTCCAGCTTGGGAGCGCTATCCAGAAGCTCACGCATCTGGCGGAAGGTCCAGCCCTCGGGAATGGTCAGCGGATAGGTCACGACGCGGTCGCTGCCGAGCAGCGCGATCAGCTCACGGCCGCTCATGCCCGGCTCCAGCATGTACTCGCCGGCGCGCAGCCGCGGCACGCTGTCGGGCTCCAGGCGGGTCAGCAACCGAAAGGCCCAGTCGTCCTGGATGATCCCGCGCTGGGCCAGGTCGGCCACCGCACGGTTGTAGCCGGCGCCCCGGGGCACCTCGTAGAGAGTCGGCTCGTCCACGGCGATGGGGGCCTCGAGGCGAGACTCCCAGTAGCGATAGCCGCCGAACAGGGCCGCGCCGGCCAGAAGGGCCAGCACCAGCAGGATCTTTACCACGCGCATCGGCGTCCTCGTCGTGTCGTCGCTCGTTGAGAGCGGGTCAGGTTGAAGCGGGCGGCGGATAACCCAGCAGCCGGTGGGCCTCGGCCTGAAAGTCCCGGTGTGCAGGGCCGAGGCTCCAGCGCCCGACCGGCTGACCGTCGGCGGCGTCGAGCCGTACCACGGGCCAGGCGCCCTGCACGGAATTGGCCACCCACACCGCCTCGGCCGCCAGGAGCGCCTCGGGCCCGACATCGACCTCCGCGATCGCCAGGCGTTCCATCAGCGCCTCGCGCAGGGTACCGGCCACACCGCAGCGCGCGAGCCGCGGCGTCTCCAGCTGCCCATCACGCTGCCAGAAGAGATTCATGGCGGTGGCCTCCACCAGGCGACCCTCGCTGTCGCAGAGCAGCCCCTCGGCGATGGCATCGTCGCTCCACTCCGCCCGAGCCAGGACATTTTCCAGCCGGTTGAGATGCTTGAGCCCGGCCAGCAGCGGCTGGATGCCGAGGCGCAGCCGGCAGTGGCGTAGGCGGACACCCTCCTCCCAGCGGTCGGTGGCAGGCGAAAAGGGCATAAGCTGCCAGCGAAGCCGCGGGGCGGGGTTCGCCGGCGGCCGGTAGCCGCGTCCGCCGCTGCCCCGGGTCAAGGTCAGCTTGAGCACCGCCAGCCCCTCGCCCGCCTCGGCCAGGGGAGCCGCCAGCTCGTGCTCGGCGGGCATCGGAATGCCCAGCACGTGGCAGCCCCGGGCCAGCCGGGCCAGGTGCTCGTCCCACAGCCGCGGGCGGCCGTCACGCACCAGGATGGTCTCGAAGAGACCATCGCCATAGGCGGCCCCCCGGTCATCCAGGGGCCAGCCAGCGGCCGCTCCGCTCACGCCCTTACCCCGCTCAGACCCGAGAGAAGATCAGGGTGCCATTGGTGCCGCCGAAACCGAAGGAGTTCGACAGCGCCACGTCGATCTTCATCTCCCGGGCGGTGTGCGGTACATAGTCGAGGACGCAACCCTCCTGGGGGTTGTCCAGGTTGATGGTGGGCGGCGCCACCTGATCGCGAATGGCCAGGATCGAGAACACCGCTTCCACGGCCCCGGCGGCGCCCAGCAGGTGGCCGATCATCGACTTGGTGGAGCTGACCGCCACGGACTTGGCCGCCGCGCCCATCACCTTCTCCACGGCGCGGCTCTCGGCCAGGTCGCCGGCCGGCGTCGAGGTGCCGTGGGCGTTGATGTAGTGGATCGCCGAGGGGTCCAGGTTGGCATCGCGAATGGCGTTGGCCATGGAGAGCGCCGCGCCGCTGCCGTCCTCGGGCGGGGCGGTCATGTGGTAGGCGTCATCGCTCATGCCGAAGCCGGTCAGCTCGGCATAGATGGTCGCACCGCGGGCACGGGCGTGCTCGTACTCCTCCAGCACCAGCACCCCGGCACCGTCGGAGAGCACGAAGCCGTCGCGGTCGCGATCCCAGGGGCGGCTGGCCGCCACCGGGTCATCGTTGCGGGTCGAGAGCGCCCGGGCCGCGGAGAAGCCGCCGAGGCCCAGCGGCGTGGTGGCCATCTCGGCCCCGCCGCAGACCATGACGTCGGCGTCACCGTAGGCGATGGTGCGCGCGCTATAGCCGATATTGTGGGTGCCGGTGGTGCAGGCGGTGGTGATGGCGATGTTGGGGCCGCGGAAGCCGTGCTGGATCGCCAGGTTGCCGGAGATCATGTTGATGATCGAGCCGGGCACGAAGAAGGGCGAGATACGCCGAGGGCCGCTCTTCAGCATGGCGCTGTGGTTGTGCTCGATCATCGGCAGGCCGCCGATGCCAGAACCGATGGCCACGCCGATGCGGGAGGCATTCTCCTCGGTGCACTCGATCCCCGAGTCCTGGATCGCCTGGGCCCCGGCCGCCACGCCATACTGAATGAAGAGGTCCATCTTGCGGGCCTCCTTGGGGTTCAGGTAGGGACTGATATCGAAGTCCTTCACCGAACCGCCGAAGCGGGTATTGAAGGCGCTGGCATCGAAGTGCTCGATGGGGGCAATGCCGCTCTTGCCGGCCTTGATGTTGGACCAGCTCTCCTCGACGGTATTGCCCACCGGCGTGACCAGTCCAAGCCCGGTCACCACTACCCTTCTACGTGCCATCAGCATTCCTCCAGACATCCAGTACGACAGGGCTCCCCTGCGGGGAGCCGTCCATTGTGCGCATTATAACGACTCTCTTCGCCGGATGCCGCCCCGACAGGCACCGCGGTGACGACAATCTCGGGGAGCCGCGAGACCCCGCCAGGCGCCCACAGCCACAAAAAAGCCGCCTCGAGGGGGCGGCTTTTTTACAGGGAGAGCAACCTCTCCCTCGTCCGGCGGCATCGACCGCCACCAGGCTTACTGGTGGGCGTTGACGTAGTCGATGGCTTCCTGGACGGTAGTGATCTTCTCGGCTTCCTCGTCCGGAATCTCGGTGTCGAACTCCTCCTCGAGCGCCATGACCAGCTCGACGGTATCCAGGGAGTCGGCGCCCAGGTCCTCGGTGAAGGAGGAGCTGTTCTGGATGTCCTCTTCCTTGACGTTCAGGCGCTCGGCCACAACCTTCTTCACGCGCTCTTCGATGGTGCTCATTATGACGTACTCCAGTCGTTCAAATTGGCCGTCCAGATGACCAGCCGTTGGGGTTCCAGATCCGCAGGCGGAAGCTGCGGGGTAGTTTATAGAGGCCCCGGGGTCGGCGCAACCGCCGACCCGCCAGGCCTCAACGCATGTTCATCCCGCCGTTGACGTGCAGCGTCTCGCCGGTGATGTAGCTCGCCGTCTCGCCGGTGAGGAAGCCAACCGCGGCGGCGATCTCCTCGGGCTGCCCCAGCCGGGACAGGGGAATCTGGCCGAGCAGCATCTTGTGCTGCTCTTCGGGCAGCGCCTCGGTCATGTCGGTGGCGATGAAGCCCGGCGCCACCGCATTGACGGTGATGGCGCGGGACGCGACCTCGCGGGCCAGCGCCCGGGTGAAGCCCTCCATGCCCGCCTTGGCGGCAGCATAGTTGGTCTGCCCCAGGTTGCCCATGGTGGCCACCACCGAGCTGATATTGACGATGCGCCCGAAGCGCGCCCTGGTCATGCCGCGCAGGCACGCCTTGCTGACGCGATAGACGGACTTGAGGTTGGTATCGACGACGTCGTCCCACTCCTCTTCCTTCATGCGCATCAGCAGGTTGTCGCGGGTGATCCCGGCGTTGTTGACCAGGATGGTCGGCGCCCCGAACTCCTCGCCGATCGCCTTGACCAGGGCATCGACGCTGGCCTGATCGTTGACATCGAGGCGGCGCCCGCCGCCCTGGATACCCTGGGCCTTGAGGTCGGCGTCGATCTTCTCGGCGCCGGCATCGCTGGTTGCGGTGCCGATGACGATCCGGCCCTGACGCCCCAGTTCGTGGGCGATGGCGCGGCCGATACCGCGGCTGGCGCCGGTGATCAGGGCAACGCGGGTTTCAGTGGTCATGGTGGTCTCGCCTCGTGCTAGAGAATGGGATCAGCCGTTGTCCGAGCTGCCGTTGGCCACGCTGCGGGCCAGCTCCAGGGCCGCATCCAGGCTGTCGGGGTCGTTGACCGCCAGCCCCTTGCTGCCCCGGGCGATGCGCTTGCCCAGGCCGGTGAGCACCTTGCCGGGACCGCACTCGATAAACACCTCGGCACCGCGGCCCGACATGGCCTCGACGCAGGAGGTCCAGCGCACCGGACGATAGAGCTGCTCGATCAGGCGAGTGCGCAGGGTCTCGACGTCGGCATGGGCCTCGGCGTCAACGTTCTGGATAACGGTGTAACGTGGCGCCCGCAGCTCCATCTCGGCCATGACGGCGGCCAGGCGCTCGGCGGCGGGCTCCATCAGGGCGCAGTGGGAGGGCACCGAGACCGGCAGCGGCATGGCCCGCTTGGCGCCGGCGGCCTGGCAGGCGGCGATGGCGCGCTCCACCGCCGCCTTGGCGCCGGCGATCACCACCTGGCCCGGCGCATTGTAGTTCACCGCGGCGACCACCTCACCCTGGGCCGCCTCGGCGCAGGCCTGCTCGACGGCGGCATCCTCGAGGCCGAGGATCGCCGCCATGGCGCCCTGACCCACCGGCACCGCCGCCTGCATGGCCTCGCCGCGCAGGCGTACCAGCTTGACGCCCTCGGCAAAGGAGATCACCCCGGCGCAGACCATGGCGCTGTACTCGCCCAGGCTGTGACCGGCCATGGCGCCCGGGCGCGGCCCCTCGAGCTCCTGCCAGACCCGCCAGATGGCAACGCTGGCGGTCAGCAGCGCGGGCTGGGTGCAGGCAGTGGCGTTAAGGGCCTCCTCGGGCCCCTCCTGCACCACCTGCCAGAGGTCGTAGCCCAGGGCGTCGGAGGCCTCCTCGAAGGAGGTGCGCACCACGCTGTAGCGTTCCGCCAGCTCACGCAGCATGCCGATCTGCTGGGAGCCCTGCCCGGGGAACACGAGGGCGAGGGATTGAGTCATCTTGGTCACCTTTGCTCTTGTTGGCTGTCATCGTCGCCGGGACGGCCCGGCGCGAGGATTCTTGAGTCGCTGACGTGCCGCTCCACCGCCTCGGAGCGCCCCTTCGCGCTCCGCCGCGGGACCAGGCCCGCCGCCAGACAGCGCGGCAGGTCGTGACGCACCTCCTGCACTGCCCGCTGTACCGCATAGTGGAAGCCGATGGCATCGGCACTGCCGTGGCTCTTGACCACGATGCCGGCCAGCCCCAGCAGGCTGGCGCCATTGTAGCGCACCGGGTCGAGCTCGCCGCGCAGGCGGCGCAGCGCCGGGCGCGCCAGCAGCCCCACCAGGCGACTACTCCAGTGCGCCTCGAAGGTCGCCTGGACCCGCGCCACCAGCATCCGCGCGACCCCTTCACTGGCCTTGAGCACGGCATTGCCGACGAAGCCATCGCACACCACGACATCCACGTCGCCGCTAAAGATGCCATCGCCTTCCACATAGCCGCGATAGTCGAGGCCGGCCAGCGCGCGCAGGCGTGCATCCGCCTCGCGGACGCTGGCGGTGCCCTTGGTCCCCTCCACGCCGACATTGAGCAGCGCCACCCGAGGCGCGGCCAGACCGTCGACGTGGCGCGCCATCAGCTCGCCCATCAGGGCGAAGTCCACCAGCCGCTCGGCGGAGGCCTCGACGTTGGCCCCCAGGTCGAGCAGGTAGCAGCGCCCCTGGTCGCGGGTCGGAATGGCGGTACTGATCGCCGGACGGGGAATATCGGCCACGGTCCCCAGGGCCCGACGCCCCAGGGCCATCAGCGCCCCGGTATTGCCGGCGCTGACGCCGGCCGCCGCCTCCCCCGCCGCCACTGCCTCCAGCATGGCAGCCATGCTGGAGTGACCGCCGTGACGCAGGGCATCGGAGGGGCGCTGGCCGGGCGCGATGATGCCGGCGGCATCCACGACCTCCAGACGTGAACCAGCCGCGGCGAGACGCCGCGGCAGGCAGGAGATCTCTTGCTCCAGCTGACGGCGGGGACCGTACAGCCGAAGCGCGAGACGAGAGTCCTGGAGGGCCGCACTGGCCGCTCCCCGTACGGTGGCGCGGGGACCGAGGTCACCGCCCATCGCGTCGATGGCGATCCGCACGAGAGCTCAGCGGCCAGGCGTTACCGAAGGGAGCGCCGTCGCCTCAGGCGTCGACGACCTTGCGGCCACGGTAGAAGCCGTCCGGAGAGACGTGGTGGCGCAGGTGAGTAGTGCCGGTTTCCTTGTCCTGGGACAGGGCCGGAGCGCTCAGGGCGTCGTGGCTGCGACGCATGCCGCGCTTGGAACGGGTCTTGCGGTTCTGTTGAACTGCCATGGGATGTCACTCCAGAGTGAATCGATGATGAATCAGGATTTTCCCTTGAGCTGCTTGAGCACCTCGAAGGGGTTAGCTGCGGGACCGCGGGATGCCGCGGCATCCTCCCCGCTGGTCAGCTGGTCGCGAGAGACCTCACAGTCGGCCTCATCGTGGTAAACCACCTGGGGGAGGCTGAGGATCAGTTCATCCTCGACCACCGTCAGCAGGTTCAGCTGTTCGTTTTCCACCAGCACCGGCTCATGGGTGCTCGGCAGCTCGGCTGCCAGAGCGTCGCTGGTGACCATACCCAGCAGGAACTCGCTCTCTACATGCTGCGCCAGCGGCGACAGACAGCGGCGACAGGGCAGCTGCAGCTCCGCCTCGAGGTGGCCGCGAATGACTCGCCGCCCCTGGGCGTCGATGGAGAAGTCGAGGGTGACCCGCACATCGCCGCTCTGGGCGCCGACCTCATCGGTCAGGCGCGAAAAATCGGCGAGGGCCATCAGGCCCTCGAGGCGTTCGGCGCGGGCCGCGAGCTTGTAGGGCTCGACCCTGCTGGGAAGTCGTGTGGTCAACATAGGCGCGCAATGATAGGCACTCCCCTCGCCCCTGTCAAAAGGCCTTTGCGCCCGGTGCCCTACCGCGCTGCCACGCTCTCGCCACGCCCGGCTCATGCTACCCTGCTGCCCTGTCACTCAAGCGGAGATTCCCATGACTCGCCTCGTCCTCGCCTCAGGCTCCCGCTGGCGCCGCCAGCTGCTCGACCGGCTGGAGATCCCATATGCCTGGCAGAGCCCCGATATCGACGAGACCCCGCACCCGGACGAGACGCCCACCGCTCTGGTGCACCGCCTGGCGCTGACCAAGGCGCAGACCCTGGCGGAGGCGTGGCCCGACCACCTGATCATCGGCTCGGACCAGGTGGCGCTCTTCGAGGGGGAGATTCTCGGCAAGCCCGCCGACGAGGCCGCCGCCCGCCGCCAGCTGGCGCGCTTCTCCGGACATCGGGTGCGCTTTCTCACCGGCCTGGCGCTGGTGGACACCCGGCGCGGCCAGCACCGAGTCACCCACGAGCGCTATGACGTGGTGTTCCGCGACCTGGATGAGGGGGAGATCGCCCGCTATGTGGAGAGAGAGAAGCCGCTGGAGTGTGCCGGCAGCTTCCGCATGGAGGGGCTGGGCATCGCGCTGTTCGAGAAACTCGAGGGCGACGACCCCAACACCCTGATCGGCCTGCCGCTGATCCGCCTCTGCGCCCTGCTGCGCGAGGCGGGCCTGGATCCGCTGAACCAGGAAGCCTGACTCCGCGGCTGTTCCGGCGCCCGACTCCGAACGCTTCAGTTCAGCTGGTAGCGAACCGGCGAATCGGCCCGGGGCAGCCCCATCCATTCCAGGGCCACGCGACCGAACTGGCGCGACAGCCGTTCGAAGGGGTCCAGGCGAGGCGTATAGTCGCGCACCTTCGGCTCCGGCAGCCGCTCCCGGGCCAGTTCGCCCAGGCTGCCGATGCCGTCGATCAGGCCGAGCTCGAGGGCCTGCTCACCGCTCCATACCAGGCCGCTGAAGACCCTCTCGTCGTCGACCAGGCGCTCGCCGCGCCCCTCGCGCACCGCGGCGATGAACTGGCCGTGAGTGGTCTCCAGCACCGTCTGCCAGAACTCGAGCTGCTCCGGCGCCACCGCCGAGAAGGGGTCGAGGAAGGCCTTGTTGTCGCCGGCCGCAAAGACGCGGCGCTCCACCCCTAGGCGCTCGATCGCCTCCTCGAAGCCGAAGCTGGCGAAGATGACCCCGATGGAGCCCACCAGGCTGGCCGGGGCGGCGATGATCTCGTCGGCAGCAGCGGCAATATAGTAGGCGCCGCTGGCCCCCACGTCCTCGATCACCGCGATGATCGGCTTGTCGCCCTCGGCGCGCAGCCGCATGATCTCATCGAAGATCCGCTGGGACTGCACCGGGCTCCCCCCGGGGCTGTCGATATGCAGCACCACCGCCCTGCTCTGCTCCGCCTCCCAGGCGCGATTGAGCCCGCTGATGACCCGCTCGGCGCTGGCCGGCGACTCCGAATCGATCACCCCGCGCACCTTGACCACGCCCAGGTGCGGCTCGGCGGCCGCGCTGCTGCCGGGCGGCCCCGCCAGCAGGCTGTAGAGGGTGGCCGACAGCGACGCCAGGATCAGGGCGGCAAACAGGAAACGGAAGAAGAGCTTCCAGCGCCGGGAGCGGCGCTGCTCGGCCAGCACCCCGCCGATCCAGCGATCCATCATCTCCATCTGCTGCAGGCGCTGGCGCTCACGCAGGGCCTCGGCGCTCTCTGCCTGCGCCGCGACCGGCTCCTCCGGGGTGCGGCGCGCCTCGCGCTCCGCCCGAGCCTGCTCGGGGGTGCGCTCCGGCCCCTGGGTCCAGGGGTCCCCGCCCTCGCCTGGGGCCTCGTCACGTTTCCGATCGTCGTCACTCATGCCTTATCTACCCTGCAGCCAGTTGAAGAGTTCGGGCACCGCCTCGGCGGTAAAGGCCGGCTGGCTGGCGGCCAGCCGCTCCGGGGCGTGTACCCCCCAGGTCACCGCCACCCGGTCCATGCCGATGGCCCGGGCCATCTCCAGGTCATACTCGGTATCTCCCACCATCACCGCCTCCTCCACCGCCACCTCGAGCTCCTCCAGCAGCTCCTCGAGCATCAGCGGATGGGGCTTGGAGCGGGTCTCGTCGGCGGTTCGGCTGGCGTGAAACCAACTCCCGCTGTCGCTGTCGCGGAAGACCCGGTCGAGGCCGCGGCGACTCTTGCCCGTGGCCACCGCCAGACGCTGACCGTCACGGCCGCGCAGGCCGGCCACGCCGGCCTCCACCCCCGCGAAGAAGCGCATGGGGGTGTCGTTACCCTCCACGAAATGCCAGGCGTAGCGGCTGCGCAGCAGCTCGGCACGGTCGGGGTCGATGCCCGGGCAGAGGGTGGCAATGGCCTCGGGCAGGCCCAGGCCGATGATATTGCGGACGGCGTCGGCGGAGAGCTCTCCCCAGCCGGCGTCCCGGGAGGCGGCCTGCATGCAGTCGACGATGCGAGCCGCCGAGTCCATCAGGGTGCCGTCCCAGTCGAAGATCACCAGTCGATAGCGCATTCTCTCTTCCTGATTGAACTCTCTTGCCGTTGGGACAAGGGGGTGTGGACTAAGGGTGTCACGTCTCGCGGCGGGCGCGGGCCAGTACCGCCTCGAGCTCCTCGGGCAGCGGCGCTCGGATCCGCACCGGGCGGCCGCTGGTGGGCTCGGGGAAGCTCAGCGACTCGGCGTGCAGGAAGAGCCGCGTGACGCCCAGCACCTGGCTCAGGCGCTCGCTGTCGCGCGTGGCATACTTGTCGTCGCCGAGCAGCGGGTGGCCGGCGTGGGCGGCGTGGACCCGAATCTGATGGGTGCGCCCGGTGACCGGTTCCGCCTCCATCAGGGTGGCCCGGGGAAAAGTCTCACGCACCGCGAAGCGGGTACGGGCCACCTTGCCCTGGGCATCGACCCGCACCCGGCGCTCGCCGTTGGCCAGGGTGTAGCGGTCCAGCCGGGCGGCGACGTAGTCTCGCCGGGCCGGCCAGCGCCCCGCCACCAGGGCCAGGTAGCGCTTGTCCATCTGCTGCTGCTTGAGGGCATCGTTGAGCGCCAGCAGGGCCGGGCGCGACTTGGCCAACAGCAGGCAGCCCGAGGTGTCGCGATCCAGCCGGTGCACCAGCTCCAGGAAGTCGAGCTCCTCGCGCACCTGGCGCAGCGCCTCGATCAGACCGATCTTGACCCCGCTGCCGCCGTGAACGGCGAGCCCAGCCGGCTTGTTGATCACCAGCCAGTCACGCCCCTCCACCAGCACGCTGCCGGCCAGCAGGTTACGCAGATTGTCGCTCACCTCCCGCACCGCCTCCCGGGGCGAGAGCTTGAGTGGAGGTATGCGCACCAGGTCCCCGGTCGCCAGGCGGGTGTCGGGCTTGACGCGCTTCTTGTTGACCCGCACCTCCCCCTTGCGCACGATCCGATAGATCAGCGCCCGGGGCGCCCCCTTGATGCGCGTCATCAGGAAGTTATCGACCCGCTGGCCATCCTGCCCTTCCGTGACCTCCACCCACTGCACATCGCGCCCTTCGGCCATGCCGAGACTCCACTGCTGGAAACTGCCAAAAGCCGCATTCTATCGCAGTGCGGCGCCCGGCGCGCCAATTGCTGGCCCTACCCTTTACTGTTATATTGCCAGCGCGCTCCCATGGCCCGACACCAGGCCCGCCAAGCGCCTGCCCGACAGACACGCAGGCCGGAGCCGAAAGATCAGGCCGCGACGACGCTTGAGCGTCCCGCCGCCCAGCGACAAACGAAATAGAGCGATACAGCGCCACGCCCGGATCCCCCCGTCGTTACCCCCCGTCATGGAACGTCGGCTGGACACGGGACACGTTAAACAGCGTGCCGGAGACCGGCGTCGGCGAATCGATGAATGCCAGGTGTTGGCGGTGACCGCAGGGCCGGATGGGTGACCCCCACCGAGACATGTCCTGCCTCCGCCCCGTACTCAACAGGCTCATGCCGTGATGCTGCCCCGCAGGGAGCCTCACGGTCGGACGCTACTGCGCATGGAAGACATGCGCTGAGCACAGGCACGCAGCACACAGAGGTTCGCCACGTCGAACTCGCCGGCGCCCCATAGTGCGAGTCAACATGAAACGGATGCTCATCAATGCGACCCAGCCCGAAGAGCTGCGCGTCGCCCTGGTCGATGGACAACGCCTCTACGACCTGGACATCGAATCCGGTGCCCGGGAGCAGAAAAAAGCCAATATCTACCGCGGCAAGATCACCCGCATCGAACCCTCCCTGGAAGCCGCCTTCGTCGACTTCGGCGCCGACCGCCACGGTTTCCTGCCGCTGAAGGAAATCTCCCGCGACTACTTCATCAAGGAACCCTCCTCCGGCCGCCCCAGCATCAAGGAGGTGCTGAAGGAAGGCCAGGAGCTGATCGTCCAGGTGGACAAGGAGGAGCGCGGCAACAAGGGCGCGGCACTGACCACCTTTATCAGCCTCGCCGGCCGCTTCCTGGTGCTGATGCCCAACAACCCCAAGGCCGGCGGCATCTCCCGTCGCATCGAGGGGGAGGAGCGCAGCCAGCTCAAGGAGGCCATGAACCACCTCACGGTGCCCGACCGCATGGGCCTGATCGTTCGCACCGCCGGCATCGGCCGCAGCGCCGAGGAGCTGCAGTGGGACCTCGACTACCTGGTGCAGGTGTGGGAATCGATCACCAGCGAAGCCGGCAAGCGTTCGGCCCCCTTCCTGATCTACCGCGAGTCCAACGTCATCATCCGCGCCATGCGCGACTACCTGCGCCAGGATATCGGCGAGGTGCTGATCGACAGCGAGGCGGTTCACCAGGAGGCCCTGGCCTTTATCCGCCAGGTGATGCCCTCCTACCAGCAGAAGATCAAGCTCTACGTTGACGAAGTGCCACTCTTCTCGCGCTTTCAGATCGAGTCCCAGATCGAGACCGCCTACGAGCGCGAGGTGAAGCTTCCCTCCGGCGGCTCCATCGTCATCGACCACACCGAGGCCCTGGTCTCCATCGATATCAACTCCGCCCGGGCCACCCGCGGCAGCGATATCGAGGAGACGGCGCTGCAGACCAACCTGGAGGCGGCCGACGAGATCGCCCGCCAGCTGCGCCTGCGCGACATCGGCGGCCTGGTGGTGATCGACTTCATCGACATGAGCCCGGCGCGCAACCAGCGCGAGGTCGAGAACCGCATGCGCGACGCCCTTAAGCTGGATCGCGCCAGGGTTCAGATCGGTCGCATCTCCCGCTTCGGCCTGATGGAGATGTCCCGGCAGCGCCTGCGTCCCTCCCTGGGCGAGACCAGCGGCGTGGTCTGCCCCCGCTGCGACGGTCAGGGCACCATTCGCGACGTGCGCTCCATCTCGCTGTCGATCATGCGCCTGATCGAAGAGGAGGCGATGAAGGAGCGCAGCGCCCAGATCCGCGCCATCCTGCCGGTGCCGGTCGCCACCTACCTGCTCAACGAGAAGCGCGCCGTGCTGGCCGAGATCGAGCGTCGCCAGGACGTCAGGGTCGTGCTGCTGCCGAGCCCCGACATGGACACCCCCCACTACGATGTCCAGCGCCTGCGCGACGACCACGTGGAGGAGGAAGGCACCCAGAAGTCCAGCTTCGAGCTCTCGACCGAGACCGAGGTAGGCCGCGAGCCTGAACCCAGCTTCGGCAAGCCGGTGGCCCGCGCCGAGGCCGCGGTGAAGACCGTCATCCACCACGAGCCGGCCCCCGCCTCCCTGCAGCAGGAGGAGGCGCCGGCCAAGCCCGCCGCGGCCGCCAAGGCACCCGCTCAGGCCAAGGCGCCCACGCCAGCCAGAGCCACCCCGCCGGTAGCCGCCGAGCCACAGGGGGGCGTACTGGGCCGACTGGTCAAAGGGATCGCCAAGCTGCTGGGCAGCGACGAGGAGAAGCCCGCCGAGCGCCGCGAGACGCCCGCCGGTACCGGCCAGCCCCAGCGCAAGCCGGCCCGGGATGGCGACCAGGGCGAGCGCGGCGGGCGTAGCGGCAACCAGCGCCAGCGCCGCCAGCGCAGTGACGACACGCGCCGCAGCGGCGCCCCGCAGGCCCGCCAGCAGGAGAGCGGCGGCCGCGGCGAACCGCGCCAGGAGAGCAGCGGCGGCAACGCAGATGGGCGCACCGGCAACCGCGGCAGCCGCGGACGCGGGCGCCAGGAGGCTGGCCGTCAGGACGCTGGCCGCCAGGAAGAGAGCCGTCAGCAGACCCGCGAGCCCCAGAAGGGGCGCGACGACAGCCGCCGCCAGCGCCCTGCCGAGAAGTCCTCTCCCTCCCAGGAGAAGGCAAGCCCGGCGGCCGAGGCCCGCAGCGAGGCCCCGGTGGATGATGGCAAGCCCAAGCGCAGCCGCAACAATCCGCGCAACCGCAGCCGCCAGCACGCCATCCACCCCAAGGCGGTAGAGGAGCAGCAGCGCCTGCAGGCGGAGGCGGCCAAGGCCGACGCCGCGGATAATGCCCAGCAGGCGGAGCCTAAGCCCGAGCCCCAGGCAGCAGCCCCCAAGGCCGAGCCCAAGCCTGAAACCAAGGCGGACGCCAAGCCCGAGGCCCAGGCAGACGCCCCCAAGGCCGAGCCCAAGCCTGAAACCAAGCCGGAAGCCAAGCCCGAGGCCCAGGCAGACGCCCCCAAGGCCGAGCCCAAAGCGGAAGCCAAGCCCGCAGCCCAGGCAGAAGCCCCCAAGGCCGAGCCCAAGGCGGAAGCGAAGCCCGAGCCCAAGGCAGAAGCCCCCAAGGCCGAGCCCAAGCCTGAAACCAAGCCGGAAGCCAAGCCCGCAGCCCAGGCAGAAGCCCCCAAGGCCGAGCCCAAGCCTGAAACCAAGGCGGACGCCAAGCCCGAGGCCCAGGCAGAAGCCCCCAAGGCCGAGCCGAAGCCGGCAGCCAAGCCCGAGCCCAAGGCAGAAGCCCCCAAGGCCGAGCCCAAGCCTGAAACCAAGCCGGAAGCCAAGCCCGAGGCCCAGGCAGACGCCCCCAAGGCCGAGCCCAAGCCTGAAACCAAGCCGGACGCCAAGCCCGAGGCCCAGGCAGAAGCCCCCAAGGCCGAGCCGAAGCCGACAGCCAAGCCCGAGCCCCAGGCAGAAGCCCCCAAGGCCGAGCCCAAGCCTGAAACCAAGGCGGACGCCAAGCCCGAGGCCCAGGCAGACGCCCCCAAGGCCGAGCCCAAGCCTGAAACCAAGGCGGACGCCAAGCCCGAGGCCCAGGCAGACGCCCCCAAGGCCGAGCCCAAGCCTGAAACCAAGCCGGACGCCAAGCCCGAGCCCAAGGCAGAAGCCCCCAAGGCCGCGCCGAAGCCGGACGCCAAGGCTGAGACGCCGGCCGAGAGCCGTGCCAGCCGTCGTCGCCGCCGCGCCCATAACGATCCGCGAGAGATCCGGCGGCGCGAGCAGGAGGCCAAGGCCCAGGAGGGCAAGAAGAGCTGAGGCTCCGCCCTCCCGCTGAAAACGACCGCGCCCGCAGCCATGGCTGCGGGCGCGGTCGTTTCGGGCTATCGCTCAGGGAGGTCTCGGCGGCTCAGGACCTCTCCCCGGCCAGCCGCGGCTCGCGCTCGAGTTCGACGCCGAAGCGCTCGGCTACGCGGCCGGCCACCCGTGCGGCGAAGGTCAGGAGCTCAGCGGCGCTGCCGCCACCGAAGTGGACCAGCACCAGCGCCTGGCGCTCGTGAACGCCGAAGCGCCCCTCCCGCCAACCCTTGAGCCCGCACTGGTCGATCAGCCAGCCGGCGGCGAGCTTGACCCGCCCGTCGGGCTGGGGAAAGTGCGGCATCTCGGGGTGCAGGGCCAGCAGGCGCTCGGCCTGAACCGCGGCCACCACGGGGTTCTTGAAGAAGCTGCCGGCGTTGCCCAGCACCGCCGGGTCGGGCAGCTTCTCGCGGCGAATGGCGCAGACCGCCTCGGCCACCCGGAGCGGCGTCGGCTGCTCCCCCGCCCGCTCGGCCAGGTCCCCGTAGCCCAGGCGCGGCCGAGGTGTGCGCGAGAGCCGCAGCACCAGGCGAGTGATCACCACCTGACCGTCCAGCGCCCCCTTGAAGATGCTGTCGCGGTAGGCGAAGGCACAGGCCTCCGCCGTCATCCAGCGCTCGCCACCATCGGCCAGAGAGACCACCTCCACCGCCTCCAGCACCTCGCAGAGCTCGACCCCATAGGCGCCGATATTCTGGATCGGCGCCGCGCCGCAGCTGCCGGGAATCAGCGCCAGGTTCTCGGTGCCCCAGAGGCCACGTCCGGCCAGGGCCATTACCAGGTCGTGCCAGACGACGCCGGCCTCGGCGTGGACCCGCACCGCCTCGCCCTCACCCTCCTCCAGCCACCAGCGAGCCATGGCCGGGCGAATCACCAGCCCAGGCAGGCGCTCGGGCAGGATCAGGTTGCTGCCGCCGCCGAGCAGGGTCAGCGGCCACCCCTGCCGACGCGCCTCGACCAGGGCGGCCTGCAGCGCGGCCAGGCTCTCGGGCGCGGCAAAATGCTCGGCAACGCAGGGCAGCCCCAGGGTATTGGCACTCGACAGGTCACGCGGGGGATAAGGCAGCGAACTCAAGGACGGCGCTCCAGCGTCGCCTCGATCTCGGCCAGCAGGCCGCGAGCCCCCTGCTCCACCAGGTCGAGCACCGCTTCGAAGCCCTCCTCGCCGCCGAAGTAGGGGTCAGGCACGGCGGCGTCGGGCCGGCCGGCGAATTCGAGGAAGAGCCCCAGGTGGGCGTCCAGCGCCTGGGGCGCCCGAGCGCGCATGGCCGCCAGGTTATCGTGGTCCATGGCCAGCAGGTAGTCGAAGGTGGCGAAGTCCTCATCGTGCAGCTGGCGGGCGCGCAGCGTCGAGAGATCGATGCCGCGGCGGGCGGCCGCCTCGCGGGTGCGAGGGTCCGGCGCCTTGCCGACGTGCCAGTCGCCGATGCCGCAGGAGTCCACCTCGACCCGGTGAGCCAGGCCCCGCTCCTCGAGCAGCCGACGGAAGATGCCCTCGGCGGTCGGCGAGCGGCAGATATTGCCCAGGCAGACAAAGAGCACGCGCATCACTCACCTCCCCGGCCGTCGGCGGCGTCCAGCAGGCCCCGCACTCGGGCGAGATCCTCGGCGGTATCGACCCCGGCGGGATGCGGCTCCCTGGCCAGGGCCACCTGAATCGCGTGGCCGTGATGGAGCGCGCGCAGCTGCTCCAGGTGCTCGAGCCGCTCCAGGGGCGACGGCACCCAGTCGCGATACTCGGCCAGGAATCCGGCGCGATAGGCGTAGAGACCGATATGGCGCAGCCAGGCGTCGGTCTCGAGCAGCTCGGGGCGGGCGGCGAAGGCGTCACGGTCCCAGGGGATGGGGGCCCGCGAGAAGTAGAGCGCCCGCCCGGAGAGGGCGCGCACCACCTTCACCACGTTGGGATTGAAGAGGCTCTCCACGTCGCTGATCGGCTCGGCGAGGGTGGCGATGGAGGCCTCCGGGTCGTCGAAGAGCCGGTCGGCCACCTGGTCGATCAGCGTCGCCGGGATCAGCGGCTCGTCGCCCTGGACGTTGACCAGCACGGCGTCAGCGGCCAGCCCCAGGCGCTCGGCCACCTCGGCCAGGCGGTCGGTGCCGGAGGGGTGGTCGGCGCGGGTCATCACCACCTCGGCCCCCTCGGCCACCATGGCCGCTTCGATGCGAGCATCGTCGGTAGCTACCACCACCCGGGCGGCGCGGCTCTCGCAGGCACGCTGCCAGACATGGGCCACCATGGGACGCCCGGCGATCTCGGCCAGGGGCTTGCCGGGCAGCCGCGAGGAGGCGAAGCGCGCCGGAATGACGACGATGAAGTCGCGCTCGGCCATCACGCCTCCCCCGTGCGTCCGGGTGAGGCGTGGAGCTTCTCCTCGGCGGAGAGCTGCCGCGCCTCCTCGGGGAGCATCACCGGGATGCCGTCGCGGATCGGGTAGGCCAGACCGTCGAAGAGGCAGATCAGCTCCTCGGCCTCGCGGTCGTACTTGAGCTTGCCCTTGCACAGCGGGCAGACCAGCATGGCCAGCAGTTCCTTGTCCATCGTGTTCACCTCACTCCTGATGGCGAACCGGCGGCGTGCCGGCTCGCGGATTCGTGTCGGTCGCTGCCGCCCCCAGGGCGGCCAGCCGCGCCTCGAGCCACACAGCGAAGGCCTTCTCGGGCTGCGCCTCCACCTCCAGCACCCAGCTGTCGGGAGGCGCCAGGCCCCGGCACTTCGCGGCATCCTTGGCGGTCATCACCAGGGGTCGGCCATCGGCGAAGGCGAGCTCCTCGGCGCGGTAGGCGTGGTGGTCGGCGAAGGGGTGGGGGATCACCTCGACGCCGAGGGTGGCCAGGGTCTCGAAGAAGCGCGCCGGCCGGCCGATGCCGGCCACGGCGTGGACCGGCCCCGCGAAGGGCGGCGGCGACAGGGCACGCCGCGCGCCGTCCCCCAGCCGCCGCCAGGCCACGGGGGCCAGGGTCATCCCGAAGGCGCCCGCCGGGGCCGCGAAGCGCGCCTCGCCGTTGACCACCACCCCATCGACGCTGGCCAGTCGCGACAGGGGCTCGCGCAGCGGCCCTGCCGGCAGACAGCGGCCGTTGCCGAAGCCCCGCGCCCCGTCCACCACCACCAGCTCCAGGTCGCGGGCCAGCGCCAGGTGCTGAAGGCCGTCGTCGCTGATCAGGATATCGCAGCCCGCCGCCAGCAGCGCTCGCGCCCCACGGGGACGGTCCGGGTCGACCACCACCGGCACCCCGGTCTGGTCGGCCAGCATGCGCGGCTCGTCGCCGCACTGCGCCGCCGGCGTCTGTTCATCGACGCGCAGCGGGTAGGCATCACTCTTCCCGCCATAGCCCCGGGAGAGGATGCCCGGACGATAGCCGCGCTCGGCCAGCCAGGCCGCCAGCCAGGCCACCAGGGGCGACTTGCCGGTGCCACCCAGGGTCAGGTTGCCCACCACGATCACCGGTACCGGGGCCTGCCACGCCGTACGACGCCCCTCGGCGTAGGCAGCGGCGCGACGCGCCACCGCGGCGCGGTAGAGCCGCTCCAGGGGCCGCAGCAGGGTCAGCCAGGAGGCTCCCGCATAGGCCGCCGCCAGCCAGCGCTCGCCCAGCCCGCTCATGCCGGGTCTGCGTCCTGGAACTGCAGGCGGTGCAGGGCGGCGTAGGCACCATCGCGGGCCAGCAGCTCGGCGTGGGAGCCCTGTTCGATGATCTCGCCCTGCTCCATCACCAGGATGCGGTCGGCACGCTCGATGGTGGAGAGGCGGTGGGCGATCACCAGGGTGGTACGCCCGCGGCAGACCTCTTCCAGCGCCGCCTGGATATGGCGCTCGGACTCCGTATCCAGGGCCGAGGTGGCCTCGTCGAGGATCAGCAGCGGCGCGTCCTTGAAGATCGCCCGGGCGATGGCCAGGCGCTGGCGCTGGCCGCCGGAGAGCATGACGCCGTTGTCCCCCACCACGGTGGCATAGCCGCCGGGAAGGCGTTCGATGAACTCGTGGGCATGAGCGGCCCGGGCGGCGGCCTCGATGGCCGCGGGGTCGGCGTCGGGCACGCCATAGGCGATGTTGTCGGCGATGCTGGCGTTGAACAGGGTCACCTGCTGGGAGACCAGGGCGATCTGGCGGCGCAGCGGCCCCAGGCGGTAGTCGTCAAGGGGCACGTCATCGACCAGCACCCGCCCTTCGATGGGCCGATAAAAGCGCGGCAAGAGCCCCACCAGGGTGGACTTGCCGCTGCCCGAGCGGCCGACGATGGCCACCATCTCACCCGGCGCCACCTCCAGGTCGATCCCCTTGAGCACCTCGGGCTGCCCCTCGGCGTAGCGAAAGCGCACCCCCTCGAAGCTGACCTTGCCAGCCAGGCGGCCGGGCTCGTGATGGCCCTCGTCGCGTTCGGCGGGCTCCTCCAGCAGGCCGAAGAGCTCCGCGGCGGCGGCCAGCCCCTTCTGGATCTCGCTGTTGATCTCGGTGAGCTGGCGCACCGGCTTGGCCATCAGCGAGGCCGCGGTGATAAAGGCCACGAACTCGCCGGCGGTCATGTTGTCCATCAGCGCCGGCGACATCGCCAGCCACACCAGCACCGCCAGGGCCAGGGCCACCAGCAGCTGGATCACCGGCGTGCTGATCGCCTTGGTCAGCGCCTCCTTCATGCTCTGCTGGCGGTTGTACTCGCTGGCCGCGGCGAAGCGGGACTTCTCGAAGCCCTCGGCGCCGTGGGTACGCACCACCCGGTAGCCGGAGAGCGCCTCGGAGGCCACGTGGGTGACGTCCCCCATGGAGGCCTGGATGCGGGCCGAGATGCGCCGGAAACGCTTGCTGGCGTAGCTGACCACCCCACCGATCAGCGGCGTGACGGTCAGGAAGAGCAGCGTCAGCATCCAGTTGGTCCACAGCAGGTAGCTGATCAGGCCGATCACGAAGAGCCCCTCGCGCAGCAGGATGGTCAGCGCCTTGGTGGCCGCCCCGGTGACCTGCTCCACGTGGTAGGTGACCCGGGAGATCAGGTGGCCGCTGGAGTGGCTGTCGAAGAAGCGCCCCGGCAGATGGAGCATATGGTTGAAGACGTTGCAGCGCAGGGCGTGGACCACGTTGCGCGCCACGTTGCTCATGAAGTAGGTGCCGAGGAAGGTGCCGAGGCCCCGGGCGGCGAACATGCCGACCACGAAGAGCGGCAGGAAGAGGCGAAAGGCGGCATCGGGGTCCTGGATGCCGTCGATCAGGCGCTTCATCATCTCGGCAAGCGCCGTGCTGGAGGCGGCATAGATGACGTAGCCCACGATGGCCAGGCCGAAGGAGCGCCAGTGGGGGCGCACATAGCTCAGCAGGCGCTTGTAGAGCGTCCAGCCGGAGTGTTGGGGGGTCCCGTCCTGATTCACGGCGTCTCCGCTTGTGGGGAAATGGTCTCGCCGGTGCGGCTTTCGGTGGTGGCGATGCGCACCCGCTGGATGCCCTGCAGGCCGGCCTGGTCGAGCACCCGTACCACGTCGGCGTGGCTGGCGCGGCCATCGGCCTCCACCACCAGCCCGTGCTCGCGAGCCTGCTCGGCCTCGGCGGCCAGGGCCGCAGGCAGCTCGGCCGGGGCGAGCTCGCGCTCGCCGAGCCGGTAGGCGCCGGCCGCGGTGACCACCAGGGTGACCGGCGAGACCTCGGCGGCGGCCCCGCTGGTCGTCTCGGGGAGTTCGAGCTCCAGGGCCTGGCGAGTCTCGAAGGTGGTCGAGACCATGAAGAAGATCAGCAGCAGGAACACCACGTCGATGAGCGGCGTGAGATTGACCTCCACCGGGTCGCGGCGGGTGCGCGCAAACCTCACGGGCGCCTCACCTCCGGCGCCAGGCGGCCATCGGCCTCCAGGCGCTCGTCGTCACCGCCGCCCTCGTGACGCTCGGCCAGGGTCAGGTCGCCGCCGAAGTGGGCCAGAAATTCCACCACCTGGCTCGACTGCTCCTCCATGCGCACGGTGATGTCCTCGACCCGGCGCAGGAAGTAGCGGTGGAACATCAGGGCGGGAATCGCCACGGTCAGGCCCGCCGCGGTGGTCACCAGGGCGCGGGAGATGCCGCCGGCGAGATCGGCGGTGCGACCGGCCCCGTCGCCGGCGACGATCACCGCAAACACCTCGATCATGCCCACCACGGTACCCAGCAGGCCGATCAGCGGGGCGATGGCGGCGATGGTACCGAGCGGGCTCAGGAAGCGTTCCATGTCGTGGACCACCGCGGTGCCGGCCTCCTGCAGCCGAGCCCGCACCTGATCGTGGCCGAGCCGGGCATTGCGCAGCCCGGCGGCCAGCACTCCGCCCAGGGGCGAGTGGCTCTCCAGCCAGTAGAGGTTGACCTGCCCCCTGGCCACCAGGGTGCACACCTCCTGGCCAAGGCCACGGGGGGCGATGCGTCCGGCGCGAAGCGTCCACAGCCGCTCGATGATGATGACCGTGGCCAGCAGCGAGCAGCCCAGCAGTGGCAGCATCAGCCAGCCCCCGGCGATCAGGGCCTCCATCATGTCCATGCGCACTCCCTCGAAGGTGCCCCGTGATCCAGCGTTGAGTCTCAGGGCGATTCTAACGCAAGGCAGTCGCCTCCGACACCGCCGCGCCGCCAGGGCAGCCGGCGCCGGTGCTCCACGGGGACCGCTCCCTCGTCCCCCAGCCGGAAGGCCAGCGCGCCGTCCAGGGCGGTGCTCCACTGGCAGCTGTCGGCGGCCCGAAAGCGGCGCACCACCTCAGCATGGGGATGCCCGAAGGCGTTGTGGCGCCCGGCACTGTAGACCACGTGGCGCGGGGTCAGCCACTGCACCAGCTGGGGGCCCGAGCTGGTGTGACTGCCGTGGTGGCCGGCCACCAGCAGGGTGACCGGCGCCTCGGCCTCGAGCAGAACCGAACGCTCCACCCGGCGACCCACGTCACCGGTGATCAGCAGCCGCTCACCGCCGGCGTTGACCTCCAGCACGCAGGAGCGGTCGTTGCTGGAGAGCGCCGCCGTATCGGCCGGCGGCCACAGGAAGCGGAAGCGCACACCGTCACGCTCCCAGGCCTGGCCCTGCAGGCAGTACTCGAAGGACACCCCGATCTCCTCGCCGGGAGGCGCAAGGAAGCGCCCCACGCGATGCGCCTCGGCCAGGAGCGGCACTCCGCCGGCGTGATCGATGTCGTCATGGCTGACGATCACCTCGTCGAAGCGCTGGCCCGGCGGCCAGAGGGTGCTCACCGGCGCAAAGCCCGAGATAAAGCGAGGCCCCGTATCATAGAGGGCCCGATAGCCGGCGGTGCGCAGCTCCACCAGCTGCCCCTGCCCCACGTCCAGCACGCGCACCTCCAGCTGCCCGTGGGGGATACCCGAGGGCGAAAGGCTCAGCGCTACCGCGATCAGCGCCAGGCTGCCCGCGGCGCGCAGTGACCCCGCCAGCCCCGGCAGCACCCAGAGCAGTGCCATCACCCCCAGGCAGAACGCCAGGGGCGTGACCAGATGTGGCTCGGGCAGCCACAGCGGCAGCAGCGCCACCGCCCGCTCCAGGCTCCAGGCCAGGGCCTCGGCGAGCCGGGCAAACAGCCACCAGCAGAGCGCTGAGAGCGGCGGCAGCGGGACCAGCAGCCAGCCCAGAAGCCCAAGAGGCACCAGCAGGCTACTCACCAGGGGAACCGCCACCAGGTTGACCAGGGGCGCGGCCGGGGCCAGCCGGGCGAAGGCCAGCAGCACCGCCGCGGCCATCAGCGGCGCCAGCAGCAGCTGGGTCCTGACCAGCGCCCAGGCCCAGCCGTGCAGGCCGCGTGGTCGCGGGCGCCCCTGCCAGGCCAGGATCAGCAGCGCCACCGCCAGGAAGGAGAGCCAGAGCCCTGGCCGCCAGGCGTGGCGCGGGTCGAGGAGCAGCACCACGGCCAGGGCCAGCCACCACCCCTGCCAGGGACCCGGCGCATGCCGGCCGCTGGCCACCCAGAGCCCCACCAGGGTCATCACCAGGGCACGCAGCGCCGGCGGTTCGAGACCGGAAAGGCCGGCATAGCCGGCGGCGGCAGCCCCGGCCAGCCACCAGGGCCATACCGCCAGCCGCCAACCGCTCGGGATGATCAGGCGCGCCGCCCCTCTCCCCAGCAGCAGGGTAAACCCCGCCACCAGCCCCACGTGGAGACCCGAGATCACCATCAGATGGGTGGTACCGCTGGCGTTGAGCAGGCCCCAGTCGTCGGCGGTCAGCCGCTCACCGGCGCCCAGGGTCAGCGCCGCCAACCAGCGCTCGGCCCGGGGCGGAAGCCCACGGGTCTCCAGATGAGAGAGCGCGTGCTCGCGCAGCCCGGGCCTCGCCTCGGCCAGGCGCCGGGGCGGCGGCTCCCGCCGCATATAGCCGGTGGCCTGGATGCCCTCCCGCCACAGCCAGGCCTCATAGTCGAAGGTGTGGGGGTTGGCGAAGCCCGCCGGCGGGCGCAGGCGCACGGTAAGCGCCCAGCGTTCGCCGGGGTGCATCGCCGGCGCCTCGAAGGCACTCAGCCGCACGCGCTGCAGGCGTTCGCAGCCAGGGCGCCCCGCGGCCAGCGGGTGGCAGTCGCTCACCTCCAGGGTGAGGCGGGTCAGGCGCTCCTCCCGAGAGACGCTGATCAGCTGCCCCTCGATGGCGAGATCCTCGCGCAGGAGGCCATCGGGAAGGATGGCACCGCGAGCCAGCAGCAGCCCCGCCGCCACCCAGGCCAGGGCCGCCAGGGGCAGCCACACCAGCGGACGCCGCCAGGCCAGCGCCAGCAGCAGCAAGGCGCCAAGCCCCTCGAGCAGCCCCGGGGGCGGGCGCGTTCCCAGCCACAGGCCACCCGCCACGGCCAGCGCCAGGAGGGTGGCCATGCCATAGCGCATGCCCCTGCTCCAGGTCCGTGCATCGCCGCCCGCTCGCCGCCGATGGAAGTGTCGCGACCATGGCGGAAGCGGGCCCATCCATGGATAATAGCCTGCGTCCCGATGCTGCGAGCCCGACGACATGCCGCGCCGCTTTCTCCAGCGCTACATGCCCCACCCCGAGACGCTCAGGCGCCAGCGCTCGCTGCGTTTCATGAGTCACCTCATCGGCAACCCCGCCCTGTGGGTGCTGAGTCGGCGCAGTGTGGCCAACGCCTTCTCCGTGGGGCTGTTCAGCGCCATGCTGCCGATCCCTTTCCAGATGGTGGTCGCGGCCCTCGGCGCCTGGGTGGCACGGGCCAACCTGCCCCTCTCCGTGGGCCTGGTCTGGATCACCAATCCGCTGACCATGCCGCTGATCTTCTACGGCAACTACCGCATCGGCGCCTGGCTGATGAACACCCCTGCCCGGGAGGTGCCCGAGCGGCTCTCCACCCGCTGGATCGCCGAGCAGATGGCCGACATCCTCCCCGCCCTGGCGGTGGGCTCGGTGGTCACCGCCATCGTGCTGGCACTGCTCGGCAACCTGGCCATCCGACTGATCTGGCGCTGGCAGGTCTCGCGCAGCTGGAAGGCGCGGCGACGCAGGCGGCGTCGGCGCCCACCGCCGGACGACGACCCACGGTGACTCCCCCAGCGCAAAGGGCCCTTGACGCAAACGGCCGGCTCCATGCGGGGCCGGCCGTTTGCTCATCGCACTGCGAGGGGGCGGCCTCGGTCAGGCGCCCTCCGCCGCCGGCAGCTGCTCGGTCAGCCGCCCCTCGTCCAGGCGCATGACGCGGTCCTGATGGGCCGCCAGGGCGGGGTCGTGGGTCACGATCACGAAGGCGCAGGCGGTGGTGCGGGCCAGCTCGTCCATCAGCGCCAGGATGCTGGCCGCGGTGTGCTGATCCAAGTTGCCGGTGGGCTCATCCATCAGCACCAGGCTCGGGTCGGTGACCAGGGCCCGAGCGATGGCCACCCGCTGACGCTCGCCGCCGGAGAGCTCACCGGGCTTATGATCGGCCCGTGCCGCCATGCCTACCTTCTCCAGCAGCCCCCGGGCGCGCACCTCGGCCTGCTTCTTGGACTGCCCGCGCACGATCAGCGGCAGCGCCGCATTCTCAAGAGCCGTGAACTCCGCCAGCAGGTGGTGGAACTGATAGACGAAGCCGATATGGCGGTTGCGGAAGCGCCCCAGCGCCGCGTCGCCCAGATCCAGCAGCGATTCGCCGGCGATGCGTACCTCGCCCCGGGTGGGCTGGTCCAGCCCGCCCAGCAGGTTGAGCAGGGTGGTCTTGCCGGAGCCTGAGCTGCCGACGATGGCCACCCGCTCGCCGGCGTGCACGGTCAGCGCCAGGCCGTCCAGCACGGTAACGTCCTGGGGGCCCTCATGGTAGATGCGGGTCAGGTCGAGGCACTCCAGCATCGGCGCCCCCGGCGCCGGGGAGGCGCCCTGCTCGGCTGTGGCTTGCATGGTCGTCTCACTCATAGCGCAGCACCTCCGCCGGCTGGACCTTGGCCGCCCGCCAGGCCGGATAGAGGGTGGAAAGGAAGGTCAGGCCCAGGGCCGCGGCGACGATGTCGCGCACGTCGGCCCAGTCGAGGCGCGAGGGCAGGTTGCTGATGAAGTAGACCCCGGCATCCAGGAACTGGATGCCGAACAGGCTCTCGACGCCGTCGATGATGTCGGAAATGGTCAGGGCCAGCAGCACCCCGAGCGCTACCCCGACCAGGATGCCGATCACCCCGATGGCCAGCCCCTGGACGATGAAGATGCCCATGATGGAGCGCGGCGTGGCGCCGATGGTACGCAGGATGGCGATATCGGCGTGCTTGTCGGTGACCACCATCACCAGGGTGGAGACGATGTTGAAGGCCGCCACGGCGATGATCACGGTGAGCAGCAGCGCGATCATGCGCTTCTCCATCTGGATCGCCTGGAAGAGGTTGCCGTGGGAGAAGGTCCAGTCGACGCCGCGGTAGCCGGGGCCGAGCTCGTTGATGATGGCCCGGGTCTCCGCGGAGGCCGCAAAGAGGTCATCGAGCTCCAGGCGCAGCCCCCCCACGGCGTCACCCAGCCGCGCCAGCGTCTGCATGTCCTCGATATTGGCGTAGGCCAGGGCGGCGTCCAGGTCGGCGCCGACGCTGAAGATGCCGCTCACCGTGAAGCGCTTGAGGCGGGGAAAGACCCCGGCCGGGGTGATCGAGGCCTCCGGGACCAGCAGGGTCACGCTGTCGCCCACCCCGACCCCGAGCCGCCGGGCCAGGATGGAGCCCAGCACGATGTTCCACTCCCCGGGCTGCAGATCATCCAGCCCGCCCCGCTGCATATGCCGGCCGATGATCGAGACGCGGTCCTCCCACTCGGGATGGATGCCGTTGACCATGGCGCCCTCGTTGCGGCCACCCACCGAGAACATGCCCTGCTGCTCGACGTAGGGGGCGGCACCGATCACCCGCTCGCGCTCCATCAGCCGCTCGGCCAGCGCTTCCCACTCCACCATGCCGGTGCGCGACTCGACCTTGGTGTGGGGCACCATGCCGAGAATGCGAGTGCGCAGCTCGTGGTCGAAGCCGTTCATCACCGAGAGCACCAGGATCAGCACCGCCACGCCCAGCATCAGGCCCAGCATGGAGGTCAACGAGATGAAGGAGATAAAGTGGTTGCGGCGCTTGGCGCGCACATAGCGCAACCCGATCAGGAATGGCAGACGGTCAAGCATGGAGGCGTTCCTTGTCAGCGGGCGCCCATGGTAAGGCTTTTTGCACGACGCTGCATCGGGGCGCGGCACGCTTGCCGCAGATTTGCACGCCCATCCGTCAGGGCAGGCGTATCGAGGTCACCGGCGAGGGCGCGGGCATGGCGATGCAGGCGCCCTGGGCATGGTCGATGCCCAGTTCGCGCACCCGCGCCAGCACCTCGGGGCTGTGGACGAACTCCGCCACCGTTTCCAGGCCCAGCTCCCGGGCAAAGCCCACGATGCCCCGGGCCAGCGCCAGGGCCTCGGGGTCGCCGTCCAGGTGGCGTACCAGGCTGCCGTCGATCTTGAGCAGGTCCACGTCCAGGCGCAGCAGGTGCTCGAAGTTGGCATAGCCGGTGCCGAAATCGTCGATGGCGATCCTCACTCCCATGGCCCTTGCCCGGGCGATGGTATCGCTGACCGCGGCATAGTTGGCGATCTTCTCAGACTCGAGGATCTCGAGGATCAGCCGCTGACCGAGGCCGCTCTCGGCGACCCGGGAGAGCAGCGGCTCGCTCACCTCGGGGTCCACCAGGTCCTCGGCGGAGAGGTTGAGGGAAAAGCTCTGGTCGCTCTCGGCCATGGCCGCCAGGCAGCGCTCCACCATGGCCAGGGTCAGCCGCCGATAGAGGCGGCTACCCCTGGCCACCGCCAGGAACTGGCCGGGGCTGACCGGCTCCCCCTGCTCGTCGATCAGGCGCATCAGGCACTCCTGCTTGGTGACCCGGCCGCTGGCCAGCTCCACGATAGGCTGGAAGTAGGCCACCACCCGCCCCTCGTCGAGGGCCGCGGTGAGTCGGTTGGCCCAGGCCAGGTTATGCTCGTAGCCTTCGCGCACTCCCATCCCCGGGTCATGCAGACAGAACCCCAGCTGGTGCTGACGCGCCTGGCGCAGCGCCATGCCGGCGGCGGCGATCAGTGCCTCTCGGCCCTCCTCCTCGAGCTGCCAGGTGGAGGCAAGCCCGAGGGTGACATGCAGCATCAGCTCCTGCCCCCGCCACTCGAGCCGTGTCGTGCCCACTTCCGCCTGCAGCGCCTGCAGGCGGCCCTGCAGCGCCTCGGCCGAGAGCCGGCCCGGTAGCCAGATGGCCTGCTCGTCGGCGGGCATGCGGTAGAGCCGGCTGCCTCGCCACTCCACGCCCTGAAGCAAGGCCCTGAGCCGGGCGGTGAGGTGGCGGATCACCTGGTCGCCACAGGCCTGCCCGAAGACGCCATTGAACTGCTTGAACCCCTCGACGTTGACCAGCAGCAGAGACCCCGCCCGCTGCCTCTCCAGATCGGCCAGCAGCCGGGCACGATTGGGCAGGCCGGTAAGCGGATCCGTGTAGAGGGTGCGCAGCTGACGCAGCATCCCGGCGACCAGCAGCAGGATCACCAGCGCCAGCAGCAGCACGCCGGCCCCCACCGCCGACATGATGCGCAGGTTGGCCTGCCGCATGGGAGCCAGCACCGCATCGGCCTCGGCCTGGGGCACGCCGATGCCAAACACCATGCCGGCCCGGGAGGTGGCATAGAGCAGGCTCCACGCCTCCCCCTGGAGGGGCAGGGAGCGGCGTACCAGCATGCCCGGCGCCTCCTCGGCCATCTCTCGGTTCAACTCCATCTCCACCACCGCCTCGATCAGCGGCTGGGCTCGCCGCTGGTCCTCGGCCCGAGCCAGGCTGGAGAGGTTGCGATTCTCGCGATCCACGAGGAAGGCGAAGGCGCTGGGCGTCACCTCCACGTCGCTGACCAGGCCGATGATATCGCCGGCCACCCAGTCGCTGGCGGCCATGCCGAGTACCCATCCGTCGGCGCTACGCACCGGCGCGCTGGCGCTGATCACCACGTCATCGATGCGCTCCTTGTAGTAGGCGGCGGTCCAGTGAAGGCTGTCCTCGGTGCTCCTCCAGGTCTCCAGCCGGCGGCGCAGCCAGTCGCTCTCCTCCCACCCCGCCTCCAGCCACGCTGTCCGCAGCCGCCCACCCTCGCGCCAGGCATAGAGGCCAAGAGGAGGCGCCGCCTGGGTCAGCCACAGGGTGACCCCGCGCGCCTCGGGGAAGTCGTGGAGCACCTGATGAAGCGCCTCTTCCGCAGCGTCCCGCTCTCCACCAAGCTCGACCAGCAGCCGACCGATACGCGCCAGGTCCTGAGTGTTCTGCTCCATGCGCCGATGGTGGGCGTCGATGCGCCCCAGGTTGGCCCGGAAGGTCTCGCGGATCTGCTGCTCGCGCAGTTCGGCCAGCGTTGATTCGGCGATGCGCAGGTTGAGCCCGGAGAGCAGCCACATGCCGCCAAGGAAGAGCGCCACCAGCAGGGCCAGCAGCAGCATGATGATATGGCGCCCGGCCAGCCCGAAGGCCGGCGGTTTCATCGGGAGGCCTCCAGGGTATCGCCACCGGCGGCACGGAAGGGCTGCGCCAGGGCCACGGCTAGGAAGGGTCGAGTCGGCGGGCGCATGGGGCTCCTTGAAATGACGACTGCGGGATCGGCAGCACGGCAACCTGCGATGCTCCTAGAATATCACCGACGCCCGTGTCCGGCCGAGGTCGCCCTGACTACCAGCACGACTTGCATCGTTGTCCATTGATGCCTACATTCGCCGGCTGACACTGCGCACCTGGCAACTCATCTACCGCGGGGCTTCACGACCATGGCCAAACGCCTGCTTCCCGAATGGCATCCACAGGATGCGGTCCAGCTCACCTGGCCCGGCCCCGAGAGCGACTGGGCCCCGCTGCTCGAGCGCATTGAGGCCACCCTGGAGGCCATGGTGGTGGCCATTGCCCGCTACCAGCGGGTGCTGGTCAGCGTGCCCGACACCGCCACCCGCACTCACCTGGCCGGCCGCTTCTCGAGCCTCGGCGTGCCCGCCGAACGGCTCTCCCTGGTAGTGGTGGAGAGCGACGACACCTGGACCCGGGACCACGGCCCCCTGGCGGTGGAGGAGCGGGGCGAGCTGCGCCTGCACGACTACGTCTTCACCGGTTGGGGCGGCAAGTTCCCCGCGGCCCGGGACAACACCCTGACGCGGCGCCTGGCGGATGCCGGCGTCTACGCCTGCCCGGTGAGCGAGCGCGGCCTGGTGCTGGAGGGAGGCGCCATCGAGAGCGACGGCGCCGGCACCCTGCTCACCACCGAGGCCTGCCTGCTCAACCCCAACCGCAACCCCGGCCTCGACCGGGAGGCAGTGGAGGACTGGCTCCACGAGGACTTCGGGGTGACCCGGGTGCTCTGGCTGGCCAACGGCCACCTGGAGGGGGACGACACCGACAGCCACGTGGACACCCTGGCGCGCTTCTGCGACCCGGCCACCATCGCCTATGTGCGCTGCGACGACGAGGACGACCCCCACTACCCGGCGCTGGCCGCCATGGAGGCGGAGCTCAAGGCGCTGCGCCGCCGGGACGGCGAACCCTACCGCCTGGTGCCGCTGCCCTGGCCGCGTCCCTGCTTCGACCCGGTCGACGGCCACCGCCTGCCGGCCACCTACGCCAACTTCCTGATCATCAACGGTGCGGTGCTGGTGCCCACCTACGGCGACGCCGCCGACACCCGGGCGCTGACCGCCCTGGCCGGCGCCTTCCCGGGGCGCGACATCATTCCCATCGACTGCCTGAGCGTGATCCGCCAGCACGGCAGCCTGCACTGCCTGACCATGCAGCTGCCCCAGGGCAGCCTGGCAACACTCACCTGAATCAAGAGGCGTCGGGGAAAGTCCGCAGAGGGGGTCCTACGCCATGGATGGCGTCGGTAGCGTACAGGGAGGTATTCACAGCGCCCCCTCGGAGGACTGTCGCCGAATAGCCTCGGATAATTTGCAACCGAGGAGGCTTTAACATGCCCCGCCATCTGAAGGTCGGCCTGGTCCAGCAGCCCGCCTGGCCCGACAAGGCCAGGAGCCTCGCCGAGAGCGAGGCCGGCATCCGCGAGCTGGCCGCCGCCGGCGCCGAGCTGGTGATGCTCCAGGAGCTGCACGCCACCCACTATTTCTGCCAGTACGAGGACACCGAGCTCTTCGACCTGGCCGAGCCCCTGGACGGCCCCACCGGCACCCGCCTGGCGGCGCTGGCCGCCGAGCTCGATATCGTGCTGGTGGGCTCGCTGTTCGAGCGCCGCGCCCCGGGGCTCTACCACAACACCGCCGTGGTCTACGACCGCAAGCAGGGCGCCGTGGGCCACTACCGCAAGATGCATATTCCCGACGATCCGGGCTTCTATGAGAAGTTCTACTTCACCCCGGGAGACGCCGACGACGCCCGCGGCCAGGGCTTTCACCCCATCGACACCTCGGTGGGCCGGCTCGGCCTGCTGGTGTGCTGGGACCAGTGGTACCCGGAGGCGGCGCGGCTGATGGCGCTGGCCGGGGCGGAGCTTCTGCTCTACCCCACCGCCATCGGCTGGGACCCCGCCGACGACGACGCCGAGAAGAGCCGCCAGAAGGACGCCTGGACCCTGATCCAGCGCAGCCACGCGGTGGCCAACGGCGTGCCGGTGATCGTGGCCAACCGGGTCGGCCACGAGCCGGACCACTCCGGCGTCGGCCGCGGCATCGACTTCTGGGGCGGCAGCTTCATCGCCGGGCCCCAGGGGGAGCTGCTGGCCCACGGCGGCGTCAACGCCGAGCGCCTGCTGGTGACCCTGGACATGGAGCGCGGCGAGGATGTGCGCCGGATCTGGCCGTATCTGAGAGATCGCCGCATCGACGCCTACGGCGACCTCACCCGCCGCTATCGGGATTGAATGAAAAGCGGGGCGCTTCCACTGGAAGCGCCCCGCCTGCGTCAGAGGGGGATCGAGGCGACGCCCTACTCGTCTTCCTCGGCGCGGGGCAGCACCCAGTTGAGCAGGATGCCCACCAGGGCGGCGAGGCTCACCCCCTGCAGGGTGAACTGGCCGCCGCCGAACTGCATGCCACCGATGCCGAAGACCAGGATCAGCGAGATCACCACCAGGTTGCGCGGCGCGGTCAGCGAGTGGCCGGCGCGCACCAGGGTGTTCATGCCCACCACGGCGATGGAGCCGAACAGCAGGGTCATGATGCCGCCCATCACCGGCCCCGGGATGGTCTGCAGCAGGGCGCCGAGCTTGGCCACGAAGGCCAGGCCGATGGCGAGACAGGCCGCCACCACCATGTACTTCGGGTTGAAGGCGCGGGTCAGGGTCACCGCCCCGGTCACCTCGGAGTAGGTGGTGTTGGGCGGACCGCCGAACAGCGCCGCCGTGGTGGTGGCCAGGCCATCCCCCAGCAGGGTGCGGTGCAGGCCGGGCTTCTCCAGGTAGTTCTTCCGGGTCACCGAGCCGATGGCCACCATGTCACCGATATGCTCCACCGCAGGCGCGATGGCCACCGGGATCATGAAGAGGATCGCCGCCCAGTGGAAGCTCGGCGCGGTGAACGACGGAATCGATAGCCAGGCCACCTCGCGCACCGGCGAGAAATCCACCAGGCCCATGATGAGGGCCAGCACATAGCCGGTGACGATACCGCCCATGATCGGGATCAGGCGCAGCAGGCCGCGGCCGAACACCGCCAGGGTCAGGGTCACCAGCAGGCTGATCATGGAGAGGAAGATCGCCGGGCCATAGCCGATATGGTCGCTGGTCTCGCCGGTGGCCATGCTCACCGCCACCGGCGCCAGGGCCAGGCCGATCACCATGATCACCGGCCCCACCACCACCGGGGGCAGCAGGCGGTGCAGCCAGGCGGTGCCCTTGAGGCGCACCGCCTGGGAGATCGCCACATAGACCAGGCCCGCGGCCATCAGGCCGCCCATGGTGGCCGGGATGCCGAAGTTGACCACCGAGCCCTGGATGGGGGCGATGAAGGCGAACGACGAGGCCAGGAAGACCGGCACGGTGACCCGGGTCACGCCGTGGAACACCAGGGTCCCCACCCCGGCGGTGAAGAGCGCCACGCTCGGATCCAGGCCAGTGAGCAGCGGCACCAGCACCAGGGCCCCGAAGGCCACGAAGAGCATCTGGGCCCCGGTGAGCAGGGTACGGGGGAGCGATTCGACGGGCGCAGCGGCGGCTGACGTCGAGGGGTCGGTCATGACGGTTCTCCGAAAAAACGCCCCTGGCGCGAGGGCTCAGGGGCGCGATGTCGATGGATGGTGAGTCAGCGGGTGCCGAAGATCTTGTCGCCGGCGTCACCCAGGCCGGGCACGATATAGCCGTGCTCGTCCAGGCGCTCGTCCACACCGGCGGTGTAGATCTCGATGTCCGGGTAGGCGTCCTGCACCCGCTTGATCCCCTCGGGAGCGGCCACCAGCACGATCACCTTCATCTGCTTGCAGCCCCGCTCGCGCAGCATGTCCAGGGTCGCCACCATGGTGCCGCCGGTGGCCAGCATGGGATCGATGACGATGGCCAGGCGCTCGTCCAGGTCACCCGCGAACTTGGCGAAATAAGGCACCGGCTCCAGGGTCTCCTCGTCGCGGTAGAGGCCCACCACGCTGATCCGGGCGCTGGGGATCAGGTCGGTGACGCCGTCGAGCATGCCGAGGCCGGCGCGCAGGATCGGCACGATGGTGACCTTCTTGCCCTTGAGCAGGTTCACGGGGATCTTGTTGCCGCTCCAACCGTCGATCTCCTGGACCTCGAGCTCCAGGTCCTTGGTCGCCTCATAGGTCAGCAGCTTGGCGAGCTCGCCGGCCAGTTCACGGAAACTCTTGGTACTGATGCCGGCTTCTCGCATCAGGCCCAGCTTGTGCTGGACCAGGGGATGCTGGATGGCGTGGACGCTCATGGGCAGGACCTCTTCACTCTTCGGGCGGCAGGAGACAACGCCGACCTTGGTCGCATGGACCCGGCCGACAAATTGCGGGCCATTCTACCCGCATCCCCCGTTGAGGTTAAGGCGTGCACTCATCGGCATGGTCGGGCAGCTGCCAGTCGATGGGGGTGCGACCCTGCTCCACCAGGAAGGCGTTGGCCCGGGAGAAGTGGTGGTTGCCGAAGAAACCGCGGTGGGCGGAGAGCGGCGAGGGGTGCGGCGACTCCAGCACCAGATGCCGGGAGGTGTCGATCAGCGCCCGCTTCTGGCGGGCCTGGCTGCCCCAGAGCAGGAACACCGAGGGCTGGCCGTGCTCGCTCACCGCTGCGATGGCGCGGTCGGTGAAGGTCTCCCAGCCGCGGCCCCGATGGGAGCCGGCGTTGCCCTGCTCCACCGTCAGCGAGGCGTTGAGCAGCAGCACTCCCTGGCGGGCCCAGTGCTCCAGGTTACCGTGACCCACCGGGCGGAATCCCACGTCCGCGGCCAGCTCCTTGTAGATATTGGCCAGGGACGGCGGAATGCGCACTCCCGGCCTCACCGAGAAGCAGAGGCCGTGGGCCTGGCCGGGCCCGTGGTAGGGGTCCTGACCGAGTATCACCACCCTGACCTTTTCGAGGGGGGTCAGCTGGAAGGCGCGAAACCACTCGCTGGAGTGGGGATAGATCACCTTCCTGGCGGCCTTCTCGGCGGCCAGGAAGTCGCGCAGCGCCTGCATGTAGGGCGCCTGGAGCTCGGCACCCAGCCACTGCTGCCAGCTCTCGGGAAGCGGTGTCGCCATCCTGGCCTCTCGACTCAGCGCTTGATCTGGTCGGCCAGGGGCTCGACGTAGGCGATACCCATGTCCCAGGGGAACTGAATCCAGCAGTCCTGGGCCACCTCGGTCAGGTACTGGTCCACCAGGGGCTTGCCCTCGGGCTTGGCGTAGACGGTGACGAAGTGCGCCTTCGGCAGCAGCTCGCGCACCTTGCGGGCGGTCTTGCCGGTATCCACCAGGTCATCCACCAGCAGCCAGCCATCGCCATCGTGATCGACGCCCTTCATGACGTCGAGGCCGCCCTGGTTCATATGGTCATAGCTCTTGATGCAGACGGTATCGATCAGCCGCACATTGAGCTCCCGGGCGATCAGGGCCGCGGGAATCAGCCCACCCCGGGTGATCGCCACGATGCCCTTGAAGTCACGTTCCACCAGCTGGTGGCAGAGCTCGCGGACATCGCGGTGCAGCTGATCCCAGGAGACGGTGAAGTGCTTGTGGTAGCGGTTGCTGCTCATGGGGTCATTCGTCCTCGGTGAAGGAACAGACGGCGAAGACGTTGTAGCCCGCCTCGTGGATGCGCGCAGAGCCGCCGAGATCCGGCAGGTCGACGATGGTGGCGGTCTCCACCACCTGGCCACCGCTGCGGCTGATCAGCTTGGCGGCGGCCAGCATGGTGCCGCCGGTGGCGATCAGGTCGTCGACGATCAGGATACGGTCGCCCGGCTTGAAGGCGTCGGAGTGCAGCTCCACCTCGGCCTCGCCGTACTCCAGGGTGTAGGTCTCGCTGATGGTGCGAAACGGCAGCTTGCCCTTCTTGCGCACCGGCACAAAGCTGCAGCCGAGCTCGTAGGCCAACGGCGCCCCCACGATAAAGCCCCGGGCATCGATGGCCGCGATGGCATCGAGGTCCAGCTCCTGATAGCGGTGCACGAAGCTGTCGATCAGCTTGCGAAAGGCCGCGCTGTTCTGCAGCAGCGGCGTGATATCGCGGAAGTTGACCCCCGGCTGCGGCCAGTCGGGGACGGTGCGGATCACGGACTTGATGTAGTCGCCGTAGATGCTCATGGCGGGTCTCGGTAGTGAATGGTCAGTCGAGGAACAGGAACTTCAGCGCAAACAGCAGCGCCAGGATGATCACCGCCGGGTTGAGGTCCCGGAAACGGCCGGAGAGGGCCTTGATGGCGGCATAGCTGATGAAGCCAAGGGCAATCCCCTCGGCAATGGAGAAGGTCAGCGGCATGGCCAGGGCGGCAATCAGCACCGGCGCGGCATCGGTGGGGTCTTCCCAGTTGGCATGGGCCAGGCTGCCCGCCATCAGCACCGCCACATAGAGCAGCGCACCGGCGGTGGCGTAGGCCGGAATGGAGCCCGCCAGCGGCGCGAAGAAGAGGCTGATCAGGAAGAGCCCCCCCACCACCACGGCGGTCAGGCCGGTGCGTCCGCCGGAGGCGATACCGGCGGTGGATTCGATATAACTGGTGGTGGTGGAGGTGCCCAGCACCGCGCCGGCCATGGAAGCGCCGCTATCGGCCATCATGGCGCGGCCGATGCGCGGCAGCTTGCCATCCTTGTCGAGCAGCTTGCCGCGGTGGGCCACGCCCACCAGGGTGCCGGAGGTGTCGAAGAGGTCGACGAAGAGAAAGGCGAAGATCACGCTGAGCATGGCGATATCCAGCGCGCCCCACAGGTCCAGCGCCATGAAGGTGGGCGCGATGGAGGGCGGCATGGACATGATGCCGCCATATTCGTTATGGCCAAACAGCATGGCAGCCACGGTGATGCCGAGGATGCCGATCATCACCGCTCCGGTCACCTTCAGGTAGGCCAGGGCCGTGATCACGAAGAAGCCCAGCAGGGCGTAGATGGCGGCGGGCTGGGAGAGATCCCCCAGCGCCACATAGGTGGCCGGATTGGAGACCACGATGCCGGCGTTCTTCAGCGCGATCATGGCCAGGAAGAGGCCGATGCCCGCGGCGATGCCCAGGCGCAGGGAGAGCGGGATCGAGTGGATGATCCACTCGCGCACCTTGAAGATGCTGAGCAGGAAGAAACAAAAGCCGGAGAAGAAGACCGCGCCGAGCGCCGCCTCCCAGGTGTAGCCCATGCCCAGCACCACCCCGTAGGTGAAGAAGGCGTTGAGCCCCATGCCCGGCGCCTGGGCAATCGGGTAGTTGGCCCAGAGCCCCATGATCAGACAGCCGATGGCGGCGGCCAGGCAGGTGGCGACGAAAACCGCGCCATAGTCCATGCCGGCCTCGGAGAGGATGCTGGGGTTGACGAAGATGATGTAGGCCATGGTCAGGAAGGTGGTGATCCCGGCGATGACCTCGGTCTTGATGCTGGTGTTGTGCTCGGACAGCTTGAACTGCTTGTCGATCAGGCTCTTCATGGGGCTCATTCCTGCGCGCTTGGACGTGGCGACGGTCCCTGGGGGGCGAGAAGGGTCACGAGAAAAGCGGCCTATGGTACCCGCATCCCCGTCGGGATGCGAGAGACCGGAAGGCCGCTGACTCGCACTGTTCACAGTGCTCTTCACACTACTCTTCACACTGTATAAGCAAAGACCGGGCCAGACGCCAGCCGTGCCACCAACGCAGACCTGACGGAGCGGTCAAGCCACCGCCAGGCTCAGATCCCCCGGGCGGCCAGCACCCGCTCCACGGTCTCGACGATGGCCTGGGTCTGGGGGTCGATCTCGACGTTGACGCTGTCCCCCGGCACCCGGTCGATCAGGGTGGTGCGCGCCAGGGTCTCGGGGATCAGGTTGACGCAGAAGCGCGGCCCGTGGGTGGCGCAGGCGGGGCGCACCTCGCCGATGGTCAGGCTGGCCCCGTCGACGCCGATATAGCCCTTGTCGAACAGGAAGCGGCCCAGGGCGTGGGGCAGCTCGAACCAGAGGCGGCGATTGTTGGGCGCCTCGTCGAGCTCCACCAGCTCCGCCACGGCCATCACATGGCCGGACATCGAGTGCCCGCCGATCTCGTCGCCGAAGCGGGCGGCACGCTCGATATTGACGCGATCGCCCACGCTCAGCGCACCAAGGTTGGTCACCCGCAGCGTCTCGCGCATCAGATCGAAGCTGACCCGCTCGCCGTCGATGGCGGTCACCGTCAGGCAGACGCCGTTGTGGGCCACCGAGGCGCCGATCTCGAGCCCGCGCCGCAGGGCCTCGGGCAGGACCAGGATATGGGTGCGAAACTGCTCGGCCTCTTCGATGGCGACCACCTCGGCGGTGCCCTGAACGATACCCGTGAACATGGCGTCTCCTCGACTGCAGCTGGACCCCCGCAGGGGCAAGGGCACAGAGTGTAGAGAAATCCCACCCGAGGCGTCCACGACACCCCCCGAAAGAACAGAATATTATCCCGCAACTGGCAATTATAAAGACGAATTCACTGACAGCTACGCATGCTTACCGAAACAACCACCGCGACAATTGACAGCTTTCGGCCGCCGCCCTAAGCTTCACGGCTACATTGAACGGCGCCGATTTGTACCCGGCTTGCGGGCGCCAGCGCGGCGACACGCCCTTCCGGGCCGTGCCACCGCGTGAAGTGCAGCTAAAAGGGTGTGTCCAGCGTTGATGGCCACCCGCAAGGGTGGCCTTTTTTTACCCTGGCTGCACCGCCCGCCCCGGCGCCCCGCTTGCGGTGCTTCCGATGATTCGACTCCATAACGTATCCAAGACCTATGCGCTGAAAGGGCGACGCGGCAGCCCCGCTCGGACCATAGAGGCGCTCAAGAATATCGACTTCCACGTGCCCGCCGGCCAGATTCACGGCGTGATCGGCCTCTCCGGCGCCGGCAAGTCGACCCTGATTCGCTGCGTCAACCTGCTCGAGCGCCCCACCACCGGCACCGTCACCGTGGACGGCCAGGAGCTCACCGGCCTCTCCCGCCAGGCGCTCAACCAGGCGCGCCACGGCATGGGCATGATCTTCCAGCACTTCAACCTGCTCACCAACCGCACGGTATTCGCCAACGTGGCCCTGCCCCTGGAGCTGATGGGCATGAGGCGCGCCGAGATCCGCGAGCGGGTCACGCCGCTGCTGGAGCTGGTGGGCCTAGCCGACAAGGCGAACCAGTATCCGGCCCAGCTCTCCGGCGGCCAGAAGCAGCGGGTGGCCATCGCCCGGGCGCTCGCCAGCCGCCCCAAGGTGCTGCTCTGCGACGAGGCCACCTCGGCCCTCGACCCTCAGACCACCGCCTCGATCCTGGCGCTGCTGCGGGACATCAACCAGAAGCTCGGCCTGACCATTCTGCTGATCACCCACGAGATGGAGGTGGTCAAGTCGATCTGCCACCGGGTCAGCCTGATCTCCGGCGGCGAGCTGGTGGAGGAGGCCGAGGTGGGCGACTTCTTCACCGCCCCGCGCACCCGGCTCGGCCGCGAGTTCCTCAACGACTTCCTCAAGCTGGAGCCGCCCCGGGCGCTGATCGAACGCCTCGAGGAGAGCCCCGGCGAGCACACCCATCCGGTGGTGCGCCTGGCCTTCTCCGGCGACGCCGTCTCCACGCCGCTGATCTCGCGGCTTGCCCGGGAGTGCGGCGTCGATGTCAGCATCCTGCAGGCCAAGGTGGAGTCGATCCAGGAGCGCACCCTCGGCCTGATGATCGCCGAGCTGATGGGCCCAGCGGAGCAGACCCGCACGGCCATCGACTATCTCGAATCCCATGATCTGCACGTGGAGGTGCTTGGCCATGTCCAGCGCGATGATTGACCTGATCCTCCGGGCTACCCTGGACACCCTCTATATGGTGGCCGTCTCCGGGGTGATCTCGGCCCTGGTGGGCATCCCGCTCGGGGTGCTGCTCTATGTGACGCGTCCCGGCCAGGTGCTGGCCCAGCCGGCGGTCAACGGCGTGCTCGGCATCGTCACCAATATCGGCCGCTCGATCCCCTTCATTATCCTGATGGTGGCGATCATCCCCTTCACCCGCATGCTGGTGGGCACCTCCATCGGCACCAACGCCGCCGCCGTGCCGCTGACCATCGCCGCCATTCCCTTTATCGCCCGCCTGGTGGAGGGCGCGCTGAACGAGATCAACCCGGGCCTGGTGGAGGCCGCCCAGTCCATGGGCGCCACCCCCTGGCAGATCATCACCCGGGTGCTGCTGCCCGAGGCCCGCGGCGGCATCTTCACGGCGCTGACCGTCACCGTGGTGACCCTGGTCAGCTATTCGGCCATGGCCGGCGCCGTGGGCGGCGGGGGCCTTGGCGACCTGGGCATCCGCTACGGCTACAACCGCTTCAACCCCACCGTCATGCTGATCACCGTGGCGATCCTGGTGGTGATGGTGCAGGGCTTCCAGAGCCTGGGGGACTACTTGGTCCGCAAGAGCGATCACAAATGAAAAGACACCGATTTCCTGCTGCGCTCGACATCCCGGCCGCCGGCGCTGCCGGTGCGCCGGCCCGGTCGCTGTCCTCATGTAGCAGGCTACATTCCGGAAGCTGCGCTGCGGCGGCAGCCGGCCTGACTTCGCTCGCAACGTAAATCGGTAGCTTTTCCGCCTCTATTAATAGCTATTTTGCATTTAAAGTATTATTTTTATTCTTTTATAATCTCACCATCATCAAGGAGACCCGACATGCGCAAGACACTGCTCAGCACCCTGCTCGCCTCCAGCCTGGCCCTCGGCGCCGGCAGCGCCCTGGCCGACGAGCACCGCATCAAGGTCGGCACCGTGGCCGGCCCCGAGACCGACGTGATGCAGGTCGCCGCCGAGATCGCCCTGCGCGAATACGGCCTGACCGTGGAGATCATCGAGTTCACCGACTATGTGACCCCCAACGCCGCCCTGGCCGACGGCAGCCTGGACGCCAACGCCTACCAGCACGAGCCCTACATGCTGGCCATGGTCAACGACCGCGGCTACGACTTCGCCGTGGCCGGACGCACCTTCGTCTATCCCATCGGCGCCTACTCCGAGAAGTACGCCAGCATCGACGAGCTGCCCGAGCGGGCCCAGATCGCCCTGCCCAATGACCCCTCCAACGAGGGTCGCTCGCTGATCCTGATGCACAACGAGGGGCTGATCCAGCTGGACGACCCGGAAAACCTCGAGGCCACCCCCCTCAACGTGGTGGAGAACCCCAAGCGCTTCCGCTTCCGGGAGATCGAGGCCGCCCAGCTGCCCCGCGTGCTGCCCGACGTGGACATGGCCTTCATCAACAACACCTTCGCCCAGCCCGCCGGCCTGAGCCTGGACGACGCCCTGATCAAGGAGGGTCCGGAGTCCCCCTACGTCAACCTGATCGTGGTGCGCGGCGGCGACGAGGAGCGTGAGGCGATCCAGCAGCTGGTGCGCAGCTACCAGACCGAGGAAGTGAAGGCCAAGGCGGCCGAGCTGTTTGGGCCGGCAGCGGTGCCCGGCTGGGAGTAAGAAAAACGGAGAAGAACAGGGGCCGGCCTTAGCCGGCCCCTTCTATTTCAGGAGCCATGATGACCGTCGACTATCCCCTGCTCGCCCGCCAGCTCGCCGCACTCCTCGATACCCGCGACTGGCTGACCAACAGCGCCCAGACCGCCGCCTTCCTGATGCAGGAGCTCCCCGAGCTCAACTGGGCGGGCTTCTACCTGCAGCGCGAGCCGGAGACGCTCTGCCTCGGCCCCTTCCAGGGCAAGCCCGCCTGCCACACCATCCCCTTCAGCAAGGGGGTCTGCGGCGCCGCGGCGCGCACCCGCACCACCCAGCGCATCGACGATGTCCACGCCGTGGCCGACCATATCGCCTGCGACGCCGCCTCCCGGGCCGAGCTGGTGGTGCCCATCCTGGCAGACGATCGGCTGTGGGGCGTGCTGGACCTGGACAGCCCCAGGCGCGGCCGCTTCAGCGTCGACGACCAGGCCGGCATCGAGGCGCTGGTGGCAGTCTTTGTCGAGCGCACGGAGCTGGCGCTGGCCTGACGACAGGCAGGTGCAGCAGAAAGCAGAACGCCCCCGCAGCAGGGCTGCGGGGGCGTTCCGGAATCTGGTAGGACCAGGCGGATTCGAACCGCCGACCTCTACCATGTCAAGGTAGCGCTCTAACCAACTGAGCTATGGTCCTGTTGTCGATGCATGCTGGTAGGACCAGGCGGATTCGAACCGCCGACCTCTACCATGTCAAGGTAGCGCTCTAACCAACTGAGCTATGGTCCTGTTTCAGCAGCATATTGCCGGAGCTCTCTTGCCCCGGCAACGGATGCATATATTACCGATCCTCAGAGATTTTGCAAGCACTCAGCGCTCGCTTTTGACCCGCTCCACCGCCTCCTGCCAGCCGCGATAGAGCCGCTCCCGCTCCTCCTCCGGCATCCGGGGCGTGAAACGACGCTCGCACTGCCAGAGCTCGGCGATCTCGTCGAGGTCACGGTACCAGCCCAGGCGCAGCCCGGCCAGGTAGGCGGCCCCCAGCGCCGTGGTCTCAAGCACCGTGGGGCGGTCCACCGCCACGCCCAGCATGTCGGCCAGGAACTGCATCACCCAGCCATTGGCCACCATGCCGCCATCCACCCGCAGGGTGTCCGGCGCAGCGTCCATGTCGTCGCTCATGCAGGCCTGCAGGTCCCGAGTCTGGTAGCAGACCGCCTGGAGGCCGGCGGCGACGATCTCGGCGATGCCGGTATCCCGGGTCAGGCCGAAGATGGCACCGCGGGCCTTGGGGTCCCAGTGGGGCGCCCCGAGCCCCGTGAAGGCCGGCACCAGGTAGACGCTGTGGCCGGCCCGGGTCTGGCGCGCCAGGGCCTCGGTCTCGGCGGCGCTCTCGAAGAGCCGCAGGCCGTCGCGCAGCCACTGCACGGTGGCGCCGGCCACGAAGATGCTCCCCTCCATGGCATAGGTCGGCTTCCCCCCCAGGCGGTAAGCCACGGTGGTCAGCAGGCGGTTGCGCGACAGCGCCGGCGTATCGCCGGTATTGACGATCATGAAGCAGCCGGTGCCGTAGGTGCTCTTGCCCATGCCCGGCCGGAAGCAGGCCTGCCCCACCAGCGCCGCCTGCTGATCGCCGGCCACCCCGGCGATGGGCGGCTCTGCCCCCAGCCACTTTCGCTCGAGAGTGCCGAAGTCATCGCTGGAGTCCTTCACCTCCGGGAGCAGCGCCTCGGGAATCTCGAACAGCTCGAGCAGCGCCGGGTCCCAGCGCTGCTCGTGGATATTGAACAGGGCGGTGCGCGAGGCGTTGGTGGCATCGGTGGCGTGGACGCGACCGCCGGTCAGCCGCCAGATCAGGAAGCTGTCCACGGTGCCGAAGGCGAGTTCGCCGCGCTCGGCCCGCTCCCGGGCCCCCTCCACGTGATCGAGGAGCCAGGCGAGCTTGGTGGCCGAGAAGTAGGGGTCGATCAAGAGGCCGGTGCGCGCCTGGACCGTCTCGAGGTGGCCGGCATCCCGCAGCGCCTGGCAGGCGTCGGCGGTGCGCCGGTCCTGCCAGACGATGGCGCGGTGGAGCACCTCTCCGCTCTGCCGATCCCAGAGCAGGGCGGTCTCGCGCTGGTTGGTGATGCCCACCCCGGCCAGCCGCTCGGAGCCGACGCCGGCCCGGTCGATGACCTCCCGGCAGGTGGCGAGCACGCTCTCCCAGATCTCCTCCGGGTCGTGCTCCACCCAGCCATCCCGGGGGAAGTGCTGGGTGAACTCCCGCTGGGCCATGGCCACCCGCCGCCCCTGGCGGTCGAAGAGGATGGCCCGGGAGCTGGTGGTGCCCTGGTCGATGGCCAGGATCAGGTCATCCCCACGGCTCGCGTCACGGCTCATTGGGGAATCCCCCCGCGGGTCAGCGCCGCCGGGTCGAGGAGCCGCTCGAGCTCCTCGCGAGAGAGGTCGGTCTGCTCCTCGGCCACGTCGATGATGGGGCGCCCCGCCTGGTAGGCCGCCTTGGCGATGGCCGCCGCGGCGTTGTAGCCGATCACCGAGTTGAGCGCCGTGACCAGGATGGGGTTACGCGCCAGAGGCCCGGTCAGGTTCTCCTCGCGCACCTTGAAGGTGGCGATGGCGCGATCGGCCAGCAGCCGCGCGGTGTTGCTCATCAGGGTGATGGCGGTCAGCAGGTTGTGGGCCACCAGCGGCAGCATGACGTTGAGCTGGAAGCTGCCGCTCTGCCCGGCCACCGTCACCGCCGCATCCAGGCCGATGACCTGAGCGGCCGCCTGGGCCGCGGACTCCGGAATCACCGGGTTGACCTTGCCCGGCATGATGGAGCTGCCCGGCTGCAGCGCCTCGAGCTCGATCTCGCCGAGGCCGGCCAGGGGGCCGGAGTTCATCCAGCGCAGGTCGTTGGCGATCTTCATGATCGCGCAGGCGAGCCCCTTGAGCTGGCCGGAGAGCTCCACCGCGGCGTCCTGGGCGGCCAGGCTGGCGAAGAAGCTGTCGTTGGGCGCAAAGGTAAGTCCGGTCTGGGCCGAGAGATGGGCCGCTACCCGCTCGGCGAGCTCCGGGTGGGCATTGATGCCGGTACCCACCGCCGTGCCCCCCTGGGCGAGTCGGCAGAGCCGCACCTGGGCCGCATCGAAGCGTTCGATGGCCTGGCCGACCTGGCTCGACCAGGCGCCCAGCTCCTGGCTCATGCGCAGCGGCATGGCGTCCATCAGGTGGGTGCGGCCGGTCTTGACCACGCCGTCGAGCTCGGCGGCACGGGCATCGATGGTCTCGCGCAGGTGCACCAGCGCCGGTCGCAGCCGGCCGGTCAACTCCAGCGCCGCCGCAACGTGAATGGCGGTGGGGATCACGTCGTTGCTGGACTGCCCCATGTTGACGTGGTCGTTGGGGCCCACCTCGAGCCCCTCCCGGCTGGCCAGGGTGGCGATCACCTCGTTGACGTTCATGTTGCTGGAGGTGCCGGAGCCGGTCTGGAACACCTCCACGGGAAAGTGCTCGTCGTGCTCGCCGCGAATCACCGCCTCGGCGGCGGTGGAGATCGCCTCGGCGCGCGCCGGATCCAGCAGGCCAAGCTCCGCATTGACCTGGGCCGCCGCCAGCTTGATACGGGCGATGGCGTGAATGAAGGCGGCGGGCATCGGCTGCCCCGACACCTGGAAGTTGTTCACGGCGCGCTGGGTCTGGGCGCCATAGAGGGCGTCGGCCGGCACCTCCAGCTCTCCCATGCTGTCGTGTTCCTTGCGCATCTTGCTCATGGCGGGCTCCTCGAAGGGGGATGGAACCAGGCTGGCTGGGGTTTGGGTTCACCATGGCGCCGCCGACGGCGTCCTGCAAGTCCGAGGAGAGAGTACGAAATCGCTCGACAATGTTGCAGTGCACAAACCGCTCTGCTATTGTGCAATGCAACAGGGCAGGTAACCTGCTCATTCACACCAGATGAACCAGGAGGTTCGCCATGATGAACGCCTTCAACTTCGACTCCAAGCAGTTCGACACCCAGCAGTTCGACGCCCTCTTCTTCGGCCCGGCTCGCGCCTACGCCTCCCTGGCCGTCGACTACACCGAGAAGCTGGCCCACGCCCAGCTGGACGCCACCAAGGCCTACACCGACACCGGCCTGGCCCAGCTGCGCACCCTGATGTCCGTCAAGGATGCCGAGAGCCTCAAGAGCTACATGGAAGGCCAGCAGAAGGTCGCCAAGGACCTGGCCGAGCGCCTGAAGGGCGATGCCGAGAAGGTCGTGGCCCTGCAGCAGGACTTCGTCCAGCAGAGCCAGAAGCTGACCGAAGAGAACGTCAAGCAGGCCCAGGCGACCGCCACCAAGGCGACCGCCCAGAAGTAAGCCGCCGGGCCGGCCATCGGCCGGCACCTGCTGCGCCCAAGAAGACCGCCGCCCCTCGGGGCGGCGGTCTTCGTTTGTCCCTTCGCGGGTTCCATCGGCCTCGAGCTGCGCTATGCTGGGCGCTGGCACAGGGCGCCGATGAATGATTCAGGGAGTGACACCATGAAACGCTGGATACCCATGCTGCTGCCGGCCGTGCTGCTGGCGGGCTGCGAGATCATGCCCCCTGCACCGACCCCGACCGAGCGCATCGAAGTGATCGACCGCGAGGTCGAGCCCCGGGAGGCTCCCGAGCGCGTCGAGGCTCCTCGCGAGGTGCCGCCGGGCCGCGTGGCGCGGGAGGTGGCCTTCCCCGCCGAGGAGTATGCCGCCCTCGAGAAGCAGGGCAGTGCGGTCATCAGTGGGCAGCTGACCATCGGCGGGCGCCCGGTGCCCAATGCCGGCGTCTCGGCCGCGCCGGTGACCACCTACTCCGCCGAGGCGGCCGAAATGGCACTGGCCGGCATCGCCGTGGAGCCCGCCGACCCCCGCGCCCGGGCCTACACCCACACGACGCGAACCGACGGCAGCGGCCGCTTCCGCCTCGCCGGGCTGCCCGCCGGGGATTTCTACCTCTCGGGCGCAGGCCCGGACCCCGCCAGCGGCGAGCCTCGGGTGGTGATTCGCCAGGTCCAGCTGCGCAATGGCCAGCACCTGGAGAGCAACCTCAGCCGCTGAGCCCTACCAGCCCAGCGCCTGCTTGACGAAGGGAATGGTCAGCTTGCGCTGGGCGGAGAGCGAGGCCCGATCCAGGGTGGCCAGGATCTCGAACAGCTCGCCCAGCCGCCGCGGCCCCCGGTGGAGGATATAGCGCGCCACCTCGTCGGGAAGCGCCATGCCGCGCACCCGGGCGCGCAGCTGCAGCGCCGCCAGGCGGCCAGCGTCATCCAGCCCCTGGGCGTGGAAGGTGACGCCCCAGGTCAGCCGCGAGGCCAGGTCAGGCAGCCGGATCGGCAGCTGCCGAGGAGGCGCATCGGCGGCGACCACCAGGCGCTTGCCGGCATCCCTCAGGCGATTGAAGGCGTGAAAGAGCGCCTCCTCCCAGCGCTTGCGCCCGAGCACCTGCTCCAGGTCGTCGATGGCCACCAGGTCGAGGCGCTCGATCTCCTCGAGCATCAGCGGCGGAAAGTGACCGAGCTCCGCCAGGGGCAGGTAGAGGGCGCGCAGCTCGCGGTCAGAGGCGGCATGACAGGCGGCCTGCAGCAGGTGGCTGCGGCCCACGCCCTCCCCGCCCCAGAGGTAGAGGAAGGGTTCGCCGCCCTCGTCAAGCTGGTGGACCAGCCGATCCACCAGGCTGGCATTGGGGCCCGGGTAGTAGTTGACGAAGGTGGCATCGTCGCGAAGACCGACGCCCAGCGGCAGCTGGGCAGGCGCTCGGCTCATGGCGCCTCCTCGTCGTGGGGGCGGTCGAGGTCGCGACGTGCAAGGGTGGCGTCGTACAAGGTGCTGCTCTTGTAGCGGTCATTGAGTTCACGCAAGAGTACCATGATCACCGCCGCCGCCGGCAGCGCCAGCAGCACCCCGGTGAAGCCGAACAGATTGCCGCCGGCCAGCACGGCGAAGATCACCGCCACCGGGTGCAGGCCGATGCGATCCCCCAGCAGCTTGGGCTGCAGCACCGTGCTCTCGATGATCTGGCCGACGCTGAACACCGCGACCACGCCCAGCAGGGCCAGCCAGGTGCCGAACTGAAAGAAGGCCACGATCAGCGCGATGCTGATGCCGACGATAAAGCCCAGGAAGGGCACAATGCTGGCCAGCCCCGAGATCAGGCCGATCAGCACCCCGAAGCGCACGCCCATCAGGGTCAGGCCCAGGCCATAGATCACCCCGAGGCTCAGCATCACCAGCAGCTGGCCGCGCAGGAAGGCGGAGAGCACCTCGTCACAGCGCCCCGCCAGGCGGACCACATCGGCCTCCCAGCCCCGCGGCAGCAGGTCGCGGAGGCTGCCCATCAGCCGCTTCCAGTCGAGCAGCAGGTAGAAGGTCACCACCGGGATCAGCGACACATAGGTCACCCAGGTGACGAAGGCCATGCCCGAGCGCCCCACCTGCCCCAGCACCTGGGCCAGGTAGCCGCCGGCATCCTGCCAGTGCTCGGCCAGGGTCTCCTGGACATTGTCCAGCTCTGCCGCCACGTCGAAGCCGGTCCAGGCCTGGATCTGCGGCGCCAGCACCGTCTCCAGCCACTCGAAGATGCCGGGAGTCACTTCACCGAACTGGCGCAGCTGCTGCACCAGCAGTGGAATCAGCACCAGCAGCCCCACCGCCAGCAGCGCCAGCAGCACCAGGAATACCGCACTGACCGCCAGCGGCCGCGACAACCCCCAGCGCTCCAGGCGGTTGGCCAGGGGGTCGGCCAGATAGGCCAGGATCATGCCGGCGAAGAACGGCATCAGCATCGCCTCGAGGCGTAGCAGCAACCACACCAGGGCGACCGCCGCCGCCAGCACCCACCACTCTCTGCGCATCCTACCCTCCCTGTGGCGCCGTCATCGGCACGCCTCACGGCTGCCTGAACGGCGTCTTGATGCTACAATCTCGCACCCGATCTTGATCCAGTGCCCGAACTTCCCAGGCGGCCTTGCCACTCCCGTGCGGCCGACCCGGGCCGACGACCTACCGACAGGACCCGAGATGACCGACTCCTCCTCTTCCCGCCCCTCGCTCAGCTACAAGGATGCCGGCGTCGACATCGATGCCGGCAACGCCCTGGTCGACCGCATCAAGGGCGTCGCCAAGCGTACCACTCGACCCGAGGTGATGGGCGGACTGGGTGGCTTCGGCGCCCTGTGCCAGCTGCCGAGCGGCTACCGCGAGCCGGTACTGGTCTCCGGCACCGACGGCGTGGGCACCAAGCTGCGCCTGGCCATGGACCTTGGCCGCCACGACACCATCGGCATCGACCTGGTGGCCATGTGCGTCAATGACCTGATCGTGGCCGGCGCCGAACCGCTGCTCTTCCTCGACTACTATGCCACGGGCAAGCTGGATGTGGACATCGCCGCGGACGTGGTCTCCGGCATCGGCGAGGGCTGCGAGCAGGCCGGCTGTGCCCTGGTGGGCGGCGAGACCGCCGAGATGCCCGGCATGTACGAGGGCAGCGACTATGACCTGGCCGGCTTCTGCGTCGGCGTCGTCGAGAAGTCCGAGATCCTCGACGGCAGCAAGGTGGCCGAGGGCGACGTGCTCCTGGGCATCGCCTCCTCGGGCCCCCACTCCAACGGCTACTCGCTGATTCGCAAGATCCTCGAGGTGTCCGGTGCCAGCCTCGACGCCGACATCGGCGGCATGGCACTGGGCGACGCCCTGATGGCGCCCACCCGCATCTACGTCAAGCCGCTGCTGTCGCTGATCCGCGAGAGCGGCGTGCCGGTGCATGCCCTCTCCCATATCACCGGCGGTGGCCTTACCGAGAACCTGCCCCGGGTGCTGCCCGACAGCCTCGCGGCCAAGGTCGATGTGACCAGCTGGGCCCGTCCGGCGGTCTTCGACTGGCTCCAGGAGCAGGGCAACGTGGCCGAGGAGGAGATGTACCGGGTGCTCAACTGCGGCATCGGCATGGTGGTGGTGGTACCGGCCGAGAAGGCCGACCAGGCCCGGGCCCATCTGCAGGCCCTGGGCGAGACGGTCTACCGGCTGGGCGAGATCGTCGCCCGCAGCGGCGAAGAGCCCCGGGTGCGTCTGGAGAACCTCGAGGCATGAGCGACGCCAGCGACACCCTGAACGACTTCACCTCGGAGCCGGTAGGCGCGCGCCGGGTGGTGGTGCTGATCTCCGGTAGCGGCAGCAACCTGCAGGCGCTGATCGACGAGCAGACCCACGACCGCCTGGGTGGCGAAATCGTGGCGGTGATCTCCAACGAGCCGGACGCCTATGGCCTGGTGCGCGCCCGGGAGGCCGGCATCGACGCCGTGGTGCTGCCCCACCGGGAGTACGAGAACCGCGACGCCTACGACGGCGCCCTGATCAAGGTGATCGAGCGCCACGAGCCCGACCTGATCGTGCTGGCCGGCTTCATGCGCATCCTCACCCCGCGCTTCGTGCAGCGCTTCCTGGGGCGAATGCTCAATATCCACCCCTCCCTGCTGCCCGCCTACCAGGGGCTCGACACCCACGCCCGCGCCCTGGCCGACGGCGTCGCCGAGCACGGCTGCAGCGTGCACTTCGTGACCGAGGAGCTCGACGGCGGCCCGGTGGTGATCCAGGCCGCGGTGGACGTCGCCGAGGGCGAGACCGAGGCGAGCCTCAAGGAGAAGGTGCACGCCCGGGAGCACCTGATCTATCCCATCGCGGTGAAGTGGTTCCTGGAAGGGCGCCTGCAGTTCGCGCCCGGCGGCGCCACCCTGGATGGCACCCCGCTGCCGGCACAGGGCGTGCGGCTCTCCCACGCCGACGCGGCCGAGGAGCTGGACGAGGAGTAGCGGCCAACAAAGCAAGTCAAGGTTGGATGAGCACCGGCTCATCCAACCTCGTTTCCTATCAATCCCTCGCTCGGAAAGCTGGCGATTTAAGTCGCGAGCGATGACAGGCTGGTCGCCGCCGGAGCGCAGGAACCGGAGTGTAGCCTGCTACATGAGGATTCCGATCGGACCGGCGCACCGGCACCGCCGGCGATCAGGATGTCGAGCGCAGCAATAAATCGACGCTTTCTCAGGTGCGGGGGAGAGTGACGCCCCGCTGCCCCATATACTTGCCGCCGCGATCCTTATAGGAGGTCTCGCACACCTCGTCGGACTCCAGGAACAGCATCTGGGCCACGCCCTCGTTGGCGTAGATCTTGGCCGGCAGGTTGGTGGTATTGGAAAACTCCAGGGTCACATGCCCCTCCCACTCCGGCTCCAGCGGCGTCACGTTGACGATGATGCCGCAGCGGGCATAGGTGGACTTGCCAAGGCAGATGGTCAGCACGCTGCGCGGGATGCGGAAGTACTCCACGGTGCGGGCCAGGGCGAAGGAGTTGGGGGGGATCACGCAGACATCGCCCTGCACATCCACAAAGCTCTTCTCGTCGAAGGCCTTGGGGTCCACCACCGCGGAGTGGATATTGGTGAAGACCTTGAACTCGTCGGCGCAGCGCACGTCGTAGCCGTAGCTGGAGGTTCCGTAGGAGATCACCCGACGGTCGTTCACGTAGCGAACCTGATCGGCCTCGAAGGGCTCGATCATCCCCTCCTGCGCGGCCATGCGGCGAATCCACTTGTCGGACTTGATGCTCATCGAAACCTTTCCTGCTGGGGTGGGAACGGAGGCGTCGGGCCGGCAGCCAGCGCCCGGGGCCGCCATGATAGCGGCCCCGGCCCCGGGCGTCACGCCGGCCCGGCCATTCGGGGCTCAGTCGCTGAAGGAGATGCTCGGGCCGGCATCGGCCTGACCGGCCACCTGCTCCGCCACCTGGCGGGCCATGTCGCGGAAAGTGGCCGTCACCTCCCCATCCGGCTCGGCGACCACCGTGGGGCGCCCACCGTCGACCTGCTCGCGGATGGAGAGCGCCAGGGGGAGGCGACCCAGCACCCGGGTCTCGTACTCGGAGGCGATGCGCTCCCCACCCCCTGCGCCGAAGATCGGCTCGGCGTGGCCGCAGCTGGAGCAGACGTGGAGGCTCATGTTCTCCACCACGCCCAGCACCGGCACCTTCACCTTCCTGAACATCTCGATGCCCTTGCGCGCGTCGAGCAGGGCGATGTCCTGGGGCGTGGTGACGATGACGGCGCCATCCACCGGGACCTTCTGGGCCAGGGTCAGCTGGATGTCGCCGGTACCCGGCGGCATGTCGATGAACAGGAAGTCGAGGTCGTCCCACAGGGTCTGGGTCAGCAGCTGCTGGAAGGCACCGGCCACCATGGGCCCGCGCCACACCATGGGCTCCCGGGTATCGACCATGAAGGCCATGGACATGGCCTGCAGGCCGTGGGCCTCGAGCGGGTGCATGCGGTTCTCGCCGGCCGCCACGGGGCGCACCCCCTCCCCTACGCCCAGCATCTGGGCCTGGCTGGGGCCGTGGATGTCGGCATCCAGGATGCCGACCCGGTACCCCTCGGCCGCCATGGCCAGCGCCAGATTGACGGTGACGGTGGACTTGCCCACGCCCCCCTTGCCGGACGCCACGGCAACGATGTGCTTGACCCCTTCGATCACGGGCTGCTCCTTGCTGGTTCTTTGTGCATGTCAGGACGGACAGGGGCCGCCCCGCACTGGGTGCAGTATACGACGAACGGCGGACCCGAGGGTCCGCCGTTCACTGCCGGCTTATGGCAGGAAAACGAAGCGCCGTTCACGCCGCCTCGGCGTCCTCGCTCTCGTCACTCTCTTCGCTCTCCTCGGGCTGCGGCTCTTCGGCGCCCGACTCCGCCTCCTCGGCAGACTCGGCGTCGGGAGCCCCCAGACGGGTCTCCAGGTCGGCGAGCTCGCTGCGCCAGCTGGCCAGCTGGGCCTCGAGGCGCTCGAGCTGCTCCTCGCGTCGCTCCGCCTCGGCATCGATGGCGGCCACCTCGTCGCGACCCACCTCGATCGCCACCAGCAGGTCGTCGCGCTCGGCGCGGGCCTCCTCGAGCGCTTCACGGATGGCATCGCGCTCATCGCGGGCCTCGCCGACCTCCTCGGCCACCTCGTCGCGCCAGATCTCCAGCGCCTCAATCTCCTCTTCGAGGGCCTCGAGATGGGCCTGGCGCTCCTCGAGCTCGGCCTCGACCCCGGAGAGTTGGCCCTCGGCCTCCTCGATCCGCTCGCCCAGGGAGGCCAGCTCACCCTCGGCCTCGTCACGGGCCGCTTCGGCCTCTTCGCGGGCCTCGAAGGCCGCCTGACGCTCCTCCTCAGCCTCCTGACGGGCACCCTCTGCCTCCTGGCGCGCCTGCTCGGCGTCCTGACGGGCAGCCTCGGCGGCGTCGCGGGCCTCCTCGACGGCGGCCTGCTCCTCGCGCAGGGAGGCGAGGGCCTCCTGCAGTTCGGCCTGCTCGGCCTCCAGGGCCTCGAGCTCCGCCTCAAGCGCATCACGCTGTTCGGTCAGGGCCTCGAGGCGCGCCTCGGCGTCGGCGATCTCCTCGTTGAGACGCTCGAGGTCGGCACGGGCCTCGGCCTGCTCCTCAGCCATGGCGGCCTCGGCGGCATCGCGCTCGTCCTGCAGCTCGGCCAGGCGCGCCTGCAGCGCCTCGATCTCCTCGCCGGCGGCATCGCGCTCCTCGAGCTGGCTGGTCAGCGCCTGGTTGCGCGACTCCATGGCGGAGAGCTCGGCCTCGAGGGCCTCGCGAGCGTCGCGGTGGGAGCCCGAGTTGGACTGGGCGATGAGGGCCCAGATGACGGCGACGGCCGCCACGCCCGCCAGTCCCTTGACGCGGTTATCCTTGAACGGTGATGGCTGGGAGGTTTCCGACATGGGTAGTTCCTCGCTGCATTCCGGTAATCGTCACCGCCCGGCACGGCCGAGCGACATGCACACACCGTCCCAGCATACCTAGGGCCGCCAGCCGGGGAAAGGGAGGCGACGGGGGGCTCAGAACCTCTCGGTGGGTTTGAGGTAGCGCCACTCTCCCGGCGGCACCGCCCCCAGCGATACCCCGCCGAGGCGCAGCCGGCGGGTCGCCACTACCGTCAGCCCGACCGCCCGGCACAGGGGCTCCAGCAGGCCCGACGCCCTCCCCTTGATGGCAAAGCGCAGGCGGGTTTCGCTCTGCCAGCTGACCCTGGCGGGCCCCGGGAGCTGGCCGGGCAGCGCAGTACCGCTGCGCAGAGCCTCGAGCCCCGCCTCATCGAGGCTGCCGATCACCTCCACCTGCCACTCCTCCTCCAGCCGCGAGCCCCGCTCGCCCAGCCGCCGGGCCACGCCGCGATCCTGGGTGAAGACCAGCAGCCCCTCCTCGCCGGGGGCCAGCGGCAGCAGGGGCACCAGGCCGCGAAAGTGCGCCTTGAGCGGGGCCTGGCCGGCAGGGTCCTCGCCCCAGTGCGTCGCCTTGCGAATCAGCCGCCGGGCCAGCTCCTCCTCCTCGGCGGCCTGGAGCTGCGCCGGGCAGTTGAGCAGCAGGGTCGTCGGCGGGATCTCCCGGGGCATCGCACCGGGAAGCAGCTCGATGCGCTGTTCGCTCACCTTGAACTGGGGCTCCTCCACCACCCGGCCGTCGACGCTGACCCAGCCGCCGGCGATATAGAGCTCCGCCTCCCGACGCGAGCAGGGCAGCTGGCGCGCCAGCCGCTTGGAGAGCCGCTCTCCCGACGCCTTGTCACTCATGATCTTTCTCTCCGTGATGATAGGGGCTCGCAGAAGGCGCCTCGAGACGCCAGCGCGACAGCCAGGGGATGCCCCGCACCTCCACGCCCAGGCTACGCAGCCAGCGGGCGGTGACCAGGTTGGACTGGTGGGTCCACCAGTAGGCGCGAGGATAGGGAACGAAGAGGAGGTCGAACTCCTCACTGTAGGCAGGCGATGCTAGCAGCGCCTCGAAATGGGCATCCAGACGCCGCTTGAGGGCAATCACCCGGGCCTCTTCGGCCACCAGGGGGTAGACGGCGACCAGCCCCTCCGGGGCCAGGCCCGACAGCGCCTCCGGGCCGGTTATCGCCTCGTGCACGCCGCGCCCCAGGCCGCTCCGGGTGGGCCAGAGCAGGGCCGCAGCACCGGAAAGCAGGTGACGCTCAGCCTCCACGTACCAGCGCCACTCGCCGTAGCTGTAGCGCACCATGCCACCCTCCCGGCGCGGCAGCACCAGGCTGGCGTGGCGTCCGTGGTCGAGCAGGTAGACCGTCACGGGCGAGACGGGTGCCTCCGGTGGCGTCAGCCGTCCCGCGCAGCCGGCCAGAAGGAGCAGCACCAGGAGCAGCGGGGCCCGGCGCAGGGCGTAAGCGCTACGCATCTCAGCTGGCCAGCCAGATGCAGTGCTTGGCCCCCTTGCCGGGGCGATGGGCGCGCACCGTGACCGTCTCGACCAGGAAGCCGATCCGGCGCAGGCGCTCGGTAAAGGCGGGATCCTGGCCCGCCGACCATACCGCCAGCACCCCGTCGGGGCGCAGGGCCGCCTGGGCGGCGGCCAGCCCCTTGGGAGAGTAGAGCCAGTCGTTCTCGCGCCGGGTCAGCCCCTCGGGACCGTTGTCCACGTCGAGCATGATGGCATCGAAACCGCCGGACTCGCGGCGCAGCAGCTCGCCCACGTCACCCAGGCTGACCCGGGTGCGCGGGTCGTCGAGCGGGTGGCCCGCGGCGGCGCCCAGGGGCCCGCGGTTCCACTCCACCACCCCCGGGACCAGCTCGGCCACCACCACCTCGGCGTCCTCGCCCAGGACGGCCAGGGCCGCGGCCAGGGTAAAGCCCATGCCCAGGCCGCCCACCAGCACCCGGGCGCCGGGGCGGTCGGCGATACGCTCACAGGCCAGCTCGGCCAGGGCATCTTCGGAGCCGTGCAGGCGGGTGTTCATGAGCTCGCCGGGGGCCCCGGCGATGCGGATGGAGAATTCGTCATTGCGCTGCAGCAGCCGAAGCTCGCTGCCCTTGCCGGGAATGCTGGCGGTGCCGATCAGTTCGAACTTGGCCATGGTCTCTCGCTGCCGTGGGGATGGGGTGAAGCCGAGGCGTGACATTATGCTGACTGTCGTCCCGCCGTACCATTATTTGGCCGTTGCCCCGCCGGCAGGCAGCGGCATTGGCAACGAGTGCTGGGCGGGGCGTATGATGCAGGTACGCCCATGGATGGCCTCCGCCATGACTGCATCGCCGCCCAGGCGCCCCTCGCGCCCCCAGCCCCTCCTCACGCTGCCGCCGCGGGTGGCACGCTTCCTGTGGCGGGTGCTCACCGCCTTCCTGCGCAACCGCGGCATCCTGCTGGCCGGCGGCGTCGGCTACAATATCCTGCTCTCCATCGTGCCGCTCTTCGCCCTGCTGGTGGTGCTGCTGGCCCGGGTGGTGGACGAGGCGCACCTGCTCGACGTCCTCAGCATCCAGGTACAGCACCTGGCCCCGGCCCACGCCGAGGTGCTGCTGGAGGCGGTGCGCGCCCTGCTCGACACCCGCGAGGTAATCGGCATCCTCGGCTTCCCGATCCTGCTGCTCTTCAGCTCCTTCGCCTTCCGCATGCTGGAGGACGCCCTGGCGATCATCTTCCACGCCCCGGACACCCATCACCAGGGACGCAGCGCCTGGGTCTCGGTGCTGCTGCCCTACGCCTTCATGGTGGTGCTGGGCGCCGGGCTGATGGCACTCACCCTGCTGGTCAGCCTGCTCAGCTCCCTCAATACGCTCTGGCTGGCGCTCTTCGATCGGGAGCTGCCGCTGTCGGGCGCCTCGGAGCCGGTGCTCAACCTGGCCAGCTTTATCGGGGTCTTCCTTCTGTTCAGCGCCATCTACAAGGTGCTGCCGGTGGTGCGGGTGGCGCTGCGCCGGGCGGTGATCGGTGGGCTGGTGGCCGCCCTGCTGTGGGAGGGGGTGCGGCTGCTGCTGGTCTACTACTTCGCCAATATCTCCTTCGTCAACGCCGTCTACGGCTCCCTGGCGACCCTGATCGTGGTTCTGCTGAGCCTGGAGGTGGGCGCCATCATCCTGCTGCTGGGGGCCCAGGTGATCGCCGAGCTGGAGCACAACGCCCGCCAGGGGCTGCCCTGGCACATCGACCCGCGACGCCAGGCGATCACCCACATCGACTGAGCGCCGTCGCCCTCCGCGAAAGGGCTCGCCCCCTCCCGGGCGGCTGGCCCTCAGAAGGTGGAGAGCCCGGTGGCCTCCATGATGCGGTAGCGCAGGCCCTGCCAGACGGTGGCGTCATCAAAGGCCGCAAAGGGCTCGCTGGTGGTGCGCTCGGGAGAGCTCGCCCAGCGCCGCTCGAAGAAGGCAGTGGCCTGCTCGAGGGCAGGGGTGTCGGGAGGGCCCAGGAGCCGGACGCTGCTTTCCAGGTTGAGGTCATCCAGGTTGCGCCGGGTAAAGTTGGCCGAGCCGAGGATCAGCTCAGTCTCGCCGCCGTCTGCCGGGCGGCGCAGCAGCAGCTTGCTGTGGCACTGCTCCCCCCGGGTGGCGCACCAGCGCACCGCGATGCCAGCGGCGACGAGTTCGCGTCCCACCGGCCGGTTGGGAATGCCGCCCTTCTCCAGGCCGAAGGCATCCCGGTTGGGGTCGAGCAGGGCGCGTACCCGTACGCCGCGCCGGCTGGCCGCCTGAAGCGCCTCGATCACGCCACGATGGGCGAGGTAGAAGACCACCAGGTCCAGGCGATCCCCCTCCTGGCAGGCCTCGATCGCCGCCAGCAGCGCCTTGCGAATGGCCGCCTCGGTCAAGAGCTGCAGGCGCAGGTTGCCTGCTACCGGGGCCGGGGCGGGCGGCATCGGCCCGGGCAAGTTGATGCCCGACCAGCTCGCCACCGCCCGCTCCGAGGCCAGCAGGTCGAGGGCCGCCTCTCCGCTGAAGCGCAGCGCCACGTTGCCGTGCAGGCTGCTGGCGTCATGGGGGTTCGCCGAGGTCACCAGGCCGGCCCACCCCTCGCCCTCGTCCACCACCAGGGTCTTGCGATGGTTGGCATTGAAGTTGAGCATCGCCAGATAGCTGCGCAGCGTCACCCGGCCCGGTCCCAGGGCGTTGGGTAGCCAGCCCCGCCCGGGGCGATTGCCCAACCAGCGCGGGCCCAGGTGCCAGAGCCCCGACCAGAGCGGGTTGGAGGCGCGCAGGCGGTTGAGGTCGGTCAGCACCACGACGATCCCCGCCCGTCGCAGGGCCTCCAGATGGTCGAGCTCGAGCCCGCCGTAGAGGGTATTGAGGGGGTCGGTGATCACCACCGCCTCCAGTTCGGGGTAGCGGCGCTTCTGTGCCACCAGGGCGGCACTCAGCTCCGCCGATAGCGGACGCAGGCCGCCACCCCCGACGCCGGCGGTGAAGTCGTTGAAGAGAAACACGTCGAGTACCACCAGGCGCCGGGCCTGGTCGATCATCGCCAGCATCTCGTCGAAGATGGCCTGATCGAGATGGCGCCTCCCCCGTGCATCGAACCAGGTTTCGTCGCTCAGGAAGCGAACCTCGTCGACGGCCCTCACCGGCCAGGCCTCGCCCACGCGCCTCGGCAGCGGCTTGCAGCGCTGCCAGGCCCCCATGGCAACCCAGCCCGTCAGCAGCAGTGCCATCAGCCAAGGCCACATGCGTCACCCCTCCCCCTGTCCCTTGCCGGCACTCCGCTGCCTTCATGGTGCGGCGCCGACACCCGCGCCTGACGACATCCACCAGATATCGGCACGCCATTGGACCAAAGTTTACGTTTACGTAAAGACCGGCTGGCGACACCTCAGTGTCAACAACCTTGGCGTCATATCCCGCCCATTTCGCGACTCTTTGGCCTCTTTTCGCCACAAGAGCAAAATATTGTCGACAGTCACGCGATCGCCAGCCGGCCCGGGCTCGTTACAAGGTCGAATGTTCCTGGCCCGCTACGCCAAGTAAAAACGCCACAGCCAATAACAACAATAGATAAGCGAGGAATGTCCATGAACAACCAGAACCGCTAGAGGTTATCGACGTGCTACTGAAACGTAAGTATGGTGAGGAACAACCCTACTGGCCGGTGGGACCCTTCAAGGTTCGCCTCCCCTTCATCCACTTCCCCTGGGCCATCCCGGAAACCATCCAGGCCCTGGTGATGTTCGTCATCTCCCTGGGCATGATTCCGCTGCTGGAGCAGTACCTCGGCATACCCTACGAGGTAGCGCTGGCCTTTGTCGTGGTCTGTGGCATCGGCTTCATCCTCCCGCCGCTGCTCGGCATCCCCTTCATCGCCGGCTGGATCACGCCCGCGATCCCGGTGGTGCTGCTGTTTATCGGCGACTTCGAACCTGGCCCCGAGGCGCTCAAGGCGATGGTCGCCCTGCAGCTCATGGTCACCGCCATCTTCCTGTTCATGGCCGTCACTCGCCTCGGCACCAAGCTGGTCAACAACGTTCCCGACTCCATCAAGGCAGGGATCCTGCTGGGCGCCGGCATCGCCGCCATCAGCGGCGAGATCAGCGCCGGCGGCCGGCTCTACAACACCCCCATCTCGCTCGGCATCGGCGGCCTGATCACTCTCTACGTGCTCTTCTCGCTCTCCTTCCGGGACCTGGCCGAGAAGTATCGCTGGGCGCGTAACATCGTTGCCTACGGCATGGTGCCGGGCATGCTGATCACCATGGCCATCGGCTGGAGCGTGGGCGAGTACCCGCTGCCCGAGGTCGAGTGGGGCATCGCCATTCCCGACTTCGCCGGCATCTGGGCCTACCTGCCCTTCTCCATCGGCGCCCCGGGCATCGAGCTGATGATCGCCGCCATCCCCACCGCGATCATCGCCTACATCATCGCCTTCGGCGATATCATCGTGGGTCAGACCCTGCTCAAGCGCGTCGACCACCTGCGTCCCGACGAGAAGATCGAGGTCAACGTCGACCGCGTGCACCTGATCACCGGCCTGCGCAACCTGATGCACTCCCTGCTGGCGCCCTATCCGGGCCTGGCTGGCCCGCTCTTCACCGGCGCCATGGCCACCGTCACCGAGCGCTACCGCTATGGCCGCAAGGCCATGGAGAGCATCTACTCCGGCACCTCGGTGTTCTGGATCGTCGGCTTCTTCGCCCTCTTCCTGCTGCCGCTGGTCACCGCCTTCCGCCCGGTGCTGCCCATCGCCCTCTCCATCACCCTGCTGATCACCGGCTACCTCTGCATCGCGGTGGCCGTGGAGCAGATCCACAACGCCACCGCCATGGGCGTGGCAGGGATCATGGGTGTGGTACTCGCCACCCACGGCGCCGCCTGGGGCCTGGGCATCGGCCTGATCCTCTACTTCCTGATCGAGCATCGCGCCCGCAGCGTGCGCGACGCCGAGCATGAAGAGCCGATCCATGTGGAGGATGACATGGTGGTGGAGCAGGACGACGGCCGCGACGCCGAGCCCGCCACCCGCTGAGCCAGCGCCCCACGGGGCGGCACAAGGCCAAGGTCAGAAGGGCCGCCCGGTGGGCGGCCCTTCTGCGTGGGCGGCTGCTTACGCCTCGGGAGGCAGGTGGCCCAGGAAACGAGTGGGATCATCGCTGATCGCGCTGTTCACTCCCCAGCCCCACTGGTGGGCGAAGGCCGCCGGGTCGTTGGCCGTGTAGCAGAGCAGCGGGTAGCCGGCCGCCCGCACGGCACGCGCAGTGCGCTCGGTGAGGCGCGTCCAGTCGGCGTGGACGCTGAACGCCTCGAGGGCCTCGCAGCGGTGCTGCCAGTCGCTGGTCACCCCCTCGAACAGCACGCCCAGGGCCAGCCGCTTCGCCGGCGCCATATCACGGGCGGCGTCCAGCGCCCCGGCGTGGAAGGAGGAGACGATCAGCCGCTCCGGTGGCAGCGCCTCCATGGCAGCAGGGACCGCCTCCTCCACCAGCGCGGCGGCGCTGCGGCCGCGGTTGACCTTGAGCTCCAGGTTGAGCCCGAGCCCCAGGCCATCGACCAGCGCCAGCATCTCCGAGAGGGTCGCCATGCGCTCGCCTCGGTACTCGTCGCCGAACCAGGCGCCCACGTCAAGTCGACGGGCACCGGGCAGGTCCAGATCGGCGAGCCTCGCCCGCCCGTCGGAGCAGCGCTTGACCGTGGCGTCGTGCCAGATCACCGGCGTGCCGTCTCCCAGCAGCTGGACATCCAGCTCGACCCAAGTACAGCCCGCCGCCTGGGCGGCGCGCACCGCGGCCAGGGTGTTCTCGGGGGCCCTGGCGGATAGGCCGCGATGGGCAAGCAGGCGTGGCAGGGTAATCTCCGGATGGCGCATGGCGTCTCGACTCCTTGAGGATCATGGCCGCCAGCATAGCGGGATGCGGGGGACCGTGACAGGGCCCCGAGGCGCTGGAGTATGCTAGGCTTCGCGCCAGCCAATCTAGAGAGTGGAGAGCACGATGAAGGTGGTGAGTCTCGAGCCCGGCGCCCGGCAAGATGCCTGGCTGGCGCGGCTATGTGCGGCGGTCCATGGCACCCAGGCAGGGCTGGCGCCGCTGGTGGCCTTCAGCGGTATCCGCCACCTGCTGTTTCCCGTCGAGGCGGCGCGCCTCTGGGCGCTGGAGGATGACAAGGGGCGGCCCCTGGCGCTGGCGCTGCTGGTCATGGACGAGAGCGGCGAGGGCATGGCCGTGACCCTCGCCGCTACCCTCGGCGAGAGTCGCGAGCCCCTGCGCCGGCTGCTCCACGACCTGGCCCTGAAGGCGCCGCTCTGCATCCCCCCAAACGAGAACCTGGATGAGGCCTTCCTGGGGGAGTGCGGCATCACTCGCTGGGTGGAGAACGACCGGGGCGAGCGGGTCGGCCTCGCCTTCCAGCACCCCGCCGCGCTCTCCGGCCGGCTGACGCCACCGCTCGCCTTCGATGAGCAGGCGGTGCTGCGCCGCTTCAAGCAGGAGCGGGCCTTCTTCGAGGCGGAGCGGCAGGCCTTCGTCGACGGGCTCGGGACCGGCTGAACCCGCCGAGGGAGCCAGCGACTTGACCGGCCGGACGTTCGGCGTTTGGATGGCTCTCTGTCCCCACGGCTTTCCACTCCCATGACAAGGACCTGACACCATGGCCAAGCGTATCCAGTTTGCCCGCACCGGCGGCTCCGAGGTGCTCGAACTCGTCGATGTCTCCCCCGCCGAGCCCGGCCCCGGCGAGGTGCGAATCGCCAACCGCGCCATCGGCCTCAACTTCATCGACATCTACTTCCGCACCGGCCTCTACCCCGCCCCGTCGCTGCCCTCCGGGCTCGGCACCGAGGGCGCCGGCGTGATCGAGGCGGTGGGTGAAGGCATCAGCCACCTCGCCCCCGGCGACCGCGTCGCCTACGCCCAGGGGCCGCTGGGCGCCTATGCCGAGCTGCACACCCTGCCCGCCGACAAGGTGGTCAAGCTGCCCGAATCCATCGACTTCGAGACCGCCGCGGCCAGCATGCTCAAGGGGCTGACGGTGCAGTACCTGATGCGCCAGACCTTTGCGCTCAAGGGCGACGAGACCATCCTGTGGCACGCCGCCGCCGGCGGCGTGGGCTCCATCGCCTGCCAGTGGGCCCGGGCGCTCGGCGTCAGGCTGATCGGCACCGTCAGCTCCCCGGAGAAGGCGGCCCTTGCCGAGCAGAACGGCGCCTGGGCCACTATCGACTACACCAGGGAGAACGTGGTCGAGCGGGTGCGCGAACTCACCGACGGCGCCATGTGCGACGTGGTCTACGACTCGGTGGGCAAGGACACCTGGGAGACCTCCCTCGACTGCCTCAAGCCGCGCTCGCTGATGGTCAGCTTCGGCAACGCCTCCGGCGCGGTCGACGGGGTCAACCTGGGCATCCTCAACCAGAAGGGGTCGCAGTTCGTCACCCGTCCCAGCCTCAACGGCTATGCCGACACCCCCGAGCGGCTGCAGATGATGGCCGATGAGCTCTTTGCCATGCTCGAAAGCGGCAAGCTCAAGGTCGATATCTCCCACCGCTACCCGCTGGCCGAGGCCGGCCAGGCCCAGGACGCCCTGCAGGGCCGCCAGACCACCGGCTCCACCATCCTGCTGCCCTGATCCCCCCTGCCCCCCAAGCAGAACGCCCGGCCACTGGCCGGGCGTTCTGCTTGGGGCGACGCCGACATTCAGCGCTGACGCTGCAGCCGTCGCTGGCGAAGGACACGCCGCAGCAGCAGGGCCAGCCCGGTCACGCCCAGCACGGCGAAGGCGCCCGCCAGCAGCAGCAGCGGGCTGCCGGTATGGGCATGGACATCGGGGGCGCCGTGGCCCGGGTGAGCCAGTGCCGAGCCGGCCCCAAGCATCAGGCCGGTGGCCGCGGCAGCCGCAGCGGCGCGCTTCGAGAGAGACATCGAGAGTAAGGTCATGGTGGCGATCTCCTTGCCGGTGTGTCGAGTCGGTACGGGGGAGTGGGTCAGGCGATAGCGGCGGCCTGTGGCCGGCGCTCCGGCAGCATGCCGCGCTCGAGGATGAACTGGATGATGGTCTCGAGGCCCACGCCGTCATAGAGGTTGGTGAAGACGAAGGGGCGCTCGCCGCGCATCGTCTTCGAGTCGCGCTCCATCACCTCGAGGGACGCATGCACCTGCTCGGCGATATCGATCTTGTTGATGATCAAGAGGTCCGACTTGGTGATGCCGGGGCCGCCCTTGCGGGGGATCTTGTCGCCGGCGGAGACGTCGATCACGTAGAGGGTGAGGTCGGAGAGCTCGGGGCTGAAGGTGGCCGAGAGGTTGTCGCCGCCGGACTCCACTAGCACCAGCTCGAGGCCCGGGTGGCGCCCCTGGAGCTCGTCGATGGCGGCGAGGTTCATGGAGGCGTCCTCGCGGATGGCGGTGTGGGGGCAGCCGCCGGTCTCCACGCCGAGGATGCGATCCGCGGCGAGTGCCTCGTGGCGCAGCAGGAAGTCGGCGTCCTCTCGGGTGTAGATGTCGTTGGTGACCACGGCGATATCGTAGTGGTCGCGCAGGGCCAGGCAGAGCTGCTTGAGCAGCGCCGTCTTGCCGGAGCCCACCGGGCCACCGACGCCAACGCGTAAACAATGGGTCATGTCGTGTCTCCTCTTTTACTCTTTCGTCGTTATCCTGTCGGCTCGGGCGACTCACTGGACTCACCACGCCACGCGACCGAAACCCTGGCACCCCGGCCGGACTCCCGCGGTCGGAAAGACGGCACATCCCTGTACCGACTTTCCTAAATCTTCATCCCTGAAGATTTCCCGCGTCGCTTCGTCCGGTGTACCAGCGGCCGCGCGAGGTGGATTCGCCAGTAATCGCCCTGCCGTCCTGTCTTGGCGCTAACTTCTGAAAAGTCGCGAATACTGGGTCTCGTGCAGGGCGCTGGCCAGGGCCAGGCCGGGCAGCGCCGGGCCGAGTTCGTCATCGGGCAGGGCCAGGGCCTCGTCCACCGCGGCGACCAGGGCCGGACGCAGGCGCTCGACGATTCGCTGGGCGGCGGTGTGGCCCAGGGGCAGCGCCTTGCAGGCCACCGCCAGCTGGTTCTCCAGCCAGGCCCAGGCGAAGCCGAGCAGCGCCTGGCGCACCGCAATGCCGCGCACCCGGGCCGCCCAGGCAAACAGCGTCACATAGCCCGCCCCTTCCGGGAGCTCTGGCCCATGACTTGAAACATCAGGGGGCAGCAGCGCCAGGCTGCCCAGCAGGCGCTTGAGCGAGGCCCCGAGCCGCGCATCCTCGGCGGCGAGCTCCGCGGTCTCGCGGTTGGCGGCAAGCCAGGCGTCCCACTCGGCCACCGCCTCGCCGTCACCCTCCGACCAGGCGGCATGCAGGCGCGAAAGCGCCGGCAGGTCGCAGCGGGTCAGGCCATCCTCGAGTACTCCTTCGAGCCAGTCGCCGAGGCTCGCCTCGTCGCTTACCCAGCCCAGCTCGAAGGCGCTCTCCAGCCCCTGGGAGAAGGCGAAGGCGCCGATGGGCAGCGCCGGGCTGACCCACTGCAGCAGCCCGAGCAGGGCCAGATCGTCATCCGACGCCTTCTCCATCGGAGCCTCCGGCTCAGTGGGCATGGGGGTGGCCATGCTCGTGCCCATGGTCGTGGTCGTGCCCGTGCGAGTGGCTGTGTGAGTGGCCGTGCCCGCCCAGCTGCTGGTAGGCGCCGGGCTCCGGGTCGAAGGGGGCCCGGTGGTGCTCGAGCGTGGCGCCGAGCAGCGCTGCCAGCTCCTCCAGCACATGGTCCAGCGGAAAGCGTACGTATCCCCCCTTCTCGTCCTCGCCCAGCGCCAGCTGCACATGGCGGTTGCCCAGGTGGTAGGCGAGCCGCGCCAGGGGCAGGCCGGCGGCGATGCGGGCGGTGACCACCGGCTCGTCGGCGGCGCGGATGCGCACCACCTCGCCGCCCTCGGCGCGCAGCCCCTCGCCGTCGCGCAGCACCGGGCCGCGGTCGAGGAAGAGCCCGAGGTCGCGGCCGGCGTCGCTTTCCGCCTTGAGGCGGCCGCGAATACGCAGCTCATAGGGCAGCGTCAGGGTATCGGTGGCCTGGTCCGCCGCGATGGGGCCCAGGCGTTCGGTCAGTCTCAGCATCTCGGACTCCTAGAACAGGTGGTAGCGCTGGGCCAGCGGCAGCTCGGTGGCGGGCTCGCAGGTCAGAAGCTCCCCGTCGCAGCGCACCTCGTAGGTCTGGGGGTCTACCGTCAGCTCGGGGCAGGCGTCGTTGAGTTTCATATCCCCCTTGCGGACGCCGCGCACGTTACGGCACGCCACCAGCCGGCTCGCCAGGCCCAGCCACTCCTGGATCCCCGCGTCCAGGGCCGCCTGGCTGACGAAGCTGACCCGGGTCAGGCTTGCCGCCCGCCCCAGGGCGCCGAACATCGGCCGGTAGTGGACCGGCTGGGGCGTAGGGATTGAGGCGTTGGGGTCGCCCATGGGCGCCATGGCGATCATGCCGCCCTTGAGAATCAGTGCCGGCTTGACGCCGAAGAAGGCCGGGCTCCAGAGCACCAGGTCGGCCAGCTTGCCCACCTCGACGGAGCCCACCTCGTGGCTGATGCCGTGGGTGATCGCCGGGTTGATGGTGTACTTGGCGATATAGCGCCGGGCGCGGAAGTTGTCGGCACCAAGCGCCTCGTCCTCGGGCAAGAGGCCTCGCTGCACCTTCATCTTGTGAGCGGTCTGCCAGGTGCGGCACACCACCTCCCCCACCCGGCCCATGGCCTGGGAGTCGGAGGCGATCATCGAGATCACGCCGAGATCCTGAAGGATGTCCTCGGCGGCGATGGTCTCGCGGCGGATGCGCGAGTCGGCGAAGGCCACGTCCTCGGGGATGTTGGGGTCCAGGTGATGGCACACCATCAGCATGTCGAGGTGCTCGTCGATGGTATTGACCGTATAGGGCCGGGTCGGGTTGGTGGAGGACGGCAGCACGTAGGGCTTCGAGCAGGCGGTGAGAATGTCCGGCGCGTGGCCGCCCCCGGCCCCCTCGGTGTGGTAGGTGTGGATGCCGCGCTCCTTGAACGCCGCCAGGGTGTCCTCCACGAAGCCCGACTCGTTGAGGGTGTCGGTATGGATGGCGATCTGCACATCGTACTGCTCGGCTACCGACAGGCAGGTGTCGATGGATGCCGGCGTGGTACCCCAGTCCTCGTGGAGCTTGAGCCCCATGGCACCGGCCTCGATCTGCGCCGCCAGGGCCTCGGGCAGGCTGGCGTTGCCCTTGCCCAGAAGGCCAATATTCATGGGCAGCTCATCCACCGCCTGGAGCATGCGGGCGATATGCCACTCGCCGGGGGTGCAGGTGGTGGCCTTGGAGCCGGTGGCGGGTCCGGTGCCGCCGCCAAGCATGGTGGTGATGCCGCTGGCCAGCGCCTCCTCCACCTGCTGGGGGCAGATAAAGTGGATATGGGCGTCGATGCCGCCGGCGGTGAGGATCATGCCTTCGCCGGCAATCACCTCGGTGCCGGGGCCGATCACGATCTCCACGCCCGGCTGGGTATCGGGATTGCCCGCCTTGCCGATGGCGGCGATGCGGCCATTTTGCAGCCCCACATCCGCCTTGACGATGCCCCACCAGTCGAGGATCAGGGCGTTGGTGATCACGGTGTCCATCACGCTGTCGTCATGGCGCTGGCTCTGGCCCATGCCGTCGCGGATCACCTTGCCGCCGCCGAACTTCACCTCCTCGCCGTAGTGGGTGGCGTCGCGCTCCACCTCGATCCACAGCTCGGTGTCGCCAAGGCGCACCCGGTCGCCCACCGTGGGGCCGTACATATCGGCGTAGGCCTGTCTCGAGATCTTCATGATTTGCCTCCTTCCAGCGCACCCATGACCTCGCCGAGGAAGCCGTAGATATGGCGCGTGCCTGCAAAGGGAATCAGGGTCACCTCCCGGGTCTGGCCCGGCTCGAAGCGGATCGCGGTGCCGGCGGCCACGTCGAGGCGATGGCCGCGGGTCTTGTCGCGGTCGAAGACCAGCGCCGGGTTGGCCTCGGCGAAGTGGTAGTGGGAGCCGATCTGTATCGGCCGGTCGCCGGTGTTGGCCACCTCGACGGTGATCCGTTCGCGCCCCTCGCAGAGCGCGATCTCGCCGTCCTGCAATCGATATTCACCGGGAATCATGGGGAGCTCCTCAGACAATCGGACTATGAACGGTGACCAGCTTGGTGCCGTCCGGGAAGGTGGCCTCCACCTGCACCTCGTGGACCATCTCGGCCACGCCTTCCATGACGTCGTCGCGGCCGAGGATCTCGCGGCCGGCGCTCATCAGGTCGGCCACGCTGCGGCCATCCCGAGCGCCCTCCATGATCTCGAAGCTGATCAGCGCCACCGCCTCGGGATAGTTGAGCTTCAGGCCGCGGGCGCGGCGGCGCTCGGCCAGCTGAGCGGCCAGAAAGAGCATCAGCTTGTCCTTGTCGCGGGGTGTCAGTTCCATGGCGTCGTCTCGTCGGTGAAGGGAATCAGGTCAGCCAGATGCGCGGGATCTGGGCCTCGAGGCCCAGCAGCCGTGGGCGCAGTACTCGCCAGGCGGCCTCGCAGAGCGCCCAGGCCTCGCGGCGCTCATCGCCCAGGTAGCGCAGCAGCAGCACGCCGTGGCGCAGGGTCACCGCCCAGCGGGGCGAGGCGGGAAGCGCGTCGCGCAGCGCCTCGATGGCCTCGGGCGCCTCAACCAGGCCCACCGCCCAGAGGGTCGCCTGGACGCTGGCGCCCCCCTGCCCCCAGCGCCCCGTGAAGCGCGGGTGGGCGGGGTCCAGCGGCTGGCGCTCCAGCCACAGGGGCCTGCCGTCACGGGTGAGGCGAAAGCGCTGTTCGAGGCGCCCCGAGCGATAGGGCAGCGCACTTGCCGGGCGCCCCAGGGCCAGCACCTCCCAGCCCAGGCAGCGGGCGGTGCCCGAAAGGTCGATCCGGGTGCTCTGCTCCCCCCGGGAGCCGTCGAAGGCGATGGTCTCCTGGGGCAGCCACTCCAGGGTGCCGCCATCGTCGACCTCCAGGTGGGTGGCCTGACACCAGGCCACCCCGTGGCTGTCGGCGCGATAGAGCTTGTTGGCCGCCGGCGTGGTGAGCAGCGCCTGGGCGCCCGCCTCGACCCGCGCCGAGATGGTCAGGGCATCGCCGCTGACCAGCCCCCCCGGCGGATGGAGCAGGTAGAGGTGGCAGACGCCCGCAGGCCCCTCCGGATAGAAGGGGCGCTGCACCCGCAGCGGCCCGCAATGGCGCGCCCGGGTCAGCCGCGTCGCCCCGTCCCGCTCGGCGAAACGCAGCTCAAGCGTCGCCTCCCAGCGCCGCTCGGCATCGAAGCGGTGGCCGGATGCCGGCGGCGGGGGGGAAAGGGAGGGCTCGAAGGCGGTCATGGGCGGCTCGTGCGGTGGCATTTCTGACCAGTCTTCAGCAAGGCGCGTACCAGAATGGAGAGAGGGATATATTTCCCTTATCATTCATATGGTTGAAATGAATTCCGGGACCAGGAAGGCGGCCCCTCGCCCCCTCGCGGTGCATCAGGAGAGGCCGCCGCGCACCTTTCGGGTGCAGGCGCACGACCGGGCAGTCCATAAGGGTGCAGGACGCCCCCCCGTGAACCACGGGAGGCGCCTCGATGCTCGGCGTTTCACGCCTAGACCGTCAGGTGCTCCCTGATCAGCGCATCGGAGAGCTCGTCGATGGGCCCCTTGGCCACCGGCCGGCCGCGGTCCATGATCACGAAGCGGTCGGCGTACTTGCGGGCGAAGGGCAGCTTCTGCTCCACCAGCAGCACGGTGAGGCCGTCCTCCGCGATCAGCCGGCGGATCACCTCGCCGATCAGGGTGACGATATTGGGCTGGATGCCCTCCCCCGGCTCGTCGAGGATCAGCAGCCGCGGCTCGAGCACCAGCGCCCGGCCGATGGCCAGCTGCTGCTGCTGGCCCCCGGAGAGATCGCCGCCGCGGCGGTGCCTCATCTCCTGAAGCACCGGGAAGAGCTCATAGATGCGCTCGGGAATCGTCCTGCGGCCGTCGCCCCGGGCGGCGAGCCCGGTGCGCAGGTTCTCCTCCACGCTGAGCAGCGGGAAGATCTGGCGGCCTTGGGGCACATAGCCGATGCCGAGCCGCGAACGCTCCTCGACGCGCCGCCGGGTCAGCTCCACGTCGTCAGCGTAGCGGAGGCTGCCGGAGGCCACTGTTACCTCGCCCATGATCGCCTTCATCAGGGTGGTCTTGCCCACCCCGTTGCGGCCCATCACGCAGGTGCACTCCCCTGCGGGCACCTCGAGGTCGAGATCCCAGAGGGTATGGCTCTCGCCGTAGTACTGGTTGAGCTTGTCGATCCTGAGCATCACGCCATCTCCTCGTCGGCCTCGGCCCCCAGGTAGACCTCGATCACCCTGGGGTCGCTGGCCACCTGGTCCATGGTCCCCTCGGCCAGCACGCTGCCCTGGTGAAGCACCGTCACCTGGCGGGCGATGGAGCGCACGAAGCCCATGTCGTGCTCCACCACCACCACCGACTGCTTGCCGGCAAGGCCGGTCAAGAGCTCCGCGGTGCGCTCCATCTCCTGCTCGGTCATGCCGGCCACCGGCTCGTCCACCAGCAGCAGGCGCGGGCGCTGCATCAGCAGCATGCCGATCTCCAGCCACTGCTTCTGGCCGTGGGAGAGGATGCCCGCCGGCCGGTCGCGCAGCGCGGTGAGGCCGATGGTGGCCAGCCCCTCCTCGATGCGGTCGCGCACCTCGCCACTCATGCGGGCGGTGAGGGTCGGCAGGATGCGCTTATCGGCGGCCATGGCCAGCTCCAGGTTCTCGAACACGCTGAGCGCCTCGAAGACCGTGGGCTTCTGGAACTTGCGGCCGATGCCGAGACTGGCGATCTCCGGCTCGTTCATCGTCAGCAGGTCGTGGCGGCTGCCGAACCACACCGAGCCGGTGTCGGGGCGGGTCTTGCCGGTGATGATATCCATCATGGTGGTCTTGCCGGCGCCGTTGGGGCCAATGATGCAGCGCAGCTCGCCGTCGTCGATGGTCAGGTTGAGGTTGTCGATGGCCTTGAAGCCGTCGAAGCTCACCGTGACGTCCTCCAGGTAGAGGATCGGGCCGTGGCGCACGTCCACCGGCGAGGCGGTCGGCACCAGGAAGTCGAAGACGCGATCGCGGTCGGCCAGGGATCTCAGGAAGCTCATGGGGTCACCTCCGAGCCGGTGGCGCTGTTTTCATTGCCGGACGCGCCGGCGTCATCGCCCGTTCGGCGACGCTTCAGGCGATAGGCGAGGATCCCCGCCACGCCCTTGGGCAGGAAGACCGTGACCAGCACGAAGAGCCCGCCGAGGGCGAAGAGCCAGGCGTCGGGCATGGCGCCGGTGAAATAGGTCTTGGCGTAGTTGACCAGTATCGCCCCGATCACCGCCCCGTAGAGGGTCGCCCGGCCGCCCAGCGCCACCCAGAGCACGATCTCGATGGAGAAGAGCGGCGAGAACTCGCTGGGGTTGATGATCCCCACCTGGGGCACGTAGAGGGCGCCGGCAAGCCCCGCCAGCATCGCCGAGACCACGAAGACGAAGAGCTGGAAGCGCTCCACCCGGTAGCCGAGAAAGCGCGTGCGCGCCTCGGCGTCACGGGTGGCCACGCAGACCCGGCCGAGCTTGCTTCCCACGATGGCTCGGCACACGACGTAGCCCAGGGCCAGCGCCACGCCGCTGGCCAGGAAGAGCCCGAGGCGCGTCTCGTTGCTTCTCAGGTTGAAGCCCAGAATCTCTCGGAAATCGGTCAGGCCGTCGCTGCCGCCGAAGCCCATCTCGTTGCGGAAGAAGGCCAGCATCAGGGCGAAGGTGAGCGCCTGGGTGATGATCGAAAGATAGACCCCGGTGACTCGAGAGCGGAAGGCGAGGAAGCCGAACACCAGCGCCAGGGCGCCGGGCACCAGCAGCACCATCAGGAAGGCGAACCAGGCCATGTCGAAGCCGAGCCAGTACCAGGGCAGGTTCTCCCAGCTCAGGAACACCATGAAGTCCGGCAGCACGGGATCACCATACACCCCGCGGTCGCCGATCTGGCGCATCAGGTACATGCCCATGGCGTAGCCGCCCAGCGCGAAGAAGGCGCCGTGACCCAGGCTCAGGATGCCCAGATAGCCCCACACCAGGTCCACGGCGACGGCCAGCAGCGCATAGCTCAGGTACTTGCCAAAGAGGTTGACGGTATAGGCGTTGACGTAAAGCGGGTGGCCCTGGGGCACGGCCAGGTGCAGCAGCGTCACCAGGGTCATGGCCGCCAGCAGCACGGCCAGGAAGAGCTGCGTCGAGCGCTCGGCGAAGGGGCGCGTCAGCCAGAAGTGTGTGGAATGCATCGGTTAGCCCTCCGCCGCCCGGCCCTTCTGCGGGAAGAGTCCGCGGGGGCGCTTCTGAATGAACAGGATGATGAAGACGAGCACGATGATCTTGGCCAGCACGGCGCCCGCCCAGGGTTCCAGCACCTGGTTGATCACCCCCAGCGACAGGCCCGCCACCAGGGTGCCCCAGAGGTTTCCGACGCCGCCGAACACCACCACCATGAAGGAGTCGATGATGTAGCTCTGGCCCAGGTTGGGCCCCACGTTGGTGAGCTGGGAGAGCGCCACCCCGGCGAGCCCCGCCACCCCGGAGCCCAGGGCGAAGGTGAGGATATCGACCCGGGTGGCGCGGATGCCCATGGAGCGCGCCATGGCGCGGTTCTGGGTCACCGCCCGCACCTCGAGCCCGAGCCGGGTCCGGCGCATGATCAGCACCAGAGCGGCGAACACCGCCAGGGCGAAGGCGATCACCACCAGGCGGTTGAGGGTCAGCGAGAGGGCGTCGTTGACGGCGATGGAGCCGCTCATCCACTCCGGGGAGACCACGGTGCGGTTCTGGGGCGAGATCAGGGTACGCACCAGCTGTTGCAGGATCAGGCTGATGCCGAAGGTGGCCAGCAGGGTCTCCAGCGGCCGCCCCTTGAGGAACTGGATCACCCCGCGCTCGATGGCGATGCCGGCCAGCGCCGCCACCAGGAAGCCGGCGGGCACCGACAGCACCAGGGCCAGGCCCGGCTGGCCGGGCAGCAGCTGCTGCATCATCCAGGTGGTGTAGGCGCCGAGCATGATCAGCTCGCCGTGGGCCATGTTGATCACCCCCATCACCCCGAAGGTGATGGCCAGGCCGATGGCCGCCAGCACCAGTACCGAGCCGAGCGAGAGCCCGAAGTAGAGGGTCTCGGCGGCGCGGTTGACCTTGAGCATCTGCTCGATCTGGTTCAAGGCACTGCGGGCGGCGTCGGCCAGCATCGGGTCGTCGCCGTTGGCCGCCTGATTGAGAGCGACGCGGACCCGGGAGTGCAGGCTGCCCTCGAGGTCGGCCACGGCGGCCACCTCGCCCTGCTCCAGGCGGTGGATGGCGAGCGCCTGGGTCAGGCGGCGTCGTACCCGGGCGTCCTCCTCGCCCTCGATCACCTCGGCCAGGGGGCCGGCCAGGTCGGCGTCCACCTCGCCCAGCAGCCGCTCGGCGGAGGCGCGGCGCAGCGCGAGGTCCGCCGAGTAGAGATCTACCACGGCGATGGCGCTGCGCAGCTGGTTGCGCAGGGCGTTGTTGATGCCGATGCGGTCGAGATCGCGGCGGGACATCTCGCCCAGCGCCTCGCCGGTGAGGGCATCCTCCACCCGCCAGTCGCGGCCGCGGTTGTCCAGCACCACCACGAAGCGGCCATCGTCGGCGCGCTGCAGGCGCCCGTCGAGCAGGGCCTGGAGCCAGCCTCGGGCGCGCTCGTCGTCGCTGGCCACAATGGCCTCGATGGCGCGGCCCTTGGCGGGGAAGCTGTCGACGTCCAGGGCGTCGAGCAGCTCGATGGCTGCGGAATCGTCGGCCGCGGGCTGGGCCTGGGCGCCCAGCGGCACGGCCAGCAGCACCAGCAGCCAGAGAAAAAGGAGACGCCTCATGGGTTCATCCTTTGCAATAGGGAATCACGAAGTAGGTAAAGCGGGCGTGCGCCCCCGCCATGGAGCGGCGGGGGCAGGGTCGGACAGGGGCGTTACTCGGCGAGGGCGGCCTCGGCCTCCTCGGCGGCGGTGCTGCCGCCGCAGCGGCCGGTGGCCACGTTGAAGTTGCCGCAGCGCATGGGCGCCTGCCAGTCGGCCATCAGGTCACGGGAGCCGGGCAGGAAGTCGGACCAGGCGTCGCCGACCACGGTGGAGGGGGTCTGCCAGACGATGTCGAACTGGCCGTTGTCCTGGACCTCGCCGATCAGCACCGGCTTGGTGATGTGGTGGTTGGGCATCATCGCCGCGTAGCTGCCGGAGAGGTTCGGCACCACCACGCCGATGATGGCGTCCTTGATGGCGTCGGGGTCGGTGGTGCCGGCCTTGCGCACCGCCTCGGCCCACATGTTGAAGCCGATGTAGTGGGCCTCCATGGGGTCGTTGGTGACCGCCTCCTCGTCGCCGGTCCACTCGATCCAGGCGTCGATGAAGTCGTAGTTGGCGTCGGTGTCGACGCTCATGAAGTAGTTCCAGGCGGCCAGGTGGCCCACCAGGGGGGCGGTGTCGATGCCGGTGAGCTCCTGCTCTCCCACCGAGAAGGCGATGACCGGGATGTCGCCAGCGTCCACCCCCTGGTTGCCCAGCTCCCGGTAGAAGGGCACGTTGGCATCGCCGTTGATGGTGGAGACCACCGCGGTGGGCTTGCCCTCGCTGCCGAAACGGCGCACCTCGGCGACGATGTTCTGCCAGTCGCTGTGCCCGAAGGGGGTGTAATTGACCATGATGTCCTCGTCGGCGATGCCGTGCTCCTCCTTGAGGAAGGCTTCGAGGATGCGGTTGGTGGTGCGCGGATAGACGTAGTCGGTGCCGAGCAGCGCGAAGCGCTCGATGCCCATCTCGTTGATCAGGTACTCCACCGCGGGGATGGCCTGCTGGTTGGGCGCGGCGCCGGTGTAGAAGACGTTCTCGGAGGACTCCTCCCCCTCGTACTGCACCGGATAGAAGAGCAGGCCGTTGAGCTCCTCGAACACCGGCAGCACCGCCTTGCGCGACACCGAGGTCCAGTTGCCGAAGACCACGTCCACCTCATGCTGGGCGAGCAGCTCCCGGGCGCGCTCGGCGAACAGCGGCCAGTTGGAGGCCGGGTCCACCACCACCGCCTCTAGCTGGCGGCCGAGCAGCCCCCCCTGCTCGTTCTGCTTGGCGATCAGCATCTCCACGGTGTCCTTGAGCACCGTCTCGCTGATCGCCATGGTGCCGGAGAGCGAGTGCAGGATGCCCACCTTGATGGGGTCGTCGTCGGCCAGGGCCTGGCCGCCGGCGCCCAGCAGGGAGGCGGTCAGCAGCGCGGCGGTCAGGGGACGAAGCGGCAGCGACTTGCGATGGGAAGGGGTCACGAGAATCTCCTTGCTCCCCGAAGGGGGTCGTTGTGGTGGGACAAGGAGACATTGCAAGGGGTGCGCCACAGCGGGCCATTCGCGATAAAGACGTTCCAAGACAATCAGTTGGCACCAGTTGGTGCGGCGCAGCAGCGTGCTTGACGCACCGCCTCGGTGCAACCGAGGGCGCCGCCATGCACCGTTCGGTGCGTCGTGCCCGCCCCCTTGCGCCAGGTCAGTGCGCGGCGGACGTGCCGCGCGCCGAGAGCCCAGGTACAACGACGCGGGGGCGCCGGCATGGCCGGCGCCCCCGCGAACGGCGGCCAGGCGGAGGGGTCAGCGGGCCCTGAACTTGCGCAGCAGCGGCAGGGTCAGAGAGAGCGCGGCCACCACCAGCAGCGCCAGGGAGATCGGCTTGTCGATGAAGATCGACCAGTCGCCTCCGGAGATCTGCAGCGCCCGGCGCATGGACTCCTCCATGATGCTGCCGAGGATCAACGCCAGGATCAGCGGTGCGGCCGGGAAGCCGAACAGGCGCATGCCGAGCCCCAGCAGGCCGAAGCCGAGCAGCAGCAGCAGGTCGAAGACGCTGAAGCTCATGCCGTAGACCCCGACCATGCAGAAGATCAGGATCAGCGCCAATAGCAGCGGCCGCGGCAGGTCAAGGATCTTGGCGATCAGCGGGATCAGCGGCAGGTTGAGCACCAGCAGGAAGATATTGCCCAGGTACATGCTGGCCACCACGCCCCAGAAGACGTCGGGGCGGTCCACCAGCATCGCAGGCCCGGGGGAGACCCCCATCACCAGCAGGGCGCCGAGCAGCACCGCGGTGGAGCCGGAACCGGGCACGCCGAGGGTCAAGAGCGGCACGAAGGAGCCGGTGCAGGCGGCATTGTTGGCCGACTCCGGCGCCGCCACCCCCTTGATGTTGCCCTTGCCGAAGGTGTCGCCGTCCTTGGCCAGACGCTTCTCCATGCTGTAGCCGAGGAAGGAGCCGATGGTGGCGCCGGCCCCGGGCAGCACCCCGGTGAAGAAGCCGAGTATGGAGCTGCGCCCGATGGGCGGCGCGATCTGCCTGACCTCCTGCTTCGTGAGCCTGAGCGAGCCGATGGCGTTGCGCGGCTGCTCCTTGCCGCCGCCGCCCCTGAGCAGCATGTAGAAGACCTCGGCCAGGGCGAAGATCCCCAGCGCCACTACCAGGAAGTCGATACCGTCGAGCAGATGAACGGTGCCGAAGGTGAAGCGCTCGGTGCCGGTCTGCAGGTCGATGCCCATGATGGAGATCATCACCCCCACCACGGCGGCGATAAGCCCCTTGACCAGCGACTTGTCGGAGAGCGAGACCACTGCGGTAAGCCCCAGCACCATCAGCGAGAAGTACTCGGCGGGACCGAAGCTGACCGCCACCCGGCCGAGAAGCGGTGCCACCAGCATCAGGAAGATGATGGAGATGGTGCCGCCGATGAAGGAGGCGTAGGCAGCGATGGCCAGGGCCTTGCCGGCCTGGCCCTGCTTGGCGAGCGGGTAGCCGTCGAAGGAGGTGGCCACGGTGCCCGCCACGCCGGGCGCGTTGAGCAGGATCGAGGAGGTGGAGCCGCCGAAGATGGCGCCGTAATAGACCCCGGCCATCAGGATCAGCCCCGAGGAGGGCTCCATGCCGAAGGTGAGCGGGATCATCAGCGCCAGGGCGCTGATCGGCCCGAGCCCCGGCAGCATGCCGATCACCGTGCCGGCGAAGACCCCCGCGAAGACGTAGAAGATGTTGATCGGGTCCAGCGCGATGCTGAAGCCATAGATCAGGTTATTAAAGGCATCCATGGAATCACTCTCTCGCCGGTCAGAACGGCAGCAGGCCGGTGGGCAGGTAGACGCCCATCACCCGGGTCAGGGTCAGGTAGAGGGTCAGCACCACGCCCAGCGAGGTCGCCAGGTTGACGGCGTGGCGACGATAGCCGTAGTAGCAGCCGAGGCCGAAGCAGAGTGCCGTGGAGGCCAGCACAAAGCCCACCGGCACCAGCAGCAGCGCATAGGCGGCAAGGGCGATGGCGGTCACCACCACCCGCGACCAGGGGCGCAGCAGCAGCGTCTCACTGGACTCGGCCGAGTCGCCGTCGGGCTGGGGCTCGCCGGCGGCGGGCGCCTCGAAGAAGAGCAGCACTGCCAGGCCCAGCAGGGTGAATCCGAGCACCTTGGGAAAGAGGTCGGAGTCGATGGGGCGCGGCAGGGGGAACTGGGGGATCTGCCAGGCCATGGCCAGGTAGCCCACCGAGAACAGCGCCAGCAGCAGCGCGATGATCTGGTTGGAGTTGAGTCGCGTCATAGGAACCTGCCCGACGGCACCGCAGTGCCGACACATGGGGACGGGCCCGCCCGGGAGCCAGGCTCCCGGGCAAGCGGTGAGACAGAGGGGTGGAGGGGTCAGCCGCCGAGCAGGCCGAGGTCACCGAGGATGGTACTGAACTGCTCCTTCTGCTCGTCCAGGAAGGCGCCGAACGCCTCACTGTCCTGGTAGGCATCGATCCAGCCCAGCTGGTCGCGAGCTGCTTCCCAGCCATCGGTCTCGAGCATCTCGGCGAACAGCGCCTCGTAGTAGGCCACCGCCTCCTCGGGCATGTCCGGAGTGCCCATCACGCCGCGCCAGATGTCGAAGGTGTAATCGATTCCCTGCTCCTGATAGGTGGGGATATCCGCCAGCACGCCGCCCAGCCGCTCGGGAGAGGAGACACCGAGAGGGCGCAGGCCACTGCCCTCGCCCAGCTGGCCGGAGGCCTCGCCCGCACCGGTGATCACCGCTGCCACGTGACCGCCCATCAGGTTGGTCATGGCCTCACCGCCACCGGAGAAGGGGATGTAGTTGACGCTGGCGGCATCGAGGCCGGCCGCGGCGGCCACCCCGGCCATGGAGATATGGTCCATGGAGCCCGGCGCGCTGCCGCCGCCGATGCTCAGGCTGGGGTTCTCGGCAATCGCCTCGAAGAGCTCGTTGAGGTCCTCGTAGGGTGCGTCGGCCTTGACCAGGATGATGGAGTAGTCGGTGATCAGCCGCGCGACGGGAGTGAAGTCGGTGTGGTCAAAGCGCGAGGTGCCGGCCAGGGGCACCAGGATGATCGGCGGACTGGTGGCAAACAGCTTATGGGGGTTGCCGGTGTCGCGGGCGATCTGCGCCCAGGCCACGGCCCCGCCGCCTCCCGGCACGTTGATGGCACCGAAGCTGCGCTCGGCCAGCCCCTCCTCCTGGATCACCCGCGAGACGGTGCGCACCAGGGTGTCCCAGCCGCCGCCGGGGTTGGCCGGGGCGATGAACTCGATGTTGCGGGTCGGTGTCCAGTCGTCGGCCTGGGCGGCGGCACTGAAGCCGGTCAGGGCGGCCAGCGGCAGGACGATGGCGGTGAGGCTCTTGGCGGTAAACCTGGCAGTCATGGCGATTTCCTCTAGGCGGGTTCGTTGTTATGGCACTACGGGGCGAACGTTAGAGGAGCGGCGCCAGGGATCACAACCTTGTGAACATAATGAAGAAAAAGTGCGTTGTGGGCATTGTGTCCATTCTGCTCACGGCCGGGCGACTACCCCTCCTGGCACCAGGCGGCAGCGTCGCCGACCCGCCGATAGCGGCGCTCCGGCCTGCCCACATCACCATAGCCCAGCTCCGCCTCCACCACCTGCACCGAGACCAGAAACTCCAGATAGCGCCGCGCTGTGGAGCGGCTCGCGCCCATGGCCCGCGCCACCTGCATGGCGGCCATGGGCGTCGGTGAGGCGTCCAGCGCCTCCACCACCGCCCGCAGGGTCAGGCGGTCGATGCCCTTGGGCAGCTGGCGCCGGCCCCTGTCCGGCATCTCCGGTCCGCGGCCGAGCACCCGGTCGAGCTCCTCCTGGCTCATCTCCTCCCGGGCGGCCAGGGCCTCGCGCTCGCGGCGAAAGCGCGCCAGCATCTGGGCCATGCGCGAGGCCTCGGCGGGCTTGATCAGGTAGTCGAAGACGCCGCCGCGCAGCGCCTCGCCGATGGTCTCCACCTCCCGGGCGGCGGTGACCATGACCACGTCGACATGGCGGTAGTCGCGGCGCAGCAGCCACAGCAGCTCGAGCCCCTCGACATCGGGCAGGTAGGCGTCGAGCAGCACCAGATCGACCGCCTCCCCACCATCGGTGAGCAGGGTGCGGGCCTCCGCCCCGGAGCGCGCCATGCCCACCACTCGGAAGCCCTCGCTCTGCTCGATGAAGGCGCGGTGGATCTCGGCGATGCGAAAGTCGTCCTCGATGATCAGGACGCTATAGCCCTGATGATCGAGGTCCTGGCCCTGGACCGACTGGGGGTCGTTCGACATCTCTCCTCCTCTGACGGTAGTTGCGGTTGGGGAGACGGGGCTCGCTCAGGCCGTGGCCGGGTCGCGGCACAGCGAACGGTCCAGCACCACCGTGAAGCAGGCCCCGCCCAGTTCGCTCTCCTCCAGGGTGATGGCACCGCCGTGCTCGGCACACAGGCGAGCGACCAGGGCCAGGCCGATGCCGCGGTGGCGGCCTGGCTTGGTGGAGTAGCCCTCCTCGAAGATATGCGCCACCTGCTCCGACGGCACACCGGGGCCGTTGTCCTCCACCTCGATCAGCAGCTGCTCGCCCAGGTCGGTAAAGAAGAGCCTGACCCGCGGCAGCTCGCCACGGGCTCCATTGCCATCCGGACCGGCGCCCTGCCGGGCGGCATCGCAGGCGTTGTCGATGAGATTTCCGAGCACCGTCATCAGCACCTCCTGGCCGGCGGCGGTCATCGGCAGCGAGAAGGAGCTCTGGTCGTCGATCTCCAGCACCACGCCGATCTCGCGGGCCCGGGTCAGCTTGCCGAGCAGGGTGCCGCTGATCACCGGGTCGGCCACGTGGCCCATCAGGAAGCTCATCTGCGCCTGGGCCCGCTCGCTCTCCTGGTGGATCAGCGCCAGGGCCTCCTGGATGCGATCGAGCTGCAGCAGCCCGGAGAGGGTGTAGAGCTTGTTGGAGAACTCGTGGGCCTGGGCACGCAGCATGTCCACGTCGCGGCTGGCGGCGGTCAGGGCATCGGAGAGCTCGACGATCTCGCGGCGGCTGCGGAAGGTGGCCACGGCCCCCTCGATCTCGCCGGCGTGGCGCACCGGCACCCGATTGACCACCACCGGGTGGTCGCCGAGCCACATCTGCTGGTCGAACTGCCGCTCGCCGCGCTCGAGCACCTCCAGCAGCCGCGAGTTGGGCACCAGCTCCTGGATCGGCCGCCCCAGCACCTCCCGGGCCTCGGGCAGCCCCAGGAAGCGCCGCGCCTGCTGGTTGACCAGGGTGATCTCGCCCTCGCGGTTGACGGCCAGGATCCCCTCGTGGATCGACTGCAGGATCGCCTCCTTCTCCATGGCGAGCCGGGCGATCTCGTGGGGCTCGAGGCCCAGGATCACCCGCTTGAGGTGGTGGGAGAGCCCGTAGGCGCCGGCGAAGCCCAGGGCGATCATGGCCGCCACCAGCCACCAGCCGAGGCTGGTGTGTCGCCCCACGTCCAGGGCCACCCGGTCGAGCATGAATCCCACCGAGACGATGCCGATGATGTTGCCTTCGGCGTCGAACACAGGGGTCTTGCCGCGCATCGCCTCGCCGAGCGAGCCCTCGGCCTCGGAGACGTAGGACTCGCCGCCAATCAGCGCCCGGTCGTTGTCGCCCCCGACCATGGGCAGGCCGATGCGGTCCGGCAGCGGGTGGGAGTAGCGGATGCCCTCGGCGTTGCCCACCACCACATAGCGGGCCCCGGTGTCGCGGCGGATGCGCTCGGCGATGGGCTGGATGGTGACACTGGGGTCGGGCTCGTCGAAGGCCGCGACCAGCTCGGGAATGGCGGCCACGCTCTGGGCCACCGCCAGGGCACGCTGGCCCATCTGGTCGCTGATGATCTCGGCCTTGCGGTGATTGAGGTAGGCGCCCTGGGCCAGCAGCATGGCGGCGAGCAGCACCCCCACCAGCAGCATTACCTGCAGGCGGAAGCTGCGCATCAGGCGGTGGCGCCGCGGGCGCTGGTGGCGCAGTCGCCTCACCTCGGCGAGGGCATCATTGGGACGAGCCGTCATGATGGGCTCCCGACGATCGTGGAGCCCTCATTGTCGCACGCGACGACCACGCCGTCTTCGCCAGCGGCCCGCCTCAGCCGCGGCTGCCGGTCTCCCAGCCGCCGGCCCCGGCATGGGCGGGGTCGAACCAGGCCAGCGTGCCGTGCAGCCCGACCACCCCACCGACGATGATCAGGGTGGGCGGCCGGGGCGACACCTGGGCCAGTCGCGCCGGCAGGTCGGTGAGGGTCGCGCGATGCACCCGCTGGCGGGCCGTGGTGCCCTGCTCGATCAACGCCACCGGCGTCGTCGGCGCCAGGCCGTGGGCCACCAGCTGACGGCAGATCTCGGGCAGGCCGTGCAGCCCCATATAGAAGACCAGGGTCTGGCCGGGGCGGGCCAGGCAGGGCCAGTCGAGATCGGCGCTATCATCCTTGAGATGCCCGGTCACGAAGCGCACCGACTGGGCGTGGTCTCGATGGGTCAGCGGGATGCCGGCATAAGCGGCACAGCCCGAGGCCGCAGTGATGCCGGGAATGACCTCGAAGTGGACCCCGGCCTCCGCCAGGACCTCCAGCTCCTCGCCCCCCCGGCCGAAGATGAAGGGATCTCCCCCCTTCAGTCGCACGACCCGCTTCCCGGCCCGGGCCCAGTCGACCAGGGCCTGATTGATGGCCTCCTGGGGCAGGCTGTGGTCGGAGCGCGCCTTGCCCACGTAGAGGCGGCGGGCATCGGGATTGGCCAGGGCGAGGATCTCGCGACTGACCAGGCGGTCGTGCAGCAGCACCTCGGCCTCCCCCAGGCGCCTGAGTGCCCTGAGGGTCAGCAGCTCCGGGTCACCGGGGCCCGCCCCCACCAGGCTGACGCTGCCGGGCGGAAACTCGCTGGGGGCGATGGCGGATAAGAGAGGATCCTGCCGCATATTCCAATACCATTAAAATAAAGACGCTTTATATGCCTAAAGGTAATGAAATTGCCACCCGGATGCTACGACCGATCCGCTCCGAGCTTATAACGGGACGCCCCAACGCAGCGCGGCCCCGCCCCCTCGGGGCGAGGCCGCCTCTGACATGGGCGCTCGCTTCGTTCAGCCCATCAGGGCACGGCGCAGCCGGGGGCTTGCCAGCTCGCCCACCAGGGTAATCAGCACCAGGGCGCCCAGCAGCCACGGCCAGTGGAGGCCGAACTCGATCCGTGCGATGCCCAGGGCGTCGGCGAAGATCACCAGGATCCCCAGGGGCGCCAGGTAGCGGACGGCGAAGAGCCAGAGGGCATACCAGCCCGGAGGCACCCCCAGCTCCTCCCTCATCGGCTCACTCTTGAGTACGAAGCCCGCCAGCAGCGCCACGCCCAGGCCGCCCAAGGGCATCATCCAGCGTGCGGTCAGGTAGTCGAGCCAGTCGAAGACGGTGCGCCCCACCAGGGTCCAGTCGGCCCCGACGTTGAAGGAGAGCATGGCCAGGGTGCTGATCAGCCACAGCACGATGCCGGTGCCCCAGGCCGCCGTGCGCCGCGAGACTCCCTTGCTGTCGGAAAGCCAGGAGACGGTGGCCTCCACCATGGAGATGGAGGAGGTAAGCGCCGCCATGGAGAGCATCATGAAGAAGAGGATGCCGAACAGGGTGCCCAGGGGCATGGCCTGGAAGGCCAGAGGCAGGCTCATGAAGATCAGCCCCGGCCCCTCCCCCGGACTCATGCCGTTGGCGAAAATGATCGGGAAGATGGCCAGTCCCGCCATCAGCGCCACCACGGTATCCGCCGCCGCCACGCTCAGGGTCGTGCGGGCGATGGAGGCTCGGGCCGGCAGGTAGCTGCCATAGGTGAGGATGGCACCGGAGGCGAGCGACAGGGTAAAGAAGGCGTGGCCCAGGGCCGCCAGCATGCCCTCGCTGGAGAGGCTCCCGGCATTGAAGGAGAAGAGGAAGCGCCACGCCTCGCCGAAGCCCCCCGAGAAGGCGCCGTAGGCGATCAGGATCGCCAGCATCACCACCATGCCGGGCATCATCCAGGTGACGCAGCGCTCGATGCCCGCCTGCACTCCCTTGCCGACGATCAGCATGGTGGCGACCACCACCAGGGTGCTCCAGAACCCCAGGTTCAGCGGGTTTTCGTTGTTGGCCACGAAGATGCCGACCATGTCATCACCGGTGGCGCCGGCAAAGGCGCCGGTGAGCATCTTCCAGAGATAGGAGAAGGACCAACCAGCCACCACCGCATAGAAGCAGAGGATCATGAAGCCGCAGAGCATCGCCAGCCAGCCCAGCAGCGACCAGGCCGAGCCGCTCCCCGACTCCTTCACCACCCGGCGCAGGGCGTCCACGGGGCTGCCGCGACCGCGACGCCCGAAGGCGATCTCGGTCATCATCACCGGGATGCCGACCGCCAGGATGCAGGCCAGGTAGACCAGCACGAAGGCGCCGCCGCCATACTCGCCGGTGATATAGGGAAACTTCCAGATATTGCCGAGGCCCACCGCGGATCCGGTAGCCGCCAGCACAAAGCCCCAGCGGCCTAGCCACTGGGCACGAGGTTGGGTATCGGTCGTCATTTCAGCGCCCATTGCAGTATCAGCCGAGCCGCCCGCCGAGGTGGCGGCGACAAAATGCGCTATTCTGCCGGATTTTTCCCTGTCTGGCAGGTTTGGCTATGCTCAGGAGTGTTAACGCGCTCCCCGGCCCGGACGGACAGCATGAACAGTAACGCGCCCACACACCTCACCGCCCTTCCCGACTCTCGCGCCAGGCGAGCTATCGAGCGCCTGCTGGAGGGCTCCGGCATCACCCTCAACGGTCCGGCACCCCGAGACCTCAGGGTCTACCACCCCGACCTCTTCGAGCGCGTGCTCCGCCAGGGCACCCTGGGCCTGGGGGAGGCCTATATGGATGGCTGGTGGGAGTGCGAAAGGCTAGACCAGCTGGCCTGTCGGCTCCTGCAGCACGGCCTGGGGGAGCGCGTACACCCTCCCTCCGAGCGGCTGATGTACCGTCTCCAGGCAGGCTTCTTCAACCTGCAGAGCCGGGCTCGCGCCTACCGGGTCGGCGAGGTCCACTATGATCTGGGCAACGACCTCTTCCAGCGTATGCTCGACCCCACCCTGTGCTACTCCTGCGGCTACTGGAAGGAGGCCGATACCCTGCATGAGGCCCAGCTCGCCAAGCTGGAGCTGGCCTGCCGCAAGCTCGAGCTCGAGCCCGGCATGCGCGTGCTGGATATCGGCTGCGGCTGGGGGAGCTTCGCCGAGCATGCCGCTCGCCACCACGGCGTCGAAGTCACCGGCATCACCATCTCGAAGGAGCAGGCCGAGCTGGCGCGGCAGCGCTGCGCGGGGCTGCCGGTCGCCATCGAGCTGATGGACTATCGCGACCTGGAGGGGTGCTTCGACCGCATCGTTTCCATCGGCATGTTCGAGCACGTGGGGCATCGCAACTATCCCGTCTACTTCCGGACGGTCGAACGGCTGCTGGACGCCGAGGGTCTGTTCCTGCTGCATACCATCGGCTCCAACAGCTCGGAGATCACCGCCGACCCCTGGATCAACCGCTACATCTTTCCCAACGGCGTGCTGCCCTCGGCGATGCATATCGCCCGGGCCAGCGAACCCTACTTGCTGCTGGAGGACTGGCAGAACTTTGGCCCCGACTATGACCGCACCCTGATGGCCTGGCTCGGGAACTTCGATGCCCGCTGGGGCGAGATTGCCGACCGCTACAACGAACGCACCCGCCGCATGTTCCGCTACTACCTGTCGGTCTGTGCCGGGGCCTTTCGCGCTCGCCACCTGCAGCTCTGGCAGGTGCTCTTCTCTCGGGGCCGCGAGCAGCGCTATGACGCGCCGCGCTGAGCGCGAGACCTCCAGTAGAGCAGCGACAGGCTCGGTCGGCTACACTGGACGGCCAGCCAGTCCTGACTCCGGAGCCCCCGATGATCCAGCAGACCCTTCAAGAGGTCTTCGGCTACGCCGACTTTCGCCCCGGCCAGCGCCCGGTGATCGAAGCGGTGACGGCCGGCCGCTCGGCGGCGGCCATCTTCCCCACCGGCTCGGGGAAGTCGCTCTGCTACCAGCTGCCCGCCCTGCACCTGCCCCACCTCACCCTGGTGATCTCGCCGCTGCTGGCGCTGATGCAGGACCAGCTCGCCTTCCTCGAGCGCCACGGCATCCGGGCCGCCAGCATCGACTCCGCCCAGAGCCGGGAGGAGGCCGCCGCGGTGATGGCCGGGGTCGAACGCGGCGAGATCCGCATCCTGATGATCTCGGTGGAGCGCCTCAAGAACGAGCGCTTCCGGGCCTTCATTCGCCGGGTGCCGATCTCCCTGATGGTGGTGGACGAGGCCCACTGCATCTCCGAGTGGGGGCACAACTTCCGCCCCGACTACCTCAAGCTTCCCGACTACCAGCGTGAATTCGGTATTCCCCAGGCGCTGCTGCTGACCGCCACGGCCACCCCCAGGGTCATCGACGATATGCGCAGCCGCTTCGGGATCGCCGCCGATGACATCACCGCCACCGGCTTCTATCGCGAGAACCTCGACCTCAGCGTGGCCCCGGTGGCCGCCGACGCCCGCCCCCGGGCCCTGGCCGCCTGGCTGAAGCAGCGCCAGGCCCAGGCGCCCTCTCCCACCATCGTCTACGTCACCCTCCAGCAGACCGCCGAGCGTCTGGCCGCCTACCTGAGCAAGGCCGGGCTCTCCGCCACCGCCTACCATGCCGGGCTCGAGGCCGAGAAACGCGAGGCGATCCAACGAGCCTTCATGACCGGACAGAGCGACTGCATCGTCGCGACCATCGCCTTCGGCATGGGCATCGACAAGGCCGATATCCGCGCCGTGGTGCACTTCGACCTGCCCAAGTCCATCGAGAACTACAGCCAGGAGATCGGCCGGGCGGGGCGCGACGGCAGGCCTTCCGAGTGCCTGATGCTGGCCGGGCGCGATACCCTGGGGGTGCTGGAGACCTTCGTCTACGGCGACACCCCGGAGCGCCACGGCATCCGCCGGGTGATCGACGAGCTGCGCGCCGCCGGGGCGCACTGGGAGCTGACCCTCAACGCTCTCTCCCAGCATGCCAACATCCGCCCGCTACCGCTCAAGACCCTGCTGGTCCAGCTGGAACTGCGTGGCATCCTCAAGCCCCGCCACGCCTATTTCGCCGACTACCGCTTCAAGCTGCTCCTCGACCCCGAGGCCCTGGTGGCCCGCTTCCAGGGCGAGCGCCAGGCCTTCGTCCAGGCCATTCTCGACGCCGCCAGGAAGGCGCGCACCTGGCACGAACTGGACTTCGCCACCCTGGAGGCGCTGGGTCGGGAGCGCGGCCTCGACACCTCCCGCCGCCGCGTGATCACCGCCCTGGACTACTTCGTCGACAAGGGCTGGATCGAGCTTCAGAGCCGCCAGCTCACCGAGGTCTACGAGGTCATGGCGACCGACATCGACCCAGAGGCGCTGACCGGCGAGCTCCACGACTACTTTCGCGACAAGGAGGCCGCCGAGATCGCCCGGCTGCACGCCATGCTCGAGCTCTTCGAGAGCGAGCGCTGCCTGAGCCGGCGCCTGGCCGAGTGGTTCGGCGACGACCGCGCGCCCGAACGCTGCGGCCACTGCTCCGCCTGCCGGGGCCAGCCCGCCCGGCTGCCCCGGGGACCCGAGCCCGCCCCGCTGGGGGAGCGCGCCCCTGGCGAGCTGCTCGGCGAGCTCCTTGGCCACCTGAGCGACCAGGGCGAGGGCCACCCCCCCACGCCGGACCTGCTGGCCCGGTTCCTGTGCGGGATCACCACCCCGCTCCTCACCCGGCTCAAGGCCAGACAGCTGCCGGGCTTCGGTGCCCTGGAGGGCTACTCCTATGCCGAGGTGCGCGACTGGCTGATCCGGAGCGGCGCCGGGGCCTGAGCCGGGGTCACCCAAGCCGGCCGCGGCGCTGCAGCCGGCGCGTCAGAAAATGAACGGGGAGGTAGATCAGCAGAGGCCAGAGGCCCATCAGGGCGACCAGGTAGAGCAGCGGATCCATCAGCGTCTGAGGCTCGCTGCCGAAGGGCCCATGCACCCAGTTGATGTTGCGCTTGGGGTCGGTGAGCAGGTAGCTAGCCGGTATCACCAGCCAGGTCAGGCCGGTCTGCCAGGAGAGGGCCCGTCGATCATAGCCCAGCCGCCACACCGCCAGCCCCGCCACCGGTGGCAGGATCAGGTGATAGAGCGAGAGCAGCCGGGTCAGCAGCGGCTGGCCGCCATCGAACATGTACTCGGTGCCGCCGATGGGATGCAGCCCGATGAGCCAGGCCGTTCCGACATCCAGGGCCCAGAGCGTCCCGACCAGGGCCACCGCCAGCCACTGCATGGAGAGCAGCAGGCGGCTCTCCCGCCACAGCCCGACCAGCAGCAGGAAGTTGGCCAGGTTGCAGAGCCAGAAGTAGTTCTGGGGACCCAGCAGCACCCAGAAGGTGGGCGCCCAGCCCAGGATCCAGAGCGTGAAGGCCAGCTTGAGCCAGAGAGGCACTCCCCTGCCGGGATGCCGGGCCGAAGGTGGCGTGGCGTCTGTCATGGCGGTCCCCTGTCTCTATCGACTCCCCTGTGTCTTCCTGCCCCCCAGTCTAGCCAGCCGAACGACGGGGTGCCTCCGCATGCCGCACAGGCTGGGATACCCCTTGACGTCGAGGCCCAACTGCACAACCTTTCGGGGTGAACTCCCTGCCGAGGTGACTCCATGGAAAAGCTTTCCCGTCAGCCCTGCGAGGCGTGCCGCAAGGGCGCCCCCACCGTCAGCGACGCCGAGATCGCGCTGTTCAAGCCCGAGGTTCCCGAGTGGAAGATCATCGAGCGCGATGGCATCATGCAGCTGGAGCGGGCCTTCACCTTCCCCGACTTCCAGCAGGCCCTGGCCTTCACCAACCGCGTCGGCGAACTCGCCGAAACGGCCGGTCACCACCCGGCCCTGCTGACCGAATGGGGGAAGGTCACCGTGACCTGGTGGTCGCACAAGATCAAGGGCCTGCACAGGAACGATTTCATTCTTGCCGCCAGAACCGACGAGGTAGCGAAATAAATGTTCGAACATATTGAGCGGGTCCCCGGGGATGCCATCCTCGGCCTGATCGAGGCCTTCAAGAAGGACACCAACCCCCAGAAGGTCGACCTCGGCGTCGGCGTCTACAAGGATGCCCAGGGCAACACGCCGGTGATGCGCGCGGTCAAGGAGGCCGAGGCCCTGCTGCTCAAGAACGAGACCACCAAGACCTACATCGGCTCCCACGGGGCGCCGGCGTATGGCGAGGTGGTGCTGCCCATGGTGCTGGGCGAAGGCTCCCCGGTGCTGGAAGCCGGCCGCGCCAGCGCCACCCAGTCCCCCGGCGGCACCGGCGCCCTGCGCCTGGCGGCGGACTTCATTGCCAAGCAGCTGCCGGGCAAGGGCATCTGGGTCTCCGATCCCACCTGGCCCAACCACCACGGCATCTTCACCGCCGCGGGCATCGCGCTGCACAAGTACCCCTACGTGGACGCCGAGAACCGCCTCGACTTCGACGGCATGCTCGCCGCCCTGAAGCAGATCCCCGAGGGCGATGTGGTGGTGCTGCACGCCTGCTGCCACAACCCCACCGGCTTCGACCTCTCCCGTGAGCAGTGGCAGACCGTGCTCGAGGTGCTGCGCGAGCGCAACCTGCTGCCGCTGGTGGACTTCGCCTACCAGGGCTTCGGCGAGGGCCTGGAGGAGGACGCCTATGCGGTGCGCCTGCTGGCCGAGAGTCTCGACGAGGTGATCATCACCAGCTCCTGCTCCAAGAACTTCGGCATCTACTGCGAGCGTACCGGCTGTTTGATCATGGTGGCGAAGAGCGCCGAGCAGATGGAGAACGTTCGCTCCCAGATCGCCATCGTGGCCCGGGAGAACTACTCCAACCCGCCGGCCCACGGCGGCGCCATCGTCAGCGAGATCCTGCACTCCGCCGAGCTCGCCGCCATCTGGCGCGAGGAGCTCACCGAGATGCGCGACCGCATCAACACCCTGCGTCGCGACTTCGTTGAGGCCTTGAAGCCCTACGGCCTGGACCAGAAGTATGCGCATATCGCCGAACAGCGCGGCATGTTCAGCTACACCGGCCTGACGCCGGAGCAGGTCGACCGCCTGCGCGACGAGTTCGGCATCTATATGGTGCGCTCCGGCCGCGCCAACGTGGCGGGCTTCTCCCACGAGAACCTGCCCTACCTGGCCAAGGCCGTCGCCGCGGTCAACTGAGCGAGGCGCCAGCCTTGTTCCCAGACGCCCGGGCCCTGCCCGGGCGTCGCCGTTTGGGGTAGAGTTCGCTCCTCCATCCCGCGCCCCAACAGCAAGAGGCTCCCCATGGCGACACCCCTCGGCAGCTCCCCCGTGCACTATCCCTGGTACAAGAAGGAGGACACCGACGCCTTCTTCGCGCTGTTCCAGAACAACATCGCCAACTTCGTCATCATCGCCATCACCATGCTCGGCATGGGCTTCCCGGCCTCCATCGTCTTCGGCCAGGTGCTGCCCGGCGCGGCCGTGGCGGTGATGGTGGGCAACTTCTACTACGCCTGGAGCGCGGCGCGCCTGGCCAGGAAGGAGAACCGCACCGACGTTACCGCCCTCTCCTACGGCATCTCCACCCCGGTGATGTTCGTCTTCCTGTTCGGGGTGCTGCTGCCCGCCAAGCAGCTCACCGGCGACGCCGAACTGGCCTGGAAGGTCGCGGTGGCCGCCTGCTTCATCAGCGGCACCATCGAGGCGGCCATCAGCCTGATCGGCCGCTGGGTCCAGTACCATCTGCCGCGGGCGGCGATGCTCGGCGCGGTGGCCGGGGTGGCGCTGACCTTCATCGCCGGCGAAATGCTGTTCAAGACCCTGGAGATGCCGGTGATCGGCCTGCTGGTGCTGGCGATCATCATCGTCGGCCTGGTGGCCCGGGTGGCCATGCCCTTCCGCCTGCCCACCTCGCTGTTCGCCATCGTGGTGGGGACCGCCATGGCCTACCTGATCGGCGATGCCGGGGGCGAGCGCTTCAGCGACGCCTTCACCCACCTGGGCTTCTACCCGCTGCTGCCCAACCTGGCCTGGTTCGAGGGCCTGGGGCTGCTCTTTACCGGCATGCTGGCCGTGCTCACCGTGGTGCTGCCGATCACCCTCTACAACGCCATCGAGACCATGAACAACGTGGAGGCCATGGAGGCCGCCGGCGACAGGTATGACGTTCGCGAGTGCCAGGCCGTGGACGGCGCCGGCACCATGATCGGCGCCCTGTTCGGCGGGGTCTTCCCCACCACCGTCTACATCGCCACCGTGGGCGCCAAGTGGATGGGCGCCGGGCGCGGCTACAGCCTGCTCAACGGTGCGGTCTACGGCCTGGCCACCATGTTCGGCCTGATCGCGGCACTCGCCGCCATCATCCCGGTCTCGGTGGTGGCACCGATCCTGGTCTTCGTGGGCATGTCGATGATCGCCACGGCCTTCCAGAGCAACGACACCCGCTACTATCCGGCGGTGGCACTGGCCATGCTGCCCTACTTCGCCAACTACGTGATGACCCGCTTCGGCCGCGCCGCCGAGGAGACGGTTACCGGCATCTCCACCGGCATCGTGCCCCTGGGCCAGGGCGCCATGTTCATGGCGATCCTGATCGGCGCCATGACGGTCTCGGTGATCGACCACCAGTTCCGCCGTGCCGCGGCCTTCGCCGCGATCGCCGCCGGCTTCTCCTTCGTGGGGCTGATGCATGCCCCGGCCCTCGCCCTTAACGCCGCCCCGGACTATGTGGTGGGCTACCTGGTGATGGGGGCGCTGTTCCTCTACTTCGCCTGGCAGCAGCAGCGCCTGGCCGCGGGGCCCTCGGGGCGCTCCTGAGCCCTGACCCCGAACGCAGCGCGCCCCGCCGAATGGCGGGGCGCGCTGCGTTTATCGGGCGTTCGCCGTGCCGCTATTTCCAGAAGTCGCGGATCGAGGCGATCCCCTGGGCGCCCACGGCCCGGGCGTGGTTGGCGTCATGACGCGTCATGCCCCCCAGGGCAAAGACCGGCATGGCGGCGCGCTCCACCAGCTCCTGGAAGTCGTGCCAGCCCATGGGCGCCACCTCGGGGTGGGAGGGCGTGGTGCGCAGCGGCGAGAGGGTCACGAAGTCACAGCCCAGCTTGCCGGCCTGAACCAGCTGCTCTCGGTCATGGGTCGAGGCGGAGAGCCACTTGCCCTCGGCGATGGGGCGCCGCTCGAGGCGCATCAGGCGTTCGCTGGTCAGGTGGATACCGTCGGCATCGACGCGCTCCAGCAGTTCGGGCTCGGCGTTGAGCAGCAGGCGGGCGCCGTGCTGACGACACAGGCCCAGGGATGCCTCGGCCCGGGCCAGGAAGGCCGCCTCGTCGAGCTCCTTGGCGCGCAGCTGCACCAGGCGCACGCCGTCCTCCACCAGAGCACGCTCGAGACGCTGCTGGAAGAGGCCCTCATCCTCCTCCTCACCGGTGATCAGGTACTCGGTGGGCAGCGCCACGGCCCGCAGGATCGGCAGGTTGGCCGCCGGGAAGGGATAGTTGACCAGTTCCGCCATGGGCACCCAGCGCACCGCCTGCCCTTCGCGACCGAAGGGCTCGCCGGAGAAGTCGTGGACCTGCCAGACGTCGAGCAGGATATGCTTGTCGGGGTACTCGTGGTGGATACGGATCAGCGGCTGGGCCCGCTGTATCTCCACCCCCAGCTCCTCGAGCAGCTCGCGCTTGAGCCCCCCGAGGCCCGTCTCGTAGGGCGCCAGCTTGCCGCCGGGAAACTCCCAGAGGCCACCGTGGTCGACGTTGCTCGGCCGGCGGGCGATCAGCACCTCCCCGCCGTCGGCGCTGATGATGGCGGCGGCCGCCACGTGCACCCTTCTCTTCACCATTGCGTTCATTTACCTTTCCAACTGGTCCGCGCCGGGGGCGCGAAATTCTGTGTCTGGCGGTTGCCCCACCGCAGCGGCTCAGCTGCGATAGTCGGCGTTGATGCTCACATACTCATGGGAGAGGTCGGTGGTCCATACCGTCGCGCTCTCCTCGCCGCGCCCCAGCTCGATGCGGATGGGGATCTCCTCCCTGGCCATCACCGCGCTGCCGGCCTCCTCGGTATAGCCGGAGGCACGGCCTCCGGCCTCCACCAGGCGCACCTCGCCGAGATCGATGGCGACCCTCGAGACATCGAAGTCCGCCACCGGCGCACGGCCCACGGCGGCCAGGATGCGCCCCCAGTTGGCATCGGAGGCGTAGAGCGCGGTCTTGACCAGCGGCGAGTGGGCCACGGTAAAGGCCACGTCCAGGGCCTCCCGCCGGGTCCGGGCACCGCCCACCTGGAGGGTGACGAACTTGGTCGCCCCCTCGCCGTCGCGGATGATCGCCTGGGCCAGCTCGGTCATCACCCGCTGCAGGCCGTTGCGAAACACCGCAACGGCCTCGTCGCTCTCGATCCGGGCGCCGCGCTGGGTGCTGATCAGCACGCAGGCGTCGTTGGTGGAGGTGTCGCCGTCCACGGTGATGCAGTTGAAGGAGCGCTCCACCGTCTCACGCAGCAGCTCGTCGAGCAGCGCCTGGTCGAGGGAGGCGTCGGTGGCCACGAAGGCCAGCATGGTCGCCATATTGGGCTTGATCATGCCAGAGCCCTTGGCGATGCCGTTGATGGTCACCGTCTCCTCGCCCAGCGCCAGGGTCACGCTGGCCCCCTTGGGGCGGGTATCGGTGGTGAGGATCCCCTCGGCGGCCTGATGCCAGGCCTGGCTCCCCTCCTCCAGGGCGGCCAGCGCCGCCGGCAGCCCCGCCAGCAGCGTCTCCATGGGCAGCGTCTCGCCGATCACCCCGGTGGAGAAGGGCAGCACGGCCTCGCCGGCCACGCCGGCCAGCCGAGCCAGCTCGGCGCAGGTGGCCCGCGCATCGCGCAGGCCCACCTCGCCGGTGCCGGCATTGGCGTTGCCGGTATTGATCACCAGATAGCGCGCGGCCTCGCCGCTGGCCAGGTGCTCCCGGGCCACGGTGACCGGGGCGGCACAGAAGGCGTTGCGGGTGAAGGCGCCCGCGACGCGGGCGCCTTCCGGCGCTTCGATCACCACCAGGTCGCGGCGGTTGGCCTTCTTGATACCCGCCATGGCGCTGCCCAGGCGCACGCCGGGAATGGCCGGCATCTCGGGAAAGCTTGCTTCACCCACTGCCATCGTCTTCTCTCCTGTCAGGTTGGCGGCGGCGCCGATCAGCTCAGCTTGCCACAGCACTGCTTGTACTTCTTGCCGGAGCCGCAGGTACAGGGGTCGTTGCGCCCTACCTTGGGGCCCTCGCGGCGCAGCGGGCGGCCGTCGGCACCGGGCGGCAGCGGCGCCTCGGCGTCCGCGGTGCCGGCGGCGGGCGCCTCCGGCGCATCGTGGCGGCTGGCCGCCGACGCCTTCTCGCGCTCCAGGGCCGCGCGGCGCTGCTGCTCCAGCTCCTCGACCTCCTCGGGGCGGCGTACCTGCACGTGGCTCAGAATGCGGGTCACGTCGCTCTTGATATTGGCCAGCAGGGTCTGGAACAGCTCGAAGGATTCGCGCTTGTACTCCTGCTTGGGATTCTTCTGGGCGTAGCCGCGCAGATGGATCCCGCGACGCAGGTGGTCCATGGACTGCAGGTGCTCCTTCCAGCGGGTGTCGAGCACCTGGAGCATCACCTGCTTCTCGAAGCGACGCATCAGCGCCTCGCCGGCCTGCTCCACCTTGGCCTCGTAGGCCTCGCGGTGCAGGGCGTGCAGGCGCTCGCGCAGCTGCTCCTCGTGGAAGCGCTCGTCCTCCTCGGCCCACTGCACCACCGGGACCTCGAGATTGAACTCGGTCCTGAGGTGGTCCTGGAGCCCGGCGAGGTCCCACTGCTCGGGCAGGCTCTGGGGGGGCACAAAATCGCTGATAGCGAGTTCCAGGACCTCTTCCCGGATGCCGGCCACCGCCTGGGCCACCTCCTCGGCGGCGAGGATCTCGTTGCGCTGCTCGTAGATCACCCGACGCTGATCGTTGGCCACATCGTCGTATTCGAGGAGCTGCTTGCGGATATCGAAGTTGCGGCTCTCCACCTTCTTCTGGGCGCGCTCCACGGCGTTGGAGACCATCTTGTGCTCGATCGCCTCGCCGCGCTCCAGGCCCAGGGCCTTCATCATGCGCTGCACCCGGTCGGAGCCGAACAGGCGCATCAGGCTGTCCTCCAGGGAGAGGAAGAAACGCGTGGAGCCCGGATCGCCCTGACGGCCGGCACGGCCGCGCAGCTGGTTGTCGATGCGCCGCGACTCGTGGCGCTCGGAGCCGATCACGTGCAGGCCGCCGGCGGCCAGCACGGCATCGTGGCGCGCCTGCCACTCGGCCTTGAGCCGCTCGAGCTGCTCGGGGCTCGGGTCCTGCAGCTTGGCCGCCTCGGCCTCCCAGTTGCCGCCGAGCATGATGTCGGTGCCGCGACCGGCCATGTTGGTGGCGATGGTCACGGCGCCGGGGCGACCCGCCTGGGCGATGATCTCCGCCTCGCTCTGGTGCTGCTTGGCGTTGAGCACATTGAAGGCGATTCCCGCCTGCTTCATCAGCCCGGCCAGGTACTCGGAGGTCTCGATGGAGGCGGTACCCACCAGCACCGGACGGCCGGCCTCGGTCTCCGCCTGCACGTCCTTGATGATCGCCTCGAACTTCTCCTCGGCGGTCAGATAGACCAGGTCGTTGAGGTCGCGGCGAATCAGCGGCTTGTTGGTGGGAATCACCACCACGTCGAGGCCGTAGATCTGGCGGAACTCGAAAGCCTCGGTGTCGGCGGTCCCGGTCATGCCGGCCAGCTTGTCGTAGAGGCGGAAGTAGTTCTGGAAGGTGGTGGAGGCCAGCGTCTGGCTCTCCCGCTGCACGGGCACCCCCTCCTTGGCCTCCACCGCCTGGTGCAGCCCCTCGGACCAGCGCCGGCCGGGCATGGTGCGCCCGGTGTGCTCGTCGACGATCACCACCTGGCCCTCGGCGACGATATAGTCCACGTCGCGATGGTAGAGGTGGCGGGCGCGCAGCGCCGAATGCATATGCTGCAGCAGGTTAAGGTTCTGGGCGGCGTAGAGGGAGTCCTCCTCCCCCAGCAGGCCCTCGCTGCGCATCAGCGCCTCGACCTTGTGGTGGCCGGTCTCGGTGACCTCCACCTGCTTGTGCTTCTCGTCGAGCAGGAAGTCGCCGCTGGCCGGGTCCTCGGGGTCCTCGCAGGCCGTAAGCTCCTTGGCCAGGCGGTCGACCACCTGGTAGAGCTCGGTGTTCTCGTCCACGGCGCCGGAGATGATCAGCGGCGTTCTCGCCTCGTCGATCAGGATGGAGTCCACCTCGTCGACGATGGCGAAATGGAGCCCGCGCTGCACCTTATCCTCCAGCGAGAAGGCCATGTTGTCGCGCAGGTAGTCGAAGCCGAACTCGTTGTTGGTGCCGTAGGTGATATCGCACTCATAGGCCGCCCGCTTCTCCTCGCTGCTCTGGCCGGCGCGGATCACGCCGACGGAGAGACCGAGGAATTCGTAGAGGGGGCGCATCCATTCGGCGTCGCGGCTGGCCAGGTAGTCGTTCACCGTGACCACGTGCACGCCCTTGCCGGGGAGGGCGTTGAGATAGACGGCCAGGGTCGCCACCAGGGTCTTGCCCTCGCCGGTCTTCATCTCGGCGATGCGGCCGCTGTTGAGGGTCATGCCGCCGATCATCTGCACGTCGAAGTGGCGCATGCCCATGACCCGCTTGCCGGCCTCGCGCACGGTGGCGAAGGCCTCGCCCAGCAGGTCGTCGAGGCGCTCACCGGCCTCAAGGCGCCCACGGAGCTCCTCGGTGCGGGCCCTGAGGGCGGCATCGTCCAGGGCTTCCAGCGCAGGTTCCAGGGCGGTGATGCGCTCGACGAGGCGACTCATGCGCTTGACTTCACGGTCGTTCTTGGAGCCGACGACCTTGCGTAACAGGGAATTGATCATGAAAGGGGTCCAGTCTCTGCGTGTGACAGGTTACCGGCCGCCGCTGGCGGTCGGAGAAGCGTTCAAATTGCCCACGCAGCGGGCGGACCTCGGCGGGTCAGGACGTCATGGGCGGCGGTCAGACGACGCGCGCCCGGCGACGGCCAGCGCAGCCCGCAGGGCCGCGGCATCGCGATAAGCCGCGGCGGCAGCGGCCAGGCACGGCGCGCCCGGCGGCGGGCCTGCAGGCGCGAACTGGCCCGGATCAGCGCCGGCGCCAGGATACACACCTGCACCAGACGCTCGGCCTGGCGCAGCGGCTCCCCCTGCACCAGCCCCGCCGGCAGCAGGCACCCCACCAGCAGGCCGGCCAGCCACCAGCGCGGCGTTCGCCGCCGGCTCATGGCGGCGGACGCCTTCGCATCATCATGCTGGGTGCGGGGGGGCATGCTGTCGATGGACTCCCGAGCGTGCTAGGCTTCCGGGCATCAGTGCCCGGCGCAGAGACATGTGAATGAGGTTCCCCGGCGTAACGCCACAAGGCCCCGAGAAACAAGCCCATGAGTATAAAGGCTAAGCGCTTCCGCGCCCAGCCCATGACCCGCCTGCTGGACGGCCGCGGCGAGCTCGGCTCGCTGATGCGCACCGCGCGGCTGATCGAGCGGGCCCAGCAGCACCTGCGCGACCAGCTGCCCGGCGAGGTCGCCGAGCATCTCTTCGTGGGCGGCTTTCGTGATGGACGCCTGACGCTGATCACCGACCGCGCCATCTGGCTGACCCGGCTGCGCTACGAGCAGCCTCGCCTGCTCGAGCTGCTGCACCAGCTCCCCGGCTTCGAGGCGGTAACCGGATTCACCCTCAAGGTACGCCCGGTGCGGCCGGTCAAGGCGCCGCTGCGCCAGGTGCGCCACCTGCCCGCCCAGGCGGCCGACGAGCTGACCAGCTGCGCCGAGGATACCCGGGACCCCCGCCTCAAGGCGGCACTGCAGCGTCTGGCCGCCCACGCAGAGCGCAACCCCTAAGAAGCCGCCCGGGCTCGCCCGAAGATGGCAGACAGCAGAGTCAGCCCAGCCAACGAGAGACGCCCTCGCAGCGCTGCTGCGGGGGCGTCTCTGTTGAAGCTTGTAGCTTGAGGCTCCGGGCATGGCCCGGGAGGGTCAGGCCATGGCCGGGGCCGCGTAGGAGATAGGCGCCGCGGCGGCCTCCTCCTCGAAGGTGACAATCTCGTAGGCGTCGGGCTGGGCCATCAGGGCGCGACAGAGCTGGTTGTTGAGGGCATGGCCCGACTTCACCCCGTGGAACTCACCGATCAGGCTGTGGCCAAGCTGGTAGAGGTCGCCGATGGCATCGAGCACCTTGTGCTTGACGAACTCGTCGTCGTAGCGCAGGCCGCCCTCGTTGACGATGCGGTAGTCGTCCACCACGATGGCGTTGTCGAGGCTGCCGCCCAGGGCCAGGTTGTTGGAGCGCAGGTACTCCAGGTCGCGCATGAAGCCGAAGGTGCGCGCCCGGGAGACCTCCTTGACGAAGGAGGTGGTGGAGAAATCCACCATGGCGGTCTGGGTCTGCCCCTCGAAGACCGGATGGTCGAAGTCGATGGCGAAGGCGACCTTGAAGCCCTGATGGGGGCGGAAGGTGGCTTCCTTGTCGCCGTCCCGCACCGTGATCTCCCGCTTGATGCGGATGAACTTCTTGGGCGCATTCTGCTCGCTGATGCCGGCGGACTGGATCAGGAAGACGAAGGGGCCCGCGCTGCCGTCCATGATCGGCACCTCGGCGGCGCTGAGGTCGACATAGGCGTTATCGATACCGAGGCCGGCCAGGGCCGACATCAGATGCTCGACCGTGGCCACCTTGGCGCCGCCGGCGGAGAGCGCCGTGCAGAGGGTAGTGTCGGTGACGTTATCGGCCTGGGCGGGGATCTGCACCTCGGGATCCAGATCGGTGCGCACGAAGACGATACCGGTATCCACGGGCGCCGGACGCAGGGTCATGTAGACCTTCTTGCCGGAGTGCAGGCCGACGCCGGTGGCGCGGATGACGTTCTTCAGGGTGCGTTGTCTGATCATGGGCTGTGGCCAGGCTGTTATCGGGTTATCAAACACTGTTCACTATAACACCGAACGGGCGTTTCAACAAAGAAACCTCGCCCGGCACGGCCAATGGGCTCGATAGTGCGTCTCAATCGGCCTGGCGGCGCAGGAAGGCCGGAATATCCAGGTAGTCGTCGAGCTCCTGGGAGCGACGCTTCTCGCTGCGCGGCCTGGCGGCCTCCTCCGGCTCGGCGGCGGCACGGGTGGCCTGCTGACGCGCCACGGCCGGCTGCTGCGACATGCGACGATAGTCGGAGGCGCTCTCGGCACGCTTGGCCGGCTCTCGCGTCGCGGCCTTGGTCTGCTGACGACCGTCGAGGCCTGCCGCCACCACGGTGACGCGCAGCTCGTCGCTCATCTCCATGTCGATGGAGGTACCCACCACGATGGTGGCGTCCTGGGAGGCGAACTCCTGGACGGTGGCACCCACATCGTTGAACTCGCCGATGGAGAGGTCCGGGCCGGCAGTGATGTTGACCAGGATGCCCCGGGCGCCGTGGAGGTCGACGTCCTCGAGCAGCGGGCTGCGGATGGCCTTCTCGGCGGCTTCCCGGGCGCGATTCTCGCCCACGGCACTGCCGGAGCCCATCATCGCCATGCCCATCTCGGACATCACGGTGCGCACGTCGGCGAAGTCGACGTTGATGATGCCGGGGCTGGTGATCAGCTCGGCAATGCCCTGGACGGCGCCCAGCAGCACGTCATTAGCGGCGCTGAAGGCGGTCAGCAGGCTGGCACTCTTGCCAAGCACCGAGAGCAGCTTCTCGTTGGGGATGGTGATCAGGGAGTCGACGTGCTCGGAGAGCTCACGCATGCCCTCCTCGGCGGCACGCATGCGCTTGGGGCCCTCGAAGGGGAAGGGACGGGTCACCACCGCCACGGTGAGGATGCCGAGCTCCTTGGCCACCTGGGCCACCACCGGAGCGCCGCCGGTGCCGGTGCCACCGCCCATGCCGGCGGTGATGAACACCATGTCGGCACCGTTGAGCAGCTCGGCAATGCGCTCGCGGTCCTCCATGGCGGCCTGACGCCCCACCTCGGGGTTGGCGCCGGCGCCGAGCCCCTTGGTGATCTCGTTGCCGAGCTGGAGCACGGTCTTGGCCGAGACTCGCTTGAGCGCCTGGGCATCGGTGTTGGCGCAGATGAACTCCACGCCCTCGATGTTGCTCTCGACCATGTGGTTGACGGCGTTGCCGCCGCCGCCGCCGACGCCGATCACCTTGATGACCGCGCTGCTTGAGGGTGCGCTATCTACCAGTTCAAACATTTGCCCCGTCTCCTGGATCGCCGCGGCGACCCTGTCAGAAATTTCCTTTCAACCAGCCCTTGAGCCTTGCCAGCGCCGGTATGCCTTCCCTGAAGCCGCGCCGGCCGGCGTCTTCGCGCCGCGCCTGGACCGGCATCACGCTGCCCTGTGCCTGTCGACCGTGACCCTGCCGGGTCTCCTGCAGAGCGTAATGTAGCAAACCGACCCCGGTCGAATAAATCGGGTTGCGCACCACATCGGCCAGGCCGCGCACGTTCTGCGGGCAAGCGATGCGCACCGGCATGTGGAAGATCTCCTCGGCCAGCTCCACGACCCCTTCCATCCGGGCGGTGCCGCCGGTCAAGACCACGCCAGCCGCCACCAGGTCCTCGTAGCCGCTGCGGCGCAGCTCGTCACGCACCAGGGTGAAGAGCTCCTCGTAGCGGGGCTCCACCACCTCGGCCAGCGCCTGGCGAGAGAGGTCCCGGGCCGGCCGGTCGCCGACGCTGGGTACCTTGATCAGCTCGTCGCTGGCGGCCAGCTGGGTCAGGGCGCAGGCGTACTTGACCTTGATCTCCTCGGCGTGCTGGGTCGGCGTGCGCAGGGCCATGGCGATATCGTTGGTGACCTGGTCACCGGCGATGGGGATCACGGAGGTATGGCGAATCGCCCCCTCGGTGAAGACGGCGATATCGGTGGTGCCGCCGCCGATGTCCACCATGCAGACCCCCAGCTCGCGTTCGTCCTCGGTGAGCACCGCCATGCTGGAGGCGAGCTGCTCGAGGATGATGGCGTCGACCTCGAGGCCGCAGCGGCGCACGCACTTCTCGATGTTCTGCACGGCGTTGAGCGCCGCCGTCACCAGGTGCACACGCGCCTCCAGGCGCACCCCGGACATGCCCAGCGGCTCGCGAATGCCGCCCTGGGTATCGATGGCGAACTCCTGGGGCAGCACATGGAGCACACGCTGCCCCTCGGAGATCGCCCGGGCGCGGGCCGAATCGATGACCCGGTCGATATCGGAGGGGGTCACTTCCCGCTCCTTGATCGCCACCACGCCATCGGAGTTCATGGAGCTGATGTGGCTGCCGGCCACGCCGACATAGACGGAGTGAATATCGCAGCCGGCCATCAGCTCGGCCTCCTCCACGGCGCGCTGGATCGACTGCACCGTGGATTCGATATTAATCACCACGCCCTTCTTCATGCCGCGGGAGGGGTGCGAGCCGATACCGGCGATCTCGATGCCGCCATCGTCGGTGGGCTGCCCCACGATCGCCACGACCTTGGACGTTCCGATATCCAGCCCGACTACCATATTGGACGCGTTGGAAGGACCTGCCATGAGTCGGGAACTCTCCTCGAACCTGGCCCGCCAGGGGCCATGCATCATGAAAAATGAACCTGGGGTCAATTATAGGGACAACTCGAGTTGATCCTCCACCCCGGAGCGAAAATCACCTTTCACGATACGGCGATTTTGCCGCAAAAGAAACAGGCGCATGCCCTTGGGCATGCGCCTTTGCTCGGAAAAAGGTCTCAGCCCTCCTCCGCTGGATCCTCCTCTCCCGGCTCGGTCTCGCCATGCCAGGCAACGGCTACCCCGTTGGGGTATCGCAGATCGATGTAGCGGATGTGCGACGCCTGGGAGCCGAGCTGACGCTGCCAGGCCGCCGCCAGCCGTGCCAGCCTCGCCTCGCGATCGCTGCGCCCCAGCATCACCCAGACGCCGTCGTCGAGCTGGAAGCGCCAGGCGCCGCGGGGCTCGAGCCGAAGCTGGGAGAGCTCCAGGCCCATGGCCCCGAAGCGCGTGGCCAGTCGCTCGTGGTAGGCCAGCACCTCGGCACCGCTGCCGAGGGGACCGGCGAGGTCCGGCAGGTCGCCGGGCGGCGACACCGCTCCGAAGGCGAAGGGCTCCCCTTGGGGATTGAGCAGATAGTCGTCGTTCCAGCGCGCCACCGGCACCTGCTCCGTCAGCTCGAAGGTCAGCGCATTGGGCCACTCCCGGGTGACCCGCGCCTCGGCGATCCACTCGATCGCCAGCGCCTCCTCGCGCAGCTCGGCCACGTTGACCGAGAGCCAGGAACGACCGCGGATCAGCGGCGCCAGCTCGTCGCGCAAGTAGTCGGCATTGACGTGGGTGAACTCGCCGCCGATGGAGACCCGCTCGATGGGGCGGTCGAGCCACAGCCACAGGGCTCGACCGCCGGCGCCGAACAGCACCAGCAGCAGCAGGACACCCAGCCAGCCCCCCCGTCGCGTCATGCCGGGCGCGCCTCCAGGGTGGCCGCCAGGATGCGCAGCACCAGGGCCTCGAAGTCGATACCGGCGTGGGCCGCGGCCTGGGGCACCAGGCTGTGGTCGGTCATGCCCGGCGAGGTGTTGATCTCGATCAGCCAGAAACGCCCCTCGCGATCACGCATCACATCGACCCGGCCCCACCCCTCGGCGCCCACCGCCTCGAAGGCGCGGTGACAGAGCTCGCCCAGCTCGGCCTCCTCGGCGTCGCCGAGCCCGCAGGGCAGGTGATAGCGGGTGGTATCGGAGAGGTACTTGGCCTCGTAGTCGTAGAAGCCCCCGGGCACCTCGACGCGGATCGCAGGCAGCACCGCGTCGCCGAGCAGCGACACGGTATATTCCTCACCTTCGACGAAGCGTTCGGCCATCACCCTGGCATCGAAACGAGCCGCCTCATGGTAGGCCGCCGCCAGCGCCTCGGCGCTGTGGACGATGCTGATCCCCAGGGTCGACCCCTCGTGGACCGGCTTGACGATCAACGGCAGGCCGAGGCGCGCCACCACCGCCGCCCAGTCGGCGCCGGCCTCGAGCATCACCGATTCCGGCGTGGGCAGGCCGAGTGCCTGCCACACCAGCTTGGTCCGCTGCTTGTCCATGCCCAGGGCCGAGGCGAGCACGCCGCTGCCGGTGTAGGGGATGCCGAGCAGCTCCAGGGCCCCCTGAAGGGTGCCATCCTCGCCGCCGCGGCCATGCAGGGCGATGAAGACGCGGTCCGGCGCCAGGGCCTCGAGCCCCACCAGCCCCCCCTCGGCGGGGTCATAGCCGATGGCATCCACGCCTGCCTGCTGGAGGGCGGCCAGCACCGCCGCCCCGCTCTTCAGGGAGACCTCGCGCTCGGCGGAGCTGCCGCCGTAGATCACGGCCACGCGGCCCAGATCGTTCACCAGGCTCATAGGGTCACCTCGTCGAGCATCAGGGCCGCATCGGCCAGCGCCTGGGAGATCCCGCCCACGTCGCCGGCGCCCTGGGTGATCAGGATATCGCCCGGGCGCAGCACCCGGGCCAGCAGGCCGGCAAGCTCACTCTTCTCCTGCACGAAGATAGGGTCCACCTCGCCGCGCTGGCGGATGGAGCCGGCCAGGGTGCGCCCCTCGGCGCCGGGGATCGTCGCCTCCCCGGCGCTGTAGACGTCCAGCAGCAGCAGGGTATCGACGCCGGAGAGCACCCGCACGAAGTCCTCATAGAGATCCCGGGTGCGCGAATAGCGATGGGGCTGGTAGAGCATCACCAGGCGCCGCTCCGGCCAGCCGGCGCGCACCGCCCGGATCACCATCTCCACTTCGCGGGGATGGTGGCCGTAGTCGTCCACTAGCATCACCTCGCCCTCGCCGCTCGGCGCCGGGAAGTGGCCCTGGACCTGGAAGCGTCGCCCCACTCCCTGGAAGCCGGCCAGGCCACGCAGGATGGCGTCATCGTCGACGCCGGCATCGCTGGCCACGGCGATGGCCGCCAGGGCGTTCAGGGCGTTGTGGCGACCGGGCATGGCCAGGCGCACCGGCAGCGGCGCCAGGCCGCCCGGACGGTGGGCAGTGAAGCGGATCTCGCCGCCCTCCTGGGCGAAATCGGTGATGCGGTAGTCGGCGTCCTCGCTGAAGCCGTAGGTGATGAACTGGCGGTGCACTCGGTCGAGCAGGCCACGCACATTGTCATCGTCGATACAGAGGATCGCCAGCCCATAGAACGGCAGGTTGTGCAGGAACTCGAGGAAGGTGGTCTTGAGTTTCTCGAAGTCGCCGCCGTAGGTGGCCATATGGTCGGCATCGATATTGGTGACGATGGAGACCATGGGCTGCAGGTGCAGGAAGGAGGCGTCCGACTCATCGGCCTCGGCCACCAGGTAGTCGCCCTCCCCCAGCCGGGCGTTGGTGCCGGCGCTGGTCAGTCGCCCGCCGATCACGAAGGTGGGGTCGAGCCCCCCCTCGCCGAGCAGGGTCGCGGTCAGGCTGGTGGTGGTGGTCTTGCCGTGGGTGCCGGCCACGGCGATGCCGTGGCGGAAGCGCATCAGCTCGGCGAGCATTTCGGCGCGGCGCACCACCGGCACGCGGTGTTCCCTCGCCCAGGCGATCTCCGGATTGGACTCATCCACCGCGGTGGAGACCACCACCACGTCGGCGCCGGCCACATGCTCGGCGGCGTGACCGATGGCCACCGTGATACCGCACTGGCGCAGCCGCGCCACCACCGCCGATGCCTTCAGGTCGCTGCCGCTGACGGCATAGCCCTGGTTGGACAGGACCTCGGCGATGCCGCACATGCCGGCGCCGCCGATGCCCACGAAGTGAATCTGCCGAATCCGGCGCATGCCCAGCCCCCGCTCGGGAGGGGTGGACTGGCCGGGAACCGGCCGTGAGGTGCTATCGCTCAAAACCTGTCTCCATGCAGCCGGCCACCAGGCGCTCGACGGCGTCGAGGTGCGCACAGGCACGCGCCCGCGCGGCCATGGTGGCGAGAGTGTCGGGGTCCAGCAGCGCCGCCAGCCGCTCGGCCAGCGTCGCCGCATCGAGTTCTGTCTGGGGCAGCAGCTCGGCGGCGCCCTCCTCCACCAGCGCCCGAGCGTTGGCAGTCTGGTGGTCGTCCACCGCAAAGGGAAAGGGCACGAAGAGCGCCGGCCTCGCCGCGGCGGCGAGTTCCGCCACGGTCAGGGCGCCGGCCCGGCAGACCACCAGGTCGGCCCAGCCGTAGGCCTCTGCCATGTCATCGATAAAGGGGGTCACCTCGGCTGGCACGCCATGGTCGGCATAGGCCTGGCGGGTGGCAGCGTCCTTGTCGCGCCCGGCCTGGTGGCGCACCTCGGGACGCGCCTCGGGGGACAGCAGCGCGAGCGCCTCGGGCAGGCGCTCGTTGAGCGCCTGGGCGCCCAGGGAGCCCCCCACCACCAGCAGCCGCAGGCGCCGGCCACGCATCGCCGCGGCCGTGTGCGGCGCCTCGCCAAGCGCGGCGATCTCGGCGCGCACCGGGTTGCCGATCACCTCGCCGCGGCTGCCGAAGGCCTGGGGAAAGGCCGCGTAGACGCGGCGCGCCAGCCGTGACAGCGCCCGGTTGGTGAGCCCCGCCACGGCGTTCTGCTCGTGGATCACCAGCGGGCGGCGCCCCAGCCAGGCGGCCAGGCCGCCGGGGCCGCTGGCGAAGCCGCCGAGCCCCACCACCAGCTGGGGGTCGAACTCGCGGATCACCCGCCGCGCCTGCCAGACCGCCCGGGTCAGGTTGAGCGGCGCCAGCAGCCAGCCGGCGGCACCGTTACCGCGCAGGCCGGACACCGCGATGCGATGGAGGGGAAGGCCCGCCTCGGGCACCAGGCGGTTCTCGATGCCGCGAGGGCTGCCCAGCCAGGCCACCTCCACCCCCTCGGCGGCGAGGCCGCGGGCCAGGGAGAGGGCCGGAATGACGTGGCCGCCGGTGCCTCCGGCCATGATCAGGACGCGGCGTCCCGGTCGCTTGCTCACTTGGCGACTCCTTCGGGTTGAGGGTTTGGCCGCCCCGGTGCGCCACTGGAGCGCGGCGCCGCGGGGCTTGCCCGGCGCACCGCCTGACGGGTCTCGATATCGGCACGCAGCAGCAGCGCCATCATCACGGCGCTGACCAGCAGGCTCGAGCCGCCATAGCTGAGCAGCGGCAGGGTCAGCCCCTTGGTGGGCAGCATGCCGCTGCTCACCGCAATATTGATGAAGGCCTGGGCGCCGATCACCAGGGCGATCCCGTAGCTGAGATAGGCGGCAAAGGGGAGCCGGGCCAGCTCGGCCCGGCGCCCCACCGCCATGGCCCGCCACACCAGCAGGGCGAAGAGCCCGATGACGCCCACCGCCCCGAACAGACCCAGCTCCTCGGCAAGCACCGCAAAGACGAAGTCGGTGTGGGCCTCGGGCAGGTAGAAGAGCTTCTGCACGCTGTTGCCGAGCCCCATGCCCAGCCAGCTGCCCCGGCCGAAGGCGATCAGCGCCTGGGTCAGCTGGTAGCCGCTGGCAAACTGGTCCGCCCAGGGATCGGCGAAGCTGGTGATGCGCGCCAGGCGGTAGGGCTCGGCAATGGCCACATAGAAGCCCAGCAGCCCCACAGCCCCCAGGAGCACCACGAAGCGGCCCCAGGGAGCACCGGCCATCAGCAGCATGCCCATGACGCAGGCGATCATCACCACCGCCGCGCCGTAGTCGGGGGCGCGAATCAGCAGCAGCGCCATGATGCCCACCACCAGCAGCGGACGCAGGAAGGCGCCCAGCTCGCGGCGCACCTGGGGCAGGAAGCGCTCCAGGTAGCCGGCCACGTAGACGATCAGGCAGAACTTGGCCACCTCGGAGGCCTGGAGGTTGAAGGGCACCCCCGGGATCGAGATCCAGCGCTTGCTGCCGTTGATCTCGCGCCCCACCAGCAGCACCAGGATCAGCAGGCCGATGCCCAGCAGCAGCAGCAGGGGACCGTTGACCTTCCACCAGGCCAGGGGCACGCGCAGGGCGAAGGCGGCCGCCCCCAGCGCCACCACCAGGAAGATGGCGTGGCGGATGCTGAAGTACCAGGGGTTACCGGTAAGGCTCGCGGCCACTTCCGACGACGCCGAGGTCACCATCACCCAGCCGATCAGCATCAGCGACAGGGCGGCTACCACCAGCCAGCCGTCGAAGGGCTGGTCCCGGGTGGAGAGCCGCTCGCGGAGCCGGGAGAGCCGAGAGGGCCGCTTCATGTCGCCTCCTGCCCCAGATGGCGGCGCACCCAGCGCCGAAACACCTCGCCGCGCTCCTGGTAGTTGGCGAACTGGTCCAGGCTGGCGCAGGCCGGGGAGAGCAGCACGCAGTCGCCGGGCTCGGCGATCTCGGCGGCCCGGGCCATGGCCTGGGAGAGCTCCTCCACCTCGGTGATCGGCAGCCGCCCGCGCAGAGTCCGCGCCAGGCGCTCGGCGTCGAGGCCGAAGAGGATCGCCTCACGACCATAGCGGGCCAGGGGCTCGGCCAGGGGAGTGAAGTCGGCGCCCTTGCCGACGCCGCCGGCCAGCAGGATCAGGCGGCCCGCCAGGGTCGGGCCGAGGCCGGCGATGGCGGCCAGGGTGGCCCCCACGTTGGTGCCCTTGGAGTCGTTAATCCAGCGCACCCCGCCCACCTCGGCCACCAGCTCACCGCGGTGGGGGAGCCCCGGGAAGCGACGCAGCACCCGGCACATCGATTCCATGGGCAGGCCCAGCCGACGCCCCATGGCCAGCGCCGCCAGGGCATTGGCCTGGTTGTGACGGCCGGCCAGGCGCACCTCGGCGGCGGGCATCAGCGGGGTGTCGCCGTGCATCAGCCAGTCGGCGTCCCGGTGGCGGCCGATGCCCCACTCCCCCGCTTCGGGGGCCCGGGTGGTGAAGCTGTCCTGGAAGGGCAGTCGCTCTTCCGGCCAGGTGTTGGGATCCTCGGCGTTGACCACGGCGTGGCGGGCGCCGCGGAAGATGGCCCCCTTGGCCTCCCGATAGCCGGCCATGTTGCCATGGCGGTCCAGGTGGTCCTCGGAGAGGTTGAGGAAGGCCACGCTCTCGGCACCCAGACGCGGCGTGGTCTCGAGCTGGAAGCTGGAGAGCTCCAGCACGTAGAAGTCGGCGTCGGGCTCGTCGGCGAGCAGGTCCAGGGCCGGGGTCCCCAGGTTGCCGCCCACCGCCACGCGACGACCGGCCTCGACGGCCATCTCGCCCACCAGGGTGGTCACGGTAGACTTGGCGTTGGAGCCGGTAATCGCCGCGATGGGCGCCCGGGCGGCGCGAACGAACAGTGCGATCTCGCCGATCACCAGCGGCTCGCCGGTCGCCTCGCGAAGGCGCCCGGCCAGGGCGTCCAGGCCCGGGGTGCGCGGGTCGACGCCCGGACTCACCACCACCTCCTCCACCTCGGAGAGGTCGAGGGCGGTCAGCGGACCGCAGTGGATCGCCACTCCCGGATGGGCGGCGTGGAAATCATCCATGCCCGGCGGTACGGCGCGGGTATCGGCCACCATGTAGGCCACCCTCTGCCGCTCGAGGTGTCGGCAGATGGCGCGCCCGGAAATGCCGAGCCCGACCACCAGGGTGACGCCTTTCGGCACCTTGACCATATCCTGCTCCTTGCTCGCGTGGGGCCCTCGCTCAGCGCACCTTGAGGGTCGCCAGGCCGATCAGTACCAGGACCACGGTGATGATCCAGAAACGCACGATGACCCGCGGCTCCGGCCAGCCCTTGAGCTCGTAGTGGTGGTGCAGCGGTGCCATGCGGAAGATACGGCGCCCGGTGAGCTTGTAGGAGCCCACCTGGAGGATCACCGAGACGGTCTCCATGACGAAGATCCCGCCCATGATGAAGAGCACGATCTCCTGGCGCACGATCACCGCCACCACGCCCAGGGCCGCCCCCAGGGCCAGGGCCCCCACGTCGCCCATGAAGACCTGGGCCGGGTAGGTGTTGAACCACAGAAAGCCCAGACCCGCACCGGCGATGGTGGCGCAGAAGACCGCCAGCTCGCCGGAACCGGGGATGAAGGGGATCTGCAGGTAGTTGGCGAAGACGGCGTTGCCGCTGGCGTAGGCGAAGACCGCCAGGCCCATGGCCACCAGGACGGTCGGCATGATGGCGAGGCCGTCCAGGCCATCGGTGAGGTTCACCGCGTTGGAGCTGCCCACGATCACGAAGTAGGTCAGCACGATAAAGAAGACCCCCATGGGCAGCACCACGTCCTTGAACAGCGGCACGATCAGGCTGGTCTCCACCGGCGAAGCGGCGGTGGCATAGAGCAGCACGGCGGCGGCCAGGCCGATCACCGACTGCCAGAGGTACTTCCAGCGCGCCGGCAGGCCCCGGGGATTCTTCTCCACCACCTTGCGGTAGTCGTCCACCCAGCCGATGGCACCGAAGCCCAGGGTGACCCCCAGCACGATCCAGACGTAGTGGTTGCCGAGATCCCCCCACAGCAGGGTGCTGACGGCGATGGCCATCAGGATCATGGCCCCGCCCATGGTGGGCGTGCCCGCCTTGGAGAGATGGGTCTGGGGTCCGTCATCGCGCACCGCCTGGCCGATCTGGCGCTCGACCAGCCGGCGGATCATCACCGGCCCCAGCCACAGGCAGAGCACCAGGGCCGTGAGCGTCCCCAGGATCATGCGCAGGGTCAGGTAGTTGAAGACATTGAAGGCGCTGAAGCGTTGCGCCAGTAACTCAGCCAGATAGAGCAGCATGTATTGCGTTCACCTTGATCGATCCCGACGCAGCACCGCCACCACCTGCTCCATGGCGGCACTGCGCGACCCCTTGACCAGCACGCTGGCCCCGGGCGGAAGATGGTTGAGGGCGTGGCGCGACAGCGCCTCGCGCTCGTCGAAGTGGCACCCGCCTGCCCCGAAGGCGCGGGAAGCGGCCCGGGCCGCCTCACCGCAGGTGCCGAGGAAGTCGATCCCCAGTTCCCGTGCGTAGTCTCCGATCTCGGCATGCAGCCGCTCGGACGCCTCCCCCAGTTCACCCATGGCACCCAGCAGGCACCAGCGCGGGCCGGGCAGCGTGGCGAGCAGTTCGAGGGCCGCCCTCACCGCACCGGGGTTGGAATTATAGGTATCATCCAGCAGCCGCGAGCCGTTGACGCCGGCCACGATGGCGAGCCGGCCCGGCATGGGCGCGACGCCGGAGAGGCCCGCCACGATCCGCTCGGGGGCGAGCCCCATGGCCAGGGCGGCCGCCGCGGCCGCCAGGGCATTGACCACGTTATGGCGCCCCAGCAGGTCGAGCCGCACCCGCCCGAGCTCGACGCCGTCCGCGACAAGCGTGAAAGCATAGCGCCCCAGGTCATCGCAGGCCAGCGCCCGGGCGGTGACCCGGGCCCGGGGGTCGAGGCCGAAGTCGCGTACCTCCCGGGGCGCGGCGAGCCGTGCCCAGATGGCAAAGTAGGCGTCATCGCGGTTGAGCACCGCGACGCCGTCGGCCGGCAGACCGGCCAGTATCTCGCCCTTGGCCTGGGCAATCTGCCCCATGCCGCCGAACTCTCCCACGTGGGCGGCGGTGACGTTGGTGATCACCGCCACCCCGGGCTCGGCCAGCACGCTGGTCCAGGCGATCTCGCCCAGGTGGTTGGCACCCAGCTCCACCACCGCCTGGCGGTGCTCGGGGGAGAGCTCGAGCAGCGTCAGCGGGGCGCCGAAGTCGTTGTTGAGGTTGCCCCGGGTGGCCAGGGTCGGCCCCATCTGCCCCAGCAGCGCAGCCAGCAGCTCCTTGACCGTGGTCTTGCCGCTGTTGCCGGTGACCGCCGCCAGGGGGCCACCCCAGGCGCGGCGCCGGGCCCGGCCCAGCAGCCCCAGCGCCAGGCGGGTGTCGGCCACCTCGAGCAGCGCCAGGCCCTCCGGGCGAGCCCTGCCAACCATGGCGCCGGCCTCGACCAGCGCCGCCACGGCGCCGCCCTCCCGGGCCTTGCCGAGGAAGTCGTGGGCGTCGAAGCGTTCGCCGCGCAGAGCCACGAAGAGGCTGCCCGGCGCCAGCTGCCGGGTATCGGTGACGATCGCTCCCACCTGCAGGTCGTGGGTCGGCGCCGCCAGGCCAAGGGCCTCGGCCACCTCGGCCAGACGGGTCAATCCACAGCGGCTCATGCGCCCTCCTCCCCGTCTCGGCCTGCCCGGGCGGCCAGGGCGCGCTCGGCCTCGGCCAGGTCGGAGAAGGGGTGGCGAACCCCGGCCACCTCCTGGTAGGCCTCGTGGCCCTTGCCGGCGATCAGCACCACATCCTCGGCGTCGGCATCAGCCAGCACCCGGGCGATCGCCGCTCCGCGCCCAGCGATCTCCAGCGCCTGGCGGCGCGCACCGCCGGAGAGCCCGGCGAGCACCGCCGCGCGAATCGCCGCCGGCTCCTCGCCGCGTGGATTGTCGTCGGTGACCACCAGGCGGTCGGCGTGGCGCTCGGCGGCGGCGGCCATCAGGGCACGCTTGCCGGGGTCGCGGTCGCCGCCGCAGCCGAACAGGCACCAGAGGCGGCCATCCATCGGGCGGTGGTCGCGCAGGGCGGCCAGGGCATTGTCCAGGGCGTCGGGGGTGTGGGCATAGTCGATGACCACGGTGGGCGCGCCGGGACGCACCAGCGCCTCCATGCGCCCGGGCACCGGGGCAAGCCCGGCGGCCGCCTCGAAGAGCTCGCCGATGCCGTGGCCCAGGCCATGGAGGGTGGCGATGGCCAGCAGCAGGTTGTCCAGATTGAAGCGACCGAGCAGCGAGGTCTCCAGCACCCGCTCTCCCTCGGGAGTGGCCACCAGGGCGCGCTGCCCCGCGGCGTGGGGGTGCCAGTCGACGACCCGGAAGGTCACCGCCTCGCCCTGCCCGGTGGCCAGCACCCGCACCCGTCCCTCTTGACCACCGGGGAGGCCAGCCAGCATCAGCCGGGCCAGGGAGTCATCGGCGTTGACCACGGCAAGCCGGAGCTCCTCACGGCGAAAGAGCCTGGCCTTGGCCGCCGCGTAGGCCGCCATGCTGCCGTGGTAGTCGAGATGGTCCCGGGTCAGGTTGGTGAAGACCGCCGCGGCGAGCCGGCAGCCATCCAGGCGCCCCTGCTCCAGCGCGTGGGAGGAGACCTCCATGGCCACCCGCTGCACGCCCTCGCCGGCCAGCTCGCCCAGCGCCGCCTGCAGCGCCAGGGGTCCCGGCGTGGTCAGCCCAGCGTCGTGCAGGGCGCCAAGCCGCCCGTGGCCCAGGGTCCCCACCAGCCCCGCCGGCACCCCCAGGGCCTCGCTCAGCTCGGCAACGTAGTGGGTCACCGAGCTTTTGCCGTTGGTGCCGGTGACCCCGATCAGCGCAAGGGACTCGGGCACGGCGAAGAGCTCTCGGCCCAGCTCGCCGAGGCGCTGGCGCAGGCCGGGCAGCATGACGACCCGCGGATCCTCGGGGGCGGCGTGCCCGTCGCCGGCATGGCAGAGCACGGCGCAGGCTCCCGCCGCCAGCGCCGCCGCAATGAAGTCGCGGCCGTCGGCAGAAACGCCAGGCACCGCCACGAAGACCGAATCCGGGGCCGCCTGGCGACTGTCGGTACAGAGCCGCAGGGCAGCGTCACCCAGGGCGGGCAGCGGACCGGCGTCGGGCCAGAGTCGCGCCAGGACGTCACGGAGGTGGCGACCGGTCAGCTCCATAAGGCACCTCGGGCGGGGCAGGGGCGGGATGGGGCGGTAGCGAACATGGCGGTACCTCAGCGGCTGCGCTGGTCGGGCGGCACGTCGAGCAGGCGCAGGGCGCTGCCCACGACGCGGGAGAAGACGGGGGCGGCCACGGCGCCGCCGAAATAGCTGTCGCCGCGGGGGTGGTCGATCATCACCACGGTGACGATGCGCGGGTCGGAGACCGGGGCAATGCCGGCGAAGAGGCTGCGATAGGCATCGCGCACATACCCCCCGGCCCCGGTCTTGCGCACCGTGCCGGACTTGCCGGCCACCCGGTAGCCCGGCACCATGGCGCGCCGCGCCCCGGTGGTCGGCTGCACCGACTCCTCCATGATGCGCAGCAGGTCATGGGCCACCCCCCGGTCGATCACCGGCTCCCCCGGCGGCGGCTCGGGAAGCTTGAGCAGCGATGGCGGCAGGCGCTCGCCGCCGTTGGCGATGGCGGTGTAGGCGCTGGCCAGCTGCAGGGCGGACGTGGAGAGGCCGTAGCCGTAGGAGAGCGCGGCCCACTGGCTGCGCGACCAGCGTACCGGCGCCGGCAGGGTACCGGTGGACTCGCCGGGAAAGCCGGTCTCGGGGCTCTGGCCGAGGCCCAGGCGCCGATAGAGATCCGGCACCAGAGGGTCGTCGAGCTCCAGCACCAGCCGGGACATGCCGATATTGGAGGACTTCTCGAGAATGCCGGCGAGATCCAGCTTGCCGTAGTTGCGGATGTCGCGAATGGTGAAGCGGTCGATGCGCATCCAGCCCGGCGAGGTGTCCACCACCACATCCCGGGGAAATTCCCCGCTCTCCATGATCGCCGCCATGGCCAGCGGCTTCATCACCGAGCCGGGCTCGAAGACGTCGACGATGGCCTGGTTGCGCAGACCGCGGGGGTCGAGGCCCGCGCGATTGTTGGGGTTGTAGGAGGGCTGGTTGGCCATGGCCAGCACCTCGCCGGTACGGGCGTCCATCATCACCACCACGCCGCCGTCGGCGTTGTGCTCGGCCACCGCCGCCTTGAGCTCGCGATAGGCCATGTACTGCAGGCGCTGGTCGATGGAAAGCGTCAGCTCGCCGCCGGGGCGCGCCTCGCGCAGCACCTCCAGGTCGCGCACCAGGCGCCCGCGACGGTCCTTGAGCACGCGCCGCTGCCCCGGCTCGCCGGCCAGGTAGAACTGGTAGGCGAGCTCGAGGCCCTCCTGGCCCACGTCGTCGACGTTGGTGACGCCGAGCAGCTGGGCGGTCACCTCGCCCGCCGGGTAGTAGCGCTTGTACTCATCCTGGCGGTAGACCCCCGGGATGCGCAGATCGAGCACGCGCTGGGCAGCCTGTGGCGTCAGCTGGCGGCGCAGGAACATGAACTCCCGGGAGGCGAAACGCGCCAGGCGTGCGTCGAGGTCGTCGGGCTCCATGCCCAGGGCGCGGGCCAGCTGCAGGCGCTGGATGGGGTCCTCCGGCACGTCCTGAGGGTTGGCCCAGAGGGTGACCACCGGGGTGGAGATGGCCAGGGGTTCGCCGTTGCGGTCGCTGATCATGCCGCGGTGGGCGGGAATCGGGTCGGTGCGCAGCGTCCGGGCGTCCCCCTGCCCCTGCAGGAAGGGACGGTCCACCACGTGCAGGATCACCACGCGCCCGACCAGCAGGCCGAGGCCGACCAGCACGATGGCCAGCATGAGGCCGTAGCGAAGCCCTCCCATGGGCGCCATGGGCGGTGGACGGCGCGGCGAGACGCCGCTACGCGCTCGGCTGCTCATGGGCGAATCACCTCCACCTCATCGACATCGGGCAGGCGCATCTCGAGGCGCTCCATGGCCAGGCGCTCGATGCGCGCCGGCGAGGACCAGGCACTCTCCTCCAGCAGCAGCTGCCCCCACTCGGTCTGCAGCTGCTGCTGCTCGCGCTCGAGCTGCTGCAGGCGGCCGTACTGGTCGCGGGTCATATGGCTGGCAGTGATCACCGCCAGGGCGCTGCCCAGCGAGAGCAGGGTCAGCGCCAGCACCACCAGCAGCAGCAGGCTGGGCCTCAGGGCCAGCGGCCAGCCAAATCCGGATGTCGATGTTCGTCCCTGGGTCATCGGGCTTCCCTCAGTACCGCTTGCGTGCCACTCGCATCACCGCGCTGCGCGCCCGGGGGTTCTCCTCCACCTCCTCGGCGCCCGGGCGCTGCGCCTTGCCCAGCGCCTCCAGCCGACGCTCGAGTTCGGCATCCGGCACCGGAATGCCCCTGGGCAGATGGGTGTCGCCGCGCACGTGGTGACGAATGAAGCGCTTGACCCGGCGATCCTCCAGGGAGTGGAAGCTGATCACCACCAGGTGCCCGCCGGGGGCCAACGCCTCCAGGGCCGCCTCGAGGGCGGCATCGAGCTGTTCCAGCTCGCCATTGACCTGGATGCGCAGGGCCTGGAAGACCCGGGTCGCGGGGTGCTTGTGCTTCTCCCAGGCCGGGTGGGCGGTCTTGACCACCTCGGCGAGGTCGCCGGTACGCTCGAAGGGCTGCTCGCCGCGCCGGGCCACGATGGCTCGCGCCAGGCGTCGGGCGTAGCGCTCCTCGCCGTACTCCTTGAAGACCCGGGCAAGCTCGCCTTCGGGCGCCCGGGCGATAAAGGCCGCCGCGCTCTCGCCCTGGGTGGGGTCCATACGCATGTCCAGGGGGCCGTCGCGCAGGAAGCTGAAGCCTCGCTCAGGGTCATCCAGCTGGGGGGAGGAGACGCCGATATCGAGCAGCACACCGGAGAGCCGCCCGTGCAGATCATGGGCGCGGGCAATCTCGCCCAGCCGGGCGAACTCGGCGCGCTCTATGGTGAAGCGCGGATCCTCGAAGGTCGCGGCTTCCGCGATGGCCTGGGGGTCGCGATCGATGGCGATCAGGCGCCCGGCCGGGGAGAGGCGCTCGAGGATGGCGCGGGAGTGGCCGCCGCGGCCGAAGGTACCATCCAGGTAGACGCCGTCGGGATCGTGGACCAGCGCCTCCACGGCGCCGTCCAGCAGCACGCTGGCATGGCGATAACCGCGCGGCTTGGGTTCGTGAGCGGATGACGACATGCGGTTCTCGTAGGCGGCTGGCAGGCTGCCGGGCGCAGGCCCGGCAGGTGTAAGAATCAGGGGGGAGCCGGCCGATAAGCCGGGTTCTGTCGTGGACAGCCATTCCTCTAGGGGACGCGTCACCGCGGCCCTCAAGCAACCTACCCGAACCCAGCGCGGGCCACGCCATGGGGTTCCTATTTGGTCTTGCTCCGAGTGGGGTTTACCGTGCCACGCACTGTTACCAGGCGCGCGGTGCGCTCTTACCGCACCCTTTCACCCTTGCCGGCCTCCCGAGGGAGACGTAGGCGGTCTACTCTCTGCTGCACTTTCCGTCGGCTCGCGCCGCCCAGGCGTTACCTGGCACTCTGCCCTGTGGAGCCCGGACTTTCCTCCCCCGGATCACTCCGGCGGCGACTGTCTGGCCGACTCCCGCGGCAAGCATACCAGCGCCCCGACAGCCCCTCAACAAGGAGTGTCCTTGAGCGCCTGGGCGCGGGCATACCAGGCCTTCTTGGCGCCCCCCAGCACCCGCGCTGCCACCGAGGCGGCCTGCTTGACGCCGACGCCCTCGGCCAGCAGTGCGGCCAGCAGCGCCTCGCCCTCCACCACCGAGGCCTCCTCCTCTTCGCGCGGCGCGGCACCGGCCACCATCACCACGAACTCCCCGCGGGCCTGATCCGGGTCGACCTCCATGCGCGCCAGCAGCTCGCCCGCCGAGCCGTCCAGGAAGGTCTCGAAGGTCTTGGTCAGCTCCCGAGCCAGCACCAGGCGCCGCTCGCCAACCACCGTCGCCAGGTCGGCCAGGGTGTCGCGGATGCGGTGGGGCGACTCGTAGAAGACCAGGGTCTCCTCCCGGGTCGCCAGGGCCTCCAGGCGAGCGCGCCGCCCCGCCCCCTTGGCCGGCAGGAAACCCTGAAAGGTGAAGCGATCGGTGGGCAGGCCCGCCGCCGAGAGCGCGGCCACCAGGGCGCAGGCCCCCGGCACCGGCACGATGCGCCGCCCCCGGGCGCGCAGCTCGCGCACCAGTACGAAGCCGGGATCGCTGATCAGGGGCGTGCCGGCATCGGAGACCAGGGCGATGGACTCGCCGGCGGCCAGGCGCGCATCGAGCTGTTCGACCCGCGCCACCTCGTTGTGCTCGTGCAGGGAGAGCATCGGCACCGAGAGCCCCAGGTGGCGCAGCAGGCGCCCGGTATGGCGGGTATCCTCGGCGGCAATCACCGCGACCTCCCCCAGCAGCCGCGCGGCGCGCGGACTCAGGTCCTCCAGATTCCCAATCGGCGTGGCGACCACGTACAATGAAGCAGTGTTAGCGTCTGACACTGGCGGCTCCTCGGCTAGCTGCCGACCCAACGGACTAAGGATGGATTCATGCGGATACCCACTCGCGGCCTGCTGGCCACGGCGCTCTGTGCGATGCTGCTGGCGGGCTGTGCCGCGCCAACCGGCATCGTCGATCGCGTCACCGACGACGACCCGAGCCGCCTGCTCGAACAGGCCGGCCAGCAGGAGCCGGCCCAGGCGGCCAGAACCCGGCTGGAAGCGGCGGACATCCTAGCACGCCAGGGAGAGCACACCCAGGCGCTGGAGATCGCGGCGGACATCGATGACAGCCTGCTCCCCCCGGAGACCCGAGCCCGCTGGGCCCTGCTGCTGGCCGAGCTGGGCGAGACGCTGGGCGAACCCTGGGCGGTCATCCAGGCGGCCCAGGAGCTCGACGCCCTGCCCCTCGCGCCCGACCGCGCCCTGGCGCTGCGCGAACAGCTGGGCATGGCACTGCTCGAAGTCGACGAGCCGGCGGCGGCGGCCGAAGCGCTGCTGCGGGTCCAGGCCAGCCGCGACGACGAGGCGCTCAACGACCCGATCTGGACGGCCATGAGCCGCCTCGACGGCCAGGCGCTGGCCGATCTGGGCCGGGACGCCGACGCCCTGACTCGGGGCTGGGTGGAGCTCGCCGAGCTCTACCGCACCAGCGGCGGCGATATCGAGCGGCTGTTCGAGCGCCTCGACGCCTGGCGCGAGCGCAACAGCCGCCACCCCGCCGCTCGCCGGCTGCCCGCCGACCTGGTGGCGCTGGGCGAGCTGCGCGGCCTGGAGGTGCGTCATATCGCCGTGATGCTGCCGGAGTCAGGCCCCCTGGCCAGGCCCGCCGATGCCATCATCGAGGGCATGCGCATCCAGCACCGCGCCGCCGGCGGCAGTGTCCAGCTCAGCTTCCTCGACGCCAGCCATGGCGACCTGGAGGCCCTCTACCGGGAGGCCCAGAGCCGCGGCGCCCAGGTCATGGTGGGGCCGCTGGACAAGGACCAGGTCACCCGGCTCGAGCAGCAGGAGCGCGTGCCCCTGCCCACCCTGGCCCTCAACTACGGCCACGGCGAGCGCAACGGCGCCCGGGGACTCTTCCAGTACGGCCTCTCCGCCGAGAATGAGGCGCGCCAGGCCGCCGTTCGCGCCTGGCGCGACGGCCATCGCAGCGCCGGCGTGCTGGTACCCGACAACGACTGGGGCCGCCGAGTCGGCGAAGCCTTCTGGGACGAGTGGCAGGCCCGCGGCGGCGAAGTGACCAATGCGGTGCGCTACAACCCGAACGCCCCGGCCACCGAGAGCACCCGCCGGGCGGTCAGCAACCCGCGCCCGGATGCCCTCTTCCTGCTGGCGCTGCCCGACTATGCCCGCCAGGTGCCGCCGACCCTGGACTACTTCGGCGCCAGCCGCCTGCCGGTCTACGCCACCTCGCACCTCTTCGAGGGCCAGATCAACCCCCAGCTCGACCATGACCTGAACGACGTCCAGTTCCTGGATATCCCCTGGCAGATTCCCGACGCTGCCGTGGGCGGCGTCGAGGTGCTGCCCTTCCTCGACAGCTACCGGGCCCTGCGCGAGGAGTCGGACCCGACCCTCTTCCGCCTGCATGCCATGGGCGTGGATGCCTTTGAACTGGCTCGCCGCCTGCCCCAGTTCGAGGCGGTGCCCGGCATGGAGCTGCGCGGCGCTACCGGGACCCTGCGTCCCGGAAGCGATGGCCGCATCGAGCGCGAGCTGCCCTGGGCACGCTTCGTCAACGGCGTGCCACAGCCGGTGCTGATTCCGGGGATCTTCGGCGATGAGCGGGCCCGCTGACGCCCGCGCCCGGGGCGAGGCCGTCGAACGCCTCGCCGCGGCCTGGCTCACCGAGCGCGGCTTGACGCTGGTCGCCAGCAACCAGCATGCCAAGGGCGGTGAGCTGGACCTGGTGATGCGTGACGGCGATACCCTGGTGTTCGTCGAGGTGCGCCACCGGGCCGACACCCGCCACGGCCACCCCCTGGAGACCATCACGCCTCTCAAGCAGCGCCGGCTGATCAGGGCGGCGCGTTTTTATCTCCACCGCAACGGGCTATCATGTCCCTGCCGCTTCGATGTGCTGGCCGCTACCGGCCTGCCGCCCCATCTCGAGTTTGACTGGGTCGCCAACGCCTTCGAGGCCTACTGACCGGTCACGCCCCACTGCCAAAGGACCCGGACGTCACATGGATTTCCAGCAGCGCATTCTCGGCCACTTCAACGCCAGCATCGACACCAAGACCTATGCCAGCGAGGTGCTGCCACCCTTTATCGAGGTGGCCAGCCAGATGATGGTCCAGTGCCTGGTCAACGAGGGCAAGATACTGGCCTGCGGCAACGGCGGCAGCGCCGGCGACAGCCAGCACTTCTCCTCGGAGCTGCTCAACCGCTTCGAGCGCGAACGCCCCAGCCTGCCCGCCCTGGCCCTGACCACCGACACCTCGACGCTGACCTCCATCGCCAACGACTACAGCTACAACGAGGTGTTCTCCAAGCAGATCCGCGCCCTTGGTCAGCCCGGCGACATCCTGCTGGCGATCTCCACCAGCGGCAACTCCGCCAACGTCATCCAGGCCATCCAGGCCGCCCACGACCGCGACATGACGGTGGTGGCCCTGACCGGCCGGGACGGCGGCAACATGGCCTCCCTGCTCGGCCAAGACGACTGCGAGATCCGGGTCCCGGCCACCTCCACGGCGCGCATTCAGGAGGTTCACCTGCTGGTGATCCACTGTCTCTGCGACCTGATCGACGAACAACTCTTCGGCACAAGCGAGTGACCCACATGAACCGCAAGCCCCTGCTCAGCTCCCTGCTGCTGGTCGCCGCCCTGGGCGTGGCCGGCTGCACCACCGTCACCGGCGTCACCCATCAGGGCACCATCGACGAGAACTACGGCAAGCGCACCGTCGGCACCCAGGTGGAAGACCAGAACATCGAGACCAAGGTCAGCCACAACCTGCGCCGCACCGATGCCCGCCTGGGCGACGCCCGCATCAACGTCGACACCTACAACGGCGTGGTGCTGCTCACCGGCCAGGTGCCCAGCCAGGAGCTCAAGGAGAAGGCCAGCGGGGTCGCCGGCGAGGTGCGCAACGTCCGCGAAGTGCATAACGAGCTCTCCGTCGCCGCCAACCTGCCGGCCAGCCAGCGCCTCTCGGACTCCTGGCTCAATACGCGCATCCGCACCAGCCTGGCCGCCAATGACCGCATCGACTCCGGCCGCATCCGCGTGGTCACCGAGAACAACACCGTCTACCTGATGGGCATCGTCAGCCGCGCCGAGGCGGACCGCATCGTCCAGGCGGTCTCCAACGTCGGCGGCATGCAGCGCATCGTCAAGGTATTCGACTACATGGATTGAGGACGGCGCCCTGCCCGACCCCATAACGCAGAGCGGCAGGCCACTGGCCTGCCGCTCTGCGTTCTGCCCTGAGGCACGACTACTTGATGACTCTCAGCGAAGGCTTGCCCTTGCGGGGCGGCGCCTCGGCCTGGGGGGCTTCGCCCTCCTCCTCACCGGCATCGACCTCACCGTCCACGCTGGTCAGGCCGGGCCCGCTCTCCGGCGTCTCGGCCGGGGCCAGCACCGGCTCATGGCCGAAGACCATGCCGACGCCGTTCTCACGGGCGTAGATGGCGACCAGCGCCGAGGTCGGCACCATCACCTGCATGGGCACGCCGCCGAAGCGGGCCGAGAAGCCCAGGGCCTCACTCTCGATAAAGAGATCGCGCACGGCGCCGGGCGAGAGGTTGAGCACGATCTGTCCATTCTGGACGAACTGCCTGGGCACCTCCACGCCGGGCTGTTCGGCATCCACCACGATGTAGGGGGTCAGGTCGTTGTCCAACAGCCACTGGTACAGGGCTCTGGCCAGATAGGGGCGACTCGAATAGGGGCGACTGGATGACATCGTCAGGCCCTCCGATTGCAGCCCCCGGAAACCGGGGGCGGTGTATTCATCAGCTACGAATCTCGCGCTCGGCTTCGCTCAGTGAGGCCTTGAAGCCCTCCCGACCGAAGATACGCTCCATGTAGCCGAGCAGCGGCTTGACCTGCTTCTCGGGCAGGTCGATGCCGAGCGCAGGCAGGCGCCACAGGATGGGCGCCAGGCAGCAGTCCACCAGGGTGAACTCCTCGCTCATGAAGTAGGGCATGTCCTCGAAGATCGGCGAGATGCCGATCAGGCTCTCGCGCAGCTCCTTGCGCGCCTTGTCGGCCTCCTTCTTGCTTCCCTTCTCGACCTGCTCCACCAGCGGGCACCACTCGCGCTCGATGCGGTGCATCCACAGCCGGCTCTGGGCGCGGGCCACGGGGTAGACCGGCAGCAGGGGCGGATGGGGGAAGCGCTCATCCAGGTACTCCATCATCACCTTGGACTCGTAGAGCACCAGCTCGCGATCCAGCAGCGTGGGCACGCTGTTGTAGGGGTTGAGGTCGGCGAGCTCCTCGGGCTGCTGCTCGTCGGTGACCTCGACGATGTCCACCGCCACCCCCTTCTCGGCGAGCACGATCCGTACGCGATGACTGAAGTGATCTGCACCACCCGAGTAGAAGGTCATCGACGACCGCTTGGCCACTACACCCATGAAAGAATCCTCGCATCAAATCGAACGGCAATGATAACACGACGGCAAGCACCACAAGATGGCAGCGCTTCCCGGACCGCTTCTCCGGACCACTGTCTTCAAACCACTGTCGTCTTCAAACACTGAGGGCGCATGGCCCATTGGCCATGCGCCCCCACACCTTTCCACTCAGGCGTGGATCAGTGGATGTCGCGCCAGTACTCGCGCTTCAGCAGGTAGCCGATGACACCGAAGATGAAGATGAAGAGCAGCACCTTCGGGGCCAGGGCCTGGGCCTGGAGCTTGGAGGGCTCGCCGACGTAGACCAGGAAGTTGGTCAGGTCGTACATGGCCTCCTCGAACTCGGCCGGCTCCATGCTGCCCGGGCTCGTGATCTGCAGCACCTCACAGGACTGATACTTGCCGGTGAGCGGGTCCAGCTCGGCGCCCGGCAGGGGCCGGTCGCTCTCGCTGCACACCATCTCCTGCACGCCCTGCAGCGGCTCGAGCACGTTGGGCATGGCCGACGCCTCGAGCACGATGTTGTTGACGCCGAGGGGCTGGCTGGGATCACGATAGAAGCCCAGCAGGTAGGAGTAGATGTAGTCCGCCCCCTTGATCCGGTTGAACAGCGTCAGATCGGGAGGCGTCACACCGAACCAGCTCTCGGAGTCGCCCGACTGCATGGCGATATGCATCTGGTCGTTGAAGGCCAGCTCGCTGGAGAAGATCAGGTTCTCCTCCACCAGGTCCTGGGGCATGCCCAGGTCGGTCGCGGCCCGGGCGAAGCGCTGGTGCTCCAGGGAGTGGCAGCCCATGCAGTAGTTGACATAGAGCTGCATGCCCCGCTGCAGGGACGCCTCGTCGTTGATATCCGGCGTCATCGAGAAGGGCTGTGGCGGCAGCGGCGCCGCCATGGCCGTCAAGGGCAGCAGCGCGAAGAGCAGTGCGAAGAGTTGCTTTTTCATTAGCCAGTCACCCTCTCCGGAACGGGTTTGGTCTTCTCCAGCTTGGTGTAGATCGGCATCAGCAGGAAGAAGGCGAAGTAGAGCACGGTGCACAGCTGCGCCACCGCGGTGCGAAGCCCAGTGGCCGGAATGGCCCCCAGGATACCCAGGATCACGAAGCTGATGGCGAACAGCGTCAGCATCACCTTGGACATCCAGCCCTTGTAGCGCATGGAGCGCACCGGGCTGCGGTCGAGCCAGGGCAGCACGAAGAGCACCGCAATGGCACCGCCCATGAAGACCACGCCCAGGAACTCGGCCTGAAGCGGGCCAATGTCGAAGGTGATCGCACGAAGGATCGCGTAGAAGGGGGTGAAGTACCATACCGGCGCGATATGGTCCGGCGTCACCATGGGGTTGGCAGGCTCGAAGTTGGGACGCTCGAGGAAGTAGCCGCCGCCCTCGGGGAAGTAGAAGATCACCGCCGCGAAGACGAACAGGAAGACCGCCACGCCGACGATATCCTTCACCGTGTAGTAGGGGTGGAAGGGGATGCCGTCCAGGGGCTTGCCGGTCTCGTCCTTCTTGGCCTTGATATCGATGCCGTCCGGGTTGTTGGAGCCGACCTCGTGCAGGGCGATGATGTGCAGCACCACCAGGGCCAGGATCACGATGGGCAGCGCCACCACGTGCAGGGCGAAGAAGCGGTTCAGGGTGATACCGGAGATCAGGTAGTCGCCGCGAATCCACTGGGCCAGGTCGGGGCCGATATAGGGAATGGTGGCAAACAGCGAGATGATCACCTGGGCACCCCAGTAGGACATCTGGCCCCAGGGCAGCAGGTAGCCCATGAAGGCCTCGGCCATCAGCAGCAGATAGAGAGCCATGCCGAAGATCCACACCAGCTCACGGGGCGCCTTGTAGGAGCCGTAGAGCAGGCCGCGGAACATGTGCAGGTAGATCACCACGAAGAAGGCCGAGGCACCCGTGGAGTGCATATAGCGAATCAGCCAGCCGTACTCCACGTCGCGCATGATGTACTCGACGGAAGCGAAGGCGCCCTCCCCGGAGGGGTTGTAGCTCATGGTCAGCCAGACGCCGGTCAGGATCTGGTTGACCAGCACCAGCAGGGCCAGCGAGCCGAAGAAGTACCAGAAGTTGAAGTTCTTGGGAGCGTAGTACTTTGACAGGTGATCCTGCCACATCTGCGTGGCGGGGAAGCGCTCATCCACCCAGCGCATCAGCCCCTTTTCCGCCATCGCCTTGTTCGGGTTAGCCATCAGGCAGTCTCCTCGTCTTCACCGACAATGATGATGTCGTCGGTCTCGAAGCGGTACGGCGGAACCTCCAGGTTGGAGGGGGCCGGCACGTTGCGGAACACGCGGCCCGCCAGATCGAAGTAGGAGCCGTGGCAGGGACAAAAGAAACCGCCCGGCCAGCCGCTCATGTCCACCGCATCGGGCTCGGGACGATAGAGCGGCGAGCAGCCCAGGTGGGTACAGATGCCGATCAGCACGCCGATCTCGGGGCGGATGGAGCGCAGCGGGCCGGTGACGTAGCCCGGCTGCTGCGGAACGTTGGAGTCCGGGTCGACCAGCCGCGAACCGTCGAAGCCCTCGGTGCGCTCAATCATCTCCGGCGTACGGTTAATGATCCACACCGGGCGTCCGCGCCACTCGACGGTCATCCGCTGCCCTGGCTCGAGCTTGGAGATGTCTGCCTGCACGGGCGCACCCGCCGCTCTCGCCCTGGCACTAGGCTGCCAGGAAGCCACAAAGGGGACCGCTACCCCGACGGCACCCACCGCACCCACGACGGTGGTGGCACCTACGAGGAAACGGCGCCGACCCTTGTTTACGCCGTTATCTGCCATTTCAAGGTTTCTCCCATCAGCTTACCCGTTGATCCATCACGAGCGGCCCAGCCCCCCGCGACCACGGATACCAAATGCGCTCTATAGTAAAAAAATGCGCCCCACCATACAAGGACGACGGTCCATGACGAAGGTGGAAGGCACGCAGCAACCTATTGATTCCAGAAACAAAAACGCCCGAGCCAGAGACTCGGGCGAGGCGTTTGCGGCGCAGTAGGCGACGCTTAACGCTTGGAGAACTGCGGGCGACGACGCGCCTTGCGCAGGCCGACCTTCTTACGCTCGACCTTACGGGCGTCGCGGGTCACGTAGCCGGCTTCGCGCAGCTGGCTGCGGAACTCCTCGTTGTACTCCATCAGGGCACGAGTGATGCCGTGACGGATAGCGCCGGCCTGGGCCGAGCCGCCGCCGCCCTTGACGGTAACGAAGACGTCGAACTGGCTCAGGGTGTCGGTCAGCTCGAGGGGCTGACGGACCACCATGCGACCGGTGACGCGACCGAAGTACTGGTCCAGCTCACGGCTGTTGACGGTGATCTTGCCGGAGCCCGGCTTCAGGAAAACGCGGGCGGTAGAGGTCTTGCGGCGCCCGGTACCGTAATACTGCTGTGTCATGGCGAAGACTCCCTCAGATGTTCAGTTCTTGCGGCTGCTGGGCGGCGTGCGGATGCTCGGCACCGGCATAGACCTTGAGCTTGGAATACATGGTGCGGCCCATCGGACCCTTGGGCAGCATGCCCTTGACGGCGCCCTCGATGATGCGCTCGGGCGCATGGTCGAGCAGCTTGTCGAAGGTCATGGAGCGCAGGCCACCGGGATAGCCGGTGTGACGGTAGTAGGTCTTGGCCTTGGCCTTGTTGCCGGTGACCTTCACCTTCTCGGCATTGATCACGACGATGTAGTCGCCGGTATCAACGTGCGGGGTGAACTCCGGCTTGTGCTTGCCGCGCAGGCGACGAGCGATTTCGGTGGCCAGGCGGCCGAGCGTCTTGTCCGTAGCGTCGACGACGTACCAGTCGCGCTGGACGGTCTGCGGTTTGGCAGTGAACGTCTTCATGGAATCTCACCAATCAAGTGTGTTGGGTTCTGCCGCCGGCGCTGCCGGCATGGAACCATCCCTATTCTTCTTGGTTGCCGGCGGCGCCAAGGCCGACGACAACGAGTAGAGCGCGCGAATTCTACACGAGAAGGTGCCCGACGCGCAATGCCGCTCAGGGCTTGTGGGCCAGCGCCAGATAGTCGTGGGACTGCATCTCCTGCAGCCGCGACAGGGTGCGCTGGAACTCGAACTCGAGCCGGCCATCGGCATACAGCCTCTCGGCGGGCACCTCGGCGGACATCAGCAGCTTGACGCCGCGATCATAGAACTCGTCAACCATGTTGATGAAGCGCCGCGCCTGGTCATCCGTGGCCCCGTTCATGCGGGTGACATTGGAGACCAGCACGCTGTGGAACTCCCGGGCCAGCTCGATATAGTCATTCTGGCTGCGCGGCCCGTCGCAAAGCTCCCGAAACTCGAACCAGACCACGTCGTCGTGGAGGCGCCGCGCCCGCAGCACGCGGTGGTTGACCTCGATGGTGGCGTCCGCCTCGCCCTCGTGGCCGGCGATCTCCCGGAAGCTGCGGGCCAGCTCCACCTCGGCGGCCTCGTCCAGGGGAGCATGGAAGATCTCCGCCCGCTCCAGGGCGCGCAGCCGGTAGTCGATGCCCGAATCGACATTGACCACCTCGCAGTGGCGGTTAAGCAGGTCGATGGCGGGCAGGAAGCGCGCCCGCTGCAGGCCATCCTTGTAGAGCTCGTCGGGCACGATATTGGAGGTCGCCACCAGCACCACGCCATGCTCGAAGAGCGCCTCGAGCAGGTTGGCCAGGATCATGGCATCGGTGATGTCCTTGACGAAGAACTCGTCGAAGCAGATCACCCGCGCCTCGTCGGCAAACTTGGCGGCAATCAGCTTCAGGGGGTTCTTCTCCCCCTTGTAGTGGGTCAGCTCGTTGTGCACCCGCTGCATGAAGCGGTGGAAGTGGGTGCGCATCTTCTCCGGAAAGGGCAGCGACTCGTAGAAGGCGTCCACCAGGTAGGTCTTGCCGCGCCCTACCCCGCCCCAGAAGTAGAGCCCCCGCACCTCGGGCAGCACCGGCTCGCCGGCAGGCTCGTCGCGCTTGCGCTTGCCGAACAGCCCAGCCATGCGGGCGCCCAGCTTGCCCTGGGGCGGGACCGCCCGGGGACGCGCCCGGGGGGTCGCCATCAGGTCATCATGGAGCCGCTGAAGATGGGCGACGGCCTGCTCCTGGGCGGGGTCGTACTGGAAGTCGTCTCGCTCGAGGTCGGCGCGGTAACGCTCCGTGGGCGTCAGGCGAGAGTCTCGGGACTCGGTCGATGTCGGCGTGGCACTCATGCAATAGCGAACCGTCTCGGCTGAAGGTGGCTGCGCATTATACGCCCAAGCGCCGCCGGACGCATCGCCGCCCCCGCGTTGACCCACCGCCGCGGCTCGGCCCTATAATGGGGCGCCCGGGGAGCTCCCCGGAACGGGTCCGCACCGGCGCGGACCGATCCACCGCCGCAGGGAGACCGACGTGGACGCAAGCAAGATCAACTGGATTCTGGCCATCGCCTGCCTGCTCGCAGGCATCGGGCTCGGCGCCCTGGGCTACCACCTGCTCAACGCCAGCGCGGCGAGCCTGCAGAAGCTGCGCCAGCGCCTGGCCGAACGGGATCGCGAGCTGGAGGCACTGCGCAGCGGGGTGAACGACCACCTCGGCGAGGTCTCCCGGCTCGTCGCCGCCCTGCAGCGCGACGGCGAGGCCCTGGCCAGCCGTCTGGAACAGGATGCCCGCCGCCTGGGCGGCAAGGGCGCCCCGCGCGCCGGACTAGAGGCCGCCGCGGCACCGGAGACCCTGGCCGACGCCGACCCCGATGCGCCCGCCATGCCCCGGGACTACGCCGATGGCACGGGAGGCACCCTGTCAGAGGACTTCGGCCTCAAGGACGACGAGGACGCCAAGGCGCCCCAGCCGCCCCGCTACTGACCTCCTTCCCCACCGCCCCGGCCTCAGGCCGGGTTGTCGATATCCACGAAGCGGTGCTCGATATCGAACCGCCCGGCCAGCCACTCCCCCAGCGCCTGGACGCCGTAGCGCTCGGTGGCATGGTGCCCCGCCGCCAGGTAGTGAATGCCGAGCTCCCGGGCCAGGTGGGTGGTACGCTCGGAGATCTCACCGGAGATGAAGGCGTCGGCGCCGGCCTCCCAGGCCGCGGTGATCATGTCCTGGGCGCCCCCGGTACACCAGGCCACCCGCCGAATCTCGCCGCCGCCGGGCGCCTCCACCAGCAGAGGCTCCCGTGACAGCCGCTCGCCGACGCGCTCGGCCAGCTGCGCCGGCGTCAGCCCCTCGGAGGGCGCCCCCAGCCACAGCAGCCCCTGGCCGAGCTCGCCGTCGGCACAGCCTTCGACCGTCAGGCACAGGCGCCGCCCCAGCTCGGCGTTGTTGCCGAGGGTGGCGTGGGCATCCAGGGGCAGGTGGTAGGCCAGCAGGTTGATCTCTCGCGCCAGCAGGGTCTGGATCCGCCGGCGCTTCATGCCGGTGATGGCGACCGGCTCGTTCTTCCAGAAGTAGCCGTGGTGCACCAGCACCAGGTCGGCCTCCCAGGCCACGGCCTCGTCGAGCAGCGCCTGGCAGGCGGTCACCCCGCTCAGCACCCGGCGCACCCGATCGCGCCCCTCCACCTGCAGGCCGTTGATCGTGTAGTCCCGGAAGCCCTCGGCGACGAGCTCGCGGTCACAGGCCTCTACCAGCGCATCGCGATGGATCATGGGCATCTCCCTCCGTGAAGCGGTTGAGAATGTTACAATCGGGCCATTGTACTGGCGGCCCCCCTTTCCCGCGACCGCCCCCACAAGGACGCCTACCCGCATGTTTCGCCACCTGCGCTCGCTGACGCCCTACCTGCTGCCCACTATCATCGGCGTGCTGCTGGCCGTTGTGCTGCTCAACACCTTCCCTCAGCTCACCGGACGCCAGGCCGACCCGGCGCCGCCTCCCCCGCCCGCCGGCCCGACCGTCGGCGGCCAGCCCGCCCTGCCGATCTCTCCCCAGGTGGAGGCACCCAAGGAAGCTGGCCCGCGCCCCGCTCCCGAGGTGCGCCAGGCCGCCCCCCTCAGCCGCGAGCAGGGGCCGGTGAGCTACGCCGAGGCGGTGGAGAAGGCCGCCCCGGCCGTGGTCAATATCTACTCCTCCCGGGTCGTCGAGCGCGACCAGCACCCGCTGATGTCGGATCCCTTCTTCCGCCAGTTCTTCGGCGACGAGGTCCCGGCCCGGCAGCGCATGCTGTCGAGCCTGGGGTCGGGGGTCATCGTCAGCGAGGATGGCTATGTGCTGACCAACCACCACGTGATCGGCGGCGCCGACCAGATCCAGGTGGCCCTGCGCGATGGTCGCGAGACCCTCGCCGAGGTGATCGGCACCGACCCGGAGAGCGACCTCGCCGTGCTGCGCATCGACCTCGAGGCGCTGCCGGTGATCGAGCTGGCGGACTCCACCGAGGTGGCCATCGGCGACGTCTCCCTGGCCATCGGCAACCCCTTCGGCGTCGGCCAGACCGTCACCATGGGCATCATCAGCGCCACCGGCCGCAGCCACCTGGGCCTCAACGCCTACGAGGACTTCATTCAGACCGACGCGGCCATCAACCCCGGCAACTCCGGCGGCGCCCTGGTCAATGCCGAAGGGGCCCTAGTGGGCATCAACACCGCCATCTTCTCCCGCTCGGGGGGCTCCCAGGGCATCGGCTTCGCCATTCCCGCCAACCTGGCGCGCAATATCCTCGAGGAGCTGGTGACCCAGGGCCGGGTGATCCGCGGCTGGCTCGGCGTGGAGGCCCAGGAGCTCAACCCGGAGCTGGCCGCTTCCTTCGGCCTGCAGGCCCCCCGCGGCGTGATCATCGCCGGCGTGGTCCCCGGCGGCCCCGCCGACCAGGCCGGCCTCCAGCCCGGCGACGTCCTGCTGGCCGTGGGTCAGCGCCCGGTACTCGACGCGCGCATGACCATGGCCGATATCGCGGCGGTGGCGCCCGGCGAGTCGCTGCGCCTGACCCTGGTTCGCGGCGGCGAGACCCTCGAGATCACCCTGGAAGTGGGCGAGCGCCCGGCCCCGGAGCTGCGTCGGCCGGAGTAGCCTGCCCCCTCCCCACCTGCCAACGCCATGGCCCCGCCGGTCGGCGGGGCCATTGCGTTGTGGGCATCACGCTGGGAGCCTCGCGTCCGCTCGTCCCGGACCTACTCCTTCCGGGCCTACTCCTTGATGCGGTACTCGGCGCTGCGGGCGTGGGCGGTGAGCGACTCGCCGCGGGCCAGCGTTGATGCCACCTTGCCGAGCTCGGAGGCCCCCTCGGGCGAGCAGTGGATGATCGAGGAGCGCTTCTGGAAGTCGTAGACCCCGAGCGGCGAGGAGAAGCGCGCCGTGCCGGAGGTGGGCAGCACGTGGTTGGGGCCGGCGCAGTAGTCGCCCAGGGCCTCGGCGGTGTAGCGGCCCATGAAGATGGCCCCGGCGTGGCGGATCTCGGGCAGCCACCCCTCGGGGTTGGCCACCGAGAGCTCCAGGTGCTCCGGGGCGATGCGGTTGATCAGCGCCGCCGCCTCCTCGCGGCCGGCGCACTGGATCAGGGCGCCGCGCCGGGCCAGGGACTCGCGCACGATGCCTTCCCGCTCCAGCGTCGGCAGCAGGCGGTCGATGGCGGCCTCGACGGCGTCGAGATGCTCGGCGTCCCAGCTCACCAGGATCGCCTGGGCGTCCTCGTCGTGCTCGGCCTGGGAGAAGAGGTCCATGGCCAGCCACTCCGGGTCGGTACCGCCGTCGGAGACCACCAGGATCTCCGAGGGACCGGCGATCATGTCGATGCCGACCTGGCCGAACACCGCCCGCTTGGCCGTCGCCACATAGATATTGCCGGGGCCGACGATCTTGTCGACCCTGGGCACCGTCTCGGTACCATAGGCCAGGGCCGCCACCGCCTGGGCGCCGCCCACGGTAAAGACCCGGTCCACACCGGCCAGGTGGGCCGCGGCCAGCACCAGCTCGTTGAGCACCCCGTCCGGGGTCGGCACCACCATGATGATCTCCCGCACCCCGGCCACGTGGGCGGGAATGGCGTTCATCAGCACCGAGGAGGGATAGGCGGCCTTGCCCCCGGGAACGTAGATGCCGGCGCGATCCAGCGCCGTGACCTGCTGACCCAGCACGGTGCCGTCGGCCTCGGTGTAGTGCCAGGACTCCGGCCGCTGGCGCTCGTGATAGAGGCGAATGCGCTCGGCGGCGCTGGCCAGCGCCTCGCGCTGCTCGGCGGGCAGGCCATCAAAGGCCTGGCGCAGCCGCGGCGCGGTCACCGTCAGCTCCTCCATGCCGGTCGCCGAGAGGCGGTCGAAGCGGTTGCTGGCCTCGACCAGGGCAGCGTCGCCCCGGGTGCGCACGGCCTGGAGGATCTCGTCCACGCGCTGCTGCACCTGGGCGTCGGAGACCCCCTCCCAGGCCAGCAGGGTCGAGAGGCGCGTGTCGAAGTCGGCATCGCGGGTGGTGAGTCGAGCAATGCCGGAGGAAACGGGGGAATCGGTCATGAGGGCATCCATCACAGAAGATCCGTAAGACTGTGCCGCGCCATGGGGCCGCGAACAAGCCGCGGGCCCCTATGGCACCAAGAGCGAGCCGCTATCGGCGAGCCCGCCTCAGGCCGAGGCGGGCTCGCGCCGCGCCGCTACCGCCGCCTCGAGGCGCTCGAGCAGCGGCTTGATACGGGCATGCTTCATGGTCATGGCGGCCTTGTTGACCACCAGCCGGGTGGAGACCTCCGCGATCAGCTCTCGGGGCTCCATGCCGTTGGCACGCAGGGTATTGCCGGTGTCGACGATGTCGACGATCTCGTCGGCCAGGTTCATCAGCGGGGCCAGCTCCATGGCGCCGTAGAGCTTGATCACCTCGGCCTGGATGCCCTGCTCGGCATACCAGCGCCGCGCCACCCCGACAAACTTGGTGGCGACCCGGCGTCGCGCTCGGGCCGGCTCGGCGCCGGTGATCCCCGCGGTCATCAGCTTGCAGCGGGCGATCTCCAGGTCCAGGGGCTCATAGAGCCCCTCGGCGCCGTGCTCCAGCAGCACATCCTTGCCGGCCACGCCGAGATCCGCCGCACCCAGCTGCACATAGGTGGGCACGTCGGTGGCGCGAATCACCACCAGCTTGACGTCCGGCAGGTTGGTGTCGAACAAGAGCTTGCGGCTCTTGCCGAGATCCTCCGCCGGGGTGATGCCGGCATCGGCCAGCAGCGGCAGCGTCTCGTCGAGTATGCGGCCCTTGGAGAGGGCCAGGATCAGTTGTTTGCTCATGCTCTCGCCTTGGTCAGGGGGTGCCGGTTCAGCCCGGCACGCGACGGATCTGCGCGCCCAGCAGCTGCAGCTTCTCCTCGATGCACTCGTAGCCGCGATCGATATGGTAGATGCGATCGACCCGGGTCTCGCCCTCCGCCATCATCGCCGCGATGACCAGCGACGCCGAGGCGCGCAGGTCGGTGGCCATCACCGGCGCTCCGGAGAGGCGCTCGACCCCCTCGATCACCGCGGTGTTGCCCTCCAGGGCGATCCTGGCGCCCATGCGATTGAGCTCCTGGACGTGCATGAAGCGGTTCTCGAAGATGGTCTCCACTACCCTGGAGGTGCCATCGGCCACGGCGTTCATGGCCACGAACTGCGCCTGCATGTCGGTGGGAAAGGCCGGATAGGGAGCGGTGCGGATATTCACCGGCCGCGGGCGCCTGCCGTGCATGTCGAGCTCGATCCAGTCCTCGCCGGTGGTGATGGTGGCGCCGGCCTCTTCCAGCTTGGCCAGCACCGCCTCGAGGATATCGGCGCGGGTGCGGCGTACCTTGACCCGCCCTCGGGAGAGCGCCGCCGCCACCAGGAAGGTGCCGGTCTCGATGCGGTCGGGCATGACGTCGTGGTAGGCGCCATGGAGGCGCTCGACGCCCTCGATGACGATGGTGTCGCTGCCGTGGCCGCGGATCTTCGCCCCCATCTTGATCAGGCACTCGGCCAGGTCGACCACCTCCGGCTCCCGGGCGGCATTCTCCAGCACCGTGGTGCCCTCCGCCAGGGTGGCCGCCATCAGCAGGTTCTCGGTGCCGGTGACGGTGACGGTGTCGAAGAAGATGGTGGCGCCCTTGAGGCGACCCTCGACCCGGGCCCGGATATAGCCGCCCTCGACGCGAATCTCCGCCCCCATGGCCTCCAGCCCGCGCAGGTGCAGGTCCACCGGGCGCGAGCCGATGGCGCAGCCGCCGGGCAGGGAGACATCGGCATGGCCGAAGTGGGCCAGCAGCGGCCCCAGCACCAGGATGGAGGCACGCATCTTCTTGACCAGCTCGTAGGGAGCGTCGCAGTGCGTCACCTGGGCGCCATCGAGCTGGATGGACATCTTCTCGCCCATCACCGGCTCGACGCCGAGATGGCCGAGCAGCTCCAGGGTGGTGGTGATGTCCTGAAGGTGCGGCAGGTTGCCGATGGTCACCGGCTCGTCGCCCAGCAGGGTGGCACAGAGGATCGGCAGGGCAGCGTTCTTGGCACCGCTGGCCCACACCTCACCGTCAACCGGCCCGTTGCCGGTGATGATCAACTTGTCCATGGGGGCTCGTTATCAGGCGCCGGCGTTCTCCGGCGCGCTTTCCCACTGCGCCGGGGTGTAGGTCTTGATGCTCACCGCATGCAGAGCGCCGCTGGCGATCTCCTCGGAGAGGGCGCCGTAGATCAGCTGCTGGCGCTTGACCGGGGAGAGCCCCTCGAAGGTCTCGCCCACGGCTACCACCTGGAAGTTGCAGCCTTCGCCCTGGATATGGAACTCGCAGCCCTCGATGCGGGACTCGAGCAGCGCCTTGACGTCGCTGGGGTGCATGATGCGGCACTCCTATGATGCTGAAAACGGTGAGGCCACCGGGCGCGGCGCGGCCGATGGCACGAAACGGGGATGTCCCATGGTAATGAAAAGCGCCGCGCTTGGCGATGCCGACGGCGGCCGGCTCAGGCGGCGGCGCCCGCCAGGGGCAGCAGCCGCTCCAGGCCGGCCAGGTCGGTGAGCCGACGCAGCGCCGGCGAGAGGCGCACGGCCTCGAGCGTCAGGCCGGCGGCCCGGACCGCCCGGGCCCACTCCAGCAGCACGCTGAGCGCCGCGCTGCTGACGTCGGCCACCCCGGTGAGGTCGAAGCTGACGGCGGTCTCCGCGGGCTGACCGGCAAGCCAGCCGCGGCCCGCCTCGGCCAGGGCGGTGGCCACCTCGAAGCCCACCTGCCCCTCGACCCTCAGGACGCTGCCGCTGGCCTCCAGGCTGACCCCGCCGCGCTCGAGCAGCCGCGTCATGCGCTGCCGCCCTCCTCCAGCTCCTCGACGGCCAGCTCCGGCGCCCAGTTGTTGATCACGGCGTCATAGTCGCGCCCCTGGTCGCGCATGGCCTGGTCGAACTGGTTGCGGAAGGTCAGGCCCAGGTTGATGCCGTTGACGATGACGTTGACCACCCGCCACTCGTTGCCGGAGAGGCGCAGGGAGTAGCTGACCGGATAGACCTGGCCATTGGTGGCGACCACCTCCATGTCGACGCTGGCCTGGTCCTCGTGGCGCTGGGGGCGCTGATTGTCCAGGACGCGCAGCTCCCGGTAGTCGAAGGTGACCAGCCCCCTGGTGTAGGTGTCGATCAGGGTCTGACGGAAGGTATCGGCGAAGCGCGAGCGCTGCTGGGGCGTGGCGTTCTGGAAGTAGCGGCCCATGACGCTGGCGCCGATATAGCGGAAGTCGGCAATGTCATCGAGGCTCTCGTCGACCAGCGCCTTGAGCTCGTCGAGGTTCTCGGCGAAGTAGTCGCGGCGCCCCTCGATCTCACCGGTCAGCGTCTCGACGCTGTGGCGAATCACCTGCTCGGGGGTGCGCTCGGGGGCCGCCGTGGCCGGCAGGGCGAACAGGAGCAGCGCCAGGGCGACCAGCAGCGAACGCAGGGAAAGGGTCATGGGACTCATGGAAGCGGTCTCCTTGAAAGGGCGTGACGGAAAGCGATGCCGTGTCGGCATCAGTCGCTGATCATGTTGGACAGGAACTGCTGGATGAGTTCTTCCAGCACCACCGCCGACTGGGTATCGCGGATGGTATCGCCGCCGGAGAGGGTCTCGGGGTCGCCCCCCACGGTGAGGCCGATATACTGCTCGCCGAGCAGCCCCGCGGTGAGGATCGCCGCGGTGGTATCCCGGGAGAGCCGGCCCTCCAGGTCACCGTCGAGCTCCAGGATCACCCGGGCATCGTACCAGTCGGTATCCAGCTCGATGGCCGAGACCCGCCCCACGGTGACGCCGGCCATGGTGACCCGGGCCCGGGGCTTGAGGCCGCCGATATTGGCAAAGTTGGCCTCCAGGCGGAAGGTGTCCCCCGGCGCCTGGAAGGTCAGGCCGCTGACCCTCAGGCCGAGGAACACCAGGCCGAGGATGCCGGCGAGCATGAACAGCCCCACCCCCAGCTCCATCATCTTGCTGCGCTTCATCGTTTATCTCCGAACATCAAGGCTTGCGGGGCGTCTCGTCCTGCCGGGGACCCGGTCAGGAGAGGCCACCGAACATCATCGCGGTCAGCACGAAATCGAGGCCGAGCACCGCCAGGGAGGAGTAGACCACGGTGCGCGTGGTGGCCCGGGAGATCCCCTCCGAGGTGGGCACCAGGTCGTAGCCCTGGAACACCGCGATCCAGGTCACCACCACCGCAAACACCAGGCTCTTGAGCATGCCGTTGCCGATATCGCCGATGAAGTCGACGCTGGCCTGCATGTTGCCCCAGTAGGAGCCCTCGAAGACGCCGAGCCACTCCACTCCCACCAGGTAGCCGCCGTAGACCCCCACCACGCTGAAGCCGATGGTCAAGAGCGGCAGGGCCACGAAGCCGGCCCAGAGCCGCGGCGCCACCACCCGCCGCAGCGGGTCGACGCCGATCATCTCCATGCTGGTGAGCTGCTCGGTGGCCTTCATCAGGCCGATCTCGGCGGTCAGCGCCGAGCCCGCGCGGCCGGCGAAGAGCAGCGCCGCCACCACCGGCGCCAGCTCGCGCAGCAGCGACAGCGCCACCATCTGGCCCAGCGCCTGTTCGGCGCCGAAGTCCACCAGGATGGTGTAGCCCTGCAGCGCCAGCACCATGCCGATGAAGAGGCCCGAGACCAGCACGATGGCCAGCGACAGCACGCCCACGAAGTGCATCTGGCGCAGCCACAGGTGCCAGCCCTCGCGGCTCGGCACCCCGACCGCCGACTGGGCCATGAAGATGCCGGCCCGCCCCAGGGCCTCGAGCAGCTCGCAGCCACGGCGCCCCAGGTGCGTGATGCGTGAGATCATCGTCCGCCTCCCGCATTGAGGATATCGGTGGTGAAGTCCACCGCCGGATAGTGGAAGGGCACCGGGCCGTCGGGCTCGCCGTGGACGAACTGGCTCACCCGGGGGTCCTGGTCCAGGTCGAGGCTCTGCGGCGTGCCGTGGGCCATCACCTCGCCGTCGGCGATCACGTAGACGTAGTCGGCGATGGTCAGGGTCTCCTTGATATCGTGGGAGACCACGATGGAGGTGAGCCCCAGCGCCTCGTTGAGCCGCTTGATCAGCTGCACCAGCACCCCCATGGAGATGGGGTCCTGGCCGACGAAGGGCTCGTCATAAAGGATCAACTCCGGGTCCAGGGCCATGGCACGGGCCAGGGCGACCCGGCGGGCCATGCCGCCGGAGAGCTCCGAGGGCATCAGGTCGCGAGCCCCTCGCAGGCCCACCGCCTCGAGCTTCATCAGCACCAGGTCGCGAATCATCGCCTCGGGCAGGTCGGTGTGCACGCGCAGCGGGAAGGCGACGTTCTCGAAGACGCTGAGATCCGAGAAGAGCGCGCCGCTCTGGAACAGCATGCCCATGCGCCGGCGCATGGTGAACAGCGCCCGGCGCGACTGGCGATGCACGTCCTCGCCGTCGATCAGCACCCGGCCGACGTCGGGCACGAGCTGCCCGCCGATCAGCTTGAGCAGCGTGGTCTTGCCGGTGCCGCTGGGCCCCATGATGGCGGTGATCCTGCCTCGCTGGATGGTGAGATCGACGCCGCGGAAGATCTCCTTGTCGCCCCTCGAGAAATGCAGGCCCTCCACCACCACGAAGGGAGTGTCACTCATCGGCTTGTCAACCCTCTTCAGCGTGGAGAGAAAAATTATCGAACATCGTATCCTAACTGCCCCGGGACACGCCACTCGCCTTGCACTGGACGGGGCCAGCGCGTTTAATGCGCCTCCTCGCCCCACGACCAAGGACACCCCATGCTGCTACCGCTGATCGCCGTGCTGCTGGGACTGGCGGCGCTGCTGTGGAGCGCCGAGCGCTTCGTGGGCGCCGCCGCGGCCACCGCCCACCGGGCCGGCATGAGCACCCTGCTGGTGGGCATGACGGTGGTGGCGCTGGGCACCTCGGCGCCGGAGATGGTGGTCTCCACGGTGGCCGCCCTGGACGGCATTCCCGACCTGGCCACCGGCAACGCCCTGGGCTCCAATATCGCCAATATCGGCCTGGTGCTGGGCGTCACCGCCCTGGTGGTACCGATCCCCGTCCGCTTCTCCCTGGTGCGCCGGGAGCTGCCGCTGCTGCTGGGCGCCACGGGCCTGGCCGGCTATGCCCTGGCCAACGGCATTCTCGGCCGCTTCGACGCCCTCTTCCTGCTGCTGCTGCTGGTCTTCAGCCTCTGGTGGCTGTTTCGCGCCGACACCCCGGACGCGCCGGACGCCAGCGCCGGCGAGATCCCCGACATGGCGCTGCCCCGGGCGCTGGCCTGGCTCGCCGCCACTCTGCTGGTGCTGGCCGTGGGCTCCCGCAGCGTGGTGTGGGGCGCCAGCGAGCTGGCCCGGGGTCTCGGCGTCAGCGAGCTGGTGATCGGGCTGACCGTGGTAGCCATCGGCACCAGCCTGCCAGAGCTCGCCGCCTGCGTGGCCAGCGCCCTCAAGCGCCACCACGACATCGCCATCGGCAACGTGATCGGCTCCAACCTCTTCAACCTGCTCGCCGTGCTGCCGATCCCCGGCCTGCTGGCCCCCGGCCCCAGCGACCCCGCCGCCGCCGCCCGCGATTACCCGGTCATGCTGCTGCTGACCCTGGCCCTGGGGATGCTGCTGCTCTGGCAGCGCCGCGGCCGCATCGGCCGCCTTCACGGCGCCCTGCTGGCGGCCAGCTATCTGGGCTACCTGGCCTGGGTCGGCCTGGCCAGCCTCGGCGCCGCCCCTTGAGTGAACCCGCACAACAGGCAACAATCACCGCCATGACTCAGGATACCTCTGCGGCCACCGAGCCCTCCCCGCTGCGCGACAGCGCCCGGCGCACCCTGCAGATCGAACAGCAGGCCGTCGCCGCCTTGATCACCCGACTCGACGCCGGCTTCGACCGCGCCTGCCAGCTGATCCTCGCCTGCCGCGGCCGGGTGGTGGTCACCGGCATGGGCAAGTCCGGCCATATCGGCGGCAAGATCGCCGCCACCCTGGCCAGCACCGGCACCCCGGCCTTCTTCGTGCATCCCGGCGAGGCCAGCCATGGCGACCTGGGGATGATCACCCCGGGGGACGTGGTGCTGGCGCTCTCCAACTCCGGCGAGACCGCCGAGGTGACCGCCCTGCTGCCGCTGATCAAGCGCATGGGCGTGCCCCTGATCAGCATGACCGGCCGCCCCGCCTCGACCCTGGCCCGCCACGCCGAGGCTCACCTCGACGCCGGCGTGGAACGCGAGGCCTGCCCTCTGGACCTGGCGCCCACCGCCTCCACCACCGCCGCCCTGGCCCTGGGCGACGCCCTGGCGGTGGCGCTGCTGGAGTCGCGCGGCTTTACCGCCGAGGAGTTCGCCCTCTCCCACCCCGGCGGCAGCCTCGGCAAGCGCCTGCTGCTGCGCGTCCGGGACCTGATGCACGAGGGCGCACGGCTGCCCACCGTCCCCCTGGGCAGCCCGCTGCGGGATGCCCTGCTGGAGATCACCCGCCAGGGACTCGGCTTCACCTGCGTGGTGGCGCCGGACGGCCGCCTCGCCGGTGTCTACACCGACGGCGACCTGCGCCGCACCCTGGACCAGCACAGCGACCTCTCCGGCCTCGTCGTCGACGAGGTCATGACCGCTCCCGGCCGGCGGGTTCCCCCCGACATGCTGGCCGCCCAGGCGGTCAAGCTGATGGAGGATCACCGTATCTCCGCCCTGGCGGTGGTCGACGACGAGGGACGTCCGGTGGGCGCCCTGCACATGCACGACCTGCTCTCGAGCGGCGTGGTCTGATTCACCCCTACCCAACCGGAGTTCCCATGCCCCACACCCTACCGCTGAAAGACACCCACCTCGTCGATCGCCTGCGCCGCATCCGCCTGCTGGCCCTGGACGTGGACGGCGTGCTGACCGACGGCCAGCTCTACTTCCAGGCCGACGGCATCGAGATCAAGGCCTTCAACGTCCAGGACGGCCACGGCCTCAAGCTGCTCAAGCGCGCCGGCATCCAGGTGGCGCTGATCACCGGCCGCGACTCTCCCACGGTCAGCCGCCGCGCGGCGGCACTGGGCATCCAGCACGTCTTCCAGGGGGTGGAGCGCAAGCTGCCGGTGCTCCGCGACCTCTGCGCCCGCCTGGGCCTGGAGTTCGACCAGGTGGCCTACTGCGGCGACGACATGCCCGACGTGGGCGCCATCCGCCGCGCCGGCGTCGGCATCAGCGTGCCCAACGCCCCGGAGTACATCCAGAAGCACGCCGACTGGGTCACCGTGAAGGGCGGCGGCCAGGGCGCCGCCCGCGAGATCGCCGACACCCTGCTCAAGGCCCAGGGCCACTGGGACGCGGTGATCGACACCTACCTGCACGGGGCCGGCTGAGCCCATGGCGCTGCCGCGGCCGTCGTTCCGAGTCTGGCTCTTCCTGCTGCTGGTGGCCCTGGGCGGCGTGCTGGTGCTGCTCGATTCGCGCAGCGCCCGGGAGCCCGGCGCCGTGCCCCGGGACGCCGCCGGCGAGCCCGACTTCTACCTGGAGGGGGCGCGGCTGACCCGCTTCGACGGCGAGGGGCGCGCCCACCAGCGCCTCGACACCCCGCGCCTGGTGCATACGCCCCACGACGACGTCACCCGTCTCGAGGCGCCGGATGCCCGCCTCTACGACCGTGCCGGGCGGGTCTGGCTCGCCGAGGCCGAGAGCGGCGTGCTCGGCCCTGGCGGCAACCCCCTGACCCTCACCGGCAGCGCCCGGCTTCACGCCCCCGAGGAGCGCTGGCGGCTCGACACCGAGGTGCTTCACTACGACGCCGAGCGCGGCCACGCCTGGAGCGACACCCCGGCCCTGCTCCGGCAGCCGCCCCAGCGCATGAGCGGGGAGCGCTTCGACGCCTGGCTCCATGACAATCAGGCCCGCCTGACCGACAATGTGCGCGGCCACCATCCGCCCGAGACCCGAGAGGACTCCCCGCCATGAAGCGAACCTCCGCCCTGCTGCTCTGCCTGCTGCTGCCCCTGGTCAGCGCCCCGACCCTGGCCCAGGGCCGCGACGCCGAGGCCCCCATCGAGGTGGAGGCCGACCGCCTCGATCTGGATGACCGCGCCGGCACCGCCGTCTATACCGGCGACGTGGACATCCGCCAGGGCAGCATGCGCCTGACCGGCGACCGGGTGGAGATCCAGCGCAACGCCCAGGGCCAGCTCTCCCGCGCCGTCGCCACCGGCGATCGCGCCTACCTCGAGCAGCAGCCCGACCCGGGCGAGCCGCCGGTGCGCGGCTGGGGGCGGACCGTCATCTACCACGTGGCCGAACGGCGCATGGAGCTGATCGACCGCGCCGAGCTGCACCAGGGCGGCGACACCTTCGACGGCGGCTACCTGGAGTACTTCCTCGATCGCCGCGTCGTCCACGCCCGCAGCGAAGGCGAGGGCGTCGAAGGGCGCCAGCGCATCCGCATGACCCTCCAGCCCGAGCAGTAAGGTCGCCCATGAAGACTCTCCACGCCCGCCACCTGGCCAAGAGCTACAAGCGTCGCCGGGTCGTGCAGGACATCAGCCTGTCGATCCGCCAGGGCAGCATCGTCGGGCTGCTCGGCCCCAACGGCGCCGGCAAGACCACCTCCTTCTACATGATCGTGGGGCTGGTGCGCGCCGACGCCGGCGAGGTGGCCATCGACGAGCTGGACCTGTCCCGTGCCGCCATGCACGAGCGCGCCCGGGCCGGGATCGGCTACCTGCCCCAGGAGGCGTCAATCTTCCGCAAGCTGTCGGTGGCCGACAACATCATGGCGATCCTCGAGACCCGCAAGGATCTCGACCGCGAGGGGCGCCACGCCCGCCTCGAGGAGCTCCTCGAGGAGTTCCACGTGACCCATATCCGCGACAACCTCGGCATGAGCCTCTCCGGCGGCGAGCGCCGCCGGGTGGAGATCGCCCGCGCCCTGGCCACGGAGCCTGCCTTCATCCTCCTCGATGAGCCCTTCGCCGGGGTCGATCCGATCTCGGTGGGGGAGATCAAGGGGATCATACGCCAGCTCAAGGCCCGCGACATCGGCGTGCTGATCACCGACCACAACGTCCGCGAGACCCTCGACATCTGCGACACCGCCTATATCGTCGGCGACGGCCAGATCATCGCCGAGGGCAATGCCGAGGCGATCCTCGCCAACCAGCGGGTACGCGATGTCTACCTGGGCCAGGACTTCCGGCTCTAGCCACCCGCCGCTTACCTACACAGCTTGCTGATATACCAGCCGTTCTTGCCTGGCGGCATGACAATTGCGCATGGCACGAAAGTTGCAGACATTGACGGAGAAAGGCGCTTGCATCGCCCATCGCCGCCGGCTAGGGTGAAGGCTTTCCACACCCGAGGGACTCGTTAGACCATGGCCATGAAAGCCTCCCTCCAGCTGCGCGTCGGTACCCAGCTGACCATGACGCCTCAGCTGCAGCAGGCCATCGCCCTGCTTCAGCTCTCCACCCTGGACCTGCGCCAGGAGATCCAGCAGGCACTGGAAGCCAACCCCATGCTGGAGCTCGACGAGGGCTTCGGCGAACAGGCGGTCAGCGAGGCCCCCGAAGCGGAGTGGGCCAGCGAGATCCCCGACCAGCTGGCCACCGACAGCGACTGGTCGGACACCTACCAGGACTTCAGCGCCCCCGCCTCCGGCGGCGAAGGGCCAGATTTCGAACGCGAGGCCGCCGGCCAGAGCCTGCAGGGCCACCTCAGCTGGCAGCTGGCCATGACCGACCTCACGCCTCGGGAGCAGCAGATCGCCGAGAGCCTGATCGACGCGGTGGATGACGCCGGCTACCTGGCCCAGCCCCTGGAGGAGATCCGCGACGGCCTGCGGGACCAGGGTCTCGAGGGACTGCGCAGCGCCGAGGTGGAGCAGGTACTGCTGCGCCTGCAGCAGTTCGAGCCTACCGGGGTCTTTGCCCGGGAGCTGCGCGAATGCCTGCTGCTGCAGCTGGCCGCGCTGCCCGACGACACCCCCCTGCTGCCCCAGGCGCGCCGGCTGGTGCGCCAGTTCCTCGAGGCGCTGGCCGGCGGCGACCGCCGCCTGCTCAAGCGCCGCCTCGGCCTCGACGACGACACCCTGGACGCGGCCATCGCCCTGGTCCGCTCCCTGGACCCCCGTCCCGGCAGCGCCTTCGCCGGCACCACCAGCGACTACGTCACTCCCGACCTGGTGGCGCGCCACGACAGCCACGGCTGGCACGTGGAGCTCAACCCCGAGGCGCTGCCCCGGCTGCGCATTCAGCCCGACTACGCCGCCCTGGTCCGCCGCGCGGACAAGAGCCAGGACAACCAGTTCCTCAAGGACCATCTCCAGGAGGCGCGCTGGCTGATGAAGAGCCTCTCCAGCCGCAACGACACCCTGCTCAGGGTGGGGCGCGAGATCATGGCCCGCCAGCTGGACTTCCTGGAGCAGGGCGAGGAGGCGATGAAGCCGCTGATCCTGGCCGATATCGCCCAGGCAGTGGAGATGCACGAGTCCACCATCTCCCGGGTCACCACCCAGAAGTACATCCATACCCCCAGGGGCGTCTTCGAGCTCAAGTACTTCTTCTCCAGCCAGGTGGGCGGCGGCGAGGGAGACGCCCACTCCAGCACCGCCATCCGCGCCCGGATCCGCAAGCTGATCCAGGAGGAGACGCCGCGCAAGCCCCTCTCCGACAGCAAGCTGGTGGCCCTGCTCGACGAGGCCGGTATCCAGGTGGCCAGAAGGACGGTAGCCAAGTACCGCGAAGCTATGGGCATTCCGGCCTCCAGCGAGCGCAAGCGGCTCAGGTAATGCAGGACCGTAGCGCTCTCAAGGGTCGGCCGCGAAGCCGTGGGCATTCCGGCCTCCAGCGAGCGCAAGCGGCTCAGGTAATGCAGGACCGTAGCGCTCTCAAGGGTCGGCCGCGAAGCCGTGGGCATTCCGGCCTCCAGCGAGCGCAAGCGGCTGCGCTGAACCCCACTCCCCAGCATGCCCCATCCGCACGGTCCGGGCAGCGTCTCCCGGGCACGAGCGAAGGTCGCGATGACCTGCATCACTGCGGCGCGCGGCGTCACCGCCACAGGGGGTATGCAAGGCAGGAAAAAGGGTTACAATCGAGGCACCACCAACGAGCAAGGAGCGTGTCATGCAAGTCAATATCACCGGCCATCATGTGGAACTGACCGACGCCCTGCGTGGCTATGTGAACGAGAAACTGGCACGCGTGGAGCGCCACTACGACAACATCACCAATGTGCAGGTGACCCTGTCCGTGGAGAAGGAGCGCCAGCTCGCCGCCTGCACCCTGCACGCCGCCGGTGCCGACCTGCACGCCGAGGCCCAGGACGGCGACATGTATGCCGCCATCGACGCCCTGGCCGACAAGCTGGACCGTCAGCTGGTCAAGCACAAGGAGAAGGCACAGGCCCGCGCCCAGGGCGCCGGCGCTCGCTGATCCGACCATGTCACTGGAAGCCATCCTGCCCCCGGAGCGCACCCTGTTCGGCGTGCCCGGGGGCAGCAAGAAAAGGGTACTGGAGTTCTTCAGCACCTTCATCGCCCAGAACACCCCGAGCCTCGACAGCCAGGAGGTCTTCAGCCGGCTGATCGGGCGTGAGCGTCTGGGCAGTACCGGCATCGGCAACGGGGTAGCCATCCCCCACGCCAGAAGCCCCCACTGCAAGGGGCCCATCGCCGGCTTCCTGAAGCTGGCCGAGCCCGTGGACTTCGACGCCATCGACGGCGAACCGGTGGACCTGGTGTTCGTGCTGCTGGTGCCCGAAGAGGCCGATGACGCCCACCTGGCGCTGCTGGCCCAGGTGGCCGGCGTGATGAACGACGCCGAGACACGCACCGCCCTGCGCCGCAGTGAAAGCCAGCGCGAACTGCACGAACGGCTGCTCGAAGCGATCCGACGACAGGCGTGACCACATCCCGGGCCACCCGGCCAGTTTGACGACCAGGAGACCCCCATGCAGCTCGTGATCATCAGCGGCCGCTCCGGTTCAGGCAAGTCGATCGCGCTGCAGGCCCTGGAGGACCTGGGCTACTACGCCATCGACAACCTTCCGGCCATGCTGCTCGGCTCACTGGTCGATGAGCTGGGCAGCTCGGAATCCCCGCGCTCCTCCATCGCCGTCAGCATCGATGCCCGCAACCTGCCCCAGGCCCTGGAGAGCTTCCCGGCCCAGCTGCAGGCGCTCCAGGCCCGCGGCATCGCCTGCCAGGTGATCTACCTCACCGCCGATGCCCGCATCCTGATCGAACGCTACTCCGCCACCCGACGCCGCCACCCGCTGACCCGGGAGAGCGACATGACCCTGGCCGAGGCCATCGACAGCGAGGAGCTGGCGCTCTCGGAGATCCGCGACCTGGCCGACCTGGTGATCGACACCTCGCGCCTCTCGGTGCACGAGCTGCGTCGACGCATCGGCGATCAGGTAGCGCGCCACCAGCCCGACCAGCTCACCCTCACCATCGAGTCCTTCGGCTTCAAGCGCGGCGTGCCCCTGGATGCCGACCTGGTGTTCGACGCCCGCTGCCTGCCCAACCCCTACTGGGACCCGCAGCTGCGTGCCGCCACCGGCCGCGACGCCGAGGTGGTCGAGTTCCTCGAGGCCTATCCTCTGGTGGAGGCGATGCGTGCCGATATCCAGGCCTGGGTGGAGCGCTGGCTGCCCGCCTACAAGGCCAGCCACCGCAGCTACCTGACGGTGGCCGTCGGCTGCACGGGGGGCCAGCACCGCTCGGTCTACCTGGCCGAGCGGCTCGCCGCCGGCCTGGCCGCCACCCACCCTCTGGTGCGCCTGCGCCACCGCGAGCTGGGCATCCATGACGCCCTGCCCCCTCCCGACGACACCTCTCATCAAGGAAGTTGAGCGTGCCGCAACGCAAGCTGACCCTCACCAACAAGCGCGGCCTGCACGCCCGCGCCGCCACCAAGCTGGTCCAGTGCTGCCAACCCTTCCAGGCCCGCGTCAGCGTGGCCAACGGCGCCCTCCAGGGGGACGCCGCCAATATCATGTCGCTGCTGATGCTGGCCGCCCCCTGCGGCACCGAACTGACGGTGAGCGCCGAGGGCGAGGACGCCGAAGCGGCCCTCGCTGCCATAGAGGCGCTGTTCGAGGCCCGCTTCGACGAGGATGAGTGACCTCAGCCGCCGGCGACGGTCATCTCGCCGATCAGCCAGCTGCCGGTGTGGATGCTGCCCCGGGTGTCGGTATCGCTGCCGATGCCGGAAAGCCCCTTGAACATCGCCTCCAGGTTGCCGGCGATGGTGAACTCCTCCACCGGGTGCTGGATCTCGCCGTTCTCCACCCAGAAGCCCGCCGCCCCCCGGGAGTAGTCCCCGGTCACGGCGTTGACCCCCTGGCCCATCAGCTCGGTAACCAGCACCCCGCGCCCCATGCGGGCGAGCAGCTCCTCCCGGCTGGCCAGCGGCGCCTCGATGCGCAGGTTGCGGGCACCGCCGGCGTTGCCGGTGGTCTGCATCCCCAGGCGCCGGGCACTGTAGGCGGAGAGCATATAGCTGGCCAGGCGGCCATTCTCGATGAAGACGTTGTCCCGGGTCTGGACGCCGTCGCCGTCGAAGGGAGAGCTCGCCATGGCCCCCACCTCCATGGGTCGCTCCTGGAGGCTGAACCACTCCGGGAAGAGCGGCTCGCCCAGGCGGTCGCAGAGGAAGGAGGCCTGGCGATAGAGGGCCCCCCCGGCGATGGCCCCCATCAGCGAGCCGACCAGCCCCGATGCCAGGGTCGGGTCGAAGAGCACCGGCATCCGCCCCGTGGCCGGACGGCGGGCGCCCAGACGGCGCAGGGTGCGCTCGGCGGCGCTCTCGCCGACCTTCTCGGGGGCCAGCAGGTCCCGCGGGTTGCGCGCGGAGCTGTAGTCGTAGTCCCGCTGCATGCCGCCCTCGTCGCCGGCGATCAGCATGCAGGAGAGCGAATGACGGCTGCCGCGCTGGCTGCCCAGGAAGCCGTGGCTGTTGGCATAGACCCGCACCCCCTCGCCGCTGGAGAGGGAAGCGCCGTCGGAGCTACGGATGCCGGGGCGCTGGCGGCCGGCGGACTCGCAGGCCAGCGCCAGCTCGATGGCCTCTTCGGTGGAGAGCGGCCAGGGGTGGTGGACATCGAGGTCGGGCAGCTCGGTGGCCATCAGCTCGGCATCGGCGAGCCCCGCGGCCGGATCCTCACCGGTGTGGCGGGCGATGGCGATGGCCTTCTCCACCACGGCGCGGATCGACGCCTCGCCGGCGTCGGTGGAGGAGGCGCTGCCCTTGCGTCTGCCCAGGTAGACGGTCACGGCGATGCCCTGATCCCGGGATAGCTCCACCGTCTCCACCTCCCCCTCGCGGACGCTGACGCCGACGCCCTGGTCGACGCTGGCGCCCACCTCGCAGGCGTCGGCGCCGAGCCGACGAGCCAGCTCCAGGGCCATCTGGGCACGGGTCTCCAGCAGGGTCTGCTGGGCGGCGGCATCGAATGCCTGTGTCATGGGTCTCTCCTCGTCATCCGGCGCGCGGCCGGCCGTTCGTGATATCGCACTCAAGCCCGCCGCGGCGGGCTGGTATACTGTTCGAATTATTCGCCTTCAATCATGGATGCAGCATGTCCCAGGACTCCCCCCGCGAGCTGCTCGACCAGCTCATTGCCCAGACCGGCGACGACGACGAACGGCCCAGCAAGTCGCAGCTCAAGCGCGAGATGCACGCCCTCCAGACCCTCGGCGAGGCGATCATCGCCATGACCCCGGCCGAACGCGCCCGCTTCCCCCTCTCCGACGACATGCTGGCCGCCGTGGAGGAGACCGCCCGGGTCCGCTCCCACGAGGGGCGCCGGCGCCATATGCAGTACGTGGGCAAGGTGATGCGCCGAGAGAACCTGGAGGCGATCAAGGCCGTCTACGACGAGATCGAGCAGGAGAAGCTGCGCCGCGACCACGCCTTTCATCGCCTGGAGGCCTGGCGCGACCGCCTGCTCGACGAGGGCGACAGCGCCGTGGAGGCCTTTATCGCCGACTACCCCGACGTCGACCGCCAGGCGCTGCGCCAGCTGATCCGCAACGCCCAGCGCGAGCGCGACAAGGGCAAGCCCCCGGCCAGCGCCCGCAAGCTCTTCAAGCTGATCCGCGATACTGCCGGCATGTAGGAGCCCGGCTTGTCGGGCGATTGGCACCGTCAGATGCCCCGGCGGCTGCCATCAGCCTGGCCGATGACCGCCATCGCCCAGCAGAGCTGGGCTCCTACAGGCCAGTCGCCTACGACTGGGTGCCGCCCACGGTCAGCTCATCCAGCTTCAGGGTGGGCTGGCCCACCCCCACCGGCACGCCCTGTCCCTCCTTGCCGCAGACGCCGATGCCGGCGTCCAGCTCCAGGTCGTGGCCGATCATCGACACCCGCCCCATGGCCTCGGGACCGTTGCCGATCAGGGTCGCGCCCTTCACCGGCGCGGTGATCCTGCCATCCTCCACCAGATAGGCTTCGCTGGCCGAGAAGACGAACTTGCCCGAGGTGATATCCACCTGGCCGCCGCCGAAGCTCACCGCATAGAGACCGCGCTTGACGCTCTTCAGGATATCCGCGGGATCGTCCTGGCCGGCCAGCATGATGGTGTTGGTCATGCGCGGCATCGGCAGGTGGGCGAAGGACTCGCGCCGGGCGTTGCCGGTGGGCGCCATGCCCATCAGCCTGGCATTGAGCTTGTCCTGCATATAGCCGGTGAGGATGCCGTCCTCGATCAGCGTGGTGCACTGCCCCGGGGTGCCCTCGTCGTCGACGCTCATGGAGCCGCGACGATCGACCAGGGTGGCGTCGTCCACCACGGTGACGCCCGGCGCCGCCACCCGCTGGCCCATGCGGCCGGCGAAGGCGGAGCTGCCCTTGCGGTTGAAGTCCCCCTCCAGGCCGTGCCCCACCGCTTCGTGGAGCAGGATGCCGGGCCAGCCCGGCGCCAGCACCACCGGCAGCTGGCCGGCCGGGGCATCGATGGCCTCCAGATTGACCAGCGCCTGGCGCACCGCCTCCTTGGCGAAGCGTTCGGCCACGCCCTCGTCACGCAGCCGCGACATGGGGTAGCGGCCGCCGCCGCCGGCGCTGCCGCGCTCCCGGCGGCCGTTCCTCACGGCGATGACGCTGACGTTGAAGCGCACCAGGGGGCGGATATCCGCCGCCAGGGTGCCGTCGCTGGCGCGCACCAGCACCACCTCGTGCACGCCGGTGAGCGAGGCGCTGACCTGGCTGACCGAGGGGTCGGCGGCCCGGGCCACCCGGTCCGCCTCCTTGAGCAGGGCGATCTTCTCCTCGGCGGAAAGGCCGGTGAGCGGATCCACGCCGCCATAGCGAGCGTCCCCCTGCACCACCACCCTGGGGGCGACCGCTAGCCGGCTGCCGCTGCGCACGATGCCGGAGGCCGTACGGCCGGTCTCGGCCAGGGCGTCGGCGGTGATCTGGTTGGAGTAGGCGAAGCCGGTCTTCTCGCCGGCGAGCGAGCGCACGCCGACGCCGCCGTCGATGTTGTAGCTCGCCTCCTTGACCTCGCCATCCTCCAGCACCCAGCCCTCGTGCCAGCTGCGCTGGAAGTAGAGATCCGCGTAGTCGATGCCCGGCCCCAGGGCGTGGCCCAGGCCGAGATCCAGGTCGTCGAGGGTCAGCCCCCCGGGGTTCAGCAGGCAGTCGGCGGCTTCGTCGATCAGGGAACGTCGGGATGCAGTCATTCGGCACTTTCCACGGAAATCTGCGGCGCGGTCCAGGGACCCCGCACGCGATAGTGAATTCGGGTCACGCGGTCGAGAGCGTCACCGAAGAGGCGGTCGGCGATAAAGAGGGCTCCCCCCACCACCGGCGCCCCGGCGAGCACCGCCGCCAGCGGCAGGTTGCGGCTGATGGGTACCGTGACCCCCAGCCGCTGGTCGAGTTCCCGGCGGGCGAGGTCCACGCGCCCCTCCAGGGTAAAGCGGGTGGCCGGGCCATCGACCGTTACCGGCCCTCGGGTTTCCAGTATGCCACCATACAGGGTCGCCGCGCCGCTGACACGGTCGAAGGCGGTGCCCTGGCCGGTCACGTCGGAGAAGTCCAGGCGCAGGCGGCGCACCAGGTTGTCGAGGTTGAGCAGCCCCACCAGCCGCGCCGGCGTCGAGGCCAGGTTGACGAAACGCCCGTCGCGCAGCTCCGCCTCGACGCTGCCCCGGGAGCGCTCCAGGGCGAACTGCCAGGGGGCCCCCGGCCAGGCGAGCTGGCTCTTCACCCGAGTCTCGGCGCTGCGAATGGCGGCGGCCTGCCCCAGTGCTTCCAGGGCGGTGCCCAGGTCGCGGCCGTCCAGGTCAAGGCGCGCCCGGGTCAGGCTGTCGGCGTCGCCGGCGGCCTCCCAGACCAGCTCGCCCCGGGCAGTGATCTGCCCCAGGGTCAGCCCCAGAGGCGCGACGGTGAGGCGCTCCGGGGTGGCGCGCCAGCGCGCGGTCAGGGGCCCCAGGCGCTGACCGCCGCGCTCGATCTCGGCGATGCGCAGACGGCCATCGGGGAGCTCGGCCACCCAGCCGGGCAGCGGCGTAGGCTCTGGGGGCGTGGCGATCTCGTCGAAGAGCGAGCCCACCCCCGCCGGCTCGGGGGTCAAGCCATCCAGGGAGAGCCGGGTCAGGCCGATGTCCAGGGCATCGGCCAGGGCCGGGCGGTAGTCGAGCTGCCCGGCAAGCAGGCTGCCGTCCAGTGCCGCGCGCCAGCCCCCCCCCGCCTGGGGCCTCGCCTCGGCAGCAAAGGAGCCGATGCAGTGGCCGTCGCTCTCCAGGCAGTCGGTGGCCAGGCGGACCTCGCGAAGCCCGGCGGTGCCGCCCCCGCCCGAGGCCTGACCGCCAAGCCCGCCCAGCGCCTCGGCCCAGGCCGCCGGGTCCAGGCGCGGCTGGTAGGCGTCGACCCACCACCCCTCCCCGGCGGGCCAGCCGGCGGCGGGAGCGCGCCCCAGCCACACCTGCCCCTGGCCGGGCCCCTCGCCCGGCAGGTCCCGCCAGCGCAGCCTCAGGTCATCGCCCAGGCGCCCGTCGAGGCGCCCCTCGGTCAGATCCATATCGAGCCGCAGCGGGCGCCGCTCGGTGGCAGCCTTGCCCAGCGGCGACGGCAGGTCGATGACGAGGCCCTCCAGATTGCTATCGAGCCCGAGGTCCACGCCCTCCTCACCGATCGCCAGCCGGCCCTGCCAGGGGAAGCGACCGCTTGCCGACTCACGCAGCCCGGCCACCCCGCCCCAGTCGAGCAGCGACCCGGCCTCTGCCGAGCCGGCCAGGTCCAGGCCGCCGGCCAGGGTGTCGATCTCGGCGCGTACCGGGCCACCCAGCAGCCGGCCCTCGATGCGCCCCTTGAGCCCCCCCTCCTCGCCCCGCTGTCGCCAGGCCAGGGGACCTGCGAGGTCGCTGAACGCAAGCTCGAGGGGGCGATACACCAGCCGCGACAGGCGCGCCTGGGTCTCGATATCGAGCTCGAGTCCGCCGGGCTCGCCCAGGGGCAGCGCCAGCCTGAGCTGCCCCTCGGCGCGCCCCTCTCCCTGCCACGCCTCCACCGCCTCGATTCCCTCCACCGGCATGGCGAGCAGATAGCGACGCAGCGCCTCGGCGGAGGCTTCGAGCTCCCCCTCCACCTCGAGGCGCTCATCGACCAGGCGCACCTCGCCCCGACGGGCCGTCACTCCCAGGCTCTCGGCGTGCTCCACCCTGGCCTGCAGGTGGGTGTCCTGAAGCGACAGCTGCCCTCTCACCTCGGTCAGCGCCGGCCAGGCGGGGTCGAAGGCCAGCCGCCCCTGCTCGATGGCGAGTTCCAGGCCGAAGCTCGGGGGAATCGCCTCGGCGCCGCCCAGGGGAGCATGCAGGCGCAGCGAGCCCTCGCTCACCCGGCCGGCCACGCCGCCGAGCCAGTCGCGCAGCTCATCGCCGAGGATGCCCACCGGCAGCCACTCCACCAGCGGCGTCTCCACGGCGTCCACCTCGGTAAAGCCCAGCGTCAGCCCGAAGCCGCCGCGCTGCCCGCCGCCCACGGCAAGGCCGAAGCCGCCCTGGACCTCGGCGCCGCTCCAGCCGACCCGCAGGTCGCGTCCCGTGACCAGGGTCCGGGGGCCATCGTAGGCCCACACCACCTCGCCGGCGGCGTGCTCCAGGGCCATGGGGGCCTCGAAGAGTTCGGGAAAGTGAAGGCTGGCGCCCTCTCCCCCCACGAAATGGACCCGCCCGGTGAGGTCCCGGGCCTCCACCCAGATGTCCAGGGGGCCACCGCCGGGGGCCTGCTCCCAGGGTGAAACCTCCACCCCGCTGAGCGCCGCCCGGGCCAGCCACTCGCCGTGGCGATGGCCGAGGCGAAAGCCGGTCACCTGGCCCCGGGGATCCAGGGTGTCCACCACCCGCCCCAGGGCCTCCGGCAGCGGCACCCGGTGACGCCAGGCGGCCAGGGAGCCGACGTCAAAGCCGCTGGTGTTCAGCCACCAGCCGTCGGCGTCGCCGGCCAGCTGCCAGCGATGAGGCAGCGCCGGGCCCCAGGGCGTCTCCAGGGCCTCAGGCTCGGTGGCCTCGGGGCTCTCCGCATCCCCCTCGAACCACGCCTCCCAGCCCTCGTCCCGGCGCAGCCACTGGCCGCGTCCCATCACCTCGGAGAGCTCGATGGCGTGGCGCTCGCCGTTCTCATCGGCGTGGCTCACCGCCAGCCGGGCGATGCCCAGCTCCAGCCGCGCATCGGCCAGCGAGCCGCGGTGCCAGCGCCCCCAGAGCCGCGCCCGCCCGCTGGATTCATCGAGGCGCAGGGGCTCGTTGCGGCCCAGCACCTCCACCAGGCTGATCAGGCTGTCGAGGCGCATCTCCGCCTGCAGGGCGGCACTGAAGTCGCGAAAGCCCCCGGGGCCGGGCAGCACCTCCAGGGCGGCCTGCATGGCGGCCTCCGGGTCCCCCTCCAGGCGAATCTCCCCCTCCAGGTGGGCATGGCGCTCATCGCCGGTCATCAGCAGCCGCGGTGATTCCAGGGTCACGCGGCGCTCGCGGCCGTGGAGCACCACCCGCACCTCGTCGGCCCAGGCGCGCTGGCGCAGCAGCACCCCGACCCAGAAATCGAGACGCTCCAGGTCGAACTCGCCGCTGGGCTGCAGCTCGGGAGGCAGTTCGGCGGGATCGGGCCAGTGCCAGCCCCCCTCCGGGGTCTGGTAGATGTGCAGGGTGACCCCGGAGAGCCTGGCGTCCTCCACCACCGGCACCCCGGCACGCAGGGTGGCCAGGGTGTCGAGACGCAGCCGGCCGCTTTCCACCTCCAGCAGCGTCAGGCGCCGGTCCCGAGACGCTATGGTCAGGGTGTCCAGAGAGAGCGCCGGGTCGAAGCCCGCCAGGCGGGTATCCAGCTCGGCGATGCTCACCTCGGCGCCGAAGCGTGCCGAGAGCAGCGCCTCCAGGCGCGGGGTGAGGCCATCCGCGAGCCCCAGGGCGAGGCGCAGGGCGAGCAGCAGCAGCGCCAGCGACGCCAGCACCAGCGCCACCAGGGTCAGGCTCCAGCGCACCACCAGGCGGGTCGGGGACATGGGCTTACATCAGTACGATGTCGTACTGCTCCTGGGAGTAGTGGGCCTCGACCTGGAAGCGGATCGGCTTGCCGATGAACTCCTCGAGGTCGGCCACCGCCGCCGACTCCTCGTCGAGCAGGCGGTCCACCACCGCCTGGGCCGCCAGCACCATATAGGTCTCGGCGCTGTAGGCACGCTCCTCGCGGAGGATCTCGCGGAAGATCTCGTAGCAGACGGTCTCCGGGGTCTTGAGGGTGCCGCGCCCGCCGCAGGTGGGGCAGGCCTCGCAGAGGGTCTGCTCCAGGCTCTCCCGGGTGCGCTTGCGGGTCAGCTGGACGAGGCCGAGCTCGGTGACGCCGGTACACTTGGTCTTGGCGTGGTCCCGCTCCAGGGACTTCTCGAGCATGCGCAGCACCTGGCGCTGGTGCTCGGTGTCCTCCATGTCGATGAAGTCGATGATGATGATGCCGCCGAGGTTGCGCAGCCGGAGCTGCCGGGCGATGGCGGTGGCCGCCTCGAGGTTGGTCTTGAAGATGGTCTCCTCGAGGTTGCGGTGCCCCACATAGCCGCCGGTGTTGACGTCGATGGTGGTCATCGCCTCGGTGGGATCGATGACCAGATACCCCCCGGACTTGAGCTGCACCTTGCGCCCCAGGGCCTTCTGGATCTCGTCCTCGACGCTGAACAGGTCGAAGATCGGCCGCTCGCCGGCGTAGTGCTCGATACGCTCCACCGCCGTGGGCATGAACTCCTCGGCAAACTCGATCAGCTTGACGTAGTTCTCCCGGGAGTCGATGCGCACCTTCTCGATATCGTCGCGCATGACATCGCGCAGGATGCGCATGAAGAGCGGCAGGTCATCGTAGATGACGCTGGGGGCCCCGGCGGTCACCTTGCGCTCGCTCACCTTGCGCCACAGCCGCAGCAGGAAGTGCATGTCGGCGGCGAGCTCCTCGAGCCCCACCCCCTCGGCGGCGGTGCGCACGATGAAGCCACCCACCACCTCCAGGCTCTGCTGGCCCTGGGCCTCCTCGATCAGCCCGCGCAGGCGCTCGCGCTCGCGCTCGTCCTCGATGCGCTGGGAGACCCCGTGATGGGGCGCATCCGGCATGTAGACCAGGTAGCGCGACGGCACGGAGAGGTGGGTGGTGAGCCTTGCCCCCTTGGAGCCGATGGGGTCCTTGGTGACCTGCACCACCAGCGCCTGCCCCTCGTGGAGCAGGTGGCCGATGGAGAGCTGCTCGTCGGCCGGGGTGCCGGGCGGCATCACCTCGTGGGCATGGATGAAGGCGGCGCGGTCCAGGCCGATATCGACGAAGGCCGCCTGCATGCCGGGCAGCACCCGCACCACCTTGCCCTTGTAGATATTGCCGACGATACCGCGCCGGCGGCTGCGCTCGACGAAGGCCTCCTGCAGCACGCCGTTCTCCACCACGGCGACGCGGGTCTCCATCGGAGTCAGGTTGATGAGTACTTCACCGCTCATGCGGAAATCCTTGTCCAGAATGCTTTGCGCTCATTATGACATAGTGGCATAGGCCCAAGGCGTTTAAGCGCTCGCCGCTGGACCCAGGGCACCGCTCCACAGCGCTACACCCTGGCGGCGCAGCAGCTCGGCGGTCTCGTAAAGCGGCAGCCCCACCACCGCCGAGTGGCTGCCCTCGATGCGCTCGACGAACACCGCCGCCAGCCCCTGGATGGCGTAGCCGCCCGCCTTGTCGGCGGGCTCGCCGCTGGCCCAGTAGGCGACGATCTCGTCGTCGGCGATCTCGCGCATGGTCACGCGGGTGGCGACACAGGCGTCGAGCACCCCGGCCGGGCCGCTCACCGCCACCGCGGTGAGCACCTCGTGGGTGCGACCGGCGAGGCGGCGCAGCATGGCGGCGGCGTGCTCGGGGCCCGCCGGCTTGCCGAGGATCTCGCCGTCGCAGACCACGGCGGTGTCGGAGCCCAGGGTCGGCAGCGGCGTGAGCCGGGCGCCGGCCAGCGCCTTCTCCCGTGCCAGGCGGGTCACGTAGGCCACCGCTCCCTCCCCGGGTCGCGGCGTCTCGTCGATATCCACCGGGCACACCGATACCGCCACGCCGATATCGGCGAGCAGGTCGCGGCGACGAGGGGAGGCGCTGGCCAGGCAGAGCACGGGCGAAGGGGGAACAGAGGTCATGGCGGCTCCGGGTCAGTCGCGGGCCAGGCGCCGCCCCAGAGCCTCGAAGAGGGTGGCAAGCCAGGGCCAGAGCACGGCGCCGATCAGCGACGGCAAGAGAAAGGAGAGGTGGATCGAGAAGGGCCCTACCAGGGTGCGCAGCCACTGCTCGGCCAGCTGGACGGTGCCCAGCAGGACCAGGATCAGCAGCGCCTGCTGGACCAGGGAGTAGGCCCGGAAACGGGGATAGACCAGAGCGCAGAGGAAGGCCAGCAGCGACAGGATCAGGGCGTTCTGACCCAGGGTGGCTCCCTCGATCAGGTCGACCAGCAGCCCCAGTGCAAAGCCGTGGAAGACTCCCACCTTGTGGGGCGCCTTCATGCACCAGTAGATCAGCAGCAGCCCCAGCCAGTCGGGGCGCCAGATCTGCCAGCCGTCGGCCAGGGGCATCACCTGCAGGCAGAGCGCCAGCAGCAGGGTCAGCCAGATCCAGGGCAGGGCGAGATTGGCGGGGGACGGCGCACCCATCAGGGAGCCTCCTGGTCGGCATCGAGACCAATCACGGCACGCGCAGCCTCCATGGCGTCGGCGGAGAGCTCCAGCTCCCAGGCCTCGTCGTCGGCGCCGGGAGGCGGCGTCGGGAAGAGCAGCAGGAAGTGGCGCGAGCGCTGCAGCTGGGCCACCGGGGTGGCGGTGACCCGCGCAAAGGGCTGCCCCGGGTCATGAACCACCTCGGCGACCCGGGCCACCGGGTAGCCGGCCGGAAAGCGCCCGGCCAGCCCCGAGGTGATCAGCAGGTCGCCCTCGCGAATGTCGGCGGTGTCCGGCACGTGCAGCACCTTGAGAGCGTCGTAGCGGCCGCTGCCCCGAACGATGAAGCGCAGGCCGTTGCGGTTGACCTGCACCGGCAGCGCATGGCTGGCGTCGGCCACGGTGAGCACGCGGCTGGAGTAGCCGGAGACCGCGGTCACCTGCCCCACCAGCCCGGAGGCGTCCATCACCGGCTGGCCCACATAGACCCCATGGCGTCGACCACGGTCCACCACCATCTGGTGGGTGAAGGGGTCCGGATCCAGGGAGAGCAGCTCGGCGGTGATAAAGGGCATATCGCCCTGGCGGGAGGCGGAGAGCAGCTCGCGCAGGCGCACGTTCTCGGCGGTGAGGCTCGCCATGTGCTGCACCCGGTGGGAGAGGGTCAGGATCTGCTCGCGCAGGCGCCGATTCTCCTCCAGCAGGGCGCGCTGGTCGGAGAGCGCCAGCGACCCCCAGGTGAGAATATCGCTGGGCAGGCTGACCGCCCACTGGATGGGCGCCACCAGGGTGGAGAGCTGGGCACGCACCTCCTCCATGCGCGTGAACCGCGTATCGGCGAACATCAGCGCCGAGGCGGTCAGCACGCACAGGAAGAGGCGATAGCCGGGCAGCGGGCCGTGGGAGAACAGCGGCTTGATAGGGAGGCCCCCCGAGTCAGTCGCTGGAGAGCAGCTCGAAGGTGTGCTGGTCGATCATCTCCAGGGCCTTGCCGCCACCGCGGGCCACACAGGTCAGCGGATCCTCGGCGACGATCACCGGCAGGCCGGTCTCCTCGGCGATCAGCTTGTCCAGGTCGCGCAGCAGCGCCCCACCGCCGGTCAGCACCAGGCCGCGTTCGGCGATATCCGAGGCGAGCTCCGGGGGCGACTGCTCCAGGGCGTTCTTCACCGCGGCCACGATGGAGGCCAGGGTCTCCTGCAGGGCGTCGAGGATCTCGTGGGAGTTGAGCGTGAAGCTGCGCGGGATGCCCTCGGCCAGGTTGCGGCCGCGCACGTCGATCTCGCGCAGCTCGCCGCCGGGATAGGCGCAGCCGATCTCCTCCTTGATGCGCTCGGCGGTGGCCTCGCCGATCAGGCTGCCGTAGTGGCGGCGCACATAGCCGATGATCGCCTCGTCGAAGCGGTCGCCGCCGACGCGGATCGACTCGGAGTAGACGATGCCGTTGAGGGAGATGATGGCGATCTCGCTGGTCCCGCCGCCGATATCCACCACCATGGAGCCCTGGGCCTCTTCCACCGGCAGACCGGCACCGATGGCGGCCGCCATGGGCTCCTCGATCAGGAACACCTCGCGGGCGCCGGCGCCCTCGGCGGACTCCTTGATGGCGCGACGCTCCACCTGGGTCGACATGCAGGGCACGCAGACCAGCACCCGCGGACTCGGGGTGAGGAAGGTACTCTGATGGACCTTGCGGATGAAGTGCTGCAGCATCTGCTCGGTAACGGTGAAGTCGGCGATCACGCCGTCCTTCATCGGACGAATGGCGGTGATATTGCCGGGGGTGCGGCCCAGCATGCGCTTGGCGTCGGAGCCCACGGCGGCCACGCTGCGCATGTTGCCGGACTGGCGGATGGCCACGACCGACGGCTCGTCGAGCACGATGCCACGACCGCGCACGTATATCAGCGTATTGGCGGTTCCCAGGTCGATCGACAGATCGCTGGAGAACAGCCCCCTCAAGCGTTTGAACATGGAAGTCGTTACCTAGTGCAGTCCGGGAACCCTGTGCGGAGGCAAACGGTATCACCGCGGCCCCCGCGCAGCAAGCGCGGAACCCGCGGGGGACGCCTCTTCCGCAGCTGCCCGCAGGCGTCCGGATGTGGTACCTTTTGCGCCTTGTTTTCCCTTCGAGGACATCCGAATCATGGCGCTTGAACACGCTGACGTGCTCAGGGCCGCGCACCTTGCCCGGCTCGGCCTGAGCGACGAGGAGGCCGCCCACTACCAGGACGACCTCGGCCGCATCCTTGAGATGGTGGACCAACTGCAGGCTCTCGACACCCAGGGCGTCGCCCCCCTGGCCCACCCGCTGGACGCCACCCAGCGGCTGCGCGCCGACGAGGTGACCGAGAGCGACCAGCGCGACCGCTTCCAGCGCTGCGCACCGGCAGTGGAACAGGGCCTCTACCTGGTCCCCCGCGTGGTCGAATAAGCATTCCGACGGAGCCCCCGGCCCATGCATGACAAGACACTGACCGAACTGGCCGCCGCCCTCACGGCCGGCGAGTTCACCAGCCGCGAGCTGACCGAGCATCTGCTGGCGCGCATCGAGCGCCTCGATGGCGAGCTCAACAGCTTTATCACCGTGACCCCCGAGGCGGCCCTGGCCGCCGCCGATGCCGCCGACGCCGCCCGCGCCCGGGGCGAGGCGGGCCCGCTCACCGGCCTGCCCGTGGCGATCAAGGACCTCTTCTGCACCCAGGGGGTGCTGACCACCGCCGGTTCGAAGATGCTGGCCAACTTCGTCTCCCCCTATGACGCCACCGTGGTGGAGCGGCTCAAGGCCGCCGGCACCGTGAGCCTGGGCAAGGTCAACCTGGACGAGTTTGCCATGGGCTCCTCCAACGAGAACAGCGCCTTCGGCGCGGTGAAGAACCCCTGGGACGCCACCGCCGTGCCCGGCGGCTCCTCCGGGGGCAGCGCCGCCGCCGTGGCCGCGGGCCTGGCGCCGGCCGCCATGGGCACCGACACCGGCGGCTCCATTCGCCAGCCGGCGGCCTTCTGCGGTATCACCGGCTTGAAGCCCACCTACGGCCGCGTCTCCCGCTGGGGCATCATCGCCTACGCCTCGAGCCTCGACCAGGCCGGCCCCATGGCGCGCTCGGCCTCCGACTGCGCGCTGCTGCTGAACGCCATCGCCGGCCACGACCCGAAGGACTCCACCAGCGTGGCCAGGGGCGTCCCGGACTACACCGAGGAGCTCGGCGCCCCGCTGACGGGCCTCAAGATCGGCCTGCCGGTCGAGTATTTCGGCGACGGCCTCGACCCCGAGGTGGAGACCGCGGTGCGCGAGGCGGTCAGGGTCTACGAGTCCCTGGGCGCCACAGTGCGCGAGGTGAGCCTGCCCCACACCCACTACGCCATCCCGGCCTACTACGTCATCGCCCCGGCGGAGGCCTCCTCGAACCTGTCACGCTACGACGGCGTACGCTTCGGCCACCGCTGCCAGGCCCCCAGCGACCTGATCGACCTCTACAAGCGCTCCCGGGCCGAAGGCTTCGGGGAGGAGGTCAAGCGGCGCATCCTGATCGGCACCCACACCCTCTCCGAGGGCTTCTTCGACGCCTACTACAAGAAGGCCCAGCAGGTGCGCCGGCTGATCCGCCAGGACTTCCTCGACGCCTTCGAGGAGGTCGACGTCCTGATGGGGCCGGCCTCCCCCACCCCGGCCTTCGACCTGGGCGCCAAGAAGGACCCGGTCTCCATGTACCTGCAGGATATCTACACCATCGCGGTGAACCTGGCCGGCATCCCCGGCATCAGCGTGCCGGCGGGCTTCGTCAAGGGCCGCCCGGTGGGCCTGCAGATACTGGGTACCCACTTCGCCGAGGCGCGCCTGCTCAACGTCGCCCACCGCTTCCAGCAGGCCACCGACTGGCACCTGCGCCGCCCCGAGCTTGCCGAGGAGACCACCTGATGCAATGGGAAACCGTGATCGGGCTGGAGGTGCACGTCCAGCTCGCCACCAAGTCGAAGATCTTCTCCGGGGCCTCCACCGCCTTTGGGGCCGAGCCCAACAGCCAGGCCTGCGCCGTGGACCTGGGCCTGCCCGGGGTACTGCCGGTGCTCAACGAGCAGGCGGTGGCCATGGCGGTGCAGTTCGGCCTGGCGATCCACGCCGAGATCCCCGAGGTCTCGATCTTCGATCGCAAGAACTACTTCTATCCGGACCTCCCCAAGGGCTACCAGACTAGCCAGATGTACCACCCCATCGTGGGGGCCGGCGAGGTGGAGATCACCCTGGAGGACGGCAGCAGCAAGCGCATTCGGGTCCATCACGCCCACCTGGAGGAGGACGCCGGCAAGTCGCTCCACGAGGATTTCCACGGCATGACCGGTATCGACCTCAACCGTGCCGGTACCCCGCTGCTGGAGATCGTCTCCGAGCCGGACATGCGCTCGGCCAAGGAGGCCGCGGCCTACCTCAAGGCGATCCACTCCATCGTGACCTATCTCGGCATCAGTGACGGCAATATGGCCGAGGGCTCCATGCGCTGCGACGTCAACGTCTCGGTGCGCCCGGTGGGACAGGCCGAGTTCGGCACCCGGGCCGAGATCAAGAACGTCAACTCCTTCCGCTTCGTGGAGCGCGCCATCGAGTTCGAGGTGGAGCGCCAGATCGAGCTGCTGGAGGATGGCGGCAAGGTGGTCCAGGAGACGCGTCTCTATGACCCCGAGCGCGACGAGACCCGCAGCATGCGCACCAAGGAGGAGGCCAACGACTACCGCTACTTCCCCTGCCCCGACCTGCTGCCGGTGGTGCTCGACCAGGCCTACGTCGACCACCTGCGCGAGGCCCTGCCGGAGCTCCCCGACGAGAAGCGCGCCCGCTTCCAGGCCGAGCTCGGCCTCTCCGCCTACGACGCCGGGGTGCTCTCGGCCACCCGCGAGATGGCCGAGTACTTCGAGGAGGTGAAGGACGTCTGCGGCGACGCCAAGTCCGCCGCCAACTGGGTGATGGGCGAGCTCGCCGGGGCGCTCAACCGCGAGGGGCTGCCGATCACCGACAGCCCGGTCTCGGCCCGCCAGCTCGGCGAGCTGATCGGCAGGGTGCTGGATGACACCATCAACGGCAAGGCCGCCAAGCAGGTGTTCCAGGCGCTCTGGAACGGCCAGGGGCAGTCCGCCGACGAGGTGATCGAGACCAAGGGGCTCAAGCAGGTCACCGACACTGGCGCCATCGAGGCGATGATCGACCAGGTGATCGCGGAGAGCCCGGCCCAGGTGGCTCAGTACCGCGACGCCGAGCCAGACAAGCGCGGCAAGATGATCGGCTACTTCGTCGGCCAGGTGATGAAGGCCTCCCGGGGGACCGCCAACCCCCAGCAGGTCAATGCGCTGCTGAAAGAGAAGCTCGACGCCCTGTGCTGAGGAGCCACCATGGCCGATGACGTGGGCGAGCGGCTGCGCGCCCTGCGCAGCCTGCGCGGCATCTCCCAGCGGGAGCTGGCCAAGCGCTGCGGGGTGACCCACTCTAGCCTGTCGCTGATCGAGCAGGGCAAGGTGAGCCCCTCGGTCAGCTCCCTGAAGAAGATCCTCGACGCCATCCCTATGAGCGTCGGGGACTTCTTCACCCTGGACCTGGAGAGCGGCCGGCGGGTCTTCTACTCGGCAGAGGAGCTCGCCGACGTGGGCTCGGGGGACGTCATCTACAAGCTGGTGGGCGCCGATCGCCGCGACCGGGCGCTGGCCTTCATGGTGGAGACCTACCCCCCCGGCGCCGACACCGGCCGGGAGATGATCACCCACCAGGGCGAGGAGGCCGGGGTGGTGCTGGAGGGGGAGATCGAGATCACCATCGGCGCCGAAAGCCGGGTGCTCGGGCCCGGCGAGGCCTACTACTTCGACACCAAGGTCCCCCACCGCTTCCGCAACCCGGGCAGCGAGCCCTGCCGCCTGGTGAGCTGCGCGACCCCCGCCCGGGCCTTCTGAGCCCGGGACCTACCCCTTCTTCAGCGCCTCGATCTCGGCGCGGATCGCCTCCGCCTCCTCGGTGAGCGAGGCGTTGGCGCGCATGTCGCCGTTGCGGGCGGCGTGCATCGCCTGCTCCAGCTTGCGCTCGTATTCCTTCTGCAGCTTCTTCGTCGGGTCTGACTTGAAGAGTCCGAACATGGGAGTACCTCTGGCCGGGGAGTGTCCCCACAGGCTACCCCCCTCGCCCAAAAAAAGCGATACAAGAGCTGTACATTAAGCACTCCTTGTACGCAAAAGCCCGCGGCCGGCACCCATGGCGCCGGCCGCGTCGCGTCAGGCCCCGGCGAAAGGGCTCAGGGCGCCAGCGACATCCAGACGCTCTTGAGGGTCGAGTACTCCTCCAGGGAGTGGTGGGACTTGTCGCGGCCGTTGCCCGACTGCTTGACCCCGCCGAAGGGCATGGTCTGGTCGCCGCCGGCCCAGTTGTTGACGAACACCTGGCCGGAGTGGAGCCGCCGGGTGACGCGCATGATGCGGTCGATGTCCTGGCTCCAGAGCCCCGCGGCCAGGCCATAGACGCTGTCGTTGGCCATGGCCACCGCCTGCTCCTCGCTGTCGAAGCCGAACACCGAGAGCACCGGGCCGAAGATCTCCTCGCGGCCGATGGCCATCTCGGGGGTCACGCCGTCGAACACCGTGGGGGGAATGAAGAGCCCCTTGCCATCGACCCGGGTGGCCTCACCGCCCACACGCAGCCGAGCGCCCTCCTCGCGCCCCTTCTCGATATAGCCCAGGATGCGCCGATACTGCGCCTCGTCGACGATGGCCCCCATGAAGCTCTCCGGGTCCAGGGGGTCGCCGGGCTGCATCCCCTTGGCCGCCTCGAGCACCTGGTCGATAAAGGCCTCGCGGATGGGGTTCTCCACCAGCAGCCGGGAGCCGGCGATGCACACCTCCCCCTGGTTGTGGAAGATCGCCGAGGCGGCGTGCTTCGCCACCCGCTCGAGGTCCTTGCAGTCGGCGAAGACGATATTGGGGGACTTGCCGCCGCATTCCAGATAGACCCGCTTGAGGTTGGACTGGCCGGCATACTGCATCAGCTGCTTGCCCACCCCGGTGGAGCCGGTGAAGGCGAGGCAGTCCACCCCCATGGAGAGCGCCAGTGCCTTGCCCACGGTGTGGCCGAAGCCCGGCAGCACCTGGAAGACGCCAGGCGGCAGTCCCGCCTCCCGGGCCAGCGCCGCCAGGCGCAGCGCCGAGAGCGGCGACTTCTCCGAAGGCTTGAGGATCACGCTGTTGCCGGCAGCCAGCGCCGGGGCCACCTTCCAGGCGGTCATCATCAGCGGGAAGTTCCAGGGCACGATGGAGGCCACCACGCCGAGGGGCTCACGCAGCACCAGCGCCAGGGCCTCCTCGCCGGTGGGCGCCACCTCGCCGTAGAGCTTGTCGATGCACTCCGCCTGATAGCGAAAGCAGCCGATGGCGCCGGCCATGTCGCCCAGCGAGCTTGCCACCGGCTTGCCCATGTCCAGGGTATCGAGCAGCGCCAGCTCATGCTTGTGGGCCTCCAGCAGGTCGGCCAGGCGCAGCAGCACCTTCTTACGCCGGCCCGGCGCCAGGCGCGACCACTCGCCGGCCTCGAAGGCGGCCCGGGCATGGCCCACGGCGAGCTCGGCGTCGGCGGCGTCGCAGCTGGCCACCTCAGCCAGGGGCTCGCCGGTGGCCGGGTTCGTCGTGGTGAAGGTCTCGCCGCTCACCGCAGCGACGAAGGCGTCGTCGATAAAGGCGCGCGTTTCCAGATGCGGGATCAGGCGATCGGCCAGGGCCCGCCAGTCGGCCAGGGTCTTCGGGGATTCAGGGCGGCTCATGGGAGGCACTCCTCCTGGTGGTCGGTTGTCGTGTCAGCCAGCCGGGCCAGAGTAGCATCCAGCGCCCGGTGTGCCTTCTCGATCAGCTCGTCGATCTCGGCAGGGCTGATCACCAGCGGCGGCGAAATGATCATGGTATCGCCCACCGAGCGCATCACCAGGCCGCCGGCGAAGCAGAGGTCGCGGCAGAGGGTACCGACGCCCAGGGATTCGTCGAAGCGCTCGCCGGTGGCGGGGTCGACCAGCTCCAGGGCGCCGATCAGCCCCAGCGAGCGCGCCTCGCCCACCAGCGGGTGGGCCTCGAGGGCCTTCCAGCGGCCGGCCAGGTAGGGGCCGATCTCGTCGCGGACCCGGTCCACCAGCCCCTCGGCCTCCAGCAGCTCGAGGTTCCTCTGCGCCACCGCGGCACAGACCGGATGGCCCGAATAGGTGAAGCCGTGGAAGAACTCGCCGCCCTCCTCGATCAGGGTCTCGGCGACCCGGTCCCCTACCAGGACCCCGCCGATGGGCAGGTAGCCCGAGGAGAGCCCCTTGGCGATGGGCATCAGGTCCGGCTCCAGGCCGTAGTGGACGCTGCCGAACCACTCGCCCAGACGCCCGAAGCCGCAAATCACCTCATCTACCACCAGCAGGATGTCGTACTTGGCCAGCACCGCCTTGACCGCCGGCCAGTAGCTTTCCGGGGGGATGATGGCGCCCCCGGCGCCCTGCACCGGTTCGGCGATGAAGGCGGCGACCTGCTCCTCGCCGAGCTCCTGGATCTTCGCCTCCAGGGCCGCGGCGCACTCCCGGCCGAAGGCCTCGGGGTCCTGGCCGGCCGTGCGCCCTTCTCCAGACCGCCCCTCTCCAAACCAGTAGGGCTGGCGCACATGGGCGATCTTCGGCACCAGAGGACCGCCCTGGGCGTGCATGGGGGCCATGCCGCCGAGGCTCACCCCCGCCACGGTGGAGCCGTGGTAGGCGTTGTTGCGGCCGATCACCCACTGCTTGTCGGGCTGGCCCTTCAGCGCCCAGTAGCGGCGCACCATGCGCAGCACGGTGTCGTTGGCCTCGGAGCCGGAGCCGGTGAAGAAGACGTGGTTGATATGGGCGGGCGCCAGGCGGCAGAGCGTCTCGGCCAGACGGATCGCCGGCGGATGGGCGGTCTTGAAGAAGCTGTTGTAATAGGGGAGCTGGCGCATCTGCTCGGTGGCGGCCGCCACCAGCTCCTCGCGGCCGTAGCCCAGGTTGACGCACCAGAGCCCGGCCATGCCGTCGAGGATACGGTTGCCCTCGGCGTCGTGGATATAGACTCCCTCGGCGCGCTCGATGATGCGGCTGCCCTCCTCCCCCAGCGCCTTGAAGTCGGTAAAGGGGTGCAGGTAGTGGGCGCGATCCAGGGCCTGGTAGTCGCGGGTAGACATGAAGTTCTCCGTAAGAGGGGCCCAGGCTCCGCCAAGCAGAGGCGGACGGGAACCCGGCGGCAGCATGTTATGCTTTATTCACCATAGCGACTCAGCAATCCCTTTCCAAGCGGCAGAAACCCGGCTTTTCGTAAACTATTTGACAACATAGGTCACCCCAACAAGGATAGGAACCACAAGGATCACAACGCCAGAGGTGCGCCCATGACGGCTCCCGACGAGGCCCAGGCCTTCCTCGACGCCCACCCCGAGATCAACAGCATCGACCTGCTGATCGGCGATCTCAACGGCGTGATGCGGGGCAAGCGCATCCCCCGGGACAGCCTCGCCAAGGCCTATACCCGCGGCATCGCCCTGCCCGCCTCGGTCTTCGCCCTGGACATCAACGGCCACACCATCGAGGCAACCGGCCTCGGCCTCGACAGCGGCGACGGCGACCGCCTCTGCCGCCCCATTGCCGGCAGTCTCAAGCCGGTGCCCTGGGTCGCCCGGGGCCACCAGGCCCAGCTGCTGATGAGCATGGAGGAGTTCGACGGCACGCCCTTCTTCGCGGATCCCCGCCAGCTGCTGAAGCGGGTGCTGGGCCGCCTGACCGCTCTGGGGCTGACGCCGGTGGTGGCGGTGGAGCTGGAGTTCTACCTGGTGGATCGCCAGCGCACCGCCGACGGGCTGATCCAGCCGCCCTGCTCGCCGGCCAGCGGCGAGCGCGCCACCCAGAGCCAGCTCTACTCCATGCTGGAGCTCGACGAGTACGCCGACTTCCTCGAGGAGGTCCAGGCCGCCGCCCAGATCCAGGGCCTGCCCCTGGACACCGCCCTCAAGGAGTGCGCCCCGGGACAGTTCGAGATCAACCTGATCCACTGCGACGATGCGCTGGCGGCCTGCGACCACGCCGTGCAGCTCAAGCGCCTGATCAAGGGGGTCGCCTTGCTCCACGGCTTCGAGGCGACCTTCATGGCCAAGCCCTACGGCCAGGAGGCGGGCAACGGCATGCACGTGCATATCAGCCTGCTGGACAAGGGCGGACGCAACGTCTTCGGCGAAGCGGGAGACGACCCCCTGGGGAGCCCGCGGCTGCGCCAGGCGGTGGCCGGCCTGCTGGCGCTGATGCCCGCCTCCATGGCGATCTGCGCGCCCAACCTCAACGCCTTCCGCCGCTTCCAGCCGGGCCTCTATGTGCCCATGGCCCCCACCTGGGGCTTCGACAACCGCTCGGTGGCGCTGCGCATTCCCGCCGGGGCCCGGGCCGCCCGGCGCATCGAGCACCGGGTGGCCGGCGCCGACGCCAATCCCTACCTGCTGCTGGCCGCTCTGCTGGCCGCCATCCACCATGGGCTCGCCGAGGGGCTCGAGCCACCGCCGCCCAGCGTCGGCAACGCCTATGAGACAACGCCTCCCAGCCTGACCAACAGCTGGCAGCAGGCCCTCGACCTGCTGGAGGCCGACGCCGTCCTCGGCGAGGCCCTGGGCCGCGACTTCCTGCACGTCTACCTGGCCAACCGCCGCGCCGAGCGCGCCCAGGCGCTGCAGGCGGTGAGCCGGCTCGAGTACGACTGGTACCTGCGCCATGTCTGAGGCCCCTCGACACGGCCTACCGAAACGCCACGCCCCCGGATCCTGGCGGATCCGGGGGCGTGCATGAGCCGGGCCGGTGAGGCGCAGAGCGCTCTCGCTCAACCCTCTTGCTCAGCCCTCTCGCTCAGCCCTCGCGCTGGGGCTCGCCCTCCTGCAGGGCGGCCTGCCACTGCACCTCGCCCTCGACGACCGGCAGGCGCTCGGCCTGGGGGGCGCTCTCCATGCGCCGGGTCAGCTCCTCGCCGTTGAGGCGATAGGTGACGTCGTAGCCGAGGTGCTCCTCGTGGCTCTCCATCACCGTCTGGCACTGCCGCTCGGTCACGGTCTGGTTCTGGGTCTCGTAGCGCGTCTCGTAGCGGGTCTCGTACTGGACCTGGCTACCCGCCTGGGAGTGCTGGCGGGCCTCGACGCGATTCTGCACCTCGCGCCCGGCAAGGCCGCCGCCGATGGCGCCGGCCACGGTGGCCAGCTTCTTGCCGCTGCCGCCGCCCACCTGGTTGCCCAGCAGGCCGCCGACGATGGCCCCGGCCGCGGTGCCGACGACGCGATGGGGGTCCTGGCTCGCCCCGGGGCCGGACGGCGCGGCTTGGGTAACCGGCACCTGGACGGGCACCTCCACCGGTACCTCGACGCTGACCACCTTCTCCACGTCCTCGCACACCTCGCGGGGGCGTTCCACGCTGCGGGTGGCCGCCGCGACGTCGATGATCTCGGCAAACTGAGGCGCGGGGGCCCGGTTATCCTGGACCTGCCAGGCGCCGAAGGCCAGCCCACCCAGCCCCAGTACGGCAAGGCTGGATCCCACGATGATCGACTTGCTCATGATTCTCCTCCTCGCGGGCGCACAGGCGCCCGTCGCTGAAACTCGCAGGGCTCCAGGCGAGGGTGACTCGGTTCAGTGATAACGACGATGAGAGGCGCGGCGGGGCCTCCTGCGCCACCGCGATAGACGCATTATAGGCGCCCGCGCTGCCCGGTGGACGGCGGAGAGCGGGTTTCCCCATTATCTGACCGGCTGTCGCGGGAGGGCGACAGCCGTTGGCGCCCGGGGGTCAGAGACCCAGGCGGTCCCGGGTCGAGTAGTACCAGGCGCCCAGCGCCGAGAGCGGCACCCGCAAGAGGCGCCCGCCGGGGAACGGCAGGTGAGGGATGCCGGCGAAGGCGTCGAAGCGCTCGCCCTGGCCGTGCATTACCTCGGCGATCAGCTTGCCGGCCAGGTGGGTGCAGGTGACGCCATGGCCGGAGTAGCCCTGGGCGTAGTAGACGTTGCCGTTGAGCACCCCGAACTGGGGCAGGCGGTTGAGCGTCATCAGGAAGGTGCCGCTCCAGGCGTGGTCCACCTTGACGTCGGCGAGCTGCGGAAAGGTGGCCAGCATCTTGGGCCGGATCACCGCGGTGATGTCGGCCGGGTCTTCGCCGCCGTAGTTGACCCCGCCGCCGTAGAGCAGGCGGTTGTCGCGGGTCAGCCGGTAGTAGTCGAGCAGGTAGTTGCAGTCCTCCACCGCCTTGCCCAGGGGAATCAGCGCCCGGGCGCGGGCCTCGCCGAGGGGCTCGGTGGCGATGATCTGGGTGCCGCAGGGCATCGAGCGGCCCTCGATCTCCGGCAGTACGCCGCGCAGGTAGGCGTTGCCGGCCATCACCACCCGCTCGGCGCGCACCCGACCGCGGGCGGTGCGCAGGGTGACCGGCTCGCCGTGGATCACCGCCTCCACCGCCGACTGCTCGTAGATGCGCCCGCCGAGCGACTCCAGCGCCGCGGCCTGGCCCAGCACCAGGTTCAGGGGGTGCAGGTGGCCGCCGCCGTGGTCCACCAGGGCACCCACGTAGCGGTCGGAGTTGACCTCGCGCTTCACCGCTTCCCCCTCCAGCAGCTCCAGCTCCCGGTAGCCGTAGCGCTCCCAGAGCGCCTGGTGCTCCCGCAGCCCATCCAGCTGCCGGCGGTTGCAGGCAGCGAAGAGGTTGCCGTCGGCGAGGTCGCAGTCGATGGCGTAGCGCTCGACACGCTCACGGATGATGCGGTTGCCCTCGAAGGCCATGTCGCCCAGGGCGCGGGCGGTCTCGGCGCCATACTTTGCCTCGATCACGTCCATGTCGCGGCTGTAGCTGTTGACGATCTGGCCGCCGTTGCGCCCGCTGGCGCCGAAGCCCACCCGGGCCGCCTCCAGCACCACCACCGAGAGGCCGCGCTCGGCCAGGTGCAGCGCCGCGGAGAGGCCGGTGAAGCCGGCCCCCACCACGCAGACGTCGCAGTCGAGCTCCCCGACGAGCGCCGGACGCTCGGGGGCGGGGTGGGCAGTGGCGGCGTACCAGGAGGCGACGTGCTCGCCGGCGGGCTGTTCAGGCATGGCGGGGCTCCGGACGGTTGACGGTAGAGGTGAAGGGGGGCATCAGGGCGTCTCCTGCTGGCGCAGGGCGGCCAGGCGGCGCGCCTCGCTGCGGCGCATCAGGTACCAGGCGATGAAGGTGGCCAGCGACACCGCCAGGATGATCAGGGTGGCCAGGGCATTGATCTTGGGCGAGACCCCCATGCGCACCGAGGAGAAGACCACCATGGGCAGGGTGGTGGCCCCGGGGCCGGAGACGAAGCTGGCGATCACCAGGTCATCCAGCGACAGGGTGAAGGCGAGCAGCCAGCCCGCCGCCAGCGCCGGGGCGATCACCGGCAGGGTGATCTGGAAGAAGGTCTTCACCGGCGGCGCGCCGAGGTCCATGGCCGCCTCCTCGATGGAGCGGTCCACCTCCCTGAGCCGCGACGAGACCACCACCGCCACGTAGGCGCTGCAGAAGGTGGTGTGGGCGATCCAGATGGTGGCCATGCCGCGATCCGCCGGCCAGCCGACGATCTGGGCCATCTGCACGAAGAGCAGCAGCAGCGAGAGGCCGGTGATCACCTCCGGCATCACCAGCGGCGCGGTGATCATGCTGGAGAGCGCGGTCTTGCCGCGAAAGCGCCCGAAGCGGGTCATCACGAAGGCGGCCAGGGTGCCCAGGCAGACCGCCATGGTGGCCGAGAAGAAGGCGATGCGCAGGCTGGTCCAGACGGCGGCGAGTATCTGCCGGTCGCGCAGCAGCTCCAGGTACCAGCGCCCGGAGAAGCCCGCCCACACCGTCACCAGCCGCGACGAATTGAAGGAGTAGACCACCAGCACCACCATGGGCAGGTAGAGAAACAGCAGCCCCAGGATCAGCATCAGGGTGGTGAAGGATGGCGGCGTGAAGGGTCGGCGCATGGTCACTCCTCCAGCTCGCGGGACTGGTAGCGATGAAACAGCCCGATGGGGATCAAGAGCAGCAGCAGCATCACCATGGCCAGCGCCGAGGCCACCGGCCAGTCGCGGTTGAGGAAGAACTCCTCCCACAGCACCTTGCCGATCATCACCGTGTTGGGCCCGCCGAGCAGCTCCGGGATCACGTACTCCCCCACCGCGGGGATGAACACCAGCATGGAGCCGGCGATGATGCCCCCCTTGGAGAGCGGCAGGGTCACGGTGAGGAAGGTGTTGAACTTCCGGGAGCCGAGGTCCGCGGCGGCCTCCAGGAGAGAGTCGTCGAGCCGGGTCAGGTTGGCGTAGAGCGGCAGGATCATGAACGGCAGGTAGGCGTAGACGATGCCCAGCATCACCGCGAAGTTGGTGTTCATCATGCGCAGCGGCGAGTCGATGAGGCCGACCCACAGCAGCAGGTTATTGAGCAGGCCGTTGGTGCTCAGGATCCCCATCCAGGCGTAGACCCGGATCAGGAAGGAGGTCCAGGAGGGCAGCATCACCAGCAGCAGCAGCACCAGCTGCCAGCGCGCCGGGGCCCGGGCCATGGCATAGGCCATGGGGTAGCCGATCAGCAGGCAGAAGAGCGTCGAGAAGAAGGCGATCTTCACCGAGCCCCAGTAGGCCGCCACGTAGAGCGAATCGCTGGCCAGGAAGAGGTAGTTACCGAGGTTCAGGGCGATATTGAGGGTCTCGGCGGTGAAGTCGAGGAGCGGCTGGTAGGGGGGCACCGCGATCGCCGCCTCGGAGAGGCTGATCTTGAGCACGATGGCGAAGGGCGCCAGGAAGAAGAGGCTCAGCCAGATCAGCGGCACGGCGATGACCCAGCCGCGCCCGGGTCGCAGGCGGCGCGAGAGGCGCTCGAGGGGAGTCGGTTTCATGGGGCTCCTCGCTTTTTCGGGCTCACTCATGCAACACTACGGCGCTCATCTCGTCCCAGCCGACGTAGACCGGCTCGTCCCAGTCGGGGCGGTCGCCGCGACGCTCCACGTTGGCCAGGCTCGCCTTGACCAGGGCGCCCGACTCGGTGCGCACGTAGTAGACCGAGAGCCCCCCCAGGTAGGCGATATCCTCCACGGTGCCGGCGGTCCAGTTGTGCTCGCCCTCTGGCCGCGTGCGGGTGAGCAGGGTCTTCTCCGGGCGAATGGCCACCCACACCCGGCGCTCGTCGGCCTGGGTCGAGACCCCGTGGCCGATGTAGATGTCGCGCCCGAGGGCGGGGCTTGCGATGATGCAGTGGTCCGCCTCGTCGCTGCGGATCTCCCCTTCGAAGAGGTTCACGCTGCCCACGAACTCCGCCACCATGCGGCTCGCCGGGCTCTCGTAGACGTCCATGGGGCTGCCCACCTGAGCGATCCAGCCATCCGACATGATCGCCACCCGGTCGGCCATGGTCATCGCCTCCTCCTGGTCATGGGTGACCATGATGCAGGTCACGCCGACACGCTCGAGGATCGCCACCACCTCGAGCTGCATCTCGGTGCGCAGCTTCTTGTCCAGGGCCCCCATGGGCTCGTCGAGCAGCAGCAGCTTCGGCCGCTTGGCCAGCGACCGGGCCAGGGCCACCCGCTGGCGCTGGCCGCCGGAGAGCTGGTGGGGGCGGCGCCTGGCGAAGCCCTCCATATGGACGAGCCTGAGCATCTCGGCGACCCGCTGCTCGATCTCGGCCCGGGGCAGGCGGTCCTGCTTGAGGCCGAAGGCGATGTTCTGGGCCACCGTCATATGGGGGAAGAGCGCGTAGGACTGGAACATCATGTTGATGGGCCGCTCATGGGGCGGCATGGCGGTGATCTCCTGCCCATCGAGCAGGATCTGGCCTTCGCTTGGCGTCTCGAAGCCGGCCAGCATGCGCAGCAGGGTCGACTTGCCGGAGCCCGAGCCGCCCAGCAGGGCGAAGATCTCGCCCTGGCGGATGGTCAGGTTGACGTCGTCCACCGCCAGGGCACCGTCGAAGCGCTTGCTGATGCGGCGGATCTCGACCAGCGCCTCCCCGGTGCGTCGGCCGGGCGGACGCGCCGCGGTCTGGTTCTGGGGCATAGCCTCTCCTCTCTCGAACTGCCCGCGGCGTCACTCGCCGCGGGCATCACGGGCTCAGCGCCCCGACTTGACGCGGTTCCAGACCCGGGTGCGCACGCGCTGTACGGCCAGCGGCTTCTCCTCGGCCACGTAGAGGTTCTCCATCACCTCTTGGTCGGGATAGATCGCCGGGTCGTCGCGGATCTCGGGGTCGAGGAAGGCGTTGGCCGCCAGGTTGGGGTTGGCGTAGACCACGTACTCGGTGATCGCCGCGGCGATCTCGGGCTCCAGGATGAAGTTGATGAAGGCGTGGGCGTTGTCGGGGTTCGGCGCATCGGCGGGAATCGCCATCATGTCGAACCAGAGCGCGGCGCCCTCCTTGGGAATGCTGTAGGCGATGGTGAAGTCGCGGCCCGCCTCCTCGGCCCGGTCGGCGGCCTGGAAGATGTCGCCGGAGTAGCCCGCCGCCACGCAGATGTCGCCATTGGCGAGATCGGTGATATAGCGCGAGGAGTGGAAGTAGGTGACGTTGTTGCGCACCGCGGCGATGAGGTCCCCCGCCGCCTCCAGGTCGGCGGTCTCCTCGGAGAGCGGCGAGAGCCCCAGGTAGGCCATGGCCGGGGAGAGCATCTCGTCACCGGAGTCGAGCATGGAGATGCCGCAGCCCCCCTCGCGCAGGGCGGTGGTGATCTCGGGGTCGAAGATCAGCGCCCAGGAGTCGGTCGGGGCATCCTCGCCGAGGATCTCGGTCACCCGTTCGACGTTGTAGCCGATGCCGTTGGTGCCCCACATGTAGGGGATCGAGTAGCGGCTGCCCGGGTCGACGAACTCCAGGTCGTCCATGAGATCGGGGTTGAGGTTGGCCATGTTGGGCAGCTTGTCGTGGTCCAGCTCCTGGTAGACCCCGGCGCTGATGTGGCGGGTCAGGTAGTGGTTGGAGGGTACCACCACGTCATAGCCGGAGCGGCCCGCCAGCAGGGCGGCATCGAGCACCTCGTTGCTGTCGTAGACGTCGTAGATCACCTCGATGCCGGTGGCCGCGGTGAACTTCTCCAGGGTGTCCGGGGCGATATAGTCCGACCAGTTGTAGATCCGCACCTCACCCGCGGCCTGGGCGGCGGCAGCGCCCAGCGCCAGGCTGGCGGCGGCCACGGCCAGTGAGAGTCGCTTGGTTTGCATCATCGATCACCTCTTCGGTCGCTTGTTGTTATCGGTCGCCCGGAGCCGGGGCCGATGAAGCCAGCGTAGCGGTCCGCGTCGGGGGCGGCCTCAACGCTGACGGGACACGTCAGACGCTGAGCAGCAGGAACTCCCGCTCCCAGGAGCTGATCACGCGCTTGAAGTTCTCGTTCTCCACCCGCTTGACCGCCACGAAACCGGTCACGAACTTGCTGCCCATGTAGGTCTCGAGCTCGGCGCAGTGCTCCATGCGCTCCAGGGCCTGCTCCAGGGTGAAGGGCAGGCGCAGGTTGCGTCGCTCGAAGGCGCGCCCCTGCACCGGCGCCGAGGGATTGACCTTCTGGATCATCCCCAGGTAGCCGCACAGCAGGCTCGCCGCGATGGCCAGGTAGGCGTTGGCATCGGCCCCCGGCAGGCGGTTCTCGACGCGGCGGTTCTGGGGGGTGGAGTCCGGCACCCGCAGGCCGCAGGTGCGGTTCTCCTCGCCCCACTCCACGTTCACCGGTGCCGAGGTATCGGGCAGGAAGCGGCGGAAGGAGTTGACGTTGGGGGCCATCAGCGGCAGCGCCTCGGGGATGAACTTCTGCAGCCCGCCGATATGGTGCAGGAAGAGCTGGCTCATGGTGCCGTCGGGGTTGGAGAAGACGCTCCTGCCGCTCTTCGCGTCCACCACGCTCTGATGGATATGCATGGCGCTGCCGGGCTCGTTGGTGACCGGCTTGGCCATGAAGGTGGCCGCCACGTCGTGCTTGAGCGCCGCCTCGCGCATGGTGCGCTTGAACAGGAAGACCTGGTCTGCCAGGGCCAGGGCATCGCCGTGACGGAAGTTGATCTCCATCTGGGCGGTGCCCTCCTCGTGGATCAGGGTGTCGATATCGATGCCCTGGGTCTCGCACCAGTCGTACATGTCCTCGAAGAGGGGGTCGAACTCGTTGGCGGCGTCGATGGAGAAGGACTGGCGGCCGGTCTCCTGGCGGCCGCTGCGGCCGATGGGCGGCTGCAGCGGCAGGTCCGGATCTTCGCAGCGCTTGGTGAGGTAGAACTCCATCTCGGGAGCGACGATGGGGCGCCAGCCCCGCTCGGCGTAGAGCGCCAGCACCTTCTTGAGCTGGTTGCGCGCCGAGAGCTCGATGGGGTTGCCCATCTTGTCGTAGCAGTCATGGATCACCTGGGCGGTGGGCTCCAGGGCCCAGGGGACCGGATAGGCGGCACTCGGGTCAGGCTTGCAGACCATGTCGATATCGGCCGGGTCGAGCAGCGAGTAGTAGAGGTCGTCCTCGACGTAGTCGCCGGTCACCGACTGCAGCAGCACGCTCTCGGGCAGGCGCATGCCCTTCTCGGCCACGAACTTGGAGACCGGGGCGATCTTGCCACGGGCGATGCCGGTGATGTCCGCAACCAGGCACTCCACCTCGGTGATGCGTCGCTCCTTCAGCCAGCTTTCCAGGTCTTTCATGGGAACCTCGTCTGGCGCCCGAGGGCGGGCGCTCGTCATAGTCGGTCGCGCAGCTTGTAGAAGCTGGTGGCCAGCACCAGCAGCGGCGTGCGCAGCCGCTCGCCGCCGGGAAAGCGCCGGTGGGGCATGGCGGCAAAGGCATCGAAGCGCTCGCTCTGGCCGGCGATGGCCTCCGCCATCAGCCGGCCGGCCAGCCCCGCCAGGGCCATGCCGTGCCCCGAGTAGCCCTGGGCATAGTAGAGCGTCTGGCCAACACGGCCGAAGTCCGGCGCCCGGTTGAGGGTGATGGCCACCTCGCCGCCCCAGCGATAGTCGATGGCGACGCCGCGCAGGATCGGGAAGAGCCGGGCGATCTTGGCGTCCATACGCGCCTGAAGCCCCCTGGGCTCGCGGCCGGTGTAGCTCACCTCGCCGCCGTAGACCAGCCGCCGGTCACCGGAGAGCCGATAGTAGTCGAGCACGAAGTTGGCATCCGACAGGGCGTCGTTTCTCGGCAGCACCCGGGCGGCGCGCTCGGCGGAGAGCGGCTCGGTAGCGACGATATAGTTGGCCGCCCGCATCACCCGCCCCTCGAGTTCCGGCACCAGGCGGTGCTGGAAGGCGTTGGTGCCCAGCACCACGAAGTCGGCGGTCACGGCCCCCTCGGGGGTCATCACCCGGTGGGGAGCGCCGCGCTGGATGTCCAGCGCCGGGCTGCCCTCGTGGAGCCGGGCGCCGGCATCGCGGGCGGCCCGGGCCAGCCCCAGGGTGTAGTTGAGCGGGTGCAGGTGCCCCGCCTCGCTCTCGTGCAGCGCCCCGGGGTAGGCGTCGGTCACCACCCGTTCGCGCAGGGCGTCCCCCTCGAGCCAGGTCAGCGCCTCATAGCCGTAGTCTCGGGCCAGGCGGTCGCGGAAGGCCTTGAGCTCGCTGACGTGGCGCGGCTTGACCGCGGCGTGCAGGTAGCCCCAGGCCAGGTCGCAGGGGATGGCGTGGCGCCCGATAAGCTCGGCGGTAAGCGCCACCGCCTCGCGACTCATGGCCCAGATATCCTGGGCGGCCGACAGGCCCAGGGCGCGCTCCACGGTAGCGATATCGGTGCCGAGCCCCGGCAGGATCTGGCCGCCGCTGCGCCCGGAGGCGCCATGGCCGATCTCGCTGGCCTCCAGCAGCACCACCGAATAGCCCCGCTCGGCCAGGTGCAGCGCCGCCGAACAGCCGGTCACCCCGCCACCGATCACGCAGACGTCGGCACGCACCTCCCCCGCCAGGGGCGGGCAGGGGCCGAGCGCCACGGCGATGGAGTCGCGGTACCAGGAGGCGGGGCGGCGCTCGAGGCTACCGGAAGAGGGGGGAGATACGCTCATGCGCAGGGCGCTCGCTGTTGTTCTTGAGATTGTTGATGCGATTCAGTTTGACATCAGCCGCGGCGAAACTGTCAAGTATTCGATACCAACGCCGCGTGGCGCCCGCTCCTGCGCCAACCGCCGCCGGTGGCCCGCTAAACGGGCTGGCATCCTGGCTTTCCGGCGCCCTCGAGGCGCTACCCCGGCCCCGGGCGGCCGCCCGGAGCGTCAAGAAATTACCATCACCCGCCGCAGGTCGCACAGGCCGGATCCCGGGGCACCCGGAAGTGGCGCCACTGGCCGGTGAGGCCGTCGAAGGTGGAGAGCCCCCGATGGGGGGTGCCCGCGCCGCTGAGCAGCTTGATCGCCTCCAGGGCCTGAAAGCTGCCGATCAGCCCCACCAGGGGAGCCACCACGCCGCTCTCGGCGCAGGAGAGCGCCTCGTCGCCGCTGCCATCCGGCGGATAGAGGCAGGCGTAGCAGGGGCACTCGGGGTCCCGGGGATCGAACACCGCCAGCTGCCCGGAGAAGCGGATCGCCGCCCCGGAGACCAGCGGCACGCCCGCCGCCCGGCAGGCGGCGTTGATGGCGTAGCGGCTGGAGAAGCGATCGGTGCAGTCGAGCACCACGTCGGCGTCGGCCACCGCCGCGGCCATGCGCTCCCCCTCCAGGTGGGCGGTCAATGTCTCGATGCGGCAGCCGGGGTTCAACGCCTGGGCCGACGCCCGGGCGGACTCTGCCTTGTTGCGGCCCAGGTCCGCTTCGCCGTGGGCGATCTGGCGCTGCAGGTTGGAGAGCTCCACCGCATCGGCATCGGCCAGGGTCAGCCGGCCGACCCCGGCGGCGGCCAGGTAGAGGGCCACCGGGGAGCCGAGCCCACCAGCACCCACCACCAGGGCGCGGCCGGCGAGCAGCCGCTCCTGCCCCTCGATGTCGATCTGGGCCAGCATGATCTGGCGGCTGTAGCGCAGCAGGTCGGCGTCGTTCATGGTCGCGGTCACTTGCCTTCGAACTCCTCGATATCGGGCACGTGGAGGGAGAACTCCTCCTTCACCTCCTCCATCACCACATAGCTCTTGGACTCCTTGACCCCGGGCAGGGTCAGCACCACGTCGCCGAGCAGCTGGCGGTAGGCGGACATCTCGGGGATGCGGCACTTGAGGATGTAGTCGAATTGGCCGGAGACCAGGTGGCACTCCTGGATCTGGGGCAGCTTGGCCACGGCGCGACGGAATTCGTCGAACACCGCCGGCGACTGGGTCTCCAGGCTGATCTCGACGAAGACCAGCAGGTTGGCCTTGAGCGCCCGGGGGTCGAGTACCGCCTTGTAGCCGCGGATGACCCCGGCGCGCTCCAGGCGCTTGACCCGCTCCAGGCAGGGGGTGGTGGAGAGCCCCACCTGGGAGGCGAGGTCGACGTAGGAGATGCGGGCGTTCTCCTGCAGGCAGCGCAGGATCTTGAGGTCGATACGGTCGAGAGTGCGAGTCTTGGCTTTCATGGGGAGGTGGCAGGCCGGTCGGGAGTGGCAGACTGAGCCGTCCAAACAGGTGATTGAACTGGAAACAACCGCGGCAACGGCCGCTGTCTGGTGTTCAGTCACGCATTCAGGGCGGCTTTCGGTATTATTTTCTGGTCAACATCTACCATAACATCCCGTGGCACCGCCAGCCGTCCTCTCAACGTCCAACGTCAGGCCAGGCGGCCGAGGGAGACCCGCTCGTGGCCGGCCAGGTCGCGCCGGGTCGCCACCTCCCGGTAATCGGCCGCCTGCAGGGCGTCGCGCACCGCCCTCCCCTGCTCGGCGCCGTGCTCCAGCAGCAGCCAGCCGCCCGGTGCGAGGTAGCCGCGGGCGACCGCCACCAGGTGGCGCAGATCGGCCAGGCCGGCCTCGCCGGCCACCAGAGCGCTCACCGGCTCGAAGCGCAGGTCGCCCCGGGCCAGGTGGGGGTCGTCATCGGCGAGATAGGGCGGGTTGGAGACGATCAGGTCGAAGCGTTCGGCGGCCTCGCCCTCCGCGGGGGCCAGCGCGGAGAGCCAGTCGCTCTGGCGGAACTCGGCGTTGACGATGGCGAGCCGCGCGGCATTGCGGCGAGCCAGCGCCACCGCCTCGGGGCGGATATCCACCCCCAGCACCCGCCACGCCGGCCGCTCGCTGGCGAAGGCGAGCGCGATGGCGCCGGTGCCGGTGCCGAGATCCAGCAGGCGCCCGCTGGCTGCGTTCGCCCGCTCCAGGGCGGCTTCCACCAGGGTCTCGGTATCGGGGCGGGGGATCAGGGTGCTCGGCTCGGTGGCCAGGCGCAGGCCCCAGAACTCCCGCTCGCCGGTGAGGTAGGCCACCGGCTCGCCGGCCTCGCGGCGCGCCACCAGGGCGGCGAAGCGTTCCGCCATGGCGGGGTCCGCCTCGCGATCCCCCCAGGTGTAGAGCCAGGTGCGGTCGACCTCGAGCAGGTGGCAGAGCAGCACCTCGGCGTCGAGGCGCGGCGTGGGCGAGCCGGCCTCGGCCAGGCGCGCCGCCGCCGCCACCAGCAGGGCATCGAGACGCTGGCTTGCACCCGGCACCTCAGGCCTCCTGCTGCAGGGCGGCGAGCTGCTCCGCCTGGTACTCGTGGATCAGCGGCTCGATCACCTCGTCGAGCTGCTCGCCGCCGATCACCTCGGACAGCTTGTAGAGGGTCAGGTTGATGCGGTGGTCGGTGACCCGCCCCTGAGGGAAGTTGTAGGTGCGGATGCGCTCGCTGCGGTCGCCGGAGCCCACCAGGCTCTTGCGCTCGTCGGCCTGGGCCTGGCGCCGCGATGACTCGGCGCTCTGCTTGAGCCGGGCGGCGAGCAGCGACATCGCCTTGGCGCGGTTCTTGTGCTGGCTGCGCTCCTCCTGGCACTCCACCACCACGCCGCTGGGCAGGTGGGTGATGCGGATGGCGGAGTCGGTGGTGTTGACGTGCTGGCCGCCGGCGCCGCTGGAGCGGAAGGTATCCACCCGCAGGTCGGCGGGGTTGATCTCGATGTCGCCCACCTCGTCCGCCTCGGGCATCACCGCCACGGTGCAGGCGGAAGTATGGATGCGCCCCTGGGACTCGGTGGCCGGCACCCGCTGCACGCGATGGGCGCCGGACTCGAACTTGAGCCGAGCGTAGACCCCCTCGCCCTTGATGCGCGAGATGATCTCCTTGTAGCCGCCCTGCTCGCCGTGGCTGGCGCTGACCACTTCCACCCGCCAGCCGTGCTGCTCGGCGTAGCGGGAATACATGCGGAACAGGTCGCCGGCGAACAGCGCCGCCTCGTCGCCTCCGGTGCCGGCACGCACCTCGAGGAAGACGCTGCGGCCGTCGTCGGGGTCCTTGGGCACCAGCAGCTGCTTGAGCCCCCCTTCCAGGGTCTCCAGGCGCTCGCGCCCCTCGGCCAGCTCCAGCTCGGCCAGCTCGCGCATCTCGGGGTCGCTATCGGAGGCGAGCTGCTCGGCGGCCTCGATATCGTCCTCGACCCCGCGATAGACCCGCCAGGCCTCCACCAGCGGCTCCAGCTCGGCATACTCGCGGGAGTAGTCTCGGAAGCGGCGCTGGTCGCCGATCACGTCGGGCTCTGCCAACAGGGCGGCGAGCTCCTCGAAGCGCTCGCCGAAGGCGTCGAGGCGCTGGCGCAGGGATGCTTTCATGGGTCGTCCTATCGGGTCTTGTCGGGGGAGTCGGCGAGGAGCAGCGCGCCGGCGGCTTCGAGCAGATCGTGGCGCTCGGCGGAGGCGGCCTCGCGCAGCGCCACGGTGGGGCGGTGCAGCAGCCGGTTGGTGAGCTGGTGAGCCAGGCGGCGCACCACCGCCTCGGGGTCCTCGCCGCGGCCGAGGCGCATCAGCGCCTGCTCCAGGGAGAGGTCGCGCTGGGCCTCGCCCAGGGAACGGAAGTCGTGGATCAGCTCGCCGCCGCCGCGGATGCGCCGCTCGTGCAGCCAGGCGCCCACGCCGTGCTCGATCAGCGACTCGGCCTGGTCGGCGGCCACCTGGCGGTGGCGGCGATTCTCCTCGATCACCTCCTGAAGGTCATCGACGGAGTAGAGAAAGATATCGGAGAGCTTGCCCACCTCGGGCTCGATATCCCGGGGCACGGCGATGTCCACCATGAAGATGGGGCGGTGGCGCCGCTTCTTCAGCGCCCGCTCCACCATGCCCTTGCCGATGATCGGCAGCGGCGCGGCGGTGGAGGAGATGACGATATCGGCCTCCGCCAGCGCCTCGGGAATGGCGTCCAGGGCAATGGCGCGTCCGCCCAGGCTGCCGGCCAGCAGCTCGGCGCGCTCCCGGGTCCGGTTGGCCACGGTGAGCTGGCGCACGCCGGCCTCGTGGAGGTGGCGGGCCACCAGCTCGATGGTCTCGCCGGCGCCGATCAGCAGGGCCCGGGCACGACCGAAGTCGTCGAAGATCCGGCTGGCCATGCTGACCGCCGCGTAGGCCACGGAGACGGGGTTCTTGCCGATGCCGGTCTCGGTACGCACCTGCTTGGCCACCGAGAAGGTGTGCTGAAAGAGGCACTCGAGCTCCTTGCCCAGCCCCCGCGCCAGCCGGCTGGCCTGGTAGGCGTCCTTGAGCTGGCCGAGGATCTGCGGCTCTCCCAGCACCATGGAGTCGAGCCCCACCGCTACCCGCATCAGGTGGCGGGCGGCCTCGTTGTCCAGGTAGTGGTAGGCACACCGGGACAGATCCTCCACCGGGAGGCCGTGGAAGCGGCCCAGCCAGTCGAGGATCGCACGCTCCCCCTCCGTCTCGGTGACGCAGTAGAGCTCGGTGCGATTGCAGGTGGAGAGAACCGCCGCTTCCTTGACCTGCGGCAAACCACGCAGCTCACCGAGCGCCGTCTCCAGCTGGGCTGGCGTGAAGGCCACCTGTTCGCGCACCTCGACGGTGGCGGTTCGATGATTGATTCCTAGGGCAAGCAGCGTCATGCGTAGGGCGTCTTTGCTGGTGGTGGCCGGCCTTGGCGGCATCATGAATAATGCGCAGCGATTCTATCACAGGGTCACCGCCTTGGGCGCCCCTGCCGAGGCGACCTTTGCCCGCGCCGGCCGAGCCGTTATGCTGGCGGTTCGGCCCTGCCAACGAGATGCTCATGCCTGCCGTCCGCTCCTCGTCACTTCGCTCGCTTTCCGCCCGCCTGGCGCCCCTGGCGCTGGCCGTCACGCTCGGCGGCTGCCAGGCGCTGCCTTCGGCCGGGGAACATGAACTGCCCCTGGACGACCCCCTGATCGGAGCGCCCCCCATCGAGCGCGGCCTGGACGCCCAGGGGCTGGCGGGGCTCCTGACCGCGGAGCTCGCCGGGCAGCGGGGCGACTACCGCCGGGCCGCCCTGGGCTACCTGGAGGCCAGCGAGCGCTACGCCACCCCGGCGCTGGCCGAGCGCGCCGCCCTGGCGGCCAGCTTCAGCAGCGACCGCGAACTGCTGGCCCGAGCCGCCGACCGCTGGCAGGCGCTGGCCCCGGGTGCCGAAGCCCCCTCCCGCCTGCTGGCCGGCCTGGCCGTCCAGCGCGGCGACTGGCCGGAGGCGCTGCGTCAGCGCCTGGCGCTGGTCGAGCGCGGCGGCGAGAGCGACCTCACCGCCTTCGTCGAGGCGGCGCTGGCCGAGAACGCCGACCCGCGCCCGCTGCTCCCCCTGCTGCGCGACTGGCTGCCCCGCGCCCCCCAAGGGCCCGCCCGCCAGGACGCGGAGCTCGCCACCGCCCTGCTGGAGGTCTCCGCCGGCGATATCGTCGCCGCCGAACGGCGCCTCGCCCGGCTCGGCGAGAGCGCCCCGGCGCTGCCGGCGCTGTGGCTGACCCGGGCCCGCCTGGCCCAGGAGCGTGGCGACCACCGCGGCGCTCGGGACGCGGCCCGCCGCGGGCTGGCCCTCTCCCCGGATGACCCCCGCTTTATTCTGCTGCTGGCCCAGAGCGAGCTGCGCCTGGGCAATGTCGCCGCCGCCGAGGCCCGCACCGATGCCCTGCTCGAGGAGCATGTCGGCAACGCCTCGCTGCGCCTGGCCCTGGCCCAGCTCTATCTGGAAGAGGACGCCGCCGAGGCCGCCCGGCGCCTGCTGCTGCCCCTGGTGGATGCCCCCGACACGCCCCCCATGGCCTTCTACCTGCTCGGCACCGCCGCCGAGGCGGAGGGCGAGGTGGACAACGCCCTGCTCTACTATCGCCAGGTCGCCCCGGGTGGCGAGTTCCTCGCCGCCCGGCTGCGCGCCGCCGAGATGCTGATCGCCGACGACCGCCTGCTCGACGCTCGGGCCTTCCTGCGCATCGAGCGGCTGCGTCACGATGCCCACTTCGCCGACCTGATCACCCTGGAGGTGGAGCTGCTGGAGCGGGAGGGGCTCGGCGAAGAGGCGGACGCCCTGCTGGACCGTGAGCTCAGCCGCACCCCCAACGATGAGCAGCTGCTCTACCTGCGCGCCATGCGCGCCTGGGCGGCCGGCGACCTCGACGGCATGGAGCGGGACCTGGGGCGCATCATCGAGCGCAACCCCGACAGCGCCATGGCCCTCAATGCCCTGGGCTACACCCTGGCCGACATGAACGTGACCGAACGCCTGGACGAGGCGCGCGAGATGATCGAGCGCGCCCACGAGCTCGACCCCGGCAACCCCGCCATTCATGACAGCCTGGGCTGGGTCTACTTCCGCCTGGGGGACCCGGAGCGTGCCCTGCCCTGGCTGGAGCGCGCCTATGCGGCCATGCCCGACCAGGAGATCGCCGCCCACCTGATCGAGGTGCTCTGGGCCCTGGAGCGCCGCACCGAGGCTCGCGAGCGCCTGGCCGAGGCGCTGGAACGCTTCGATGAGCGTCCGCTGATCGACGACCTGCTCCGGCGCCTGCCCGAACTGCGGCCCTGACGCCGCGATTCCCCCGACCACCGCCACGAGAGACCCCATGACACCACGCTCCCTGACGACGCTGCTGATTCCCCTGTTCGCCCTGCTGCTGCTGGCCGGCTGCGCCGGCCGCACTCCCGCACCGGATGGCGAACGCGCCGCCGGCCAGTGGCAGGCCCAGGCCGAGCGCACCGAGGCCCTCGACACCTGGATCCTGGCCGCCCGGGTCGGGTTGCGCACCTCCCAGGACGCGACCAGCGCCAATCTCGACTGGAGCCAGCACTCCCACTACTATCGGATGCTGCTCAGCGGCCCCTTCGGCAGCGGCCGCAGCACCCTGGAGGGTCGCGAGGGGCGCTTCTCCCTGACCACCAGCGAAGGGCGCTTCGAGGCCGAGACCCCGGAAGCCTTGATGGAGGAGCAGCTGGGCTGGTCCCTGCCGGTGGGGGCCCTGCAGGACTGGGTTCGCGGCCTGCCCGGCGCCAACAGCGACTACCGCCTCGAGGAGGATGAGCTGGGCTTTCCCCTGCACCTGATGCAGGACGGCTGGACCATCGACTACCGCGACTGGACCCAGGCCGAGTCGCTCTGGCTGCCGCGGCGCCTGGTGATGACCTACGGCGACCTGCGGGTGACCCTGGTGGTCACCGACTGGCGCCCCGTCGTCGATGAGTGAGCCGATGAAAGAGCCCCTTGTCCTGCCCGCCCCGGCCAAGCTCAACCGCATGCTGCATATCATCGGTCGCCGGCCCGACGGCTACCACGAGCTGCAGACGCTCTTCCAGTTCCTCGACCACGGCGACACCCTGCGCCTCTCCTCCCGCAGCGACGGCGAGCTGCGCCTGACCCCCGAGCTGCCCGGCGTCGCCGCCGAGGAGAACCTGGTGCTGCGCGCCGCACGGGCGCTGCAGCAGGAGAGCGGCCGCCGCCTGGGCGCCGATATCCACCTTGAGAAGCGCCTGCCCATGGGCGGCGGCCTGGGGGGCGGCAGCTCGGATGCCGCCACCGCCCTGGTCGGGCTCAACCGGCTCTGGGCGCTGGGACTCCCCCTGGAGCGGCTGGCCGAGCTGGGGCTCGCCCTGGGCGCCGACGTGCCGGTCTTCGTGCGCGGCCACGCCGCTTGGGGGGAGGGGGTCGGCGAACGCCTCACCCCGGTGGAACTGGACACCCCCTGGTTCGTGGTGGTGCATCCGGGCGTGGCGGTCTCCACCCCCGCGGTGTTCGGGGCAGCCGAATTGACACGCCACACACCCCCGATTACCATGGCGCGCGCCCTGCAGGGGGGAGCGTCTAGCTGGCGCAACGACTGCGAGGCCACGGTGCGTCGTCTCTACCCGCCGGTGGCAGAAGCGATCGACTGGCTGTCGGAGCGGGCACCCAGCCTGCTGACCGGCACCGGCGCCTGTGTCTTTTCCCGCCTGCCGCGGGAGGTCGATGCGGACCGGCTGCTGGCCGAGATCGACGGACGCTGGCCAGCCTTCAAGGCCCGCGGCCTGAACCGCTCTCCCCTCCACGAAGTTCTGGGATTCAACTCCTGATGACCCAACACTGCATAGGTGGCTGCGCGTGTCAAAATTGATGGTTTTCGCCGGGAACGCCAATCCCGAACTCGCCCGTAAGATCGCCGAGAGTCTGGATACTCGCCTTGGCAACGCCACGGTCGGCCAGTTCAGCGACGGCGAAATCGCGGTCGAGATCAACGAGAACGTGCGCGGCAAGGATGTCTTCATCCTTCAGTCCACCTGTGCGCCGACCAACGACAACCTGATGGAGCTGGTGCTGATGGTCGACGCCCTGCGTCGCGCCTCGGCCCACCGCATCACCGCCGTGGTGCCCTACTTCGGCTATGCCCGTCAGGATCGTCGCGTGCGCTCGGCCCGGGTGCCGATCTCCGCCAAGATCGTCGCCGACATGCTGGTCAAGGCCGGCGTCGACCGCGTCATGACCATGGACCTCCATGCCGACCAGATTCAGGGCTTCTTCGACGTGCCGGTGGACAACGTCTACGGCTCGCCGATCCTGCTCGACGACATCGAGCGTCAGAACTACGAGAACCTGGTGGTGGTCTCCCCCGACGTGGGCGGCGTGGTGCGCGCCCGGGCCATCGCCAAGCAGCTCAACGCCGACCTCGCCATCATCGACAAGCGTCGTCCCCAGGCCAACCAGGCCCAGGTGATGCACATCATCGGCGAGATCGAAGGCCGCAACTGCGTGGTGGTAGACGACATGATCGACACCGCCGGCACCCTCTGCAAGGCCGGCGAAGCGCTCAAGGAGCACGGTGCCGAGCGCGTTGTCGCCTACGCCACCCACCCGATTCTCTCGGGCCCGGCGGTGGACAACATCGTCGGCTCGGTGCTCGACGAGGTGGTGGTCACCGATACCATTCCGCTCTCCGACAACGCCCGCCGCTGTGGCCGCATCCGCCAGCTGAGCGTGGCCGGCCTGATCGCCGAGGCGATCCGTCGGGTGAGCAACGAAGAATCCGTCAGCGCCATGTTCCACTGAGGACTGCCTCGGGAACCGGCGCCGGACAGCACCCTGCGGGACCCTCCGTCCCGGCAGGCTATCGGAAGTGCCGTTGGTCAGGTCGCGGGCCACGGCGCTTTCCTACTTCACTGAAGAGGCAATTCCATGTCTGATTTTACCCTTAACGCCAGCGTTCGTAACGACCTGGGGAAAGGTGCGAGCCGCCGCCTGCGTCGTGCGAACCTCCAGGTGCCGGCCATCATCTACGGTGGCGAAAAGGCCCCCCAGCCGATCTCCGTCGAGAAGTCCGCCTTCTACAAGGCGATCGAGCAGGAGTCCTTCTTCTCCTCCGTGATCAACCTGGTCATCGACGGCCAGAGCGAGCAGGTTGTGGTGCGTGACCTCCAGCGCCACCCCTTCAAGCCGCTGGTCACCCACGCCGACTTCCTGCGCGTTGACGCCACCCATGAGATCACCATCAACGTGCCGCTGCACGTGGTGGGCGAGGAGAAGTCCAAGGCGATCAAGGACAACGGCGGCGAGCTGCACGTGCTGGCCAACGAAGTCCAGATCAGCTGCCTGCCCAAGGACCTGCCCGACTTCCTGGAAGTGGACATCACCGACGTCGAGCTGGGCACCACCCTGCACCTGACCGATCTGACCCTGCCGGCCGGCGTGAGCCTGGTCGAGCTGACCCACGGCGAAGACCACAACCAGGCGATCCTGAGCATCACCAAGGCCAAGGTCCGCGGTGGCGATGCCGACGAAGCGGCCGAAGGCGAGGAAGGCGAGCAGGGCGAGTAATCTCCCGCGCCACGCTCGGGGGGCCGTGCCAGCCGCGGCCCCCTTCGGTTATGATCAAGCGCCCCGGCGCTTGATTTTTTTTGTGGCCGCCCGTCCCTGGCGGCCATCCTGCGGACCGCCGCTAACGCGACGTCAAAAATCATTCCGGATGATTTTTTGGAGACAACCGCCATGAGTCAGGTCAGAGCCATCATCGGACTGGGCAACCCGGGCGCCGACTACGAGGCCACCCGCCACAACGCCGGCGCCTGGCTGGTGGAGGCCGTGGCCCGCCGCGCCGGCGCCGAGCTGCGCCCGGACCGCAAGTTCCTGGGGCTCCACGCCAGGGTTCAGTTCGAAGGACACGACCTTCACCTGCTCAACCCGACCACCTTCATGAACCGCAGCGGCGGCGCCGTGGCGGCGCTCTGCCAGTTCTACAAGATCGCCCCGGACGAGCTGCTGGTCGCCCATGACGAGCTGGATATCGCCCCCGGCACCGCCCGCTACAAGACCGGCGGCGGCCACGGCGGCCATAACGGGCTGCGCGACATCGTCAGCGCCCTGGGCAACGAGCGCGGCTTCCACCGCCTGCGCATCGGCATCGGCCACCCGGGCGATGCGAAGCAGGTGACCCACTTCGTGCTGGGGCGCCCCGGCAAGGCCGAACATGCCGCCATCGAGGCCGCCATCGACGAGTGCCTGGCCACCCTGCCCCTGGCGCTCGCCGGCGACTGGGTCAAGGCCATGAACCGGCTGCACAGTTTCAAGAGCGCTTGATGTTCCAAACGCGCTTCGCCCGCGTAGAATAGACGCCACTTTCCAATCGCGAACACGCTTTCCAGGACGATCCCATGGGTTTCAACTGCGGTATCGTCGGCCTGCCCAACGTCGGCAAGTCGACCCTCTTCAACGCCCTCACCAAGTCCGGCATCGACGCCGAGAACTTCCCCTTCTGCACCATCGAGCCCAACGTCGGCATCGTGCCGATGCCCGACCCGCGCCTCGACAAGCTGGCGGAGATCGTCAAGCCCCAGAAGGTACTGCCCACCACCATGGAGTTCGTGGATATCGCCGGCCTGGTGGAAGGCGCCTCCAAGGGCGAGGGGCTCGGCAACAAGTTCCTGGCCAATATCCGCGAGACCCAGGCCATCGCCCACGTGGTGCGCTGCTTCGACAACGACAACGTCATCCACGTGGCCAACCAGGTGGATCCCCGGGCCGATATCGAGATCATCAACATGGAGCTGGCGCTGGCCGACCTCGACACCGTGGAGCGCGCCATCCAGCGCCTGGTGCGGGTGGCCAAGGGCGGCGACAAGGAGGCCATTGCCACCAAGGCGATCCTCGAGCGCATCCAGCCCCATCTGGCCGAGGGCCTGCCGCTGCGCAGCTTCGGCCTCGATGACGACGAGCAGAAGCAGCTCAAGGGCTTCGGCTTTTTGACCCTCAAGCCCACCATGTACATCGCCAACGTCAACGAGGATGGCTTCGAGGCCAACCCCTACCTGGATGTGGTGCGCGAGATCGCCGAGGCCGAGGGGGCCGTGGTGGTGCCGGTGTGCAACCAGCTCGAGGCGGAGATCGCCGAGCTCGACGACGAGGAACGCGCCATGTTCCTCGACGAGATGGGCATGGAGGAGCCGGGGCTCGACCGCGTGATCCGCGCCGGCTACGCCCTGCTCGGCCTGCAGACCTACTTCACCGCCGGGGTGAAGGAGGTGCGCGCCTGGACCGTGAAGGTGGGTGCCACCGCCCCCGAGGCCGCCGGCGTCATCCACACCGACTTCCAGAAGGGCTTCATCCGCGCCGAGGTCATCGCCTATGATGACTTTGTCACCCTGGGCGGCGAACAGGGCGCCAAGGACGCCGGCAAGTGGCGCCTGGAGGGCAAGGAGTACATCGTCCAGGATGGTGACGTGATCCACTTCCGCTTCAATGTCTGAAGCCGGTCGACGAGGAGAGACGGCATGCGCAACAAGATCGCCAAGAGCGAAGCCGAGTGGCGTGAGCAGCTGACTGAGGAGCAGTACCGGGTGACCCGGGAGCAGGGCACCGAGCCGCCCTTCAGCGGCGACTACCGGGTCAGCGACGAGCACGGCATCTACCACTGCGTGTGCTGCCAGGCCCCGCTGTTCGAGAACGAGCACAAGTTCGACGCCGGCTGCGGCTGGCCGAGCTTCGACAGGCCCCTGGGCAAGCATAGCGTCGAGGAGCGGCCGGACAGCTCCCACGGCATGCTGCGTACCGAGGTGGTCTGCGCCCACTGCGACGCCCACCTGGGCCATGTCTTTCCCGACGGCCCGCCGGAGACCACCGGTCTGCGCTACTGCATCAACTCGGTGGCCATCGACTTCCACGGCGGGGAATAACCGCCCGGCGAGGAATCGTCTTCCGTCGCATCCAGCCGCGGCCGCCCATCTGCTATGATGGGCGGCCTTTTTTTCATTGGTTGGCAGGAGAGACTCGATGCTCGGCTGGTACCCGGGACACATGCACAAGGCGCGACGCCAGATCACCGAGGCGCTGCCGGAGATCGACGTGGTGATCGAGGTTCTCGACGCCCGCCTCCCCTACTCCAGCGCCAACCCCATGCTCGCCGAGCTGACCCGCCACAAGCCGGTGCTCAAGATCCTGTCGCGAGCCGATCTCGCCGACCCGGAACGGACTCGGGAGTGGGTGGCCTTCTTCGACGCCCAGCCCGACACCCGCGCGCTCGCCATCACCACCACCAACGCCCGGGAGCTCAAGCGCATCCCGGCGCTCTGCCATGAGCTGGCGGGCCAGGTGCGCGCCGACCGCGACGTGCGGGTGATGGTGATGGGCATCCCCAACGTCGGCAAGTCGACCCTGATCAACGGCCTGGCCGGCAAGGCGATCGCCAGGACCGGCAACGAGCCGGCGGTGACCAAGCGCCAGCAGAAGGTGCGCATCGGCGGACGGGTCGCGCTGACCGACACCCCGGGCGTGCTCTGGCCCAAGATCGAGGACCAGGCCAGCGCCTACCGCCTGGCCGCCAGCGGCGCCATCCGCGACACCGCCATCGACTACGTGGACGTGGCGGTGGTGGCCGCCGCCGAGCTGGCCCGTCGCTATCCAGAGGCGCTCAAGGCCCGCTACAAGCTCAAGGCCCTGCCCCCCTATGCACCCCACCCCGAGGCGGAGCGGGTCGAGGCCGACGGCCCGGCACGGGTGGACCTGCTGGCCGTGGCCGGCTTCGACGGCCACGCCATCCTGGCCGAGATCGCCGGCAGGCGAGGCGGCCTGCGCCCGGGCGGCGAGGTGGACCTGCACCGCGGCGCCGAGGTGCTGCTCCATGAGCTGCGCGACGGCAAGCTCGGCCGCCTGACCCTGGAGACGCCCGCGGACATTCCCGCCGCACCCGCCGCCGAGCCGGACGGCGGCGAGGATGACGGCGACGCCGCCCCCGACGCATAATCCCCTTTCGCCCGCCGCCCTGGATACTGGACACCGAACGCTATGGACACCACCCCGATCCGCAAATCCCACAAGCTGCACAACGTCTGCTACGACATCCGCGGACCGGTGCTCGACCACGCCAAGCGTCTGGAGGAAGAGGGCCAGCGCATCCTCAAGCTCAATATCGGCAACCCCGCCCCCTTCGGCTTCGAGGCGCCGGAGGAGATCCTCCAGGACGTGATGCGCAACCTGCCCACCGCCCAGGGCTACTGCGACTCCAAGGGGCTCTACTCGGCGCGCAAGGCGATCATGCAGGAGTGCCAGCGCAAGGAGATCCCGGGCGTGGGCATCGAGGATATCTATATCGGCAACGGCGTCTCCGAGCTGATCGTGATGGCCATGCAGGCGCTGCTCAACGACGGCGACGAGGTGCTGATCCCGGCGCCGGACTATCCGCTGTGGACCGCCGCCGCCAACCTCTCCGGCGGGCGCGCCGTGCACTACCTGTGCGACGAGCAGGCCGACTGGGCGCCGGATCTCGACGACATCCGCGCCAAGGTGACCAGCCACACCCGGGCCATCGTGATCATCAACCCCAACAACCCCACCGGCGCCGTCTATCCGCCGGAGGTGGTGCGCGAGCTCCTGGAGATCGCCCGCCAGCACGACCTGGTGGTCTTCTCCGACGAGATCTACGACAAGATCCTCTACGACGACGTCGAGCACGTCTCCACCGGCGCCCTGGCCGAAGAGGACCAGCTGGTGGTGACCATGAACGGCCTCTCCAAGAGCTATCGCTGCGCCGGCTTCCGCTCCGGCTGGATGATCCTCTCCGGCAGCATCGCCAAGCAGCGCGCCGCGGACTTCATCCAGGGGCTGACCATGCTCGCCTCCATGCGCCTGTGTGCCAACGTGCCGGCCCAGCACGCCATCCAGACGGCGCTGGGCGGCTACCAGTCGATCAACGACCTGATCCTGCCGGGTGGGCGCCTGCTGGCCCAGCGCGACATCACCTTCGAGAAGCTCAACGCCATCCCCGGGGTGAGCTGCGTCAAGCCGAAGGGGGCCCTCTACGCCTTCCCGAAGCTCGACCCCAAGGTGTTCAATATCCAGGACGACCAGCAGATGGTGCTCGACCTGCTGCTCCAGGAGAAGATCCTGCTGGTCCAGGGCACCGCCTTCAACTGGCCGGACCCGGACCACGTGCGCATCGTCACCCTGCCCTGGGCCGACCAGCTCGGCGACGCCCTGGACCGCTTCGCCCGCTTCCTGTCCCGCTACCGCCAGTAGCCGGCGGCGCAGGGAAATGTCCGCCGCTTGAAACCCCGGCGCGCCGACCGTATCTAAGCAACGACTTCTGAATGCCGCGCCCCCGGTGCGGCCATATTCTCCCGAGCTCCCGCTATTCCCCTAACCACCGGAGACAACGCAACATGATGAGAATCCTGCTCTTCCTGGGCACCAACCTGGCGGTGATCCTGGTTGCCAGCATTACCCTGCGCCTGCTGGGCGTGGAGGGCTACCTGCGCGGCCAGGGCATCAACTTCAACAGCCTGTTGATCTTCTGCTTTATCGTCGGCATGGCCGGCTCGATGATCTCGCTGTTCATCTCCAAGTGGATGGCCAAGCGCAGCACCGGCACCGTGATCATCGAGACGCCCAGCAACGCCACCGAGAAGTGGCTGCTCGACACCGTGGAGGAGCTCTCCCGGGAGGCCGGCATCAAGACGCCGGAGGTGGGCATCTTCCCCGCCCAGCAGTCCAACGCCTTCGCCACCGGCTGGAACCGCAACGACGCCCTGGTGGCGGTCTCCGCCGGCCTGCTCAACCGCATGCGCCCGGAGGAGGTGCGCGCGGTGCTGGCCCACGAGATCGGCCACGTGGCCAACGGCGACATGGTGACCCTGGCGCTGGTGCAGGGGGTGGTAAACACCTTCGTGATGTTCTTCGCCCGGGCGGTCGCCCACCTGGTGGATCAGTTCCTCAAGAGCCGCAGCGACGGCGAGGGGGGACTCGGCTTCATGGGCTACTTCGCGGTGGTGATCGTCGCCGAGATCGTCTTCGGCATCGTCGCCTCGGCCATCGTCGCCTGGTTCTCGCGCTTCCGTGAATACCGCGCCGACGCCGCCGGCGCCAGGCTTGCCGGCTCCGGCGCCATGATCAACGCCCTGGCCCGCCTCAAGGCGGAGACCGAGATGCCCGACCAGATGCCGGACACCCTGCGCGCCATGGCCATCACCAAGGGCCAGACCCGCTCGCTGATGGAGCGGATGTTTGCCAGCCACCCCCCACTGGATGACCGCATCCGCGCCCTCAAGGAAGCCGCCTACCGGCAGTGACGGCGCACATTGAAAGACAAACGGGCCCGCCAATTGGCGGGCTCTTTGCTTCTTGATCCAGGTGCACTCGCCGATACCCAGCTTCTATTCGTGTCGCCCTTGGCCATGCCCAACAGTGGCATGAAAAGGGGCTAGGGAGTGACCCGCCCTCTCATGATACCCCGCCTAGGATAATCAGCCGCTCGCTTCCAGCGATGTCGCAACCAAAGCGGGCGTCAACCTCAGATCCGGCAGCGAGCCGGCGTATACAAAGTTCACATTCGTCGCACCGCATGACTCGAGGCCATAAGCGGAGAATTTCCCCAATCAATCAAGGAGATCTCGGCAATGATGCCGGATTTCGCTGCCACAGGAGGAGATTTATAAATTGATATGAATCAAGTGCCATCTCTAACCGTCAATTAACATCAAGGAATAAATGAATATGTCACCAGGAGGTAGTCGACCATGTCAGAGGAAAGATCCGAGCTAATGGCTAGGCCAAATAGCGATCAAGTCACACGGGATCAGGCCGTCGCTGCCTTCACCATTACGCAGAAGACCCATGGCGCTCAGGGGGCTCAGGCCTCTGCCATTGTCGATATCCTGGGGCTGAAAGGGCCGCTTCCCGAGCCCCATGAGGAAGCGCTCAAGGCCGTCGCCGATATCATCGATGGCGCCTCGCTGGATGACGTCGCCGAACTCAAGAAGGCGCTGATCAATTGGCGGCAGTTCGAGCAGGGTCGTCCCGTCTCCCGGGATGAGGAGCTGGTCAGGAGCTGGCGCACCGCGCCCTACCCCTACAAGCACCGCCTCACGCGCAAGTCATACGAGAAGCAGAAGTACTACCTTCAGGTCGAGCTGCTGAAGCTCCAGGCCTGGATCAAGCAGAACGGCCAGCGCGTGGTGATCTTCTTCGAGGGCCGCGATGCCGCCGGCAAGGGCGGCACCATCAAGCGCTTCATGGAGCACCTGAACCCCCGCGGGTCACGCGTGGTGGCGCTCGACAAGCCGACCGAGGGGGAGCGCGGGCAGTGGTACTTTCAGCGCTATATCGAGCACCTGCCCACCCAGGGCGAGCTGGTGCTGTTCGACCGCTCCTGGTACAACCGCGCCGGCGTGGAGCGCGTGATGGGTTTCTGCAACGATCAGGAGTACGCAGACTTCATGCGCCAGGTACCGGAGCTGGAACGCCACCTGGTCAATAGCGGCATCCATATCATCAAGTTCTGGTTCTCGGTCAGCCGGGAGGAGCAGCAGCGACGCTTCAAGGAGCGCGAGCTGCACCCCCTCAAGCGCTGGAAACTCAGCCCGGTCGATCTGGCCTCGCTGGAGAAGTGGGACGACTACACCACGGCCAAGGAGGCGATGTTCTTCCATACCGACCACTCGGAATGCCCGTGGATCGTGATCAAGTCCGACTGCAAGAAGCGCGCTCGACTGAATGCGATGCGCTACGTACTCAATGCCTTCGATTACGACGGCAAGGACCCCGCCAATATCGGGGTCGTCGACGCCTTGATCGTCAACCGTGCGGAATTCTCCCGCTACTCGTGATGCGGGCGGCGGATGGGCGGTGGAGGCGCGCGCCCGGGGCCAGGGCTCGGTGATCGAGCCCAGGCAGACGCCTCCAGCAGGCGGCGCAGGTGCTCGGCCAGGGGAAGGAGCTGAAAGGGCTTGGTGACCACGGCGGTGGCGCCCGCCTCGGCCGCCAGGCGGCGGGTCTCGGCGTCATCCGCCGCGGTCAGCATCAGCACTGGCAGCGCCTCGCCGCCCGGCATGGCGCGCAGCCTGGCAACGACCGCATAGCCGTCCATGCCCGGCATGGTGACATCGACCAGCACCAGGTGCGGGTGCTCACGTGCGAAGGCCTCGAGCCCCGAGGGCCCATCCTCTGCCTCCGACACCCGAAACCCCTGACGCCCCAGCCCCGCCACCAGCAGCAGGCGAATGGTCGGGTCATCGTCGATTATCAGAATCCGGTGGCACACCGCCTCGTTCATCTCTGGCATCTCCTGCTCAGGTTCGGGCTCCACCCTAGCTCGAACGACCCGCTGGAAGTGTAAACAATCGTCAAAGGCTTTCCTGCCCCGCGCCCATGAGGTTTCATGGACCTACAGCCGTTTTTCCAGCAGGTCCGCCATGCCATCGCCTACCCACTCCCCCTCAACATCGCGCGATGCCGAACGCGACCGGCTGGCCATCGAGGCCGCAGGGCTCGGCGTCTGGGAGCTGGACCTTGCGAGCGGGCACATCACCTGGAACGTCCAGATGTTAGCGCTCTACCGGCTTTCCGAACACGAGAAGCCTCCGAGCTTCGAAGCCTGGCTCTCCCATGTGCACCCGGAAGACCACCCCCGGGTGAAAGAGGCCTTCAAGCGACTCCTGACCACCCCTGCCCCGCTGACCCTGGAGTTTCGCATTCTCACTGGTGATGGCGAGTTACGCTATCTCAGGAGCGTGACGCGCAGTATCAGGAGCGGTGATGAGCAGGCCTGTCGGTTGGTAGGTATCAATGAAGATGTGACCAACCAGGTGGCCTACCGCCTGCAGTCCCAGGCCAAGAGTCGAGAACTCGAGACCTTTTTCGATATTTCTCTGGGCCTGATGTGCATCACGACCCTCGATGCACGCTTCCTGGTCGTCAACACCGCCTGGCAGCGGTTGCTAGGGTGCAACGAAGCCGAGCTGATCGGCACCAGCTTTCTGGATCTCGTGCACCCCGAGGATCTCCTGGCAACGCTGAACGCCATGAGGGAGCTCGAGGAGGGCGGCGAGGTTTCAGGGTTCATCAACCGGTTCCGCCACCGCGATGGCAGCTATCGGCATATCGAATGGCGCTCCACCGCCAAGGATGGCCTGATCTACGCCTCGGCCAATGACGTCTCGTCCCGTGTTGCCCTGGAGCAGCAGCTGGCTCAGGAGAAGAACTTCCTGCAGCTGATCATCGACAGCCTGCCCAGCCCCGTCTTCGCCAAGGACTGGCACGGCCGACATGTTCTGGCCAACGAGAACGTGGCACGCCTGTTCGGTACCACCAAGGAAGCCATGGTGGGTCAGGCCGACCATGAGATGCTGGCCCGCACCGAAGAGGCGGATGCCTTCCTGCGCGACGACCGCGAGGTCATGCAGACCGGCAAGGCCAAGTTCATCCTCGAGGAGCCGCTGACCGACGCCCGCGGCGAGCGGCGCTGGTTCCAGACCGTGAAGGTGCCGCTGCTGCTCGACAGGCCGTCGGAGGAGCGCCTGGTGGTGGGAATCGCTACCGACATCACCGAGCGCAAGCGGATCGAGCAGCGCCTGGAGAAGCAGGAGCGCCTCTACCGAAGCCTGGTGGAGTCCCAGCAGGACCTGATCGTGCGGGTCGATCACGCGAACCGCTTTATCTATGTCAACGACGCCTATTGCCGCACCTTCGGCAAGGAGCGCCATGAGCTGCTCGGGCAGACCTTTACCCCGCTGGTCCACGAAGAGGATCTGCCCGACACCCTGGCTGCCCTGGAAACGCTCAACCGCCCCCCCCACCGCGCCTATATGGAGCAGCGCGCCATGACCCGCGACGGCTGGCGCTGGCTCTCCTGGGAGGACAGCGCCATTCTGGATGATGACGGCAAGGTGGCCGAGATCCAGGGCGTCGGCCGGGACATTACGGCACTGAAGCAGGCTCAGCAGGATGCCATGGCGTCCAGTCGCGCCAAGGGGCAGTTCCTGGCCAACATGAGCCACGAGATCCGCACCCCCCTTAACGCCATCATCGGCTTTGGCGAGCTGCTCTCGCAAAGCCCGCTTTCCGACGAGCAGCAGGACTGGCTCGACAAGATCAACCTCTCCTCGCACCTGCTGCTAAGCATCGTCAACGATATACTCGACTTCTCCAAGATCGAGGCCGGCAAGCTGGAGCTGGAAACCCGGCCCTTCACTCCGCATGAACTCATTGCACAGCAGGAAGCGTTGTTCTGCCTGGCGGCAAGGGAGAAGGGGTTGCGCTTCCGAACACGACAGGGAGGCAATACGCCAGAGGCCCTGCTGGGCGATGCGCTGCGACTGGGGCAGGTGCTCACCAACCTGGTCGGTAACGCCATCAAGTTCACCGAGCAGGGTGAGGTAGAGCTCGCCATCCACGTCGAAGCGATAGACCGCACCAGCTGCCGACTGACCTGCCACGTCAGCGATACGGGAATCGGCATCAGCGCTGCCCAGCAGAAGCGGCTCTTCACCGCCTTTACCCAGGCCGACACTTCCACCTCCCGGCGCTACGGGGGCACCGGCCTTGGGCTGGTGATCAGTCAGCGCCTCGTGGAGCAGATGGGCGGCACGCTGGAGGTTAGCTCGACACCGGGCAAGGGCAGCTGCTTCACGGTCAGCCTGCCGCTCGGGATCGGCACGACGCTCCTCCCCCATCCGCCTCGGACCAGGCCCCCGAATCTCAACCGCCTGCGGGGGAAGAAGATCCTGCTGGCCGAAGACAACCCCATCAATCAGGCGCTGACACGGCGTCTGCTGGAGGACCTGGGGATTGAAGTGAGCCTTGCCACCAACGGCCGGGAGGCCATCGAGCAGCTGCGGCACCAGGCTGTGGATCTGGTGCTGATGGACCTGCAGATGCCGGTGATGGACGGCCTGGAAGCCGCACAGCGAATTCGGCAGGACAGGCCGACACTCCCCATCATTGCCCTCTCGGCGGCCGCACTGACCGAGGAGCGCCAACAGGCCTTGCGCGCAGGGATGAACGAGCACCTCGCCAAGCCGATTCAGCCACAGCAGTTGACCGCTACCCTTCTGCAGTGGCTGACAGACACCAGCGCTGCCGCTGGCTCGCCCACCCCGGCCTCCCGGCATCATGACACCTGGCTGGAGCGGCTGGAGGTCGAGGGCTTCGATATCCAAACGGGCCTGGCGTCCGCTGCTGGCGACCCGGCACTCTACCGCATGGTGCTTGAGCTCTTCGGGGAGCGACTTCATCAGCAGGAGACCGGGTCATGGCATGAGGCATCTCAGGACCCGGATATCCTGTCGGCGCTGAAGCAGGAGCTGCATCTGCTGAGAGGTTCGGCCGCCTCGGTGGGCGCCAGTGACCTGGCGAACCATCTCGATCAGGTGGAGGGCTTCCTGGCGCGTTTTCACCACGTGCGCCGGGCCGATATCGACCGGCTGATCCAGGTGCTCGAATGGACGGCGATGATGCTGGACAAGGTGCTGACGCCTTAAGCGCTCGTCAGGGCGGTCAGGCTCATGACCGCGCTCTGCTGAGCGTCGCCCTCACCAGCGGCTATGGAAGCGCCCGTCGGGCGTCGCGCAGCGATGTCTCGAAGCCGCCCAGCGGCTGGGGCCTGCCGAAGAGGTAACCCTGGAAGCGCCGACAGCCATGAGAGAGCAGCCAATCACGCTGCGCTGTCGTCTCCACGCCCTCGGCGATGACCTCCAGATCGAGACTCTTCGCCAGGCCGATGGTGCTCGCGACGATAGAGGCGCTGGCCGGATCCTCGAGCACATCGCGCACGAAGGACTGGTCGATCTTGAGCTGGTCCAGCGGCAGGCGGTTAAGGTAGGAGAGCGACGAGAAGCCGGTGCCGAAGTCGTCCAGGGCGAAGGTGACCCCCAGGGCCTTGAGGGCCAGCATCTTCTGCCGCGCCTCATCCTGTTGCTCGAGAAAGAGCCCCTCGGTCACCTCCAGCTTGAGCCGCGCGGGCGGCGCCCCGGTATTCACTAGAATGTCGCGGATGCATTCGACGGCGTCGGTCTCATGGAAGTGCTGGACGCTGAGGTTGACCGCCAGAGTCAGGTCGCGGGTCCCGGGCTGTGCCGCCCAGGCCGCCAGCTGCCGGCAGGCCGTCTCCAGTACCCAGCGGTCGATGGCGATGATCTGGCGGTTCTCCTCCGCCAGGGGAATGAACTCGGCCGGGGAGACCATGCCGCGCTCCGGGTGCTCCCAGCGCAGCAGCACTTCGGCGCCCAGGATATGACCTTCGCTGTCCACCTGCGGCTGGAAGTAGGGTTGAAACTGCCCCAGCGAAAGTGCGTGGCGCAGGTCCGCCTCGAGCCGCAACCGGTGATGCAGTTTCGCCTGCAGCAGCGGGTCGAAGAAGCAGAAGCGATTGCGTCCGCCCCGCTTGGCCTGCTGCAGTGCCATATCGGCCTGAGACAGCACTTCCAGGGAGCGCGCTTCACGGTAGCGGAACAGGGTAATCCCTAGGCTTGCCGTCATCTGGAGCGCATGAGGCGCGCCGGGCAGCGCCAGCTGCAGGGCGCCGAGCAGCTTGCTGGCGATACGCTCGGCGATATAGGCGGCGTGGGCCTGGTCGGGCCCCAGCTCTTCCAGCAGCACCGCAAACTCGTCGCCCCCAAGCCGAGACAGGGTATCGCTCTCGCGAAGCTGGCTGCGCAACTCGTGGGTGATCCGCTGCAGCAGCTGATCCCCCTGCTGGTGACCCATGAGATCGTTGACCCGCCGAAAATGGTCGAGATCGATCAGCAGCAGCGCCGCATGGTAGTCACCCGGTAGCAACTCACTGGCCAGGGCAGCCAGGCGGTCGAGGAGCTGGCGCCGATTGGGCAACCCGGTCAAGGGGTCGAATAGCGCCAGCTGACGGGCCTCCTCCTCGGCCGCCTTCTGCTGCGAAATATCGCTGAAGGAGCCGACATAGTGGGTCACTCTTCCCTGGTCATCGCGCACCGCACTGATGGTCAGCCGCTCGGGATACACCTCGCCGCTGCGCCGCCGGTTCCAGACCTCACCCTCCCAGCTTCCGGTCTGCTCGACACGCTGCCACATCTGACGGTAGAAGGCCTTGTCGTGCTGCCCCGAGGCCAGCAGGCTCGGCGAACGGCCCACCACCTCCGCTTCCGGATAGCCGGTGATCCGGGAAAAGGCGCGGTTGGTCCGCAGAATACGCCCCGCAGCATCGGTAATCACCATGCCCTGCTGCCCTTCGAAGGCAGTGGCGGCAATCCTGCTCGCCTCCTCCAAGCCGAGCCGAGTCAGGTAGTGACGCAGCACCGCGGCACCCAGCAGGGCAAGCAGCAGCCAGCCGGCGACCAGCACCCAGAGCCGCTCCCACCATCCCCCCAGCAGCACCTCCACCGCCTCGCCGGCGACCGCCATATAGGGACGTCCCTCCACGGGAGCCAGGGCGTAGAGCCGCTCCACCCCATCCACCGGGGACCTCAGCCGAACCTGAGCACCCGATACTGCATCGGCCGGGCCAACCCCTTCGGGAAACAGGAAGGTCTCGCCGATCTCCAGGCAGTCGTGGGTCGTCAGACAGGGACGATGAGACACCGCCCTCGCCTCGCTGTCGAACAGCGCCAGGCTCTCTCCTCGGCTCATTTCCAGCCGCGACAGGGCCTCCTCGAACACCTGGGGCGTCAGCATGATTGACGCGAAGCTGGCATTCAGCACGCCCTCCCCAGCTAGCCGGCGAACGTGCATGATGCGATAGTCGTTGGCGAAGGAGGACCAGTAGAGCCCCGACACCCACTCATCGAGCGCCGGCTGCTCCCGAAAGATGCGATAGTGGGGCAGGCCGCCGAGATCGTAACCGCGCGGAAAAAGGGGCGACGAAGTCACCACGACGCGCCCCTCGGCATCGAAAAGTCCCAGCTCGTCCAGGAAGCGAAAGCGATCTCGCCGCTCGGCAAGCAGCTGCTCCAAGCGCTCATAGTCAGGGTCCACGACATCGGAGCGCAGCACCAGAAGCGACGACTGGTTGAGCTCTGCCAGGCTCTCCAGCGCCATATCGCTGAGCGAAAAGGTAGCCTCTATCCACTGGGCGGCCAGCTGGGCCCGCCCGGTCACGCGCTCCCACCCATCCGCGATGGTCTGGCGATACTCGTGCAGCAGAAAGCCCGCCAGGGCAAGGGCAGCTACCAGTACCAGTGCCACATAGGCGGTGACGGCGCGGCGGCGATAGGATTCGAGAGTGGCACCTCTCCGGCTGAGTGACGCGATGGGGGGCTCCTCGTCGCAGGCAACGGTTGTCATTTCGAGGATAACAGTTCACCGGCACACACTCTCTGGGTGGCTGGCGCAAAACTGCAAACAATCTTTACCGCCCCGTCACCGGCACAGATCAGCTTGCCTCATGCTGTAACTCCAGCCGGTAACCATGCTGATAGACGCTGCGCAGCCGCCAGCCATGGCGCCCATCCAGTTCGAGCTTGCGGCGAAGCCGGCTGACATGGGTATCCACGGTACGGGTGGTCACATCCCCGCGGATACCCCAGACCAGTTCCAGCAGCTGTCCCCGGGAAAACAGCTCCCCTGCGTGATCCATGAAGAGGCTGGCCAGGGCGTACTCACGGTCGGTCAGGGCGACCGGTTGCTCCTCCAGCAAGACGCTGCGCCGCTCACCGTCGACCCGGTAGGGGCCGAGCGTCCGGATGCTCGCCACGGCCTGGCGCAGGAAACGTCGGGGCAGCGCCTGGACGCGGGCGCGAAGCTCATCGGGGCGCAGCGGCTTGGGCAGGAAATCATCGGCACCGGCTTCCAGGGCCGCGACCACGTCCTGCTCGGAGCGGGCCGCGGTGATCATCAGCACCGGCACCTCCCAGCCCAGCTGGCGACGCAGCTGAGGGATAAAGGCCAGTCCGCTGACCTCAGGCAGCCGCCAGTCGATGATAAAGAGATCGAAGCGCTCCCCCTTCAGGGCCCTCTGCAGCTCGGCCACGCTGGCGAAGTCGCTGATAACGCCCCCCAGGGGCCGCAGACAGGCCGCCAGGAAGTCTCGCTGATCCGCATCATCCTCCAGTATGGCGATATGCATCCTGCCCTCATTCGTCTGATCCTGACGCCACTATAGCGAAGGGCCGCGCCCCCGGGAATGTCACAATCTTTGACATTGCCTGCCGGCCAGCCTCGTATACTGGCTCCCCAACATTCAATGGTGGATCTTGCCATGCTCCTGCTCCGGCCCGCCTCGCTGATCGGCCTGCTGCTGTTGACGTTTCTGATGCTGCCCGCCAGCGTCCTGGCGCTGGAGCCGCCGACCGGACGCGTGCTGCTCAAGGTAGGCGGGGAGATCGGCGTGACCAACGTCGGCGACGAGGCCCACTTCGACCGCGAGATGCTGCTGGCCTTGCCCCAGCGCCAGACGCTCACCGCCACGCCCTGGCACGATGGCACCGTTGCCTTCAGCGGCCCGCTGGGGCGCGAGCTGCTGGCCGCGGTTGGCGCCCACGGCGAGACCCTGCGCGTCGTGGCCCTGAACGACTACGAGGTGAACCTGCCGGTCGCGGATCTGCAGCGCTACGACGTGATCCTCGCCATGACCAAGAATGGCGAGCCCCTCCGAGTCCGCGACCAGGGGCCGCTGTTTGTCATCTACCCCTTCGACGAGGCGCCCCACCTGCTCAACGAGGAGATCCTCTCCCGCTCCGTCTGGCAGGTCGCCAGACTCCACGTGCTCGGCGACTGATCAGCACCATGCCTGCCACCAGCCGACTGCGCTACCGGGTCGCCACCCTCGCGGCCATACTGCTGTTTGTCTCGTCCCTGGTCACCGGCGGGGCGATCTACCATCGCCAGCAGCAGGTCGAGCAGAAGCTGCTCGAGAACCTCGTCTGGGCGACCTATCAGTTCGATCGCGAGGTGCGCGAGAGCCGCATGGCGCTCCTTCAGGCCAGCGGCGGCGACGTCGAAACGCTGCTGCTGCGCCACGAGATCCTGATCAGCCGCGCGACCCTCTTCCAGCGGGGGCAGCTCCATCAGGCCCTGCTGAATACTCCCCTGCTCGAGGCGACAGGAACCGCGGTCGAGGCCGCCCTCGCCCTGGACCCGCTGATGCTGCCCATCGAGGCGGGCGAGCAGCCGCTGGACGACGATACCCGCCGAATGCTCGACGCCGAGCTTGCGGCACTGCAGTCGCTGACCGCGACGCTGCTGGTCGACGTCAATACGCACGTCTCCGCGTTGAGGCACCGGGAGCGCAACGATCTGCTGAGCCTCTATGGCGTGGTATTGGGCCTGATCGTGCTGCTCATGGCCTCGGGCAGCGTGCTGGTGCTGCTCCTGATTCGCGAGGGTCGCGAACACGCCGCCAAGACCCGCCAGCTGCAGCAGCGCACCGACGAGCTGGATGCCACGGCGCGGCTTGCCGAAAAGGCCAGCCAGGCGAAGTCCGAGTTCATGGCGGTAATGAGCCACGAGATCCGCACCCCGCTCAACGGCGTGGTCGGCGTCGCCGACCTGCTGTCGGACGAGCCGCTGCCCGGCCGCAGCCGTGAACTGCTGAGATCCCTCAACGACAGCGTCCTCAGCCTTCAGGCGGTGATCGACGACGTTATCGACTACACCCGCTACGAAGCCGGCGGGCTGGAGCTGGACGCTCGACCCTTCGAGCTTGGGCCCTTCATCGACCAGCTGTCCCGCGGCTATCGGCTGGAGGCCGAACGGCGCGGCCTGCTCTTCGAGGTCCGCATCGAACCCGGCCTCCCGGCCGCCCTGGAGGGCGATATCGCCCGACTGCGCCAGGTGCTCATGAACCTGCTCAATAACGCCTTCAAGTTTACCGCCGAAGGGGCCATCAGCCTCCGGGTGGAACGGGCCCAGGAGGGCAGCGTCAGGTTCCTGATTCGTGATACCGGCTGCGGGATACCCGAGCAGAGCCGCGAGGCCCTGTTCAAGCCCTTTTCTCAGGTCGACCGCGGCATCTCTCGCCGCTACGGAGGCTCCGGCCTGGGGCTGGCGATCTGCGCACGCCTGATCTCCTCCATGGGGGGCCAGATCGACGTGGAGAGCCATGCCGGACTCGGCAGTCTCTTCTGGTTCGAGGTGCCTCTACCGGCGGTGTCATTGGAGGAGGCGCGCTACCATCTGGGGTCAGCGACCTCGGATGGCGACCTGGTGGAGCTGGTGCCGCGACGCATCCTGGTAGTGGAAGATCAGGCCACCAACCGCGAGCTCGCGCGAGCCATGCTGGAGCGCCTGGGCCAGAGGGTAAAGGTGGCCGAGGATGGCCAGGTGGCACTGGAGCTGCTGACCACCGAGCCCTTCGACCTGGTGTTGATGGATATGCAGATGCCGGTGCTCGATGGCCTGGCCACCACCCGGCGCTGGCGGGAGCGGGAGGCTCCCTCGGGCAGACGGCTGCCGATCGTGGCCATGACCGCCAATGTGATGCCGGAGGATCGCGAACGCTGCCTGGCCGCAGGTATGGACGAGGTGCTGGGCAAGCCCTTCACCCGCCAGGACCTCTACCGGCTGCTGCAGGGCTCACTGCCGGGGATGGCGGAGCCCGCTTCCGCGCCCTCACCGCCCGACCGGCACGCTACCGCGAGCGGCTCGCTGCTGGACCTCGCTACCCTGGTCTCCCTGGAGGAGGGGCTGGATGGTCCCACCCTTCGCGATCTGATGACGCGCTTCCTGAGCCGCCTGGGCGAACGTCAGCAGCTCCTGGTCGAGGCCCTCGGCTGCATGGATCTCGAGGCGGTCGCCGAGGGCGCCCACGCCCTCAAGGGCGCGGCGGCCTCCATGGGCTGTCAGGGCCTGGCCAGCGCCGCCGCCGACCTGGAGCATCGCGTCCTCCTCGGCGAGGCGGAGGCCACCGAGCTCGAATCCCTGGTCGCCCGCATCGCACAGCTGGGCCACCAGAGCCGAGAGGCACTGACCCAGCTCGGCTACCTGGCGTCGGTTCCGACCGACGCGATCACACCACCTTCCTTGCGGCCGACCTCTTCGAGACGGTAACCATACTGATAGATGCTGCGCAGCCGCAGGCCCTGGCTGCCGTCCAGGCCCAGCTTGCGGCGCAGTCGGCTGATATGGGTGTCCAGGGTGCGGGTCTGGACATTACCGGCCAGCCCCCACACCAGCTCCATCAGGAAGGCTCGCGAAAGCAGCTGCCCGGGATGGGAGAAGAACAGGTTGACCAGCTGATACTCCCGCTCGGTCAGCGACACCGGGCGGCCGTCAACCGTTGCCTCACGCCGCGAGCGACAGAGCCGGTAACGGCCGAGCTCCAGCACGCTTCCCGCGGGGGGCTGTACCAGACGGCGGCCAAGCGCCTTGACCCGCGCACGCAGCTCCTCGGGATTGAGCGGCTTGTGCAGGAAGTCATCGGCTCCGGCCTCCAAAGCCAGGACCACGTCGCCTGGCTGGTGGCGGGCGGTGATAAAGAGGACCGGCTGCATCCAGCCCTGGCCATGGCGCAGGTGCTCCAGCACCTCCAGGCCGGTGGCATCGGGAAGGAACCAGTCCAGAATCAGGAGATCGAAGGGTTCCAGCTGGATCCAGCGGCTCAGGTCCACCGCTCGCTCCAGCCCTGTCAGCCGATGTCCGTCTGGTGCCAGGCAGGCGGCGATAAAGGCCTGCTGGTCGGGGTCGTCCTCGAGCACTGCGATACGCATGCCACTTCCTGTACACGGGTTTTACAAACATTGTAACAGGTGATAATACCACCACCGGCCAAGGTCACAAAGTTTGACATTCCATCCCGCAATGGCACCGGGTCGCGCCGACTCTTCGATTGGGAAAAATCATACACATCCTGTACAGCTAGCCAGACAGGTCCTGCTGCCACTCCCGACGCATCACCGCGAGGAAGAGCTCGCAGCGCTCGACCTCCCGGTTACTGGCCGCCAGCGCCAGCATCCCGGCGACCTCGGCCAGGAAACCGTGACCCAGGACCCGGGCACAGCTGGCCAGGTGGGCCGCCTCGCCCTGCAGAGTGAGGAAATCCTCCTCCTGGAGGTGCAGCCAGGCCTGTTCCAGGAGTGGCGCCAGACGAACGTCAAGAAAAGATGCTGCCGGATGACCGCCAGCCTCGGCGTTCATCTGGGGAGGCAGGGCAGGATCTGCTGCTGGATGGTGGGCCATGGGGCGTTCTCCTTGGGTGAGGTCCCTGAGTAGCAGGCATGCCAGGCATCGAAGTCTTCGGCATACATCGGCTTGGCAAAGAGGTAACCCTGCCCCGCATGGCAGCCGGCTTCCTGCAGCAGCCGGCCCTGCTCCCAGGTCTCAATGCCCTCGCCCACCACATCGAGGCCCAGCCGCGTGGCCAGCTCGACCACCATCAGGATGATCTCCCGCGCCTTGGGGTCGGCATGGCACTCCCCCACGAAGGCGCGGTCGATCTTGAGCTGGGTGAAGGGCAGCCGATAGAGCTGGAGCATCGAGGCGTTCCCGGTGCCGAAGTCATCGATGGCGATGCCGAAGCCGAACTCCCTCAGGTGCACGAGATGATCGTGGGCCCGGGAGAGGTCGCGAATACCGCGGGTCTCGGTCAGCTCCAGGGTCAGGCTCGAAGGGGCAACACCGTGGCGTTCGACATGGCGCAGCAGGCTATCCAGGAAGTCGTCGCTCTCGAGGACCGCCGGCGAGAGATTGATCGCCAGGTCGAGATGGATGCCGGCCCGAGTCCAGCGGTGCTGCTGGGCCAGGGCCTGCTCGAAGAGCTGCCAGGTGAGCGGAATAATCTGACCATCCTGCTCGGCCACGGAGATGAAGCGGTCGGGGGCTACCAGGCCGCGCTCAGGGTCCTGCCAGCGCGCCAGAGCCTCGACGCCGGTGATGCGACCGCTGGCAAGGCAGAGCTTGGGCTGGTAGGCGAGCAGGAAATGCCCCTGGGTCAGGGCCGAGTGAATCTCCCTGGAGGCGATCTGGCCCTGGGAGGCCTGCAGCTGATCCACGATGCGCAGCAGGGCCCGGGCATCCAGGGGCTTCTCCAGCGCGCCCAGCATCCTGATCCCGGCGGAGCGCCCGAGGGTCACGGCGCCCATGACACGCTCCCTATCGGCACCGCTCAGCAGGATCACGGCGGGGCTCTCCTGACGCGTCATCAGCAGGCGGATCACGTCCAGCCCGGTGGCACTGCCCAGCCGGTAGTCGAGAATCACCAGGTCGACGTCGAGACGGTCGGGACTCGCCTCCAGCGGCTCGAGCCCCTCGCTCGTCTCGATATCATGCCCACGCCTGGCCAGCAGGCTGGCCACCAGCGCCAGCATGGTAGGGTCGTCGTCGATAATCAGGCAGCGCAATGGGGATTCCCTAGGTGAGTAACTAATGACATTGTATGAGCCCTCTCAGCCACGGGATATTCACTGTCAGGAATCGTCACATTCCTTGACAATCAAGCGTGAGAGCAGAGAAGCATAAAGCCTCGCACGAGGCGAGGCGCAGGCGGGACCGCACGGGCAGGTGCGATCAGCAGAACAGACGCTAGGAAGAGCGATGGTGGTCGCCGGCGCGCAGCGCCAGAATGCCGGCGTGAAGTCGCCGAAAAACCCGGCTGGCATCGGGAACCGTCGACAGGGTAAGGAGTTCCCGCAGGCGCTCTGCCTCGGCGGCAATGGCATCTAGACCTGCCTCACGAGACAGCCTAGCGATTCTGGTCAGGTGTCTCGCCAGAGGGGCCTTCTCACCCTGCTCCAGATCGATGATCATCAGGTGCGACCGAGCCACGAGGCCGGTCAGGTAGCGTGCCCTGTACCAGGTGGGCAATCCCGACCGGTGCTGGAACGCCCTGCTATCGGAACGAGGGAATCGGCCTATTTCGACCACTGTCATTGATGGGCTCTCTATCTGGGTGCAACCGACACCTTGCGCACCTGCGAAGGCTTGGCACTCGGTTACCATAGCGCGCCAGCCCCCAGCATGCAGCCGAGCCCAAGCGATCTTGACAAAGGTTTGCATTGGCCGGCGCGCCGGACCGAAGCCGACGACTCAGGCCAGCCGAAAGCCAGCCCCCGCCAGCAGCGCGCTCAGGCCCTCGGCCTCCTCGACCAGGGCGACTTCCAGGGTGGAAAACTCCCGGCGCAGGGGGTAGTTCGCCCGGCAGGCGTCGAAGCCCTTGGCCATGCCCTGACGGCGGCTTTCACGCCGCAGGCTGTCGTGGTCCCGGCGCACATCGTGAACGGCGCGGAGGCAGAGCCGCAGCGCTTCCTCGGGCTCGAGGCCCGGACCCAGCGCCAGGCGGCGCAGGGGCGGGGAAGGCAGCAGCGCATCGAGGGTGACCCGAGCGGGGAGCCCGAGCTCACGGCAGAGCGCTCGGTAGACCATATGGGTGCCGCGCCGCTTGCCGTCCAGGCTGTGGCCGGCGATATGGGGCGTGGCGATCTCGGCCAGGTCGCACAGGGCGGCGTCGATGGCGGGCTCGTTTTCCCAGACGTCGAGCACCGCGCTGATATCGCCCTCCCCGGCCAGCCGCTGGCGCAGCGCCGCGCCGTCGACGCAGTCGCCGCGGCCGGCATTGAGCAGCACGGTGCCCGGCGCCAGCTCGGCGATCGCCTCGGCGTCAAGCAGGTGATGGGTGGCATGGGGCCCCTCGCGCACCAGCGGGGTATGCAGGCAGAGCACGTCGCACTCGTCGATCAGCGTCTCGAGGTCGACGAAGCCGGACAGAGATTGCCCCGCGGCACTCTCTGCCGTGACCCTGGGCGGGTCGCAGGCCAGGCAGTCGATGCCCATGGCGGCGAGGCGGCCCAGCAGGCGCCCGCCCACGTTGCCGGCGCCCACAACGCCCACCCGCCGCTCGGTGAGCCGCCACCCCTGGCGCTCGGCCAGGGTGGCGAGGCTGCCGAGCACATGGTCCACCACCGCCTCGGCGTTGCAGCCCGGGGCGCTGGCGAAGGCGATGCCCCGCTCGGCAAGCAGCGCGGTCTCGATATGGTCGGTGCCGATGGTGCAGGTACCGACGAAGCGCAGCCGGTTCGCCTGGGCCAGCAGCGCTTCATCCACCCGGGTGATGGAGCGCACCACCAGGGCATCGACATCACGCAGGTCATGGGCCGTGATCTCACGCCCCGGCCGGCGGATCAGCTCACCCAGCGCGCCTAAGCAGGCCTCGGCGGCCGGGACATCGGCATCGACAAGGATTCGCATGGTCTCTTGTTCCCATTTCTCAGGCGATTACAATACTCACCAACCTACCATCCCCCCGCCACCATGGGGAGCCTCGATCCGCCAGGAGCCCTGATGATCATCCGCTGGGAAACCGACCATGACTATGTGCTGGTGCATATCCATCAGGACATGTTCGGCGACTGGATCTTCAGCCGCGCCTGGGGACAGATCGGCACTCAGTTCGGCGGGCTCAAGCACCAGCTGGCCGATGATCATGACCAGGCGATGATGTGGCTGGCCGATGAGGCCACCATCCAGGCCTCCCGGGGCTTTCGCAAGGTGCTGGAGGTGGAGGACGAAAGCCCCGAGGGGCGCGAGGCGGTCAGCCAGCTCTCGCTCCTCGACGCCCTCTAGGCGCTAACCCAGGTAGCGCCGCCCGTCACGCATCTCGGCCCCGCGCACCTCGCGGGGCGGCGCCTCGCCTTCCAGCTGGCGGCGCAGCGCCTCCCAGGCGGACGTATCCAGCCAGCCCCGCGCCTCCAGCCAGGCGGCCAGGCGCGGCGCGTCGAAGCCGCGATCCAGCTCCTGGCCCTCGGCGTCCGCCAGCACCGGAATGCGCACCCCGTAGCGCTCCATCAGGGCGTCGTCCTCGCTGATCTCGACCCGCTCCAGGCAGTAGTCGCCGGGGCAGAGGGTGGCCAGTAGCGCCTCGAGCTGATGGCAGAGGTGGCAGCCCAGGGTGGTGTAGAGCGTCAGGCGGATCATGCGCGCACCTCCCGATGGCGAATCAGGAAGACGTGGTGCAGGTCGGGGTTGCGATTGCAAAGTAAAAAGCGGGTCGAAGGTCTCATGCCGCTTCCTCACGGTGGCGAATCACGAAGACGTGGTGCAGGTCGGGGTTGCGATTGCAAAGTAAAAAGCGGGTCGAAGGTCTCATGCCGCTTCCTCACGGTGGCGAATCACGAAGACGTGGTGCAGGTCGGGGTTGCGATTGAAATCCGGGTCGAAGGTCTTCGCCGAGATCTCCTCCACCGCGTAGTGCTCCGCCAGGTCGGCATCCAGCTTGAAGCGGCGCTGGTTGTTGGAAAATACCAGGGTGCCTCCCGGCGCTAGCCGCGCCATGGCCAGGCGCACCAGGCGGCCGTGGTCGCGCTGCACGTCCAGGGTGTCCGCCATCTTCTTGGAGTTGGAGAAGGTGGGCGGGTCCATGAAGATCAGGTCGAACTGCGCCCCGGCGGTCTGCAGCCAGCGCAGGCAGTCGTCGCGCACCACCCGATGGCGGCCGGGGTCGAGGCGGTTGAGGGCGAAATTGTCCCGGGCCCACTCCAGGTAGGTGTTGGAGAGGTCCACGCTGACGCTCTCGCTGGCCCCGCCCAGGGCCGCCTGCACCGTGGCGGTGGCGGTATAGCAGAAGAGATTGAGAAAGCGCTTGCCGGCCGCCATCTCGCGCAGCATCCGCCGCACCGGCCGGTGGTCCAGAAAGAGACCGGTATCCAGGTAGTCACGCAGGTTGACCCACAGTCGCGCCGGGCCCTCGCACACCTCGAAGCGCTCGCCGGTGGCGGCCTGCTTCTGGTACTGGGCTCGGCCGCTCTGGCGCTCCCGGCGCTTGACCACCACCCGGGCCGGGTCGACCTCGAGCACCTCGGGGATCACCGCCAGCGCCTCGAAGAGCCGCTTCTGGGCCTGGGCGGCATCCACCGACTTCGGGGCCGCATACTCCTGCACGTGGACCCGGTCGCCGTAGACGTCGATAGCCAGGGCGTACTCCGGCATGTCGGCATCGTAGAGGCGGTAGCAGGTCTCGCCGCTCTTCTTGAGCCACTTCTTCAGCCGCCGGCGATTCTTCTCCAGGCGGTTGGCCAGCATCTGGGCCCCATCCGAGCGCCGCGGTGCCTCCTGCGACTCGCCGGCCCTCTCGCCCTCCTCGGGCACCGCCATCAGCAGCAGCTTCGCCTCCAGGGGGCCGTTGCGCAGGGCGTACTGCTTGTGGGCCCGCAGGCCGATGCGGTGGCCGAGATCCGGATTGGCGGTAAAGACCGCCAGCTGCCAGCCGGGGAAGGCCGCCTTCACCCGTTCGCCCAGGCGCGCATAGAGGGTCACCAGCTCGGGGAGTTCGCCGAGGCGCTCCCCGTAGGGGGGGTTGGTGACCACAAGGCCCGGCAGGCCGGGCAGCCCCGCAGGGCGCGCCAGCTCGCCTAGCCCCGCCCCCTCGAGGGTGATGAGCGCCGGAATGCCGGCGCGCATGGCGTTGGCCTTGGCCGCGGCGAGCGCCGCCGGGCTCTGGTCGAAGCCGTAAAAGTGCGACCGGCAGCGCCTGCGGCCGATGCCGGCCCGGGCTTCGGCCTCGCGCTTCAGCTCGCGCCAGGCCGCCTCGTCGTGGCCCATCCAGCCGTGGAAGCCGAAGCGCTCGCGCATGAGGTTGGGGGCCATGTCGGCGGCCATCATGGCCGCCTCGATCAGCAGGGTCCCGGCGCCGCACAGGGGGTCCACCAGGGGCGCTCCCTGGCGCGCCAGGGCCGGCCAGCCGGCGCGCACCAGCAGGGCCGCGGCCAGGTTCTCCTTGAGCGGCGCATGGCCCACGTCGCGGCGGTAGCCGCGGCGGTGCAGGCTCTGGCCGGAGAGGTCGATGCCGAGCGTCAGCCGGCCGCGATGGAGGTGGGCGTAGAGGCGTAGGTCGGGCTGCTTCAGCTCCACGGAGGGACGCGGCAGCCCCGCCGCCTGGAGGCGGTCGACCACCCCATCCTTGACGGTCTGGGCCCCGAAGCGGGTGTGGCGAATGGCATCGCTGCGCCCGTGGAAGTCCACCGCCAGGGTACTGCCCGGAGTGAGGTGGCGCGCCCAGTCGATGCCCGTGACGGCAGCGCGCAGCTGCTCGGGGGTCTCGATGCCCTCTTCCCGAGCCAGGCAGAGCACCACCCGGTTGGCCAGGCGCGACCAGAGGCAGAGGCGATAGGCCGCGACCAGGTCGGCACTCAGGTTGACCCCGCCCACCGTGGTCTTGCCGGGCTCGCCGCCAAGCTCGGCGATCTCCTCGGCCAGCAGCAGCTCCAGCCCCTGGGGACAGGTGGCAAGAAGGTCCAGCGGGGCGTCGTGTCGTGGGGCGTTCATGATGTGATACCGGCTAACAGATGGATGGGTCTCCGCCATGACAGGCGGGTGAACGTGCAGTTACAAATCGGGGGTCGACAAGCCTGTTCGAAGTGGGCTATCAATAGCTCAGTAGCTACTGAAACACGCATGCGTTTCCTGTCAATGGGCTTGCCGCTTTACCCAGCGAGTCCCTTGCACGTTACGGTGCCCCCTGCGCCAGCGGAGGGCACCAGTCAGATACCTTATCAAGAGGTAGTCCGAATGAAACGACAGAAACGTGATCGCTTCCAGCGTGCCTACATTCATGGCTACAAGGCAGGTGTCTCAGGTCGCTCCCGCGATGATTGTCCCAGTCAGGACGTCAATCTACGCGAATACTGGATGAGCGGTTGGCGTGAAGGTCGTGGGGATCAATGGGCCGGCATGACTGGCGTCTCCGGCATCCACAAGAACCCCATGGTGATGTGAACCCACTACTCCTATCCTCTTTCATCGACTCTTGCAGAGGTTCACTCCCCATCGAGCCCGTGGCAAACGCCACGGGCTTTTTTGGGTCCTCAGTCAGCGCCCTTCCCCCGCAGCGCCCGGGCACACTCGCCTACCAGGGCGGGGCCCCGATAGATGAAGCCCGAATAGAGCTGCACCAGGTCGGCGCCGGCCTCGCGCTTGGCCAGCGCCGCCGCGCCGCTGTCGATGCCGCCAACGCCGATGATCGGCATCTCCGGAAGCCGCCGACGCAGCTCGCGGATCACCGCATTGGAGGCCTCGAACACCGGCCGACCGGAGAGCCCTCCGGCCTCCTCGGCGTGGGGCAGCCCCGCCACCGCCTCCCGGGCGATGGTGGTATTGGTGGCGATCACCGCATCGATGGCGTTGTTGGCCAGGCACTGGGCCACCAGGCCGACCTCCTCGGCGTCCATGTCCGGGGCGATCTTCACCGCCAGGGGGACCCGCCGGCCGCTCTCGCGGTCCAGGCGGCTCCCCTCCTCGCGCAGCGCCGAGAGCAGGCCATCGAGCTGCTCGCCGAACTGCAGGTTACGCAGCCCCGGGGTATTGGGCGAGGAGATGTTCACGGTGATGTAGTGGGCGTGGGCGTGCACCTTGCCGAGGCAGGCTAGGTAGTCGTCCACCGCCCGCTCCACCGGCGTGGTGAGGTTCTTGCCGATATTGATGCCGATCACGCCGTCATAGCGGCTCGCCTTGACCCGCTCGACCAGGTGGTCGACCCCGGCGTTGTTGAACCCCATGCGGTTGATGATGGCGCCGGCCTCGGGCAGGCGGAAGAGCCGCGGCCGCGGGTTGCCCGCCTGAGCCTTGGGGGTCACGGTGCCCACCTCGACGAAGCCGAAGCCCAGCGCCCCCAAAGCGTCCAGGTGGTCGGCGTTCTTGTCGAGGCCGGCGGCCAGGCCCACTCGGTTGGGGAAACGCAGCCCCATCAGCTCCACCGGGTCCTCGACGCGCGCGCCGCCGAGGCGGCCCGCCAGCCCCAGACGCGCGGCGGCATCGAGGCCCCTGAGGGCGACCCCGTGGGCGGTCTCGGCATCGAGGCGAAAGAGGAGCGAGCGGGCGAGGGAATACATGGCATCTCCGAGGTGACGATGGCAGACAGGCAGGAAAGCGAGCGGGCGAGAGTATAGCAGCGCCCCCGGCCCATGACGACGAACCCCGCCGATGGGCGGGGTTCGCGTTTCACGGGCCGGCCACGGGGCCAAGCCACCAGGGCCTCACTCCTGCCGGCTGCTCTCGGCGAGGTCCACCAGCTCACGCACGGCCACGGCAAACAGCGGGAAGCCGCCCTGGGTACCGCTGCCCACCTGCTCCAGCAGGCGACACCAGCGGCTGTGCATGTCGGCATTCTGCTCCAGCCACCGATCGACCCGCTCGGCGCCGGCCTGGGCACCCCCTTCCATTTCCAGCACGCTGACGGTGAGCGCCAGCTGCTGACGGTCGACGTCGTCGCGGAAGGTATCCCGAGCCTGGGCCTGCCAGCTGTCGCGGACCTTGAGCGCGGTGATCTGGCCGATCAGCCACGGCAGCTCCAGGCGAGAGCCGATCTCGTAGAAGACCTCGGCCACCTTCTGCGGCTTCTCGTTGGTCTGGCGGGCCGCCTGGATGATGCCGAGGCCGGCATAGAGGCTCCCCGCCGCGGCCACGCTGGCGGCCAGCGCCTCGGGCACCCCGGCCTCGATGAGCTCCGCACGCCGCGCCTCCCAGGCCTCGAGCTCCTCGCCGCGCAGCCGCTTGCCGACCCCCTCCCGGAGCTGGGCCAGGCGCGGGGCAAAGTAGTCGATAAGGTCGAGGGTATCCGGCCCCAGCCGCGCCCGCACGAACCAGCGGGTCGCCCGGCGAATCAGCCGCATCAGGTCCAGCATCATGCCGTACTGCACCTGGCTCGCCACCTGGTTATCCAGCGCCTCGATCTGCTCCCAGAGCTGGTCGAGCTGGAACACCTCCCGGGCGATGACATAGGCGCGGGCGATCTCGGCGCGGCTGGCGCCGGTGGCATCGATCAGCCGGCGCACGAAGACGATGCCCATATGGTCGACCAGGTCACAGGCCACCTGGGTGGCGACGATCTCCCGCTTCAGGCGGTGCTCATACAGCTCGTCGCGGTAGTGCTTGACCAGCACGGCGGGGAAGAGACGCTCCACGTGGCGCTCCATGACGGCGTCATCGGGCACGTCGGAGGTGATGAGGTCGCCCTTGAGCACGCTCTTGGCGTAGGAGATCAGCACCGCCAGCTCCGGCAGCAGCATGCCCTGCTGGGCGGCCGCGCGCTCTTCCAGCACCTCGTCGGCGGGCAGGAACTCCAGTTCCCTATCCAGCAGGCCCTGGGCCTCCAGCTCGCTGATGAAGCGGCGGAAGGGGCCGATCCCCTCCCGGGAGAGCCGCTCGGCCAGGTCCAGCGCCTGGGTCTGGCGATAGTTGTCCCGCAGCACCAGCTCGGAGACCTCGCCGGTCATGTCGGCCAGCAGCTGGTTGCGCTGCTTGTCGGTCATATCCCCGCGCTTGACCACCTCATCGATCAGGATCTTGATATTGACCTCGTGGTCGGAGCAGTTCACCCCGCCGGCGTTATCGATGAAGTCGGTATTGAGTCGCACGCCCCGGGCCGCTGCCTCCATCCGACCACGCTGGGTGAAGCCGAGGTTGCCCCCTTCGCCCACCACCCGGCAGTTGAGCTCGCCACCGTTGATGCGCAGGGCGTCATTGGCCTTGTCACCCACGTCGGCGTCGCTCTCGGCGCTGCCCTTGACGTAGGTGCCGATCCCGCCGTTCCAGACCAGATCGACCTCGGACCTGAGCATGGCGCGAATCAGCTCGCTGGGCGAGAGCCGCTCCTCCCGGATCCCGAAGCGCTGCTTCATCTGCTTGGAGATCGGGACCGACTTGGCGCTGCGTTTGAAGACCCCGCCCCCCTCGGAGATCAGGCTGGCATCGAAGTCCTCCCAGCTCGACCTCGGCATCTCGAAGAGGCGCTTGCGCTCGGCGAAGGTGGCCGCGGCATCGGGGTCGGGGTCGACGAAGATATGCAGGTGGTTGAAGGCGCCCACCAGGCGAATCCGATCGGAGAGCAGCATGCCGTTGCCGAAGACATCGCCGCCCATGTCGCCGATGCCCACCACGGTGAACTCGTCCTGCTGGGTGTTGACGCCGAGGTTGCGGAAGTGGCGCTTGACCGACTCCCAGGCCCCCTTGGCGGTGATCCCCATCTTCTTGTGGTCGTAGCCGTTGGCCCCCCCGGAGGCGAAGGCGTCGCCCAGCCAGTGGCCATACTCGGCGGAGATCGCGTTGGCGATATCGGAGAAGGTGGCGGTGCCCTTGTCCGCCGCCACCACCAGGTAGGGATCATCCTCGTCGTGGCGCACCACCGCCCTGGGCGGCACCACCTCCCCCCCCTTGAGGTTGTCGGTGACATCCAGCAGGGCGCGGATGAAGGTCTTGTAGCACTCCACCCCCTCGCGCTGGAAGGCCTCGCGGTCGCCCTCGGGCAGGCGCTTGCAGACGAAGCCCCCCTTGGCGCCCACCGGCACGATCACCGAGTTCTTCACCTGCTGGGCCTTGACCAGGCCGAGCACCTCGGTGCGGAAATCCTCCAGGCGATCGGACCAGCGCAGCCCGCCCCGAGCCACCTTGCCGCCGCGCAGGTGTACCCCCTCCAGACGCGGCGAGCAGACGAAGATCTCGAAGGCCGGCCTGGGTTTCGGCATGCCGGTCACCCGGCCGGGCTCCAGCTTGAAGGCGATGTAGTCCTTGGGCCCGCCATCCTCGCGGGTCTGGTAGTAGTTGGTGCGCAGGGTGGCCTGGATCAGCTCCAGGTAGCGGCGCAGCAGCTGATCATCGTTGAGGCTCGCCACATCCTCGAGCAGGCGATGGATACGCTCGATGCAGGCCTCCACCTCACCCTCGGCAGGGCGCTCCTCGGGGTCGAAGCGCAGCTCGAAAAGGGTCACCAGCTCCCGGGTGATCTCGGGATGGCTGGCCAGGGTGGCCGCCATGTACTCCTGGGAGACACCGAAGCGAATCTGCTTCAGGTAGCGGGCGTAGGCGCGCAGCATGGCGACTTCCCGCCAGTCGAGGTTGGCGCCGATGATCAGGCGGTTGAAGGCGTCGTTATCCGCCTCGCCGACCCAGATACGCTGGAAGGCCTCGATGAAGGGCTTGCGCATCTCCTGGAGGTTCACCTCGGCGCTGGTGTGGTGTTCCAGGTCGAAGTCATGGATCCAGTAGTCGGCATCGGTCGCCTTGATCTCGTAGGGGCGCTCGCCGATCACCCGCAGCCCCAGGTTCTCCATCATCGGCAGCACGTCGGAGAGCGGGATCGGCACCTCGCGGTGGAACAGCTTGAGGTTGACTCCGCTGCCCTCCTCTTCTACCAGCCGGTAGAGCGACAGCGAGAGCGGCGCGCCCTCGTCCAGCTCGCCGATATGCTGGAGGTCATAGACCGCGGTGCGGGCGCTGAAGTCATCCCGGTAGCTGGCCGGGAAACCGTTGCGGAAGCGGTCCATCAGCCGGTTGGCACTCTCCTCGCCGAAGCCCTCCACGCAGGCGGCCTGGAGATCATCGCGCCAGTTGCGGGCCAGCTTGGCCAGCTTGGCCTCCAGGCGCTTGAGGTCGTAGGCCACCGGGCGGTCGCCCTTGAAGCGCAGGATGAACTGGATGCGCGCCAGCACCGACTCGGAGAGGTAGGTATTGAAGTCGCCGAAGGTGGCGTCGAGCTCCTCGCAGAGCATCTCCTGAATTCGCACGCGCAGCTCGGTGGAGAAGACGTCTCGGGGCACGAAGGCCAGGCAAGAGTAGAAGCGCCCGGGACGGTCCTCGCGGATAAAGAGCCTGACCCGGCGCCGCTCGCGGATGCTGAGGATGCCCAGGGCCGTCTGGGCCAGCTCCCCGGTGTCGATCTGAAAGAGGTCATCGCGGGGATAGACCTCGAGGATGTGCAGCAGATGCTTGCCGTTGTGCCCCTTGGGATTGAAGCCGGCGATCTCCATCACCGCCTTGAGCTTGCGGCGCAGGATCGGCACGTTGCGCGGCGACTCGTTGTAGACGGTGGCGGTGAAGAGCCCCAGGAAGCGGTGCTCGCCGACCAGGTTACCCTGCTCATCGTAGCGGTCGATGGAGATATAGTCGGGATAGGTGGGGCGGTGCACCCGGGCATGGTGGGCGCTCTTGGAGAAGGTCAGCAGCTCCGGGACCAGCACGAAGCGGCCATCCTCGACCCCGAGCTCGGTGCGGATGCGCTCCCGGTAGCGGGGCTGGTCGAGGCGGAACACCCCGAGCTCGCTGCCGTCGGCCTTGGCCAGCTGCTGCTTGCCCCCCTTGTCGACGGTCTCGTAGGCGTCATAGCCGAGGAAGGTGAAGTTGTCGCGCAGCAGCCACTCGAGAAAGGCCACCGCCTCCGCATGGGCCTCCGGGTCGGTCTGAGCCGGGCAGCCGGCGCGCAGCTCCTCCAGAGCCACCTTGACCCGCTCGCGCATCGGCTCGAAGTCGGCCACCGCGGTGCGCACGTCCACCAGCACTTCGTGGATGCTGGCCTGCAGCTCCGCCAGCACCGCCGGGTCGGAGTGGCGATCGACCTCGATGACGATCAGCGACTCCCGACCCTCGGGGGCGTCGGCCGCCCGGGGGCTGGCCACCCGGACGAGATGGTGGTCGGCGCCCCGCTCGGTGGCCAGCACGGCGTTGTGGATGGCATGCACGGTGATGCCGCGGCGGTTGAGCTCGATGCGCACCGAGTCCACCAGGAAGGGCATGTCGTCATGCAGCACCGCCACGAAGGTATGGGAGGACTGCCAGCCGTGCTCCTCGAAGTCCGGGTTGAAGACCCGCACCTTGGGTTCGGCCACGTCGAAATTCTGAAGAAAGTGCCACACCGAGAGGGTGGCACCGTAGAGGTCATCCAGGCGTCGGCTCTCGAGGTCGTCGAAGGGCACGGAGGCGTAGAAGTAGCGGGCAAAGGCCTCCACCTCCGCCGCCTTGCCCGCTTCCAGGCGGGCGGTCAGCCGCTCGGCGAGCTGCTTGAGAAAATCCTGTCTGGCGTCGTCGTTCGCAACGTGCTGCATCCTTCACCTCGTGCCTGGGGCCGCCGCGGCGACCGGAAGTGTTCGACACGGCGCCCGAAGGGGCGCCCTGGCGTCAGCTTACGCCACTCTCCGGCCCGGCCCCAGCGGCATACCGCCATGCTCATGGAGCATGACGGTTGGGCATCGAGGCTTGACAGATGCGACCAAGGTCGACGTCAGCCCTTTCGCTCCAGCAGCACGCCACACTCGCAGTGGTGGGTCCAGGGAAACTGGTCGAACAGCGCCAGGCGCGTGATGCGGTGGGTCTCGGTCAGCAGCGCCAGGTTGTCCTCCAGCGTATCCGGATTACATGAAATATAGACGATGCGGGCGTAGCCGCTGAGCTGGCGGCAGCTCGCCTCGTCCAGACCGGCCCGGGGCGGGTCCACCAGCACGGTGGTGAAGTCGTAGTCGTCCAGAGCCCACTCCGTCACCCGGCGCCCGCCCTTCTCGCCCTGGAGCGCCTGGGCAAACTCCTCGGCGGACATCCGCCCCACGGTGACATTCTCGAGGCCGTTGGCGGCCAGGTTCTCCCGGGCGCTGGCCACCGAGGTGCGCGAGATCTCGGTGGCAAGCACCCGGCGGAAGTTCTCGGCCAGGGCCACGGTAAAGTTGCCGTTGCCGCAGTAGAGCTCCACCAGGTCGCCGTCCCGGCTGTCCCGGGTGACCTCCCGGGCCCAGGTCAGCATCGAGCGGCAGATCTCGGCATTGGGCTGGGTGAAGCTGTTCTCCACCTGCTGGTAGACGAACTCACGCCCCTCCACCTCGAGCCGCTCCCAGACGTGGTCACGCTCGAGCACCAGGCGCTGCTTGCGGGAGCGGCCGATGATCATCACGCCCAGGGTCTCCTGCAGGCGGCGCGCCTCGGCCTCCCAGGCCTCGTCCAGGGGTCGGTGGTAGATCAGGGTCACCAGGGCCTCGCCGGCGAGGGTGGTCAGGAACTCCACCTGGAAGAGCCGGCGACGCAGCAGCGGCACGTCACGGATGGCGTCGAGCAGCGCCGGCATCAGCGCATTGATGCGCCGGCTGGCCACCGGGTAGTCATCCAGGCGCACCACGGTCTTCTTTTTGGGATCCGCCGAGTCCACCTCGAACATCGCATAGAAGAGATCCTCCCCCTCGTGCCAGATCCGGAACTCGCAGCGCTGGCGATAGTGGCTGGGCGGCGAGGGGTAGACCTCCAGCGCCGGCGGCGAGAAGCGGGCGAACTGCTCGGTGATGCGCTGGCGCTTCGCCTCGAGCTGCTGGTCATAGCGGGCAGGGTCGACAACGGGAATGGCCAAGAAGCCTCCTTCGGAAAATGGAGAAAAAAGAAGATCGGTCGCGTCAGGGGACCCGCAGCAGCTGCGGGGGAGCGAAGCCGAAGTGCGCCAGGCCGTCGGCCAGCCGCGGATCCCTGGCGGTGGCGAAGCTCTCGCCCGGGCCCCGGTGCGACGCCACGCCGGCCGCCACCTGGGCGGTGCGCCGGGCGATGGCCTCGCTGGAGTCGACCCAGGCGATCTCACGGGGCGCCGCGGCGGCCAGGACGTCGCGCAGCAGGGGAAAATGGGTACAACCCAGCACCACGGTATCCAGCGCCGGGTCCTCCCACAGCGGCGCCAGGGCCTGGCGAACCACCTCGGCGTCGGGCGTCTCTCCGGCCAGCCAGCGCTCGGCCTCCCGCACCAGGGCGTCGGCGGCCACCCGGGTCACCCGGCAGTGGGCCGCAAAGGTCTCGATCAGGCGCAGGGTGTAGGGGCGGGCCACGGTGGCACTGGTCGCCAGCAGGCCGATATGGCCACTGCGCGACAGCGCGGCGGCGGGCTTGATGGCCGGAACGGTACCCACCACCGGTACCGAGAGCCGGCTGCGCAGGGCATCCAGCGCCAGGGTGCTGGCGGTATTGCAGGCCACCACCAGGGTAACGCAGCCGCTGGCGGCCACCGCCGCTTCACAGACCGCCAGGATGCGCCGGACCAGCCAGCTATCCTCGCGCACCCCGTAGGGGAGCATGGCGTTGTCGCAGGCGTAGGCCAGGGCCGCCTCGGGCAACCGATGGCGCAGGGCCGCCACCACGGAGAGACCGCCAGCGCCGGAGTCGAAGACCAGGATGGGCCCCAGGCTCACGCCTCACCCCGCGCTTGACCCTGTGGCAGCGGAGAGCAAGGGCGGCAGTGGCTGAGGGGAGAGAGGCGTGGGGAAGACATGACGAGGCACCGGCTGGAGTTGGCACCATTCTACCCCAGCCGGTCCTCTCTGGCAGCCCGGGTCAGGCGGGCTCGGGCGCCTCGCGAAGCTCCGCGTAGAGTTCGGGATAGACCTCCTGGAGGCGCTCGAGCTCGGCCGCCGCCCCCTCGGGCAGGGCTTCGGCAAGACGGTCCATGTCCGCTTCGTTGAAGTGCCGGCGGATCAGCGGGAAGAGCAGCGCCTGCTCGTCGCGCAGGTAGGCGCGATGGGCATCCAGGTAGGCCTTGAGGTCGTCGGCGAAGCGATCCATGGGAATCACCGCATCCATCAGGATCATGTCGATATCGCTGGAGAGACGGCCCAGCTGGGCCTTCAGCGCCTGGTAGTCCGCCGCCAGGCGCTCGGTGACCTTGCGGCTTTCCGGGTCCACTTCCGCCAGGCGTTCGCTGAACAGCCGCTCCAGAGGCAGCGTAAAGCCCTCCATGTAGTCGAGGATGTAGTCGACCACCTCGCGCACCAGCTGAAAGTTGGGCCGCTCACCGCCGGCCAGGGTCTTATGCTTCAGCTGCAGAACGTGCAACATGCGCGCCATGTTGGCATGATCCAGACGCAGTTGGGTCAGCACGGGCATGTCGGGCCCTCCTGTGTAGTGACATCTGTGGAGTGAGGCAGAGCAAAGGCACACTCATCATTGGATGCGCCATCCGGGATGGGGTTCATCGACTGCCTGGCCAGCGATGAGTCACCCCCACTCTAGCAGCCGGGCCGAGAACCTGCCGCTGCCATAGGTCAACGAAAGGAGCTTGCCATGGACCTCTTTGCCGATGAGCACGAGCCCGGCGCCCCCCTGGCCTGGCGCATGCGGCCGCGGCGACTGGCCGACTACGTGGGACAGCGGGCGCTGGTGGGGCCTGGCAAGCCCCTGGCGCGCATGGTGGAGACCGGCGTGGTGCGCTCCATAATCCTGTGGGGACCGCCCGGCACCGGCAAGACCACCCTGGCCGAAATCCTGGCCGCCGAGTCCGGCGCCGAGCTGGAGCAGCTCTCCGCGGTGATGGCCGGCGTCAAGGAGATCCGCGCCGCGGTGGAGCGGGCCAGGGCCCGCCAGGCCCACGGCCAGGCGACGCTGCTCTTCCTCGACGAGATCCATCGCCTCAACAAGAGCCAGCAGGACGCCCTGCTGCCTCACGTGGAGTCGGGCCTGCTGACCCTGATCGGCGCCACCACCGAGAACCCCTCCTTCGAGGTCAACTCGGCGCTGCTCTCCCGGGCCCGGGTCCATGTGCTCAAGTCGCTGGAGGAGGCGGAGCTGATGGAAGTGCTCAGGCGTGCCCTGAGCGATGACGCCCGGGGCCTCGGGGCGCGCCGCCTGCGGGTCGATGACGAGGTGCTCGCCCTGCTGGCCCGGGCCGCCGCCGGCGACGCCCGCCGCGCCCTGGGGCTCCTGGAGAGCGCCTGCGACTTTGCCGAACCCGACGCCGAGGGCGGCGAGGTACTGCATCGGGAAGCGCTGGCAGACGTGCTGGGCCACCAGGCCAGCGCCTTCGACAAGCAGGGCGACCACTATTACGACCTGCTCTCGGCGATCCACAAGTCGGTGCGCTCCTCGCGCCCCGACGCGGCCCTGCTCTATATCGCCCGCTTCGTGCAGGGCGGCGGCGACCCCCTGGACGTGGTCCGACGCTTGGCCGCCATCGCCTCCGAGGACGTGGGCAATGCCGACCCCCGCGCCCTGCCCCTGGTGATGGCCGCCTGGGACGCCTACCTGCGCCTGGGTGACTACGAGGGGCAGCGCGCCATCGCCCATGCCGCCATCCACCTGGCGGTGGCCCCCAAGAGCAACGCCATCGACCAGGCCTGGAAGCGAGCCCAGGCCCTGGCGGCCGGCCAGCCCCGGCTCGAGGTGCCCGGCTACCTGCGCAACGCCCCGACGAAGCTGATGGAGAGCCTGGGCCACGGCCGGGGCTACCGCTACGCCCATAGCGAACCCCACGGCTACCCCGCCGGCAGCGCCCACGACTGCTGGCCCGAGGACGTGCCCCGAGAGCGCCTCTACCGGCCGACGGAGCAGGGCCAGGAGAAGCGCTACGGCCAGCTGATGGCCTGGCGGGAGCAGCTCGATGCCGAGGCGGACGGCGGTGACGGCGGGTAGGAGCGAGGGGGCGAGGCTGCCTACCCCCAAACGAAAGGAGCAAGCCAAGGGGGTTCCTTGAAGCTTGCTCCTTGTGGCTTGCTGCTGGCCGAAGGCCTTAGTGCGTATCGCGAATCACATCGGTCCCTTCGGGGATCTCGAAGACGAAGCGGCTCTCGTCGATGGCGTGGTTCATCTGCACATCGCGAAACTCGATGGCGGTACGCTGGCCGGTGCTGTCGGTCATCTGCAGGGTGCTCAGCGCGCCGCTGCGGAAGGTCATCTTCAGCTCCTCGAAGAGCGTATCCGGGTCCCTGGGCAGCAGGGTGAAGGTCTCGGCGCTGCCCTGCTGCTGACGGGAGACCTCGTAGCTGTCGGTCAGGTCGCTGGCGCTCCCGGAAAGCAGCAGGGCCGGGGTGTGGGTCACCCGCTGGTCGAGCACCTGGATGGTCGCCTGCTCGAGGTCCGGGTCATGGAGCATCACCTCCTCGCCGTCGGAGATCACCTCCTGCAGGTAGGGGGCCTCCACCTCCCAGCGGAACTTGCCGGGACGCGAGAGCCACATCTGGCCGCGGGCCTCCTGAAGGCGCTCGCCGCTGGCGTCGAGGATCTGCTGATCGAAGCGCGCCTCGTAGGTCTGAAGCGGCTCCAGCAGGCGGTTGAGGCGCTCTGCCCCGTCGCTGGCCAGCGCTGCCAGCGGCATGGCGATGGGCGCTACAACAAGCAAGGCGATGGCGGCAAGGCTCTTCTTCACTGTCATGTCTCTCTCTCCCTGGACGGTTCCCTGTGGAATCCTGTCCTTCGGACTGCGAAAGCGCCGGCGGGTTGCGGGCCCGCCGGCGCTTTCATGCTGGTTGCATGGTTGAATGCAGGCGTCTCCCCCTGGAGACGCCTGGGCGGGCCTCCCCGCTAGTCGCCCCCCGCCCGCGGCGCCAGCACCTCACGGGAGCCGTTGGTGCCCATGGTGGAGACGACCCCGGCCATCTCCATGGCTTCCACCAGGCGCGCCGCCCGGTTGTAGCCGATCTTGAAGCGACGCTGCACCGCCGAGATCGAGGCCCGGCGAGAGTCGATGACGAACTGCACCGCCTCGTCGTAGAGGGCGTCCTGCTCGGCATCGTCGCCGTCGCCTGCGCCCTCGGCCTCGAGGCCCGCCAGCGCCTCGGCGGAGACCCCGCCGGAGAGAATCTCCTCGATATACTCGGGTTCGCCGCGACGCTTCCAGTCCTCCACCACCCGGTGGACCTCATCATCGTCGACGAAGGCGCCGTGTACCCGGGTCGGCAGGCCGGAGCCCGCCGGCAGGTAGAGCATGTCGCCGTGGCCCAGCAGGTTCTCGGCACCGCCCTGGTCGAGGATGGTGCGCGAGTCGATCCGCGAGGAGACCTGAAAGGCCATGCGCGTGGGGATATTGGCCTTGATCAGACCGGTGACCACGTCCACCGAGGGGCGCTGGGTGGCGAGTATCAGGTGGATGCCGGCGGCCCGGGCCTTCTGGGCCAGGCGGGCGATCAGCTCCTCCACCTTCTTGCCGACGATCATGAACATGTCGGCGAACTCGTCGACCACCACCACGATATAGGGCAGCTTCTCCAGCACCGGCGGCGCCTGGTGCATCTCCCAGGGCTGCGGCTCCCAGAGGGGGTCGGCCACCTGGGCGCCGGCCTCCTCCGCCTCGTCGAGCTTGGCGTTGAAGCCGGCGATATTGCGCACCCCCATGGCGGCCATCAGCTTGTAGCGCCGCTCCATCTCGGCCACGCACCAGCGCAGGGCGTTGGCGGCCTCCTTCATGTCGGTGACCACCGGCGCCAGCAGGTGCGGGATGCCGTCATAGACCGAGAGCTCCAGCATCTTGGGGTCGACCATGATCAGGCGCAGCTCCCGGGGGGTCGCCTTGAGCAGCATGGAGATCAGCATGGCGTTGACGCCCACCGACTTGCCCGAGCCGGTGGTACCGGCCACCAGCAGGTGGGGCATCTTGCCGAGGTTGGCCACCACCGGGCCGCCGCCGATGTCCTGGCCCAGGGCCAGGGTCAGGGCGGAGTCGGGCTGCTGGTAGCGGTCGGAGTCGATCACCTCGCGCAGCCGGATCATGGCCCGGTGCGGGTTGGGGATCTCGATGCCCACCGTGGGACGCCCGGGGATCACCTCAACCACCCGCACGCTCTTGACCATCAGCGAGCGCGCCAGATCCTTGGCCAGGTTGCTGATCTTGGAGACCTTTACCCCGGCGGCCGGCTTGATCTCGAAGCGGGTGATCACCGGTCCCGGCCAGGTATCGACCACCTCCGCCTTGACGCCGTATTCGCGCAGGCGCACCTCGAGAAGCTCGGCCATCTCGGCCAGCTGCTCGGCGCTGTAGTTCTGCTGCTGGGGCTCCGGCGGCGTCAGCAGGCGCAGGCTGGGCAGGTCGCCCTCGGGCTCCGGCATGTCGTCCAGCACCGGCCGCTGGTTCTGCAGGTGCTCCACGGTCCAGAGACGCATGCCCGGCTCGTCGGCGGCCTCCCGCCCCTGCTCGGCGGTGGCCAGCCGCGCAGCGGCGGGCTCCTCGGCGGAGTCCTCCCGCTCATCCTGTGACGGCCCGGCGTCCTCCGGGGCCTCCTCGGGCTCCGGCGGCTGCAGCACCGCCGTACGGGCCTCGGCCGGACGGGAGGGCGGCATGGCGGGAGTACGGCGCTCACCATCGGACTCCTCGGCCACCGCCGGCTCATCCCAGGAGAGGCGTGGCTCCTCATCGCCGGTGCCGTCCCATTCGCCCTCCGGGGCGTCGCCCAGCCCGGGCTCCCGGCGCTCGGCGGGCCGCGGGGGGGGCTCGGTCGCGGAACGACGGCCGCTGTCGGCGGCCTCGGGCATCGCCGCAGGCTCGGGCGCCGCCGCGGGCGCAGCGGGCTCCTCCACCGGCGCCGGCGCGGCCTCGTCACGGCTGGCCCGCAGCGCCTCGCCGCTCCAGGCGGTCAGGGGCTCATCATCATCCGGCAGCACGGGGTCGGGCACGCGCTCCGCCACCCGCGGCTCTGCGGCCGGCCCGGAAGCGGCGGTCGGCTCGGGAGCAGGCGGTTCGGGAACAGACGGCTCGGGAACAGACGGCTTGGAAGCGGCCGGCTCGGGAACCGGCGGCTTGGAAGCGGTCGGCTCGGCAGCAGGCGCCCCGGCATCCGGTGACTCGGCGGCGACCCGAGCAGAGGCGGCCGCCAGCCCACCGGCTACCGCCATGGCGGCACCGGTACGCTCCGCCGTCGTGGCCGACTGCTCCACGTAGGAGGCCCCGGACTGCTTGGCAGAGGGCGTGGTCTCGGGCACGTCCCAGGGAATCTCGGTATCGCCGTCACCGCCGAGGCCTGGCTCGCGCCGTGCAACGGCGGCGGCATCCGACTGCGAGGCACGTGGCCGGAGGCCGGGCAGCAGGCGCTGCCACCAGCGCGCCGACGCGCCGGCGCCCTCCTCGTTCGGGGCCACCGCCTCGCCCCGCTCCTCCTCGGCCTCCACGCCGGAGAGCTCGGGCTCGGCGGGCGGCGAGCGGGTAAAGGCGAAACGCTCGGCGAGCCAACCCCACAGCCGCACGGCGCGAAGGCCTATCTCGTCCATCACCGATAGCCAGGAGAGGCCGGTAAGGAGAGGCAGGCCGCAGAGCAGCGCCACCGTGGCCAGCAGGCCGGTGCCCCCGGTGCCGACCAGGGGCACCAGGGCGCCCACCAGGCCCTCCCCCAGGATGCCTCCCGACGAGTAGGGCAGCACCGTCTCCGCAGGGGGGCGGTAGAAGTGCAGCGCCCCCAGGGTGGTGGTGCCCAGCAGCAGCAGCACCAGGCCACCACCGCGTACCGCCAGGGCGGTGGCATCCCACTCCAGGTGCACCCCCTGCCTGGCCCGCAGCAGCCGCCAGGCGGCGAAGCCCAGCATGCCAGGCCACCAGAGGGCGCTGGCGCCAAACAGGGAATAGAGCACGTCGGAGAGCCAGGCGCCCACCGGCCCCATCCAGTTGTCGATGCGGGTCTCGGGGCCGCTGCGCGACCAGCCGGGGTCCCCGGGCTCGAAGCTGAACAGGGCCAAGAGCAGGAACACGCAGGCGGCCAGCAGCACGATGGCCACCCCTTCCCGCGCGGAGCCCTGCAGCCTGAGGCCGAAGCGCCTGGCCGTCTCCCTGGCCTGGGCCGCGTTTACCCGACGCGGCGAGGACTTCTTGTCGACACTCAAGTGCTCATCCCCCTTGCGCCACCGCTGGCGTCTTCCGGTTGATTGGCGCCAATCATACCGAGCCCGGCTCCCCCATCACAGTAGGGACGTTGCTCTCTTGAGCCGGGACGCGGCGGGCGGCACACTGGGCCCACGATTCCAAGGACCCCCGCCGATGCTGCCCTGGCTCTCCGAGCACCCGACCCGCTTCCCTCCCGTGGCCACGGCCTTGCGCGACCCGGATGGCCTGCTGGCCGCCGGCGGCGCCCTGAGCCCGGGCTGGCTGCTCGCCGCCTATCGCCGCGGCATCTTCCCCTGGTACAGCGACGATCAGCCGATCCTCTGGTGGAGCCCCGACCCGCGCATGGTGCTTTTTCCCGAGGCCCTCAAGGTGCGCCGCAGCCTGGCCAAGCGGCTGCGCCACGGCGGCTTCACGGTGACCGCCGACCGCGCCTTCGACGCCGTGATGAGCGCCTGCGCCGCCCCCCGTCAGGGGCAGCCCGGCACCTGGATCACCGACGAGATGCGCGAGGCCTATGGACGCCTGCACGCCCTGGGCGCGGCCCACTCGGTGGAGGTGTGGCACCAGGGCCGGCTGGCCGGCGGCCTCTACGGCGTGGCCCTGGGCCCGGTCTTCTTCGGCGAGTCGATGTTTACCCGAGTGCCCGACGCCTCCAAGGTGGCGCTGGTGCACCTGGCCCGGACCATGGCAGCGGCGGGCGGCCGGCTGATCGACTGCCAGATGCATACGCCACACCTGGCCAGCCTCGGCGCTCGGGATATCGCCCGCGCCGAGTTCATCGGCTATCTTGAGGAGTGGCTGGGCAAGCCGCCGCCGGTGGAGCCGGACGGCGTATGCTTCACCCCTGCCTGCTGGTCCTTCGCCGCCCTGGGCGAGCTTGGCGAAGGGCCCCAGTGACCGGAGCCGGAGAGACATGCCGTGAGCAGCAACGCCCCGCGCCAGCCCGTCAGGGACCTGCGCTTCTTTCTCACCGTCCCCCACGCCTGCAGCTACCTGCCGGGGCGCGAGGCCACGACGCTCTTCCTCGACCCCCAGGAGTCGCCCGGCCAGGGGGTCTATGACACCCTGGCGCTGCTCGGCTTCCGGCGCAGCGGCCGCCACCTCTACCGCCCCCACTGCGAGGGGTGCAGCGCCTGCATCTCGGTGCGCATCCCGGTAGCGGACTTCACGCCAAGCAGGAGCCAGCGGCGCCTGGCGAAACGCAACGCCGACCTCAGCCTGCACCTGAGGCCGGCCATCTACGACCCCGAGCACTATGCGCTCTATGCCCACTATATCCGCACGCGCCACGCCGACGGCGACATGTACCCGCCGAGCCACGAGCAGTACCGCACCTTCCTGACCCTCGACCAGGAGTACGCACGGCTGCTGGAGTTCCGCCTCGACGGCCGCCTGGTGGCCGTGACCGCCTTCGACCAGCTCGAGCACGGCCTCTCGGCGATCTACACCTTCTTCGATCCGGACCCGGCGCTCGAGCGACGCTCGCTCGGCACCTTCGCGGTCCTCACCCTGGTGGCCCAGGCGCATCGCCGAGGCCTGCCCCACCTCTATCTGGGCTACTGGATCCGCGAATGCCGCAAGATGGCCTACAAGCAGGCCTTCCAGCCCCTGGAGATGCTCGACGGCCGCCACTGGCGGCGCCTGATCGCACCCTGAACGGCGCCGTTCGTCGCCTTTCTTTGCCTTGCCGCCCGGCATGCGGCACAATATCGCGCTATTCTTTCAGGGCTTTCACCCTGTCTCTGTCTCATCCATCAGCGAGGAACCGCCTATATGGCACGTGAAGACCATATCGAAATGGAAGGCGTCGTCGTCGATACCCTTCCCAACACCACCTTCCGCGTCGAGCTGGAAAACGGCCACGTGGTGACCGCCCACATCTCCGGCAAGATGCGCAAGAACTACATCCGCATCCTCACCGGCGACAAGGTCAAGGTGGAACTGACGCCCTACGACCTGACCAAGGGCCGCATCGTCTACCGCTCCCGCTGATCCGCGGTCGAGCCCAGCGACCCGCTTCCCCCCATGGCATGACAACGATGGCATGACGACAACGCCCCGTCCGTAGACAGGGCGCTGTGTCGTGCGCGGGTATCAACCCGGCTCAGGGCGCGTCGGCCAGCTCCGCCTCCGTGGAGAGGTGCAGCTCGCCCTCCTCCACGCTGACGTGAACCACGCCGCCGTGCTCCGACAGCTCGCCGAAGAGGATCATCTCGGCCAGCGGCTTCTTGAGCTTCTCCTGAATCAGGCGCGCCATGGGGCGGGCCCCCATATCCGGGTCGTAACCCTTCTCGGCGAGCCAGTCCCGCGCGGCCAGGTCCACATCCAGCTGCACCCGCTTCTCGTCCAGCTGCGCCTGCAGCTCCACCAGGAACTTGTCCACCACGCTGCGCACCACCGCGACGGGCAGGGCGTGGAACTGGATGATGCCATCCAGGCGGTTGCGGAACTCCGGCGAGAAGGTCTTGCGGATCACCTCCATGGCATCGGTGGAGTGGTCCTGGGTCTGGAAGCCGATGGAGCGACGCGTGGCCTGCTCGACCCCGGCGTTGGAGGTCATGATCAGGATCACGTGGCGGAAGTCCGCCTCCCGGCCGTTGTTGTCGGTCAGGCGGCCGTGGTCCATCACCTGCAGCAGCAGGTTGAAGACCTCGGGGTGGGCCTTCTCGATCTCGTCGAGCAGCAGCACGCAGTGCGGATGCTTGGTGATCGCCTCGGTGAGCAGGCCGCCCTGGTCGTAGCCCACGTAGCCCGGCGGCGCGCCGATCAGCCGCGACACCGTGTGGCGCTCCATGTACTCGGACATGTCGAAGCGCACCAGCTCGATGCCCATGATCTTCGAGAGCTGGCGGGCCACCTCGGTCTTGCCCACCCCGGTGGGGCCGGCAAACAGGAAGCTGCCCACCGGCTTGTCCGGCGACTTGAGGCCGGCCCGGGAGAGCTTGATCGCCGCGGAGAGGCTGTCGATCGCCTCGTCCTGGCCGAACACCAGCATCTTGAGGTCGCGATCGAGGTTCTCGAGCAGCTTGCGGTCGGAGCTGGAGACGCTCTTCGGCGGGATCCGCGCGATGGAGGCCACCACCGCCTCGACCTGGGCGGTATCGATGGTGTCGATTCGCACCTCGGGCGGCAGCAGCCGCTGGTGGGCACCGGCCTCGTCGATCACGTCGATGGCCTTGTCGGGCAGGTGGCGATCGCTGATGTAGCGGTCCGCCAGCCGTGCCGCGCTCTCGAGTGCCGCATCGGTGTACTTGAGCCGATGATGCTCCTCGAAGCGCGAGCGCAGCCCCTTGAGGATGCGAATGGTGTCCTCCACCGAGGGGGCCGGCACATCGACCTTCTGGAAGCGACGGGCCAGGGCGCGGTCCTTCTCGAAGATGCCGCGATACTCCTGGAAGGTGGTGGAGCCGATGCAGCGCAGCTCGCCGGAGGAGAGCAGCGGCTTGAGCAGGTTGGAGGCATCCATCACCCCGCCCGAGGCGGCGCCGGCGCCGATCACGGTGTGGATCTCGTCGATGAAGAGGATGGCGTTGGGCTGCTTGCGCAGCTCCGCCAGGAGCCCCTTGAGGCGCTTCTCGAAGTCACCACGGTACTTGGTGCCGGCCAGCAGGGCGCCCATGTCCAGGGAGTAGACCACCGCATCGGCAATCACCTCGGGCACGTCCTCCTCGACGATGCGCTTGGCCAGCCCCTCGGCGATGGCGGTCTTGCCCACGCCGGCCTCGCCCACCAGCAGCGGGTTGTTCTTGCGCCGCCGGGCCAGGATCTGCACCACCCGCTCGAGCTCGTGCTCGCGGCCGATCAGCGGATCGATCTTGCCGATGCGCGCCTGCTCGTTGAGGTTGGTGGCATAGCCGGTAAGTGGATTGGCGCCGTTCTCGCTGCCGGCATCCTCGCCCTCCTCGGCATCCGAGGGGGACGCCGAGGGGTTCTGGCCGTGCCCGGCCACCTTGGAGATGCCGTGGGCGATATAGTTGACGGCGTCGACTCGCGCCACGTTCTGCTGCTTGAGGAAGTAGACCGCCTGGCTCTCCTGCTCGGAGAAGATCGCCACCAGCACGTTGGCGCCGGTCACCTCGCTCTTGCCGGAGGATTGCACATGGAAGACCGCACGCTGCAGCACGCGCTGGAAGCCCAGGGTCGGCTGGGTCTCGCGGTCGGCCTGATCCTCGGGAATCAGCGGGGTGGTGGAATTGATGAAATCCTGCAGATCGGAGCGCAGCTTGTCGAGGTTGGCCCCGCAGGCGCGCAGCACATCCGCCGCCGAGGCGTTATCAAGCAGAGCCAGCAGCAGGTGCTCCACGGTCATGAACTCGTGCCGCTTGGAGCGCGCCACGGTGAACGCCGTGTTCAGGGTCAGTTCAAGTTCTTTGCTCAGCATGGCAGTCCCCTTCTTGCCGCCCAGGGCTTTGCGTCGGATCTTTCGTCATCCGGCATCATCAACATCGGGCACAAACGTCGCCGTTGCAAGCCTTGTTGCCAACGGCAGGCGGTGCTCGCCCGTCGCGACCATGTCCGGGGGAGTCAGTCCGCCGCCTCGATGTCCGAGAGCAGCGGATGCTGACACTCTCTAGCGTATTGATTGACCTGATGGCTTTTGGTTTCCGCGATATCGCGGGTAAAGATGCCGCAGGTCGCCTTGCCCTGCGTATGCACCGTCAGCATTACCTGCACCGCGGTCTCGCTGTCCAGCTGGAAGAAGGTCTGGAGCACCTCCACCACGAACTCCATGGGGGTGAAGTCATCATTGTGCAACACCACCTTATACATCGGCGGGCGCGCGAGCTCAGGCTCGACGCTCTGCACCGCCAGGTCCCCCTCCTCCTCGGTGCCGGGGGGGCGGGTCATGCCGCACCACTCGTCTCGTTGCCACATAGCAGATTACTACTCGTTTGACGGGCCGGCCTGTCGGGCGACTCAGACTGGTTTGACGCCCTGGGTCCGGCAGGGTTCATCATGAATCTCAACGCCGGGCGACCCTCAACGCAAAGGCCCCCGCCCGTCTCCGGGCAGGGGCCGCGGCACTGGCGTGCCGGCAGGGTCTACTCAGCTCTCAGCCCTTGGCAGCTCAGCCCTTGGAAACCAGAGCCAGAGCGGCGTTGAGGGTGGCGCTCGGACGCATCACCGACTCGGTCAGCTCGCGATCCGGGTTGTAGTAGCCCTTGATGTCGACGGCCTGCCCCTGCACCGCGTTGAGCTCCTCGACGATCACTTCTTCCTTGGCCTGGAACTCCGCGGCCAGCTTGGTGAAGAGCGCCTTGAGCTCGGCGTCCTCATCCTGGGCGGCCAGGGCCTCGGCCCAGTACATGGCCAGGTAGAAGTGGCTGCCGCGGTTGTCCAGCTCGCCTACCTTGCGGGACGGCGACTTGTTGCTGTCCAGGAACTTGCCGTTGGCCTCGTCCAGCGCCTTGGCCAGCACCAGGGCACGGCCGTTGTCGAAGGTCTTGCCCAGGTGCTCCAGGGAGGCAGCCAGGGCCAGGAACTCGCCCAGGGAGTCCCAGCGCAGGTGGTTCTCCTCCAGCAGCTGCTGGACGTGCTTGGGCGCGGAGCCGCCGGCCCCGGTCTCGAACAGGCCACCGCCATTCATCAGCGGCACGATGGAGAGCATCTTGGCGCTGGTGCCGAGCTCCATGATCGGGAAGAGGTCGGTGAGGTAGTCGCGCAGCACGTTGCCGGTGACGGAGATGGTGTCCTCGCCGCGGCGGATGCGCTCCAGGGAGAACTTCATGGCGTCAACCGGGGCCATGATGCGGATATCCAGGCCGCTGGTATCGTGCTCGGCGAGGTAGGCCTCGACCTTCTTGATCAGCTGGGCGTCATGGGCACGCTCGGCGTCGAGCCAGAAGGTCGCCGGCGTCTCGCTGTCGCGGGCGCGGGCCACGGCGAGCTTGACCCAGTCCTTGATCGGCGCGTCCTTGGTCTGGCACATGCGCCAGATGTCGCCCTTCTCCACGGCGTGCTCGAAGAGCACCTCGCCGGCGTCGTTGGTGACGCGCACGGTGCCGTCGGCGGGGATCTGGAAGGTCTTGTCGTGGGAGCCGTACTCCTCGGCCTTCTGGGCCATCAGGCCGACGTTGGGCACGCTGCCCATGGTGGTCGGATCGAAGGCACCGTTGGCCTTGCAGTCCTCGATCACCGCCTGATAGATGGTGGCGTAGCAGCGGTCCGGGATCACCGCCTTGGTGTCGTGCAGGGCATCGTCGGCCCCCCACATCTTGCCGGAGTCACGGATCATCGCCGGCATGGAGGCGTCGATGATGACGTCGCTGGGCACGTGCAGGTTGGTGATGCCCTTGTGGGAGTTGACCATGGCCAGGCGCGGACGCTCGGCGTAGAGCGCCTCGATATCGGCCTTGATCTCGTCCTGCTTCTCGGCCGGAAGCTGGGTGATGGTGGCGTAGAGGTCGCCGATACCGTTGCTGGAGTCGAAGCCGACCCTGGCCAGGTCGTCGGCGTGCTTCTCGAGCACGTCACGGTAGAACTCCTCCACCACGATGCCGAACATGATGGGGTCGGAGACCTTCATCATGGTGGCCTTGAGGTGCAGGGAGAAGAGGACGTCCTTCTCCTTGGCGTCGGCCACCTGCTCAGCGATGAAGGCGGAGAGCGCCTTGTGGCTCATCACGGCGCCGTCGATCACCTCGCCGGCCAGCACCGAGGTCTTCTCCTTGAGCACGGTAGTGCTGCCGTCCTTGCCCACCAGCTCGATCTTCACCGCCCCCTCGGCGGGCAGAGTGGCGGACTGCTCGCTGCCGTAGAAGTCACCCTCGTTCATGCAGGCCACGTGGGACTGGGAGTCGGCGCTCCACTCGCCCATGCGGTGCGGGTACTTGCGGGCGTAGTTCTTGACCGACTTGGGGGCGCGACGATCGCTGTTGCCCTCGCGCAGCACCGGGTTCACGGCGCTGCCCTTGACGCGGTCGTAGCGCGCCTTGGCCTCGCGCTCCATGGCGGTAGTGGGCTCGTCGGGGTAGTTGGGCAGCTTGTAGCCCTGGGCCTGCAGCTCGCGGATGGCCGCCTTGAGCTGGGGCACGGAGGCGCTGATGTTGGGCAGCTTGATGATGTTGGCTTCGGGGGTCTTGGCCAGCTCACCCAGCTCGGCCAGGTGGTCGCCGAGCTGCTGCTCGTCGCTCAGGTACTCGGGAAACTGGGAGAGGATGCGCCCTGCCAGGGAGATATCGCGGGTTTCAACGATGACCCCGGCGGAGTCGGTATAGGCATCGATGATGGGCAGCAGGGAGTAGGTGGCCAGGGCCGGCGCTTCGTCGGTGAGCGTGTAGATAATCTTCGGCGTTTTTGACATGTTGGCGTTGATCTCTCTGGTCACTGCGGTGGCATGAAACTGGATCGGTAGCGCGCGCTCACGATGTCTGCAACGGGGGGTCCCGGCGTGCTCCACCCACTGTTGTGATCTGACGGGGATGCGCTGGGCATCGACCCGCTGGCGGAGTCTCGGCAGGCCCCGGAACGACGAGGGCGCTCCCGGCGAGCGGGCGCATTATATCAGCCACCCCGCCTCGGCGCATGAGCAATAAGGCTGACACGCCGCCCCTTCCCCCTGCCATCCCGGGCCGCTTGCCGGTAAGCTTGCCGCCATGAGCACACTCTATCTGCTGCACAAGCCCTACCGCATGCTATCCCAGTTCACCGACCGGGCAGGCGATGACGGCGAGCGTCGCGCCACCCTGGCCGACGTCATCGACGTGCCCGGCATCTACCCGGCCGGGCGCCTCGACCACGACTCCGAAGGGCTGCTGCTGCTCTGTGACGACGGCGAGCTGATCCACCGCATCAGCCACCCCCGCCACAAGCAGCCCAAGACCTACCGGGTCCAGGTGGAGGGGGGCCCCGGCGACGGCGCCCTGCAGGCGCTGCGCGAGGGGGTCGAACTCGGGGACGGCATGACGAAGCCGGCCCGGGTGCGGCGCCTCGCCGAGAGCGGCCTGCCCGAGCGCGACCCACCCCTGGACCCGAAACGCCACCCGATCACCAGCTGGCTGGAGCTGACCATCAGCGAGGGGCGCAACCGCCAGGTCAGGCGCATGACCGCCCACGTCGGCCACCCCACCCTGCGCCTGGTGCGCGTGGCCATCGGCCCCTGGCGGCTCGACGGCCTGGCCCCGGGGGAGTGGCGCCGCGAGACCCTCCACGCCCCCCAGCGGCACGCCGCCCCTCAGCGGGCCAAGGGTCGCGGCAGGACCTCCGGGAAACGACCGACGACCCAGCGAGGAGGCAAGCCATGAGCCGCTGGCACCCCTATGCCACCGTGGCCAGCGTGATCGAGCGCGCCGGGGCCTTCCTGATGGTGGAGGAGGACCACGGTGGCCCCTGCACCCTCTTCAACCAGCCCGCCGGCCACCTGGAACCCGGCGAACGGATCGTGGATGGCGCCCGCCGCGAGGTGGCCGAGGAGACCGCCTGGCAGGTCGGCCTCACCGACTACCTGGGCATCTATGTGCTCGAGACCCCCGACGGCTTCACCTTCCACAGCCACGCCTTCTTCGGCATGGCGCTGGCCCACCGGGGTGGCGAGCTCGACCCGGCGATCCACGCCGTGCACTGGCTGACCCTGGAGGAGATCGAGGCCCTGGAACGCGCCGGTCGCCTGAGAAGCCCCCTGGTGCTGCGCCGCGTCCGCGACGCCCTGGCGGGGCGCTTCTACCCCATGGACGTCATCCACGAGCGATAACCGCCCGCGGAGCGCTGTACTTCGAGCTTCACGCCCGATTCAGGTATAATCCGACCCCATTTGTGATCCACCGATTCCGAGGGCGCCCATGACCGCCACCCCAGGCAAGGTGATCGTCGGCATGTCCGGCGGCGTCGACTCCTCCGTCTCCGCCCTGCTGCTGCTCGAGCAGGGCTACCAGGTCGAAGGCCTGTTCATGAAGAACTGGGACGAGGACGACGGCACCGAATACTGCACCGCCAGGGAGGACCTGGCGGACGCCGAGGCCGTATGCGAGAAGCTCGGCATCCGGCTGCACACCGCCAACTTCGCCGCCGAGTACTGGGACAACGTCTTCGAGCACTTCCTGGCCGAGTACCAGGCCGGGCGCACGCCGAACCCGGACATCCTCTGCAACCGCGAGATCAAGTTCAAGGTGTTCCTGGAGTACGCCGAGATGCTCGGCGCCGAGAAGATCGCCACCGGCCACTATGTGCGTGGCGGCATCCGCGACGGCCGTCCGCGGCTGCTCAAGGGGCTCGACGCCAACAAGGATCAGAGCTACTTCCTCCACGCCGTGCCCGAGGCCGCCATCGCCCGCACCCTCTTCCCGGTGGGCGAGCTGGAAAAACCCGAGGTACGCGCCATCGCCGAGCGCCACGACCTGGTGACCGCCCGCAAGAAGGACTCCACGGGGATCTGCTTCATCGGCGAGCGGCGCTTCCGGGACTTCCTGCAGCAGTACCTGCCGGCCCAGCCCGGCGTGATCGAGACCCCGGAGGGCGAGGCGATCGGCGAGCACATGGGCCTGATGTACTACACCCTCGGCCAGCGCCAGGGGCTCGGCATCGGCGGGCTGGCCAACCACCCCGAGGCCCCCTGGTACGTAGCCGGCAAGGATCTCGAGCGCAACGTGCTGATCGCCGTCCAGGGCAAGCACCATCCGCTGCTCTATACCGACAGCCTGGCCACCGAGCCGATGGAGTGGGTCGCCGGGGAGGCACCCGCCGCCGAGGGGCGCCTCACCGCCAAAACCCGCTACCGCCAGAGCGATGTGCCCTGCCGCATGAGCACCCGCCCCGACGGCGGCGTCGAGGTCGTCTTCGATGATCCCCAGCGCGCCGTGACGCCCGGCCAGTCCCTGGTGCTCTACGACGGCGATATCTGCCTGGGTGGCGGCGTGATCCGCGACACCTGGAACCGCGAGGAGCGCACCTCATGACCGCCTCGACACCGATCCATCGCGTGCCCGACGACCCCACTACCCGCCAGGCCCTGGCCCTGGCCGGCGTCTTCCAGGCCGCCAGCCTGGTCGACGAGCTGGCCCGCACCGGCCAGGTGGACCCACGCGCCTGGGATACCCTGATCCGCGCCACCCTGGACACCAACCCCGAGAGCTTCGAGGCGATCTACGGTGGCCACCCCAACAACCTGCGCCGGGGACTGGAGGTGCTCGAGGCCGTGGTGGGGCGCAAGCAGGCCAACCCCGTGGTGCTGCGCTACGGCTTCACCCTGCTGCTGCTGATGAACCAGGTGCGCAAGAATGACGCCATGCTGGGCGACCTCGGCGGCCGGCTGGTGCGCATCCAGGGCCAGGCCGAGCACTTCGGCGAGACCCACGAGAACGTCATCGCCAGCCTCGGCGAGGCCTACCAGGAGACGCTCTCCACCCTCAAGACCCGCATCATCGTGCAGGGCGACCCCTCGCTGCTGCAGAGCCGCATGATGCCGGAGCGGGTGCGCGCCTGCCTGCTCGGCGGCATCCGCTTCGCCCTGCTCTGGCATCAGCAGGGCGGCCGGCGCTGGAAGCTGGTCTTCCAGCGCGGCGCCCTCAAGAAGGCCCTGGATCAGCTGGCCTGATCCGCGCCCGGCCCTTTTCTTCACCGCTCTTATCGACCCGGAAACCTACCATGCAAGCCCTGCCCCTCTCCGCCCTGACCGCCCTTTCCCCCGTTGACGGCCGCTACGGCGACAAGGCCGCCGCCCTGCGCGAGCACTTCAGCGAGTTCGGCCTGATACGCGCCCGCGTCATCGTCGAGATCCGCTGGCTGCAGCGCCTGGCCGAGCTGACCGGCGTCACCGAGGTGCCGCCGCTCTCCGCCGAGGCCACCGCCTTCCTGGAGGCGATGATCCGCAACTTCTCCCTGGAAGACGCCCAGCGCATCAAGGAGATCGAGCGCACCACCAACCACGACGTCAAGGCGGTGGAGTACTTCATCAAGGAGCAGATCGAAGGCCAGCCCGAGCTCCACGCCATCACCGAGTTCGTGCACTTCGCCTGCACCAGCGAGGACATCAACAACCTCTCTCACGGGGTGATGCTCAGCGACGGCCTCAAGGCGCTGCTGCCCAGCATGCAGAAGGTCGCCGACGAGATCGCTCGCCTGGCTCAGGAGCACGCCGAGCTGCCGATGCTGTCGCGCACCCACGGTCAGACGGCGAGCCCCACGACCCTCGGCAAGGAGATGGCCAACGTCGCCTACCGTCTGCGCCGTCAGCTCAGGCAGATCGAGAACGTCGAGATCCTGGGCAAGATCAACGGCGCCGTGGGCAACTACAATGCCCACCTGGCCACCTACCCCGAGGTGGACTGGGAAGCCAACGCCCGCACCTTCGTCGAGGGCCTGGGCCTGACGTTCAACCCCTACACCACCCAGATCGAGCCCCATGACTACATCGCCGAGCTCTTCGATGCGGTCTGCCGCTTCAACACCATCCTGATCGACTTTGATCGCGACGTCTGGGGCTATATCTCGCTGGGCTACTTCAAGCAGAAGACCGTGGCCGGCGAGATCGGCTCCTCGACCATGCCCCACAAGGTCAACCCCATCGACTTCGAGAACTCCGAAGGCAACCTGGGGCTCGCCAACGCGGTACTCGGCCACCTGGCCCAGAAGCTGCCGATCTCCCGCTGGCAGCGCGACCTCACCGACTCCACGGTGCTGCGCAACCTGGGCGTGGGCATGGCCTACGGCCTGATCGCCTACCAGGCCTCCCTCAAGGGGATCGCCAAGCTCGAGGCCAATCCGACGCGCCTGGCCGAGGACCTGGACGCCAGCTGGGAGGTGCTCGCCGAGCCGATCCAGACCGTGATGCGCCGCTACGGCATCGAGAAGCCCTACGAGAAGCTCAAGGAGCTGACCCGCGGCAAGCGCATCGACCAGGCCGGCTTCGCCGCCTTCATCGACACCCTGGCGCTGCCCGAGGCGGTCAAGGCCGAGCTCAAGGCGCTGACGCCGGGCACCTATATCGGCAACGCCGTCGAGCAGGCGAAGAGGCTCTGATCATGTCATCCGATGCCCCGCTGCCCATGCTGGGAGGCCTGAGCGCCGCCGACTTCCTGCGCGACCACTGGCAGCGCCGGCCGCTGCTGATCCGCGGCGCCTTCCCCGACTTCGAGTGCCCGCTGACCCCCGACGAGCTGGCGGGCCTGGCCTGCGAGGAGGGGGTCGAGGCGCGCCTGGTGGAGGAGCATGGCGAGGGCGGCCCCTGGCAGGTACGCCATGGTCCCTTCGACGAGACGGTGTTCGGCACCCTGCCCGAGCGCGACTGGACCCTGCTGGTACAGGCGGTGGACCACTACGTGCCCGAGGTGGCCGAACTGCTCGAGGCCTTCGACTTCCTGCCCCGCTGGCGGCTCGACGACATCATGATTAGCTACGCCCCCCCGGGCGGCAGCGTCGGCCCCCACGTCGACCAGTACGATGTCTTCCTGCTCCAGGGCATGGGCCGGCGCCGCTGGCAGCTGGGCGGCCTGGTGCCCGACGACGCCCCCATCATCGCCGGCATCGACCTGCGCATCCTCGAGTGCTTCGAGGTGGAGGCCGGCAATGACTGGGTGCTGGAACCGGGCGACATGCTCTACCTGCCACCGGGCTGGGCTCACCACGGCGTCAGCCAGTCCGACGACTGCCTGACCCTCTCGGTGGGCTTCCGCGCCCCCTCCGCCGACGAGGCGATCACCTCCTTCGCCGACTACCTGGGCGAGCAGCTGGCGGCATCTCTGCGCTACTCCGACGCCGGCATGGCGGCTCCCGGCGACCCCGCCGAGCTCGATGACGAGGCCGTGGCGCGCATGCGCCGCTTCATCCTCGGGACCCTGGACGACCCGGCCCGCCTCGCCCAGTGGTTCGGCCGGGTGATGACCCAGCCCAAGTACGTGGACCAGCTTGTGCCCAACGAGACGCCCACCGCGCCGGAGGCGCTTGTTGCCAGACTACAGGAGGGCGCCGAGCTGATCCGAAGCCCCGGCTCCCGCTTCGCCTGGCGGGCCCTGGATGAGCAAGACGCCACCCTCTTCGCCGACGGCGACGGCGCCGAGTGCGCCCTGCCGCTGGCGCGGCTACTGGCCTCCGAGGCCCCGCTGGACGCCGAAGCGCTTGCCCTGCCCGGCGCTCCCGAGCTGCTGGCCGCTCTTCTGGATGCCGGCAGCCTGGCCTGGGCGGATGAGTTCGAGGCGGATGAGTTCGAGGGGTAGGAGCGCCGCTCTGCTGCGCGATACCCTCAACCAGGAGGCCGAGATGCCTGGAAAATCACTGGACGCCAACCTCGAGATTCGCGAGGGGAGCTGGGCAGAGCTGGGACCCGAGGCCTCCGAGATTCGCCGTGTCGTCTTTATCGAGGAGCAGCGCGTCCCCCTCGAGGAGGAGTGGGACGGCCGCGACCCCGAGTGCCGCCACTTTCTGGCCCTGCTCGACGGGCGGGCGGTGGGCACCGCCCGCCTGCTCCCCGACGCCCATATCGGCCGGGTAGCGGTACTCGCCGAGGCCAGGGGCACCGGAGTCGGCGCGGCCCTGATGCGTGCCAGCATCGAAACCGCACGCCGCCTCGGCCACCCGGCCGTGGAACTGGCCGCCCAGACCCACGCCCTCGACTTCTACGCCCGCCTGGGCTTCGAGGCCTACGGCCCCGAGTTTCTCGACGCCGGTATTCTGCACCGCAATATGCGCTTCACCCTGCCTCGCCGCTGACCCCTTCCCTGCCCTTTTCAAACGAAAAACGACTACAGACCCCGGCCACTTCCCGCCTTCATGTAGTCGAGCTACAACGCCTTCTTCTCCAAAGAGCCCATTGTTGATGCCCATCATCATGGGGGATAGTGGTTGCCATGGTGAGGGAGCAAACGGCGGTTTCAGCGCCTCTCACGCTGGCCTCATACGTTTGTTTCAAAACCGACCGGGTTCGACCAAGGCAGCAGAGACAAGCCGACGGCGATCAACGAACCTGACTTCACTTCGCAGGTGCAGCATAAGCGACACCGGCAAGACAACGATCAGACCCAGGAGAGGATGACACCATGTCATACCAGGACGATATCAAGGCACTGACCCAGCTGCGTGAAGCCATGCAGGGCAAGTGGGCCGACATCAGCCCCGAGAACGCCGCCCGCATGCGTGCCCAGAACCGTTTCAAGACCGGCCTGGACATCGCCAAGTACACCGCCAAGATCATGCGTGAGGACATGGCCGCCTACGACGCCGACAGCGCTAAGTACACCCAGTCCCTGGGCTGCTGGCACGGCTTCATCGGTCAGCAGAAGCTGATCTCCATCAAGAAGCACTTCGGCACCACCAAGCGCCGCTACCTCTACCTCTCCGGCTGGATGGTCGCCGCCCTGCGCTCCGAGTTCGGTCCGCTGCCCGACCAGTCCATGCACGAGAAGACCGCCGTCTCCGGTCTGATCGGTGAGCTCTACACCTTCCTGCGTCAGGCCGACGCCTGGGAACTCAACCACCTGTTCCGCGCCCTGGAAGAGGCCAAGCAGGCCGGCGACAGTGCCAAGGCCGCCGAGCTCGAGAAGCAGATCGACAATCACGAGACCCATATCGTGCCGATCATCGCCGACATCGATGCCGGTTTCGGCAACGCCGAGGCCACCTACCTGCTGGCCAAGCAGATGATCGAGGCGGGCGCCTGCTGCATCCAGATCGAGAACCAGGTCTCCGACGAGAAGCAGTGCGGCCACCAGGACGGCAAGGTCACCGTGCCCCACGAGGACTTCCTGGCCAAGATCAACGCCGTGCGCTACGCCTTCCTGGAGCTGGGCGTTGACGATGGCGTCATCGTCGCCCGTACCGACTCCCTGGGCGCCGGCCTGACCCAGAAGATCGCCGTGACCAACGAGCCGGGCGACCTGGGCGACCAGTACAACAGCTTCCTGGATGGCGACGTCATCGAGAAGGCGGAAGACATCAACAACGGCGACGTGGTCATCAAGCAGAACGGCAAGCTGGTCAAGGTCAAGCGCCTGGCCTCCGGCCTCTTCCAGTTCAAGCCGGGCACCGGTGAGGACCGCGTGGTGCTGGACTGCATCACCAGCCTGCAGAACGGCGCCGACCTGATCTGGATCGAGACCGAGAAGCCCCACGTCGGCCAGATCGCCGGCATGGTCAACCGTATCCGCGAGTCGGTGCCGGACGCCAAGCTGGTCTACAACAACTCGCCCTCCTTCAACTGGACCCTCAACTTCCGTCAGCAGGTGTTCGACGCCTGGGAGAAGGAAGGCAAGGACGTCTCCGCCTACGACCGCGCCAAGCTGATGAGCCCGGAGTACGACGACACCGAGCTGGCCCAGCTGGCCGACGAGTGGACCCGCAACTTCCAGCGCGACTCCTCTCGCGAGGCGGGCATCTTCCACCACCTGATCACCCTGCCGACCTACCACACGGCGGCCCTCTCCACCGACAACCTGGCCAAGGGCTACTTCGGCGACGAAGGCATGCTGGCCTACGTGGAGGGCGTGCAGCGCCGCGAGATCCGTCAGGGCATCGCCACCGTCAAGCACCAGGACATGGCCGGCTCCAACATCGGGGACGACCACAAGGAGTTCTTCCACGGCGACGCGGCACTCAAGGCCGGCGGCAAGGACAACACCATGAACCAGTTCTGATCATGGTACTGCGGTAAAACTGGAACTTGGGGAGGCCTCTGGCCTCCCTTTTTTATGCGGGCCGGATACCTGGCAACAAAAAGGGAGGGGCAGCCAATGGCTGCCCCTCCCCCCTGTCAGGCGTCACGCACAAATCAGTGCTGGTGACCGCCCTCGCCGTGCACGTGGCCGTGCTCGACCTCTTCCTGGCTGGCTTCGCGCACCGAGGCAATCTCGACGGCAAAGTTCAGGGTCTGGCCGGCCAGCGGGTGGTTGCCGTCGACGGTAACGGTGTCGCCTTCGACGCTGGTCACGGTGACCATCAGCGGGCCGCCCTGGGTCTGGGCCTGGAACTGCATGCCGGGCTCGACGCTCTCGACGCCCTGGAAGGCATCCCGGGGGACTTCCTGCACCAGCTGCTCCTGCTTCTCGCCATAGCCCTCGGCGGGCGAAACCACGGCGCTGAGCTTGTCGCCCGCCTGACGACCTTCCAGCTCCTTCTCGAGGCCCGGAATGATGTTGCCGGCGCCGTGGAGATAGGTCAGCGGCTCGCGGCCTTCCGAGCTGTCCAGCACCTCACCCGCATCGTTGGTCAGGGTATAGTGGAACGCGACAACGGAGTTCTGCGCAATCTGCATTGATGAACCTTTCGGTGAGTGCATGTCCCGGCATGGTAACGTGTCGGGCGGGGGGCTGTCAGGGGCATGGGGGATTTTCAGGATGTTTGGCAGGATCCTGAGAGCGCTTCACGCACGCTTCGCTACTGTCCGAGAGTTGACCTATGGACGGTTGCGCCGGGTTGCGGGCGCGGCTAACCTACCGGCACTTTTGCCAAACCCCCTTACCCTTCCCCACCTGGAGACATGCCCATGACCCAAGTTGTGATCTGGCTGATCGCTTTTGCGCTGATTCTGGCCCTCACCTTCAAGCGCTGGGAGAGCGTCAGCCCGGCGCTGGATCGCGTCCTGCCCGACGTGCTCAAGAGCCGCGGCGAGAACCGTACCGTCTGGGGGCTCGCGCTGGCCATTCTGGGGGCGACCGTGCTGGTGCGTCCGGTGGATATCCTGCTCACCGTGGTGCTCGCCGTGATCATCGCCCTGGTCGGTATCAAGCTGGCCGGCTGGGTCATGAACAAGGTCGACCTTCACTGAGTCGTCCTGTGCAGGGTCCCAGCGCCCTGACATGACATAATGCAGAAGGCCCGCGGCATTCGCCGCGGGCCTTCTGCTTTCTATGCTAGGGAGGCCCCGGGGCGGGGCCGGTGGCTCAGTAGGGCGCCACGGTCATATTGGCACCGCTGCCGATCAGGCGGACGCGCTGGCCGGTCTGGAAGGGCTGATCGGCCTTCTGGACGATGACCACGCGCTGGCCGTCATCCCGGCGAATCTCCATCTCCAGGGCGTTGACGCGGTTGGTGGCCTCCTCGACCCGGGAGCCCGCCACGGCACCACCGATGACGCCCGCGGCAGTGGCCAGGTCACGGCCGGAGCCACCGCCCACCTGTCGGCCCAGCAGACCACCGATCACGGCGCCGCCGCCGGTGCCCACGATGCCTCCGGCGCGGCTGTCGGCCTGGATCTGCACCTGGCGCACGGCCTCGATGGTGCCGAAGGTGACGGTCTGGGCGGCACCCGCCTGGCTGCCCCGGTAGACGTTGCCGCCCATGGTCGAGGTATTGGCGCAGCCGGCCAGGGTCAGGGCGCCAATGGCGATAATGGGAAGAAGACGCTTCATGAAAAACCTCCTGAAGAATGTTGCTGGCCCCGCGGTGTCAGAACAGGCCCGGGAAAGGCTCGCGGAAAGATGGGCCGGTTAGTGAACACCGTTTGCTAACTGAATTCTATGCCAACCTTGAACGCTTTGACCAGCGCAGCTTGGCTTTGTGCGGCTCATTCTAGCCCGAAATTACCCAAAGAGTGTGAAAGTCACGGCCAGTTGGACCGGGGCCCGGCAGCAGTGTAGTCAAGCTACAACCTGGGCTTCACCCAATGATGCATTGCAGCAGAGGCGGGGCTGGACCATAGTGAAAGCATGGGTCAGGAGGGTGTGCTGCCATCCCGACTCCCGCAGATGGCATTTGCCAGCGCAGTGATGACCTGACACGAGGAAGAGACCATGAACGCCACCGAACTGAGTGAACAGGCCGACCGTATCGCCGACAGCTTCAGCAAGCAGGATCTGGCCAAGCTGGTGGTTGCCCTGAAAGGCGATCGGCAGTCCCTGCAGCACGCCCTGGAAGTGGTCGACATCCTCGACGCACGCCTGGGTTGCTCCCTGGAAGAGGCCTGGGCCGAGGTCCGCGCCGGCGAGCACCGCGACGAGGAAGCCACCCACGAGTAGTGAGCGCCCAAACCGGCAAGACCCGACGCCCCTGCCCGACGGCAGAGGCGCCTTCATATGGGCTGTCGCCGCCAGAGCCAGAGGGCGATGCCCAGCGTCACCCCCAACAGCAGCCAGGAGCCCAGCGCCACCCCGAACCAGGCGCCCGCCTGCCAGAAGGGCTCCAGCCAGAAGGTCCCGAGGCTCGCCCCGCTGTAGTAGAACACCAGATAGAGCGCCGAGGCGCTGCCCCGGGCCCGCTCGGCGTGACGCCCCACCCAGCTCGAGGCCATGGCATGGGCCAGAAAGAAGCCGAAGGCATTGATGGTCAGTCCCAGCACGATCAGCGCCAGGGAGCCGGCCAGGGTGATCAGGGTCCCGCCCATCAGGATCAGGATGCCAAGCACCATGCAGGCCGGCGGTGACAGATGACCGGAGAGCCGCCCGGAGAGCGAGGAGCCCAGGGTCCCGCCCAGGTAGGTCAGGAAGATCATCCCCAGGACGCTGGGCCCGAGCCCGAAGGGCGCCTCTGCCAGCCGGAAGGTGAGATAGCTGTACTGGTTGATGAAGATGAGGAAGTTGATGCCCCCCAGCAGGTAGGCGGCCAGCAGCAGCGGGTTGCGCAGATGCCCGGCGAGATCGGCCAGGGCGCCGCGCAGCTCGAAGGGACGCGCCGAGAAGCCGCGCGCCGGTGGCAGGAGCTTCCAGAACAGGGCGACCCCCGCCAGGGTAATCCCCCCGACCGCCAGAAAGCTGGCCGAGCTCCCGGCAAGCTCCCCCACCCAGCCCCCCACCAGGCGCCCGCTGATACCGCCCAGGGAGTTGGCCCCGATATAGAGCCCCACCGCCGAGAGCATGCCGCGCGGCTCGAACTCGTCCCCCATCCAGGCAATGGCCACCGCCGGCAGCCCCCCCAGCACGAACCCCTGCAGCGCACGCAGTACCAGCAGCGTCTCGAAGTTAGGCGCCAGGGCCAGGGCCAGCGACAGCCCACCGGCACCCAGCAGGGTCAGACGCATGATCCCGCCGCGCCCGATGGCATCCGAGAGCGGTCCGAAGACCAGCAGCGATGCCGCCAGGGACAGGGTCGCCACCGACATCACCAGCCCCACCGCCAAGGTAGAGATGCCGTAGAGCTGACGCAGCTCGGGGAGCAGCGGCTGGGGCGCATAGAGGTTGATGAAGACCAGAAAGGAGCCCAGGCAGAGGGCCAGGGTAGCGCGCCACCAGGCGCGTGTCTGAGGCTGGATCATGGGGAAACCGGGCAGGCCTCAGCCCTCGCCGGCGGCCAGCACCCGCTGGGCCAGGGTGGTGGGCTCCAGGGTGCGCCGCGCCTGCCAGTAGTGGCGCTGCCAGTACTGGTTGTCCAGGCGGGAGATCATCACCCCTCGGGAGGTGGAGGCGTGCAGGAAGCGCCCCTCCCCCAGATAGATGCCCACGTGGTCGTAGGGGCCCGGCGGGCGGAAGAAGACCAGGTCACCCGGCGCCAGGGCGTCGCGGGCCACCGGTTGCCCCTGATTCACCTGCTCCCCGGTGGTCCGCGGCAGGGAGAGACGAAAGGTCTCCTCGAAGACGCTCTGCACCAGCGCCGAGCAGTCCACCCCCTGGAAGGAGCTGCCGCCGAGCCGGTAGGGCGTGCCCACCCAGCGCTCGTGCTGGGCCAGCAGCGCCTGCTGCACCAGTGCCGGCGGCGGGTTATCGAGGCTGCGGGCCTGGAGGATAGGGTTATCCACCGGAGACATCATGGGGTCCCAGCCGCCGGGGAGGCCGGGAAGCTGACGAGCGAAGTAGGGCTCCTCCGCGTCGCGGGAAGCAACATCGCGAGGAGCGGAGGCGCAGCCGATCAGCAGGGCCAGCGACAGCACAACACCCAGGGCGCGGCACGACGATGTGACGTCCATTCCAGCGGTGACCTCGAACCGGAGCCGCGCCCCGGCGGCGCCGGCGGGCGCCAGCCTTCAGGGGTGTCATCGCTGTGGCAGTGGTGCCGGCAACCGGTATCACTGCCAGAGCGGCCTGTCGGCGACTCTCTGTGGCACACGACTCCCGACAGGTGGAGCCTTGTTTAGACAGGACGACTATAAACCAGCCCCAGGCGTGTGGCGAGCCCCCTTACTGTCGTGCCGCCTTACCTGCCGGACTCAATGCAGGGTGCGTGAATCGCCCGGCAGGGTGTCGATATGCATCGGCGCCCAGTGGCTGGGGCGCGCCCCGGGAAACTCCAGACTCGCCCAGGGGCCCGCCAGGGGAGGTGCCGCGGCCAGCCAGGCCACCAGGGCCTGGCGAAAACCGGCCAGGAAGCTCTCCCGCTCCGGGGTCTCCCCCATGAAGAACGAGAAACCGGCATGCAGCCCCCGCGCATAGCTGTCCCACCCCGAGTAGTGGGCGGCCGCCAGGCCATGGGCGCGCTCCAGCACCGCCACGAAGGCGGGCTCCTCCAGCCAGCCCAGCTGACGGGCGGCAATGGCCAGATCCACCGCCTGGGCCACGTCCCAGGCGGCCAGGTCGGTGTCGTTGCAGCCATCCTCGTTGTCGCGCACCCGCTGCAGGCGCAGCAGGTGGGTACGCTCCTCGTCACTGCACTCCCCCGACTCCAGGGTGGCGATCTCCGAGGCCAGCCGGGCGGCGTTCAGGGTATAGGGGGCATAGTTGATCTGGTACTCCTGGCGGTCGCCGGTCTCGAGCAGGAAGTCGAGAAACTCTCCCAGCTCCTCGGCGCCGTGCAGCCCGTAGTGACCATCGATCCACTCGCGGATCGAGACCCGCTCCCGTTCGCTCTCCGGGTGCGGCAGGCTCCAGGCCGGGCTGTTGAGCGGCCCGACCAGGGCCATGGCCGTGAACAGGAAGAGGCTCGGCCGCGGCCCGGGCTCCTGCCACTCCCCACCGCGCCAGTCGATCCAGTGGAACAGGCTGCCCGGGTCCTCCTCATGCCAGCGGATCTCCGCGACCAGCGACGGCTGCCCCTCCTCCGGGAGCAGCGCCTCCCAGCTCGCCCAGGCCTCCAGCAGGCGTCGGGCATCGGGATAGAAGCGGCAGAGGGAGGCACGCAGCGCCTCGGCCAGCCGCGCCAGCCCCTCGGCGTCGAAGCCCTCGCTATCCATGGCCATCTGCAGGTAGAAGGCATACTTCTCGGCCATGTGCACGGTGGCCGCATGGCGGCTGCCGTGCCGCAGGGCGTCACGGCTTGCCAGCCCCGCCGAGTCGGCGTGGCCAAAGGAGGTCTCCGCCGGCGGCAGGGCACCGTGGGCGGCATCGGCGGCCAGCTGGTTAAGGTGGTGGGCCTGGGCCGGCAGCCAGTAGCGCGACAGCGCCTCGACGCCCTCGTCGGGGTGCAGGTCCAGGGTCTCGGCCAGATACTGGCGGGCATCCTCCCGGCGCGCCGTCGGCACCGCCGCCGCCGGCCCCTGCCGAGCCGCCAGCTCCGGCTCGCGCACCGCGGCCAGGGCCAGCACCCAGTGGCGGGAATCGGCGCGCCAGTCGCGCATGGCCTGGCGGGAGCGCTCCAGCAGCGACGGCTCAAGCAGGCCCTGCAGGGCCGGGCGCCAGGGGCTGACCGGGGACTGCAGCAGCAGCCGCCAGTCGGCCTCGAAGGTGGGCAACAGATTGCGCCCCTCGAAGAGGCTGCGGCCCCGCTGGTAGGCCCGGGCCAGGGCCGACCAGTCGCTGTAGCGGTGCATCACCAGGTCGGCACCGTGCAGGGCGAAGTCGCTCGCCTCCCGATCACTCAGCCAGCCCAGACAGGCCCCGGCCCAGGCCAGGTCGACCAGGCGCAGCCAGTCCCAGGCGCCCCACTCCAGCGGCTCGCCGTGCTCGACGAACTCGAGCAGCACCCGGCCGTAGCGCTGGTCAGGCTCCTCGAGCTTGTGAAGCCAGGCATAGCGGCTGGCCGGGTCGCTCTCCAGCAGCCGCACCGCGTCCAGGTCCCAGCCCTGACGATCCCCCTGGGCCCCCAGCCACAGCAGGGCCCGCACCAGGTCATCGCGATCGTGGATCTGCCAGGCATCGCCCAGCCAGCCGGTCAGGCCCGCCCAGTCCTGCTCACCGGCGGGCAGCGCCACCACGGGAGCGAAGCCGGCGCGCAGCCGCCACACCTGGGCCTCCTCGCCACAGGGCCAAAGCGGCGGCAGGGCGTCGTGGATCGCCAGCCACTCCCCCAGGCGCTCCCAGGTGATGCCGTCCCCGTCATGTTCCAGGGCCGACAGCGCCTCGCAGGCCTCGGCGAAGCCGTCGTCGCCGTGCACCCATCCCTCGGCGCTGCGCGCCCGGCGCAGCGCCGACAGCCAGGCATCCAGGTCGCCATGGTGGGCGCTGATCTCGGCGGCCAGGCGATGGGCCCAGGCCCGGGCAGCGGGCTCCTCCAGCCAGCCGGCACTGCCCGCCAGGGCGACCACCTCCAGCGCCGCCAGCAGCCTCGCCGGGTCGGCCAGGCTGCCGCCGACGCCCAGCGACTCCACCAGTCGCCAGCCCAGCTCACCGCGATCCGCCACGCCCAGCCCCTGCAGTCGCGCCAGCGCCGCCTCGGGGTCCACGCTCAGCGGGTCGGGGTCGAAGGCCCAGTCACACAGCACCAGCTGCTGGGCCCACCAGGCATTCAGCGGATCGATCAAGGCACACCTCGGTATCAGGTCGGAAAGGAGCCACAGCGCCTGCCGGAAATGTTCGGCGCCACGATTTAGGCGCCACAGTGTAGCCGAAAGCGACGCCTTCGCCGATGGGTCGCCGCTTGCCTTTTGGTATTCGACGCAAAGCGCTTGCTCCCACCGTTCAACCTGGCAGAGTGAACTAGACTGTGGGGGCGCGGGTCGCTCGAGTACCCCTTTTTTTCTTTTTCGGAGGCAACATGACCAACGCTGAACTGAACGAACTCAAGAAGCGCTATGTGGCCAACGGCGCGGCCAGTCCCGCGACCCAGTTCGCCGACCGCGCCGAGAACGCCCTGATCTGGGATGCCGACGGCAACCGCATCATCGACTTCGCCGGCGGTATCGGCGTGCTCAATATCGGTCATCGCCATCCGAAGGTGGTCGAGGCCGTCAAGGCGCAGCTCGACCGCGTGATGCACACCTGCCAGACCGTCATGCCCTATGAGGGCTACGTGAAGGTGGCCGAGAAACTGAGCCAGATCACCCCGGTACGGGGCCACGCCAAGGTGATGCTGGCCAACTCCGGCGCCGAGGCGCTGGAAAACGCCGTCAAGATCGCCCGCGCCGCCACCGGCAAGAGCAACGTCATCTGCTTCGACGGCGGCTACCACGGCCGTACCTTCATGACCATGGCCATGAACGGCAAGGTCGCCCCCTACGCCACCGACTTCGGCCCCATGCCGGGCAACGTCTTCCGCGCCCCCTATCCCGTGCCCTACCACGGGGTCAGCGAGGACGAGGCGCTGCGCGGCCTCAGGATGGCACTCAAGACCGACGCCAACCCCCGCGACACCGCCGCCATCGTCCTCGAGCCGGTGCTTGGCGAAGGCGGCTTCTACCCCGCCCCGGCCAGCTTCCTCAAGGCGGTCCGCGAGATCTGCGACGAGCACGGCATGCTGATGATCGTCGATGAAGTGCAGTCCGGTTTCGGCCGCACCGGCAAGATGTTCGCCATCGAGCACAGCGGCGTGGAGCCCGACCTGATCACCATGGCCAAGAGCATGGCGGCCGGCATGCCGATCTCCGCGGTGGTGGGCACCGACACCCATATGGATGCCTCCGGCGGCAACTCCCTGGGCGGCACCTACACCGGCAGCCCGGTCTCCTGTGCCGCCGTGCTGGCGGTGCTCGAGGTCTTCGAGGAGGAGAACATCCTGGCGAAGAGCCAGGCCCTGGGCGAGAAGCTGGGCAAGCGCTTCGAGAAGTGGCAGAAGGCGTTCGACTGCGTCGACAACGGGCGCCACCTGGGGGCCATGGCGGCCATCGACCTGGTCTCCGACAAGGCCAAGCACACGCCGGATGCCGACCTCGCCGCAGCGCTGTGCAAGCGCGCCAGGGAGAAGGGCCTGGTACTGCTCTCCTGCGGCCTGTGGGGCAACACCATCCGCTTCCTGATGCCCGTCACCATCGAGGACGAGGTGCTCGAGGAGGGCCTGGACATCGTCGAGGCCTCCCTCAAGGAGCTGGTGGGCCAGACCGCCACCGCCTGATCGGCCTCATCGTTTCCTCCCATACCGCCCGGCCTTGCGCCGGGCGGCCTGTGTTGGGCGGCTGGCGCTGGGGGGCCTTGTCATCGCCGGGCACAGCCGGGAAGATGACGGCGTCCACCGCGAGGCCATACCGTGATACTGCGAACCCTTTCCCTGCTGCGCTCCCTGCAGGGCGCCAGCCACACCGCCCAGGAAGCCCGGGCCACCGTCCAGCAGGCCTGCGACTACCGCTGGCTGTGCCGCCAGCTGCCCGGCGGCGTCATCACCGATGCCGATACCCGGCTCAACGACGGCACCCCTGCAGTGGCCATTACCCTGGCCTACCCCGCCACCCCGGAGCGGCTGGCCGGCGGCCGCTGGCCCGAGGCCCCCGAGGAGCGCGAAGAGTGCTTCGTCGAGGGGGACCACGCCTGCCGTGCCGCTGGCGCGCCCGCCTACCGCACCCTGGAGAGCCTCTCCCGGGGAGTGGCCGAGGGGGCCGCCGCGGTGCTCACCGACGCCGCCCGCCTGGCGTACCTGATCGAGCGCGGCGCCCTGCGGCTCACCTGGCGGCGGCCGGAGGCGCTACCCGAGGCGCTGTACCGGCGGCTGCCTGCCCCCGCCACCGCCGGCCAGGGGCTCTTCCTGCTGACCCTGCAGGTGCCCGCCCGCCCCGACGAGGTCGAGCTCGACGGGGCCTGGCTCGACCGCACCCTGGACCGCTACCGGCGCATCCTGCCGCGCCCGGCGAGTCGCTGAGCCCCGGCTGCCGGGCCGCCGGAACGCCGGGCCGCCGGAACGCCGGGCCGCCGGAACGCCGGGCCGCAGAAACGACGACGCCCGGCCGAAGCCGGGCGTCGAGCGCGCCGCGGGGAAAGCGCTCAGGCCTTGTGCACCTTCGAGATCACCCAGAGCAGAATGACGGCCCCGATGATGGCACTCACCAGAGAGCCAAGGAAACCACCGGTACCCACGCCCAGGACCTGATCGAAGATAAACCCGCCGATCACCGCGCCCACCACCCCGACGCCGATATTGCCGAGGATACCGAAGCCGCCCCCGCGCATGATATGGCCGGCGATCCATCCCGCCAGCCCGCCGATGATCAGCCAGGCAATCAGTCCCATATGGCTCTCCTTGCAGTGTGTCGTCAATCCAGGCAACAGCCCGAGCGGCGCTCAGAACGACGAGCCCGGCTGTTCGAGAAAGGCCAGCTCCTCCGGCGTGGAGGGGCGGCCGAGAATGGCGTTGCGGTGGGGGTAGCGGCCGAAGCGCAGCAGGATGTCGCGATGGCGGTGCTCGTAGCGCAGCTGCTCCTCCAGGCCCGGCTGGTCGAAGAGCTCGAGGGCCACCTCGTGGATGGCCAGGGACTCGCTGTGCATCCAGGGCATATAGAGAAAGGCCCGCTGCATCACCTCGAGGGCGCGGTCGCCCCCGCCGGCTACCGCCTCCTGGGCCAGCACCAGGGCCAGCGGATCCCGGGCGAAGGCCAGGGGCGAGTCCCGGTGGATATTGCGCGAGAACTGGTCGAGGACGATCACCTCGGCCAGCCGCCCGCGGGGCGTCTCCCGCCAGGCCCACAGCTCGCCGCATCCGGCGGCCTCGAGCAGCGCTCCGAAGCGCTCGCCGATCGCCGCATCCAGCGCCGGGTCCTTGCGAAACCACTGGGCAGGCTCGAGCTCGTCGAACCAGAAGCGGAGCACCGTCTCGGCATCGGGCAGCCTGGCCATCTACGTCCTCCCTGTCGGCGCTTCGGGGAACCCCCGACTCCTGATACCATTCCCCGCAGTACACGGCAACCCGAGGAGCGCAGATGTCGCCCCAGCACTTCATGGAGATGGCCTCCTTTACCCTCAACCTGGTGGGCATGGTGGTCTGCATCGGCGGTTTGACCCTGGCCCACCGCACCCGCCACCGCCTGCCCGGCTACCTGCTGGCCGGCGCAGGCTTCGTGATCGCGGCGAGCCCCCTGCTCTACACCATGTTCGCCGGCCCCCGCTGAGCCACAGGAGCCTCCGCCCATGCGCCAGCCCCTGGCTCGCGAAATCACCGACCTGATCGAGCGCGGCCGCGACCGCCAGCTGCGCCTGGCGGTCACGGGCCTGTCGCGCTCGGGAAAGACCGCCTTCCTCACCTCCCTGGTCAACCAGCTGCGCCATGCCGGGCTCGAGGCCCGGCTCGACCTGCTGCCCGCGGCCCGCCAGGGGCGCCTGCTGGGAGCCCGGCGGGTCAACCAGCAGGACCTGGGCGTGCCCCGCTTCCCCTACGACCAGGCCATGGCGGCGCTGGCCGAGACGCCGCCACGCTGGCCGGCGCCGACCCGGGGCATCAGCGAACTGCGCCTGGAGCTGCGCTATCGCCCGGAAAGGCGCGGCTGGCTGGGCAGCGAGACCCGCCGGCTCACTCTGGACCTCTTCGACTACCCCGGCGAGTGGCTGCTGGACCTGCCCCTGCTGGCCCACGACTACCCCAGCTGGTGCCGGAGCCAACAGGCCCTGGCCGGCGAGCAGCGCCGCGTCCACTTCGCCGCCTGGCACGCCGCCGTCGAGGACCTCGACCCCGCTGCAGAGGCCGACGAGGCACAGCTGGCCGAGATCGCCGAGCGCTATGCCCAGGGGCTGCGCGGCGCCCGGGAGGCGGGCTTCGCCGACCTCCAGCCGGGGCGCTTCCTGCTGCCGGGCGACCTCTCCGGTGCCCCGGTACTGCAGTTCTTCCCGCTGCCCGGCATCGCCGAGGCGGAGCCGGCGGAGCTGGCGGCTCTGCCCCCCGAGAGCAACTACGCCACCCTGGCGCGACGCTTCCAGTACTATCAGCAGCACATCGTGCGCCCCTTCTACCGCGACCATTTCCGCCGCTTCGACCGCCAGATCGTGCTGGTGGATCTGCTCGGCGCCCTCAACGCCGGCCCGGAGCGCTTCGAGGATCTCTCCCGAGCGCTCGCCAACCTGATGCAGAGCTTCGACTACGGCAGGCGCAGCCTGCTCTCGCGGCTCTTCGCACCGCGCATCGACCGCCTGGCCATCGCCGCCACCAAGGCCGACCATGTGACCCCGGAGCAGCACCCGCGCCTGGTGGCGCTGCTCGAGGCGCTGCTCGCCGAGCCCCTCCAGGACCTGCGCTTCGCCAGCGTGCCGGTGCGCGCCCTGTCCCTGGCCGCCATCCGCGCCAGCGAGGCCCGGGAGGTCGAGCACCGCGGCCAGCGCACCCCGGCCCTGCGCGGCACCGCCCTGGACGGCGAGCCGCTGCTGCTCTTCCCGGGCGAGGTGCCCGGCCGCCTGCCCGATGACGCCTTCTGGTCCCGCCAGGGCTTCGCCTTCCCCCATTTCCGCCCGCTGCCCCTGGAGGGCGGCGCCCTGCCCCATATCCGCATGGATGCCGCCCTGGACTGGCTGATCGGAGACAAGCTGTCATGAGCGAGCCCACATGAACGAACCCCGCGATCCCCGCCCTGGCCAGCGCTTCACGCCGGAACCGCCTCCCGACGCGGCCGAGCCCTCGGGCCTCCGTGACCCCCGCCCCGCCGAGCCCTTCGCCACGGAGCAGGCCAGCCGCCCCCTGGCAGAGGCGCCTCCCGACGCCGGCGAGCGCGCCCTGGAGGCGAGCCTGGCCCGCCCGCGACGACGGCGCTGGGGCCTGCTGGCCCTGCTGGGCGGCACCCTGGGGCTCGGGGCGGTGGAGGCCGGCGGGACCCTCTATGCCGCCAGCCTCGGCGGCGACTGGATGGCCGGTGCCTGGAGCCTGCTGCTGCTGCTCGCCCTGGGCCTGGGCGGTTCGGCCCTGGGGCGCGAGCTGTGGCGTCTGCGCCGCCTGCGCCGCCACGAGCACCTGCGCCAGCGGCTCACCGCCCTGCCCGAGGCCACGCCTGGCGAGGCCCGGGATACCGCCGAGGCGCTGCGCCGCGCCCTGGCTCTGGATGACGACCACCCCCACTGGCAGGGATTCGTGGCCGCCCGCCAGGCCCACCACGAGGGGCGCGATATCGCCCTGCTGCTCGACCACCACCTGCTCGCGCCTCGGGATCGCGAGGCCCGACGGCTGATCTCTCGGATGTCCGGCGAGACCGCCGTCATGGTCGCGGTGTCACCCCTGACCCTGGTGGACATGGCCCTGGTGGCCTGGCGCAGCCTGGCGATGATCGACCGCCTCTGTCGCCTCTACGGCCTGGAGCTCGGCTACGCGGGACGCCTGCGCCTGCTGCGGGCGGTGCTCTACCAGATGGCCTTCGCCGGGGCCACCGAGATGGCCAGCGATGCCGGCATGGAGATGCTCTCCATGAACCTGGCCGGGCGGCTCTCCACCCGGGCCGCCCAGGGGCTGGGCGTCGGCCTGCTCAGCGCCCGGCTCGGCCTGCGCACCCAGCGCCTGACCCGCCCCCTGCCCTTCCCCGACCAGCAGGCGCCGCGCCTGGTCGATCTGCGCCGGGAGCTGTGGCAGCAGCTGCGCCGTCTGGAGCAGCCTGACGCCGCCGCATCCCCTCATGACAGCGCGGCCACAAGGCGCTAGGATCAATCAATCCACTCTGACCCTCACAAGATCAAGGAAGCACCGCCATGTTCAAGTCCATCCTGGTTCCCATCGACGGCTCCGAGCACGCCCAGAAGGCGCTGGCCGTCGCCTGTCAGCTGGCCCGTCAGGAAGATGGCTGCACCCTGCACCTGGTGCATATCCCCGAAGAGCTCTCCCACGAGACCACCCTGGTGTGGGGCATCGGCGCCATCGCCATCGAGGCGAGCCGCGAGGAGCGCGAGGAGGCCGGCAAGCAGGTGATGAACCGCGCCGCCGAGGCCGCCCGGGAGCAGGGTGCCAGCAATATCGAGACCGTGATCGGCCAGGGCGACCCGGCGCGCACCATCCTCAGCGAGGCGCGCAGGCGCGGCGTCGACGCCATCGTCATGGGCAGCCGCGGCCTGAGCGACCTGCAGGGCTTCGTGGTGGGCAGCGTCTCCCACAAGGTGGCCCATGCCGCCGAGTGCAGCGTGATCACGGTACGCTGACCTCCCCCCGACGGCGCCGGCCGGCGCCGTCGCACCCAACCCCCTGATTCCTCTGAGCCAGCCTCCCGCGGGTTTGGCGCGGGCCCTGCTAACCCGTATAGTGGCCCACCTACCCCGCCACACGTTCGTGATCATGCTGCAGAACAACGCCCTGCTTGCTCAGCTCAAGCAACAGATTCGCTCAAGCACTCCCCGCGTCGAGGGGGTGATCAAGGCCACCCAGAAGGGCTTCGGCTTCCTCGAGACCGACGAGGGCGAGTCCTACTTCGTGCCGCCCCCCGCCATGAAGCAGGTACTGCACGGCGATCGCGTCGGGGCCATCCTCCACGAGGAGGGCGACAAGAAGCGCGTCGAGCCCGACACCCTGATCGAACAGGGACTGGACCGCTTCATTGCCCGGGTACAGCTGCGCGAAGGCCGCCTGGCCGTGGTCCCGGACCACCCCTCCATCGGCAACGTCCTCAAGGCGCGCATCAAGCGCAGCCTCGACGAGGCCACCATCGGCGACGCCGACTGGGTCGTCGCTCGCCTGGTGCGCCATCCGCTCAAGGCCGACGATCGCGGCTTCTTCACCCAGATCGACGAGCTGGTCGCCAAGGCCGACGACCCCGCGGTGCCCTGGCGCGTCACCCTGGCCCGCCACGCCCTGGAGCAGGAGTGCCCCGACGCCGGTGACGACTGGCCGCTGCGCGACGAGGGCCTCGAGCGCGAGGACCTCACCGCCGCACCCTTCTTCACCATCGACGGCGAGAAGACCCGCGACATGGACGACGCCCTGCGCGTGGTGCCCCGGGAGGGCGGCGGCTGGGAGATGACCGTGGCCATCGCCGACCCCACCGCCTACGTGGAGGAAGGCCACGCGGCGGACCTGGAGGCGCGCACCCGTGCCTTCACCGTCTACCTGCCGGGCCAGAACGTCACCATGCTGCCCGAGCAGCTGGCCGACGACCTCTGCTCCCTGGTCGAGGGCCAGGCGCGCCCGGTGCTGGCCTGCACCCTGGTGGTGGAGGCCGACGGCAGCCTGGGCGACTATCGCTTCTTCGCCGCTACCGCCACCTCCCACGCCCGGCTCGTCTACGACAACGTCTCCGACTGGCTGGAGGGCCAGGGCGACTGGGCCCCGGCCGACGAGATCGCCGAGCAGCTCAGGGCCCTGCGCGACCTTACCGAGGCGCGCAGCGCCTGGCGCGCCGCCCATGCCCTGGTATTCAAGGACCGCCCCGACTACGTCTTCGACCTGGACGAGGCCGGCAACGTCCTGGACGTGCGCACCGAGGAGCGCCGCATCGCCAACCGCATGATCGAGGAGTCGATGATCGCGGCCAACGCCTGCTGCGCCCATCTGCTGTCGGAACATGTGGGCCACGGCATCTTCAACGTGCACCGCGCCTTCGAGGACGACAAGGCCGAGGCCGCCCGAGACTTCCTGGCCAGCCAGGAGATCGAGGTGGCCGTGGAGGCGCTCACCGAGCTGCCTCGCTACCGCGAGCTCAAGCGCGAGCTCGAGGGACGCGACGACGCCTGGCTGGATGCCCGCCTGCGGCGCTTCCAGAGCTTCACCAGCATGTCGGCCAAGCCCGGCCCCCACTTCGGCCTGGGACTCGCCGCCTACGCCACCTGGACCTCGCCGATCCGCAAGTATGGCGACATGGTCAACCACCGCCTGATCAAGCGGGTGCTCAAGGGCGAGCAGGCGCCGGCCGAGGCGAGCCTGGCGCTCACCGAGCAGCTCACCGAGCGCCGCCGCCTCAACCGCATGGCCGAGCGGGACGTCAAGGACTGGCTCTATGTGCGCTACCTGAGCCCCGCCGCCGAGGCCCAGGAGAGCTTTGACGCCGAGATCATCGCCATCAACCGCGGCGGCATGCGCGTGCGCCTCACCGCCAACGGCGCCACCGCCTTCGTGCCGGCGCCGATGATGCACAGCGACCGCGACAAGGTGGCCATCGACGACAAGGAGGGTCGCATCCAGGTGGAGAGCGAGGAGCGCTTCAAGCTGGGCGACCATATCCGCGTGGCGCTGGTCGAGGCCCGGGAGGAGACCCGCTCCCTGGTGGCGCGTCCCGCCCACTGATGCCCAAGCCGGCAAGGCAGACGGCGGCCAGTTGGCCGCCGTTTTGCTGTCCAGCCCCCCGATGGTGAATACCTCCCTCACGAGAAAGGGCGCCCGAAGGCGCCCTTTTGGCATTCCCGAGAAGGGGTAGCCGGCTTACCAGCCGGTCACTTCCTTCAGGGCATCGCCGATCTGCGCCAGGGAGCGCACGGTCTTGACGCCGGCGTCCTCGAGGGCGGCGAACTTCTCGTCCGCGGTGCCCTTGCCGCCGGAGATGATCGCACCGGCGTGGCCCATGCGCTTGCCCGGAGGGGCGGTCACGCCGGCGATGTAGGAGACCACCGGCTTGGAGACGTTGGCCTTGATGTAGGCGGCCGCCTCTTCCTCGGCGGTGCCGCCGATCTCGCCGATCATCACGATCGCCTCGGTGGCCGGGTCCTTCTCGAACATCTCGAGGATGTCGATGAAGTTGGAGCCCGGGATCGGGTCGCCGCCGATGCCCACGCAGGTGGACTGGCCGAAGCCGTGATCGGTGGTCTGCTTGACGGCTTCATAGGTCAGGGTGCCGGAGCGCGACACGATGCCGACCTTGCCCGGCTTGTGGATGTGACCCGGCATGATGCCGATCTTGGTCTCGCCGGGGGTGATCACGCCCGGGCAGTTCGGGCCGATCAGGCGCACGCCCAGCTCGTCGCACTTCACCTTGACGTCGAGCATGTCGAGGGTGGGGATGCCCTCGGTGATGCAGACGATCAGCTTAATGCCGGCGTTGGCGGCCTCCAGGATGGAGTCCTTGCAGAAGGGGGCCGGCACGTAGATCACGCTAGCCTCGGCGCCGGTCTGCTCAACGGCTTCCTTGACGGTGTTGAACACCGGCAGGCCCAGGTGCTCCTGGCCGCCCTTGCCCGGGGTCACGCCGCCGACCATCTGGGTACCGTAGGCGATCGCCTGCTCGGAGTGGAAGGTCCCCTGGCCGCCGGTGAAGCCCTGGCAGATGACCTTGGTGTTCTTGTCGATCAGGATACTCATTACTTGCCCTCCGCTGCCTTAACGACCTGCTCTGCCGCATCGGTCAGGCTGGTAGCAGCGATGATGTTCAGACCACTGGAAGCCAGCTTCTCGGCACCCAGCTCGGCGTTGGTGCCTTCCAGGCGCACCACGACCGGCACGTTGACGCCGACCTGCTCGACGGCACCGATGATGCCCTCGGCGATCATGTCGCAGCGCACGATACCGCCGAAGATGTTGACCAGCACGGCCTTCACATTATCGTCGGAGAGGATCAGCTTGAACGCCTCGGCCACGCGCTCCTTGGTGGCGCCGCCGCCCACGTCCAGGAAGTTGGCCGGAGAGCCGCCGTGCAGGTTGACGATGTCCATGGTGCCCATGGCCAGGCCGGCGCCGTTGACCATGCAGCCGATGTTGCCATCCAGCGCCACATAGTTCAGCTCCCACGCGGCCGCCTCGGCCTCGCGCTCATCCTCCTGGGAGGGGTCACGCATCGCCTGCAGGTCCGGGTGGCGGTAGAGGGCGTTGCTGTCCAGGTTGATCTTGGCGTCGAGGCAGTGGAGGTTGCCTTCGTCGGTGATCACCAGGGGGTTGATCTCCAGCAGGGCCAGATCCTTGTCGTGGAACAGCTTGGAGAGACCCAGGAAGATCTTGGTGAACTGCTTGACCTGGTCGCCCTTGAGGCCCAGGGCGAAGGCGAGCTCACGGGCCTGGTACGGCTGCGCGCCTACCAGCGGATCGATCTCGGCCTTGAGGATCTTCTCGGGAGTCTCCTCGGCGACCTTCTCGATCTCGACGCCGCCCTCGGTGGAGGCCATGAAGACCACGCGACGGGTGGCACGGTCAACGACGGCGCCCAGGTAGAGCTCCTCGGCGATGTCGGTGCAGTTCTCGACCAGGATCTTGGCGACCGGCTGACCGTTGGCGTCGGTCTGGTAGGTCACCAGGTTCTTGCCCAGCCACTGCTCGGCGAAGGCCTGGGCCTCCTCCGGGCTCTTGATCAGCTTGACGCCGCCGGCCTTGCCGCGGCCACCGGCGTGCACCTGGGCCTTGACGACCCACATGTCGCCGCCGATCTTCTTGCAGGCTTCCGCAGCTTCCTCGGGGGTGTCGACGGCAAAGCCCTTGGACACCGGCAGACCGTAGTCGGCAAACAGCTGTTTGCCCTGATACTCGTGAAGGTTCATCGATTCATGCCATTGGTTGCATGTGACTCGAACGGTGGTCCTGTCTCGCCGACTGGCGGACGCCTCGAACCACCACCGTCCCTTCCGATACATGGCCGGAAGGGGCGCGCCGCCCGAGGGGCGGCGCTTGTTGTGCGACTTACTTGCGCTTCTTGCGGTTGGCCATATGGATGGCGTGGCCATCCACGGCAAGCGCCGCCTCGTGCACCGCTTCCGACATGGTCGGGTGCGCGTAGCAGGTCAGCGCCAGATCCTCGGCGCTGGAGCCGAACTCCAGGGCGATGACGCCCTGGGCGATCATCTCGCCGGCGTGCTGACCGACGATATGCATGCCCAGCACGCGGTCGGTCTCGGCATCGGCGACGATCTTCGCCTGGCCCTCGGTGGCGTTGTTGGCCATGGCGCGGCCGCTGGCGGCGAAGGGGAAGGAGCCGGTCTTGACCTCGATGCCCTTGGCCTTGGCGTCCTGCTCGGTCAGGCCGACCCAGGCCACCTCCGGGAAGGTGTAGATGACGTTGGGGATGGCGTCGTAGTTCATCTCGGCCTTGTGGCCGGCGATGATGTCGGCGACCATCACGCCCTCTTCGGAGGCCTTGTGGGCCAGCATCGGGCCGCGCACGCAGTCGCCGATGGCGTAGACGCCCGGCACGCTGGTGCGGCACTGGTCGTCGACGTGGATGAAGCCGCGCTCGTCCAGGTCGATGCCCAGGCCGTCGGCCACCACGCCCTGGGTGTAGGGCTTGCGGCCGACGCAGACGATCAGCTTGTCGAAGGTCATCTCCTGGTCGCCGTCACCGTCGGTGTACTTGACGACCACTTCCTTGCCCTTGACCTCGGAGCCGGTGACCCGCGCGCCCAGCTTGATGTCCAGGCCCTGCTTCTTGAGCAGCTTCTGGGTCTCCTTGGCGATGGCGGTGTCCACCATCGGCAGGAAGCTCTCCATGGCCTCGAGCACGGTGACCTCGGAGCCCAGGCGGTTCCAGACGCTGCCCAGCTCCAGGCCGATGACGCCGGCGCCGATCACGCCGAGGCGCTTGGGGGCCTCGGTGAACTCGAGCGCGCCGGTGGAGTCGACGATCAGGCCCTCGGTCAGCGGGGTCGGCGGAATCTCCACCGGCACGGAGCCTGCGGCGATGATGATGCTGTCGGCGTCATAGGTGGTCGCCTTGCCATCGAGGTCGGTGACCTCGACCTGCTTGGCGCCGACTACCTTGCCGGTGCCCTCGATACCGGTCACGCCGTTGGCCTTGAACAGGCCGGCGATGCCACCGGTGAGGTTCTTCACGATGGTGTCCTTGCGGGCGATCATCTTCTTGACGTCCATCTGGACGTCGCCGGCCTGGATCCCCATGTCGGCGAAGTCGTGCTTGGCCTCGACGAACTTGTGGGAGGCCTCGAGCAGCGCCTTGGAGGGGATGCAGCCCACGTTGAGGCAGGTACCGCCGAACACCACCTTGCCTTCCTTGCCGATCCACTTCTCGACGCAGGCGGTCTTCAGGCCCATCTGGGCGGCGCGGATGGCGGCGACGTAGCCGCCGGGGCCCGCACCGATCACGATCACATCAAACTTGTCAGCCATGTTGGCTCCCCTTGCGTGTCTTGGGATGGAGTGCCCCCGGGGATCGCCCGGCGGCACATTCCGCTCAGATGTCCAGCAGCAGGCGGGCCGGATCTTCCAGCAGTTCCTTGATGGTGACCAGGAAGCGTACCGCGTCCTTGCCATCGATCATGCGGTGATCGTAGGAGAGCGCCAGGTACATCATCGGACGAATCTCGACCTTGCCGTCCACCGCCATGGGGCGATCCTGGATCTTGTGCATGCCCAGGATGGCGGTCTGCGGCGGGTTGAGGATCGGCGTGGACATCAGCGAGCCGAAGGTACCGCCGTTGGTGATGGTGAAGGTGCCACCCTGCATCTCGTCGATGCCGAGCTTGCCGTCACGGGCACGCTTGCCGAAGTCGCCGATGCCCTTCTCAACGTCGGCGATCTTCATGCTGTCGGTGTCGCGCAGCACCGGGACCACCAGGCCGCGGTCGGTGGAGACCGCCACGCCGATATCCTGGTAGCCGTGATAGACGATATCGGTACCGTCGATGGAGGCATTGACGTCGGGGAAGCGCTTGAGCGCCTCGGAGGCGGCCTTGACGAAGAAGCCCATGAAGCCGAGCTTGACGTCGTGGGTCTTGGCGAAGGTGTCCTTGTACTGGGCACGCAGCGCCATCACCTCGCTCATGTCCACCTCGTTATAGGTGGTCAGCATGGCGGCGGTCTGCTGGGCCTGGACCAGGCGCTTGGCGATGGTCTGGCGCAGACGGCTCATCGGCACGCGCTTCTCGGGACGCTCGCCCTCGACGGCCGGCGTCGCGGCGACCTTGGCAGCGCCGCCGGATGCCGGCTTGGCGGCCTTCTTGGCGGTGCCCTCCTTCACGGCCTTCTGCACGTCCTCCTTGAGGATGCGGCCACCCTTGCCGGTGCCCTCGATGCGGCTGACGTCGAGGTCATGCTCGGCAACCAGCTTGCGCGCGGCGGGGGCCAGGATCTTGTCGCCCACCTTCTCGTCGCTGGCGCCGTCGTCGGCGGAAGCGGCCGGGGGCTCGTCGGCGGCGGTCGCGGCACCGCCGGCGCCCTCGGCGAAGATCGCCAGCACGGCCTCGGACTCGACCTGGCTGCCCTCCTCGGCCTTGATCTCGACCAGGGCGCCGTCGGCGGGGGCCACAACCTCGAGCACCACCTTGTCGGTCTCGATCTCGGCCAGCACCTCGTCGCGCTTGACCGCCTCGCCCACCTGCTTGTTCCAGCTGGCCACGGTGCCTTCCTGGATGGACTCGGGGAAGGTCGGCGCCTTCACCTCGTGCTGCTTGCCGCCGGCTGCCGGCTTGTCGGCCTTGGCAGCGCCTTTTTCGGCCTTGGCGTCGGCCTTATCGGCCTTGCCGCCCGCGGCCTTGCCTTCGCCAATGCGGCCCAGCACCTGCTCGGACTCCACGGTTTCGCCCTCCTCGGCGAGTACCTCGGCGAGGGTGCCGGCCTCGGGAGCCAGCACCTCGAGCACCACCTTGTCGGTCTCGATCTCGACGATCAGCTCGTCGCGCTCCACGCTGTCACCGGCCTTCTTGTGCCAGGCAGCCACGCTGCCCTCGGCAACGGATTCCGGAAAGGTAGGGGCCTTGATCTCGGTAGCCATGTCGTTTCCCTTGTCTGTTCTTTCTCGTCCCGGTGGCGTGCCTTACAGATTGAAGGCGTCTTCCACCAGCTGGCGCTGCTGTTCGATATGCACGGACATGTAGCCCGCGGCGGGTGCGGCGGAGGCCGGGCGGCCGGCAAACTTGAGCGCCCCGCCCAGGTTGCTCTTGAGCATGTCGGCCACGGCACGCATATGGTGCTGGCTCGGGTACCAGGCCCCCTGGTTGAGAGGCTCCTCCTGGCACCACACCACGTCGCGGACATTGACATAGGCCTTGAGCGCCTCGAAGAGCTCCTCCTTGGGGAAGGGGTAGAGCTGCTCGACGCGCACGATGGCCACGTCGTCACGCTTGTTCTCGGTCCGCCAGGCGGCCAGGTCGTAGTAGACCTTGCCGGCACAGAGGATGATGCGCTCGACCTTCTTGGGGTCGAGGTTGCCCTGGTCGGGCAGCACCATCTGGAACTGACCGGTCGCCAGCTCGTCCAGGCTGGAGATCGCCTCCTTGTGGCGCAGCAGGCTCTTGGGCGACATGACCACCAGCGGCTTGCGCAGCTGACGGATCACCTGGCGGCGCAGCAGGTGGAAGATCTGCGCCGGCGTGGTGGGCACGCAGACCTGCATGTTGTACTCGGCACACAGCTGCAGGAAACGCTCCAGGCGCGCCGAGGAGTGCTCGGGACCCTGGCCCTCATAGCCGTGGGGCAGCAGCATGGTCAGGCCACACAGACGCCCCCACTTGGTCTCGCCGGAGGAGATGAACTGGTCAACCACCACCTGGGCACCGTTGAAGAAGTCGCCGAACTGCGCTTCCCAGATCACCAGGTCGTTGGGAGCAGTGGTGGCATAGCCGTACTCGAAGGCCAGCACCGCCTCCTCGGAGAGGAAGGAGTCATGGATGGTGAAGGCCGGCTGACCGTCCGCCATATGCTGGAGCGGCACATAGCTGGTGCCATCCTTCTGGTTGTGCACCACGGCGTGACGGTGGGAGAAGGTGCCGCGGCCCACGTCCTGGCCGGTGATGCGCACCGGATGCCCCTCGTCGAGCAGGGTAGCGTAGGCCAGGGTCTCGGCGAAGCCCCAGTTCAGGGCCATGCCGCCGGCCTGCATCTTGCGGCGATCCTCATAGATCTTGGCGACCTGACGCTGCACCTCGACCCCGTCGGGGATCTCGCACATGCGGGCGGCCAGGCGCTGCAGGCGCTTCATCTCCACCGCGGTGTCGGCATAGCCGGTCCACTCGTGGCCGAGATAGGGCTTCCAGTCGACGAACAGCGAGGTGTTGGGCTCCTGCACCAGGGCGTTGGCCACATGGTTGCCGGCCAGCAGGTCCTCGCGGTAGGTCTCGATCATCGCCTTGGCCTCCTCTTCGGAGAGCACGCCCTGCTCGACCAGGCGCTTGGCGTAGAGCTCGCGGGAAGAGGGATGATCCTTGATCTTGCGGTACATCAGCGGCTGGGTACCGCTCGGTTCGTCGGCCTCGTTGTGGCCGCGACGACGGTAGCAGACCAGGTCGATCACCACGTCCTTCTTGAACTGCTGACGGAAGTCGATCGCCACCTGGGTCGCGTGCAGCACCGCGTCGGGGTCGTCGCCGTTGACGTGGAAGATCGGCGCCTGGACCATCTTGGCGATGTCGGTGCAGTACTCGGTGGAGCGGGTGTCCAGGGGGTTCGAGGTGGTGAAGCCGACCTGGTTGTTGATCACGATATGGATGGTGCCGCCAGTCTTGTAGGCGCGGGTCTGGGACATCTGGAATGTCTCCATGACCACGCCCTGGCCGGCGAAGGCGGCGTCGCCGTGGATGCTGATCGGCAGGACCTTGGTGCCGTCCCTGTCGTCGCGGCGATCCTGGCGGGCGCGCACCGAGCCCTCGACCACCGGGGAGACGATCTCCAGGTGGGAGGGGTTGAAGGCCAGCGCCAGGTGCACCTCGCCTCCCGGGCTCATGACGTTGGAGCTGAAGCCCTGGTGGTACTTGACGTCGCCGGAGCCGCGCTCGATGACCTTCTTGCCATCGAACTCGTCGATCAGGTCGCCGGGGTTCTTGCCGAGGATGTTGACCAGGAGGTTGAGGCGGCCGCGGTGGGCCATGCCGATCACGATCTCCTTGATGCCGTAGCCGCCGCCGCGCTGGATCAGCTCGTCCATCATCGGAATGAAGGACTCGCCGCCCTCGAGGCCGAAGCGCTTGGTGCCCGGGTACTTGGAGGCCAGGTAGTTCTCCAGGCCCTCGGCGGCGGTCAGCCGCTCCAGCACGTGCTTGCGCACCTCGTTGCTGAACTTCGGCGCACTGCGCACCGACTCGAAGCGCTGCTGCAGCCAGCGCTTCTCCTCGGTATCGACGATATGCATGATCTCGCAGCCGATGGAGCGGCAGTAGGTCTGCTCCAGCGCCTCGACGATATCGCGCAGCGGCGCCTTGTCCAGCCCCAGGAAGAAGGAGCCGGTCTGGAACTCGGTATCGAGATCTTGCTTGGCGAGCTGGTGGAAGGAGAGGTCGAGGTCGGGAACGGGAAGCTGGCTGCGCAGGCCCAGCGGATCGATGTTGGCCTTCTGGTGACCGCGGAAGCGGTAGGCGTTGATCAGCTGGAGGACCTTGACCTGCTTGCGGCTCTCCTCGCCGCCGGCGGCGGCGGCCGCCACGCTGGTGCGGCGGGCGCGGCCCAGCTGATAGAACTGGTCGCGAACCGGAGTCAGGGGAACATCGTGGGAGGCGCCGCCTTCGGGGACAGGCAGCTGGTCGAAGTAGTTACGCCACTCATCGGGAACAGCGGCGGGATCATCGAGGTACTGCTCGTAGAGCGCTTCCACGTAGTGAGCATTGCCGCCACTGACGTGAGAGGAGCGCCACATCAACTCCATTATGCCTTGTTGCATCTCTCGGTCACCCTGCACTGATGGGGTGGTATCGGCGCCGCGGCACTCGGGTGCTGCGACATCGGTGATGCCCTGCCGGTAGGGCCTGTGTTGTTCCGGCGTGCCGGCGGCGAACCGTCAGCCTGTTATCCATGCTCGGCTTTCGATGCTCAGGAGCCGGTGCACAAGGCACCGGCTCCTGATGCTGCTGACCCGCCGGCCACTGGCTGCGACACCTGGTCGCAGCCAATGGATGGGGGCCATGATAGCAAGCTCGCGGCCACGATTTAAGTGGCGTTGGCCAGCAGCATGTCGCGGATCTTGCCGATCGCGCGAGTGGGGTTGAGACCCTTGGGGCAGACCGCCACGCAGTTCATGATGCCGCGGCAGCGGAACACGGAGAACGGGTCCTCCAGTTCGGCTAGGCGATCACGGGTTGCGGTGTCGCGGGAGTCGGCCAGGAAGCGGTAGGACTGCAGCAGGCCGGCCGGACCGACGAACTTGTCCGGGTTCCACCAGAACGACGGGCAGGAGGTGGAGCAGCAGGCACACAGGATGCACTCGTAGAGGCCGTCCAGCTTGTCGCGATCCTCCGGCGACTGCAGGCGCTCGATGGCCGGCGCCGGCGTGTCGTTCTGCAGGTACGGCTGGATGCGCTCGTACTGCTTGTAGAACAGCCCCATGTCGACCACCAGGTCACGAATGACCGGCAGGCCGGGCAGCGGGCGCAGCGTCAGCTTGCCGTCCTTCACCACCTCGGAGAGCGGCGTGATACAGGCCAGGCCGTTCTTGCCGTTCATGTTCATGCCGTCGGAGCCGCACACGCCTTCGCGGCAGCTGCGGCGGTAGGCCATGCCGTTGTCCTGCTCCTTCACCATGTGCAGAACGTCCAGCACCATGACATCGCGGCCCTGGGTGTCGACCTGGAACTCCTGCATGTAAGGCGCGGAGTCGGTTTCCGGGTTGTAGCGGTAGATGGATACCTGAAGCATCGTGACTCACCCTCGCAGTGGCTGAATTAGTAGGTGCGGACCTTCGGCTCGAAGGTGTCGACGGTCTTCGGTGCGAAGTTGACGTCGCGCTTGCCGAGCTTCTTGTCGGCCGGGAAGTAGAGCGAGTGCTTCAGCCAGTTGACGTCGTCACGGTCCGGGTAGTCGTAGCGGCTGTGGGCACCACGGCTCTCCTTGCGCTCCAGGGCCGAGATGGCGGTGGCTTCGGCCACTTCCATCAGGTTGTCCAGCTCCAACGCCTCGACGCGGGCGGTGTTGAAGGCGTTGGACTTGTCCGGCAGGTGAGCGTTGGCGATGCGCTCGCGCAGCTCGGCCAGCTTCTTGACGCCCTCGACCATGTTCTTCTCTTCGCGGAACACGCCGAAGGAGTTCTGCATGATGCTCTGCAGCTCGCGCTTGAGCTCCGGCACCGTCTCGCCACCGGTGGACTCGTTCCAGCGGTTCATGCGCTTCATGGCCGACTCGATATCGGACTCGGAAGCGTCGAGGTACTCGATGCCCTCGTTGAGCGCGCCCTCGATGTACATGCCGGCCGCACGGCCGAAGACCACCAGGTCGAGCAGGGAGTTGCCGCCCAGGCGGTTGGCGCCGTGCACCGACACGCAGGCCGCTTCGCCACAGGCGAACAGGCCGTTGATGATCTTGTCGTTGCCGTCGGCGTCCTGCATGATCGCCTGGCCATGGATGTTGGTCGGCACGCCGCCCATCATGTAGTGGCAGGTCGGCACCACCGGGATCGGCTCCTTGGCCGGGTCCACGTGGGCGAAGGTCTTGGAGAGCTCGACGATGCCGGGCAGACGCTTGCCGAGAACCTCTTCACCCAGGTGGTCGAGCTTCAGGAAGACGTGGTCGCCGTTCTCGCCGCAGCCGCGGCCCTCGAGGATCTCCATGACCATGGAGCGTGCCACTACGTCACGGCCGGCGAGGTCCTTGGCGTTGGGCGCATAGCGCTCCATGAAACGCTCGCCGTCCTTGTTGACCAGATAGCCACCCTCGCCGCGGCAACCTTCGGTCACCAGGGTGCCGGCGCCGTAGATGCCGGTCGGGTGGAACTGCCACATCTCCATGTCCTGCATCGGGAAGCCGGCGCGCAGCGCCATGCCGATGCCGTCACCGGTGTTGATCAGGGCATTGGTGGTGGAGGCGTAGATACGGCCAGCACCGCCGGTGGCCAGCACGGTCGCCTTGGACTTGACGTGCACCACTTCACCGGTCTCGATGTCCATGGCGATACAGCCCACCACGTCATCGTTGGCGTTCTTGACCAGATCAACCGCATACCACTCGTTGAGGAAGGTGGTGTTGTTCTTCAGGTTGTTCTGATACAGGGTATGCAGCAGGGCGTGGCCGGTACGGTCAGCGGCCGCACAGGTACGCGCCGCCTGGCCGCCGGCACCGAACTCCTTGGACTGACCGCCGAAGGGACGCTGATAGATGCGGCCGTTGTCGAAGCGGGAGAACGGCAGACCCATGTGCTCGAGCTCGAAGACCGCCTTGGGGCCCTCGGAGCACATGTACTCGGCCGCGTCCTGGTCGGCGATATAGTCGCCGCCCTTGACGGTATCGTACATGTGCCAGCGCCAGTCATCGTTGGGGTCGGCGGAGGCGATGGCGCAGGTGATGCCGCCCTGAGCGGAGACGGTGTGGGAGCGGGTCGGGAAGACCTTGGACAGCACGGCGGTCTTCTTGCCGGACTTGGCCAGCTCCAGGGCGGCCCGCAGGCCGGCACCGCCACCGCCAATGATGATGGCGTCGAAAGACAGGCTACGCATGTTGGACATGAATCAGGCTCCCCACAGAATCTGAATGCCCCAGACCAGGAACACGAAGATGGCCAGGATGATGGCGGTCTGGGCGCCGACGCGAAGTCCGGTCGGCTTGAGATAGTCGGTGGTCACGGTCCACAGCCCGACCCAGGCGTGGGCCGCCAGCGACACGAAGGCCAGCAGCGAGAAGATGCGCATCCAGGTCTGGGCGAACAGAGCGCTCCAGGTGGCGTAGTCGAGACCCGGATTGAGCAGCAGGTAGAGAACGATAAAAACGGTGTAGAGGGCCAGGATGACCGCCGATACGCGCTGGACCAGCCAGTCGGAGAGGCCGCTGCGACCGAAATTGGTGATATTGGTTACCATACCCAGACTCCCGCCAGAATGATCAGGACCGCACTCACCACCACGGTGATCTGCGCCTTCTTGATACCACCCTCGAGGGTCACGCCGATATCGGCGTCCATCACCAGGTGCTTGATGCCGGCGACGAAGTGGTACGCCAGCGCCGAGAGCAGGCCCCAGGCGATCAGCTTGGCCAGGAAGTTGTTGGCCAGGGCGTTGCTCACGGCGTCGAAGCCGGCCGGGGAGGAGAGCGATTTGCTCAGGGCCCAGAAGGCGAAGATCAGGCCGACGAAGAGGATCACGCCGGTGATGCGGTGGGCGATGGAGGTCAGGGCGGGCAATGGAAACTGTATCGTGGACAGATCCAGGTTTACGGGTCGTTTGCTATTCACGGCTCTCTACACACTCTCTATGGCCCACTCTACGACAGGACGGGCAAAGCCCGAGCGGGCGGTGGTTTCGGGAAGGCGCGGTACCTGTCTCCAGAGGAAGACGAGACCGCTTCTCCTGCCAGTCGCGCGGGGTGGATTATAGGGACATGGCCCCTTCATGACAAACGCAGCGGCGGCCTACTAGACCATGGTGCAAAGGTTGTCGACACCCCTGCTGCGGCCTGTCGTTCCTCGGTGGCGCCCCCGCCCGCACGAGCGTGATGCATGGCACCAATTATTCAACAACACTTATACCAGACACACAAGCATGCATAAGGTGCCAGTCGCTATGGGCTAATTGACAATCGCTGGAACGCTTCTATAGTGGGCGAACCTTTTCGCCGGCATTCGCTGCGAACTCGCTAGTGAAATAACGACTTATCGCCCTATCACGAACTCGAGAGGAGGCCTTTCATGGCTGACAGGAAAGCGACGCTGACGGTAGACGGTCTGGACAAGACGATCGAACTGCCTGTCTATTCGGGCACCCTGGGCCCCGACGTGATCGACGTCCGCGGGCTGGGCGCCGAAGGCCTGTTCACCTACGACCCCGGCTTCATGGCCACCTCTTCCTGCCAGTCGGCCATCACCTATATCGACGGCGGCAAGGGCACCCTGCTGCACCGCGGCTTCCCCATCGACCAGCTCGCCAAGGACTCCAACTTCGTCGAGCTGTGCTATCTGCTCCTGTTCGGCGAGCTGCCCAACGCCGAGCAGTATGCGGAATTCGAGTCGCGGGTCCGCAACCACACCATGGTCCATGACCAGATCAACAACTTCTTCAAGGGCTTCCGTCGTGACGCCCACCCGATGTCGATCATGTGCGGCGTGGTCGGCGGCCTGGCCGCCTTCTATCACGACCATATGGACATCAACGTGGAAGAGGACCGCATCATCAGCGCGATCCGCCTGATCGCCAAGATGCCGACCATCGCCGCAATGTCCTACAAGTACAACGTGGGCCAGCCGTTCAACTACCCGCGCAACGACCTGAGCTATGCAGAGAACTTCCTCTACATGATGTTCAGCACGCCCTGCGACGAGTACAAGATCAATCCGGTCTACGCCAAGGCGATGGACCGCATCTTCATGCTGCACGCCGACCACGAGCAGAACGCCTCCACCTCCACGGTGCGCCTGGCAGGCTCCACCGGCGCCAACCCCTTTGCCTGCATCAGCGCCGGCATCGCCGCGCTCTGGGGCCCGGCCCACGGCGGCGCCAACGAGGCGGTGCTGAAGATGCTCGACGAGATCGGCGACGACTCCGAAGAGAACATCCAGCGCTTTATCGACAAGGCCAAGGACAAGGATGACCCCTTCAAGCTGATGGGCTTCGGCCATCGGGTCTATCGCAACTTCGACCCCCGCGCCAAGGTCATGAAGGAGACCTGCGACGAGGTGCTGGCCGAGCTCGGCATCGACGACCCGCAGCTGAAGATCGCCAAGCGCCTGGAGGAGATCGCCCTGGAGGACGAGTACTTCGTCGAGCGCAAGCTCTACCCGAACGTGGACTTCTACTCCGGCATCATCCTCAAGGCCATGGGCATCCCGACCAACATGTTCACCGTGATCTTCGCGGTGTCCCGCACCATCGGCTGGATCTCCCACTGGCACGAGATGCTCAGCGACAGCTACAAGATCGGCCGTCCGCGTCAGCTCTATACCGGTCACGACCAGCGCGACTATCCTGCCAAATAAGCCGGCAGAAGCGGCCAGGGCCGCATGCGCTACGCTTCAGAAAGCCGCCTTCGGGCGGCTTTCTGCTGCATGGAACACTCACCTCGCGACTCACCACTCACCCGCCATACCAGGAGCAACAAAATGAGCCAGAGCATCTCCACCGTCGCCTTTATCGGCCTGGGCGTGATGGGCTACCCCATGGCCGGCCACCTGGCTCGCGCCGGGCTCAGCGTACGCGTCTACAACCGCACGGCGGCCAAGGCCGAAGCCTGGGCCGCCGAACACGGCGGCAGCCACCACCCCACTCCCGAGGAGGCCGCCCGGGGCGCCGAGCTAGTGCTGGTCTGCGTGGGCAACGACGACGACGTGCGCCAGGTCACCACCGGCGAACAGGGCGCCCTCTCCGGCATGGCCGAGGGCAGCCTGCTGGTGGACCACACCACCGCCTCGGCGGAGCTCGCCCTGGAGCTCGACGCCGCCTGCCGCGAGCGCGGCATCGGCTTTCTGGATGCGCCGGTCTCCGGCGGCCAGCAGGGCGCCGAGAATGGCGCCCTGACCATCATGTGCGGCGGCGATGAGGCGACATTCGCCCGGGCCGAGCCGGTGCTCGCCCACTACGGCCGCGCCGTGACCCTGATGGGCGCCGCCGGCAGCGGCCAGCTCACCAAGATGGTCAACCAGATCTGCATCGCCGGCCTGGTCCAGGGGCTGGCCGAGGGGCTGCACTTCGCCGAGCAGGCGGGACTGGACCAGCAGCGGGTGGTGGATGTCATCTCCAAGGGGGCGGCCGGCTCCTGGCAGATGGAGAACCGCCACGCCACCATGATCGCGGACGAGTACGACCACGGCTTCGCCGTGGACTGGATGCGCAAGGATCTCGGCATCTGCCTGGAGCAGGCCCGCCACCTCCAGGCGCGCCTACCGGTCACCGCCCTGGTCGATCAGTTCTACGCCGACGTCCAGGTGATGGGCGGCGGCCGCTGGGACACCTCCTCCCTGCTGCGTCGCCTGCGCGCCCTCCAGCAGCGCTGACCCCTGCCGGCGGCGACCTCGCGGCGTCGCCGCCGGCCATTTATCCACCACCCCAACGTTTTCCACACATTCTGTGGATAACCCTGTTCAAAACCGCTCGAAAAGGTCTTCTGACCGCCACGGGAAGCGGCTTGAGCTTAGATTGATCAATTTTTGACCTTGCCTAAAGCATTGTTTTATATGAGATTTATAAAAAGGCTCGGCGACACGGGCAGTTGCCCGCCCACCCTGCACAGGAGGGAAGTCGGAACCGTGCCTGGTGGACAAGTCAAGCGGAAATCGCCCTGAAAACGACGCGACAGGGAAGAAACGCGAGGCATTCCGATAGCGGAAGGAGACAGACGAAGAGAAAGAAAAAGGGCACCCGGTGAGGTGCCCTTTTCAGGAAGATGGCGTCCCATAGGGGGTTCGAACCCCTGTTCCCGCCGTGAAAGGGCGGTGTCCTAGGCCACTAGACGAATGGGACGCAGATGTCATTCAGGAAATTGGTGGAGCCTAGCGGGATCGAACCGCTGACCTCAACACTGCCAGTGTTGCGCTCTCCCAGCTGAGCTAAGGCCCCGTTGCCCTGAAGACGAGACGTATAGTACTGATTCGCCCCGCCTTCGTCAACACTTTTTCAGAGATCCCGGTACTCCTTCTCGAAGCGCTTGGCCTGCTTCTTGGAGACGCCGCCCAGCACCTCGATGGCGTGGCGAAGGCGCGCGCGGGTCATATCGGAGCCGAGGATCGCCATGGCATCCATCACCGAGGTGCTGGCGGCAGAGCCGGTCACGGCAATGAAGACCGGGGCCAGAAACTCCTTCATCTTGAGGTCGAAGTGGGCCGAGAGCGCCTCCACCTCGGCCAGCAGCGTCTCCTTCTGCCAGGCGGGCAGCGTTTCCAGGCGCCATACCAGGAACTGCAGCAGCCTGAGCAGGTCCTCGCGCCCCAGCTTGACGCCGTCGAAGCTCTCTTCATTGATGCGCGGCAGGCCGGAGAAGAAGTGGCCGGCCAGGGGGGCCACCTCGGAGAGGGTCTCCACCCGCGGGCGCACCTGGGGCAGAATCTCCTTCACGTAGGACTCGTTGAAGGCCCACTCCATCAGCACCCTGAGGAAGGCGCCGTCGTCGAGATCCTCGCGAATATAGAGGCCGTTGAGCCAGGTCAGCTTCTCCAGGTCGAAGACCGGACCGCCCAGGGAGACCCGCTGGATATCGAAGTGGGCCATCATCTCGTCGAGGCTGAACTTCTCGCGCTCGTCGGGCATCGACCAGCCCATGCGACCCAGATAGTTGATCACCGCCTGGGGCAGGTAGCCCATGCGGCGATAGTAGTTGATGGAGGTCGGGTTCTTGCGCTTGGAGAGCTTCGACTTGTCGGGGTTGCGCAGCAGCGGCATATGACAGAGCTCGGGCATCTCCCAGCCGAAGTACTCGTAGAGCAGCTGATGCTTGGGTGCGGAGTTGATCCACTCCTCACCGCGCAGCACATGGGTAATGCCCATCAGGTGGTCATCCACCACGTTGGCCAGGTGGTAGGTGGGCATGCCGTCGGACTTGAGCAGCACCTGGGCGTCTACCTGGGCCCAGTCCACCTCGATGGTGCCGCGCAGCATGTCACGGATCACGCAGGTGCCGCTGGCCGGCACCTGCATGCGCACCACGTAGGGCCATCCCTCCTGCTCGCGGCGGGCCTGCTCCTCTTCGGGCAGCGCCAGGTCGGCAGGCTTGAGGGCCAGGTGCATGCCGGCGGCCTTGCGCGCCTCGCGGAGCTCGTCGAGCTCCTCGCTGGTGCGGTAGCACTTGAAGGCGTGACCGGACGCGATCAGCTGGCGGGCGTACTCGCCGTAGATGTCGCCGCGCTCGCTCTGGCGGTAGGGGCCATGAGGGCCGCCCACGTCGGGGCCCTCGTCCCACTCCAGCCCCAGCCAGCGCAGGGAGTCGAGGATCATCTGCTCCGACTCCTGGGTGGAGCGCACCCGGTCGGTATCCTCGATGCGCAGGATGAACTGGCCGCCGTGCTGTCGCGCAAAGCAGAGATTGAACAGGGCGATGTAGGCGGTGCCGACGTGGGGATCGCCGGTGGGTGACGGCGCGATACGCGTGCGTACGGTCATGGCGTTACGGTGTCCCGGATCCGTTGGTGGATGAGCTAGCGGATGAATGACGGCATTATACGCACCTGCCGACGGCTCGGCAGCCATGGCGGGGAATCATCCCGCCTGATTGGGGTCAACGTCTGGTCCAATAGACCATGGAGGGGACATGCTTTCTCAGCTACCCGAGGGGTTTACCGCCGTCGTGACCGGCGCCGGCGGCGGCATCGGGGCCGCCGTGGTCCAGGCCCTGCTGGCCAGCTCGCGTCCGGGGCGGGTGATCGCCGTCAGCCGCCGACCCCAGGTCCTGGAGGATCCTCGCGCCGCCTCCCTCACTGCCGACCTCACTCAGGAAGACGGCCGCGACCGCCTGGTCGCTGCGCTGGAGGGAGCACCGCTGCACCTGCTCTTCAACACCATCGGTACGCTGCACGACGCGGAGCTGGGCATCCACCCGGAGAAGAAGCTGGACGACCTCGACGCGGCGGCCCTGACGCATCTCTTTCAGGTCAACGCCGTCACCCCTGCCCTGCTGCTCCAGGCCCTGCAGCCCGGCCTCAAGGGCAGGCACCCGGCGCTGGTGGCCAGCCTGTCGGCCCGGGTCGGTTCCATCGAGGACAATCGGCTGGGCGGCTGGTACGCCTACCGCGCCAGCAAGGCGGCTCACAACATGCTGATGAAGACCGCCGCCGTGGAGCTGCGCCGACTCAACCCCAGCCTGACGGTGGCCTGTCTGCACCCCGGCACCACCGATACCGAGCTTTCTCGCCCTTTCCAGGCCAGGGTGCCCCAGGGCAAGCTGTTCTCGGCTGCTTTCGTGGCCGAGCGCCTGCTCGAGGTACTGGGCCAGCGCCCCTTGGGCGATGGCCCGAGTTTCCATGACTGGGCGGGAGAGCCGGTGCCCTGGTAGCGACACCAGCGAAAACACAGCGTTGATGCGCGATCTTGCACAAACTTGCCGGATACCGGATCATTCCGACCGGCTTTTCCTAACCCTCACGTAATGACCCCATGCATCGACAGGACGGAGAGATGGATTCACTAGGCCCGCGTATCAAGGAACTCCGCCTGGAGGCCAACCTCAACAAGGCCGCCCTGGCCCGTAAGGTCGGCGTCTCCGACGTGACCATCTCCTACTGGGAGTCAGGCGCCATCCGACAGATCGGCCACGAGAGGCTGGTCGCCCTGGCTCAGGCCCTGGGCTGTTCGCTTTCGCGGCTGCTGGAGGGCGACGGCGTCAGTCGAGCCGCTCCGCTCTACCTGCACAGTCAGCCCCCTGCCCCCTGGCAGGACCCCGCCGCCGGGCGCATCGAACTGCCCTTCGAGCTGGTTCCCGCCCAGCAGTGGGAGGGAGAGTGCTACCTGCTGACCCCCGCTCCCGGTGAGCGCTTCGACTTCCTGACCGAGGGCGATCTGATCGCCGTGGCGCCGACCGAGCTCTTCCAGCAGACCGGCCTCTATCTGGTGGAGCGGGAGGGCCAGCACTGCATCCGCCGCGTTACCCAGGCAGAGGATGGCAAGCTGTGGTTCAGCGCTGAGCAGGAGGCCACAGCGGAGGAGCACAGGCCCGCCATTCGCCTGCTTGGCAAGCTGGTGGGGCGCTGGCAGCCAGCGCCCTTCTGAGCCTCCTACTCGACGCCCAGCACCTCGACGCGATCATCGGTGCGGCGAGGCTCGCTGCCGACCAGGAAGCGCCGCGAGGTGCTGGCGACCTGTCCCAGACCATGGCGTGAAGTGCCCACCAGCGGCCCACTGAGGTGCTCGCCCTGCTCCCCGATGCGGCGCCGGACCTCCAGCGGCTGGACGCTGGCCTCCGGCAGATTGACGGTGATGGTGTAGCCGCCATCCGGCATGCCGCTGCCCGGGCCGAGGGGACCTGCCTCGAAGCGGCCGTTGGCCAGGACCGTGCGCTGCTGCCAGCGAACGCCGCTCAGCTCACGCTCGACCACGATCTGCAGCCTGGCCCCCTCGGGCAGGTTACTCTCTCCCGCCACCATCAGGCGTCGGTCACCGGTCAGGGTGGCAGCAAAGTCGATCGCCACCGGTTCGGCGAAGGGCTCGACCGCAGGCTCCTCCGGCTCCGGAGCCGATGCCTGTTCGACACTCTCGGCCTCTTCCAGCCCGGCCGTAGGCTCGGCACCGGTGTCGTCCCCGCTGCATCCGGCCAGCAGCACCAGCACCGCCGCCAGGCCGCACCATCGATAGCACGCCTTCATGCATGACCTCCCAAGCGATAAGTCCTGCCCCCAGGCTACCACCGGGCCGGGTCACGCGTCCCGGCAAAGTCACCTCGGGTCGGCGCACTCGCGGCAGAGAGTGGTGAACGGCACCGCCGCCAGCCGCTCGGGGCCAATCGGCTCCTCGCAGACCTGGCAGATATCGCCCTCGCCGGCCTCGATCCTTGCCAGGGCCTGCATGACCTGGCGGAGCTCCTCCTCGGCGTCGCGCTCCAGGGCATCGACCACCTCATCGTTTTGGAGCTCGATGGCCTGCTCCTCCATGTTCTTGTCCAGCGGGCCTGCGCGCTGCTCCTTGTGCCCCCGATAGCGTTCGATTCGCTCGACCAGCTCGTCCCTGAGGGTCTCGAGTCGCTGCTTGCGCTCCATCATGGTGCTGCCTCCCGTCTCCAGGCGTACCGGTGTGGCATCGCCCTGCCCTTCTTCATAGCACATGCCGGCCGTACCACGACCCGGCAGCGAGGCTTTTCCGCTTGAATCCCCCTTGATGCCGGTCCAGGCGGATCGAAGAGACGCTCGGGACTGGCCGTCAGGTCATGTCGAGAGCCGCATAGCCCTCCTCGGTCAGCGTCAGGGTTTCCCCTTCTGCCCGGCCGGCATGGGGCGTCACCGTGATCAGTCCCATCTCCTCCAGGATCGCGATGTCGTCGTGAAGCGCCGGCAGCAGGGTGTCCTCATCGGAATGGCCAAAGGGAGAGGAGAGCACCCCACCGTGCTGCAGCACGCGAGCCAGCAGTTCCAGCTGATGGTCGGTCAGGTCATATGACATGGCGATCTCCCTGTAGCGAACATTGCATGAGGGTTGCTGAGGGGACTTGCCGCGATGCCGGCAGGAGTCGCGTGGAAACCCTCACCATCACCCACAAGGTACATTACCTCCTCCGCCCTTGCCGCCAAGTGCGGCAACCCGCGATCTGGACTGGTAGAATGACCGCCTCCCCGAACAACCCCGTGATGCCTGATGCCCCAGCTCGACCGCACCTTCTCCGTCGCGCCGAGGTGGGATTGGAACCCACACCAGCAATGAAGGGCACTCCAGCGAGGCAGTCGCAAATTTGCAGCAGGGCGGAGCGGTTTTGCCTTTCTCCCTCTCCTCCGGAACCTTGCCGAGTGATATCACTCGAAGCTATCATCCCGGCATGAAAACCAAGCACCGCAAGACCCTGGCGGCCATCTACCGCCACCCAACGGCCAGCGGGGTCGTGTTCGCCGATGTCGAGTCGCTGATCGTCACCCTGGGCGGTGAAGTGCGCGAAGGCGACGGGTCGCGTGTCGCCTTCGAGCTGGGCGCCGGCGGCCGGCTCTATCTGCACCGGCCGCACCCCGGCAAGGAGGCCAAGAAGTATCAGGTCGAGGATGTGCGGGCCTGGTTGGAAGAGAGAGGAATCAGACCATGACCAACGTGATCAAGTACCAGGGCTATGCCGCCCATATCGAGTTCGACGCCGAGGACGAGGTGTTCGTCGGCCATGTGCTGGGGATCGCCGACCGGATCAGCTTCCACGGCGAGAGCGTCGCCGAGCTGACCGACGCCTTCCACGCGGCTATCGATCACTACCTGGAGGACTGCCGGGCCACCGGCCGCGACCCGCTGAAGCCCGCCTCCGGCCGGGTGCTGCTGCGCATCCCGCCCGAGGTGCACGCCGCGGCCAACGTCGCCGCGCAGGCATCCGGCAAGAGCCTGAACCAGTGGGCCGCCGACGCTATCGCCCGCGCCGCCGCCGAGAGCGGCTTACAGCCCGGGCACTGACCGGCAGCAGCCGGTTCTGCCCACCAATCCGGTGCGTGGTGAACAGCCGCTGCTCCCCGGCCTGCTCCACCACCACTAGGTCGGCATGGCCCGGCGCCCGCGCCTCGTCCACCACCAGCAGGTCGCCCTTGATCACCGGGCCGCTCACCCCAGCCTCGTCACCTACCTCCACCAGGAAGCAGCTCGGCGAAAACTGGCTCAGGTCGTAGCCAGCCAGCGCCGGGTGCTGAATGCCCACGCACAGCGGGCCCAAGTAGTTCACACGCATCCCCTTGCCTCGTTCTCCCAGGTTCTTACCCGACCTCAAGCTTCCATTAGCATTTGCCTGATGCCGGCCCTGCCGAGAATACTGTATAAAAAAACAGAGCCAGACAAGCAGCAATGTGATGCGATGTGGCTCTGATGTCTTCCAACCACCTAACCGATTCGTTGGCAAAACCCCCTGATGACAAAGGCGAAAGCGTATAGAATGGCGAACATGTTGGGAGAACTGCATACATGATCGAAGCCGTTGACCTTTTCTGTGGGGCCGGAGGGCTGACCGCTGGCCTGCGCCAGGCCAAAATCGATGTCCGTGCAGGGTACGACATCGAGTCCGCATGCAGCTTCGCCTATGAGTCGAATAACGGTGCGGTCTTCGTTGAGGCGGACATCTCCAAGGTCGACCCAGCCGAGATCGCTGGCTGGTACCAGAGGCCCGGTGCTTACCGCCTCCTCGCCGGCTGCGCGCCCTGCCAGCCCTTCTCGACCTACAACTTGGGGCGGGACACCACTAAGGACGACAAGTGGCCCTTGATGGGCGCTTTCGCAGACCTGATCAAAGCCATCCGTCCTGAACTAGTGACCATGGAGAACGTCCCGGACGTCACCAAGCACTCTATCTACCATGACTTTTTGAAGACGCTAGCGAACGAGGGCTATCACGTTGCTGCAGGTCCCGTGGCCTGCGTGGACTATGGTCTCCCCCAGTTACGCCGGCGCCACGTCCTGCTGGCTTCCAGGCTCGGTCCGATCGCATTGATACCACCAACTCACCTGATGCGCCCGGTGACCGTGAGAGACGCGATCGGTAACCTGCCTCCTGTTGGGTCGGGAGAGTGCCACCCGGACGACCCGCTGCACAAAGCACCAAAGCTGAACGAGCTGAATATGCGACGGATCCGGGCCTCCACACCTGGTGGCAGCTGGAAGGACTGGCCCAACGAGCTCATCACCGGCTGCCACAAACGCAGCTCAGGTCGCTCCTATCCCAGCGTCTATGGCCGCATGGAGTGGAATGAGCCAAGCCCCACGATGACCACGCTTTGCTATGGCTATGGGAATGGACGCTTCGGTCACCCCGAGCAGGACCGCGCCATCACGTTGCGCGAAGCGGCCATGCTGCAATCCTTCCCCCGTGACTATCTCTTCGTCGAGCCAGGCAAGCCGGTACATTTCAGGACCGTTGGGCGGATGATCGGCAATGCGGTTCCCGCCAGACTGGGAGAAGTGATCGGCGAAAGCTTCATGCGCCACGTCGAGGAAATCATGGGTCAGGCAGAAGATCGAACTCCTGCCGCAGCCGCACTTCCAGCGTGACCGGATCCCCCGAGTTCGACAGATAGAAGCGTAAGCCACTGATTAGCCTGGAAACGCGTTTTCAAAATTGGCACTACAAGCGAGATGCAGTCGGCGCCGGTAGTCCAATGGCCTCGAAGAGATCGCGTTGTTCAGGCTTCAGTTTGGTCAGGCCGCTCGCCGTCTCGCGACGGTGAAGCAGGACCTGGTGGAATTGGATCTTGCGGGCAATCTCCAGTGCCCGCGTCGGCGACAGTGAGTGATCGCTGGCCTTCAACCGTATCCGGAGCACCCGGTAAAGCACCAGGGCGAGGAAGCAGATCAGCGCATGGGCACGGATGCGATCCGGCAGCCGGTGATAGACCGGCGCGATCTCGATGTCGCTCTTCAGCACCCGGAAGCCGCGCTCGATGTCTGCCAGCGCCCGGTAGCGCTCCACGATCTCCTTCGGGTCGTGGTCGGCCATGTTGGTGACCAACAGCAGCTTGCCGTCCATCACCCTGGCGCGATCGAGCGCGCGCTGATCCAGGACATAGTTGAACGTCTCGGCGGTCAGATCGACCTTTAGGATATGCCCGAGGTGAGCGTCGGTGACGGCCTTGTAGAACCTGGCGGTGACGCCGGCATCGGAGAGCTTTCTGCCGCGGTAGCGACGCCCAGCATCTTGGTTGTCCAGCTTCTCGAACCACTGGCGTGCATCGGCCTGCAGCGCCTCGATCTTCTGATCACGTGCCGCCGTCTGCGCCTTGGCGACCTCCGGCCGGTGCGCCACGATCAGCCGATGATCCTGCCATGTCATCTCGCCGTAGGCTTCGTGTTCGGCGTCGACATCCTGGCAGTGCGCTTGATGAAACGCCTTCAGCAGCGCATCGAATTCGCCATAACGGCGGCCCGGCACCGCCAGAATGAATTCCAGAGGGCGATCCTCGATACGCACGGCGGACAGAGCAGCCAGATTGTCCAGCGAGAGCAGGCCACGGTCGGCGACCAGTACGACTCGCCGCACATTGAAGCGCTTGACCACCGTCTCGATGGTCGGCAGCAACGTGCGGGTTTCCGCGACATTGCCATCGAAGACTTCGTGGTGAATGGGTAAGCCTTCCGCCGTCTGCACGACACCGAGCATGAACTGGCGGGCGATGCCGCCCTCCTTCGAGGGACCGTATTGACGGACATCACCGTCGAGTGAGGTACTGCCTTCTGCCCGAATTGTGGTGAGGTCGTAGAAGACGATCGAGAGTTCCTGGTCGATCAGTGGCTTGAGCTGCTGTGCCAGAACGTCATTGAGGGCTTCGCTACAGTCCGACAGGGTATCCATGGTGCGCAGCAGATGCTGGTGACTGATCGAGGCCGTGTCGACGTCGGGCACCAGTACATCTTCCAGCCAGCGCAGCACCCCGAGCTTGGATTCCGGATCACATAGCCGATTGAACACCATGACCCGCAGCAGCCGCTCGGCATCGAACTGGCGCTTGCTACGCAAGACACGCCGGAAGGCGTCATCCAGGCCGAGCTCTTTCCAGAGTGACGTCAGCAGCCAAGTATCACCCACGGAGCGCGCCGGCGCGAAGTCGGTCTCGCCGGTGCCTTCCTCGAGTGTTGGCTGGCCGGTGACGCGCAGCAGGCCGTTGATCAGCGCGCTGGATTCCCCGGCCGTGACGGCCTCAAGACGTCCCAGCGTCGCGATCACGCGTTGGCGCGGCTTGCCGGCCTCGTCGCGATAGGACTCGACGAGCTTCACATAGCGGCGAGGGCCGGATTTGGTGACTTTGACGAACATGTCACCACGATAGACCGGTCAATCCATGCCTGGCAAGGTGCCAAGAGAAAAACGTGTCACTACAAAGAATTCGGCCAGAAATGGCTAAGTCTCTGAATTCCCATGCCATGAGTGCCGATTTCAGGCCAAAATCGAGCTGGAAGTGTCGAACTCGGGGGATCCCGCGTCTCGCATTCCCATACGATCAATACCCGCCAACCCAAAGCGCGCAAGGCCTCGGCCTGGCGCGCGTCGCGTTCCACGTTGGCCTTGAATTTAGGCAACCAGTAGTCCCTATTCGTTTTGGGCGTGGTGGCATGCTTGCACCCTGGGTGACGATGCCAGTAGCAACCATGCACGAAGATGGCCGTGGAATGCCTCCTGAGCACGATATCTGGCGAGCCAGGTAGTCTTTTGACATGCAAACGAAACCGGAGTCCCAGACGGAAAAGAAGTCGGCGCACGATGACCTCGGGCGCCGTATCCTTTTGCCGAACAGCTCGCATCCGGTGGTTCACCTCCTTGCTTATGCCACCTCTTGATCTTTGGCCGAGTAGTCGCGATTTTTGATGTACTGCCTGACGGAGCGTAATACCGCACGAAGATAAAGTATGGTCTGGTCGGCAACCGTCACCAGGTGCTCGGGAGGTGTCTCGCGACCACACCTCTCGAAGGAGATGGAGCCATGTGCCAAGTCGTTGCGCTTGTGCTTCACCTCGAGAACCAAGTCGCCGATCATGCGTCCTCCAAGCTTGGGATCGGGAACAGCGAACCCATACCGCTTGGAGATCGCGCGAATCTCTCTGCAGTCAATGTTTCCGTTGAAGAGCTTCTCCTTCTCGTACCCCATCTTGACCATGGCGACCTGAATGGGGTGAGTGGTATCTACCTTCTTGCTACTGGAGATCGCCCTCTGGAAATGCGTGAGGGTGATATCTTTCATCTTATCGTTCAGCTGGTTGAACTCAACCCCGTGGACCTCGATCGCTTTGTGGATCGAATCAATGGCATTGGAAAGTGTCGACTCTACCAGGTTGTACAGCAGCAGATAGCCGCTCGCACGAATGGTCTTGGTTAACTCACGATCGAGCTCGAAGTCTTTGATGACCTGCATCTCGCCTGGTGATCCATAAGCTAGACCCGATGCCTTTGAAGAAGCCATCACCTGTATGAACTGCGTATAGCGCTTGACCTCTTTCGACCTTTCCCTGAAGTCGCCGTAGAGATCCTGAAGGATGTATTCGATCTCCTGTTCCATGGATCACCCATTCAGCAGTGCTAGCTTCACAAAATCAATTCGTGCATTAACCTTCGGGCGAGAGTTACTCGCGTCAGAGGTGGTCAGTTCCACGAACTCACTTTCAGGATCATAAGCCCATTCGGTACTGGTGATCGTCAAGTCAGGATTTTCTCGTAGCGCTTCCGCCACGCCAACCGATAGGGCCTCGAAACGAATCCTCGGAACCGACATGTTCCGTTCGTTTTTCTTGAAACCGTGCTGGAAGTTGTCACGCACAAAACCCAACATGCGGCGGAACTCCTCGCGATACTCTTCAGGATCGAAATCGGCCACATTCATATTATCCAAGTACTGATCGAGAAACTCATCGACGGAGTGAACAAAGCGCGAACGATCATTGGCATAGGCAAAGAAGCGCAGCACGAATTCATCATACTCCCGCCTAATCACCTTACTCTTACTAATTGGACAAAGCTGATGCAACAAGGGATCTTGGGCCAACTCCTTGACAATCTCAAAGAACTTGCCATCCCGAACGCCGTAACGTTTTTCAGAATCAGTGAGCTGCGTACCACCCGTATTTAGGCGGTTGAAGAGCTCTCGGCGCGACTGTTCATTCATCGACAACAGCTCGATGGTACGCAACGTCTTGCGCATGAATCGCCGCTGCGTCGGCCGGGAGAGATCTTTGAACCGGAATCCATTCAACTTCGTTACAGTCTTCAGATTCGAAAGCTCGAGTTCGTTGCTGACGAATCGAGCAATGGTTCTCACCCGCTGGCTGCCATCGATGATCTCAACCAAGCTTTCGTCACCCGTATCGCTGACGTATAAATAGGGAATGGGAAGGTTTAGGAACAACGACTCAATGAATTCGCTCTGCTGTTTTTCCTTCCATACGTGCCGACGCTGATAGGAGGGAATGAACCACTCGGTCATTCCTTCTTCATCCTCAATGGAATATTTATTGTATACGACCTCTATCGGAAACTCCCGAATATCATAATCGTATCGCTTGTAGAACTCATCAATCTGCTCATCGACCTCAGCGAGCTGATCCTTAGAAAACCTGGCGAACATTTCGCCCTGAGTGGGATTCGTCATATCGTTATCTTTCCTTTCCTGCTTGGAAATCCATCCTTCATTCCACTTTTCTCGCACTATGCACTCTAGCAGCACTACCCTACTGAGATCATCGCGGCGCGTCATCGTTAGTATGGCGCTCCGTGGTGATCCAGGTGCTCGGCGCTACGTTGTAGCGTGGTGTCTGCTGGCCTATCTCCTCCAACGGCAAGCGTAGCGCCTGGGAGAGCTTGGGATAGAGACTATATAGCGCGAAACGACCGCACACCTTTACCCCTCCCTCTCAATCATCATCACCCCCATCTTCGTCAGCATCTTTAACAACTTTATTTTTTCGGTAAGAGTACAAATTGTCTTCGTTTAATTTTTGCTGACCAGAAGCTTCCTTCAGCAAAAGAGCAGGAACCAAAGTCACTAGAACCGTCCATATCTGCCAAAATGTCAAAACATAAAGAAGGCCAAAAGAAACCCTCCTTAGAGTTTCTGCATGCGAAACAAAAAAATCTATTTGCTTTAACAAAGGGGCCAAAACCCCCAATAGAAGAATTATACAAAGAATGATTGTCGAGTGAACAATGGGAGAAAAAAGCTTACCTATGCCCTCACTCGCCGAAATTGCAAGCGGAGCTGAGGGGTTTAAATACCCCCTCATCCTTTCCGGATAAATAATTGCAAACCATGCACCTACAACAGCAAATATTATCGCAGCTGTATTTCGCAACGCCTCAAACAAAGGCCATTGTTCAGAAAATCTAACATTCTCCCCAAACGCCCAGCCGATAAAAAAGAAAAGCACAAGAATAGCCATGGAGAAAAAGCTAAATAATGGAACCTTCATAATATACTCGTAATGGTTGGCTTTTTATTAGAAAGTGCATCTAGCAAACTACCCCCGTCAACAACCTCCGCATTGACCCGAGTCACATCGAGGTCAAACTTATCCCTAGCAAGCGAGCTACTAAGCCAATAAGTCTTATTCATTTCACCTTGCAGCTGAAACCCATAATCGTCCCACTCAGCACGGCTATGGTTATTGGTTTTATTCCAATCATCAATAATAGCATTGAGGTCAGAATAATTGAGATGCAGCGGCATTTCATAGCTAATACTAACTGGATTAACTGGGAGCGTGTAATTGATCTTTTTAGCTCTCTTGACTAAACCAACGAGCTTGTCCATAACATCTTTTTGCTGTTGGTTTTTCATTTCAAGAGTGGTTCTTCTTATCACTCTTTCAATTTTAGCATGGTTGCTAAGAACGTGCTGAATATCCCCAGGCTTACGAACAACACTAGATTTAAATTTGGAATGGAGCTTATCATGCTCCACTCCTGAGCCATCAACATACTTAACTACTTTAAACCCACCTTTTTTCGAAGAAAAAGTGACGTACTTAGATATCGGATCAAGGTAACCCTCCACATATTTTTGCAGCTCTTTTCTTCCCACCAATGAATGCTGGAACTGGACAGAAGCAAAAACTGAAAGAGATGGCACAAACCAAAAGTAAGTTGCAAAGCCAGGAATGGTTCCACGCTTGAGTGGATTCATTGTAACAGAAACCGAACCTACGCTGGAATTAGGGTCGACGGAAGCCACGGAACCTTGTGTTGAAGGGACTTCATTCCATATTGTAATCAAATATGTTCCGCCCTTCTTCCTAATATCGAATAAATAAGAAGGCATTAATTGAGAACTGGAAGAAACCTGATAGGTGACAGTTTGCGCCAAGTCTTTTCCGCCAGACCAAGACATTAAATCATCGAGAGCATCAGCAACATCTCCGACCACTGGGGTTGTGTCGCCATGTTTATAAAGCCCAAATTGATCGATATTAAAAAAAGTAATTCTTGCTTTTTCAACCGGCATCCCTTCCCCCTCAGATCAACTTTATACAGCTACATATCCACCATTTACTATCAAAGCAAAACCAGCCTCAACAGACCTTTAATATCGCCTATTATTTATAATTAAAAATATGGGATTATTCACACAACCCTTCCAATCCTCACCTCACACCGCCCCAGGATCTCCACCTCTCCCATCTGCTCGGGCGTGATCATCTCGGGCTTGTAGTGCTCGTTATCGCTGATCAGGTACAGCGCACCGCCAGCCAGGCGCTGCACGCGCTTGATGCGCCGCTCGCCGCTCACCCATAGCAGGAATACCCCCTCGCGCCGTGGGTCGCGGTTGGCCAGGTCCACCAGCACCCAGTCGCCATCGGCGAGCGTGCCCTCCATGGAATCCCCGCGCACCTTCACGCCGGCCACCTGCCCGGGTGAGATCCCCAGGGCCGCCAGCTGCGCCTCGGGGAAGTACAGCTGCCCTTCTACCTGCTCGCCCTCGAGCGAGCGGCCGGCGCCGGCCGCACCTTCTACGTCATAGAGCTTCACCTCGGCCAGGCCGGGCCCTGGGCTATTGGCCGCGGCAACCGGGGCGCCATCGGCCACTCGCTGGGCGGTCACGCCGGCCTCTAGGCCGCGTCGGCCTGTCAGCACATAGCTCACATCGACACCCGCAGCATCTAGTGCTGCCAGGTAGTCCGCTTTGGGGCTGCGCTGATCAGTCTCGTACAGCCGCTGCGTGTTCTTTGTCACGCCGGCTATGTCACCTACCTCTGTCTGCGTCAGGCCAAGCCGATCGCGCTCTTCTCGCAATCTAGATCCAATCGAATCCATATAGGTCTCATCCGCCCTTGACAGGCGATTCATTTGATTCCATGCTTCGCTTCAATCGAATCCACAAAGCGATCATTGGCAATTCATAACGAGCCCATCAGGAGCCCTGCCATGACCGAAGACAGCGGACTCACCGCCTACCCGGTACCCCACGCGCTGTTGGACGGCAGCATCGTCATTGAATCCGACGAGGCGTTCGATGCCGTGATGGCGGCACTGTGGCCTCGGATTCCAGCCGACCGATCTGAAATTCGAGAAATCCTTGTGCTGCCGCTGATACACGCAGCTCAACGTAATCCGGGGGCTGGGCTGCCGCACCACTCTGGCCTGCCGCTGGCGGCTGACTGGGTTCGGAATGCAACGGGACCGTTAACACCAGTTCGCCTGTCGCCGCGTCGTAATCGTGAAGCAGCGGCATGTCCACATCAATCACCTGTTTGATTGCCATCGTCGCCTCGCCAATCCCTAAAGCACCACAAAGGAAGCCTAACCCATGAATACCGCTGAAACCATTCGTAACCCTGGCACCGCCTACTCGCGCGGCCCCAACGGCTGCAGCAAACGGTTGATGGTCGCCGGCTTGATGCCACTGCTCCGGCGCATCACCCCATGCTCGATGATCTGCTGGCTGGTCAGCTCGGTGATCTGCACCCGAGCGATCGGGAAGCGCTGCAACTGCTCGATCGTCGCCCGCTTTGAGCGGCCGGCGTCCTGGGCGAACTCGTGCAGGTAGCGCTCCATGGCATTGTCCAGGGTCACCCCCCGCCACTGCGCCGACAGGATCCCGCCCGGGGCGCTGAGCTCGAGCTCGCGGCGCTTGGCCCACTCCTCGGCCATGGCCTTCCTGGGGAACGTCCGCGACTCCGAGTGGTCTGGTTGGCCACGCCGCGCAATGCGGATCTGGACCAGGTATGAGAAACTGCCGTCCTTCTTCCGACGCTTCCGGATCGTCGCCACGCGAGCCCCTCCGATGTACCAAATCGCCATGGCCCCGTGTGCCAAAAATGTACCAAGCAATGGCGAAAAACGGGGCTCTACTACTGTAAATATGTACAGTTATGACAGACAAGGCAACCGCCACAACCCGTATGGATACTGACACCCCGCGCCCTGCACTCGACAGGACTTTCTCCGTCGCGCCGATGATGGATTGGAAGTCATGCCAGCAATAATGGGCATCACAGCCAACCTGTAGCAAATTTGCAGCAGGGCGAAGCGGTTTTCGCCCTCCTCCTCTCTTCCGGAACCTTGCCGAGTGATATCACTCAAAGCTATCATCCTGGCATGAAAACCAAGCATCGGAAGACCCTAGCGGCCATCTACCGCCACCCCACGGCCAGCGGGATCGTGTTCGCCGATATCGAGTCGCTGATCGTCACCCTGGGTGGCGAGGTGCGCGAAGGTGATGGCTCGCGTGTCGCCTTCGAGCTGGGCGACGGCGGCCGGCTCTACCTGCACCGGCCGCACCCTGGCAAGGAAGCCAAGAAATATCAGGTCGAGGATGTGCGGGCCTGGCTGGACGATAGAGGAATCAGACCATGACCAACGTGATCAAGTACCAGGGCTATGCCGCCCATATCGAGTTCGACGCCGAGGACGAGGTGTTCGTGGGCCATGTGCTGGGGATCGCTGACCGGATCAGCTTCCACGGCGAGAGCGTTGCCGAGCTGACCGACGCCTTCCACGTGGCCGTCGATCACTACCTGGAGGACTGCCGGGCCACCGGCCGCGAGCCACTCAAGCCAGCCTCCGGCCGGGTGCTGCTGCGCATCCCGCCCGAGGTGCACGCCGCGGCCAACGTCGCCGCGCAGGCATCCGGCAAGAGCCTGAACCAGTGGGCCGCCGACGCCATCGCCCGCGCCGCCGCCGAGAGCGGCCTACAGCCCAGCCACTGACCCGCCCGCCCGGGTCCGATGAAGCGAGGTGAAGGCAATGGTCCGTACCCTGGATCAACTGATAGCCCGAGAGAGCCCCGAGATCGTAGCCCGCGCCAAGGCCAAGGCCGCCGCGATGCTGCTGGAACTCGACCCGTCGGACGCTCGCTCTCCGGCCGGAGTGGCCAAGGAAGGCATGGCCGGCCCGATTGTCACCAAGCCGCCGCGCCGAGACCCAGGGCAATGACCTGAAGGCGGTGGCCGCCATCGCCCGCGCCGCCGCCGAGAGCGGCCTACAGCCCAGTCACTGAACCTGCCTACACCCTCCTCCCCTACGCAAAGCGCCGCCCAGCTGGGCGGCGCTTTTGCGTGGGCGCTGGAGGGTGGGCGGATCAGCAGTCTGTGATCCCCTCGCCATCTTCCCCTCGCTGCTCAGCAGCCTTGGCTTCCGCTTGTTGCTCAGCGGCTTTGTCTTCTGCTCGCTCAACCCCTTGAGCCTGATTCCGTGCGATGTGCAGGACTTCGCCCGCACGAAGCAGTGTATGGATCGCGCCATTTACAGAATCCACCAGGTCATCAAGATCGTTTGCACCAAGCGCCAACATCTCTGGGGGCAGCTTGTGCCCGTAGAGACTGCCCTCTTCAAACGTGCTTTCGAGTCGCGCAACCACCTCCGCCGTCATGGAGCGGTGATTCTCCTTTGCCGCCGCCTTGAGCTTGTCTTTCAGCGACTTGGGGAATTTCAGATTGGCCTGTACTTCTTCTTCAGTCTTCATGCCATGAAAAATGAAGCAAAATGCTGTTGCAGGCAATGAAGCCTTATGCTTCAATCCAAATGAAGCATTAAGCTTCAAGACATAGAGGAGGCCCAATGGCACAGCAGAACCCGCAATTCAATCTCCGCCTCGAGCCCGAGGTGAAAGCCTGGCTCGACGCCAAGGCCAAGGAGATGCGCTTGAGCCGCACCTGGCTCGTCAACAACGCCATCAAGGAGGCCATGCGCCATGACCAGCAGGCTACCGCCCAGAAATGACGAAGCCCCGGGTGCTGCAACACCCAGGGCCTCAATGTCCAACCGCTCGCGAAAGGGTGCAGACACCATGAATCCTATCAATTTGCAGCAGAAACGCAATTCTGCCGCCCGCCTCAGCTCAGTTGACCTCACCCCGCACCAGGCCGCCGTGATCCATATCGGCCGGCTGCTGGTCGCCTATCGTGTCAACGGTTACCCCGAGCAGCGCGCCGAGATCATCGGCATGGCCAAGATGGCCGCCGCCCTGGGCGCCCTCGATGCCGCGACACACGCCCACCTGCTGGACCTCATTTCCCCTGACGCAACACCTGCCAACTCCTGCCGCCCGGCCGGCCTGGGGGTGCACTGATGACCCCTACCTATTTCGGGCTGCTCGCCGAGTTCGACGGTCGCGCCGAGATCCCCCTCGTGGAGGTCGCGCCGAAGTACTTCGGTATCAATGCCCGCACCGCCAGTGCCCGAGCCGGCGCCCAGGCCCTGCCCGTGCCGACCTATCGCGCCATGGATTCGCAGAAGTCCCCCTGGCTGGTCAGCGCTGGCGACCTCGCTGAGTACCTCGACCGCCGCAAGGCCGAGGCCCGCCAGCAGTGGAAAGCCGTCAACGAGTGAGGAGTCACCCCATGATGATCGACACACCCCGCCTGCGCCCGCTGGCCGATACCCACCATGCCGGCGCCGCCGCCCTGCTGGTAGACGAGGCCGCCGGCCCCGAGTCCCTGCACCAGGAAGCCGAGCGCCGCCTCGCCGCCGCCCAGGCCATGCTCTTCACCGCCGCCCTGGCCGGAGAGGCCGACGGCCTGACCGGCGCCGACCTGCAAGGCATCGCCCAGGCCGCCCAGATACTCACCGCCGACGCCCTGGAGCTGGTGAACGCCCTTCACCTGGCCCACGAGCGGAACAGCGCCCGCGCTGCCCGCACAGTCCACCATTTCGGCCACAGCCGGGGAGAGTGACATGGCAGACGATCGTTTACCCGTCGCCCTGCATGAGGCCGGCCATCTGCTGGCCGCCTGGTGGAATGGGCAAATCCCCGAGGTGGTGGAGCTGCGTCGCTACGCCGAGGGCCGCCCGCGGCTGAGTAATCGCGGCGTGGAGAGGGGGCCGGAGGTTCGCGCCTTTGTCCAAGCGCCCCGGTTCATCGCAGCGCCGAAGCTCCTCCTCGAGCGACCAGAGCTACAGGGAGGAGAGCTCTCTCGGCGGCATATGCGGGAGATGGTGGCCAGGGATCTGCTCACCGCCCTGGCTGGCCCCGCTGTTGAGTGGCGTCTTCAGCTTGATCCGGAGTGCCTGCACCCCAGCTTAGCGGACATGCTGGAAAGCGAGCCGGACACCTGCTGGGGAGACCTGGAGCAAGCTCGCGAGCTGCTGGCCCTGCTGCCAGACGGGGAGAAGCAGGCGGCATTCTCGACCGCTTGCCGCCGAGCCGCTGCCCTGGTGTGCCGCTACTGGCCAGAGCTGTGCGCCCTGGGGGAGAGGCTGTTCGCCGAGCAGCGCCTCGAAGATGAAGCCCTGCATTCGGTGTTGTCCGCCGCCCTCGGCGATGTGAGTGCCTGGCGCTGCCAGCCCCTGGAGGGGCTCGACCACGCCGCCCGCCTGGGAAGTATCGAGGTGGTGGCCTGGTGGGAAAGGGACGAGGTTGAAGCCTGGCGCCTGTCCGCCCTGGTGGATGATCTTCCGATGAAGCTTCCCCTGGAGGTCGCACGCCTCGACGCCGAGGTTCATGCCGAGCTGGGCGGGCTTCCCACTGGTTGGTACTGCCTGAACCACACCACAGGCGAGATTCATGCTGGTCCACCTCCAGCTCGTAGCGAGCTGCACGGGTTCTTTGCCGGCCTGGTGGTCCACAAGCTCGAGGAGCTCCAGCGAGCCGGAGTAGCCGCCACCGCCCACGACCAGGGGAAGTGACATGACCACACAGCAGACCACCGCTATCGACTTCAAGGCCATGGCCAGGGGAGTCAGGGCCGGCGGCATCGCCATCGGCATGGAGGCAAACCGTCTTGCAGAGTGGGGCGAGAACGACCGCGCCGACGAGCTGAACAAGGCGGCTTCCCACCTGGGAGAGCTGGCGAGCCAGCTCGAGGCATGGCGGCAAGAGCAGGAGCAGCTTCGCCGCGTCCCGATCAGCACCGCCGTGGTGCTGGGCACCCTGCATGGGCTCGACCTGCACGAGGCCGGGTTGATGCGCCTGGCGGAGAGCCTGGAAGCGTGCGGCCTGGAAGATGGCGACATCGAGCAGGTCCGCAACCATGCCCGCGCCCTGGAGGGCATGCGCGAAGACCTGGCGCTCTCGGCGCCCGAGGATCTGGAGGAAGGATCATGAAGCGCTACAGCATCGAGGCCGCACCCGGCGTCGTGGCCGCTTGGGAAGAGGCATATCACCACAAGCGGCACACCCTGGCCGTCTACGTCGACGGCTGGCGGCTCGAGCCCGCCCCCGCCATCCGCTACCTGAGCGCCGAGCTGGCCGACTACGCCCTCGATCCCGGCCGCCAGCATCGCGGCGCAGGCTGGTACGTCGATGCCGGCTGCCTGGAGTGTGGCGACGAGCTTCCCCGGCGTGGCCGCGGGCCGCTCGACCAGTTGGTGGGCCGGCTGGTCGCCGAGCGCCTGGCCGAGCTGCGCGCCAACCCGGCGCCGCCCGAAAAGACCCTGCACCGGTTCCGCCTCGAGGCCGGCGGTCGCGAGGTCATGTTCCTCGCCGAGGACTGCGCCGATATCGGCGTGTTGATCAACCCCTTTCTCCCCGAAGGGTTCGATGACACCCCCAACGACGAGCGCAGCGAGGAGGAGCTCGCCCGCTGGTGGGGCCGCCCCTTCATCGAGACGAGCCGCATCGAGGATCAGCTCGAGGACTTCGAGTCCTATGCCGCCCGCTGCGCACTCGACGGGGTGGAGCCCCACTTCGCCCAAGCGGATTGGGAGGCGCAACAGCAGCAGCTTCGCCAGCAGCTCGAAGAGCGCTACCCGAGCGGCACCGCCTATCACGTCCGCTGCCTGGATGGCGGCGCCTGGGACCGCTCTACGTGGTGGGGCAGTACCGACACTCTCGAGGGCGCGCTCGAGATCGCTGCCCGCGGGCCGGTATGGAGGACTCAAGGTGAGTAGTCACGTCGGACACGACAGAGCCGCCGAAAGGATCTGCCGCTACTGCGGCGAATCCGATCTTAGGATCAGGACCACCAGGCCCCTCGCCGAAGGTGATCAGTCGGCCTGGATGGAGTGCAGGACATGTGCGCGAGGCTGGCGGGTCGATGAGAAGCTGGGCTACCTGATCAGCCATTGTGCCTGGGGGTGGACCTGGGCTGGTTATGGCCGCCAGAACCTCCGGCTCGAGCTGGACGGCTGGCCGATAGATGTGCAGAGCCGCTACCTCTGCATACGGCTGCTTGATGATCAATGGGGCCGTGGCTGGGATGCCCGGGTGGTCGACCGTAACGGCCACGGGTGGGGCAGCGGAAAGGAAACCGGGTGGTACATCCTGGGCGCCAACTTCGAGCTTTTCGACAAGGCCGAGCCCCGCGGGAATGGCCCGCTAGACCAGCTGATAGCCGCCTTGTTCAACGAGCGCCTGGAGCAGCTGCGCGAGAACGACAAGCGCCTTCAGCCGATCAAGCGGCGGCGCCGTCGCCGCCCAGGCGGCTAGCACCACCAGCGCACTCAATTTCCTCAATGACAGGCCAAGAATCGCCCGGCTAGCCCGGGCGATAGGCCCATTCGTGCCCGAGGTAAGCCCAGCAGGAACTTTTAGTTGTAAGAACCCGGGATCTTACAACAAGCAGTCAAGCAGCCCCGCTTGCGTTCATTCAGCATGTTCAGTGCCAGCCAGAGAAAGCGCCGCTTCGCGAAACCGTCGGTGGTTGGAGCGGCCCGGCAGGTAGTCCCCGGGGCGGGTGGCTGGCGGGTCAGACAAGCCCCGGGGCCTTTACACCAGGAAGAGGACGAGAACGGCCATGCAGGAGCATGCAGCACAAGAGACAGGGGGCCGGCAGAAGCGCTTGATGCGCTGGCCAGAAGTGGAGCGGCTCACCGGGATATCCCGCTCGTCGCTGACCAGCATGGCGGCCAACGGCCTCTTCCCCCGTCCGGTTCAGGTATCGGTGCACATCACCGCCTTCCTGAGCCACGAGGTTTACGAGTGGCTCGACGGGCTGGATAGCCGCCGAGTCGAGTACAGCACCAAGAAGAAGTTCAAGGGCGCACGCCCTGCGAGAAAAGCCACAGGAGAAGAGTCATGAAGCTCATTTACGCCACGCTGGACGGCCTGCCCCACGAGTTCCTCGAGGAGGAGGCGGTTGATCTCTACCTGGCACTTCGGGAGGGGCTGACCCAGGCCGGGATCGACGCCGACCAGCTCAGCGCCAAACACAGCCGCCCGGTCGCCAAGGCCACGATGGCCACGCCCCCCGGTATCGCCTTCTTTGGCCACCTGCCCACCGATCACCTGCCCACTGACTGCTGAGGTTCGCATGGCTCAACGCGTCATCACGATCAACGTCCAGGGCGAGCGCCTGACCTTCAACGCCAATGACTGGCCGGCCATTCAGCAGGCAGTGAGAGAGGCGACCAACAAGCATGGATGGAGGACCGCCAAGGGCAAGCATTCAACGCCCCGGGCCATCGGCTTCACCGTCGCCGAGGAAAGCCAGCTCACCGGAGGGAGGGTGTACTGAGGATGGCCAGAAACGGAAAAGGCCCCGGGGATCGCCACAATCCCGAGGGGCCCACTACCAAAATCACCGCCGATAAGACTAGCACAACGCAGGCGGTGCACAAGCCGGCCGCCCTGCTCGGCGGCCAGCCTGAGCTGCTCGAGCTGATCCTCGAGGCCGGCGCCCTCGCCCAGGAAGACCGCCTGCTCGGCGCCGACATGCATGCCCAGCGCATCGTCGACGGCTTCGAGCAAGCGGCCCTCCGAATCCTGAACCAGCAGGAGCGCGCTCGGCGCCAAGGGGTGCCGTCATGACCCGCTTCGCGCCGTCGATGCATATGACCGCTTCGCGCCGCCGCGAGCAGGCCATGGGCACGCCCTGGTGTCGGGACTTCCGGCGCCGCATCTTCGAGAGGTTCCCCCTCGTCGCCAACGATCTACTCCGTGGGGTGGTCAAAGTAGACGCAGATTTCGGGGGTGGTAACCGTGGCAACGCCAAGGCCAATACCTGGCTTCGCGCCATGGAGCAGCAGTTGACGCTCGGCCCCTTCAACGCCACCTGGGACGACCAGGCGCTCGAGGACTATGCCCTGGTCAAGGCCGAGCGGGTCGCCGCCGAGCTTGGCCGCCTGGGGCGGGAGGCCGACGCCGCCTTCGCCCATACCCGCCGCCGCTACTGCTGGCAGGCACCCCGCCCTCCCGGCATCCGCCTGGCCGCCCTGGTCTACCGCCCCCACACCTGGCCATGCCGCCGGGATGCCGAGCTGGAAGCGCTTCGAGAGGCGCTCGAGAAGGCCCACGGCCATTGCCTCGATATTGATCCACCTGACGAGCTGGAGAGGCTGAGCCGATCCCAGCGCGCCACGCTGCTGAAGAAGCTGAGCGCCGCTCCCTGGTGGCGCCGCAAGCTGCGCACCGAGGCCACTCGCCGGGTCGACCAGTTTCACCGGCTGGTGAAGCGGGTCCACGTTCGCGCCGGGATCTACCTCTCGGACATGGCGCTCGACCGCTGGCGTAGCAGCCAAGCCGCCAGCCGCGCCATGCTCGAGGCCACTACCGCCGTCAACCAGTTCGAGCACGAGATCACTCTCGCCAAGCTTGCCGAGAGCGGCCAGGCCAACCCCAAGCACCGCTTCGCCGAGCTGATGCTGCGCATCCGCGACACCGAAGACTTCGGCCGCCGCGCCGGACACTGTGGCGTGTTCGTAAGCTGGACGCTGCCGAGCGCCTATCACGCGGTCCTAGAAAAAACTTCAGCCCACAATCCCAAGTTCAACGGCGCCACGCCCCGCGAGGCCCATCGCATGCTCGGCAAGCTGTGGGCACGAGCCCGCGCCAAGCTCAAGCGCGATGGCATCGAGTGCTACGGTCTGCGCGTCGTAGAGCCCCACCACGACGGCACGCCCCATTGGCACCTGATGCTTTTCGTCGACGCCGACCAGCTCGGCGCGCTCAAGGCCATTCTTCGCCGCTATGCCCTCTCCATCGATCCCGAAGAGGTGGCCGGCCGCGAACACATCCGAATCGAGTTCAGCGACATCGACCCCGCCAAAGGGAGTGCCGCGGCCTACGTGGCCAAGTACATCGGCAAGGCCATTGCCGGGGCTGCGCATCCTGATGACGTTGATCTCTACGGCAAGCCGATGGACGTGGCCTCGGAGCGGATCGTGGCCTGGGCATCCGTCCACGGCATCCGCCAGTTCCAGTTCATGGGCACTCCCAGCGTGACCGTGTGGCGAGAGCTTCGCCGCCTGCGCGACAAGGAAGCCGATCCCTACGCGGCCGCCAGCTTCGAGGACTGGGTGGCGGCCACCCGGCCAGACCCCGAGGCCCTCGCCATCCTGGAGGACCTTCGCCGCGCCGCCGATGCCGGCGACTGGTTTGGGTATCTCGACGTGATGGGCGGTGTCGGCGTACCGGCGAGCGAGCGCCCGGCCCGCCCGTGGCGGCTCCCGCGCCTGGATACCCAGGCCCCCGAGATCGATCCCGAGACCGGCGAGCAGCGAGACGGTATCGAGAAGCGGGGCATCTACGGCGAAGCCGTCATGACCACCTTCGGCGTCGTCGTCACCAGCGCCACCGGCCAGGCGGAGTTCCTGACGCGCTTCTACCGCTGGGAAGTGAAGCCCGGCGCGGCAGCGCAGGGTCAGCGTAGCGGCGCAGCCGCGGAGCCTTGGACTCGTGGGAACAACTGTACGGGCCCCGATATCCGGCCCCGTACACCGCCCCCCGAGGTGGCCGAGCAGCAGCAAGGCCGCCTCGATGAGTGGCGAGGGTCCGCCGAATACCAAGCCAATCTCGCCGACATCGAGGAGTGCATTCGCCTCGATAGGGCAGCGCTGGAGCTGTTGAGGGCGGAACGTGCTAGCACCGTGGCCGAGTACTTCCCGCCGGAGCTTGACGGCTTCGACGAGCCGGCGCCCGGCGCCGAGCCGCCCCGGCAGAACCCTGTCACCCCCGAGTCGAAGCGCGCATGGCGGTTCCTGGTATCCAGTGCCTTTGCCGAGAAGCGGCACGCCGCTGGCATCGATGACGATCAGGCCGCCCGCCTCGCCTGGCGTTTCTTCGAGGCACCCCCGACCAAGCAGGACCGGCAGGCATGGACCCGCCTGCTGGTCACTGAAAGCCGCGGCCAGCTTGATGCCGCCCGCGCCCTCGCCACCGCCCACGCGCTGTGGGAGGCCCCGGCCCCCGTCGAACCCTTTCCCCACCAGCAGCACGCATGACCACCACTGGAGCAGCACGATGACCGAGCAACAGCAGCAGCACATGGACCGCTATCGGGATGCCGAGAGGATCTATCTCGAGATCCGGCAAGAGCTCGAGGAGGCATCAACGCAGATGGCCCGCCTCGAGGATCAGCGAGAGTCAACCCTGGCCAGCAGCGAGGAGGCCGGTCAGCGCTGGAAGGAGGTCTTCAGACAGAGCCTCGGCGAGGCCGGCAAGGAGGTCCGCGAGCTTCAGCACCAGGAGGCGACGCTCGCCGACGAGGCCGACCAGCTCGAGATCCTGATCAAGGAGCTGGCCAGCCACGTCGAGCAGCTCAAGTTCCGAACGGCTGCCGCCCGTAAGCAGTATCAGCAAACCCAAGCCGCGGCCCGCGCCGCCCTGGTGGAGGGCGAGCTCGAGAGCAGCGCCGCCGCGATGCTCAGCACCGACCAGGGCGCCCGCTTCCTGGCCGCCCTGGCCGCCAAGAAGAAGGGCGCCACGACCGATGTGCTGGAGGACTTCGCTTTCATGGGTGCTATCGGATTCGATGCCCACGAGCCCAGCCGGCCCGGCTTCATGGCGGTGATCACCGGTACGGACCGCCAGCAGATTCAGGAAGAGGCCACGCGCCGCATGAACGCCAGACTGGCTTCCATCATGGCCACGCACATGGACAGGGCTGCTCAGCCGAGCGCCGCGCTCGAGGAGCTGGCGGCAATGCCGCCTGCCCTGGCCTGCGAGAAGTAATCCACCACAACAGCAGCACCGGAGTCATCATGAGAAACGAAACCCGCGAAGTCTTCGACGCCTGGTCACAGCAAGTGGCCAAGCTCAACGGCGTCAAGACCGCCAGCCAGGCATTCACCGTCGAGCCCAGCGTTCAGCAGCGCCTCGAAAGCAGGATTCAGGAGAGCGACGAGTTCCTTCGGATGGTCAACGTGGTTGGCGTTGATGATATGCAAGGAGAGCGGTTGGCCGTAGGCGTGGCCGGACCGATCGCCAAGCGCACCGATACCAGCCAGCACGACCGCGAAACCCGCGATGTGACTGAGCTGACTGGCATGCGCTACGAGTGTGTTCATACCGAGTTCGATAGCGCCATCCCCTGGTCAAAGCTGGATGCCTGGGCCAGGTTTCCCGACTTTCAGAACCGCGTGACTGACATGGTGGCCCGCCAGCAGGGGCTCGACCGCCTGGCCATCGGCTTCCGAGGCACGCACGCCGCCGCCGAAACCGACCGCGGGGCTTTCCCCGATCTTGGCGATGTCAACAAGGGCTGGCTTGAGCTCTACCGCCAGCATGCACCGGAGCGGGTAGTGGGCGAAGGAGACAAGGCCCCGGGAGAGCTGCGCGTCGGCCCTGGTGGTGACTATGAGAACCTCGACGCCCTGGTCTTCGACGCAGTGAACGAGCTGATCGACCCCTGGCACCGGGGGTCGCTGGAGCTCAAGGTGATCGCCGGACGCGATCTGCTCCCCGTGAAGTATTTCCAGATGGTTTCGAAGAGCGGCAGCAAGCCGACCGAGCTGCTCGCCCTGGAGAACTCCATGTTCAGCAATGCGCGCTTTGGCCGGCTGCAAGCAGTCAGAACCGGCCCGATGCCCGTCGGGAAGATCTTCATCACCATGCCCGAGAACCTGTCGCTCTACTGGCAGCGAGGCCGCCGCCGCCGCTACGTGGTCGACAACCCGAAGCGGAATCGCATCGAGGACTACCAGAGCTCCAACGACGCCTACGTCGTCGAGGACTTCGGCGCCGGCTGCCTGCTAGAGAACGTCGTGTTCGGGTCCTGGTGATCAAGGGCCGGGGCCAGGGTCTGGCCCCGGCAAGGCTGAGTGAAGGGGGAGTGAATGAGTGACCAGACCAGGGCAGGCCGGCATGCCCGCCACCGCAACGCCATGACCTGCCCACACTGCAAGGGCCCGGCCAGAGTTCGGGACTCGCGCAGGGTCAGCGAGCTTTGCCGCGAAGGGATCGTCGAATGCCAGGTCGCCGAGTGTGGCTGGCGTGGCACCTTCAGCACCGGCTACGTCCACACACTGACGCCCAGCGCAAGGCCAGACCCGGCCGTAAATCTGCCGCTATCGCCCAGCGCACGCGAGGCACTGGCCGAAGCGCTGTCGCCGCCGGCGCCCGGCCCGCGAGTGAAAGCAAGGCAAGGGGCTTCAGGGTGACCCCGTGTCGCTGCCACGCACGAGGGCGCCGCAAGGCGCCTGAGAGCGCGCCAGAGAGGCGCAGCGAGAAGGCTGTGGCACCCCATGAAGAGGAAGAAAACGGCCAGCATGCGCCGGCAGGGGCTGCAAGCGGGCGGGGTACAGGGGGCACCTGGCCCGCCACCCCTGGCGCGCCGTCTTCACCCCTCCCCGCCCGCGCTCTAAACTTGTCGGATTTTTTGCACCCTCGCGCCAGGGCTCGAGCCCGCGCCGTTGCTGGGCTCCCGGGAGTCGTTGGGTCGCAAGGAAGTATGCGAATCTATGCGCATTTCTACACCTATGGGGGCGCCCAACCCGCCTGAATTTCCAGTGATCAGGGTTTTGCGCCCTTTCTCCCCTGCGGAAGGGTCGAAAAGTCGTCGAAGTCGCGGCAACGCGATGCAAGACGGTCGCTGCGGCGCGTAGTCTGCTCGCCTGCCCACCAGAGCATCGACGCCGAGCTCGAGCAGCACCACGATCAGGCTCCCTGGGCTCGGAGCTGCAAGTTCTCCGGCCGAAGGTGCGTGTAGCGCTTCAGCACGTCCCAGCTCTCGTGAAGGGTGAACTGCTGGACCTCGACAATTTCGTAACCGGCTTCGAATAACCTCGAGGTGGCTTCATGGCGCAGGTCGTGAAAGCGGAGATCCTCGATTCCGCATGCCGCCGTCGCCGCCTGCCACCGGGTGCCGATGGAGGCCGGCCGGAAAGGAAAGATCCGCTCCTCCCCCTGGGTGCGAGGCTGCCGCCGGATGATGGCCATGGCTTCACTGGTCAGCTTGAACTGCTTGTGGTTGCCCCACTTCTGCCGCGGGTGCTTCGCATCGCGGACCCAGCAGGTCGATGCCATCTCGTCGAGGTCCGACCAGAGTAGCCGGGTGATCTCCTCCCGCCGCCGCGAGGAGGCGATGGCGAAGTCCATGACGTCTTCCATCGGGATGATCGCGCTCGGCCGGATCTTCTGCGAGCGCTGGAAGTAGGCGCGTAGCCGCTCGATCTCGGCTGCCGTCGGCCGCCGGTCCCGCGACTTCGATTTCCCGATCAGGCCCTTTGAGCGCAGCAGCAGCTTCGCCGCCTCGAACTCCCCCAGGTCGACGGGCATCTTCCAAGCCGCTACGGCCGTCTTCAGGATGATGCCCAGCCACACGATGTCCTGATTCACCGTTGCCGGCTTGATCCCGCTGTTCCGGCGGAGAACACCATGCTCGACGATCTGCTCGCTGGTCAGCTCGTTGACCTCGACGCGAGAGATGGGGAAGCGCTGGAGCTGCTCGATGGTCGCTCGCTTCGAGCGCCCGGCGCCCTGCGCGAACTCGTGAAGGTATCGCTCGATAGCATCGTTCAGCGTCACCCCGCGCCACTTGGCGCTGAGCAGACCGCCGGGGGTCATCAACTCGAGTTCGCGGCGCTTCGCCCACTCCTCCGCCATCGCCTTCTTGGGGAAGGTCCTTGCCTCTGAGTGCGCTTTCTCGCCCTTGCGCATAATGCGGATCTGGGCGGTGTATGCGACACTCCCGTCCTTCCGCTTCCGCTTGCTGATCGTTGCCATCGAGCCCGTCTCCCTTGTAGCAAATCCAGTCGCTACAGCTTAGCAAATTCGTAGCAACGCGCAGCCCAAAACGTAGCAAAATGGCAAAAGACATCGACAAATCACATTCAGGCCACGCCGCTGAAAGCCGCGTAAACACTGGGAAGCCGCGCCCCGCGCTGGATAGAACCTTCTCCGTGGCGCCGATGATGGATTGGACGACCCGCGACTACCGCGCCTTCGCCAGGACCCTGACCCGCCACGCCCTGCTCTACACCGAGATGGTCACCACCGGCGCCATCCTTCACGGCAGCCCCCGGGAGCGCTTTCTCGGCTTCGATGCGGTGGAGCATCCGCTGGCCCTGCAGCTTGGCGGCAGCGACGCCGGCGAGCTCGCCGAGTGCGCCGCCATCGCCGAGGCCTGGGGCTATGACGAGGTCAACCTCAACGTGGGCTGCCCCAGTGACAGGGTGCAGAACAACCTGATCGGCGCCTGCCTGATGGGCCATCCGGAGAAGGTGGCCGCGGCGGTGCGCGCCATGCGCGAGGCGGTGTCGATCCCGGTCACGGTCAAGTGCCGCATCGGCATCGACGACCAGGATGAGGACGCGGATCTCGAGCGCTTCATCGCCACGGTGGCCGACGCCGGCTGCGACACCTTCATCGTGCACGCCCGCAAGGCCTGGCTGCAGGGCCTCTCGCCGAAGGAGAACCGCGATATCCCGCCGCTCAACTACCCCCGGGTGCACCGCCTCAAGGCGAGCCGCCCGGCGCTGCATATCGGCATCAATGGCGGCATCAGGACCCTCGAGGAGTGCCGGGAGCAGCTGGCGCAGGTGGACAGCGTGATGGTGGGGCGCGAGGCCTACCAGAACCCCTGGCTGTTGGCCGGGGTCGATGCCGCCTTCTACGGCGAGCCGGGCCCGGCACTGAGCCGACACGACGCGGCCAGGGCCTTTCGCCCCTATATCGCCCGGCGCCTCGAGGAGGGCGCCAAGCTCAACCACATCACCCGCCACCTGCTGGGCCTCTTCCAGGGCCAGCCCGGGGGCCGGCGCTTCCGCCGCCACCTCTCCGAGAACGGCCACCTCGACGGGGCCTGCCTGCGGGTCTTCGACGACGCCCTGAGCCTGGTCCCCGAACGCGAGAGCGCCGCTGCCTGAACGACAGCTCGCAACGCCACAACGACGACCGGGGCCTTGATGGCCCCGGTCGTCGTTTCAGGCTTAAGGCGGCGGCGAGGCCTGTCCTAGTCCAGCCGATCCAGCACTCCCGCCACCGCATCGAAAAGCCGCTCCAGCTCCTCTTCGGTGCTGCCGAAGGGGGGCCGGGCTGGTAGAGAGGGTGTCGCCGCCTCGGCGGCGAGGCCTGTCCTAGTCCAGCCGATCCAGCACCCCCGCCACCGCATCGAAAAGCCGCTCCAGCTCCTCTTCGGTGCTGCCGAAGGGGGGGCCGAACTGCAGGGTATCGCCGCCGTAGCGCACATAGAAGCCCGCCTCCCACAGCGCCAGATGGGCGTCCCGGGGGCGGATGGTGGGATCGCCCTCTCGCGGCGCCAGCTGGAGGGCGCCGGCCAGGCCGTAGTTGCGGATATCCACCACCTGGGACCGCCCCTTGAGCGCGTGCAGCTTCGCCTCGAAGGCCGGGGCGATGGCGCGCACCTGAGCGGGGAACGCCTCGCGCTCGAAGAGCTCCAGGGCCGCCAGGGCCGCGGCGCAGGCCACCGGATGGGCGCTGTAGGTGTAGCCGTGGGGAAACTCGATGGCGTGGCGGGGCCCACCGCCATGCATGAAGGTGTCGAAGATCTCCCTGGAGGCGACCACCGCCCCCATGGGCACGGCGCCGTTGGTGAGTTGCTTGGCGATGGTCATCATGTCGGGGGTCACGCCGAACGCCTCGGCGCCGGTGCGCGCCCCGCTGCGTCCGAAAGCGGTGATCACCTCGTCGAAGATCAGCAGGATGTCGTGGGCGTCGCAGATCGCCCGCAGCCGCTCGAGATAGCCCTTCGGCGGCACGATCACCCCGGCGGAGCCGGACATCGGCTCGACGATCACCGCGGCGATATTGGAGGCGTCATGCAGGGCGATGTGGTCGAGCAGCGCATCGGCCAGCTCGGCGCCGCTCTCGGCCTGGCCCCGGGTGAAGGCCAGCGCCGGCTGCAGGGTATGGGGCAGATGGCTGACCTCCATCAGCTGGCCGTAATGCTTGCGGTTGCCGCCGATGCCGCCAAGGCTGGTCCCGCCCACGTTGACCCCGTGGTAGCCCTTGGCGCGGCCGATCAGCCGGGTCTTCTCGGGGCGCCCCTTGAGCCGCCAGTAGGCCTTGGCCATCTTCACCGCGGTGTCGGCGGACTCGGAGCCCGAGTCGGTAAAGAAGACGTGGTCGAGGCCGTCCGGCGTAAGGCTCGCCACCTTCTCGGCCAGCCGGAAGGCCAGCGGATGGGCCACCTGGAAGCCCGGCGCGTAGTCGAGGGTGCCGAGCTGCTGCGCCACCGCCTGCTGGATCTCGGCCCGATTATGTCCCGCCCCGCAGGTCCAGAGCCCCGAGAGCGAGTCGAACAGCCGCCGCCCGCGGTCATCGATGAAGTAGCGCCCCTCCGCCCCGGTGATCACCCGAGGGTGGGCATGGAAGTCGCGGTTGGCGCTGAACGGCATCCAGTAGTGATGGTTGAGCGCCACCGCGGCGTCGCCGGTGAAGCGCTGCCCCGCCTGCTGCTGGGCTCCGAGATCGAACATGGCACTGTCTCCTCAGTAGAGCGGGTCGGGCGGGGGCGAGAGGCTGGAGTGGAAGTCCTCGATGGCGCTCTCCGCCTCCTCGATGGCGTCGAAGCGGGCGATATGGAAGAGCGCCTCCCCCTCGTTGGCCAGGGGCAGTCGACTCATCCCGATGACGATGCCGTCGGCCATGGAGCGCACCTCTCCTTCCGCGTTGCCGAAGGGGTCGGCGACACGCCCCAGCAGCTCCCCCTTCGCCACCCGGGCGCCGAGGCGCACCTGGGGGCGCAGGATGCCGTCGATGGGCGCCCGGGCCCAGCTGGAGCCGTTGGCGATCTCCGCCGCCGGCGGCGCGCGGCGGCGATGCTCGCCGGTGAGCATACCGAGCCGACGCATCACCCTGAGCACGCCACGCACCCCGGGGGTGATCGCCCACTCATCGAAGCGTAGCGCCTCGCCGGCCTCATAGGTCAATACCGGGATGCCGCGGTTCTGGGCGTAGTGGCGCAGGCTCCCCTCGCGCAGCTCGGCGTTGAGGATCACCGGCGCGCCGAAGGCGTTGGCCATGCGTTCGGTCTCGCTGCCGCTCTCCAGCTGGGCGCGGATCTGGGGCAGGTTGGTGCGGTGGATCGCCCCGGTGTGCAGGTCGATGATATGGCTGGCGTGATCGACGATCTGCTCGCGAAACAGCGCCGCTACGCGCCCGCCCAGGGAGCCGGACTCGCTGCCCGGGAAGCAGCGGTTGAGGTCGCGACGATCGGGAAGGTAGCGGCTGTGCTGCACGAAGCCGAAGACGTTGACGATGGGCACGGCAACGAGCGTGCCACGCAGGCCCTGGAGCTGCTTCGAGCGCAGCAGGCGGCGCACGATCTCCACGCTGTTGATCTCGTCGCCGTGGATGCCGCCGCACACCAGCAGGGTCGGCCCCGCCTGCCGGCCGTGCACCACCTCCACGGGGATATAGAGCGGCGCATGGGTGTAGAGACGAGCCACCGGCACGTCGATCTGGGTACGGGTGCCAGGGGCGATCGAAATACCGGCGAGGTCGAAGGCGGCACGGGCCATGGCGTCATCCTGTGACAGGGCGTGAAGCCCCTTTATACCCCGCCCCGCCGACGCCTGGCGAGTCGCCTGCCCTCCCCCGCATTAATCATACATTCACGAATGTAAAAGCCGGAGGAATGGGATAAAATGCGACGACTGTCGATTTCTGGAGTTCGCCCCATGGCGCGAAAGACCAAGGCCGAAGCCGCTGCCACCCGCGAGGCGCTGCTCGATGCCGCCGAGGAGGTGTTTCTCGAGAAGGGCGTGGCTCGCACTTCCCTGGAGCAGATCGCCCGTCACGCGGGCATGACCCGGGGCGCCGTCTACTGGCACTTCAGGAACAAGGCCGACCTCTTCCAGGCCATGCTCAACCGGGTGCGCATGCCCTTCCAGGAGCTGGTCGAGGAGATCGGCGACCCGGGCCTAGCCGATGCCCCCCTGGAGGCGATCCGCCTGGCCTGCGTCAGCGGCTTCGAGCGCCTGGAGCGCCCTCGCTACCGCCGGGTGCACGCCATCCTGATCCATCACTGCGAGGTGTTCGGCGACATCGACCCCCTGGCCATGCAGAACGAGATGGCCGAGGAGTCCTGCGGCGCCCTGCGCGACTACCTGCAGTGCGCCGCCCGGCTGGGCCAGCTGCGCGACGACCTCTCCCCGGAGGTCGCCGCCCAGCTGCTGCAGTCGATGCTCGGTGGACTCTTCCACGACTGGCTGCGCAATCACGAGCAGTTCTCCATCGTCGAGCAGGGCAACCTGCTGGTGAAGACCCAGCTCGACCTCTTCCGCCGCCGGACCTGACGTCCGGCGGCCTCTCTCCCCTGGCGCCCCTAAGGATGGCGCCGGCTGGCGAAGAAGGCGTCGATGGCGCTCTGGGCCTCCGGCGAGCGGCAGCGCTCGAGCAGAGCCTGCTCCTCGCGGTCCAGGGCCGCTTCGATCGCCTCGGCCTGTGCGTCGCGCATCAGCGCCTTGGTGGCCAGCAGTGCCTCATAGGGCCTGGCCAGCAGGCGGGCGGCGCAGTCGAAGGCCTGCTCCAGCGCCCGGCCATCCGGCGCCGTATCGGTCACCAGGCCGATCTCCCTAGCCTCATGGGCCGAGAAGGTGTTGCCCAGCAGCAGCATCTCGCTGGCCGCCTTGGGCCCGGCCAGGCGCGGCAGCAGCAGGGTCGTCGCCCCGATCGGACTCAGCGCAAAACGGCTGAAGGGCAGCTGCAGGCGGATCGAGTGGCCCGCATAGGCGAAGTCGCAGTGCAGCAGCATCGACACCCCCAGGCCCATGGCGATCCCCTCGGCGGCGGCGATGGCAGGCTTCCTGAAGGCGTGCAGGCGACGCAGGAAGCTGACCGCGGACACGCTGTCGGCCTGGGCCAGGGCCCGGTAGTTGTCCAGGTCGTTGCCCGCCGTAAAGCAGTTCTCGGTGCCGGTGAGAATCAGCACCTTGACTCCGTCGTCCGCCTCCGCGCTGTCGAGCGCCTCGATCAGCGTCGCATAGCTGGCCTCGTCGAGGATATTGCGCCGCTCGGGACAGCTGATCTGCAGCACCAGAATGCCGTCGTCGCGCCGTGTCGCGGTGATGCGGGTTGCCATGAGATCTCTCCCTTCCAGTGATTGGGCCGCCCGGCACCCCGGGCGGCCCTGGTTCCATGGGTCGCGCCCGTGTCAGCCCTCGACCTGCCAGCCGCCGCCCAGCGCCTTGAACAGGGTAGCGGTGGCGGTCAGGCGATCGCGCATCGCCTCAGAGAGCGCCAGCTCCGCGGCGAGCAGCGCCCGCTGGGCATCGAGGAGCTCGATGAAGCCCACGAAGCCCTCCCGGTAGCGCACCTCGGCCAGCTCCAGGGTGCGCTCGAAGGCTTCCACCTGGCGACCGATCGCTTCCACCCGCTCCCCGCTCGCCTCGTAGCTGACCAGGGCGTTGCGCACCTCGTTGAAGGCCTGGGCCACGGTAGCGCGGTACTGCACCTCCGCCTGCTCGGCCAGGGCCTCGGCGGTCTCGATCCGCGACGCGCTGCGCCCGAAATCGAACAGCGGGCCCATCACCGTGGCGGAGAGCCCCCAGGTGCCCGCCGCCGAGGTAAAGAGATCACCGGCATCGCCGGCGGCGCTGCCCAGCAGCCCGCCCAGGTTGAAGCGCGGCAGTCGGCTCGCCTCGGCCACGCCAATGCCGGCGTTGGCGGCAACCAGCCCCGCCTCGGCGGAGCGGATGTCGGGACGGCGCAAGAGCAGCGCCGAGGGCAGCACCGCCGGCACGCCGTCGGGCAGGGCGATCGCCTCCAGCTCGGTGTCGCCGTAGTCCAGCTCTGCCATGAGCTCGGCGGGGGTCATGCCCACCAGCAGCGCCAGGGCGCCCTCCAGCATGCGCACCCGCTCCCGCTGGCCAGGCAGCTGGGCCAGGGTCGACTCCAGCTCCGACTGGGCCTGACGCAGGGCCAGCTCGTCGCTCTCCCCCACGTCGAAGCGCAGCTGCTCCAGGCGGAAGGTCTCCTCCCGGGACGCCACGGTCGCCTCGGTGATGCGCAGCTGGCGCTCGGCGCTACGCAGGTCGAAGTAGGTGGCCACCACATCGGCGATCACGTTGAGCCGCACCGCATCGTGGGCGAAGAGGCTCTGTTCGAGCAGCGCCTCAGAGGCCTCCCGCTCCCGGGCCAGGCGGCCCCAGAGGTCCAGCTCGTAGTCCAGCACGCCGGCCAGGGAGAAGAGGTTGTCGGTGCTGCTCTGCCCCAGGGGCGAGGCGGCCCCCGGGGTGCGCTCCCGGGCCGCCTCGGCCTGGGCATTCACCGACGGCAGCTGCTCGGCCCGGGCCAGGCCCAGGCGCGCCCGCGCCTCCTGGATCCGCGCCAGCTGCAGGCGCAGTTCCAGGTTGTCATCCACGGCCCTGGCCACCAGGGCATCCAGGTGCGGGTCCTCGAACTGGCGCCACCACTGCTGCCAGTCGGCGCGGGCCTCGTCGGAGAGCAGCACATGTTCGGGCCACTCGTCGGGCAGGTCCAGCGCGGGGGCCCGATAGTCGGGCCCCACGGCACAGCCGGCGATCAGCGCGGTGGAGAGCAGCAGGGCAGGGAGTACCTTACGCATGGGTTGACTCCTTCCGTTGCCGAGCCGCCTTACGCTCGCGCAGCCAGGTGGTGAGATCGTCAAGCAGCTTGTAGGCCAGGGGCACGAAGATCAGCGCCAGGGAGCTGGCCAGGAGCATGCCGCCCACCACCACGGTACCGATCTCCTGCCGACTGTTGGCGCCGGCGCCGGTGGCAAAGACCAGCGGCAGGGTGCCGATGATAAAGGTCAGCGCCGTCATCAGGATGGCCCGGAAGCGCTGCTGGGCCGCGGCCAGGGCCGCCTCGGCGGAACTCTTGCCCTCGCGCCGGTTCTGGGCGGCGAACTCCACGATCAGGATGGCGTTCTTGGCCGCCAGGCCGATCAGCACCAGCAGGCCTACCTGGAAGTAGATGTCGTTGGGGAAGCCCCGCAGCATGGCGGCGAGCGACGCCCCCAGCACCCCGAAGGGCACCGCCGTGGCCACCGCCAGGGGCAGCGACCAGCGCTCGTACTGGGCGGCCAGGATCAGGAACACCATCAGCAGGCCCAGGCCGAAGGCCAGGCCGCCGGCGCCGGCCGCGGCGTCGAGCTGGTAGGCCTCGCCGGTCCAGCCCAGGGAGGCATCGCCACCCTGCAGCACCTCGGCGGCCACCGCCTCCATGGCCTCCTTGGCCTGGCCGGTGGTGTAGCCAGGCGCCGCGTCGGCCAGGAACTTGGCGGCCGAGTAGACATTATAGCGGTTGAGGATATCCGCCCCGGCCTCCCGGGTCAGGGTCACCAGGGAGCTGAGCGGGATCATCTCGCCGCTCTGGGAGCGCACGAAGACCTTGTTGAGATCCTCGGGCTGGCTGCGGAACTCGCCTTCGGACTGCAGATTCACCTGCCAGTTGCGCCCCGCCAGGGTGAAGTCGTTCACGTACATGGAGCCGAAGGTGCTCTGCATGGTGGCGAAGACCTCGTTGACGGGCACCCCCATGGCGCGGGCCTTCTCCCGATCCAGCTCCGCCCGGTAGCGCGGAATGGAGGTATCCAGGGTGGTCCGGGCGTTGGTCAGCTCCGGACGCTCGTTGGCCTCGGCGGCGAGCCGGCCGGCCAGCTCGGCGATCTCCTCGGTGGTGGCGTCGCCACGCACCTGCAGGTAGCCCTCCACGCCGCCGGTCAGGGAGAGCCCCATGATGGGCGGCGGGGTGAAGGAGATCACGAAGGCCTCGGGAATGCCGCCCCCCATGCCCATGATCTGGCCGGTCAGGGACTGGGCATCCTGGCCGGGGCCTTCCCGCTCGCTCCAGTCGGCCAGGTTGGCGAAGCCCACCCCGGCGCTGGTGCGCAGGGCGCCGGCGATGATGTCGAAACCGGCGAAGGTGGTGAACTCGTCGATCTCGTCCATCTCCAGCAGCATGCCGGAGAGCTGGTCGCGCACCGCCTCGGTGCGGGGCAGCGCCGACACCGCGGGCAGCTGGTAGACCACCAGGGCTACCCCCTGGTCCTCCTGGGGCACCAGTCCCGGCGGCAGGCGCGACATGGAGAAGAGCGTTGCCGCCATCACGCCGGCGAAGAGCAGCACGCCGACCACCCCATGGCGCAGCAGCCTGGCCACCAGCCAGGTGAAGCCGCGGGTCAACCGCTCGAAACCGGCGTTGAACCACTGGAAGGGCTTGGCCACGGTGTGGGACTGCTTGTCGAGCAGCAGAGCGCACATGGCGGGCGTCAGGGTCAGGGCCACCACGCCGGAGACCACCACGGAGACGGCGATGGTCACTGCAAACTGACGGTAGAGCTCGCCGGTCAGGCCACCCAGGAAGGTCACCGGGGCAAATACCGCCACCAGCACCAGGGTGGAAGAGACCACGGCGCCGGCGACCTGCTTCATGGTCTCGATGGCCGCCTCGCGGGCCTTCATGCCCTGCTCCCGGATCAGCCGGTCGACGTTCTCCAGCACGATGATGGCGTTATCCACCACGATACCGATGGCCAGCACCAGACCGAAGAGCGTCAGCAGGTTGACCGAGAAGCCGAAGGCCAGCATGCCGGCGAAGGTGCCGATCAGCGATACCGGAATCGCCGCCACCGGAATCAGGGTGGCGCGCCAGTGCTGCAGGAAGGCGAAGGTTACCGCCACTACCAGCGCCACGGCGATCAGCAGGGTGATGAACACCTCGCGGATGGAGATCTCCACGAACTCGGTGGTGTCGTAGGGCACCGTATAGGCGAGCCCCTCCGGGAAGCGGGAGGAGAGATCCTCCAGCGCCTCGCGAACCGCGGTGGCGGTCTCCAGGGCGTTGGCCCCGGGCTGCAGGTAGACCCCCATGGGCACGGCGCTCTGGCCGTTGTAGGTGGCCGAGAAGGCGTAGTTCTGAGCCCCCAGCTCGGCGCGAGCCACGTCGCCCAGGCGCAGGGTGCTGCCATCCTCTTCTGCGCGCAGGATGATGGCCTCGAACTCCTCGGGGTCGGAGAGCTGGCCCTGGGTGGTGACCGAGAAGGTGAAGGCTTGCCCCTCCGGCGCGGGCTCGGCCCCCAGGCTGCCGGCGGCAAACTGGGCGTTCTGCTCGCGGATCGCCGCGGCCACATCGTTGGGGGTCAGGTCGTACTGGGCCATCTTGTCGGGGCTGAGCCAGACCCGCATGGAGTAGTCCTGGGCGCCGAACAGGGAGGCGTCGCCCACGCCCGGAATACGCACCAGCTCATCGAGGACGTTGAGCAGGCCATAGTTGGACATGAAGAGCACGTCGCGGCTGCCGTCCGGGGAGAAGAGCACCGGCACCATCAGGATGTTGTTGGAGCGCGCTTCGACCCGTACGCCCTGATCACGCACCTGCTGCGGCAGGCGAGCGGTGGCGGCCTGGACGCGGTTGTTGACGTTGATGGCGGCCTGGTCGGGGTCGGTGCCCATCGCGAAGGAGATGGTGATCTGCAGGCTGCCGGCGTCGGTGGACGTCGACTCCATGTAGAGCATGTTGTCGACGCCGTTGATCTCCTGCTCCAGGGGGGCGGCCACCGCCTCGGCGATCACCGAGGAACTGGCGCCGGGATAGGCGGCCTGCACCACCACCTGGGGCGGCACCACGTCGGGATACTGCTCCACCGGCAGGGCACGCAGCGCCGCCATGCCGACCAGGATAATGATGATGGAGATGACCGAGGCGAAGATCGGCCGATCGATGAAGAACCTGAGCATCACGCCTCCTCGTCAGCGGCGTCCGCGGCATCAAGGGTCGCTTCGCCGGCCGTCTCGTCGATGTCGGCGTCGTCGACGGAATCCACCTCGCTCGGCTGAACCGGCATGCCGTCCTGCAGCATCATGAGGCCGCTGACGATGATGCGATCGCCCGCCTCGAGGCCGTCCAGCACCACCTGGCGGTTGTCGACGATGGGGCCCAGCTCCACGTCCCTGGCGTGGGCCTGGTCATCGGCCACCACGAAGATGCGCGGACCGCGGGCCCCCTGCCCCACCGCCTCCTGGGGCACCAGGAAGACATCGTCGAGCTCCTGCACCAGCACCCGCACCCGCACGAACTGGCCCGGGACCACCAGGCCCTCCGGGTTGGGGAAGACGGCACGGGCCGAGACGCTGCCGGTGCGCGGGTCGATGGTGCTGTCGGTGAAGTCGATCTGGCCGCGTTCCTCGTATTCGCTGCCGTCGGGCAGGGTCAGCCACGCCTCCCGGGGCGCCTCCGCCTGGGCGTCACTCATGGCCCGCCGCGCGGCGCGCTGCAGGGCCGCATCGCGCTCGGGCAGCGAGAAGCGCACATGGATCGGGTCCTGCTGGGTCACCGTGGTCAGCAGGGTACCGCGCTCGATCAGGCTGCCCTCGGGGAAGCTCTCAAGCCCCGTCAGGCCGTCCAGGGGCGCCTCTACCTGGGTGTAGCTGAGGTTGAGCTCGGCGCTGGCCACCCCGGCCTCTGTCAGCGCATAGCGCGCCTCGGCCAGCTCCCGGGCGGACAGCGCGCTGTCCCGCTCGCGCTCGCTGACCGCGTTCTGGTTGAACAGGGTCGAGATGCGCCGCCACTCGCGATTGGCCTGGTTCAGCTCGGCCTGGGCGTTGGCCCGTTCCGCCTCGGCGCGCTGGAGCGCGATCGCGTAGGGCTCGCGATCGATGCGGAACAGGGGGTCGCCTGCGCTGACCACCTGGCCCTCGGTGTAGAGGCGCTCCTCGAGGATGCCGTCGACCCGTGCGCGGACCTCCACTTCCCGGGAACCCCGTGCACGTGCCGCATACTCCTCGATCACCTCGACGCTGCGCGGCTCGACGCCGAGCACCACCACCGGGGGAGGCGGACGCTCGCCGCCACCGCCCATGGGGCCGCCGGCCTGGTCGTTATCCTGACCGCAGGCGGCCAGCCCGACGGCCATCAGCCCGACAAGGGCCAGTTTTTTCAGGGGCTTGTGCCCCCTCAGGGGTGCCAATCGCATGGAAGTCTCCAGTCAGGGGGGTGTCGCAGGGAAAGAGCGCAGGCGCTACGGCACGGCGGGCGCTACCGCGCAGGATTATAGCTACATTCATGTATGTATACTAGCCAGAGGGAGCGACTCGTTCGGCGATAAAGATGAAAAAAAACCGCCCCTGAGGGGGGCGGCAAGGCAGGGTTGGTACAGACGGGACTTGAAACGAGGAAGAGGTCATTTCAAGCAGAGGGTAGAGGCACCCTCACGACAAATATTGGACCATAGCTATCCATAAATCAACAAATGTATAGGTATTTTTCTCCTCGACCCCTCGAGAAGCTCTCGCTATGCTCCCGAACAGGCTCAGCACTGCCCCGGGAGCGGCCATGGATGCACTGGAACTGATTCGCCTGGATGACCTGGAGCTTGCCGTCCGGGTCTGGCACCCCGAGGCCCCCCGCACCCTGGTGGCCTGGCACGGGCTGGCCCGTCACGGAGGGGACTTCGCCACCCTGGCCCGCCGCCTCGGCCCCGAGTGGCGGCTGATCGCCCCGGACACCCCCGGTCGCGGCCTCTCCAGCTGGTCACCTCGGCCTCCCCACGACTATCGCTATGCGCGCTATGCCGAACTGGCCGTCGCCCTGCTCGACCACTTCGACCTGGAGTGCGTGCCCTGGGTGGGCACCTCCATGGGCGGGCTGCTGGGCATGCGCCTGGCCGCCGAGCCCGCCACAGCGGCGCGCATCGAGCGGCTGGTACTCAACGACATCGGCCCGGAGCTCGAGCCTGCCGGCCTTGCCGAGATCGCCACCTATTTCGGTCGTCCCCACCGCTTTGCCCACTTCTCGGCGCTGGAGGCGGAGCTGCGCGACCACTACGCCGGCTTCGGCCTGGAGAGCGATGCGGCCTGGCGGGAAATGGCGCTGGGCAGCGCCCGGCGCCTTCCCGACGGCAGCTGGAGCTTTCACTTCGACCCGCGCATCGCCGAGCAGTTTGCCCACGACCCGCCCCGAGACCTGTGGGCCGACTGGCGCGCCCTCTCCTGCCCGCTGATGGTGATTCGCGGCGCCGACTCGCCGCTGCTGAGCCGCCACGCCGTGGCGCGAATGGCCGACGCCCAGCCGAGTCTCGTCACGCTCGAGGCGCCCGGCTGCGGCCACGCCCCCATGCTCGACCGGGGCAGCCAGACGGCGCCCCTTGCCGATTTTCTCGCCTCCCCCGCAGGCGACCCCGGCGCCGGCAGCACCGCCTGACAGGCCCGGGGCCGGCCGTCGGCCGGGGCGCCCCGCTGAACTCCGGCGAGCTGCCGGTGTCGTCAGCACAGGCCCGACAGATGCCGGGGAACAGGCTGGCCAGCCGCGAGGTACCCCATGGTCCGACCCGACGAGCCCCCTCACACCGGCGATGCCGATGCGACCACGCAGCGCCTGCTGGAGGTGATCGACACCCTGGTTCAGGAGACGCGGCCCCGGCGGCATGACCACCGCCGCCCGACCCTCGATGCCCGCCTGGACCGCGACCTGGGCCTCGACAGCATGGCGCGCTCCGAACTGCTGCTGCGCCTCGAGGACGCCTTCGACACCCGGCTGCCCGAGAGCGGGCTGATGGCCGACACCCCGGGCGAGCTGCTGACGCTTCTGATGGAGGCCCGCGGCGGCGCGCCGCCGACGCCATCGGCATCGCCCGAGCCCGCAGCGGACCTCGCCGCGGTAGCGGGCACGCCGGATACCGCCGACACCCTCAATGCGGCGCTGGACTGGCACCTGGCTCGCCACCCCGAGCGCCCCCATCTGCATATCTACACCGGCGACGACGAGGCGCAGACCCTGAGCTATGCCGAGCTCGATGACGGCGCCCGGGCCATCGCCGCGGCGCTGCGCCGACGCGGGGTCTCCCCCGGCGAGCGGGTCGCCCTGATGCTGCCCACCGAGCCCGACTACTTCACCGCTTTCATCGGCATCCTGCGCGCCGCCGCGGTACCGGTTCCCATCTATCCGCCGGCGCGGCCGGCCCAGCTGGCGGAGCACCTGCGGCGCCACGGCGGCATCCTGAGCAACGCCGGCGCCAGGGTGCTGATCACCCTGCCCGAGGCCCGCCGGGTAGCGAGCCTGCTGCGGGCCGAGGCACCGCGGCTGGCCAGCATCGTCACGGTGGCAGAGCTCGGCGAGGAGCTCGACAGCGACGATGAGGCCGACAGCGGAGACGCCGAGCCCCTCGACGCCGAGAGCCTGGGGCTGCTGCAGTACACCTCGGGCAGCACCGGGGACCCCAAGGGGGTCACGTTGACCCATGGCCAGCTGCTGGCCAACATCCGCGCCATGGGCGAACGGCTGGAGGTGACCTCCCGGGACGTCTTCGTCAGCTGGCTGCCGCTCTACCACGACATGGGCCTGATCGGCGCCTGGCTGGGCAGCCTCTACCACGCCGTTCCGCTGGTGGTGATGTCGCCCCTCGCCTTCCTCTCCCGCCCCCAGCGCTGGCTCGAGCTGATCCACCGCCACCGGGCCACCCTCTCCGGCGCCCCCAACTTCGGCTATGAGCTCTGCCTGCGCACCCTGGATGCCCGCCGTCTGGAAGGACTCGACCTGAGCAGCTGGCGGGTCGCCTTCAACGGCGCCGAGCCGGTCAGCCCAGGCACCATGCAGCGCTTCGCCGAGAACCTCGCCGACTTCGGGCTGCGGCCGGACGCCCTGATGCCGGTATACGGCCTCGCCGAATCCGCGGTGGGCCTGTGCCTCGCCTCGCCGGGCCGCGGCCTGGTGCTCGACCGGGTCGATCGCGAGACCTTCATGACGCGGCAGGAGGCGCGGCCGGTCGCGGCGAGTCAGGAGAGCGACACGGCCCAGACCTTCGTCAACTGCGGACCGCCGCTGCCGGGCTACGCGGTACGCATCCTCGACCCCAACGGCAGGGAGCTGCCGGAGCGACACGAGGGCGACATCGAGTTTCGCGGCCCCTCCGCCACGGCGGGCTATTTCGACAACCCGGCGGCCACCGGCAAGCTCTTCCATGGCGCCTGGCTGCGCACCGGCGACCGCGGCTATCTGGTCGACGGCGACCTGCATATCAGCGGCCGGGTCAAGGACGTGCTGGTGCGAGGCGGGCGCAACCTCTACCCCTACGACCTGGAGGAAGCCATCGGCCGCCTGGAAGGGGTGCGGCAGGGCTGCGTGGCGGTTTTCGGCCATCTCGACTCCGCAAGCGGCGTCGAGGAGCTGGTGGTAGCGGCGGAGACCCGCCTGACGGACCCGGCACAGCGCGAGGCGCTGGCCCAGGCGATCCGCGAAGTCACCGTCGATATCGCCAATGTCCCGGCCGATACCGTTCGGCTGGTGCCCCCCCACAGCGTACTGAAGACCTCGAGCGGCAAGATTCGCCGGGCGGCCACCGCCGAACGCTTCCGCAGCGGCCGTCTCGGCCAGGAGGGCGCCCCCGTCTGGCGGCAGGCGCTCCGCCTGGCCGCGAAGGCGGGCGTGCAGCGGATGCGACACCGCCTCATCTGGCTCGGCGAGCGCCTCTACGCCGGCTACGCCTGGGGGATCTTCGGCCTCGGCGGCGTCCTGCTGTGCTTGCTGGCGCTGCCCCTGCCGCGGCTCGGCTGGCGCTGGGCGGTGGCCCATCACCTGGCCCGCCTGGCCGCCGGGCTTGCCGGTATCCGCCTCGCACGACAGGGCCTCCAGCACCTGCCCCGCCGGGCGCCCTGCGTGCTGGTGGCCAACCACGCCAGCTACCTGGATGCCCTGGCCCTCACCGCCGCGCTGCCCCGGGGGTTTCGCTACCTGGCCAAGGCCGAGCTCCGGCAGCGCCTGCTGCCCCGCCTGGTGCTGACGCGCCTGGGCGTGCTGTTCGTGGAGCGCTTCGATCCTCGCCAGGCCAACCGGGACTCGCAGCGGGTCATGGTCGCCCTGGAGGGCGGTGACTCCCTGGCCTTCTTTCCCGAGGGCACCTTCCATGCGCAAGCCGGCCTCGGTGACTTTCATATGGGGGCCTTCGTCATCGCGGCTCACGCCGGGGTGCCGGTGGTCCCGGTGGCCCTGACGGGTACCCGGGCGGTGCTGCGCGGCAGGGAGTGGCTGCCCCGACCCGGCCGGGTTCGGGTCTGCCTCGGCGAGGCGCTCCGCCCGACCGGCGACGACTGGCGCGAGGCGGTCAGGCTGCGCGACGCCGCCCACGCCTTCATCCGCGACCGCGACGAGAGCGGCGCCCCCCAGCGGCCCGGGCCCTGAACAAAAAAGCCGCCCGGGGCGGGGCGGCAAGAGCAAGGGACTGGTACAGCAGGGAGGAAGCGTCGGGTGATCACTCCGGCAGCAGGACGCCGTCGATCACATGGATCACGCCGTTGCTGGCCTCGATATCGGCCTGGATGACGGTCGCGTCGTTGATCATCACGCTGCCATCCTGGGTGGTGATGGTGATCTCCTGGCCCTGCACCGTCTCGGCGCTCTCCAGACCCATGGCGTCCGCGGCCATCACCTTGCCCGCCACCACGTGATAGGTGAGGATCGCCTGCAGGGTCTCCAGGTTCTCGGGCATCAGCAGCTCGTCCAGGGTACCTTCCGGCAGGGCGGCAAAGGCCTCGTCGGTAGGAGCGAAGACGGTGAAGGGGCCCTCCCCCTTCAGGGTATCGACCAGGCCTGCGGCCTCGACGGCGGCCACCAGGGTCTCGAACTGCCCCGCCGCCACGGCGGTGTCGACGATATCCGGATGGTCGTGATCATGGCTGCCGGCCTGCACCGCACCGGCCATCATCAGGCCGGCCACGCCGACTCCCATCCAGCGGGTTGCTGCCTTGAAGCTAGTCATGGGTCTTGCTCCTCGAATAAATGCCCAGGGGGGGCGGGTCGTCAGGGGGGTCGCCCTTGTACGCGACAACTTATTTGTACACGTGCTGAACAAGAAGTTCACCGCCGACAGAATTTTTTACAGGAGCCTGAATCATGTACAAGCTGGCTTTCTTCGTGCCCGTGGAGAGCGCCGAAGCGGTCAAGGAGGCGGTCTTCGCCACCGGCGCCGGCCGCATCGGCGACTACGAGGCGTGCTGCTTCCAGACCCGGGGCACCGGGCAGTTCCGCCCCCTGGCCGGCGCCAATCCGCATATCGGCCGCGTGGGCGATCTGGAGCGGGTCGAGGAGCTCAAGGTGGAACTGGTCTGCGAGGATCACCTGATCCGCCAGGCGGTGGCGGCACTCAGGGCCGCCCACCCCTACGAGGAGCCGGCCTTCGACGTCTGGCGGCTGGAGAGCGTCGAGTAGCACTCGACGGTCACCCAATCAGGCCGAACCGAAGTAGCGCTCGCGATCCTCGGGGGTGATATCGCTGACATGCAGCGGGTAGTGGCCGCCGTCACGATCCTTGAAGAAGTGGCGCAGGGTGCGCTCGATGGTGGGGAAGGCGAGCTCCTCCCAGGGGATCTCGTGCTCCTCGAACAGCGCCACCTCCAGGCTCTCCGGGCCGGCGGCGAAGCCGCCCACCAGGTCGGCACGGAACATCATGTAGACCTGGTTGATGTGCGGCAGGTTGATCAGGGTGTAGAGCCCCTGCAGCGCCACCTCGGCACAGGCCTCCTCCCGGGTCTCCCGGGCGGCGGCCTCGCCGGTCGTCTCGGCGTTCTCCATGAAGCCCGCCGGCAGGGTCCAGTAGCCCCGGCGCGGTGCGATGGCGCGGCGGCAGAGCAGCACCCGGGTGCCGCTGACCGGCAGGGTGCCGGCCACGATGCGCGGGTTCTGGTAGTGGATGGTGCCGCACTCGTCGCACAGGAAGCGCGGACGGTCGTCACCCTCGGGGATGGCGAAACGGACGGTGTGGCCGCAGTGGCTGCAGAAGTTCATGGGGCTCCCAGGCAGGCTGACGGGCTTGACGCCGCGGAAGGCGGCCGGGTAGAAGGAACCAAACCCGGTGGAAACTCCATGTTAGAGAAACTTCGCGAACGCCTGCAAGCGCACCGCCCCCGCCGCACCGCGCTGCGCCTCCCCGAGGCGGCGGTGCTGCTGCCCATCGTCGACCGCCCCGAGCCGACCCTGCTGTTCACCCGGCGCGCCGATCACCTCAACACCCACGGCGGACAGGTCGCCTTTCCCGGCGGCAAGCGCGAGCCCCAGGACCCGGATCTACTGACCACTGCCCTGCGCGAGTCCGAGGAGGAGATCGCCCTGCCCCGTGACAGGGTAGAGCTCCTCGGCCGGCTCTCCGACGTGATCTCCCTGCACGGCCTGCGCGTGACGCCCTGGGTCGGCGTGATTCCACCGGACCTGCCCCTGGCACCCGATCCCACCGAGCTTGACCTGCTCTTCGAGGTGCCGCTTGCGCTGTTCCTGGAGGATCGCCGCCACCATACCGACGTCATTCCCCACGACGGGGTGCTGCACTATGTGCCCAACTACCACGTCGACGGCCAGGTGATCTGGGGGCTCTCGGCCATGATGCTGGTGGAGCTGCTGGCCGAGGGGTTCGGCCGCCCGATCAGCCTGACCCGGGAGCCGCCGGGTCGACTCTGCTACTTTCCCGAACGCCTGCTGCGCATCCAGCAGCAGGCGAGCCCCTGAGCCTGTTCGCCCACTCGGAGATAACGACGCTGAACACCCTCCCCCCCGCCCTGGCCCCCGGCGTTCTGCCGGAGCTGATCGACGCCCTGGTAGAGCAGGGCTGGTACCTGGGCCTGGGCGTGCTCGATGCCGAGCTCTGCGCCCAGCTCCACGCGGAGCTTGCGACCCTCGCCGGCCAGGACGCCCTGGAGGCCGCCGGTATCGGCCGCGGCCAGGAGCACCGGCTGCGCCGCGATATCCGCGGGGACGCCATCCACTGGCTCGACCGCGAGAGCCTCGCCCAGCGCCGCTACCTGGAGGCCATGGGCGAGCTCCAGCGGGCGCTCAACCAGGCGCTCTTCCTGGGGCTCTTCGAGTACGAGGCGCACTTCGCCCACTATCCCCCCGGCGCCTTCTACCGCAAGCACCTGGACAGCTTCCGCGGCCGCGCCAACCGGGTGGTCTCCACCGTGGGCTATCTCAACCCGGACTGGCCCGCCGACGGCGGCGGCGAGATGGCGCTCTTCGCCCCGGACGCCCCCGAACGCGAGGTCGCCAGAGTGCGGCCGGAGGCGGGCAACTTCGCCTGCTTTCTCTCCGATAGCGTCCCCCACGAGGTGCTGCCCACCCGGCGGCCTCGGGCCAGCATCGCCGGCTGGTTCCGGCGCAACGCCTCCCTGGGCGGCCTGGTGGATCCGGCGCGCTGATGAACAGCGACGATATGCAGCGGCGCCTGGCGGCCCTGGAGGCGAAGAACCGCGAGCTCAGGCGGGAGCGGGACCACTACCGCTGGCTGGCCGAGAGCTCCACCGACCTGATCAGCCGCCACGCCCGGGACGGCACCTTCCTCTACGCCTCCGAGGCCGCCCGGGACCTGCTCGGCTACGCCCCCGAGGAGCTGATCGGGGTCTCCGCCTACGATCTCTTCCACCCGGCAGACCTGGCCGACCTGCTCAACAAGTCGCCGCGGGTCTACTACCACGACGGCTTCTACCAGCAGACCTACCGCTTCCGAGCCAGGGGCGGCCACTATGTCTGGTTCGAGACCACCAGCCGCACCCGCCGCGACCCGGCTACCGGCGAGCTTCTGGACATCCTCTGCGTCTCCCGGGACGTGGGCCGACGCATCCAGGCCGAGGCCAACCGCGAGCGCCTGGCCCGGGTGGTGGAGTCCACCACCGACTATGTGCTCTTCATGGATGACGACGAGCGCCTCTTCGACGCCAACGAGGCCGCCCGCCGCCTGCTGGGGCTGCCACGCAGTGAGGCCAGCGCCCGCCTGGCCGACGCCTATACCGCCGGCTCCCTGGCCGAGCTGCGCGACCTGGTGCTGCCCGCGGTGGCCCGCTACGGCTCCTGGAGCGGTGAGCTGGAGATGCGCGGCCAGGAGGGGCCGGTGCCCGTGCTCAGCGTGGTCACCGCCCACCGGGAGCCCGGCAGCGAGCCGGGCCATGTCTCGCTGCTCAACCGTGATATCCGCCTGCGCAAGGCCGCCGAGGCCCAGGCACGGCGCCACCAGGAGCAGATCGCCCACGCCAACCGCCTGGCCACCACCGGCGAGCTCGCCTCCAATATCGCCCACGAGCTCAACCAGCCCCTGGGCGCCATCGCCAACTACGCCAGCGGCGCCCTGCTCAAGCTCGACGCCGCCCCCGACCAGCCCGCCGAGGCCCTGCGCCTGCCCCTTGAGCGGATTCGCGACCAGGTGGACCGTCTCGCCGAGCGCCTGCGCCATATCCGCACCTTCGTGCGCAAGGGCCAGACCCGCCCCCGCCCCCAGGAGCTGCTCGCCGTGGTGGATGCGGCCTGCCGGCTCTGCGAATGGCAGTTCCAGCAGGCCGGCATCGCCCTGGAGCACGACCTACCTGAGGCGCTGCCCCGGGTGGTGGTGGACCCGGTGGCCCTGGAGCAGGTGCTGGTCAACCTGCTGCTCAACGCCCTGGAGGCGAGCCGGGAGCATCCCGGCGCCGAGCGGGTCCGCCTGCGCGCTCGCCAGAGCGGCCGACGCGAGGTCACCCTGACCGTCAGCGACCAGGGGCCCGGTGTGCCCACCGAGGAGGCCGAGCGCATCTTCGCCCCCTTCCACTCCGGGCGCCCGGAGGGCCTCGGCATGGGGCTCGCCATCAGCCACTCGCTGATGGAGGCCATGGGCGGCAGCCTGCGCCTGCTCCCGGCCGACGGTTCCGGTGGCGCCACCTTTGCCGCTACACTGCTGGCCGAACCCTCTGCCATGGTTTCCACGAGGCATCCGTGACCGACCACCCCAACGCCTGCATCGCCATCGTCGACGACGACGACGCCCTGCGCGAATCGCTCGCCTGGCTGCTCGACTCCGTGGGGCTCGCCAGCCGCCCCTTCGCCGACGGCGAGGCCTTCCTGCTCGCCGAGCCCTCCGCCTTCGATACGGTGCTGCTCGACGTTCGCATGCCGGGATTCTCCGGCCTGCAGGTTCAGCAGCGCCTGAACGAACGCAGCGACGCCCCCCCCGTGATCTTCATGACCGGCCACGGCGACGTGCCCATGGCCGTGGCGGCGCTCAAGGCCGGGGCCCTGGACTTCATCGAGAAGCCCTTCAACCACCAGCAGCTGATCGACACCGTCCAGCGGGCCCTGCTGGCCCACCAGCGAAGGCGCCAGCAGCGCGCCCGACTCGACGATCTCCAGGCGCGCTATGCGGGACTACGCCCCAAGGAGCGGCAGATTCTGGTCCACGTCGCCGAGGGGATGACCAGTCGCGAAGTCGCCGAACACCTCGCCATCAGCGCCAAGACCGTGGAGGTCTATCGACTGCGCGCCATGAAGGCGCTGGGAGCGTCGAGCCTGGCCGAGCTGGTCCGGCTCTGCGTCGCCCTGGAGCTGGTGGAGACGCTGCCTGACCGGGGTCAAGTCGACGCCGATTGATACCCGCCGAGGCGTCCCGACGCCTTGCCGCGGCCACCGCCCCGAGAGATGATCCCGGCATCACCCTGGCTCACGGTCTTCCCATGCGACGTCTCGCCCTGCTGCTCGGCTTCTGCCTGCTGCTTGCCTTCTCGGCAAGCGGGCAGCTGCTGGCCGGGCCGCCGGGGGCGACCGCCCAGGCCCCGCCCGACCCGTCGGCCGTCGCGACCCCGAGTCATGCGCACGCGGTCCATGCCCCCTCGGCCAGCGCACCGGCGGAACGGCTTGCCGACTGTCCGGACGAGGCTCACGGCACCGAGTGCCTGGCCGCCGGCCACTGCCTGAGCGGCACCGCCGGCCGCTTCAGCCTGGCGAACTCCCCCGCCGGGGCCACCTGCCCGCCGCCGCCCGAGCTGCGGCACCTCCCGGCTCCCTGCGACCGCCTCGAACGTCCTCCCAGAACCGCCTGATTCCGCTGCCTTGCTCGAGCCGCCATGACGGCTCATCCCTCACGGATATCAGGAGATTCTCCATGTCAGCCTTCGTCTCGCCCAAGCGCCCCCTGCGCCCCCTGCGCCACCTGCCCCTCATCCTGCTTGCCGCTTTGGCCCTCGCCGGCCCCCTTCATGCCCATGACGACAGCAAAGAGAGCCAGGCATCCGCCCCGCATCACGGCGCACACGCCCATGCGCCGGCCCCTGCCAGCGACCACGGCGACCACGCCCACGCACCGGCCCCTGCCAACGACCATGGCGACCATGCCCATGGCCACGGCGACCATGCCCATGGCGATCATGGCCGCCAGGCCCCGCAGGAGTGGCTCGATAGGGAAAGCCCCCTGGTGCCCAGCGCCGACAACCTGGCTTTCGGGCAGCAGGTCTATCAGCGCTACTGCGCCGCCTGTCATGGCGAGAGGGGACGCGGGGACGGTGTCGCCGCCGGCGTGGCCGGCTTCGTGCCAGTACCCACCGACCTCGCCCAGCATGGGGCCGGTCACGCGGCCGGGGAATACGCCTGGCTGGTGAAGGCGGGCAACCCCGAGAGCGCCATGCCACGCTTTGCCGGCAAGCTCGGAGAGGAGGAGACCTGGGCCGTGGTGCTCTACATCCGCCACGTCCTGGCCGCCGGCGAAGCGGATGACGAGGCCGGCGGCCACCGCCACTGACGAGAACGGGCGCCCGAGGGCGCCCGTTCCGTGAACCTGGCTCGCGTCAGTCGTCGCTGAGCGCCAGCTCCTCGAAGAGGCCGTTGAGCGCCGGCGCTTCCTCGGGCTCCGGCGCGGGCGGCGGCTCGAGGGCCACCACCTGCCCACTGGGCTCGTCGAGCAGACGACGCAGCTGCTCGTAGTCGAAGGCCACGCCGTTGGCGTTGCCCGCGTTGAGGCGGGAGATGGTGTCGATGAGCGCCGACATGCCGTGCTCCTGCTCCTCCAGGGGCTCGAAGACCTGCACCAGCGGCTGGCCCTCCTGCCAGCCCACCTTGATGGGCTGGTCGATGATATTCACCCGGGTGCCCACCGGCACGTTATGGAAGACCGACTCGACGTCCTCGGGGAACATACGGATACAGCCGCGGCTGGCGCGCATGCCGATACCGTCGGGATCATTGGTGCCATGAATCAGATAGCCCGGGATATCGAGCAGGATGGCGTGACGCCCCAGGGGATTATCCGGACCCGGCGGCACCACGGCCGGCGGCGGGTCGCCGCGCTCGGCGGCCTCCTCACGGATGGAGCGCGGCGGATACCAGGCCGGGTCTTCCAGCCGCATGGTGGTCTTGGTGACCCCCAGTGGGGTGTCGTACCCTTCGCGACCGATGCCGATCGGGTAGGTCTCGACCCGCGGCGTCTCGCCATTGCGCGCCTCGGGGAAATAGTAGAGACGCAGCTCGGCGATATTGATCACCACCCCGGTACGCTCCGCCTCGGGCAGGATGAACTGCCCCGGAATCTTCACCTCGGTCCCCTCGCCGGGAATCCAGATACTGACGTCCGGATTGGCACGCACGATCTCCTCGTAGCCCAGGTTATGGCGGCGCGCGATGTCGATCAGGGTGTCCTCGTGATCGTCCACGGTCACGGTGTAGGACTCGCCGATCACGTTGCCCTCCTCGGGCAGCGGGTAGTGGCCGCGAGGCCACTCGCGTTCTTCCTCGGCCTGAACGGCACCGCTCAACGCCAGCATGCCGGCAAGCAGCCCGCTCATAGCAAGGGCCGACCACGTTCGGGGCTCGCCCCGCCGGCCCGGCTGGTATCTCGATATTGCCATCTATATCACCTCGTCAAGGCATCCGCGGCTGCAAGGCCTCGGGATCATTATCGTGTCCGTAGTGTAATGGGGAGCACCCCGGTCATAAGCAGCAAGAGTGTTGAGATTTGTCACTGGAGTGCCTGATGTCTCTCATCGGTAAGCGGCTTCCACCGCCGGCTTACGCCGCGACCAGCCGATCAGCGCCGCGCCTGCCACCATCATCGGCAGGGTCAGCGCCATGCCCATGGTCACCCAGCCGAAGGCGATGAAACCGATATGCGGATCGGGCAAGCGCACGAACTCAACAGCGAAGCGGAAGACACCGTAGAGCAGCAGGAAGAGCCCGGAGATCAGCCCGGTGCGGCGCGGCTCGCGGGAGAGCCACCAGAGCACCGCGAACAGCACCACCCCCTCCAGGGCGAACTCGTAGAGCGCCGTGGGGTGGCGCGGCTCAGGCCCCATATGCGGGAAGGGCATCGCCCAGGGCAGCTCACTGACCCGGCCCGGCAGCTCGTGATTGATGAAGTTGCCGATCCGCCCCGCCCCCAGTCCAATCGGCACCAGCGGCGCGATGAAGTCGGTCAGCGACAGGAAGCCGAGCCGCTTCTTGCGCGCGAACAGCCAGGCCGCCACCAGCACCCCGATCAGGCCGCCGTGGAAGCTCATGCCCCCCTCCCAGAGTCGCAGCAGCCACAGCGGGTCGGCGAGCCACTGCTCGCTGCCGTAGAAGAGCGCATAGCCCAGGCGGCCGCCGAGCACCACGCCAACGGCGCTGTAGAAGATCAGGTCACCGATGTCGTCGTGGGTCAGGCCCAGGCGATGCGCGCGCAGACGCCCCAGCCACCAGGCAGCGACGAAGCCGACCACGTACATCAGGCCGTACCAGTGAATCGCGAACGGCCCGAGGCTGATGGCCACCGGATCGATATTGGGATATTGCAGCATCTCGTTCTCCTCTCGTGCGTCCCCGGGGTGGCAAGCCCCCCCCGGGGCGCCTCGGCAACAGGGGCGGCCTCAGCTCACGCGGATCGTCGCCATCATGCCCAGCTCCTCGTGCTCGATGATGTGGCAGTGGAACAGCCAGTCACCGGGCTCGCGGAACACCATGCGGAGTGTCAGGCGCTGGTAGGGCGCCAGGTTGACGGTGTCCTTCCAGGCCAGCCAGGGGGCTTCGCGCCACTCGCCGTCGGCATCGCGGGTGGCGATCACCTGGAAGTGGGTGCCGTGCACATGGAAGGGATGGTCCATGTGGGAGTTGTTGAAGACCTCCCACTCCTCCACCTCGCCGACCCTGCCCTCGAAGAGGATCTCGCCCATGGCGAAGGCGCGCCCGTTGATCAGGAAGTCCACCTCCGGCCGAGCATCGCCGCCCTGGCCGGCTCCGTGGGCCGCATGGCCGGCGCCCGGGCCATGGGTACCATAGTGGCTTTCGCTGCCGCCGCCGTGCGCGGCATGGGGGTCAGCATGTCCTGCCCCATGGCCGGCATGGGGGTCACCGTGGCCCCCGCCGTGGCCCGCGCCGTGGTCGTCATGGCCCGGCATCACCTCGGTGAGCTCCACCTGGCGACGCACGTCCGGCTCGCCCAGGGGCTCGACTCGCCCCAGCCGCTCCGGCAGCGCCACCGGAGGCTGCACGCCGGCATTCAGGGTATGGAGCGTCAGCAGCGGCGCGATCCGATCCAGGTGGGAGGGCCGTTCGCCCATCCAGCCCCGCTCGTAGGGATGGCTGGCCAGCTGGAACCGCCCCTCGGCCTGCTCGCTCACCCGCACCAGCAGGTCGGCGCGCTCGCCCGGGGTGAGCAGCAGCTCGTCGAGGGGCTGCGGGCGCTCGATCAGCCCGCCGTCGGTACCGATCAGGGTGAGTTCATGCTCGTCCAGGCGCAGGCGCAGGTAGCGCCCGGCACAGGCATTGATCAGGCGCAGGCGAAGGGTGGTGCCCGGCGCCACGTCCAGGCGCGGCTCGCGCTGGCCGTTGACCAGCAGCAACTCGCCTTCGCGGCCGTTCATCCAGTCCTCGGCGGTATGCGGCGCCACCTCACCGTTCGCCATCAGGCGCAGGTCGCTGACCACCAGCAGGTGCTCCTCCACCTCGAGGGGCAGCAGATCCTGGGGCGGGCGCACCAGCAGCGCCCCGGCCAGGCCGTGGGCCACCTGCCTGGCGGTGCCCTCATGGGGATGCGGATGGAACCAGTGCAGGCCGGCGCTGCCGGCGGGGAAGGTGTAGCGGTACTGGCGCGACTCACCCGGCGCCACGGCGTCCCAGGGGGCGCCATCCTGGGCCTTTGGCACCGGCACGCCGTGCCAGTGCAGGGTAGTCTCCTGCGCCAGCTCGTTGGACAGGATGATGTCCAGCTCATCCCCCTCGCGCACCTCGATCAGCGGCGCCACCTTGCCGTTGTAGAGCCACAGCCGGGCCTCGAGCTCGTCGCCGAGGGGCACCGCATGGAGGGCCGGCGTCAGCGCGCTGCGAAAGCGGCCGGCCGTCTCGCTCAGGTTGGCAATAGGCGGCAGGGGCCGAAGCGGCGCTCCGCGCTCAGGGAGCGGCGCCAGGCCACTGGCCGAGGTGTGGGGATGCTTGCGAGCGGCGGCGAAGGCCATGTAACCGACCGATGAGAGCGCCAGTCCGCCCAGGGCCGAGTAGCGCAGGAAGTCGCGACGTTGCATTGAATTGTCCTCGAGTCATGAACACTCTCACTGCGGGTCGATCACCCGCAGTACCTTCAGGGGAAGCAGAGGTTCAGCGACGAGGAGGGCGTTCGAGGGAAGCAGGAGAACCTACGGGGCTACCGTGATCGAGCTCGTCCAGCGACACGGGCAGCCCGATGAGGGCCTCGGGCACCGAAGCCATGGCCGCCGCGCATTGAGCGCAGGGCAGGCAGCAGGGAGAGGCCAACGAAGAGTCTGCTTCATCCGCGTCGGCAACGCCTACCTGATACCAGGAGGAGGCCTGTTCGGGCCCGACCAGGCCATCGAGGCAGGCGGCATTCCCGTGGTGGCCAATCGCCGCCACTGGCGAAGAGATGGCCATCAGCAGGGCCATGGTCAGGCAGAGCCACCAGGAGCAGAAGGAGCGGTGCATGGGGTAACAGAACGACCATTGCAGCAGTGATGGAAGAAGTATTCCACGACCTCCGGGATGCCAGCAACCCAAGCCCTGCACACAGGTTGACTGTCCGTGATTTCATGACATGCATCAATGGACAGCCGATGCCACTGGACTAGGGTAAGGACTACACCCGACCACTCGCGAGCCCCACGCCATGTGTCTTCCCGCACCCGGCAACAGTGCACGATCAGGCCCATGTGGCCTGCCGCTGTGGCTGGGCATGGCACTCATGCTGGTTCTGCTGATGATCGTGTCTGCATCCCAGGCGCATGCCCAACCCTGGGCGCTCCCCGGCCCAGCCGATCACCAGACCCAGGCCGACCGGGCGCTCGCCGTCGACGCCACGCCGTCCGAACGCCATCACGCGGCGCCGACCGAGCACCCCCACTGCCATCATGAACATGCCTGGCGCCCCACCGCGGGCGTACTGCCCCGCAGCGAGGCGCCGGATGCCACTCCCGACTCACCGGCATTGATCGCCTCCCTCGCGGGGCCGTCCGTGCACCAGACCGCGGCGCTTGGCCGCGCCCTCCCCGGGCTCACCTCTCGGCCCGCGGTACCGCTCTACCTGCTGACCCAGCGCTTCCGCTCCTGAGCGACCTCCCCTTCCCCCGTCGAGTGATGCCTCGACGGGCCACCCCTGCCTGGGCGCCAGCGCCTCAGGCCCGCAGATCCCCGTATCACGGAGCCCATGGCTCCCCTCAGCAGTGGGCGATTCCGCCCACAGGAGAACCGAGATGAACGTTCGCAAGCAGACCACCGCCCTTGGCATGACCCTCGCCCTCGCCCTCGCCGGCACGGGCGTCGCAACGGCACAGGGCATGGGCCCCGGCATGATGGGCGGCGGCGGCCAGGGCGGCATGGGCCCCGGCATGATGGGAGGCATGATGGGCGGCGGCATGATGCCCTGCCCGATGATGGGCGAGGGCATGGGCATGATGTCGATGCTCGACGCCGATCAGCGCAGCCAGATGCGCGAACTGATGCAGGAGCACCGCCCGGCCCAGTTCGAGCGCAAGGGGCGCCTGATGAACCTGCGCGACGACCTGATGGCCGAGATGCACGGCGAACGTCCGGACCCTGAGCAGGTGCAAGAACTCCACGGCCGCATGGCCGAGTTGCACGGCGAGATGATGGCCGAGATGGTGCGCATGCGTAACGCCATGCACGACCTCATGACCGATGAGCAGCGCGAGCAGCTCCGCCAGGCGGCGCCCGCCGACGTGGATCCCGAGGACCACGATGCCCATCACTGATCGGCGGAGTCACTGAGTACGCAACATCAAGGACGGCCAACCCTGGCCGTCCACTAGGCGACAGCTGCAGGAGGCACGTGATGAGTGACACCAGGTCCAGAACGATCACCCTGACGGTACCCGGCATGGGCAGCGATCACTGCGCCGGCATCGTGCGCAAGACCCTCGAGCGCCTCGATGGCGTGAGCGAGATCCAGACCAATATCGCCAACCATCATGTCAGCGTGACGGTCGAGGAAGGCGGACCCGACGGCAACACCCTGAAGGGAGCCGTCGAGGGTGCCGGCTATGACGTGGCCGCCGTCAGCGGTGGTGGCCAGCAGCAGATTCGCCTGACGGTGCCCGGCATGGGCTCGGACCACTGCGCCGGCATCGTGCGCAAGACGCTCGAACGCCTCGATGGCGTGGGCGAGATACAGACCAATATCGCCAGCCACCGCGTCAGTGTGACCATCGAGGCCGGTGGCCCCGATGGTGAGGCGCTGAAGCGCGCCGTCGAGGGGGCCGGCTATGACGTGGCCGCCGTGCAGACCGAGGAGCAGGAGGCGGGCGACGGCGACGCCGAGATCGAGGAGGCCTACCTCGCCCAGGCGCGCAAGCGCCTGATCATCGCCGGCATACCCGCCACCCTGATCATGCTGTTGATGATGCCGCACATGTTCTGGCAGCCGATCCCGGGCTACCTGGCCATCGTCGCCCTGCTGGCCTTCCCGGTGATCTTTCTCTACGGCGGCGCCGCCACGCACCGCTCGAGCTGGCGCTCGCTGAAGAACGGCACCTTCAACATGGACGTGCTGATCTCCATGGGCAGCCTGCCGCCCTACCTGATCGGCCTGGTCGGCTTCATTACCCCCATGACCTCGTTCATCGAGATGGGCGCCACCATCATGACCTTCCACCTGCTGGGGCGTTACCTGGAGGCCCTGGCCAAGGGGCGCGCCTCCCAGGCCATTCGCCGCCTGCTGACCCTGGGCGCCAAGACGGCCCGGGTGGAGCGCAACGGTGAGGAGGTCGAGGTGCCGGTCAAGGAGCTGGCGCCCGGCGACATCATGATCGTGCGCCCCGGCGACAAGGTCCCCACCGACGGCGAGGTGGTCGAGGGCGAGAGCCACCTCGACGAGTCCATCGCCACCGGCGAATCGATCCCGGTCTACAAGAGCCCCGGCGACAGCGTGATCGGCGCCACCATCAACAAGGAGGGGCGCCTGCGGGTCAAGGCGACCCGGGTCGGCGGCGACACCTTCCTCGCCCAGGTGGTGCGCCTGATCGACCAGGCCCAGGGCTCCCGGGTGCCGATCCAGGAGTTCGCCGACCGCATGACCGGCCGCTTCGTGCCGGCGGTGATCCTGATCGCCCTGGCCAGCCTGGTGGTGTGGCTGCTCATTCCGGACGCCCTGCGCCCGATCCTCGACTGGGGCGCGACCTTCCTGCCCTGGGTCAACCCCGAGGCCGCCACCCCGGTGCTGGCGATCCTGGCCGCCGTGGCGGTGCTGGTCATCGCCTGCCCCTGCGCGCTGGGCCTGGCAACGCCCACGGCGCTGATGGTGGGCTCCGGCATCGGTGCCGAGCGCGGCATCCTGATCCGCTCCGGCGAGGCGATCCAGACCTTCAAGGACGTCAAGGTGATGGTGCTGGACAAGACCGGCACCATCACCCGCGGCGAACCGACGCTGACCGAGGTGGTGGCCGCCGAGGGCGTCGAGGAGTCGCGCCTGCTGACCCTGGCGGCGAGCGTGGAGAACGCCTCGGAGCACCCCATCGCCCGGGCCATTGTCGACGGTGCCAAGGAACGCGATGTGACGCCCGGCGAGGTCAGCGAGTTCCGCTCCACCGGTGCCCGCGGCGTCGCGGGCCGGGTGGGCGACGCGAGCGTGCTGATCGGCAATCGCCGGCTGCTCGAGGAGGAAGGCGTGGCCGGCCTCGAGGCCCTGGATGACGCCATGGGCAAGCTCGAAGCGAAGGGGCGCACCGTGGTGATCGTGGCCGCCGACGGCCAGGCCCTGGGCCTGGTGGCCGTGGCCGATACCCTCAAGGAGGAGTCGGTCGAGGCCATCCGCGGCATGCATGCGCTGGGCCTGCACGTGGTGATGATCACCGGCGACAACGAGCGTGCCGCCCGGGCCGTGGCCGAGGAGGTCGGCATCGATGAGGTCCAGGCCGGGGTGCTGCCGGAGGGCAAGGTCGACGCCATTCGCGCCCTGCAGGCGAAGCACGGCAACCACGTGGCCATGGTGGGGGACGGCATCAACGACGCCGCGGCGCTGAAGCAGGCCAACGTGGGCATCGCCATCGGCGCCGGGGCGGACGTGGCCATCGAGGCCGCCGACGTGACCCTGGTGCGCGGCGAGCTGACCGGGGTGGTGGAGGCCATGCACCTCTCGCGCGCCACCTTCGGCAAGATCGTTCAAAACCTGATCTGGGCCAGTGCCTACAACGTGGCCGCCATTCCCATCGCCGCCGTGGGCCTGCTGCACCCGATGATCGGCGTGATCGCCATGACCGCCAGCTCGCTCTCGGTGATCGGCAACTCGCTGCTGCTCAAGCGGGGCTTCACCCGCGCCAACCCGCAAGGAGAGAAGACATGAACCGCCTGCACCACGCAATGATGACCGCCTGCCTGGTGCTGATGGGGGTGGCCATGCTGATCGTGCTGTGGCGCGGCAACCCCTTCGGCACCGGCACCTGGCTGCTGCTGCTGCCGATGGGGCTCTGTCTCGGCCTGCACCTGTTCATGCACCGCCACAGCCACCGAAACGATGAATGACCCGCGTCCTCGTTCCCGCTTCGCGATTCGCCCGGGAAGTTGCCTTGGATCAATGCAGCTCGAGCCACCAAGAGGCAAGCTGAAGGCCTGACTCAAGGGAGTTCCTCATGCACCGGCTCATTCGGACATCAGCAACACAGCGCACAGGAGGCCGCCTGCTGGCCCTCCTGCTCGCGCTGCTGTTGGCGGTGACCGCGCTGTCGAGCCATGGCGCCATGGAGAGCCACCAGGCCGATTGCGGCCTCGTCGCGCAGGTACAGCTGCTCGACGCTGATACCCCGGACGAGCACCGCTGCGCCAGCTGCGCCGCGCTGCCGCCCTCCATCGACCTGGCCACGGCTGCCCCTCACTTCCCGGCCCTCGCCCCGGCGCTGGCCGTGATCACCCACCGCCCCCTGCCCCCGCGGCGCCCTCCCAGAGCCTGATCGAACGAAGACGGCCCGGCCGTCGGACCGCGACACCGTTCGCTGCGACACCGCTCGCATTATGGTTACGTTCCTCAGGAGTACATCATGTCTATCCGTTTTTCATCGGCCGCAACGGCGCGCCAGGCATTCCTGCCTTCCTCATTGACGCTCACCGGCAACCACCGGCTCCTCGGCTGGCTCATGGCCGCCGGGCTAGCCCTCTCCACTATGCCGACACTCGCCGACGCGGTACCGGCGGGCACGGTGGTTACCGCCAACGAGCGTGGTGCCTCTCTCACCCACATCAACCTATCGAGCGGCGGGACCAGCACCCACGCCATGGCCATCGCGCCCCACAACGTTCAGATCAGCGATTCCGGCCGCTACCTGATGGCCGTGGGGGAGCCGGCAGCCGACGACCACGGCCATGGCCATGACGGCGGCCATGCCCACGGTGATGCCCCCGGCAAGCTCAAGCTCTACCCCTCCCATGACCCGAGCGGCGCTCCCCTGGCCAGCATCGACGTGGGCAGCCACCCGGCCCATGTGGTCAGTGACCGGGAAGGCCGATTCGCCTTCGTCACCAATGCGGGGGACAACAGCGTCTCGGTCGTGGACCTGGAGGCAAAGGAGAGCGTGGCGACCATCGCCACCGGTGAGTATCCCCACGGACTGCGTCTGAGTCCCGATGGCCAGGAGCTCTATGTGGCCAACGTCCTGGATGGCAGCGTATCAATCATCGATGTCGAAGCGCGGGAAGAGGTCGCTCGCCTGCCGGTCGGCCAGGCTCCCGTGCAAGTGGGCTTCACCCCGGATGGCACCCGGGTCTTCGTCTCATTACGGGACGAGAACCGCGTGGCCGTCATCGACACCAACCGCCGCGAGGTCGTCGAGCGCATCGAGGTGGGCCGGCTGCCGATCCAGGTACACGCCACCCCGGATGGACGCTACATGCTGGTGGCCAATGAGGGCACTGAGGACGAGCCCGACAACCGGGTCTCGGTCATCGCTCTCGACAGCCTGGCGGTGGTGGCCACCCATGAGGTGGGTGCCGGTGCCCACGGTGTTAGCGTCGATGATTCCGGGCGCTTCGCCTTCGTGACCAGCCTCTATGACGACAGCCTGTCGGTCATCGACCTGGAGGCCGGGACCGTGATCAGCCGCTATGACACCGGCCAGGGTCCCAACGGCGTGACCTGGGTAAACCACTGAGAGGAGCCAAGACCATGATGACGCAATGTGCCGCCCTGATGGGCCCCCTGGGCTGGATCATGCCCGTCGCCATGATGCTGCTGCTCGGTCTCGGCATCGCTTCGCTCACCAAGTATCTGTTCACGCCCCGCCCCACATCCCGTGACCTTCCGGAGGCTCGCTCATGAACCGCTTCGGCTCTACTCTGATGCTCTCTGCTGCCCTACTGCTCGGCGCCGGCACCGCCCAGGCTGCCCTGCCCGACAAGGCGACCCTGTTCAAGAATCCGGAATGCGGCTGCTGCGACGAGTACGCCCGCCAGCTCGAGGCCCGCGGGGTCGAGGTGAAGCTCGTCGACGATATCGAGGTCGGCAAGATCAAGCAGCGCGTCGGCTTGCCCTATGGCCTCGGGTCCTGCCACACCATTCAGATGGGGGGTTACGCCATCGAGGGTCACGTGCCCTTCGAGGCGGTGGAGAAACTCTTCGAGGAACGCCCGGACACCCGCGGCATCGGCCTGGCCGGCATGCCCATCGGCACCCCCGGCATGCCCGGCCCCAGGCAGGGTGACTGGGACGTCTACCAGTTCCGCGACGGCGAGGCCTCGCCCTTCATGACCCTCTGACCCGGGGACACACCCGCGACATGACGCCGCCCCGGGCCTTGGCCCGGGGCGGCGTTGTCTTCGTGCGCTTCGCGGAGGAGCGCCTGCGATCAGGCCTTGAGCACGTAGCGCAGGATCTCCACCACCTGGTCGGTGGTGGTGCACCAGGCCTGGGCCTCGGCGTCCACCTCCTTGAGGGGGTGGACGATCTCGGCGTCGTGCAGGGTCACGTAGGGCTTGCCAAGCGCAGCACAGTAGCCGGCGTCGAAGGCGGCGTTCCACTGCTTGTACTTGTCGCCGAAGCGCACCACCACCAGGTCGCTCTGCTCGATCAGGGTGCGGGTGCGGATGGCGTTGACCTTGGAAGACTGGTGGTCGCGCCAGAACTGACTGGAGGTTTCGCCGAGGTGGTCACCGGCGGCGTCGCTGGCGGCATGGTCGGTCACCGGAGCGGTGAACACCACGTCGAGGCCCGCGGCCTCGGCGCCGCGCTGGATCTCGTCGCGCCAGTCAGTGTGGATCTCGCCGGAAAGATAAACATAAAAGCTCATGGCAGGGCTCCTTGGCCGTTCGGGAATGATCCGGCATGGTACCCCAGCAGAATTTTTATGAAAAACCCTTCCAGTTACTTCCCTGATGCCGCCGGCGTAGACGTCAGAGACTCGCCGACCGCCAGGCACCCACCTTCCCCCGCCAGCAGGATGGCGTTCTGCCCGAAGTAGCCACCGGGGGCGAAGCGCCGGTTCATCTCCACCAGGGTGCGCAGCGGCTCGCCGGGCACGACGATCTCGCCACTCTGCTGGTCCACGGTGGTGACCTTGCAGCGCTGGCAGGGCTTGCGCAGCCCCAGCCGCCAGCGGCCGTCGGCAGCGGCCAGCTCGCGCCAGCCATCCTCGGCAAAGGGCTCGCTGCCCGCGATCACGAGGTTGGGGCGAAAGCGGCTCATGGGAACGGGCGCCAGCCCCTTGGCGGCCAGGCGCCGATTCAGCGCGTCCAGCGACGCCATGGTGGTCACCAGCACGGGATAGCCGTCGGCGAAGGCGGTGTGGGCCGCTTCCCCCGGGGCGAGGAAGTGCGGCTCGACCCGGCGCCGATGGTCCGGGGCCATGCGCACCAGGCGCAGGCGGCTGCCGCGCAGGCCGCCCAGCACGGCGCCAAGCCAGGCGGCCGCCTCGGCTCCCTCGTCCAGGGCGTCGCAACGATCCTCCCAGACCCAGGCGGAGAGCCGCGGCTGACCCTCCGCGGCCAGGGGCACCCGAAGCGGCTCGCTCCCGGGATGGGACAGCACCAGGGCATCATCGGCAAGGGCCACCCGGATGCGCGCCATGGCGGGCAGCTGGCGCTGGCTCACGAAGCGGCCGACGTCGTCGACTACCATCCAGCGGCGGTCCCAGGCCAGCCCCTTTGGCGTCAGCGGCGCCGAGGCCAGGGCAATACCGCCCAGGGACTTGACCGGATAGATCGTCAGTTCGGTGATCTGCATGGAGCGCCTCCCGCAGCAAGGGGCCTGGCAGCTCGGCCCGGCCGCCGCGGCGTCAGAGCCGGCGAGTCTCGATCACATAGCCGATGATGGGATAGCCCGCCTTGCGCGCGGCCTTCTCGGCCTCCAGCTGCGCCTCGACCTTGGAGATACTGGACGAGACATGCTCGAAGACGGTGTCCATCTCGAGCTTACGGGTGCGCACCGCCAGCTTGACCAGATGACCGGTTCTGGGCGAGCCGGCGGGCTTGCTGCGGGGCGGCTTCTTGGCCGCCTGCTCTTCCCTGGGCCACTCGGGGGGTGTCGTCGCGGCCTTGCGCCGGGTTTCCTGAGCGTTGTCCATGAAGGCATTGATCTCGCGGCGCATCTGCCGCTCGAACTCACTGAGTTCCGTATCCATCGTGTCTCCGTCCACCTCAATCATGGCGCGATTGTAGCAGAACTCGCGCCAGGACAAGGACTCAGGAGACTTCCAGGGCAATCTTCAGCACGCCGTCGCGCTGGTGGGAGAAGAGATCGTAGGCATCGACGATCTTCTCCAGCGGGTAGCGGTGGGTGACCATGGGGCCGAGGTCCAGGCGGCCGCTGTCGATGATCTGCATCAGCCGGCGCATGCGCTCCTTGCCGCCGGGGCAGAGCGAGGTGACGATGCGGTGGTCGCCGAGACCGGCGCAGAAGGCATCCAGGGGAATGGTCAGGCTCTCGGAGTAGACCCCCAGGCTCGACAGGGTGCCGCCGGGCTTGATCACCCGCAGCGCCTGCTCGAAGGTCTGCTGCAGTCCCAGCGCCTCGATGGAGGCGTCCACGCCGCGCCCGCCGGTCAGCTTGAGGATCTCCTCGACCACGTCCACCTGGCGGAAGTTGAGGGTCACGTCGGCGCCCATCTTCCTGGCCATCTCCAGGCGCTCGTCGACGCCGTCCACGGCGATGATCAGCCCCGCGCCGCGCAGCCGGGCCCCGGCGGTGGCGCATAACCCGATGGGGCCCTGGGCGAACACCGCCACGCTGTCGCCGATCCTGATATTGGCCGACTCGGCGCCGGCGAAGCCGGTGGACATGATGTCGGGGCACATCAGCACCTGGTCGTCGGTAAGGCCGTCGGGCACCGGCGAGAGGTTGGCCTGGGCGTCGGGCACCCGCAGGTACTCGGCCTGGGCGCCGTCGATGGTGTTACCGAAGCGCCAGCCGCCCATGGGCTTGTAGCCGTGGGCGTGGTGGCCGCCGTCCTGGGCGCTGCAGCCGTCCTGGCAGGCGTAGGAGGTGAGCTCGGGCAGATGGCGCCGGCGATCACCCGCTGCCCCTCCCGGTAGCCCTGGACGTTGGCGCCGAGCTTCTCGATCACCCCCACCGGCTCATGGCCCACGATCAAGCCCTTCTCCACCGGGTACTCGCCCTTGAGGATATGCACGTCGGTACCGCAGATGGTGGTGGTGGTCACCCGGATCAGGGCGTCGTTGGGGCCTATATCGGGGATCGGGCGGTCGTCGATCTCGATGCGACCGGGCTCGACGAAAACGGCGGCTTTCATCATGGCGGGCATGGGGAGGGCTCCAGGTTCCGGAAAGAGTGCCCTAAAGCTATAGCAGCTGTCGGCAAGGCCCGCTCTTGATTCTGATCAAGAAGACGCCCGGCAACGGTAGCACTGCGTTTACGGCGGCTGGGCTTGCGGGTTTGGCGAAACCGCCGGGAGGGGGCAGACTGAGCGACGCCCCTGCCAGCCGCCGCAGGACGGCCCTCCCAAGGAGATTCCCATGACGATTGCCATCGGTGAGCGCTTCCCAGACGTGACCCTCAAGACTCCGGGCCCTGACGGCCCCGAAGAGCTGCGCACCGGCGCGTTCCTGGCCGGCCGCAGGGTGGTGCTGTTCGCCCTGCCCGGCGCCTTTACTCCGGGCTGCTCCAACACCCATATGCCGAGCTTCGTGGTCAATGCCGACAAGCTGCTCGCCAGGGGCATTGATGCCATCGCCTGCCTCGCGGTCAACGACGCCTTCGTGATGGGCGCCTGGCAGAAGGACCAGAATGCCCAGGCCATGACCATGCTGGCCGACGGCAACGCCGAGCTGACCCGGGCCCTGGGCATGGAGAACGACCGCAGCGCCAGCGGCATGGGGCTGCGCAGCAAGCGCTTCGCCATGATTCTCGATGATGGCGTGGTGACCTGGCTCGGCATCGACGAGCAGGGCGTCGACCAGAGCAGCGCCGAGAGCGTGCTGGCCAGGCTGTGACGGCCCAGGCATCGGCAGGGCCTCCCTGGCGCGCATAACGTCGCGGCCGTGGCATCGCTGCCACGGCCACACGTCAGGCGGTAAACGCAGGCAGAATCAGAAGTTCGGCTTGCGCTTCTCGACGAAGGCGCTCATGCCCTCGGTCTGCTCGTCCCCGGCGAAGCAGAAGGCGAACAGGGCGTTCTCCAGGGCCAGGGCGCTGTCGAGGTCCTGGTCCATGCCGTCGTGGATCGCCTGCTTGGCGGCACGCACCGACCCCGGGCCGTTGCCGCCCAGCTGCTTGGCGAGCTCGGCCACGTAGCCCTCGAGCTCGGCCTGGGGCATCACGCGATTGACCAGGCCGATGCGCAGGGCCTCGGCGGCGTCGATCTTGCGGCCGGTGGTGCACAGATCGATGGCCATGGCCGGACCCACCCGGCGCGGCAGGCGCTGGGTGCCGCCGAAGCCGGGAATCACCCCCAGCAGCACCTCGGGCTGGCCGAAGATGGCGTTGTCGCTGGCCACCGCCCAGTCGCAGGCCAGGGCCAGCTCGCAGCCGCCGCCCAGGCAGAAGCCGTTGACCAGCGCCACGGTGGGCACCGGCAGGGTCTCCAGCCGCTTGAAGGTATCCAAGGCCTGGCGGGCGAAGTCCCGGGCCTGCTCGGGGGTCTTGTCGCGCATCTCGGCGATATCGGCGCCGGCCACGAAGGACTTCTCGCCGGCGCCGGTGATCACCACCGCGCGCAGGTCGTCGCGGGCCTCCAGCTCGGCCAGCACGCGCTCGAGCTCGGCCAGCACGGCGCTGTTCAGGGCATTGAGCGCCTTGGGGCGGTTGATGGTCAGTCGGACGATGCCGGCGTTGTCGACGACGTCGATCAGGGACTCGCTCATGGATGGGGCTCCTCGGGTTGTTGTTCGATCATGGAAATCGAGACGCTACCGCCCAACCCTAGCGAACGCTTGGTTGGGCGGCAATCCCCTCTTTTGTCTGGCTTGGCCTGTCGGGGCTGGCTCACGCCATGCTGACGACGACCCGGCCGCGCACGCGGCCGGCGAGCAGTTCCTCGGCCGTGTCAACGGCCTCCTCGAGGCCGATGGTGCGGGTGATGGCCTCCAGCTGGGCGGGCTCGAGCAGTTCACCCAGGCGGCGCCACGCCTCGAGGCGATCGGCCCGGGGCCGCATGACGCTATCGATCCCCGCCAGGGTCACGCCGCGCAGGATGAAAGGGGCCACCGTGGCCGGCAGCTCCATCCCCTGGGCGAGGCCACAGGCGGCGACGCAGCCGCCGTAGCGGGTACCTGCCAGCACGTTGGCGAGGGTGTGGCTGCCCACCGAGTCGATGGCGCCGGCCCAGCGCTCCCTGGCCAGCGGCTTGCCCGGCTCCGAGAGCTCACCGCGATCCAGGATCTCATCGGCCCCGAGCCCCTTGAGGTAGGCCTCCTCCTCCGGGCGTCCGGTAGCGGCGATGACCCGATAGCCCAGCTTCGAGAGCAGCGCGATCGAGTAGCTGCCCACGCCGCCGCTGGCGCCGGTCACCAGCACATCGCCGTGCTCGGGCAGCACGCCGCTGTTCTCCAGCGCCATGACGGCAAGCATCGCCGTATAGCCGGCGGTGCCGATGGCCATGGCCTGGCTGGCGGTGAAGGCCGCGGGAAGCGGGATCAGCCAGTCGCCCTTGAGGCGCGCCTTCTCGGCCAGTCCGCCCCAGTGCCCTTCGCCCACGCCCCAGCCGTTGAGGAGCACGCTGTCGCCGGGCTTGAACGCCTCCGAGCTCGAGGCCTCCACCGTTCCCGCCAGGTCGATCCCCGGCACCATGGGAAACTGCCTGACCACCGGCCCCTTGCCGGTGATGGCCAGGGCGTCCTTGTAGTTGAGGGTACTGCACTCGACCCTCACGGTGACGTCGCCTGCCGGCAGCTGCGACTCCTCCAGGGACTGAACGGAGACGCGCTGGGCGTCGTCCTGCTTCTCGATCAAGATCGCCTTGAACATCGTACCTCTCCTTGTCGGATGAATAGCCTTGTCGGATGAATCGTTTTTATAGACCGGTCGTCTATTAAATAACGAGGGAAGGGTGAGTCGCGAAGGAAAAAGCGCGTGACGCGACTACCTCGGCAGCCCTTCCAGATAGCACCGCAGGAAGACCTCCATGGGGCGCACGCTGCGCTCGAGGCGGGCGCGCATGACGGCGCCTTCCCAACCGATCCAGAAGGCCTCGGCAAGCCGATCTCCATCGGCGCTGGCAGCGAGCTCCCCCGCTCCCTTGGCCTCCTCGAGGCAGCGCGCGAGCCGTCGCTGCCAGTCCGCCAGGGTGTCCCGCAGCCACTGCCGGTAGGCCGCTGGCAGGCTGCCGACCTCCTGGCCCAGGTTGCCCACCAGGCAGCCCCGCCGGAAGTCGTGGCGCACCATGCCGCCCTTGGCGTCGTCGACGAAGGCCTCGACCCGCGCCAGCGGCGACAGCGCGAAGTTGAGCAGATGGCGGTCGAGCTTGTGGGCGAAATAGGCCCCGTAGTGGGCCATGACGGCCTGGCCGAAGGCCTCCTTGCTGTCGAAGTAGTAATAGAAGGAGCCCTTGGGAACGCCGACGCGCTTGAGGATGCCGTCGATCCCGGAGGCGGCAAATCCCTGCTCGGTCAGCACCTCAGTGCCGCTGCGAATCAGGGCGGCGCGGGTGTCATGGTCGGCACGGGGCGCCTTGGGGGGGCGGCCACGGCGCCGCTTCAGAGTGGACGTCGTCATGCCGGCCAATATAGACCAGTCGTCTATAAAATTCCAGAAGGAGAAGTGACACGACAGGCACTCCCTGCCCTGGCCCCGCCATCCCGCGGGACAGCAGGGCCAGGGCGCGGCTGGGCCTAGGCGTAGACGTGGAAACCGCGGCCGCTCTTGCGGCCCAGGTAGCCGGCGGCCACCATGCGCTTGAGCAGCGGGCAAGGGCGATACTTCGGGTCGCCGAAGCCCTCCTGCAGCACCTCCATGATGGAGAGGCAGACGTCCAGGCCGATCAGGTCGGCCAGGGCCAGCGGGCCCATGGGATGGGCGGCGCCAAGCTTCATGGACTCGTCGATGTCCTCGGCGCTGGCCACCCCCTCCTGGAGCAGGAAGGCCGCCTCGTTGATCATCGGCACCAGCAGGCGGTTGACCGCAAAGCCCGGGGAGTCGGCGATGGCCACCGCGGTCTTGCCGAGCGACTGGGTCAGCGCCTCGATGCGCGCCACGGTGGCGTCACTGGTCTGCTCGGCGCGGATCACCTCGACCAGCTTGAGCACCGGCACCGGATTGAAGAAGTGCATGCCCACCACCCGCTCCGGGCGCTCGCACACCGCGGCGAGCCGGGTCAGCGACAGCGACGAGGTGTTGGAGGCCAGGATGGCCTCGTGGGTCAGGCGGCTGAGGTCCCGGAACAGCTTCTCCTTCAGCGCCGGCTGCTCCGGGGCGGCCTCGATGATCACCTCGCAGTCGCGCAGGGCCTCCAGGTCGGTGGTGGTGTCCAGCCGCGCCATGGCGGCCTGCTGGTCGGCGGCGGCGAGCTTCTCCCTGGCCACCAGCTTGCCCAGGCCCTTGTCGATGGCGCCCCGGGCGCGCTCCAGCTGCGCCTCGGCCACGTCATAGAGGATGACCGGGAAGCCGCTCTGTACCAGCACCTGGGCGATCCCCTGCCCCATGGTGCCGGCGCCCACCACGCCCATCGCTTGCTCACTCATCTGCACTCTCCTGGTCTTGTCATCACTGCTTGCGCGCTTCGTCGCGCAGCACGAACTTCTGGATCTTGCCGGTGGAGGTCTTGGGCAGCTCGGTAAAGATCACCGTCTTCGGCGCCTTGAAGTGGGCCAGGTGCGACCGGCAGTGATCGATGATGTCCTGCTCGGTCACCTCGCCGTAGCCGATCTTCAGCTTGACGAAGGCACAGGGGGTCTCGCCCCACTTCTCGTCGGGCTTGGCCACCACCGCGGCCTCCTCCACCGCCGGATGCGAATAGATGCAGTCCTCCACCTCGATGGTGGAGATATTCTCGCCGCCGGAGATGATGATGTCCTTGGAGCGGTCCTTGATCTCGATGTAGCCATCCGGGTGCCACACGGCCAGATCGCCGGTATGGTACCAGCCTCCCTCCAGGGCCTGCTCGGTGGCCGCCGCGTTCTTCAGGTAGCCCTTCATCACGTTGTTACCGCGCATCAGGATCTCCCCGATGGTGGCACCATCCTTGGGCACCGGCTCCAGGGTGTTGGGGTCGGCCACGCAGAGCGCCTCCAGCATGTGGTAGCGCACCCCCTGACGAGACTTGAGCCTGGCCCGCTCCTCGGCGGGCAGCTCGTTCCACGCCTCGCGCCAGGCGCAGGAGGTGACCGGGCCATAGACCTCGGTGAGGCCGTAGACGTGGGTCACGTCGATACCCATGCGCTCCACGCCGGCGATCACCGAGGCGGGCGGCGCGGCGCCGGCGGTGGTGACCTTGACCTCGTGACTGAAGTCGCGCTTCTGGTCATCGGGCAGGTTGACCAGGCCGTTGAGCACGATGGGCGCCCCGCTAAAGTGGGTCACCCCCTCGTCGGCGATCAGGTCCATGATGCGCTTGGGCTCCACCTTGCGCAGGCAGACGCTGGTCCCGGCGGCAGCGGCGATGGTCCAGGGGAAGCACCAGCCGTTGCAGTGGAACATCGGCAGGGTCCAGAGATAGACCGGGTGGTGGGGCATCGCCCAGACCAGGATATTGCTGGTGGCGTTCAGGTAGGCGCCGCGATGGTGGTAGACCACCCCCTTGGGCTTGCCGGTGGTGCCGGAGGTGTAGTTGAGCGAGATCGCCTGCCACTCGTCCTCGGGCAGCCGGTAGGGGTAGGCCGGGTCGCCCTCCGCGAGCAGCGCCTCGTACTCCAGGGCGCCGATGGCCCGCCCCTGGGGCATGAACTCGGGGTCCGCCACGTCGATGATCAGCGGCTTGTCGTCGAGCGTCGCCACCGCCTCCTCGATGACATCGGCAAACTCGGGGTCGACCAGGATCGCCTTCGCCTCGCCGTGGGCCAGCATGTAGGCGATGGCCTCGGCGTCCAGGCGGATGTTCAGGGTGTTGAGCACGCAGCCCGCCAGGGGCACGCCGAAGTGAGCCTCGAACATAGCCGGCACGTTGGGCAGCATGGCGGCCACCGTCTCGCCGGGCTTGATCCCGCGCTTCTCGATGGCCGAGGCGAGCCGCCGACAGCGCTCCCAGGTGGTGCCCCAGTCCCGGCGCAGTTCGCCGTAGACCACCGCCGGATAGTCCGGATAGACCGAGGCGGTGCGCTCGATGAAGGTCAGCGGCGAGAGCGCCACGTGGTTGGCCGGCGTCTGCGGCAGACCCTGTTCGAAGATGCTCTGACTCATGGGTGGCTCCGTAGCATGTCTTGTGCGCTGTTGAAGGCGTCGTGATCAACGCTGTCATGAACGGCCGCCGCCGGCGCGGGGCCGGCGGCGACAAGGTAGCGGGCTACTGGGCGGCGGCGTCGAAGGCCACCAGGCTCGCCATGCCGGCCTCGATGACCGCGCGCTGAGCGCGGCCCACCGGCAGCCACTGGCGAATGGCGTAGTCGGCGCTCTGCCGCTTGGCCTGATAGAAGGGGTCATCGCGGCCCTCGGCGATGGCCGCACTGGCCTTGAGCGTCGCCTGCCCCATCTGCCAGGCGCACAGCACGTGGCCGGCGAGGTTCAGGAAGGGGGTGGCGTAGGCCTGGACGGCATCGGCGCCGCTCTCTGGATCGGCCCCGGCCTCCAGCACCGCGGCCATGGCGGCGCGCAGGTCGGCGGCCCCACCGGCCAGGCTCTCGCCCAGGGCGGCGTGCTCGCCGCTCGCCTCGAGGGCCGCGGCGGTGGCCTCCACCTGGTCGATCAGGCCTCCGAGGGCCGCACCGCCGTCGCGCTGCAGCTTGCGCCCGGCGAGGTCCAGGGCCTGGATGCCGTTGGTGCCCTCGTAGATGGGGGCGATGCGGGCGTCGCGCAGCAGCTGGGCGGCGCCGGTCTCCTCGATGAAGCCCATCCCGCCGTGGACCTGCACGCCCAGGGAGGCGATCTCCACGGCCTGGTCGGTGGAGAAGCTCTTGACCACCGGGATCAGCACGTCGACCCGGGCCTGGGCGGCGGCGCGCTCGGCGTCATCCGCGGCGTGGCGGGCCAGGTCGAGCTGGGCGGCGCAGTAGAGAGCCAGGGCGCGCAGCGCATCGGTGCGGGCGCGCATGGAGAGCAGCATACGGCGCACGTCGAGGTGGTCGCTGATGGTGCAGTCGCTGCGACCGGAGCGCGGGCTGCGGCCCTGGGTGCGGTCCAGGGCGTAGGCCACGGCGTGCTGGCAGGCGCGCTCGGCCACGCCGATGCCCTGGATCCCCACCTTGTGACGGGCCTCGTTCATCATGGTGAACATGTGGTTGAGGCCGCGGCCCTCCTCGCCCACCAGGTAGCCGATGGCGCCGTCGTTCTCGCCGAAGCTCAGGGTGCAGGTGGGGGAGCCGTGGATGCCCAGCTTGTGCTCGATGGAGGCGCAGGTGACGTCGTTGCGCGCGCCGAGCGAGCCGTCCTCGTTGACCAGGAACTTGGGCACCAGGAAGAGCGAGATCCCCTTGTTGCCCTCGGGGGCATCGGGCTTGCGCGCCAGCACCAGGTGGATGATGTTCTCGGCGGCGTCGTGCTCGCCCCAGGTGATGTAGATCTTCTGGCCGAAGAGGCGGTAGCTGCCGTCCTCCTGGGGCACGGCCCGGGTGCGCACCTTGGAGAGGTCCGAGCCGGCCTGGGGCTCGGTGAGGTTCATGGTGCCGGTCCAGGTGCCCTCGACCAGCTTCGGCAGGTAGCGCGCCTGCTGCTCCTCGCTGCCGTGATGGGCCAGGGCCTCGATGGCGCCGGCGGTGAGCATGGGGCAGAGCCCCAGCGCCATGTTGGCGCCGTGGAGCATCTCCTGGACCGAGCTTGCCACCACCTCGGGAAGCCCCTGGCCACCCAGGGCCTCGGGCACGCCGATGCCGTTCCAGCCGCCCTCGGCGTAGGCCTGGTAGGCCTCGGCGAAGCCGTCGGGCACGCTCACGCCGCCGTCGTCGCGGCGGGTGCAGCCCTGGCGGTCGCCGCTGGCGTTGAGCGGCGCCCACACCTCACCGGCCAGCCTGGCGGCCTCTTCCAGCACCGCCTCCACCAGGTCGGGGCTGGCCTCCTCGAAGCCGGGCAGGGCAAGGGAGCCATGCTCGAGGAGCTCTTCCAGGACGAAGCGAAGGTCGCGAACGGGGGCAGCAAAGGAGATCATCGAGGCACCTCTAGGAAAAATAATAACTGCGATAGTAGATTCCCTACTTTTCGCCAGCCATTATCCCAAGGTCTTACCTCAGGTCTCGCCCTCCCCGCCTCAACCGCGGGAGGGCAGCGGCTCGATGCCGGGCAGCTCCTCCTGGGTGGGTGTCTCCTCTCCCCGGGCCGACTCCTCGTCGAAATAGGCGACACGGGACTCGTCGGCGGACGGCGGGCCCACCAGGGGCTCGGCCACCTCCACCTCGGGCACGGCGTCGGAGAGATCCTCCATGTGCTCGTGCTCGATGGCGCCCTGCACCATCTCCTCGGTGACCACCAGCTCGGCACCGGCGGCGGACATGGGCGCCGTGGGCTGGAAGGGCGCCACCGGCACCGGCGCCGGGCGCACGCTGCGTCGCCAGCCGAAGAAGGCCACCAGGAAGAGCCCCAGGGCACCGAAGCTCCAGAACAGGCCGGCGTCGCCCAGCACCCCCATCACCGGCGAGACCAGCGGCGGGCTTATCGCCGAGCCGATGGCGTTGATCAGCAGCAGGCCCTGGCTCATGCGCACCAGGGCACCGGCGGGTGCCCGGTCGGCGGCATGGCCCACCGCCACCGGATAGAGGGAGAAGACGCCGCCCCCGAGCAGGAAGAGCAGGCCGGCCAGTATCCAGGGGGTCATCGGCAACCAGAGGATCGCCGCCGAGACCAGGGCGCAGAAGGCGCCGATACCGATCAGCACGATCTGGCGGTCGTGGCGATCCGACCAGCGCCCCACCGGGTATTGCAGCAGCAGGGCACCGAGGATCACCACCGCCATCATCTGGCCGACTCGATCCACCGAGAGGCCGATGCGCTGCAGGTAGAGCGGCAGCAGCGCATAGACCGCCGCCACCGCGAGCCCGGAGCCGAAGCTGCCCATCACCCCGGTAGGCGTCAGGGTGATCAGGCGGTGGGGCGGCAGCGGCTCGGCCTTCTCGATCAGCGGTGAGACCCGGGGAATCATCGCCATGGGCAGCACCGACAGCGACGCCAGCATGCCGATCACCATGAAGGAGGCCGCCCCGCCCATGGCCTCGGTCACCCCCAGCAGCAGCTGGCCGAGCACCCCGGCGGCATAGAGCGAGATCATGTAGAGCGCCAGCAGACGCCCGCGCACCTTCTGGTCGCCGGCGGTGAGCAGCCAGCTCTCGATCACCAGGTAGACCCCGACCGTGGCCCAGCCGCCGATCAGGCGCAGGACGAACCAGGCCCAGGGGTGGTCCACCAGGCCCTGCAGCAGCACCGTGACCGCCACCAGGGAGGCGAAGCTGCCGTAGGCGCGGATATGGCCGATGCGCAGCAGCAGGCGGTCGTTGAGCATGGCGCCCAGGGCCAGGCCGATGAAGTAGGCCGAGGAGACCCAGCCGATCAGCACCGCCGACTCGCCGGCGGCATCCAGGCGCAGGGTGATCACGGTGGAGAGAAAACCGTTGCCGATGCCCAGGATAAAGAGCCCGAGCAGCGGCGCCAGGGCCATGGTCAGCAGTTGCCGCGACATTGCATGCCTCACAGCACAGAGTGGAGAAAACGGGAAGAATGGCAGAGCGCGCCGGCGTCCGCCCGGGGAAACTGCCGCCAGGATCTCGACGGCACCGACCATCGAAGCGCGCGAATCATACGCCCCGATGGGGCCGCGTCAATCACTTTTCCAGCCCGGAGCTCCAAAGCGGGATTTTCATCGGCAACAGGAAACCCGCTCAGCAATATTCTCTGAAAGGCCGCCTTCGCGACTCCCCGCTGCGGGCTTCTGCAGCAGCACCACATCGGCGGCGGGAAACTCCACGCTCATGCCCAGCGACTCGGCAAGCCACTGGAAGCTGGCCTCGCTGAAGAAGCCGACATGGGTGGGGTCGAGGATATAGTGCCAGCGGGCGAAGGCCTCCCGGGTCGTGGTCCGCTTGGTCATCAGGCCCAGCCAGCCGCCGGGGCGCAGCCGCCCGGCCAGGCGAGCGAGCACCTCCCCCGGGGCGAAGAGGTGCTCGGCCACCTCGGTGGCGGTGATAAAGTCGTACTCCTCCTCCAGGACGCCGGCATCCGGCGCATAGAAGGGGTCATAGATCGCCATGGGGTGCCCCGCCTCCTCGAACATCACCGAGAGGGTGGGGCCGGGGCCGGCGCCGAAGTCGAGCCCCCGGGCGCCGGGGGCGAGGCGCTCGCGCAGCGGGTCGAAGAGCCGTCCCAGGAAGCGGCGGTAGCCGAGGTCGTCCGGGGAGTTCTCGTGCTGGTCGTAGACCGCTCGCTCCTCCGCCGGCGACAGCCGGAAGACCGGCGGCACGAAGACCAGGTCGCAGCGCCGGCAGTGCCGGTAGTCGCGCCGCGCATCGCGATGGTAGAAGGCCGTCTCGGCAGATGCGCATAGCGGGCAGGTCGCCATCATCGTATCCTCTGTGGCAGAACAATCCTCCAAGGAGAAGCGAATGCTGTCAGGTCTGGACCATCTGGTCATCACCGTGACCGATATTTCCCGCGCCGTGGACTTCTACTCCCGGGTGCTGGGGCTTGAGGTGCGCTACCGCGATCGCGAGCGTGTCGACCTGATCCTCGGCGACCTGGCCCTGCGCCTGCACTGGACCGCCACCGATATCGAGCCTCGGGCCGCCACTCCGACCCCGGGCAGTCTCGACCTCTGCCTGCGCAGCCTGCTGCCCCTGGAGGAGGTGGCCCGCCACCTCGAGGCCCTGGAGGTGGCGATCGAGCTCGGCCCCGTGGAGCGTCAGGGCGCCACCGGCAAGCTGGAGTCGCTCTACCTGCGCGACCCGGACGGCAACCTGATCGAGATCAGCCGCCCCCTGCGCCAGGCGAGCGCCGAGACAGCCGGCGGCTGAGGCTCTCCGCTCGCCCCTCTCCCGGCTGCCGCTGGCAATGTGTCCGGTGGCCGGTATCATGAGGCCCGAGAATTTTCCTCGGCACAGGGCCGCCCATGAGCAACGACTTCCAGAACGACAACGTCATCATCGAGCAGCGCAAGCCCCCCGACACCACCATGCCCATGGTGGTCTACGCCCTCTACCTGGCCAGCTTCGTGGTGGGCTTCACCTCGGTGGTCGGCGTGGTGATCGCCTACGTCTACCGCGGCAAGGGGCCCGGCTGGCTCGACGAGCACTACCGCTACCAGATCCGCACCTTCTGGATCGGCCTGCTCTACGCCAGCGTGGCCACCCTGCTCACCGTGGTGCTGATCGGCATTCCGCTGCTGATCGCCCTGGCGGTGTGGCTCATCGTGCGCTGCGTCAAGGGCTTCCGCGGCCTGCAGGAGAAGCGCGCCCCGGACAACGTGGATACCTGGCTCTTCTAGGCGACGCCCCCATGGACGACTCTCGCTCCCACTCCAGTCCCCGCCAGGCCCGCGCCATCGCCGGCCTGTGGCAGGCCCTGGCCGGCCGACGGCTCTCTACCCTGTGGCGCCTGGCGCGAATCGCCGGCCCCCTGGTGCACCGCTTCAGCCGCCGCGAGCGCGAGGTCACAGAGATCAACCTGGGCCAGGTCTACCCGGCGCGCAGCGCCGCCGAGCGCCGCCGCCTGGCCCGGGCGAGCCTTACCCACTCCACCGCCACCATGCTGGAGCTCGGCTTCGCCTGGATGGGCTCGCCCGAGCGAGTCGAGGCGGCGATACTGGCCGTGCACGGCCGGGAGCTGCTCGACGAGGCCCGCGCCGAGGGCCGCGGGGTGATCGTGCTGGCGCCGCACTTCGGCAACTGGGAGGTGCTCAACTTCTGGCTCTCCAGCCACTTCCCCTTTACCGCCATGTACGAGCCGCCGAAGATCGCCGAGCTCGACGCCGTGACCCGCGCCGGGCGCGAGCGCATGGGAGCGAGCCTGGTGCCCACCAACCCCAGGGGCGTCGCCGCCCTGCTCAAGGCGCTCAAGCGCTGCGAGGCGATCGGCATCCTGCCCGACCAGGAGCCCGACTGGGGCAGCGGCGTCTTCGCCCCCTTCTTCGGCCGCCCCGCCTATACCGCCACCCTGCTGCCCAAGCTGGTGGCGCGCACCGAGGCGCGGGTGGTGACCGGTGTCGCCCGGCGCATCCCCGGCCGCGGCTTCGAGATCCACTTCCTCCCCGCCGACGCACGGGTCTACTCCCCGGACGAGGCCGAATCCGCCACCGGCGTCAACGCCTGCGTGGAGGCCGCCATCGCCCTGGACCCGGCCCAGTACCAGTGGGAGTACAAGCGCTATCGCAAGGTGATCGAGCAGCAGCAGGGCGTCCCGAACCACCAGGCGTTCCGGCTCTACTGAGGCGCTGCGCCGAGGGTCGCTGGGCGGTTTACGCCCGCCCGTAGCGGTCGTCCAGGCGCACGATATCGTCCTCCCCCAGGTAGCTGCCGGACTGCACCTCGATCAGCTCCAGGGGAATCAGCCCGGGATTCTCCAGGCAGTGCACCCGGCCCACGGGGATGAAGGTCGACTCGTTCTCCCCCACCAGGAAGGTCTCGTCGTCCAGGGTCACCCGGGCCGTGCCGCTGACCACGATCCAGTGCTCGGCGCGGTGGTGATGGAGCTGGCGCGACAGCCGGGCGCCGGGCTTCACTGTGATGTGCTTGACCTGGTGGCGCTCGCCGGCGTCCAGCGTCTCGTAGTGCCCCCAGGGGCGGAAGACCGTCGCGGCGTGGCGGGTCTCCGGGCGGCCGACGGCCTCGAGGCGCTCCACCAAGCCGCGCAGGGCCTGGCTGCTGGCGCGATCGGCCACCAGCACGGCGTCCCGGGTCTCGACGACCACCAGGTCCGCCACTCCCAGGGTGGCCACCAGCCGCGACTCGGCGTGCACCAGCAGGTCACGGCTCGCCTCGCAGACGACGTCGCCATGCAGGGCGTTGCCGTCACCGTCGTGGGGCAGCACCTCCCACAGCGCCTGCCAGGAGCCGATGTCGCTCCATCCGGCGTCCAGCGGCACCATGGCCGCCCGGTCGGTGCGCTCCATCACCGCCACGTCGATGGAGTCCGCCGGGCAGGCCAGGAAGGCCGCCGCGGCGGGACGCAGGAAGTCCAGGTCGGTGGTGGCCCCCGCCAGGGCGTCGCGGCAGGCGGCGAGAAGCGCTGGGGCGTAGGTGGCCAGGGCCGCCAGGGCGTCCGCCGGGCGCATCACGAAGATCCCGCTGTTCCAGTAGTGGTCGCCGGCGGCCAGGAAGGCCGCGGCGCGCTCGGCGTCGGGCTTCTCCACGAAGCGTGCGACCACGAAGCCCTCAGCGCCCAGGGGAGCGCCCGCCTGCAGGTAGCCGAAGCCCGTCTCGGCACGGGTCGGCAACACCCCGAAGGTGGTCAGGTAGCCCGCCTCGGCCAGGTCGACGGCCCGGGCCACCGCCTCGTGGAAGGCGGCCTCGTCACCCAGGTGGTGATCCGAGGAGAGCACCAGCAGCGGCCCCTCGCGCCCCTCCCGTTCGGCCAGCAGGGCCGCCAGGGCGATGGCCGGCGCCGTGCCGCGCCCCTCGGGCTCGAGCAGCAGGGTCGCCCCCTCCACGTCGGCCTGGCGCAGCTGCTCGGCCGCCAGGAAACGATGCGCCTCCTGGCAGATGACGATGGGTGGCGCGGCGTCCAGCCCCTCCAGGCGAGCGAGGGTTCGGGCCAAGAGGCTGCCCTCCTCCTCCAGGGTAAGAAACTGTTTGGGACGTTCCCGGCGCGACAGCGGCCAGAGCCGCACGCCGTTGCCGCCGGCCAGGATCACGGGCGTCATCATGGGCCAAAGTCCTCATGCAGCCAGCCGCGCAGGGCGTCGAGGCCATGGGTGGCGGGGCCGGGTTCGGGCATCGTGCCGGGCACGAAGCCGCGGGTCAGGAAGGGCTCGAGCAGGGAAGGGTCTGCGCTGATCACATGCACCGGCACCCCAAAGCCCGCCTCCTCGCCGATGATCAGCGGCGCGGCCTGGTGGTCGCCCAGGAGGATCAGCAGGGCCTCATCCCCCAGGTAGTCCGCCGCCCAGCGGGCGCTGACCTCAAGCGAGTAGTCCACCGAGAGTGCATAGTGCTCCCGCACCCGGTCCAGATCCTGCCACAGCTCATCGGGCGGAATGCCGGCACCCTCCCACTGCGTGAAGAGGCTGCCGTCCCCTATCGCATCCCAATCATCGACCACCGGCAGGATCGGGGTCCAGGGCGCGTGGCTCGAGATCAGAGCGATCTGGGCGAAGAGCGGCGCCTCGGCCGGTCGGCGAATGCGCTGCTCGAAGTGGTGCAGGGTGAACTGGTCGGGCATGGTCACCCAGTTGAAGGGCGGCCCGGCATAGTCGATGTCGGCGGCGGCGTGGATCTCGTCGAAGCCATAGGCCTCCCCCTCCGGCCAGGCCAGGGTGATGGCGGGCATCACGGTCAGGCTGCGGTGGCCGCTGGCGTGGAAGTCATCCACCAGGGTGGGTCTCTCGCTTGCCAGCATCAGCCGGTACCAGAGCGAGTTGTCGATCCGCAGGCCGCTCAGGGTGCTGGCGTGGGCGAGCCAGGACTGGCCGCCCCGGATCGGCGCCTCCAGCATGCCCGTGGCTACCGAGAGCCCGGCGCCCTCCAGGCGCCTGGCCATATCATCGAGTCGCGGCAGGGTCACCTCGGCGAAACGTGGATCGAACACCGACGACTCCCCGTAGGACTCCACGAACACCAGCAGCACATCGCGCCCGGCGAGCCCCGGCAGCGCGGTGGCCTGGCTGGGCGCCTCGGCCATGCGCGCGGCGAAGTCGCGGTGGGCGCGATGGGTCTCGACCAGCTGATGCCCCTGGAAGCGCAGGGTGTCCATGGCCGGCGCCCGCGCCACGGGCAGCCAGCGCTGATGGTGCCACTGGGCCGCCATCAGGGTGGTACTGGCCACCAGCAGCAGGAGCGCCATCAGCCCCAGGGCGGCGCCGGGCCGGTGGCGCTGGCCGGCACGCAGTGCCCGATTCAGCGCCCAGGCAACCAGGCCGATCAGCAATAGCGCCCCGAGCGTGGCGGCCCAGGCCACCGCGGTGCCCAGGTTGCCCTCCAGCAGGTGGAATACCGAGCGCAGCAGCGGCAGGTCCAGATAGAGGTTGAGCGAGCGCCCGAGGGCCAGGTGGGTGGCCGCATCGCCGAGACCGGCGAGCAGCGCCACCAGTACGCCCAGGGTCAGCAGCGGGCGCAGCCAGCCCAGTCGGCCCGCCGGCAGCAGCACCAGCAGGGCCGTCAGCAGCACCGCCTCCAGGGCGATCCAGCGGGTATCGATCCCCCCGAAGCGCAGCCACAGGGGCAGCAGCAGCAGCAGGTTGAGCAGGGCGGCAAGGCCCAGCAGTCGCAGCATCGCGTAAGGCTCCTCGCGGGTGGGGATATTGTGACAGGGTAGCGCACGAGAAAATTGTGTACGCATGACTTACCATGTACAAGGATTGCATCACAAAGATCCACTCCGTCACGCGTGCAGGATCCACCGTCCGTGACGACACTGTTCTGCAGGAGCGAGTCTGCGAGAACGAGCCAGGAAGCCCGGGAGAGACACGATGCCTCTGAGACGACACCCTCGCCTGATGGCGTGCCTGGCCATGGCGCTGCTGCTGGCACTCTCACCGGCTTTGCCGGCCGCCGCCGAGACCACGACTCCCCAAGCGGTCGAGGCGCTCTTTGAGCGCGTCACCGAAAGGGCCGAGGCGCTGGCCGGCCGTCCCCACGATCCCGGCACGGGAGCCTTGCCCGAGGCGCTGCGCGACCTCGACTACGACACCTACCGCCAGATCCGCTTCCGCCCGGAGGCGGCCCTGTGGCGCGACGAGGGGCTCTTCTCGGTGCAGCTCTTCCACACCGGCTTCCTCTTCGAATCGCCGGTCCGGCTGCATACGGTGGAGGACGGCGAGGTCACCGCGCTGGACTTCGACGCCGCGCGCTTTCGCTACGACGACGCGGCCGCCGAGCTGCCGGAGCGGGACCTGACCGGCGCCGGCCACGCCGGCTTCCGGCTGCACTTCCCGCTCAATCGCGCCGACTACCAGGACGAGTTCGCGGTGTTCCTCGGCGCCTCCTATTTTCGCCTGGTGGGCCGCGGCCAGGGCTACGGCCTCTCCGCCCGGGGCCTGGCCATCGACACCGCCCTGCCCCGGGGCGAGGAGTTCCCCGCCTTCCGCGAGTTCTGGCTGGTGCGCCCGGCCCCGGAGGCCACCCGCATGACGGTACTGGCACTCCTCGACAGCCCCTCGCTTGCCGGCGCCTACCGCTTCGACATCGCTCCGGGGCGCGACATCCAGGTGGAGGTGACCGCGCGGCTCTTCGCCCGCCGCGACGTGGAGCGGCTCGGCGTGGCGCCGCTGACCAGCATGTTCGCCCACGGCGACACCACCCCTCGGGCCGTGGACGATCATCGCCCGGCAGTGCACGACTCCGACGGTCTGCTGGTGCACACCGGCAGCGGCGAGTGGATCTGGCGGCCGCTCACCAACCCGCGCTCGCTGCGCGTCTCCTCGCTGCTCGACCACGACCCCGAAGGCTTCGGCCTGGCCCAGCGGGAGCGCGACTTCGATCGCTACCTGGATCTGGAGGCCCGCTACGATCGCCGCCCCAGCCAGTGGGTGGAGCCCCTGGCCCCCTGGGGAGCCGGGCGGGTGCAGCTGGTCGAGATCCCCGCGCCGGACGAGACCCACGACAACATCGTCGCCTTCTGGGTCAGCGATACCCCGCTACGCACCGGCGAGAGCCGCGAGCTGCACTACCGCACCCGCACCTTCGGCGCCGAGCCCGCCGAAGCGGCACCGGCCAGGGTCATACGCACCCGCCAGGGCTGGGGCGGGGTGCCCGGCGACCCCAGTCCGCCGCCGCGCAGCCGTCGCCACTTCATGGTCGACTTCGCCGGCGGAGAGCTCGAGGGGCTCTCGCCGGACCAGCCGGTTGCGGCCGAGCTCACGGCGAGCCGCGGCGAGATCCACCACCTGCAGGCGCGCCCCCTGCCGGATGGCCGGGGCTGGCGCGCCTCCTTCCGGCTCGACCCCGACGGCCGGCAGCCCAGCGACCTGCGCCTGCATTTGCGCCTGCACGACAAGGCCATCAGCGAGACCTGGAACCATGTCTGGCACCCCGACGAGCAGCGCTAGACTCGCCGCCCGGCGCGGGCGCGACGCCAGCGGTCGGCTGCCCTGGCTGGCCGCCCGTCGAGCCCTGCTGGCGTTGCTCGTTGCCCTCACCACCCTGGTCGGTGCGGGACTGATGTGGCACATCCTGCAGCCCGGCGGCATCACGCCGCTGCAGTGGGGCATCCTCACGCTCTTCAGCGTCATCTTTGCCTGGATCGCCGTGGGCTTCTGGACCGCCGTGGCCGGCTTCCTGCTGCTGCTCGCCGACCGCGACCCCCTGACCCTGGCCCGCCGCCCGCGGGTGGACGCCGAGCGCACCCTGCCGATCACCCGGCGCACCGTGCTGGCCATGCCGATCCACAACGAGTCCCCCAGCCAGGTCGCCGCCACCCTCTCGGCCACCGCCGAATCGCTGATCGCCACCGGGGAGGCGCACCACTTCACCCTCTTCGTGCTCAGCGACACCACCGACCCGGCCATCGCCGCGGCGGAGGCCCGCGCCATCGCCGGTCTCCAGGGTCGCCTCGAGGGGCGCCTGGCCCTGCACTACCGGCGCCGCCCCGGCAATGCTGGGCGCAAGGCGGGCAATATCGCCGAGTTCTGCCGCCGCTGGGGGGCGGCCTTCGACTTCATGGTGGTGCTCGACGCCGACAGCCGCATGGAGGGCGAGACGCTGCTCGGGCTGGTACGGGCCATACAGGCCCGCCCCGGCGTGGGGCTGATCCAGACGGTGCCGCTGCCGGTGCGCCAGCACACCCTGTTCGGCCGCCTGGCCCAGTTCGCCGCCAGCCTCTACGCCCCCATGCTGGCCGCCGGCCAGAGCGCCTGGCAGGGCGACGCCGCCAACTACTGGGGGCACAACGCCATCCTGCGCCTGGGCGCCTTCATGGACCACGCCGGCCTGCCGCGCCTGCCCGGGCGTCCGCCGCTGGGCGGCGAGATCTTGAGTCACGACTTCGTGGAGGCCGCCCTGCTGCGCCGGGCCGGCTGGGAGGTGCAGCTGGAGACCCGGCTGACGGGCAGCTTCGAGGAGATGCCCGGCAACCTGCTCGACTATGCCCGGCGCGATCGGCGCTGGACCCAGGGCAACCTCCAGCACCTGCGCCTGCTGGCGGCGCCGGGCCTGCACGGCCTGAGCCGGCTGCACTTCCTGCTCGGCGCCACCGCCTTCGTCTCCTCGCTGCTGTGGCTCGCCATCCTGCTCGCCGGCAGCCTGGATGCGGTGCTGATCGCCCGCAGCGAACCCGCCTACTTCGGCCATGGCGAGCAGCTCTTCCCCTTCTGGCCCCGGGCGCGCCCCGAGCTGATCGCCGCCCTGCTGGCGATGACCGCCACCCTGCTGCTGCTGCCCAAGCTGCTGGGGCTGCTGCTGGCACTGGGGCGACGCGCCGGCGGCTATGGCGGACGAGCGCGCCTGGTGATGAGCGCCCTGCTGGAGGGGCTCGCCGCCATTCTGCTGGCCCCGATCATGATGGCCTTCCACAGCGCCTTCGTGGTCGGCGTGCTGACCGGCACCAGCGTCGATTGGGGCGCCCAGGCGCGCGAGGGGCGGGTCGTGCCCTGGCGCGAGGCGCTGCGCCACACCGCCCCCTTCGCCCTGCTCGGGGGAGTGTGGATCGCGCTGGTCCACTGGCAGGTACCGATGCTGGTCGCCTGGCTGGCTCCGGTCTGGGTGGGGCTGGCCCTGTCGCCGCTGCTGGTGCGGGTCAGCGGCAGCCGCCGCCTTGGTGAATGGCTGGCGAGGCGGGGCCTGCTCGACACCCCGGAGCCCCAGGCCCATGCCGGGCTGCTGGAAGCACGCCACGATCTCGTCGCTGACGACGCGGCCGAGACCGATACGCCGGCACCTTGGCCACCGCCCCCCGAGTGCCCCGGAGAGATGCCCACCCAATCCCTTCACAAGGAATCAAGATGACTACCCAGCCCTTCCCGGCCCGCCTGCGCCAGGGCCTCGGCATCGCCCGCTCGCTGGTCATCTACTGGCGCCCCGGGCGGCAGCGCGCGCTGCGCCGCCTCTACGCCGACTTCCTCGGCCCCGGCGACCTGGCCTTCGACGTGGGCGCCCACCTGGGCGACCGCACCGCCGCCTTCCAGGCGCTGGGCGCACGGGTGGTGGCCCTGGAGCCCCAGCCGGGGCTCTTTCGCTGTCTGGAGAGGCTGGTGGGCGGGCGCATCGGCGTCACCCTGCTGCCCCGGGCCGCCGGCGCCCGCCCCGGCGAGGCGGAGCTGGCGGTGAGCGACGCCAACCCCACCGTCTCCACCCTCGCTCGGGAGTGGCGCGACACCATCGGGGCGCGCAACCCGGGCTTTCGTGATGTGCGCTGGGAGAGCCGCCAGCCCGTGACGGTGACCACCCTGGACGCCCTGATCGCCGAGCACGGCACGCCGCGCTTCTGCAAGATCGACGTGGAGGGGTTCGAGGCCGAGGTGCTGGCGGGGCTCTCCACGCCCCTGGAGGCACTCTCGGTGGAGTTCGTGGCCGGCGCCCTGGAGGTGGCCGAGCGCTGCGTGACACGGCTGGTCGCCCTGGGTGACTATCGCTTCAACGTCATCGAGGGGGAGCGACGCGCCTTCCGCTGGCCCGAGTGGCGCACGGCGGAGGCTACCCTCGCCTGGCTCGAGGCGGGCGCCGACGGACTCCCCTCCGGCGACCTCTATGCGCGGCTGGCCACCCCGGACGGCCCCACGCCTTCGGACACCTCGACCGCGGAGCCAATCCCATGAGCCACGACACCCCGCCCGTCTTCCCCCGCTGGCAGGACCTGACGACACCCGAGCTTGCCGCCCTGCCAAAGGAGAGCGTGGCGGTGATGGCGCTCGGCGCCATCGAGCAGCACGGTGCCCACCTGCCCCTCTCCACCGATCTGGACATCGGCGAGGGGCTGCTGGCGGCCGCCCTCGCCCAGCTGCCGGCGGGCTTCCCGCTGGTGCAGCTGCCCTCCCTGGCGGTGGGCGCCAGCGATGAGCACCTGAGTTTCCCCGGTACGCTCAGCCTCTCGCCGGAGCTCGCCATCGCCACCCTGGAGGCGCACGGTGACGCCGTGGCCCGGGCCGGGTTCCAGCGATTGATATGGCTCAACAGCCACGGCGGCAACAAGGCGGTGATGGACCTTGCCGCCCTGCGGCTGCGCCGCCGCCACGGCCTGCTGGTGGTCAAGGTCCACTACATGCGCATGCCGCTACCGGATGACCTCCCGGAAGCGACGCTACCCGCCGAGGAGCTGCGCCACGGGCTGCACGGCGGGGCACTCGAAACCGCCCTGATGCGCCACCTGGCCCCGCACAAGGTGCGCCTGGCGCACCTGGACCACCCGATCTCCCGAGGCCAGGCCATGGCGGACGAGGGCCAGCTGCTGGGCCCGGAGGGCGAAGCGGCCTTCGCCTGGCTGGCGGAGGACCTGCATCCTGGGGGAGTCGTCGGCAACGCCGATCTGGGCACCGCGGCGCTGGGCGGCCGCCTGGTGGCCCACTACGCCGGGCGCATCGCCCGGATACTGCAGGAAACACGGGCGATGCGGCTCGAGCGGATCAGCGGCGGGCCCTGAAGGCGATTCTTCCGGCGCCTCAGCGCCGCGCCCGGAAGACCTCGTCGAGCAGGTGACCGGCGCGCTCCGCCTTGGCGCTCAGGTAGCGGTGGTTGTGGTCGTTGAGGCTGCCGTAGAGCGCCTGGCGCTCCACCACCTCGATGCCGCCCTGGGCCAGGGCCGCCATCTTCAGGGGGTTGTTGGTCATCAGCTGCACCCGGCGGATACCCAGGGCGTCGAGCATGTCCACCGCCACGCCGTAGCGCCGCTCGTCCTCGCCGAAGCCGAGGATCTGGTCGGCGTCCAGGGTATCGAGCCCGCCGTCCTGGAGGGTGTAGGCGCGCAGCTTGTTGGCCAGGCCGATCCCGCGCCCCTCCTGGGCCAGGTAGAGCAGCACCCCGCCGCCCAGCGCCTCGATCTCGGCCACGGCATTGCGCAGCTGCTCGCCGCAGTCGCAGCGCAGGCTGCCGAACAGATCGCCGGTGAGGCAGGCGGAGTGCAGACGCAGCGGCACCGCCGCCCCCTCGAGAGCCGGGTCGCCGATCACCACCGCCACGTGCTCGCGCAGCCCGTCGGGTTCGCGGAACAGGATGAAGCGGCAGTCGAAGGCATCCACCAGGGGAATCCGCGCCTCGCTGACCCGGCGCAGCATGCCGCCGGCGCCGTCCAGGCAGCGCGCCGCCTGCTCGGCCGCCACCGTCAGCAGGGTGCCATCGGCCACCGCCTGCGTCACCGCGTCGTCCCGGGACTCGGCGACCCTTGCCACCAGCGCCGAGGGAATCAGCAGCGCCCGACGCATCAGCGCCAGGGCGGCCAGGTCGGCCGGCCCCGCCGTCTCCAGGGCCGCGCAGCACTCCTCCAGCCCCGCCTGGCCGAGGCTCGCCGCCGGCGTAGCCCCAAAGGCCAGGGCCTCCAGGCGCCGCTGCACCCGCCCCTCGGGCAGCGGCAGGCGAGCCTCGGCGTCGTCTCCCGCGCCGAGGATCGCCAGGCGATGCCGGCTCAGCACCAGCGCCGGGGTGGTGCCGGCCAGTTCGCCCAGGCGCGAGACGGCCGTCTCGGCGGCCCCCTCGATGGCCTGGACCAGGACCCGGGTATCCTTGGCCACCACCAGTACCGGCAGCCCCCGTCGTAGATCGAAGATGGCGCGTTCAACCTGATGCATGGCTCTCTCCTGATGGTATCCATATGCCTGGCGTCTCGCCGCGGATCTGCGCATCATGGCGGTCAGCTCCCCGGAAGGAGGCCCCATGGGCGCCATTGACTCGACGCTGTCCCTCGCGGAGGCCTGGCAGGCCCTCCTGCATGCCGCCCATCCCGCCACCGTGACGGCGGCGGTGGCGGACCTGTCGCTCTCCCCCGCCGGCTGGCGGGCCGAACGCCCCGTCTCGCCGGCGGCCGGCGAGCTGCTCGACTGCCTCTGCCCGCTGGCCACCCGGCCCGGCCGGCTGGCCATCGCCCAGCTCGGTCAGAGCCTGGACGGGCGCATCGCCACCGAGAGCGGCCACTCCCACTTCATCAACGGGCCGGAGAGCCTGGTGCACCTGCACCGGCTCCGCGCCCTGATGGACGCCGTGGTGGTCGGCGCCGGCACCGCCAGCGAGGACGACCCGCGCCTGACCGTGCGCCATGTGGCGGGACCCCACCCGGTGCGGGTGATCCTCGACCCTCGCGGCCGGGTGACGCCGGATCGTCTCCTGCTGCGCGACCCGGAAGCGCCGACCCTGCACCTGCACGGCGAGGGGGCCTGCCCGGAAGGCGCGGCGGGGCACCATGTGACGCGCCTGGCGCTGCCCCTGGCCGAGGGCGGCTTCGCCCCCGCGGCGGTGCTCGACGCCCTGGCCGCCCGGGGCCTCGAGCGGGTGCTGATCGAAGGCGGCGGTATCACGGTGTCGCGCTTCCTCGAGGCCGGCGTCCTCCACCGACTGCACCTGCTGATGGCGCCGCTGCTGATCGGCTCCGGCCGGCCCGGGCTCGCCATGACACCCATCGCCACCCTGGATGAGGCGCGCCGCCCCGCCTCGCGCACCTTCCGCTGCGGTGACGACACCCTCTTCGATCTCGTGCTCGACGCCCCCTGAGCCGCCAGGCTCGTGGCCGGCGCTCCCCCGAGCGGTGCCTGCCCTGCGCTGCAGCAGCACCAGGCCGCCGGGCAGGCTGGCCAGCAGCACGATGATTCCATAGGCCATGGAGGCCGCCACGCCCTGGGCCGGCGGCAGTCCGACCAGCGCCCAGACCAGGGCCGCGGCCCCCTCCCGCACGCCCCAGCCGGCCAGCGTGAGCGGGATCAGCATCGCCAGCAGCACCGGGGGCACCAGCGCCAGCAGGGTGGCCAGGGGCAGTTCGACGCCGATCGCCCGGGCGGCGCAGACGAACACCAGGGCATAGCTCATCACCACCAGCAGCGACCCACCAAGCTGCTTGGGCCACACCGAGGCGGCCAGCAGGCTGCGGCGCAGGTCGCCGCCAAGGCCCGCCAGCGCCGCCGGCGGGCGCCTGGCCAGCTGCCAGGCCACCGGGATCAGCAGCAGCAGGCCCGCGATCCCGGCCAGCAGCCAGCCCGAGGCGGCCAGGCCCCGAACGGCACGCGCCATCAGCTCATGCCAGAGCGGCGAGGCGGCGAGTACCGCCAGGGTCAGCAGCGCCATGGCCAGCTGGCCCGAGGCGCGCTCGATGATCACCGCCCGCCAGGCGCCGCCGCGACGGCCGCTCTGCCGGGAGTGGCGCCAGGCCCGAGCGGCGTCGCCGGCCACCCCGCCCGGCAGCACCTGGTTGAGGAAGAGCGCCAGGTAGTACTCGTGAAGGGCACGACGGAAGCCCAGCGGCAGCCCCAGCAGGCGGGCGGTCAGCCGCCAGCGCCAGGCGCTGAGGAAGAGCGGTGGCAGGGTCAGCGCCAGGGCCAGCAGGGCCCAGCCCGGCGAGAGCCGCTGCACCTGGGCGAGGATCGTCCCCGGCTCCAGCCACCAGGCGAGCCCGACCAGCAGCGCCAGCCCGGCGAGCGGGCGCAGAGCTCGGCGGGACACCCAGCGGGGCCTTCGCCGGGGAAAAGGCATGCTCAGGCGCCCCCGGCCGGCAGGGCCAGCAGGTCGCGATGGCCGACGGTCAGCCCCAGCTTGCCCGATGCGAGGCCCGCCAGCCGGCGCAGGCGCCAGCGCTCGAGGCTCGCCTGCTCCTCCGGGGCCTGCTCCAGGGCGGCGTCGTGCCAGCCCTGCACCAGCGATTCGGCCAGGGGGAATCTCACCGCCTCGCCGGCGGCCAGGTGCCAGGGGGTGGCGGCACTCTCGACCCGGTAACCGGCCGCCCCCATGGCCGCGGCCAGCACGGCGGGCGCGTCGCCTCCCAGCGCCGGGCCCAGCCCCTTGTCGCGGCGCTGGTGGGCCTGGAAGAGCCCGCGGACCGCGCTATCCTCCTCGTCCTCTATCCGCGCACCCGAGGCGTCGAGAAAGGCCCAGTCGCCGTCCACGCTGAGGGTGAAGAGCAGCGCCTGGCGGCGCACGGCCGCGGCCGCCACCAGCGCCTCGGCCCAGGGGCGCGAGACCAGGTCGAAGAGCGCCGAGGCCACCACCAGCTCACCCCCCGCCAGCAGGCCAGCGTCCACCGGCGAGAGGTCCCGGCAGCAGGCCTCGATGACGAGCCGACCGCCCGCCGCGTCGTGCAGGGTCGCCCCGTGCCGGCGGGCCAGGGCCAGCAGCGTCGAATCATGGTCCACCAGCCGCCAGCGCTGGGGCCCGGGCAGCCGGGGCGCCAGGAAGCGCAGGTTGCTGCCGCTGCCGCAGCCCAGATCGACGATCTCATGCGGGGCACTCGGCGCCCTGGGCCGGCGGGCGAGCCAGTCGGCGGCGAGCCCGGTCAGGCAGTGGCTGCGAGAGCGGGCATCCAGCGCCTCGCGGCGGGAGAGCCAGTCGGCGCTGAAGCGCTCGGCTGGGGGCGTTGCCGCGGCGTCGGGTCGGGCGGGTTCGGGGACAGTCATGGCGGACTCTCCTCGGCTCGGGCATGGGCGGACAGCGCCGATGGAGTCGGCTCCTCCAGGGCGGCCAGGAAGCGGTCGCCGGCCTGCTGCCAGTCGACCAGGTCGCGGCGGACCTCCCGGGCCCCGCGGCGGCGCCGGCGGCGCAGCTCGGCGTCGTCGAGCCAGGCGGCCAGGGCCTCGCGCAGCGCAGCGGCATCGTCCGGGGGCACGGACAGACCGGCCGCCGGCGGCAGGGTATCGGCCAGGGCGCCGCCGGTGGTGGTCAGCACCGGCACCCCCCGAGAGAGCGCCTCGGTGACCACCATGCCGTAGCCCTCGTAGCGCGAGGGCAGCACGAAAAGCTCCGCCCGGTGGTAGGCGGCGGCCAGCTCGGCGGCACTGCGCTCCCCGGCCCAGTCGATCCGCTCCTCGAGGCCATAACGGCGTGAGGCGTCGAACAGCCGGGCGGCGTGATCCGGGTCTCGCGCATGGCTGCCGATGGCCTCCAGGGTCCAGTCGCGATCCCTGAGGTCGGCCAGCGCCTCCAGCAGCACATCGTGGCCCTTGCGCGGGATCAGGGTCGCCACACAGAGCAGCCGCCGGGGGCCGGGGGATTCGAGGTCCAGGGCGCTGGCGGCCAGCGGGGCCGGCTCCACGCCGGGCTCGACCACGGCGAGCCGCTCGGGCGCCACGGCGAAGCGCTCGAGGCCGCGGGCGGTGAAGCGGCTGGTGACGATCACCCGTCGCACCAGCGCCAGGGCGCGGGTCTCGCTGTCGAACAGCCGGCGGCGGGTCGCCTCATCGAGGCCGGTCTCGTCGGCCAGGGGGTGGTGCACCAGGGCGATGATCGTCAGGCGATCGGCATGGGGTACGATCACCTCGGGAAGCCCCCCCATGGCGAGGCCGTCGATCACCACCCGGGCACCGTCCGGAAGCGCCGCCAGCGCCTGGGCCATGCTTCGCCGGGCCAAATCGTCGGGCAGGGGAAAGCGCCCCTCGAGCCCGATCACCTGGACGTCTCTGCCCCGGGCCCTGAGCGCCGCGACCATGCGGGCGTCATAGAGATAGCCACCGGTGAGCTGGCCGGGATCGCCGGCCACGATCAGCGTCAGGGGGCTCGCCATCAGAGGCTCCCCTCGTAGCTCGCCCAGGCGATATGGGACTCGTGCAGGGCCACGGTCATCGCCTCGAGCCCGCCGGCGCCCTCCCCCAGCTGGCCGAGCTGGATCGCGGTGGCCAGGCGCTCGAAGATCACCCGAGCCATGAACTCGGTGGTGGTGTTGCGCCCCTGGAACTCCGGCAGCTCATCGAGGTTCTGGAAGTTGAACTCGCCGAGCACCGCCTTGAGCGCCTCACCGGCCAGGCCAATATCGACCACCAGGTCGTGGTCGTCGAGCTCGCGGCGCTGGAAGGTGACATCCACCACGTAGGTGGCGCCATGGGTGCGCTGGGCGGGCCCGAAGACCTCGCCGCGGAAGCTGTGGGCGATCATGAAGTGGTCGCGGACGGTGAGTCGGTACATGTCAGGCTCCAGTCGGTTGGGCGTCGAATCGGTCGGGCGTCAGTCAGTCGGGCGTCGAGTAGCGCAGGCGGTGGCAGAGCACCTCGCCCGCCCCGGCGGCGAGGCGCGGCATCAGAGTAGGCAGCTCCGAGAAATCGCTCTCGCCGCTGATCAGCGCATCGAGGCAGGGGTCGCGCAGCAGCTCGAGCGCCAGCGAAAGGCGGCGGCGGTGGTCCCAGCGCGGCATGCGCTCGGCGGGCAGGCGGCCCACCTGGCTACTGATCAGCCTGAGCCGCCGGGAGTGGAAGGCCTCGCCCAGGGGCAGGGTCGCCTCGCGATCGCCGTACCAGCTCATCTCCACCACCCGCGCCTCGTCGCCGGCCAGCGCCAGCGCCCGGCACAGCCCCTCGGGGTTGCCGCTGGCGTGGATCACCAGGTCGTTGTCGGCCGGCGCCCGGTCGGGCAGGCGGAAGTCGAGGCCCAGGGCGCGGGCGAGCTCGGACCGCTCCGGCGAGACATCCACCAGACAGACCCGGGTGCCGGGAATCGCCGCACAGAGCCAGGCCACCAGAGCGCCCACCACGCCGGCACCGATCACCGCGATGCGGTCGCCGAGGCGCGGCGCGGCATCCCAGCAGCCGTTGAGGGCGGTTTCCAGATTGGCGGCGAGCACCGCCCGGGCGGCGGGCAGCCCCGCCGGCAGGGGCGTGACCGCCGCCGCGGGCACCAGGTAGCGATCCTGATGGGGATGGAGGCAGAACACCTCGCAGCCCAGCAGCGACTCGGGGCCGGCCTCGACCACCCCGACGCTTACGTAGCCGTATTTCACCGGCCAGGGAAAGTCGCCGGCCTGGAAGGGCGCACGCATGCGCTGCCACTCGCTCTCGGGCACCCGCCCCTGAAACACCAGCGCCTCGGTGCCGCGGCTGACGGCGCCGTAGAGGGCCCTGACCCGCACCTCTCCCTCGCCGAGGGCGGGCAGGGGCTCCTCGCGCAGTTCGCCGTGACCGGGCGCCAGGGTCCAGAAGGCAGTGGCAGTGTCGACCGTCATGAAGGCTCCAGCGAGAGTGGGAACGGAAATACTTCTACAATAATGGTACATTTATCATCCAATGAACAACCTTATCGGCGTCGGCGGCCCTCCTCGCGGCCGACTGCTAGGGTAATCACCATGAGCCCCTCTGGCTCAGCATAGCGGCAATGCCGCGCTACCATGATGGACGCCCCGGGAGCCCCTGATGCCCTTGCCTCTTGCCCCGCCCCACCTCACCTCCGCTTCCGCCGGCACCACGCGGCCGTGGCGCCTGGCCCTGGAGCTGGCCCTGGGGGGCATCGCTCTGCTGGGTCTGCTTGCACTGCTGGGGCTGCCGGCGAGCCAGGCAGGCGGCGCCTCCCTCCCCTGGGTGGCGGCGCTGGCCTCCGTGACCTACCTGGGCATGGCGGCCCTGCTGTGGCGAGGGCTGAGGCGAGGCGCCTGGCCCCGAACGCGTTTGGGCCCGGCCAACCGGGTTACCCTGGCGCGGGGAGTGCTGGTGGCGCTGCTGGCCGGCACCCTGGCGGCCCCGGCCCTGCTGGCCGCCCAGGCGGCGTGGCTCTTCGTCCTGGCCCTGGTCGCCCTGGCGCTGGACGGGGTGGACGGCTGGGTGGCCCGCCGCACCGGCAGCGCCAGCGCCCTGGGGGCCCGCTTCGACATGGAGCTCGACGCCTTCTTCATCCTGGTGCTCTGCCTGGCGCTGCTGCTGCTCGGCCGGGTCGGCCCCTGGGTGCTGGCCATCGGCGCCATGCGCTACGCCTTCGTGGCGGCGAGCTGGCGCTGGGCCTGGCTCGCCGGCGAGCTTCCCGAAAGCCTGCGCCGCAAGGCGGTGTGCGTCTGGCAGGTGGCGGCGCTGATGCTGGCCCTGCTGCCGGCCACGCCGGGCCCGCTCGCCGTCTGGCTGGCCGCCACCGCTCTAGCGGGGCTCACCCTCTCCTTCGCCGTGGACGTGCGCTGGCTCTACCGACACCGATAAGCCTCGGGGCTGGCAAAAACATCCTGGCCTGCTAGAGTGGGCCTTCGCTTGACGGGGTGCCGGTGGAACCGGCTGAGATCGCCATACGACACTGCTTGTTTGCAATGAGCTGTCGTCACGGCGGGGCCCGTTGAACCTGATCCGGTTAGTACCGGCGTAGGAATCAAGCGGCGGCCTCCCCTCGGCTACCCAGGTGTAGCGCATCCCCCCAGGCCCCACTCCCTCCCTCGCCCCCACTCCGGATCGTCACTCGTCTCCGGAGAAGATCATGGGCTACCGCTTCAGCGATCTCACCGCCGCCTGCCAGGACGACTGGCGCGCCTATATCGAACACGACTTCGTGCGCGGCCTGGCCGAGGGCACCCTCGAGGAGGGCGCCTTTCGCCACTACCTGAAGCAGGACTACCTCTTCCTGATTCACTTCGCCCGGGCCTACGCCCTGGCCGCCTACAAGAGCCGCACCCTGGACGACCTGCGCCAGGCCCACGAGGGCCTCAAGGCGATCGTCGACCTGGAGCTGGGCCTTCATGTGGGCTACTGCCGCGACTGGGGCATCAGCGAGGCCGACCTCGCCGAGCTGCCCGAGGCGCGGGCCACCATGGCCTACACCCGCTACGTGCTGGACACCGGCAACCGCGGCGACCTGCTCGACCTCCACGTGGCCCTGGCCCCCTGCCTGGTCGGCTACGGCGAGATCGCCGACTGGATCAACGCCCGGCCTGGCACTGTCCGCGGCGACGCCAACCCCTTTGAGGCCTGGATCGCCATGTACGAGAGCGAAGAGTTCCAGGCCGCCCGCCGCGCCGAGGAGGCCTGGCTCGACGCCCGCCTGAAGGATGTCACCCCGGCGCGCTTCGCCGAGCTCACCCAGGTCTTTCGCGACGCCACCCGGCTCGAGATCGACTTCTGGCAGATGGGGCTGGATCGCGCCGACTAATGGCGTCTCACCCCTCACCCCTCACTGTTAACCCTTCACAACAACATCGAGGTTCCCCGAATGAGCAAGACCGCCCACTTCCTCGCCGAGACCGCCAAGGTCGACGAGGCCGCCATTCAGCCGCTGCCCGGCTCCCGCAAGGTCTACGTCGAGGGCTCGCGCCCGGACATCCGCGTGCCCTTCCGGGAGATCTCGCTCTCACCGACGAAGACCTCCGGTGCCGATGAGGAGAATCCGCCGCTGCTGGTCTACGATACCTCCGGCCCCTACACCGACCCGGAAGCCGAGATCGACCTGCGCCGCGGCCTGCCCGAGCTGCGCCGGGCCTGGATCGAGGAGCGCGGCGACACCGAGTTCCTCGACGGCCCCACCAGCGAGTACGGCCGGCGCCGCGCCAACGACCCAACGCTCGCCCAGCTGCGCTTCGACCTGACCCGTACGCCGAGACGCGCGAAGGCAGGCAAGAACGTCACCCAGCTTCACTATGCGCGCCAGGGGATCATCACCCCGGAGATGGAGTTCATCGCCATCCGCGAGAACCAGCGCCGTCAGGCCCTGGGTAACGAGGAGGTCGAGCGGATCCTGGGCCACCAGCACCCGGGCCAGGGCTTCGGCGCCCGCCTGCCCGAGGAGATCACCCCGGAGTTCGTGCGCGCCGAGGTCGCCGCCGGCCGGGCGATCATCCCCTGCAACATCAACCACCCGGAATCCGAGCCGATGATCATCGGCCGCAACTTCCTGGTGAAGATCAACGGCAACCTCGGCAACTCGGCGGTCACCTCCTCCATCGAAGAGGAGGTCGACAAGATGACCTGGGGCATCCGCTGGGGCTCGGACACCGTCATGGACCTCTCCACCGGACAGAACATCCACGAGACCCGGGAGTGGATCATCCGCAACTCGCCGGTGCCCATTGGCACCGTACCCATCTACCAGGCGTTGGAGAAGGTCAACGGCGTGGCCGAGGACCTCACCTGGGAGGTGTTCCGCGACACCCTGATCGAGCAGGCCGAGCAGGGGGTGGACTACTTCACCATCCACGCCGGCGTGCTGCTGCGCTATGTGCCGCTCACCGCCAAGCGGGTCACCGGCATCGTCTCCCGGGGCGGCTCCATCATGGCCAAGTGGTGCCTCTACCATCACCGGGAGAGCTTCCTCTACGAGCACTTCGAGGAGATCTGCGAGATCTGCAAGCGCTACGATGTGGCGTTTTCGCTGGGCGACGGCCTGCGCCCGGGCTCGGTGGCCGACGCCAACGACGAGGCCCAGTTCGCCGAGCTGGAGACCCTGGGTGAGCTGACCAGGATCGCCTGGAAGCACGATGTCCAGGTGATGATCGAGGGGCCGGGGCATGTGCCGATGCACCTGATCAAGGAGAACATGGACAAGCAGCTCGAGGCGTGCCACGAGGCGCCCTTCTATACCCTGGGCCCGCTGACCACCGACATCGCCCCGGGCTACGACCACATCACCTCCGGCATCGGCGCGGCGATGATCGGCTGGTTCGGCTGCGCCATGCTCTGCTACGTGACCCCCAAGGAGCACCTGGGCCTGCCCAACAAGGACGACGTCAAGACCGGCATCATCACCTACAAGATCGCCGCCCACGCGGCGGATCTCGCCAAGGGCCACCCGGCCGCCCAGCGCCGCGACAACGCGCTCTCCAAGGCGCGCTTCGAGTTCCGCTGGGAGGACCAGTTCAACCTGGGTCTGGACCCGGACACCGCCCGGGAGTACCACGACGAAACCCTGCCCAAGGACTCCGCCAAGGTGGCCCACTTCTGCTCCATGTGCGGCCCCAAGTTCTGCTCCATGAAGATCAGCCAGGAGGTGCGTGATAGTTTCAAGGACGGGGCCAGTGAGCATGGTCTGGATGGCGATCAGGAAGCGGTGATGAAGGGCATGGAGGAGCAGGCGGAGAAGTTCCGCCAGAAGGGCAGCGAGCTCTACCAGGAGGTGTGAGGGGAGTGTGAGTCAGTCGCATGCAGCGCACTCAACGCTGAGTTTGGCTAGGCTGTAGCGGTGCCCACCTCGATTCCCGGGAGAGTCCCATGTCGGAGATGGAATTGCCGGAGGCGGATCGCTACGCCTACCCTCACCGCGTGCTGCACTGGCTGGTGGCCGCCGTGCTGCTGCTGTCGCTGGCCAGCGGCCTGACCCTGGGCTTCCTCGGCTTCGAGGGGGCCATGGAGCGGCTGGGCCGCGCCGGCACCGACGCTCTCTATACCGGCCACAAGTCCCTCGGGGTGGCCCTGCTGGCGCTGATGACCCTGCGCCTGGCCACGCGGCTGCTCTACGTGGTGCCCGACCATGACCCGCCACTGCCCGCCTTCCAGCGCATCCTCAGCACGGCGGTCCATCACCTGCTCTATCTGGCGCTGCTGGCCCAGCCGCTGCTGGGCTGGGCCGCCACCGCCAGCGGCGACTTCCCGGTGCAGTTCCTGCACTGGCACCTGCCCGGCATCGTGCCGGTGAACGAGGCGCTCTCGGAGCGACTGTTCGGCTGGCACGGCTGGCTGGGCTGGGTGATCCTCGGCCTGGTGGCCCTGCATATCGCCGGCGCCCTCTACCACTGGCTGATTCGCCGCGACGGCGTGATGAAGCGCATGAGCCTGTTTTGACGGCCCCGCAGGGCTGGCACGCCCCCTGCATGAAAGGGGGTAACGCCAGCCCCCGGAGCGCCCCGCCATGCCCGACCGCCCCACCGTCTCCCCCATCTTCACCCCCTCACTCGCCACGCTGCTGGACGCCGATGGCTTTCGCCGCCGCGCCCAGGCGCACCTTGACCTGCTGTATGGCGAACGCGCCGAGGAGGTGCTGCGCCGCCTGCTCACCCTGCTGGGCCATCAGGCACCGCCCTCGCCGGCGCCCTCCCGGGGTGAATCCCCCGCACCGCTGTGGAGCGAGCGGGACCAGTGGCTGATCGGCTACGGCGACAGCCTCCTCGACGGCGACCGCCCACCCCTCGAGGTGCTGGGGGACTTCCTCGATGAGCGCCTGCCCGATACCTTCAGCGGCGTGCACCTGCTGCCCTTCTTCCCCTGGAGCAGCGACGACGGCTTCTCGGTGATTCACTACCGGGAGGTGGACCCGGCGCTGGGCGACTGGGAGCAGATCCGCGCCCTGGCCAAGGGGCGCGACCTGGCGGTGGACCTGGTGCTCAACCATGTCTCGCGGGAGTCGCTCTGGTTCGTCGACTACCTGACCGGCAGCCAGCCGGGGCGCGATTACTTCATCGAGATGGACCCGGAGACCGACCTCTCGGCGGTAGTCCGCCCGCGCAGCTCGCCGCTGCTGGTGCCGGTGCCTACCCGCCGCGGCACCCGCCACCTCTGGGCCACCTTCTCCGAGGACCAGATCGACCTGAACTTCGCCAATCCGGACGTGCTGCTGGAGTTCATCGGCATCCTGCTCTTCTACCTCAGCCAGGGCGCCCGCATCGTCCGCCTCGACGCCATCGCCTACCTCTGGAAGGAGATAGGCACCCCCTGCATCCACCTGCCCCAGACCCACGAGGTGGTGCGCCTGCTGCGCGCCGTGGTGGACCATGTGGCGCCGGGTACCCTGCTGCTCACCGAGACCAACGTGCCCCACCACGAGAACCTCAGCTACTTTGGTCTGGAACGTCTTGCAGAAGGTGGGGAGCCCGACGAGGCGCACCTGGTCTACCAGTTCTCGCTGCCGCCGCTGCTGCTGCACACCCTCACCGCCGGCGATGCCACCCTGCTGGCCGACTGGCTCGAGAGCCTGCCCGAGCTACCGCCGGGGTGCAGCTACCTCAACTTCACCGCCAGCCACGACGGCATCGGCGTGCGCCCCCTGGAGGGCTGGCTGCCCCCCCACGAGATCGAGGCGCTGCTGGAGCTGATGCACCGCTTCGGCGGCTTCGTCAGCATGCGAAGGCGCGCCGACGGCACGGACATTCCCTACGAGATCAACATCACCTGGTTCGACGCCATGCGGGGCACCCGGCGCGGCCCCGACCCCTGGCAGGTGGAGCGCTTCCTCTGCAGCCAGCACCTGATGCTGGCCCTGCGGGGCATTCCGGCGCTCTACCTGCACTGCCTGATCGCCACCCCCAACGACCTGGAAGGCGTGGAGCGCAGCGGCCGGCTGCGCTCCATCAATCGCCGCCGCTGGCGCCTGAACGAGCTCGATGAGCTGCTCGACAGCCGCCACACCCCGACCCGAGACGTCTTCCTGGCCCTCAAGCGGCGCCTGGCCGTGCGCCGGGCGGAGCCCTGCTTCCATCCCGACGCCCCCCAGCGGGTGCACCCCGCCCCGCCGGGGCTGCTGGTGGTGGAGCGCGGCCCGCTGAACGATGGCCGCCGCCTGCTGGCGATCCACAACGTCAGCGACCAGCGCCAGCCACTGGAAGTGGCGGCGCTGGCCGAGGGGGAGTGGTTCAATCTGCTGGAAAACGAGCCCTGGGCGCCGGTGGAGAGCCTCGCCCCCTACCGCACCCTGTGGCTGGTGCGTGAGTCGTGAGTCGTGGCTTACGGCTCCCCGCGAGGGTCGTTATCCGCCTCCACGGCGTCGTGGAGGCGATCGAGCAGGTCCGGGATCGCCGAGCGAACCCGGTTCCAGCTGGGAATGAAGGGACGCTCGCCGGGGTTGTCGAGAAAGACGCTGCCCGCCTCCAGCAGGTTGGCAGCGAAGAGCTCCACGGCGCGCTCCTCGGCGTGGCGGTCCAGGGCGAGGCCGTTCATCACGGCGTCGTGGTGGTAGGCCTCGATCAGGTCCAGGGCCAGGCGGTAGTAGGTGGCCTTGAGGGTGCGGAACCCTTCGGCGCTGAAGGTCACCCCCTGGGTGGCCAGCTTGCGGTAGAGCGCCTTGGCGATATCCAGGCTCATGCGGTTGAGCCCGCCCGAGGCATCCTCCTCCGAAACCGGCTGGTGCTTGTGGTCGTAGCAGTCGGCCAGGTCCACCTGGCAGAGCCGCTTGGTGGAGTGGTTGCGGTGCACCTCGGAGAGCACGCCGATCTCCAGGCCCCAGTCCGCCGGGATACGGATGCCGTCGAGCACCTCGGCGCGCATGGCGAACTCTCCGGAGAGCGGGTAGCGGTAGCTGTCCAGGTACTCCAGGTAGGGCAGCGGCCCGTGCATCTGCTTGAGCGCTCGCAGCAGCGGCGTCACCATCAGCCGCGACACCCGCCCGTTGAGCTTGCCCTCGGCGATGCGCGGGTAGTAGCCCTTGCAGAACTCGTAGTTGAAGTGGGGGTGGGCCACCGGGTAGAAGAGCCGCGCCAGCAGGCCCCGGTCATAGGTGAGGATGTCGCAGTCGTGAAGCCCGACCACGGCGCCGCGCCCGGAGGCCTGCACATAGCCGGCGCAGAACCAGACGTTGCGCCCCTTGCCGGGCTCCTGGGGCGAGAGCCCCTGCTCGGCCAGCTCCGCATCCAGGGCGCGCAGTCGCGGGCCATCGTTCCAGAGGATGCGGTGGCGCTGGGGCAGGCGGGCGAAGAACTTGCGGGCGTGCAGGAACTGCTCGCGATCGGCCCGGTCCAGCCCGATCACGATCTCGTCCAGGTAGGGCACCCCGGCCAGGGTCTCGACGATATGCTCAAGCGCGGGCCCCTCAAGCTCCGAGTAGAGCGAAGGCAGAATCAGGCTCATGGGCCGGCGGCGGCCGAACTCGACAAGCTCGGCTTCAAGGGCCGCCACCGGGCGCCGCGTCAGGTTGTGGAAGTCGGTGATGATGCCGTTCTGATGGAAGTCGCTCATGGCAGGCTCTCCTCCAGCGACGCCGGGGTCGCTTCACGTAGCACCGCCGGAATCACCCGGCGGTCGGCTCGCCCCCACCAGTGGGCCACCCCCTCGGCCCAGCCGGCGGGGCCGGTCGCTTCGCTGCGATAGAGCGACGGCTGCCGCGGCGACACGTCAAGGCCGTGGCAGCCGCGGATCACCACCGCCTGGTCCACCGCCTCGAGCATGGGAATATCGTTGGGGCCATCCCCCAGCGCCAGGGTCAGCGGCCGCCGGCCGCGCAGCGCCTCGAAGCGCTCGATCAGCCAGCTCACCGCGCTCCCCTTGTGCACGGTGCCGGTGGCGTGCCAGAAGCGCCCGCCCCGCACCAGCTGCAGGCCGTCGCCGGCGAGTCCCTCGCGAAAGCCCTCGAGCCGCGACTCGTCGTCCTCCCAGACCAGCGGCTCGCTGCCCTCGCGCATCCGCGCCAGGCGCGCCTCGGGCTCGGGAAGGCCGGTGTAGTCGACCAGCTCGTCCAGAGACATCTCGCTCATGGTGGTGAAGCGCACGCCGAGCCGCTCGCGCCACACCGCCAGGCGCTTGCGCACGAAGCCGATGTCCACCCCCAGGGTGCGGATAGCCAGGCCATCGGGGCCGGGACGGTCGATGCGGGCATGGCACCAGGCCAGCGGCAGCCCCACCACGGCGCCGTTCTCGGCGATGAAGGGGGTGTCGGCCAGGCCCAGGGCCTGGCGCAGGGGCACGATCTCGCTGCGGGTCTTGCTGGTCACCGGAATGACCGGCACGCCGAGCTGCTTGAGCTGGGCCAGCCAGGGGCGCGCCGGGCCCCAGTCGTAGCTGTGGTGGTCGAGCAGCGAGCCATCCAGGTCGGTGAACAACAGGCGCGGGGTAAAGGCGTCGAGGCCGGCATCCGGCGCCTTTCCAGATGGGGTTCCAGGTGAATCGATCATGGCAGCTCCCGGGGCAGACAGGTCAGGTCTCTCTCCCAGGACCTTGCACAGGGCGTGCCAAGCGTCGCAATAAGCGGATAACGCGCACCGGCGGGCCTCACCTGCACCACGCAGGGGCAACGCAACGCACCAAAAAAGTGCACCCCGAGACGCAGGGCCTCGGGGTGCAGGATGCTCTGGTCGAACCAGAGCGGAAGGCGCTGGCTGCCGATCAGAAGCGGTAGCGAAGACCCACGCTTGCCGCATCGAAGGTGTAGTCAGACTTGTCCAGGTAGCGCATATAGTCCGCACCAATCGACAGCTGGGGCGCCACATCGAACTCGGCGCCGGCGCCGTAGGAGAAGCCGCTTTCGCGGTCGATATCGAAGTCCACCTCGGTGAAGCCGGCCAGGCCATAGAGGCGGAACTCCGGGGCCACCGGCAGGATACCCTTGGCATAGGCGCCGATCAGGTAGTCGAGCTCGACGGGGCCATCGGAGCCGCCGCCACCCAGGTGGCCCTCCACGGCGAAGTACTCGTTGAGCTGCATGCCGCCGTTGAGGCGCAGGCCGACGCTATCGCGGCTGGAGGCGGGCCCATCGGGGTTGAGGTCCCAGAACATGGCGTCGCCGCCGATGTAGGGCTGGGGGTAGAAGGCCTGCTGGGCCTGGGCGCTGGTAGCCGCGCCGGCAGCAAAGAGGGCAGCGGTTGCGGCCGCAAGGGTAAGGCGTTTCATGGCAACCTCCTGATTAAAGAACACTGTTCCACAACACGCCTCAGTGTGGTAGCCCGACACGCCAGACTCAAGGTCAGAAATGTGCAAATGCGCGCCAAGGCGAGTCGCCGGTGGGCGACGCTGGCGGGCGATGCCGCCTCGCTAGGCCCGCTTCGAGAGTCCCAGCGCCACGATCCCCGCCAGCACGATACCGCCGCCCAGCAGCTGCACCGGGGTAAGCGCCTGACCGAGCACCAGGTAGCCCAGCACCAGGGCGGCCACCGGCTCCATGTTCATGGCCGGAGCATTGCGGGCCATGTCGAGCCTGGGCACCGTGATGAAAAGTGTGGAGAAGGCCACCGCATAGAGGAGCGCCAGGAGCCCAAGGCCCATCCAGCCGGGCGGCGACTGGGGCAGCGCCATGCCGCCCGGCACCAGCCCGAGTCCCCCGGCGACGACCATGGCCACCAGCACGGTGAGCATGGTGAGCAGGCTGCGCAGGGTGCTGCCCACCTCGCCCAGGCGGTGCTCGGTGATCCAGAGCGCCACCGCGAAGGCGGCAGCGGCGGCCAGGCCGAAGGCCACCCCGGCGAGCCAGCCCGGCCCCATGGCCGCGGGATCGCCGAGCCAGGCGGGCACGTCCAGCACCACCACCAGCCCCACCAGGATCACCCCCATGATCAGCGCCGCCCGGCCGCTGGGCCGCGGCCCGCCCAGCGCCCAGGAGAGCAGCGCCAGCTGGATCGGCATGGTGTTCATCAGCAGTAGCGCCACCACCACGGGAATGCGCGCCACCGCCGAGTAGAGGCAGAGGCTCTGCACCGCCACCAGCAGCCCCACCGCCAGCTGCCAGCGACCGCTACCGGCGGGCAGCCGCCACGACTTGCGCTGGAGCACCACCAGCGCCGCCAACGCCAGGGCGGCGACCCCGGAGCGCAGCAGGATCGCCAGCAGGAGCCCCGCGCCGTCGTCGAAGGCAACCCGGGCCGCCACATGGTTGGCGGCGAACAGGGTGGCCAGGGCGCACATCAGGGCCAGGGCCAGCGGCCGGGGAAAGGCGGCAGGCGCTGCCGAAGCGGCAGGGGGACTCGACATGTCACGGTTTCCGTGCAGAGTGTGACGGGAAGGAAATGCGGTTGCGTCTCATGACATGATGCGGGTCAAGCCGTTAACAGACTACCTACCCAGGCGACATGTTAGACTAAAGTCCAAACCAAAACGTCAAGGAGCGTCGATGAACGACCCGGTCCTGGTGATCAACTGCGGTTCCTCCTCCATCAAATACGCTCTGGTACCGGCAGCGGCCGACCAGCCGCGCCTGACCGGTCTGGCCGAGCGGCTGGGCAGCGACGACGCCCGCCTCAAGGGGACCGATGCCCGGGGCGAATCCTTCACCCGCCCCCTGGGCAGGGCCGACCATGTCCAGGCCCTGACGGCGATCCTGGAGGGACTGGAGGGGCGCCGCCCCGGGGCCGTGGGACACCGGGTCGTCCACGGCGGGGAGCACTTCACCCGGGCCGCCCGCCTCGATGACGACGTCGTCGCCGCCATCGAGGCGACCAGCGCGCTCGCGCCGCTGCACAACCCGGCCAATCTGCAGGGCATCGCGGCCACCCGGGCACTCTTTCCCGAGCTGCCCCAGGTGGCGGTCTTCGACACCGCCTTCCACCAGAGCCTGCCGCCGCGGGCCTACCGCTACGCCCTGCCCGAGGCGCTCTACCGCGACCACGGCATCCGCCGCTACGGCTTCCACGGCACCAGTCACGCCTATGTCAGCGCCCGGGCCGACGCCCTGGCCGGTCACCCCGGCGGCTGGCTCACCGCCCACCTGGGCAACGGCTGCTCCACCGCCGCGGTCTGGGAGGGCCGGAGCCTCGACACCAGCATGGGCCTCACCCCGCTGGAAGGCCTCGTCATGGGCACCCGCAGCGGCGACGTCGACCCCGGCCTGCACGCCCACCTGGCCCGGCAGCTGGGCTGGGAGCTCGAGAAGATCGACCGCGTACTCAACCGGGAGAGCGGCCTGCTGGGCCTCTCGGGGCTGACCAACGACATGCGCGAGCTGGAGGCCGCCGCCGACGCGGGCCATGCCGGCGCGGCGCTCGCCGTGGAGGTATTCTGCTACCGCATCGCCAAGTCCCTGGCCGCCCTCTCCTGCGCCCTGCCCCGCCTGGACGGCATCCTCTTTACCGGGGGCATCGGCGAGAACTCGCCCGCGGTGCGGGAGAAGGTGGTGGCCCTGCTGCCCCACTTCGGCCTCGCCCTGGACCCCACGGCCAACCGCGAGACGATTCGCGGCCGCGAGGGCCGCATCGATACCCTGACGCCAAACCGGCCCGCCCTCTGGGTAATCCCCACCGACGAGGAGGGCCGTATCGCCGACGAAACCCGCCAACTGCTGGGAGAAACCCCTCGATGACACCGCGCCCTGCCCGCCCCGCCCCCCAGGCCATCCTGCTGGTTCCCACCAGCGAGGGCGCCGGCCTCACCTCGGCCTGCCTGGGCCTCATCCAGGCGCTGGACACCATCGGCCTCAAGGCCGGCTTCCTCAAGCCGCTGCGTCAGGACGAGCTCAACGGCCCGGGGCCGGACCGCTCCTGCGCCCTGGTCAACAGCACCCTGGGACTACGCCCGCCAACGCCGATTCCCCAGGCCGAGATGGAGCGGCTGCTGCGCCAGGACCGCCTCGACGTCCTGATGGAGCAGGTGGTGGCGCTGCAGGAGACCGCCCTGGAGGCCTTCGCCGATGACGCCCCCGAGCTGCTGGTGATGGAGGGGCTGGTGCCGACCCGTCACGCCGGCTACGCCGCCCAGGTCAACGCCCAGCTGGCCCACGCGCTGAATGCCAGGATCATCCTGGTGGGCAGTGGCGATCTGGCCGAACCCCAGACCCTGGCCGAGCAGCTCGACATGCACGCCCGCGCCTTCGGCGGGGTCGGTTCGGCCCGCACCCTTGGCTGTATCCTAATGCGGATGCACAACCTGCCCGGCGGCGAAGACGCCAGCGCCCTGGCCCCCGGCACCGCAGCGCCCCACCTGGAGGAGACCCTGCTCGCCGAGCTGCGCCGCCACTCCCCGGCGCTCGCCACCGAGCGCTTCCACCTGATCGGCATGGTGCCCTGGGCCCCGGCCCTCTCCGCCCCTCGGGTGCTGGACGTGGCCCGCGCCCTGAACGCCACCGTGCTCAACGAGGGCGAGCCCGAGCGGCGGGTGCTCTCCACCAGCCTCTGCGCCCGCAGCGCCTCCAACGCCCTGCACATCTTCAAGCCCGGCGGGCTGGTGGTCGCCTCCGGGGATCGCGACGACGTGGTGCTGGCCTCGGCGCTGGCCACCATGAACGGCGTGCCCCTGGCAGGCGTCCTGCTCACCAACGGCTTCATCCCCGGCGACAACATGATCGAGATGTGTCGCCCCGCGCTGAAGACCGGCCTGCCGGTGATCAGCGTCGACACCGACAGCTTCACCACCGCCAGGAACCTCGGTCAGATGGGCAACGACATCCCCATCGACGACCTCGAGCGAGCCGAGAAGGTGGCCAACTTCGTCGCTGCCCATATCGACCTGCAGTGGCTCAAGGACCACCTGAGCCGGGGCTATACCCGGCGCCTCTCCCCCTCCGCCTTCCGCCACCAGCTGGTCAAGCTGGCCCAGCAGGCCGACCGGCGGGTCGTGCTGCCCGAGGGCAGCGAGCCGCGCACCGTGGAGGCCGCGGCGATCTGCCAGCGCCGCGGCATCGCCCGCTGCGTGCTGCTGGGCAAGCCCGAGGAGATTCAGGAGGTAGCGCGCAACCGCGGCATCGAGCTGCCCGAGGGGCTCGAGATCATCGACCCGGACAGCATCCGCGAGCGCTACGTTGCCCCCATGGTGGAACGCCGGGCCGGCAGGCTCAACGAGCTCACCGCCGAGGCCCAGCTCCACGACAACGTGGTGCTCGGCACCATGATGCTGGCCCTCGACGAGGTGGATGGCCTGGTCTCCGGCGCCATCCACACCACCGCCAATACGGTGCGGCCGGCCTTCCAGCTGATCAAGACCGCCCCGGGCTACCGCCAGGTCTCCTCGATCTTCTTCATGCTGCTGCCCGAGCAGGTGGTGGTCTACGGTGACTGCGCGGTGAACCCCGACCCAGACGCCGAGACCCTGGCCGAGATCGCCCTGCAGAGCGCCCGCTCCGCCCAGGCCTTCGGCATCGAGCCTCGGGTGGCGATGATCAGCTATTCCACCGGCGAATCCGGCTCCGGCGCCGATGTGGAGAAGGTGCGCCAGGCCACCCGCCTGGCCCGGGAGCGGGCCCCGGAGCTCTCGATCGACGGCCCGCTGCAGTATGACGCCGCCGCCATCGAGAGCGTGGGCCGCCAGAAGGCGCCGGACTCCCCGGTGGCCGGTCGCGCCACGGTGTTCGTCTTCCCCGACCTCAACACCGGCAACACCACCTACAAGGCGGTGCAGCGCAGTGCCCGGGTGGTCAGCGTCGGCCCCATGCTGCAAGGTCTCAACAAGCCGGTGAACGACCTCTCCCGTGGCGCCCTGGTCGACGATATCGTCTACACCATCGCCCTCACCGCCATCCAGGCGGCCCAGAACGACTGAGCCCACCCTGCTCCGGGCGCGGGCCCGGGGCGGCTGGCTCCGGCTGGCGAATGGGCATATCCTCAGGCCATGGCCCTTTGCCTTAGCGAAGCCCCTCTGCCCGATCACGGAGATTCACATGCCAGGCTTGCTTCCCGACGTTGACCCCGATGGGCTGCTGGAATATTCGGTGGTCTATACCGACCGCGCCCTGAACCACATGTCCGCCCGCTTCCAGGAGGTGATGCGCGATATCTCCGGCCACCTCAAGCGGGTCTATCACGCCCACAGCGCGGTGATCGTGCCCGGCAGCGGCACCTTCGGCATGGAGGCGGTGGCCCGCCAGTTTGCCAAGGAGCGCCGCTGCCTGGTGATCCGCAACGGCTGGTTCAGCTATCGCTGGAGCCAGATCCTCGAGATGGGCCGCATCCCGGCCGATATCAACGTGCTCAAGGCACGCCGCCTGGACGAGCAGGATGCCACCTCGCCCTTCTCTCCCGCACCCATCGAGGAGGTGATCGAGGCGATCCGCGACCAGCAGCCGGATATCGTCTTCATGCCCCACGTGGAGACCGCCGCCGGCATCATCCTGCCCGATGACTATATCCGCCAGGTGGCCGACGCCATCCATCAGGAGGGGGGCCTGCTGGTGCTGGACTGCATCGCCTCCGGCGCCATCTGGGTCGATATGCAGGACCTCGGCGTCGACGTCCTGGTCAGCGCCCCCCAGAAGGGCTGGAGCGCCTCGCCCTGCTGCGCCATGGTGATGCTCTCCCGCCAGGCTCGGGAGGCCATCGACGAGACCACCAGCACGAGCTTCGCCTGCGACCTGAAGAAATGGCTCTCGATCATGGAGGCCTACGAGGGCGGCGGGCACGCCTATCACGCCACCCTGCCCACCGATGGCCTGGTCAGGCTGCGCGACGTCATGAACGAGATCGAGGCCTACGGCCTGGAGAAGGTGCGTGACGAGCAGCAGGCCCTGGGCGACGGCGTGCGTGCGCTGCTCGAGGAGTTCGGCTACCGCAGCGTGGCGGCCCCGGGCTTCACCGCGCCCGGCGTGGTGGTCAGCTACACCCGGGACGCCGGCATCGTCGGCAAGTTCGCCGAGGCGGGCCTGCAGGTGGCCGGCGGCGTGCCGCTGATGTGCGACGAAGGCGACGAGTTCCAGACCTTCCGCATCGGCCTGTTCGGCCTGGAGAAGCTCCACGACCGCGAGCGCAGCCTGGCCCACCTGCGCGGGGCCCTGGAGAGGGTTGCCCGGGTGGAGTCGGTCTCTCCCAGCGAGGCGTGAGCCGGCAGCGCGCTCTGCCTCGGCAGGCACCTGACGCAAGCGGGGCGGCCCATGGCCGCCCCGCTTGCGCTTTACCTGTCCACCAGGCGCCTCTGGCCGTTACAGGCTGCCCACGCCCCGGGGCACGAAGCCCAGATTGTTGTCGACCGCCTTCACGCCGGGGGTATTCTCGGCGGCCACCTGCACCGCCATCTTCTCCTGCTGGTTCTCCACCAGTCCCCAGAGCTGCACCTTGCCCTCCGAGACCATGACGTTGAGACGATCCACCAGCACCCCGGTGTTGTCGTCCACCTCCTTGAGGATCGCCTCGCGGATCTCGCGATCGTCTCGGGTCACCTGTGCCTCGGTGGCCGCCACGGAGAAGCCGCGCAGCAGGTTGGAGCGGCTGACGATGCCCACCAGCTTGCCCTCCTTCACCACCGGCACCCGCTTGATGTGATGCTTCTCGAGCAGCCGCGAGATCTTGTGGAGCGGCATGTCCTCGCCGATGGTCAGCGGGTCCGGGGTCATGATCTCCTGGGCACGGCGGCCGTGGGACTTGACGTAGTCGGCGGCATCGTGGCCGGCGAACAACTTGAGCCACCAGGACTTGCGACCCAGGGTATCGTTCTCCACCCGACGCATCAGGTCACCCTCGCTGACGATGCCGAGCACCTTGCCGCTCTCGTTCACCACCGGCACCGCACTGATACCGTGCTCCAGCAGCAGGCTGGCGATCTCGCGCACCTCGCTGTCGGGCGACACGGTAATGACGTTCTGAGTCATGACATCTGCTGCTTGCATCGGGCGTTCTCCACCAGGGAATTGAGTACCCTTCCAAGATAGCAAGGAGCCGGCCCCGGTGCATTGATCCAGGGCGGTACTGCCGAACGCTGCGTCAACCCTGCAGGCGCCGCCCAAAGCCTCAGCCCTCATGCCCGGGCCCCTCGGCGTGCACCTCCTCCACATCGACGATGCGTGAGCGGCTCATTACCACCTTCCAGCGCTGCAGGGTCGCCGGCCGGTCGCCCTGGACCTCGCGGATCACCAGGTTGATCAGGTGGCGCTTCTCCACCTCCTCGCGCACCACCTGCCCCTCCTCCAGCCGGTAGACCCGATGGCTGCCCTTGTCCATCAGGCGCGCCAGCGGAGAGAGGTCCAGGGTCAGGGTCTCCCGGGTACGGTCATAGCCGCTCAGGAAGCGGGTCGGCGACATGCGCGAGCTGGAGCGGTAGTGGAGCACCACCTCCTCGCGCTGGGCCACGCTGCGCTTGCGCACCCGCTTGATCTCTTCGTCGAGCTTGGGAAAGCGGGTGTAGTCGCACCACTCCAGCTGGCGGCCCACCGGCACGCTGCGAGTCGGGTCCAGGTACTGGCGGCGCCACTTGGGTCGTCCCCGGCGCAGCAGACGCCAGAGGGTGTTGCGCAGGTCGTCCTTGAACACCTCACGCAGGGCGTAGAGGCCCGCCATGGCCAGCACGAAGAGCACGGTGATGTCCGACAGCGTATCGCGCACCCGCAAGAGCCCCAGCGAGACGAACACCATCACCACCGCCGTGGCCAGGGCCTTGACCGCCTTCTGCTCGCCGCCGCCGAGCTCCTGAGTCTTCTGCTTGAGGGTCACCGGGTACTCGATCAGCCGGCGCAGCAGACGCATCTTGTTGGACATCCGGGTCGGGTCCCGGGTCACCCGCTCGGAGTTGTACTCCTGGGCCTCCCGGTAGGCGCCCTCGTCCCGGCAGATCGCGATCAGGCGCTCGCGGATCTCCCGGAAGCGCGGCCCCCGGGGCAGGTTGGCCACCAGCGCCAGCAGGCGCTGCTCGGTGAACCAGGAGAGGTAGTTGTCGATGGTGATGTAGTAGCGATTGAGGCTCTCCTCCTCGGGCTCCTGGCGCCGCAGCCGCTTGAGGATGCCCACGGCAAGCTCCGCGTGCTCCTCGAGCTGCGCCTTGAGGGCCTCATCGCCCTCCTCTCCGCCGCCCTTCTCCTTCGCCTTCTCCGCCCGGCGGGCCTCGCGAGCCGCCTCCAGCAGCGGCTGGGTGGAGCCCTCCAGGGCCACCACGTACTGGTAGGCGTAGAGGCTCATGCTCAGGCGGTAGTGCTCCTGGGCCAGCTGCCCCCGCTTGGCCAGACGGCTGAGCACCAGCGGCAGCCGGTAGCGATCGCTGAAGTAGGTGCGCTTGACGTGGATCGCCGCATGGTAGAAGTCCTCTTCGGAGAGGACATTGGGCCCGAGCCCCAGCTCTCCGGGCACGAAGAGGAAGAGGTCCAGCTTGTGCGAGGTCTCCTCCTGCAGCACCCGGGTGATGCGCAGGTGAAAGCTGTCCTGGCGACGAACGCTGATCATTGGCCGGGGTCCGGCGAGGCGCCGCGGGCATTGGTATCACCCGCCGGGTCGGCCGCACCGGCCTGGCCCGGCGTGCGACCCGCCGCATCGCGGTAGTCGGCATGAGAGTCGGCCTGGGAATCGGCGTGGTCGCCGCTGCCATCCAGGCGACCGCCACCGAGGCCCTGCATGCTGACGTTGAGACGCGGCATGGCCAGGTCGAGACCCAGCTCCTCCATGCGCTGCTTGAGCAGCAGGTTGAAGGCACGGGCCACGTCCCACTGCATCTCCGGCGCGGTGCGAAAGCGCATGCGCAGCACCGGGCAGCCCTCCTCGAAGGCCTGGATGCCCTGCATCTCCAGGGGCGACCAGATATGGTGGCGCATCATGGGGTCCTGGCGCAGGGCCTGGGCGGTCTCCTGCATCAGGGTGATGGCGTCGTCGATCTTCATCTCATGGGGGATGCGAATACGCATCAGGGCGATGCCGAACTGCCGCGACATGTTGTGGATCGACTCGATGCGACTGAAGGTGATGATGTGCACCACGCCATCCAGGTCGCGCAGCCGCACGGTGCGCAGGGTCAGCCCCTCCACCGTGCCCATATGGCCATTGATCAGCACGAAGTCATCCACCGCCAGGGAGTCCTCGATGAGGATGAAGATGCCGGTGATCAGGTCCTGCACCAGGGTCTGGGCGCCGAAGCCGATGGCCAGGCCGATCACACCGGCACCGGCCAGCAGCGGGGTGACGTTCACCCCCAGGTTGGCCAGTCCGACGATGGCGGCGATGATCACGATGGTGGTGAAGATGACGTTGCGGATCATCGGGGTGATGGTCTGGGCCCGGGCCTGGTTGACCCGCCTCCCCCGGGAGCGGGCGGAGCTGGTCAGGGCGCGCTGGATGGCGGTATCGGCGAAGATCCACGCCAGCCAGGCCAGCAGCACGGTGAAGCCGATGGCCAGAAGCGCCTGACCGATGCGCGCACTGGCCACCCCCTGCTGGCCGATGCCGAGCAGGGAGCCGCCCCACACCTGGGTGGAGGCCTCGGCGAAGGCCAGCCAGGTCGCCGCATGGGCCAGCACGTAGCCGAAGCGCTCCAGGCGCTGGCGATACTGGCTGATGCGCCGGCGCTTGTTGCGCTTGCCGCGCCGCTCGCCGTGGCGGCGCAGCAGGCCGGTGATGACCAGCGCCAGCACCAGCAGCGCCGCCGAGATGATCGAGCGGGCCAGCGCCGTGCCCACGTCGCCGCCGGTGACGAAGATCGCCACCAGGGAGCCGCCCACCAGCAGCAGCGCCGGCACGTGCCAGAGGCTGCCGACCACGCTGACCACGCCGGCGCCGCCGCTGCTCTCCCGGCGCTCGCGCCAGGGGCGATTGCGGATGATGTGCTGAATGGGGCGCTTGAAGCGCAGGATGAAGCGCACGCTGAGCAGCGCCGCCAGCATGTTGGCCAGCACCGAGAGCAGCCCGGCCAGCTCCTCCCCGATCAGGTCGCTGAGGCGCCCGGAGTTGAAGGCGTCGCCCAGGGCGATCAGCGCCCCGATGACGAAGAGCGGGCGCAGGCCATGGGTCTGGATCAGCTGCACCGCCACGAAGCGATGCCCCCGAGTGAAGACCGAGATGAAGGTCTCCACCACCACCGAGAGGGTGCGCCCGCACAGGGCGATATAGGCCACCACCAGGGCCATGGTGCGCCCCGAGCTTTCGGGAATCAGCTGGGCGATCCCCAGTATCAGGGCGAAGGCCAGGGCCCAGGGCAGCATGCGGCGCAGGAAGTGCACGGTGAGCAGCCAGGCCCGCGGGTCCCGAGGCAGGTCCAAGGGCCAGCCCCGGCGGCGGGCCAGCAGCCGCCCAAGGGCGATGAAGATCACCAGCAGGCCGGCCCAGATGCCCAGCAGCACGGCGCCCTCCACCGTGAAGCGCACCAGGTCGGCGTTCTCGGTGGCGCTCACCAGGCCGCTGAAGTCCCGCCAGCCCTGATCGAGCTGGTCATGCCACTGGTCCACTGGAGAGTGCCCCGACTCGGCCTGCTCCCCCAGGTCGCTCAGGGTCTCGGCCAGGGCGCCGAGCAGCCCCTGGCGCGGTGCCAGGGCGGCCTCCTCCGCCGCCTCGCCGTGGGCCACCTGCAGGTCGCGCAGGCTCTCCAGCAGCTGGCCGCGCCGCTCGGCGTCCTCGAGGGTGGCGATGACCTCGTCCAGGGATGCCTGGAAGGCCCGGGGATCATGCTCGACGGCTTCCTCGCCACCGCCCGCGAGCCCGGGCAGGCCCAGCTGCTGGGCCTGGGCGGGCAGCGCCAGCAGGAGCAGCAGCAGCCACGGCAGGCAGAGGAACAGGCATCGGCGCAGTGGTGGGGACATCTTCTCTCCGTATCGGTAGCGATGCGCAGCAGCAACAATATGTTAGGCTCGACGCGAGCCCATCGGTCACGCACAGGATGCCGCCATGACGCCTCTCCCGCCACCCGAACCCCACAACTCCGCTGGCAAGATTCGCCGCGTCGGGGTCGAGATCGAGTTCGCCGGCCTGCCGCCGCGGGACACCGCCGAGCTGGTCCGCGACCTGTTCGGCGGCGAGATCGTCACCGTCAGCCCCCACCGGCTCAGGGTGGCCGAGACCCGCTGGGGCGAGTTCGTGATCGAGCTCGATACCCAGTATGCCCACCCCGACGCCGAAGTGCTCGATGCGCGGCCCAGGGACGACACCGAGTGGGAGCGCCAGCGCCACCAGATGCGCCTGGACTTCCATACCCGCACCCGGGAGCTGATCGGCGACGTGGTCACCGGGCTCGTGCCCACGGAGATCGTCTGTCCGCCGGTGCCCTGGGACGAGCTCGACGAGCTCGACGCCCTCTTCGACGCCCTGCGCCAGCACGGCGCCAAAGGCACCGATGCCAGCCTGCTCTACGGCTTCGGCCTGCACCTCAACCCCGAGGTGCCGAGCCTCGAGGTGGCGAGCGTGCTGGACCACCTGCGCGCCTATATGCTCACCGCCGAGTGGCTGCGCGAGCAGATCGACGTGGACATCACCCGGGAGGTGCTGCCCCACGCCAACCCCTTCCCCAGGCCCTACGCCCTCAAGGTGCTCGACCCCCGCTATGCGCCGGACCTCGACACTCTGATCGGCGACTACCTGGCGGACAACCCGACCCGCAACCGCGAGCTCGACATGACACCGCTGTTCGCCCACCTGCGTCCGGGCTACCCCCACGAGCTCTTCCGCAACCGGCTGGTCAAGCCGCGCCCCACCTTCCACTACCGGCTGCCCGATGCGCGGCTCTCGGAGCCCGGCTGGGGCTCGGTGGTGGAGTGGAACCGCTGGCTGGAGGTAGAGAAGCTGGCCGCCGACAAGGAGCTGCTGCAGCAGCGCAGCGCGGGCTACGTGGCCAAGCACACCCGCTCGCCGCTGGCCCGGCTATGGCTGCGCATGCGCGGCTGGGCGGGGGCATCGTGAGCGAACCGCGCCCCCTGATCGGTATCACCACCTCCGACGACAAGAGCCAGATCGCCTGGCTCTTCGACTGGTTCGCGGTGTGGCGCCACGGCGGTCGCCCGCTGCGCCTCTCCCCCTCCCGGCCGCTGCCCAAGCGGCTCGACGGGCTGATCATCGGCGGCGGTGACGATATCCAGGCCCACCTCTACGACGCCGAGGTACAGCTGGACGTGCGGGTGGACCCCCAGCGCGACGAGCTGGAGCTGGAGCTGCTCGAGACCTTCATTCCCCGCCGGGTACCGGTGCTCGGCATCTGCCGCGGCGCCCAGCTGATCAACGTCTATCGCGGCGGCACCCTGGACCCGGACATCTACACCACCCATGAGGGGCTCAAGCGACGGCGCACCGTGCTGCCGCGCAAGACTGTGGATATCGTCGGCGCCAGCCGGCTCCACCGTATCCTCGGGGTGAGCTGGTGCCGGATCAACAGCCTGCACCATCAGGCGGTGCAGAAGACCGGCGAAGGGATCGAGATCGTCGCCCGGGATCGGGAAGGGCTGGTGCAGGGCATCGAGTCCCGGGATCACGACTTCCTGATCGGCGTGCAGTGGCACCCGGAGTGGCTGATCTTCAACCGCCCCCAGCAGCGCCTGATTCGCGCCCTGGTCAAGGCCGCCCGCCAGCGCCAGGAGGCCTGACGCCGACGGCCGCCGTGACGACGGCCGCCGTGACGACGGCCGCCGTGGCGACGGCCGCCGTGGCGACGGCCGCCCGAAGGTGGCCGTCGGACCAGCGAGTTCGCCCGAACGCTACCCCTCGAGGCTGGCGTCCAGGGTGATCTCGGCGTTGAGCACCCGGGAGACAGGGCAGCCCCCCTTGGCCTTCTCCGCCGCCTCCTGGAAGGCCGCCTCGTCGGCACCGGGGCTCTTCACTCGGGTGGTGAGATGCACGGCGGTAATGCTGAAGCCGCTGTCGTCCTTCTCAAGGGTGACCGCCGCTTCGGTGGCGATGCGCTCGGGCTCAAGCCCCGCCTCCCCCATGATCATCGACAGCGCCATGGAGAAGCAGCTGGCGTGGGCGGCGGCGATCAGCTCCTCGGGGTTGGTGCCCGGCGCCTCCTCGAAGCGCTGCCCGAAGTTGTAGGGGGTGTCGCTGAGCACCCCGCTGGCGGTGGAGGTCTTGCCCTGGCCCTGCTGCAGGCTGCCCTGCCAGACGGCGCTTCCGGTTCGCTTGATGGTCATGAGGACGGTGACTCCTTTGATCTTGTTTCGTCGCGTTCGACGCTTGGCTTGTCTCGCCAAGGGAGTGTAGTCGGCATCACGCCGAACCGTCACGCAGCCTCGCCAGGGCCTCGGCAAGCGCCGGCTCGCCCAGCGCTCGCATGGCCGCCACGTTGCGCTCGGGGATCCCCTCGGGATCCGGGTAGTGCTCAAGCGCCCGCTCGAGGCCCGCCTCGCGCAGCAGGTGCAGCAGCGGCCAGGGCGAGCGGTTGGTATAGTTGGCCGCGTCCTCCTCACCGGCCCCCTCGAAGCAGTAGTCCGGATGGAAGCTCGCCAGCTGGTAGGTCCCCGCATAGCCCTGGGCCTCCAGCAGCGCCTCGGCCAGGCCCAGGAAGTCCAGGTAGTCGTCGAAGGCTTCGAGGCCCTCGCTCAGCACCAGCAGCGTGGTCTCGACCTCGGGATGAGCATCCAGATGCTCGCATTCGGCGGCCAGGGCGTGCAGGGCGCGCTCCCAGTCGTCGGCGCCCACCTCCACGTAGCGGATGCTGTCACGGGCCACCTCGCGGCCGGCGAAGGGACAGACATTGCGGGCGACCACGAAGGTCTCGACCCAGGCACGGGTGGCGGCCAGGGCCGGGGAGGCAGCGTTGGCGGCAGGCATGGCGGGCTCTCACGGCGGCGGAAACAAGCTGCTATTGTGGCAGAAAAGCCCCCCTTGCACCTTCGAGGAGCCCCCATGCCACTGCCTCCGCCACCCAGCGTCACGCTTCCCGCCACCCCCCACGCGCCCGCCCTGGCGCTGCCCGCCATCGGCCAGGGCACCTGGTACATGGGCGAGGGGCTGGCGCCGCGGAGCGACGAGGTGCGCGCCCTGCAGCACGGCCTGAGCCTGGGGCTCGCCCTGATCGATACCGCCGAGATGTACGCCGACGGTGGCGCCGAGGAGGTGGTCGGCCGCGCCCTGCTGGGCCGGCGGCACGAGGCCTTCCTGGTCTCCAAGGTCTACCCCTGGAACGCCGGGCGCGACGCGGCCATCGCCGCCTGCGAGGCGAGCCTCGAACGCCTGGGCACCGACTACCTGGACCTCTACCTGCTGCACTGGCCCGGCGAGATCCCGCTGGAGGAGACCCTGGAGGCCTTCGAGCGGCTGCGCGAGGCGGGCAAGATCCGCCGCTTCGGCGTCTCCAACTTCGACGTGGACGAGATGGCCAACCTCCACGCCCTGCCCGGCGGCGAGGCCTGCGCGGTCAACCAGGTGCTCTACCACCTGGGCTCCCGGGGCATCGAGCACGCGCTGCTGCCCTGGCAGCGTGCCCGCGGCATTCCCACCATGGCCTACTGCCCCCTGGCTCAGGGGGGGCAGCTGCGCCGGGAGCTGCTCACCCACCCGGAACTGCTGGAGGTCGCCTCCGGCCTCGGCATCACCCCCACCCAGCTGCTGCTGGCCTGGGCGATCCGCCCCGTCGCCGACCCGCAGGGCGAGCGCCGCCGGGACGTCATCGCCATCCCCAAGGCCACCGGCCTCGAGCACGTGGAGCAGAACGCCAGGGTTCTCGAGATCGCCCTGACCGACGAGGCCCTGGAGCGCCTCGACGCCGCCTTCCCCGCCCCCGACCGCAAGACGCCGCTGGATATTGTCTAAGTTTCCCTCAGGGTCAGACCCTTAAATAAAATTAGCAGCCTGACCCCGCCGGGAGGCCAGGCGGTCGGCCAGCCGGGTCGGCTCCGGCAGCTTGGTGCGCCCGAGGCAGCCCACCACCCAACGGAGCGCGGTGGCAAGCGACACCCGGTGCCCCGGCGAGACGAAGAGCGGCTTGACGCCGACCCGGGAGCGCAGCACGGCGCCGATCAGCTCGTCGTCGGGGCCGTCGGTGAGCGGCGTCCAGTCGCCCCGCGCGGGCCCCGGCTCCCCGTGGCGCCCGCAGAGCCGCGACTTGGCCACCCCGATGGTCGGCAGGTCGAGCCACAGCCCCAGGTGGCTGGCCACGCCGAGCCGGCGCGGATGGGCAACGCCCTGGCCGTCCACCATGACGAGGTCTGGCCGCCGGCTCAGCTGCCCGAAGGCGCCCAGCGCCGCCGGCACCTCGCGGAAGGAGAGCAGCCCCGGGATATAGGGCATCCGCGTCGGCTCGCGATGCACCACCTGCTCCACCACCTCGAAGGCCCCCGGTGCCCGGGGCGGCCAGGCCAGCACCACCGCCGCCGCCCGGGTGATCGTCCCGCCCTGCTCGAAGCCGATATCCACTCCGGCGATATGGCGCACCTCGCCCAGGCGGTCCTCCCGCTCCACGCGCCCGGCCAGGCGCTTCTGCAGGGCGATGGCCTCCGCCGGAGAGAGGTTCCAGTCATGAAGGAAAACGCTGGGCATGGGGGCTCCTGAACAGCCGCTTGCGAGTGGCGTAGACTATCGCCTTCCGGATACCGGCAGGAAGGGAGACCACCATGAAGCTGATCCATACCGCCGACTGGCACCTGGGCCAGACGTTCCACGGCCAGGAGCGCCATGCCGAGCACCGCGCCTTTCTCGCCTGGCTGCTAGACACCCTGGTGGAGCGCCAGGCCGACGCCCTGCTGGTGGCCGGGGATATCTTCGACGTGGTCAACCCCTCGCTTGCCGCCCAGGAGCTGCTCTACGACTTTATCGTCGCCGCCCACGAGCGGCTGCCGCGCCTCGACATGGTGCTGATCGCCGGCAACCACGACAGCGGGAACCGCGTCGAACTGCCGGCCCCGCTGATGCGCCGCCTGCGCACCCACGCCCTGGGCCGGGTGGGCTGGCTGGACGACGGCCGCCTGGACGCCGACCGCCTGCTGGTCCCCCTCACCGACGCCGCCGGCGAGACCCGCGCCTGGTGCCTGGCGCTGCCCTTCCTGCGCCCCGCCGAGGTGACCGGTGCGGCCCTGGTGAAGGAGGAAGCGTCGCCCGCCCCCGACGACGTCCCCGACGCTCCTGCTTCGAATACCACCGCTTCGAATGACTATGTGGCCGGCATCAGCCGGGTGCACCGCCAGCTGGTCGAGGCGGCACTCCAGCGCCGCCACCCCGGCCAGGCCCTGGTGGCCATGAGCCACGCCCACCTCCACGGCGCGGCGGTCTCCGAGGCCAGCGAGCGGCCCATCGTGATCGGCGGCGAGGAATCGATCTCCGCCGCCCTCTTCCCCGCCGAGATCGCCTACGTGGCCCTGGGCCACCTGCACCGGGCCCAGCAGGTGGGCGAGGCGCGTATCCGCTACAGCGGCAGCCCCCTGCCCCTGGACTTCAGCGAGGTGGACTACGCCCACCAGGTGGTGGAGGTGCACCTCGACGGCGAGACCCTGAGCGAGGCGCGGCCGATTCCCGTGCCGCGCCCGGTGGCCATGTGGCGTATCGGCCCCGCCCCCCTGGCGGAGGTGCTGGCCGCCCTCGAGGCCCTGGAGGATGACCCCGCCCTCGAGCGCGAGCGCTGGCCCTGGCTGGAGGTGCGGGTCGAGCTCGAGGCCCCCATTCCCGACCTGCGCGCCCGGGTGGACGCCGCCCTGGCGGGCAAGGCGGTGCGCCTGCTGCGCCTGGAGCGCCGCCTGCCCCGGGGAGAAGACGCCACGGCGCCGGCCAGGATGGAGCTGGAGGCCCTGGGCCCCCGCAAGCTCTTCGCCCTGACCTGGGAGGAGCGCTGGAAGGCCCCCCCGGACGACGACGTGCTGGCCGACTTCGACCGCCTGCGCCAGGAGGTGCTGGACGGTGACGCCCTGAATGACGCCCAGGGCCCAAACCACTGCCAGGAGGCCCGCCCATGAGGATCCTCGCCCTGCGCCTGGCCAACCTGGCCTCCCTGCCCGGCCCGCTGGCGCTCGACTTCACCGCGCCGCCGCTCAGCGACGCCGGCCTCTTCGCCATCACCGGCCCCACCGGCGCCGGCAAGAGCACCCTGCTCGACGCCCTCTGCCTGGCGCTCTACGGCAGCACCCCGCGGCTGCGCCTGGCGCCCAGCCGGGACAGCCAGATCGACGACACCCCGGACTCCCGCCTTACCACCAGCGATGCCCGCACCCTGCTGCGCCGCGGCACCGCCAGCGGCTATGCCGAGGTGGACTTCCTGGGCCGGGACGGCCGCCGCTATCGCGCCCGCTGGGCGGTGCGCCGCGCCCGGGAGAAGGCCAGCGGCCGCCTGCAGGCCGCGGAGCAGTCCCTGCGCGACCTCGACGCCGACCGGCTGCTGACCACCCAGAAGCGGGAGTTCGACCGCCTGCTGCCGGAGCGGCTGGGGCTCGGCTTCGAGCAGTTCACCCGGGCCGTGCTGCTGGCCCAGAGCGAGTTCGCCGCCTTCCTCAAGGCCGACGACAACGCCCGAAGCGACCTGCTGGAGCGCCTCACCGGCACCGAGGAGTACTCGCGGATCTCGCAAGCCGCCTTCCGCCGCGCCGGCGAGGCGAAGCGCGCCGTGGAGGCCCTGGAGGCGAAGCTCGCCGACGACCTGCCCTCCGAGCCCGAGGCCCGCGCCGAGCTCGAGCGCGCCGCCGAGGCTACCCAGCAAGCCCTCACTCACCTGCAGGGCCGGGCAGAGTCGCTTCACTCCCGACAGCTCTGGCTCGACGACGATGCTCGCCTCCAGGCGGCCCACGCCGAGGGCCTGACACGGCAACAGGCCGCAGAAGCCGCCTGGCAGGCCCTGGCCTCCCAGCGCACCGAGCAGGAGTGGCGCCGACAGATCGCTCCCCAGCGCCACGCCCTGCGCCGCCAGGCCGAGCTGCCGGAAGAGATCGCCAGCCGGGAGAGCGCCCTGGCGTCGACTCGCCAGGCGCTGGCCGAGGCCGAGGCCAAGACCCGGGGGGCCGCGGCCGCCCACGACCGGACGAGCAGCGCCCTGGAGGCAGCCAGCGCGGCTCGCCGCCAGGCGGAGCCCGCCCTCAACGAGGCCAGGACGCAGCAGCATGCCCTGAGCCAGCGCGGGCGCGAACTGGCCGAGCTGGAAACCCAGTTGACCACGGCCAGGGAGCAGGCCGCCCGTCTCCAGGCCGAATACCATCGGGCCCGCGACGACCAGCAGCAGCGCCAGGCCGAACAGCGCCAATGGCAGGAAACCCTGGCCGAGCTGGTGGGCGAGCACTCACACCACCACGCCGCTCGCCAGGCCGTTCAAGCGGCCCAGGAGGCGGCCGCCACTCGCTACCTGGCCCTGGGCGAACTGCAGGCCGCCTGGCACGAGGCCCGCCAGGCCGAGCAGGCCCACCATACCCTGGCGGCGCGCCTTGCCGAGGCCGAGGCGCAGCTGGCCACCCTGACCCGGGACGGCCAGGCCGCCCGCCGGCAGCTCGAACAGTGCCAGGCCCAACGGGATAGCCTCGAGGCCTTTATCGCCCAGGCCCGGGCCGCCCGAAGCGAGAGCGTGGCCACCCTGCGCGACGCCCTGCGAGAGGGCGAGCCCTGCCCGGTCTGCGGCGGCCTCGACCACCCCTGGCGCCAGCAGCCGCCCGCCAGCCCCGAGGCGGCCCAGCTCGCCGCCCAGCAGGCCGAGGAGGAGCAAGCGCTCACTGCAGCGCGCCAGGCCCAGGAGGCGGCGCTGAACGCCCATCAGGAGCTGCAGGCCCGGTACAAGGTCGCCCGGGATACCCGCCAGCAGCTGCAGGCGGAGCAGCCGGCCGTCCGAGCGAGGTGGGAAGCGGCGCGCCAGGCCCTGGCGGCCCATCCCCTGCACCCGGAGCTGGCCGCCCTGGCCGCCGAGGAGCGCGAGGCCTGGCTGAGCCGGCAGCGCGAGCAGAGCCTCGCGCAGCGCAACGCTCACCGGGAGCACCTGGAGCGGCTGCAGCGGGCCGAGGCCGAGCTGGCCCCCCTGGAGGCTTCCCTGCACCAGGGTGAGCTGGCGCTCACTCGCCTGGCATCGGAGAAGGCCAGCGCCGAGAAGCCGCTGGCCGAGCTGGAGGCGCGCCTGCCGGAGCGTCAGCGCCAGCGCGACGAGAGCGAGCGGGCCCTGCGCGCCCTGCTCGGCGACCACGCCACGCCGGAGGCCTGGCAGGAGCGTCTGGACGCCGCCGAGACCCAGGCCCGCCAGGCCCGGGATAGCGCCCTCACCCGCCGGCACGACGCCGAGCGGGAGCAGCAGCGTCTCGCCCAGCGGCTCGCGCACCAGGAGGAACAGCTCACCGCCCTGCAGCAGGAGCGGGACCGGCTCGCCCGATCCCTGGCCGAGTGGCGCGGGCATCACCCCGAGCTGGATGACGCTACCCTGGCGCGGCTGCTGGCCCAGAGCGACGACGAGGCCCGCCGGCAGGAGCGTGCGATCGAGGCGGCCGAGGCAGAGCGCCAGCGCGCCGCCGCCACCCTGGCCGAACGCCGCGAGGCCCTGCTGCGCCACCGCCGCGGCCAGGGCTTGATCGAAGGGGTGCAAGAAGAGAGCGACGAGGCGCTGCTCGCCGAGGCACTGGGCGAGCCCCTGCGCCAGCGCCGGGAGGCTCTCGTTCAGGCCCTGGAGGCCCTGGCACCAGAGCTGGCCCAGGCCCAGCGGGCCCGGGACGCCGCCGCCTTTGCGCTGGCCGACGACGACCGCCGCCGTGAGCGCCAGCGAACGGGGCAGGCCGAGCTGGAAGCGGCACGTGGCGAGTACCGCCGCTGGGGCCGGATCAGCGAGCTGATCGGCTCCGCCGACGGCAAGACGTTCCGGCGCATCGCCCAGGCCTACAACCTGGAGCAGCTGCTGGAGCACGCCAACGCTCACCTGGCCGGCCTCAGCCGACGCTATCGGCTCTGCCGCGGCGGCAGCGAGCTGGGCCTGCTGGTGATGGACCTGGACATGGCCGACGAGAAGCGCTCGGTGCACTCGCTCTCCGGCGGCGAAACCTTCCTGGTCTCCCTGGCGCTGGCCCTGGGGCTCGCCTCCATGGCCTCCGGAGAGCTCACCATCGAGTCGCTCTTTATCGACGAGGGGTTCGGCAGCCTCGACCCCCAGTCGCTGGCCCTGGCCATGGAGGCCCTGGACGGCCTTCAGGCGCTGGGCCGCCGGGTGGGGGTGATCTCCCACGTCCAGGAGATGCATGAGCGCATCCCGGTACAGATACAGGTGGAGCCCCTGGGCAACGGCACCAGCCGGGCGAAACTGATCAGCGCCTGACCGGTCGAACCCTTGACCGCGGAGACGGCACGGCGCAGAATTGATAATAGTTCTTGTTTTCAGGAAGGAGTTCTTCATGCATGCAGAAAAGCCCAAGGCCTACTATATGGCGGTTTTCCTGCAGGTCTCCTTCCGGGCCATCAAGAACTCCATGGCCGGCAAGGCCAGCGACAGCATGCCCTGCTGGCTCGACACCAGGATGCTGATGATGCTCTCCCGGGAGCTGAGGGAGTGCCAGACGCTGGCCAGCGACAGCGATGAGGCCGAGCGGGCCCTGGTCCCGGCGATCGAAGCGTGCGACGCCCTGCTCGAGCGCTGCCCGGGCGGGCTGGACTCCTCCCACTGCCACCGGCATCTGGCCGTTATCCTCGACGCCCTGCAGCACGCCATCGAGGCGCTGCCTCAGCAGGCCCCGGCGCCCTCCCCCGCCAGCCGCTGGGAATATGCCCGTCAGCAGATTCGCGCCGGCTTCCAGCGCCGTCTCTGAGAGGCCTTCCCCCTGCCTGTGGGCCGGAGAATGACTGCCCCGACAATGTCCGCACCAGGACCAATACATGAAGTAGCGACACTGGCAACCTTCTGTTGGCCCGACTGCTTTTCACGGCCTCACTGGATCAGGCTGGAAGAGATCCATCCCAGGTGTGGTTCTCCCTGTACCTCGAAGTAGACCTGGCTCCAACCATCGCCTGCACCGAGAACATACACCCTCTCACCCCGTGAAAGCTGCGTCAGCGGGGCATGTTGAGTACCGGCACCGGAGCGGATATTTACACGGCTGCCCGCAATCTGCTTACTCTGCAGGTTCGACAGGCTGGCCTTGATGTTCTCCTTGGCAACATCATTTCCGTTGCGTGCCGCGGTGGTGAACCAGAAGACTGCCCATGCATGGTTGCGCTCCACGCCTCGCCCCCTGGCATGGAGGGCACCCAGGTTATTCTGTGCCATGGCGTCCCCCTGCCTCGCCGCCAGACTGAAGTACTCGAAGGCACGTGAGAAATCCTGGTCAACACCTCTCCCGTTTTCATACAGGCTGCCAATATTGTTCTGCGCTGGAGCGTGCCCCTGGTCGGCTGCCTGCTCAAACCGACGTGCCGCTACTGCGGCATCCTCCCGGACACCAAACCCTTCCAGATACATCAGCCCCAGTTGAAACTGGGCAGCCGCATGGCCTGAGTCGGCCGCACGCTCCAGCCATTCGGCGGCGTCTTCCGGCCCACGATTTTCAATGCGCCCGCTCAGAAAAAGCTCAGCCACCCTGACCTGTGCATCAATTATCCCATTATCTGCGGCTAGCCTGTACCACTTGTAGGCGTCACCCAGGCTCTCTCGAACACCGCTACCAGTTTCGAACATCCTTCCCAGGGCAAACTGCGACTCACCGTCGCCTCGTTCGGCAGCCTCCCTCCACTCATGCACCGCCGATGCGAAATTTCCCTGACGAAACTCGACAAGCCCTGCTTCGTGATCGGCATACACAAAGGCGCTAGCCCCGAGCAACGCCACTCCCAGCCAAGACTTCACTCTCATTGGATCTCTGCCCTAAACAAAACACCGGCATGCCTGAGCATGCCGGGTACTGGTCAACATGATTAAGCAACCCATCAGCGCCAAGCTCCCAACGCCGATGGCCTCTGGACGGGATATCCGCTGTCAGTGCGTGAGCTCGCGAGTCGTGATCTCCACACGGCGATTAGGCCGCAGGCAATCAGTCACGCTTTGCGTGGCCACTGCACCTGGACACTCGACCACCGGATCGGCGGCACCACGCCCGAAGGTATGAATGTTACTCCGGTTGATGCCTCGATTGGCGAGATAGTCTGCCACCGTATCTGCTCGAGACTGCGAAAGCTTCAGGTTATAGGCTTCGCTTCCAAAGCGGTCTGTGTAGCCGACAATCGTCATGCCAGGAGATTCGAAATCGTGATGCGCCGACTGCGCCACACGCTCAAGCGCGCGACGGCCTTCCAACGTTAGCTCATCGCTGTCGAAATCGAACAGCACGTCACCGGAAAGCACCAGCGTCTCGCCTTCTTTATTCTCGATTTTATCCTCGACGGACACCAGCAGCTCCGGGCACTGAGCATCGCGCCAGCGGGTACTCTCCAGCACCATATCATCATCAAACGCTACCTGGTATTGGCAAGTAATGTAGTCTCCCCCCACTTCTTCCGTGTACAGGTTGAATACATAGTTCCACTCGCTAACTCCAAAGAAACCCTCGCTGAAGTGGGGGTTGCCTATCAGCTGGCGCACCTGATCCTTGGACTGCCCCTCGCGAATGCGCAGGATGCTATTCGGTTCAATGAAACGGCCACCGTCATACCAGTTGCCATCCAGCGCGGGGAAACCATCCCCCGCTTCGCGGATCTCCGTGCGGTCGTTGCTCGGTGGGCTGGCACAGCCCGCCACTATCGTAACGCCGGCGATGCCGGCGGCCCAGAGGGCCGCCTTGAACACCGAGTGAGAGTTCAACATTTTCACAGTTATCTCCTTACCAGTGCCAACCAGCACCGACACCAGCGCCGAAATTGCTTTGAGAGTCGCCGGTGACCTTGCCCTGAATGATCCAACGTCCATTGTCCGAGAGACGCGACACGCCCACGGAAACGGCCGACTCACCCTCATAGGTACCGGCACCCACGCCGACCATGCTCTTTCCTGGCATCCAGGCCTGAGGGACAGTACCAGCCGCAAGCGCGCTCGCCGTACCGGCATTCGCGTTCCTCTCGACGTTGTCAATACGCCCATGCACGTTATTTATCTCGTTGGCAAAGCGCTGGTTAAGCTCCTGCATCTGCCCGACGTTGACGGCATCAGTTGCGTCGACTCCAGGCGCTACATTGGTAATACGCATACCTCCACCATCGATACCATCGACGGTCATGCTCGGCCCGCCGTCAATCGTCACCCCTTGATCGCTGACCGTGGTCCTGCCAGTGGTCACGCTGTCCACATCCAGGTCCCGGTTCATGGTCACCTGTACTCCATCGCCGGTTGTACGGGTGGTGATGTTGTCATCGCCGCTCACCGCCATGGTGTCGCCCAGGCGGCGGTTGACCGCATCGCCTTCATCAGCAGCAAAATTCATGCCGCCATCAAGAGACTCATTGATGTCTCCCAGCTCCTGCTGGACATCCCACAGCTGGCTACCATTCACCGCATCGGTGCTGTTCTCGCTGACTTCACCGCGGCCTACCCCGGTGATGATCGTGTTGCCATTCTCATCGACGTTGTTCTGGTCGATATTGACGGTGCCTACCTCGATGCTGTCGAAGTTCACATCGCGCTGGGTCTCCACGGTGTAGATGGTCTGGCCATTGTCGCCAGTCGACTCACTGACACTGATATTGCTGCCAGCGGTGACCTCGGTCGTGGCCGCAGCCACACCTTCGTTGAGCTGGCTCACGTTCACCGCGTCGGTGGCTTCCACGCCTGCCATCAAGTTAGTGATACGCATGCCACCGGCATCGATACCAGAGGTGGTCACGCTCGGGCCACCATTGATCACCAGGCCGGCACTGCCCAGGTGAACATCGTCGCCAACGCTTATGCCATCACCATTCATGATGGTGTCACCCACGCTGACCCGGCCATTCTCACCATCCACAGTGACCGCATTATCGCCCTCACCCAGGGTGATGGAGTCGTTCAGGGCAACTTCGATCACGCCGTCCTGATCCACACCAGCCTGGGAGACGGTAATGTTGCTGTCACCCTGGAAGTCCACAGCTCCATTGGGGCCGATATTCACCGCGTTCTCACCAGAGCCACTCAGGCTCCACCCTGACTCTGCGATATTCTGGACCGCATAGAGCTGGCTGCCATTGATGGCATCGGTGCTGGTCTCACTTACCTCACCCGCTGCGACGCTGGTGATCACCTGATCACCGGCATCGATACCGGCGTCGGTCACGCTCGGGCCACCGGCGATGACCAGTCCGTCTTCGCCAAGCTGAACGTTGTCACCAACCCGCACACCATCATCATCCATCACGGTACCACCGATGGTGACGCGCCCCTCTTCGCCCAGATCAAGCTCCGGGTTCAGGCTGAACGCCAGGTCGGTGCCGTCGCGGTCGATGAGGATATTGCCGTCGGTGTTGCTGAAGTCCACCACACTTTCGGGGCCGACATTGTTGCTACCGTCCTCCAGGGCTCCTTCTCCACCCACCGATACGTTCCAGCCGGCGTTGGCCACGGTGTAGACCTGACCCAGCTGGTCCTCGGTCGCCGCCTGGCCGCTGACGAAGCTATCCGGGTCGAAGTCACGGTTGGTCAGCCCGCCAATCGTGCCAGTGTTGGCATCGATGATGACCTCGTTAGCCGGCCCCGTGGTCGGGTTGGCTGCCAGGATAATTGTACCCGCACCGACTTCGGTGCTGGCTCCGTCGCCATCAACATCACCGATACGCACGCCGGCGCTATCCATCACGGTGTCGCCGGTGGTGACGCTGTCCAGGTCCAGATCACGGTTCAGGGTGATATCGATCTGTCCATCGTCATCTATGCCGCTCTGCGCCACGCTGAGGTTGGCGTCGCCCCGGAAGTCCACCGCCCCGTTGGGGCCGATGTTCACGGCATCCGCCCCCGAACCGGTCAGGTTCCAGCCGGCATTCGCCGTCTGGTTGACCAGCTCCAACTGCTCTTCACTCGCGGCGCGACCGGAGCCATCGGCAAAGTCCGGCGCGTCGAGGGTCTGGTTGGTCAGGCCGCTCACGGTACCGGCCTCGCCATCGATGATGACGGTGTTGGGCGTCGCTCCAGAACCGGCCACCTCGATACTGCCGGCACCGATGGTGGTACTGGGGTCATTGCTGCTGGCGCCAGCCACGGTTACCCCGTCATTATTCAACACGGTGTCGCCGGTGGTGACGCTGCCGTCTTCGCCCAGATCGATGTTCTCGGCCAGGTCGAAGGTTACGTCGTTGCTGTCATCGACCTTGGTGAGAACGAGATTGCCATCGGCATTGTTCAGATCGACGCTGCCGCCAGGCGCAACATTGGTCTCACTGCCACCTTGGGCGCTGATATTCCAGCCACGGTTGGCGACTTCACTCACCTCGCCGAGCTGATCCACGTTCACCGCGTCGCTGCCGTCAACGCCGGGTGCCACGTTGCTGACCACCTGATCACCGGCATCGATACCGGCGTCGGTCACGCTCGGGCCACCGGCGATCGTCAGGCCGCTGTCGTCCAGGTTGACGTCACCGATCGTGACACCCGCGCTATCGATCACCGGCCCATCGTTGATGGTGATGCTGTCCAGGTCGGTCAGGTTGCGGGCCATCACCAGGTTCAGCTGGTCGCCGTCGCTGTCGACACGCAGGTTCGCACCAGTGGCGTCTTCACCTTCCTCAAGCTCACCGGAGATGGTCAGCGTCTCGCCCAGTTTTCTGGCGATGTCGTCACCGGTATTGCCGGCAAACACCAGCCCATCATCCATGGTCGCGACTTCGTACGGCGTGCCGTCGGCATCTTCGTAGATGATGCGGGTAATGCCGTCTTCGCCGTCCAGGCCTGGCGCGCCCGGCGCGCCGTCGCCACCACGAATGGTCAGACCGTCCGCTCCATCGATGCCATTCAGCCCGATGCTCTCCAGCCCGGTCAGGTCGTCAGCCAGCGCGAAGTCCAGGTCGGTACCATCGCGAGTGATAACGATGTTCTCATCGCTACTGGCGAAGTCCACTGTGCCGCCCGGAGCAACATTCGCTGGCTCGTCTTCTCCATTGGCGCTGATATTCCAGCCACGGTTGGCGACTTCACTCACCTCGCCGAGCTGATCCACGTTCACCGAGTCGCTGCCGTCAACGCCGGGTGCCACGTTGCTGACCACCTGATCACCGGCATCGATACCGGCGTCGGTCACGCTCGGGCCACCGGCGATCGTCAGGCCGCTGTCGTCCAGGTTGACGTCACCGATCGTGACACCCGCGCTATCGATCACCGGCCCATCGTTGATGGTGATGCTGTCCAGGTCGGTCAGGTTGCGGGCCATCACCAGGTTCAGCTGGTCGCCGTCGCTGTCGACACGCAGGTTCGCACCAGTGGCGTCTTCACCTTCCTCAAGCTCACCGGAGATGGTCAGCGTCTCGCCCAGTTTTCTGGCGATGTCGTCACCAGTATTGCCGGCAAACACCAGCCCATCATCCATGGTCGCGACTTCGTACGGCGTGCCGTCGGCACCTTCGTAGATGATGCGGGTAATGCCGTCTTCGCCGTCCAGGCCTGGCGTGCCCGGCGCGCCGTCGCCACCACGAATGGTCAGACCGTCCGCTCCATCGATGCCATTCAGCCCGATGCTCTCCAGCCCGGTCAGGTCGTCAGCCAGCGCGAAGTCCAGGTCGGTACCATCGCGAGTGATAACGATGTTCTCATCGCTACTGGCGAAGTCCACTGTGCCGCCCGGAGCCACATTCGCTGGCTCGTCTTCTCCATTGGCGCTGATATTCCAGCCACGGTTGGCGACTTCACTCACCTCGCCGAGCTGATCCACGTTCACCGCGTCGCTGCCGTCAACGCCCGGCGCCACGTTGCTGACCACCTGATCACCGGCATCGATACCGGCGTCGGTCACGCTCGGGCCACCGGCGATCGTCAGGCCGCTGTCGTCCAGGTTGACGTCACCGATCGTGACACCCGCGCTATCGATCACCGGCCCATCGTTGATGGTGATGCTGTCCAGGTCGGTCAGGTTGCGGGCCATCACCAGGTTCAGCTGGTCGCCGTCGCTGTCGACACGCAGGTTCGCACCAGTGGCGTCTTCACCTTCCTCAAGCTCACCGGAGATGGTCAGCGTCTCGCCCAGTTTTCTGGCGATGTCGTCACCAGTATTGCCGGCAAACACCAGCCCATCATCCATGGTCGCGACTTCGTACGGCGTGCCGTCGGCACCTTCGTAGATGATGCGGGTAATGCCGTCTTCGCCGTCCAGGCCTGGCGTGCCCGGCGCGCCGTCGCCACCACGAATGGTCAGACCGTCCGCTCCATCGATGCCATTCAGCCCGATGCTCTCCAGCCCGGTCAGGTCGTCAGCCAGCGCGAAGTCCAGGTCGGTACCATCGCGAGTGATAACGATGTTCTCATCGCTACTGGCGAAGTCCACTGTGCCGCCCGGAGCCACATTCGCTGGCTCGTCTTCTCCATTGGCGCTGATATTCCAGCCACGGTTGGCGACTTCACTCACCTCGCCGAGCTGATCCACGTTCACCGCGTCGCTGCCGTCAACGCCCGGCGCCACGTTGCTGACCACCTGATCACCGGCATCGATACCGGCGTCGGTCACGCTCGGGCCACCGGCGATCGTCAGGCCGCTGTCGTCCAGGTTGACGTCACCGATCGTGACACCCGCGCTATCGATCACCGGCCCATCGTTGATGGTGATGCTGTCCAGATCGGTCAGGTTGCGGGCCATCACCAGGTTCAGCTGGTCGCCGTCGCTGTCGACACGCAGGTTGGCGCCGCTGGAGGCTTCGCTGGATGCGAGGCCGCCCGAGATAGTCAGCGGCGAGCTATCGCCGAGGGTCTTGTCGATAGTGCCGCCAGTATTGCCGGCAAAGCTCAGACCATCCGCCTGGGTGGCAACCTCATTGCCCCCATAGGTGACGTTATCGCCTTCCACGACGAAGGTCCCGCCACCGACATCCAGGTTACTGGTGGCGAGGCTGTCTCCATCGATAACGGTATCGCCAACGGTGATGCTGCTGGCTATCTCCAGCTCATCACTCAGACCGAAGGTCAGATCGGTACCGTCGCGCGCGATAACGATATTGTCGTCGGTATTGCTGAAGTCGACCGAACCGCCCGGAGCAACATTCTCACTATCGGCCCCATTGGCACTGACATCCCAGCCCTGAGCGGCATATTCGATGGCATCGTGAACGGTATCCTCTCCGGTTCCGCCCACATTACTGGTGGTGACCTGGTGGGTCTCCGGGTCATAGGCCGCGTTGCCGCCCAACACATCGGCCACGGAGGCTCCCGCGGTATCCAGGTCATCGGCCAGTGATTCCAACGCCATGTTGGTACCGTACAGCTGGCTACCGTTGATGGCATCGGTGCTGGCCGCACTCACGCGCCCTGCGGCCACGTTGGTAATAGTACGTTCTTCACCCTCACTGCCAACGCTGACCGTGGCAACGGGATCGGCACCCGCGTAGTTGTAATCCACCTTGTCGATAGTGGCCCCGCTGGTACCTATGGGTGCCGAGGTCGTTGAGCCAGCGCCCAGGGCAACGGAGCGCTCATGGGTCGCCTCTGCGCCTTCACCAAGCGCTGAAGCACTTCCGGCCGTGGAACGCGCCGAGCTACCCACGGCCAGGGCATCAACGGCCGTGGCTTCGGCACTATCGCCCAGTGCGGTCGATGACTCTTCCCGCGCCTGAGCCTCGACGCCCAGCGCCAAAGCATTGCGGTTATCAGCCAGAGAACTGTTGCCGATAGCGATGCCATTGGTATTGCGAAATGCCTCCTCGGGAAGCGGATTGGCAAGGCCAGACCGCGCACCGGTACCCATGGCGATACCATCGCTGGCATAGCCGCGCGCATCGGTCCCCGTAGCGATGGAGCTGGTGCCGCTGGCGCGAGCATCGGTACCGCTGGCCTGGGCATTGACACCGCTGGCACGGGCATCCGTGCCGCTGGCCTGGGAACTGACCCCGGTGGCGCGGGAACGACTCCCGTGTGCCTGGGCGTCCTCGGCGCTGGCCTCGGCATTGAAGCCCTGGGCGACAGCACGGTCTTCGGATGCCAACGCCCTTTCGCCAATGGCGATGCCATTATCGGCGGTGGCTTCGGCCTCAGTGCCGATAACGATGGCATTATCCACCGTGCCATCGGCCTTGGGGTCAGCCTCGGCTCGGGTCCCGATCACAATGGAGTTTTCCCCCTCGCTCACTGCCCGCTGACCGATTGCCACGCCCCCATCGCCATAGGCCTCGCTTCTGCTGCCGATCGCCGTCGACTCATTCCCAAGGGCTTCGACCCTGTATCCAAGTGCCACACTCTGATCACCGACTGTTTTTGCCAGGTGGCCAGCAGCCAGTGAAGAGCTACCATCGGCACTGGTAGCAGGGCCAATGGCCAGGGCGTCAGTCCCGCTGGCCAGAGTATTGTCGCGATTGGCGGGTTCAGTAGAGTTGACGCTGAAGTACTTGACACCACTTTCCGCAACCGCCTCGTTGAGCTGCTCGACGTTGACAGCATCGGTGGCGTTGACTCCTGCAGAGAGATTGCTGATGCCACCTTCGGCGTTGTAGCGAACGGCATCGACGGGAAGGATATCGACTTCGCCACTTGTGACAGCCCCTATGGCCTCGACAACCGTAGTAAAGGTCACGTCATCGCCGTCGGTATTCTGAACCGTGATAGGGCTGTAGGTGCCGTCAGGGTTCAGCACAACACCACCACCTATCAGCGTTGCAACCGACTGCTGGGCCCCTTTCAATTGACCAACGTTGACCGCATCCAGGTCCTGGGCACCATCGGCAACGTTGACGATGCGCCGGCTCTGGCCACTCTCGGTATTGCCCACGGAGACCACGGTTCCATCACTGAAACTGCTACCGGTCAGATAGCCAGCTCCGCCGGCATCGCTGCTCACAGCGGCAGATCCGGCGCCCAGCGCCACGCTGCCGCCCTCCGCCTCGGCATTGCGCCCCAGGGCTACCGCGGCACTACCTGCGGATGTATTGGTCCCCAGTGCAACGCCGCTATCCTCGGCCTCGGCCTCGTAGCCCACCGCTACAGCATCCCTGGCGGCGCTTGTCTGACCACCGATGGCCGTAGCGCGATCCACCGCTCCTGCATTGAGGTTGGCCTCGTGGCCCAGGGCCACATTGCGGTTACCCAAAAGCCCCTGGCCTGCCCGGGTGCCAATCGCCACGTTCTGATCACCCTCGACGCTGCTACCCGCCTGCAGACCGATGGCAGTGTTCTGGTTGCCGGCCACGCTCTGTCCGGAAGCCCTGCCGATGGCGATATGGTCGGTCCGGTCACCGCCTGCATCACCCAGGGTGCCAACCCCTGCCCCGGTGCCTAACGAGATACTATCGGCCGTGGCGGCTACGGAGCCAGCACCTGCAGCCAGCGCACCGCCAGCGCTGGCCGAGGCATTGTCCCCCAGTGCAATGCTGGAGCCTCCGGAAGCATCGGAACCGGCACCCAGGGCGGTCGAACTGCCACCACTGGCGCTAGCCGAGGCGCCCACCGCGGTAGCATCCGCCGAGCTGGCATTCGCCTCGAAGCCGGCGGCCAGGGCGCGGTCACTTTCCATTCCACTGACAACGGCACCGGTACCGAGCGCCATGGCATCTTCCACGCGTTCATCTTCTACTGCAGCGCCATCCCCGAGTGCCAGGGTACGGGTGCCACTTGCCTGGCTGTCACGCCCGATGGCAATGGAACCTTCGCCATCATCAACCGCCCCGTCTTCGGTGCCCACCGAGGCCCCCTCACCCAGTGCAATGGCGCCTGCCGCCGTCTCCGCCGTCCTGGCACCATCACCAGCGGCAAGGCTGCTCTCTCCTTCGGCCACCGTATTGGGCCCGATGGCGATGGATTCATTACCCAGGGCCTCGGAATCCGGCTGCGCCGAGCGCGCACGGAAGTAGCGTACGCCGCCGGCCCCTTCCTCAATGAACAGATCGAAGATCTGGCTGCCGACAATGGCGTCGGTGCTGTCGGCACTCAGATCACCAGCAGCGACATTGGTGATTCTCTGCCCTCCAGCATCAATTCCACCGCTTGTGACACTCGGACCGCCAGAGATGGTCAGCCCGCTGGTGCCAAGGGTGACATCCCCGGCAGACACGCTTGCCACTTCGATCTCATCGGCGAGGCTGAAGGTCAGATTAGTCCCATCCCGGCCAACTTCGATATTGCCATCGCCGCTGAAGTCGACTGCGCCACCCGGGGCCACATTCTCTCCAGCGTTACCCTCTGCGCTGATATCCCAGCCCGCACTAGCCGTAGCCTCTACGGCCGCAATCGCAGATTCATTGTCTCCGACCCGCGTATCAAGCCCGGCAATAGCGGTCTCGCTGGCGCCGACCCGGCCATCCAGCCCGGTGATAGCGGTCTCGTTGGCATCGACCCGGCCATCCAGCCCGGTGATAGCGGTCTCGTTGGCATCGACCCGGCCATCCAACCCGGTGATAGCGGTCTCGTTGGCGTCGACCCGGCCATCCAGCCCGGTGATAGCCGCTTCATTGACACCGACCCGTGTATCCAGGCCATCAATATCCGAGGCTGTGGCAACACTCACACCACCCACGGTAAGCGGGCCGTCAAAAGCGGCGCTTCCACTCACCTCCAAGGCACTGAGGATAGCCGTACCGGACACGACCAGCTGATTATTGACCGTGACATTGTCGTAGGTAGCGTCCTGGGCAATGGCCGCGGGGGTTGCAGCCCCTGCGGCGGCTAGCCCTATCGCCAGGGCCAAGGGACGAAGCCTCCCCATCGGGGGGGTGTTAATCGCCACCATCGGAGCTACCTGAAGATGCTCGACACCAGATTTCCCCTGGGAGCGCGCAGCCTCGGAAGCCACCACCAGACGTCCAAGGGTGCGGTTCCAGATGATTCTAAAGACCTTGTTCATGTCCACCTGCGAAGTGTTATTCCGGTTATCTGGCTCCGCCGCGGCTGGCTTGGCGGGACTCAGCACCTTTTTCCGACACTCAAGGGAATCAGAGATACGCACTCCCCCACCACAGGGTGTTGAGGGGGAGAGGTAGGAGGCTTCGGTCGATTCGAAATGCCGGCTCCTGGGCTCCCTGTCAGCAGCGTGAAGCGGCCAACTTGCCGGTCAAGGCATGTAATGATTTGCAAGCCTGGAATCTACGCGTCGGAGCTGGCGGCCGTCTTCTCCTGGAGAGGTGAAAGTTTCTCCGGCAGGCAGGAACTTCATGCAACAAGAGCCATAGAGCGTAAACAAGGGAACATCAGAGCAGCGCCTCCCACCCCGATGGCAAGCAATGCCTCGAGGGAAGGCGCTAGAGAAGGGCCTGGATTGATGCCGCTATTGCGGCAAGGTCGCCGCGCTCGGCATTGGTGCGAATCTCATCGGCAAGACGTGACCGGCCAGGCTCGGCGGCAGAGAAGGCATCGCACCAGTCGAGTATATCGCTGACGGCCCCCAGCTCCAGCATCTCTGAAAGACGCTGAATATCGGGAGCCACTACAGTCATGGTGGAGGCTCCACCATAAGAGTGGACGACAGCCGGCAGGTCGCAAACCCGCGCCACCTCCCGGCGAAACTCTACCAGGTCAACCGGCTTTGCCAGAAAAGCCGAATATCCAAGATCATCTCGATCACGCCTGTCACGCAATACACTCCAGGTGGCTGAAAGGAGCAGCACCGGAATATGTTCTCGCTGCTGCCTGACCGCCATCAGCACCTCATCTCCGGAAGCGTCCTTGAGGCGGTAGTCGGTCACAACAAGATCCGGCAGCCCCCCCTCCCGGCAAAGCAGATCAACCACTTCTCGCCCGCTCTGGAACCCCTGAACGTCAAACCCCATGGCGCCAAGATCACTACGCAGAAGCTCAAGAATAGGCGGTGAGTCCTCGACCACCCAGGCACAGAGGCCATCGGCCTGGTATCGCGGTAGAAGGTAGTCCGGCGCACAGGTAGCGCCTTCGATCAGTCCAGCCTCGTCCCCCCTTTCCACAGGGATGGAGACACTGACTTCAGTCCCAACGCCCTCCTCACTACGCAAAGAGAGCTCGCCACCCATCGCCGCCACTAGATCCTTGACGATGGCGAGACCCAGGCCGCTGCCTTCGCTGCTTTTCGACTCCCGCGAGAAAGGCTCGAAAAGCCGTTCCTGGAGCTTCTCAGAGATACCGCTCCCGGAATCCCTAAGCGTCATCACCAAATCCGCCTTGTCGCTACTTTCACTCAGCGGAAAGCAGCCCACCTCCAGCGTAACAACACCCGCCCTGGTGTATTTTGCGGCATTATCAATCAGATTACCCACGACCTGCCTAAGCGACGTTTCGTCACAGCGAACCACCGGGAACGCCTCGACGACCACGCTCATGAAGAAGCGATTACCATTCTTTTCGACGAGCACCTCGGCTTCTTGGCGCACGGTGGAAAAAAATGCCTCGACGTGCACGTCGGTTGTACTCTCTCCCTTGCTCAAGGCACCTCTCGCATAGCCGATCAGGCGACCAATCAGGCGATTCATATGAGTAGCACTCGAATAGATGATGCGAGCATACTCACCTGCCTTGCCTCCCTCGGCGCCTAGCAGCTGGGAATAGCCCGAAATGGAAGTCAGTGGCGACTTCAGGTCATGGGAAATGCGTCCCAGAAAAAGTGTTTTCTCCTCATTGGCCCTGCGGGCACTATCGAGTGCCATGTTCAGCTCGTGGGTTCGCTTCTCCACCAGACGCTCCAGTTCAGCACGCTGACCTCGCTCGCTCGCTCTCAGCTGCTGCTCCAGGCCCTGCTCATGACAGCGCTTCTGCCTGGAGTAGATCAACAGCAGCCCCAGAATCACACCGATCTCTGCCACTATCTTGACGGAGGCAAAGGAGGCCGTGTAGTGAAGGTTGGTGATATAGCCGATCAGTACAAAGTTGGCCGCCAGCCACCAGAGCGACAGCACACCCAGCAGGGCATATTGCCACTGACGATCAATGCGTAACGCCGCCGGCAACATCAGCAGCCAGATCAGCGAGAAGCTCAGGTCGATGACACTCCCCAGGTTGCGTATTGCAGCACCATCCAACACAAAGGAAAGAGTGCCGAACAGTGCCGTAATCGACAATGCCGCCGGCGGCACGCCACGCCACCACCGCCTCTGACGCAGCCCCAGCAGGTAGACGGAGGCTGTCAGAAACAGCGCCTCGGTCAGTATCCAGGTAGTGAAACGAAGGTTGGCCGAGTAGTCGAAGAGAAATGGAAGAATGATCTGGCTGATATATCCCTCCTTCTCGGACTCGAAGACGAAGGTGACCAGCAGCCATATACCCAGCAGGGCATAACGAACGTCTAGCTTCAAGAACAGCACGACGCAAAGCGTCAGGATCGAGGCCAGCAAAACGGAGTGAAGTTGCCGATCGCTGACCTCCTCTACCGAAAAATCGACGGGATCCCAGGCATTTACAGATAGAAAGGGGCGGCTGTCAGCGTATATCCTGACCACCATCATCACGCTTTCTCCGGGGTAGAGACTGACTGGCAAAACAGCACGGTTAGTATCGACTTCTCTATCCGAAAGGGGCGTATTCAGCCCCGTCTGCATGCGTTTTATCACCTCTAGGCTCTGCGGATCTACCAGCCAGGCTTTCACGTCGTTAAGTCGCCATGGCGAAAACTCTACCCAGCGCTGAAGGTAGTCATCCCCAGAGTTGTAAAACCTACCCTTCAGCCATAGGGTGGAATGCTGACGAGGCGCTTCGAGAAGGTCATCATGCTGCTTGATCTCTTTCCACCGTCCATCACTTAGTGATTCCCTCAGATCGTCACCGCCCTCACCCTGAACACTAAAACCCTGCATTTTCAAGGCCATGTTATCCCCGGGTGATATACCGTACAGGTCGATAGACTGCGACTTCTCTAACACTGAGCCACTGCCACCGCCAGCCTGAGCAGAGGAAGACAAAAAAAGAGCCACGACCATCAGAAAAACGGGGGTCAACATGGCGTAAAAGAAAGGCGTCACCCTAATCATCAACACCCAACTTTTCCATTTTCCTGAAACGTGATGGAGACATTCCGAAACGCTCCCTGAATGCAGTGGAAAAACTCCCCGCACTACTAAAACCAACAGATAACGCGATATCAGACACTGGAATACTTGTTGCAGAAAGAAGCCTTGCCGCCTCCTTCATCCTCTCTTCACGAAGGTACTCGTAGACAGTCACCCCGGCACACTCCTTGAAGGAGTGATTTAGCTGCTTGGCATTGGTTCCTACGCTTCTCGCCAACTCCTGAAGCCCTGGCGCCTGACTGAGGGACTTTAGAAGATATACTCTGGCACTGCGAAAAAGTATCTCATTCAGGTAGTGACGCGCACCTGACTGGCCAGTACCCGCGCCCTCTTTTTCGTATTTCTTATCCTGCCTGTTTCGCTCCTCTTCACGCGCCACCTCCGCACCCTGGCACTTCAAATGAACAGACAGCCTGAGCTTTACCTCGTCGAAATTGAAGGGCTTGGCAATATAGTCAACGGCCCCATACATCAGCCCTCTCACCCTATCTTCCGGCGTCGCATAGCCCGACAAGAAGATCACCGGAACACGGCACGTCTCAACATCGCTCAACAGCAACTTACAGGCATCATATCCATTACATTGAGGCATATCCAGATCCATCAGAATGGCATCTGGGCTGATCAACCTGGCCTTGTGAACCCCGTCGATTCCATCATTCGCCTGGTAGACGCGACACCCAAGATGGCGTAGATGCGTAGAAATCAGCATTCTGTCCGCTTCCGCATCATCGATGACCAGTATTTTCTTGCCTCTAAGGGTGTTCATGAATTTTTTACTCATCACTGGCGTCCATATCAGTGTGATCACCGACATATTAAAATAGCCGGAAACAATTGTAATCTAAATAGGATGGCTTACAAAAGCGTGACATAATAGGCACTTAACATGCCACATTCTGACGGGTGTGGCCTGCGACCTGTGCGCAACGCGTAGGCGCTGGCTATCTTGGCGGCTCGAATCTACGCATTGCCATGGGCACAAACTTCTTCCAGAAGATAAGAACTTCTTCTCAAGGGAAATATTTTTATTGCGGCAGGCAGGCGGAGCGCCGGAACCTAACGTCATGCATCATTTCAGGTCACCGCCGAGCGCGTTAGCAGCGCGGGCCCCAGATACTCTCGAGTCTCGACCACCTCGCGGAAGTGCCGAGCCGCCTGCCAGACGTCTTCATAGCTCAGGTAGAGTGGCGTGAAGCCGAAGCGCATCAGCCCGGGCGCCCGGTAGTCGCCGATCACCCCTCGGGCGATCAGCGCCTGAACGATGGCATAGCCATGCTCGCGATGAATCAGGGCCACCTGGCTGCCACGCTCCGCCACGGGCGGGGTGATGTCCTCGATTCCCTTGGATTCGAACAGGTCGGTCAGGCAGTCCTGGAACAGCTCACCCAGGGCCAGGCTCTTTGCCCGTAGCGCTGTCATATCTACCTCCCGCCAGAGCCGCAGGGAGGCCTCCAGAGGGGCATAGGCCAGCGCCGAATGGGTGCCGGTGCGAAAGCGCAAGATGCCCGGAGCCGGGGCATAGTCACCCTCGAAGTCGAAGGGTGCGGCATGGCCGTGCCAGCCAGAGAGCGGCTGCCAGCCTCGAGCCTGGCTATCCTTGTGAACGTAGAGAAAGCCCGGCGCCCCAGGGCCGCCGTTGAGATACTTGTAGGTGCAGCCCACCGCATACCGGACGCCGCTGCCGTTCAGGTCAACCGGCATGGCCCCAGCGGAGTGGGCCAGGTCCCAGATCACCTCGGCACCCTGCTCCCGGACCAGAGCGGTGATGGCCGCCATATCACGCAGCCGACCGGTGCGATAGTGGACCTGGCTCAGCACCACGGCGGCGACCCGTTCGTCCAGGTAATCGGCAAGGTCGCCCCCTTCTGGCAGCACCCGGTGCTCGAGGCCGGTGAAGCGGCACAGCCCCTGGGCAATATAGCTATCGGAAGGAAAGTTACCTCCCTCACTGAGAATCACCGATCGCGCCCGCTTCTGGGAGTCGATGATGTAGCCCAGCAGCTTGAAGAGATTCAGGGTGATGTTGTCGCTGACGACCACTTCGCCGGGGCCGGCGCCGAGCAGGGGCGCCAGCAGGTCACCCAGTCGCTCCGGAGCATCGAACCACCCCTGGTTCCAACCCTTGACCAGCTCATCGCGCCACTGGTCCCGGGTAAGAGCCAGGGCCTCCCGGGCATCCCTGGGCTGGGCGCCAAGAGAGTTGCCATCCAGGTAGAGGACGCCCTCTGGCAGGGCGAAGCGGGCCTTGAAGCCGGCCAGGGGGTCATGGCGGTCCAGCTTGCGCGCACTTTCCAGCGTCGGGGTCATGGAGGCTCCGGAGCATCAGGTGAATCATCTGACGCCCATTCTAGGAGCAGCGGGCCGGGAAAGGTTTGCGAAACCAGCCGTCAGGAGGGCAATCTATGCAAGAAGATTGCATAAGAACCGAGCGAGGTAGTAAATGGCGAGCCTTGATCGCTGTGATCAGCGGATTCTTTACGCCCTGCAGCGGGATGCTCGGCTGACCCTGGCCACCCTGGCAGAAGCGGTGAACCTCTCCCCCAGCCAGTGCTCGCGTCGTATCGCCCGCCTCGAGCAGAGCGGGATCATCAAAGGCCATGTCCTGCGTCTGGACCCGGAAGCCATGGGGCTCAAGGTCACCGCCCTGATCTTTCTCTCCATGGACAAGGGCCGCATGGTCTCTCCTCGGAATGCCGTAGGGAAGCTTCTGGCCAGGGACGAGGTGATCGACTGCCACGCGGTGACCGGCCACCACGATTTCATCCTCAAGGTGCGGGTGGCGGATCTCGCCGAGCTTTCCCACTTCCTCTCGACCGCCGTCAGTCCTCTTGAGGGAATCCGCGATATTGCCACCCAGGTGGTCATGAACACCCTCAAGGAGAATGGGCCCCTCAAGGTCATGCCGTGAGGGGCGCTTTCGGTCAGTCGAACACCACCCGGGCCACGTCCCGGTAGCGCCTGGCGAAGTGCACCGTCATGCCCTCCTTGAGGTGGTCGGGCAGCTCGTCATAGTCGCGGCGGTTGGCGTCGGGGAGGATCACCTCGAAGATGCCGCTGCGCCTCGCGGCGATCACCTTCTCGCGGATGCCGCCGACCGGCAGCACCTGGCCGGTGAGGGTCAGCTCGCCGGTCATCGCCAGGGGGCGGTCGATGGAGTGGTGCTTCGCCAGCGAGAGCAGCGCCGTGGTCATGGTGACCCCCGCCGAGGGGCCATCCTTGGGCGTGGCCCCCTCCGGCACGTGGAGGTGGACGAAGGCGGAGTCGAAGAAGTCGGCGTCGGCGCCGTACTCGGCCAGATGCCCCAGCACATAGCTGTAGGCGATATTGGCGGACTCCTGCATCACCTCGCCGAGCTTGCCGGTGAGCTTGAAGCCGCGGGTCAGCGAGTGCACCTTGCCCGCCTCGATGGGCAGCGTCGCCCCGCCCATGGCGGTCCAGGCGAGCCCCGTGACCACCCCTTCCCCCTTGAGCACCTGCTCCTTGCGGAACAGCGGTGCCCCCAGATACTCCTCGAGGTTCTTGACCGAGACCTTCGCCGACTGCTGGTCGTTCTCCAGCAGCTTGACCGCGGCCTTGCGCACGATGCGGTGCAGCTGCTTCTCGAGCTGGCGCACCCCGGCCTCCCGGGCATAGCCCTCGATCACCTGGCGCAGCGCCGCCTCGGTGAGGTTGATGCGCTTCTTCGGGATATTGGCGCGCTTGAGCAGCTTGGGCCAGAGGTGGTGGCGGGCGATGGCCAGCTTCTCCTCGGCGATGTAGCCGGAGAGACGGATCTGCTCCATGCGGTCCAGCAGCGGTCCCGGGATCGAATCCAGGGTGTTGGCGGTGCAGACGAAGAGCACCTTGGAGAGGTCCAGCCGCACGTCCAGGTAGTGGTCGAGGAAGTCGACGTTCTGCTCCGGGTCGAGCACCTCGAGCAGCGCCGAGGCGGGGTCGCCCTGGAAGGACTGCCCCATCTTGTCGATCTCGTCGAGCATGATCACCGGGTTCTCGACCTCCACCTCCTTGAGCGCCTGCACCAGCTTGCCGGGCATGGCACCGATGTAGGTGCGCCGATGGCCCTTGATCTCGGCCTCGTCGCGCATGCCGCCCACCGAGAAGCGGTAGAACTCACGGCCCAGAGCCTCGGCGATGGAGCGGCCGATGGAGGTCTTGCCCACCCCGGGCGGGCCCACCAGCAGCAGGATGGAGCCGCCCACGTCGCCCTTGAAGGTGCCCTCGGCGAGAAACTCGACGATGCGCTCCTTCACGTCGGCCAGGCCGTCGTGGTCGCGGTCCAGCACCTCCCGGGCGTGGGCCAGGTCGAGCTGGTCCTGGCTGTGCACCCCCCAGGGCATGCTGGTCAGCCAGTCCAGATAGTTGCGGGTGGTGCCGTACTCCGGCGAGCCGGTCTCCAGCACGGCGAGCTTGTCGAGTTCCTCCTCGATGCGGGTCAGCACCCTGGGCGGCACGACGAGGCTCTCCAGGCGGTCGCGGAAGGTGTCGACGTCGTTCTCGCGGTCATCCTTGGAGATGCCCAGCTCGCGCTGGATCACCTTGAGCTGCTCGCGCAGGAAGAACTCCCGCTGGCGCTCCTGCATCTGGGCGTTGACCTGGTCGCTGATCTCGCTCTGCAGCTGGGCGACCTCGATCTCCTTGCGCAGCAGCGGCAGCACCTTCTGCATGCGCGCGAGCACCGGCAGGGTGGCCAGCACGTCCTGCAGCTCGCGCCCCTTGGCCGAGGTGATGGCCGCGGCGAAGTCGGTGAGCGGGCCCGGCTCGTGGGGGCTGAAGCGGTTGAGGTAGTGCTTGAGCTCCTCGCCGTAGAGGGGGTTGATCGGCAGCAGCTCCTTGATGCCGTTGATCAGCGACATGGCGTAGGCGCGGGTCTCGTCCGCCTCGGCGTCCACCGGCTCCCGAGGGTAGCTCACCTCCACCAGATAGGGGGGCTTGCGGGAGATCCAGCGCTGGATGCGGAAGCGCTGCATCCCCTGGGCGATAAACTGGATCTGGTTCTCCTCGCCCTGCAGCTTGTGCACCTTGACGGCGGTGCCGATCTCCGGAAAGTCGTCGTGGGAGAGCCCTTCGACGCCGCCCTCGCCCACGAAGGCGAGGCCCACGGCGTGGTGCGGGGTCTTGGCCACACGCTCGATGGTCTCCTCCCAGCGCTCGCGGTTGATCACCAGCGGCTGTACCTGGGCCGGGAAGAAGGGCCGGTTGTGGATCGGCAGCAGGTAGATGCGCTCGGGCAGCGCCTCCCGGGCGGGCACCACGGCGTGCCGGCTATCGCCGGGCTGATCATCGAGGTCAAGCTGTTCATCCTCGCCGTGGGCCGCGTCGGGGTCATCCTGCAGCCACTCCGGCCCCTCCGGGTCGTGGCGGCGGTCCTGGTCATCGCTCATGGGGTCTCATCCTGATCCTGTGATGGTTCATGCCGTTGGGTTCAGGAATGCGGGCGATGGGGGACAACTTCAAGTCGGCGGGCCTTCGCGTCTCAGCGCCAGAGCGGTGGCAGCGGCCGGCCGTTGACGCGAACCCGGCCACGAATCACGTCGATCTCCAGATCACGGGTACTGAGCGGCAGCCCCAGCCAGAGCGCCACCACGGTGGGCACCTCGTGCCAGATGAAGTCGCCGTCGAGGCGATTCAGCCAGAGCGCCCGCTCGGCCTCGTCGTCCAGGCGCGAGGGGCTCAGCTCCTCGAGCCGGCGCGGGTCGAAGAAGAGAGCCCCATCCCCTCGAACGGTCAATCCCAGCATGGGGCTCTCCAGGTCCACCTCGACCACATCCAGGCGCGGGGAGTCGACCAGGATGCCCAACAGCTCAGGCTCCAGCCGCTCCGTCAGCTCCCGGGGATCCAGCGTGCGGGCCTTGGCCGTCTCCCGGCGCAGCGCCGCCAGGGCCTCGCGCACCGCATCGGCGTTGATCCGCGAAAGCTCCATGGCGATGCGGCCGCTGAGCAGCACCTGCTCCGCCGCCAGCACCTCGCCCAGGGTCAGCTCGCTGTCGATGCGCAGCTCGCTGTCGTCGAGCTGCATGCGGCTGCGGTAGCTCAGTTCGCCGGACTCCAGGGCGAGGCCCGGCTGCTCCCAGGCAAGGGTGTCGATACGCAGCAGGTCGTGCTGGGTGAAGTGGTGGGCACCGCTGGTGTAGGCATAGCGGCTCTCCAGAGAGACCGGCCCCGACTCCAGAGTGGCCACCCCATCGGTGAGGCGCCAGGGCTGCAGCCGGGCACGCAGTCGCCAGTCGCCCTGCTGGCCGCCGAAGCTGAGCTGGCCGCCGCGAAAGTCCAGTTCTCGCTCTCCCTGGCTGATCAGGAAGGGCGCCAGCTGGACACTGCCCTCCAGGGTGCCACCCAGGGTCTGGTAGCGGGCATGCCAGCGAGGGGGGCTGGAAGGGAGACAGTCGCCGAACAGGCGGCGGTGGTGGGGGCCGGCGCTGGGGAGCACCTCCCCTTCGACCCGGGTGCTGAAGACCCCGTGGCGGGCCAGGTAGGAGAGCTCGAGCTGCCAGCCGTCGCCCAGCAGCGGTGAGACCTGGAGGCTGCCGGAGGAGGAGAGCCAGCCGCGCTCGATACCGCTGCGCTCCACCACCAGCTCGCCGCGAGCCTCCAGGTCGGCAAGGGCCCGAGCCAGTTCCCGCTCGAAGAGCAGCGAGGCCAGGTACTGGGCCAGCGCCCAGACGAGGGCCAGCACCACGGCGACCGGGACGATCAATCGTTCCTTGCGCATTGCTTCCCCCTTCCCTGGGCCGCCCCCTCCACGCCAAGGGCGGCGTTGCGTCGGACCCTCAGTGTAGCCGGAATCAGTGTAACCAGAACCAGAGGTGCATGACGCTCCAGGCGTAGATGCCCGCCATGACGTCATCGATCATGATGCCGAAGCCGCCGGCCACCCGACGGTCCGCCCAGCGGATCGGCCAGGGCTTGATGACGTCGAAGATGCGGAACAGCAGGAACCCCCAGAGCGCCGCCTCCCAGGAGAAGGGCACCGCCGCCATGGTAATCCAGTAGCCGACGAACTCGTCCCAGACGATGCCGGAGTGGTCGTGGACGCCGAGGTCCCGGGAGGTCTTCTCGCACAGCCACACCCCCCACACGAAGGCCACCACCACCACCGCCAGGTACCAGCCCAGGGGCAGCTCGGAGAGCAGCCAGTAGAAGGGAATGGCCGCCAGGGTCCCGAAGGTGCCCGGGGCCCAGGGCACCGCACCGCTGCCGAGGCCGAAGGCGAGGAAGTGGGTGGGGCGGTGCCAGACGCTGGGTGGAGCACGGTTCATGCATCATCTCCTGCACTGCCGGCGCCTGCCGAGTGGAAGTGCTGCCAGCCGCTCTCGCCAGAAAGGGCCACCCCGCGCAGGCCGGGCTCGGCCTCGAAGCGGCCGATCACCGTGAGCGGCAGGCCAAGGGCAGCGAGCCTCCCCCGGGCCTCGTCGAGGTGCTCGGCGGGCAGCGCCAGCAGCAGCTCGTAGTCGTCGCCGCCGCCCAGGGCAGCGCGGCGCGCGCCCGCCACTCCCAGCTCCGCCACCAGGCCCTCGGCCAGGGGCAGCGCCTCGGGGTCGAGCGAGGCACCGACAGCCGAACGCGCCAGCAGATGGCCAAGGTCGGCGCACAGGCCGTCGGAGATATCGATGGCGGCCGTGGCCAGCCCCGCCAGCGCCTCGCCGGCGGCGAGGCGCGGCTCGGGCCGCAGGTAGCGCGTCAGCAGCGGGTGGGCGAGATCCCGCTCGCCGCGCTGCCAGGCCGCCAGGCCGCCGGCACCACCGCCCAGGGCGCCGGTCACCGCGACCAGGTCTCCCGGCCGAGCGCCGTGGCGCGTGAGGGCCTGGCCCGGCACCACCTCCCCCATCACGGTGACGCCGATGGCGGTAGCCCCTCGGGTCACATCGCCGCCCGCCAGGACAGTGCCGCTCAGGTCACACAGGGCACGAAAGCCACGGGAGAAGCCATCGAGCCAGGCATCGTCGGCCTCGGCCAGGGTCAGCGCCATCAGGCACCAGCGCGGGCGAGCGCCCATGGCGGCCAGATCCGAGAGGCTGACCGCCAGCGCCCGATGCCCCACCGCCTCGGCGGGGGCATCGGCGGGATAGTGGACGCCAGCCACCGAGGTATCGACGCTGACGGCCAGCTGGCAGCCGGGCGTCGGGGTCAGCAGGGTACAGTCGTCACCGACTCCCAGTGCCACGCCGGCCTTGTGGTCGGGCGGCGCGGGAGTGAAGTAGCGCGCGATCAGCTCGAACTCGCTTTGCCGAGGCCGGCTGGGCGCTTGACTGGACGGTTGACTGGGCATCGGGGAGTCCCCTTCAGCGGCGGCGGGCCGCCACCTCGGCGTAGCGCAGGCGCCCGGCGAGCTTGTCGAGGATGCCGTTGACATACTTGTGGCCATCGGTGGCGCCGAAGGACTTGGCCAGCTCCACGCCCTCGTTGATCACTACCCGATAGGGCACCTCGAGACGGCGAGAGAGCTCATAGGCCCCCAGGCGCAGAATCGCCAGCTCGATGGGGTCGAGCTCCTCGAGGCGACGGTCGAGCAGCGGCGAGATGCTGGCGTCCAGGTCGGTCTTGAAACGCGCCACGTTGTGCAGCAGCTCATGGAAGAGCGCCAGGTCGGCGATCTCCATGACCCTGTGCCAGTTTTCGTGATCCTCGAGGTCGTCGTCGGCCACCTGGCTGCGGAACTCCGCCTCCACCGCGGTGATCGACTTGCCGGTCATCTGCCACTGGTAGAGGCCCTGAACGGCCAGTTCCCGGGCGGCACGACGCGCCAGCTGGGCCTTCGAGGGCTCTCGGGAGCGCTCGCGACTCATGCCTCGTCTCCCTCATCGTCGCCGAAGCAGCGCAGCAGCGAGACCATCTCCATGGCGGCCATGGCCGCCTCGGCGCCCTTGTTGCCGGCCTTGGTGCCGGAGCGCTCGATGGCCTGCTCGATGGAGTTGACGGTGAGCACGCCGTTGGCGATGGGCGTGTCGAACTCCAGCTGCAGGTTGCCCAGGGCCGCGTTGCAGCCGCCGGCCACGTACTCGAAGTGCGGGGTACCGCCGCGAATCACCGCCCCCAGGGCGATCACCGCGTCGGGGCGGGCCACCTTGAGCACCTGCTTGACCGCCAGGGGCAGCTCCCAGGCGCCCGGCACGTGGACGATATCGATGCTCTCGCTGGCCACGCCGTGGCGCACCAGGCTATCTACCGCCCCCTCGACGAGGCTATCAACCACGTGATGGTTGAAACGGCCCACCACGATCACATAGCGGCCGTCCACGTCGATGAAGCTGCCTTCCACTTGAGAAATGGGTTGCATGTCGCTGTTCCTGAAAGTCGTTCCTGAAAACCTGCCTGATAAGAACCGGCGGGCGCCGTTCGCCATGCGCCCGCCGCAAGGGTCGAGGCGGCGTCAGTCGCCGCTGGCCTCGGCGCCGCCGGCGCCACCATGAGAGGCCTCGATGTCTTCCGGGCTCAGCCGTTCCACCACCTCGAGATCGAAGCCGGAGAGCGCCGAGAACTTCCAGGGTGAGCTGAGCAGGCGCATCTTGCCCACGCCGAGATGGCGCAGGATCTGGGAACCGGTGCCGATGGTCAGGTAGTTGCCGGCCCCGTCCGAGGCGCTGGTGCGCGGGGCGCGCCGGCGCTCCAGGAAGGTGTCCAGGTAGTCGCGCAGGTCCTGGCGCGGGCGGCCATCGTCGAGCAGGACGAAGACGCCATGCTCGGCCCGGGCCACCTCGGCAATGGCCTGATGGGAGGGCCACTGGGCGCTCTCCCCCTTCTGCAGGCAGAGCAGGTCACGCATGGCGTCGGCCAGGTGCACCCGCACCGTGGTCGCGGTCTCTGGGCTGGGGCGCCCCTTGACCAGCGCCAGATGGTGGGCGCCCTGGATGCTGTCGCGGAAGACGTGCAGGGTCAGCTCGCCGAAGCCGGTCCGCACCGGCATGGCCTCCACGTGCTCCACGGTGTGCTCGTTGTGGATGCGATAGTGGATCAGGTCCGCGATGGTGCCCATCTTGAGGCCGTGCTCGGCGGCGAAGCGCTCGAGCTCCGGGCGGCGCGCCATGCTACCGTCGTCGTTCATGATCTCGCAGATCACGCCGCTGGGGTCGAGGCCGGCCAAGGCAGCGAGGTCGCAGGCCGCCTCGGTGTGGCCGGCGCGGCGCAGCACGCCGCCGGGCTCGGCCATCAGCGGGAAGATATGGCCGGGCTGAACGATATCCTCGGCCCTGGCGTCCCGGGCCACCGCGGCCTGCACGGTGCGGGCGCGATCGGCAGCGGAGATGCCGGTGGTCACCCCTTCGGCGGCCTCGATGGAGAGAGTGAACTTGGTGCCGAAGCCCGAGCCGTTGTCGCTGACCATCAGCGGCAGCTGCAGGCGCTGGCAGCGCTCGCGGGTCATCGGCAGGCAGATCAGCCCCCGGGCGTGGCGCGCCATGAAGTTGATATGCTCGGCCTGCACCCTCTCGGCGGCCATGATGATGTCGCCTTCGTTCTCGCGATCCTCGTCGTCCATGAGGATCACCATCTTGCCCTGGCGGATATCCTCGATCAGCTCCTCGATGGGAGCCAGGCCGCCGGCAGTTGAGTTCGCCATGAGATCTCCAGAAATTCAGCGTGGCGCTGTCACCCTGCGCCGACACTGATGTCGTCCGCAGGCGTCTAGGCGCCTCGAAACGGCGTCAGAGTACCTTGGCGCGGCGTCGGGCGCCAGTAAAGAGCCTTGGCGCGGCGTCGGGCGCCAGTAAAGAGCCGTGGCGCGGCGTCGGGCGCCAGTAAAGAGCCGTGGCGCGGCGTCGGGCGCCAGTAAAGAGCCCCTCCCTTATCGCGCGGGCAGCGTGCGGCGCTCGGGCCGGGCGGTGATGCGCCAGTCGCGGCCCAGGGCGCGAATGTCGAGAATCTCGAGGCCGCGCTGCTGGGCCATGGTCTCGATGCCGGCGAGCTGAAACAGCGGCCGGGCCTCGCCACCGAGCAGGGTCGGCGCCACGAAGAGCTGCATCTCGTCCACCAGGCCGGCGTCGAGCATGGCCCCGGCGAGGGTCGCACCGGTCTCCAGCAGCACCTCGTTGGCCTGCTCCACGTCGGCCAGGTAGCGCAGCAGGGCGTGCAGGTCGACGCGGCCACCGGCATCGGCGGAAAAGGCCACTACCTCGGCGCCGGCGGCCTCCAGGCGGGCGCGCCGCTCGGGCTCATGTCCCTCGACGGTAGCCACCAGGGTACGGCCGGGCTCGGTAAGGCAGGCGGCGGCCTCGGGCAGGCGCAGCCGGGTATCCACCACCACCCGCAGCGGCTGGCGACCGGGAATCAGCTCGACGCCCTCGAGCTCGGCCTGCTCCGGGCGCACGGTGAGCCGGGAGTTATCGAAGATCACCGAGTCCACCCCGGTCAGCACCACGCTGGAGCGAGCGCGCAGCCGCTGCACCTCCCGGCGGGCCTCGGGACCGGTGATCCACTGGGACTCACCGGAGCGCATGGCGGTGCGCCCGTCGAGGCTCATGGCCATCTTGAGGCGCACCAAGGGGCGCCCGTGGTCCATACGCATGATAAAGCCGGGGTTGACCGACCGGGCCTGCTCCTCGAGCACGCCCACCTCCACCTCGATGCCGGCCTGGCGCAGCAGGGCAATGCCGCGGCCGGCCACCGCCGGATTGGGGTCGGCCATGGCGATCACCACCTTCGCCACCCCGGCCTCGATCAGCGCCAGGGCACAGGGGCCGGTGCGGCCGTGGTGGGAGCAGGGCTCCAGGGTCACGTAGGCGGTGGCGCCCCGGGCAGCCGGACCGGCGGCGCGCAGGGCATGGACTTCGGCGTGGGGCTCGCCGGCACGCTCATGGAAGCCCTCGCCGACCAGCCGCTCGTTCTTGACCAGCACGCAGCCGACGCGGGGGTTGGGATCGGTGGTATAGAGGCCACGACGGGCCAGCTCCAGGGCCCGGGCCATCCAGGCTTCGGGGGGCGTTACGGCCATGGGAGTCCTTGCCTTGGGGAGAAATGGAAGAAGCCGAACCAGGAGCGACGCCTAGCCCCGCGGTTCGTCGGGGCGCTGGTCGGGCTCCTGAGCCAGGCGATCGATCTCGGCGCGGAACTCGTCGAGATCCTGGAAGCGGCGATAGACCGAGGCGAAGCGGATGTAGGCGACCTGGTCGAGGCGCTTCAGGGCCTGCATGACCTCCTCGCCGATGACCCGAGCGTGAATCTCCCGCTCGCCCCGGGCGCGCAGGGTCTGACGAATCCGCTGTACCGAAGCCTCGATGGCCTCGGCACTGACGGGCCGCTTCTCCAGGGCGCGCAGCATGCCGGCGCGCAGCTTCTGCTCGTCGAAGGACTCGCGGGAGCCATCGCCCTTGATGACGCGAGGCATCACCAGTTCGGCGGTCTCGTAGGTGGTGAATCGCTCGCCGCAGGCCACGCACTGGCGGCGGCGCCTCACCTGGTCGCCTTCGGCGACCAGCCGCGAGTCGGTCACCTTGGTGTCATGGGTTCCGCAGAAGGGGCAGTGCATGGCTGGGTTCCGGGCCGGCTAACGAGGATCGTTGACGCATTGTAACCACTGCGGCCTCCGGCGCCCAGCGTGACGCTCAGTGGTGGTGATGCCCGCCATGGCCGTGGTCGCTAACGCCCATCACCTCGATGCGCTTGACGGGAGCGCTGAAGGTGAGGGTCTCGTCGCTCTCCAGCACCAGGGTGATCTCCACCTCCTCGCCCTCCTCGAGGGGCGCCACCAGGTCGATCAGCATCAGATGCAGGCCCCCCGGGGCCAGCTCGGTGCTGCCGCCGGCGGGCACGGCGATCTCCGGCACTTGTCGCATCTGCATGACGCCATCGACGTCCACATGGTTGTGCAGCTCGGTGACCTCGGCCGCCGGCGAGCTGGCATCGACCACGGCCAGGTCGCGCTCGCCCGGGTTGTGCAGCACCATGAAGGCCGCCGTGGTGGTGGAGACCGGCGGCACGGCACGCACCAGGGCCTCCTCGATCTGCAGGAGGTCGGTGCGCGCTGGCGCCCCCGCCAGGGCCACCTGGCCGGCCAGGGTCAAGGCGAGGCCGACGAGGCCGGCCGTGAAGGGGTGCGAGAGGGGACGGGGCATGACGAGAACTCCTGAGCAGAGAATGGAACGCTAGCAGGGTAGCCCAAGACCGGGCGGAGCGACGCGCTTGCGACATAACGCCCCAGGACGGCGCCTCCCTGTGCGCGATAATACCCCGCTAATCCCTGGCTGCCACTCTCGCACGGGCTCTACCGCCACCGGCCACCCTGACACGGAGCGCTTTCATGCACGGACTCAATCAGAGCATCGCCATCGGCCCGCTCGGCCTCTCCATCGGCCAGCTGCTGCTGGTGCTGGCCTTCTCCATCGCCCTGCTGGCCGGCGCCCTGATCGGCCGGCGCCACCGCACCCCCACCGCCGACACCCTCTTCAGCCTGCTGTTCGTGGCGCTGATCGGTGCCCGCCTGCTCTTCGTGGCGCGCTACTGGGGCAGCTATGACGGCGCACTCGCCATGCTGGACATTCGCGATGGCGGCTTCGACCCCCTCGGCGGCCTGATCGCGGGCGTCGGCTACGCCCTGTGGCGACTCTGGAAGGCGCCGCAGCAGCGCGCCGCCCTGGCTGGCGCCCTGCTGGCCGGCGCCTTCACCTGGGGACTCACCGCCGGCCCCCTGCTGCTGCTGGAGAGCCAGAGCCGCCCCATGCCGAATACGGCGCTTGCCACCCTGGAGGGCGAGCCCATCGACCTGCCGAGCCTGGCCGAACGCGAGGCCAAGCCCATGGTGGTCAACCTCTGGGCCACCTGGTGCCCCCCCTGCCGCCGCGAGATGCCGGTCTTCGAGCAGGCCCAGCAGGAGGAGACGGACATCACCTTCGTCTTCGTCAACCAGGGCGAGGATGTCTCCCTGGTGAACCGTTTCCTCGACCATGAGTCCCTGACCCTGGAGAACGTGCTGCTCGACGCCCGCAACGCCCTGGGCGATGCTACCGGCGCCATGGCGATGCCGACCACCCTCTACTACGACGCCGAGGGCCGCCTGGTGGATACCCACTTCGGCGAGCTCTCCCGCGCCACCCTCAACCGCGGGCTTGAGCGCCTGCGCTGAGCGGCAGCCCTGCCGACACCTTACGACCGACTGCGAGAGATACGCCCCGATGACACCGCACCTCCTGCTTCCCGCCGGCGCCCTGGCGCTGGCCCTCATTGCCCCGGCTCAGGCCGACGACCGCTGGCCGGCACCGGTCCAGGCCCTCAGCGACCAGGGGCTGCAGATCCACGCCGAGTTCGAGGCCCCGGGCGGGCTCACCGGCTACGCCGCCAGCTACGCCACCGGCGAGGTGGCCATCTACCTGACGCCGGACGGCGAGCATGCCATCGTCGGCACCCTGGTGGACGCCGAGGGCAACGACCTCTCCGATGCGGCCCTGGACGAGCACGTGCGCGCCGCCCAGTTCGCCGAGGTGTGGGAGCGGCTGGAGCAGAGTCACTGGATCCTCGACGGCGACGCCGAGGCGCCGCGGGTGGTCTACACCTTCACCGACGCCAACTGCCCCTACTGCCGCCAGTTCTGGGAGGAGGCCCGCCCCTGGGTGGAAGCCGGCGAGGTGCAGCTGCGCCATATCATGATCGGCATCCTCGCCTCCAACAGCCCCGCCAAGGCGGCCACCCTGCTGGGCGCCGACGACCCGGCGGCGGCCCTGCACGCCCACAGCAGCAGCGGAGAGGAGATCGCCGCGGCGGCACAGCCCCGGGAGATCGAGGAGCAGGTCTACGCCAACAACCAGCTCTTCGACGAGCTGGGCCTGATGGCCACGCCCACCACCCTCTATCGGGACGGTGAGCGGGTCGACCGCGCCCAGGGCGTGCCGAACGCGGAGCGCATGGTCGAGATCATGGGCGGCGAGGCGCCCTGACCGCCACCCGACAGGCAACGAAAAAACGCCCCGCCCGGCTTAACTGACCGGGCGGGGCGTTTTAGCCTGGGCGCGCAATAAGCGGGGCCCTGTTACTCCTCCATCTGGGCCTTCAGCTCCTCGAAGCGCGGCACGCCGATGTTCCACGGCTTGATGTCGTCGCCCTTCTCGCCCCAGTTGGCGTGATCGGCGAGGATCTCGCCGTTGGGTCCCTCCTGACCATAGAGCGAGTGACGGTGGAAGCTGGGGCCGAAGCGCTCCAGGGTCTCGGCCACGTCGCCGGTATAGCGTGGATCCTGGGGACGCTCCTGGTTGCTCATGTAGTAGGCGATGTCCCAGGCCTCCTGATCGGAGAGCGACAGCGGCTGACCCAGCGGCATGTTGTTTTTGATGAACCCGGCTGCCGTGTGAACCCGCGCGATGCCGGCACCCCAGTTGTTGGAGCCGTCCCCCCAGGGCGCCGGGAAGACATACTCGCCGTCCTGGTAGAGGCCTGAGCCGTCCTCGCTGTGGCAGATGGCGCAGTTCTCCACGTAGAGCGCCTCGCCATTCTCGTAGCTCAGCTCGTCGGGACGATCCGGCGCCGGGAAGCCGCGGCCGTAGATCGGCTGGTCGGGGTACATGGGCGCGCCCTTGGCCAGCCACTGATGGTAGGCGGTGAGCGCCAGCATGTCGTCGCTGCCATACTCCGGCGGCACGCCGTTCATGGAGTAGGCGAAGCAGCCGGCGATGCGCTCCTCCAGATTGTTGACGTGATCATTCTTGCCGCGGTAGTTGGGCAGGGTCACCGCGGCGGCCCACACCGGGGCGCTGAAGGGCTGACGGCCCTCGCCGAGGTGGCAGCTGGAGCAGTTCATGTCGTTGAAGACGTTCTCGCCGCGCAGCTGCTGGGTGTCGGTAAAGAGGTCATAGCCGCGACGGATGACCGCCTTGGTCTCCGGATGCAGGTCGGAGGCCTCGAGATCCGCCATGGTGGGCGGAATATGGACCAGCTCGCCCTCCTGGGGGGCCGGATAGCCCAACTCCACCAGGGTCTGTACCGCGGACGGAAGGGACTCGGCGGCGGCCAGGCCGATGCCGGCCAGCGCGGTGGCGCCGGCCACGGCCAGGGTGGTCCTGCCCAGGTTTGTCCTGAAATGGTTCATGTTCTGCTCCCCCTTATTCGGACGCCACGGACTGGCTGGCCAGCCAGGCGGATACGGCGCGAATGTCCTCGTCGCTCATGCGCTTGGCCACGGCCCCCATCAGGTTCTGGGGATCATTGCTGCGCTCGTCGGCCTGCCAGGCCCGCAGCTGGCTCTCGATATAGCCGGCGTGCTGGCTGGCGATACCCGGGAAGTCACTGCCGGCGCCTTCATTGCGGGGGCCGTGACAGCTCTTGCAGGAGACGATGTAGTTGTCCCAGTCGCCGCGCAGGGCCAGCTGCTCGCCGCGGGCCAGCAGCTCATCCTCGACGTCGCCGCCCTGGGCCTCGGTCACCGGCATCTGGCTGTAGTAGACCGCCACGTCGGCGATCTGCTGATCGTCGAGCATGTTGGCGAAGGGCAGCATGCTGGCGTTCTGGCGACGCCCCTCCTTGAAGTCGTGCAGCTGCTTGGCGATATAGTCGGCGTTCATGCCCGCCAGGCGCGGCCAGGACTCGCCGCCGGGCACGTTCATGCCGCTGCCGTCGGCCTGGTGGCAGGCCATGCAGACCCCCGCCGCCGCCTGGCCGCGCTCGGCGTCGCCTTCCAGCGCCACGGCCTGACCGGCGGCCAGGCCGATGCCCAGCAGCAGGCCGAGCCCGCCCGTGATTCTCTTGCTGGTCCCCATGCTCCTCTGGTAGGACATAGCGGTTCCCCTCATCTTGTCATCGGCCCCTTGCGGGGGGTTATCGACCCGTCGTGACCGGAAAGGTCAGGCGGGCTTCCAGTCCGTCTCCCTCGGGACGGACATACGCCAGTCGGCCAGCGAAGCGCTCGGCGATGGCCACCACGATGGCCAGCCCCAGCCCGCTGCCCTGCTGCTTGCTGGCCCGCCAGAAGCGGCGGGACATCTGTTCGAGCGCCTTCTCGTCGACGCCGGGACCGCGGTCGCGCACTCGGAAGGTGAACTCGCCGGCGGCGCTGTCCAGCTCCCCCTGCAGGGTGACCAGCGAAGCGCCACCGTGACGCAGGGCGTTGTCCACCAGGTTGCGCAGGGCGGTCACCGCCAGCTCACGGGGCAGCGCCAGCTCCGCCTCCGGCCAGCCCTCGGGCAGCTCGAAGCGCTGCGGGTCGGCGCCGGTATCGCGCAGCGCCAGCTCCACCACATCGGCCACCCGGGTGCGCTCGCCATCCTCGAAGGCCACCCGCCCCTCGACCCGGGCCAGCATCAGCAGCTGGTCGAGGATTCGTGACAGGCGCCCCACCCCCTCCTCGGCATGGGCCAGGGACCGGCGGGCCGCCTCCCCCTCCACCCGGCCGGCCACCTGCAGGTGGGTCTTGATGGCGGTGAGCGGGGTCTTGAGCTCATGGGCGGCATCGTTGGTGAAGCGCTGCTCCCGAACGATGGCCTGCTGGATCCGCGCCAGCAGGCCGTTGAGCGTCTCGATCAGCGGCTTGATCTCCATCGGCACCCCGTAGGTCGCCACCGGGGCCAGGGCATCCGGATGGCGCCGCGCCAGGGACTGACGCAGCCGGGAGAGCGGCGCCAGGCCGCGCACCACGCCCAGCCAGAGCGCCGCCATGCTGCCCAGCAGCGCCACGGCGAAGGGCACCACCGCCACCTTGAAGACGTCGGCCAGCAGCTGGTCGCGCTCATCCATGCGGTCGGCGGTGGTGATGGTCAGCCCACCCCGCTCATAGGTGAAGACCCGCCAGGTCACCCCGCCCTCCTCGCGAAAGGCGTGGCCACGCTCCCCCGGGGCCAGGATGGTCTCCAGGTCGGTATGGGTGCGGGCCATGATCTCGCCCCGGGGCGAGTGCACCTGGCAGGCCAGCCCCTCGATGGGCGGAATCGACAGCGCCCGGCGATCCGCCTCGAGCCACACCTCCTCGGGGAGCTGGGCCATCAGCCCGGCCACCATCCGCGCCGACTGGGCCAGGCGCTGGTCCAGGGTGGCCACGAACTGCTCCTCGAGGTCGCGCATCAGCCAGGCCGCCGCCAGCCCCCACAGCAGGGCGAGCGTCAGCCCCAGGGTCAGCAGCAGTCGGGTGCGCAGACTCATGAGCTGCCCCCCTCCCCCGGCGGCGCTGCCGCCGAGGGTTTGCCCAGCCGATAGCCCAGCCCCCGCACCGTCTCGATCACCTGGCTGCCGAGCTTGCGGCGCAGGTGGTGGATGTGGACGTTGAGGGCGTTGCTCTCCACCTCGTCGTTCATCCCGTAGAGGCTGTCCTTGAGCTGGTCGGCGGAGAGCACGCTGCGGGGCGACTGCAGGAAGGTCTCCAGCAGCACCAGCTCGCGACGCGACAGCGCGACCGGCCGTCCGTCCAGGGTGACCTCCCGGGCCACCGGGTCGAGGCAGAGGGCGCCATGCTCGATCAGCGATCGCGAGCGGCCCGCGGCCCGGCGCAGCAGCGCCTGCAGCCGCGCCACCAGCTCATCGAGATCGAAGGGCTTGATCAGGTAGTCGTCCGCTCCACCCTGCAGGCCCGACACGCGGTCCTGCACGCTGTCCCGGGCGGTCAGTACCAGCACCGGTGTGGTCACGCCGGCGGCACGCCACTCCTCGAGCAGGTCGAGGCCATCGCCATCGGGCAGGCCACGGTCGAGAATCACCACGTCGCTGGCCACCGCCTCGAGGGCGCTACGCGCCTCGGCCACGGTCATCACGTGGTCGACCACGAAGTCGTGTACGGTCAGGCCGGCCTGGATCCCGGAGGCTACCAGGGCGTCATCCTCGATCAGCAGTACGTGCATGAGATGGAATCCTCGTCTTGGGGCGCATCGTGGCACCCGTGAATTAAGCAGGTGTTAACCTACGACCAGAGTACAAGCCCCCCGGCGAGCCTCTTGCCTCAGGTCATGGTATCCGGCACAAACGCAAGCGTCCCCACCGTTTCCACGGCGGGGACGCTTGGGGGGCGGACCGTGATGGCCCGCGCTCAGGGAAGGCTTACCCTCTGGCGGGTATTGCCCTGGCCAGGAACCAGCCGGCAACCATCGCCACCAGCATGGCGGCCAGCGGTGCGGTCAGCCCGCCGATGGAGGCCAGGGCCGGACCCGGGCAGTAGCCGGAGAGCCCCCAGCCGATGCCGAACAGGGCGGCACCGCCGATCAGGCGGCCATCGAGATCCTGGCGGGTAGGGAGCTGGAAGGCCTCGCCATAGACCGGGGCCGTGCGCTTGAAGGCGAGGCGGTAGCCGATGAAGTTGGTGACCACGGCCCCGCCAAGCACGAACATCAGGGTCGGGTCCCAGGCGCCGAAGAGGTCCAGGAAGCCCAGCACCCGGGCCGGATCGGTCATGCCGGAGACGCCGACCCCCAGGCCGAACAGCAGGCCGGCGATATAGCCCATCACTGGTTTCAAGGTCGAGGCCTTCATGCGCCACCTCCGATCAGATGCCGAACCACATAGACGGTAATGATCGCCGCCACCAGAAAGGTCAGGGTCGCCACCAGGGAGCGCGGCGACAGCCTCGAGAGACCGCAGACGCCGTGACCGCTGGTGCAGCCGCTGCCGATGCCGGTGCCCACGCCCACCAGCAGGCCGGCAACGAGCATGACCGCCACACCGCCGGCGGGGGCGCCGATCACCTCGCCGGGAGCACCGGCAACGTTGCCCAGCCCCCCGCCGAGCAGCATCAGCAGGATGGGGCCGCTGATCAGTCCCAGCAGGAAGGCGAGCCGCCAGGCGCTGTCGCCCTTGGGTCGAGCGGTGACAAGGCTGCCGACGATGCCGCTGATGCCGGCGATGCGGCCCAGGGTGGCCATCAGCCAGGTGGCGGACAGGCCGATCAGGATACCGCCGGCCAGCCCAGACAGGGATGCGCTCCAGTCCACGTTTTTCTTGCTCCTTTGCGTTCAGGGTTGTTGATCAGGGACCTTCAGGTGGCCCGCAGGGCGCCACAGGGCCGGGACAGCGGGGCCTCGCTCTCGCCGCGCAGCTCTCGCCAGGCGTCATAGGTGCTCAGGTAGACCTTGCCGGTCATCTCGTGACAGAACTCGGTGTGCTCCAGTCGGTCCATCACCGGGCCCTTGACCTCGGCCAGGTGCAGGCAGACGCCGGAGTCCCTGAGCCGGGCGTTGATCGCCTCCAGGCTCTCCAGCGCCGAGGCGTCGATGACGTTGACCGCCTGGCAGGCCAGCACGATGTGCTCGAGGCCGGGCTGACGCGTCGCCAGCGCCATCACGGTGTCCTCCAGGTAGCGGGCGTTGGCGAAGTAGAGGCTCTCGTCGACCCTCAGGATCACCAGCCGCTCATCGGTCTCCACCGCGTGGCGCTGGACGTTGCGAAAGTGCTCGGTGCCCGGTACCCGCCCCACCACGGCGCTATGCGGCCGGCTGGTGCGGTAGAGGTGCAGCGCCAGGGAGAGGCCGACACCGACCATGATACCGCTCTCGACGCCGTGCCCCAGGGTCACCACGATGGTCGCCAGCATGGCGGCGAAGTCGCTGCGGGAATAGGACCAGGTGCGCCGGATCGCCGCCAGGTCCACCAGGGAGAGCACCGCCACGATGATGGTCGCCGCCAGGGTGGCGATGGGCAGGTAGGCGATCAGGGGGGTGAGCAGCAGCGCCGCCGCCATGATACCGACGGCGGTGAAGGCACCGGCGGCCGGGGTCTCGGCGCCCGCATCGAAGTTCACCACCGAGCGCGAGAAACCGCCGGTCACCGGCATGCCGCCGGTGAAGGAGGCCGCGATATTGGAGGTGCCGAGCCCCACCAGCTCCTGGTCGGGGTCGATGCGCTGGCGCCGCTTGGCGGCCAGGGTCTGCCCCACCGACACCGACTCCACGAAGCCCACGATGCTGATCAGCAGCGCCGCCACGAAGAGCTGGCTCCAGAGCCCGCTGTCGAAGCCGGGCAGGGTCAGGGGCGGCAGGCCCGCGGGCACGCTGCCGACCACGGCCACGCCGCGCTCGTCGAGCCCGAGCCCCCAGGCGGCCAGGGTGGTCACCGCCACGGCTAGGATGGGCGCCGCCTTGGTGAGCATGTCCGCCGGCCGCCCCGGCACGCCCAGGCGCAGCAGCGACGGCTTGAGCCAGCGCCTCGCGGCATACAGAAAGGCCAGCACGCCGACGCCGATCAGCAGGGTCGGCAGGTTCACGCTGCCCAGGTTGGCCCCCAGGCTGAGCAACAGGTCCAGCAGGTTATGGCCGCTCGCCTCGACGCCGATCACATGCTTGAGCTGACTGGCCGCGATGATCAGGCCCGAAGCGGTAATAAAGCCGGAGATCACCGGATGGCTGAGGAAGTTGGCCAGAAAGCCGAGCCTGGCGATACCCATCAGCGTCAGGATCAGCCCCGACATCAGCGCCAGCACCAGGGCCGCCCCCAGGTACTCGGGGCTCCCCTGGGGAGCGATCTGGCCGACCGCGGCCGCCGTCATCAGCGACACCACCGCCACCGGCCCCACTGCCAGGGTGCGGCTGGTGCCGAAGACGGCATAGACCACCAGCGGCGCGATGCTGGCATAGAGGCCCACCTCGGGAGGCAGGCCGGCCAGCATGGCGTAGGCCAGCGACTGCGGGATCAGCATGATGGTGACGATCACCGCCGCCAGCAGGTCGCTGCCCAGGGTGGCCCGCCCATAGCCGGGCAGCCACTGCAGGATGGGCAGATAGCGCTTCGGGTTCATGGCTCAGCGCTGCCCGGCGGCCGCTTCCAGCAGCGGGCGGCGCTCTTCAAGGTCGTGTCCCGCGGCGCGGGCCGCGGCCAGCAGCGCCGGGATATCGCAGCTCTCGCCCTGGCTGCGCGCGTGGGCCCAGAGATGCACGGCGCGCTTGCCGCTGCGGCAGAAGGCCAGTACCGGGGAGGGCAGGCTGTCCAGAGCCTGGCCGAAGGCCTCGATATCCGCCTCGCCGTACTCGCCCGGAGTAACCGGGATGCAGCGCCACTCGAGGCCCAGCTCGGCGGCGCGGGCACTCAGGGCGCGATCGTCCGGGTGATCCTCGGCCTCGCCGGGGCGACGGTTGCAGATCACCGCGCGAAAGCCGCGGCGGGCCACCTCGTCCAGATCCGCCGGCAAGACGGCGTCGGCAATGGCAAAGTCGGGTTCCAGCTGATGGATATGCATGGCGCCTGCCTCCTGTAAATCGCGTGAAATCAGAACTTGTTGATGGGGACCTTGAGATAGACCTGGCCGTTGTCCTCGGCGGGCGGCATCTCGCCGGCGCGCATATTGACCTGCACCGAGGGCAGGATCAGCTTCGGCATGTCGAGGGTCGCATCGCGCTCGGTGCGCATCCTCACGAACTCCTCCTCGCTGATGCCCTCGTGCACGTGCACGTTATGGGCGCGCTGCTCCGCCACCGTGGTCTCGTGCTGGTACTCGTCGCGGTCCGGCGCCTTGTAGTCGTGGCACAGGAAGATGCGGGTCTCTCCCGGCAGGGCCAGCACCTTCTGGATGGAGCGGAAGAGGGTGCGGGCATCGCCGCCGGGGAAGTCACAGCGGGCGGTGCCGTAGTCAGGCATGAAGAGGGTGTCGCCGACGAAGGCGGCGTCGCCGATCACATAGGTCAGGCAGGCCGGGGTGTGGCCGGGGGTGTGCAGCACCCGCCCTTCCAGGTTGCCGATGGCAAAGGTGTCGCCCTCCTCGAAGAGGCGGTCGAACTGGCTGCCGTCCCGGGCGAACTCGGTGCCGGCATTGAAGGCCTTGCCGAAGACATCCTGGACCACGGTGATATTGGCGCCGATCCCGGTCTTGCCGCCGAGCGTCTCGTGCAGGTAGGGGGCCGCCGAAAGGTGGTCGGCGTGGACATGGGTCTCGAGGATCCAGGCCACTTCCAGGCCATTGTCGCGCACGAAGGCGATGATCTCGTCGGCCGAACGGGTGTCGGTGCGGCCGGCGGCATAGTCGAAATCGAGCACCGAGTCGAGAATGGCACAGGCACGGCTATCGGGGTCCTGCACCACATAGCTGAAGGTGTTGGTGGGCTCGTCGAAGAAATGGGTCACGATGGGCCGGGACATGGCTGAAACCTCCGTCATGGTGAGTCACTGACGCTGCGTATTGGGACCAGCATAGCCCAATAATGGTTCTAAGGATAGACTATATTGCTATATGTCATGTCGTTCGACCGCGGCCGTAGCGCAGGCCCCGCTGCCAGAGGCAGCGGGGCCCTGCGGGCGACTACTCCCAGGCGGCGCCCTCCAGGGCATCCAGCGGAATCTTGAGGTAGCGCTTGCCGTTGGCCTCGGGCTCCGGCAGGCGGCCGCCCCGGGTATTGACCTGCAGGGAGTGCAGGATCAGCTTGGGCATCGGCAGCTCGCTGTCGCGCTCGTCGCGCAGGGCCACGAAGTCTCCCTCCACGATACCGGCCAGGTGCGGGTTGCGGCTGCGCTGCTCCGCCACGCTGCTCTCCCACTCCGGCTCGCGCCCGCCGGGCATGTAGTCGTGACCGGTGAAGAGGCGTGTCTCGTCGGGCAGCGCCAGGATCGCCTGGATGGAGCGCCACAGCTGGTGGGCGTCCCCGCCGGGGAAGTCCGCCCGGGCGGTGCCGAAGTCGGGCTGGAAGATGGTGTCATGGATAAAGGCGGCATCGCCGATCACGTAGGTGATGGAGGCCAGGGTATGCCCCGGTGAGAACATCACCCGCGCCTCCAGCTCGCCGATGCGGAAGGTGTCGCCATCGGCGAAGAGGCGATCCCACTGGGAGCCATCGGCCTGCAGATCCGGCCAGTGGTAGATCTTCTTCCACAGCTTCTGGACCTCCACGACCTTCTCGCCGATGGCGGTGGGCGCGCCGGTCTTCTCCTTGAGGTACTGGGCCGCCGAGAAGTGGTCGGCATGGGGATGGGTGTCCAGCACCCACTCCACCTCGAGGCCCTTCTCCTCCACGTAGGCGAGCAGCTCTTCGGCGTGGTGAGTGGCGGTGGCACCGGACTTCTCGTCGAAGTCGTGGACCGGGTCGATGATGGCGCACTTGCCGGTGGCGGGGTCGCTGACCACATACTGAATGGAGAAGGTGCGCGGGTCGAAGAAACCGGCCACATCGGGGCTGCCGACGCCGTTGCTGCGAGAGAGCTCAAAGGTCTTCATCCTGGCCTCCTGAAATGCCTGTCGTTGAGTCAGGTTGCAGGTGCCGTAAAGGCCCTTTCCAACCATTGGTTATAACCTTATAGCTAAAAATGCATTTCGACCAATTGGCCCTCGCCATGGACCCGATAGCCGCCGCAAGCCCCCTAACGAAAAAGCCCCCGGTCGATAGCCAGGGGCGAAGGAAACGTCATGTAAGAGAGGTGCCCTGAGGCTACTTCTTCAGCTTGCAGGTGTTGATGCCGAACAGGCTGTAGGCCGGGCAGAAGTTGAACAGGCCGGTGGCCAGCGGCAGCACGCCGATCCAGCCCCAGGCGCCGATGGCGCCGGTCAGCGCCAGCAGGATCAGCAGGGCGCCGACCACGATACGGGCAATCTTGTCGATGCCGCCCACATTGCTCTTCATGGTGTCACCTCGAAGGTCGGTGGATTCAGAAGCTGAAGGTCGGGATATTGGGGTCGCGCATCATCTCGGCGATGGGGCCCGGCGCGGCTACGCCCACGCCCTCGCGCAGGTCATCCTCACCGTACTCGGTATTGGGCAGGTAGATGGCGCAGACGTCCACGCTGGCGCCCTCGCCCATCATCATCTGCATGAGGCCTTCAGGCTTGACGCCCCGCGGGCCCAGCTCGGTCTCGCTCTCGTAGCCCTCCACGCCCAGCTCGCCGGCGGCGTCGCAGAGCAGGATATGCGGGGTGGTGCCCTGCTCACGCATGGCGTTGGCCAGGATCATGGCCATTCCCTGGGTCTGCAGGGAGTCGCTGGTCACGATGAACAGTGCCTTGTCGGCATAGTCGTCGTGGCCATGGCTGTCGGCGAGGGCAGCACCGGAGAGGCCGATGGCGGTGGCCGCAGCGGCCAGGGTCAGGGTTGTCTTGAAGCTCATGGGTTCACCTTTTGCGGGTTGTCGGATAAGCGTGTGGTTGCCCGGGCGCCCGACGATGTGCAGTCGGACGCCCGGGGAGAAAAAGTTCCGGGGTCGATCCGCCGGCCGGCGTCTCTATCTTGATAACCGAACTCGATAACCGAGCCCTGATAACCGAACCCTATATACTAATAACCTTTATCATATTCGAGGAAGCCTAGTCCATAGCGTCAGCTTTTGCATGAGACACCAGGTCGCACCTTGACCTGCATCAAGAAAGGCCTTCAAGGCGACAGCCCGGGACAAGATGCCACACTCTCCCCGGGCCCTTGAGCCCTCATCATGGCCCGACTTCCCACACCATTTCAGGGTCACTTCTGATGTCGACGCTCTGGCACTGGCTCACCCTCCCCTATCGCCGCTACCCCCTGCTGACCGGCCTGCTGCTGCCGCTGCTGGTGGTGGCCGCCATCCTGATGACGCCGCGGCTGATGGCGCCATCCACACCGCCCCTCGACGCCCTCGGGCGCACCCCGCTGACCCTGGCCGCCGAGCGCGGCGAGTTCGAGACGGTCATGGCCATGCTGGACCGCGGCACCGCCGTGGACGAGAGCGACGGCTGCGGCTGGACGGCGCTGATGAAGGCCGCCGCGGGCGGCCACCTGGCGATGCTCGAGACGCTGCTGGCGCGCGGCGCGGACCCCGAGCATCGCGACGAGGCGGGCTATACGGCCCTCATGGTCGCCGTGGTCAACGGCAGGGAGGCGACCAGCCGAGCGCTGCTGGAGCACGGCGCCCGAATCGATGCGGTGGAGAGCGAGGCCGGCTGGTCGAGCCTGACCTGGGCCGCTCGCAACGGCCACCCGGCGCTGGTGGCGCTGCTGCTGGACCACGGCGCCGATGCCAACCACAGCGCCGATGACGGCACCACCCCGCTGCACCTGGCCCGGGAGGGGGAGCATGAGGAGGCGGCCGCCCTGCTCGAGGCGGCCGGCGCCGGCGAATAGGTGTTGGCACCGTGCCACCGGGGTCAGCCCCCTGCCGTTGACCCCTGCCGTGCTAGGACTGGGGCGGCGGACCGAAGAGCCGGTCGGTGAGGCGCACGTACCAGGCCGCCGACTGCACCTGGACCACATAGGCCAGGGCGATCAGCAGCGACGCCTCCGCCCCGGCCTCGCCGAAGGCGTTCATGGCCAGCGCCAGGGCGATGGAGAGGTTGCGCATCACCGTGCCGTAGACCAGGGCGATGCCGTCGCCCCGGGAGAGCCAGGCCCTGGCCACCAGGGTGCTGAGCAGGTAGTTGATCAGGTAGAGGATCAGCAGCGGCACGGCGATATGAATCAGCAGCCCGGGGCTGGCCAGCAGGTCGTCGGCCTTGAGCGCCATGGCCACGAAGACGATGCCCAGCACCCCCAGGGTGGAAAAGGGCGGGAAGCGCGGCGCCCATTCCCTCTGGAAGCCCGGCAGGCCGTGGCGCCTGATGAGGAAGTGGCGAGTCAGCTGGCCGGCCAGCATCGGCAGGCCCACCACCAGGATGATCTGGCGAAAGACCCCGACCAGATCCACCGGGATGCTGGCCCCCATCAGCCACTGCACGTAGAAGGGCGTGGCCAGGGAGCCCAAGATCAGCCCGACCACCGTCATCTTGACCGCCGCCGGCAGGTTCCCTTTCGCAAACCCTGTCCAGGAGATGGTCATCCCGCTGGTGGGCAGCAGGGCCGCCAGCAGCAGCCCCAGCGCCAGGTAGGGCTGGTCGCCGAACCACCAGAGCCCCAGGCCGAAGGCCACGAAGGGAATGATCGCGAAGTTGATCAGCTGGGCCAGCCCCAGGGCCCGATTGTCGCCCCCCTCCAGCAGCTGGCGCAGCTTCAGGTTGACCATCATCGGATAGATCATCAGCAGGGTCAGCGGGATCACCAGGATCCCCAGCCAGGCCACCGGCGCCACGGCGCCGAAGGCAAGCCCCAGCACCATGGTCACCGGAATGGCCACCACCAGGTTACGCGTCAACCGCTGCAGCAGGACCATACCAGCCTCCTTCCGGGAAATTTCCGTCTCTCCCTCACCCTGCGCCCGAACCCGGGCGGCGACAAGAGGGCAGGTTGTCGCGCGCCCGCCGGGGCGGGCCTACAGCTCGATGCGGTCGCCGTAGGAGGGAATCTCGGCCTCGATGCCGCTCTCGGCCAGGGCGGCCTGGAAGGCCTCCTGGGTCTCGGGCTCGCCGTGTACCAGATAGAAGCGGGGAGCGTTGCGGAAGGCCCCGGCCCAGCCGATCATGTCGGTCTGGCCGGCGTGGGCCGAGAAGCCGCCGATGGTGTGCACCTTCGCCTTGACCGCCAGGTCGTGGCCCAGCACCCGCACCCGCTCGGCGCCGTCGACGATCTGCCGGCCCAGGGTGCCGGCGGCCTGGAAGCCGACGATCACCAGGCGGGTATTGGGCTTCTCCAGGTTGTAGCGGAAGTGGTGGATGATGCGCCCGCCGGTGCACATGCCGGCCCCGGCGATGATGATGGCCCCGCCGTGGATGCGGTTGATGGCCATGGACTCCTCCACGGTGCGGGTCATGCGCAGGATTGGCAGGTACTGGCTGGTATCGCCGCTGGCGGCGATATTGAGCACCTTGAGGTCCTCCGCATCCAGCGCCTTGCGCGCCCGGTGGTAGAGCTCGGTGACCTTGATCGCCATGGGGCTGTCGAGGAAGACCATCTGCTGGCGCAACCGCCCCTCGTGGTAGAGCACGCTCAGGTGGTAGAGGATCTCCTGGGTGCGCCCCACCGCAAAGGCGGGAATCAGCACGTTGCCCCCCGCCTCGTGGGCCTCCTCCAGCACCCGGGCGAACTCCTCCAGGGTCTCGTCCAGGGGGCGGTGGTCGCGGTCGCCGTAGGTGCTCTCCATCAGTACCAGATCGGCCTCGTAGAGCTTCTCGGGGTCCTTCATCAGCACCGAGCCGGGGTTGCCCAGATCGCCGGAGAAGACCAGCCGCTTCTGCTGGCCGCCGGAGGGGATCGTCAGCTCGACGATGGCGGAGCCGAGGATATGGCCGGCGTCCCGGAACACCAGGCGAACACCGCCGGGCAGCTCCACCGGCTGGCCGTAGGGGTGGGACTCGCAGAGCGCCAGGGTGCGCGCCACGTCCTCCAGCTCGTAGAGCGGCTCGACCAGCGGCTTGTCATTGCGCTTGCGCCACTTGTTCTCCCACTCCACGTCCTTGGCCATGATGAAGGCGGCGTCCTGAAGCATGATCTCCAGCAGGTCGCGGGTGCCCCGGGTGCAGTGGATCGGGCCGCTGAAGCCCTCGCGCACCAGCTTGGGGAGCAGGCCGGCATGGTCCAGGTGGCCATGGGAGAGCACCACCGCATCCAGCTCCTGGGCCAGCCTGCCGAAGGGCTTGGCGTTGGCTTCATCGGCATCGCTGCCGCCCTGGTGGAGCCCGCACTCCAGCAGCAGCTTCTTCGGGCTGCCGTCGCCGTCCACCTCGATCAGGTAGCGAGAGCCGGTGACTTCCTTCACCGCGCCCTGGAAAGTGAGTGTCGACATGGTGTTGCGCTCCTTTGCCCGCTGAGGTGCCCTGCTTGTGTGGCTCTTCCTTGCAGCATACTGGATCATCGCACGGGTGCACATGAGGTGATGGCAATATGCATAAGCAGCGCGCCCCGCGCCGTTTCCACGGCGCGGGGCGCGAAGTGCCCGGCGACAAGAGGTCGCCGGGCGCTCGAGGCAGGAGGCGCTCAGCGATAGACGGGGAAGTTGGCGCAGACGGCCTCGACCTTGCCCTTCACCTCGGCCTCGATGGCGGCGGTGTCCTCGCCCTTGGCCATGACGTCGAGGATGTCACAGATCCAGCCGGCCAGATCGCGGCACTCGCCCTCGCCGAAGCCGCGGGTGGTCACCGCCGGGGTGCCGATGCGCAGGCCGGAGGTGACGAAGGGGCTCTGAGGGTCGCCCGGCACGGCGTTCTTGTTGACGGTGATGTGAGCGCGGCCCAGGGCGGCGTCCGCGTCCTTGCCGGTCAGGCCCTGCTTGATCAGCGAGAGCAGGAAGAGGTGGTCCTCGGTGCCGCCGGAGACGATATCGAAGCCGCGCTCGATGAAGACGCCGGCCATGGCCTGGGCGTTCTTCACCACCTGCTGCTGGTAGGTCTTGAACTCGGGGTCCATGGCCTCCTTGAAGCAGATCGCCTTGGCGGCGATGACGTGCTCCAGGGGACCGCCCTGGCCGCCGGGGAAGACCGCGGACTGCAGCTTCTTCTCGATCGCCTCGTCATTCTCGGCGGAGAGGATCAGGCCGCCGCGGGGGCCGCGCAGGGTCTTGTGGGTGGTGGTGGTGACCACGTGGGCGTGGGGCAGCGGGGTCGGATAGACACCGGCGGCGACCAGGCCAGCCACGTGGGCCATGTCCACCAGCAGATAGGCGCCCACCTCGTCGGCGATCTCGCGGAACTTGGCCCAGTCGATGATCTGGGAGTAGGCGGAGAAGCCGGCGATGATCATCTTCGGCTGGTGCTCACGGGCCAGCTTCGCAACCTCGGAATAGTCGATGCGGCCGCTCTCGTCGATCCCGTACTGCACGGCGTTGTAGTGCTTGCCGGAGAAGTTGGGCCTGGCGCCATGGGTCAGGTGGCCGCCGGCATCGAGGCTCATGCCCAGGATGGTGTCGCCGGGCTTGACCAGGGCCTGGAAGACGGCGCCGTTGGCCTGGGAGCCGGAGTGGGGCTGGACGTTGGCGTAGGTGGCGCCGAACAGCTCCTTGGCGTAGTCGATGGCCAGCTGCTCGACGATGTCCACATATTCACAGCCGCCGTAGTAGCGCTTGCCGGGATAGCCTTCCGCGTACTTGTTGGTGAGCTGGCTGCCCTGGGCTTCCATCACCCGGGGGCTGGCGTAGTTCTCGGAGGCGATCAGCTCGATGTGGGCCTCCTGGCGCGCGACTTCCTTCTGCATCGCGTCGAACAGGGCATCATCGAAACCGGCAATCGTCATGTCGCGGCTGAACATGGGCGGGGGACCTCGCTTCAAGGGGGAAAACTGAATGCTGCATGATACCCCACCCCATGACCGCTTTCACATGAAAGGCGATCATCCTTAACTGCACGTTTTTCATGCCGCTCCGGGGGACCTGCCCGGAGCGTCGCCTCAGCGCGTCTCCACCCGCATATCGAGACGATCCGGCAGCGCCAGGGGGTCGTCGGCCAGGCTCTCCAGCCGACTCTCGCCAGGCAGCGTGACCGAGACCTCGAGCTCCTCGGCGCTGCCCTCCATCAGCGCCACCAGCCCGGTCAGCACCGCCTGCACCTGAGGGCCGAACATCATCCCGAAGCCCTGGGCCTGGATGCGGGCCTGCTCCAGGTACTGGGACTCGCCGACCCCCTGCATGGCGGCTCCCAGGGCCACCAGCCGCGGGAAGAGCCCGTCGTCGCTCAGGGTGAGGCGCAGCTCGCCGCCCAGCAAGGTGGCCGCCTGCAGCAGGGTCTCATCGGCCAGCAGCTCCGCCAGGGTCAGCCCCTCCGGCAGACGCAGCGGCAGCTGGGCCTCATGGGCCAGGCCCAGGGCATCCTGCACCGCGATCCGCCCCTCGCTGCCGAGGCGCCCCAGGCCGTCGCGCTCTTCCCAGTCGGCGTTGAAGGCGGCGTCCAGGCGCAGCCGGCCGCTGCCGTCGGTGAGCACGTTGCTGATCATGCGCAGCTGGGTCCGCTCGTCGGCCGGGGCCTGGTCGATCATCAGCGCCAGATCGAGCTCGAGGGCCTCGAGCCAGAGTCCGCCGCTGCCGCCCTCCAGGTCACGGTCCAGGCGCAGGCTCTCCAGGGTGGCGGCCGGCGCCTCGTCCAGGCTCAGGCGCAGCCCGGAGAGGGTCAGCCGGCTCAGCCACTGCTCGAGCAGCGCCTCATCGTCGCCGGGCGGGACGGCACTCCCGGGCTCACGCACGACCAGGCGCTGGATGTCCAGCACGGCGGGCTCATCGAGGAAGGCCTCCAGGCGGATGCCCTCCAGGGTCACCTCGTCGGGCGCATCATAGTCGCCGCTGACCAGGTAGCGCTCGACGCTCAGCCGTTCCCCCCCGTGGCTCTCGAAGCGCAGCTCCTCGGCGGTGAGCCGGCTGCGCAGCAGCGCCGAGGAGAGGTCGCCGATCTCGAGGGTGCCTTCGCCGGCGAAGAGGGCCAAGAGGTCGGCCTCCAGTCGCTCCGGATCGGCCAGAGCGGGGGGCGCCGCGGCGAGGGTCAGGGCAAGGGTCAGCGGCAGGGCCAGCCGAGCCGCGGCGGGGGAGAAGCGAGACATGGGATCACCTCCTGTGTGATCGAAGCGTTCGGGGAAAACCGTGACAACAGGCACAGCATAGCGGCTATTGGCCCGGGAGGCTGGCCTCAGCCCGCCGAGGAGAGCCGCGCCTCGAGGCGCTCGTTGACCGCCTCCAGCACCGCCAGCCGGGCCCGGCGCTTGTCGTCACAGGCGACCAGGGTCCATTCGGCGCCGGGCAGGTGGGTGCGGGCGAACATCTCGTCGATGGCGCCCCGGTAGTCGTCCCAGCGCTCGCGGTTGCGCCAGTCCTCGTCGGTGAGCTTGTGGCGCTTGTGGGGCGTGGCGGCGCGGGCCTCGAAGCGCCGGAGCTGCTCGTCCTTGTCGATGGCGAGGAAGAGCTTGATCAGCACCCCGCCATGAGCCAGCAGCTGCTGTTCGAACTGCGTAATCTCGCCGAAGGCCCGCTGCCACTGGGCCTCCCGGGCCAGCCCTTCCACTCGCTCCACCAGCACGCGCCCGTACCAGGAGCGGTCGAAGAGGGCGATGCGCCCGTCCGCCGGCAGCCGGCGCCAGAAGCGCCAGGCCCAGGGGCGCAGGCGCTCCTCATCGCTGGGGGCGGCAATGCGATGCACACGGTACTGGCGGGCATCCAGGGCCGCGGTGACCCGATGGATGCTGCCCCCCTTCCCCGCCGCGTCGTGCCCTTCGAAGGCGATCACCACCGGAATGCGCCGCCGGGCGAGCTCCCGGGCGTTGAGGGCCAGGCGCGCCTGGGCGCGGGCCAGGCGCTCACGATACCCCGTCTTGTTCAGCGGCGCCGGCGCCTCCCCCCGGCCCAGGGAGGGCACCCCGGCGGCCTCCTCCGGCAGGTCACCAAGGGCTGTCTCGGGAGGAGCGGGCGGGCTCTCCAGGGTGTTCAGCAGGGCCCGGCCGACCCGGAAGAGCTGCTCCCCGGGCTCGCGAAAGGGCAGCCGCTGCCAGGGGGCATGCGGGGCCTCGGTGTCGTCGCGCAGGCGCCTCCCCAGGGCCTCGATGGCCGCATGCTGGCCGTGGCGCTGCCACTCGCTGACCCCCGCCTGCCAGGCGGTGGCCGGGTCCTGCTGCAGCTCGACCAGGTGGCGGCGCTGCTCGCGACGGCCGATGTCGCTCCACAGCTTGAGCAGCACCACCCCCTCGGCAGCCAGCGCCGCCTCGAAGGCGCGGATCTCCGCCAGGCGGTCCTGGAAGGCACCGGGCGAGAGCCGGCGCTCGGCCCGGGCAAAGAGCGCATCGCCGTACCAGCCGTGGATGAAGATGCCGACACGGCCGCACTCGGGCACCCGGCGCCAGTAGCGCCACCAGTAGGGACGCGACTGCTCCTCGCTGCTCGGCCCCAGGGCATGAACCTCGGTATGGCGGTTCTCCAGCCAGTGGTTAAGCCGGTTGACCACCGCTCCCTTGTGGGTCGCGGCATGGCCGGTGAGCAGCAGGATCACTGCGCGCTCCTGACGGCGCGCCAGGTCGAGCTGGGCCTCCAGCAGCCGGTAGCGCAGGGTCTCCTTCTGCATGGTCGCCTCCTCGCCCCCGGGCTCTCAGGTCTCGCCCAACAGGCCCAGGCTCGCCGCCGGGGCCTGGCGGCGCAGGCCGCGGGAGAGCAGGTGGCCGATGACGCCGACCAAGAGCGCCCCGCCCAGGGGTAGCGCCAGCCAGAGCCAGCCGTGCAGGCGCGGCGTCAGGTCGAGCCAGGCCAGGTAGAGGGCCGCGGTGGCAAGCTCAGCCAGCAGCGCCCCCATCAGGCCGCTGGCAAACCCCAGGATGGCGAACTCCGCCCCTTGCACCCGGGAGAGCATGCGGTTGCCGGCGCCGAAGACCCGCAGCAGGCCGCTCTCGTGGGCGCGCACCGGACGGCTGGCGGTCAGCGCCGCATAGAGCACGCTGACGCCGGCCAGCAGCACGAAGCCGAGCACCAGCTCCACGGCGCGGGTCACCTGAGTCAGCAGGTCGCGCACCTGGGCGAGGATGGCGTCGACGTTGAGCAGGGTCACCCCAGGGAAGTCCCGGACCAGGCCCCGCTGCACCTCGCGCTCCTCGGCATCCAGGTGGAAGGCGGTGATGTAGCTGTGGCCGAAGCCCTCCAGCACCCCCGGCGGGAAGATCACGAAGAAGTTGGGCCGGAAGCTGTCCCAGTCCAGGTCGCGCAGGCTCGCGATCTCGCCGACGATCTCCTGGCCGCCGATGGTGAAGGTCAGGGTATCGCCCAGCGCCAGGCCGAAGCGTTCCACCAGCCCATCCTCCACCGAGATCGGCACCCGCGCCTGGGCAGGCTCCGCGGCCACCTCGCCCAGCCAGCCGCCGGGCTCGGCACCCTCCAGGTCATCGAACCACTGCCCCGCCACCAGGCGGTTGCCCTCGGGCAGGGTCTCCCGCCAGGTGAGGTTGAGCTCCCGGCGCAGGGTGTTGTCGCCCCGGGCGTCCGGGGGCACGGCGTCCCGGGGGGCCATGTCGTTGATGGCGGTGATGCGCCCGCGCACCATGGGGTAGAGGGCGCTGCGGGCGTCCGCGGCGTCGCCCAGGGCCGCCTCGAAACCCTCGCGCTCGTGGGGCTGGATATTGATGGCGAAGTAGTTGGGGGTGTCCTCCGGCAGCTGGGCCTCCCAGGTGGTCAGCAGGTCGCCGCGCACCAGGGCGATCATCGCCATGGCGAAGAAGGTGACCGAGAAGGCCAGCAGCTGGCCGAGGCTCGCGGTGCGCCGCCGGGCCAGCTGGGCCCCGCCCAGGCGCAGCGCCTGGGTGAGGTCGTCGCCGCCACGACGGGGCAGCCGGGAGGCCAGACGCAGCACGCCGCCGAGCAGCAGGGAGCCGAGCCCCCAGAGCACCACCAGCATGATGAGCCCGCCCAGCAGCAGCCCGACCGAGAGGCCGAGATCCCCGGAGTAGAGCCACAGCAGGGCACCGAAGACGGCGCTAGCCACTGCCACCACCGCCCAGGCCGAGGCCGGCAGGGGGTCGAGCTCCCGGCGCAGCACCTTGAGGGCGCTCACCTTCTTCAGGCGCAGCAGGGTCGGGCCGGCGAATCCCGCCAGCACCGCCAGGGCGGTCAGCGCGCCGAGCCACAGCGGCATCACGCCGGGCGGGGGCAGCTCCATGGGCAGGATGGCGGTGAGCAGGGCCAAGAGCGCCGCCTGGCCGGCGAGCCCCAGCAGCGCCCCCACCGCCGAGGCGGCCAGCGCCAGCCACAGGAGCTGCAGGCTGAAGACGCGGATCAGCTCGCGCTGGGTGGCGCCGAAGCAGCGCATCAGCGCCGCCGTGTCCAGGTGGCGGTCCACGTAGCGCCGGGTGGCCATGGCCACCGCCACCCCGGCCAGCAGCACGGCGGCGAGCCCGGCCAGGCTCAGGTAGCGTTCGGCGCGCTCCAGGGCGTTGCCGAGCTGAGGGCGATCCCGGCGCACGTCGCGCACCTCCACGCCGTCACGGCGCAGCTCGGCGAGCAGCGGGGAGAGGTCGTCGATGATGTCCGGCGGCCCGGCGGCGAGCAACTCATGGGAGACCCGGGAGCCCGGCTGTACCAGCTGGGTCGCCGCCAGGTCGTCGATATGCAGCATCAGGCGCGGGTTGAAGTTGGCAAAGCCGCCGGACTGATCGGGCTCCCGCTCGATCAGCCCCGCCACGCTCAGCTCGAGCTCCCCGACGCGCACCCGATCGCCGAGCTCGGCGTCGAGCAACACCGCCAGGCGCGGCGCCAGCCAGGCCTCCCCCGGGGCCGGCCCCCGCGCCAGCACCTCAGGCCCGTCGCCCAGGTCGACCGTGACGCTGCCGTAGAGCGGATAGCGGCGATCCACCGCCTTGAGGCTGGCCGGCTGGAAGGCATCCTCCAGGCTGACCATGGAGACCATGCCCACCTGGTCGCTGAGCACCAGGCCGGCCTCCTCCAGGGTCTGGCGAAGCTCCGCCTCGAAGGGGCGACCCTGCTCCAGCACCAGGTCACCACCCAGGATCTGGCTCGCCTGGCGGGTCAGGCCGCGGTCCAGGCGGTCGAGGAAGAAGCCGATCATGGTGGAGGCGGCCACCGCCAGGGCGAGCGCCACGAAGAGGGCCCGCACGTCGGGGGCACGCAGGTCGCGAGTGAGCCCCCGGGCCGAGAAGCGCGCCAGGCGCAGGGCGGTCAGGCTCATGCGCTCACCTCGTCGAGCTCTAGCGCCTCCAGGCGACCGTGGCCCAGGCGCAGGCAGCGGTCGCAGCGCCGCGCCAGGGCGTGGTCGTGGGTGACCAGCACCAGGGTGGTGCCCGCCTCGCGGTTGAGCGCAAAGAGGGCCTCGATGATGCGCTCGCCGGTATCCGGGTCGAGGTTGCCGGTGGGCTCGTCGGCGAACACCAGCTCGGCGCCGGTGACGAAGGCCCGGGCCAGGGCGACCCGCTGCTGCTCGCCGCCGGAGAGCTGCTTGGGCAGGTGGTCCAGGCGCTCGCCCAGTCCCACCCGCTCGAGCCACTCCCGGGCCCTGGCCTCGGTGCCGGCCTGGGGCGAGAGCTCCAGGGGCAGCATCACGTTCTCCAGGGCGGTGAGGGTCGGCAGCAGCTGGAAGTTCTGGAACACGAAGCCTACCCGGCCGGCGCGCAGGCGGGCCCGGCCATCCTCGTCCAGGGCCGCCAGGGACTGGCCGAACATCTCGAGAGCCCCGCTGCTCGGCAGGTCGAGCCCCGCCAGCAGCCCCAGCAGGGTCGACTTGCCCGCGCCGCTCTGACCGAGGATCGCCACCGTCTCGCCGGGGAACACCGAGAGGGCCAGGTCACTCAGAATGGTGAGCTGCCGGTCGCCGCTCCTTACCTGCTTGGTCAGGTGCTCGGCGTGTAGAATCGGCGTCATGTCCATGCGAGAGGTATCGTTCATGTTGAAGGGATTCCCTGAGAGTGCGTTGCGTCGATTCACCACCCTGCTGCTGCTCCTGTTCCTGGCGCTGGCGGCGACGGCCGTCCAGGCCGAGGAGCGCCCCACCCTGCTGGTGATGGGCGACAGCCTGAGCGCGGCCTACGGCATCGAGGCCGACGAGGGCTGGGTCAGTCTGCTGGAAGCGCGCCTCGACGGAAAGGCGCGGGTGGTCAACGCCAGCATCAGTGGCGAGACCTCCGGCGGCGGGGCAAGCCGGCTGCCCGAGCTTCTCGGACAGCACGCTCCGGACATCGTTCTGCTCGAACTGGGCGGCAACGACGGCCTGCGCGGCCTGCCCCCGAGCCAATTCGAGGGCAACATGCGGCGCATGATCGAGGCGAGCCAGGAGGCCGCGGCCCGGGTGCTGCTGCTGGGCATCGACATCCCGCCCAACTACGGCCAGGCCTATCGCGACGCCTTCACCGGGGTCTACCACCGCCTGGCCGACGAGTACGACCTGCCCCTGGTGCCCTTCCTGCTGGAGGGCGTGGCCCTCGAAGAGCACCTGATGCAGCGCGACGGCATCCACCCCACCGCCGAGGCCCAGCCGCTCATTCTCGAGAACGTCTGGCCCGAGCTCGCCGCCCTGCTGGAGGAGAGCAATCTGAGGCTGGCCGCCCAGGAGTGACGCCGGGCGCGGCGCCGTTCAGGGCTGGCTGACCGGGGCCGGCGCCTTCTGCCACTGCTGCAGGGCCAGGCCGCCGAGGATCAGGACCAGGCCGATCAGGGTCGAGGGAAGGATCGGCTCCCCCACTACCAGGAAGAGCAGCAGCAGCGACACCGGCGGCGAGAGGAAGATCAGATTGGAGACCTTCGCCGTGCGCGATACCCGGTGCACGGCGAGCTGCCAGAGCACGAAGGCAACGCCCATCTCGAAGAGCCCCACGTAGACGCCTGCAGAGAGCCCCAGCCAGCCGTGCCACTGCAGGCCTGGCCCGGCCAGCAGCAGCGCCGTGAGCACCGGCACCCCGACGCTGAAGTTCTGCCACTGGGCCACCAGCGGCGGGCGATGGTCCCGGGCGTTGAGCAGCCAGTAGAGCGCCCAGATCAGGGTCGAGGCGAGCGCCATGGCGACCCCCAGGGGGTCGGCGAAGGCCACGTCCAGCACCGCCCCGCGGGTGGCGATCACCCAAACCCCGCCGTAGGCGACCATCCCGGCCACAACGTCCATTCGGGTCAGCCGCTGGCCGAGCAGCGGCACCGCCAGGAAGGCCATGGCCAGCGCCCAGGTGTAGTTGAGCGCCATGGCCTCCTGCCCCGGCAGGCGGTCATAGGCGCCGAACAGCAGCAGGTAGTAGGCCACCGGGTTCATCAGCCCCGCCCAGGCCGCGGTGCGCCAGCCGTGGCGCAGCGCCTGGCCGGCGAGCCCCTGGCGCATGACCAGGGCACCGATCAGCGCCCAGGAGACCAGGGAAGCGAGCCACATCAGCTCGAGCGGCGACATGTAGCCCAGCGCCACCTTGAAGGCGGTGGCCACGGTGGACCAGAGCGCCACGGCGCCGAGGCCGTAGAGCATCGCCTGACCGTCCCGGGTCATGGCGATGGCCTCGAGCAGCGCTTGTAGTAGTTGATTCGAATAGGTGACACGGCGGCCTCCCTGTCGCGACAATATGAGCCGATCATGCTAGCAGCGAGGAGCCCCCATGGCCGCACCCGAGATCAGCCAGTCCCGCCTCTACGAGTGGCTGACCGGCGACGAGGACAGCCGGATGTGCAAGGACATCCCGGACGAAGCCTGCGACGAGCAGCCGCGCAATTTCTTCCTGCACCTTCTGGCATCGCTCGGCAACAAGCTGGCCGACGAGCTCTCCAGCGCTCGGCTGGTGCTGCCCTGGCTGATGGGGGTGATCGGCGCCCCGCTCTGGATGGTGGGCCTGCTGGTACCGATCCGCGAGGCCGGCGCCCTGCTCCCCCAGCTCTTCGTGGCGGGCTTCATTCGCTTGAGGCCCGAGCGCAAGTGGGTCTGGGTGGCGGGCGGGCTGCTCCAGGCGGCGGCCGCGGCCCTGCTCGCCCTGCTGGCGCTGTTCGGCTCGGGCGGCGTCGGCGGCGGCCTGGTGCTCCTGGTGCTGGTGGCGCTGTCGCTCGCCCGGGGCCTCTCCTCGGTGGCCACCAAGGACGTGCTCGGCAAGACCATCAGCAAGCAGCGCCGCGGCACCCTGATGGGCTGGAGCGGCAGCGTGGCCGGCGCCGTGACCCTGGCCGCCGGTGCCGTGCTGATGCTCTTCGGCGACCGTCCGGGGGAGCTGGCCCTGGCGGTGCTGCTTGGCATCGCCGCCCTGGGCTGGGCCCTCAACGCCCTCTGCGCGGCGCGCATTGCGGAGACCCCCGGCGCCGTGGAGGGCGGCGAGAACGCCTGGGACAGCATCAAGCTGGGCCTGCGCCTGCTGCGCGAGGATCGCGGCTTCCTGCACTTCAACCTCTCCCGGGCCCTGCTGCTGGCCAGCGCCCTGGCGCTGCCCTATGTGGCGCTGCTCGGCCAGCAGCAGAGCGGCACCGAGCTTGGCGGCCTCGGGGTGCTGATCGTGGTCTCGGGGCTTGCCGGCATGGTGGCGAGCCCGGTGTGGGGCAAGCGCGCCGACGTCTCCAGCCGCCGGGTGATGCGCGATGCCGGCCTCGGGGCGGCGGCCTGCTGCCTGCTGGCCGCCGCCATCGCCTGGCTGCCCGGGGCCTGGAGCCAGACCGTGTGGCCCTATGCGATCGTCTATGCGCTGCTGGTGATCATCCACTCCGGCGTGCGCCTGGGCCGCAAGACCTATATCGTCGACATGGCCGGCAGCGACAAGCGCGCCCTCTATGTGGCGCTCTCCAACACCATTACCGGGGTGCTGATGCTGGCGGTGGGTGGCGCCGTAGGCGCCCTCGCCCAGTGGCTGGGCAGCGCGGCGCTGATGGTGGCGCTGGCGCTGATGGCGCTGGCCGCGGCGGCCAGCGCCAGCCGCCTGCCCGAGGTGGAATAGGCGGATCGCCGCGTTGAAATCCGCTGGCCGCCTGGCCATGATGTAATGAACCAAGCAGCACCCATGTCGCCCGACAGGGCGACCAGGACTGGATCCGCGACAGGAACGCCCAGAATGAAACGATCTCCCCTGATCAGCCCGGACCTGCTCGAGCGCATCGTCGATGCCTCGGAGGACGGCATCGTGGTCGCCGAGCAGGAAGGCGACGAGAATATCCTGATCTACGTGAACAAGGGCTTCGAGCGTCTGACCGGCTACAGCGCCGACGAGATCCTCTATCAGGATTGTCGTTTCCTGCAGAACGAGGACCGCGATCAGGAGGGGCTGGCCACCATCCGCCAGGCCATCGACGAGGGGCGCCCCTGCCGCACCGTGCTACGCAACTACCGCAAGGACGGCACCCTGTTCTGGAACGAGCTCTCCATCACGCCGGTGCATGACGACGACGATAACCTCACCTACTACATCGGCGTGCAGAAGGATGTCACCGAGCGGGTGGAAGCCCAGCTGGAGCTCGAGCGCCTCAAGGCCCACTATGGCGTGGAGTGAGACCGCCAGAGCCGAGCGGTGAGAAAAACTGTCGCAGGGGGCTTGTGCTTCTGCGCCGGTGACGATATATAGCGCCCAGGCAGCTCCGTTGCTGCCTGGGCGCTTCGGGTTCCGCCCCCGGTGGTCACAGCGGACGAGAAGCGATTGCGTGATGCGTCGACGGCAGTCGACCCCTGGCCATGGGAGGACGTCGCATGGGCCGTGAACACCTTCTCGAACCGAGCCTCGATGACGAGGCAGACTTTTCCGAAGCGGTGAATGACGAGGAGTACTCCCGTCCCCGCACCAACCGTGCCGATACCCTGCGCGCTCGACGCCGCGTCGAAGCGCTGCTCGAGGAGCGCCGGCTGCGCCGCGCCATCGAGGATGACTGGGCCATCGACGAAGAGGAGTAGGGCCCCGGCTGGCCTTTGCCTGCAGTGGCCACTATCATCGTGGCCACTGAAAATCCTCCAACCGACGGGTTCCCATGGCGCAATACGTCTTCACCATGAACCGGGTGGGCAAGGTCGTGCCCCCCAAGAAGCAGATCCTCAAGGATATCTCCCTCTCCTTCTTCCCGGGTGCCAAGATCGGCGTGCTGGGTCTCAATGGCTCGGGCAAGTCGACCCTGCTGCGCATCATGGCCGGGGTCGACAACGAGTTCGAGGGCGAGGCGCGCCCCATGCCGGGCATCAACGTCGGCTACCTGCCTCAGGAGCCGGAGCTCGACGACGACAAGAACGTCCGCGAGACCGTCGAGGAAGCGCTGGGCGCCATCAAGGAGGCCCAGGAGAAGCTCGACGCCGTCTATGCCGCCTACGCCGAGCCGGACGCCGACTTCGACGCCCTGGCCAGCGAGCAGGCGCGCCTGGAGAACATCATCGAGGCCGCCGACGCCCACAACCTGGAGCGCAAGCTCGAGGTGGCCGCCGAGGCCCTGCGCCTGCCGCCCTGGGAGGCCCGCGTGGGTCACCTCTCCGGCGGCGAACGGCGCCGGGTGGCGCTCTGCCGCCTGCTGCTCTCCAGCCCCGACATGCTGCTGCTCGACGAGCCCACCAACCACCTGGACGCCGAGTCGGTGGCCTGGCTGGAGCGCTTCCTGCACGACTACAGCGGCACCGTGGTGGCGATCACCCACGACCGCTACTTCCTCGACAACGTGGCCGGCTGGATCCTCGAGCTCGACCGCGGCCAGGGCATCCCCTTCGAGGGCAACTACTCCGGCTGGCTCGAGGCCAAGGAGCAGCGCCTGGCCCGGGAGGCCAAGCAGGAGGCCTCGAAGAACAAGGCCATCAAGCAGGAGCTGGAGTGGGTGCGCTCCAACGCCAAGGGCCGCCAGGCCAAGAGCAAGGCGCGCCTCAACCGCTTCGAGGAGATGCAGTCCGGCGACTTCCAGAAGCGCAACGAGACCAACGAGATCTACATTCCGCCCGGTCCGCGCCTGGGCGACAAGGTCATCGAGTTCCACGGCGTTTCCAAGGCCTTCGATGACAAGCTGCTCTACGAGGACCTCTCCTTCACCGTGCCCAAGGGTGCCATCATCGGTATCGTCGGCGGCAACGGCGCGGGCAAGTCGACCCTGTTCAAGCTGATCACGGGCAAGGAGCAGCCCGACACCGGCGAGGTGGTGATCGGCGATACCGTCGATGTCGCCTACGTGGAGCAGCTGCGCGACGGCCTCGACGACAAGCAGACGGTGTGGGAAGCGGTCTCCGACGGCCAGGACATGCTCAACATCAACGGCTACGAGGTCTCCTCGCGGGCCTACGTGGGTCGCTTCAACTTCAAGGGCAACGACCAGCAGAAGCGCCTCAACGAGCTCTCCGGCGGTGAGCGCGGCCGCCTGCAGCTGGCCCAGACTCTCAAGCAGGGCGCCAACGTGCTGCTGCTCGATGAGCCCTCCAACGACCTGGACATCGAGACCCTGCGCGCCCTGGAGGAAGCCCTGCTGGCCTTCCCCGGCTGCGCCCTGGTGATCTCCCACGACCGCTGGTTCCTCGACCGCATCGCCACCCACATCCTGGCCTTCGAGGGGGACTCCCACGTGGAGTTCTTCGAGGGCAACTACGCCGAGTACGAGGCGGACCACAGGAAGCGCGTGGGCGATGACACCCCGCACCGCATGAAGTACAAGCGTATCGACGCCTGAGTCGACGTTCAGCCCTCATGCGCAAAGGCCCCTCCGGATGGAGGGGCCTTTTTGCTGTGGGCATCTGCCAGGGGGGACTTGCGCGTCATCGCCGTCCGAAGAGCAGCGACACCACGAAGAGGATCAGGAAGAGTACGAAGAGGATCTGGGCGATCGAGGTAGCCACCCCGGCGATGCCGGTGAAGCCGAGAACGCCGGCGATGATCGCGATGATCAGAAACAGCAGGGCGTTGCCAAGCATGGGGAACCTCCTTTTCCGGGGATATCCGGTGTTCCAGCGGGGCCTGCCTGCGCCCCGCGCTCCCCCTACAGCCTTGCCACTGGTCGACAGAATGGCAAGTTACGCTTGGTGTCGGCCTGTAATCCCCGCCCTCAGTAGAGGCCGGGCTCCCCCTCGGGGCGGGTCTTGAAGCGGCGGTGCAGCCACAGGTACTGCTCGGGGTGCTTGCGGATCGCCCCTTCGATAAAGGCGTTGATGCGCGCCGCATCGGCCACCTCGTCGCCGCTGGGGAAGTTCTCCAGGGGCGGCAGGTACTCCAGGGTGTAGGTGCGGTTATCCGGGTTGCGGTGAAACATCAGCGGCATCACCGGCGCCCCGGTCATCCTGGCGATCTTGGCGGTGAGCTTGATGCTGGCCGCCTCGATGCCGAAGAAGGGGGCGAAGACGCTGACGTCGCGGCCGAAGTCCTGGTCCGGGGAGTACCAGACATGGTGGCCGGCCTTGATGCGCCGCACCACGCCACGCAGGTCGTGACGGTCGATGGCGGTGCCAAAGATCCGCTTGCGCGCCCGGGTCATGAAGCGCTCGAAGAGCGGGTTGTCGTGGGGACGATAGACCACGTCGGCCGGAAAGAAGAGGGAGTGCAGGGCGCCGCCCAGGTCGAGGGTCGAGAAGTGCACGCCGATCACCAGCGCCCCCTTCCCCTCGGCCTGCACCCGGGCCATATGCTCCTGGCCCTTGAAAGTGACCCGATGGCGCAGGTGCTCCGGGTCACGGCACCAGCCGGTGGCGGTCTCCATGATCCCGATGCCGTTGGCGACGAAGGTCTCCCTGACCAGACGCGCCTGCTGGTCGTCACCCAGCTCGGGGAAGCAGAGCCGCAGGTTGGTCTCGGTGATATGCCGCCGGCGCCTGGCAAGGCGCCAGGCGGCCAGGCCGATCAGCTTGCCGACCCAGAGCTTGAGCCGCCATGGCAGCCAGGCCGCCAGGTACATGGCACCGATGGCCACCCAGACGGGCCAGTAGCGGGGGTGGGCGAAGCTTGGCGGGGTCCCAGCGGAGCTGGACGAGGTGTCGGCATCCCTTGACATGGTGGTTCCTGTGACGCGTTCAAGACGCCCCATGATACCGCCTCGGCACCCTCGGCAGCACCCCGGTGAGCAGGGTATAGCTGATGGTGTCGCAGTGGCGGGCCACCTCGTCCACCCCGAGCAGCTCGCCATTGGCGGCCCGGCCCCAGAGCACCACCTCGCTGCCGATCTGCGCCTCGGGGATATCGGTGATATCCACGGTCATCATGTCCATGGAGACCTTGCCGGCAACGGCCGCGCGCCGCCCCGCCACCAGCACCGGGGTGCCGTCCACGGCGTGGCGATCGTAGCCGTCGCCGTAGCCACAGGCCACCACGCCGATGCGCGACGGCCGGGGGGTGACCCAGCGACCGCCATAGCCCACCGGCTCGCCGGCGGGCAGCTCGCGCACGGCGATCAACGCCGAGCGCAGGGTCATCACCGGCGCAAGGCGCTGGCTCTCCACGCTGGCCGCCTCCAGCGGGTCGCTGCCGTAGAGCATCACCCCCGGACGGTGCCAGGCGCCACGGGCTTCGGGTCGGGCCAGGGTCGCCGGCGAGTTGGCAAGGCAAAGCGGCGCCTCGAGGCGCTCTGCCAGCTCCCGCAGGCGCTCCACCTGTCGGGTGAAGTAGCCGGTATCGGTGAGATCCGCGGTGGCGAAGTGGCTCATCAGCTGCAGGTCGCAGGCGTGTTCGGGAGCCGCTTTCAGCCGCCGCCATACCGCTTCTGCCCGCTCCGGCGGGAAGCCCAGGCGGTGCATGCCGGAGTCTACCTTGAGCCACACCGGAATCGGCCGGGCCGGTCGGCGCGCCAGCAGCGCCTCCAGCTGCCAGTCGCTGTGCACCGCCATCCACAGGCCCAGCGCCTCCACCTGCTCGAGCTCGCTGGCCTCGAAGATCCCCTCCAGCAGCACGATGGGGGTGGCGATGCCCGCCTCGCGCAGGGTCACCGCCTCCTCGATGCAGGCCACCGCAAAGGCCGGGGCAAGATCCTCCAGGGCGCGTGCACAAGCCACGGCACCATGGCCGTAGCCGTCGGCCTTGAGCACCGCAACGGCGCGGCTGTCCGGCGCCATGGAGCAGGCGAGACGGTAGTTGTGACGCAGGGCGTCGAGGTCGATATCGGCGATCAGCGGCCGGGCCATGGCAGATCCTGGAAGAGTGGCAGAGACAGATATGGCATTATCCATGCCCACGCCGGCTCTTTCATGAAAGAAACCACCAAATCACTGGTGGTTTCTGGCAAGCAGCTCTGTAAAAAACCGGCTTATCAGGACAACATCACGAAGGCGACCGAGGGCGCGCCCCGATATTCATCACCGGGTCCTGGTTACCCACGGCGGGCAGCTCCAGGGAGACGGCGCTCTCCGCCTGAAGCCAGGCGTTGACCGCCTGGATCGACGCGGCGTCGAGCAGGCCCGCCTGCTGCTGCAGGCGCAGCAGGCCCAGCACATAGTCGTAGCGCGCCTCGGCGTGATCGGCGATGGCATTGAACAGGTTGCGCTCGGCGTTGAGCACGTCGACGATGTTGCGGGTGCCCACCTCGTAGCCCGAGCGGGTCGCCTCCAGGGCGCTGCGGTTGGAGACGATGGCCTGGGCGCGGGCTTCCACCGTCTCCACGTCGTTAGTCACCCGGGTGAACAGGGAGCGCACCTGCTGGACGGTGTCGCGCCGCTGGGCCTCGAAGTCATACTGGGAGACCTCCAGGGCGAAGCCGCTCTGGCGAATCTGCGCCTGGGTGCTGCCGCCGGTATAGAGCGGCATGCTGGCACGCAGCCCCAGCTGGCTGCCGGAGTTGTAGCCCGAGACGCCGCTACGGTCGTTATCCGAGTAGTCGTAGCTGGCGAAGGCCTCCAGCCGGGGCTTCTGGCCGGCCCGGGAGACCTCCAGCTCGCTGCGGGCCACCTCGATGCCGGCCTCGGCCATCTGCAGCATGGGGCTGTTGGCCATGGCGAGCTCGACCCAGTCGCCGCGGTCCACGGGCTCCGGCGGGGCGATGGGAATCTCCTCGGCCAGGCCGTCGATGCTCTGGTAGCGCTGGCCGGTGAGGCGCTCCAGGGCCTCGAAGCTCACCTGCATGGCACTCTCGGCGGCGATCCGCTGGGCGCGGGCCAGGTCGAAGGAGGCCTGGGCCTCGTGCACCTCGGTGATGGCGATCAGGCCCACCTCGAAGCGCTCCCGAGCCTGCTCCAGCTGGCGCTCGATGGCGGTCTCCTGGGAGCGGCGCGCCGAGAGGATATCGTGGGCGCGCAGGATCTCGAAGTAGGCCTCGGCCACCTCCAGCAGCAGCTGCTGCTCGGCCACCGCAAGCGACAGCGCTTCGCGGTCGACCCGGCGCTCCGCCTGGGTGAGCTGGGCGCGCCGCGCCGGATCATAGAGGGCCTGGCTGGCGTCGAGATTGACGCCGAGGCTGTTGACGTCATCGTCGCCACCGGCACCGCTACCCGGCTGCGTCACCCCGCCCGCCTGGCTCTCCCCGGACTGGCTCTGGTAGGTGCGGCTATGGCTGAGGCTGCCCCCCAGGCTCACCTGGGGCAGCAGGGTGCCGCGCTGGACGTCGCGCCCCGCCTCCACGGCGGAGAAGCCCGAACGGGCCGCCGCCAGGGAGGCGTCGTTCTCCAGGGCATCCCGGGCCACGGTCCAGAGGTCGGTGGCCTGGGCGGAGCCGGCCACGGCCAGCCCCACCAGCAGAGCGAGCGGACGGAGCGTCAGGCGAGTCGGGGTCGGGCGAGGCATGGGCGTGGCAGTTCCTGTGTACGGGCCGATTTCCCCCACAGGCTGACAGGGCAGCATGCAGGAAATCGGCAAGCGCGGTTCATTCGAAGATGGAATCCAGCGAGAGCCCCTGCTTGTCGAGCACCCGGCGCAGCTTCTTGAGCGCCTCCACCTGGATCTGCCGCACCCGCTCCCGGGTCAGGCCGATCTCCTCGCCCACCTGCTCCAGGGTGGCCGCCTCGTGGCCGCGCAGCCCGAAGCGGCGCACCACCACCTCCATCTGCTTCTCGGTGAGCTCGGCGAGCCAGTCGTCGACGTGCTGCTTGATATCACCGTCGAGCAGGGAGGACTCGGGGCCGACCTCGTTGTCGTCGGCCAGGGTCTCGATCAGCGGCTTGTCGCTGTCGCCGCCCACCGGGTAGTCCACCGAGGAGATCCGCTCGTTGAGCCCCATCATCTTCTTGACGGTCTCCACCGGCTTGTCGAGGTAGTCGGCGATCTCCTCGGCGGTGGCCTCGTGGTCGAGCTTCTGGGTCAGCTCCCGGGCCGCCCTCAGGTAGATATTGAGCTCCTTGACCACGTGGATGGGCAGGCGAATGGTGCGGGTCTGGTTCATCAGGGCCCGCTCGATGGTCTGGCGGATCCACCAGGTGGCGTAGGTGGAGAAGCGGAAGCCGCGTTCGGGGTCGAACTTCTCCACGGCACGGATCAGGCCGAGGTTGCCCTCTTCGATCAGGTCGAGCAGCGACAGGCCGCGGTTGAGGTAGCGCCTGGCGATCTTGACCACCAGGCGCAGGTTGGACTCGATCATCCTCGAGCGGCCGGCCGGATCCCCCTTGCGGGCGAGGCGGCCATAGTAGACCTCCTCTTCCGGGGTCAGCAGCGGCGAGAAGCCGATCTCGTTGAGGTAGATCTGGGTGGCGTCTAGGCTGTGATTGCTGTAGCGATCCTCGCGACTGAGCGCCTTCTCGAAGGCCTCTTCGTCGCGGCTGCTCTCCACCTCGCTGCGATCGTCATCCAGCTCGTCGACACTCTCGTCTTCCTTCTCCTCGAGCGTGTCGAGATTCACATCCTGAAGGTCCCGTTCAAGCATGCTCATCGATGGCTACCCTGTGGTTGCGTCCCGGCGCCGACGCCCTGGGAAGAGCATCGGCGCTCATGATTATTATTGTGTGACACCCCGCCGGTGCGCCGGCCACCGAGCACTCAGCGGGACGGCAGGTAGTTCAGGGGGTCCTGAGGCTGCCCATTCTTGCGCACCTCGAAGTGCAGCCGCACGTCTTCGGCGTCGCTGTCGCCCATGGTGGCGATCACCTCCCCGGCCTCGACCACGTCATTCTCGCGGACCCGCAGGGAGTCATTGTGGGCGTAGGCGCTCAGGTATTCGTCGTTGTGCTTGAGCAGAATGAGGTTGCCGTAGCCCCGCACCCCGCTGCCGGCGTAGACGACGATGCCCGGTCCGGCGGCTCTGACAGGTTGCCCCTTTTGCCCGGCGATATCAATCCCGGCGGTGATGCTGCCGCCCTCGCCGAAGCGGCCCACGACCTCGCCGTCGGCGGGCCAGCGCCAGTTCACCTCATCCACCGGTGTATAGGTGCGCGAGGAGCGGTCCGGGGCCTGGCTGCCACCCGCCACCGCGGTGCCGGCTTCCGGCTCCGGCGCGGCCGCCGGCGCGGGCTCCGGCTCCGATTCCGGTTCCGGCTGGGGAGCGGGCGCCGGCTCGGCAGCCGCCACCTCTCGGGCCGGCTCCGGCTCGACGACCGGCGCGCGCGCCGGCGTCTCGTCGGCGTCGCGGCGAGGGATGGGTCCCGGAGCGGCCGTGCCGCCGGCCGCCTCCGCGGCGCTCTCCAGCGCGACCTGGCTCGGGCCATCGGCCTCGTCCAGGGGCTGGGCAGAGAAGCTGCGCCCCTGCTCGACGGAGCCGTCCGGCAGCAGCCACTCCATGCTGCCGCTCTCCTCGGCGTGGGGGCGGGCGCCGCCCAGAGGCGTCGCCACTACGCCACCGCTCGCGGCCACCTCGGGGGCGCCGTCATCCCGGGAGGGCGCCGGGCCATCCGGATCCAGCACCAGGCGCTGACCCGGCTGGATCTGGTAGGGCGGGCCGATGCGGTTGATGCGCGCCAGATCGCGGTAGTCCATGTTGTGGCGCCAGGCGATGCCGTAGAGGGTGTCGCCCCGCTCCACGGTGTAGTGGGAAACGCTAGACTGCTCCCGGCTCGTGGAGAGGTCGCGCACCTGCACCTGGGGCGCCTCGCCCTGCTGGGCGGCACAGCCGGCCACGGCCAGGGCCAGCGCGGAAATCATCATTGCCTTACGCATCGGAAGCATCCTCCTTGTTCGCCCCGCGGGGCGTGCTCGCAGCGGCCGGTCGGCTCGTGCGATCCAGCAGCAGCACCAGGGCCGCCCCGGCCAGCATCAGTGCCACCACTGCCGTCAGCTGGGACGGCTCGCCGGTCAGCATGGCGAAGTCGCTCGGGGTGAGATAGCGGTAGTCCAGCGGAATCATCTGCCCTTCGGGGCCGAGCTGATAGCGTACCAGCTCACGCCAGGGCCAGAGTACCGGCAGCGACCCCACGATAAAGCCCACCAGGAGCTGCAGGGTGCCGGTATGGAAGCGGTGCAGCAGCCAGGAGAGCAGCCGCGAGAAGAAGAACAGGCCGATCAGGCAGCCCAGCCCGAAGATGGCGATGAGCCCCAGGTCGAAGCTGCGGATGCCCTGCATCACGGTGCCATAGAGCCCCATGGTCAGCAGCAGGAAACTGCCCGAAACCCCCGGCAGCAGCAGCGCGCTGATGGCGATGGCGCCCCCGACCACCAGCATGATCTCCTGACTGCCGAGCAGGGTGATCAGGGGCATCAGGGCGGGCAGGAAGTGGGCCATCACCAGCCCCGCCACCAGCGGGGCGATGTGCCACCAGCGCCAGTCCAGCGGGTGGCGGCTGACCACCAGCGCCGAGGCCGCCACCAGGCCGAAGAAGAAGCCGTTGAGCAGCAGCGGGTAGTCTTCCATCAGCCACACCACCAGGTGCGCCACCGTGATCAGGCTGGCGGCGATGCCGGCCAGCAGCGGGATCACGAAGCCCAGGTTGAGGTGGGCGATCAGCAGCGGCAGGCCGCCGCGGCGCCAGGCCACGAAGGCGCTGGGGCCGAACTGCTTGATGGTGTGGATCAGCTCCTCGTAGATGCCGGTCACGAAGGCGATGGTCCCCCCCGAGACGCCGGGCACCGCATCGGCGGCGCCCATCCCGGCGCCCCTGAGAAAGATTCCTGGGTAACGCTTCAAGCGCAAGCTCCTTTCAACGAATGACGCCTTCCAGCAGCGGTACGAAACGCACGGGCTCGAGCCGCTGCCGTTCATAGTGGTCCCCCTGGCGGCGCACCCGGGTCAGCCACTGGCGCCCCCGGGAATCCGCCAGCGGCGTGATCAGCACCCCGCCGTCGGCCAGCTGGGCCAGCAGGGGAGCAGGCAGCTCGCCGGCACAGGCGGTGAGCAGGATGACATCGAAGGGAGCCGTTTCCGGCCAGCCGTGGCCGCCGTCGGCCAGCCTCAGGTGAACCTGCTGGGCCCCGAGCAGGCGCAGCCGCTCGGTGGCACGCCGGTGCAGGGCATTGATCCGCTCGATGCTCCAGAGTTCCGGCACCAGCCGCGCCAGGACCAGGGTCTGGTAGCCCGAGCCGGTGCCGATCTCCAGCACCCGCGCAGGCGCCTCCTCCAGCACCAGCTCGGTCATCCGCGCCACCATCCACGGCTGGGAGAGGGTCTGGCCATGGCCGATGGGCAGGGAGGTATCCTCGTAGGCGCGGTGGGCGAGCGCCTCGTCGAGGAAGAGGTGGCGCGGCTCGCTGGCCAGGGTCGCCAGCACCCGCGCATCGCGGATGCCCTGCTCGGCGAGCCTCGCCACCATGCGATCCCGGGTGCGCTGGGAGGTCATGCCGACCCCGCGCACCAGCTCCGTGAGTCGTTCAGGTGAGAGCATCCAGCCAGCCCTGCACGTCGCCGATGGCCGCCTGCCGGGTCAGGTCGGTCTGCAGCGGGGTGATGGAAACATAGCCCGCCTCGACCGCGGCGAAGTCGGTGTCGGGTCCGTCGTCGGCGTTCTCGCCGGCGGCGGCGATCCACCAGCGCACCCGCCCGCGAGGATCGCGCACCTCCAGCGGGCGAGATGCCGGCCCTCGATAGCCAAGCCGGGTGACCCGGAAGCCCTGGATCTCGTCCCAGGGCAGGTCGGGCACATTGACGTTGAGCAGGCTGCGCGGCGGCAGCGAGAGCTGGTCGGCGGCGCCCACCAGGCTGGCCGCCACTCGGCCGGCGGTATCGAAGTGGCGCGACCCCGTCAGCGACATGGCGATGGCCGGCATCCCCAGGTTACGCCCCTCCATGGCGGCGGCCACGGTGCCGGAGTAGAGCACGTCGTCGCCCAGGTTGCCGCCATGGTTGATGCCGGAAATCACCAGGTCGGGCTTCTCGTCCCAGACCCCGTTGACCCCCAGGTAGACGCAGTCCGCCGGGGTACCGTCGACGCTGTAGAAGCCGTTGTCCATGTCGGTGAGCGACAGCGGACGACTCAGGGTCAGGGAGTTGCTGGCGCCGCTCTTGTCGCGGTCCGGGGCTACCACGCGCAGCCGCGCGTGGGGCGACAGGGCGTCATAGAGCGCCCGCAGGCCCGGGGCGTGCACGCCATCGTCATTGGAGAGCAGTAGTCGACGCATCGCAGGCTCCTTACAGGGTGGGGTGGGCAATCAGTTCGCGCAGCACGGCGGTGGCGAAGGCGCCCCGGGGCAGGCTGAAGGCGAGCCACAGCTCGCCCTCGCCCCGGGTCAGGCGCGGCTCGCCGAGGCGCAGCCGCAGGGCGCGCCGCCCCAGGCGAACCCCGGCCCGCTCCAGTCCGTCACAGAGCGACGGATAGCGCTCCGCCAGCCGCGCCTCCAGGGCCCTGGCCTCGCCTTCGGCTACCGAGCGGCCGACGCCCCAGAGCACGCCGCTTGGGTGCAGGTCGAGACGGGCGGCACGGGCCTCGAGCTCGGCATCGGGCGCCTCCAGGGTGAACTGGCTGGCGGTACCGTCGAGGATCGTCACCTCCCCCGGCAGCAGCCGATTCCAGCTGCCGTCGCGGACCCGCTCGGCCAGCCCCTCGTTGAACAGGAAGCTGCGCGCCGCCGAGAGCAGCATGCCGTCGCGGTCGTCGCGCTTGCGCCAGCCACGGGCCAGCAGGGAGCGGGCGCGCAGCAGGTTGCGACCGTCGGGGCCGAAGCGCTGGGGGCCGAAATAGTTGGCCACCCCCTGCGCCACCAGACGCTGCCAGCGCGCCTCCAGGGCGGGGTCCTCCAGCGCCGCACCGGAGAGGCGCAGCCGGAAGCGGTTGGCGCGATGCACCCCGCGCTTGAGCTTGCGGGGGTGGCGCGCCTCGGAGAGCACGCGCACGCCCCGCTCGGCCAGGGCCTCGGTGAGCCCCGCCGGCGCCTCCCGGCCGGGCAGCTGCACCGAGAGCCACTGGCGGGTCACCGCCACGCGGTCCTTCATGCCGGAGTAGCCCACGTCACGGGGCGAGACCTCGCAGAGCCGCGCCAGCTCGCGAACCGCCATGGCGGTGGTCAGGTCGCGCTTCTCGATATGCAGCCAGAGGTGCTCGCCCTCCCCCTCCGGGGCGAAATCGAGCACCTCGGCCACCTGGAAATCCTCGGGGCGGGCCCGGTAGTCGCCGGCCGGCGGCGCCCCGAACTCGGCATCGAGCACCCGCGGCCAGGCCGGCGGCCAGGCGATGCTGTCCATCGCCGCCTCACCCATGGGCATTCTCTGCCGGCAGCAGCAGGGCCACCGCCTCGGCGGCGATGCCCTCGCCGCGGCCGGTAAAGCCCAGCCGCTCGCTGGTGGTGGCCTTGACGTTGACCGCGCCGACATCGACGCCCAGGTCCTCGGCGATAGTGGCCGCCATTGCCGCGATATGGGGGGCCATCTTCGGCGCCTGGGCGATCAGGGTGGCATCCAGGTTGCCGACCCGGTAGCCGGCCTCCCGCACCAGGGCCACCACGCGGCGCAGCAGCATGCGGCTGTCGGCACCCTTCCAGGCCGGATCGGTGTCGGGGAAGTGACGGCCGATATCGCCCAGGGCGCAGGCCCCCAGCAGGGCATCGCTGATGGCGTGGAGCAGCACGTCGCCGTCGGAGTGGGCGATAAAGCCGTGGTGAAAGGGAACGGCAACGCCGCCGATCATCAGGTGGTCGCCGTCGCCGAAGCGGTGGACGTCAAAGCCGTGGCCGATGCGCATCATCTCTCCGTGGCGCCACTGGGCGCACTCTCGGGCTGGCCCGAGGAGACCGCCCGGCCCGCAGCGCAAGCGCGCTGGGCGGCCAGGATCTGCCCGGCCAGGGCCAGGTCCTCGGGATGGGTAATCTTGAGGTTGTCGCGACGCCCGCTGACCAGCCGCGGGGCGAGGCCCAGGGCTTCCACCGCCGAGGCCTCGTCGGTGACCGTCACCCCGGCCTCCAGGGCGGCGGCCAGGGCCCGGCGCAGCAGGCCGAAGCGAAACCCCTGGGGGGTCAGGGCGTGCCAGAGCCCGGCCCGGGGTTCGGTGCTCGCCACCCGCTCGGCGCCGTCGTCGCGCTTCATGGTGTCGGCCACCGGCGCGGCCAGCAGCCCCCCCACCGGGTCGTCCGTCAGGGCGGCGCGGAGGCGCTGCAGGTCGGCCACGGTAACGCAGGGACGCGCCACGTCGTGAACCAGCACCAGGTCATCGTCACCGGCCTCGGCGGCGATGGCCGCCAGGGCGTTGGCCACCGAATCGACCCGCTCGGCGCCACCGGTCACCCGGCGCCACTCGGCAAAGGGCACCCAGGCCGGTTCGAAGCGGTCGTCATCCGGGTCCAGGCAGAGGCAGAGCCGCGCCCCGGGAAAGGCGGCGTGGAGCCGCGCCAGGGTGTGGGCCAGCACCGGGCGGCCGTCGAGCTCCAGGTACTGCTTGGGGCGGTCGGCGCCCATGCGCCGGCCCTGCCCCGCCGCCGGCACCACCAGCCACAGCGTCTCGCTCATCGGCTGGCCTCCAGGCCCATCGCCGGCGCGGGGTTGACCACCGGGGTCGCCTCCACCGCCACGCCAGGCACCCAGAAGAAGTGCTCGTCGGCGCGCACCATGCCGATGTCGCTGCGCCCGCGCTCCTCGATGGCGTCCAGGCCGGTCTTGAGGTCCAGCACCTCGGCGGCCAGGCGGGCATTGCGGTCGCGCAGGGGCTTGTTGGCCGCCTCCAGGGCCGCGACCCGCTCGCGCACCTCACCGAGGTCGCGCACCCCGCCCTCCCCAAGCCACAGGCGATACTGAAGCAGGGCGAGCAGGACCAGCAGCACGATGGCCAACCACTTGAGCATGAACAGCGTCCGTCGCGAGAAAATGAATGGCAGGCATTATGCCACCATCGCCGGGCCCGCTCACGCCCTGAAGGGCAGCGCCTGCTCAGCGGCGGCGCAGTAGGCCCGCACCTGGGGGCGCTCCTCGGCGCAGAAGCGGGCCACGGCATCTCTCAGGCGAGGATCGGCAATATGATGCAGGGAGGTGAGCAGGCGCGGCGCGAAGCCTCGGGTCAGCTTGTGCTCCCCCTGGGTGCCGGGGTCGAAGGCGGTGAGCCCCCGGGCCAGACAGTGCTCGATGCCCTGGTAGTAGCAGGCCTCGAAGTGCAGACAGTCGGCCACCACCTCGCTGCCCCAGTAGCGGCCATAGAGAGTGCGTGCGCCCTGCAGGCAGAGGGCCGCCGCCACCGGCTTTCCCGCCAGTCTCGCCTGCACCAGCAGCAGGCTCTCCGGCATGGCGGCGCGCAAGCGGCGGAAGAAGTCCGCCGTCAGGTAGCCGTGGCGGCCGCGCTCCAGGTAGGTGATCTCGTAGCAGCGAAAGAAGTGCTCGAGAGCCTCTTCATCGATGGCCTCGCCCTCCAGGCGGTGCAGGGTCAGCCCCTGATCGGCGACGAGGCGCCGCTCGCGGCGAATCGCCTTGCGCCGCTTGGCGGTCATGGCGGCCAGGAAGCCCTCGAAGTCGCCGTAGCCGGCGTCCCGCCACTGGAACTGCACCCCGTGGCGGGCCAGCAGCCCGGGGCGTGCCGCCTGCCAGTCGGCCACCTCGGCTTCCTCGGCGAACAGCAGGTGCCAGCTGGAGAGCGGGCCCTGCTTGCCATCGCCCTCCCAGGCCGTGGCCAGCAGCCGGCGGGCTTCCAGGGGGTCGACCCCCTCCGCCAGCGCCAGCCGCGGCCCGGGCACGGGGGTATAGGGGATCGCGGTGAGCCCCTTGGGGTAGTAGCGCCCGCCGGCTCGCTCCCAGGCGTCGGCCCAGCTCCAGTCGAAGACGTACTCCCCGAAGGAGTGGTGCTTGTGATAGTGGGGCATCGTCCCCACCAAGCGGTCGCCCTGCCAGAGAGTCAGGTGGCGCGGCACCCAGCCGGTGGCGGGGCTCACCGAGCCGCTGGCCTCCAGGGCGTGCAGGAACTCGTGGCGCAGGAAGGGGTAGTCGTCACCCGTCAGGGCGTTCCAGTCGGAGGCCGCCACCGCCTCCATGGCAGGCAGCACTTGCAGCATGAGCTTGGACATGGCGGCTCCCGGGGGCTGATAATTCCATAGCGGAACGGCGTCATTGTGCCAGACCCGCTTCCAGCCTTGTACATCTCAGGGAGAGCTGCATGACTCATGTCCAGACGCTTCAGGCCCGCTTCGATGCCCAGCGCCGCGCCTTCGCCGCCGAGCCCTGGCCCGACCTGGCCCTACGTCGCGACCGGCTCGCGCGTCTGGCGACCATGACCCGCCGCCACCGCGACGAGATCAGTCGGGCCATCGCCTCCGACTTCGGCTACCGGGCCGAGGCCGAGAGCCGGCTGGCCGAGGTGGCCACCGTGCTGCAGGCGATCCGCCACGCCCGGCGCCACCTGCGCCGCTGGATGCGACCGCGCCGCGCCGCCGTGCCCTGGCGGCTCAAGCCCGGCCGCGCCCGGGTCCATCGCCAGCCCCTTGGCGTGGTGGGCATCATCGCCCCCTTCAACTACCCCTGGAACCTGGCCATGCTGCCGGCGGTGGACGCCCTGGCCGCCGGCAATCGGGTGCTGATCAAGCCCAGCGAACACACCCCGGTCACCAGTGCCCTGATGGCACGCCTGGCCGAACGCTACTTCAGCGCCGAGGAGCTCTGCGTGGTGGAGGGGGGCATGGGGGTCGCGAAAGCCTTCGCCGCCCTTCCCTTCGACCACCTGCTTTTTACCGGCGGCGGGCGCATCGGCCGCGAGGTGGCACGGGCCGCCGCCGCCAACCTGACCCCCGTCACCCTGGAGCTCGGCGGCAAGACGCCGGCCATCGTCGCCGACGACGCCGACCTGACCCGCGCCGCCGAGCGCATCGCCTTCGGCAAGTGGCTCAACGCCGGCCAGACCTGCATCGCCCCGGACCACGTGCTGGTGGAGAGCGCACGGCTGCCGGCGCTGGTCGAGGCGCTAAAGGCCGCGGTGGCAGACTTCTACCCGAAGGGCTGCACCAGCGCCGACTACAGCGCCGTGGTGGGGGAGCGGCAGCAGTCGCGCCTCACCGCCATGCTGGAGGAGGCCCGGGACCACGGCTGCCGGGTGATCGAGCTCGGCGAGCGCCGGGAGCTGCCCGATGGCGGCGTCAAGCTGCCCCCCGTGCTGGTGGTGGACCCGAACGAAGGGCTCGCCATCATGCAGGAGGAGATCTTCGGCCCCTGGCTACCCATCGTCGGCGTGCGCGACTTCGACGCCGCCCTGGCCCACGTCAATGCCGGGCCCAGGCCCCTGGCCCTCTACGCCTTCACCGACGATGCCGAGCGGCGCCGGCGGGTGCTGGAGACCACCCGCTCCGGCGGCGTGGTCTTCAACGACACCCTCTGGCACAGCGCCGTGCCCGCCCTGCCCTTCGGCGGCGTGGGCGAAAGCGGCATGGGCGCCTATCACGGCGAGGCGGGCTTTCGGCGCTTCAGCCACGAGCGCAGCGTCTTCATTCAGGCCCGACGCAACGCTGTCTCGCTGCTCAACCCGCCCTATCGCCGCTGGCTGCTCAAGCTGCTGGGGCTCTAGCCCCGGCGCCGTCATCGCACGAAACGCTGGAGACTCACCATGCCCACGCTCAATGCCACCGTTGCCGACGTCACCCGCCGCATCCGCGAGCGCTCCGCCGAGCGCCGCGCCCTCTACGAGGCGCGCATGGCGGCCCAGCACCGGCGCGGGGTGCATCGCGGCGAGCTCTCCTGCGGCAACCTGGCCCACGGCTTCGCCGCCTGCGGCGCCGAGGAGAAGCAGGCGCTGAAGCTGATGAACTCGGCCAACCTCGGCATCGTCTCCGCCTACAACGACATGCTCTCGGCTCACCAGCCCCTGGAGGACTACCCGGCGATCCTCAAGGCCGCCGCCCGAAGCATGGGCTCCACCGCGCAGTTCGCCGGCGGCGTGCCGGCCATGTGCGACGGCGTCACCCAGGGCCAGCCCGGCATGGAGCTGTCGCTCTTCTCCCGGGAGGTGATCGCCATGGCCACCGCCGTGGCGCTCTCCCACAACATGTTCGATGCCGCCCTCTATCTGGGCGTCTGCGACAAGATCGTGCCTGGGCTCTTTATCGGCGCGGCGCGCTTCGGCCACCTGCCGGCGCTCTTCGTGCCCGCCGGCCCCATGGAGAGCGGCCTGCCCAACCGGGAAAAGGCGCGCATCCGCCAGCTCCATGCCGAGGGCAAGGTGGGCCGCGAGGCGCTGCTCGAGGCCGAGTCCGCTTCCTACCACAGCCCCGGCACCTGCACCTTCTACGGCACCGCCAACTCCAACCAGCTGATGATGGAGATCATGGGCCTGCACCTGCCCGGCGCCTCCTTCGTCAATCCGGGCACCCCGCTGCGCGAGGCCCTGACCCGCTATGCGGCCGAGCAGGCGATCCGCAATACCGAGGCCGGCGGCGACTACCGCCCCTTCTATCGGCAGGTCGACGAGCGCGCCATCGTCAACGCTATGGTGGGTCTGCTCGCCTCCGGCGGCTCCACCAACCACACCCTCCACCTGGTGGCCATGGCCGCCGCGGCGGGGCTGACCATTACCTGGGACGACTTCACCGCCCTCTCCGCGGTGACTCCCGGCCTGACCCGCATCTACCCCAACGGCCAGGCCGACGTGAACCACTTCCATGCCGCCGGCGGCATGAGCCTGCTGATTCGCGAGCTGCTGGGCGCCGGCCTGATCCATGGCGATATTCCCACGGTGTTCGGCAGCGACCTCACCGCCTACACCCGGGAGCCCTGCCTGGAGGAGGGCCGGCTCGTCTGGCGGGAGGGGCCCACCGAGAGCCTCGACACCGACGTGCTGCGCGGCGTGCACGATCCCTTCGCCCCCACCGGCGGGCTTGCCGTGCTGGACGGCAACCTGGGCCGCGGCGTGATCAAGGTCTCGGCGGTAGCCGAAGAGCATCGTGTCGTGGAGGCGCCGGCGCGGATCTTCGAGGACCAGAACGCGCTCAAGGCGGCCTTCGAGGCGGGCGAGCTGGACCGCGACCTGGTGGTGGTGGTGCGCTACCAGGGGCCCAGGGCCAACGGCATGCCGGAGCTGCACAAGCTCACCCCCTACCTCGGCGTGCTCCAGGACCGCGGCTTCCGGGTGGCACTGGTCACCGACGGGCGCATGTCCGGCGCCTCCGGCAAGGTGCCGGCGGCCATCCATATGACCCCGGAGGCCCTGGATGGCGGCCCCCTGGCACGGCTGCGCGACGGCGACATCATCCGCTTAGACGCAAACGCCGGCACCCTCGAGGTCAAGGTCGCCGCCGATGAGCTGGCCCAGCGCGAGCTGGGCCAGCCGCACCTGGAGCACTATCACCTGGGCCTGGGCCGCGAGCTCTTCACCGGCCTGCGCCACCTGGCCAGCGGCTCCGAGGCCGGCGCCAGCGTCTTCGGTGGCTTCGAGGCCGACGACCTGGCCAGCCAGGCCGAGCAGATCCGCCAGCAGGATGCCTGAGCTCGGGGAGCTGCCGTGCTAGGCTATGCCGCCTCTGCCAACGCCATGACCGCAGCACCGCCAGCTCAGGAGGCCTCATGATTCCCGCTTCGCTCAGAACCCTGCTCGACGAGACCCGAGGCCAGCGCCGGGCCGAATGGCAAGGCCGCCAGGTGTGGCTGGCCAACGAGGCCTGGGGCGAGCTCGCCCTCTCCCTGCAGGGAGGCCAGGTCCTGCACTTCCTTCCGTCGCCCGACGCCGCGACCGCTGAGGGCTCTCTTCCGTCGTCCGACGCCGCGACCGCTGAGGGCTCTCTTCCGTCGCCGCTCTCTAACGCGTCCGAAGACACCCGAACGCGCGTCAGCGCCTCACGCCCAAGCGAGAGCGAGGGCGAGGGCGAAGAAGCGTTGGTGGCAGGTGGCTGGCTCTGGGTGACGCCCACCCCCCAGGCGCTGCCCGGCACGATCCGCGGCGGCATCCCGCTCTGCTGGCCCTGGTTCGCCGACGACCACTATGCCGACGAGAGCGAGGACAGGAGCGGCCCCTTCCACGGCCCGGCGCGCCTGGCCGGCTGGCGCCTGGACGCCGTGGATGAGCATGAGGAGGGGGTGGAGCTGCATCTCTCACCAGAGGAGCGACTGCACACTCAGCTCGCGCCGCGGGTGGTGATCCAGGCCAACGCCCGGCGTCTGCACGTGGAGCTGATCACCGAGCACGTGGGCGAGACCCCGGTGAAGATCAGCGGCGCCCTGCACAGCTACCTGGCGGTGGCCGACGCCCGAGCCTGCCGCCTCGAGGGGCTGGTCGGCGCCCGCTACCTGGACAAGCTGGCCGGCTTCGCCGAGGGCGAACAGCAGGGCGAGCTCGGGGTACGCGGCGCCGTGGACCGCATCTACCACAGCAACGCCGAGCTCACCCTGGACGATGGGCAGCGCCGCCTGCGTATCGCCCGCCAGGGCAGCGACTCCGCGGTGGTCTGGCAGCCGGGTGACGCCCTGCCCGAGGACACCCCCGCCGATGCCGGCCGCCGCTTCCTCTGCGCGGAGGCCGCCAACACCCGCCTCGACCCGGTGTGGCTGGTGCCCGGCGCCCAGCACCTTCTGGGCACCACGCTCTCGCGGGGGTGAGTCGGGCTATTCCTTGACAGGTTCTCGTAGCAGAATGAAATGCTCGATCAGCCGGATCATCAGGGTTTTCTGATCCGGCAGGCTTTCCGCCACCAGCAGGGCCAGAGCCACCAGAGTGTTGTCATTGATCAGTTGTTCCACCGGCCGCGCCAGCAAAGCGGCGTTTCGGCGTAGGTACCATAGGAACAGGAAGGAGCCGCAGCGCTTGTTGCCATCGGCCAACGGGTGATTCTTGATGACGAAGTAGAGCAGGTGCGCCGCGCGGCTGGCGACGTTGGGATAGAACAGCTCATCGCCGAAGCCCTGCTCGATAGTGGCCAGGGCCGAGGCCAGGCCATCGCCCCGCAGCTGGCCGAAAAGCTCGGTGGCCTCGCTCTTGGCGATCAGGGCCTGCTTGAGCTCACCGATGGCATCGAAAGCCTCGTCCAGTTCCAACGGCTGCATGTCCGGCTGCCTGATGCCGACCTCGGCCAGCTGCTGCTCATCATAGCCCTGCAACAGGCTCCAGGAGCGGGCGTAGTCGCTGATCACGCGCGCGACCGCCTCGCCCTTCCTGGAGACTAGCCCCTGGTTGGTCAGCGTGCGGCTCAGCAGATCGACCACTTGCTCGAACTCGATGCCGCGTTCCGCCAGGCGGCGCTGATTGAGGGTATAGCCCTGCACCAGGTGGTCCTTGAGCACCTGGGTAGCCCATTGGCGGAATTGGGTGGCACGACTCGAATTGACGCGGTAACCAACCGAGATGATGGCGTCTAGATTATAACGCTTCGTGCGGTACCGCTGACCATGCTCCGCCATATGTTCCAAAATGGAACATGTGCTCTCCTCACTGAGCTCGCCACTCCTGTAGATATTACTCAAATGCTTGGTGATGGCCGGGCGCCTGGTACCGAATAGCTCAGCCATCTGGGCCTGACTCAGCCAGACCGTCTCCCGGTCCAGCGCCACTTCCAGCTGTGCCTGGCCATCACGGGAAGTGAAGATTCGTACTTGCTGCTCGGTCATGACAGTTCCTCGCCATTGCCTTGGGCAAGCGCCTGCGTGTCGGTTCATGGATGGAAAGTCATCCGGAAACCACCAGAAGGTAAGCGCCCACCTCTGCAGGCGCTCAGATCAGCTCAGTGATGAAACCGCTCCGCGGCTTCCCGGGCCAGCTGGCGGATGCCGTGCCAGTCCTCGGCGTCGACCAGGGACTGGGGCGTCAGCCAGGTGCCGCCCACGCACATCACGTTCTTCAGCGCCAGGTAGTCCTCGGCGTTCTCCAGGGTGATACCGCCGGTGGGGCAGAAGCGCGCCTCGGGGAGCGGGCCGGCGAAGGCCTTCAGCGTCTTGACGCCGCCGCTGGCCTCGGCGGGGAAGAACTTGAAGCGGCGGTAGCCGTGCTGCCAACCGGACATCACCTCGGAGACGGTGGTCACCCCCGGCAGCATCGGCACGGGGCTGCTGACGCCGTGGCGATAGAGCGCCGCCGTGGCCCCCGGCGTGACCACGAAGTCGGCCTCCACCTCCTCGGCCTGGCGGTACTGGGCCGGGGTGAGCACGGTCCCCACGCCCACGCTGGCCTGGGGCAGCGCCGCCTTGATGCGGCGCACCGCCTCCAGGGCGCAGTCGGTGCGCAGGGTCACCTCCAGCACGGAAAGCCCCCCCTCCACCAGGGCGGTGGCCAGGGGCACCGCATCCTCGAGGCGCTGGATGGCCAGCACCGGGATCACCTCCGCCTTGAGGCAGATGCTGTCGAGCTCGGTGGTGCGGGTCGAGGGCAGCTGTTTGTCGATGGTCATGGAACACCTCCGGTCGGTTCAGGGAGCCCAGTAGATCGCCAGCGGGCAGGAAAGAAAGGCGCGGATCGGCAGCTCCCGGGGGTCATCCCCGGCCAGGGCGCGCACCAGGGTGTCGCGCTTGTCGCCGCCGGTGATATGCAGGAAGTGACGCCGGGCACGGTGCAGCCGGTCGCCGCTCAGGGTCAGCCTGGGCAGCTGGCCCGGGGCGCGGATCGCCACCGCCGGCTCGGCGGTGGTCAGCGCCAGGGGCAGCTCCGGGCTGTCGGGGAAGAGCGAGGCGGTGTGGCCGTCGCCGCCCATGCCCAGCACCACGGCGCTGGCGGGCCAGGCCAGCGACGCGAGCCGCCGGGCCACCTCAGCCACGCCCTGCTCCGGGGTGGGGTCATGGGTGGTCAAGGAGACGAAGGTGGCCGCCGCCGCAGGGCCCTGCAGCAGGTGGTGACCCACCAGGCGAGCGTTGCTGTCGGCGTGCTCCATTGCCACCCAGCGCTCGTCGGCCAGGGTGACCTCGACCCGCTCCCAGGGCAGCTCCCGGGCGGCCAGGGCCCGGAAGAAGGGCACCGGGGTAGAACCGCCGGAGACCACCAGCAGGGCACGCTCCTGGTGATTCAGGTCATGCTGCAGCGCTTCCGCCACCGCCTCGGCCAGCTGGGTAGCCAGGCGCTCTCGACACAGCTCGCTCATATGGTTTCCTCCCGAGAGGCCTTCCAGAATCGCGCGATAAATCGCGCTCCTACAGCTCCCGACGAAGCCCGCCCCTTCCTGTTTCCGGCCTCGTCGCGGCGCTCCTGACGCTCGCTAGTAATCCTCGTACCAGCTTCGGCCATCCTGGGTGATCATGGCAATGGACGCGACCGGCCCCCAGGAGCCGGCGGGGTAGCGCCTTGGCGGCTCGGCCCGCTCGGACCAGGCGGCCACCAGGCTGTCGCACCAGCGCCAGGCGTGCTCCACCTCGTCCCGGCGCACGAAGAGATATTGCCGCCCCTTCATCACCTCCAGCAGCAGGCGCTCGTAGGCGTCGGGAATCCGCGTCTTGGGAAAGGCGCTGTTGAAGTCCAGCTGCAATGGGCCCCGGCGCAGCCGCATGCCCTTGTCCAGGCCACTGTCCTTGGTCAGCACCTCCAGCATGATGCCCTCCTCGGGCTGCAGGCGGATCACCAGCTTGTTGGCGGCCAGGTCGCGCTGGTCCGGGTCGAAGATGTAGTGGGGCTGCTGGCGAAAGTGGATGACGATCTGGGAGAGCTTCTCGGGCATGCGCTTTCCGGTGCGCAGGTAGAAGGGCACCCCGGCCCAGCGCCAGTTCTCCACGCCGGTGCGGATGGCCACGAAGGTCTCGGTATGGCTCCCGGGGTTGGCCCCCTCCTCCTCCAGGTAGCCGGGCACGGCCTGGCCGTGGACGGTACCGGTAATGTACTGGCCGCGCACCACGTCCCGGCCCAGCCGTTCCTCGGTAAAGGGCCTGAGCGCCCTGAGCACCTTGACCTTCTCGTCGCGGATGGCATCGGCGTCGAGGTTGGCCGGCGGGTCCATGGCGATCAGGCAGACCAGCTGCAGCAGGTGGTTCTGCACCATGTCGCGCAGCTGGCCCGCCTCATCGAAGTAGCCCCAGCGCCCCTCGATGCCGACCTGCTCGGCCACGGTAATCTCCACGTGAGAGATGTGGTTCTGGTTCCACTGGGTACCGAAGAGCGGGTTGGCGAAGCGCAGCGCAATCAGGTTCTGCACCGTCTCCTTGCCCAGGTAGTGATCGATGCGGTAGATCCGCGACTCGGGAAAGACGGCACCGATGGCGTCGTTGATCGACGCCGAGGAGGCCAGGTCGTGGCCGATGGGCTTCTCCACCACCACCCGGGCCCGCTCATCGAGGCAGCCCGCCGCCTCCAGGTGGCGACAGATGTCGCCGTAGAGCCTGGCCGCCACGGAGAGATAGACCACCAGGGGCCGCGAACTCCCGCGGTGCCAGTCGGCAATCTGCGCGTAGCCCTCGGGCAGGGCGAAGTCGAGGCGGCGGTAATCCAGGCGGGCCAGAAAGCGCGCCATGGCCTCACGCTCCTGCTCCTCGGCCCGCAGCTGGCGCGCCAGGGCCTGCTCGATCTCCTCGCGAAAGGCCGCCGCGTCCAGCTCCCGGCGCGCCAGCCCCAGCAGGCGCGTGTCGGCGGGCAAGAGCCCCTCCCGATCGAGATGGTAGAGCGCCGGAAAGAGCTTGCGCCGGGCCAGGTCGCCCATGGCACCGAAGATCGCCAGGTCGATGCCGTCACCGGCGGTCGGCTTCCCTCGAGTCTGCTGCGTCATGCCCTGCCCTCCTTGTCTGCCGGCGCGCTCCTGTGCGGAGCCGGACCGGTCCATCGCCTACCCGCAGCATAACCTGCATAATGTCGTTAAATCACCACATCCCCTGCCGCCAGCCGTTACGGAGACCCCAACCGCCCATGGCCAGTCACGACCTGCTCGATCGAATCCGTCAGCGCCTCGAGGAGCTCAACCGTTCGGAGCGCAAGGTCGCCGACGTCATCCTCGCCGACCCCACCGCCGCCACCAGCATGAGCATCGCCAGCCTGGCCCAGGCCGCCTCCGTCAGCGAGCCCACCGTCAACCGCTTCTGCCGCAGCTTCAACGCCAAGGGCTACCCGGACTTCAAGATCAAGCTGGCCCAGAGCCTGGCCGGCGGTACGCCCTATGTCAGCCAGGCGGTGGAGCCCGACGACAGCGCCGCCGACTACACCCGCAAGATCTTCGGGGCTACCATGGCCGCCCTGGACGAAGCCCTGCGCCAGACCGACCCGGTGCGCATCGAGAAGGTAGTGGACTACCTGATTCAGGCTCGGCAGCTGCACTTCTTCGGGCTCGGCGCCTCGGGGGCCGTGGCCCAGGATGCCCAGCACAAGTTCTTCCGCTTCAACATGCCGGTCACCGCCTACGTGGACGTGCTGATGCAGCGCATGGTGGCGTCGAGCTGCCACACCGGGGACGTGGTGGTGGTGATCTCCTGGACCGGCCGCACCCGGGAGCTGGTCGATATCGCCCGCCTGGCCCGGGAGAACGGCGCCGTGGTGCTGGGCATCACCGCCCCGGGCTCGCCCCTGGCGGCGGAGTGCACCGAGACCCTGGAGGTGGCCACCCCCGAGGATACCGACCACTACATGCCCATGACCTCGCGCATGATCCAGCTGACGCTGATCGACGTGCTGGCCACCGGGGTGACCCTGCGCCGCGGCGAGGACTTCCTGCCCCATCTCAAGAAGATCAAGGACAGCCTCAAGAGCACCCGCTACGCCGCCCCGCGCAATGACTGAACACCACCCGCGGGCTTGCCAGAGGCGGCCTCTCGCACAACAATAGCGCCCCCTGTCACCGCTGGAGCCCTGCCATGCGCCGCCTTGCCCTTGCCGCCACCCTTGTCCTGTTCGCCCAGGGTGCGGCCGCCGAGACCTTCCGCTTCACCGCCATTCCCGACGAGGACCAGGCGCGCCTGGTGGAGCGCTTCGGCAAGGTCGCCGACTATCTGGAGGAGCGCCTGGGCGTCGAGGTGGAGTACGTGCCGGTGAAGTCCTACAGCGCCGCGGTCACCGCCTTTCGCAACGACCAGGTGCAGCTGGCCTGGTTCGGCGGCCTCTCCGGCGTCCAGGCCCGCCGCCTGGTACCGGGCTCCCAGGCACTCGCCCAGGGCAGCGAGGATGACGCCTTCATGAGCTACTTCATCGCCCACCGCTCGACCGGCCTCGAGCGGGCCGATGAACTGCCCGACGCGCTCGAGGGGATGAGCCTCACCTTCGGCTCGCGCACCTCCACCTCCGGGCGCCTGATGCCGGAGCACTTCTTCCGGGAGCGCTTCGACGACGTCGACCCCGAGGCCTTCTTCTCCCGGGTGGGCTACTCCGGCGACCACTCCCGCACCATCGCCCTGGTGGAAGCGGGCACCTGGGACATCGGCGCGGTGAACTATACCGTCTGGGACGCCGCCGTCGCCGATGGCCGCGTCGACACCGACCGGGTCTCGGTGATCTGGGCCACCCCGCCCTATCCCGACTACAACTGGACCCTGCGCGGCGACGCCGACGAGCGCTTCGGCGAGGGCTTCACCGAAAAGGTCCAGGCCGCCTTCCTGGAGATGGACGACCCGGCGCTGCTGGCGAGCTTCCCCCGCGAGGCCTTCATTCCCGCCGACAACGCCCTCTACGCGCCCATCGAGGAGGTCGCGGAAGAGCTCGGCCTGCTGCGCTGAGGGCAAGCGCCATGGAGAGCGAGCAACGCCGCCCCCCCACCGGCCCTGCACTGGTCCGCTTCGAGGCCGAGGATCTCGGCCACGGCCGCGGCCGCCAGGGGCGCCCCCGCCACCTGGTGCTGCCCGGACTGACGCTCACCCTGCATGAGGGTGAGCGGGTGGCGCTGCTCGGCCAGAGCGGCTCGGGCAAGTCGACCCTGCTGGCCGAGCTGCGTGAAAGGCTCGGGACCCGCGCCGCCTGGTGCCCCCAGCACCACGGCCTGGTGCCTCAGCTTGCCGTCTACCACAACGTCTTCATGGGGCGACTGCCGGAGCACTCGGCCCTGGCGGCGCTCTGGAACCTGGTACGCCCCCTGGCTCGCCCCTGGCGGGAGGTGGGTGAGCTCTGCGCGCTGCTCGGGCTGGAGGGCCTCGCGCGGCGCCCGGTGGGCCGACTCTCCGGCGGCCAGCGCCAGCGGGTGGCCATCGCCCGCGCCCTCTACCAGGGACGGGCGATCTTCCTCGGCGACGAGCCGGTGGCCAGCGTCGACCCCCACCAGGCGCTGCGCCTGCTGGCGCTGATCGATGCCCGCCATCCCACCTCGGTGGTCGCGCTCCATCAGCGCGAGCTGGCGCTCTCCCACTTCGACCGGGTCTGGGGGCTAAGGGAGGGTCGGCTGGTGATCGATGCCCCGACCCGGGCGCTGACCCTGGACGACCTGGACACCCTCTATCCGGATGCCGACGCCCCGGCCGACGCCTCCTCCGAACCGGCCGCGCCGACGATGCCGAATCCGGAAGCGCTGCCCTGCGCCCGGGGCCGGCCGTGAGCGAGGCGCGCACTCACCCGCCCCGCCATGGGCGCCACTGGTGGCGGGGCGACACACCCGGGCTCAAGCTCGCCCGCCACACCCTGGGGCTGGTGGCCTTGGCCGTGGTGCTCCTGCCCTTCGCCGATCTCGCCATCCACACCCGGGAGCCCTGGACGGAGCTCGGCCGCATGGCACTGGGCATGGCCTGGCCCGCCTGGGGGGCGCTGGAGTCGCCGCTCTCCGCCATCGGCCTGACCGTGGCGGTAGCGATCTGGGGCACCCTGGCCGGGGTGGTGCTGGGCTTCCCCCTGGCGCTGCTCTTTGCCCGCTCGCGGCTTGTGCGCGCCGTCTGCGCCTTCCTGCGCGCCATCCACGAGCTGTTCTGGGCGCTGCTCTTCCTGCAGGTGTTCGGGCTCTCGGCCGTCACGGCGCTGGCGGCACTGGCCATCCCCTATGCCGGCATCTTCGCCAAGGTCTATGCGGAGATCCTCGAGCAGACGCCCCGGGCGCCCCGAGACGCCCTGCCCCCGGGCACCGGCCGCCTGGTGCGCTTCGTCTACGCCGAGCTGCCGCTGGCCTGGGCGCAGCTTGCCGCCTACACCCGCTACCGCTTCGAGTGTGCCCTGCGCGCCAGCGTGCTGCTGGGCTTCGTGGGGCTGCCGACGCTGGGCTTCCACCTGGAGACCGCCTTCCGGGAGGGGCGCTATCACGAGGCGGGCGCCCTGCTGTGGCTCTTCTATCTGCTGATCGCCAGCCTGCCCGGCTGGAGCCACCGTCGGCTGATCCCGGTGCTTCTGGTCGGTGGCGCCTGGCTGCTGGGCCCCTGGCCCAGCGTGGATGGGGCCCTGGTATGGCGCTTCGTCAGCGAGGACATCTGGCCACGAGAACTACTGGCCGGGGACTGGGCGGGCCTGGTCGAGTGGCTGTCGCGCATCCCGGACCTGGGGCCGGCCATCGGCAACACCCTGCTGCTGGGGCTGCTCGGCACGGTGGGCGCACTGCTGGTGGCCATGGCGCTGTGGCCCCTGGCCTGCCGCCACTTCGGCAATCGCGGCACCCGGCTCGCCGGCCACGGCCTGCTGATCGCCCTGCGCTCCACCCCGGAGCTGATGCTGGCGTTTCTCTTCCTGCTGCTGCTGGGGCCCTCGCTGCTGCCCGCCTGGCTGGCGCTGGCGCTGCACAACGGGGCCCTGATCGCCTTTCTGGTGGCGCGCCACGCCGACGCCCTGACGCCCGGCATGCCGGGGCTCTCCGCTACGGGCCGGCTGGCCTACGAGCTGCTGCCGCGGCTCTATCCGGGCATGCTGGCGCTGCTCTATTACCGCGCCGAGGTGATCCTGCGCGAGACGGCGATTCTGGGGATGCTGGGGGTGGCGACGCTGGGCTTCTATATCGAGGAGGGGTTCGACTACCTGATGTTCGACGTGGCCTTCTTCCTGCTGCTGATCACCGCGACGCTCAATATCGCCGTGGACGCCCTGTCGCGGCGTCTCAGGCCGAGGGACGGGGCCGTCATGGACGACCCCTGCATGCGGTAGGGCCGCTCAGTAGCTGTACTCGCCGCTGACCACGGCGGCCGAGACGGTGATCTCCACCTTGAGCTCGTCGGCGGGCATGGGCGCGCAGACGCAGGTGCGCGCCGGGGCGTGGCCGGTGGGCACCCAGGCATCCCACACCGCGTTCATGGCGGCGAAGTCGTGGCCGTCTTTCAGGTAGATCGTCGCGGTCAACAGGTTCTCGCGATCGGAGCCGATCTCGGCGAGCAGGGCGTCCACGCGCGCCAGCATGCTCTGCGTCTGCTCGGTGATGTCGCCGTGGCGCGCCTCGGGGCCGGCCACCTGCCCACACAGGTAGGCGATGCCGTTGTGGATCACGGCGCGGCTCATGCGCGCCTTGGTGTCGTGACGGACAATGCTCATAAAAACCTCTCCTTGAATGTTTCCGGCAGTACATTCCCCTGCCGAAACGGCTATCGGCCAGCCATTATCACCGCTCATGCACCCGGGGTCGACTGCCGGGGCGCGTCGTAGTCGATTGGCTCATCGGTATAGACGCAGACATTGGCATCCTCGACATCACCGTCCGGCGACTCGACGTGGGTCGCGAAGAACTCCTGAATCTCGCGTCGGTTGCAGTGGGCCTCGAAGAGCTCGCGGCTGGCCCAGACCTCGTGGAAGACGATGGGATAGCTGGTGCCCGGCGCATTGGGATGGTCGATATGGCGGGTCACGGTATAGTGCAGGCAGCCATCCTCGCGATGGGTGTTCGGCTCCAGGGCCTGCAGGGCCTTGAACAGGGCCTCTTCGCGGCCGGGCCTGGGCTTGAAGCTGGCAATACAGTAGATCTTGCGGGACATGGATCACTCCGGAAAGGCATCTCTCCTGACCCCGGTTGGCGGCCTGGGAGCATCGTGAACAAGACAAGCCGGCGCACCGAGAGGGGCCGGCTCGTGAAAGGGTCAGCGCAGCAGCAGCACCGGCACCCTGGCGCGGCGCAGCATGGCGGTGGTGGTACTGCCCACCAGCAGCTGGCGAATGCGCGAGTGGCCATAGGCCCCCATCACCAGCAGGTCGATGGCGTTCTCCTCCTTGTAGGCGCGCAGGGTCGCCTCCACCTCGCCGGCGCGAATGGCGCCTTCGGCCTCATGGCCGGCGCCACGCAGGGTCTCGAGGGCCCAGTCGAGCTGGGCGCGGTTGTCGCCGGTCTCGGCCCCTACGATCACCACATGCACCGGGATCCCCTCGAACAGCGGGCTTCTGGCCAGCATCTCTACCCCCTTGCGGGCGGTCTGGCTGCCGTCGAAGGCGATCATCACCCGTTCAGGTGCCTTGAAGCGCTGGGGCACCATCAGGATCGGCCGGCGCAGGCTGCGTACCACCCGCTCCAGATTGGAGCCGAGATGGCCGCTGTCCTGGTGGGCACGCTCGCCGCGCTTGCCGATCACCAGCAGGCGCATCTCCTCCTGTAGCTCCTCCAGGGTCTCCACCAGGGTGCCGTTGCGCTGACGGGTGCCGGGCTCGGCAACGCCACCCTCGATGGCACGCTCCCGGGCCGCCTCGAGCATCAGGCGCCCCTGCTCCCTGGCCACCCTGGCGCGGCGCTCGTCGAGCTGGGCGAGCTCCTCGAGCAGATGCTCCCGGGCGCCCAGGCCGATATGGCCGGAGAGGTCCGCCTCGGCGGTCTGGGGGTGGTTGTCGACCACGTGCAGGAAGGTGAGCGGCGCTTCCAGGGCCTGGCTTGCCCAGGCGGCGTAGTCGCACACCCCTTCCGAGAAGGTCGAACCGTCGATGGCGGCCATTACCTGTTCTGTCATCGTCATCGTGCTCCTCAGTGGCCGCCCATCAGCTTGTCGACGGCGGCGGGGTCATTGTGCACAGCATAGCGGTCGACGATGGTGGCCGTCGCCTCGTTGAGGCCCACCAGCGCTACCTCCGTGCCCTCGCGGCGGAACTTGATCACCACCCGGTCCAGGGCCTGCACGGCGGTGATGTCCCAGAAGTGGGCCCGGGAGAGATCGATGGTGACCTTCTCCACGCTCTCCTTGAAGTCGAAGGCGTTGCCGAAGCGCTCGGAGGAGGCGAAGAACACCTGGCCCACCACCCGATAGGTGCGATGGCGTCCCTTCTCGGCCTCCTCGCTGCCGATATGGAGGATGTTGCCCACCTTGTTGGCGAAGTTCATGGCCGCGATCAGCACCCCGACGAAGACGCCGATGGCCAGGTTGTGGGTGAAGACGGTGACCGCCACCGTGGCCAGCATGACGACGTTGGTGCTCATGGGGTGCTGCTTGAGGTCGCGGATCGAGGCCCAGCTGAAGGTGCCGATGGAGACCATGATCATCACCGCGACGAGCGCGGCCATGGGAATCTGCGAGACCCAGTCGGAGAGGAACACCACCATCATCAGCAGCACCACCCCGGCCACCAGGGTGGAGAGGCGCCCGCGGCCGCCGGATTTAACGTTGATCACCGACTGGCCGATCATGGCGCAGCCCGCCATGCCGCCCAGCAGGCCGGAGCCGATATTGGCGATGCCCTGCCCCTTGCACTCGCGGTTCTTGTCGCTCGGGGTATCGGTGAGATCGTCGACGATGGTGGCGGTCATCATCGACTCGAGCAGGCCCACCACGGTGAGCATCAGCGAGTAGGGCAGGATGATCCACAGGGTCTCGATGTTGAGCGGCACGTCAGGCCACAGGAAGACCGGCAGGGTATCGGGCAGCTCGCCCATGTCGCCCACGGTGCGGATCTCCATGCCGGAGAGCAGGTAGACGGCAGTCAGCACCACGATGCAGACCAGCGGTGAGGGGATCGACTTGCCGATCCTGGGCAGGTAGGGGAAACCGTAGATGATGCCGAGGCCCGCCGCGGTCATGGCATACACATGCCAGGTGACTCCGGTCAGCTCCGGTAGCTGGGCCATGAAGATCAGGATCGCCAGGGCGTTGACGAAGCCCGTCACCACCGAGCGCGAGACGAAGCGCATCAGCTCGGCGAGCTTGAGGTAGCCGGCGATGATCTGCAGCACACCGGTGAGCAGGGTGGCGGCGAGCAGGTACTCGAGGCCATGGTCGCGTACCAGAGTGACCATCAGGAGCGCCATGGCGCCGGTGGCCGCCGAGATCATGCCCGGGCGGCCGCCGGCGAAGGCGATGATCACCGCGATACAGAAGGAGGCGTAGAGCCCCACCTTGGGGTCCACGCCGGCGATGATGGAGAAGGCGATCGCCTCGGGTATCAGGGCGAGGGCCACCACGATACCGGCGAGGGTGTCGCCCTTCACGTTGGAGAGCCAGGTCTGGCGTATCGATTCGAACATGCTCTGTTCCAGTCAGGGGTGGGGGTCATGCCGCAAGGGGCCGCACCGAGAACAGCGGCGGGCCATTGGCCGCATCCTTCGGGTGCAGCGCCTATCGCGGCGTCGGACGTTATCGCTATGGTGCGTTGTTGCCAGGGATGGGCGCAGGCGCGCCCGGGCGGCCACAGGGTGGCGCCAGGGAGTGACGCTTCGGTGACGAGGCGCCGAGGGAGGAGATATGCGCTAGGGCGGAGTCGTCAGCCCTGCCGGGGGAATCATCACGGGTGCGGGTCCCTTGTCTGATCTGCCGCTCGGGGGCGGCACTCGAGAGAGCCGCGCATTCTAGCAGCTCCCCTGCTGCGCTGCACCCCGGGCCCGGAGCCGCCGCTCCAGACGGCGCTCATAGAGGCCCTTGGCGAGCAGGCTGCCCAGCACCAGGGCGCCGCCGGCGAAGGCCAGGGGCGTGGGCCTCTCGCCCAGCAGCCACCAGACCCAGAGCGTCCCCGCCACCACCTCCAGCAGCATCAAGAGCCCCACCTCGGCGGCGGGCAGGTAGAGCGGGCCGCGCTGGATCAGGGTGAAGCCCAGGGGCAACAGCATCAGGCAGAGCACCACCAGCCAGAGCAGGCTCTGTCCGGCAGGCAGCGCCAGGCCGGGGCCCATGAGGCCATAGAGGCCGGCACTGGCCGCCACGATCAGCCCCGAGAGGGTCAGCATGGGGCTCATGTCGACCCCTGGGCGGGTGCGGCAGAGGGTGAAGTTGGCGGCGAGCGCCGTGGCGGCCAGCAGCGCAAAGCCGTTGCCGAGCCAGGAGCCCACCCCGGCGTCATCCAGGGCGATCAGCGAGATGCCCGCCAGGCAGGCACCGATGGCCAGCCAGGTGCGCCGCGGCAGGTGCTCCTGCAGAAAGAAGCGCGAGAGCAGCGCGGCGATCAGCGGGGCCCCGGCCAGGATCATCAGCACGTTGCCGCCGCGGGTGTACTGGTTGCCCAGCACGAAGCCGAAGGTGGAGAGGCTGAAGAGCAGCGCCACGCCAAGCCCGGTCCAGCCGCAGCGCCGATAGGCCTGCAGGGTGCCGGCGCCGTGACGCAGCAGCATGATGACGATAAAGCCAAGCGCCGTGAGCAGCCCGCGCCAGACCAGAATCTCGGCGTCGGGCAGGCCGATCACCTTGATCAGCAGGGCGTCGGGGGAAATGATCAGGGCGCCGCCGCCGGTCATCAAGAGACCCTGCTGGCGGCGCGAGAGATAAGCGGGGCTCAAGGCAACCTCGATGTCGCGAAGGGCCCCTCAGGATGCCACGGCCGGGAAGGCCATGGCAGGGGTCAGTCGTCGCCGTTCTGCGCCTTGCGGGCCTGGGCCGCCGGCGAAGCCTTCATGTGCTTGAAGGCCTCCATGATGTCCATGGGCAGCGGGAAGACGATGGTGGAGGCGTTCTTGTTGCTCATGTCGCTCATGGTCTGCAGGTAGCGCAGCTGCAGGGCCGCCGAGTTCTCGGCCATGACGTTGGCGGCCTCGACGAGCTTGCGCGAGGCCTGCAGCTCGCCCTCGGCGTGGATCACCTTGGCCCGCCGCTCCCGCTCGGCCTCGGCCTGGCGGGCGATGGCGCGGATCATGCTCTCGTCCAGATCGACGTGCTTGATCTCCACGTTGGCCACCTTGATGCCCCACTCCTCCGTCTGGGCATCGATGATCTCCTGGATATCGTCGTTGAGCTTGTCCCGCTCGGAGAGCATCTCGTCCAGGTCATGCTTGCCGAGCACCGAGCGCAGGGTGGTCTGAGCCAGCTGGCTGGTGGCCACGGTGAAGTTCTCCACCTGGATGATCGCCCTCTCGGGGTCGATGACCCGGAAGTAGAGCACGGCGTTGACCTTCACCGTGACGTTGTCCTGGGAGATCACGTCCTGCTCCGGCACGTCCATGGTGATCACCCGCAGGTCCACCACCTCCATCTTCTGGATGCCCGGGATCACGATGATCAGCCCCGGCCCCTTGACCGACTGGAAGCGGCCGAGGAAGAAGATCACCCCGCGCTTGTACTCCGGCAGGATTCGGATCGAGGCGGCGATCAGCATGAACAGCAGGACCACCGGCACAAGATAGGAAATCAGCATGGTCACTCTCCTTGACTGCGAGGTTGGGGTGAGGCGCCGTCTGGCGCCCCGGGGTCAGGACGGTTCGGAGGCCAGGGGCTCCACTTCCAGGGTCAGGCCGTCGATACGCACCACGCGGACCGCCTGCCCCCTGGCGACCGGTCGGATGGCGCGGGCCTTCCAGCGCTCGCCCATCAGCTTCACGTGGCCCGCGCCGTCGAAATCCTCGACCGCCACGGCCTGACTGCCGACCAGCTCCTCCACGCCAGTGCGCGCCGGGCGTCGCCGCAGCCCCATGAAGCGGGTCATCACCCAGAGCATCAGCGCCGCGGCCAGGGCCGCCACCCCGCCGATCATGGGCAGCGAAATGCTCAGCATCTCGGAATCCATCAGAATCACCGAGCCGATCACGAAGGCGACGATACCGCCGAAGCCGAGGATGCCGAAGCTGGGCATCAGGGCCTCGCCCACCATCAGCGCCAGGCCCACCAGGATCAGCGCCAGCCCCGCATAGTTGACCGGCAGCACCTGGAAGGCGAAGAGCGCCAGCAGCAGGCTGATGATGCCGATGGTGCCGGGCACCAGGCTGCCGGGGTTGGAGAGCTCGAAGATCAGCCCGTAGAAGCCGATGATCATCAGGAAGTAGGCGACGTTGGGGTTGGTGATCACCGACAGCAGCTGGGTGCGCCAGTCGGGATCGAAGCGCTCGATGGTCAGGTCCGCCGTCTCGAGGGTCTGCTCGCCGCGCTCCATCACCACCGTACGCCCGTCGATCTGCTCGAGCAGGTCCTCGATATCGCTGGCCACCACGTCGATGACGTTCTTCTCCAGCGCCTCCCGAGAGGTGAGGTTGACCGCCTCGCGCACCGCCTCCTCGGCCCAGTCGGCGTTGCGACCGTGGCGCTCGGCCAGGCCGCGAATGTAGTAGACGGCGTCTTCCAGCACCTTGCGCTCCATGGCGGTCTCGCCGCGGCGCGGCGTGTCCGCGGCGCGGCTGCGCTCGTCGGCCTCCTCGCCGGTTGCCTCGGCGTCGGGTACGGCCGCCTCGTCGCCGGCGGCATCGGCGGCATCGGCGGCCTCCTCGGACTCCTCCGCCCTGGCCCCGTCGCCGCTGCGCTCGTCGTCGTCATCGCCGCCTATCCCCGGAAAACCGCCGCCCATCTGCACCGGGGTGGCCGACCCCAGGTGGGTGGAGGGAGCCATGGCAGCCACGTGGCTGCCGTAGAGCAGGTAGGTGCCGGCACTGGCGGCCCGGGCACCACTCGGCGACACATAGATGGCCACCGGCACCGGCGAGGTGAGCATGGCGCGGATCATGTCGCGCATGGAGGCGTCGAGGCCACCGGGGGTGTCCATCTGCACCACCACGATCTCGGCATTGCCCTCGGCGGCCCGGCGCAGGCCGCGCTGGAAGTAGTCGCTGGTGGCGGGGCCGATGGCCCCCTCCACGGTCATCACCAGCGCCGTGCGCTCGTTCTGCTGGGCCTGGACCACAGACTGGAAGAGCGCCAGCGCAACGCCCAGCGCCAGGCAGGCGAGGCTGAAGAGGAGAAAGCGGCGCCCGATCAGGGCGGCATGAACTCGGCTCATGGTGATCTTCCCTGCGCGACCCTACTGGAGGATGTGAGTGTCGGCGGGGCGGTTGGTTCAGCCGCGGCCGATATTCATCAGCGTAGGTGGTGACGCGTGCAGGCCGCAACAGGGCACTGGGCGCGAGGCAGGCATTCTGCGTCGGCGAGCAAGGCACCGGGCGCCGGCATGGCTCCCGCACAGGGGGGGGCCGGCGCCCGGCGGGGCGAGGCAGCCTCACAGGTCGTGGGGCTGTCCGGTGTAGCGTCGCTGCACCTCCACCATGTAGGCCGAGAGTGACGGAAGCGCCTCGCCACCCCAGTCGAGGGGGCTCGCCTGCATGGGCGCCACCATGCAGATCTGCACCATCTCGTCGGCATGCACCTCGGACATGCCGAACTGGTTCTCGGCCATGGCCACCCGGTGGGGGAAGGCTTCCTCGAAGGTGGGGTTGTAGCCCATGTCCTGGCCGTCGCTGCCGTGGCAGGTGGCGCAGGAGAGGCCGTTGGTGCTCAGCGAGGTGTCGTAGTAGAGAACCTCGCCGCGGGCCAGCAGCTCGGTGGGGTTCTCGCCGGTTTCGCTGTAGGCCGGCTCGTAGCCCGCGGGGCGGCTTACCGCCTCCGTATCGCCGGCTTCAGCTTCCCCCTCGGCTTCCGCTTCGGCCTCGCCTTCTGCTTCCGCTTCGGCCTCGCCTTCTGCTTCCGCTTCGGCCTCCCCCTCGGCTTCTGCCTCTGCCTCTGCTTCACCCTGTGCCTCGGCACCTCCCTCCGCATGCGCCTCGGCATGGGCGTTGGTGAAGAGCAGCGATATGGCAGACAACGTGGAGAAGACAGGCGAGGAGTCCTCCTCGCCGACGGTGGCATGCAGGGTGACGCCGCCCGCCACCAGGGCGAGCACCGGCGCCGTGTAGGCCAGCTGTCGTCCCAGGCGTCCTAGCAGCTTGCGGCGTTTATCGTCATGCTGTGACATGGTAGCTACCTCCGTGATGGCGAGTCGCGACGACGCCGGAGCATCGCTCGGCCGGGCGCACGCATCGTCGCCCTGGCCCACCGCTGTCGTCGCGGTCAGGTTCTGTCGGCGGATGACCGGATGGCTTACAGCTCACCCGCACGCCACCCGACACGCCCTGCCCACGACACTGTAAGGATGGCTGGCCTCGCCCGACATTGATGAGACGCCTAACCCCCGACACCGAGGAACGACATGCCGGATTCCGTCCCCTGCGCGGACACCCGACTCGACGCAAAGGATGCCCTGGCCGGGGCCCTGGCGCGCGCCGGCCTGGCGGCCGATATCCGCGCGGTGCATCCGATGGCCGATACCGGCCTGGCCCATACCCATGTGTGGCTCGAGCGCGATACCATCGACTGGGTGGCACGGCTGCCAAAGCAGAGCCAGATGGGGCTGCCGGCCGAGGAGAACCTCGCCTACCAGGCGGCCTGCTTCGCCCGCGCCGGCCCGAGCGGCCATACGCCGGCACTGCACGGCGTGCTGCCGCCCGCGCCCGAGCTGCCCCGCGGCGGCCTGCTGGTCAGCGCGGTCCGCGGGCGACCGGCCCGCCTCCCCGATGACCTGCCCGCCATCGCCGAGGCGCTGGCCGCCATCCATGGCCTGGAGGTGCCCGCCGAGGCGGACCGCGCCCCGCTACGCTCTCCCGCCGACCCCTGGCGGGCCATGCGCGAGGAGGTGGCGCGCCAGGCGGAGTGGCTGGCACATGCCGGCCTCTCCCGGCAGGCGCGCGCGCGGATCGAGGAGGAGCTCGCGGCGCTGCCCGAGCGCCTGCCGCCGGGGCCCGGCACGGCACCTCGCCTGATCAGCTTCGATGCCCACCCCGGCAACTTCCTGATCACCGACTCGGGACGCGCCGTGCTGGTGGACCTGGAGAAGTGCCGCTACGGCCTGCCGGGCTTCGACCTGGCCCATGCCACCCTCTACACCTCCACCACCTGGGACCTGCACAGCCGCGCCGTGTTGACCCTCGAGGAGGTGGCCGACTTCTATCGCCAGTGGCGGAGCACCGCCGGCCTGGCCACGGAGCCCGCCTCGCTGCTGGCCTGCCGCCGGGCCATGTGGCTCTGGTCGCTGACCTGGTGCGCCAAGTGGCGGGCCCAGCACCGCCGGGAGCGCGATGCCGCGGCCGGCGGCGAGGACTGGTCCGCCGAGCTCAGCGACGACGCCCTGGTGGCCCATGTGCGCGAGCGGGTCGAGCACTACCTCTCGCCGGCGACCATCGACCGGGTAAAAGATGAACTGCTTGACCTGCGCCTCGCCCTCGGCGATTGATTCCCCCTGACGCCCCCGACAAGGACTGCCCGATGCCGATCCGCCCCCTTGCCCTGCTCCCCGCCCTGGCACTGATATTGACCACCCCCCTCCAGGCCGCCCCGAACCCCACCGACTGGGAGGCGGTGCTCGAGGAGGCTCGAGGCCAGACCGTCTACTGGAACGCCTGGGGCGGCGACAGCCGCACCAACCGCTATATCGAGTGGGTCGCGCGGCGGGTGGCCGAGGAGCACGATCTCAGCCTGGTGCACGTCAAGCTCGACGACACCAGCGCGGCGGTCTCCCGGGTGCTGGCCGAGAAATCCGCCGGCAACCTCGACGACGGCAGCATCGACCTCATCTGGATCAACGGCGAGAACTTCGCCGCCATGAAGGAGGCCGACCTGCTCCATGGCCCCTTCGCCGAGCGGCTGCCGAACTTCGCCCTGACCCACCCCGGGCACAACCCCGAGGTGGTGACCGATTTCACCCTGCCCACCGAGGGCTACGAATCGCCCTGGGGCAAGGCCCAGATCACCTTCTACTATGACAGCGAAGACATCGGGGACAGTGAAGAGATGGGGGATACCGGCCCGCCGCGCAGCATCGAGGCGCTAGCGGCCTGGGCCGAGGCCAACCCCGGGCGTTTCACCTATCCGCGCATCCCCGACTTCACCGGCAGCACCTTCCTCAAGCAGGCGCTGATAGCCCTGGTCGAGGACACCGCCCCCCTCTACGCCCCGGCGGAGGAGAGCGACTTCGCCGCGGTCACCGCGCCGCTCTGGGAGTACCTGGATGCCCTGCATCCCCACCTGTGGCGCAGCGGCCGTCAGTTTCCCGCCACCGGGCCGGAGCTGCGCCGGCTGATGGGCGACGGCGAGCTGAGCCTGGCCTTCACCTTCTACCCCTCGGAGCCCGCCGCCGCGGTGGCCGACTTCGAGCTGCCGGAGAGCGTGCGCAGCTATGTGCTGGACGATGGCACCCTGGGCAACGTGCACTTCGTAGCCATCCCCTTCAACTCGCCGCGCCGGGCCGGCGCCATGGCGGTGGCCAACTTCCTGCTCTCCCCGGAGGCCCAGGCCCACAAGCAGGACCTGGCGGTGTGGGGCGACCGCACCGTGCTCGACGTCGCCCGCCTGCCCGAGGCGGACCGGGCGCGCTTCGCCATCGACGAGGAGAACCCCGCCATGCTGCCCGCCGATGCCCTGGAGAAGACGCTCCCCGAGCCCCACCCGAGCTGGATGACGGCGCTTCAGGAGGCCTGGCGCGAGCGCTATGTGCGCCGCTGATCACCGGGCGTTCACGCAATGCTGTTGCGTCTCGCGCCGGCGCTGATCGTCACCCTGCTGGTGGGGCCTATCCTGGCGGGGCTTACCATGGCCGCCCTGCCCGCCTTCGGCTACCTGCCGGCGCTTGGCGGCCACGCCTTCAGCATGGCCCCCTGGCGGGAGCTCTTCGCCCAGCCGGGCCTGGCGCGCTCGGTGGCGGTCAGCCTGGCCAGCGGCCTGGTGACGACGGCCATTTCGCTTACGGTGGTGCTGCTGTTCCTGGCCGCGGCCTCCGGCAGCCGGCTGGACCACTGGATCCGCCGCCTGGTCTCGCCGCTGCTGTCGTTGCCTCACGCGGCGGCGGCCTTCGGCCTGGCCTTCCTGATCGCCCCCTCGGGGCTGCTGGCGCGACTGGCCTCACCCGGGCTGACCGGCTGGGAGCGGCCACCGGACCTGCTGATCGTCCAGGACCCCTGGGGGCTCTCGCTGATGGCGGGCCTCATCCTCAAAGAGATTCCCTTCCTGCTGCTGATGAGCCTGGCCGCCCTGCCCCAGCTGGCCCCAGCGTGGCGCCTGGCCATGGCGCGCTCGCTGGGCTATCGGCCAACGATCGCCTGGCTCAAGGTCGTCGCCCCGGCGCTCTATCCGCTGATCCGGCTGCCGGTCTATGCGGTGATCGCCTATGCCACCTCGGTGGTGGACATGGCCTTGATCCTCGGCCCCACCCTGCCACCGACGCTGGCCGTCTCCATCCTCACCTGGTTCCAGGATCCGGACCTCTCGCGGCGCTTCATGGCCTCGGCCGGGGCGCTGCTGCAGCTGGGCGTCACCGCCTCGGCCCTGGCGATCTGGTGGGGGCTGGAGCGCCTGGTCGCCCGCCTGGGGCGCGGCTGGGTCGAGGGGGGCCAGCGGTGCCGCGGCGAATGGCCGCTGCGCCTGGCCGGCAAGGGACTGATCCTGCTGACCACCCTCGCCGCCTGCGCAGGGATCGCCACCCTGGCGCTGCACTCGGTCTCCGGTTTCTGGCGCTTCCCCGAGGCCCTGCCGCACGCCTTCACCCTGCTGCACTGGCAGCGCGCCCTGCCATCGCTGGCCGGGCCGGTCGCCTCGACCCTGGTGATCGCCGGCGTGGCGACGCTGCTCGCCCTGGCCCTGACCCTGGCCGCACTGGAGAACGAGCAGCGCACCGGCTGCCATCCGGCCCAGGGCCATCTTGCCTCGGCCCTCACCCTGCTCTATCTGCCGCTGATCGTGCCGCAGATCGCCTTCCTGTTCGGCCTAGTGGTGGTGACGGAGTCTCTGGGCACCCGGCCGCAGCATGCCCTGGTGATCTTCGGTCACCTGCTCTTCGTGCTGCCCTATGTGTTCCTGTCGCTCTCCGAGGCCTATCGTCGCTTCGACCCGCGCTGGTCGCAGCTGGCCCTGAGCCTGGGCGCCTCGCCCGACGGCGCCTTCTGGCGGGTGCGCCTGCCGATGCTGCTGGCGCCGCTGCTTACCGCCGGCGCCGTGGGCCTCGCGGTCAGCATCGGCCAGTACCTGCCTACCCAGCTGCTCGGCGCCGGCCGAGTGCCCACCGTGACCACCGAGGCCGTCTCCCTGGCCGCCGGCGGCGACCGGCGCCTGATCGGCGTCTGGGCGCTGGTCCAGGCCAGCCTGCCGCTGCTGGGCTTTCTTGTCGCCGTGGGCCTGCCGCGGCTGCTCTGGTCCCACCGTTGCGGCATGCGAGGCTCACCATGAACGATCGCCATCATCTGGTGCTGAAGGACGTCCAACTCGCCCTGGACGGGGCGAGCCTGCTGACACTCGATGCCGAGGTGGGCCCCGGTGAGATCCTCTCGGTGATGGGCCCCTCCGGGTCGGGCAAGTCGACCCTGCTGGCCTTCGTGGCAGGCTTCCTGGCGCCGGCGTTCGAGGCCTCGGGCCGGGTACTGCTGGATGGCCGCGATATCACGGGGCTGCCGGCGGAGCGGCGGGGTATCGGCCTGCTCTTCCAGGACCCGCTGCTCTTCCCGCACCTCTCGGTGGCCGGCAACCTGCGCTTTGGCCTGCCGCGAGCGGCGCGCGACCGCGCCGCCAGGGTCGAGGCCGCGCTGGACGCGGTGGGCCTGGCCGGCTTCGGCGAGCGCGACCCGACCACCCTCTCCGGCGGCCAGCAGTCGCGGGTGGCGCTGATGCGGCTGCTGCTCTCGGCGCCCCGAGCGGTGCTGCTCGACGAGCCCTTCTCGAAGCTCGACACGGCACTGCGCCAGGAGATGCGCCAGCTGGTGTTTGGCAGGCTGCGGGAGGCGGGGCTGCCGAGCCTGCTGGTCACCCATGATCACGCCGATGCCGAGGCCGCCGGCGGGCGGATCCTTACCCTCGCGTGACGCCCTGGCCATCGGGCTCGGAGGGCTCGGGGTTGCGCCACGGCTGCAGCAGCATGCGGTCGAGCCTCAGCTCGCCGGGGTCGCGAAACGCCTCGAGGCCGATGGTCATGCCCAGGTGCCCCTGCTCGGGCTGGGCCCGGTAGGTGCCGAACAGGCGGTCCCACCAGGGCAGGTTGAAGCCGAAGTTGCTGTCGGTCTCGTGGCGCAGCCAGGAGTGGTGGACCCGATGCATGTCGGGGGTCACCACCACCAGGCGCAGCCAGCGGTCGAGCCGCTGCGGCAGGCGCACATTGCCATGGTTGAACATCGAGGTGGCGTTGAGGATCACCTCGAAGAGCAGCACCGCCAGGGCGGGCGCCCCCAGCGTCACCACGGCGGCGACCTTGATCGCCATGGAGAGCAGGATCTCCACGGGGTGGAAGCGCAGGCCCGAGGTGACGTCGAGCTCGAGGTCGGCGTGGTGCATGCGATGCAGGCGCCACAGCAGGGGCACCGCGTGGAAGAGGCGGTGCTGGAAGTAGATCAGGGCATCGAGGGCCACCACGCAGAGCGGTACCGCCAGCCACAGCGGCACCTCGAGCCAGTGCATGAGCCCCCATCCCTGCTGCTCCGCCGTCAGCGCCACCCCCACCGCCGCCAGCGGAAACACCAGGCGCACCGCCAGGGTGTCGATCACCACGATCAGCAGGTTGCCGGGCCAGCGCTGGCGCCTAGTGATCCGCTGCGGGCGCCTGGCCGCCAGAAGCTCCCAGCCCGCCATCATCAGCAGCACCCCGGCGAAGGCCGCGAAGCGGATCCCGGGTTCGTTGAGCATCAGGAAGTCGTGCATGGCCTCATCCTTTCTCGCTACTCTCACCACCGCGCCGCCAGGCGAAGTAGCGCGCCAGCCAGCCCAGCAGGCGTTCGGGCTTGTGGGCATTCTTCCACACCCCGGCGGTCGCCTTCACCGCCTCGCTGCGGGTGGGATAGGGATGAATAGTGGACAGCAGACGGTTCAGTCCGATCCCCCGGGTCATCGCCAGGGTGAAGGTGGCGAGCATCTCGCCGGCCCCCTCGCCGACGACGGTGGCCCCGAGGATGCGATCGCGCCCGGGGGGCGTGAGGACCTTGACGAAGCCCTGGCTATCGCCCTCGGCCAGGGCGCGGTCGAGCTCCGCCAGAGCGTAGCGAGTGACCTCGTAAGCCACGCCCCGCTCCCGGGCCTCGCGCTCGTTGAGCCCCACCCGCGCCACCTCCGGGGTGGTGAAGGTCACCGCCGGCAGCGCCCGGTAGCTGACCCGAAAGCGCCGGACCTCGCCGAACAGGGCGTTGACCGTGGCGTGCCAGGCCTGGTGGGCCCCGGCATGGGTGAGCTGATAGGGCCCCGCCACGTCGCCGCAGGCCCAGACGTTGGGCAGCACGCTGCGCAACGTCTCGTCCACGTCCAGGGTGCCGTTAGCGCGGGTCTCGACGCCCAGCGCCTCGAGCCCCATGCCGGTGACGTTGGCCTCACGCCCCACGGCCACCAGCAGATGGGTAAAGGGCAGTCGTTCACGCTGCCCTTCGCTGTTCGCCACCTCGAGTGCCGGGCCCGTCGCGTCGGTCACCACTTCGAGCGCCCGATGGCCCAGCAGGACCCTGACGCCATCTTCGTCCATGGCGGCCAGCAGTCCATCGCCGACCTCGGCATCCTCCCGGGGCAGCAGCTGGCCTGACGACTCCACCAGGGTCACCCGGCTGCCCAGCAGGGCGAAGCTCTGGCCCAGCTCGCAGCCGATCGGGCCGCCGCCGAGCACCACCAGGTGCTCGGGCAGCGCCTCGAGCCGCCACAGCGTGTCCGAGGTCAGCACCTCGATGGCGTCGATGCCCGGCAGCTCGGGCACCCGGGGCCGCGCCCCGCTGGCGATGATCACATGGCGCGTGGTCAGGGTGCGAGGCCCTTCCTGCGTCGCCACGCTCACCTCCCAGGGGCTCGTCAGCCTCGCCTCCCCCTCGAGCACCTCCACCCCGAGGCCGGTGTAGCGCTCGACGCTGTCGTGGGGGGCGATGGCCTCGATGGCGCCCTGCACATGGCCCATCACGGCGGCGAAGTCCACGCTCGGCTCGGCGACGCGGACCCCATACCGGCCCGCCCGCCGCACCTCCCGGGCCGAGCGCGCGGCGCGGATCAGCGCCTTGGAGGGGACGCAGCCGGTGTTGAGGCAGTCGCCACCCATCTTCTCGCGCTCCACCAGGGTCACCCGGGCGCGCACGGCCGCGGCGATATAGCTCGCCACCAGCCCCGCGGCACCGGCACCGATCACCACGATATCGCGGTCGAAGCGTGCCGGCCGGGCGTAGCGCCTGGCCAGGGCGCGGCGCTTGACCAGCGCCACCAGCCACTTCGCCAGCCAGGGGAAGAGGCCGATCAGCGCAAAGGAGGCCAGCAGCGAGGGCGAGAGGATATCGCCCAGGGCCTGCAGCTCCCCGAGCTCGCGACCGGCGTTCACGAACACCGCCGTGCCCGGCAGCATGCCCACCTGGCTGACCCAGTAGAAGGTGGTCAGCCGCATCCGCGTCAGGCCCATCACCAGGTTGATCACGAAGAAGGGGAAGAGCGGAATCAGGCGCAGCGTGAAGAGGTAGAGCGCCCCCTCCCGGCGAATGCCGGCATTGACGCGCTCGAGCACCCCGGCATAGCGGCGCTCCAGGGGGCCGCGCAGCAGGGTGCGCGCGATCAGCGCCGCCAGGGTGGCCCCCAGGGCGCTGGCGAAGGAGACGATCACAAGCCCCCAGCCCAGCCCGAACAGGGCGCCGCTCAGCACCGTCATCAGGGTCGCGCCCGGCAGGGAGAGCGCGGCCATCGCCACATAGAGCAGGAAGAAGCCGCCGATCACGGTGACCGGCTCCCGCGCCAGCCAGGCCTGGAAGCGGGCCTGCTCGGCCTGCAGGGCCTCGAGGGTCAGGTAGTCGCCGGCCCCGGAGAGGAAGAAGGCCGCCACGGCGGCAGCCACCGGCAGCAACAGCAACAGGCGTCGTGATCTCATCTGGACTCCTCGGTGATCCGAAAGGGTATGCTAGCCCCTTGGGTCGCCAGGGTCCCGGCTTCCTTACAGGAAAGTCAGTCCCAGCGAGTCGCCCGAACTGCTGCCCGAGAGAATGCCCGATGCCCGCCCACACGCTCAGCCTCATCATCCCGGTGCTCGACGAGGCCACCACCATCGAGACCACGCTCGGCTCGCTTCAGCCGTTGCGGGCCCGCGGCGTGGAGGTGGTCGTGGTGGACGGCGGCAGTCGCGATGGGACCGCCGCCCTGGCCGCCCCGCTCTGCAGCCGGGTGGTCGAGGCGACCCGCGGTCGCGCCCGGCAGATGAACGCCGGCGCGGCCGTGGCCGGCGGCGAGGCGCTGCTCTTCCTGCACGCCGATACCCGCCTGCCCGCAGAGGCCGATCGGCTGATCGAGGCGGCGCTGGCAGGCGGCCACCGCTGGGGGCGCTTCGCCATCCGCCTCGAGGGGCGCCACCCGCTGCTGCCGGTCATCGCCACCGCCATGAACCTGCGCTCGCGGCTGACCGGCATCGCCACCGGCGACCAGGCGCTGTTCATGACCCGGGAAGCCTTCGAAACGGTCGGCGGCTTCCCCGACCAGCCGCTGATGGAGGACATCGCGATGTCGCGCCGACTGAAGCGCCTCTCGCCCCCCGCCTGCCTGCGCGAGAAGGTGACGAGCAGCGGGCGGCGCTGGGAGCAGAACGGGGCCTGGGCGACGATCCTGCTGATGTGGAGGCTGCGCTTTCGCTACTGGCGCGGCGCATCGCCGGAAAAGCTGGCAAGGGAGTATCGCCATGTGCGCTGAACGGCGACCCGGTGACGTGGGGCTGGCGATACTCGCCAAGGCGCCGATCCCGGGGCGCGCCAAGACCCGCCTGATCCCGGCGCTGGGCCCCGAGAGGGCCGCCCGGCTCCACGAGCGGCTGCTGCGCCATACCCTGGCGACGGCCCTGGCCGCCACCCCGGCACACCGCATCACCCTGTGGACGGCGCTGGATCACGCCCATCCGCTCTTTATCGAGCTGGCCGAGCGCCACGGCATCGCCCTGCGCCCTCAGCCCGATGGCGACCTGGGGGAGCGGATGCATCTCGCCCTGTCACAGGCCGGCGGCCCGGCCATGGTCATCGGCAGCGACTGTCCGATGCTCACCCCGGCGCTGCTCGGCGCCTGCGCCGAGGCGCTCAAGCATCACGACATCGTCTGCCTGCCCGCCGAGGATGGCGGCTACGCGCTGCTCGGCGCTCGTCATCCCGACCCGCGCCTGTTTGAGAACATCGCCTGGGGCAGCGGCAGCGTGATGGCCGAGACCCGCGAACGCATCGCGGCGCTGGGCTGGCGGCTGGCCTGCCCCGCCACCGTCTGGGACGTCGACCGCCCGGAGGACCTGGCCCGGCTCTCGGCCACCTACTCCACACTGGTGGCAGCGCCATGACCCGCTCTCCACCCCGCATGGAGCGGCTGGTCGCCGTCAGGCCTCGGCTGCTCTCCTTCGCACGACTGCACCTGAGAGACAACGCCCTGGCCGAGGATGCGGTGCAGGAGGCGATGATGGCCGCCATCGAGAAGGATGCCAGCTTCGCCGGGCGCTCGGGCTACGAGACGTGGGTATTCGGCATCCTCAAGTACAAGATCCTCGATGTGATGCGTTATCAGAAGCGCCTGGGGCGACTGCAGCCCCTGGATGACGAAAGCGACGACGACGCTATCGACCGGCAGTTCCAGCACAATGGGCGTTGGCATCAGGACGCCCGCCCGGCCAGCTGGGGCGAGCCCGACAAGGTCTTCGAGAGCGAGCACTTCTGGCAGGTATTCGATGCCTGCATGATCGCACTCCCGGACAATACCGCCAGGGTCTTCTCGCTGAGGGAGCTGATGGGGCTCTCCACCGACGAGATCTGCCGGGAGCTCGATATCAAGGAAAGCAACTGCTGGGTCATCCTGCACCGCGCGCGACTCCGGCTGCGGGCCTGCCTGCAGCAGGGCTGGCTGAAGGAGGCAACACCATGATGATGTGCAAGGGCGCCACCCGCCTGATGTCCCTCAAGCAGGATCGCCGGCTGACGTTCCAGGAACGCCTGTCGCTGCGCCTCCACCTCTCGATGTGCGGCGCCTGCCGGCAGTGCGACCGTCAGTTCACCCTGCTGCACCGGGTGGGCGCACGTTTCGAGAGCCGCCTGGCCGATACCACCGGCGATGACGCCTCCCGCCAGGCCGGGCAAGGCCGTTCGGAGTAGGCCTCAGCTGAGCCGCTCGGCCAGGGCGTCCAGGTCGGCGACGGTCATGTCCGGCTCGACGCCCCAGGGGTCGAAGGGCGCCTCCGGGCTGCGCCGCACCCAGGCGGCATGCAGGCCGGCGTAGCGAGCGCCGATCACATCGAAGGGATTGCTGGAGATCAGCCAGGTGTCCCCCGGCGCCACCTCGAGCCGCTGACGCAGGTGGGCGTAGACCGCGGGGTCGGGCTTGAAGCGCTTGACCTCGTCGACACTCACCACCTCGTCGAAGTGTCCACGCAGGCCGGCCTGTTCGAGGAGCCCCTCCACCGCCTCCCGGGTGCCGTTGGAGAAGGCCACGCAGCGCACCCCGGCCCGGGTCAGGCGCTCCAGGGCGCCGGCCGCCTCGGCGAAGGCCGGCAGCCGGGCGTAGACCGCCATCAGGTGCTCCTTGTCGACGTCGGCCAGGCGGGTCTGCAGGGCGCGGTCGGTGAACTCCAGCGCCTCCCGGGTGCACTCGCCGAAGGGCACATAGGCCCCCATCAGGCCACGGCGGAAGCTGTACTCCAGCTGCTTGTCGCGCCAGCGCCGGGAGAACTCGGCCGCCAGCGCCTCCTTGCCGACGGCACCGAGGCGCTCCTCTAGTTCGGTGACCACCCCATGGGTGTCGATCAGGGTGCCGTAGACATCGAAGGCCAGTACCGTTGCCATGGTTGCGCTCCTCGCTTGGATATCGAACACAGAGCATGGGGCTCATGCCCCCAAGGCTCAAGCGCCGCAGGTCCTGCCCCCGAACACGAGTCCCATAAACACCAGAGCGCCGCGGGGTCTCCCCCGCGGCGCTCTCGTTCAACTGGCGTTTTTTATCAGGCGCGCACGGCCTGGACGGCGCCTTCGCGCACCAGCTCGTCGGTGACCCTGTCCACCGCCCGGCGGGCGCGGGTGACGATCTCGTCCACCTCGTCGCGGGTGGTGACCAGCGGCGGCGCGAAGCCCAGGATATCGCCCTGGGGCATGGCGCGGGCGATCAGGTTCTCCTCCAGGGCCGCGACGGCAATGCGCGGGCCCACCTTGAGGGCGGGATCGAAGTGCCTGCGCTGCTCGGGGTCCACGGAGAACTCCAGTGCCGCCAGCATGCCGACACCGCGCACGTTGCCGACGATCGGGTGGTCGCCGAAGGCGGTGGCCATGGCCTGCTGCAGGTAGGCGCCGGTATCACGGGCGTTCCCGGTCAGGTCCTCGCGCTCGATGATCGCCAGGTTGGCCAGGGCGGCGGCGCAGCCCAGGGCGTGGCCGGAGTAGGTCCAGCCGTGGCCGATGGGGCCGTACTGGCCGGTGCCCTGCTCCAGCACCGCCCAGACGCGGTCGCCGACGATGACGCCGGAGAGCGGCTGGTAGGCACTGGTCAGGCCCTTGGCGACGGTGATCAGGTCGGGCTTGATGCCGTAGAAGTGGCTGCCGAAGTCGGCGCCGATGCGCCCGAAGCCGCACACCACCTCGTCAGCGATCAGCAGCACGTCGTACTTGGCCAGCACCGCCTGGATCGCCTCCCAGTAGCCTTCGGGCGGCGGCACGATGCCGCCGGTGCCGAGCACCGGCTCGCCGATGAAGGCGGCCACGGTCTCCGGCCCCTCGGCCAGGATCATCGCCTCGAGCTTCTGGGCACAGTGCTGCGAGAACTCGCGCTCGGTCATCCCCTGCTGCTCGGCGGCGCGGTGGTAGTAGTAGGGCGCCTCGGTGTGCAGGATGCCCTCGAAGGGCAGGTCGAACTGGTCGTGGAACGCCTTGAGGCCGGTCAGCGAGCCGGTGGCCAGGCCCGAGCCGTGGTAGCCGCGCATGCGCGAGATCACCTTCTTCTTCAGCGGGCGACCCAGCACGTTGTTGTAGTAGCGAACGATCTTGAGCTGGGTCTCGTTGGCATCGGAGCCGCCCAGGCCGTAATAGACCTTGGACATGCCGGGGCCGGCGAGCTCGATGATCTTCTCGGAGAGGGCGATCTGCGGCTCGTTGGAGTGGCCCACGTAGGTGTGGTAGTAGGAGAGCTCCAGGGCCTGCTGGTAGATCGCCTCGGCCACCTCGGTACGGCCGTAGCCGATGTTGACGCAGTAGAGGCCGGCGAAGGCATCGATGAACTCGCGGCCGTCCTTGTCGCGGATATGGATACCCTTGCCGCCGGTGATCACGCGGCCCGGCGCGTCGCCCTGAGCGAAGTCGCGCAGGTGGGTGGAGGCGTGGAAGGTCACCTTGCGGTCGCGGTCGATCAGGTCCTGGTGCTGCTGGCTCATGTCTTTCCTCTGCTCATATCAGGCTCCCCGGCGTCCCGCCGGGGAGGAAGTAAAATTAATTAACCAAAACCGTTAAGCGCGAGAGCTCTGCGAGCGAAGGCCAGACAAGGCGGATCTTGACGAGAACGCGGAGTTTACGTTCTGTAAATGAGCATGTTCGAGTCAAGATCCAACACAGTATGGCCGAGCGCAGCAAGCTCAACTACCAGAGACGGACCCCAGGGCGCCGAGGCAGTAGTACTTGGTCTCGAGATACTCGTCGATGCCGGTGATGCCGCCCTCGCGGCCCAGCCCGGACTGCTTGACGCCGCCGAAGGGCACGGGGGGGCCGGTCATCTTCACCGAGTTGACCGACACCATGCCGAACTCCAGCGCCCGCAGCAGCTTCCAGATGCGGCGGATATCGTGGGTGTAGACGTAGGCGGCGAGACCGTACTGGGTGTCGTTGGCCAGGGCAATCGCCTCGTCATCATCGGCATAGGCCATGACACCGGCGATGGGGGCAAAGCTCTCCTCCTGCCACAGGCGCATGTCGCGAGTCAGCCCGGTGAGCAGCACCGGCATGAAGAAGTTCTCGCCGGGGGCCTCGCTCTGATCGCCGGCCACCAGGGTGGCGCCCTTGGCGATGGCGTCGTCGACGATGCCGGCGGCCTTCTCCACCGCCTGGCGATGGATCAGCGGACCCTGATCGATCTCGCTCTCCAGGCCGTTGCCCACGGTGAGGGCGGCCATGCGCTCGGCGAAGTGGGCCACGAAGTCGTCATGGATCGACTCGTGGACCAGGATGCGGTCGGCGGCCAGGCAGTCCTGCCCCGCGGTCTGGAACTTGGCGGCCACGGCGGCGAAGGCGGCCTCCTTCGGGTCCATGTCGGGGCCGACGATAAAGGGGGCATCGCCGCCCAGCTCCAGGGAGACCCGCTTGACGGTGCTGGCGCACTGCTCCAGCAGCAGGCGGCCGACCCGGGTGGAACCGGTGAAGGAGAGCGCCCGCACCCGCGGCTCGGCGCAGAGAAGCTGCGACACCTCGGCGGGCTCGCCCAGCACCACGTTGAAGATGCCCGCGGGAATGCCGGCACGCTCGGCCAGCTCCGCCAGGGCCAACGCCGAGAACGGCGTCTCGCCGGCGGGCTTGACGATCACCGGGCAGCCGGCGGCGAGGGCCGCGGCGGCCTTGCGGGTGATCATCGCCAGCGGGAAGTTCCAGGGGGTGATCAGGGCGGCGATGCCCACCGGCTCCTTGAGCGTGCCCAGGGCGGCGTTGGGGATATGGCTCGGGATGGTCTCGCCGAAGGTGCGCTTGCCCTCCTCGGCGAACCAGCGCACGAAGCTGGCGCCGTATTCCACCTCGCCCCGGGCATCGGGCAGCGGCTTGCCCTGCTCCATGGTCATGATGATGGACAGGTCCTCGCGGTTGGCCTGGATCAGGTCGTACCAGGCCAGCAGGCGCTCGCAGCGCTCGTCGGCGCGAAGCGCCCGCCAGTGCACGAAGGCCGCCTCGGCGGCGTCCACCGCAGCAAGGATCTGGTTGGCCTCGAGCCAGGGAATGTAGCCCAGGGCCTCGCCGGTGGCCGGATCGAAGACGGCCTCCTCGCGACCGCCCTCGCCGTGGGTCCACTGGCCGTTGACATAGGCGTGCTGACGAAACAGACGCGGATCGTCGAGCATGGTGGACAGGGTTCTGGACAGCTTCATGTTCATGGGGCACCTCCCTGACGCGCCGACCGGATTGGCCTTGTGGTTGACGTTGCCCAGCGGCCGGCGTGAAGAAACGGACGAGCCGCCTGGCGCTGGGCCCCAGGGCGGCTCGATGGGTTCATGGTAGGGGAGGTGGGCGATAGGGACTTTTCGTAGGCCGCCGAGGGAGATGCGCTTTTTTTTGTCCTGCCGGACGGCACAGCAGAATTTTCTGCACCGCTCTCGGGGCGCCTCTACTCGGCGAAATCGTCGCGGGAGAATCCCTGCTCGGGCCACTTGACCGTCTTGGTGACGATATAGGTGAAGTAGCGCTCGATGCCGGCCTCACCGGTGAGCCAGTCATCGATCAGGCGCTGGTAGGCGTCGATGGAGTCGGCCTCCACCTTGACCAGGTAGTCGACGCCGCCGCCCACCGCCACGCATTCGGACACCTCGGGGGTGGCGTGCACCAGGGCCTCGAAGCGGGCGAAGCTCTCGGCGTTGTGCTGCTTCAGCTCAATCTGCACCCACACAGGGGTGCGCCTGACCAGCACCTCGGTGTTGATGCGGGCGCTGTAGCCCTCGATGATGCCGGCCTTCTCCAACCGGCGCACTCGCTCCCAGCAGGGGCTGACCGAGAGGTTGATCGCCTCGGCCAGCTTGGACTTGGTGATGCGGCCATCCCGGGAGAGGATCTCGAGAATCTTCAGGTCGTAGCGGTCCAGTTTCATTGCGGTTGCGGACCCTCAGCCCAGGGAGTCGACGACATCGGCGATCACCGCGATGGTGTCGCCCATGTTGACCAGCGCCGGGTGGCGGCGTGCCGCCAGCACCCCGCTGCGGCTGGCACGATACTCCACCGGCGCGCTGCCGCTGCGGGTCATGTCATAGACCCGGGCCACCACCTCGCCCTTCTCGACCCGCTCGCCCAGGGCAAAGCAGAGCTCCAGCACGCCGGAGTGCTCGCTCTGCACGTAGCAGCTGGCATCGGGCATGTCGAGGTAGACCTGAGGCTCGGCGGGCATCTCCACCTCGCCGGCCAGCAGGCCGTAGTGGATCAGGAAGTTGCGCACGCCGCGCTCGGTGATCGCCATGCTCTCGGGAGTGGAGGTGCCGCCGCCGCCGAGCTCGGTGGCCACGAAGATCCTGCCCTGGCTCTCCACCGCGGTATCGAAGAGCGCCGCGGCATCGAGCTCGAACATCATCATGGCGTAGGGGGCGCCGAAGGCCTTGGCGCCCTCGAGGGCACTGCGCTGCTGCTCGGGATCATCGAGCACGTGGGAGGCGCCGAAGGGGATGATGTCCAGGGTGCGCCCGCCGGAGTGGAGGTCGAGCACCACGTCGCACATCGGCACCATCACCCGGGTGAAGTAGTCGGCGATCTTCTCGGTCACGCTGCCGTCGGGGTCGCCGGGGAAGCTGCGGTTGAGGTTGCCGCCGTCGAGGCCGGAGGTGCGTTTGCCGGCCATCACCGCCGGAGTGTTCATGCAGGGCACGATGATCACCCGGCCGGTGACCTCCTCGGCCTTGAGCTGGCTCGAGAGCTTGAGCAGGGAGGTGATCCCCTCGTACTCGTCGCCGTGGTTGCCGCCGGTGAGCAGCGCCGTGGGGCCCTCGCCGTTCTTGACCACGGTGACCGGGATCATCACCGCCCCCCAGGCGGAGTCGTCCACCGAGATGGGCAGCTTGAGAAAGCCGTGCTGGACGCCGTCGGCGTCGAAGTCGACGGTGGCGCTGATGGGGCTGGGGCGCTTGGTCATCGTTGAAACTCCTTGTTCTGTCATAGCGGCTCAGCGCACGAAGAGCTGGCGCGGGAAGTCGGCCAGGGTCTCGCAGCCGGTCTCGGTGATCAGGATGCTCTCGGTGATCTCCAGCCCCCACTCGTCTTCCCAGAGACCCGGCATGAAGTGAAAGGTCATGCCCGGCTGCAGGATGGTCTCGTCGGAGGGGCGCAGGCTCATGGTGCGCTCGCCCCAGTCCGGCGGGTAGCTGATGCCGATGGGGTAGCCGCAGCGGGCGCCGCCGCGGTCGAAGCCGTACTTGTCCATGGCCGCGCCCAGGGCCATGGCGATGTCCGCGGTGCGGTTGCCGGGCTTGGCCACCGCCAGGCCGTTCTCGATCCCCTCGAGCAGCGCCGACTCGGCGCGCACGAACTCCGCCGGGGGCTTGCCCAGAAACACGGTGCGCGACATGGGGGCGTGGTAGCGCTTGTAGACCCCGGCGATCTCGAAGAAAGTGCCCTCCCCCTCGCGAAAGGGGGTGTCGTCCCAGGTCAGGTGGGGGGCGGCGGCGTCCTTGCCGGTGGGCAGCATGGGCACGATGGCCGGATAGTCGCCGCCGAAGACCTTGCCATTGCTATCCGTCCAACCCTCGATGCCCACCCGATAGATCTCGGAGACCAGCTTGCTCTTGGGCAGGCCGGGCTCGATCACCTCCAGGATCCGCGAGTGCATGCCCTCGACGATCTTCCCCGCCACGCGCATGTAGGCGATCTCCTGGGGAGACTTGATGGCGCGGCACCAGTTGACCAGGGAGTTGGCATCCATGAAGCGGGCGTGGGGCAGCTCCCGCAGCAGGCTCTGGTAGGCCTTGGCGGAGAAGTAGTAGTTGTCCATCTCCATGCCGATCACCCCCTGGTGCCAGCCGCGATCGGGCATGATCGACTGGGCCAGATAGTCCATGGGGTGCATGTCGGGGTTCTGGACATAGTAGTCCGGGTAGTAGGTGATATTGTCCGGATCGATCCAGCAGGTGCGCAGCGCCCCGTTGGCATCCATGCGCCGGCCGTACCAGACCGGCTCGCCCTCGAGGCCGAGCAGCACGCACTGGTGCACATAGAACGACCAGCCGTCATAGCCGGTCAGCCAGGCCATGTTGGAGGGATCGCTGATGATCAGCACATCGATGCCCCGGCTGGCCATCTCGGCGCGCACCTTCCAGAGCCGGCTGGCGTACTCCTCGCGGGAAAAGGGCAGATTTACCTGGGTCATTAGGCCACTCGACATCACAACATCAATAAAATCGGCCCTCTCGATAGGGAGAAGGCCGGCCAGGGTGACGGTCACCGACGGATGCCTGAACGGGCCGGAGGGCCGGTCAGCGGTACCAGGCAGCGGGGAGGGTCCCCATGGGCGCAGGTTACTTCCAACCCACGGTAGTCGGTCAAGCATTTACTGCACGGGCCCGCCGGCGGCTCTCAACGCTTGTCCATTGCGCCTTCGGCTTCCATGATGGGAGTTAGTGGAAAACAAGGAGTCGCCATGAAGGTACTGGTGCATATCGACGACGCCGAGCAGTGGCGCGATGCCCTGGCCGAGCGGCTGCCGGAGGCCGAGGTGATCACCAGTTCGGCGCCCGCCGAGCAGCGTCGCGAAGCCGACTACCTGGCGGTCTGGAAGCCGCCCGAGCGGCTTCTGCGTGAGCCCGCGGCGCTCAAGGGCATCGTCAATCTGGGGGCCGGCGTGGACGCCCTGCTCCACAACCCCGGCCTGCCCGAGGGTGTCCCCATCGTCAAACTGCGCGACGCCGGCATGGCGGCGCTGATCGGCGACTATGTGCGCTACGGCATCCTGCACTTCCAGCGCGATTTCGACCGCTACCGGCGCCAGCAGCACGCCCGGGAGTGGCGCGAGCACGCCGTGGCGGAGAAGAGCGACTGGCCGGTGGGGGTGCTGGGGCTGGGCGCCATCGGCACCCGGGTGGCGGCCATGGTCGCCGCCGACGGCTTTCCGGTACACGGTTGGAGCCGCTCGCCCAAGCGTCTGGACGGCATCGTCTGCCACCACGGCGAGGCGGGGCTCGACGACCTGCTCGGCCGGGTGCGCACCCTAGTGCTGCTGCTGCCCGATACCCATGCCACCCGGCAGCTTATCGACGCCCGGGCACTCTCCCTGCTGCCCGAAGGGGCCAGCCTGATCAACCCGGGGCGCGGCACCCTGATCGATGAGGCCGCCCTGCTGGCGGCGCTGGGGCCGGCGGAGGGCGAGGGCCGGCTGCGCGGTGCCCTTCTCGATGCCTTCCCCGAGGAGCCACTGCCCCAGGCAAGCCCGCTCTGGGCTCATCCGCGGGTCTGGGTCACTCCCCACATGGCGGGTCCCACGCCGCTGGGCGCGGCCCTGGATCAGGTGGCCGAGGCGCTGCGCGCCTTCGAGGCCGGCGAGGCGCTCGATACCGTGGACCCCGACGCCGGCTACTGACCCCATGACCCTAAGCACGGCCAGAAGAGAGGGAGCGAGATGAGCATGCAGGTGAAGTACGGCACCGCCGACGCCCTGATCATCGTGGACCTGCAGAACGACTTCTGCGAAGGGGGCGCCCTGGCCGTGGCCGGCGGCGCGGCGCTGGTGCCGGGCATCAACGCCGAGATCGATGCGGCCCGCCGGGCCGGTGCCCTGGTGGTGGTCTCCCGGGACTGGCATCCGGTGGATCATGTGAGCTTCGCCCACCGCAGCGGCCCCTGGCCGGTGCACTGCGTTCAGGATACCCCCGGCGCCGCCTTCCACGCCGACCTGGCCCTGCCCGAAGAGACGGTTCGCGTCAGCAAGGCCTGCGCCTTCGACGCCGACGCCTACTCGGCCTTCGACGGCACCGGCCTGGCCGACTATCTGCGCGACCGGGGCATCGGGCGGGTGTTCGTCTGCGGCCTGGCCCTGGACGTCTGCGTGAAGGCTACGGCCCTGGAGGCCGCCCGGGAGGGCTTCACTACCCTGCTGCTGGCCCCCCTCTGCGCCGCGGTGGAGCCGGGCGCCGCCGACGCGGTGCGCCGAGAGCTCGAGGCCGCCGGGGTGGCGATAGTGGACGAGGCGGCGCCATGACGCCGGCGCCTTTCGCGGTGGCCGACGAAGAGCTGGCCCTGCTCACCGACCTCTACCAGCTCACCATGCTGCAGGCCTACTGGGCCGAAGGGATGGAGGAGCGGGCTACCTTCAGCCTCTTCTTCCGGCGCCTGCCGCCTGGCCGCCGCTTCATGCTGGCCTGCGGGCAGCAGTACGCCGCCGAGCTGGCCACCCGGCTGCGCTTCAGGGAGCACCACCTGAAGCGGCTGGCCGGTACCGGTCTGTTCGAGGAGGCTTTCCTGGCATGGCTGGGCGCCTGGCGCTTTCGCGGCGATATCTGGACCCTGCCGGAGGGCACCCCGGTGTTCGCCAACCAGCCCTTCATGGAGGTGGAGGCCCCCATCGCCGAGACCCAGCTGCTGGAGAGCCTGGTGATGAACCTGGTGCAGCTGGAAACGGTGCTCGCCTCCAAGGCGGTACGGGTGGTGTTGGCCGCCCGGGGCCGGCCGGTGGTGGACTTCGGCATGCGCCGCATGCACGGCATCGATGCCGCGGTACGCGGCGTGCGCGCCTACCGCACCGCCGGCCTGGAGGGCACCAGCAACGTGCTGGGCGGCCTGCGCCACGACCTGCCCCTGCGCGGCACCATGGCCCACAGCTACATCCTGGCCCACGATGACGAGCGCGAGGCCTTTCGCGCCTTCGCCCGCCGCTATCCGGGCACCACCCTGCTGGTGGACACCCACGACACCCTGGCCGGCGTACGCAAGGTGATCGACCTGATCGCGGAGGCCCCCGAGACCGGTATCGGCGCGATCCGCCTCGACTCCGGCGACCTCGGCCAGCTGGCCAGGGAGTCCCGGGCGCTGCTCGATGCCGCCGGACACCCCGAGGTGAAGATCGTCGCCAGCAGCGGCCTGGACGAGTGGCAGATCGCTGCCCTGCTGGAGGAGGGGGCCCCCATCGATGTCTTCGGCGTGGGCACCGAGATGGGCGCCTCCTCGGACGCACCGGTGATCGACCTCTCCTACAAGCTGGTGGAGTACGCCGGCACGCCGCGCCTCAAGCACTCGCCGGGCAAGGTCAACCCGCCCGGGCGCAAGCAGCTCTACCGCCGGTACGACGAGGCGGGCCGCTATGCCGGCGATACCCTCGCCCTGCGCGACGAGCCTGGCATCCCCGGCGAGCCGCTGCTGCGCCCCCTGGTGCGCGGCGGCGAGGTCGCCCTGGAGGAGATGGCGCTGGCCGCCGGCGCCCGGGAGCGGGTGCAGGAGGCTCTCGCCCGCCTGCCCGCCGCCCTGCGCGAGCTTGACCCGGGAGACGCCGGCTATCCGGTCGCGCTGAGCCCGGGGCTCGACGCCCTCGTGCGAACACTTTGAGCCTCCCGCTTTCCGGGTGCCACTCCCCGGTGCTGGAACCCGGGGCGACAGTGCGGGTCAACAGCTCTGCCTCGCACACCACAACGGACACGCCATGACGCCAAGACGCCTGCTGCTGCTGCTGCTGCTCTGCCTGCCGCTGATAGCGACGGCCGCCGGAGCGCCGGCCGCCCCCTCTCCCGCCGATCGCAGGGCCGTGCCGCTGGAGGCACCCGAGGGACACATCACTCCCCAGCCCTTCGCGGCACGCTATCGGCTGGAGGTGAGCGGCTGGCCCAGCACCAGCATCGACCACCGGCTCTCTCGGGACGGCGCCTCCTGGTTCAGCGAGATGCGGGCGGCGATCGCCGTGGCCCGGGGCGAGGAGCGCAGCCGCTTCCTGGTAGAGGAAGAGGGCGTGCGCTCGCTGCAGTACACCAGCGGCTACTCCCTGCTGGGCTTCGGCGGCGACTACCGGCTCGCTCCGGAAGAGCTGACCTCCCTGCCCGACCGCCAGGCGGCGCTCTTCGAGCTCTCCCGTCGCGCCGTGAACGGCAGCTGCAGCGGCGAATGCGAGCTGCGCTATCAGGACCATCGCGGCCGCGAGGAGCAGATGAACTACCGGGTGGTGGGCGCCGAGACCCTCTCGCTGCCCTCCGGCCGCTTCGAAGCGGTCGCGGTAAAGGTCAACGAGCCGGGCAAGCCGGAGCGCCACCTGGTGTTCCACTTCCACCCGGAGCTCCCCGGGCTGATGCTAGCCGCGGAGTACCACCGAGACGGCGAGCGCAGAAGCCGGCTCTCTCTCACCCACCTCACCCTCGACGACTGAAGCCGACTCGAGCCACCCCTTACCCACCCTCCTTCCACGACTAGCCGGCAGGAGCCTGCTAGAGTAGCGGGTTTTCCGTCGCCGCAGGCGACGCTGCCAGGGAAGGACGCCGACATGCTGAGCGGACTGGTCATCGTGCTGCTGCCGCTGCTGCTGGGCTATCTGGTGCCGGTGCGCCACGCCGGCCTGATGGCGCTGATCAACCGCGGGGTCAACGCCTCCGTCTATGTGATCCTGCTGCTGATGGGGGTGAGCCTGGCCGGCCTCGATAACCTCGGCAGCCAGCTCTCGCGGATGGGGGGACAGGCGCTGGTGCTGTTCGCCGTGATCGGCGCCTGCAACCTGGCGGGGCTCTGGTGGCTATCGCGCCGGCTGGGCCTCACCGCCGACCCCAACCGGGTGGTGCCCGGCGCCCCCACCAGCAAGCTGGCCGCCATGGCGGGCTCACTGGCCCTGGTCGGCGTGGTGGTCCTGGGCGTGGCCCTGGGGCTCCTGGGCCGGGGCCTCGACGGCCTCCACGACGGCGCCGAGGCCCTCGCCGAGTGGGTGCTCTATGCCCTGCTGGCGCTGATCGGCTGTCAGCTGCGCAACTCCGGCATGGCGCTGCGCCAGATCCTGCTCAACCGCCACGGCCTGGCCATCGCCCTGATGCTGGCGGCCACCTCGCTGGTCGGCGGGCTGATCGCCGCCCCGCTGCTTGACCTGCGCGCCAGCGAGGGGCTGGCCATGGCCGCCGGGTTCGGCTGGTACTCGCTCTCCGCCATCCTGGTGGGCGACGCCCTGGGACCGGCGCTGGGCGGCGTGGCCTTCTTCAACGACCTGGCCCGTGAACTCCTCGCCTTCGTGCTGATCCCCCTGGTGATCCGGCGCCACGCCGCCCTGGCCATCGGCTACGGCGGGGCCACCTCCATGGACTTCACCCTGCCGGTGATCCAGCAGCACGGCGGCGTGACCTGCGTGCCGGTGGCGGTGGTCTCGGGCTTCATTCTGTCGCTGCTCTCGCCGCCGCTGACGCTCTTCTTCCTGTCGCTTTGAGCCCCCGAGCCGACGGCTTGCATGCCGCTTGCACAATTCGTGACCATTGGCTGCATGGCAAGCTGCCATGCTGCCCGTTCCGCTGCCCTGCCCGAGACGCCCATGAGCCGCCCCCTCGCGCCACGCCCACTCGCCCCGCCACGCCCTCGCCCCTCGCGCCAGCGCGGGCGACTATCACTGGGCCCCCTGCTGGCCCTGCTGGTGCTTGCCGGCGGCCTCACCGTCGCCTGGTGGCTGATGAGCCAGCCGCCCAGGGTGGAGCGCCGTGCCCCGCCGCCCCCCGTGCCCCCCCTGGTGGAGGCCGTCACCGTGATGCCCCGGGCCGTGGCACCTGACCTGCACGGCTTCGGTCGCGCCGTGGCAGAGCGCGAGGCACTCCTGGCCAGCCGGGTCGCCGGGCGCCTGGAGTCCTTCGCTCCCGGAGTGCTGCCTGGCCGCCTGGTGGAGGCCGGAGCCCCCCTCGCCCAGCTGGACGATGCCGACCTCCGCCTGGCCCTGCGCGAGGCCGAGGCGGCGCTGGCCCAGGCCGAGGCGGCACTCGCCATGGAGCAGGGCGAACAGCAGCGAGCGCGGGCCGAGTACCAGAGCTTCGGCCGCGAGCTGCCCGCGGAGCGGCGCGCCCTGGTGCTGCGCGAGCCTCAGCTGAGAAGCGCCCAGGCCGAGGTGGAGCGAGCCCGGGCGGCTCGCGACCGCGCCCGCCTGGACCTCGAGCGCACCACCCTCGTCGCCCCCTGGAGCGGCATGGTGCAGGCCCGCCTGCTGGGCGAGGGGAGCGAGGTGGGCAGCGGCACCGAGCTCATCCACCTGGTGGACGTGTCGCGCTTCTGGGTCCAGGCCTCGCTGCCGGGGGAGGCCCTGGCCTGGCTCACCCCCGCCGGCGCCGACGCGCCGGGCAGCGCCGTGACCCTGACCAGCCGGGGCTGGCCCGCCGGCGGCCAGCGTGAGGGCGAGCTGCTCTCGGTGCTGCCGACCCTGGAAGAGAGCGGCCTGCAGGCCCAGGTGCTGATCGCGGTGGAGGACCCCCTGGCGCTTGACGCCGAGCACCGGGGCGAGCCGTCGCTGCGCCTGGGCGACGTGGTCCGCCTGGGCTTCCAGGCCATCCAGCGCGACGACCTGATCGCGCTTCCCGCCGCGGCCCTGCGCCCCGGCGATGAAGTCTGGGTGCTGGACGAGGAGGAGCGCCTGCGCCGTCGCACCGTCAGCGTGCTGCACCGCGACGACCGCCAGGTGCTGGTGGCCGAGGGCCTCGAGGCGGGCGAGCGGGTGATCCTCTCGCCGCTGGGCCAGCCCCGGGAGGGCATGGCGCTGCGCACCGCTCCCACCCCGGACGAACGCCCGGCCGGCGCCGCACCGGCGGAGGCCCGCCCATGATGCGCCGCGGTCCCATCGCCTGGATGGTGCACCACGGGGTGGCGCCCAACCTGCTGATGCTGCTGCTGATCCTCGGCGGGCTGATGGCCTCCACCACCATCAAGAAGGAGGTCTTCCCGGACTTCGAGCTGGAGATCATCACCGTCGCCATCGGCTACCCCGGCGCCACCCCCGAGGAGGTGGAGCGCAGCCTGCTGCTGCCCCTGGAGGCGGCGCTGGCAGGCGTGGACGGCATCGACGAGCTGACCGCCACCGCCAGCGAGGGGGCCGGACGCGTCTCCGCCAGCCTGGTGGATGGCGTGGAGGTGATGCGGGTCTACCAGGAGATCCAGCAGGCGGTGGGCGCCATCACCAGCCTGCCCGCCGCCGCCGACCCGCCCCGCTTCGGCCTGGCCGGCCGCTCGCGCAGCGTGATGAGCCTTCAGCTCCACGGCTGGGTGGATGACCAGCTGCTCCATGATCTGGCCGAGGAGATGCGCGCCGAGCTGCAGGCGTCCCCGGGCGTCTCCCGGGTGGAGCTCTCCGGCAACCGCGACCGGGAGATCCAGGTGCTGCTGGACGAGGAGGCGATGCAGCGCCACGGGCTCGACCACCGCCAGCTGGCCAACCGCATCGGTGACGAGGCCCTGGACCTGGCCGGTGGCCGCCTGACCACCGGCGAGGGGGAGTGGCTGATCCGCTATCAGGGGCGCCGCGACGAGGCCAGGGAGTTCGCCGACCTGCCGATTCTCGGCACCCCGGACGGCGGCCAGCTGCGGCTGGGCGATATCGCCCGGGTGGAGCGCGGCTTTGCCGAGACCGATCGCGAGGTGCTCTTCAACGGCGCACCGAGCATGACCCTGGAGGTCTACCAGATCGGCAACCAGACCCCCATCGGCATCTCCGACGCCGTCCACGCCCAGCTCGAACGGCTCCAGGCGGGCCTGCCCGAGGGGCTGGCCCTGTCGGTCTCCCGGGACAGCTCCGAGGCCTATCGGGACCGCCTCGACCTGCTGCTGAAGAACGCCTTCCTGGGCCTGGCCCTGGTGCTGGTGCTGATGGGGCTCTTCCTGGAGGCGCGACTCGCCTTCTGGGTCACCCTGGGCATCCCCACCGCCTTCCTCGGCGCCCTGCTCTTCCTGCCTTGGTTCGGGGTGTCGCTGAACATGATGTCGATGTTCGCCTTCATCATCGCCCTGGGCATCGTGGTGGACGACGCCATCATGGTGGGCGAGAACATCCACAGCTACCGGGAGCAGGGCCACTCCCTGCGCGAGGCGGCGGTGCGCGGCGCCCGGGAGATGGCGGTACCGATCACCTTCGCCATCCTCTCCAATATCGTGGCCTTCCTGCCGCTGCTCTTCCTGCCCGGCTTCCTGGGCATGATCTTCGCCGTGGTGCCGCTGGTGGTGATCACGGTGTTCCTGGCCTCCTGGCTGGAAGCGCTCTTCATCCTGCCCGCCCACCTGGCCCACCGCGCCGGGGGCCGCGAGGCCCCGGCCTGGCGCCGCCCCCTGGATCGCCTGCGCCAGGCCCTGCAGGCCTGGCTGGCTCGGGTCACCCGGGAACGCTTCGCCCCCTTCCTGGAGCGCTGCCTGGACCAGCGGCTGCTGACCGTGAGCCTCGCCGTGGCGGTGCTGGCGGTGGCGCTCGCCTATGCCATGAGCGGGCGCCTGGGCTTCTCGCTGATGCCCCGGGTGGAGTCGGACATGGTGCAGGCCACGGTGACCCTGCCGGTGGGCAGCCCCATCGCCGACGACCGCGCCATCCGCGACCGCCTGCTGGCCGCCGCCGAGGCCCTGGCCGAGCGCGACGACGGGCCCGCCTTCACCAGCAGTCGCGCCCAGATCGACGGCGACCGGCTCAGCGTGCGCCTGACCCTGGATCGCGCGAGCCTGGACGCCTGGCCCCCCTCCCGGGTGGCCCGGGAGTGGCGGGCGCTCACCGGCGAGTTCAGCGGCGTCCAGGCGGTACGCTTCGAGTCCGATGTGGGAGGCCCCGGCGCCGGGGCCGGGCTGACCCTGCGCCTCTCCCACCCCGACAGTCGCGCCCTGGAGGGGGCCGCCAACCGGCTCGCCGAGGCCCTGGGGGAGTTCGAGGGGGTCACCGACATCGACAGCGGCCTGGCCGACGGCAAGCCCCAGCTGGAAATTCGCCTCTCGCCGGAGGGGCGCGCCCTGGGCCTGACCGGTGCCGACCTGGCCGGTCAGCTGCGCGCCCCCCTGCAGGGGATCACGGCGCTGGAGCAGTTCGTGGGCCGCCACGAGATCAGCGTCGAGGTGCGCCTGCCCGCCGAGGCGCGCCGGAGCCTCGCCGACCTGGAGCGACTGCCGATCCGCACGCCCGAGGGTCGACAGGTGCCGCTGGCCCGGGTCGCCGATCTCAGCCTGGGGCGCGCCGCCACCACCCTGCAGCGCATCGACGGACGGCGCATCATCAGCGTCACCGCCGACGCCGCCGGCGAGGGGCGCATCAATCAGGTGATGGGGACCCTGGAGGCCGACGTCTTTCCCGCCCTGCGGGCCGGCTGGCCGGGGCTCGAGATCACCCCCGGCGGGCGCCAGCAGGAGACCGCCGACAACGTCTCGGCGCTCACCAAGGCCTCCTGGCTGACCCTGATCGCCCTCTATGCCCTGCTCGCCATCCCCTTCCGCAGCTACCTGCAGCCGCTGCTGGTGCTGGCCGCCATCCCCTTCGGGGTAATCGGCGCGGTGGCCGGCCATATGATCATGGGCTTCGGCCTCTCGGTGGTCAGCCTGATGGGCATGCTGGCGCTCTCCGGAGTGGTGATCAACGACGCCCTGGTGCTGATCGACTACGCCAACCGCCGGCGCCGGGAGGGCATGGGCGCCCGGGAGGCGATCGTCGCCGCGGCGACCCGCCGCCTGCGCCCGATCATGATGACCACCCTGACCACCTTCCTGGGCCTGGCACCGATGATCTTCGAGACCTCCCGCCAGGCCCGCTTCATCATCCCCATGGCGATCTCGCTGGGCTTCGGCATGCTCTTCGCCACCTTCATCCTGCTGCTGCTGGTGCCCTGCCTCTACCTGATGCTGGAGAGGGCCCGCGAGCGCCTGAGTCACCATGCACGCCCCGAGGAGGCCTCCTCATGAGCCTGAATCTGCCCCGCCCCGCCGTCTCCCGGCTGGGCATCAAGCTGTTCGTGGTGATCCTCGGGGTCAACGTGGCGATCTCGGCACTGGTGTTCCTGGGCGTCTCGCGCAGCCTCGACCGCGGCTTTCTCGAGTACCTGGACACCACCCAGGCGGCCCGGGCCGAGACCCTGGCCGAGGGGCTCGGCGAGGAGTGGGCGAATCGCGGCGACTGGCAGTGGCTGCGCGTCTCCCCTTCCGCCTGGCAGCGCCTGGTCCGCCAGCAGCTCTGGCCCGGGGCCGGCATGCCGCCCCAGGGCATCGAACGCCGCCTGGGGGACCCCAAGGATTTCGTGCTCCACGATGCCGAGGGCCTGCCGGTGATCGGGCTGCCCCCGGACGACGAGGAGGAGGCCGCCACCCTGCGCTGGCTGCCGATCCTCCACGAGGGCGAGCGGGTCGGCACCCTGGGCTACCGTCCCCCGGAGCAGCTGATGGCGCGCATGGACCGCATCTTCCTCTCCCGCCAGCAGCGCAACCTGGCGATCATCGTCGCGTCGCTGGGGGTCGCCTCGCTGCTGCTGGCCGGCGGGCTCTCCTGGTGGCTGGGGCGGCGCACCCGCAGCATGGCGCTGGCCACCCGGCGCCTCACCGAGGGCGACTACAGCATCCGCCTGCCGGAGCGCGGCCAGGACGAGCTGTCGCGGCTCTCCCGGGACTTCAACGTGCTGGCCGCCACCCTGGAGGCGAGCCGCGAGGCGCGCAGCCGCTGGGTCTCGGATATCGCCCACGAATTGCGCACCCCGCTGGCGGTGCTGCGCGGCGAGATCGAGGCGATGCAGGACGGCATCCGCCGCCTGGACCTGGAGAACCTGCACTCCCTGGCCCAGGAGGTGGACCAGCTTGAGCGGCTGGTGGCCGACCTGCGCCTGCTCTCCCAGAGCGACGCCGGCGCCCTGGAGGTGCAGCTCGCCCCCATGGACCTGGCGGAGAGCCTGCTCTCGCGGCTGGAGGAGGCCGGCGGCTGGCTGGCCGACAGCGGCATCACCCTGGAGACCGAGGTCCGGGAGGGTGCCCGGATCCGCGGCGACCTCCAGCGCCTGCGCCAGCTCTGGAACAACCTGCTCGACAACACCTGCGCCTATACCCGGGCACCAGGACGCCTGCGGGTCACCCTCGACGCCAGCCCCCAGGGCATTCGGGTCCGCTGGGAAGACAGCGCCCCCGGCGTGCCCGAGGGCGAGCTCGGCCGACTCACCGAGCGACTCTACCGGGTAGAAGGCTCACGCAACCGTGCCAGCGGCGGCAGCGGCCTGGGGCTCTCCATCGCCGCGGCCCTGGTCAAGGCCCACGGCGGGGAGATGCACGCCACGCCCTCGCCGCTGGGTGGGTTATGCTGGACCCTCATCTTTCCACCGCTTGCCGATGACCGCCTCAGGGAGGAGACCCCATGACAGCCCAGGAACACGCGGAGCCGCAGATCCTGATCGTCGAGGACGAACCCAAGATTGCCCGATTGGTCGCCGACTACCTGGAAGGCAGCGGCTTTGCCACCCACCACCTGGACCACGGCGACGCCGTGCTGCCCTGGCTGACCGAGGGACGCCAGGCCGGCACGGGACCGGCCCTGGTGCTGCTCGACCTGATGCTGCCCGGCACCGACGGCCTGACCCTGTGCCGGGAGGTCCGCCAGCGCTGGCCGGCGCTGCCGGTGATCATGCTCACCGCCCGGGTCGAGGAGGTGGACCGTCTGCTGGGCCTGGAGCTGGGCGCCGACGACTATATCTGCAAGCCCTTCAGCCCCCGGGAGGTAGTGGCACGGGTCAAGGCAGTGCTGCGCCGCAGCCAGGCCGCCGATCAGCCGGCCAGCGGCGAGGCGGGCGACCTGGTACTCGACGAGGAGGGCTGGCGGGCGCTGGCCGACGGCCAGGACCTGGGGCTCACCGCCGTGGAGTTCCAGCTGCTCAAGGTAATGATGCACGCGCCGGGACGGATCTTCTCCCGGGACCAGCTGATGGACCACATGTATCGCGACCACCGCATCGTCTCCGAGCGCACCGTGGACAGCCACGTCAAGAAGCTGCGCCGCAAGATCAGCGACATCTGGCCGGAACGCGAGGTGATTCGCTCGGTCTACGGGGTGGGCTACAAGTACCAGCCCGAGGCCTAGCCGCGACGCCTCGTGCACCACCTTTGCACCTTCACTGCACGCGGCTTGCACCTCGCGGCGCGACACTGACAGCATCCACCCAAGGCCAGAAGGAAACACCCATGAAGATCACCCTGACTCGCAAGCTGCTGGCGCCCGCCCTGCTCGCCGTGGCCATCGCCCCCATGGCCCTCTCCGCCACCGCCGCCCCCGGCAAGGGCGAAGGCGACTGGGCCGAGAAGCGTCAGCAGTGGCACCAGGCCCATGCCGAGCGCAAGGCCGAGCAGCGCCAGGCGCTCTTCGAGCGCGCCGGCATCGACGAGGCGACCCGCGAGGCCCTGGACGAGGCCCGCAGCGAGCACCGCGACGCGATGCGCCAGCTCCATGAGCAGCACCGCGAGCGCCTGGCCGAGATCCTCGACGACGACCAGCGTGCCGCCCTGGAGGAGGCCCGCCGCGAGCAGCGCGAGGAGCGCCGCAGCGAGATGATGGAGCAGCGCCGTACCTCCATGCAGGAGCGCCTGGAGGCGCTGGTGGACGACTGGGGGCTCTCCGACGAGGAGCGCGAGGCGCTGCGCGAGACCCGCGAGGCGATCTACGCCGACATGGCCGAGCTGCGCGACCGCGACTTCGACTCCCGCAGCGAGCGCCGCGACGCCATGCTCGAGATGCGCGACCGCCACCAGGAGGCGCTAGCCGAGCTCCTCAGCGAGGAGCAGCTCGAGGAGCTGCGCGAGACCATGATGCAGCGCGGCGATGGCAAGGGCTATCGCGGCCAGAGCATGAAGCGCGGCAACTGACGCACCGCCACCGGCAGCGATGGCCGCCGGCCCAGGCCGGCGGCAGCTGAGAAACGCTCCACCCCGGACCCGACGCCCTGCGTCGGGCCCGCTCGTTTTCGGGCCTCAGCCGTAGAGCACCCCCGGCAGCCAGAAGACGATGCCCGGCACCATGTAGAGGATGAACATGGCCACGAAGACCATCAGCAGGAAGGGCGCGATGCCGATGAAGATGTCGTTGAGCTCGATCCCCTTGGGCGAGATCCCCTTGAGATAGAAGGCCGACATCGCCATGGGCGGCGTCAGGAAGGAGGTCTGGATGTTGAGCGCCACCAGCACGCCGAAGAAGAGCGGGTCGATGCCGAACATATGCAGCAGCGGCAGGAAGATCGGCACGAAGATGATGATGATCTCGGTCCACTCCAGGGGCCAGCCGAGGATGAAGATCATCAGCTGGGCCAGCAGCAGGAACTGCAGCGGCGTCAGCGAGAGCCCGCTGATCCAGTGCTCGATCAGCGAGTGGCCGTCGAGCAGCGAGAACACCGAGGAGAAGATCCAGGAGCCGACGAAGAGCCAGCAGACCATGGCGCTGGTGCGCGCGGTGAGGAACACCGCCTCGCGCAGCCGGGCGAAGGTGAGCTGGCGGTAGGCCGCGGCCAGCAGGATGGCCCCCAGCGCGCCGATGCCGGCGGCCTCGTGGGGCGTGGCCAGGCCGAACAGGATCGCTCCCAGCACCGACATGATCAGCACGAAGAGCGGCACGAAGGAGGTCAGCAGCCCCCAGTAGACCTGGCCCAGCGGCACGTCGAGCTTCTCCGCCGGCAGCTTGGGCGCCACCTTCGGGTTGAGCATCGCCCGGCCCATCACATAGAGGATGTAGAGACCCGCCAGCAGCAGCCCCGGGATCAGCGCCGCCGCGTAGAGGCGCACCACCGAGACCCCCGCCATGGCGCCGTAGAGGATCAGCATGATGCTCGGTGGGATCAGGATGCCGAGGCACCCCCCGGCGCAGATCACCCCGCTCGACATCCGCTTGTCGTAACCGGCGTTGAGCATCGCCGGCAGCGCCAGCAGCCCCATCAGGGTCACCACGGCACCGACGATGCCGGTCGCCGTGGCGAACAGCGCACAGGTGATCAGGCTCGCCACCGCCAGCGACGCCGGCATGCCGCGGGCCGCCAGCTGCAGGCTCGCGAAGAGGCGATCGAGGATATTGGCCCGTTCCACCATGTAGCCCATGAAGAGGAAGAGCGGCACCGCGATCAGCACGTCGTTGGACATCACCCCGTAGGCGCGCTGCACCAGCAGCGAGAAGATGATGTCGCCGATGGCGAAGTAGCCGAAGGCGATGCCCATGGCGATCAGCGTGAAGGCGATGGGGAAGCCGAGCATGATCAGCACGATCAGCATGCCCAGCATCAGGATACCGATTTCCGGTTCGCTCATGGGCGGGGCTCCTTCGACTGCTCCTGGGCGGCCTTGACCTCCGCCTCCTTGTTGATCGGAATGGCGATCTCCTCCACGTCACCGAGGCGACGCGGCCACTTGCCGTGCCGGAGGCAGAGCACGCAGCGGCTCACCTCGGCCAGTCCCTGCAGGGCAAGGAGCGCCGCACAGGCGGGAATCACGAATTTGTAGGGCCAGATGGGGGGCCCGCCCGGGGTGTAGGAGCTGTGCTCGTTCTGCCGATAGGAGATCGCGAAGAAGTCCCAGCCGTAGAAGAGCAGGGCCAGGATGCCCGGGTAGAAGAACACCAGGTAGAGCGCGAGCTCGAGCCCCGCCTGGACGCGGGTCGGGAAGTAGCGGGAGACCACGTCGGCCCGCACGTGGGCGTTGTGGGCCAGGGCATAGGCCCCGCTCATCATGAACAGGGTGCCGTAGAGCATATAGCTGGTGTCATAGGCCCAGGTGGTGGGCGCGCCCATGACGTAGCGCATGAAGACCTCGTAGCTCACCACGAAGGTCAGGATCAGGATGGCCCAGGCAAACAGCTTGCCGCTCCAGGTACTGATCTGGTCAATGAAGAGGATGACGCGCATGACGACCTCTCACCAGCCGCTGGCCGCCCCTCCGGGGCGGCCAGCGGGACTCGGACCCGGCGCGCTCCTGCGCCGGGGCGGTAATCGCGGCGGGCGCCGCTACAGGAGGGTGGAGGTGTCGGTTGGGGACTTGCCGTAGAAGTGCACGTAGGCGGGCTCCTTGGGCGTGGTGTGCTCCAGATGGAAGCCCACCACCCGCTCGCAGTAGTCGCGCTGGTGGTCCACCACCTTCTTGAAGAACTCGTTGCTGGATTCGCGCTCGATGACCGCGTCCCAGGCAGAGAGCTGGGCCTCGAGCACCGAATCGGGGGTGATGTAGGTCCGTACCCCCTGCTCCTCGCGCATGGCATTGAGATCCCGGGGGTAGCGCTCCATGGCCTTCCAGTACATCTCCGACGAGGCCGCCTTGGCGGCATACTGCAGGATCGCCTGGAACTCCTCGGGGAGCTCGTCGTGCCTGCGCTTGTTGAACATCACCTCGAACGCCTCGCAGTCCTGATGATAGCTGCGCAGCATCCAGGTCTTGCTGACATCCGGGAAGCCGAGCAGGCGATCCGAGGAGGGGTTGTTGAACTCGGCCCCGTCGAGCAGGCCGCGGTCCATGGCCGGCACGATGTCACCGCCGCCCATGATGGTCACCGCCGCGCCGAACTCGTTCATCAGGTCGGCGGCCAGCCCCACGGTGCGGTACTTGAGGCCGCGCAGGTCGTCGGCGCTGGCGATCGGCTCCTTGAACCAGCCCAGCGCCTGGGTCGGCATGGGGCCGGTCTGGTAGCCCACCAGAGGCAGCTCCAGCATCTCCAGCAGCTCGGCGTAGAGCTCCTTGCCGCCGCCGGTCCAGTACCAGGCCAGGAACTGGTGGGCATCCCAGCCGAAGGGCGGCGGCGTACCGAACAGCGAGAAGGCCTTGTGCTTGCCGTACCAGTAGGCGGTCACCCCGTGGCCGCCGTCCAGGGCGCCTGAGATCACCGCGTCCTGCAGCTGCAGGGCGCCCACCACGGCCCCGGCCGGCAGCAGGTTGAGACGCAGCCGACCGCCGGACATCTCGTTGACGATGCGCACATAGTCGGCGGCAAACTCGTGAAAGATATCCTGGTTGGGCCAGGTGCTCTGGAAACGCAGGGTGGTGGTCTGGGCCACGGCGATGCTCGGGAAGCCCACCGCGGCGGCGGCGCCTGCACCAACCGCCGCCGCCGACCCGGTGAGGAAGCGACGACGGGAAGTGGAAACGGATGCCTGGGCCTCGTGGGAGGCCGGGGTCGCGCCAGTCTCGCTGGCGGCTGTCTTGTCGTGAGCCATCGGAATCTCCGGCTGTACTTGTCGTTATTGTTGTCCCCGCCTGGCCGGCGGGGAACCGCTCCTGTCCGAGGCTTCCTGCGATGGTGTCGCCCTCCTGGGCATCCTCCCTGTCACCGTTCGGTCACTATAGATATAGCCCGAGAGCATGAAACGGCCCCCATCCTGTTCCACGCACTATCACCGGGTTTCAACGCAAGGCGGGTCGCACCGGCGAGAAGGGGCTGCATGCCGGCCCTGCCCCGCCATGTCGATACCATGGGCATGCGACTGAAGGCACCTTGCGGCGGCGCAGCAGGGAGGCGTAATGTGAAGGGCCAAGCTCTTTAGCAAGCGAAGGAATTGCCATGTCCCGTTCTTCACCCAGGAGCGGCTATCGCTTCCCCGTGCCCGGCAGTGCCCTTATGGCGGCCTGGCGAGCGGGCTACGGCCTGGCCGAGCTGCGCCGCGACCTGATGGCCGGCCTGACCATCGGCATCGTGGCCGTGCCGCTCTCCATGGCGCTGGCCATCGCCACCGGGGTGCCGCCCCAGCACGGGCTCTACACCGCCATCGTGGCCGGCGCCATCATCGCCCTGACCGGCGGCTCCCGCTTCAACATCTCCGGCCCCACCGCGGCCTTTGTGGTGATCCTCTTCCCCATCGTCGCCAGCCACGGCGTCGGCGGGCTGCTGATCGCCACCCTGATGGCGGGGCTGATCCTTACGGCCCTGGGGCTGGCCCGGCTGGGCAGCCTGATCCAGTTCGTGCCCTACCCGGTGGTGCTGGGCTTCACCGCCGGCATCGCCGTGGTGATCGCCCTGCTGCAGCTTCCCGACTTCCTGGGGCTGGCCGGGGTCGCGCTCGGCGACAGCACCCCGCACAACCTGGCCGCCATCGTTCGCGCCCTGCCGACCCTGGCCCCGGCCGAGCTCGGCATCGGCCTGGTGACGCTGGCCACCCTGATCCTCTGGCCGCGGCTCAAGGTGCCGGTGCCGGCGCCCTTGGTGGGGCTGGTCGTCGGCACCCTGGCGGCGCTGGCGGTGAGCGCCGCCGGGGTCGAGATCGCCACCATCGCCTCGCGCTTCAGCTGGGAGTTCCAGGGCCAGAGCGGCAGCGGCATCCCGCCCTTCGCGCCGAGTCTGGTGGTGCCCTGGCGGCTGCCGGGGCCCGACGGCACGCCGCTCGCGGTGGACTTCGCGCTGATCCGTGAGCTGCTCGCCCCCGCCCTGGCCATCGCCATGCTGGCCGCCATCGAGTCGCTGCTCTGTGCGGTGGTGGCCGATGGCCTGACCCGCACCCGCCACGACCCCAACGCCGAGCTGATCGGCCAGGGACTCGGCAACGTGGTGGTGCCCTTCTTCGGCGGCATCACCGCCACCGCGGCCCTGGCGCGCACCGCCACCAACATCCGCAGCGGCGCGGTCTCGCCGGTGGCCGCGGTGGTCCACGCCCTGGTGGTGCTGCTGGCGGTGGTGCTGCTGGCCGGGGTGCTGGGCCATGTCCCCATGGCGGCGCTGGCCGCCCTGCTCTTCATCATCGCCTGGAACATGAGCGAGGCGCGCCACTTCACCCACACCCTGAAGAGCGCCCCGGCAAGCGATGTGGCGGTGCTGGTGATCTGCTTCGCGCTTACCGTGATCTTCGACATGGTGCTGGCGGTGGCCGTGGGCATGGCCCTGGCCGCGGCGCTGTTCATCCGCCGCATGGCCAGCCTCACCGAGGCGCGGCGGCTGCGCGCCGGCGAGCCTGAGGCGCCGCCGACGCTACCCCGGAGCGTGGCCCTCTACGCTATCCGCGGCCCGCTCTTCTTCGGCGCCGCCGAGAAGGCGGTGTCGTCGCTGCGGGTAGTGGATCCGGAGGTGAAGGTGATGGTGCTCGACATGCGCGACGTGCCGAGCCTGGACGCCACCGCCATCGTCGCCCTGCAGTCGCTGGTGGAGGAGCTGCGCACCGAGCGGGTCGGCGTCATCTTCGTCGGCCTGCCGGCGCGGATGGTGATCAAGCTCAAGCGGGCCGGCGTCCGCCGCGAGGCGGGCCGGCTCGCCATGGTCGCCGGCCAGGCCCATGCCGCCCGCCTGGCCGAACGCTGGCTGGCGAGCGGGCGCCCGGCCCCGCCTCGGTGAGGCGGGGCCAGACGGAGGAGCCCGAGGGACTCACTGCCGGGGGTCATCGGCAGGGTCGAGGTACTCGATTCCCCAGGGGCCTGTGCCGTGGAGCTGGATGATGGTCTCCCCCTCGGCATAGCCGAACATGGCGTCCCCCGGCGACATGATCGCATAGCCGCCCACCGGCAGCCGCGTGGTCGCCTCGGGGTCAAAGGTCTCGCCATGGGCGAAGTGCAGGGTGCCGGAGAGCACGGTGACGCGCTCATAGGCCGGGTGGACATGGGGCCGAATCTCGTAGCCATCCGCCATCCGCAGCCGGAAGGTAAAGGGAGCCTCCTCGCCGAGGTTGCCCTCGATGATGGCGATCTCGGCCCCCTCCCCCATGGAGGCCACCGGCCCCCACTCCAGGTCGTCCGGCGTGCCGAGCAGGTGGCCGTCACCGTGGTAGGGGGAGGCCAGGAGGGCCCCCGCCGGCAACGTCAGGGCCAGCAGGAGCGAGGCGGTGGTCAGGGTGGTGTGCAGGTTCATGGTCGTCTCCCTCTTGTTGTCGTGGTGATCTCGCCCATCGCTCAGACCTTGACGGCCAGCAGCGAGATGCTCTTGACGCCCCACTTCTCGCAGGCGCCCCGGGCCGACTCGGTCAGGAAGCGGTACTCGGGGTGCTCCCGGAAGGTACGGATAGCCAGGCCGGCGGCCTCGATGGCCGCCCGGTAGTCATCCTCCTGGCTGGCGCCGCCGATGCAGGCCGCCCAGAGGGTGGCGTTGCAGCTCACGCTCTCCGGCAGCGGCGACTCGGTGACGATATCGGCCAGCGCCAGGCGCCCGCCGGGCCTCAGCACCCGGGCCGCCTCGGCGAAGACCTGCGGCTTGTCCGCCGAGAGGTTGATCACCCCATTGCTGATCACCACGTCGACGCTGGCGTCCGGGAAGGGCGGCGCCTCGATGTAGCCCGCGTGGAACTCCACGTGCTCGACGTCGGCCTCCCGGGCCAGGCGGCTGGCCTTGTCGCGCTGGGCATCGGTCATGTCGAGCCCCAGCACCCGGCCGGTGGGGCCCGTCGCCAGGGCAGCGAGCAGGCTGTCCGTGCCGGAGCCGCTGCCCAGGTCGAGGATCGCCTCGCCGGGCCGGATGGCCGCCAGGTCAAGGAAGTGGCCGACCCCGGCGAAGGAGTCGATGGCCGCGGCGGGAATGCGGTCGAGCGCCGCCGGGTCATAGCCCAGCCGCTCGGCCAGGGCACGACCCATCTCGAAGTGGAAGTCCGCCTCCGGTGTCTCGGCGACCTCCCGGTACATCGACTTGACCCGCGCCTCCAGGTCGTCGCGATCCACCCCGGAGGGAGTGGAAGCGGTTGCCGTGCTGGTCATGATGGTTCTCCTCTGTGGCTGTGCGGCGACGACGCCGGTAGAGGCCGGCGCCTCGTGTCCGCGAGGACGCATCGCCGCCGGCTTTTGTTCCCGCCGGCCTGGCGAACCCGGCCGGGAACCCTTCCACCCACCGCTGCGTCCCTGCGGACAAGACGACTTGCCGGTTGCCCCCCACCCGCCATACTCGAGGTAGTGGCCCATGACCCTGGCCAGCCCGCCCACCCCATCCCCGACACGGCCACCCCGGCCGCCTCGTCGCGACGATTCGGGGGTCGCCATGCGACAGCGCAGCAGCAACGGGCAGCGGCAATGGTTCGAAGCCCGCCTGGAGCCACTCATGGACCGGCTCTACGGCACGGCCCTGCGGCTGACCCGCCATCCCGATGACGCCGAGGACATCGTCGCCGAGGCGGTGGGCCAGGCGTGGCGACGCCTCGACACCCTGCGCGACCCTCAGCGCTTCGAGGCCTGGCTCTTCCATATCCTCACCAACGCCTTCATCAGCGAGTGGCGGCGACGCCGTCGCCACCCCCAGGAGAGCACCGAGGGGCCGGAGGCCGAGGCGCTGGCGGCGGAGCAGTTCACCCTCTTCCAGCAGCTGCATCAGCCCTTCCTGCTGTGGTGGGGCAGCCTCGAGGAGCAGTTCTTCAACAGCGTCCTGCAGGAGGAGCTGCAGGCGGCCCTGGACGCCCTGCCCGACGCCTTCCGCCTGGTCATTGTGCTGGTGGAGGTCCAGGGCTATAGGTATGAGGAGGTATCCCGCCTGCTGGGGATTCCGCTGGGCACCGTGAGGTCGCGCCTGAGCCGTGCCCGCGGCCTGCTGCAGAAGGCGCTCTGGCGGCAGGCAAGAGACGCCGGTATCGCCCCCGGCCGCCAGGGAGAGGGAGGGCCATCATCATGAGCACCAGGGAATTGGGCTGCGAGGAGGTCATCGAGCGGCTCTTCGACTATCTCGACCGGGAACTCGGCGCCCGGCAGGCCGAGGAGATCGAGCGACACCTGGCCAGGTGCCGCGACTGCTTCTCACGAGCCGAATTCGAACGACGACTACGGGCCATGGTAGAAGCATCCGGCACGGTGAAGGCCCCGCCGCGGCTGCACCGGCGAATCCGCCACCTGCTCGACCAGTTCGACAGCGACGAGACGGATGCCATCCCTGACCCGTGAGGAGAGACCCTCATGGTGGCAATTCTCGGCTACTCGCGACCCCAGATCCTGGCCGCGGTCCAGCAGATGTACGAGGCCGTGGCCGCGACCCCCGACGCCCCCTTCCACTTCCCCGTCGGCGCCGAAGCCTGCCGACGGCTGGGCTATCCGGCCGCCCAGATCGATGCCCTGCCCGAGGAAACGCTGGCCCGCTTCGCCGGCGTCGGCTACCCCTTTCGCGCCGGCGCCGTGCGGCCAGGCGACCGGGTGCTCGACATCGGTGCCGGCGCCGGCAACGACGCCCTGATCGCCAGACGTCTGGCCGGGTCCGGCGGCCGGGTGATCGCCCTGGACCTCACCGCCGGCATGACCCGCCGGCTGGCCGGGGCGGCGGGCCGGGCCGGCATCGACGACCTCGACATCCTGCAGGCCTCTGCGGAGCAGCTCCCGCTGCCCGATGCCAGCGTCGACAGCATCACCAGCAACGGCGCCCTCAACCTGGTGCCAGACAAGCGCCGCGCCGTGGCGGAGATGTTCCGGGTGCTCAGGCCTCGCGGCCGCCTGCAGCTCGCCGACGTGGTGATCCATCGGCCGGTGTCGGTGGACTGCCACGAGGACCCGCGGCTGTGGGTGGAGTGCGTGGTGGGCGCCACGGTCAAGGAGGAGCTGCTGGCGCTGTTCGAGGAGGCGGGCTTCGAGGAGGTCCAGGTCCTGGGAGAGCACGACTACTTCGCCCTGAGCGAAAGCCCCCAGACCCGGGAGGTGGCGGAGAGCTTCGGCGCCCACGCCATCGAGGTAGGCATGCGGCGCGGCGAGACCACGCCCTCCCGGGCCCGGCGCTGGCGACACCGCCTCGACCCCCGCCGTGCCTGGCGCCGGGTGCAGCGGCGCGGGCTCGCGGGCCTCGCCGCCCTCGGCCTGGCCCTGTTGAGCTGCTATGGCACCCTGGCGCTCGCCGCCCTGCTGCCTCTGCTGGGCATCGGCCTGGCCCTGGACGAGGGCCTCTGGGCGGGCGCCATCGCCCTGTTCGTGCTGCTCACCCTGGCGGCGCTGGCAGCCGGCATCCGGCGCCACCGCGGGCTCTTCCCGATGCTGCTCGGCGTCGCGGGCGGCGGCCTGGTGCTCCACGCCCTCTTCGTCGACTATCGCGCCCTGGTGGAGCTGGCCGGCTTCCTGCTGCTGGGCGCCGCCGTGGCCTGGGACCTGCGACGACGGCGACGCCGGGAGGCGCAGGTGCTGGGGCTGGAGGCGCGCCACCATGGCTGAGACCCTGCCCCCGCTGCAGGTCAGTCGCTGGCTCAACGTCGACACGTCGCTGCACCTCGGCATGTTGCGCGGCCGGGTGGTACTGATCCACGCCTTCCAGATGCTCTGTCCGGGCTGCGTGCTGCATGGCCTGCCCCAGACGCAGCGCATCGCCAGGGAGCTGGCCGACACGCCGCTCAGCGTGATAGGGCTGCACACGGTGTTCGAGCATCACGCCATCATGGGACCCGAGGCGCTGGCGGTCTTTCTCGCCGAGCATCGCTACGCCTTCCCGGTCGGCATCGATGCGCCGGGCCCCCCGGGCGACCCCCTCCCGCGCACCCTGCGCGCCTGGGGACTGGAAGGCACCCCCACCACCCTGCTGATCGACGCCCGAGGACGGCTGCGCCACCGCCACTTCGGCGTCGAGGAGGACCTGATGCTGGGCGTACGCCTGGGCTATCTGCTGCAGGAGGCGGAAGCCGGCAGGTCACCGTGAACGCAAGCGGGGCGCAGGTTGAAGGAGGCCGGCACCAGCCCCTCGGCGGCCTTGTCGATGCACTCGGGCTCGGCATTACTCCCTTCCGCGCCAGGCCGATGCCCGCCAGCCTTCCAACGCTGCCAGAGTGGCGGCCAGGCAGGGGCCGAGCTCGCCGAGCAGCCTCCGGGCAGCCTCCCTGTCCTGCTCCTGGGCCAGACGCTCGAGGCGCGCGGCCAGTCCCGCCATCTTGACCGCTCCCAGGCTCGAGGACTCCCCCTTGAGCTGGTGGGCCGCATGACGGGCCTTCTCGGCATCGCCCCCCTCACCCATCGCCCCCTTGAGTACCGCCACACGGGCCTCGGCCTGCTGTGCATAGAGGGCGACCAGCGACTCGAGGCCTTCCTGGCCGAGGGACTCACGCAGCCCCTGCAGAGTCAGCGGGTCAATCAGGATATCTCGCTCGATGAGCCCGGGCGTACTCACCCTGTGGACCTCGCTCTCCTGCTCGCCCAGGTGGCGCAGCAGTACCTCGAGCAGCCGCTCCTGGCGCAGCGGCTTGGTGAGATAGCCATTCATGCCGGCGGCCAGGCAGCGGGCCTGCTCGCCTCCGGGGCCTCCCGCCGTCATCGCCACGATGGGAACGCCGGCCGTCCAGCCCGGGCGAGCGCGCAGGCGGCGCGTTACCTCCAGGCCATCCATGTCGGGCATCTGCACATCCATGAAGACCAGGTCGAAGCGCTCCACCGCCGCCATCTGCAGCGCACTGCCTCCGGAGCCGGCAATGGTGACCGAGCACCCGAGACGCTCCAGCATGGCTCGCGCCACCTGCTGGTTGACGGGGTTGTCCTCGACCACCAGCAGGCGCGTACTCGCGAGGTCGACCCGCCGGGGAGAGCGAGCGACGGCGAAGGGCATGGGCTCCGGTTCCGCGACGGGCTCCAGGGGCAGCAGGAACCAGAAGCGGCTGCCCAGGCCAGGCTCGCTGGCCACTTCGATGGTGCCGCCCATGGCGCCTACCAGCCGGCGACAGATCGCAAGCCCGAGCCCCGTCCCGCCGAAGCGTCGCGCGGTGGAAGCGTCGCCCTGCCGGAAGGGCTCGAAGATCCTCGACAGCTGCTCCGGCGCAATGCCGGGGCCGGTATCCACCACCTCGAAGCGGATCAGCCCGGGGCGCTCCTGACGCACCTCGAGGCGAATCTCCCCCTTGGCGGTGAATTTTACCGCGTTGGAAACCAGGTTGAGCAGCACCTGGCGCAGGCGTCCCGAGTCGGCCAGCACCCGGGGTGGCAACCCCGCGTCCAGCCGGGTATGCAGCGCCACCCCACGGGCTTCGGCCCTCGGGGCCAGCAGGGCCACGACCCCATCCACCACCTCGCCGAGCGCCAGGGGCCGCTGCTCGAGCTCCAACCGGCCGGCTTCGATCTTGGAGAAGTCCAGCAGGTCGTTGATCAGCTCCAGCAGCAGGCCGGCGCTGTCGTGGATGGTCGCCGCATACTGCCGCGCCGCGCCGTCGAGCCGCTGCTCCATGAGCAGGTCGCTCATGCCGATCACGCCGTTGAGCGGGGTGCGAATCTCGTGGCTGACGGTAGCCAGGAACTCCGACTTGGCCTGGCTGGCCGACTCCGCCTGGCGAGCGGTGGCCTCCAGCTCGCGACTCAGCGTCTCCAGTTCACGGCGCGCTGCGGCATTGTCGCGGGCCTCGCGAAAGAGGATCAGCGACACCAGGGTGGCCGAGAGGCTCATGGCCAGGATCAGCACCAGCAGCAGGACGTAGAGACGCTGGAGCTGGCTGCGCTCACGGGTCGTCGTCTCGGCCAGATGGCCATTGATGGCGATCACCAGTCGCTCGGTGCGATTGGCCAGGGTCTCGAGCTGCCCGTCCAGGGCATGGCGCTGCGGCGGCGCCAGCGACTCCAGGGCCCTGATCTCGTCGTCCAGGGCCTCGATGCGTCCGTCGATCTCGCCCAGCAGCCGCTGGGCGGCAGGAATGGCGCCGAGCAGGTCGGTGATATCGCCGCCGCCACGCAGCAGGTTGAGCCGGCTGTAGAAAAGCTCGAAACGCAGCGACAGGCCAGCCTGATCGGCATCCGGCTGGGCCAGGTAGTTGCGCAGCTGGACCACGTCACGATCGAGCTTGTAGGCGTGCCAGGAAGCGTCCCCCCCGACGCTCTGAGCCAGACTGTCCTGCCGCCAGGAGACCAGCCCCACTACCACCAGCGCTGCCGCCAGCAGCAGCAGCGCGCTGAGGGCGCCAAGCTTGACACGCAGGGGTAGGCGCAGCATCGCGGGCCTCGACAGGGCGCCCCTCAGGGGGCGTGAATATGCACGACATGCCAGACCGAACGGAAGCGCACGGTCTCGTTGAGCAGTTCGGGGTGGTCATCGAAGGGGTAGAGCACGAAAAGCGGGCCGAATTCGCGGATCTGCATCGGGGAGCCGTTGCGGCGCATGGCCAGGATCACGTCATACTCCTCGAGCTCGGCCAGCGGAATCTCCGCTTCATAGTCGTTGAGGGCCCGCACCCAGACCTGTTCACTGCGCACCCCCGCTGCCGCCAGCACCTCGCGCAGCAAGGGCCCCTCATAGCGCCCGTCATCAGCGTGCCAGGGGGTACGGGTGCGCACCTCGGTGGGGGCAATGGCCTCAAGCATCTCCCGGTCGAACCGGGCCTCATCCCCCACGTTGGGCCTGGCGATATCCCCGCTGATGGTCAGCAGAACCTCGCCGGTCGGGGTCGGCAGCTCATCCGAGGCGGCCGGCGACAGCCAGAGGAGTGAAAGAAGGGCAATCAGCAGTGGCAGGATGCGTCGACTCATGGGCAATCCCGTAGCGAGGTTCGAGATGGCACCAAGACTACCCGAAACGGGGGCAAAGGTCAGTTAGCCATCTGGTCAACCGCTCCCTCGGGGGCATGCCTCTCCGGGGGCGGATGACGGGAGGTTTCCAGCCCCTCCAGCAGCCGCTGCAGAAACCCGGCACGCTCCTCCAGCACGGCATTGCGGTGCAGCTGCCGGGACAGTGGGATCAGCGCCGGGTCACCCAGCTGCGCCATGACCAGCTGATCATGGTAGGCCTCCACCAGTGCCAGATCGGCATCCCGGGTCGACTGCCATGCCGCCGTGGAGGCCTCCAGCGCCAGTCGCGCCTCACGCCCCAGCACCTTGTCGAGCCGCGCATCGAGGCGCTCGACCTCCAGCGCCCACTGCGACTCGGTCTCCCGGGCACAGGCCAGTGAAGGTTCCGGCTCCCACTGGGCATCCGCCATGCAGGCCTCGAGGGCCAGGGCGATGGCCTGGGCACCACCGGAAGGCGACAGCTGGAGCGTCTGGGCATGGAGCCCTGCCAGGGGCAGCAGCAGAAACGGCAGACAGGCAATCGGGCGCAGAATCGACATGGCATGACCTTGCGAGCAGACGCCGACAGGAGCCGGACATAGAGAAGGGGGCGCGAACGCCCCCAGCATAGCGGCCATGCCCCGACAGTGCGAGGCGGTGCCTGGGTCAGCCGTGAAGCTCACCCTTCTCGTCCAGCGACTCGATCCGCACCAGGTCTTCATAGGCGTGCCAGCTGGCGTGCCCCAGCACCGGCAGGATCAGCATCAGGCCGATATAGAAGGTCATCATGCCCACCAGCACACAGCCGGTGAGGATCGCGGCCCACAGCAGCATAGGCCGGAAGTTTCTGGCCACGGAGCGCACGCTGGCCTCGATCCCCTCCATGAAGGTGAGGTCCTGGTCCATCAGGGTAGGAATGGCCACCGCGCTGATGGCGAAGGCGCCAAAGGCCAGGATGCCGCCCAGCACGGTGCCCACCGCGATCATGCCAAGGCCCTCGGGGGTGGTCAGCAGGGCCGAGTAGAGGGTCGCCGGGCTCGGCACCTCGAAGCCAAAGAAGAGCGCGAACAGCAGGGTCGCCAGGCGAATCCAGGCGAGGAAGAAGATCATCATCATCACCCCCATCATCGCCAGCTGGCCGGCATGGGGACGCCAGGCGCCAAAGGCATCGCCCAGATGGGGCGCTCGTCCCGCCTCCAGGGCACGACTCACCCCGTAGGAGCCCACCGCCACCAGGGGACCGACAAACATGAAGCCGGCCACCATGGGCAGCAGCCAGTGCCAGAGCCCGAGGGTGATGGCACCGGCGGTGATGGCGATGCTCAGGCCGACCCAGAACATGCCATAGGCGAGGCTCACCGCCGTGGCCTGGCGGAAATCCTCGATACCGGCTGCCAGCCAGGCCCTGGGCCGATCCATCCCCACCGGGTTGATGGTGATCTTTACCCTGGTCGCTGCAGCCTCGCGATGCGCTCTTGTTGTTGCTGCGTTCATGGAGTCACCCCTGTGTTACCTGGAGATGCCCACCTCGGTGGGCCCGGACACCGGCACCGGCCTGCGACCTAATGCCGCCTTAATCGCTTAACACAGGTTTAATGTAGTTGACCCGGATCAATCCTGCCGCCTTGACAGTGGCCGACGCTCCAGGCGGCGATGCCACTATCTATATAAGTCAATCGCGAAAGGTTCTTTGTCAGCCTCGTTCCGGCTGCCCTAGCATGGAGGCCTGACAACAATCCGAACCCGTGCAAGCGGCCCTGCCCAGGGCCCGCGTGAGGAACCTGACGATGACCCTGCCACGACCCGCGGCGGCTTCCCTGCTGGGGGGCCTGCTGCTTGGTGGCCTGGCGCTTACCGCCCAGGCCGAGGACACCTTCTCCCCCGACCAGCTGGCGGTGATGGCAGGCGGCTGTGCCAGCTGCCACGGCACCGACGGCCGCCTCGCCGGCGCCGTCCCCGCCATTGCCGGCCGCCCCCGGGCGGTGCTGGAGTCGCGCCTGCTCGCCTTCAAGGGCGATACGGTCGAGGACACCACGGTCATGAATCGCATCGCGCGAGGCTTCAGCGACGAGGAGCTCTCGGCGCTGGCCGACCACTTCGCCAATATCGACGCGCCGTGAGGGAGAGACCATGAGCCACAACATCCATCGCCGCGGCGTCTCCCGGCGCCGTTTCCTGCAGGGCATCGGCGCCGCCTCGGCCCTGCCCCTGCTGGGCGGTATTGCCCCCTTCGCCATCGCCAATGGCTCCGCCGGCCGCGTGGTGGTGATCGGCGGCGGCTTCGGCGGCGCCACCGCCGCCAAGTACCTCAAGCGGGCCAACCCGGCCATCGAGGTGACCCTGGTGGAGCCCGCCGAGGTCTTCTACACCTGCCCCTTCAGCAATCTCTTCCTGGGCGGCCTGCGCGACCTGCGCTCCATCGCCCACGGCTATGACGAGCTGCGCGATCGCTACGGCGTACGGGTGGTGCACTCCCTGGCAGAGGACGTCGACCCCGACGGACACCGGGTGCGCCTCGCCAACGGCGAGACCCTGGTCTACGATCGCCTGGTGCTCTCACCGGGCATCGACTTCCGCTGGAACGCCCTGGAGGGCTACGACGAGGCCGCCGCCGAGCTCGCTCCCCACGCCTGGAAGGCCGGCGCCCAGACCGAACGGCTCAAGGGCCAGCTCGAGGCCATGGAGGATGGCGGCACCTTCGTGATGGTGGCCCCGGAGAACCCCTTCCGCTGCCCGCCGGGGCCCTACGAGCGCGCCAGCATGGTGGCCCACTACTTCAGCCAGCATAAGCCCAACTCGAAGGTGCTGATCCTCGACGCCAAGGACAACTTCTCCAAGCAGGGGCTCTTCACCGCCGGCTGGGAGCGCCTCTACGGCGACCGCATCGAGTGGGTCGGCCTCTCCGGCGACGGCCGGGTCACCCGGGTCGATGCCGAGAACCTCGAGGTGGAGACCGAGTTCGGCACCCGCCATCGGGCCGACGTGCTCAACGTCATTCCGCCCCAGAAGGCGGGCTTCATCGCCGAGCGCGCCGGCGTCACCGACGACTCCGGCTGGGTACCGGTCAAGGCCGAGACCTTCGAGTCGCGGCAGGTGCGCGACATCCATGTGATCGGCGACGCCACGGTGGCCGCGCCGATGCCCAAGTCGGGCTTCTGCGCCAACAACCAGGCCAAGGTGGTGGCCGCCGCCATCGCCGCGGAGCTCTCGGGCCGCAGCGCGCCGGAGCCCTACTGGACCAACACCTGCTACAGCCTGATCGGCCCCGAGTACGGCATCTCGGTGGCCGGGGTCTATCGGGTCCAGGAGGGGGTGATCGCCGAGGTAGAAGGATCCGGCGGGCTGAGTCCGGCCGATGCCCCGGACCATGTCCGGGCCCTCGAGGCCGAATACGCCGTGGGCTGGTACAACGCCATCTGCCAGGACACCTGGGGCACCAGCGTCTGACACGAAGCGGCAGTGGTTGGATGCGCGGGGCCACCTTCGGGTGGCCCGGTGTCGTTGAAGGAGCGAGGAGTTTTCCATGAGCCATACCGAGCTGGTGGCCTGGTCGGGCCTGGTGATCGGCCTGGCATTCGGTGCCACCGCCCAGGCGAGCGGCTTCTGCCTGCTGCGCGGCCTCAACCACAGCTGGACGACCGGGGATAGCCGCAAGCTGCGCGCCTTCGCCCTGGCCATGGCCGTGGCGCTGCTGGGCAGCCAGGCGCTGGCAGCGCTTGGCGTGCTCTCCCTGGGCGGCGCCCTCTACCTGCCGCCCAGCGCCTCCTGGCTGGCGGTGCCCCTGGGCGGTGCGCTGTTCGGCTACGGCATGGTGCTGGCCAACGGCTGCGGCGCCCGCTCGCTGGTGCTGCTCGGCAGCGGCAACCTGAGGAGCTTCGTGGTGCTGGTCTGCCTGGGCCTTTCGGCCGCCATGACCCTCTCCGGCCTGCTCGCTCCGCTGCGGGTCTGGCTCGAGGGTGCCACCACCCTCGCCCTCCCCGCCCGGGATCTGCCCGGGCTGCTCGGCGTTCCCGCCTGGCTGCCGGCCCTGGTGCTCGGCGGCGCACTCATCGCCTGGGCGCTTGCCAGCCGCGACTTTCGCGCTTCGCCGCGAGACTGGCTCGGCGGGCTGGTCATCGGCGCCCTGGTACCGGCCGGCTGGCTTGCCACCGGCGTGCTGGGCTTCGATGACTTCGAGCCCGTGCGCCTGGCCACCCTCACCTTCATCGCCCCCATCGCCGACGCCCTGCAGTACGCCATGCTCGCTACCGGCACCCGGCTCGGCTTCGGCGTCAGCGTGGTGGCCGGGGTGCTGGCCGGCGCCCTGGTGATGGCGCTCGTCCGTCGCGACTTTGCCTGGCAGGGGTTCTCCGGACCCGGCCATATGGGCCGCAGCATGGCGGGCGGTGCCCTGATGGGCATCGGCGGCGTGCTGGCCCTGGGCTGCTCCATCGGCCAGGGGCTCTCGGGCTTCTCGACCCTGGCGCTGCCCACCTTCGCCGCCCTGGCTGGCATCGCCGCCGGCGCCTGGCTGGGGATCAAGGGGCCTCTCACGCTGTCCAACTCCACGTCTACCTGATCCACCCTCGAGGAAGCTCCTTCATGCCTCATCCCCTCCTGCTTCGCGCTCTCTCCCGGCGCCGCCTGCTGATCGGTGCCGGCCTGATGGCACTCTCGCCCCTGGGCCTCTCCTCGGCCGCCCTGGCCGATGGTCCCTGGCAGCGCCTCGATGCCGCCGGTGACCTGCTCCGCGGCACCACGCCGGCCACCGAGGGCCTGGCCCTGGAGCTGCCCCATGTCTCCGAGGATGGATCCGCGGTTCCGCTCAGCGTGCGCTTCGACGCCTCGCTGGCGGAGGGTGACCACCTCGCCGAGATCCACCTCTTTGCCACGGGCAACCCCTACCCGGAGATCGCCAGCTTCCACCTGAGCCCGGAGGCCGGGCTGCCGGAGATCTCCACCCGGGTGCGCCTCAACGAGAGCCAGCAGGTGATCGCCATCGCACGCAGCCACCGGGGGGAGACCTTCGCCACCGCCCGGGACGTGCGCATCACCGTCAGCGGCTGCCTGATGCGCGGTGACGACCAGGGTCCCGAGCCCCTGGCCAACCCGCGGGTCAGCCTGCCGGAGCAGGCCGCCGCCGGCGAACCCGTGGAGGTACGCACCCTGATCAGCCACCCCATGGAGACTGGCCTGCGCGAGGGCGCCGGCGGAGAGACGCTGCCGCGTCATATCATCGAACGCTTCACCGTGACTCTCAACGGCGAGGCCGCCTTCACTGCCGACCTGCACCAGTCGGTCTCGGCCAACCCCTACCTGCGCTTTCACCTCTCCCCCACCGAGGATGCCGAGGTGGTATTCGAGTGGCAGGACGACAGCGGCGAGAGCGCCCGCCACGAGGCGAGCATCAGCGTCAGCTGATTTCCGACGACTCCCCCAACGCAAGTGCCCCGGCCAGACGGCCGGGGCACTTGCATGGCGTGCGGGCACCGATGGCGCCCGCCAGGTGAGTGCCTAACGCACGATCATCACCGACATCTTGGAGTGATGCACCACGTGCTCGGCGTTGGGGCCGAGCACATAGTCGGCGAACTTGCGCTTGTTGTGGGAGGCCATCACGATCAGGTCGACCTCGAGCTTCTTGGCCGCCTTGATGATCGCCTCCCAGGGAGAGCCATCGACGATCACCGTCTGGGTCTGGATGTCCTCGGGCACGTGCTCCTGGATGAACTGATGCTGCGCTTCGGTGATGGCCTCATGGGCCTTCTTGGCGAAGTCACGCGGAAAATAGGAGCCCACCAGGGGCATCCGATAGTCCGGCAGCACGGTCAGCACATGCAGCGAGGCCCCGAAGGTCCGGCACAGGGTCACCGCCGTGGGCAACGCCTTCTTCCAGGAGAGCTCCTCGTTGAGGTCCACCGGCAGCAGGATCTTGTTGTACATGGTTTTTACCTCCCTCAGGCAGTAGCAGCGGTAGCACCGGGGTCACGCCGGCGGCGCTGCAGCAGCACGACAAGGCCGAACACCAGGAAGCCCGGTATCCACATCCACTCCTTGGCCCAGCGGTCGGTGGGCGCCAGCACCTCGAGGATCTCCTGATCGAAGTCGAAGCCGAGATCCTGCGCCAGGCCGCCGAACTGCACGAAGTCTACCAGGGTCTGGTCGCCGTCCACCCAGAGCTCCATGCCGAGGCGCTCCATGCGCTCCTCCGGCGTATCTCCCCGCGGTACCGGCACCAGGATATAGGTGGTCATGGGGTCGCCGAAGGCGTCCTCGCCGGCGATCTGCACCCGCAGGTTGCTGCCATCCTCCACCTCGCCCAGGGCCTGGGCGAACTGGCTGGGAGGCACCGCCTCGTAGGGATCATGGATCTTGTCCATCCAGAAGCCGGGGCGGAACAGGGTGAAGGCCACCAGCAGCAGCAGCAGCGACTCGTACCAGCGGTTGCGCACGATCATGAAGCCCTGGGTGCCCGCGGCGAAGATCAGCATGGCGATGGTCGCGATGATGAATATCACGATGCCCTGCAGCCACCCCACGTCGATCAGCAGCAGGTCGGTGTTGAAGATGAAGAGGAAGGGCAGCGCCGCGGTGCGCAGGCTGTAGTAGAAGGCCTGGAAACCGGTGCGCAGCGGGTCGCCCCCGGAGACCGCCGCCGCCGCAAAGGAGGCCAGGCCCACCGGCGGCGTCACGTCGGCCATGATGCCGAAGTAGAAGACGAAGAGGTGCACCGCGATCAGCGGCACGATCAGGCCGTTCTGCTGGCCCAGCATCACGATCACCGGGGCCATCAGCGCCGAGACCACGATGTAGTTGGCGGTGGTGGGCAGGCCCATGCCGAGGATCAGGCTGAGCAGCGCGGTGAGCAGCAGGATCAGCATCAGGTTGCCCATAGAGAGGATCTCCACCACGTCGGCCAACACCAGGCCGACGCCGGTCTGGGAGACCGCCCCGACGATGATGCCCGCCGCCGCCGTGGCGATGCCGATGCCGATCATGTTGCGGGCGCCGGCCACCAGGCCGTCCCAGAGGTCCTTGAAGCCCTCCTTGATGTCTGCCACGACCTTGCTGCGGCCGCGGAAGATGGCGATCAGCGGCCGCTGGGTGATCATGATGAAGATCATGAAGACCGTGGCCCAGAAGGCGGAGAGGCCCGGCGAGAGACGCTCCACCATCAGGCACCACACCAGCACGATCACCGGCAGGATGTAGTGCAGGCCCACCATCACCGTGGGGCGGGTCTGGGGCAGCTTGACCACTCGGGAACTGGGGTCATCGAGCTCGAGCTCGGGATACTTGGCACCCACCTTGAGCAGGCCGACGTAGACCACGGTCAGGGCCACGGCCACCACCCAGGGGGTCGCATCGCCCAGCACCGGCTTGAGCCAGCCGAGCCCGTAGTAGACGGCAAAGGAGAGCGCCATCAGCAGGATCAGGCCGGTCAGGAAGCCGATCACCTTGTTGAGGAAGGGGCGCGCCGGGTTGCTGGTCGGCAGGCCGGTCATGTTGGCCTTGAGGGCCTCCAGGTGCACGATGTAGATCAGCGCGATATAGGAGATCAACGCCGGCAGGAAGGCGTGCTTGATCACCTCCACGTAGGGAATGCCGACATACTCCACCATCAGGAAGGCCGCGGCCCCCATCACCGGCGGCATGATCTGGCCATTCACCGAGGAGGAGACCTCCACGGCGCCAGCCTTCTCCGCCGAGAAGCCGACCCGCTTCATCATCGGGATGGTAAAGGTGCCGGTGGTGACGGTATTGGCAATCGACGAACCGGAGATCAGGCCGGTCATCCCGGAGGCCACCACCGCCGCCTTGGCAGGGCCGCCCTTGTAGTGGCCGAGCAGGGAGAAGGCCACCTTGATGAAGTAGTTGCCGGCCCCGGCCTTGTCGAGCAGGGCGCCGAAGAGCACGAAGAGGAACACGAAGCTGGTCGAGACCCCGAGCGCGATGCCGAACACCCCCTGGGCGGTCAGCCACTGGTGGTTAACCAGCCCGTTGAGGCTGACCCCGCGGTGGGCCAGGATCCCCGGCATGTAGGGACCGAACAGCGAATAGAGAATGAAGATCGAGGCGACGATGGCAAGCGGCGGGCCCAGCGCCCGGCGCGTGGCCTCCAGCAGCATCACGATCCCGATGACCCCGACGATCACGTCCTGGGTCAGGGGCGCGCCGGGGCGCGTCGAGAGCTGCTCGTAGAAGAGGAACATGTAGGCGCCGCAGAAGGCGGCCACCGCCGCGAAGAGCCAGTCCTGGATCGGAATGCGGTCCCGCGGCGAGCGCTTGAGCGCCGGATAGGCCATGAAGGCCAGGAAGAGGGCGAATGCCAGGTGGATGGAGCGCGCCTCGGTGGCATTGAATACCCCGAAGCGGAAGATGTAGGGAAGCGGTGAGGCGATCCACAGCTGGAACAGCGACCAGGCGGCCGCTATCCCCACCAGCAGCTTGCCGGGCGCTCCCAGCGGCTTGCGTGCTCCCGAGTCGCTGGAGGCGACCATATCCTCCAGGTCGACATCGGCAGCACGGGCATTTGTCTTCTCGTCAGTCATGTGCTGGTCCTGCCCACAGTCTAGTAATGAATCGATCCCTGCCCCGCAGCCGCCGGCCCCAGGGGGGGCCTCAACGAGATGCGCGGACGCCCCGAGGGGGTCCGCGCATCGATCACCACGGGTGATTCAACAGCTCGGCGAAATCACTCGATCCAGCCGCGCTCGCGGTAGTAGCGTGCCGCACCGTCATGCAGCGGAGCGGTCAGGCCGTCGGAGATCATCTGCTCCTCTTCGAGGTTCTCGAAGGCCGGGTGGAGACGCTTGAAACGATCGAAGTTCTCGAACACCGCCTTGACGGTCTCGTAGACGACATCCTCGTCCACCGCGGTAGAGCTGACGAAGGTCGCTGCCACGCCGAAGGTCTCGACGTCCTCGTCATTGCCGCGGTAGAGGCCGCCCGGGATCACCGACCGGGTGTAGAAGGGGTTGGCCTCGATGATCTCGTCGATCTCCGGACCGGTCACCGGCACCAGGCGCGCATCGATGGTGGTGGTGGCTTCCTGGATGGAGCCGTTGGGGTGGCCCACCACGTAGACCATGGCATCGATGTTGTTGTCGGAGAGGGCCGCGGCCTGCTCGGCGGCGTCCAGCTGGGAGGCCAGGGAGAATACGCTGGTATCCCAGCCCATGGCGTCCATCACCACGTTCATGGTGTTGCGCTGGCCGGAGCCCGGGTTGCCGATATTGACGCGCTTGCCGGGGAAGTCGGAGATATGCTCGATGCCGGAGTCGGCGCGGGCCACCACGGTCAGCGGCTCGCCGTGCATGGTGAAGACAGCACGCATCTCCTCCCAGGCACCACCCTCGGCGAAGTTGTCCTCGCCGTGATAGGCACGGTACTGGACGTCGGACTGCACCACGCCCATGTCCAGCTCGCCGCTCTTCATGCCGTTGACGTTGGCCACGGAGCCACCGGTGGAGGGGGCGTTGCAGCGGATGTTGTGCTCGTCGCTGCCGCGGTTGACCATGCGGCACACCGACTGACCAACCACGTAGTAGACGCCGGTCTGACCGCCGGTCCCGATGGTGATGAATCGATCCTGGGCCACGGCCGGGGCCGAGAACATCGCGGCGCCGAGCAGGGCGCCGGAGAAGGCAGCAGCCGAGAAAGCATGGCGTTTCATGAAGACACCTCTTATTGCATTCATTGTAGGCAAACATCAGGCAGAGACGGCATGCATCCGTCGATCCACCACTCCATACTACTTTAGCGGAAAAAAACCCTAGCGGGTAACGACCTCGGTCAACGCGGGGGGCATTGTACCCCTCAGTCTAGGAGTCCCCAACGTTTATGAGGCGTTTGCTCTCTCACGCGCAGAAACAGGAAACCGCGCCGAAGCGCGGTTTTCGATATGCAGGGGAGGGACCGGCTCAGGACGCCTTCATGATCAGCGCCTGCTTCTCGTCCTTCATGGCGGCGAACTCGGCCTCGAAGAAGAACTCGCTCTCCCCCAGCGCCGGTTCCAGATGGTTGAGCCAGGTGGCCGCTTCGTCGTACTTGGCAAAGAAGGGACGCTGCACCCAGTCGCGGTCGCGGCCCTGGATGAAGCGCAGCACGAAGACCTTCTCGCCGTTGATCTCGGTGACGCCCTGGATCTCCACCTTGCCGGGATCGGCGGACATCGACGGGCCACGCGCCGTCCGCGCCAGGCCCGGCACCTGCTTCATCGCCTCGCGGTAGATCTCCCAGGCGCGCACCAGCGGCACCTCGAAGTAGTGGCGGGCGCCGGTGTCGCGCTCCACGAACAGGTAGTAGGGGATCATGCCCAGGCGCACCTGCTGGGTCCACATCTTCGCCCACTGGTCGGCGTCGTCGTTGATGTGCTTGAGCAGCGGCGCCTGGGTGCGGATCTCGGCCCCGGTGGCACGGATACGGCGGATCGCCTCGCGGCAGATGGGGGTGTCCATCTCCTTCCAGTGGTTGAAGTGCGCCATGAAGGCGACGTGCTTGCCGGCCGCGGTCAGCTCCCGGAAGAGCTCGAGGATATCCTCGGCGTCCGGGTCGGTGACGAAGCGGTAGGGCCAGAAGGTGAGGCTCTTGGAGCCGATGCGGATATCCTGGACGTGATCCAGCTCGGGCTTCATCAGGCCCTCCAGGTACATCCTCAGATGCTTGGCCTTCATCACCATGGGGTCGCCGCCGGTCATCAGCAGATCGGTGACTTCGGTGTGCTCGGCCAGATAGCGGTGCAGGGAATCCGCTTCGCTGGAGGCGAACTTGAGGTCCTTGTCGCCCACGAACTGCGCCCAGCGGAAGCAGAAGGTGCAGTAGCTGTGACACACCTGCCCCTGGCTCGGGAAGAAGAGCACCGTCTCGCGGTACTTGTGCTGCATGCCGGGCAGCGGCTCACCGTCGAGCATCGGCAGGTTGAGATCCATCTGCCCCGCCGGGTGCGGGTTGAGCTCGCTGCGAACCCGTTCGATCACCGGCTTCATCTCGGCGGCATCGGCGTCGCGGCGCACTAGCTCGGCCACCTCGTCGAAGTGCTCGGGGCGCAGCATGCCGCGCTGGGGAAAGGTGAGCTGGAAGATCGGGTCGGCGGGAATATTGTTCCAGTCGATCAGCTCATCGATCACGTACTCGTTGACGCGAAACGGCAGCACCTGGCTGACGACCCGCATATCGAAGCGCAGGTCCTCAGGCAGATTCTGAATCGCCTCGATCTTGTCGAGCTGGCGGTGGGTGTAGACCTTGAACTGCCGGGCCTCGAAGGCCTCGGCGGCGGGGCTGCCGAGTTCGATATTGATACGCTGGTTCATCATGCCTCCTCGTCGTTGTCCGGAGCCTTCCCTGGGGGGGAAGGGCCACCGTCTTCTCGTTGGGGGAGGCCATTGGTACAGAGATGGCGGCAAAAGTGCAAATCCCTGCGCCGATTTGCAACGAATGTCTCGGAAAGACGCAAAAAGCGCAACGCTCGTTCAGGCCAGCGACATCACTTGGCCGGCTTGCGGATCAGTTTGGCGGCCAGGCGCTGCAGACGCGGTGCGCCCAGCAGGATCAGCGCGAAGGCGATCGGCCAGGCGATATAGAAGGCTCGCCACCAGCGCCCCGCGAAGCCCTCACCGAGCCCGGTATTGACCCAGGTGATCACGAAGGTCATCAGCGTCACCATGTAGACCGACATCAGCACGGAGAAGACCAGCGGCGCAAGGCGAGGGGGAAAGAGCATGGCGGCACCTGATGGAGAAACGGAATATGGTTAGGACGCTATCATATACCATCTCTCCCCCGGCGTCAGGCGGCGGAGCGTCGCACCTCAGGTTGCGCCCCGGGTTGCCCGGCCCGGCGGAGAGCGACCAGACTGAGAGGCATCCACCGCCAAGGAGAGCCACCATGACGGCCACCCTCGAATGCCTGCAGGGCGACATCGCCCGCCAGCCCGACATGGATGCCGTGGTCAACGCCGCCAACGCCGAGCTGCGGCCCGGCGGCGGCGTGGCCGGCGCCCTGCACCGCGCCGCCGGGCCGGAGCTAGATCGCGCCTGCCGCCCGCTCGCCCCCATCCGCCCGGGGGAGGCGGTGATCACCGAGGCCTTCGGGCTGCCCAACCGCCAAGTGATTCACTGCCTGGGCCCGGTCTACGGCCGCGACGAACCGGCCGACGAACTGCTCGCCGACTGCTACCGCAACGCCCTGACCCTGGCAGAAGCACACGGCGTCAGAAGCCTCGCCTTTCCGGCCATCTCCGCCGGCATCTTCGGCTATCCGCCGGCCGAGGCGGCCCGGGTGGCACTGGCCACCGTGATCGCCACCCTGCCCGACTGCCCGCATATCGAACGGGTGCGCTTCGTGCTCTTCGATGCCGAAAGCACCAAACTGCATGAGCGCACCTTGGAGGCCCTACAGGGCACCCCCTGATGCCCTACCCCACGTTGTAGCCCAGGGTCCGTGGCAGCCACAGAGCGATCTCCGGGCAGCATGAAGAGCGCGACCAGCGCCCTATCCCACGTTGTAGCCCAGGGTCCGTGGCAGCCACAGAGCGATCTCCGGGAACACGGCGACGAGCGCCAGGGCGCAGGCCATGGCGGCAACGAAGAGCAGCGCCCAGCCCACGGTCTGCTCCAGGCGGATCTTGGCCACCTCGGTGGTCACCATCAGGTTCACCGCCACCGGCGGGGTGAACTGGCCGATGGCGATGTTCATGGCCAGCAGGATGCCGAACCACACCGGGTTCCACTCGAAGTGCTGCATCACCGGGATCAGGATCGGCATCAGGATCAGGTAGATGGAGATGGCGTCGAGCAGCATACCGGCGAGCAGCACCGCCAGCATGATCAGGATCAGCAGCAGCACCCCGTTGTCGGTCAGGGCGATGATCCACTGGGCCATGTCGCGGAAGGTGCCGAGCATGGTACCGGCCCAGGCGAAGATGCCGGCCAGCGCGATGATCAGCATCACCACGCCGGAGATCACCGCCGCCTCGCCGAACAGCCGCCACAGGTCACGCACGCCGATCTCGCGGGTCACGAAGAGCCCGATCGCCACCCCGTAGGCCACCGCCACCACCGCCGCCTCGGTGGGGGTGAAGAGCCCGGAGCGCAGCCCGCCGAGGATCAGCACCGGGGCGAAGAGCGCCGGCAGCGCCTGCTTGAAGGTCTCCCCCACCTTGAGGCGCTCGGCGCCCTCCACCGGGGTGCCGCCTTCCCAGCCATATCGCTTCGAGACCAGCAGCGCCGGCACCAGCAGCGCCAGGCCGGCCAGGATCCCGGGGAAGAGCCCAGCGGCGAAGAGCGCACGCAGGTCGACCCCCGGCACCACGATGGAGTAGAGGATCAGCGCCACCGAGGGCGGAATCAGGATCGCCGTGGAGGCCGAGGCGGCGATCAGCGTCGCCGAGAAGGGCTTGGGGTAGCCCGCCTTGGTCATGCTCGGCAGCATCACCATGGCCACCGCCGCGGCGTCCGCCGGCCCCGAGCCGCTCATGCCGCCCATGATCATGCAGACCAGCACCGCCACCAGGGCCAGGCCCCCGTGGCGCGGGCCGATCAGCGCCTGGGCGAAGCGCACCAGGCGCAGCGCCACCCCCGAACGCTCGAAGATCAGGCCGGTGAGGATGAACAGCGGAATGGCGATCAGCGGATACTTGGCGATGCTGTTGTAGGTGTTGGTGCCGAGCGTCGCCAGCATGGCCGGCGGCAGGCCGGCCAGGATGCCCACGGCGCCGGCCAACCCCAGGGAGAAGGCCACCGGCACCCCGGCGATCAAGAGGCCCGCGAAGGCAAGCAGCATCCAGAGATCAGGGCTCATCACTGAGCCTCCCGCGCAGGCGGTCCCAGGTCTGCTGGGTCTGGCGGATCATCATCGCCGCCGAGAGCAGCGGCAGCCAGACGATGTACCACCACTGGGGCAGCCCCAGCCCCGGCGAGAGCGACTCCCACTGGTACTCCTGCCAGGCGAGCTTGCCACCGAACCAGGTGATCAGGCCGAGCACCGCCACGCCGCAGCCCCACTGGAAGAGGATCAGCACCCGGCGCGGCGCGGCGGGCAGCGCCCGCTCCAGCAGACCCACCCGGATATGGCCGTTGCGGCGCAGGGCCACGGCGGCGCCGGCGAAGGTGAGCACCACCAGCAGGAACACCGAGAACTCCTCGGTGAAGGCCAGCGAGCCCCCGGTGATATAGCGGGTGACCACGTTGCCGAGGCTGATCACCGCGATGATGATCAGCGCCAGGGAGGCGAGCCAGCGCTCCGGCCGGGCATCAGGTGAGGGTGTCATGTCGACCTCGTGAAATGACGTCGCCCCCGGTAGCGGGGGCGACGGAGGGAGTAAGCGCCGCGATTCAGCGTGCCTCGACGGCCTCGCGGGCCGCTTCCACCAGGGCCTCGCCGATGCGCGGCACCCACTTGTCGTGGACCTCGGCGGTGGCCTCGACGAAGGCCTGGTACTGCTCGTCGGTCAGCTCGGTGACGGTGACGCCGCGCTCCTGGATATCGGCCAGGCGCTCGCTCTCTTCTTCGCGGGTCATGGCGATCTCCCACTCGCCGGCCTCGACGGCCGCCTCGCGCAGGATCTCGCGGTCACCCTCGTCCAGGGACTCCCACACCTGGCGGTTCACGGCGAAGATCAGCGGGTCGTTCATGTAGTTCCACAGGGTCAGGTGCTGCTGGCCCACCTGGTCGATGCGCGCCACATCGAACACCGAAAGCGGGTTCTCCTGGCCGTCCACGGCGCCGGTGGTCAGCGCCGGCTGGGCGTCGGTCCAGCTCATCTGGGTGGGGTCGGCGCCCAGGGCGTTGAAGGTGTCCTGGAAGAGCGGCGAGCCCACCACGCGGATCTTAAGGCCATCGAGGTCGCCGGGCTCGCTGATCGGGCCGCGGGAGTTGGAGAGCTGGCGAAAACCGTTCTCGCCCCAGGCCAGCGGGATAACGTCGCGGGACTCGATCGCCTCGAAGACCATCTCGCCGGCCGCGCCGCCGGTCACCGCATCCACCGCCGCCTCGTCGGGCAGGAAGAAGGGCAGCGAGAAGAGGTTGAGCTCGGGCACCTGAGGCGACCAGTTGATGGTGGAGCCCACGGCGGCGTCGATCAGCCCGGAGCGCATGGCGGAGAACTCGCGGGTCTGGTCACCGGCCACCAGCTGGGAGTTGGGGTAGACCCGCATGGTGATGCGGCCTTCGGTGCGCTCTTCCACGAGCTCGGCCCAGCGCTCGGCGGCCTGCCCCCAGGGGAAGGCGTCGGAGAGCACGGTAGAGATGGAGAGCTCGCGGGCCTGGGCGGAGAGCGAGGCGCTGAACAGGGCGGCACCCGCCAGGGCGGCGGCCAGCTTGGCAAGCGGTCGATGGAGTGTCATGGCGTGTCCTTGCTGCGGTGGCCCAAGGGGCTCGGGCCACAGTTGTCATTATGGAGCGGGCGGCCAGGCGCGGCGGCACGGCCGTCAAGGCGGATATTCTACGAATACCAGCGTTGAATGACAGCCGGCCGCACACTACTCGGCCGGGCCCATTCCTTCTTCGGCAGCAGATGACAGGCAGTGGCCGACGCTGCTGGGCCAGCTGACGCAGTCGCCCTCGGCGATGCCCAGGCGCTCGAAGAGGCCGGCATTGACCTCCAGCGCCGCCCGGTAGGGCACGCCGGGGTAGGTCACCGGGCACTCCGAAGGGTTGGCCGAGCCGCAGGGCCACATGGTGAAGACCGCCGCGATGCGCTCATCCTCGCCGATAAAGGCGATATCCAGCGGAATCAGGGTGCGATACATCCAGAAGCCGTTGCGGGGCGACTGGGTGTCCCGGTAGAGAAACAGCATGCCGGCGTCCTCGTCGAGGTGATCGCGCTCCATCAGGCCGCGGCTGCGCTCGGGAATGGTGCGGGCCACCTCCACCTCGAAACGGTGCACGTCCTCGGCGGCGTGCACCGTGAGAGGCACTACCGCCAGGCCCGACGGCGCACGCGCCTCGGCCAGCAGCGCCGGTGAGAGCGCCAGCAATACCACCAGCCCCGCGATGCCCAGCCACACCCTCCCCAGGCCCTGCTGCGGCCTCCGGGTGTCCGGCCCCGGCGTTTCCGTTCCCTGCCCGTATCGGCTCATCTCGGCGTCCTCGTCTCCTCCGGCGCATCCTCCGCCGGCATCAGGTGAATGCCCGCCGCCAGCAGCGATACCTGAACCGGCTCCCCCCTGGCCAGGCCGTTGCGCCGGGCCGCATGAGTGGCGATATCGAAGCTGAGGGTCTGCCCAGTATGGTCGAAGGCGAGCGATACCGCGGTGATGCCCCCCAGCACCACCAGGGACTCGACCCGGGCGCGCACCGGGTTCTCCCGCTCCCCCTGGGAGGGGCGCCCGCGCCGGTGCAGCACCACGTCGGAGGGGGGCAGATACCAGGTGACGCGCTCGCCGACGGGCAGCGATTCGAGCCCTGCCGCCACCTCCAGCCGCCAGGGTCCCCAGGCCAGGCGTCGTTCACCGCCCTCCTCCACCACCTCGCCGCTGAAGAGGTTGTGGCGATCCAGCACCCGGGCCACCTCCGCCGATGCCGGGCGGCGAAACAGCGCCTCCGGCGGGCCCGCCTGCAGGCTGCGTCCGCCGTGCAGCACGCAGAGCCGGTCGGCCAGGGCCGCCGCCTCATCCAGGTCATGGGTCACCAGCACGATGGGGATGCGAATCTGCTCGCGCAGCATGGCCAGCTCCCGCTGCAGGCGGCGGCGCGTCACCTGATCCACCGCCGAGAAGGGCTCGTCCAGCAGCAGCACCCGGGGGTTTCGGGCCAGGGCCCGGGCCAGGGCCACCCGCTGCCGCTGGCCACCGGAGAGCTGTCCCGGGTAGCGCGCCTCCAGCCCCGTCAGGTGCACCCGCGACAGCCAGCCGCCGGCCCGTCGACGGCGCTCACGGGGCGGCAGGTGGTCCAGGGCCACCATGACGTTGCCCAGGGCGGTGAGGTGGGGAAAGAGCGCATAGTCCTGGAACACCAGCCCCACCCGGCGCCCCTGGGGCGGCAGGGAGAGGCGCCGGCCCGAATCGAACCAGGCCTCGCCGCCACAGGCAATGCGCCCCTGGGCAGGGCGATAGAGCCCGGCGATGGCGCGCAGCAGGGTGGTCTTGCCGCTGCCGGAAGGGCCCACCAGGGCGAGCAGTTCGCCGGCCTCGCAGTGGAACTCCGCTGACAGAGGGATGGGGCCCGGCTGGTGCAGACTCACCGAGAGCGAGGCAGGGGATCCAGGACGCTCAGGCACGTCGCCACCTCCGCCGGCCCGCCAGGCCGTAGACCACGCCGATGGTCAGGAAGGAGACCAGCAGCAGCATGGCCGACATGATCCCCGCCCCCGCCTCGTCGAAGGCCTGCACCCTGTCGTAGATGGCGATGGCCAGGGTACGGGTCTCGCCGTCGATGGCACCGCCCACCATCAGGATCACCCCGAACTCGCCGAGGGTGTGGGCGAAGGTGAGGGCCAGGGCGGAGATGATGCCTGGCCACACCAGGGGCAGCTCGATACGCAGGAAGGTCTGCCAGGGAGAGAGCCCGCTGCACCAGGCCGCCTCGCGCAGGTTCGCCGGCACCGTCTCGAAGGCGCGCTGGATCGGCTGCACCGCGAAGGGCAGGTTGGCCACCAGGGAGGCGATCAGGATGCCGGTGAAGGTGAAATTGAGCCCCGAGCCGAACACCCTGGCCCAGAGCCCGCCGAAGGGCGCCTCGACCCCGAAGGCCTGCATCAGGTAGAAACCCAGCACCGTGGGCGGCATCACCAGCGGCAGGGCGACCAGGGCCTCGCAGAGGGGCTTGCCGCGAAAGCGGGTGGTGGCCAGGGTCCGCCCCATCCAGAGCCCCACCGGCAGCAGCAGCAGGCAGGTGAAGGCGGCCAGGCGCAGCGAGACCGAGAGAGCCGTCCAGTCCATCAGGGCGTGGCGTCTCCCTCGTCGGCGGGCGTGGCTTCAGGATCGGGCAGGCGGAAGCCATAGTCGGCCAGGATCGTCCGGGCTTCCTCCTCCTGCAGCCAGGCGTAGAAGGCTCGCGCGGTCTCGCCGGCCCCTTCGACCAGCGCCATGCGCTGCACCAGGGGGGCGTGCCAGGACTCCGGAATCAGCACATGCTCGCTGCGCTCGGCCATCGCCGGTGCCAGCGCCAGGGACCAGGCCACCAGGCCACCGCGGGCGTCGCTGGTCAGCGCAAACTGAGCCGCCTGGGAGACGTTCTCGCCCAGCACTCGCAGCGGTGCCGTAGCCTCCCAGAGACCGGCATGTTCCAGCGCCTGCTTCGCCGCCACCCCGTAGGGGGCGTGCTCGGGGTTGGCCAGCGCCAGGCGCGGCCTGCCCTGCCCTGCCGCATGAGCCGCCAGCGCCTCACGCACTCCTGCCAGGGGAGCTTCCTCGCCCGGCAGATCATCGCGACCGGGGCGCTGCATCCACACCAGCCGGCCGATGGCGTAGACCACGCCCGCATCCTCGGTGCGCCCCTCCTCATGGAGCGCCAGCACGTAGGCCTCATCGGCGGAGAGGTAGAGCTCGAAGGGTGCCCCCTGACTGATCTGGCGGCGGAAGTTGCCGGAGGAGCCGAAGTTGAGGCGCAGGTCGCGGCCGGTCTCGGCGCGGAAGCGCTCGGCGGCCTCGGTGAGGGCAAACTGCAGATCCGAGGCCGCCGCCACCGTAGGCACATCGGCCTTGAGCAGGCCAGCCGGCAGCAGCAGCGCCAGGCCGAGCAGCCAGGCCGCGTATCGTGAACGCATGTAGGGACCTCCTGAGCGAGCGAACAGCGCGCATTGTCGTTCAGGCCAAGAGGAAACCACAAGTTGATAGGCCGACGCAGACGACCGCGATCTGGGTCAGGGTTCGGCGGCGGCTACGCCGAAGATCGCCTTGAGGTCGGTGACGCTCTCCCGGCTGCCGAGATCGAGCAGTCCCTCGAGGCTCTCCAGGTGGCGCACCACGGCATGGCGGGCGCCCTCGGCATCGCCTGAGCTCAGGGCCTCGAGGAGCCGCGGGTGGTCACCCTGCAGAAAGCAGGAGGCCAGCGTAGGGCGCTTGTAGAGGGCGATGACAATGGAGGTGCGCAACACCAGATCGGTGAGCATGGCGCCGAGCACCCGGTTGGGAGAGAGCTCGGCCAGGCGGTGGTGAATGGCCAGGGAGTGGGCGATACGCGCCGGCTCATCGCTGCGCTCATGGGCAGCGGCCTCCGCACGAGCCTCCGCCTGCAGGGCCGTCAGGGCGTCCCGGGAGAGCCTGCCAGCCAGCTGGGCGGCCACCTCCCCCTCCACCAGACGGCGGGCGTCGAAGGTCTCGCGGGTCTCCTCCACGCTGGGCGCGCGCACCCGGGAGACCTGGTTCGGCCGCTGGTCGACCACGTGGTCGGCGGCCAGCCGGGTCAGGGCCCGGCGCACCACCGAACGACTCACCCCGAAGATCTCGCCCAGGGCCACCTCGGGCAGTCGCGTGCCGGGCGCCAGGCGCTGGGTCAGCACCGCCTGGCGCACCTGCTCGACGATATGACGATCGCTGATCCGTTCACCCGCCCGTACGGCGGCCTCGACGTCTTCCTTCCAGGTCCTGCTCATGTCACGCCCCCGTGTCGCCTGGAGGCACCTTCGCACTTTTTGCCTCCACTGGCCACACGCCGCCGCCTTTATGTATACATGAACTAGACGCTATGACTCTCGTTCACGTCGAGGATCTTCATCGTGTTGGTCCCGCCGTGGGCGTTCATATGGTCGCCTCGGGTCAGGATCACATGGTCGCCCGGCTCGGCGACCCCCTTCTCTACCAGCAGGGCCAGGGCGCGGTCGTTGAGCTCGGTGGGGCTCATGTCGCTGGTGTCGAAGGGCAGCGATACCACCCCCCGATAGAGCGCCATGCGCCGCTGGGCCACGGCGCTGTGGGCCAGGCCGACGATAGGCAGGCCGGAGCGGATGCGCGAGGCGATCAGCGGCGTGTAGCCGGTGGAGGTCATGCAGGCGATGGCCGCCACGCCGGAGAGGTGGTTGGCCGCATACATGGCGGAGAGCGCGATGGTCTCGTCGATGCGCGAAAAGCCCTCATGGATGCGATGGCCGGAGGCCTGGGCGATACGTTCCCGCTCGGCCCCCAGGCAGACCCGATCCATGGCCTCGATGGTCTCCACCGGGAAGTCGCCGGCGGCGGTCTCGGCGGAGAGCATCACCGCATCGGTGCCGTCCAGCACGGCGTTGGCCACGTCGAACACCTCGGCCCGGGTGGGCAGGGGCGACTCGATCATGGACTCCATCATCTGGGTGGCGGTGATCACCGCCCGGTTGAGGGTGCGGGCACGCTTGATGATCCGCTTCTGCATGCCGATCAGCTGGGCGTCGCCGATCTCCACGCCGAGATCGCCGCGGGCCACCATGACCGCCTCGGAGGCCTCGATGATGCCATCCAGGGTCGCATCACAGGCCACGGCTTCCGCGCGCTCCAGCTTGGCCACCAAGCCGATCTCGCGGCCCGCCTCGCCGAGCAGCTCGCGGGCCTCGTGCATGTCGGCGGCGCTGCGCGGAAACGACACCGCCAGGTAGTCGACGCCGATCTCGATGGCGGTAGCCAGGTCGGCCCGATCCTTGTCGGTGAGCGCCGGCGCCGAGAGGCCGCCACCCTGCTTGTTGATGCCCTTGTTGTTGGAGAGCTTGCCGCCCACCACTACCCGAGTATGGATCTCGCGGCCCTTGACCGCGGTCACGTCCAGCACCACCCGGCCGTCGTCGAGCAGCAGGCGGTCGCCCTCGGCCACGTCGTCGATCAGCTGCTTGTAGTCACAGCCGACCCGGGAGGCGTCGCCGGCATCGCCCTCCAGCGCCATATCGAGGATAAAGGAGGCGCCCTCCGCGAGTTCCACGGCGCCGTCCGCGAAGCGGGCGATGCGAATCTTGGGGCCCTGGAGGTCGCCCAGGGCGGCGACGCTGCGGCCCTGGCGAGCGGCGATCTCGCGCACCTGCTCGAGGCGGCGGCGGTGGTCGGCGGCGCTGCCGTGGGAGAAGTTGAGGCGCACCACGTCGATGCCGGCCGCGATCATCGCTTCCAGTACGCCCTCGCGGTCGCTGGCCGGCCCCAGGGTGGCAACGATCTTGGTGCGGCGGATGGGAGCGTGGATGGGAGCGTGGGGGGGAAGCGTCATGGTGTCCTCGGCAAGACCAGAATGGCACGGAAATCGTTGACATTGGTGCGCGTCGGGCCGGTCACGATCAGCCGGTCGAGCGCCTCGAAGAAAGTATACGCGTCATTGCGTGACAGATGAGCGTTCGGGTCAAGTTTCATCGCCCCGGCCCGGGCCCAGTCCCCGGGGGCGTAGAGCGCCCCGGCGTTGTCCTCGGAGCCGTCGATGCCGTCGGTGTCGATGGCCAGGGCGTGAATCCCCTCGGCACCCTGGAGCGTCGCGGCAAGCCCCAGCAGGTACTCGACGTTGCGCCCGCCGCGGCCGTGGCCGCGCACCGTCACACTGGTCTCGCCGCCGGAGAGCAGCAGCAGGGGCCTGCCCCGAGGCGTGTCGCGCAGGGCGAGCGCCAGGCGCCCCTGGGCGCGGCCCAGCTCCCGGGCCTCGCCCTCCAGGTCATCGCCGAGCAGGCGCACCTCGACCCCGGCCGCCTCCGCGGCGGCGCGGGCGGCCTCGAGGGCATCCGCGGCGCGCGCCAGCACCCGGGTCTCGTCACGGGCGAAGCCGGGGTCCCCCGGGCGGGGTGACGCACCGCCGGCGGCCAGGTGGGCGCGCATGCTGGCCGGCACCCGGATCGCATGGCGCTCGAGGATCGCCAGGGCCTCGGCCGGCGTGGAGCCATCCGGCAGGGTCGGGCCGGAGGCGACCAGGGAGGGCGCGTCGCCCGGCACGTCGGAGATCAGCCAGGTGACGACCCGGGCCGGATGGGCCGCCGCCGCGAGCCGGCCGCCCTTGATGGCCGAAAGGTGGCGGCGCACGGTGTTGATCTCGCGGATCGGCGCCCCGCAGCGCAGCAGCGCCCGGTTGATCGCCTGCTTCTCGGCCAGGCTGACGCCAGGGGCCGGCTGGCTCATGAGCGCCGAGCCGCCGCCGGAGATCAGCGCGATGACGAGGTCCTCCTCGCCGAGCTCGCCCACCGCCTCGAGCATGCGTCGGGCGGCCCGCTCGCCAAGGTCGTCGGGCATGGGGTGAGAGGCCTCGAGCACCTCGATGCGCTCGCAGGCCGTGCCATGGCCATAGCGGGTCACCACCAGCCCCGAGAGCGGGGCCTCGGGATAGCGAGCCCGCCAGGCGCGCTCCAGGGCGGCGGCCATGGCGGCGGCGGCCTTGCCGGCGCCCACCACCAGGGTGCGCCCGGCGGGCGGCTCGGGCAGCTGCCCCTCGAGCAGGGCATCGGGGTGCACCGCGGCCACGGCGGTGTCGGCCAGCTCGCGCAGCCAGGCGAGGGGGGCGGCCTCGCAGGGCAGCCGCGGTGTCTGCGGGGATAAGATCGCGGTCATGGGTGCTCCTCGCGGCGGGCCGGCGTCGACGGGGCCACCGCCGGCGGAAGAATACGATAGGGAATTCGGGGGTCGAAAAAGGCCCGGCGACGGGCGGGGTTGCCTCCCGCCGCCGGGCAAGGCCGCCTTGCGGCGACCGGAAGGCAGACGACGACCCGACGCCTGCCTTCAGGGAGCAGTCATCTCCCTGTCGCCGCCGCCCCGAGAGCCGGGGCGGCGAACCGACTCATGCCGGGTTGGCCGGCGACTGGCCGACCTCGTGGCTGGCCAGGGTCTCCAGGGCACGCAGGATGCCGGCGTGGTCCCAGTCGGCGCCGCCCTGGGCGGCGCAGGCCTGGAACAGCTGCTGGGCGTTGGCGGTACCGGGCAGCGCAAGGTCGAGGCTGCGCGCCCCTTCGAGTGCCAGGTTGAGGTCCTTCTGGTGCAGCCGGATGCGAAAGCCCGGGTCGAAGGTGCGCTCGATCATGCGCGCGCCGTGGACGTCGAGGATCTTCGACTGGGCGAGGCCGCCGAGCAGCGACTCGCGCACCTTGGCCACGTCGGCACCGGCCTTGGAGGCGAACAGCAGCCCCTCGGCCACCGCCTCGATGGTCAGGGCCACCACGATCTGGTTGGCCACCTTGCAGGTCTGGCCGGCGCCGTGGCCGCCGATATGGGTGATGGTCTTGCCCATCACCTCCAGGATCGGGCGGGCGCGCTCGAAGCCGGCGTCGGTGGCACCCACCATGATGGTCAGGGCCGCATTGATGGCCCCGCCCTCGCCACCGGAGACCGGGGCGTCGACGTACTCGCCGCCCGCCTCATGGATGCGCCTGGCGAAGCCCTGGGTCGCGATGGGGGCGATGGAGCTCATGTCGATCACCAGGGTGCCGGGCTTGAGCCCCTCGATGACGCCGCCCTCGCCGAACAGCACCGCCTCCACGTCCGGGGTATCCGGGACCATGGTGATGATCACCTCGGCCTCGGCGGCCACCGCCGCGGGGTTCTCGAGCTCGCGCAGGCCCTTCTCGGCCAGGGTGGCGTCCAGCGTGCCGCGCCTGACGGTCACGACCTCGTGGCCGGCGTCCAGCAGGTGGCCCGCCATGGGACGGCCCATGATGCCGAGGCCAATAAATCCGATCTTGCTCATCATCACTCTCCTCTTGTCTCTCTTGTCGGGGTGATCCTGGGTAGAGGCGTCAGCGCCTTACCGCGTCCAGCCAGCCCAGCCCTTCCTCGGTGCGGCCCGCCGGCTTGTACTCGGCGCTGACCCAGCCCTCGTAGCCCAGGCGGTCCAGATGAGCGAACAGGAAGGGGTAGTGGATCTCGCCGCTGCCGGGCTCGTGGCGGCCGGGGGTGTCGGCGATCTGCACGTGGGCGATGCGCGCCAGGTGCCTCTCCATGGTCGGCGCCAGATCCCCCTCCATGATCTGCATGTGGTAGATGTCGTACTGCAGCTTGAGGTTGTCGCTGCCCACCTCGTCGAAGAGGGCGAGCGCCTGCTCGGTGCGGTTGAGGAAGAAGCCGGGGATGTCCCGGGTGTTGATCGGCTCGGCGACCAGCAGGATGCCGGCAGCCGCGAGCTTGTCGGCGGCGAAGCGCAGGTTCTCCACCAGGGTGGCGCGCGCCTGGTCGTCGCTCACCCCTTCTGGCGGGATGCCGGCCAGGCAGTTGACCTGGGTATTGCCCAGCACCCGGGCGTAGGCGATGGCACGCTCGACGCCCTCGCGGAACTCCTCGACGCGGTCCGGGTGGCAGGCGATGCCGCGCTCCCCGGCGACCCAGTCGCCGGCCGGCAGGTTGAAGAGCACCTGGGTCAGGCCGTTGGCGTCCAGGCGCCGCCTGAGCTCCTCGGCCGGGTAGTCGTAGGGGAAGAGGTACTCGACGCCCTTGAAGCCGGCCTTGGCGGCGGCCTCGAAGCGGTCGAGAAACTCCACCTCTGTGAACAGCATGCTGAGGTTGGCGGCAAACTTGGGCATGGCAAACTCCTTGGGTCGTTATCGTTTCTCAGGTCAGGGCGGCGATGGAGGTGGGCGCATCCTCGTGGCACTCGGCCAGGGCCTCGAACTCGTTGACCCCGTCCAGGTCGGTGCCCATGGCGATATTGGTCACCCGCTCCAGGATCACCTCCACCACCACCGGCACGCGGTGTTCGTCGATCAGGCGGCGGGCCTCCTCCAGCGCCGGGGCGATCTCCTCGGGCCGGGTGACGCGCAGCGCCTTGCAGCCCAGCCCCTCCACCACCGAGACGTGATCCACCCCATAGCCGTTGATCTCCGGACAGTTGATGTTCTCGAAGGAGAGCTGCACGCAGTAGTCCATGTCGAAGCCGCGCTGGGCCTGGCGAATCAGCCCCAGGTAGGAGTTGTTCACCAGCACGTGGATCCAGGGCAGGTTGAACTGGGCGCCGGCGGCCAGCTCCTCGACCATGAACTGGAAATCATAGTCGCCGGAGAGGGCGACCACCTCGGCCTCCGGGTCGGCGCGCCGCACCCCCAGGGCCGCCGGAATGGTCCAGCCCAGCGGTCCCGCCTGGCCGCAGTTGATCCAGTGGCGCGGCTGATAGACGTGCAGGAACTGGGCACCGGCGATCTGTGACAGCCCGATGGTGCTGACATAGCGGGTGTCGCGGCCGAAGACGCGGTTCATCTCTTCAAAGACCCGCTGGGGCTTGACCGGCACGTTGTCGAAGTGGGTCTTGCGCAGCAGGGTGCGCTTACGCTCCTGGCACTCCTCCGCCCAGCGGCCGCGGCGCTTGAGCCGGCCGGCCGCGTCGAGCTCGCGGGCCACCTCGATGAAGAGTTCGAGCGCCGCCCGGGCGTCGGAGACGATGCCGTAGTCCGGCCCGAAGATGCGCCCGATCTGGGTCGGCTCGATGTCCACGTGCACGAAGGTGCGGCCCCGGGTGTAGGTCTCGACGTTGCCGGTGTGGCGATTGGCCCAGCGGTTGCCGATGCCCATCACGAAGTCCGCGGCGAGCAGGGTGGCATTGCCGTAGCGGTGGGAGGTCTGCAGCCCCACCATGCCGGCCATCAGCGGATGGTCGTCGGGGATGGCACCCCAGCCCATCAGGGTCGGGATCACCGGCACCCCGGTGAGCTCGGCGAACTCGAGCAGCAGGTCGCTGGCGTCGGCGTTGAAGATGCCGCCGCCGGCCACGATCAGCGGGCGCTCGGCCGCCTGCAGCATGGCGATGGCTTTCTCGGCCTGGGCGCGGGTGGCACGGGGCTTGAAGGCGGGCAGCGGCTCGTAGGTGTCGGGGTCAAACTCGATCTCGCTCATCTGCACGTCGATGGGCAGGTCGATCAGCACCGGGCCGGGGCGGCTGGAACGCATCAGGTGGAAGGCCTGCTGGAGGGCCCGCGGCACCTGGGCCGGCTCCAGCACGGTGACCGCCCACTTGGTGACGGGGCCGGCGATCGCCTGGATATCCACCGCCTGGAAGTCCTCCTTGTGCAGCCGGGCGCGGGGCGCCTGGCCGGTGATACAGAGAATCGGGATGGAGTCGGCGCTGGCCGAATAGAGCCCGGTGATCATGTCGGTGCCCGCGGGACCCGAGGTACCGATACACACCCCGATATTGCCGGCCTTCGTTCGGGTATAGCCCTCGGCCATGTGGGAGGCGCCCTCGACGTGACGGGCGAGGATATGATCGATGCCGCCCACCTGGCGCAGGGCGGCGTAGAAGGGGTTGATGGCGGCGCCGGGCACCCCGAAGGCGACCTCGATGCCTTCCTTCCTGAGCACGTGAACGGCGGCTTCCGCGGCGGTCATGCGAGCCATGACGAGATCCTCCAGTGAGGGTTATTGTTTTTGGAAAATTATTTTGCATATCGAGATTAGGACCGAAACGGCGCGCCGTCAACGAATACTGGAAAATATTTTCATAAACCTCAAAGAAAAGAAAATACCCAAGCAGTATCAGCCGCTTGGGTACAGAACCTCAGTCCGGAAGCGCCCTGATCAGAGCGTCACGCGCAGCGCCAGCGGATGCTCGTCGCAGTTGTTCCCCTCGCCGCCGCGATCGACGACGAGAAACTCCCCTTCCCGCTCCAGCACCGACTGGATGGCGTGCCAGGTGCCGGCGCGGTAGTTGACCCCCTGACGGCCGTCGGTGACGAAGGCGCGCACCTCGGCGGGATCGATGGTCTCGCCCGGCGGCGCCACGACCACCACAAACCTTTCTTCATGGAGCGGCATGAAGGCCTGGCTGCCCAGAGGATGGCGCTCCAGGAAGTCGAGTTCCAGGGGGACCGTCACCGGCTGGCTGACGAAGAGGCTGATCAGCGTCCGCGCGCCCTCCCCCAGGGTCTCGACCGTCGCCAGGTCGTGGTGGCGCCGGGTGCGCCCGGCGTTGATGGGAAACCACGCCGACGCCCGGGCGTCGATCACCTCGCCGAAGGGGGCGAAGGCCTCGGCGGTCAGCGGCTCGGCTTTCAGTTCCAGCATGTGCTTGTCTCTCCGACGTTAGATGCGAGAGGCGCCGGAGACAGGCCTGGAGGGGGTCCTATGCCAGGGATGGCATCGGTAGCGCCCAGGGAGGGGTTCACAGCGCCCCCGAACAGGCCTGTCGCCGGATCAGCCTCGAGCCCCGCCAACGCAACTCGCGAGTCTCGGGCAGCCGCCTGAAGACTCAGCGGCCACCCAGGCGCAGCCTGGGATGGCGGTTGACGTCCTTGTAGAGCAGGTAGCGGAAGGGCCCCGGGCCGCCGGCGTAGCAGGCCTGGGGGCAGAAGGCGCGCAGCCACATGAAGTCACCCGCCTCCACCTCCACCCAGTCCTGGTTGAGGTGGTAAACCGCCTTGCCCTCCAGCACGTAGAGGCCGTGCTCCATGACGTGGGTCTCGTCGAAGGGGATCACCGCGCCGGGCTGGAAGGTGACGATATTGACGTGCATGTCGTGGCGCACGTCGTCGGGGTCGACGAAGCGGGTGGTGGCCCAGCGCCCCTCGGTGCCCGGCATGGGATTGGGCTCGAGGTCGTTCTCGTTGACCACGAAGGCCTCGGGCACCTCGATGCCCTCGACACGCTCATAGGCCTTGCGCACCCAGTGGAAGCGCACCGGAGCATCGGCCTCGTTCTTCACCTGCCAGTCGCTGCCCGGCGGGATAAAGGCGTAGCCGCCGGGTGTCATGGCATGGCGCTCGCCGGCCAGCGTCAGGGAGAGCTCTCCCTCCACCACGAAGAGCACCCCCTCGGCCTCGGGGTCGAGCTCGGGGCGCTCGCTGCCGCCGCCGGGGGCGACCTCCATGATGTACTGGGAGAAGGTCTCGGCGAAACCGGAGAGCGGGCGCGCCAGCACCCACAGCCGGGTGCCCTCCCAGAACGGCAGATTGCTGGTGACGATGTCGCCGAAGACGCCCTTGGGAATCACCGCATAGGCCTCGGTGAATACCGCCCGGTCGGAGAGCAGCTGGGTCTGGGGCGGATGGCCGCCGGCGGGAGCGTAGTAGGTACGTGCTTTCATGGTATGTCCTCAGGCTTGCGGTGCCGGATGATGCTCGGCCCAGTGGCGGGCGATATCCACCCGACGCGCCACCCAGACCCGGTCGTGGGCCTCGATATGGTCCAGGAAGCGCTGCAGGGCGCGGAAGCGGCCCGGACGCCCCAGCAGGCGGCAGTGCATGCCGATGGAGAGCATCTTGGGCGACTCCTCCCCCTCCGCATAGAGCACGTCGAAGGCGTCGCGCAGGTAGGTGAAGAAGTGGTCGGCGGTATTGAAGCCCTGGGGTGCGGCGAAGCGCATGTCGTTGGTGTCCAGGGTGTAGGGCACGATCAGGTGGTCATGCTCGACGCCCCGGCTGTCGGCCTCGCGGGTCCAGAACGGCAGGTCGTCGCCGTAGTAGTCGCTGTCGTAGAGGAAGCTCCCCTCGTCCAGCACCAGCCGGCGGGTGTTGGGGCTGTCGCGGCCGGTGTACCAGCCCTGAGGCTTCTCGCCATAGAGGCGCTGGAAGATCGCCATGGCCTGCTTCAGGTGCTCGCGCTCGACCGCCTCCGGCACCTCCTGGTAGTGGATCCAGCGGTAGCCGTGGCAGGCAACCTCGTGGCCCAGCTCCCTGAAGGCGTGGGCCACCTCCGGGTGGCGCTCCAGCGCCATGGCCACCCCGAAGACGGTGAGCGGCAGGCCGCGGCGCTCGAACTCGCGCAGGATCCGCCATACCCCCGCCCGGGAGCCGTACTCGTAGATCGACTCCATGCTCAGGTGGCGGTCCGGATAGGCCGCCGCCCCGATGATCTCGGAGAGAAACTGCTCGGAGCCGGCGTCGCCGTGCAGCACGCAGTTCTCGCCCCCCTCCTCGTAGTTGAGCACGAACTGCACGGCGATCCTCGCCCGGCCGGGCCAGTTGGCATGGGGCGGGTTGCGGCCGTAGCCGATCAGGTCGCGGGGGTAGTCCGAGGCGCGGGTAGCGGTCATGGCAGAGCTTCCTGGTTGTTATGGATGTTGTTGGCGAGCGTTGGCGGCACACCGTCGAGGCGCCTGGCTGCCGGGCGCGTCTTGCCAGCGCCACTTATGTATACAAAGACAAGATAAGTTGTCGTCAAGCTTAGTGCAACCGCCGAAACAAGGCTGATATTGTATACATAAAATTAGTGGCAATGTATGCATATGGTGTCTTTCCGCCGGCGGCTCGACCAAAGTCGAGCCCCGCCGGTTCGAGCGAAAAGGGGTGACACTAGAAAAAAATCTTTTATAACAGACAGCTGCAAAAGCGCACACTTCGAGGAAGCGAAATTTGCCAAATACACAAAACAAGCCTATTTTGTGTACAAATGAATCGAAAACCCAGGAGCTCCCATGCAGATACGCGTCATCAACCCCAACACCACCGCCGCCATGACGGCCACCATCGGCGAGGCCGCCCGCCGCATCGCCGCTCCCGGCACCCGCATCACCGCGACCCAGCCGCTGGACGGCCCGGTCTCCATCGAGAGCCACTTCGACGAGGCGATCAGCGCGGTGGGAGTCCTCGACCAGGTGCTCGCTGGTGAGCGCGAGGGCGCTGACGCCTACGTGATCGCCTGCTTCGGCGACCCGGGCCTGCTCGCCGCCCGCGAGCTGACCCGGGCGCCGGTGATCGGCATCGCCGAGGCGGCCTTCCACATGGCCGCCCTGATCAGCACCCGCTTCTCCATCGTCACCACCCTGGGGCGCACCGGCATCATCGCCGAGCACCTGCTGGAGCAGTACGGCTTTCGCCACCACTGCCGCCGGGTGCGTGCCGCCGAGATCCCGGTGCTGGACCTCGAGCAGAACGCCGATGCGGCCCTGGTGCGCATCATCGAGGAGTGCCGCCGCGCCCGCGACGAGGATGGCGTCGGCGCCATCGTGCTCGGCTGCGGCGGCATGGCAGACCTCACCGACACCATCAGCCGCGAGGTAGGCCTGCCGGTGGTCGAGGGCGTCACCGCCGCCGTGAAGCTGGCCGAGGCGCTGGTCGGCCTGGGGCTCGGCACCAGCAAGCACGGCGACCTGGCCTACCCGCGCCCCAAGCCGATGCTCGGCCAGTTCGAGCGCTTCGCCCACCTGGCCCCGGTCCGCTGACCGGCTGCCCGCACCACCGGATAGTCAGCAGCACCCACGACAACAACAACCCGCTCCCCGGAGCACGCCACGCCGCAAGCCATCCCGGCATCTGGCCGGAAACATCTAACATCAAGCAGCGACTTGCGAGGTTCTCGACATGACCACTCCCACTTCACCGGCCACCGCCCAGGCGGCCTCCACGGCCCCCGAGGCCACCAGCCATCAGACCAAGGCCCCGGGCCAGGAGTCGCTAGCCCCCCAGCAGACTCGCATCATGGGGCGCACCTCCTACTTCCTGGCCTGGTTCGGCGGCTGCGTTTCCATCGGCACCTTCGCCATGGGCTCCAGCGTGGTGGGCACCCTCAACCTGATCCAGGCCACCCTGGCAATCGCCATCGGCTGCTTCGTGATCGGCATCGCGCTGGCCGTGAACGGCGCCGCCGGCTACAAATACGGGGTTCCCTTCATGGTCCAGGCGCGCAGCGCCTTCGGCTTCGCCGGCACCCGGCTGCCCGGGCTGGTGCGGGCCGTGCCCGCGGTGGTGTGGTACGGCTTCCAGAGCTGGATCGGCGCCGGCGCGCTGAACATGGTATCGGCCACCCTGTTCGGCTTCGACAACCTGATCTTCTACTTTATCGCCTTCCAGTTCCTGCAGATCGGGCTCTCGGTGATGGGCTTCCAGGGCATCAAGTGGCTGGAGAACATCGGCAGCGTCTTCATCCTCGCCTCGCTGATGTACATGTTCTATGCCACGGTGCAGCGCTATGGCGACGAGCTCTCCGCCAGCCTGCTGACCATGGAAGGCTCCTGGGGCCTGCCATTCTGGGGCGCCACCATGCTCTTCCTGGGCATCTACAGCACCATGATGCTCAACGTCAGCGACTACGCCCGGGAGCACAAGAAGGGCACGCCCCAGAGCCTTCTCACCACCATCTACGCCATGTCGATTCTGCCCTGCACCCTGTTCATGGGCCTGATCGGCTACATGGTCTCCGAGGCCACCGGCACCGCCGACCCCATCCAGGTGTTTGCCAACGCCGTGGACAACACCCCGCTGCTGATGACCACCCTGCTGTTCATCGCCTTCGCCCAGGTGACCACCAACGTACTCAACAACGTGGTGCCGCCCACCTACGTGCTGATGGACGTCTTCAAGCTCAAGTTCACCACCTCCACGGTGATCGTCGGTCTGCTGGCCTTCGCCACCTTCCCCTGGAAGCTGGTGCAGCCCGACTCCGCCGCCGGCCTGCAGCTCTTCGTGCAGACCTACTCCGCCTTCCTCGGCCCGATCTTCGCCATCCTGGTGGTGGACTACTACATCATCCGTCGCCGTACCCTGGACCTCGGCAAGCTCTATGACGAGACCGGTCCCTACCGGGGCGTCAACCTGGCCGCGCTGATCGCCACCGCCGTGGGCATCGCCGCCGCGCTCACCTTCTCCGCGGTCTCCTGGTACGCCAGCCTGATCCCCGCCGGCGTCACCTACTACCTGCTGATGCAGCACTGGGCCCCCTGCCAGCGCTTCCGTCAGTAACCCCTCCATCGCCCCCAACGCCAGCGCCCCGGACTCAGGTCCGGGGCGCTGGCGATTCATGGGGCAGGCGGACGCGGCTCGTCAGCGCCCGAAGATGCTGTGCAGGTCCGGCGCCTCTTCCGTCTCCTCGATGATGGAGAGCGACGCCTCGATGGCCTTGAGGTGGCGGCCCATGAAGGCCGCGGCGCGCTCGCCGTTGCCGGCCTCCAGGTAGCCGACCAGGTCGTCATGATCGTGGGACTCGCAGCCCAGGTGTCCGGCGTTGCCATAGACGGCGAGGATCAGCGAGGAGCGAGAACAGAGCCGGCCGACGAATTCGGCCAGGGTGGCATTGCCGGAGAGCTGGGCCAGGCGCTCGTGGAAGGCCGCCGAGAGCTTGATGGCCGTGCTCTGCTCGCCGGCCCTGAGCGCCTCTCGCTCACGGCGTGCCATGTCCCGCAGCTCCCTGACATCGTCATCGGTGATGCGCCGGGCCACCTCGGGCATCAGGCCGCACTCCACCATCTGGCGGGCATCGAAGACATCCTTGGCCTCGTCGGCGGTGGGGCGCGTGACGCTGGCCCCGCGGCGGGGGGTCAGGGTGACCAGCTGCTCCAGCGCCAGGCGCTGCAAGATCTTGCGGATACCGGTGCGGCTGACGCCGAACACCTCGGCGAGGGCATCCTCACGCAGGCGGGCGCCGGGCTTGAGCCGGTGCTCGATGATCGCATCGCTGATCGAGCGGTAGATGGCCTCGTGACGCTCGGCGCCGTCGCCGTCCTTGCCGCGCCCGCTACCCGACGCCTTGCGCTGGTTATCGAAGTCGCGCTGACTCATCCCTCTCTCCCGATAGCAGTTGGCTGCCCATGGCGGGCCTTCACAGGAGTGATTGTATACGCCGGGCGGGCAGAGTCATCTCTTCAACGACAAGGACCCGCCGCGAGGCGGGCCCCTGCCGGGCGCGAGCACAGAGGGGCGTCATCGGGACCAGGCGGCGATGGCCTCGCGCTCCTCGTCGGTCATGCCGGTCATGTTGCCCAGGGGCATGTAGCCGCTGGCCACCACCTGCTGGATCTGGGTGCGCTGGGAGGCGGTCTGCTGCGGGGAGTCGTAGGCGACCCCGGCCGGCGGCGCGTTGAAGCCGGGCTGGGTGGGCCGGCTCGCGTGACAGGCCACGCAGCGGGTCTCCATGATGGCATGGACCTCCTCGAGGCTCACCGCCGCACGATCCGGGTCGGCAGCGGGTGACGGCGCGGGGGCGGCGATCCAGAACGCCAGGGCAATCAGCGCCACACCGGCCGCCGGGTAGGCGGGCTTGACGCTGCCGGCGTGCATCAGCACGAAGAACTGACGGATCAGGGCCCCGGCGAAGATGAACAGCGACATGATCACCCAGGCCTGCTCGTGGGAGTAGGCAAAGGAGTAGTGGTTGCTGATCATCAGCAGCACCACCGGCAGGGTAAAGTAGGTGTTGTGCACCGAGCGCTGCTTGCCGCGTTTGCCGTCCAGGGGATTGGGGGCCTCGCCAGCCTTCATGGCGGCGACCATGCGGCGCTGGCCGGGGATGATCCAGAAGAAGACGTTGGCGGACATCGCCGTGGCCATCACTGCGCCGGTGATCAGGAAGGCGGCGCGGCCGGCGAAGAGCTGGGTGCTGAGCCAGGCCACCACCACCATCATCACCGCCACCGCGATGCTCAGCAGGCCGTCCCGGGTCATGTCGGGGCTGATGCGCTTGCACAGCTCGTTGTAGACCACCCAGCCGCCGACCAGGAAGAGCAGCGCCAGCACGTTGGCCTGCCAGCCGCTCATGTTGGCGGCCCACTCCCAGCTGGCATTGGGGTTGACCAGATAGAAGCTCGGGTTGGCCATGTAGAGCAGCACGAAGAGCGCGAAGCCCGACAGCCAGGTGGTGTAGGACTTCCAGAACGACCAGTGCAGGTCATCGGGCAGCTTGGCCGGCGCCGTGGCGTACTTCTGGTTGTGGTAGAAGCCGCCGCCGTGCACCGCCCACATCTCGCCGAAGACCCCCTTGTCGCGGTCCTCGGCGGCCTTGGGTTTCTTGAGGCTGTTGTCCAGCATCACGAAGTAGATCGATTCGCCGATCCAGGCGATGGCCGCGATGACGTGCAGCCAGCGCAGCATGAAGTTGGCAAAGTCCAGCAGATAGGCTTGCATCAGGGGGCCTCGTCTTGCGTGTTGTTATGGAGGTATCGGCAGGGGAAGCCCCTCAGCTTCCGCGGTAGGTGGAATAGCCATAAGGCGACAGCAGCAGCGGCACATGATAGTGCGCCTCGACATCGGCCACCCCGAAGCGCAGCGGGATCACGTCCAGGAAACGCGGCTCCTCGGCCTCGACGCCCTGCCGGCGCAGGTAGTCGCCGGCGTGGAAGACCAGCTCGTACTCCCCGACGGTGAAATCATCACCCTCGAGGATCGGGGCATCGCAGCGCCCGTCGTCGTTGGTGACGACCTCCTTCAAGCGGGTACGGCCACTGGCGTCCAGGCGATAGACCTCGATGCGAATGCTCTCGCCGGGCAGGCCCCGGGCGGTATCCAGTACGTGGGTGGTCAGGCGTCCCATTGTCTCGACTCCCTTAGGTGTTGGTTGGTTGGCGGGTTGGATGGACGGCGGATGATTTTCCTGACAACATTTTTAGACCTTAAAAGAGTACATTTCAAAATATTTTTTGTATACATTAATCCCATACCCCCAACCGGAGCCTCCCCATGACCGACAACAACAAATTGACCCCGCGCCCCAGCGAGCTGGACAGAGCCGCCTTCGTCGCCAGCTACGGCGAGATCTACGAGCACTCCCCCTGGGTCGCCGAGCTGGCCTGGGAGCAGGGCCTCAACGAGGCCCATGATCGCCCCGAGGCCCTGGCAACCCTGATGGGCGAGATGCTGGAGAGCGCCTCCCCCGAGCGCCAGCTGGAGGTGATCCGCGCCCACCCGGATCTCGCCGGCAAGGCGGCGCTGGCCGGCACCCTGACCGACGACTCCACTCGCGAGCAGGCCGGCGCCGGCCTCGACCAGTGCTCGCCGGAGGAGCTGGCCCGCTTCGAACGGCTCAACGAGGCCTACAAGGAGAAGTTCGGCTTCCCCTTCGTGATGGCGGTCAAGGGCAGCGACCGCTTCGCCATCCTCGACGCCTTCGAGGTGCGCCTGGAGAACACCCCGGCCGAGGAGCGCCGCACCGCCGTGGCGCAGATCAATCGCATCGCCCTGTTCCGCCTCCGGGCCCGTGCACAGGGCTAGGTCGCCCCTTCTCCCCACGCTTCGCTCGGCGCTCTCCCCTCTCAGCCCCGCGGCTTCCTCCGCGGGGCCTTCGTCGTTCTGGCTTGCCCCCTGCGCGTCGATCACGACATGACCAAGCGGTCAACATATGATGGGTAACTCCTTGATCAGAAGGGGATTCGAAAAATGAGTTCCGGGAAATCATCCCAATGTCTTTCAAACAGAATCATATTGTGTACATTTAAAGGCATGGATTGGCCTCAATCATGATAACAACCGGCCAGCCTCACGACCCGCACGCCAGCACCGACAACAACTCCAGCTGCGAGCCTGACCATGACCAGATCCCGTTCCGCGCCCCATCCCGAGACGAACCCCACCCGCACCATCAACCGCGACCCGGATGCGATGCCGCCACTCTCCAAGGCGATTCCCCTGGGCCTGCAGCACATCATGGCGATGTTTGCCGGCAACGTGACGCCGCCGATCATCATCGCCGGCGTGATCGGCGCCGCCACTGGTGAGACGATCTTCCTGATCCAGGTGGCACTCTTCGTGGCCGGAGTCTCGACCCTGATCCAGACCATCGGCGTGGGCCCCGTCGGCGCCCGCCTGCCCATCGTCCAGGGCACCAGCTTCGGCTTCCTGCCGGTGGCGCTCCCCCTGGCCAACGCCTTCGGGCTGGCCGCCGTGCTCGGGGCCTCCTTCATCGCCGGCCTGCTGCAGATCGTGCTGGGGGCCTTCCTCAAGAAGATACGCCACTGGTTCTCGCCGGTGGTCACCGGCATCGTGGTACTGCTGATCGGCATCACCCTGATGCCGGTAGGCCTCAACTACGCCGCCGGCGGCGTGGGATCCGACGACTTCGCCTCGCCCACCAACCTGCTGCTGGCGCTCTTCGTGCTGGTGGTGTGCATCGCCGTGCACCAGCTGGGCCGCGGCTTCGTCAAGGCCTCCTCGATCCTCTTCGGCCTGCTGGCCGGCTATCTGGTGGCCATCGCGCTGGGCATGGTGGACTTCAGCAACCTGCGCGAGGCGGCCTGGTTCGCCGTGCCGAGACCACTGCAGTACGGCATGGAGTTTCACCTCACCGCCATCGTCGGCATGGTGCTGATCATGTTCGTGGTGGGCCTGGAGACCATCGGCAACATCTCCGCCATCACCACCGGCGGCGCCGGCCGCCCGGCGAAGGACCGCGAGCTCTCGGGCGGCGTGATGGCCGACGGCGTGGCCACCTCCTTCGCCGCGCTCTTCAACACCCTGCCCAACACCGCCTACGCCCAGAACGTGGGCCTTATCACCCTGACCGGCGTGGTCAGCCGCCACGTGGTGACCATCGGCGGCATCCTGCTGATCTGCATGGGGCTCTTCCCCAAGCTGGGCGGCCTGGTGGCGGCCATGCCCCACGCGGTGCTGGGCGGTGCCGGCGTGGTGATGTTCGGCATGATCGCCTCGGCGGGGCTCAAGATCATCCAGGAGTGCGAGCTCGACCAGCGCGCCATGCTGATCATCGCCGTCTCCCTGAGCCTGGGCATCGGCCTGCCCGCCGTGGAGGCGATCTCCGAGACCATGCCCGGCCAGGCCGGCCTGCTGCTCAAGTCAGGCCTGGTGCCGGCGGCCCTGGCCGCGCTGCTGCTCGACGCCATCCTGCCCGGCAAGCCGAAGCGCCAACGCGGCGGCGAGGACGCCGAGGCCGAGATTCAGGCGCGCAAGACCGAACCCAGCGCCTGACGCTTCCCCGATAGGCCAGGCGCCGCCGGGATCTCCGGCGGCGCCTGTCGTTTCCGGGGGCAGCAGCGCTCGTCTCGGCTAGACTTCGAGGAGGGTGCACCGAGGAGGGGCTGTCATGTATCGAGATCGACGGGAGGCGGCCGAACGGCTCGCCGAGCGCCTGGCCCACCTGAGGGGGGAGCACCCCCTGGTGCTGGCCATTCCCCGGGGCGGCGCCCCCATGGGCAGAGTGATCGCCGACGCCCTGGAGGGCGAGCTGGACGTGGTGCTGGTGCGCAAGGTGGGCGCTCCGGGCAATCCCGAGTACGCCATCGGTGCGGTCAGCGAGGACGGCAGCGTGCACCTGGAGGAGCAGGCCGGGCAGTGCCGCCAGGAGTGGCTGACCAGGGCGATCGAGGAGCAGCGCCGGCTGATCGACGAACGCCGCCGCCGCTATACGCCGGTGCGCTCGCCCATCGACCCCGCCGGCCGCGTCGTGGTGGTGGTCGACGACGGCAGCGCCACCGGCGCCACCATGGCGGCGGCTCTCGCCACCCTGCGCCAGCGCGCCCCGGCCCGTCTCATCGCCGCCCTCGGCGTGGCGCCGCCGGATACCCTGGCACGGCTCGAGGCCCTGGCCGACGAGGTGGTCTGCCCCGAGGCACCGGCTCGCTTCGGTGCCGTGGGGCAGTTCTTCGCCGATTTCGGCCAGGTCGAGGATGACGAGGTAGTCAGGCTGCTCGGCAAGGCGCCCTGAAACGGGCCCCTCCCGCCACCTGGCAACGACAAGGGCCGCTCCTCTCGGGGCGGCCCTTGACACCCTGCTGCCGGCGAGCTGCCGGCGCCGCCCCTACTTGGCAGCGGCCGTGACGCTCTTCATGTTCGACTCGACCAGCTGCTGGCCCTTCTGCAGGTACTCCTGCCCCAGGCCGGAGAGCGCCTCGGCGTCTCCCTTGAGCTGCTCGTTGAGCTGCTGGGCTGCCTTCTGCTGCCCTTCCAGCGCCTGGTTGAAGCCGTCGACGTCGCGCACCTCGACCCAGGCACGGGCCTGGGTGAAGCCCAGCTCGGTGTAGCGACGCGCCGCCTCCAGCTGAGCGGAAAACAGCTTCTCGTAATATTCCAGGGTCAAAGAGCCATAGGCCCGGGCCGGCTCGGCAAACAGGGTCTGGAACTGCTCGGTACTCTTCCGAGTCGTTGCCTTGGTCATGGAACACCTCCATCTATCTCGGGAAGACACGCTTGGGTGACAGGGCTCGACGCCCGTGCTGCATTGCAACATAGCAGGCGATCTTGTGCACCGCAACATGCCCGAGGCCTCATTTCTCTCACACTCCCGGTCTTCCTCTGCTCATCACCAGGCAGCCTCTACCGGTAGGCCCCTTCCACGTCGGTGATTCGCATGGCGCGGCGACCCAAGCCACCATGCTGGTCGAGCATGCGCTCCCGCCAGGCGTAGACCGGGTCGGCGTTGGAGACCAGGTCCGCGCTGGAGACGCAGCGGGCCCACATGAAGCTGCCGAAGACCAGGTAATCCCCTGCCGCCGGCGCCTCGCCGTCGATGTAGTCGGCCTCCTTGAGCCGGCCGCGCAGCGGCTCCAGGGCCGCATCCAGCTGCGATAACCCCTTGGCCGGGGAGTGGAACTCCTCCAGGGTGCGGCCGAAGCGCTTCTCCCGGCTCTCGCGAAAGTAGTCGCGATCGTCGGGATGAATGGCGTTGAGCAGGTCCATGATGATGGTGCGCATCATTGCCGGCTGCAGGGAGCGCTCCGCATAGTGCTTGAGGAAACGAGCCCGCCCCTCGGCCAGGGAATCGCCGAACAGCGGCGCCTCGGCATAGGTGCGGTCAAGGTAGCGCAGGATCTCGTAGCTGTCGGTGACGGTCACGTCACCGTCGACCAGCACCGGCACCTTGTCGTGCCGGGAGAAGGCCAGCGCCGCCTTGTCGGTAAACCGCCAGGGGCGGGTCTCGGCCTCCAGCCCCTTGTGGGCCAGGGCATAGCGGACCCGCCAGCAGTAGGGCGAAAAGCGCAGCCCCTCGTCGATACCACAGAGATCGAACAGCACTCGGCTCATGGCGTTCCCTCATTGACAGTCAGGTGATCAGGAGAGTGTGACAGCCTTTACCCGGCCCCGCCATGCCGGGGACTCGCCCCCCCAAACACCCCGAACCCTGTCCTTTAGTCTATAGCCAGGAACCCGACTTCGAGGCTTCAGGCCCGCCTCCCTGCCACAACCCCTTGTTGAAAAACACCTTTCGATATTCCGCAAAATGCTTGAGAAGCATCAGGATTGGTCATACCAATTTTCCAACGCTGGCGAGTCAACGCTAACCGGGCGTATCTTTCAGCCATCCGCCTCGCCCTCCGGCAGGCGGGTCTACGCCATCTCAATCCCAGACAACACCATCACAACAGTCGAAGGGAACCCGTCTCATGAATGACACCCTACTTGCACTGCTGGCCTTTACGCCCCTGGTGCTGGCCGGTGTACTGCTGATCGGCCTGCGCATGCCGGCAAAGACCGCCATGCCCGCCGTCTACGTGGTCACCGCCCTCATTGCCCTGCTCGCCTGGGACATGAGCTTCAACCGGGTGCTGGCTTCGACCCTGCAAGGTCTGATCCTCACCGTCTCGATCCTCTGGATCATCTTCGGCGCCATTCTGCTGCTCAACACCCTGAAGCACTCGGGCGGCATCACGGCGATCCGCAACGGCTTCTCAGGCATCAGCCCGGACCGTCGGGTCCAGGCGATCATCGTCGCCTGGCTGTTCGGCTGCTTCATCGAGGGCGCCTCCGGCTTCGGCACCCCCGCCGCCGTGGCCGCACCGCTGATGGTCGCGCTCGGCTTCCCGGCGCTGGCCGCCGTGGTGGTCGGCATGATGATCCAGTCCACCCCGGTCTCCTTCGGCGCCGTGGGCACCCCCATCGTGGTGGGCGTCACCGCCGGTATCGATCGCGAAGGGATCACCGAAGCCCTGGAGGCAGGCGGCTACACCTGGCTGGAGTACTTCCGCCTGATCGCCGCCGAAGTGGCCATCGTCCACGGCATCGTCGGCATCCTGATGCCGCTGATCATGGTGGTCATCATGGTCAAATTCTTCGGCGCCAACAAATCCTGGAAGGAAGGCCTCTCCATTGCCCCCTTCGCGCTCTTTGCCGGCGTCGCCTTCGTGGTGCCCTACATGCTGGCCGGCGTGCTGCTCGGGCCGGAATTCCCCTCCATGATCGGCGCCATGGTCGGCCTGGCCATCGTCGTGCCGGCGGCCCGCAAGGGCTTCCTGATTCCCAAGGACACCTGGGACTTCCCCGAGCGCAAGTCCTGGCCGGACGAGTGGATCGGCAAGCTGGAAATCAAGCTGGATGACATCGCCGGCAAGGCGCCGATCTCCACCCTGATGGGCTGGGTACCCTATGTGCTGCTGGCCGTGATCCTGGTGGCCTCTCGCACCATCGATCCCTTCCGCGAGTCGCTGCAGTCCCTCTCCTTCGGCTGGAGCAATATCCTCGGTGAAGCCGGCGTATCCGGCAGCATCGAACCGCTCTACCTGCCGGGTGGCATCCTGCTGATGGTGGTGCTGATCACCGCCCTGCTGCACCGCATGCGCATCGGCGAGCTCAAGGCCGCCTTCGGCGAGTCCTCGAAGACCATCCTCGGCGCCGGCTTCGTGCTGATCTTCACCATCCCCATGGTGCGGATCCTGATCAACTCCGGCGTCAACGCCTCGGACCTGGTCTCCATGCCGGTGGCCATGGCCCAGCTGGTGGCCGACAGCGTCGGCGGGGTCTATCCCTTCTTTGCCCCGGCCGTGGGAGGCCTGGGAGCCTTTATTGCCGGCTCCAATACCGTCTCCAACCTGATGCTGGCGGAGTTCCAGTTCAACGTGGCACAGCAGCTGGGCGTCTCCACCGCCATGATGGTGGCACTGCAGGCCGTAGGTGCCGCGGCGGGCAACATGATCGCCATCCACAACGTGGTTGCGGCATCGGCCACCGTGGGCCTGCTGGGGCGCGAGGGGGAAACCATCCGCAAGACCATCCTGCCGACCCTCTACTACCTCATCTTCGCCGGGATCATCGCCCTGATCGCCTTCTACGTGATCGGTGTGACCGACCCCTTGATGCGGGCAGGATAATGGCACGCGCCTGAGCGCACCGGGCCCCGTCGAACACTGACGGGGCCCGGCCATTTTCAGCGCCAGCCCCCACGACAGGATTTTCTTTTTCAAATTTATGGAACTATTTTCCATGGATAAATGGAAAATATTTTCATACAATCAGGATCTACACTGAAGAGACATCTCCACCGTACCGGAGTCCCCATGAACCACCTCTTCGATGAGCAACTCGACGGCGCTCCCGCCCGCCGAGACCCGGCCGAGGTCCTGGCCGACCTGCGCCAGGCCCTGCCCGGCATGACCCTGCTGCACCGCGAGGAGGACCTGCGCCCCTTCGAGTGCGACGGCCTCTCCGCCTACCGCGCCCTGCCCATGCTGGTCGCCCTGCCCGAGACCCTCGAGCAGGTCGAGATCCTGCTCAAGCGCTGCCGCGCCCTGGGCGTGCCGGTCGTGACCCGCGGCGCCGGCACCGGCCTCTCCGGCGGTGCCATGCCGCTTTCCCACGGCGTGCTGCTGGTGCTCTCGCGCTTCAACCGCATCCTCGAGATCGACCCCGACGCCCGCACCGCCCGGGTCCAGCCCGGGGTGCGCAACCTGGCGATCTCCGAGGCCGCCAGCCCCTACGGGCTCTACTACGCCCCGGATCCCTCCTCCCAGATCGCCTGCTCCATCGGCGGCAACGTGGCGGAGAACGCCGGCGGCGTGCACTGCCTCAAGTACGGCCTCACCGTCCACAACGTCATCAAGGTCGAAGTGCTGACCATCGAGGGGGAGCATATGACCCTGGGGGCGGACGCCCTGGATGCCCCCGGCTTCGACCTGCTGGCGCTGTTCACCGGCTCCGAGGGCATGCTCGGGGTAGTCACCGAGATCACCGTCAAGCTGCTGCCCAAGCCCGAGACCGCCAAGGTGCTGATGGCGAGCTTCGACGACATCGAGAAGGCCGGTGACGCCGTGGGCGCCATCATCGCCGCAGGCATCATCCCCGGGGGCCTTGAGATGATGGACAACCTGGCGATCCGCGCCGCCGAGGACTTCATCGGCGCCGGCTACCCGGTGGAGGCCGAGGCGATCCTGCTCTGCGAGCTGGACGGCGTGGAGGCGGACGTCGACGACGACTGCCAGACCGTGCGCCGCGTGCTGGAGAAGGCCGGTGCCACCGATATCCAGCAGGCCCGTGACGAGGCCGAGCGGGCGCTGTTCTGGGCCGGGCGCAAGAACGCCTTCCCCGCGGTGGGCCGCATGTCGCCGGACTACTACTGCATGGACGGCACCATCCCCCGCCGCGAGCTGGCCCGGGTGCTCAAGGGCATCGGCGATCTGGGCGAGGAGTACGGCCTGCGCGTGGCCAACGTCTTCCACGCCGGCGACGGCAACATGCATCCGCTGATCCTCTTCGATGCCAACCAGCCGGGGGAATTCGAGCGCGCCGAGGAGCTCGGCGGCCGCATCCTCGAGCTGTGCGTCGAGGTCGGCGGCACCATCACCGGCGAGCACGGAGTGGGCCGCGAGAAGATCCACCAGATGTGCGTCCAGTTTAGCCCCGGCGAACTTACGACCTTCCGTGCCGCCAAGCGCGCCTTCGACCCCGACGAGCTGCTCAATCCCGGCAAGAACATCCCCACGCCGGCGCGCTGCTCCGAGTTCCGCCTGACCAAGAGCGCCGGTGACGCCCCCGCCCCGACCGCCCCCGAGAGCCAAGGCTGAGAGACTTCGACGACATGGTGACGACTCACGACATTCCCGCGCATGACGCCAGCGAAGCGCTGGCCGAGCGCATCCGCCGCGCCGAGGCCGAGGGCACGCCCCTGCGCATCGTCGGCGGCGATACCAAGGCCTTCTATGGTCGTAGCGTTCAGGGTGAGGCCCTCTCGACCCGGGAGCACCGCGGCATCACCGAATATGACCCGGTGGAGCTGATCGTCTCGGTGCGCACCGGCACGCCCCTGGCCGAGCTGGAGGCCGCCCTGGCCGCCAACGGCCAGATGCTCCCCTGCGAGCCTCCCCACTTCGGCGAAGCCGCCACCGTGGGCGGCATGATCGCTACCGGCCTCTCCGGGCCGCGCCGCCCCTGGGCCGGCAGCGTGCGCGACTTCGTGCTGGGTACCCGCATCATCACCCGCCAGGGCAGCGAGCAGCGCTTCGGCGGTCAGGTGATGAAGAACGTGGCCGGCTACGACCTCTCCAGGCTGATGGTGGGCGCCCAGGGCACCCTGGGGCTGATCACCGAGGTCTCCATGAAGGTGCTGCCGCTGCCCGGCGCCTCACAGAGCCTGCACCTGGACATGCCGCTGGCCGAGGCCCTGGAGAAACTCTCCGAGTGGGGCCGCCAGCCGCTGCCCCTCACCGCCGCGGCCTGGCTCGACGGCGCCCTGCACCTGCGCCTGGAGGGCGGCCCGAGCTCCGTGGCCGCCACCGCCGAGCGCCTGGGCGGCGACGAGCTCAAGGCAGACTTCTGGGAGGCCCTGCGCGAGCAGCGCCTGGCCTTCTTCTCCGCCGAGGACCCGCGCGCCCTGTGGCGCCTCTCGCTGCCCCACCACACCCCGGCGCTGGCACTGCCCGGCGTGGCCGAGACCGACGTGCTCTATGACTGGGCCGGCTGCCAGCGCTGGATCCGCGGCGACCTCGACGCCGAGACGGTCCGCCAGGCAGCCGCTCGCGCCGGCGGCCATGCCACCTGCTGGCGCGGCGCCGGCGGGGAGCCGGTGGACGAACCCTTTGCGCCGCTCGCCCCGGTGGTCGAGAAGTACCACCGCAACCTCAAGGCGGAGCTGGACCCGAAGGGCATCTTCAACCCGGGCCGGCTCTACGCGGCATTCTGAGACTGAGGGGACAACGCCGAGATGCAGACGCACTTTACCGAGGAAGCTCTCAAGCAGCCGCATATCCGCGAGGCCGACCGGGTGCTGCGCACCTGTGTGCACTGCGGCTTCTGCAACGCCACCTGCCCCACCTACCAGCTGCTGGGCGACGAGCGCGATGGCCCCCGGGGGCGCATCTACCTGATGAAGGAGATGCTCGAGGCCCCCGAAGGCGCCGACAAGGTGACCGAGGAGACCCGGCTGCACCTGGACCGCTGCCTGACCTGCCGCAACTGCGAGACCACCTGCCCCTCCGGCGTCGAGTACCACAAGCTGCTCGACATCGGCCGCGCCGAGATCGAGCGCCGGGTACCGCGCAAGCCCGCCGAGCGCGCCCAGCGCTATGCGCTGCGCAAGATGCTGGTGGAACCGAAGCGCTTCCAGGCGCTGCTCAAGCTGGGCCAGACCTTCCGCCCGCTGGTGCCGGGGGCACTCAAGGAGAAGCTGCCGCCGGTTCCCGTGGATGCGGGCAAGCGCCCGGACGGGGCGCGCCACCCCCGCCAGATGCTGATCCTCGAGGGGTGCGTGCAGCCGGGGCTCTCGCCCAATACCAACGCCGCCACCGCCAGGGTGCTGGATCGCCTCGGCATCGGCCTGACCCCGGTGGCTGAGGCCGGCTGCTGCGGCGCCGTGGACTTCCACCTGAACGCCCAGGATGACGGCCGCGCCCGGGCCCGGGCCAATATCGACGCCTGGTGGCCGCACCTGGAGGCCGGCGCCGAGGCCATCGTCCAGACCGCCAGCGGCTGCGGCGCCTTCGTCAAGGAGTACGTCGACATCCTCAAGGACGACCCGGCCTACGCCGAGAAGGCCGCCAGGGTCAGCGCGATGGCCAGGGACCTGGTGGAGGTGCTGCGCGACGAGGCACTGGACGATCTGAACGTGAAGCAGGACCGCAAGCTCGCCTTCCACTGCCCCTGCACCCTGCAGCACGCCCAGAAGCTCGGCGGCGCCGTGGAATCGGTACTGACCCGGCTCGGCTTCTCGCTGACCCCCGTGGCCGACGCCCACCTCTGCTGCGGCTCCGCGGGCACCTACTCCATCACCCAGCCGGAGCTCGCCACCCAGCTGCGCGACAACAAGCTCGACAACCTCGAGGCCGGCAACCCCGAGGTGATCGTGACGGCCAATATCGGCTGTCAGACCCACCTCAACGGCGCCAACCGCACCCCGGTACGCCACTGGATCGAGATCGTCGACGAGGCACTAACCCCCTGAGGACAACCCCATGAAGACCAAGCCCGTACTGACCCTGACCGACGTCAACGCCATCCTCGATGCCGCAGAGAAGGAGGCCGAGGCCAACGGTTGGGGCGTGACCATCGCCGTGGCCGACGACGGCGGCCACCTGCTCGGCCTGCGCCGCATGGACACCGCCCCGCCCTTCAGCGCCGACGTGGCCACCCAGAAGGCCCGCAACGCCTCCCTGGGCCGCCGCGAGACCCAGGCCTTCGAGGAGATGATCAACGGCGGCCGCACCGCCTTCGTCACCGCCCCCATGCAGTCGCTGCTGGCCGGCGGCGTGCCGGTGCTGGTGAATGGCGAGGTGGCCGGCAGCGTCGGCATCTCCGGCGTCAAGCCCGACCAGGACGTTCAGGTGGCCAAGGCCGGCGTCGCCGCCATCGCCTGAAGCGCCTGGCTGAAGTAAGCTTTAGAGCCCCGCCCCGGCGGGGCTTTCTTGTGACGGTCAACGAGGATGCCATGCCGCTGCTCTACTTCCTGCCCCCGCTGGGCGCCGTGCTGATCTGGTCAGGCAACATGACCATCAACCAGCTCACCGTCGGCGCCATCGCGCCGAGCAGCATCGCCTTCTTGCGCTGGGTGCTGGCGCTCGCCGTGCTCACCCCCTTCCTGGCACCTGCGGCCTGGAAGCACCGCGCGACGATCCGCCGCGAGTGGCCGAAACTCGCCGTGCTGGGGCTGCTCGGCATGGGGCTGTGGCAGGGGCTCGCCTACGTGGCCGCCGAGACCACCAGCGCCACCAACATGGGCATCCTGGCCGCCATGGTGCCGCTGCTCACCGTGCTGCTCAGCGCCCTGATCCTGCGCGAGCCGCCGAGCCTCGGCGGCGTGGCCGGCGGCGCCCTGGCGCTGATCGGCGTGGCCATCCTGCTGGGGCGCGGCAATCCGCTCTCGCTGCTGGAGCTGACCGTGGCGAAGGGCGACGCCCTGATGCTGGTGGCCGCCACCTGCTACGCCCTCTACGGGGTGATGCTCAAGCGCTGGCCCATCGGCCTGCCGCCCTGGGTGCTGCTCTATGCCCAGGTGATCTTCGCGGTGCTCTTCCTGCTGCCGCCCTACCTGATGGGCCCCATGACCCCGGTCGATTCGAGCAACATCGGCCTGATCCTCTACGCCGGCATCCCCGCCTCCATCATCACCACCTTCCTGTGGATGCTGGCGATCCGCCAGATCGGCGCCAGCCAGGCCAGCATCTTCATCAACCTGATGCCGCTGTTCAGCGCCATCATCGCCATGGTGGCCCTCGGCGAGCGCATCGCACTCTTTCACTTCCTGGGGGGCGCGCTGATCCTGGCCGGCGTGGTGATGGCCCAGACCCTGACCCGGCCGCTGCTGGCGGCCAGCGCCGCCGCGGCGGCGCAGAGGGATGCCGACCGCTCGTGCTAGACTCGAATGCCAGACCCAGCGTCCGCCCCAGAGCGGCTCCCTGAACAGACTCCCGCCGGGCCACCGGCTTCCCAGACATCATAAGGACGCCCCATGTCCCTCGACGACCTGCACCTGACGCTTCGCAACCTGACGCCAGAGGACTATCCGCAGCTCGAGACGCTGATGGACGCCGTCTATCACGACATCGGCGGCGCCTGGTCGCGGCACACCATCGAGACCCTGATCGACTCCTTCCCGGACGGCCAGGTGGCCATCGAGGACGACGGCCGCCTGGTGGGCATCGCCCTGACCGTGAGGGTCGACTACGACGAGTTCACCAATCCGCACAGGTACGACGACCTGATCGGCAAGCGCGAGGTGATCCTCGACGACCCGGAGGGCGACGCCATGTACGGCCTGGATGTGCTGATCCATCCGGAGTACCGCGGCTATCGGCTGGGGCGGCGCCTCTACGACGCCCGCAAGGAGCTCTGCCGCTCGCTGAACCTGCGGGCGATCCTCGCCGGCGGGCGCATCCCCCAGTATCACCAGCACGCCGAGGAGCTCTCCCCCACCCAGTACATCGACCGGGTGGCCCGCAAGGAGATCCACGACCCCATTCTCTCCTTCCAGCTGGCCAACGACTTCCAGGTCAAGCGCCTGCTGCGCGACTACCTGCCCGAGGACGAGAAGTCCCAGGGGTTCGCCACCCTGCTGGAGTGGAACAACTTCCTCTATGAGCCCGCCGAGCTGGTGCTCGACAACCGCAAGACCCAGGTGCGGGTGGGGGCGGTGCAGTGGCAGATGCGCGAGTTCGACTCGGTGGAGGCGGTGCTGCAGCAGGTGGAGTACTTCGTCGATGCGCTCTCCGGCTACAAGAGCGATTTCGCGGTCTTCCCGGAGCTCTTCAACGCCCCGCTGATGGGGCTGCAGGACCGCGCCGCCCAGCAGGACCAGATGGCCGCCGTCCGCTTCCTGGCCAGCTTCACCGAGCAGTTCAAGGCCGAACTGTCGCGCATGGCGGTCTCCTACAACATCAACATCGTGGCCGGCTCCATGATCGAGGTGGGCGAGGACGACCGGCTCTACAACATCAGCTACCTCTGCCACCGGGACGGCGAGATCGAGAGACAGGCCAAACTGCATATCACCCCCCAGGAGCGCCGCGACTGGGTGATCGAGGGGGGCGACGACCTCCAGGTGTTCGACACCGACGCCGGCCGGGTCGGCATCCTGATCTGCTACGACGTGGAGTTTCCGGAGCTGCCGCGGCTCCTGGCCGAGCAGGACATGGACATCCTCTTCGTGCCCTTCTGGACCGACACCAAGAACGGCTACCTGCGGGTGCGCCACTGCGCCCAGGCCCGGGCCATCGAGAACGAGTGCTACGTGGTGCTCTGCGGCAGCGTGGGCAATGTGCCCTCCATCGAGAACCTCGACATCCAGTACGCCCAGTCGGCGGTCTTCTCGCCCTCGGACTTCGCCTTCCCCCACGACGCCGTGCTCAACGAGACCACCCCCAACACCGAGATGATCCTCTTCTCGGACCTCGACCTGACCCGGCTGACCATGGTGCGCAACGAGGGCTCGGTGACCAACCTCAAGGACCGCCGCAAGGACCTCTTCGACCTGCGCTGGCGGGACTGGTCCTGGAAGTCCGGGGCGGACCTGGAGGAGAGCTGAGCAGAGAGCGCCACAAGGGCCGAGTGGAGAAACGCCGATGCTGGAGCGCCTGAAACGCTGGCGGGAGTCGCGCTTTGCCGCCCGCCACCCCTTCCCCGACGACGCCTGGGCCGAGGCCCGGGCGCGCCTGCCGCTGCTCGCCGCCCTGGGTGACGGCGAGGCTGCGGCCCTGGGGGAGCGCGCCTGGCGCTTCCTGCATGCCAAGCGCCTGAGCCTGCACCCGGCGCTCGCCGAGGCCACGCCCTTCGACCTGCCTGCCCAGCTGGCGCTCGCCGCCCAGGCCTGCCTGCTGACCCTGGGCTGGAGCGACGAGGAGCACCAGGAGGCCTTCGCCAACGTCCACGAGGTGCTGATCCTGCCCGATGCCTTCCGACGCCAGGTAGAGGAGATGGACGAATTCGGGGTGATGCACGAATACGTGGACGAGCGCGCCGGCGAGACCTCCCACCAGGGGCCGGTGGTGGTGGCCTTCCCGGACCTCATGGAGAGCGGCGACTGGAACGGCTTCAACGTGCTGATCCACGAGTTCGCCCACAAGCTCGACCTGGGCAACTCCCTGGACGTGGACGGCTTCCCGCCGCTGCCCGCCGACATCGACCCGCGGGAGTGGCACCGGGTCTTCATGGGCGTCTGGGAGGATCTCCAGGCGCATCTCGAGCGCGGCGAACCCACGCCCATCGACGACTACGCCGCCACCCACCCGGGGGAGTGCTTTGCGGTCTGCTGCGAGGCCTTCTTCACCGCCCCGGACCTGCTGCACCAGGCCTACCCGGCGCTCTATGGCCTGCTCGGCCGCTACTTCCGCCAGGCCCCCCTGGCCCGGCTGCCCGAGCGGGACCGCGCCGACATCGAGAGCACCCACCACGACCGCCACTGACCCGCCAGTCACCCTGACCCCGAGGAGGCCCCGATGATCGACCTGCGCAGCGATACCGTCACCCGTCCCGGCGACGCCATGCGCGACGCCATGCACGCCGCCCCGGTGGGCGACGACGTCTGGGGCGACGACCCGACCGTGGCCCGCTTCGAGGCCGCCGTGGCCGAACGGACCGGCAAGGCCGCCGCCCTGCTCTTCCCTAGCGGCACCCAGAGCAACCTGGCCGCCCTGCTCGCCCACTGCCAGCGCGGCGACGAATATATCGCCGGCCAGCAGGCCCACACCTACCGGTATGAGGGGGGCGGGGCCGCGGTGTTGGGCGGCATCCAGCCGCAGCCCATCGCCCACGCCGAGGACGGCTCGCTGCCGCTGGCGGCGATCGCTGCCGCCATCAAGCCCGACGACTTCCACTTCGCCCGCACCCGACTGCTGGCCCTGGAGAACACCATCGGTGGGCGCGTGCTGGATACCGGCTACGTCGCGGCGGTCACCGACCTGGCGCGGGCCCACGGTCTGGCCACCCACCTGGACGGCGCCCGGCTGTTCAACGCCGCCGTGGCCACTGCCACCCCCCTGGCCGAGCTCTGCGCCCCTTTCGATACGGTCTCGCTCTGCTTCTCCAAGGGGCTCGGCGCCCCCGTGGGCTCGGCCCTGGCGGGTTCCCGGGCGCTGATCGACGCCGCCCGGCGCTGGCGCAAGGTGCTCGGCGGCGGCATGCGCCAGTCCGGCATCATCGCCGCCGCCTGCCACTACGCCCTGGAGCACCAGGTGGCGGATCTCGCCTGTGACCACCGCCGCGCCGCGCGGCTGGCCGAGGGGCTCCGTGCACTGCCGGCACTGGAGGTGACATACCAGGCCACCAACATGGTCTTCCTGAAGGTGCCCGAGGCGCACGTCGCGCCCCTGCAGGCCTGGCTCGCCGAGCGCGACATCCTCGTCGAGCTGCTCTACGCCACCCGCCTGGTGGTGCACCGGGATATCGACGACGACGCCATCGAGCGGGTGCTCGAGGCCTTTACCGACTACTTCACGACACGCACGGCTTGACAGGAGAGCAGCATGACCCAGCGCATCGCGGTAATTCCCGGCGACGGCATCGGCAAGGAGGTGATGCCCGAGGGGCTGCGCGCCCTCGAGGCCGCCGCTCGCCGCTTCGGCATCGACCTGGCACTCGAGCACTTCGACTTCGCCAGCTGCGACTACTACGCCGAGCACGGCAAGATGCTGCCCGACGACTGGTTCGAGACCCTGGAGGACTTCGACGCCATCTTCTACGGTGCCGTGGGCTGGCCCGCCACCGTGCCCGACCACATCTCCCTGTGGGGTTCGCTGTTGCAGTTCCGCCGCCGCTTCGACCAGTACGTCAACCTGCGTCCCTGTCGGCTGCTGCCCGGCATCAAGAGCCCGCTCGCCGACCGCAAGCCCGGCGATATCGACTTCTACGTGGTGCGCGAGAACACCGAAGGGGAGTACTCCAGCGTCGGCGGCCGGATGTTCGAGGGCACCGAGCGCGAGGTGGTGATCCAGGAGACGGTGATGACCCGCCACGGCACCGACCGGGTGCTGAAGTTCGCCTATGAGCTGGCGGCCTCCCGGCCCAGAAAGAAGCTCACCTCGGCCACCAAGTCCAACGGCATCGCCATCACCATGCCCTGGTGGGACGAGCGGGTGGCCGAGATGGGCAGACGCTACCCCGACGTCGCCGTGGACCAGTTCCATATCGACATCCTCACCGCCAACTTCGTGATGCACCCGGACTGGTTCGACGTGGTGGTGGCCAGCAACCTCTTCGGCGACATCCTCTCCGACCTGGGGCCGGCCTGCACCGGCACCATCGGCGTGGCCCCCTCTGCCAACATCAACCCCGAGGGCACCTTCCCGAGCCTCTTCGAGCCGGTCCACGGCAGCGCCCCGGACATCGCGGGCAAGGGCATCGCCAACCCCATCGGCCAGATCTGGTCCGGCGCCATGATGCTCGAGCATCTGGGCCACCGGGAGGCCGCGGACGCCATCGTCGCCGCCTTCGAGGCGGTGCTGGCCGAGGGCGACAGGGCAGTGCTCACCCCCGACGTGGGCGGCAGCGGCACCACCGAGAGCCTGGGCCGGGCCATCGCGACACGCCTCGCGGGCTGATCCTTCCCCCCCTACCCCGGAAACGAAGCGGCCACCGCCATGGCGGTGGCCGCTTCGTGGTTCCGCACGCAGGCGACTCAGGGCGCTCGCGGCGGGTGCTTCACCTGCGCATCGTCGTGGACATCCTCCCAGCCGGTCACCATCGCCTTGATATGCGCCAGGGGCGTATGGCCGGCGGTGGCCAGGTAGACATGGATGATCAGGAAGACCAGCATCAGGAAGGCGCCCAGGGCATGCAGCCAGGCCACCTGCTCGAGCCCCAGCCAGGCCGGCACGCTGTCGCGCACGCTGCCCCAGAACAGGTAGAGCAGCCCCGAGACCCATACCAGCGGGTTGATCACCAGCTTGACGCCCAGGTAGGCCAGGCGCTGCAGCGGGTTGTGCTTGCGCTCCACGGTGATCCGATAGGGGTGCGGCGCACCGACGAAGATGCCATGGGCGTAGTAGCGCACCATGGCGCCGATACGCTCGGCGGTGGGAATGTAGTGCTTCCACTGGCCGGTGGTGAAGTGCCAGAAGATGGCGAACACCCAGAGGCCGATCAGCAGCCAGGCCGCCGCCTCGTGCACGCGTACCGCCGTCTCGAAGCCGACCAGGCCGTGCACGCCGCGAATGCCGAAGCCGGTGAACAGCAGGGCGATGATCAGCGCCGCCTGGGCCCAGTGCCAGAAGCGCTCGAAGCGGGTGAAGAGATAGAGTCGCTCGCTCATGTTCAGTGCCCCTTGCTGCGGTTACGAGTGGCGAAGCGCATGGCCCCGTGGCCCAGCGCCCCCAGCAGCACCAGGCCGGCCAGGCCGAACCCGAAGCGGTCCAGCAGCTGATGGCGGTCGCGGCCCGGCATCCAGACGCCCTCCACGCCGGCCAGGCGGCCGTCATCGGCGTGGCAGGAGGCGCAGTCCAGAGCCATCTCGCCGGGTGCCACCATATGGGTGATCGGCCACAGCATCGAGGTCTCGACAAAGTCGAACTCGCCGCTGAAGGGCTGGCCCGCCAGCTCGGTCCCCGCCGCCAGCGCCTTGTCCCAGTCGTAGTTGTACCAGAAGGCAGTCTCGTTGCCGGGGATGGCCACCTGGGGCTTGAGCAGGGTCAGATGCACGGTGTCGTAGGGCTGCTTGCCCAGCGCCCGCTTGACCGGCCAGATGCGGGCATCGTCGGCACCCGGGGTGCCGTGATAGGCGTTGACCTCAACCCGCTCGCTGGGGTCGATCACCGTTTCCCCGGTCACGAAGGTGGTACTGCCATCCCACCAGAGGTACTCGGGAACCACGTTCTCGCCCGGGACGAAGTCACCCTTCTTGCTGTCGTAGATGACATAGCCATCCTCGTTCTTGATCTGGAAGGGGTTGCCCTCCTCATCCAGGCGGCCGGCGGTGGACCAGTCCCACTCCATCTTGGTCGGCACGCCGCCACGGGCAAACTCGGGAATATGGCAGGTCTGGCAGGCCAGCGACCGGGTGTGCTCGTTGAGGCGCTGGGCATGGGTGCCGCTCTCGTGGGGCTGACTGCCGTGGCAGGCCTGACAGGTGGCCGGGTTGCGCGCCTCCTGGCTGCCTCGGGTGATCGCCGGATGCGCATCCACCGCGGTGCCCTGGATGCGGCTGCCGGGCACATCATGGCCTTCGGTCTGGTGGCAGGTGCTGCAGCTGAAGTTGAGACCCGCGGCGTCCATGTGAACGTCGAGCTCGCGATGGGGATGGAAGAGCGAGGAGTCCAGGTCGCCGTGCTTCACGCCGTCGCCGCCGCCGCCGTAGAAGTGGCAGCTGCCACAGGTCTCCCGGGAGGAGGCGCCCACGTTCTGGGCCGCACGACTCAGGTCGGTCAAGGCCTCGTTGGGCCAGCCGGCCCAGCCGCCCTTCTTCACGTAGTCGCCGGTGTTGTGGCAGGCCAGGCAGTCGACCCGGGTCTCGGCGGTGAAGTCGAAGGTGTCGTCCTCCCAGCCATAGCCCACGTGGCAGGATTGGCAGAAGCCCTCGTTGGACTGGTCGGCGATACAGAAGGTATTGAGCATGGTGCGCTTGCCCAGCCGCTCACCGCCGTGGGGGTTCTCGTAGTCCCAGGTCCAGTGGCGAGTGCCCATCACCTGCTGTGCGGCCTCGGTATGGCAGCTCAGGCAGGCCTGGGTCACCTGATCGGCACTGGTAAAGGGCCCCTGCAGCTCCTCGAACCGGGTATGGTCCGCCGTGCTGGCCATGGCCGCCGACACCCACAGCGTCAACAGCAGCACAAGCCAGCGCCCCCCTCGTTTGATCGTCATGAATCTTTCCCCAGCGTCATCTTGTCATTGAAACCGTGGCGGCCCATGAGCCACCCGGTTCGGAGAAGCATGGCAGAGGCAGGGAAAGGAGGTTGTGATGCGGGTCAACAAATGGCGGGAATGCTGTCAAGACGCCACACTGCATTCATGGGCAACAAATGCACATACCTTGACTTGCGTCATGTTGCCGCAGACCAAGGTATAAGGTATGAGATTACGGCAGAATTATATAATAACTGCGAATAAGATTATAACCACTGTCCCCCCCCGGCCACCACGCAGGAGTCCTCGCATGTCCCGCGTCCCCTTCTCTACGCCCCGGCTGGACCGGCGTCAGCTCCTCAAGCTGGGCGTCGGCGCCGGTGCTGCCAGCCTGCTTCCGCTGAGCGGCCTGCAAGCCCGCACCCTGTCAACCAGCGCCCGGATCGTCATCCTCGGCGGCGGCGCCGCCGGCATGGCCATGGCCAACCGCCTCTCCAACCGGCTCGATGGCGCTCGCATCACCATCGTGGAACCCAGGGAGACCCACCACTATCAGCCCGGCTGGACCCTGGTGGCCTCCGGCGTCTGGCGCCCGGAAAAGACCATGCGGCCCAACGCCAACTTCGTGCCCAGCGGCGTGACCTGGGTGCGCCAGCCCGCCGTGGGCATCGACGCCGAACAGCGCCGCGTCTCCCTGGCCGATGCCAGCGTGCTGGAGTACGACTACCTGGTGGTAGCCACCGGCCTGCAGCTCAACTACCACCTGATCGACGGCATGTCGCCGGACCTCGTCGGCACCCACGGCATCGGCAGCGTCTACGCCAGCATCGAGGGTGCCACCCGGACCCGGGACGCCATCGACGCTTGGATCGCCAGCGGCGGCGGCAAGGGCATCTTCACCGCCGCTCCCACCCCGGTGAAGTGCGCCGGCGCACCCCTGAAGATGACCTTCACCACCCTCTCCCGCCTGGAGGATACCGGCCGCCGAGACGACTTCCAGGTCGACTACATGTCACCCGGAGCGGGGCTATTCAGCCAGCCCTGGATCAACGACTTCGTCAAGCAGCGCTTCGACGATCAGGGCGTCAACCGCCGCCACCACTACCGGCTCTCCGCCATCGACCCCGGCGCCCGCCAGGCCGAGTTCACCTTCGTCGGCCCGGACAGCGAGTTCACCTCCCACCATGAGCTGCGCGAAGCGGAGTTCTCCCAGGAGGGCGAGCGCAGGGTGATCGCCGACTACGACTTCATCCACGTGGTGCCGCCCATGAGCGCACCGGACTTCGTGCGCGAGAGTGACCTGATCGCCCGGGACGGCCCCTTCCGGGGCGAGTGGCTGGATGTGGACATCCATACCATGCAGCACAACCGCTATCCCGAGGTGTTCGGCATCGGCGACGTGATCGGGGCGCCGATCAACAAGACCGCCGCCAGCGTCAAGGCCCAGGCCCCGGTGGTGGAGGCCAACCTGCTGGCCCAGATGCAGTCACAGCCGCTGCCCGCCCGCCACAACGGCTACACCTCCTGCCCCATGATCACCGGGATCGGCAAGGCGATGCTGGTGGAGTTCGGCTACGACAACAACTTCGACTTCCTGCCCTCCTTCCCCTTCATCGACCCCCGCGATGAGTCCTGGGCGGCCTGGGTGATGAAGGATCGCATGCTGCAGCCGGCCTACTATGCCGTGCTCGAAGGCCAGGCCTGAGGAGAGGAGAGATAATGACGATTCAAGGTGCCTTCACCATCCTGATGTACGCCCTGGCGCCCTTCCTGTGGCTGATCGTGGCCGGCGTCGTGGTACTCGTGGCCGTCCAGCTGATCGCCCGGCTGCGCGGCTATCGCACCCTGGGCTATCGCTGCCTGGGTGCCAACCTGGCCGCGCTGCTGGTGGGCCTCTCGGGGCTCTGGTGGATTCCCGCCTTCACCAACTCCCGGCTCGGCTATGTGGCCACCGCCTTCGACTGGGTGGCGATGATCGGCGCCGTGATCGGCCTGGCCATCGCCGCCTGGCTGGTGCTGCACCCGCTCAGCTACCTGGTACGCGGCAAGCGCCAGGCCTAGCGGGAACCCGCCCCCGCCCGAGTGGGCGGGGATGCCGGCACGGGGTCTCATCGGCCTGGCCCGCTCCCCGGCATCCGCAGGCCGATCCTCAGTCTGCCAGGCCCCAGCTCCCTTCCAGGATACGCACCTTGCCGGCCGCCAGGTTGCCGGCCAGGTTGCGCCCCATCTCGATGAACTCGGCGCCGAAGATCAGCGCTGGCCCCGGCAGCTGTCGCGCCGGCGCGGCGCCCGCCTCGCGGCGGCCGTGCTTGCGGCGCCAGGCCAGGGCCTCCTCGGTCACATCGCGTACGCAGACCGGCACGAAACCGGCCGCGGCCAGGCTCGCCTCCAGGGCCTCTCGAGGCCGCAGGTGACTGGTCGCCTCGCTGCGCGCCCAGGGCACCGGCAGCGCCAGCGGCTCGGGGTTGTCGCCGGCCACCACCTCATGCAGCAGCACCCGGCCGCCGGGGGCGAGCAGGCGGCGCCACTCGGCCAGCACCGCCGGCACGTCCGGCATATTCATCAGCGCATGCTGGCACCAGACGAGATCGAAGCTGCCATCCGGCAGCGGCGTGCGAGCGGCATCGGCGCAGAGAAAGCGGGTACGCCCGGCGAGCCCCGTGGCCGCGCTCAGCCACTCCGCCGCCGCGATGAAGGCGGCGGTGATATCCACGCCGACCACCTCGCAGCCGAACTCCTCGGCCAGCAGCCTGGCGGCACCGCCGGTGCCGCAGCCCACGTCCAGCACCCGCTGCCCGGCCCGCACCTCACCGAGCCTTGCCAGGGAGCGACTGGCAGCGCGTCCGCCAAGATGCAGCTGGTCGATGCCGGCGATCTCGTCCAGGGTCAGGCGCCCGGGGTCCAGGCCCGCCTCCCGGAAGGCGGCCTGCAGCCTGTCACTCAGGCTTTCCCCGCCCCCTGCGGCGAGGGCATCATAGTGGGCATCAAGCTGGCGAGTGACATCGGTCATGGTGGCCTCCTGGCAGTGGGCGGGCCATCAGTCTAGCCTGCCGGCTCGTCATCCCCCATCCTGCAAAAGGTCGCAGTCGCCGGTGCCACGTCAAGGAGTCGCCATGCCCCGCCTTTCCCTGTTCGCTTCCCTCGCCGTCCCCCTGCTGCTGGCCGGCTGCACCGGCATTCCCAGGGGCACCGAGCCTGTCACCGGCTTCGAGCTCGATCGCTACCTGGGTCCATGGTACGAGATCGCCCGGCTCGACCACTCCTTCGAACGCGGCCTCGACTGCGTCACCGCCGACTACTCCCTGCGCGACGACGGCGGCGTGCGGGTGCTCAACCGCGGCGTGAACCTGACCGAGGGCGAAGTCAGCGAGGCGGAGGGCCGCGCCTACTTCATCGGGGACGAGGACGTGGGCCGGCTCAAGGTGAGCTTCTTCGGCCCCTTCTACGGTGGCTACAACGTGCTCGCCCTGGATGACGACTACCAATGGTCCCTGGTGTCCGGTCCGAACCGCGACTACCTGTGGATCCTGGCCCGCACCCCCACCCTGGACGAAGCGCTCTATCGCGACCTGGTCGAGCGCGCCGAAGCGATGGCCTTCCCGGTGGAGGAGCTGATCGTGGTGGACCAGGGCGAGGCCTGCGAGCCCTGGCGCGAGGAGGCCTGAGCTCATGCCCACCAGCGCCACGCTCGAGACCTGGCTTCGGGCAAGCATCGAGGAAGCCGAGTTTCCCGCACGGGGCCGGGTTCCCGGCGGGCACTTCCGCCGTCTCGGCCACGGCATGCTGGCGCTGCTGCCGGAGCAAGCCGCCCCAGAGGCCCGGGCCTGCGTGCTATCGGTGGGGGTTCACGGCAACGAGACCGCCCCCATGGAGCTGCTCGAAGGGGTGCTCGGGCGCCTGGCCAGGGGAGAGCTGCGTCTCGGCGCTCCGGTACTGCTGCTGCTCGGCAGCCCCGAGGCGACCCGCCGGGGGGTACGCTATGTGGGCACCAACCTCAACCGGCTGTTCCGCCGGGGGCTCGACGAGAGCGGCATGGAGCCCGATCGGGCCCGGGAGCTGATGGCGGCGGTGGACGGCTTCTTCGCCCGGCACGAGACGCTGCCGAGGCTGCACTACGATCTGCATACCGCCATCCGCGACAGCCGCTACCCGCGCTTCGTGGTCAGCCCCTATACCGAGCGTACCACCGTGGAGATGGGCCAGTGGCGCTGGCTCGCCGCCGCCGGCATCCAGGCGGTGCTCCACCAGCACCGCCACAGCTGGACCTTCTCCCACTACAGCAAGCACTACCACGGCGCCCAGGCCTTCACCGTCGAGCTGGGGCGCGCCCTGCCCTTCGGGCACAATGACCTGGCGCCCCTGGCCCCCATGGCCGCCCTGCTGGCCGCCCTGCTGACGGGGAGGGCGCCGGCGGAGGCGCCCCCGGGCCGGATGACCTTCTTCCGGGTGGCGCAGGAGCTGATGCGGGAATCCGAGACGTTTCGCCTGGCCTTCCCGGAAGCCACCGCCAACTTCACCGAGTTCCCCCCGGGTACCCTGCTGGCCGAGGATGGCCGGGCCGGCGAGACAAGGGTCGGGACGGCACCGCTGGCCGTGGTCTTTCCCAACGCCGAGGTGGAGATCGGCGCCCGGGCCGCCCTGCTGGTGCGGCCCGAGCCTCCTCCGGCGTGATGGCGGGCACCGGAGCCGGGCAGAGGGCAGAAAAAGCCTTAAAACCACTACAATAGCAGGGTAGAATCTTGCCCCTTTGCCGATCAGCATCGACCCGGCGTCGCCGCACCCCCTGTGCCTTCCCCTGCTGCGGATGGCCGCCGCGCCGCTGGCATCGCCCCGCAAGGCGCCGCATACCCACGGCGTGACGCCGCGGCGACCCTGACCTGGAGCCCGTTCCATGGCCGAAACCCCGATTCCCCTGGAAGTCCGCAACATCAAGAAGCGCTTCGGCGACACCGAAGTCCTCAAGGGGCTGTCGCTCTCCGCCCACAAGGGGGATGTCATCACCCTGATCGGAGCCTCGGGCTCCGGCAAGAGCACCTTCCTGCGCTGCATGAACCTCCTCGAGCAGCCCGACGAGGGGGAGCTGATCGTCCACGGCGAGGAGATCCGCTTCCGGCAGACCCGCCGCGGCCGCGAGCCCGCCGACTGGAAGCAGGTGGTGCGCATGCGGGCCAGGCTCTCCATGGTCTTCCAGGGTTTCAACCTCTGGGCCCATATGACCCTGCTCGAGAACATCATCGAGGCGCCGGTGCACGTGCTCGGCAAGCCGAAGAAGGCGGCCATCGAGCAGGCCCAGGCGCTGCTCGAGCGGGTCGGCCTCTCCCACCGCGCCGATGCCTACCCGGCCCAGATGTCCGGCGGCCAGCAGCAGCGCGGCGCCATCGCCCGGGCGCTGGCCATGGACCCGGAGGTGATGCTCTTCGACGAGCCCACTTCGGCGCTGGACCCGGAACTGGTGGGCGACGTGCTCAAGGTGATGCGCGAGCTGGCCGACGAGGGGCGCACCATGATCGTGGTGACCCACGAGATGGGCTTCGCCCGAGACGTCTCCAGCCAGGTGATCTACCTGCACCAGGGCCTGGTCGAGGAGGCCGGCCCGCCGGAGCAGGTGCTGGGCAACCCCCAGTCGCCGCGCCTGAAGCAGTTCCTGGCCCCGAAGTACTGAAGACGTACTGAAGACGTACTGAACAGGCACGAACAAGCCCCAAGTCTCGAGCGGGAGAACAAGATGCTGGATCTTCACGGCTACGGCCCGCGGCTGCTGGAAGGCGCCGGGGTCACCCTGCAGCTGGCGGTACTGTCGCTGGCCCTGGCCATCCTGCTGGGCCTGCTCACCGCCAGCGCCCGGATGTCCCGCCACTGGCCCCTGCGCCAGCTGGCCACCCTCTACACCACCCTGATCCGCGGCGTGCCGGACCTGGTGCTGATGATGCTGCTCTTCTTCGGCGGCCAGATGGCGCTCAACGTGGCCACCGACGCTCTCTATGACCGCTTCGGGGTCGACTGGTACGTCAACCTCAACGCCTTCGCCGCCGGGGTGATCACCATCGGCTTCATCTTCGGCGCCTATATGGGCGAGACCTTCCGCGGCGCCTTCATGGCCGTGGAGCATGGCCAGATCGAGGCGGGCAAGGCCTACGGCATGACCCCCTGGCTGGTGTTCCGGCGCATCCGCTTTCCGCAGATGATGCGCCACGCCCTGCCCGGGCTCTCCAACAACTGGATGGTGCTGCTCAAGACCACGGCGCTGGTCTCGGTCATCGGGCTCTCGGACATGGTGCGGGTGGCCGCCGAGGCCTCCCGCGCCACCCACGAGCCCTTCACCTTCCTGATCCCGGTGGCGGCGGTCTACCTGCTGATCGCCAGCGTATCGGAGTGGCTCTTCGCCCGGCTCCAGAGGCGCTACAACGTCGGCTTCGGAGGCCACTGACATGCCGGATATCTCACTCTGGTTCCAGGAGCTGCTGGCCGGCAACGTCATCTTCACGCCCACCACCCTCGGCTACTACTGGGATGGCCTGGTGACCACGGTGCAGCTGGTCTTCCTCTCGCTGGTCGCCGGCCTGGTGCTGGCGGTGCCCCTGGCCATCGGGCGCAGCTCCCGCCACCGCTGGATCAGCCTGCCGATCTACCTCTACACCTATGTGTTCCGCGGCACCCCGCTGCTGATCCAGCTCTACATCATCTACTACGGCGTGGTCTTCTTCGACGGCATCCAGCAGACCTTCCTCTGGCCGCTCCTGCGCGAGGCCTTCTATCCGGCGCTGATCGCCTTCACCCTGAACACGGCGGCCTACACCACCGAGATCTTCCGGGGCGCCATCAAGGCCACGCCCAGGGGCGAGATCGAGGCGGCCCGGGCCTACGGCATGTCGGACGCCCTGATGATGCGCCGCATCATCCTGCCCAGCGCCTTCCGCCGCGCCCTGCCCGCCTACGGCAACGAGGTGATCTTCATGCTCCACGCCAGCGCCATCGCCAGCGTGGTCACCCTGATGGACCTCACCGGCGCGGCACGCTTCGTCTATGCGCGCTTCTACGCCCCCTTCGAGGCCTTCCTCTTCGTGGCGGCCATCTACCTCTGCCTCACCTTCAGCATCCTCTACTTCTTCCGCTGGCTGGAGAAGCGCCTGCTGGCCCACCTCAGGCCCCAGGGCTGACGCCCGACCCACGCTCCTCCTCACCCCGCCGCGGCCCCCTGCTCCTTCCGGCCGCGGCGCTCCCCCTGCGCGACAAAGCGTCAAACGCCCGTTGGAAAATCCGTCGCCAAGGGCTTTCGGCACCGCGGCGGCTGGGCTAGAGTCGTCTCCGTAGGCACCCCGGGTGCCGTCTCTCATCGCAAGGAGTTCCTCCATGAAGAAACTGCTGACCGTCTCGATCCTCGGCGTGGCCATGGCCGCCGGCACCGCCCAGGCCCGGGACTACGACCACGTGCGCATCGGCGTCGACGTCCCCTACGAGCCCATGGAGTACCGCGGCGCCGATGGCGAGCTGACCGGCTTCGACATCGACCTGGGCAACGCCCTCTGCGCCGAGATCGGCGTGACCTGCGAGTGGATCGAGCAGGAGTGGGACGGCATCATCCCGGGCCTGCTGGCGCGCAACTACGACGCCATCATGTCCTCCATGTCGATCAACGAGGAGCGCCGCCAGACCGTGCTCTTCTCCGACTCCTACATCACCATCCCCGGCGCCTGGTTCGCCCCGGCCGGCAGCGAGATCGAGGAGATCAGCGAGGAGACCCTGACCGACAAGAGCATCGGCGTGCAGCGCGGCACCACCTTCGACAGCTACGTCACCGACAACTACAGCGGCGTCGCCAGCATCAGCCGCTACTCCACCGCCGACGACATGGTGCTGGACCTGCAGGCCCAGCGCCTGGATATCGTCTTCCTGGAGTTCATCGTCGGCCAGGCCACCCTGCTCGACGCCCACGAGGGCCAGTTCCAGGTGGTCGGCGAGATGGTCTCCGAGCCCGAGGAGTACTTCGGCGAGGGCTTCGGCATCGCCTTCCGCCAGCGCGACACCGCGCTCGCCGAACGCTTCAACGAGGCCCTGGCGACCCTCAAGGAAGACGGCACCTACGACGAGATCTACCAGCGCTACTTCGGCGACGAGTGATCCGCGCCACTCAGTGAGCAGCAAGCGGCCTCGCCTGAGCGAGGCCGCAGCTGTTTCAACTGCATAAAAGCCCACAAGGCAGTATTATTTTCGGGTAGCGCGGCGGCCAACCGGCTCCGCTTTCCCTTCGGACAGAGAGAGATCCCCATGAAGCCCATCTCCCTGATGCTGGCCGCCGCCCTGGCCGCCGGCCTCACCGCCGGCACCGCCCAGGCCCGCGACACTTCCGAGATCCGTCTCGGCATCGACCTGCCCTACGAGCCCTTCATGTACCGCCTGCCCGACGGCACCCTGGCCGGCTTCGAGATCGAGCTGGGCGAGGCGGTCTGCGACTACCTCGAGGCCACCTGCGTCTGGGTCGAGCAGGATTGGGACGGCATCATCCCGGGCCTGCTGGCGCGCAACTATGACGGCATCATGTCCTCCATGGCGATCACCGAGGAGCGGGCCCGCCAGGTGCTCTTCTCCGAGCCCTACTACACCACTCCCAGCGCCTGGTTCACCCTGCGCGACCGGGAGATCGATATCACCGACCGCGACAGCCTCGAGGGGCTGGTGGTGGGCGTGCAGCGCGCCACCCTGCAGGACAACTACGTCTCCGAGCTCTACGGTGACCTGGTGGAGATTCGCCGCTACACCAGCGGCGACGACGTGCTTACCGACCTGCGCGCCGGGCGCCTGGACCTGACCTTCCTGGACGCCCCGGTAGCGGAGTCGAGCATGAATCTGGACGCCGAGGACACGCGCTTCCAGCGAATCAGCGACTTCATCAAGGAGCCCGAGCATATCTTCGGCCAGGGCGTTGGCGTGGCCTTCCGCCAGCGTGACCGAGACCTCGCCGAGCGCTTCAACGAGGCGCTGGCCGCCCTCAAGGCCGACGGCACCTACGACGAGATCATGGAGCGCCACTTCAGCTACGACATCAAGCTGTGAACGGTCGGGAGCCCACCATGCTGACCCTGCTCACCAACGCTCGGCTCTACGCCCCGGCGCCCCGGGGCCTCTGCCAGCTGCTGATCGCGGACCGTCGCCTTGCCGCCATCGCCGCCGCCGACGCCCCTGCCCTGGCCTCGGGGCCGACGGTGACGGTGCTCGACCTGGAGGGGCGCCGGGTGATTCCCGGCCTGGTGGATCCGCTGGTCCATGTCACCGGCGGCGGCGGCGAGGGGGGCTTCGGCAGCCGCACCGCCGAGCTCGGCCTGGAAGAGGCCCTGGCCTCCGGCGTCACCACCCTGGTCGGAGCGCTGGGCACCGACGCCGTGACCCGCACCCCGGCGGGGCTGCTCGGCAAGGTTCGCGAGCTGGCCGCCGGCGGGCTGAGCGCCTACTGCTACACCGGCTCCTACCAGCTGCCGCCGGTCACCCTGACCGGCTCGGTGCGCGAGGACATCCTCTTCGTTCCCGAGGTGATCGGCGTGGGCGAGGTGGCGATCAGCGACCACCGCGGCTCCCAGCCCACCACCGCGGAGCTGACCCGGCTCGCCGCCGAGGCGCGCACCGCCGGCATGCTGGCCGGCAAGGGCGGCATCGTCTTCATCCATACCGGCGATGCCCCCACCCACCTGGAGCCCCTGCGGGAGGTGGCGCGCACGAGCGCCATTCCCCTGGCCCAGTTCCTGCCCACCCATATCAACCGCACCCGCGAGCTGTTCGAGGATGGGGTTCGCTTCGCCCGGGAGGGCGGGCGCATCGACTTCACCACCAGCACCACGCCGGCGCTGATCGCCGACGGCGAGGTGCCGGCCGCCGAGGCGGTGGCCCGCGCCCTGCACGCCCGAGTCGACCCCTCGCGGATCACCCTCTCCTCGGACGCCAACGCCTCGCTGCCCCGCTTCGACGCCGAGGGACGCTTCGCGGGGCTCGAGCCCGGGCGCCTGGGGAGCCTGTTCGAGGTGCTGGGAGAGTGCGTGGAGGCACACGGCCTGCCCCTGGAGCGCGCCCTGGGCATGGCCAGCACCCACGCCGCCGACGCCCTGGGCCTGGCCCGCAAGGGGCGTCTCGCCGAGGGCTTCGACGCCGACCTGCTGGTGCTGGCCGACGGCGCCTGGACCATCGACGAGGTGTGGGCCCTGGGGCGACGCGTGCATCGCCGCGGCTGAGGCGGCATCGGAACTCACGGGGAAGATACCTGTCCTCTCGAGGTGGACCCACACCGAGAGGACAGGATGACCTCATACCCCCTCCCCCGTACCGCCGCCGCGGCCGATACCGCCCGCCCCTCCTCCGCCTGGACCGGCTGGGGACAGTGGCTGGCGCTGGCCACCATGACCCTCGACCACCTGACCCGCTACGTGCTGCCCGAGGCGTGGAACCTCGACTGGGCCGGCTCGTCGCTGGGCCGCATCGCCTTCCCGCTGTTCGCGGCCATGGTGGCCTGGCACGGGCTCTTCAATACCCGCAACCCGCTGCGCTACGCCCGCCGCATCCTGGTGATCGGCCTGGTCGCCCAGCTCCCCTTCATGCTGATGCCACGCGCCTCGGACGCCCTGCTACTCAACGTCTGCTTCACCCTGGCGGCGGGGCTGGCCTGGGGTGCCGGGCTGCGCGAGCTGCTCGCCCGCTATCGCAGCGGCGAGCTGGAGAGCCGCTGGCTGGCCCTCGGGGGGCTGGCCTCGCTGACGGTCTGGGTCCTGCTCGGCCACTGGGTCGAGTATGGCCACGAGGGACTGCTGCTGGTGCCGCTCCTGATGCTCGCCATGTACCACCTGCACCGGGCCGGGGAGCCCCTCGCCGAACGCCTGGCGGCGGCCGCCCTGGCCCTGCCGGTGCTGGTGGTGGCCGGGCAGATGAACGCCAGCGACCTGGCCAAGTCCTTCACCGTGGCCACCTGCGTGGCGGCCCTGTGGCTGGCGGCCGGCGCCCATCGCCTGGCGCCGGCGGTGCCCCGGGCGATGCCGCGCCGACTGTGGCTGGCCTGGTACCCGGGCCACTTCGCGCTGATCGCGCTATGGCTGTGGCTCGCCGGCGGGCTCGGCTGACCCGGTCTCAGGGCCAGCTGTAGACGCCGCGGTTCAAGGCGTCGCGGAAGGCGGAGTGGACCTTGTTGCCGCGCAGGGTGGCGCCGCTGTAGCCGTCGATGTCCTCGGCCAGCCGCTCCGGCTCGTAGAGGGCGAAGATGGCGGTCAGCGGCTGGCCCTCGAGGGCCTCGGCGAGCTGCTGGTGCTGCGCCCACACCGGGTAGAGGTCGTCGTCCTCGTCCAGCCGGCGATAGTCCTCGCCGCGGTAGGCCAGATGGCGATAGCTGATGTTGGAGAGCCGGCCATCGCGCAGGTCGAACTGCACGTTGACCTGCATCTCGCCGCCGTCGCCGAACACGCCCCGATAGCGGCCGTCCAGCGGCAGCCCCAGCAGCGCCTGGTGCAGGCGCTCGTCCTCGGCGGGCGAGAGCCGCACCGTGTCGCTGTCGGCTTCGCCTGCCGCCGCCTCGCCTTCCTCGGCCTGAGCCGCCGCCCCAGGTTCGATCGGCTCGCCCTCCTCATCCACCAGCCGGCCGATCAGGTACGCCTCGAGCATCCCCTCGGCCCGCGGGCTGTGGGGTACGCCGGGGCGCTTGTTGTCCCACCCCTCGGTGGACTCCCGACCGCACCACTCAAGGATCACCTCCTCGTCGGTGGGATGGTCGGGCACATAGTCGGTGATGTCGTAGACCCGACCGTGAATCGCCTTCCAGCAGCTCTCGGCGCCGTCGTGCTCGGCGAGCTCCTCGAGGGTGATGGGGTCCAGGGCGTCGTCGTCGGCCGCGTCACGGTCGCTGCTGGAGAGCGCCTGGATCGAGACCAGGGTGGCCAGGCTCGCCACGAAGGCGATGAAAGCGGAGTAGGCGATCTTGTTGATGTTCATAGGAAGTCGAAGACCTCGCTGTGGATGCGTGAGGCGGGGACGCCCTGCTCGACCAGCAGCCGCTGCAGGTGGGCGTTCATGGCGGGCGGGCCGCAGAGGTAGATCTCCCGCTCGGTGAAGTCCGGGCAGTGCTCGCGCAGGAAGGCCTCGTCCAGATGTCCCCGCTCGCGGGAGTAGTGCTGGGTGAAGGTGAACCCCTCGACCCGCCCGGCGATATCTTCCAGCTCCTGCCGGTAGTAGGCCCGGGACTCGTCCTTGGCGAGATAGATCAGCTGCACTTGCCCCGCCACCTCGGCCCCGGCGGCCAGGTCGCGGGCGCCGCCCACGAAGGGGGTGATGCCGATGCCCCCGCCCAGCCAGAGCATGTCGCGTTCGGGAAAGCGCCGCCCGAAGAACTCCCCGTAGGGCCCCTCGATCAGCACCCGGGTCTCGGGCGTCACCCTCTGCAGGGCATGGCTGGCGTCGCCCAGGTCCTTGATACCGATGCGCAGGCGCGAATCCGAGGGCGCCGAGGCGATGGTGTAGGGGTGCTCCTCGCCGCGGCCGTCGGCAAGGGACTCGTCCAGCGGCGAGAGGTAGACGAACTGCCCCGCCTCGTGGCGGATGCCCCCGCCCTCGGGGCGCAGCACCAGTTCCACCACACCCCGGGCCAGGGGCACCACCTCCTCGACGCGATAGGGGTGGCGCCGAGCCGGCGCCACGCCCTTGCGCCAGGCGATGGCGCCGAGCCCGGCGATGCCGAGCAGCCACCAGGGCCAGGCCTCGCCGGCCAGCAGCAGGGCGTGCCAGAGCCCCAGCAGCAGCGCCGCCGCGGAGACCAGATGCAGGCGCTTCCAGCGCTGGTAGTGGGGCTGACCGAAGAAGCCGAAGGTGGGCGCCAGGAAGACCACCATGGCCGCCCAGGCCAGCCAGCCGAGCCAGAGGGCCCCATGGGAGAGAGGCGGGAAGAGGGTCGCCACCGCGGCGTCCAGGGAGGCCGGCACCGCAGCGAGCCCCAGCGCCAGGGCGTGGAGCATCACCAGGATAAAGGCGGCAAAGCCCAGCCAGTGGTGCAGGCGCCAAAGCCGCGCCAGCCCCCCGAAGGGGCGGTCGAAACCCGGCACCCGGCTGCTCACCGCCCCGGCCAGCAGCATCATGGCGAGCCCCAGGATGCCGGCGACCCAGCTGATCCAGGTCAGCCAAAGCTCCGGCGGCCCGCCGAGGCCGCCCAGGCGCGGCAGCGCCACCGCAAGCGGCAGCAGCAGCGCCGCGATCAGGACCATATCGCCCGTTTTCAGCCGTCGTCGCATGCTCCCTCCCCTTTCACCGACTGACTGTCAGTGTCGCCGAAAAGCACCTCTCTTCAAGACTCGAAGTCTGGTGCCACCGAAGGTTTGATCCGGGTCAATAATCCGGCCTGTCACCGAAGTGACTCCATCCGTACACGCTGATGCAACACCGCCGGGGCAAGCTCTCCCACCGAGATACCCATCCTCATCCATGGAGAGCCCCCATGTCCCAGCATCAGTACCCCGGCCACGTCGACGCCGTTCTCGCCGATGGCGACGAGCCCATGAGCAACCCCTCCGCCAACGGCTACTTCGGCGACATCCTCGAGGCACGCATCAGCCGCCGCGCCATGCTGCGCGGCAGCCTCGCCGCCGCCGTGGCCGGCGCCATGGCCACCAGCCTGCCCTTCGGCAGCGCCTTCGCCGCCGGTGGCGCCAGCGCCCCGGCGCCGAGCCTCGGCTTCAAGGCCATTCCGGTCAGCGCCGCCGACAGCGTGGTGGTCCCGGAAGGCTACCGGGTCAGCGCCATCCTGCCCTGGGGCACCCCGATCAGCGGCGACATGCCGGCCTTCTCGCTTGACGCCAGCGGCGAGGCCCAGGGGCACCAGGTGGGCAGCCACCACGACGGCGTGCACTTCTTCCCGCTGGAGGGCAGCTCCCGGGACGGCCTGCTGGTGATGAACCACGAGTACGTGGAGCCGCGCTTCCTGCACGCCGCCGCCGCCGGCCTGGCGCTGGACCGCAACGGCTTCCCCCAGAACGCCGACGGCAGCCGCGACGACGACCAGGTGCTCAAGGAGCTCAACGCCCACGGCGTCAGCGTGGTGCGCATCCGCGAGGACGACAGCGGCCAGTGGCAGGTGGTGGAGGACGCCCGCAACCGCCGCATCACCGGCCTGACCCCGATGCGCCTGGCCGGCCCGGTGGCCGGCACCGAGCATGTGGTGACGAAGTACAGCCCGGACGGCACCATGACCCGCGGCACCCTCAACAACTGCGCCCACGGCGTCACCCCCTGGAACACCTACCTGGCGGCCGAGGAGAACTGGGCCGGCTACTTCGCCAACGCAGACGCCGAGATCGATCGCCGTCAGGCCCGCTACGGCATCCAGACCCGCGACACCGGCCGCTACCAGTGGCACCGGGCGGCGAGCGGTGCCGACCAGTACGTGCGCTTCGACGCCAGCAGCCGCGGCGCCTCTCCCACCGAGGACTACCGCAACGAGCCCCACGCCTTCGGCTGGATGGTGGAGATCGATCCCATGGACCCGGCGGCCACCCCGGTCAAGCGCACCCACCTGGGCCGCTTCGCCCACGAGGGGGTAATCTTCGCCCCGGCGGTGGAGGGCCAGCCGGTGGTGGCCTACTCCGGCGACGACGCCCGCTTCGAGTACATCTACAAGTTCGTCTCCGCCCGCCCCTACCACGCCGCCACTGCCGACGGCTCCCTGCTCGACGAGGGCACCCTCTACGTGGCCAGGTTCCACGAGGATGGCCGCGGCGAGTGGCTCGCCCTGGCCCCGGGCGAGAACGGCCTCACCCCGGAGAACGGCTTCGCGGATCTCGCCGATATCCTGGTCAACACCCGCGCCGCCGCCGACCAGGCCGGCGCCACGAGGATGGATCGCCCCGAGTGGGGCGCGGTGGACCCGGCCACCGGCCAGGTCTACTTCACCCTGACCAACAACACCCGCCGCGAGGCGGGCGACGAGCACGCCGCCAACCCCCGCGCCGAGAACCACTTCGGGCATATCATCCGCTGGCAGGAAGAGGGCAGCCACGCCGGCACCCGCTTCGCCTGGGACCTCTTCGTGCTGGCCGGCGACGGCGACGACAGTCGCGATCTCGCCGGCGAGCCCCTGGGCCAGGAGGCGATCTTCGCCAGCCCCGACGGCCTGTGGATCGACGCCGACCGCCGGGTGTGGATCCAGACCGACATCAGCGAGTCGGTGATGAACACCGGTATCTTCGAGGTGTTCGGCAACAACCAGATGCTGGCGGCCAACCCCGAGACCGGCGAGATTCGCCGCTTCCTCACCGGCCCCGTGGGCCAGGAGATCACCGGCGTGGTGACCACCCCGGACCAGCGCACCATGTTCGTCAACGTCCAGCACCCGGGCGCCACCACCTCGGCCGAGGCCTTCGCCGCGGGGGAGCTTTTGAGCCACTGGCCGGAGGGCGGCAGCGCCATCCCGCGCTCGGCGACCCTGGTCATTACCCGGGAGGACGGCGGCATCATCGGCGCCTGACGGTCAGCTCCCCGAAACGCAGCGGCCCCGCCAGATGGCGGGGCCGCTTGCGTTGCCGATGGGGAGAGCCGCTCAGTCGGCCTGCTCGAAGCTGAAGCGGGGCTCGGGGGCCTCGGGCAGCAGGGCCGCGCAGGCGCGCACCCGCTCCATCAGCGCCTCGTGGGTCGGCGCCACCAGGTTGACGTGGGCCAGCTTGCGCCCGGGGCGCTCGCTCTTGTCGTAGCGGTGCAGGTGGGCGTCCGGCAGGGCGAGGATCGCCGCCGGGTCACCCTCGCGGCCGATCACGTTGACCATGCAGGTGGGCATCCGCGCCGCGGTATCGCCCAGCGGCAGGCCCTGGATGGCCCGCAGGTGGTTCTCGAACTGGCTGGTCACCGCGCCGTCCATGGTCCAGTGGCCGGAGTTGTGCACCCGGGGCGCCATCTCGTTGGCCAGGAGGCTGCCGTCGGCGCACTGAAAGAGCTCCAGGGTCAGCACCCCCACGTAGTCGAGCTCGTCGAGCAGCGCGCGGATATAGCCGTCGGCGGTCTGCTGCACGCTGTCGTCCAGGTCCGGCAGGGGCGCCACGGAGTAGCGCAGGATGCCGTCCACGTGCTGGTTCTCGGCCATGGGGTAGAAGACCACCTCGCCGTCGCGGCCGCGCACGGCGATGATCGACACCTCCCGCACGAACTCCACGAAGGACTCCACGATCAGCTTCGGATGGTTGATCGAGCGCCAGGCCTGGGCCGCCTCCGCGGGGTCGCGAATCACCGCCTGCCCCTTGCCGTCATAGCCCTCGGTGACCGACTTGGCCACCACCGGACAGCCCAGCTCCCGGGCCGCGGCCTCGAGCTCGTCGGCGTGCTCCACCAGGCGGTAGGCCGGGGTGGGGATGCCCAGGCGGTCGAACAGCGCCTTCTCCTCGGCGCGGTTCTGACAGACGCGAATCGCCTCGCTGGAGGGATAGACCGGCTTCACCTCCTCGATGGCCTGGACCAGGGAGACCGGCAGGTGCTCGAACTCGTAGGTGACGAGATCCACCTTCGCCAGGAAATCGTCGAGCAGATGGTGCTGGTCGGTATGGATCAGGACCTCACCGATCCCGGCGCTGGGGTGACCGGTGGTATCCAGGAAGGTGAAGCGGTTGGCCAGGGGGTAGCCGGCCAGGGCCAGCATGCGGCCGAGCTGGCCGGCACCCAGGACGCCGATATTCATGGTTGCCTCCTTCATTCGTCTCTCCGGCTCAGGCCTGGGGACGGGGATCGGGGTTATCGAGCACCGTCTGTGTCTGCTCGGCGCGAAACGCCTCCACCGCGGCACGTACGGCCTCATCCTGCAGGCCGACGATCTGGGCGGCCAGCAGCCCGGCATTGGTGGCGCCGGCCTTGCCGATGGCCAGGGTGCCCACGGCGATGCCGCCAGGCATCTGCACGATGGAGAGCAGCGAATCCAGGCCCTTGAGCGCCTTGGACTCCACCGGCACCCCGAGCACCGGCAGGGCAGTCTGGGAGGCCACCATGCCCGGCAGATGGGCCGCGCCGCCGGCGCCGGCCACGATTACCTGAAGGCCCCGCTCGGCGGCGGATTTGGCGTAGTCGAAGAGCAGGTCCGGCGTGCGGTGGGCGGAGACCACGCGGGTCTCGAAGGGCACGCCCAGGCGCTCGAGCATCGCCACGGCGTGCTCCATCACCGGCCAGTCAGACTTCGACCCCATGATCACGCCAACCTTCGGCGACTGTTCGGACTGCATCGATGCTCCTCGGCGACTGCCTGTTCAGGATAGAGAGTGCGGGAAGGAAAGCCGCACATTCTAGCCGTGCGGCCCTCCCCCGTCACCTTGACCGGCTGGACAGCGCCCCCTCCCGCCGGCTGGCCAGCCAGTTGGCACCGATGGCCAGGAGCATCACCGCCACCCCGGCGGCCTCTACCAGGAAGTTCGGCCAGAACACCGCCACGATGGCGCCGGCGATGGCCAGCCGCGGGAGCCAGGACATCCGCGTGAACAGATACCCCTCCAGCGCCGCGGCGAAGGCCCCCAGGGCGAGGATCGCGATCAGGCCGTTCCAGGCCACCACCGCCCAGGGGCCGCCCACGATGATCTCCGGATTGAAGACCATGAACAGCGGGATCAGGTAGAGCCCCTTGGCGAACTTCCAGGCCTGGAAGCCGGTCTCCATGGGCCTGGAGCCGGCGATGGCCGCCCCGGCGAAGCCCGCCAGGGCGATGGGCGGCGTGACGTTGGAGTCCTGGGAGTACCAGAACACCACCAGGTGGGCGATCAGCAGCGGGATGCCGAACTCGGCGGTAAGCGCCGGGCCCACCAGCACGATCAGCACGATATAGCTGGCGGTGACCGGTAGCCCCATGCCCAGCACCAGGCTGGCCAGCAGCACCAGCAGCAGCGCCAGCACGATATTGCCGCCGGAGAAGGCCAGCATCATGGCGGAGAACTTCAGCCCCAGGCCGGTGAGGCCGACGATGCCGACGATGATGCCCGCCACCGCACAGGCCATGGAGACCGCCACGGCGTTGCGGGCGCCGAGCTCGAGGCCCTGCACCAGCTTCACCCAGCCGGCCCAGACCACGGCCCCTACCCGGGCCAGGGTCACCTTCTCGCCCTGGCGCGGGGCGACGAACAGGAACCAGATGGCGTAGCGCAGCGCCGCCACGGCGAGCATGGTCACCACCGCGTAGAAGCCCACCCGCATGGGCGACATGTGCATCACCAGCAGCCACACCAGCACGCCCAGCGGCAGCAGGAAGTGCCAGCCCTCCTTCATCACCTCGCGCACCTGGGGCAGCTCGCTTCGGGCCATGCCCTGCATGCCCTGCTTGAGGGCGATGATATGCACGAAGAGGTAGACGGTGGCGAAGTACATGATCGCCGGCAGCACGCTGACCTTGACGACTTCCAGGTAGGAGACGCCGGTGTACTCGGCGATCAGGAAGGCCCCGGCGCCCATCAGCGGCGGCATGATCTGCCCGCCGGTGGAGGCCGCCGCCTCGATGCCCCCGGCCTGTCTGGGCTGGTAGCCCAGTCGCTTCATCAGCGGGATGGTGAAGGCACCGGTGGTCACCACGTTGGCGATGGCGCTGCCGGAGATGGAGCCCATGCCGGCGGAGGCGATGACCGCCGCCTTGGCGGGCCCGCCGCGCTGGCGCCCGGTGGCGGCATAGGCCAGGTCGATGAAGAACTTGCCGGCGCCGGTGATCTCCAGGAAGGCGCCGAACAGCACGAAGATGAAGATGTAGGTGGCCGCCACCCCCAGGGGCAGGCCGAAGATCCCCTCCTGGCCCAGGTAGAGCTGGCCGACCACCCGGTCGATGTTGTAGCCGCGGTGCTCCAGGATGCCGGGCAGGAACTGGCCCAGCCAGGGCAGCTCGCCCCGGGGGCCGGCGAAGGCGTAGAGGATGGCCACGGCGCCGATGATGGTCATGCCGAGTCCCACCGCCCGGCGGCTCGCCTCCAGCACGGTGACCACGGCGATGCAGCCGACGACGATATCGGTCTGGCTCCAGAAGCCGGCGCGGCGGAAGATCTCGTCCAGGTAGAACACCAGGTAGCCGCCGGTCAGCAGGGCGCCGGCCAGAAACAGGCAGTCGAGGGCCCAGCCCAGCATGCCGCGCTTTCGATGCGGGCCGAATACCGGGAAGATCAGGAAGGCCAGCAGCATGATCAGCATCAGGTGGATGCTGCGCTGGTAGAAGAGCCCCAGGGGCTGGATACCGGCGGAGTAGAGCTGGAACAGGGAGAGGCCTACGGCCACCAGGGTGATCAGCCAGAGGATGGGGCGCGCCTGGATGGCGCCTCCCCCAGGCACGGTGACCTCGGGCGCAGTGGCGGCGGGCTTGGCGGATTCGCTCATGGGCGTCTCGTCAGGGAGTGGCTGCCGAGGTGCGCAGGTGGATCGTCACCCGCTCGCCGGCGGCCTGGTCGCTCAGGCTGAGCCGGCGGCCCTCGTGCAGCAGTCGATGGTTGACCTCCGGGGAGCCGACCCGGAGGCGATAGCGGTTGCCGGGCACCGACTCGTCGATACCCTCGATCCAGTAGCCGCCCTCCCCGTCGGAGACCTGCCGCCCGCGACCGGGAATATGGTCGAGGCCGGCGGCGAAGTCCGGCAGATGGCTGCGCTCCAGCACCATCCGCCCCTCGCGGTGGCGATAGCAGTCCAGCACCGGGAAGCCGGCCACGGAGTGGTTCCACTCCAGGCACCAGCCCTCTCCCTCCGGCATCGGCAGGGAGGCGATCCGCCGGCCGCTGTCGGCGACCACCTCCAGCCGACCCGCATCGCCGGCCGACAGCGGCAGCGGGAGCAGCAGGCAGAGGGCAAGCGCCGCCGGCCCCGGGGCACGGCGGCAGAGGTCATGGATCGGGGAAGGCATCGGCGTGCCCGCCTGGTTCAGGGGCTCTGGTGGTCCTGGACCTCGACGCCGATCTCCTCGTAGTAGCGCAGGGCGCCATCGTGGAAGGGCACCGGCGTGGAGTCGATGCTGAACGCCACGGTGGTGTCGTTGGCGGCCGGGTGCACGGCGATCAGCTCGTCGGTGTGCTCGAAGAGCAGCCTGGTCAGCTGGTAGGCCAGCTCCTCGTCCATCTCGCTGCTCACCGCCAGCACGTTGGGGATGCTGATGGTGTGCACCGCCTCCTCCATGCCGTCATACAAGCCGGCGCGCAGGTCATAGGGGGCGAAGACCGGCTCCGCTTCCCGGGCGTTGGCCACTTCTTCCTCGGAGAGTCCCACCAGGCGGATATCGCGGGTGGTGGCCAGGTTGAGGATGGAGCTGGTGGGCGGGCCCACGCTCCAGAAACCGGCGTCGATGTCGCCATCGCGGATGGCATCGGCGGTCTCGTTGAAGTTCAGGCGCTGGGGAGTGAAGTCGTCATAGGTGATGCCGTTGGCTTCCAGCAGGGCGCGGGCGTTGAGCTCGGTGCCGCTACCCGGCGCCCCCACGGAGACGCGCTTGCCGCGCAGGTCCTCCAGGGACTCCACGCCGGAGCCGGCCAGGGTGACCAGCTGCACGGCGTTGGGATAGACCGAGGCCAGGGCACGGATATTGTCGAGCTGGCGCCCCTCGAAGTCGCCGGTGCCGTTGTAGGCCTGATAGACGGTATCGGCCAGGGCGAAGGCGAGATCGGAGTCGCCGCGCCACACCAGGCCCATGTTCTCCACCGAGGCCCCGGTGACCTCGGCCACCGCGCTGGCCCCCTCGATATGGCTGTTGATCATCTCGGCCAGGCCGCCGCCCAGGGGGTAGTAGACCCCGCCGGTACCGCCGGTGGCGATGGAGAGCTGCTGGGCCGCGGCCAGCGGGGCCGTCGCGATCAGCGAGGCGGCGACGGCGTACTTCATGGCATTCATGGCAATCCTCCGGGCTGAAACCCGTTTGTTGTATCGTTGTTGTCGGTGCTGGAGGGAAAGCACCTGAGGGAAACCTAGCATGGCCCCTGCGTGAGAGGCCATGGCCATATTTCTACGTTTTCAGTTTTTTTCGGCAATTCCACCAAGGTCGCCTGGTCGCGCCGTCATCCCGGCAGGCCATCGGGGCGCGCCGTTACCAGATAGCGGGCATAGCCGAGGAGGTAGAGCCAGAAGGCGGCAAGCCACAGCAGCGCCGGCGCCAGCATGCCCAGCAGCAGGTAGTGCTGGGGCCAGGCCAGCGGCACGCCCACCCGCAGGGCACCGCCCAGCACCAGGCACCCCAGCGCCGGCCAGATGGCTCGGGGCAGGAGCAGGGGGCGGCCGGTATGGCGCAGGCCGGCGATGCAGAAGACGGCCAGGACGGCGGTACCGATGGCCCCCACGAAGAGCGCATGGCGCCCCGCATAGGCGGGCCAGCTCTCCAGCAGGGCAGTCAGCCCCACCAGGGCCAGCCCCAGCGTCAGCCAGACATAGGCCAGGGTCAGCAGCAGCAGGTAAAGCCGACCCATGGCCCGCCCCCAGGGCCACTCGGAGAGCCGGTCGGCCTGGGCCGCCGCGGCGGCCAGGGCGACCCAGCCGGTCACCGGATGTCCCGGGGCCAGCAGGTCCGCCACCACGAACAGGCAGAGCACGGCCACGGCCAGGTGCTCCCGGGCCGGGGTCAACCGCGGCGGCCCCGCACGGCCGCTCTCCTTCAGCGCCGCCATGGCCACCACGCGCACGATGCGGGTCACGCTCACCGCGATCATCACCAGCAGCAGGTTGGCCGCCAGGTTGAGGATCGCCAGCATGCCCAGCCGGCCGGGCAACCAGCCCAGCCAGGCCAGATAGAAGGCCAGCTGGGAGAGACCATAGAGCAGCAGCAGGCCCCCCAGGCTCAGATGCCGCCGCCCCTCACCGCGAAGCAGCGCCGGCAGCGCCCAGGCCAGCAGCACCGCCACGAAGGCCAGGTTGACGCCCGCCACCACCAGCGCCGGCAGGCTCCCGGAGAGCCATACCGTCACGCGCCCCGCCAGCCACAGCGCCACCAGCCCGGCCAGCCGCCTGCCGGCGATGGGCGCCACGCCCGCCCAGGAGGGCACGGCGGTCAGCAGGAAGCCGGCCAGTGCCGCCAGGACGAAGCCGAACAGCATCTCGTGGCCATGCCAGGCCATCAGCGGCATGCCCATGGGCAGCGAGACGCGGTGCAGCATGCCGCCCACCCAGGGCAGCAGCGCCAGCGGCGCGTAGGCGGCCGCCAGCAGGAAGAAGGGGCGAAAGGCGTAGGCGAGGAGCGGCCAGGGTCTGCCACGGGCGGCATCGGTAAGCACAAGCGACATGGCAAAGGTCCTCAGGAGCTAAGGTCGAGATAGAAGCCGGCGTTGGGCAGGCCGCCGCCGATGAAGCCCGGCGAGAGTTCGGCCAGGGCGCCGAGGAAGCGCTCCAGGTCGGGGCGCGCCGCGGGAGCGTCGCGCATCTCCAGCCGCGTGCGCCGCACCGCCGCCTCTACCACCTCGGCGGAGAGCGGCGAGTGCGCCGCGCCCAACCGCCCCGCCTCGGCGGGGTTGGCCAGGGTCCAGGCCACCGCCTCGGCCACCGCCGTCTGGAGGGCGCGCACCCCCTCCGGATGCGCCTCCAGCAGTTCCCGCCGACAGATGACGCCGGCCTGGGGCAGCGCCGCCGGCTCACCGGTGAGCCTGGCCCACTCCTCCTGGAGATCGAGCTCCAGGGGCGCCAGACCGAGCCCCACCGCCTGCAGGCGGGTGGAGGAGCGCATCGGTTCAGGCAGCACGACCACGTCCAGCCGGCGGGCCAGGAACATCTGCACGGTCTCGAAGGGGCTGGCGTGGTAGGTGATCCGCAGATCCTTCCCCACCTCCATGCCCAGGCGGCCCAGCAGGTAGCGCAACACCAGGTCGGGCATGTCGCCCCGCCAGGGGACCCCAATATGGCGCCCGGCCAGATCCTCGATGCCGGCCAGGGGGCCCCGCTCGGCCAGTACGCCGAGAGTGCCCCAGACGTTGACGTTGAGCAGCCCCACCTCGACGCCGCGGTTGTAGAGATTGGCCGCCACGTTGGTGGGCGTGGCGGTCAGCTGGACCTCCCCGCCGGCCACCCAGGCCCGCAGCTGGTCGGGGTCGCGCCAGGCGCGCAGCTCCCGCTCGCCGAACCACTCGGCCAGCCCCTCATGCTGCAGGGCCCGAGCCAGGATCACCTGGGGCAGGCCGTAGGGCGTGGCGGCGCGCAGGGAGGACCCGGCGGCCAGGCCGCTCACGGGCAGGGCCGCCAGGGTGGCCAGGCCTGCCGCCAGCTTCAGCAGCCGGCGGCGTTCGAGATCGATCATGGACGCTGTCATGACGCCACCGCCTCCTCGTCTTGATGGAACAGAAAGCTGCGAGCCACCGCGGGGTGGCGCAGCAGGGCAGCGGCCGCCTCATAGAGGAAGGCGGTATCGCGCTCGGCAAAGGGACGTGAAATGCACTCCTCATGGACGATGCGTGCCGGCGACGGCGACAGCACCACCACCCGGTGGCCCAGACGCAGCGCCTCGGTCAGGTCGTGGGTCACCAGCAGCGAGGCGATGCCGCGACGCGACAGCAGATCGATCAGCAGCGCCTGGGCCTCGCTGCGCATGCCCACGTCCAGGGCGCTGAAGGGCTCGTCGAGGAGCAGCAGGTCGGCATCCACCGCCAGGGCCCGGGCCAGTGCCACCCGCTGCTGCATGCCCCCCGAGAGCTCGTGGGGGAAGTGGTCGAGCCGCTCGCCCAGCCCCAGCTCCTCGGCCAGGACACGGGCCCGGGACAGCCGCTCCCCGCGGGGCACGCCCAGCGCCTTGAGGCCCAGGGCGATGTTGTCGAGCAGCCTTCGCCAGGGGAGCAGGCGTCCCTCCTGAAAGACCATGGTGCTGCGGTGGAAGTCATCCAGGACGCGCCCCTCGCCGGGAGGCATCAGACCCGCCGCCAGGCGCAGCAGGGTGGTCTTGCCACAGCCGGAAGGCCCCACCAGGCAGACCGACTCGCCGGGGGCGATCTCGAGGTCGATGCCGTCGATGATCCGCGACATGCCCAGCACATGGCCCACACTCTCGAGTCTCAGCATCTCAGTGTCCTCCTCGCCCGGCCTGGCGCCAGGGCTCCATGCGGCGCTGTAGCGGGCGCAGCAGGCCGTGCTCGGCGGCCAGCAGCAGCGCCACCACCAGCACGATCCAGGCCATGGCGGCCGCGGTATCCAGGTTGACCCGTGCCATGGCCAGCCCCGCCCCGATGCCATCCTCGGTGGCGAACAGCTCGGCCATCACCGCCACCTTCCAGGCCACCCCCAGGGCAGTCACCAGGGCGGGAAAGACGTAGGAGACGATATGCGGCAGGGTGATATCCATGAAGCGCATCAGCGGTGGCAGCCTGAACACCTCGGCCATCTCCTGCAGCCGGCGGTCCAGGGTGAGGGCGCCCATCTGGGCGCCGGCAAAGGTCACCGGCAGCGTCGTCGCCATCACCGTATAGACCGCCGCCATCGAGCCGCTGCCGAACCAGAGAATGGCCAGCACGATCCAGGCGATGGGAGGAATGCCCAGCAGCACCGTGGAGACCGGCTCCAGGGCGCGCCCCAGGGTGCGCGACATGCCCGCCAGCAGGCCCAGGGCGGTTCCCGCCAGCCCGGCCAGGGCAAAGCCCAGCATGGCCCGCCAGGTGGTGGCCCAGATAGCACCGGCCGCCTCCCCCGCCTGCCACAGCCCGGCCAGGGCCGCCAGCGCATCCCGCGGCCCGGGCAGCAGGAAGCTGCCGTAGGCCAGGCTGCCCCACTCCCACAGCGCCACGAACAGCAGGATCCCGGTCAGGCTTCCGCCCCAGCCGAGCAGGGTCGCCACGCCCCTTGATGGCAGCGAACCTTTCATGAGCCAACCCCACCTGAAAACAAGAATGATTCGATTTTGCTTTATCCGGCCATATCGGACGTTGACGCCCGTCAACCGAATCGCCGATGGCGACCCTGGCCGCGCTCGCCTAGTCGGTCGCGACCCGTGACCTGAGTCAAAACACGAATCTAAATAAGATGCATTATATTCTCATCTTTATCGAGGAGGCTCCAGATGTCACTGCACCCCCGCTTTCACCGACTCACTCCCCTTGCGCTGGCCGTGGCCACTGCTGCCGGCTTCAGCCTGACCGCCTCGGCCCAGGAAGGCCCCGCCACCCTCTCCACCCTGACCGTGACCGCCAAGGGGTATGAGGCCGATACCCTGGACACCCCCAGCGCCACCCTCACCCTGGACGCCAGCGAGGCCTCCGCCACCGCAGGCGTCGGCAGCCTCTTCCGCGGCCAGCCGGGCACGGCGGTGCAGAGCGACGGCGCCTGGGGGCAGAACCCGGTGCTGCGAGGGCTCCAGAAGGAGAGCATCGTGCTGCAGGTGGACGGCGTGCGTCTCAACTCGGCCCAGCCCCAGGGCGCTCTGGCCTCCTTCGCCAGCCTGGGACTGCTGGAGAGCATCGAGGTGGTCAAGGGGCCCGGCTCGGTGCTGCACGGCTCAGGGGCCCTGGGGGGAGCGGTCAACCTGCGTACCCCTGACGCCACCTTCACCGACACCGCCACCCTCCAGGGGCGGGTATCGGCCAGCGCCGGCAGCGTCGACAAGAGCCTGGGCGGCGGCGCCCTCCTGCAGGCCGCCAACCCCGACCATGCCCTGGTGCTGGGTGCCACCGGGCGCGACGTGGGGGACTACGACACTCCGGAGGGGCGGGTCGAGAACAGCGGCTTCGAGTCGCACGCCTTCCTCGCCAAGTACGCCTTCCGGCTGGCCGAGGGCCACCGCCTGCAGCTCAACCTCCAGTACCAAGAGGATCGCGATGTCTGGTATCCCGGCTCGGCCAAGCGGGCCCCGAGCCCGGCACTCGGCATCCTGACCATTCACTCCCCGCGCCAGGAGCGCGAGCTCTACGAGCTGAGCTACGAGGGCGAGGTGGGCCCCGGCACCCTGGAGACCAGCCTCTACCGCCAGGAGGTGTTCCGCCAGATTCGCGGCTACTCCAGCGGCCTGGACCGCAACCAGGTGCGCAACGACGTCACCTTCACCACCGACGGCGCCCGCGCCCAGTACCGCCTGCCCCTGGGCGAGCGCCACCTGCTGACCCTGGGAGCCGAGGCCTGGGAGATGAGCGGCGACCCCCAGCGCTTCCGCTTCCAGGGGGCGAGCAATGATGAGGTTGCCAGCTCACCCTTCCGCAACGGCGTGATCGAGAGCCGCGGTGTCTTCGTGCAGGACGAGGTGATGTTCGACGACTGGACCCTGATGCTGGGGGCGCGCTATGACAGCGTGACCGGCGACGCCGACGTCAAGGGCAGCGGGCCCGGCGCCACCACCGAGGGGCTCAGAAACACCAGCGACACCCTCTCCTGGTCCGTTGGCGCCATCTACAACGCCTCGCCGCTGCTCAACCCCTACGTGAGCCTCGGCTCCGCCTACCGCGCCCCGGACATGCGCGAGCGCTTCGAGGACGCCGAGCGCGGCGACGGCTTCTTCCACCTGGGCAACCCCCAGCTCGACCCCGAGCAGTCCACCAGTCTGGAGATCGGCCTGAAGGGGCGCAGCGAGCGCGGCGAGTACCAGCTGGCGGCCTTCCATACCCGCATCGACGACTATATCGCCGGGCGAGTCACCGGCCTGACCAGCCCGCAGGGCACCCCGATCAAGCGCACCGAGAACCTGGACCGGGTGGAGATCCAGGGGGTGGAGGCGGGCTTCGTCGTGCCGCTGGAGGGCGACCTGGGGGGAGGCGACTGGCGGCTGACCGGCAGCGCCACCTGGCTGCGTGGCACCAACAGGCAGGACGACGAGCCGCTCTTCCAGATGCCCGCCCCGGAGGCCACCCTGGGCATCGGCCAGCGCCCCGAACAGGGCTTCCACTGGCACGCCCAGGTGCGCGGCGTGGCCAGGCAGGATAGAACGGCGGACAGCTTCTCGAACGATACCGAACGGGCCACCCCGGGCTATGCCACCGCGGATCTCACCCTGGGCTGGAGCTTCGGCCCGGCGGGGGGCTTCAGCGACCTGGAGGCGGGGCTCGAGCTCACCAACCTCTTCGACCGCGGCTATCGCGAGCATCTCACCGACCAGCCTGAGGGGGGCGATCTGCTGGCGCCCGGCCGCGGCGCCCTGCTGAGCCTGCGCGGGCGCTTCTGACGGCTTGTCTCGGCGCCGGGTGCCCCTGCTGCCCTCAGCTCTCAGCCATCGCCTTCACCTGCTCGACGATATGGGCACCGATGGGGATGGCGGAGGTTGCCGCGGGCGACGGGGCATTGCCCACGTTGAGAGTGCGCCGGGTATTCACGAACAGGAAGTCGTCCACCAGCCTGCCGTCCCGGGAGACCGCCTGAGCGCGCACCCCGGCCGGCCAGGGCTCGAGGTCCTCGACGGTCAGGCTAGGGCAGTACTTGCGCACCAGCGCCAGGTACCCCCGCTTGTAGAGGGAGTTCTTCATTTCCGAAAGGCCCGGGCGCAGGTTCCTGCCCAGCACCTTGAGGATGCCGGGGTTGGTGAACATCCGCGCCATGTCGGTGAGCGAGACATCACTCTTGTGATAGCCCTCGCGCTTGAGCGCCAGCACCGCGTTGGGGCCCACGGTGACGCTGCCGTCGATCATCCGCGTCAGGTGCACGCCCAGGAAGGGCATGGAGGGGTCGGGAATCGGATAGATCAGGTGGTTGACGATGGCATTGTGCCTGACCGGCAGGCGGTAGTACTCGCCGCGGAAGGGGCAGATGGTGAAGCCCGGGTCCTGGCCCAGCAGGCGGATCACCCGATCGGCCATCAGCCCCGAGCAGGTCACCAGATAGTGCCCCGTGAACTCGCCGGCGCCGGTGGTGACCACCACTTCCTGGCGGCGCTCCTCCAGTCCCGTCACCTCGCAGCCGTAGCGGATCTCGCCGCCCATGCGCTCGAACTCGGCGGCCATGGCGCGGGTCACCGCGGCGTAGTCGACGATGCCGCTGGAGGGCACGAAGATGCCGCCGACCCCGGTGATATTGGGCTCGCGCTCGGCGAGTTCGCCAGCCGATAGCCACTCGCGCTCCAGGCCATTGGCCGCGGTGCGCTCCCAGAGCGCCTGCATGCGCTCCATCTCGAGCTCGCTGGTGGCCACCAGCAGCTTGCCGCAGGTGTCATAGGGGATGTCGTGGGCCTGGCAGAACTCGACGGTGGCGCGATTGCCGGCCAGGCAGAAGCGCGCCTTGAGGCTGCCCGGCGTGTAGTAGACGCCGGCGTGGATCACGCCGCTGTTGTGGCCGGTCTGGTGCATGGCCGGCCCCGCCTCCTTCTCCAGCAGCAGCATGCGCCGCTCCGGGTAGGCCTGCTTGAGCTGCATGGCGGTGGACATCCCCAGGATGCCGCCGCCGATAATGATGAAATCGTGCATCTCGTCTCGCTCGCCGCGTGGGTCACCGGACCTTCCCGGCCCTGTCGAACCATGCCACGAAAGCATCATGGAATCGACACTGGCAAAATCACCGAAGAGCCCCCATAGTGTGGCTATCGCAACCGCCCACTGGAGCACCATGAGTACTGCACGTCACCCCCAAGCCGCGGATCAGCTGGACCCCCCGCGAAGTAGCCCTGACCTCGACGTCAGGGACCTGGAAAAACGTACACGCCTCATGCGCATCGTGACTCGGCTGATTGCCGTCTCCGACCTCGGCTGCCGAGAGATCGCCCGACGCGCCGGCCTGCCGGCACAGAAGGTCAGCGACCTGCTCTCCGGCCGCCTGGAGCACCTCTCCGTCGAGGAGCTGCAGCTGCTCTACCGCACCATCGACCCCCAGCCGACGGCCCACTGACGCCGCCGCACCCCATCCGATATCACGCCCTGCCGGGCCACCGGCGGGGCGTGATGCTTTCCGCCTCTCATTTTTTCCCTGCTCCCCTTCCCTGCTTTCCCTTTGCTGTCAGCCACTTGCACCAATATTAAGGCAGGATTAAGGACTTGCTAATAATCTCTTGATGCATATCAAGCCCCTCGACCTTGGTCGCAGGTAGGCTTTCCGGTGTCACCCCTTTCTTCCTGTCGCGGGGCGATCCCCCGCGACACCCAGGCCACCGGAGGCGCCATGGACCACCTTCGCCGCTCCCTTCTCGGCCAGCTGGCCCGCCTCAGCGCGGGTGCCGCCCTGATACCGCTCTCGAGCGTTGCCAGCGCCGGCATCAACAGCCAGCCGCCCCGCCGAGAAGGCGACCCCACCAAGCGCTACGGCATGCTCATCGACCTGCGCCAGTGCATCGGCTGCCAGGCCTGCACCGTGTCGTGCCATATCGAGAACGACGCCCCCCTGGGCAAGTTCCGCACCACCGTCTCCCAGTACGAGGTGGAGCATCAGGAGAGCGGCGAGCTTGCCACCTTCATGCTGCCGCGCCTGTGCAACCACTGCGAGAACCCGCCCTGCGTGCCGGTCTGCCCGGTAGAGGCGACCTACCAGCAGCAGGACGGCATCGTGGTGGTGGACAGCGACCGCTGCGTGGGCTGCGCCTACTGCGTCAACGCCTGCCCCTACGACGCCCGCTTCATCAACGACAGGACCCAGACCGCCGACAAGTGCACCTTCTGCGCCCACCGCCTGGAAGCCGGCCTGCTGCCGGCCTGCGTGGAGAGCTGCGTGGGCGGCGCGCGGATCATCGGCGACATGCGCGATCCCGAGAGCCAGATCAGCCGCCTGATCGCGGAGCACCGGGACGAGCTCATGGTGCTGCAGCCCGAAAAGAACACCCTGCCCCAGGTCTTCTACCTCGGCATGGACGAGCGCTTCATCACGCGCCCGCTCGCCGAGCCGGTGGCCCTGGAAGTCCTCGACCCCCACGGCAAGGAGATGGGTTATGAATTCCATGGCCATTGAGCTGCTCGCGCCCCGCTACGCCATCGCCTGGTACCCCTGGGCGGTGCAGTACTTCTTCCTGATCGCCATCTCCTACGCCACCCTCTGGCTGGCGGCCCCGGCGCTGGTGTTCGGCAGGCAGCGCTGGCTGCCCACCGCACGCCTGGCCATGCTGGCCTGCCTGACCACCACCCTGGTGGCCCCGGTGGCGCTGCTCGCCGACCTGCACCAGCCGCTGCGCTTCTGGCACTTCTACGCCTACGCCACCTCGAGCTCCTGGATGTCCATCGGCAGCCTGCTGCTGCCGCTCTACGTGGTGGGCGTGCTGCTGCTCGCCTGGCTGGCCTGGCGCCCGGCGCTGCAGGCCAACCGCCAGGCGCCCGGCCTGCCGGGCCTCGCCGCCCGCCTGCTGTCGTTCGGTGCCGCCCCCACCCCGCGCGCGGCGCTGGTGCTGGTGGGCCTGGGCACCCTGGCCCTCTCCACCGGCATCATGCTCTACACCGGCGCCGAGCTCGCCGTGGTCAAGGCGCGTCCGCTGTGGAACACCGTCTGGCTGCCGCCGATGCTGGTCGCCACCGGCTTTATCGCCGCGGCGGGTCTCGTGCTGGTCTTGAACCGGGTCAGCGGCCTGCGTGATCAGGCCAGCAGCGGCCAGATGCTCAGGGTGCTGCTGGGCGCCTGTCTGGTGGCGGGCCTGGTCGCCGGCAGCTGGTTCCTGGACGGCATCAACGCCAACGTCGGCTCGGTGGCCGCGGCGCTGGACTCGGTGCGCGCAAGCCCCTCCTGGCGCAGCACCGCCCTCTGGGGCGGCCTGACCGGGGTGGCCCTGTTCGGCGCCGTGCTCTACCTGCTCACCCGCCCCGCCGCCCGCCGCCCGGCCCTCTTCGCCTGGGCCTGGGTGCTGGGCCTGGTGGCCATCCACATGGGCTGGATGTTCCGCTGGGTGGTGCTGATGGACGTGCAGCACGTGGCCCGCAACAGCGCCGGCTTCCACCACTACGGCATCCCCGCCGGCTCCTCCGGCATCCTCGGCATCGTCGGCACCTTCGGCCTGTGGCTCGCCGCGGTCCTGGTGATCGACCTGCTGATCCCCTGGCGCCAGGCGCGCCAGGGCGGCAGCGCCGCCGACGTCTCTCCCTCCGAAAGCACCGCACACCCCGACGCCAAGCGCGCCGCACACAACATGGAAGGAGCGCCCCGCCATGGCTAAGTCCCCCGTCGATACCTCACGCCGCCGCTTCATGAAGGGTGCCGTCGCCGCCGGCGGTGCCGCCACCTTCGTCGCCGGCTACTCCGACCCCCTGGCCAAGATGGCCAAGGGCGTCACCGGCAGCGCCGGCGAGACGCCGAAGCACCCGATCCACGGCAACTCCCTGGCGCCGGAGTATCGGGTCGACCTCGACAGCGGCGAGCTCACCCTCAACCCGGACCAGCGCACCGCCTTCACCATCTGCTACGGCTGCACCACCCAGTGCGGCGTGCGGGTCCGCGTCGACAACGAGAGCGACCGGGTGCTGCGCGTCTCCGGCAACCCCTACCACCCGCTCTCCGCCGACGACCACCTGCCCATGCGCACCCCGGTGGCCGAGGCGCTGCGCCACGTCAGCGCCTACGGCGGCCAGGGCCAGGTCAACCGCTCCACCGCCTGCGCCCGCGGCAACGCCATGATGAGCCAGCTGGAAAGCCCCTTCCGCATCGACCACTGCCTCAAGCGGGTGGGCGAGCGGGGCGCTCGCCAGTGGCAGAAGATCTCCTTCGAGCAGCTGATCGAGGAGGTCTGCGAGGGCGGCGACCTGTTCGGCGAAGGCCACGTGGACGGCCTGCGCGCCATCCATGACCACGACACCCTCATCGACCCGGAGAACCCGGAATTCGGCCCGACGGCCAACCAGCTGATGGTGATGGAGGCCACCGACTACGGCCGCTCCGAGCTGCTCAAGCGCTTCACCCTCAACGCCTTCGCCACCCGCAACTACGGCCACCACGGCTCCTACTGCGGCCTGGCCTTCCGCATGGGCTCGGGGGCGGTGATGAACGACCTGGGCGCCAACGCCCACGTCAAGCCGGACATCCAGAACGCCCGCTTCATCATGTATATCGGCACCGCGCCGAGCCAGGCGGGCAACCCCTTCAAGCGCCAGGGCCGGCTGATCGCCAAGGCTCGCGCCGAGGGCACCCTGGAGTACGTGGTAGTCGACCCGGCACTCAACGCCGCCGCCTCCCACGCCGCCGACCACAACCGCTGGGTGCCGATCCGCCCCGGCACCGACAGCGCCTTCGCCATGGCCATCATCCAGTGGCTGCTGGACAACGAGGGCTACGCCAGGGAGTTCCTTGAGCTGCCCGGCCAGGCCGCCGCGGACGCCGCCGGCGAGGCCACCCACTCCAACGCCACCCACCTGGTGATCGACACCCGGGACCACCCGCGCCGCGGCCACTTCCTGCGCGCCAGCGACCTGGGCCTGGCCGAGGCCGGAAGCGACGCCGATGCCCCCCTGGTGGTGGTCGACGGCGAGCTCGTTCACGGCGAGGAGGCGATGGCCGCCGAGCTCTTCGTGGACCGCGAGGTGGAACTTGCCGATGGCGCCACCGTGCGGGTGAAGAGCAGCATGACCCTGCTGCGGGAGTCGGCCAACGAGTACGACCTGGCCACCTACGCCGAGCACTGCGGCATCCCCGAGGCCACCATCGTCGAGCTGGCCGAACGCTACGCCAGCCACGGCCGCCGCGCCGTGGTCAACTGCCACGGCGGCATGATGTCCGGCAACGGCTTCTACGCCGCCTTCGCGGTGCAGATGCTCAACCTGCTGGCCGGCAACTACAACATGAAGGGCGGCAGCGCCGTGGGCGGGGGCCAGTTCAACGGCTTCAGCAAGGGCCCCCGCTACGATCTCGTGGACTTCCCCGGCAAGCGCGGCCCCCAGGGGGTCTTCCTCTCCCGTTCGCGCTTCCCCTACGAGCGCTCCTCGGAGTACCGCCGCCGCGTGGAGGCCGGCGAGAACCCCTACCCGGCCAAGGCGCCGTGGCGCTCCTTCGCCCCGCCCACCCTCACCGAGCACCTGCCCTCGGCGCTGGACGGCTACCCCTACCCGATCAAGGCGGTGATCGGCTGCATGGCCAACCCCATCTACGGCCAGGCCGGGCTCGAGGCGATGATCGCCGACAAGCTCAAGGACCCGAAGCGCCTGGGGCTCTTCGTGGCGGTGGACGGCTTCATCAACGAGACCAACCGCTACGCCGACTACATCGTGCCCGACTCGGTGATGTACGAGGTGTGGGGCTTCACCGGCGCCTGGAAGGGGGCGCTGGGCCGCATGACCACCGCCTGCTGGCCGGTGGTGGAGCCGCGCCAGCAGAAGACCGCCGAGGGCGAGCCGGTCTCCATGGACAGCTTCTTCATCGCCGTGGCCCGGCGCCTGGGCCTTTCCGGCTTCGGCGACGAGGCGATCCCGGATGCCGAGGGCAACCTGCACCCGCTCAACCGCGCCGAGGACTACTACCTGCGCGCCGCGGCCAACATCGCCTACATGGACGAGCCGCTGCCCGAGGCCGACGAGAGCGACGTCGCCCACGGCGGCATCGCCCCGCTGCTGCCGCGCCTCGAGCGCACCCTCAAGGCGGAGGAGCGCGGCCGGGTGGCCTATCTCTATGCCCGGGGCGGGCGCTTCCAGGACGCCAGCGACCACTTCAGGGGGGAGCGGCTGACCAACGCCTGGCGCCGCACCCTGTGCGTCTACAACGAGGTGGTGGGCACCAGCATCGACACCATGACCGGCAACCCCAACCGCGGCGTACCCAACCACAAGCTGCCGCTGCTGGCCAACAAGCAGACCATGCGCGAGGTGTTCCTCGAGGAGGAGTGGCCGCTGCTCGCCTTCTCGTTCAAGTCGAACCTGATGAACTCCTACGCCATCGGCAACGAGCGGCTGCGCATGATCAAGCCCTACAACCCGGTGCAGATGCACCGCGAGGACGCCGAGCGCTACGGCATCAGCCACGGCGATACCATCCGCATCGAGAGCCCCGGCGGCAGCGTGGTGGGCCTGGCGCTGGTCAGCGAGAGCGTGATGCCGGGGTCGCTCGGCATCGAGCACGGCTACGGCCACCGGGATCTCGGTGCCACGCCGCATGTGATCGACGGCGAGTCCCAGCCCGACATGCCCTGGCTGCGGGCCGGCATCAACATCAACGACCTGGGCTTCCGGGATCCGACCCGCAACGTGGACGGCACCTGGCTGGAGCCCATCAGCGGCGCCAGCGTGCGCCAGGGCCTGCCGGTAAGGGTCCGCAAGGCCTGAACCCGCCGCGCCTGAGCCAGCCGCGCCTGTACCCACCACTGAAAGGCAGAGCGCCCCCGCCGGGAAACCGGCGGGGGCGCTGTCGTTGGCGACCCAGTCAGCCGCGGGGGCTCAGTCGAAGGCGTCGGTGACCGCCCCGGTGCTGGCGGAGCTGACGGTCCTCGCGTACTTGGCCAGCACCCCGCGGGTGTAGCGCGGCGCCGGCTGCTGCCAGGCGGCGCGGCGGCGCATCAGCTCCTCGTCGGAGAGGTCGACGTCGATGGTGTCGGCCTCGGCGTCGATGGTGATCGTGTCGCCATCCTCCACCAGCGCCAGGGGGCCGCCGTCGAAGGCCTCCGGCGTCACGTGGCCCACCACGAAGCCGTGGCTGCCACCGGAGAAGCGCCCGTCGGTGATCAGCGCCACCGAGTCCCCCAGCCCCCGGCCCATGATCGCCGAGGTGGGGGTGAGCATCTCGCGCATGCCGGGCCCGCCCCTTGGCCCCTCGTAGCGGATCACCACCACGTCGCCGGCCACCACGGTGCCGTCGTTGATGCGCGCCTGGGCCTCCTCCTCGGAGCCGAACACCCGGGCGGTGCCGGAGAAGCGGGTGCCCTCCTTGCCGGTGATCTTGGCTACCGCCCCCTCCGGCGCCAGGTTGCCGAAGAGGATGCGCAGGTGGCTCTCCGCCTTGAGGGGCGCATCCAGCGCCGCGATGATCTTCTGATCGTCGGGATAGGGGGCGACACTGGCCAGGTTCTCGGCGAGTGTGCTGCCGGTCACCGTCAGGCAGTCGCCGTGGAGCAGGCCGGCATCGAGCAGGGTCTTCATCAGCGGCTGGATGCCGCCGATGGCGACCAGCTCGCTCATCATGTAGTGGCCGCTGGGGCGCAGGTCGGCCACCACCGGCACGCGCCGCCCGATGCGGGTGAAGTCCTCGAGGGCGAGGTCCACCCCGACGGTGCGCGCCATGCCGATCAGGTGCAGCACCGCATTGGTGGAGCCGCCCAGCGCGATCACCACGGTGATGGCGTTCTCGAAGGCCTCCCGGGTCATGATGTCCGAGGGCTTGATGTCACGTTCGAGCAGCGCGAGCACTGCGGCACCGGCCGCCTCGCAGTCCTCGCGCTTGTCGTTGGAGACGGCGTTCTGCGCCGAGCTGCCCGGCAGGCTCATGCCCAGCGCCTCGATGGCCGAGGCCATGGTGTTGGCGGTGTACATGCCGCCGCAGGAGCCGGGGCCGGGGATCGCCGTCTCCTCGATCTGCTTGAGCTCGATCAGGTCGATGTCGCCACGGCTGTGGGCGCCCATGGCCTCGAACACCGAGACGATATCGGTGTGGCCCTTGCCGGGCAGGATCGTGCCGCCGTAGACGAAGACGCTCGGCCGATTCAGACGCGCCAGGCCCATCAGGCAGCCCGGCATGTTCTTGTCGCAACCGCCGATGGCCACCAGGCCGTCGAAGCCCTCGCAGCCGGCCACCGTCTCGATGGAGTCGGCGATCACCTCCCGGGAGACCAGGGAGTACTTCATGCCCTCGGTGCCGTTGGCGATGCCGTCGGAGATGGTGATGGTGTTGAAGATCACCCCCTTGCCGCCGGCGGCGTCGGCGCCGTCCCGGGCATGCTCGGCCAGCTCGCCGATATGGCTGTTGCAGGGCGTGACCATGCTCCAGGTGGAGGCGATGCCCACCTGGGGCTTGGCGAAGTCCTCATCACGAAAGCCCACCGCGCGCAGCATGGCGCGGCTGGCCGCCTTCCCGGGGCCGTCCACCACCTTGGCGGAGTGGCGGCGGCGGGGGTCCTTGGGGGTGTCGCTCATGGCGGGGCTCCTTGTGAAGATGGGGTAACCCTCAGAGGGTGGACCTCGAGCCCCGGGCTGTCCATAGCCACCGGCCTGGCTAGTCGGCGAGCCCCAGCTTGTTCCAGCGGTAGCTGAACTGGCGAGGCGTCAGCCCCAGCAGCTGGGCGGCACGGGTCTTGTTGCCCCCGCTGCGCCGCAGGGCGTGGCAGAGCGCCTCGGGGCTGTGGGAGGTGGCCGGCACATAGGGGCGTACGTCGGCGACCGTCGCGGTGGCGCCCGGAAAGGGGCCCCCGCCCTCCCCCGGCAGCGGCCCGCCCGCGGCACCTCCCCCCGGCGCCCCGGCCGCCATCTCCTGCTCCCCGGGGAGGAAGCGCTCCACGTCCACGGCCTCCAGGGCCGCCCGGTCGGTGAGCAGCACCATGCGCTCGATCACGTTGCCCAGCTCGCGGATATTGCCCGGCCAGGGGTAGGCCTGCAGGCGCTCCAGCGCCCCGCCGGTGAGGTGGACGTTGCGCTGGTTGGCCTGGTTGATCCGGTTGAGGTGGTGCAGCGCCAGGGCCGGGATATCGCCGCTGCGCTCGGCCAGGGAGGGAAGCCGGATCGGGATGACGTTGAGCCGGTAGTAGAGGTCCTGGCGGAAGGCGCCCCGGGCCACCTCCTCCTCGAGGTGGCGGTTGGTGGCCGCCACCAGACGCACGTCGATGGCGAGTTCACTCTTGCCGCCCAGCCGGGTGATCGACCCCTCCTGCAGGGTGCGCAACAGCTTGGTCTGCATGGCCAGGGGCAGTTCGCCGATCTCGTCGAGAAAGAGGGTGCCGCCGTCGGCCTGCTCGAAGGAGCCCTGGCGCAGCGACTGGGCGCCGGTGAAGGCGCCCTTCTCGTAGCCGAAGAGCTCGGACTCGAACAGGGTCTCCGGAATCGCCGCGCAGTTGACCTTGATGAAGGGCGCCTCCCGCCGCGGGCTGGCCAGGTGCAGGGCCCGGGCGAAGAGCTCCTTGCCGGTGCCCGACTCCCCCAGCAGCAGCACGCTGGCGGTGGAGTCGGAGACCTGCTCGAGCTCCGTCACCGCCTGGAGCAGCCGCGGGGAGCTGCCGACGATGCCGTAGCGGCTGGCGCTGGAAGCCAGCGCCCGGGAGAGCAGCCGGTTCTGCTGCCGGAGGGATTCGGTGCGCGCCTGCATCTGGGCGTGCAGCTGCAGCAGCTGGCCGGCATAGGCCGCCAGCAGCTTGAGCATCTGCAGGTCATCCGCCAGGGGGCGCGGGCGGCGCCGTATCCGATGGCAGGCCAGCACCCCCAGGGTGCGCTCGGCCACCCGGATCGGCTGGGCGATGAAGGAGACCGGGCCCTCCGGCAGCCGGCTGCGCGCCACCATCCGCCCCAGAAAGAGCGGGTCGCGGTCGATGTTCTGGCAGACCATCAGCTGGCCGGTGGCCAGCACCCGACCGGTGATCCCCTCGTGGAGCCCGTAGCGGCCCCGGGAGACCTCCTCCCGGGTCAGCCCGTAGGCGTAGCGGATCTCGCCGTGGCGGCCCGCCGCGTCCAGCAGCACGATCCGCCCCCGGTTGAGTCCCAGCAGCTCCGACAGCAGGTGCAGCATCTCCTGCAGCGCCGGCCCCGGGTCCGTCTTGCGCCCCGCCAGCGCCATCACCTGCTGCAGCAGCAGCATCTCCTGGGCCCGCCAGAAGGCGGGAGAGCGCTCGCTGTCGGGCTCCTCGGCCCGGCGTCCGCTCCGCTGCCGCGAAACCCGGCCTGTCTCCGTCTCGCACTCCCTCTCCATGTCGCTCCTCCCGCAACGCAGGTGCCCCCGGCCGGGCCGGGGGCAAGGCATCGCGCCTCACGGCGCCCGTTCTCTGGTCGACGCCGGCTCAGTAGCTCTTGTAGGGCAGGAACTTGCCCGACAGCACCACCTTGACCCGGTCGCCGTTGGGGTTCTCCTCGCGCTGGATATCCATGGAGAAGTCGATGGCGCTCATGATGCCGTCGCCGAACTCCTCGTGGATCAGCTCCTTGATGGTGGTGCCGTAGACGCTGACCACCTCGTACCAGCGGTAGATCAGCGGGTCGCTGGGCACCTCGGTGGGCAGCGACCCCTTGTAGGGCACCACCTGCAGCCAGGCCACCGCCTCGTCGGGCAGGTCGAAGATCTCGCCCAGCACCTCGGCCTGCTGCTTGTTGAAGGTCATCTGGCCGAGGCAGCCGGCGGTGGTCCACTCCTTGCTCAGGCCCACGGCCTGGGCCACGTCGCTCCACTTCACGCCCTTGCTCACCTTGGCGGAGAGGATCATCTCGGTCACTTGCTTGCGGTCGGTAATCATCGTGGTTTCTCCTGGTCACTCATCGAGGGGTACTGCGTAAAAGAGGCCGAGCGGGAAGCATCCCCGCCTCAGGCCGGGCCTGCCGCGGCGCGGCGGGGCGTATTCGTCGGCGGCTCATCATCCCGGGAGGCGACGACCTTCAGGGAGTCGAGCCCCGGCCGCACCACCCTGGGCTCGCCGTAGGCGGCCTTGAGGTCGCGCGTCTCCTGGAGCTTCTTCGAGCGGTGCACCAGGAAGTCCACCAGATGGTTGCGCAGCCGGTAGAACTGGGGGTCGTGGTGCATCGTCTCCCGCTGCCGCTCCCGGGGCAGCGTATTGATGACGATCTCGGCGATATGGGCCCGGGGGCCGTTGCTCATCAGCAGGATCTTGTCGGCCAGCAGGATCGCCTCGTCCACGTCGTGGGTGATCATGAAGACGGTCTGACGGGTATCGGCGCAGATCCTGAGCAGCTCGTCCTGGATCACGCCCCGGGTCAGGGCGTCCAGGGCGCCGAAGGGCTCGTCCATCAGCAGCATCTTGGGCTCCACCGCGAAGGCCCGGGCGATGCCGACCCGCTGCTTCATGCCGCCGGAGAGCTCCGCGGGCTTCTTCTTCTCCGCCCCCGCCAGGCCCACCATCTTCAGGAAGCGGGCGCCGTGCTCGGCCACCTGGTTGCGCGACCACCCCGGATGGCGGGAGCGCACCGCAAAGGCGATGTTCTCCTCCACGCTCAGCCAGGGCAGCAGCGCATGGCCCTGGAACACCACGCCGCGATCGAGGCTCGGGCCGTCCACCTCCTTGCCGTCCATCACGATGCCCCCGCGGCTGGCCTGCTCCAGGCCGGCCAGGGCGTTGAGGATGGTGCTCTTGCCGCACCCCGAGTGGCCGATGATGCAGATGAACTCGCCCTTGTGGATGGAGAAGCTCACGTTCTCGAACACCGGCGGCAGATCGCTGCGATACTGCTTGGCCAGGCCCTCCACCTTGACGAAGGGCACTTCGCTGTCTTTCACATCATTCGACATAGGTCACCTTCCTCTGCAGTTGGGCAAACATCAGGTCCAGCAGCATGCCGATCAGGCCGATCATCAGGACCGCGAAGATCACGTTGTTCAGCGACAGGTTGTTCCACTCGTTCCAGACGAAGTAGCCGATCCCGGTCCCGCCCACGAGCATCTCGGCGGCGACGATGACCAGCCAGGCGATACCCATGGAGATCCGCATGCCGGTGATGATGGTGGGCGCCGCGGCGGGCAGGATCACCCGGAAGGCCTTGCGCAGGGGGTTCACCTCCAGGGTTCGCGCCACGTCCAGCCAGTCCTTGCGCACCCCCGCCACGCCGAAGGCGGTATTGACCAGCATCGGCCAGATGGAGCAGATGAAGATCACGAAGATGGCCGAGATGGTGGAGTCCTTGATGGTGTAGAGGGCGATGGGCATCCAGGCCAGCGGCGAGATGGGCTTGAGCACCTGGATGAAGGGGTTGAGGGTCTGGTAGAGCAGCGGCGACATGCCGATCACGAACCCCAGGGGGATGGCCACCGCCATGGCCAGCAGGAAGCCCGCCGCCACCCGCCACAGGGAGTGGGCGAGCTGGATGCCGATGCCCTTGTCGTTGGGGCCGTTGTCGTAGAAGGGGCTGGCCAGGTGGCCCAGGGCGCTGGAGGCGAACTCGCCCGGGGTGGGAAAGCCGGAGCTGCGTTCGCTCTCCGCGGAGAGCCCCATCAGCATGGCGTACTCCGGGTCCAGCGCCTCGCCGCCACCGCTGGCGGTGACCTGGGTCGCCGCATGCCAGATGCCGACCAGCACCAGCAGCAGCAGGCAGGAGAGCAGCCCGGCGCGCAGTTTCAGTGTCTTGTCCATGGTGTCATCCTCGATTCAGTCGGCTGTCGGGCTCAGGCCCGCGACAGCGGCAGGCTCTGCAGATATTCGTCGGCCCGATGGGGGTCGAAGGTGCGGCCCATGATCTCGAAGCTGGGGTAGCCATCCAGCGGCTCCTGCTCCGCCTCGGCCATGCCGAGCTCCGCCATCTGGCGCCTGGCGTCGGTCATCAGGAACACCTCCTCGGCCAGCGCCTTGAAATCCACCTCCTGCTTCAGGTAGCCCCAGCGCTTCATCTGGGTGAGCATCCAGGTCGCCATGCCGTACCAGGGCATCGGCTCGAAGCCGGAGCGGTCGGGCTGGTCCTGGATGCCGCCCAGGCCGTCGGCGTAGCGCCCGGTCAGCGCCTGGCGAATGACGATCTCCGGCTGGTTGAGGTAGTTGGGGGTGGAGATCGCCTCGGCGATGGTGGCGAGGTTGGCCGGATCCCGGGCCATGGCGGAGGCGTTGAGCACCGCCCGATAGAGCGCGGCGAAGGTGTTGGGATTCTCCTGGATGAACGCCTCGGACATGCCGAAGGAGCAGCAGGGGTGGCCGTTCCAGATCTCCTTGGTCAGCAGGTGCAGAAAGCCGATCTGGTCGTAGACGGCGCGCTGGTTGAAGGGGTCCGGCCCCAGGAAGCCGTCGATGTTGCCGGCGCGCAGGTTGGCCACCATCTCCGGGGGCGGCGTGACCCGAAGCTGGACGTCGTTGTCTGGGTCTAGGCCGTGCTCGGCCAGGTAGTGGCGCAGCAGGAAGTTGTGCATGGAGTATTCGAAGGGGATGGCGAAGCGAAAGCCCTTCCAGTTGCGCGGGTCGCGGTTGTCCTTGTGCTTCATGGCCAGGGTGATGGCCTGGCCGTTGGTGTTCTGGATGGTGGCCACGCGCATGGCCTGTCGCGACGAGCCGAGCCCCAGGGAGATGGCCAGCGGCATGGGCGCCAGGAAGTGGGAGGCGTCCAGCTCGCCGTTGAGCATCTGGTCGCGCACCAGGGCCCAGCCCGAGCTCTTGATCAGCGAGACGTTCAGCCCCTGTTCGGCGTAGAAGCCCAGGGGGTCGGACATGATCAGCGGCGTGGCGCAGTTGATGGGAATGAAGCCCACCCGCAGGTCCTTCTTCTCCAGCGGCCCCTGGTGCTCCTCGGCCATGGCCTGCAGGCTCTCCATGGGCAGCACGCTGGCGATGGCTGCCATGGCGCTGCCCATGCCCACCGCCTTGAGGAAGCGCCGCCGGGTGGCATCGTGGGGAAACAGTGCCTTGACCGCCGCCGCCTCCACGAAGTCCCGGGAGAGGGACTCGGGGTCCTGCGCCCTCGCCTGCCTGGCCGCTGCATCGTGGTCCGCCTGGCTCTGGTGCTGGCCGCAGCTGCAGCCGCCCAGGCGGGAGTCGCTCGAGTAGGGACGGTAGATATTGTTGTCGCTCATGGCTTGTCCTCGAAGGTGTTGTGCAAGGGGTCAGGCGGCGCGGCGGCCGGCGCCCACGCTCAGGGTGGCCAGGACGCACTCGCCCTGGCGCTGTTCCATCTCGAGCCGCTCCGCGTCGTCGCTGACCGTGACCCAGTCGGCATCGGGATCCGGCCGGCCGCTCAGGGTGATCGGCAGCTGCCGGGTCTTGAGGCGCACCACCGGCGCCGCGTGGCGGTAGCCCGGGTGGTCACGCTCCAGCAGCGCATGGGCCAGGGCCTCGGCCTGGCGCGCCAGCGGTTCGATGAAGCGACATGGCTGGCCCTCGATGGCGATGCAGTCGCCCAGGGCGAAGATGCCGGGCACGCTGGTGGCCAGGGTGCGCCCGTCCACGCAGATCCCGCCGGCGAAGTCGAGCCCGGCCTGACGCGCCAGGCGCGGCTCGGTGGCAAGCCCGGTGGCGGCGACCACCTGATCCACCACCAGCCGCTCGCCGTCGGCCAGCTGCACCACCCGCTCCCCCGCCGCGTTGCGTTCGACGCCCGCGACCGCGACGTTCGGGCGCACCGCGATGCCCAGCGCCCGCTGGGCCTCCAGCAGGCGACGCCCGGCGGCCTCCGGCAGCAGTCCGGCCAGGGGGTAGGCGTGGCGGTCCAGCAGGCTCACGCGATGACCGGCCCGGGCGAGATCCTCGGCCAGCTCGCAGCCGACCATGCCGCCCCCCACCACCGCCACCCGCGCCGGCCCGTCGGCCAGGGCCCGCTGCAGCCCGCTCCAGCCGGCCAGGTCGTTGACCCGCCAGCAGTGCGCCTCGGGCAGCGCCGCGGGCAGCGCCGGCCGGGCGCCCATGGCCAGCACCAGGCCGGTGTAGCTCAGGGTGCCGCGGGTGGTACGCAGGCGGCGCGACTGCGGCGAGAGGCCGGTGACGAAGGTGCGGGGCAGCAGCTGCACGCCCAGGCGCCGCGCCGCCTCGCTCCCGGACTCCCGCACCAGGTCATCGGCGCTCTGGCCGCGGCTCAGCGCCACCGACAGCTCCGGCTTGTGGTAGCGGTCGCCCGAGCAGGCGGTCACCAGGGTGATCGGCAGGTCGCGATCCAGGGCCCGCAGCGCCTCCACCGCCGCCCAGCCGGCCAGGCCGGCGCCCACCACCACCGCACCGACGCGGCGGGGGCTGGCGTCGGCCGCCACGGCCTCCACCGGCTCCCGGGGCACGAAGGGCTCGAAGTCCGCCTTGGTCACGCCGCACAGCGGGCACTCCCAGTCGTCGGGGATATCCTCGAAGCGGGTGCCGGGGGCCAGGCCGCTGTCCGGGTCACCCTCCGCCTCGTCGTAGATCAGGCCGCAGGCGCGGCAGATGTACTGCTGAAAGGGACGCTCCTCGCTCATGACGGCATCTCCTCGCGCATCAGGCGCGCCATCTCCCAGCGCAGGTGCTTGATGGCCGGCGTCACGATGGCCACGAAGTGCGCCTCGCGAATGCGCCGCTGGGGGGCCGCGCTCATCAGATAGCCCCTGGCCCCCTGGTGGAGCAGCGCCGACTGGGAGGCGCGCAGCGCCAGCTCGGCCCCCTGCACCCGGGCGTCCAGCACCTCGAGCAGGAAATCGCGTCCGCCCTCGAAGGGGGTCTTCGCCAGCGTCAGGGCGCGCTGGCGCAGCTCGTCCAGCTCTGCCTGCAGGGCGTCGGGGCGCTCGTCCAGGTGCTGGTTGACGTGCCCCAGCGCCGGCTCCACCTCGCGGATGGCGTCGATGCTGCCCTGGGTGACCCCCACCGCCATGCCGGTCTGCAGCAGGATGAAGGCCGCCTTGATGCGGGCGATGAAGGGGCGCGCCGGGTCGGCGATCAGCTCATCCTCGCCGACGAAGTAGTCCTTGAGGGTGATGCTCCAGGTGCTCGAGCCCTCCATGCCGGAGAAGGCCGGGCACTGGCGCAGCGCCACCTCCTCCCGGCAGTGCAGCACGAACATGATCTCGTGGGAGAGGCTGCCGTCGGCGCCCTCGACCCCGGCCAGGGCGCCGCAGTACTGACCGGCGGCGATATGGCTCACCCAGGGCAGGGTGCCGCTGACCCGATAGCCCCCCGGGACCCGCCGGGCCCGCAGCGCCAGGCTCTCGATCCCCGACAGCGCCTTCATGGGGTTGGAGAGCGCCGTGCCGCCGAAGCTGTCGCCCCGGGCGTGGCGCTCCAGGAAGTCACCGCAGAGCGCCGGGTTGCCAGACTGCTCCAGGTAGAGGCCGAAGACATCGTGGGCCCAGACCAGAAAGCCGGTGGTGCCGCAGTGGCGGCTGACCTCGGCCATGGCGCCGATGGCCTGGTCGAAGCGCTGGCCGCGGCGGTCCAGGTGGGCCCCCAGGCCCCCGGCGCGCCCCAGGGACGCCATGATCTCCAGCGGGTAGTGGCCCCGGTCGATGCGTCCGGCCATTTCGGCCAGGGGGCCGGCGGCGATCCGCTCGACCCGCGACAGGATATCGGCACTCGAGGCGTCGCCGGGTGGAAGCCCCGGGGCGGGGGGCGGCGCTGTGCGAACGGCGTTGGCAGTGGCGGCTTCGATCATGGTCATCTCTCCGTGCAGGCGTTCAGGGGTACGGTCGCGCGGCTTATTCCGGGTCCGCCAGGCTGATGCTGAAGGGGATGGGGTTACGCATGGTGTTGGCCACCGGGGAGTAGAAGTTGGCGTGCCGGACGATCTCGTCGAGCTCCTCGCGGCTGGCGTCGCCCTCGACCAGCACCTTGACGCGGATCTCCTGGAAGCCCATCTCGGGAGGCTGCTTCTCGGCACCGCCGGCTCCCCAGGCGGCGGGGTTGCCGATATCCCCCTCCAGGAAGATCTCCAGGCGGCTCAGCTTGACCTGCTTCCAGGTGGCCACGGCGGTGATGCCCACCGCCAGGCAGCCGCCCAGGCCGGAGAGCACGATCTCGCCCGGCGCCGGCGCGGTATCTTCGCCGAACAGGTGCAGGGGCTCGTCCACCACCACCTGGTGCCCGCTGACGTGGCTGATGGTGCGGTACTGCCCTTCGGTGACGGTGTGGACCTTGTTGGTGCCCCGGGTGGCAGGGTTGCTGCGGCCCTTCTCGGCGAAGCCCAGCAGGCCGTCACGGTCGATGGGGCGCAGATAGTCGGAGCCGGTGGTGGCAACGGTGGCGGAAACGGTGGCTTCGGCGGCTTGGCTCATGGTGTTCTCCTGGGTGTCTCGAATTGCTTGATGAACGTTTTCACCAAGCAGTTGCAAGCCAGGCACCAGGAATGCCAAAAACCCTACTGAGTCTTTTATTTTCAGATACTTGAAAACCAGGCAAGGGACCTCGAGCGATCCCGGGAAGCCCGACAATGTCGGACAGAGTGGCGACAATGTCGACAATTGGTGCGACGCACCATGCCAAGAGGCCATGGCGGTGCAGGGAGAGGAGCGGTATCAGCGACAGGTAGCGCCCCCTCTCCGGGCCAAGGGGGCGAGCGCGCTCCGGGACTGCTAAAGTACTGGGCGCCAATCGCAACGGCGGCACCCCTTCATTCGCCCACCAGACAAGGAACGTTACATGGACCACAACTCTCAGGAACTTCTGCGCGACCTGATCGAGCCGCTCTACCGCGGCAAGTTCTGGATGCAGCTCACCGGCGTGATGCTGATCCTCTCGGGGGTGCTGACCGCCCTCTCCATCGTCGGCCTGATCGTGGCCTGGATTCCGATCTGGGCGGGCTGGGTGCTGATGCAGGCGGCGGGCGCCGCCGGGCGGGTCTTCGAGAGCGGCGACTCCCGGGACATGAAGTTCGCACTCGGCAAGCTCAAGACCTACTTCACCATCTTCGGCGTCCTGATCCTGATCTACCTGGCCATCGCCGTAGGCGGCATGCTGTTCGGCGCCATCGGCATGATGGGCGGCAGCTGGTAGCGGCTGACGCCCCGCAGCGGACCATCACGCGAGCGCCCCCGCCGGGAAACCGGCGGGGGCGCTGCGTATCAGGGTGGGCACTCGCTCAGCTTGGCATCACGGCGTCGTGGAAGGCGCGCTCCCTGGCGACGGTCTCGCGGAAGCACTCGGCCATGCGGGTGAAGGCGGCGTCATCGAGCGCTTCGGCCTCCTCGTCCAGGCGGCGGCGCAGCCAGGCCACGAACTCCTGAAAAGCGGGGTTGTCGTGCAGGTCGATCCACTCCCCCACCAGGGGGTGCAGCCCCTCGGCCCGGGTGATGCGCAGCGCCCACTCGAGATAGATCCACTCGGTGACCACCAGGGCCGCGAGAATCTCGGCGTAGCCGCCGGCGCTGCCGGTCTCGCGCAGCAGCGCCTGGAAGGCGCGGGTCTCGGGCAGGTAGTCCGGCGCCTCGCGCTGGGCCGCGGGCACCTCGAAGGCCTCGAAGGTGCGCTGGAAGGTGCTGTTCTCGTCGCTGGTGAGCATGCCCATGAACTGCCCCAGCACCACCCGGTCTTCCATGCCCGGCGCGCGGCCGATGGCGAAGCCGATCAACGCGGTGAAGGGATCGACGAAGCCGTAGTCCTGCACCATGTAGGCGGCGAAGTCGTCACCCGAGAGGCGCCCCTCGGCCAGGGCGTCGAAGAGCGGGTGGTTCACGGTGGCGGACCAGTCGGGCTCGCTGATCTCGCGCAGCCAGTCGGTGAGGCGCGGCGCATCCTGCTGCGCCGCCCAGGCGGTCCAGTCGGCTCGAGTCGTCATCGGGCGTCTCCTTGCAGTGTCGTTTGAAATCTCGCCCCCGGGTACCGCCAGGCGATCAGCAGGCTCACCAGGGTAGAGGCGACCAGCGCCCCCAGGAAGGGCGGAAGCGTCGGGATGCTGTCCGGGAAGGTGGCGGCGAGCACCCCGGCGGAGAGGCTGCCCAGGGTGATCCAGCCCGGCACGATCGCGCCGAGCAGGCCCGCCACGCCGCCGGCCACGGCGGCCAGCGGCGACATGCGCCGCCACAGGCCCAGCAGCACCGGCAGCAGGATGGCGGCGCACAGGAGATCGGCGATCAGGAAGAGGCGCAGCACCGAGAAGCCCTGCAGGGCCACCCACACCACCGGCAGCATCAGCGCCACCGTGGCCAGGCGCGCCGCCCGCACCGAGAGACCGCGCCGGCCGGAGCTCGCCACCGCCATGGAGGCGATGGCGTTCTGTAGGGTATCGACGCTGGAGGCCACCAGGGTCACCGCCAGCACCAGGGCCGGCAGGCCAAGCCATGCCGGCGCGGCGGAGAGCAGCGCGAAGAAGGGAATCGGCGGCTCGCCGAGCGGCAGCGCGTGCATGGCGGCCACCATGCCCAGCCCGCCGATGGCCATCACCACCAGCAGGCTGCTGGCCCCGCCCAGCAGGGCCCCGCGGGCCAGGGCGCGGTCATCCTCGGCGGCCCACACCCGCTGCCAGTAGCCCTGGTGGAAGAGGTTGGCCGCGGTGACGGCGATCACCAGGGTGAGCGCCACCGAGAGCGCGCTGCTCGTGGGAATCGAGGGCATCACGGCCTCGGCGGGCATGGGCGGCAGCCACCACCAGGCCACGCCGCCCACCAGCACCAGCAGGGCCAGCAGCAGCCAGGCCTGCCAGCGGTCGGTGGCGAGGCTCGCCCGCAGCCCGCCCAGGGTGGTGTAGACCAGGGTGACCACCGCCACCCCGAGGATCACCAGCGCCGGCGGCACGTCCGAGAGCAGCGCGGCGATGGCGCCGATGGCGGTGAGCTCGGCGGCCAGGAAGATCGCCATGTAGGCCACCGAGACGAAGGAGACCCAGCGCCGCACCCCGGCGCCGTAGCAGGACTCGGCGAACTCGCCGATGCTGCGCCCCTCCGGCAGGTGACGGCGGATCGCCGGGCCGTAGAGCCCCAGCACGATAAAGGGCAGCGAGGAGCCGATGGCGTAGCCGGCCAGCGCCACCGGCCCCACGAAGGCGCCGATCTCCGGCGGCGCGAAGAGGATCCAGGCGCCCATGCTGGAGGCCAGGAAGGACAGACCGATGGCCTGGGCCCCTTGGGAGTTGCGGGCGGTGACGTAGTCATCGAGCAGGCCGTCGGCCCGGCGGGCCCTGAGGCCCAGGAAAGCAAAGCACAGCAGCGCCGCGCCGAGCACGGCAGACGTCAGGTAGGGCATGTCGCGCTTCCTCCGCCGGCATGAACCGGATCAGGTCCAGGGTCGGCGCTTGGCCCTCTCAGCCCCCGCAGCTGCGGCGGGACTCCCCTGGCGACAAGTGAATGAGTTGTGTGGGCCCGCCGCTGTCGGTAACGCGACGGGCCGGAGGCATCATAGCGAGGCCATGGGCTGGCGGCCAGAGGCTACGGGGTCACCACTGACCACCCGACCACGACGTTGGAGCCCTCTCGCGGCGAGACGATGTAAAAGCCACCCCTCTTGATTAGTATGAGCGGATACTATCGGCATAGAGCGGGGAGCAAGCCTTGCTGAATCTTGACACTCGTCTTCGACAAGCAGCCTTTCAGCGCCTTGAGGCCATCACTCGACAGTTTTCGAATGATGTCCCCTGGGAAGCCATTGCTGAACCTGTGCCTATGGGTGAAGAGACGTTCTATATCGCCAGCCGGGCCATTGGCATTTTCAAACCCAGACAGATGCCGGATGGCATTTTGAGCATCAAGACCGTGGTGCCCAAGCAGGGGCGAGTCAATATCTATTCCGATGGCGCAAGCGATGAGGGAGGCTTCTGGTACTCGCTTGAGGCGGGAGGAACAGCCAAGGCGGCAAATCGGCAGCTACTGATTAGCTATGAAAGGCAAGACCCCATCATCTACCTGATGGGCGTGGCTCCAGGTCGCTACTTCCCCTTATGGCCCTGCTATATCGATAGCGTGGACCTAGCTAGAGAGCTATGCCATGTCAGCATGCGCGAAAGAATCGGCGATGTGCGCCGTGTCGCAGAGACCACCGGCACCTACGACGTCGATGAACTAGAAAAACGCTACGTCATCCGTGAAGCCAAAACGCGGGTTCATCAGGCAGAGTTCCGTGCACGCGTGATGCAGGCATACTCCAATCGCTGCGCTATGACCGGTCTACCCGTGCCACAACTGCTCGAGGCAGCCCATATCATCCCGGACCCGCATCCAGGGAGCACCACCGAAGTCAGCAACGGAATCTCTCTCAGCCGTCTTCACCATCGGGCTTACGATGCCGATTTGATTGGCATAGACCCCGACTACCGGATCCATCTAAATGACGACTTGCTATCGACACAAGATGGCCCGCTTCTCGAAAGCATGAAGCAGCTCAACGGCCACAAAATCTTCACCCCCAAGCGTTTGGATCAAAAGCCAAGCAAAGAGGCCCTTGAGCTGCGCTATCAGCAATTTTTATCTCGATAGAGCCCCTACTTCTCCCTCGCCACCCTACCCATCAGGTAGAACTCCTCGTTGGGCGGGGTGCCGGCGAGGGTGACCAGGCGGTTGGACATGCCGAAGAAGGCGGCGATGGCGCCGATGTCCCAGATGTCGTCCTGGGTGAAGCCGACCTCCAGCAGACGGGTCTGCCACTGGTCGGTGAGTTCGCCGACCTCCAGCCCCGAGTGCATGGCGAAATCCAGCATCACCCGGTGGCGCTCGCTCAGATTCGCCACCCGGTGGTTGATGGCGATCTGGTCCGCCAGCAGCGGGTCCTTGCTGTAGATGCGCACCAAGGCGCCATGAGCCACCACGCAGTAGAGGCACTGGTTACGGGCGCTGGTGGCCACCACGATCATCTCCTTCTCCGCCTTGGTCAGGCTGTCGGACTCCCGCTCCATCAGGGCGTCGTGGTAGGCGAAGAAGGCGCGGAACTCGGCCGGGCGATGGGCCAGCATCAGGAAGACGTTGGGGATGAAACCGGCCTTCTCCTGCACCGCCAGCATGGCGTCGCGGATGTCCTCGGGGAGGTCCTGGATCGACTCGGGGATGGGAAAGCGGCTGATGAGGGTGGTCATGGTGACTCCTGGATTGTGGTTGTTATTGGAAAACGTCAGTTAACGTCAACGTCAACAGGCTGTCCATACGGCGTGTGTCGAAACCGGGTCCGAACGGTACGGCGCCCAGCCTGTCCAGCGGTGGTCTCCGCCGGGAGTCCTTCGGCCTCCAATCGCCCGGGGGACCCGGGCTCCTACAGAAAGACAGCCAAGGGAGCCATGAACCGAGACGGGAGGCCTGTGGCCTCCATTCGCCCGGCAGAGCCGGCCTCCCACAAGGGACCCGGGCTCCTGCAGAAAGACAGCCAGGGGAGCCGTGGACCGAAACGCACGCGGCCCCGCCTCTTTCGAGGCGGGGCCGTGGCGTTGGCGAGCCGACCCGGGGATCAGCTCAGGGACAATCAGCTCAGCGAGATGGTGCTGTTGATGCCGCTGGAGACGTTCTCCGGCTCGAACCAGCGGGCGGTGACGGTCTTGGTCTGGGTCCAGAAGGCGATGGCCTGCTTGCCGTTGGGGCCCAGGTCGCCCAGCTTGGAGGCGCGGGAGCCGGTGAAGCTGAAGTAGGCGACCGGCACCGGGATCGGCACGTTGATGCCGATCTGGCCGACGTCGATGTCGGTCTCGAAGCGACGCGCCACCCAGCCGGAGTTGGTGAAGATGGAGGTGCCGTTGCCGTTGGGGTTGGCGTTGATGAACGCGATCGCCTCGTCCAGGGTCTCGACGCTGACCACGCAGAGCACCGGACCGAAGATCTCCTCGCGGTAGATGGTCATCTCCGGGGTCACGTCGGCGAACAGGGTCGGGCCGACGAAGTTGCCCTCGGGGTAGCCCTCGACCTGATAGCCGCGGCCGTCCACCAGCAGCTTGGCGCCCTCCTTCTCGCCGGCGGTGATCAGCCGCTCGACGCGTTCCTTGGCCTGGGGAGAGACCAGGGGGCCGAGGTCGGCGTCGGTCTGGGTGCCGGGGCCCACCTTCATGGTCCTGGTGCCCTCGACGATGTCCTCCAGCCACTCGCGGGCCTCGCCCACCAGCACCACCACGGAGTTGGCCATGCAGCGCTGGCCGGCGGCGCCATAGGCGGAGCCGAGCAGGTTGTTGATGGCCTGGCTGCGGTTGGCATCGGGCATGATCACGCAGTGGTTCTTGGCGCCCATCATCGACTGCATGCGCTTGCCGGCGGCGGCGGCGCGGTTGTAGAGCAGCGAGCCCACGTGGGTGGAACCGATGAAGGAGAGCGCCTTGATGTCGGTATGGTCGGCGATCTGGTTGGCGACGTCGGGGCCGCCGTGGACCACGTTGAGCACGCCGGCGGGAATGCCCGCCTCGTGAGCCAGCTCGACCAGGCGCATGGTGGAGGTGGGGTCCTGCTCGGAGGGCTTGAGCACGAAGGTGTTGCCGGTGGCGATGGCCAGCGGGAACATGAAGCAGGGCAGCATGATCGGGAAGTTGAAGGCGGTGATGCCGGCGCCCACCCCCAGCGGCTGGTGCATGGTATAGACGTCCACCTCGTTGGCGGCGTTCTCGGCCAGCTCGCCCAGCTGCAGGCTGGTGATCGAGCAGGCGTGCTCCACCACCTCCAGGCCGCGGCCCACCTCGCCTACGGCGTCGGGCAGGGTCTTGCCGTGCTCCTCGGTGATCAGCGCGGCGAGCTCGTCGGTGTGCTCACGGATCAGCGCCTGGAGCTTGAGCATGATGCGCATGCGCTTGCCCAGCGGCACCTTGCGCCACTCCTTGAACGCCTCCTTGGCGCTGGCCACGGCGCGGTCCACCTCCTCCGCGGTGCAGAAGGGCACCCGGGCGACCACCTCCTGGGTGGCGGGGTTGACCACGTCGCGCCACTCCTGGCTCTGGGACTGGACCGGCTGGCCATCGATGAACATGGGAATTTCGCGGACTGACATGGAGCGCTTCTCCTTTACCTGTAGTGTCGCCGCCCGGGGGGCCGCCTTGTTGTTGTTACCGTCTGCCGAGTCGACATGCTGCGCCGACGTGGACCGCCCTGGCATTAGACTTTGTGTGTATAAAAACACGAAAGCTGATGAGGACGAGTCTATCCAGAGGTCGGATGGCGCCACAATAGGCACTCGGGCACATTGCTTGTGCGCTGATGCACAACCATACCTATCCAGGAATCCCCATGCAGCTCGACTGGCAGGACATCCAGATCTTCCTCGAGGTGGCCCGCAGCCAGCGGCTCACCGACGCCGCCCGCCGCCTGGGGCTGGACCACTCCACCCTCTCCCGGCGCACCCGGCGCTTCGAGCAGAAGCTCAACGCCCAGCTCTTCGAGCGCAGTACCCACGGCTACCACCTCACCGAGGCGGGGCAGCAGCTGCTCGCCCATGCCGAGGAGATGGCCCGCCACGCCTTCGAGGCCGGCGAGAGCCTCACCGACAAGAACCACCAGATCAGCGGCCAGATCCGCCTGGGGGTCACCGAGGGCCTGGGCACCTGGGTGATCGCCCCCCTGCTCTCGGCCTTCTGCGAGCGCCACCCGGGAGTCACCCTGGACCTGCTCGCCCTGCCCCGGGTGGTCAACCTGAGCCGCCACGAGGCGGATCTCGCCATCACCGTGGAGCGCCCGGTCAGCCCGGGGCTTGTGATCTCGCGGCTCTGCGACTACCGGCTGCGCCTCTACGGCAGCGAGGGGTACCTCGAGCGTCACGGCACGCCGCAGCGGCTCGCGGAGCTTAGCCGGCACCGGCTGATCGGCTATGTGGATGACCTCATCTTCAGCGAGCAGCTCGGCTACCTGGCGCCGCTGCTCGACCCGGCGGTGGTGGACCCGCCGCCCCACTTCCCCCTGCGCAGCACCAGCGTCACCACCCAGCACGTGGCCGCCCGCCACGGCACCGGACTCGCCGTACTGCCCTGCTTCATGGCCGAGACGGACACCACCCTGACCAGCGTGCTGGATGATGAGGTGGAGATCGTGCGCCAGTTCTGGATCACCGCCCGCCAGGAGCAGCGCCAGCTGGCCCGGGTGCGCCTGCTGTGGGACTTTCTGCGCGAGGCGCTGGAGGCCAATCGCCCCTTCCTGATGGGCGAGGCCGGCGAGCTGCTCTTTCCCGAGCCCTGAACGGGGCGCCTCGACGCTGCCGGCTTGATAAAACCTGCCTATCGCCACGGTGGGGAATCTCACCTTGTACTAATGAACCCCCCGGGCTTACCTTGAATGGCAGCCGGACAGGGAGCCGCTTCCCAGCCGCATGCGGCCGGGAGTTGATATGGCTCATTGTCCCCCCGGGAAGTCATCGTCTATATAAGGATGGCTATTCCCGAAACGAAGCTCAACGCAGCCAAGATGGAGAGCGATATGGGTGATCAGCAGAACACTGGCAAGTGCCCGGTCATGCACGGCGGCAACACTGCTGCAGGCCATTCGAACATGGATTGGTGGCCGGAAGCGCTGAACCTGGACATACTGCACCAGCACGATCGCAAGACCGACCCGATGGGCGAGGACTTCAACTATCGTGAAGAGGTCAAGAAGCTCGACTTCGAGGCGCTGAAGAAGGACATGCACGCCCTGATGACCGACAGCCAGGAGTGGTGGCCGGCGGACTGGGGTCACTACGGCGGCCTCTTCATCCGCATGTCCTGGCACGCGGCGGGCACCTACCGCATCGCCGACGGCCGCGGCGGCGGCGGCACCGGCAACCAGCGCTTCGCTCCCATCAACTCCTGGCCGGATAACGTCAGCCTGGACAAGGCGCGCCGCCTGCTGTGGCCGATCAAGAAGAAGTACGGCAACAAGGTCAGCTGGGCCGACCTGATCATCCTGGCCGGCACCGTGGCCTACGAGAACATGGGCCTGCCCTCCTTCGGCTTCTCCTTCGGCCGCGAGGACATCTGGCACCCCGAGAAGGACATCTACTGGGGGGCGGAAAAGGAGTGGCTGGCACCCTCCGACGAGCGCTACGGCAACGTCGAGAAGCCGGATACCATGGAGAACCCCCTGGCCGCCGTCCAGATGGGTCTCATCTATGTGAACCCGGAGGGCGTCAACGGCCAGCCCGACCCCATCAAGACCGGTGAACAGGTCCGCGAGACCTTCGCCCGCATGGCGATGGACGACGAGGAGACCGCGGCGCTGACCGCCGGTGGCCACACCGTGGGCAAGTGTCACGGCAACGGTGATGCCGATGCTCTGGGCCCGGAGCCCGAGGCGGCCGACGTGACCGAGCAGGGCTTCGGCTGGCACAACCCCAATATGCAGGGCAAGGCCGCCAACGCCGTCACCTCTGGCATCGAGGGCGCCTGGACCACCCATCCGACCAAGTTCGACATGGGCTACTTCGACCTGCTGTTCGGCTACGAGTGGGAGCTGAAGAAGAGCCCCGCCGGCGCCTGGCAGTGGGAACCGGTGGACATGAAGGAGGAAGACAAGCCCCTCGACGCCACCGACCCCTCCAAGCGTCACAACCCGATCATGACCGACGCCGACATGGCGATGAAGATGGATCCGAAGTACCGCGCCATCTGCGAGAAGTTCATGGCGGATCCCGAGTACTTCAAGGACTGCTTCGCCCGCGCCTGGTTCAAGCTGACCCACCGCGACCTGGGCCCGAAGGAGCGCTACATCGGCCCCGAGGCGCCCCAGGAAGACCTGATCTGGCAGGACCCGGTCCCCGCCGGCAGCACCGACTACTGCGTCGAGGCCGCAAAGCAGAAGATCGCCGAGAGCGGCCTCTCCATCGGTGAGCTGGTCGCCACCGCCTGGGACAGCGCCCGCACCTTCCGCGGCTCCGACATGCGCGGCGGCGCCAACGGTGCCCGCATCCGCCTGGCCCCCCAGAAGGACTGGGAGGGCAACGAGCCTCAGCGCCTGGCCAAGGTGCTCAAGGTCTACGAGCAGCTCTCCGCCGAGACCGGCGCCAGCGTGGCCGACCTGATCGTGCTGGGCGGCAGCGTGGGCATCGAGCAGGCCGCCAGGGCCGCCGGCCACGATGTGCTGGTGCCCTTCATCCCGGGGCGTGGCGACGCCACCGCCGAGATGACCGACGCCGAGTCCTTCGAGCCGCTGGAGCCGGTGGCCGACGGCTTCCGCAACTGGCAGAAGAAGGACTATGTGGTCAAGCCGGAGGAGCTGATGCTCGACCGCGCCCAGCTGATGGGCCTGACCGCGCCGGAGATGACCGTGCTGGTCGGCGGCATGCGCATGCTGGGCACCAACCACGGTGGCACCAGGCATGGCGTCTTCACCGACCGTGAAGGCCAGCTGACCAACGATTTCTTCGTCAACCTGACCGACATGGCCTACACCTGGAAGTCCGCGGGCAACGGTACCTACGAGATCCGCGATCGCAAGAGCGATCAGGTGAAGTGGACCGCCAGCCGCATCGACCTGGTGTTCGGCTCCAACTCCATCCTGCGCAGCTACGCCGAGGTCTACGCCCAGGATGACAACCAGGAGAAGTTCGTGAAGGACTTCATCAAGGCCTGGACCAAGGTGATGAACGCCGACCGCTTCGATCTGGAGCAGTTCCAGAAGTGATCAGGGCCTGAGCCGGGCGCCCGCCCGGCTCATATCGGCTCACCGATACAGAGGCGCCCGGGGAAACCCGGGCGCCTTTCTTGTGCCTGAAGGCAGCAGCGATCAGGTGCCGCAGAATGTCCTGAAGACCTTCTCGGTGGCCGGCGCCGGCTCGGCGTACGCCTCCCGGCCGGGCTGCTCGGTGAAGGGGTCGGCCAGCACCTCGCGCAGGGCCTCGAAGGGGCCGAAGTCATCCTGCTCGGCGGCGGCGGCGATCATCCGCTCCACCTGGTGGTTGCGGGGAATATAGAGCGGATTGACGGCGTTCATGCGCGCGGCGATCGCTTCACTGCCGACGCCCTCCCGGGCCAGGCGCTCGCGCCAGCGCGGCAGCCAGTCGCGCAGGGCCGAATCGTACTCGAAGAGCTCGAGCAGCGCGGGGGCCTCCTCCTCCTCCACCGCCTCAGCCTCTTCAACCGCTTCACTCAGGCGGCGGAAGGCCAGGGTGAAGTCGGCGCCGCCCGCTTCCATCGCCTCGAGCAGCGCCTCGGCCAGTTCACGGTCGCCCTCCTCCTCCTGCACCAGGCCCAGCTTGGCGCGAAAGACCGCCAGCCACTCGGCCTCATAGCGCGGCTCGAAGGCCTCGAGCACCGCCGTGGCCCGCTCGATGGCGCGCTCCTGATCCGCGTCGATCAGCGGCAGCAGCGTCTCCGCCAGCCGCGCCAGGTTCCACTGGGCGAGCCAGGGCTGGTTGCGATAGGCGTAGCGCCCCTGTTCATCGATGGAGCTGAACACCGTGGTCGGCGAGTAGGCCTCCATGAAGGCGCAGGGGCCGTAGTCGATGGTCTCGCCGGAGATGGCGCAGTTGTCGGTGTTCATCACCCCGTGGATGAAGCCGAGCCCCATCCACTTCGCCACCAGGGCCGCCTGACGCCCGGCCACCGCCTCCAGCAGCGCCAGATAGCGCTCACCCTCCTCCAGGCTCAGAAGGTGTGGATAGTGCCGCTCGATAGCCAGGTCGGCGAGGATCCTCACCGCCTCCCCATCATCCCGGGCGGCGAAGTACTGGAAGGTACCGACGCGCAGGTGGCTCGAGGCCACCCGGGTCAGCACCGCGCCGGGCTCCGGCACCCGGCGGAAGACCCGCTCGCCGGTGGTCACCGCGGCCAGCGCCCGGGTGGTGGGCACGCCCAGGCGATGCATCGCCTCGCTCACCAGGTACTCGCGCAGCACCGGGCCCAGCGGCGAGCGGCCGTCGGCGCCCCGGGAGAAGGGAGTCATGCCGGCGCCCTTGAGCTGGATATCGCGCAGGCGTCCGTCGCGGTCGGCCACCTCGCCGAGCAGCACCGCCCGGCCGTCGCCCAGGCGCGGATTGAAATGGCCGAACTGGTGGCCGGCGTAGGCCTGGGCCACGGGCTCGGCGCCTGGCGGCAGGACGTTGCCGGAGAACCACTCGGCGGCGCGCGCCTCGTCGAAGGCCTTAAGGTCGAAGCCCAGCGCCTCGGCCAGGGAACGGTTGAAGGCCACCAGCCGCGGCGCGGGCACCGGCACCGGGTCGAAGCGGATGTAGAAATGCTCGGGCAGGCGGGCATAGCGCAGGGTGAACTCGGGAAACATGGCGGCTCCGATAGGCGGCAGGGGCGTGAATACCCGAGTATAACGCTCGGAATTGCGGTTATCGACCCACCCGCGAACCGCACCTCGCGTCGCCAGCAGTGGTGGTTTGGGCGAACGGGGCATCAGACGATCAAGACCCATGCCTTACCAGGATCAAGATGAGCACTGGCCTCTCGACCGAGCGCGGCAGGCCGCCACCGGGCGGCCTACCCTGCGGGCGCCGAGGTGGTAAGCAACAGCGATACGGCGAGCAGAACCGCCCCCATCAGGACGCCCTCGGTGGCAATACTGAGGCGCAGCCGACGTCCCGCTCCCGGCATGCCACGGGCGAGATCCGGCACCCACCGCCAGCGGTTGAGGGCACCCAACGAGAGCAGCAGCGCTACCAGCCCCAGCTTCAGCAGCAGCATCTGGCCATAGGCGGAGCTCGGCAGCGCGGCAAGCCATCCTCCTGTCAATCTTGCCATCAGACTGCCTCCGGCGACCAACAGCAGTGGAATCAGCCACATGCCGAAACGTCCGAAGCGGCGCAGCAGACGGACGGCCTCGCCATCGCGCCCAGAGCCCCCCGCCAGCCGATACAGCGGCATCAGGGCAGCCAGCCAGGATGAGACAACGAGTAGATGAAGTACCAGAAGCGTGCCGAGAACGCCATCTCCCCGGGTATGCCCTACCCGGGTGAAGGCCAGCAACACCAGGATCACGCCGAGCAGGCTCGCCCCGTGGCGCAGGTGGCGCCACCGCACCCCAGCCAGGTTAGCCTGCAGCAGTAGCAGACCCGCCACCGCCAGCCAGAGTCGGTGGCCTTGGGCGCCCTCCATCACGATGCCAAGCAGCAGTGGGTCTGTGGCCGCCGCCAGGCTGCCGCCGCCCAGGTAGGCGGCCTGCAGCGGCCACAGCAGCAACACCAGCAAGATACCCAGCCAGGCGGCCAGCAGGCTGGTGAGCCGCAGCCTGAGCGCCTCGGCGGGCGGCAGGTCGGGAAAGGCGAGACGGAAGAGCTGCCCCCCCACCGCAAGCAAGGCGGCGCCATAGAACCCCGCCGTCACCACGACCCGACCCGCCGTCCAGCTATCCAGTCCGAGCAGAACCTCGACGATCACTCCTGAACCGTGAAGCGATAGTCACCCGACATGCTATGGCCGTCCTCGGCGATACCGCGCCAGGTCACCTGATACTCACCCGGGTCTAGGTCGTCGGCCGGCGCCGCCGTATGGTTCTCTCCCATCTCAGCGCCGGGGCTCTCGCTCAAGGCGACGTCGCCCTCCGGGCCCTTGACCTCAAACTGAGTAATACGGATCGGCGAATCGAAGCGCAGCTCGAACAGCTCCGGCGACTGCTCGACGACCTCATCCGCCGCCGGCACCTGACCGATCAGATGAGCATGGGCCCAGAGCGGTTGGCTGATCATCAGGCACAGCACAGCTAAGGCGCCTGCCAGCAGCGCATGCTGAAATTTCAACGTCATGAGTCTCTCCTTGTTCATCGCGTTTTGGGCCGGAGGCATCCGAATCCCACCAAACGATGGCCCGTGGGCCACTCGCCGTCAAGGCGCGTGCCTTCGGCAACGTCGGGACATTACCGACGCCAAAACAAAGTGGCAGGCGCCCTGGTCAGCCCCGATCCTACCGGCGGGGTGAGCAGGCCCAGCACCAGGGTCAGGCAGACCACCACGCCGAACTGATAGGGGCTGATGCCGAACTGCTCGGTGGCGATGGGCAGCAGGGTCGGCATCACGAGTATCATCGCGGCGATGCCGTCGATGATCATCCCCACCAGCAGCAGCACCGCGATCAGCAACAGCAGGAAGAGGAGGGGTCAGTGGTCATTGCCGCGATCCAGGCAGCGGCCCGCTTAAGGGTACCGACAGCCACCGTCGGCGCCGCCTTGCCGGTTCGCCGAAAGTGCACGCAATTCCCCACGCTTTCGGAGGAGATTGGACATTCGCTTTTCGGGTGAGTAGGGTAATGTCCCCCGGATCAGGACAATATCGACAAAAAACCGATCCCTGACATGCCGCGGCCCCAGCGCCCGGCCACCCTGGTCTTGCCTCACCGCAGACTGGATCGCCGTACCCTTCGACTGACCGTCGTCGACGCCATCGAGAGAGAAGGAATCCATGTCGCGCCACTACGCCGATGAGGGCCGGTGCATGCCGCGCCGCCCGCCGCCCGATCTCCCCTTAGCGGGGTAATGCCTCCACGGCAGGTTCTGCCGTGTTCGGTTGCCATCCCCTGACGCTGCGCCCATGCGCCGGCGGCACTCTGCTGCCTGCCTGCCCGCTCGCGGACAGACCGCTCGCGCCGTCACGGCCCCTGGCTCCCCCAGCATCGTCACTGCGTTCGGCACTCCGGCTCGCCCGGCGTGCCCGGGACGCCTCCGTTCCACCTACCGAGGGAATGCTCTTGAACAACGAGCTCTATCAATTCTCGACCCTGACGGTCCTTCTGCTGCTGCTCGCCTTCTACGGCGGCACCTACCTGATGACGCTCGGCATCCGCAAGAAGAACGAGGACGCCGACGCCTTCATGGTCTCCAACCACCGCGTCGGCTTCGGCATCGGCGCGGCCAGCATGACCGCCACCTGGATCTGGGCGGCCTCCTTCTACGCCGCGGCCACCTCCGGCTACACCTACGGCGTCTCGGGCCCCATCCACTACGGCCTCTGGGGCGCGCTGATGATCCTCTTCATCTACCCCTTCGGCCGGCGCTTCCGCAAGCTCGCCCCCAACGCCCACACCCTGGGCGAGCTGATCCACGCCCGCCACGGCTCCTCCAGCCAGCTGATCCTGGCGCTCTCCAACGTGCTGGGCAGCGTGATCAGCCTGATGGTCAACTTCACCGCCGCGGGTGCGCTGGTCTCGGTGCTCTCGCCGCTCTCCTTCCAGGCCGGGGTGATCATCGCCGGCGTCGGCGTGCTGCTCTATACCCTCTGGTCGGGCTTTCGCGCCTCGGTGCTCACCGACTTCGCCCAGCTGGTGGCGCTCATGGCCATTGCCATCGTGATCATTCCCGCGGTGTTCTTCGCCATGGGCGGCCCGTCCGAGCTGGTGGCCGGCCTCGACACCCTGACGCCGGAGCAGGCCAGCTTCTTCTCCATGGACGCCATCCTCAACCAGGGCGCGCCCTTCTTCGTCGCCGTGCTGGCCTACGCCATCGGCAACCAGACCATCTCCCAGCGCCTCTTCGCGGTGAACGAGGACCACATCAAGCCCACCTTCCTCACCGCCACCGTGGGCTACGGCGCCATCGTCATCGGCCTGGGCATGATCGGCCTGATGGCCCTGACCACCGGCATGGAGCCGCTCAACGGCGACATGAACAACCTGATCCCGCAGATGGTCTCCGGCTACCTGCCGCCGCTGTTCATCGCGCTCTTCTTCATCCTGGTGATCGGCTCGCTCTCCTCCACCGCCGACTCCGACCTCTCGGCGCTGTCGGCGATCATGATGGCCGACGTCTACGGCAAGAACATCGCCCGCGGCAAGGCCGACCCCAAGCGCATGCTGCTGGTGGGCCGCCTGACCATGATCATCGCCACCATGGTGGGCGTGGTCTTCGCCAGCTTCGCCCTCGATATCCTGGTGATGCTGGTCTTCGTGGGCGCGCTGTGGGGCGCCATCGTCTTCCCGGTGATCGCCAGCTGCTTCTGGAACCGGGTCACCAACCAGGCCTTCACCACCTCGGTGCTGGTGGCCATGGTGCTCTTCTGCGTGGCGCGCTTCGAGCTGGTCTCCCTGGACGGCGGCAGCGGCCTCTTCTTCGAGCTGCTGGCCAGCGTGGGCGGCGGCGTCATCATCGGCCTGATGGTGTTCGGCTTCCTGGGTCGCACCGCGGGCTTCATCGCCGGCCTGCTGGCCCTGGTCGCCATGCTGGTCTTCGCCACCGGCTTCCTGCACGATTACACCGTGCTGCTGGCCTCGCTGACCGCCTACGGCGCCAGCACCGTGGTCTGCGTGGTGATGAGCCTGCTGAGCCGCCAGCCGGACTTCGACTTCGACACCATCCGCGAGCGGGTCGGCGACTATGACAGCCACGAGGAGGCCCCCGGCGCTGCCGACGACGACGCCCTCCCCGCCGCCACCCGCCTGGCGGGCCAGCGCTGATTGCGAGCGTTGCCCCTCACTCACACAGGCGCTGCCGTACTGCGACAGCGCACCATGCTCCACAAGGCATGACAAGGGAGAACGAACATGACCGCCCTCTATGGTTTCTACGTCCTGATCTGGCCCGCCCTCACCCTGGGCGTGCTGGCGCTGATCATCCGCGCCGTGCTGCGCGACCGCCGCAAGGCGAAAGAAGAACAGCGCGAGCTGGTGTAGACCGCCAGCCAGCCGAACGCAACGGGCCCCTCATGGGGCCCGTTGTCGTTGCAGCCTCCGAGGCCTCCTTCGGGGTCAGACCCTTAAATTCCCTTAAGGGCCTGACCCCGAGGGGAGCTTAGCGGCCGATCAGGGCGGTGGTGAGCCAGGGCTGCCAGGCCAGCAGCACCAGGGTGGCGAGGCTCGCCAGCAGGAAGGGGAGCAGCGAGCGGAAGATGCGCATGGGCGAGGCGCCGGTCATGGAGGAGGCGATATAGAGCCCCGCCCCCACCGGCGGGGTGAGCAGCCCCAGCACCAGGGTCAGGCAGACCACCACGCCGAACTGATAGGGACTGATGCCGAACTGCTGGGTGGCGATGGGCAGCAGGATCGGCACCACGAGTATCAAGGCGGCGATGCCGTCGATGATCATCCCCACCACCAGCAGCACCGCGATCATCAGCAGCAGGAAGAGGAAGGGGTCGGTGGTCATGGCGGCGATCCAGGCCGCGGCCATCTGCGGCAGCCGCTCGTAGACGATCACCCAGCCGAAGACGCCGGCGGCGGCGATCAGCATGATCACGAGCCCGGCGTTCACCGCGGTGCGCTTGAGCACCGTCGGCAGCATGGCGAAGCGCAGGTCGCCGTAGAGGAAGCGCCCCAGCAGCAGGGCGGCGAGCGACGCCAGGGCCGCGGACTCCGTGGGCGTGGCCAGCCCCAGCAGGATGCCGCCGATGATGATCAGCGGAATGGCCAGCGCCGGCAGCCCCATCGTCAGCGCCGTCTTCGCCTCGGTCCGGGTGGGCCACTCCCCCTTGGGGTACTGCTTGACCAGCCCCACCACGGCGATGGCCAGGAAGAAGGTAAAGCCCAGCAGCAGCCCCGGCAGGATGCCGGCGATGAACATCTCGGCGATGGGCACCTGGGCCATGACGCCGAAGAGCACGAAGAGCATCGACGGCGGGATGATCGGCGAGAGCAGGCCCCCGGCGGCGGTGATCGCCGCGCTGTAGGGCTTGTCGTAGCCCTCCCGCTCCATGGCCGGCACCATGGCCCGGGACATGATGGCGATCTGGGAGGCCGCCGAGCCGACGATGGCCGCCATCATCATGTTGGCCACCAGGTTGATATAGGCGAGCCCGCCCCGGAAGCCCCCCACCAGCAGCCGCGCCAGGTCGATCAGCCGGCGGGTCACCCCGCCCTCGTTCATCAGCTCGCCGGCCAGCATGAAGAGCGGGATCGCCAGCAGGCCATAGCTCTCGATGGCCCCGAAGAGCTGCTGGGGGTAGGAGTCGAAGAGCACGCTGTTGCCCGAGGTCTGGATATAGACCATGGCGGTGAGGCCCAGCACCAGGGCAATGGGCACGGCGCCCAGCAGCAGCAGCACGAAGACCGCAATCGTCATGGCGTGGCCTCTGGCGGCGCCTGGCCGGGGTCACGCAGCCCGCGCAGGGCGCCGCCCAGGTTGACCAGGCCGTGGAAGGTCAGCGAGAGCGCGAACCAGGGCAGGATCAGCCACACCCAGAACTTGCGGATGCCAAGCGTCGAGGTGCGCTCCGAATAGATGAAGTTGAAGGTCTCCCCCTGGAAGGCGCGGAAGTCGAAGCCCGCCTGGGCCAGCGCCAGGGGCTGGTACCAGCGCCAGCAGAGCCACAGCAGCAGCGCCGCGAACACCAGCACGGCGAGGTCCACCGCGGCCATCAGCAGCCGATGGCCGAAGCCCGACAGCAGGTCGCTGACCAGGGTGACCGAGATGCTCTGGCGGCGCTTGAGCACCGCGCTTGCGATCAGGAAGGTCATCCAGATCATGGCGTAGATGGCCAGCTCGCTGACCCAGTAGAGGGGGCTGCCCGCGGCGCGAAAGGCCACGTTGACCAGGATCAGCAGGGTGACCGCCGCCGCGAGCGCCGCGGCGGCGGCCTCCTCCAGGCGTGCCAGGCGATCGGAGAGGCGGGAGAGCATCGGCGCAGCGCCTCCTTACTGACGCAGGCGCTCGGCTTCCTCGCGCAGCGCCTCGAGCATGGGCGCCTTCTCGGCCCAGGTGGCCTCCCACTCGGCGATGGCCTCGCTGAAGAACTCGGCGTCGGCCTCGACGATATTGAGATCCAGCTGGCGGATCTCCTCCTCCTGAGCGGCGTCCATCGCCTGGAAGCCGGCCAGCACGTTCTCCAGGTGTTCGGCCATGGTGGTCTCGATCAGCTCGCGATCCTCGGCGGAGAGCTCGCGCCATACCCGCCCCGACACCACCCCCACCATGGGGAACATCATATGGTTGGAGATCAGCAGGTTATTGGCCTGCTCGTAGAATTTGAGGATCAGGATCGAATCGAAGTCCATGTCGATGGCGTCCACCTGGCCGTTGGCCAGGGCGTCATAGACCTCGAGCAGCGGCATCGGCGCCGGCGCCGCCCCGGTGGCGGTGTAGAAGTCGCGAATCGGCTCGAAGGGGGTGATGCGCAGGCGCTGGCCGCGCATGTCCGCCTGGCTCTCGATGGGGCTGCGGCTGAGGACCTGGCGCATGCCCACCATGCCGTAGCCGAGCCCGACGAGGCCCACCTCGGCGGGCATCAGCTCGAGCAGCTCGGCGGCGGTATCGGAGCGCAGCAGCGCCGCGGCGTGATCCACACCGTCCACCAGGTAGGGGGCATAGAGGGCGCCGAAGTCCGGGATGCGGTTGGAGATCTCGGCGATGGTCAGGAACGCCATGTCCAGGGCGCCGGTCTGCAGCTGCTGGACCATCTGCGCCTCGTTGCCGAGCTGCTGGGCCGGGTAGACGCTGACGCTGTGCTCGCCGCCGGAGCGCTCGTGCAGGCTCTGGGCGAAGGCCTCGGCCTCGGTGGACCAGAGGTGCTGGGGCGGCGTGATCAGCCCCAGGCGGAACTCCCGGGCCTGGGCGGTCAGGGAGGTGGCGGCCAGAGCGGCGGCGGCCACGGCAAGCGTCAGCGTCTTGAGTCGGGTCATGGAGAGCCTCGTGTCGGTCCAGCGTGGCCCGGCCGTCTCGATGCAGTGCACGGCGGCGGGCCCTGTTATCGTCAGGCTGACGAGATTACCGCAGACGAGGCGTTGATGGCAGGGGCGACGACGTCGGCCCGGTCAGGAGGCTCCCCGCGCCAGGCGGCTCAGGGAGCTGCCCGAGGCGGGGCGCTCCACCTCGAAGAGGTCGGTGCAGCGGGCGTAGTCGTTGCCGGCCATGCGCCCGATGGGCCTGAGCCCCTCGGCGCTGACGTGACGGCCGTCCCAGAGGGCGTCGTCGACGTGGATCGAGACCACCTCGGCCAGCACCAGGTTACCGGCGAGCGGCCCGTCGCCGAAGCGGATGATCTCGCGCAGCCGGCAGCCGAAGGCCACCGGCGCGCCGGCCACCCGGGGCACCGAGACGCCGGCCATGGCCACCTTCTCCAGCCCGACGTGGAGGAACTCGTCCTCGCCGTGGGCAAGCCCCGCGCTGGTGGCGTTCATCTCCTGCACCAGCCCCTCGCCGCCGATATGCACCACGCACTCGGCCACCTCGCCCAGGTTGCGCAGGGTGTCCTTGGGGTTGCCGTCGCCATCGAGCAGCGGCGAGAAGCCCAGCACCGGCGGGTTGACGCTGACCACGTTGAAGAAGGAGAAGGGGGCCAGGTTGGCGTTGCCGGCGCCATCCAGGGTCGAGACCCAGGCGATGGGGCGCGGGCAGATGCTGCCCGAGAGCAGGCGGTAGATCTTGCCCGGACTCAGGCCGTGCTCCTCCAGCAGGTAATCACTCATGACGGGGCTCCGTGAGAATCGCGACCTCCCGATGGTAGCCCATCCGACGTCGCCCTGTGGCACCATGTCCCTGTTTCCTCCCCCCGGCACCCAGCGAAGGAACCTCGCCATGCCACTCGCTCTTCAGGGCCCCGAACTCGAACCCGGCTTCATGGTGATCCACGGCAACCGCCTGGAGGCCCTGCGCGGCCTGGCGGTGGAGTGGATGCGCCGCCATCCGCTGGGGCCCCTGGAGAACGAGACGATCCTGGTGCAGAGCAACGGCATCAGCCAGTGGCTCAAGCTCGCCCTGGCCGCCGACGAAGCCCGGGACGGCGCCGGCATCGCCGCGGCGCTGGACGTGACCCTGCCGGCGCGCTTCCTCTGGCAGGCCTACCGGGCCGTGCTGGGAGAAGCAGCGGTGCCGCCGGTCTCGCCCTTCGACAAGCCGCGGCTGGTGTGGCGGCTGATGCGCCTGCTGCCCACCCTGCTGGACGCCTCCGTCTTCGCCCCCCTGGCGCGCTTCCTGGAAGGCGACGACGACCTGCGCAAGCGCCACCAGCTGGCCGAGCGCCTGGCCGACCTCTTCGACCAGTACCAGGTCTATCGCGCCGACTGGCTGGCCGCCTGGGCGGCAGGTGAGGACGTGCTGATCACCGCACGGGGCGAGGCCCGCCCGCTCGCCGAGGGCCAGCGCTGGCAGGCCGCGCTGTGGCGAGCGCTGCGCGACGATATCGCCGCGGACCTGGGCGAAGTGGGGCTCACCTCCAGCCGCGCCGCGGTGCATCGCCGCTTCCTCGAGGCGTGCCGAGCGCTGGGCGAGCGCCCTGCCGGCCTGCCGCGCCGCGTCATCGTCTTCGGCATCTCCTCGCTGCCGGCCCAGACCCTGGAAGCCCTGGCCGCCATGGCACGCTTCAGCCAGGTGCTGCTCTGCGTCCACAACCCCTGCCGCCACTACTGGGCGGACATCATCGAACACAAGGACCTCCTCCGAGCCGAAAGGAAGCGTCAGCGGCGCCGCCCCGGCATGCCGGCGGACCTGGCCGAGACCGAGCTGCACCTCCACGCCCAGCCGCTGCTGGCCGCCTGGGGCAAGCAGGGCCGCGACTACCTGCGCCTGCTGGACGAGTTCGACGAGGCCCAGGCCTATCGCGGCCTCTTCGAGGGGGAGGCGCTGCGCATCGACCTCTTCGACTCCCCCCTGGAGAACGCGGAAGCCCCCGAGCCCAGCCTGCTGCGCCAGCTGCAGGACGATATCCTCGAGCTGCGCCCCCTGGCCGAGAGCCGCGAGCGCTGGCCCGCCGTGGACCCGAGCCGCGACCGCTCGCTGCGCTTCCAGATGGCCCACAGCGCCCTGCGCGAGGTGGAGATCCTCCACGACCAGCTGCTGGCCGCCTTCAGCGAGGACCCCAGCCTGCGCCCTCGGGACGTGCTGGTGATGGTGCCCGACGTGGACCAATACGCCGCCGCGGTCCAGGCGGTGTTCGGCCGCCTCGACCCCGACGACCCGCGCCATATCCCCTTCACCCTCTCCGACCAGGCGAGCCGCCACCGCCTGCCGCTGCTGATCGCCCTCGAACAGCTGCTGCGCCTGCCGGAGCTGCGCCTCTCGGTCAGCGACCTGCTCGACCTGCTGGAGGTGCCCGCCCTGCGCGCCCGTTTCGGCATCCCGGAGACGGCGCTGCCCACCCTGCGCCGCTGGATCGAGGGCGCCGGCATCCGCTGGGGGCTCGACGCCCGGCAGCGCCAGAGCCTGGAGCTGCCGGAGGGGCTCAGCGCCAACACCTGGGCCTTCGGCCTGCGCCGGCTGCTGCTGGGCTATGCGGTGGGCAGCGCCGCCGAGGGCCCCTGGCAGGGGGTGGAGCCCTATGACGATATCGGCGGGCTGGAGGCGGCGCTGGCCGGCCCCCTGGTCAGCCTGATCGACACCCTGGAGGCCCAGTGGCAGGCCCTGGCCGAGCCCTGCGACGTGGCCGGCTGGGGCGAGCGGCTGCGTGACCTGCTGGCCGCCTGTTTCCTGGCCGACGCCGACCGCGACCTGATGGCGCTGACCCGCCTCGAACAGGCCCTGGAGGCGTGGCAGGAGAGCGCCGAGGAGGCCGGGCTGACCGAACCTCTTCCGCTCTCGGTGGTGCGCGAGCACTGGCTCGCTCAGGTGGACGAGGCGAGCCTCTCCCAGCGCTTCCTGGCCGGGGCGGTGAACATCGCCACCCTGATGCCGATGCGCGCCATCCCCTTCCGCCACGTCTGCCTGCTGGGCATGAACGACGCCGACTACCCGCGGGTGCAGCGCCCCCTGGATATCGACCTGATGGCCCAGGACTACCGCCCCGGCGACCGCTCCCGCCGGGAGGACGACCGCTACCTCTTCCTGGAGGCGCTGCTCTCGGCCCGGGACCGGCTGACCATCAGCTGGGTGGGGCGCAGCATCGTCGACAATACCGAGCAGCCCCCCTCGGTGCTGCTGGGCCAGCTGCGCGACCATCTCGCCCGGGGCTGGCGGCTGGCGGGTCAGGAAAAGGGGGAAGAAGAGGAGCAGGAGGGCAAGGCGCTGCTCGAGGCGCTGACCACCGAGCATCCGCTGCAGCCCTTCAGCATCGCGTATTTCAAGGAGGGCTCGCCCCTCGGTACCTACGCCCACGAGTGGCGGGAGCTGCACCTGCCCGGTGGCGACGCCGAACCGGCCGCGGCGCCGGCGCTGGCCCCCTTCCGCCAGGCGTCGCCGCTGACCCTGGCCCAGCTGGGCGGCTTTCTCAGGGCGCCGGTGCAGGCCTTCCATACCACCCGGCTCAAGGTCTTCCTGGAGACCGAGGCTCTGGAGCGCCTCGACCACGAGCCCTTCGAGCTCGACGGCCTCGACCACTGGCAGCTGCAGCACGCCCTGATCGAGGTGAGCCGCGCGGCGGTGGAGGCCGGGGAGCCCTTCGAACCCGCCCTGGAAGCGACCCTGGCGCGCCTGGAGCGGGAGGGCCGCCTGGCCCTGGGCGGCTTCACCGAGCGCATGCGCGACGCCCTGGCCGAGCCCATGCCCAAGCTGTTCGAGGAGTACCGCCAGGTCCTGGAGGCCTGGCCCTACCCCCTTGCGGAGCCCCTCGGTGTCTCCCTGGACCTTCGGGAAGCCCTGGGCGACGGCCCGGGGCTGGAGGACTGGCTGGGCGAGCTGCGGGCCAACGACGCCATGGAGCGCTGCCGGGTGCTGCTCACCACCAGCAGCCTGGTCAACAAGGGCAGGTACCACTGGAAGCACTGGCTCGGCCCCTGGGTCGCTCACCTGGCCGGCCAGCTGGAGGGGCCCATGACCACGAGGCTGCTCTCCCGGGCCGGCGGCGGCACCCTGGCCCCGCTGCCCGCCGAGGAGGCCCATGCCCACCTGATGGCCATCGCCCGGGCCTGGCACCGCGGCATGCAGGCCCCCCTGCCCCTGGCCCGGGACACCGCCTTCGCCTGGCTGGAGAAGGGCGGCACCCCCGAAGCCATGGCCCGCTGCCTCGAGGGCGGCGCGGACGAGACGGACCAGAAGGCCTGGAGCGCCATGCAGACGGCGTTCCACGGCAGCGGCTTCAACCACGACCACGGCGAGCGCGGCCGCGACCCCTACCTGCTGCGCCAGTGGCCGGAACTGGAGGCGCTGGTGCGCTCGACCGAGGGTGGCGGTTTCGCCGCGCTGGCCGAGGCGCTCTATGCCCCGCTATTACAGGCGGTACGCAAACCGAAGGAGAAGAACGCCAGGGGCAACCAGGACAAGGGAGGCAAGGCATGAGCACCCAGGACCGTAACACGCCTCCTATCCTGGACCCGATTCGCCTGCCGCTCACCGGCAGCCGGCTGATCGAGGCCAGCGCCGGCACCGGCAAGACCTTCACCATCGCCCTGCTCTACGTGCGCCTGGTGCTGGGTCCCCGGGACGAGGCCGACACGGCGAGCTTCCCCCGCGCCCTCACCCCACCGGAGATCCTGGTGGTGACCTTCACCAACGCCGCCACCCGGGAGCTGCGCGACCGCATCCGCGCCCGCCTGGTCGAGGCCGCCGAGGCGTTCCAAAGCCCCCTTGGGGGTCAGACCCCAAAATCCGCTGAGGGGTCTGACCCCCTGCTGGCCCTGCGCGACAGCTACCCCGAGGCGCGCTGGCCCGCCTGCGCCCGGCGGCTGCAGCTGGCCGCCGAGTGGATGGACGAGGCCGCGGTCTCCACCATCCACGCCTGGTGCCACCGCATGCTGCGCGAGCACGCCTTCGAGAGCGGCAGCCTCTTCTCCCTCGAGATGAACCTCGACCAGTCCGAGCTCGAGCTGGAGGTGGCCCGGGACTACTGGCGCAGCTTCTACTACGCCCTGGACGCCGAGGCCCTGGCGGTGGTCACCCGCTACTGGAAGAGCCCCGACGCCCTGGCCGAGGACGTGCGCCAGCTGAAGGGCCAGGTGGCGCTGCTGCCCGACGCCCCGCCTCCCGCCGGGGCGCTGGCCAGCATGCAGGCCGAGCGCGCGCGGGAGCTCGCCGAGCTCAAGGCCCCCTGGCCCGCCTGGCTCGACGAGCTCGCCGAGGCGCTGGAAGCGGCCGCCGCCGCCAAGGCCTATGACCAGCGCAGCCTCAACAGCCGCAGCCGTGGGAGCTGGCTGGGCGCCCTGCGCGACTGGGCCCAGGACCCAGAGCTCGCCACCCCGGCGCTGACCGACACCGCCTGGAAGCGCCTGACGCCCGAGGGCATCGCCGAGATCTGGAAGACGGACGAGCCCCTGGACCACCCCGCCCTGCACGCCCTGGCCGCGCTGCCCGAGCGGCTCGAGGCGCTGCCCGACGCCCGCGCCGACCTGCTGGCCCACGCCGTGCGCTGGATGAGCGAGCGCCGCGCTCGGGTACAGCAGCGCCGCGCCGAGGTCGGCCCCGACGACCTGCTCGAGCGCCTCGACGACGCCTTCGCCGGCCCCTCCGGTCACCTGCTGGCCGAGCAGATCCGCCGCCAGTTCCCGGTGGCCCTGGTGGACGAGTTCCAGGACACCGACCCGGTGCAGTACCGGCTCTTCGACCACGTCTACCGCCTGGCCGAGGCGCCGGACCCCGAGGCCCCCAGCGGCATCCTGCTGATCGGCGACCCCAAGCAGGCGATCTACGCCTTCCGCGGCGCCGATATCCACACCTACCTGCAGGCGCGCCGGGACACCGCCGGCCGCCACGTGACACTCGGCACCAACTTCCGCTCCGCCACCGCCATGGTGGCCGCCGCCAACCGGGTCTTCCAGCACGCCGAGGCGCACCCCGCCGGGCGCGGCGCCTTCCTGTTCCGCTCCCCAGAAGGGGACAATCCGGTGCCCTTCCTGCCGGTGGCAGCAAAGGGCAGGAAGGAGTCGCTGACCCGGGACGGCGAGCCGCTGCCCGCCATGACCCTCTGGCATCTGCCTGCCGGGGATGGCGGAGACGACGGGCTGAGCAAGAGCGCCTACTTCGACGCCATGGCCCCCCGCTGCGCCAGCCGCATGGCCGAGCTGCTGATGGAGGGCCGGGCCGGACGCACCGGCTTCAGCGCGCCGGGCGAGCCCTTCCGCCCCCTCACGCCGTCGGACCTGGCCGTGCTGGTCAACAACGGCAACGAGGCCCGAGCGATCCGCTCAGCACTGCTGGCGCGCGGCATCAAGAGCGTCTACCTCTCCGACAAGGAGAGCGTCTTCGAGACCCCGGCGGCCCTGGAGCTGGAGATGTGGCTGGCCGCCTGCGCCGAGCCCGACAGCGAGCGGCGCCTGCATGGGGCCCTGGCCATGCCGAGCCTGGGGCTATCGCTCGCCGAGCTGGACGCCCTGCAGCACGACGAGCTGGCCTGGGAGTCGCGGGTGCTGCAGTTTCGCACCTATCATCGCCAGTGGCAGCGCCAGGGGGTGCTGCCCATGCTCCACCGCCTGCTGGCCGATTTCACCGTGCCCACCCGGCTGCTCAGGAGCACGAGTGGAGAGAGGCATCTCACCGATCTCCTCCACCTCGGCGAGCTGCTCCAGGAGGCCAGCGCCGAGCTCGACGGCGAGCACGCCCTGCTGCGCCACCTGAGCGAGGCACGGGCCCACCCGCCCCAGCAGGCCGACACCCATCGCCTGCGCCTGGAGAGCGACGCCGACCTGGTGCAGGTGATCACCATCCACAAGTCCAAGGGACTGGAGTATCCGCTGGTCTTCCTGCCCTTTATCTGCGCCTTCCGCGAGAAGAAGGCCGGCGACCTACCGCTGACCTGGCACGACGCCTCCGGGCGCCAGCGGCTCTCCCTGGAGCCCGACGAGACCGCCCTCGCCCGGGCCGACGACGAGCGCCTGGGGGAGGACCTGCGCAAGCTCTACGTGGCCCTGACCCGGGCCCGCCACGCCACCTGGCTGGGCATCGCCCCCCTCAGGGGGCTGGAGCGCAGCGCCGTCGGCCAGGTGCTCACCGCCGGGGCGCCGCTCTCGTCATCTTCGACGGACGGCCTGCTGGAGGCCCTCTTCCCCCTCGCCCAGGGCGCGGCAGAGACGGAGCTCAAGGTCGAGCCGGCGCCGGCACCCAGCGACCTCGTGGTGCCCATGGAAACGAGCGACGAGGCCCTGCGCGAGGCGCTGACCCCGGCCCGCCGCGCCCGGGAGCACTGGTGGATCGCCAGCTACTCGGCGCTGCGCCTGGGGGGCGAAAGCATCGGTGGCGAGAGAATTGGCGGTGGTGAGGAAGCGCCCGCCCTTCTGGAAGAACCCGAGACGGCTCTTGAAGCCACCGCCCGGGAGATGCGCGACGAGCCCAGCGACCCGGTCCAGGCCGTCCAGCCGGTAAGTGACGACTCCCTCCACCGCTTTCCCCGGGGCCCGGCGGCGGGCACCTTCCTCCACGGCCTGCTGGAGTGGGCCGGCGCCGAGGGCTTCGCCCGGCTGGCCGCCGAGCCCGAGCGGCTGAACGACACCCTGGCGCGACGCGCCAACCTGCGCGGCTGGCGCGAGCGCATCCCGGCGCTGCAGGCCTGGCTGCGCGGGCTGCTGGCCTGCGAGCTGCCGGTGCCGAACGCGCCCGAGGGCCCGGTGGCGCCGCTGAGGCTGGAGCGGTTGGAGAGCGCTCGCTATCAGGTGGAGCTGGAGTTCTGGTTCTCCGCCCACCGGGTCGACACTCGCCGGCTGGACGCCCTCGTAAGCGCTCACACACTGGACGGTGCCGCCCGGCCGGCCCTGGAGCGCGACCGGCTCAACGGCATGCTCAAGGGCTTCATCGACCTGGTGGTGGAGCACGAGGGGCGCTTCTACGTGCTGGACTGGAAGTCCAACTTCCTGGGCCGGGACGACGCGGCCTACTCCGAGGCGGCCATGGCGGAGGCGGTGCGCGAGAAGCGCTACGACCTGCAGTACTGCCTCTACCTGCTGGCCCTGCACCGCCTGCTGCGCTCGCGGCTGCCCGATTACGACATCGACCGCCACCTGGGCGGCGCCCTCTACGTCTTCCTGCGCGGCCTCAACGCCCCCTCCCGGGGCGTGCACCGCGAGCGCCCACCCCGGGAGCTGATCGAAGCGCTGGACGCCCTCTTCCGGGGCACCGATCTCCCTGACGATGCGGAGGCCCGCCATGAGTGACCACTCACCCACCGCCCCAGCCGCCGGCGCCGAGGCCCTGCACGACACCGCGGCCCTCTTCGCCCTGCTCGACCGCTGGGTGGCCCGCGGCTGGCTGCGCGCCCTGGACCGCGCCTTCGCCGCCTTCCTGGGCCGGGAGGTGCCGGACGCCCCCGCCCCGCTGCTGCTGGCCGCGGCGCTGGCCAGCCACCAGCTCGGCCGCGGCCACGTCTGCCTGGACCTGGAGCGCACCCTGGCCGAACCGGACCTGGCCCTCTCCCTGCCCCCGGAGGGCGACAGCCTGGAGGACCCGCCCCCTCTGCCCAGCGCCCTGCTGGGTGAGCTCAGCCTCGCCGACTGGCAGGAAGCGCTCACTCACCCGCTGATCGTCGGCCACGGGCCCGGCAGCACCCCCCTGGTGCTCGACGGCACCCGTCTCTACCTGCGCCGCTACTGGCATCACGAACGCTCGATCCGCCAGCATATCGCCGCCCGGCTGGAGTCTTCCCATCCCGGTGGGAGCCCGATTTATCGGTGGTCCGACATTTCGGCGAATGGTGCTCCTGGTGGGAGGCCGGCTCCGCCGGGCGAAGGCGCCGACAGGCGCCCGGATCAGGCCATTAACCTCGAAGCCCTCTCCCGAGCCCTCTCCGCCCTCTTCCCCGCAGGCCCCCAGCTGGACTGGCAGAAAACTGCCTGCGCCCTGGCCGCCCGCTCCCCCTTCGCGGTCATCACCGGCGGCCCCGGCACCGGCAAGACCACCACCGTGGTCAAGCTGCTCGCCCTACTGCAGACCCTGGCGCTGGGCGAAGGCCGCCGAGCGCTGCGCATCCGCCTGGCCGCCCCCACCGGCAAGGCCGCCGCCCGGCTCAACGAATCCATCGCCGGCCAGGTCAGCTCGCTTCAGCTGGAGGGTCTGGCGCCATTGCTGGCTGCCCCCGAGAAGCCTGAGGGCAGCAACCCATTGTGGGAGCCCGATTTATCGGCGAAGAAAGCGGCCTCCGAGTTCGACATCGAGTACCTGCGCCGCGCAATACCCACCGAGGTCACCACCCTCCACCGCCTGCTGGGCTCGCGCCCCGACACCCGCCACTTCCGCCATCACGCCCGTCACCCGCTGCCCCTGGACGTGCTGGTGGTGGACGAGGCCTCCATGGTCGACGTGGAGATGATGGCCGCGCTGCTCGACGCCCTGCCGCCCCGCGCCCGCCTTGTGCTGCTGGGCGACAAGGACCAGCTCGCCTCGGTGGAGGCCGGCTCGGTGCTGGGCGACCTCTGCGTCCGGGCCGAGGGCGGCCACTACAGGCCCGAGACCGCCGACTGGCTCGCCGAGGCCACCGGCCAGGCGCTGCCCCCGGAGATGATCGACCCCGCGGGCGTTCCGCTGGACCAGGCCATCGCCATGCTTCGCGTGAGCCACCGCTTCGACGCGGCCAGCGGCATCGGCCGGCTGGCCGAGGCGGTCAACCGCGATTCGGCGGGCCGCGAGAAGCGCACCGCCATCCGCGAGGTGCTCGGTCATGGCTACGCCGACCTCTCGCACCTCAAGCTGGAAACGGACAGGGATCGCGGCCTGGAGCGGCTGGTGGTCTCGGGCCACGCCGCGGGCTTCCCTGATCGAGGAAAGGGCGCCGGCGAGGGGCGCGTGGTGAACGGCAGGACGCTGCCGCCGCCGGTGGGCTATCGCCACTATCTGGAGGTCATGCGGAGCCTGGACGCCATGAAGCACGCGGCGCCGGAGACGAGCCCGGATGGCGAGATCGACCGCGAGGCCCTGGACGACTGGGCCCGGGCGGTGCTGGCCGCCCACGGCCAGTTCCAGCTGCTCTGCGCCCTGCGCCGCGGCCCCTGGGGGGTAGAAGGGTTGAACGAGCGCATCCGCGCCGCCCTGGAGAAGGAAGGGCTGATCGACAGCGGCGACGGCCGCCGGCTCTGGTACCCCGGCCGCCCGGTGCTGGTCACCCGCAACGACTACGGCCTGGGGCTGATGAATGGCGATATCGGCATCACCCTGGCGCTGCCCGACACGGCAGCCCCGTGCGAGGGCGCCGCTCACCGGGGCCCGGCGCTGCGCGTCGCCTTCCCGGCAGGCGATGGCAGCGGGCGCATCAAGTGGGTGCTGCCCAGCCGCCTGCAGGCGGTGGAGACGGTGTTTGCCATGACGGTGCACAAGTCCCAGGGCTCGGAGTTCGCCCACACCGCCCTGCTGCTCCCCGACGCCCCCAACCCGATCCTCACCCGTGAGCTGGTCTACACCGGCATCACCCGGGCCAGGCACTGGCTCACCCTGGTCGAGACCGGGCGCGGCCAGCTGCTGGACGCGGTGGAGCGGCGGGTGATGCGGGTGAGCGGGTTGGGAGCCGGATGAGCGTTGGCACCCGCCCGTTTTCCCGCCACCTTGATGCGCTTATAGTGCAGCAGGCCAGCGGGAGGGGTGCTGCCTTCCAACGCCGGAACGGTGAAGCCTTCTACTACAAGACCGGGAGAGCCACCCTTGTCGCCACCAGCAACGAGATATCCCCTGCACCGGCTGAGCGGCCAGTTCCAGGACCCGGGCCAGGAAGCCGCGTATCGCCGGGACATCGAGCCCAGGGTACGCCTCGAGTCCAGCGTGGCGCTGATCGTGGCAGCCCTGGTCTTCGCCATGTTCGCCATCTCCGACTACCACTTTGTCGGCCTGAGCATGGCGCTCACGCTGCTGCTCACCATGCGGCTGGTGGTCGTCTCGTCGTGCCTGGTGCTGGCCTACGTGCTCGGACGCCGGGGCAGCTATTTCCGCCATGCCTGGCTGCACGCCCTGCCGCTCTGGATACTGGCAACGGCCATCATCCTGATCGTTCCCCTGCGCCCCGAGAGCCTCTCCACCCAGGTCAGCGGGGTTGTCGTCGCCACCATGGGATTCTATCTGCTGATCCCCAACCTTCTGCCCGTCGCGACAGCTGCCAGCCTCTATATGGGCCTGGGCTTTCTGGGCGCCGCGGTGATGGTGGCGGAGATTCCCGCGGCACTCGCCCTGCGCCTCCTCCTGCTGCTGGTCCTGACCAACGCCGTGGGCTTCTTCGCCCTGCTGCGCCTGGAGACGCTGCAGCGCAGGCAGTTCGCGCTGCTCCAGGAGGAACGGGTGCAGAACCAGCAGCTGACCGAGGAGATCGCCCACCGAAAGTCGCTGGAAGCCCAGCTGCGCAGCCTCGCCGAGCGGGATGGTCTGACGGGCCTGAACTCTCGCGGCCACTTCATGGAGCGGGCCCGGGAGCTGCTGCAGCGCGCACAGTTCGACGAGGCGCCCTTCAGCCTCTTGATGATCGACGTGGACCACTTCAAGGCCATCAACGATACCTGGGGGCACCGCCAGGGTGACTCGGTGCTCAAGGCGATCGCGGAGACCTGCAAGCACTCCCTTCGGCCCCAGGACGTAATCGGGCGTTTCGGCGGTGAGGAGTTCATCGTCGCCCTGCCGGACACTCATCCGAAAGACGCGCAAATGGTGGCGGAGCGGCTGCAGCAGAAGGTCAGCGAGCTTACGGTAATGGAAGAGATGCCCGACCACCGCCTGACCGTCACCATCGGCATCGCCGGGGTCATCGACGAGGCAACCGACCTGGACGCCCTGATCCACCAGGCCGACCAGGCCCTCTACGCCGGCAAGCGCGGCGGCCGGAACCGGGTGGTGGTGAGTCAGGAGGTGGAGGGCGAGGCGTGATCGCAGTTTGTCAACGCAGACGGCAGTGACCTTGTTTGCTGAAATTGGACACGGTCATGGGGCCACTCCAGGCCACCTTGTGTCAGCAACCGGAGCCAAAACCATGCGAGTAATTCCGTGGCCGCATGCCGGTGGTGTTTGACCACGCTCGCAGGAGGACATGGAGGAGGCCAACCTCTCCTTTATCCCATTAACGATTCCGAAAACTTCAATACATCATCACTTTTGAAATCAATTTTCCTGCATTACTCCGACAAGTTCGAACGCCTCATCGCAGGCGAAATCGGCAGGGGATATGAATCCTCTCTTGTCCCACTTCACCTTGATACCCACTTCCGCGTAACATCGCGCAACGTATTCCGAGCAGATAAACTCGTCATTTTGTCTAATCCTGCCCCGCTGCCTTCTGGTAAACGGCACTTTTGAAGCCATTATTCGCGCGGAAATTTTTGCGATTTGCCGTTTGTCATAAGGATACCCGAAGTGATCTATGGCATATCCAGCAAGTTTTTTTAACATTCCTTCCTGGACAACACGGGAAAAGCCTTTGTTTCTTATAACAACCAACCCTCCATTATACGGCTTCCCCTTGCTATAATTAACCAGATACTTTGAAAGCCTGACTGTACGAACTCCGATAGACTCTACGCTCTCGAGAAGCATAACACGATCGACGTCATCGAGTCTTAATATAAAGCCGACATGACTCCAAACACTATCTGTCGCTTGCTGGATCATTGCGGAAAACACACCATTCCCTGAGCAAAGTAATATATCGCCGTGCTGAACCTGTTTTCGGAGATTGCTGTAGGTCTCAGCGGGTTGCGCTGGAAATTCTGAACGAGACAGGGGCATGAGAAGCCTCCTTTTTGTCGTATCGTGTTATTCTATGGAGCTTTTATCATATTATTCTATGCAAGTTGTGAAATCACCTTCCTACACTGGAGTATATAGGCTACATTTGTAGCGATGTCTAGACCGTTCCGAGTAAGCCGTTCAGGCACCTGAGGAAATCGCAGCTAATCGGCTCGGCGGTGAAATTAGCCGATAGCTCGCCCAGCCTAGCCACCGCACGGTGAGCCGAAAAAGCACCTCTAGGCACCGCAGCAACAGCCGGATTTTTTTACCCAGCTGCACTGCTTGCTCTCGACGCCGGAGCTACAAGCCCATAAATCATCAAAACAGATTATTCAGACGCGCGATTCAAAGCGGACTATCTCGCTCGTAAGACCTCATGAGGCTGCCAAGCCTGCAGAGAATGTCCGCTTTGTGGGGCAGTCTGCTGCCTGCACCGCAAGCGGATGACAGTGCCGGGGCCAATGTCGAAGCAGCCGCTCTCGGCCAAGAGCGGCCATTGAGATATCCCTGACGTATAACGCTCGCATTTGCGGCTGGTTTGGAGCGCAGCGGAAAACCAGTCCGACAACATGCGCTTGTTATACGTAAACTCATTTCTTGTTAAACCAAAAAAACAGTGAGCTACTAGAAACATAAAAAAGCAGCGTTGCAATTAATAAAGTACAATCAGATGGCCAAGCAGCTGAGCTTGAAATCGGCCGAGCTAGCAAAACAGCCCAAAACGCCATCGTACTGAAAACCCCAAAAACAAGAGGTCTCTTAAGACTCAAATTTAAATTAAACTCAATATTTGTAGCATATTCACCAAGCCCTTTGTATCCATCTGCATTTTCATTTTTCTTGACTGGCTTAAACTCTAATAACGATGCTTGCTTAAAAACCTGCAAGGTTTTTACTGATATAGGGATATCATGATCATCAAACTGAATTGAAGTTTCAAAGGGGTTTATACAGTTTATTGTTATTTCTTCGCTGCTATCTGATATTTCAATTTTAGCATCCGAGGCATCAGGGTTAGATACAGCCAGCTTCAATATATAACGGTCTCCATGAGTAAGACTGTAATGACAAGACTTCTTACTGTTTTTATAGTGGATACATTTATCCCGCCACCCATTCCCAATCGACTTTAGGTGGAAAAAAGTCATTTTAGGAAAGTAGTCCTTTATGGCCAGTATTCTTGATTGCCAGTTATTTTCCACACTTCTCTCGGTACAATTAAGCTTAGAGAAAAACTTAGTCGGCGGTTTCTTCTCATCAGAATTTCCTGTGTCTATTTGGACGTTACAAAAATCTCCAAGCTTCATGTAGATATGGAATACGTCAGTTTCAGGACTAAATTCCGTTGTTGTAATGCTTGCCCACCTAACAGAGAAGTGCTGGAATTCATTATCGCCCGAAGTTCCCAAGTCATTTCCATGCGTAAAGAATATCGCGACTTTTTGCTTCTTTAACTTCTTCGGATTGTTCAAGAGATTATCGTCAACATACTTTTTCTTATAGCGGAAATGTATGATATGATTTTTTGGCAAAGCCAGAACTCGATAAATGTCGGCTTTATAAAGCTCCCGACTGTCGGAGCTAAATGCACAGATAGTATCCATCAAACAGCATCCTTCAATTCTTTTTCCCAACGATACTTTGCTAACTCGTATATTTCTAAATGCGCTCGCTCTATCCCATCTACCTTGCTTTTATTTGCCCATCTCTTATGCGGCTTTACGGCTCCGGATAATTTCCAACCTGCACCTTTTAGAGATGAGCCAGATTCAGTTTCTAAAGTATATGTAATTACTCTTTGGCCACCCATGGTCCGCCAAATAGAGCAACACTTACTCAGCAAGAAGCTACAGGTACCTTTTGGCGCCCCCTCTTTTACACAAAGCCTTGTTAACTCAAGCGTATAACCATCCATAAAACTTGCTGATACAGGATTTCCAGCGATTACCACTCCAGCCATCTCATCACTTGAATCAATTGCAGCCAACGCCCATCGCCCACTATTCCTAATTGTTGGTCGATGGTGCCGATGAAAGCTTTTAATAAAATCATTAGCAGCTTTAATAGTGATCGGTTTAGTAGTTAATATTTTTGCCAACCTTCTCTCCCTGCTCTGACTTTACGTACGCCCGGCACACGTGCCGATTTGGAGCCGCAACGCGGCGGAAAAGCGGTCACCGTGCTGCCGCTTGTTAAATTCAGTCCAATCGAGTTGGATCAAAATTCCAAATATGATCGCTATTCCTCGAACACCGCACAAAGGTTTTATGTCGGTCTTGAGCGACTTTTATATCAACAAGTTTAAGATTTCCGTCACATTTTGGGCAGTCGCCGCCTATCCGAGTGAGAAAAAGCTGCCCTTCCTTATTCGCCTCAATATTGAACCAAAAGAATCTAGCAAATCTCGCTCTCCACAATTGAATCCCATTCAACACAAGAAACATGCTGACACCTAAGATCAAGATAAAGAGAAATTGCCAGCCACTCCCGAAGATGCTAAAAATAGATGCCCAACTTCCTACGAATCCCACTAAGCCAGAGAAAATGAACCAGGACGTTTTTACCGGATTTCCCGCCAAAGTTATCGGCTTTACAAAAACTCGATCAATGTACGCAGCATCCTCTGGTCTCTCCGCATTATATATGTTTCCAACATGAAGCTGACTATTTGATATATTATTGCTTCCAGCGATATTCAAGCTTCCATCACCGACTGCTGAAATCCCTGCACTGACGGCGCTCCCACATTTACTACAAAAATTTGCATCTTCGCTGATATCAGCCCCACATTTACTACAGTGCACAGAACCTCCTTCAAAAAATTTAATAACGCCTGAGCTCAGGTGCGTTTGAGGCGACGCGTGCTTTTGCGACAGCAAAAGTGCGTGGCGGGTCAAACGTCACCTGCAGCGATTTGTTCGGCGGCGTTGCTCCGCGCCTAATCATCGTCAAACTCCTTCGGACGCCAACCGCTCAAATATTTGTCGACTAGATCAACCAAATCCCTGTCAATCTCCGTCGTTGCAGCCTTCAATGCATCGATTCTTTGCCGCAGCGTTGCCTCATCACCGTATATCTTGACTAAGCCGTCCCAATGAAGGCGCGGCTTTCGGACTACAGCACGACTCCCCATTGCCTGACTTTTTACCTCGCTCTTCGCTGATTCCAACAGTGCAAGCGTAATTTCGGGGAAGTCTGGCACCGAGATTGCTGGCTCGTCTTCATGGGCATCATCTATTGCCAGCCCGAGCACTCTGATCAAATCCACTTCCTGAGAAAGCAGCGCCGAATCCGAGTCCCTTACTTCGGCTCGCCACTCCCGCTCAAGCCCTTTTGCTGCCTCTTCGGTTACCAATTTGTGACCAGCGCCGTCCCGATGGCCAACGATGGTTATCAAATCCAGCTTTGGGGAAAGGAGCGAAACCTGAGGAAGAATTTCGCGCACTGCTGCCTCAACCGCTTCAGGCCCATCTAGTGATCTCACTAATCGGTAAACGACTCTCGTTACCGTCATTCGCGCCCCAAAATCGAACATTCCACGTTGAACGTCTGGAATGGTCGGCTGCAAATTCAATAGAACTACTGAACCGGGGATTACATGCTCAAGCGTGTATTTCTCTTCGTACGCTTCAAGCATCGATATCACCTCGCGGAGTTGCTCCGTCGGGAGATCGCCGAGGAAATCGCTAAAGGCACCTTTATCCGCCAATTTGGACCACGCAATTTCAGCATTAGAAAATGCTTGAAGACGCTCACCAACCACACGCTCAAGGTAGAGACGAAGGATATCTTCATGGGCGATCCGCCGGTTCACGAGCCACCCGTTCTTCCAGTCGCTGCCATAGTGAGACCCCCCAATGTGCCGCTGCGCGGCTGGGAACAGACGCTCAATCAAGCTCCGAACAACCTGTTGATGATTGCCGGCTGACTCAAGCAGCACATCAATCTGCTTTTTCAAATGCTCCGGCTCCTGTCCCCTACCGAAATCGCTGGATGTTGTGGTCAGGCCTGCCACTGATGAATGGAGCTGAGCAAAGACGTCTGGAAGGAAGACCCGAATGGCTTCAAGCGCCAAGGCATCAACCAAGGCGACTTGCCCACCTAGGTCGCGCACGGCCCCATGGATTGCTGCAGCGAATCGCCGGACGTCGCGCATATTTCGAATTAGTGGCCTGATGATCTCCATGAACCCGCCTTATTCATGAGGCCGGCCTGAAAACGAAGATAGCGGATGGCATTCTCTTGTAAAATCAGTGTGTTCCGCCAAGAACCTGATCCAAGAGAGCCATCCGCTATGGGTGAAAGCGTATCTCCCTGGATTCCGTCCTGCAACGGGTCCATCCGCGTTGAGCTCGACGGCCAACGCACCACCAGCGACAGCGGCGCGCTGCTGCTGCGGGAAGCCCTCGACAGCAGCGGCGTGATCGAGGCGCTCGACGACAACCTGGTCGATCCGCGCCATCCGCTGCGCATTCGCCACTCGCTGGCCAGCCAGATACGCACCTTGGTGCTACAGCGGGCGATGGGCTGGATCGATCTCAGCGATACCGACACGCTGCGACGTGATCCGCTCTGGCAGCTGGCCTGCAGTGATGCGCGTGGGCTGACGCCCCTGGCCCAAGACCGGCCCTCTCAAGCCACGCTGTCCAGGCTGCTCACCTGCCTGGGCCGCAACGACAACATCGATGCCGTGCACGAGGGCCTGCTGCGGCTGGTGGTCTGGCGCCTGACCGCGCTGAAGAACGGCGAGCGTCCCAAGCAGCTGACGCTGGACATCGACGGCCTGCCGATCGAGGTTCACGGCCACCAGGGCGGTTCGGCCTATCATGGCCTGTACGGCACCCGGATCTATTCGCCGCTGGTGGCCTCGCTGGCCGAGACCGGTGATATGGTGGGCGGCCTGCTGCGAGAGGGCAACGCCGGTCCGGCCGAGAACGCCGACACCTGGATCCCCCATCTGGTGAAGCGGCTCAACGAGAGCACCGGCGCCCAGGTTCGGGTGCGCACCGATGCCGGATTTACCGACAATGACACCTTGGAGGCCCTGGAAACGCGCGACATCGAGTATCTGGGCCGGTTGCGCAGCCACAAGGGCCTGCAGACACTGGCGGCGCCCTACCTGAAGCGGCCCCGCGGCCGACCGCCCGAACAGCCTCGCGAATGGTGCTATGACCTTGAATACCAAGCCGGTTCCTGGCCAGCGCCACGACGCGTGGTGTTGGTGGTGCAGGAGCGCCCCGATGACTTGCTGCTGCATGCCTTCTTCCTGGTCACCAACCTCGGCAAGTTCGACTGGCCGCCGGAAAAGGTCTTGGCGCTCTATCGCAAGCGCGGCAGCGCCGAGGCCCACATGGGCGAGGTGAAATCGGCGCTGGACGTGCACCTGTCGTCGACGGATCGCGGTGCCTCCACGGTCCAGGACGTCATGGCCCGCAACGAGGTGAGCCTGCTACTGAGCCTCTACGCCTATCAGGTCCTGCATGGCCTGCGCTGCTTGCTGGTGCGTCAGACCCGGCAGGGCTGGAGTCTGAGCCGGATGCGCGAGCAGGTGCTCAAGGTAGCGGCGACGCTCTCGCTTCACGCTCGGCGCATCACCATTCACCTCGGTGATGCGGCTGACAAATGGTGGCCTGCCTTGCTGAAGGGGCTGCCAAAGCTGACCGCGCTGGACTGACTCGTCGGCGATACCACCACCGATCCATGCGTACAGCAGCCCCACCTCGGCTGATGATGACGGCTGCATGAATGACGGCAGTCCATTCCTGTAGGCTATAAACATAACGGAAAGATGCGCTGTTTTTGCATATGGCAGCGGATTCTCATGCTGCCAACGCAGTGCCGATGGTTCGGTATTGGCAGCGAGGGCTGATAATCCACTCAGCCCGCGCTCTCATGAATAAGGCGGGATGAATACATCTGGCCATACATTGGAATCGAAATCTCCTGGCTTTTCGATACCGACCAGCGCCCCATCGATACCTGTAAATATTTGAGAATTAAGTACATCGAAGGGGACTGCTGGAAGATCGACTCCAATCTGCAGAATTTTTTCTAGGTAATCTCGCCCAGGTATACCTTGCTCACCGAGAGCTTGCTCAACGCGAACGCGGTCAAACGCCAACAGGTAGACAATATTGGGGAAATTTGCCGTAAGCCGAACTAACTTGAACACATCACGAATTTCGGGCGTCGTCAGCCGATCGATGTCATCCAGCACCACAACGATGGGCGCGGGTATATCCGTTAGTGCTCGGGTTACTTTGGCGCGCCGTTGCCCTGCGCCTTCTTTTTTGCTCTGAAGTAATTTAGCTAGGATTCCGGTCGCTTTGTGTCCGCGTTCGATCCACGGACCAACGAATGGCAGCCACCCGAGACCTGAGAACGCTTCGCCATAATCTTCTATCAATCCACCAATTTCCGCGAAATCAGGCCGCAGTTTTAGTTGCGCCGTTAACTCGACAAAGAAGGCCTGGACTAACTGATCGGCACCACTAAACATCCAAGGGTTGAAATCGAGAACCGCAATCCCAGCATCCTCCAGATTCCTGCGCGCCAAATTGACGAAAGAGGTCTTGCCGGAACCCCACGGCCCGAGGACGCCTACGACCAATCCATTTCGTGCATCGATAGCTTGTATCTGGTCTGCGAAGGAATGCGCCATCGTTGTTCTATTGAGGGCGTCATCACTTTCGCTAGCAATAGGGTTGTCTGCGGCGATGGTGGGCTGCCGCCTAGGCTCTCGATTTTCGACCTTGGTTACGGGAGCAGGACTCTCAGGTGGAGAGTGGTCACCGGAAAAAATGTGCTTAAACCAATTCATGTGCCGCACTCAGCCGCCGAACGCCGCCAACACGCGCAGCTTTGGAATGGAGGCGAAGCCGCAATGGAGAAGCTGTCGCCGTGATTGGCCTTGTTCTGTGGTTTCACTACGAGACCTTTTCGCGTTCGTACTTGATGCGGTTGAGCCATTTGATCGCGTCGTCCAGCGCCGAGGCAGTCATCCGGCGACGGACGTGATCGGTCCAAAGTTCGATACCGCGTTCGTTGTGGTATAGAACGATATTGTGCGTGCACGCTAGCATGCTCCCTACCTGAACATACAAATCGTGACACTCGTATGGTGGTTCCGGGGAGCTGGCGTGGGAATCGTATGCATCAGAAATCTTTTGGCGGGCGGATTTGGTTTCCAACAGAAAATTTGACTCGACACTCCCGCCCGACTGCCATTTTTGAAGGGCTTCCCCGATATCCGACAAACTTTCGCTTACAAGACTTACTATTGGATCTACTAGATCCAAATAGTGCCCCTTATCGAAATCACTCTGGCCATTATCCCTGAGTCCGGCCATAGGACTTTGCTTCCAATCCACAATGGTACCATCACCAATATCTTCCCCGACCAGAGGGATCGGCGCGTACTCAGCATCAAGACTTGGGTCAATCCAGATGCTCCTGCACGTGTAAATAGCCTTTTTTTCGTCAGCAGCACTGGCATAGATAAAGGCCCAAACGACATGCGCATCAGCTTCGCCCCATCTACCTTTTACCATCACGTTCCTAGAGTATCGACGCTTTGCAGTCTTGGCCGTTATTTCCCTGATAACAGCCGCCAGTTCTGGTTTGGTCATGGGACGATTAAGGACCACTTTGATTGAGTAACGCTTGGCCATACCATGGCTGACATCCTCAGTCGAAACGAGCGTATAGTCGCTGGACGCGATGCGCGGCGTGACGAGGTCCTTCAGAGCCCCTCGGGTATCCTTGCCAAGTTTTCGCACTTGGGGAACGGCTAGCTTGTAGCCCTTCCCTGTCGATTCGACGGTGTCCTTAGCAACCCGCTCCCAATATACAATTTCTTTTTCAGGGTCACAGAGGCATACGATGACTGGAAGTGTATGCCCTAGCCAGTAGTCGACGTGTTGCGCATCCGGGCGGTAGATGTAGCAGCCATCCTTCGTTTCACCAAGGTAACTACTGCCGGACTTGATTTGTATCGCAACCAACTGCCCAGTGGCTATCTCATCGTCAATTAATTCGGCAATAGCATCGACTCCGTAGTCACTACTAAACTGCTCTCGTACGGCAAAACCCGCTGCCTCACCACGTGCTGTGACCCAGCCAAGCCCTTGACGCTCTATACGATCAGATCCTTGTGCTCTCACAAATGTAAGCCCTCCCTAGTTGGATAGCAAAGAATGCCGAATTGTTGGATGGCCAGTCATGCATATGCATTCACAGAACAGGTGTTAGACAGCTTGCTTGATATTCCACTTGAACGCGCACGCGCGTTCAATAATGTTATGCTGCGCGCTCTCTCAACTCTTATCTTACTGAAAACCCTAGAAATTAAGTATAGCTTGGCAACATAACACCGACCATCATGCATGCCACATATTCCCGATGAACGTGCCTGCTGCCCTTGCCGGCATGGCTGCTTTGTGTCGACAGCCGCCCCTCGCCCGATAAATCGGGCTCCTACAAGCCCCCGCCGCGATGGCGGAGCTGGTGTGAAATCAGTCATCCGCTGACTCCCCGGTAGAACACCAGACAGCCCGCGATATCCTCGATATTCTCCGGCGGCTGCTCATAGCTCCACGCCACATCCTGGTGCTCGCCAAAAGAGAAGTACGAGGCATCGCCCTTGAAGGGGCAGTGGGTCACGGTATCGGAGGGGGTCAGCAGGTCCATGCGAACGTCGTCGCGGGGGAGGTACTGCCGCGGCGGGTAGCCGAGTTCGCGCAGTTCGATGGCGCGGGTGGTGTCGGCAAGCTCGGTGCCGTCGATGACGACGCGCACCCGGCGGGCGTGCGGGTGCAGGGTGATGCGGGGCTCGGGGGCATCGTCCATGATCATTCCCTGTGTGCTTTTTCTGATATGTCCACAGGGTAGCAGCCAGGGACGCAAATTTCCCTTCGCCCTTGGTGGCCAGAGGCCGGGCCCGGGCTCTCCTCACGAGCCGGCGGCGGGCTGCTCCTCTTCCGCCTCGAGGGGGTCCTCCAGGGGCTCGCCCTCCTCGTCCAGGAGCTGGCTGTCGTAGGCCGCCTGCAGGCCGCTCTCCTCCTCGGCGGCCTCTTCCTCCTCCGCCTGGGCGATGGCGCCCGGGTAGAAGGGCGAGAGGATGGCCACCAGGATGCCCAGCGCGGCGAACATGGAGAAGGCATCGGCATAGCCGAAGCCCTCCACCAGGCTACCGACCACCGGCGAGCCGGTCGCCTGCCCGAGCGATACCGCCATGAAGGGCAGCACCGGCCCCACGGAAAGGCGGCCGGGCAGCAGGCGGATGCCGGTCATCAGGTAGAGCCCCGTCAGGCTCATGTAGGCCAGGCCGAAGACCAGCGCCGAGAAGGCCGTCAGCAGCGGCTGGTCGGGGCTGGCCGCCAGCAGGGCGAGGCTCGCCGAGAGCATCATCAGCATCAGGGCCTGGGTGATGGGCGGGTTGTTGCGATCGGCCAGGTCGGCCACCACCGCCCCGCCGAGGCCGGCCACACCCACCGCGAGCCACAGCCAGGCGGTGGCGCTGGCGGGCAGGCCGCCGAGGCTCACCACCAGGTCGGGCGCGAAGATCCAGTAGGCGGCGGAGACGAAGCCCATCAGGAAGGCGAAGAGCGTCAGCCGGACCAGCCGCGACCAAGGCAGCTCGTCGAGGGGCGGCGGTTCGGCTGCGTTGGCGGGCACGATCCGCGAGACCGAGGGCAGGAAGAGCCAGGCGGCGACCACGCCAAGGCCGGCCAGCACGGCGAAGGAGAGGTAGGCGAGACGCCAGGCGCCAACCATGAAGAGCACCGTGGGCACCGCCACGATCACGCCGATGCTGGTGCCGGCATTCATCACCGAGCTGACCCGCCCGTGCAGCGAACGCCTGACGATCGCCTGCATGGCCGCCGTCAGCGCCGGCATCATCAGGCCGGTGCAGATCCCGCAGGCGAACACCCCGGCGCCCAGCATCAGCGGGCCGCTGGCCTGGCTGATCAGCCAAAGCCCACCGGCGCCGAAGCCGCCGGAGAGCACCGCCGCGTAGCGGGCGCCAAGGTGGCGGGTGACGAGCGGCGCGACCGCCGTGGCCAGCAGGAAGCTGATCAGCGGCAGCGAACCGATGATGCCGATCACGTAGGAGCTGAGCCCCAGCTCCTCACGAATGGGTGGCACGAAGAGCCCGAAGGCGAAGCGGGCGAGGCCGAAGCTGATCGCGATCAGTGCGGCCCCGAGTAGCGCGAATCCCGTGCTGGAAAGCCTCATCCTGCGTCCTCCGCCAGACTGCCACGAAGTGGTGGGTCGCAACCGGCGCCCGGTCGCCGCCCCTGGGTGCGCGATGGCGTGTCGGCACTTCCCCAGCGTGAAGCAGCATGGCGATATCGACAACCGTCGCGCTGTCACACGCGGTAATCTCAACGCCGGCAACACCGCGGCGCCGCCATGGCCACCTGCTCCTTGCCTGAGGCCGAGCCGCGGCTTGTCGCGCCGCTGGCGAGCTGGCATCGTCGAGAGGCTGTCCCACCAACAGGAGATGCCCGTGTACATCGCCATGAATCGCTTCCGGGTCAACCCCGAGCGCGTGGAGGAGTTCGAACAGATCTGGCTGGAGCGCGAGACCCACCTGCAGGGGCTGCCCGGCTTCGAGGCCTTCCATATGCTGCGCGGACCGGAACGGGAGGATCATGTGCTCTATGCTTCCCATACCGTGTGGCGCTCGCGGGAGGACTTCGAGGCCTGGACCCGCTCCGAGGCGTTCCGCAAGGCCCACGCCAGCGCCGGCCAGAGCAAGCGCGAAGGGCTCTACCTGGGCCCGCCGAACTTCGAGGGATTCGAGGTCATCCAGACCGTCGACAACGAGGAGACGACTCCATGAGCAACAAGGAAGCCTACGAGCAGAAGCTGCAGGCCAAACTGGACGAGTGGCAGGCCGAGATCGACAAGCTGCGCGCCAGGGCCAGGGGCGCCGAGGCCGAGGCCCGCATCGAGCGGGAGAAGGAGGCCGAACGCCTGGAGGCGAAGCGCGAGGAGATGCGCGAGAAGCTCAAGGAGCTGCGCGAGGCCGGCGACGACGCCTGGGACGATATCCGGGACGGCGCCGAACGCGCCTGGAAGTCCTTCAGCGACGCCTTCGAGAAGGCCAGAGACCGCTTCAAGTAAGCCCCTCGCAGCGCCAGCTCGGGCGCCCCTTCCTGGCCTCGCCGGCAGGACGGTGAGGCCAGGGTACCCCGGCATCAGGCCAACGACTTCCCGGCCAAGGAGGCGCCATGCCCGCCACCCGCGAGACTCCGCTCTCCCCCACCCTGGAGCGGCTGCACCTGGCGTGGGACCTGCTGATCATCGGGCTGGTGATCATCAACCTGGCCCTGCTGCTCTTCGACAGCCTCTTCCTGCTCGCGCCCCTCAACGCCGCCTTCGAGGCCGCCGCGCCCGGGCTGCACGCCGCCTACGACCAGCATGTCCATGCCCGCTTCATCGCCATCGACCTGGCCTTCGTGGCAATCTTCATCCTCGATGTCCTGCTGGGCTGGGCGGTGGCCATCGCCGAGCGGCGCTACCACCGCTGGTTCTTCTACCCCTTCGTGCACTGGTACGACGTGCTGGGCTGCATCCCGGTGGGCGGCTTCCGGCTGCTGCGCCTGCTGCGCGTCATCTCGCTGCTGCATCGCCTGCACCGGCTGGGGTTGATCGATGTGCGCCGCTGGTACCTCTATCGGGCGGTCGCCAAGTACTACGACATCCTGCTGGAGGAGCTCACCGACCGCATCGCCATCCGCATGCTCGACAACGTCCAGTCCCAGCTGCGCTCCGGCGACTCCCTCTCCACCCGGGTGGTGGAACGGGTGGTGCGGCCCCGCCAGCAGGCGCTGATCCGGGAGATCACCCAGCGCCTGGAGGCCATGGCGGGCAGCGCCTACGCCCATAATCGACCGGACCTCCTGCGCTATGTGCGCGGCCTGGTCGGCCGCACCCTGGCGGAGAGCCCGGAGGTGCAGCGGCTCAGGCGCCTGCCGCTGGGCGGCCAGCTGACCCGCGGGCTCGAGGCCTCGCTCGCCGACCTGGCCTGCCGCCTGGTCAACGAGGCCCTGGAGGGGCTGCAGTCGCCGGAGTTCTCCACCCTGGCGGAACACCTGGCCGAGAGCGGCTTCGACGCCTGGCTGCGCACGGACCCGCATACCGAACAGGTGACCGAACAGGTGCTGGTGGACATGCTGGAGCTGCTCAAGGAGCAGATCGCGGTCAAGGGGTGGCAGCAGCGCTATCGCTAGGCTTGCTCCGGGGCTTCGAGGTACGCCCCTGTTCGGCGCGGGTCAGTGGCTCCGCGCCGGATGGAACCCCTGCCCCCTCGGGAGGCACCATCATGCCCCGGGGCAGCCGATAAACCTCCAGGCCCGCTCGCAGGAAGCGCCCCAGGGTACGCTGGCCGATATGGCGCACCAGCAGCCGCGAGACGCCCGCCTCCTGCAGGGCAGTCAGCAGCTTGCAGCGCCCGCTGCAGGTGTCGGCATTCATGGGGTTGTCGATCCAGCGGGGAGACTCCCCCCCGACAACCAGCAGACGCGGGGATTTACCCAGATGGCCAGAAATATGCCCCTGGGTATTGACCGGAAATGCCGTGCTCATGCGCCTCTTCCTCCGTCGTTGTCGCTGTAGGCGTGTTACAGCTCTCTCACAGGATAATCGACAACGGCGCCGCCTTGAGTGCGACATTCTTCCGCACGGCGGCCGGCGCCGACTTTGCTAGGCTCACGGCTTTCCCAACCTACGAGGAGCCGCCTCCCATGCGCCCTGTCACCCTGCTTTCCGCCCTGGCCCTGGCCTTCGCCAGCCATGCCACCGTCGCCGCCGAGCGCGATGTCTCGGAGCTGTCATCCCCCATCGTGCTGCTGACCCCGGCAGTGGCCAGAAACGCCGACCAGCTCAGGCTCAACGAGACGCAGCGTGAAGCGGTACAGGAGTGGATGGCCACCAGCCCTGCGGTACGCGAGGCCCTCGAAGACCGCGTGGTGGCGGCCCGGGCCGAGCTCCGCGAGATGATCGTGCAGGGCGAGGAGCGCGCGAAGCGCGAGGAGAAGGCCGCCGCTATCGGCGAACTGGAAGCCGAGCTGCTGCTGATGCGCTCCGACTGCGCAGACCACTGGCGCAGCGTGCTCGACGAGGAGCAGTTCGCCCAGGCCCTCGAACTTGCCGGCCTGGCCGAAGCGCCCTGAGTCGGCCGGGGCCGCCTGTCACGAGCGGCCCCCGACGCTTCACGACGCCGACCCCATGACGCCCTCGAGCTCCTGCCGATAGGCCGCCGCGTGGCAGGCCGGGTCGACGGGAAAACGGCCGAGCTCGACCGCGAGTTCGAAGAAGCCCTGACGGGGCAAGGCCCCGCGGCGGCTGACCACCAGGGCGGCGATCAGCGGGCGCCCGGCCGCCACGTCCTCTCGCATCAGGGTTTCCAGCGCCACCGCCACCCGCCTGATGGTATGGGGCGGCACCAGCCCCAGGGCCTCGGCGGCCTGCTGGTAGGTGATCGGCACCCCCTCCGCGGGCAGCCCCTCGAGCAGTGCCCGCAGGCGCGGGGCCAGTTCAGCGCTTGCGCTCCCCGCTTCTTTCGCTTTCAAGGTCATCGGTTCGCCCTCCCCCGAGTCATCACTGCCTTACCACGACGCCCCATGGTAGCCGGGCGGCACCGCCCGCCGAAAGTCGGATAGCCGAGGCATCTAATGGGACGTATCATGCGCGCCAATTGACCACCGGGGAGCACCTGCGAACCCCGTGATTCCGCCGCCAGGGTAATGAAACTACCCGAGGCGACGGCCCTTCTTCTGTATGTAGTCATACTACAACCTCCTCTGCGCCTAATGGCGCGTTGTTCCGTGCCTTGGCCTTCGTCATAGTGAAGCCATGGTTCAGGACAAGGCATCGCTACCCCGACCCGCGACCTGAACCCGGCTACAACCTGGCGCCATGCAAGACAGCTGATCCGGGCGCCAGCAGCGAAGGTCTTTCCAAGCTTGTAAGCCTCGCAGTTGCAGTATCGGGCACTTATCAGGCCCGACCGTAGCCAAGGCACCAGAAATGCCATCGAAGATGGCCAATGATGACCTTGCTTGAGGATTGAAAAATGAACTGCATCCAGCTGAACCAACAAGCCGACCTGATCGCCAACACCTTCAGCAAGCTGGACCTCGCCAAGCTGGTGGTGGCCCTGAAGGGTACCGGTGAGTCGCTCCAGAATGCCGTCGAGGTGATCGACACCATCGACGCTCGCCAGGGCTACACCCTGCACGAGGCTTGGGAAGAGGTGCGCACCGGCGAAACTCGCCAGATGGCCACCAACGAAGACTGATCTCTCCTGCCGATTTTCCCCTGCCACATTGTGGTCTCTCTCCTCCCCTCTCGGGGAGGAGTTTTTTTATTCTGCAAAGGTCGGGTGATATTCAGTAGCCTCATTACCTGATCCAGTCACTTTCCCCCTTTCTGTCGTCACTCCACAACATCCTCTTCGCCCAATGGCGCGTTGTTCATTGCCTGGCGCTACGCCATAGTGGAGCCATGGTTAGGGACAAGGCATCGCCACCGCGATCCAGCGACCTGAACCCGGCTACAACCTGGCGTTACGCAATCTTCCGATCCGGGCGCCAGCAGCGAAGGTCTTTCCAAGCTTGTAAGCCTCGCAGTTGCAGTATCGGGCTCTTATCTGGCCCGACATGAGTAGCCAAGGCACCAGAAATGCCACCCTAAATGGCCAATGATGACCTTGCTTGAGGATTGAAAAATGAACTGCATTCAGCTGAACCAACAAGCCGACCTGATCGCCAACACTTTCAGCAAACAGGACCTCGCCAAGCTGGTGGTGGCCCTCAAGAGTCACGGCGACTCCCTCCAGGATGCCGTCGAGGTGATCGACACCATCGACGCTCGCCAGGGCTACACCCTGCACGAGGCCTGGGAAGAGGTGCGCGCCGGCGAGAGCCGCCTGATGGCTGCCAACGACGACTGATTTATCCTGCCCTCCCCTGCATGTGTGCTCGCCCCCTCCTCGGAGGGGGCTTTTCTTTTCTGGTTCGATTGGATGGTTCGACTGGGTGGTTCGGCCGAATGGATCGGCTGGAGGATTGGGCTGGATTGCTGGGCTAGAGCGCCCGCCTTCCCTTCCAGTCCTCCAGGTCCAGCTCGGGCTTCTCCGCCCGGAAGCGGCCATAGAGCTCGATGCCCCGAGGGTCCTCGAGGATCTCCACCTGCACGCCCCTCTCTCTCAGCAGCGCCTCGGTACCCGAGGCGTTGGTGATATCGCCCACCACCACCCGGGCGAAGCCCCGCATATGGAGCAGGGTGGCGCAGATTTCGCAGGGGCTCAGGGAGGTGAAGAGCGTGGTGCGGCTGAAGTCGAGGCGCCCGGCGTCGCGAATGGCGGCGGTCTCGCCATGGTTGTAGGGATGGCTCTCCTGCACCAGGGTGTTATGCCCCTTGCCGACGATGCGACGACTCTCGTTGTCGATGATCACCGCACCGATGGGGCAGCCGCCCTCGTCGAGGCTCTTGCGGGCCAGCAGCACGGCGATGCGCATCAGGTCGGCATCGCTCAGGCGACGCGTGAAGGCATCCTCCATCAGCACCGGCAGGCTTGCGGTGGGCATATGGGCGATGGCGGCCAGAGCCGCCTCGGTCACTTCCGTGCCCGCATTCAACAGGGTTTCCATTCTGCCTCCGTTCGAGTATTCGCTGGCTTGCTGGCCCGACCTGCTCCGGCAGGCAAGGGCCATCGGCATTGGGTATGCTGAGGACACCCTTGCGCCAGCCAGAATAGCGCACTCGACAAGGAGGAGACGCCATGCCTGCCTTTCGCCCGAGACACCGCCGGCGTGGCGGGCCCTGGCCACCGCTGCTGGCCAGGCTCGCCCTGGGGCTGCTGGTCGCCGCTGCCCTGATGATGGGCGGGGCGGGACCGGCCCACCGGTTCGAACTGCTGTCCCCGGGAACCGCCTTCGACCTGCTGCGCCTCGGCGCCTACCTGGCGCTCGGCGCTGCGGTACTGGGGCTGATCACCCTGGTCGCTGCCAGCCTCTGCCGCCGCTGGCGTCCGGCACTGACGGGCGGGCTTGTGCTGCTGGTCGTGGCGGCCATGATGGCGGTGCCCTGGCAGCTGATGCAGCGCGCCCAGTCGGTACCGCCGATTCACGACATCACCACCGACCTCGACGCTCCCCCCGCCTTCGAGGCGCTGGCCGAGGCCCGGGAGGCGGCCCCCAACGCTGTGGGCTACCCCGGGGAGTTCGCCGACCCGCAGCGCGAGGCTTACCCGGAGATCCGGCCGCTGCTTATCGATCTGCCGCTGGCCAGCGTGCTCGGCGCCGCGGAGGCCGCCGCCCTGGACCAGGGCTGGGAGATCGCCTCGCTGACCGAGACCGGGCTGGAGGCCACCGCGACCACCTTCTGGTTCGGCTTCCGGGACGATGTGGCGGTCCGCCTCACCGAGACCCCGGCCGGTGTGCGGGTGGATGTGCGTTCGGCCTCCCGCATGGGCCGCAGCGATCTGGGTACCAACGCCGCCCGCATCCGGGCCTATCTCGACGCCCTGCAGCAACGCACTGCGCCCTGACGAGGCCGCGAGCCCCTCGAGACGACAGGGGAAGTGCCGAGCGACGGCATCGACCCTTCAAGACACGACTGGAGACACCGCCCCATGGAAGAGCTCGGCCTGAGATGGCTGCTGGGTCAGGCCGTGAGCCTGGTGGCACTGATGCTTTGCCTGGTGGCCTTTGCCAGCAGGCGCGACGACCGGCTGTTCGTGCTGCTGATCTTCGCCAATATTGCCTTCGCCGCCCAGTTCGCGCTGTTCGAGAGCTGGGTCGCCGCGGGCATCTCGGCGCTGATCGTGCTGCGCATCGTCCTGGTACGCCGCTTTCCGCGCAACCTCGGCCTGATGGCGGGGATGCTGCTCGCCACCCTCGCCGTGGCGGCGCTGACCTGGAGCGGCCCCCAGGATATCCCCGCCCTGACCGCCGGCCTGCTGGGCACCTGGGGCATGTTCATGCTCAAGGGCATCCCCATGCGCCTGACCCTGGCGGTAGCGGCGCTGTGCTGGGTGGCCAGCAACCTGCTGGCCGGCTCGATCGGCGGCACCCTCGCCGAGTCCCTGATCTTCGTGACCAATGTGATCACCGTGCTGCGGCTGCGCCGCGATGCCCGCCTGCGCTATATCCACGGGTGAGACGGGCGCGCCTCACTTCATCTCGAAGCCGCGCTTGACCAGGAACTCCCGCATATGGGGGCGCAGCTTGGTATCGAAGAGCGGCGTGAGGTTCTGCGACCAGGTGCTCTGCTTGTTGCCGCCCTTACGCGACTGGTAGTAGGCGTGCATGGTGTCGTCGAAGGCGGCCACCAGCTCGCGGTCGTCGCTGTAGGTATCCTCCTTGAGGACCGCTTCCACCGGCAGGCGGGGCTTGACGTCCGGCTCATGGGCCGGGTAGCCGAGGCACATGCCGAACACCGGATACACATGGTCCGGCAGGCCCAGCAGGTCGCTGATCGCCTGGGGGTTGTTGCGCACGCCGCCGATATAGCAGATGCCGAGCCCCGCGGATTCCGCCGCCACGGCCACGTTCTGGGCCATCAGGGCGGTGTCCACGGTGGCTACCAGCAGCTGCTCGGTCATGCCGCGCACCACCCGGGCACCGGTGCGCTCGGCGGCCTCGGTGGGGCGCTTCATGTCGGCACAGAACATCAGGAAGGCGCCGCAGCTGGCCACATAGCCCTGGCCGCCGGCCAGCTCGGCGATCTTCTCGCGATTCTCGGGGCGCTTCACGTGAATGACCGTATAGGCCTGCACGTGGCTGGAGGTGGCGGCCCCCTGGCCGGCGCGGATCAGCTCCTCGAGAAGCTCCCGGGAGACCGGCTGGTCGGTGAACTTGCGAATGGAGCGGTGGGACTTGAGCAGTTCGATGGTGGGGTTCATGGGGCCTCGCTGGCACGGTGGAGGGGGAAACGCCTCTACATTAACGCTTTCCTCTCGCCGCTGCAGGCCCGCGCGGCATCTCGCACGAGGCAGATCCAGCGCAGAAAAAAGGGGCGGCAAGGCCGCCCCCAAACCACCACACGAGTGTCATCAGGGAGTGTCGATCAGAAGAAGCCCAGCGGGTTGGTGTCATAGCTCACCAGCAGGTTCTTGGTCTGCTGGTAGTGCTCGAGCGCCACCTTGTGGGTCTCGCGGCCGACGCCGGACTTCTTGTAGCCGCCGAAGGCGGCGTGGGCCGGGTACTGGTGGTAGCAGTTGGTCCACACCCGGCCGGCCTGGATGCCGCGCCCCATGCGGAAGGCGACGTTGATGTCGCGGCTCCACACCCCGGCGCCGAGGCCGAACTCGGTGTCGTTGGCGATGGCCAGCGCCTCGGCCTCGTCCTTGAAGGTGGTCACCGCCACCACCGGACCGAAGATCTCCTCCTGGAAGACGCGCATCTTGTTGTTGCCCTTGAGCAGGGTCGGCTGGATGTAGAAGCCCTTGTCGATGCTCGGGTCCAGGCTCTCCTTGTCGCCACCGGTGAGGAACTCGGCGCCCTCCTCCCGGGCGATGTCCATGTAGGACATGATCTTGTCGAACTGCTCCTGGGAGGCCTGGGCGCCCACCTGGACGTCGGTGTCCAGCGGGTTGCCGCGCTTGATCCTGCCGACCTTCTCCATGACCTTGGCCATGAAGGCGTCGTACATGGATTCCTGGATCAGCGCCCGGGAGGGGCAGGTGCAGACCTCGCCCTGGTTGAAGAAGGCCAGCACCAGCCCCTCGGCGGCCTTGTCGATGAACTCGGGCTCGGCGTTCATGATGTCGGCGAAGTAGATGTTGGGGGACTTGCCGCCCAGCTCCACCGTGGAGGGGATGATGTTCTCGGCGGCGCACTTGAGGATATGCGCGCCTACCGGGGTGGAGCCGGTGAAGGCGATCTTGGCGATGCGCTTGCTGGTGGCCAGCGCCTGACCCGCCTCGGCGCCGTAGCCGTTGACGATGTTGACCACCCCCGGCGGCAGCAGGTCACCGACCAGCTTCATCAGCTCGAGGATCGAGGCCGGGGTCTGCTCGGCGGGCTTGAGCACCACGCAGTTGCCGGCGGCAAGGGCGGGGGCCAGCTTCCACACCGCCATCAGCAGCGGGAAGTTCCAGGGGATGATCTGCCCCACCACGCCCAGCGGCTCGTGGAAGTGGTAGGCCACGGTATTGGCGTCGATGTCGGCGGCGGTGCCCTCCTGGGCGCGGATGCAGCCGGCGAAGTAGCGGAAGTGGTCGACCGCCAGCGGCAGGTCGGCGTTCAGCGTCTCGCGCACCGCCTTGCCGTTGTCCCAGGTCTCGGCCACGGCCAGCATCTCGAGGTTCTGCTCGATGCGGTCGGCGATCCTGAGCAGGATGTTGCTGCGCTCGGCGGCGGAGGTCTTGCCCCAGGCCGGGGCGGCGGCGTGGGCGGCATCCAGCGCCTTGTCGATATCCTCGGCGGTGGAGCGCGGGATCTGGCAGAACACCTCGCCGTTGACCGGGCTGACGTTGTCGAAGTATTCGCCCTTCACCGGCGACACGAACTCGCCGTTGATGTAGTTGCCGTAGCGCTGCTCGAAGCTAATGACGGCATCCGGGCTGCCGGGATTGGCGTAGATCATGACGCAACTCCTGTCTCTGTTGTTGTAGGGGCTCGCTCGGGCGGTGCGCCTCGGGTCTCGAGCCTGTCTTCAAGCGTAGAGGAATTCCCGACGGGCACTATCCTGCCATGGGCTCCCCTACGGGGGTCTTTAGTAGTAGTTGCAGGCGCCGACATCACGGCGCCTCCCCCCACAGCCAGCGCTGCTCGTAGCGGGGGTAGAGGTGGCTGAGGCTGCGGGTCAGCTCGTACTCCGCCAGGGCGAGGCCCGCAAAACGCTCGGGCAGCGGCGCCTCCCGCACCTGGTTGGCGGTAGCGCCTCGCGAGGCCTGCTCGTCGAAGTGTCGATCGAGCCAGGCCAGGTAGTCCCGAGTCTGCGCCAGGGCCGCACCCTCATGATCGACGGGGCCGTGGCCAGGCACCATCACCCGATAGCGCAGCGCCTCCAGCCGGTCGAGCTCCTTGATCCACGCCTGGAGCCCGGGAGTATGGGGCGTGGTGGCGGTGCGCTGGTGAAAGACCAGATCGCCGGCGAACAGCACCCCCGTCGCCGCGTCGAAGATAACCAGATCGGCACCGCTGTGGCCGCGGAAGGCATGCAGCTCGAGGGGGTAGCCGCCGAAGTCATGCCGCCCGGGTGCCACGGCGCGATCGGGCAGGCGCAGCCGGGTCCCGGCAAAGGCCTCGCCCAGCAGGCGCCTGAGGTTGGCCTCGAAGGCCGCGGCATCCCGAGCCATGGCCTCGGCGGTGCCGGCCAGGGCCAGCACCTCGGCGTTGGCGAAGGCCTGGTTGCCGAAGACGTGGTCCGGGTGGTGGTGGGTATTGAGCACCCAGCGCACCGGCTGCCCCGTCAGCGCTATGATCTCCGCCTCCAGGGCCTCGCCGAGGGTGCGGCTGGGCCCGCTGTCGATCAGCACCACGCCCTCTCCGGTGGCGATGACCCCCAGGTTGGCGATCAGGCCGCAGTTGTCGGCGGCGATCTCCTCGCGAGCCCCCTCCACCACCCAGGTGGCCGGCGCCACCGGCGTAAGCTCAGGCTCGCAGGCCAGCAGCGGCGGCGCCAGCAGCGGCGGCGCCAGCAGCGCCAGCACCGCGGCCAGGCCGGCGCGACCGCGCCTTGCATGACGCAACATGGCAGTCTCCCTAGAGGGCAATCGAGAAGCGGTTGCCGTTGTTGTCCCGGGCGCCGACCCGATACCCCCCCTCCAGAGGCTTCATGTGCAGGCCCAGGGCGGGGTTCTCGCTGACCGAGGCTTCGATGGCCAGGGTGGAGATGAGCTCGCCGCCGGCATCGAGCACCTCGAAGCGCTGGATATGAAAGGCCGGCTGGCTGGGAATCAGCCCGCTGTCCATGGGGTGCATCACCCTCAAGCGCAGCTGGCTCTGCTCGCCGTGGTCGAAGCGCCGCCCCGCCACCTCGCCGAAACGCTCTTCCCAGCGGCTCTCGGTCGTGGCGATGCCCGGCGTGGTGCAGCCACCCCCCTCGGCCTCGATATGCGTAGAGCCGATATGCCAGACGCCATGGCGCTGCACGGCGACGCGCACCGGCGAGGCCTGCTCCAGCCTCACATTGAGAGAGAGCCTGGGGAGCCCATGGCTGCGCGGGTCATAGTCGAAGATCAGGGGGATGGGGTTGAGCTCGACCCAGGCCAGCATGCGCTCGAAGTCGTCACCCAGCTCGCCGGCGTCGATATCCAGGGGCACCTGCCCGGAGTCCTCGGCAAAGCCGGGGGCGCTCAGCCGCACTCGGCTGTCGAAGACGTAGGGCGCATCGCCCAGATAGCGCTCTCGATAGAGCTCCCACATGAAGGACCCAAGCGGGTCTGCCGAGCTGGTGAAGGCCTCCTCGGCCGGGCCGGCTGGCGCCGGGCCTGCCCGCTCTGCGTCCCCCGCGCCCTGGGCCAGCCCCCACAGCGGTATGACGACCAGCGAACAGCCGCTCAGCCAGATGCCCAGGCGGTTGCGATTCTGCATCATCGGCACTTGCCTCCTCGGATGGCGTCGGATCAGCGGCCTGCCGTCTCGAAGCTGACGGTCTCGAGCCAGGCGCGTATGGCCCAGAGGCCCTCCTGGCTGACGTAGTCGGACATGCGCGGCATCAGCACGCGCCCGCCGCGCTCCGAGCCCTGGGTGACCAGCTCCTTGTACCACTCGTCTCCCCAGGCACCGTTTTCCAGCTCGCGCAGATCCGGAGCGATGCCGCCGGACTTGGCCTCCAGCCCGTGGCAGGCCGCACAGTTGGCGTTATAGGCGGAAGCGCCCACGTCCACGGCGAGCTCATGCTGGGGGTGCTCTTCCCGATAGGGGTTCTCGTCGAGCCACTCATCGCCCAGGGGTTCCAGGCCGCGGGTATCCACCGGCTGCGGGGTCACATCGCCGTGGGAGAGCGCCTGGCCGGACAGCAGCAGCGCCAGCATCCCGGAGGCCAAAGCCGCCGAGGCGGCGTGCCGGCGGCGTGACGGTCGAGCAGTCGGTGTCATCTTGTTGTTGGTGGTGCAGCTCATGGTGCAGCCCTCGTCAAAGGAAAGGTGGAATCACCCTGCGAAGGCTAGGCAGCGGCCGGATATCCAGAAATGGCGCCTTGGTGGGCATCGCCTCCTTCCTTGGTCGTAGTGCCAAGTCAGTAGGCAAACCGGGACCAGAGTGCCTGAAACAGGAGGCCGGCCGCGCACTAGAGTGGAGTCCGATGGTCGGCAACCGCCCGACCCTTCGCTCACCTCGACATGGGAACCCCACCATGACAAGAACAACACCGATCGCCCGCCCCCGGCTCCCGATTCGCCTCAAGACCCTGACCGCCGCCGTGGCCTGCGCCTCGGCCCTGGGTCTCAGCGCCGCCAGCATGGCCACTCCCGTCACCTGGGAGGACATCCTCACCGACCACGAGAACACCGAGACGGTGCTGGGATACGGCATGGGCGTGCACGCCCAGCGCTACAGCCCGCTGGACAAGATCAACGCCGACAACGTGCACATGCTGACCCCGGCCTGGTCCCACTCCTTCGGCGACGAGATGCAGCGCGGTCAGGAGTCCCAGGCCCTGGTGCACGACGGCGTCATCTATGTCACCGGCTCCTACTCGCGGATCTTTGCCCTGGACGCCCGCACCGGCAAGCGGCTCTGGTCCTACAATCACCGCCTGCCCAACGACATCCGGCCCTGCTGCGACGTGGTCAACCGCGGCGCCGCCATCTACGGCGACAAGGTCTTCTTCGGCACCCTGGACGCCGGCATCGTGGCCCTGAACAAGGACACCGGCGAGGTGGTCTGGCGGGAGCGCTTCGGCAACCATCGCGCCGGCTACACCATGACCGGCGCGCCGACCATCATCCAGGACCAGGAGACCGGCCGGGTGATGCTGATTCACGGCTCCTCGGGCAACGAGTTCGGGATCGTGGGCAAGCTCTTCGCCCGGGACGTGGAGACCGGCGAGGAGATCTGGATGCGGCCCTTCGTGGAGGGGCACTTCGGCCGGCTCAACGGCGAGGAGAGTACGCCCAGCGGCGACCCCAGCGCCCCCTCCTGGCCCGACGACCCCGACTCCGAGACCGGCAAGGTGGAGGCCTGGAGCCACGGCGGCGGGGCCCCCTGGCAGAGCGCCAGCTTCGACCCTGAGACCAACACCATCATCGTCGGTGCCGGCAACCCCGCCCCCTGGAACGGCTGGGCGCGCACCTCGCCGGACGGCCACCCCTCCGACTACGACAGCCTCTACACCTCGGCCCAGGTCGCCGTCGACCCCACCACCGGCGAGATCAAGTGGCACTACCAGCACACGCCCAACGACCACTGGGACTTCTCCGGCAACAACGAGATCGTGCTGTTCGACTACGAGGACGAGACCGGCCAGCTGGTCAGGGCCGGCGCCCACGCCGACCGCAACGGCTTCTTCTATATCACCGATCGCACCAACGGCGACCTGCTCGACGCCTTCCCCTTCGTGGACAACATCACCTGGGCCACCCATATCGATCTGGAGACGGGCCGCCCCGCCGAGGTCGAGGGGCAGCGCCCGCCCCGCCTGGAGGAGGGCCAGACCCGCTCCGAGCCGGTAGAGATCTCGCCCCCCTTCCTGGGCGGCAAGAACTGGAACCCCATGGCCTACAGCCAGGACACCGGGCTCTTCTACGTGCCGGCCAACCACTGGAAGGAGGACTACTGGACCGAGGAGGTGGAGTACAGCGAAGGCTCGGCCTATCTGGGCATGGGCTTCCGCATCAAGCGCATGTATGACGATCACGTCGGCATCCTGCGCGCCATCGACCCGCTGACCGGCGACATCGCCTGGGAGCACAAGGAAACGCTGCCGCTATGGGCCGGCGTGGTGGCCACCGCCGGCAACCTGGTCTTCACCGGCACCGGCGACGGCTACATCAAGGCCTTCGATGCCGAGAGCGGCGAGGAGCTCTGGAGCTTCCAGGTAGGCACCGGGATCATCTCCCCGCCCATCACCTGGGAGATGGACGGCGAGCAGTACATCGGCGTGACCACAGGCTACGGTGGCGCGGTGCCGCTGTGGGGTGGCGACATGGCCGAGCTGACCCGGACGGTGGCACAGGGGGGCTCCTTCTGGGTCTTCAAGCTGCCGGACTTCGCCCGCGACCTGGCCGCCAACTGAGCCAGACGACCCCGCCGGCCGCCACGGGGCGGCCGGCTCTCTTCCGGAGGAGCGTCACATGTCCCATACCACTTCCCTGCGGCGTCATCTCGGCGGCCTTACCCTGGGGGCGCTGCTGCTCGGCCCCTCCCTGGCAGCGGCGGAGGACGCCGCCTACGAGGCGCCCGTTCACAACGGCTGCGTGCTGGAGGCGTACACCCAGTGCCCCGGCGCCGACCTTGCCGGCGCCGACCTCGCCAACCTGGAGCTGCACGGCGCCGACTTCTCCGGCGCCGACCTCACCGGCGCCGACCTGCGCCACGCCAACCTGCGCGGCGTCAACCTGGAGGGGGCCGACCTGCGCGGCGCCAACCTCAATCGCGCCCGAATGATCAACGCCAACCTGCGCGGCGCCGACCTCGGCCAGGCCAGCCTGGTGGGGCTCGAAAGCTGGAACCTGTTCGGCCAGGGGGCCATCTTCGACGGCGCCGACCTGACCGGCGCCAACCTGGAGTTCGGCCGCCTGACCAAGGCCAGCTTCCGCGACGCCATACTCCACGGCGCCAAGCTCGAGATGGCCTGGATGAACCGCACCGACATGCGCGGCGCCGACCTGCGCGACGCCAACCTGCAGGAAGCCAAGCTCAGCATGTCGCGGCTCGACCATGCCGACCTGAGCGGCGCCCGCCTGCACTACGGCAACTTCCAGCTGGTGCAGATGCAGGGCTGCACGGCCTGCCCCGTCGACTGGATGGACTGACCCATGTGGCCGCGGCTGGCGCTCACCGTGGTGCTTTTCGGGCCCTGGGTACCGGCCGCCGGCGACTCCTTCAACGCCGAGGGCTACCGGCTTCCCCCCTACCGCAGCGCCGTCACCGCCCCCCTGGAGGGGGCCACTCGCCTGAGCACCGAAGGGGTGTACGAGCTGCTGCTGCAGCACGGCAGCGACGTCTCGCTGATCGATGTCTACCCCCTGGCCTGGCAGGACGGCGTCTTCCTCCAGGCCTACCCGCACCTCTCGCTGCCCGGTGCCACCTGGCTGCCCAACGTGGGCAGCGCCGCACTCACGCCATCATGGCAGGCCTACTTCGTCGACGCCCTCGACCAGCTGGCCGATGGTCACCCCGAAACGCCGCTGGTATTCTTCTGTCGGCGAGACTGCTGGCTCTCCTGGAACGCCGCCCGCCGCGCCCGCGACCTGGGCTACCGGCGAGTCTACTGGTACCCGGATGGCATCGACGGCTGGCAGGAGGCCGGTCACGACCAGGCAGCGATATGCCCGGCTCCGCTGGGCGACCACGCCGCACTGAGTCCCTGCCAGCCCAGCGTCAGGGCGCGCTAGCGAAGGTGGGCGTGCGCTCGTCACCAGGCAGGTCCGTCAATAACAACGCAAGGCTCAGATCATGTACAAACTGCTGATCGCCGACGACCACCCGCTGTTTCGCGAGGCCATCGGCCGGGTGATTCAGGATGGGTTCGCTGGCGCCGAGATTCTGGAAACCGAGGATCTCGAGACGACGCTGGCCCTGGCCGGCGAGCATGAAGACCTCGACCTGGTCCTGCTGGACCTGAACATGCCGGGCATGAACGGCCTGGCGGGACTGATCGAGCTGCGCAACGCCATGCCCACCATTCCGGTGGTGATCATCTCCGCCGAGGAGGACAAGCAGGTGATCCTCCAGGCCGTCACCTACGGCGCCATGGGGTTCATCACCAAGTCTTCCCCCCGGGACAAGATGACCCGCGCCATCGAGCAGATTCTCGACGGCAACATCTACCTGCCGCCGGACATCATGCGGGAAACGGCCAAGACACGCCGCTCCCACCAGGAGTCGTCCATCTCGGCCCACCAGCTCGATACCCTGACCCGCAAGCAGCTACAGGTCCTCGAGCACATGACCCGTGGCGAGTCCAACAAGATGATCGCCTATCACCTCAATATCGCCGAGACCACCGTCAAGGCGCATGTCTCCGCCATCCTGCGCAAGCTGGGCGTCAGCAGCCGGGTCCAGGCCATCCTGGCAGCCAGCGATATCGACTTCAGCCGCTTTACCCGGCCGTCGTGAAGCCGCCTCTCACGGGGGGGTGACCAGCTGGGCCAGGGCCAGCCGGAGACGCAGGGGCTTCACCGGCTTGTGGAGCAGCTGGTAGCCCAGCGCGCGGACCTGCTGACGCAGGGCATTGCTGTGGTTGGCGGTAATCGCCATCACCGCCAGCGGATCGCGCCGGCGCGCATTGATCCGCTCGGCCACGGCGAGCCCGGTCTCGCCGTGATCCAGGTGATAGTCGACGATCAGCACGTCCGCCGCCGCTTCGGCCAGGTCCAGCTGGGCCGACAGCGCCGCCTCGCTCTCCGCCACCCAGACCCGACACTCCCAGCGCTCCAGCAGGGTCTTCATGGCGTGGCAGATATCGCTGTCGTTATCCACCACCCAGACCCGGCACCCCGCCAGATCGACCCGGCCGGCGGGCGGCGCCGGCAGGGCCGCCGCCCCGGGCGCAGCGGCGATCTCCCCATAGGGCAGGGTGATGCTGAACAGCGAGCCCGCCCCGACCCGGGAACGCACCCGCAGCGGATGGTCGAGTATCCGCGAGATCTTGTCGGCGATGGAGAGCCCGAGGCCAAGTCCCCGGTCGCTGCGCACCGGCCCATCCAGGCGGCGGAACTCCTGAAAGATGGCCGCCTGTTCGGCTTCTTCGATGCCGATGCCGCTATCGCCGACCTGGATCTCGAGCCCGTGGGAGCGCCGCCGGCACCCCAGCAGCAGACGCCCCTTCACCGTGTAGCGAACCGCATTGCTGAGAAAGTTGCGCAGGACCCGGCCCAGCAGCGAGATGTCGCTGACCACCACCGCCCGACAGGGCACATGGCGCAGCTCCAGCCCTTCACTGGCCGCCACCTGGCGGTACTCCCGCGCCAGGCCGTCGAGCAGCTCCGCCACGGGAAAGGCGCCGATGTCGGGGGTGATCACGCCGGCGTCCAGCCGCGAGCTGTCCACCAGGGTGGCCAGCAGCGACTCCACATCCTTGAGGGAGCGACCGATCAGGCCGACCAGCTCGCCGCCCTGGGACGTGGTGACCTGCTCCTCCAGGGCGCCCACGAAGAGCCTGGCGGCGTTGAGCGGCTGCAGCAGGTCATGACTCACCGCCGCCAGGAACTTGGTCTTGGAAAGGTTGGCCGCCTCGGCCTCGGTCTTGGCCTCGCGCAGGCGCTGCTCCGCCTGGGTGCGCTCGTGGATCTCGGCGCGCAGCTGACGATTGACCCGGGTCAGCTCGGCGGTACGCTCGCGCACTCGTTGCTCCAGGTTCTGATAGGCGTGGCGCAGCGCCTCGGTGGCGCGCCGCCGCTCGGTGATGTCGCGCACCAGCACGAAGACGCCGATCACACCGTCATCGCCGTTGCGGTGAGGCACATAGGAGCGCAGCAGCACCCGCTCCTCGCCGCTGGCGCCGGTCTCGGCCAGCTCGAAGGAGAGGCTCTCTCCCTGCAGCACCCGCTCCAGATAGGGAATCAGGCGCCGGCAGTGCGCCTCGCTGTGCAGCTCGTGCAGTTCGCCGCCCAGGCGCCTGCCCCGAGGCCAGCCGTACCAGCGTTCATAGCCGCGGTTGACGAAGGCGTAGCGCAGGTCTCGATTCAGGTAGGCGATCATCACCGGCAGCTCGTCGGTGATGGTGCGAATCCAGCGCTCCCGCTCCAGCAGGGTCTGGGCATAGTGGGTACGCTCGGTGATATCGGTGAAGGTCAGTACCCGGCCGCCGCCGGGCATGGGGTGGCCACGCACCTCCACGATGCGACCGTCGGGGAGATGCTGCTCCCGAGCCGCGGCCAGGCTACGCACCTCGAGTCCCGCCACCAGCGGACCCAGACGCTCCAGCGGCACGGCCCCCCCGGTCGCCAGGGGAGCGGTGAGCCCGGCCAGGGCCAGGCAGCGCCGGTTGCACATCTCGAGGCAGCCGTCCGCCGCCACCACCGCCACCCCCTGGGAGAGGCTGTCGAGGGTAGCTTGGAGCAGCCGCGACTTCTCGGCCAGGGCGTGCTCGCGCTGAGCGCTCTCCTGCCGCTTGAGCTCGGTGATATCCACGTGCAGCACCACGCGCCCGCCGCCGCGGGTGGGGCGCTGATGCACCTGCAGCCAGCGTCCGTCGTGCAGCTGGTAGACGATGGAGCGGTCCTCCTTGCCCAGCCATTCACGCACCACCAGGCCCGAGCTGCGCGCCCGGTGGCGCAGGGCATCCAGGGTCATACCGCGCCGCACGCGAATGCCCGCCGGCAACCAGAGCTCGGCGAAGCGGCGGTTGAAGCGCTCGATGCGCAGGTCGGCATCGAACAGCACGAAGGCATCGGTAATGCTCTCGATGGCGTCGACCAGAGTCTGGCTGGCACGCTCCGCCCTCTCCCGGGCCTCCGCCAGCAGCCGATTGCTGCTGCGCAGCTCATGCAGGGTCTGGTTGAGCGCCCAGGTGCGCTCACGCACCTGCTCGGCCAGCAGGGCGGTATGCTCGAAGGCGGCGTAGGGGGCGCTGCGGGGCAGAGTGCCCGCCTCGACCCGCTCGATCAGCGCCGCATTGATGCGCCGGAGCCGCTCCACCTCCCGGGTCAGGGCCTCCTCCCGCGCCGTGGTCACGCCTGCTCTCCCGGCCGCGTCCGAGGCGGGCGCCCCAGATAGACGCCGGTAAAGGTCTGGTTGAGATGCAGGCCATCATAGTGTTCGCCATAGGTGTTGAAGCCCACCACTCGATAGCGCGACAGCAGCGACCTGGCCTGGGGAAGCAGGCCGTCCTGGTTCACCTCCAGCCGGCGCAGGCAGCAGTCGCAGCCGATCACCAGGCCGGGCTCGCCCAGGCGCTCGGCCAGGGTCTCCAGACCCGCCTCGAGCCCGCCAAGCAGCGGCGTGGGCGCCATGGCGGTCAGCACGATGCCGTTCTCCACGGCGCAGTAGAAGCTCAGGCTGTGGTCCGGGTTGACCCGCTGGATCGCCCGCACATAGCTGCGCTCGTTGAGCTTGACCGCCAGGGGATGGCGGGCGAAGACCTCGGCATCGAGCGCCTCGACGGGCACCCCCACCAGCCGCGCATACTCCAGGGCCGCGGGCTCGGCGTTGAGCTCCAGCACCCGGCGCCGCTCGCGGTCCACCGCGGTCACTACCAGCTTCTCGCTGCGCGGCCGCAGATGGTGAGTGGAGAAGACCTCGAAGTCGAGCCGGGTATTGAGCATCACCACGGCGGCGGCCGCCGAGTGGAAGCGGCCGCCGCCGTAGACGTGGGTACCCGCCAGCTTGTCGTCGCCGGCACTGCCGCCGAAGTGGGGAATGCCGGCCAGGGCGGCGTTGAGGGTCGCCAGCACCTGCTCCTCGCTGGCGGAGAGGCCGTCGAGCAGGGTCACGGCGAAGCTGTGCCCCTTGAGGGGCGCCACCCTGGCCGCCTGACACTCGCCGAGCAGGGTGTCGACCAGCGTCTGGGCGGCGGGCAGGCTGACGTTATCGAGGTCGTCGATCACCGCATGGGCGAAGGCGAAGTCGCGATCCGGAAAGCCGATGGCCACCACGCCACCCCGGGCGTAGCCTTGGGTGGTCAGCTCGCCGGCGGTGGTGCAGCCGCAGAGAGGCACGCCGCCGAAGTGGCGCTCCAGGGCCTGCCCCAGCGCGTCGAGGTCATACTCCGCGGAGCAGAAGAAGAGCACGCCGCTGGGCCGGCAGGACAGCAGGCGGTCCGCCAGCTGCCGGGCCGCCTCCTCGGGCGCGCCGGCGCAGGTGTGAGCAAAAGGTATGGCGTCCGGGCCGGACGGCGAGGTCGGCACCAGGGGCGTGGCAAGGGATGCGGTCATGGCCGGGCTCGCTCTGTCGACGAATGCCCTGCCAGTCTAGGGGGCCCCCGACCGGGGAGAAATAGCACTTGAGTGCCGCTCTCCGGCGACCCCGCTACGACCAAGGTGGCATGCCGCGGCCTGAAGCCGATGCCATTGCCAGGCGTCCGGCCTGGCCAGCAGCCGCTCCAGACAGCCCCTCAGCACCTCGCCATCCAGCGCCTCCAGGGAACGCTCCAGCCGTCGCCAGTCGGGCTCACACGTTCCCTCCCGCAGCGCCTGCCACTGGCAGCGCCAGGCCTCGGCCTCGCTCTCGGGCACCGCCAGATCGGCGCGCAGTGCCGCCAGCCGTCGAGCCAGCTCGTCTCCTCCTGATGGCAGCAGGGCCCGCCCCTGCACGGCCAGGAAGTCCTCGATGGCCAACCGCAGCGTCTTGGCATTGGCCCCGGGCGACTGCACCACATAGCCCAGGCGCGGCCGCCCTGCCGCTTCCCGATAGCGCACCGCCGCCACATAGCCGAGCCCGCGACGCTCGCGCATCTCGACCAGGAAGGGGCGGTCGTGGCACTGGCCCAGCAGGCGCAGGCAGAGCCGCTCCAGGGGCGTCGACTCCCCCTGGAGCAGCAGCATCAGGGCCGCCCCCTCGCCTTGCGGGGCAACCGATGCCTCCCGGCGCCGATCCGGCCTGCCGCCCGCCACGGCAGCGCTCGCCACCTCCAGCAGGCGCCGGCGCAGCATCGGCGCCGGGGGCGCCTCGGCCCAGCAGAGCGGCAGTGACGGCGTCGCCTCGGCCTGGCTCAGCCGCGCCAGCAGCCGCTGGGCCAGCAGCCCAGCGCCGGGCGCCCGAGGCAGGGCCGCCCGGGGCCAGGCCTCCAGCAGCGCCAGGGCCACGGGCGGCAGCGCCTCCTCACCGCGCAGGGCCAGCCAGGCGCCCCGGGCATCCTCACCCAGCCACAGCTCTCCGCCCCGGGCGCGGAAGGCCTGGCGCAGCGGCAGGCTGGCGGTCTCCCAGGCGGCCAGGCGCTCCCCCGACGCCGGCCAGCCGAGGCAGAGCCAGGGACGCCGGCTGGTACCGCCTCGCCACACCGTCAGGGGCCGCTCTGCGCAGCGTCTCGGCTCTCCTTGGTGACCGCGGCGCTGGCTCGCAGCGACCCAGCGCACCGGATCAGCATCTCCGGGCCAGGGAGGCGGTGGCGGGCCGCGCCGGGGCCAGGCCAGAGGCACCCAGGGCGTGGCGCTCTCCGGCACCCGGCGCACCTGCCCCGGCGGCAGCTCGCGGCAGGCGAGCAGCAGGCGCGGCAGCGTCCCACTCAACTGCACCGCCGGCGCAGGCGCCTCGGCCCGACAGCGATTCAGCGCACAGTGCCGGCGCACCTGACGCTGGGGCCACGTCGCCAGGGCTTCCTCCGGCAGCCGAGCGGGGGCGCCCGGGTCGTCACTCCGGGCCAGCAGCGATGCCAGGCGGGAGCGGCACAGCTCGGCGGCCTCGCCCCAGTGCCGCTCGCCCGACTCGCTGAGACGCAGGGTCAGGGCCAGCGCCTCCCCGGCACCCTCCGGCCAGGCGGTGGCGGAGAGGTCCTGCAGCCAGCCGCGCCGACACAGCGCAGCGGCCAGCTCGCCATCCTCGAGCCCCAGCGCCAGCGCCTCCAGGGCATCGGCGTGCTGCGCCCGGGTCCCCGGCTGCAGGGGCCAGAGCAGCTCCAGGGCTCCGCTGACGCCCGGTGAACGCCAGGCGACGCCGCCGGGGGCCGTCCAGCGCCAGGCGGCGGCGTTCGACACGCCCACGGCGTGCCCCCCTCCCCAGCCCGGCAGGCGCTGGCCGGCGGCCTGAATCGCCGCCCACTGATGGGCCAGCGGCTGCGGCGCCAGGCTGGCCAGCACCATGCGAGACGCCCGGTAGTGGCGGCGATGAAAGGCGCGCAGAGCAGGGCACGGCGCCCCCCCGAGGCTGAGCCGGTGCCCCGCATGGCAGCCTCGGGCAGGATGCTCCACCGCCACCAGGCGCGACAGGGCGGCAAGCCGATGCAGGGCCGGGTCGCCGCGGCGCGCACGGAACTCGGCGTCGATCACCGCGATCTCCCTGGCCACCGCCTCGGGCGCCGCCTCGTCTGTCAGCAGATCCGGGGCGGCCACCAGGTCGACCAGGCGCGCCAGCCCCTCTGCCAGCTGCGCCGCCGGCAGGCTCAGGTGGTAGTCGGTGGTCGCCTCCGAGGTACGCGCGTTGTAGCGCCCGCCCACCGCGCCGACCCAGTCGGCCAGGGCGAGCCCCTCGCGGCGCGGGTGAAACAGGCAGTGCTCGAGCAGATGCGCCAGGCCGCGGTGCCGCGGCGGTTCATCCAGCCAGCCGGCGGCCACGCCCAGCGCCAGCCGCGCCAGCCGCGCCTGGCGCGCCGCCGGCACCTCGGCCAGGCGCACCTCGAGGCCGTTGGCCAGCCGTCCCTCGGCCAGGCGGCTGCCGGGCGGCAGCCCCCTTGGCGGCAGCTCACGCCAGTCCGTCATGGGTCAGCAGTCCATGCAGCAGCACCCGCAGCTTGCCGGGGCGCAGCGGCTTGTTGAGCACGTGGAGTCCGGCATCCCGCAGCCGCTGGCGCCACGCGTCGGAACGGTCGGCGGTGATAACGACCGCCGGCAGCGCCGGCGCCCGCCAGTGGGCGCGCAGCCGCTCGACCAGGGCATCGCCGGTATCGGGGCCGTCAAGGTGCAGGTCCACCAGCAGCGCCGCCGGCGCCTCGGGGCACGCCTCCAGCGCCTCCTCGACGTCCAGCGCCAGATGGCAGTCGAGCCCCCAGCCGCGCAGCAGCTGACCCATGCCGACCAGGATGCTGGGTTCGTTGTCGATGACCAGCACCGGCTGGCCCGCGAAGCGCACCGGCGGCGGCGCCGGGCCCGGCGGCTCGCAGGGAGGCAGCGGCCGCCCGCGCGCCAGCGGCACCCGCACGGCGAAGCAGGAGCCCTGCCCCGGCCAGGAGTCGACCCTGACCTCGAGCCCCAATCGTGTGACGATGCGCTCCACGATGGCCAGCCCCAGCCCGACCCCCTGGCGGTCCCGGGCCCGGGATGCGCCCAGCTGGTGGAACTCGTCGAAGATCACGCGGCGCTGGTCGGGCGGGATCCCGGGGCCGGTATCCCACACCTCGAGCCATACCGCCCCGCCGCGGCGCCGGGTGCCCAGCAGCACCCGCCCGCTTTCGGTATAGCGGCAGGCGTTGGAGAGGAAGTTGCGCAGCACCCGGCCGAGCAGCCGGAAGTCGCTGTTCACTCGCCAGCGCCCCACCGCCTGGCGGACGCTCAGGCCCTTCTCCCGGGCCCGGGGCGCATACTCCGCCATCAGCTGACTGGCCAGCTCGCCCAGGCAGAAGTCATCCAGCTGAGGCTGGATGCGGTCATGATCCAGGCGGGCGATGTCGAGCAGGTCGGTCAGCAGCTCCTCGGCCCCCTCCAGCGAGAGGTGGATGCTGCGCGCCAGCTCCGCCTCGGCCGGGGCCAGGGGGCGCTCCTGCAGGGTGGCCACCATCAGCCGCGCGGCGTTCATGGGCTGCAGCAGGTCGTGGCTGGCCGCCGCCAGGTAGCGGTCCTTGCTGCGGTTGGCCTGTTCGGCGGCGTCTCGCGCGTCGCGCAGCTCGGCGTTGAGCGCTTCGAGCTCCCGAGTGCGCGCCTGAACCCGGGCCTCCAGCTCGGCGTTGAGCTCCTCCAGCCGTCGCCGGGCACGCTCGCGCTCGGTGATGTCGGCCACGAAGGCCTCGACCAGCGAGGCCTCGCCGCCGTTGGGCTTGGGCAGCAGGGTCATGGAGACCGCCACCTCGTGGCCCTGGCGTCCCCGCAGCCGCGTGGTGAAGCCCGCCACCCGCCCCTCCCGCACCAGCCGCCGGCGCAGGCGCTGCAGGTCGCAAGGGTCCACGAAGAGCGCCTCCAGCGTGGTGCAGCGCTTCAGGGTCTCCGCCACGGAGGCATCGCCCAGCATGCTGGCCAGGGCGGGGTTGGCGGCCCGCAGCCCGCCGCTCATGGAGGCCTGGAAGATGCCGTGCAGGGCGTTCTCGAACAGCCACTTGTAGCGGTTGCGTTCGTTCTCGAGCTCGGCCATGCGCGCCGTCAGCTCGGGGTAGTAGCTCTTGCGCGCCGAGTGGCTGCCCAGCCCCAGCAGCTCGCTGACCGAGAAGCCATCCGGGTCGGTCGGCTTCTTCATGGACGTTGCCTCATCGGCTAGAGCGCCTCCTCGTAGACCACCGCTACATCGCGCTGGCTGGAGCGTCGCGGGTTGGTCAGGATACAGGGGTCCTGCATGGCGTGACGGGTCAGCAGCGGCACGTCGCTGCTGCCGACGCCCACCTCGCCAAGCCGCCCGGAGAGGCCCACGGCGCGCTTCAGTTCGCCCAGGTGCGCCACCAGGCGCTGCTTCACCTGGCGCTGGGTCAGGCCGCGGCAGTCGATGCCCAGGGTCTCGGCCACCCGCATGAAGCGCTCGGGCGTGGCCTCGAAATTATAGGCCACCACGTGCTCCAGCAGCATGGAGTTGCAGAGCCCGTGGGGCAGGTCGAGAAAGCCCCCGAGGCTATGGGACATGGCGTGCACCGCCCCCAGGATGGCATTGGAGAACGCCAGGCCCGCCTGCATGCTGCCCAGCATCACCTGGGCGCGCAGCTCGATATCGCCCGGGTTGGCCACCAGGGCGACCAGATGGCCATTGATCAGCCGCATTGCCTCCAGGGCATGGGCATCGGTGAGAGGCCCGCTGCCGGTGGAGACGAAGGCCTCGATGGCGTGCACCAGGGCATCGATGCCGGTGCAGGCGGTGAGAAAGGGGGTCATGGTGAGGGTGACGACAGGGTCGATCAGCGACACGTCCGGCACCACCGACTTGCTGACGATGGAGAGCTTCAGGCGGCGGCTCTGGTCCGAGAGAATCGCGAACTGGGAGATATCCGCCGAGGTGCCCGCCGTGGAGGGGATGAAGATCAGCGGTGGGATCGGCACCCGCAGGGTGTCGACCCCTTCGAAATCGAGGATATGGCCGTCATGGGCCACCACGATGCCGATACCCTTGGCGCAGTCCATGGGGCTGCCGCCGCCGATGGCGACAATGGCCTGACAGGCATGGTCGCGGTAGACCTCGGCCCCGGCCATCACCTCCTCGACTCGGGGGTTGGGCGAGACCGCCGTGAAGCGTCGGCTATGGATGCCGGCAGCGGCCAGGTCCGCCTCCACTTCGGCGACCCAGCCCGCCGCGACTACGCCGGGGTCGGAGACCAGCAGGATGCGTTCGGCACCGAAGGTCTGGGCGTAGTTGGCCACGGCGTGACGGGAGCCCTCGCCGAAGATGATCTCGGGCGCCACAAACTTGCGCAGCGCCGTGATGCTGTGTGACATGGCGTTCCCCGTGGGGTTGTCGTTATTGTACCCGGCGCCTTGCCGCTCGCCGGGTCGTCAGGGGTCAGTGTGGCAACGATGCCATGGTAGGGTGCGGCCACTCCGGCCGCCTTACGCCCTTGGTCGGGCTATCCCCGCCAGATCAGACGCGAGTTGGCGCTGTTGCGGGCAGTGAGGTGCTCCAGCGGTGGCGAGCGGTGCGCCGCCTCCGCGCAGGCCTCCTCGATCAGCCGGTGCTCGGGGGACTTGCTGCAGACCGGGTCGGCAGCGGCGGGGTCGCCGGTCAGCAGGTAGGCCTGGCAGCGGCAGCCGCCGTAGTCCTGATGGCGCTCGTCGCAGCTGCGGCAGGGAGCCTTCATCCAGCCGTCGCCGCGAAAGCGATTGAAGGCCTCGCTGCGATGCCAGATCGCCTCCAGCGAGGCGTCGCGCACGTTGGGAAAGGTCATGGGCAGCTCTCGGGCGCTGTGGCACGGCAACACAGCACCGTCCGGCGCCACGGTCATGAAGATCGCTCCCCAGCCCCCCATGCAGGCCTTGGGCCGCTCGGCGTAGTAGTCGGGCACCACGAAGAGCAGACGCATCTCGCGCCCCCTGGCCGCGAGGCGCTCGCGCCACGCCTGGGTCACCGCCTCGGCCCGGGCCACCTGCTCGCGACTCGGCAGCAGGCCATCACGGTTGAGCCTCGCCCAGCCGTAGTACTGACAGGTGGCCAGCTCCACGGCGTCGGCGCCCAGTTCGTCACACAGGGCGATCAGCCGATCGACATCGTCGATGTTGTGGCGATGCAGCACCACGTTGAGCACCATGGGGTAGCCCGCCGCCTTGACCGCCCGAGCCATGGCCAGCTTGCGCCCGTGGGCCTTGGCGGAGCCCGCCACCGCGGCGGACACCTCCTCGTCGGCGGCCTGCAGGCTGATCTGAATATGATCCAGCCCGGCATCGCGCAGCGCCGCGATGCGCGCCTCGTTGAGGCCCACGCCGGAAGTGATGAGGTTGGTGTAGAAGCCCAGCTCCCGGGCCTCGCTCACCAGCGCCTCGAGGTCCTGACGCACCAGCGGCTCGCCGCCGGAGAAGCCCAGCTGGGCGGCTCCCAGCGCCCGTGCTTCGCGCAGCACGCCGCGCCACTGCTCGGTGGAGAGCTCCTCGCCATGGCGGGCGTAGTCGACGGGATTGGAGCAGTAGGGACACTGCAGGGGGCAGCGATAGGTCAGCTCCGCCAGCAGCCAGAGCGGCGCACCGGCGGAAAGTTCGGCATGGGTCCTCATGGGGTCACCTCGCGCAGCCAGCCCTGGCGGCAGGCATCGTTCAGGAAATCGTCGACGTCATCCGCCACGCCGCCGGCCGCCGGAAAACGCGCATCGAGCTCGGCCACGATGGCCGCCTGATCACGCCGGCCGTCCACCAGCGCGAGGATGGCGCCGGCGCTGTCGTTGAGCTGCACCATCCCCTCGGGGTAGAGCAGCACATGGCGCTGCTGGGCGGGCTCCCACTGCAGCCGCCAGCCGGGGCGCAGCGACAGGATACGGGCAAGGTTCATGAGAGCCCCCGGTGGTAGACGCGCCGGTCGGTGACGCTGTGGTAGGGCGGACGGCCGAGCTGATAGGCCAGGGTCATGGCGTCCAGCATGCTCCACAGCACGTCGAGCTTGAACTGCAGGATCCCCAGGGCCCGCTGCTGCCTCTCGGCTGTGTTGCAGACGGCCAGCGCCACCTCCAGACCGTGCTCCACGTCGCGCCGTGCCTCCTTGAGACGCTTGCGGAAGTAGCCGTAGCCGGAGGCGTCGATCCAGGGATAGTGCTGCGGCCAGGTGTCGAGGCGACTCTGGTGGGCCTGGGGCGCAAACAGCTCGGTCAGCGAGGAGATCGCCGCCTCCTCCCAGGACGCCCGGCGCACGAAGTTGACGTAGGCATCCACGGCAAAACGCACGCCCGGCAGCACGTGCTCCTGGGACCAGAGCGCCTCGCGGCTGAGCCCCACCGCCTCGCCCAGGGCGAGCCAGGCCTCGATGCCGCCGTCGTCGCCGGCGTGACCGTCATGGTCCAGCAGCCGCTGTATCCAGCGCCGCCGGGTGGGCGCATCGGGGCAGTTGGCCAGCAGGGCGGCATCCTTCTGGGGAATCATCACCTGGTAGTAGAAGCGGTTGGCCACCCAGCCGCGGATCTGCTCCGGGGTGGCGCGACCGGCCGCCATGTCCACCTGATAGGGGTGATGAATATGGTAGTAGTCGCCCTTGGCCATCAGCGCCGCGCGAAAATCATCCGCCGACAGCGGCGACCGGGCGACGCCCGTCTCGGGGCCCGCTCGCGTGGCGCAGGGGTCTGTCCGGGTATTCAGCATGGCGTAATCTCCCTCTCCTGTTGCAGCCGGAGGCGTCACAGCATCAGTCGCATGCCGTCGAAGGCGACCTCGATGCCGTGCTCCTCGAGCACCCGGCGCTCTGCCGAACCTTCGTCGAGAATCGGGTTGGTATTGTTGATATGAATCAGGATGCGGCGGGTGGCGGCAGGCAGCGCATCCAGCTCGGCGATCATGCCGTGCTCGCCGGCCAGGGCCAGGTGCCCCATGGCCTCGCCGGTGGAGGTGCCGACGCCCAGGCGCTGCATCTCGTCGTCGTGCCAGAGGGTGCCGTCCACCAGCACGCAGTCGGCACGCTGCATCAGCTCGCGCACGGCATCGTCGGGCCGCCCCAGGCCAGGGCCGTAGAAGAGGCTCAGCCCCGAGAGGCGATCCTCGAACAGCAGCCCCAGATTATCCCCCACCCCGGGGGCGCCGCGGCGCGGCGAGTAGGGCGGGGCGTTGCTGTTCAGGGCCAGGGCGGTGATGGCCAGGCCGGGACAGCTGGGCACCGTGAAGGTCACCCGCTCGCGCCCCTCCTCCAGGGCGATGGGGCGCCAGCTCAGTCCGCCCTGCCAGTGCGCCAGCATGGGGAAGAGCGGGAAGCCCTGGCTCAGATCCTCGTGCACCCGGGGCGTGCACCAGACATCCAGCGGGCACCCCTCGCGCAGGGAGAGCAGACCGGTAACGTGATCGATCTGGGCATCCACCAGCAGCACCTCGGCGATGCCGCTGTCGCGCAGGCCGCGTCGCGGAAAGAGCTCAGGGGTTGTGTTCAGCTGAGCGCGGATATCCGGAGAGGCGTTGCACAGCAGCCAGCGCTGGCCATCCATGCTGACGGCAATGGAGGACTGGGTTCGCGGGGTCAGACCGGGCCTGCCCTGACGCACCCCCTGGCAGTTGGGGCAGTTGCAGTTCCACTGCGGAAAACCGCCACCCGCTGCCGATCCGAGCACGATAAGCTGCATGGTGATGTCTCACATTGTTGTTGTTCGAGGTCGTTATTCGACATCGTTGTTCAATGTCGTGGTTCGTTCGGGCCGGCCCCCACCCGGGGGCCGGCCGGCGGGCTCAGCGGTTGGCGATGTAGAGGGTCACCTCGAAGCCGAGACGCAGGTCGGTATAGTCGGGCTTGATCCACATGGTCCTTCTCCTGTTTTCTACTTGTCATGGGTGTTGGCAGCTGCCATTCACAGTTAAGCATCGGTGGGGGGACACGCATGCAGTACTTTGGAAGGAGCCCCCCTCCTCTCTTGGTTCCATCCCCGCACAGGACGTCCCATGCCTCCCTCGACTTCGATCGTGCTCCTCGACAACGGCTCCCTGCGCCCCCAGGCAACCCTCAACCTGCGCCGCCTGGCCGAGGCGCTCTCCGCGGCCTGCGGCGTGCCGGTGGAGGCCGCCTCGCTGCTGCACTCCCACAAGATTCCCGCCGAGACGCTCGGCGGCGAGAAGGCCGTCACCCTGGGCCCGCTGGCCGAGCGGCTGGCGGCAGAGGGCGCCACCGAGCTGATCATCCTGCCGCTCTTCTTCGGCCCCAGCCAGGCGCTGACCCGCTACCTGCCCGAGCGCCTGGCGGAGGTCCAGGCCCGCTACCCGGCGCTCGCCGTCAAGGTGGCGCAGCCCCTGGTGGATACCCTGGGCGGCGTGGACCTGCGCCTGGCGCAGCTGCTGGCCGACAATGTGCGCGAGGCCATGACAGGAGCGCGCCGCCCCACGGTGGTGCTGGTGGACCACGGCAGCCCCATTCCCGAGGTGGCGGCGGTGCGCAACTACCTGGCAGGCCAGCTGAGCGCCCTGCTCGCCGAGGAGGCCGAGTGCGTCACCTTCGCCTCCATGGAGCGCCGGGACGGCGATGAGTACCGCTTCAACGAGCCGCTGCTGGAGACCCTGCTGGCCGCCCCTGGGCTTGCCGGGCGCGAGGTGGTCCTGGCCATGCTGTTCCTCTCGCCGGGCCGCCACGCCGGCGAGGGGGGGGATATCGCCGAGATCTGCGCGGCGGCCATGGCCGCCTCGCCGGGCCTGACGGTGAGGCCCAGCCGGCTGGTGGGCGAGCATGACGGCCTGGTCGCGCTCCTCGCCGCTCGCCTCGAGGAGGGGCAGCGCGGCGCGCCGCTGCTGCTGGCGCTGCCGGCGTCGGGCTAGTCGCTGCCGGGCGCCACGCCGATGAAGAGGCGCATGGGGTACTCCCCCTCGGCGATCATGAAGGGTTCGTAGATGCCCTCGAGGTCCTGCTGGTGGAGCTCCAGCCCCTGGTCGCGGAAGGTCTGCTCCCAGGTCGCCTGGGTAAAGAGCCCCAGCCGGTGGTGATCCACCTGGACATCCAGCTCGCCCCCCTGACGAATCAGGAACACCAGCACGGCCTCGTACTGCTCGTCGCCGGGGGGCAGCACGTGGTTGTTCTCCAGCAGGGTGACGTGGATACCGTCGCGCTCGCCCACGTAAGCGAAGTTGTTGTCGTGGAACAGCTCCCGGGGCTTGGTCACCACCAGCAGGGCGCCGCCGGGCCGCAGGTGGTGGCGGGCGGTCTCGAAGGCCAGGACCAGGTCGTCGCGGCTGGCCATGTAGTCGATGCTGTCGGGGATCACCACGGCGTCGAACTGACGCCCCAGGCGAACGCTGCGCATGTCGCCCTGGTGGTACTCCACCTCGGGGTTGGCGCGCCGAGCCAGCCGCAGCATGGCGTTGTTGAGGTCCACCCCGGTCAGGGAGAAGTGGCGCTTCAGGGCGCGGTCGTGGGCGCCGGCGCCGCAGCCCAGGTGCAACACCTCGCGAACCGGCCGCCGGGCGTGCTCGTCCATGAGGCGGTGATAGGTGGCCACCTCCTCCTCGACCCCCTGGGGGTCCTCGAGCCACGCCTCGGTCCAGGCCAGCTCGTCATAGGCTTTCCACATGGTCGCGCTCCTCGTCGGCACGGTTGATCGATACCCTCTACCCTGCGCCACTCCCCTGCCGGATGCCAGCCTCGCCGGGCACCTGAATGCCCCAGGTCACGCCCTGCGCCGTTATCCGAAAGAGCGCGGTGGCCAGGGTGTTCTCCTCGTCCGGGTCATCCGGGTCCCGGCGCAGGATCGGCAGCCCCTCCCCGCCGGTGTCATGCAGCAGGGCCAGGGGGTCACGCACCCCGGCGGCGAGCAGCGCCTCGCCGCGGCGCTGACGATCTGCCGAGGAGTCGGTGATCACCTGGGGCAGATCGAGCCGGAGGCAGTGGTTGGCGTGCAGGGCCGGCCCCTCGAGGCGCCGCCAGGCGCAGCGGCCGGCCCCCACCTCGGCGCTGGCTACCTCGATCCTTCCTCCTTCGCCCCGGCCCGCCAGGGTGAAGTGGAAACCGCCGCCGGCCGGGGCGGACTCGAGCAGCGCCCGGGCCGCGGGCAGGTCCGGCTGGCGCAGCAGCTCGCGACTGAGCACCATCCGCGGCAGCTCGGGCAGGACGCCGCTCAGGCGCAGGTTATTGACCGTCACCACCAGGCCCGCCTCGGTGACGCTGAAGGTATGCCCCGGCAGCGAGCCCGGATAGCAGAAGCCGAGCAGCGCCGGCTGGCCGGGCGGCGCCAGCCGCGCCAGGAAGCACTCACCGTCCAGGCAGGGCAGGCCATCCTCGTTGTGGGCGATCAGCGGCTCGGGGCCCGGCAGTACCAAGGTGGTACAGCCGTCCGGCACGCCGGCCAGCAGATCGCCGCGGCAGTTCCAGGCCGCCACCTCACCAAGCGGCAGCGCCAGCCCCTCGGCGAGCCCCTCGAGCTCCTCCATCACCCAGGGCAGCCGCTCGGCGGTGGCGGCCAGCAGTCGCTGCACCCGGGCGGTGTGACGGGGAGCGGTCACCTCCCGCCACAGGGGCGTGGCCAACAGCCGCTCGTGCACGGCGCGCCTCCCTCGGCGCCCCAGCGCCAGGCCGAGCTCCCGATGGCTGCCGCCGGCCTCGAGCCAGCCCAGCCGGCTGGGACTTTCCTGCTGATCTGTCATGACGCCTCTTCCCGGCAGTTGAATGGAAACGCTTTTAAAAATAAAAGGCGAAAGGCTTTGACCCACCGATGGATACGTGACACCGTGTCTGCAGTTGGTTGGCAAGCAGCATGGTTTCAGCAGCATTCGAATTCTTTCGGCAGCCTGACATTATCTCCCTTGTTCTACCCGCTACTCATCTGGGTAATACCAGGAATATCGTAAGGCGCTCAGCGCGAAAGGATTTATTATCATGGCAACTGGCACAGTCAAGTGGTTCAACGATTCCAAGGGTTTCGGCTTCATTTCTCCGTCCGACGGCAGCGATGATGTCTTTGCTCACTTCTCCGAGATTCAGTCCGAAGGCTTCAAGTCCCTGCAGGAAGGTCAGAGCGTCTCCTTTGACGTGACCCAGGGCAAGAAAGGCCTTCAGGCGTCGAACATCAAGGCGCTCTGAGCCCCGCTCGGAACACGCCTCTCGAGCCTCGGCTCGACCAGCAGGGCCCGCCTAGGCGGGCCCTGCTGCGTTTTATGGCACCCGTTTTATGGCACCATGGTGAGGCGCCATCTTGCCCCACACACGCCGGGAGGAGACGTGAAGCCCGAAGACCTGCTGACCCTGGTGCGCATGCCCATGCCCTACGGCAAGTATGCCGGCCGCCTGATCGCCGACCTGCCCGGCCCCTACCTGGCGTGGTTCGCCCGGGAGGGCTTTCCCGACGGCGAGCTGGGCCGGCTGCTCGCCCTGATGCACGAGATCGACCACAACGGCCTGGGCGAGCTGCTCACGCCGCTGCGCCGTCGCTGAACCACGAGGAGCCCCCTATGCTGCGTATTTCCAACAGCGTGGAGCTTGGCGACTGGGAGATCGAGCTCAACGCGATCCGCGCCCAGGGCGCCGGTGGCCAGAACGTCAACAAGGTGGCCTCCGCCATCCACCTGCGTTTCGACATCCACCGCTCCAGCCTGCCGCCCTTCTACAAGGAGCGGCTGCTGGCGCTCACCGACCAGCGCATCACCCAGGACGGGGTGGTGATCATCAAGGCCCAGCGCTTCCGCACCCAGGAGCAGAACCGCGAGGACGCCCTGGCGCGGCTGCGCGAGCTGATCCGCGAGGCGGTGAAGCAGCAGCGGGCGCGCAAGCCCACCAAGCCGACCCGCGCCGCCAAGCGCAAGCGGGTCGACGCCAAGACCCGCAAGGGCAGGACCAAGGCACTGCGCGGGAAGGTGACCGAATGAGCCAGCACGAGACCCCTGCCTCCGGGCGCCCCCCCTCCCCCTGCATCAAGGTGTGTCGCCCGGTGGGTGACACCTGCCTCGGCTGCTGGCGCACCCTGGACGAGATCGCCCGCTGGTCACGGATGGACGACGCCGAACGCGAGGAGGTCTGGCAGCGGCTGGACGCCCAGGCCCGGCGGGCCGCCGACGCAAAGGAGGCCGAACGGCAGGCCGAGGCTCAGCGCGGCTGAGGGTGAACCCGCAGCAGCCAGGAGGCCGCCGCCACGCCGGCCAGGCCGACCAGCGCCCCGGGCAGCGCGCCCAGCGCCATGCTGGCCAGGATGCCGGCGAAGAGCGCCACGCCGCCACCCACCACGGCCCGGCCGGCGGTGGCGGAGACGAGATCCCGGCGCCGGCGCATCTCGAAGGCCACCACGGCGGCCATCACCGGGGTGACCATCAGCAGGCAGAGCAGCAGCCACACCAGCCGTCCCCACCAGAAGCCCGCCTCCCCGGGCACTCCGGCGTCGATGGGTGCGCCGAGCCGCTCGCCCAGCCAGGCCGCCGGCAGCTCGGCAAACTTGTGCCACAGGTAGAGCGGCATGCCCAGGGCGCCAAGCAGCGTGACCGCACGACGGATCGGACGCCGCGCCAGCAGCCGCCGGGCCGGCGCCTCGCAGGCCAGCACCGTGCCCACCTGGAGCCACATCACCCCCACCAGGGCCAGAGTGGGGGGCAGCAGGTTGCTGCGCCCGCCCACCTCGCCGTCCACCATGGCCAGCGGATAGCCGGAGGCCACGGTGGCGCCCAGCCACACCAGCCCCAGGGCCATGAACGTAAGCCCCGTGCCGGTCCCCGTGAAGCGCCCCTGGCGCCAGGCGATGCCCAGCTGCTGGGGCAGCAGCCACACCACCAGCAGGTTGAGCCAGCCCAGCAGGGTGGCGTGGTCGGTGGCCAGCTCCCCCAGGCGCAGCAGGTCCGCCGGGGAGCCGGGCCGCGCCCGCAGCAGGTCGATGAAGGCGGCAGTGGCCACCAGCAGCCAGACGGCGCGCAGCCCCAGGCGGCGGTCGGCCCGCACCGAGAGCGGCAGCAGCGCCTGGACGCCGAGCAGCATCAGCAAGAACCAGAGGTGGATGGTCAGGGAGTGGTTGAAGGGGGCCAGGAAGCGCCCCTCCATCAGGCGGGAGAGCATCGCCACCGCGGCCAGCACCGCCAGGTAGGTCACCGTGGGTCGCGCCAGGGCCAGGGCGCGACCCGCCCACCAGTGCAGCTGGCGGTGGCCGTCGCTGAGCCGCCGGCGCACCCCCAACGCGCTTACCGCCGCCGAGACGAAGACGAACAGCGGCACCACCTGCACCACCCAGGTGAAGATGCCAGCTCCCTCCCACACCACCAGCAGGTGGTCGGTGTCCACCAGGTAGCCCGCCTCCAGGCGCGGCAGGGTGGCCAGCCAGTGGCCGAGCACCACCACCAGCAGGGCGCCGGCCCGCAAGGCGTCCGGGTAGCGGTCGCGCTCCGTGCTCAATGCTGCTTCACCCGCCAGATGCGCCAGGCCAGTACCGCCAGGATGCCCAGCCCCAGCGGGGCAATGATGGCGGCGGCGATCTGGGGCACGATGGGCACGCCCAGCGCATCCAGGCTCTGCAGGCCCAGCTTGAAGAGGCTGAAGAGGTAGTAGCTGATCACGATGATCGACAGCCCCTCCACCGCCTTCTGGATCTTGAGCTGGCTGCTGGTGCGCTCGTTGAGGCTGCGTAACATCTCGGCGTTCTGCTCCTCGATCTCCACCTGGGCCCGGGTGCGCAGCAGGTCGTTGAGGCGTGCCACGCTTTCGGCCAGCTCCTCCTGGCGCCGGTGAATGGCGGCACAGAAGCGCACCAGGGGCTGGAAGCGGCGCTGGATGAAGACGCCCAGGCGCGGGCTCTCCCCCACCTTGACCTCGCGCAGCTCCTCGATGCGCGCATCGACGATGCGCCCGTAGGCCTCGGTGGCGCTGAAGCGCAGCCGCGAGCGGGCGCTGGCGTGCTCCAGGCGCGAGGAGAGCTCGGAGATGGCGGCCAGCAGCGGCCGCGAGCTCTCCTCCTGCTCCTCGGCGTTGCGCACCGAGAGCTCGTCCAGCTCGCGCTCGTAGGCGTCGAGCTCGGTGCGCATCTCACGGGCCAGGGGCAGGGCCAGGGAGGCCATCATCCGGTAGGTCTCGATCTCCAGCAGGCGGCGCGCCATGCGCCCCAGGCGGAAGCCATCCAGGGCCTGGTTGACCAGCAGCAGGCGATTGACTCCCTCGGGGGTGAGCCGGAAGTCGCTCCACACCGTGGCCTCGCCGTCGGCCACCTGGGAGCCGGCAGGGCCCTGGAAACCGTAGGCCTCGGGGCTGCCGGCCCAGCGGTGGGCGGCCTCCACCAGCAGCAGGGTAGCGCTGACCACCTGCTCCCGATAGGGGGTGATCAAGGCCTCCAGCAGCGGCGGCGTTTCCGGCCACAGCTTGCCCTCGGGCTCCCGTGGCACCATCAGGGTCAGGGTGAAGAACTCGGTATGCCGCTCCCACTTGAGGGCCATGCCGTCGATCTCGAGGATCTCCTGCACCACCTCGGGGTCGCGCTCCCGGTCAACGAGGGCATCGATGCGTGCCAGGAGCTCCTCGGCCTGCCCCTCCTGCTCGAGCATGGCGTAGTGGTGAACATGGGCCGGCCCGGCCAGGTGGATCGAAGGCCTGGCGTGCAGCTCGTTATGCAGCGCTTCGCGCAGTGGATGCATGGTGACTTCCCATCGGTAAAGCGTTCGAGATTGATCGTTGAGCAAAGTGTGGGGCCTGGCGGCATCCGGGCCAAGCGCTTGCGACAATGCGCCCTCCCCGTGCCGAGGGGGCAGGGGCACCTAGAACCACCCCTTGCGGCGGAACACCCAGGCCAGGGTCAGACCGATGCCCAGCATCATGCCGAGCACCACGAAGTAGCCGTAGCGATGCTCGAGTTCGGGCATATGCACGAAGTTCATGCCATAGATGCCGGCGATAAAGGTCAGCGGCACGAAGATGGCGGTAATCACCGTCAGTACCCGCATGGTGATGTTGAGCCGGTGCGAGGAGAGCGAGATATGCCCGTCCACCAGGTCGCCGCAGATGTCGTAATACATCTGGGTCAGGGTCAGCAGCCGCTCGAAGCGCTCGTGAACGTCATTGATGGCGTAGAGGGTCTCGCTGACCTCCCGGGGCAGGTGGGAGTAGTCGCTGGTGGTCAGCTCCTCGGTGATCCCCAGGTGGTAGTTGAAGACCCGCCGCATCTTCACCAGCCGCGAGCGGTAGCCGATCAGCTGGCGCATCAGCTCGTCGCCGCCGCCGTCCACCAGCCCATCCTCCAGGTCGCTGAGCTGGTTCTCGAACTCCAGCAGGCTGTCCAGGTAGAAGCCCGCCGAATGGAACATCGCCTTGAGCGCCACCTGCTCGGGGGAGCGCCGCAGCAGCTCGACGCCGCCGTTGCCGAACAGCCGGTCGATGCTCCGCGCAGGGCCGGGGTGCAGGCTGATCAGGTAGCGCTCGGCGATGAAGAAGGCGACCTGCTGGGGGACGAAGTTGAGCTCGGCGTCGAAGGCGGCGATGCCGCGATAGAGGACCAGGGTGTGCTCCTCGAACTCTTCGATCTTGGGGGGATGGCGGTCGCGGTGGGCATCGTCGATGGCCATGGGGTGGCAGCCGAAGGCCTCGAGCAGGGCACGCTCCCGCTCCCGGGGCTCGCCCTGGAGGTCCACCCAGAGATGGGCATCGGGCATCTCGCGAAAGCGCTGGACCAGCTCCTCGCCCCCGGCCGTGGCCACTCCCTGGCTATCGATCAGCAGTGCTCGAATCATGCGGCGTCTTCCCTGGCGGCGGCGGCGACCCGCCCACTGCCCCTCACTCTAGCACTTAGAGCCACTCTCTCCCTGGCCCGCTGCCGATGGGCGACGTCAACGCCCGGAGGCTGGTAATCTAGTGTCAGCCGCGCCCCGGGGGGCGCCGACAGGAACCAAGGAGTGAATCGATGAGTGAGCAGGTCTCTCGGATCATCGTCCCAGTGGACGGTTCACCTACCGCCTCGGCCGCGGCCCGCCACGCCAGCCTGCTGGCCCGCCTGCTGGAGGTTCCGCTGCAGCTGCTGCACGTGATGCCGCTCAATCCGGCGGAGCTCTGTGACATCCCCGCCAACCGCCAGGCCGAGGCCGACCACGACCGCGCCGTGCGCCGCGAGATCGCCGAGGAGGCCTTCGTCAAGGCCCGGGAGGCGATCGACCCCGACCTGACGCCGGCCCCGGATGAAGTCGTCCTCGAGGACAGCACCTTTATCCGCCACCCGGAGCGCGCCATCGTCGAGCACGCCCGCAGCCAGCCCGACTGCCTGCTGGTGCTCGGCGCCCGCCACCTGAGCGAGGTAGGCAAGTTCGTCCAGGGCAGCGTCAGCAACGAGGTGGTGCACCGCGCCCGCTGCCCGGTGACCATCGTCCACGACGATGCCAGCATGCTGGAGGCCTCGGGCATCGGACGAGTCGTGCTGCCGGTGGACGGTTCCCGCCACGCCAACCGGGCCTGTGCCCTGGCCGCCGCCCTGGCCCGCAGCGCCCGGGTCCCCGTGGAACTGGTCTTCTGCCAGCCCGGCGGTCAGGCCGTCGGGACGGTCGACGACGAGGAGAGCCAGGCCGAGCGCGTCTTCCGCCTGGCCCGGGAGGCCCTGGGCGAGATCCCCGCCGGGGTGGAGGAGACGCTGCTGCACGAGGAGCGCTTCGCCGAGGCGATCGTGGGTCGGGCCCGCCACCACCTGGAGGAGCGCCCGATGATCGTGATGGGGCGGCGCGGGCTGGGCAAGTGGCGCGAGTCCCTGCTGGGCAGCGTCAGCCACCGGGTCATCGACCTGGCCCCCTGCCCGGTCACCGTGGTGGTGTAGGTCGCGAGGTCGTCGGCCGTAGCCGGCGACCTTACCCTTCGTAGGCGGCCTTGAGGCGGTAGAACTCGGCGACGATCTCGTCCATGGCGGCCGGGTCATAGTCGCACAGGCCGCTGACCACCAGCTTCTTGGAGCCGATGCCGATGGGCTCGCCGCCGGACTGGATGCGGAACTCCAGCAGGCAGTCGCCGCGCTTGCCGTTCACCTCCAGGGAGGAGTTCGAAAGCTCCAGGGCCGGCGCCAGGTCATCCAGGCGCTCCAGGGAGAAGCCCATGCTGTCGTAGATCACCAGGGGGCGACGCGGATTGAACATCACCCCCTGCGCTTCCATCAGCGGCTTGAGGTAGTGGGGGAAGTTCTTGCCGGAGAAGGCCACGTAGCAGCGGGTGAAGGCCTCCACCACCGCCTCGTCACGGGTCACCTCGCCGCTGCGTTCCACCTCGAGGTAGCACTTGCCGCCCTCGTCGCAGACGCGGATCCGTCCGTCGTCGCTCTCCTGGAAGCAGAGCGGCGTGCCGTCGCCGACCATGTTGAGAAAACGGAAATCCATCCGCTGGGAGAGGCCGAAGCGCCCGAGCACCAGGGCGAACAGCAGGTCTCCCGGCACGCAGAAGCGGCGTGCGTCCGGGTTGTGGATGGGGTTGTAATCGCCGGCGACTCCCTTGGCGAAACGACTGGCCTGCTCGGCGGAGATGGCGACGCGATCTCCTGCCGGCGTATGGAATTCATCGAGAAACATGCGTGCTGTGCCTGCCCTGCGTCGTTGGCGATCCAGTTCCTGCCGGCGGCTTGCCGGAGCGCAGATGATGCCATAAAACCCCGGCCAACGGAGCCTCGTGAAAGGCTACCATGGGGCAGGGACCCAGGGAGGCGACGATCAGATGCCCGAAAGGAGAGCACGCAGGAGCCGAATGCGGCACCTGGCCGTTGCGGCCGGCGTCGCCGTGGCGGCACTGGGCGGAGCGGCACTCGCGACCCCGGCCCTGCTCGACAGCGCCTGGCTGCAGGCGCGTCTCTCGGCCCAGGAGGGGCTGACGGTGCGCTGGGAGGACTCCCGTCCCGGCTGGGGCAGCCTGGCGGTGACCTCCCTTGCCATCGAGCGCGACGACCCCACCCTGCCGCTGGCCCTCGAGGTGGGCAGCGCCCGCCTGGAGCTCGGCCTGCTCGACCTGCTCAGGGGGCGGCTGATGGTCCGCTCCCTGGAGGCCAGCGGCCTGGAACGCCTCGAGGTGGCCGGCCACCGGCTCGGCGGCGAGGGGCGGCTGACCCTCGACGGACTCAGCCTGACGCGGGATGACGTCGGCGTGGGACGGCTGACCCTGGCGCTGGAAAAGGCCGATATCAGCCGCGACGGCCTCGCCCTGGTGGAGGAGATCTCGCTCACCGCCGACCTGACCGCCACCCCCTTCGACCCCGCCGTCCACCCGGGTCAGGCGGCGCTGCGCTTCGTCTCCGGCGAGCTGGCGCTCGGCGCCCGCGCCGACGCCTGGGACCTCTTCACCCCCTACCTGGCAGAGCTCGGCTGGCTGGGCCTGGCCGGTCGCGGCAGCCTGGCCGGCGCCCTGACCCTGCAGGAGGGAGAGCTCGCGCCGGGCAGCCGCCTGACCCTGGATGCCCCGGCCCTCGCCGTCACCCTGGACGAGACCGTCCTGCTGGCGGAGTCGGGCGAGGGAGGGGCAGCGGCCTGGGCGCTCCCCGATGCCGCCTACCGCCTGCAGGGCCGGGGCAGGGTCGCACTGGAGGTCGACGCCGAGGCCAGCCTGGCGGTCACCCTGTCGGGCCTGGCCATGCACCAGGGCGACAGCCTCGCCCCGCTGCTCACCGGCCGGCACTTCCGGCTGGCGGCGCCGCTGCCCACTGACCTCGCCGCGCCCCTGGCGCCCCCCGCCACCGCCGAGCTGCGCTGGGCGGATGCCACCCTGCCCGATATCGCCGCCCTGGGCCGCTTCCTGCCTCCGGAGGGAGACCTGGCGCTGAAGGGCGGCAGCGCGACCCTGGACGGCACGCTGCGCTACCGGGAGGGTCGTCTGGACGGCGCCTTCCGGCTGGCCGGCGAGGGGGTCGCCCTGCGTCTCCAGGAGCAGGCGCTGAGGGGCGATATGCGCCTCGACCTGGCCCTCGGCCTGCTCGACCCGGACGCCCGCCGCCTCGACCTCTCCGGCAGCCGGCTGCGCCTGGACGCCGTCAGCAGCGAGGAGGCCGAGCCGCTGAGCCTGGACCTGAGGCTGCAGGAGGCTCGCCTCGCCTCCCGGGTGCCCCTGGCAGCGCTGCGCGACCATCCCCATCCGCCCCTGGACGGCGAACTGGCCCTCTCTGGCCGCCTGGATCGGCTGGGCTTTCTCGACCCCTTCCTGGCCCGGCTCTTCGAGGGCCGGGGGGTGACCCTGAGCGGCGGCGGCAACCTGGAGGCCCGGGCCCGCCTGCGGGATGGTGCCCTGGACGCCGGCAGCCGGCTGGACGTGGCCAGCGACGCCCTGGGCGTGGGCCTGCCCTACCTGGCCGCCGAAGGGCACGGGCACTTCAGCGCCGAGTGGCGCGACCGGCCGGGCCGCCCGCTTCACCTGGCCGCGCGGCTGGAAGAGGCCTCGCTGACCCGCCACCGGGACGGCGCCCGGCTGCTGCAGGGCGCCAGCCTCGACCTGGAGGCACAGGGTGCACTGCCCGAGTCGGACGACACCTCCCTGCCCCTGAGCGCAGACATCGCCTGGCGGGACGCCCGCCTGCCCGATGTGGCGGTGCTGGCTCCCTACCTGCCCCCCGGCGCCCCCTTCGCCCTGCACGGCGGCAGCGCCGCCAGCGCAGGACGCCTGACGCTCCACGACGAGCGCCTCGGCGGCCGCCTGACCCTGACCGGGCAGCGCATCGCCGGCCGCCTGCTCGACGAGTCGGTGTCGGGGGAGCTGCACCTGGAGCTGGTCCTGCGCGATGCGGCACCGGACGGCAGCCGCCTCGACGTCTCCGGCAGCCGGCTGTCGCTGGCGGCGGCCGCTCGGGGGGCCTCCGACGAGCAGCAGCTGGGCACCCTGCTGGTGGCTCGTGAGGCGCGCTTCAGCGACCTGGACGTCCCGGCAAGGCGCCGGGGCCGGCTGGTACTGGAGGGCATGGTGGACCGCCTGGGCTTCCTGGATCCCTTCCTGCCCGAGGCCCACGGCGTCACCCTTCGCGGACGGGGCCGACTGGAGGCGGACCTGCGCCTGAGTGGCGACCGGCTGCTGCCGGAGAGCCGCCTGCGCCTCGACGCCGATGACCTGGCAGTGGGCTTTCTCGACTACCGCGCCGAGGGGCGCGGCGAGCTCAGGGCCGGCATCGACGGCAGCGCCGCCACCCCCGGGGCCCGCCTGACCCTCACCCTGCCGCGCTTCGCCCTGCGCCGGGAGGCGGTGGGGCGCGGGGAGGCAGAAGCGCAACGCACCTGGCTGGCCGGCCGCCACCTGCGCCTGGAGACCCGGACCCCGCGCTTCTCCCTGAACCCCGCGGAGCTGGCCATCGATGACGTTACCACCCGGGTGTCACTGCCCATCGTCGAGGTGCCGGACCTCGGGCTCTACGCCGCCTACCTGCCCGAGGAGGCGGGCATCATCCTGGAGGGCGGCAGCGTCAGCCTGGAAGCCGAACTCGAGCTGCTCGGCAGGCGCGCCCGGGGCGACCTGCTGCTGCAGGCCTTCAACACCGAGCTTGCGCTGGCCGACCAGCGCCTCAGCGGGGACCTGCGCCTGGAGGCGCGGCTGCGCGACGGCGACCTCGAGGCACGGCGCTTCGACGCCTCGGGCTCCCTGCTGCGCCTGGACAACATCACCCGCCGGGACGCGGACGGCCAGGGCGAGGCGGGCTGGTGGGCTCGCCTCGCCCTGGAGGAGGGGCGGCTTACCTGGGCCGAGCCCCTGGCGGTGGACGCCCGGATCGGCCTTGCCATGCGCGACAGCGGCCTGCTGGCCAGGCTCTTCCTGGCCGGCGCCCGGGAGCGGGAGTGGCTGGGCCGGCTGCTGACCGTTCGGGAGGTCCAGGGCGAGGCCCGGCTGGGCATGAACGACCACGGCATCCGGCTTTCACAGGCCCGCCTCGACGGCGGCCCGCTGACGCTGCTGGCCGATCTCCACTTCCATAGCGAACGCCTCGACGGCAGCCTCTACGCGCGATTGGGCCGGCTGGCGGTGGGAGTCGAGCTCGAGGAGGGGGAGCGCACCCTGCGTTTCTGGCAGCCGCGCCGCTGGTATGAGGACGGCGCCGAAGGGGAACCGCCGGCGCTGGAGGAGACCACGCCGGAGGCGTTTCGCGAGGCGCTTCCCACCCCCTGACCCGGCTTCCCATGGGGGCACCCCGCAACCCGTGAACGGGTGTATGAAAAAAGGTCCCGAGAAAAGTCGTTAGCATGCAAAAAAAGCATGTAGAAAGGCTCTGGAATGGGCTCCCCCGCCATATTGCACTGCACCACTGCATGGTAAAATCGCCACGCTTTTACCCCCTCCCTGCCCCCTTCCACGGGACACTTCCGTCATGCTGACAATCGAAAGAACCTCCCCTCGGCCCCGGCGCCTCGCCTGGTGGTCATCTCTTGGCGTGCTCGCCACCCTTGCCCTGGTAGCCAGTCCGAACGCCCACGCGGTCACCGGCTCCCTGGACATGACCGGCTCCCTGGTCGGCCTGCTTGCCGTGAGTATCTTCGTCCTCGCCTATGCCCTCGTTATGGGCGAGGAGAAGCTGCATATGCGCAAGTCCAAGCCGGTGCTGGTGGCGGCCGGCATCATCTGGTCGCTGATCGGCTGGGTCTATGTGCAGTCGGGCATGCCGGCCGAGGCCGAGCACGCCTTCCGCGAGACCCTGCTCGAGTTCACCGAGCTGATGCTCTTCCTGCTGGTAGCGATGACCTATATCAACGCCATGGAGGAGCGCCGCGTCTTCGACGCCCTGCGCTCCTGGATGGTGCGCAAGGGCTTCAGCTATCGCCAGCTGTTCTGGATCACCGGCGGCCTGGCCTTCGTCATCTCCCCCATCGCCGACAACCTGACCACCGCCCTGCTGATGTGCGCCGTGATCACCAAGGTGGCCGAGGGCGACAAGCGCTTCATCAACCTCTCCTGCGTCAATATCGTGGTAGCCGCCAACGCCGGGGGTGCCTTCAGCCCCTTCGGCGACATCACCACCCTGATGGTGTGGCAGGCAGGCCTGGTGAAGTTCTACGAGTTCTTCGAACTGCTGGTGCCCTCACTGGTCAACTACCTGATTCCGGCCGTGGTGATGAGCGCCTTCATCAAGAATCGCAAGCCCGACAGCCTGCAGGAGGACGTCTGGCTCAAGCGCGGCGCCCGGCGCATCATCGCGCTCTTCCTGCTCACCGTGGCCACCGCCGTGGCCTGCCACACCCTGCTGCACCTGCCGCCGGTGCTGGGCATGATGACGGGCCTTGGCTACCTGCAGTTCTTCGGCTACTACCTGCGGCGCACCCTGCCCCGCTCCCTGGAGAAGAAACGCACCCGCTACACCCAGCGCGGCGATGACAAGAAGCTGGCCCAGCTCGGTAGCGTGGTGCCCTTCGATGTCTTCAACCGTGTGGCGCGGGCCGAGTGGGACACCCTGCTGTTCTTCTACGGCGTGGTGATGTGCGTGGGCGGCCTCGGCTTCATGGGCTACCTGGGCATGCTCTCCGAGGCGCTCTACACCGGCTGGAATGCCACCTGGGCCAATATCGCCCTGGGCGTGATCTCGGCGGTGGTGGACAACATCCCGGTGATGTTCGCGGTGCTGACCATGCAGCCGGAGATGTCCCATGGCCACTGGCTGCTGATCACCCTCACCGCCGGCGTCGGCGGCAGCCTGCTCTCCATCGGCTCCGCCGCCGGGGTGGCCCTGATGGGCCAGGCCCGCGGCAACTACACCTTCATGGGCCACCTGCGCTGGGCCCCGGTGATCGCCCTGGGCTATGCCGCCAGCGTGGCGACCCACCTGTGGCTCAACGCTCACAGCTTCACCGTCTTCAACTGACGCCTCCGCGTCCCCCGCAGCACCCCGGCGGCAGTCGCCGCCGGGCTCTCCGTCCCCCGACGTTGATCGCTTCGCTTTACATTGCCTTCCAATGATGTAGCGTATTGGAAAAAGGTCGCTGCGGCACAAAAGAACGGCGACCGCGCAGGAGAGCAGGCCCGCGCCCGGAGCCCCGCACAAGACGGCGCCCGAGGCAGGAGCGAATCATTCACGGGGAACCGATACGCAAGATGCCGACCTCCATCCAGTCGCCCTCCGAGGCGAACTCATCGCGTCTGTCCAGCCGCCACGGGGCCTGCCGGTGGCCTGGCTGAGGCACGGCCTGCTGCTGGCGCTTCTGGGCCTGCTCTGGCCGCCCGCAGTGGCTGCATCAGACAGTCCGGTGCTGGTTGCACATCCCAGCGTGCAGACCCCGCGACTGACCCGCGATACCACCCGCGCCATCTTTGCCATGCGCCAGCGAACCTGGCCGGACGGCCAGGCCGTGCGAGTCTACGTGCTGAGCAACGACAACCCCGTCCACGGGCGTTTCGTCAAGGAGCGTCTGGCCGTCTACCCGCATCAGCTGCAGCTGGCCTGGGACCGCATGGTGTTCTCCGGCACCGGCCAGGCACCGACAAGAGTCTTCTCCCAGGTCGAGATGCGTGAGCGCATTGCCAGCACCCCCGGTGCCCTGGGCTATCTGGAAAGGGAGTATCTGGATGATCGTGTCCAAGTCATCACGATGGAGTAGGCCCCGGTGCGCCACCCTGCTGGCCGCCACCCTGCTGGTCGGCGCCCTCCCGGCCGCGGCACAGGCCGACATGCTGGACACCCTGCAGCTCCACGGCTTTCTCAGCCAGGCGCTGGTGATCACCGATCGCAACGACTTCTTCGGGCCGAGCAGCAGCGGAGGCGGCAGCCTGAAGTATACCGAGATCGGCGCCAACGCCTCGATCCGCCCCCACCAGGATGTGCTGATCGCCGCCCAGGTCCTCAGCCGGCGCGCCGGCGGGGACGGCAGCGACGCCAGGCCGGTGCTGGACTATGGCGTCGTCGACTACCAGATGGTCTCCAATCAGCAGCGCACCCTGGGCCTTCAGCTGGGGCGCTTCAAGAACCCCTTTGGCTTCCACAACCAGACCCGGGATGTGGCCTTTACCCGCCCCAGCATCCTGCTGCCTCAGTCGATCTACTTCGACAGGACCAGGTCTCTCGGGCTATCCGGTGACGGGGTTTCCTTCTATCTCGACGAGCGTCTGCCTACCGGCAACCTGCGCTTTCAGGTGGGGGCAGGCAAGATACAGGCGGGGGACGACCTGAGACGAACGCTACGGCTCGACGGCATCCCGGGAAGCCTGGACCCCGACACCTCCGCCATTGCCCAGATTCGCTACGAACATGACGGCGGCCGCATCATCGTCGCCCTCAGCAGGGCCGATGCCAACGCCAGCTTCGACTCTGCCATGCCGGGGCTGAGCGACGGCGACTTCTACTTTCGCCCCTGGGTCCTCTCGCTACAGTACAACGAGGAGCGGTGGAGCCTGACGGCGGAGTATGCCCGGCGAAACTCCGGCCTCGAGAACTTCAACAACCCGGCCTTCAACTTCGATGTCACCGGCGAGAGCTGGTATCTGCAGTACACCCGGCGCTTCCATGATAACTGGCAGTGGCTGGTGCGCTACGACAGCCTGGTCAGCAATCGCGACGACCGCTCGGGCACGGCCTATGAAGCCAGCGGTGCCGGGCCCGCTCACAGCCAGTTTGCCGATGATTACACCCTGGGCCTGCAGTGGAACCTCAACCCCCAGGTCATGCTGGCCGCCGAGTATCATCACGTGGACGGCAGCGGTTGGCTGCCGATCCAGGATAATCCCGACCCGTCGGAGACCAGTCGCCGCTGGAACATGCTGCTCTTCCAGCTTTCCCTTCGCTTCTGAGCGATACCGGGCCCATGAGTCAATCGACCCCACCCAGAGTGTGCCGCTTCAGCCTGACCTGGCGCGTCATCGCCCTCAGCAGCCTGCTGCTGCTGAGCCTGGTGGTGCTGTTCTCATGGCTCGGGCACGCCAACCTTACCCGGCAGTTCGAATCGAGCCGGGCCGAGCATAACCAGCGCCAGCACAGGGAGATCCAGCTTGCCCTGGAGCGCTCCGAGGAGAGCCTGGGCCAGCTGGCCTCCATGGTGGCCTCGGTCAGGGGCCTCGGCGAGGCGCTGCAGACCCGCCGGCCGGCCTCGCTGGAGACGGCCCTCGAGGCTCAGTGGCCGACGCTCCAGCTCGATGCGGGCATCGATGAGATCCTCGCCTTCGACAGCGACGCGAACCAGCAGGCCGCCTGGGGGGAGGGCCAGGCCCTCAATCAGCGCCCTGTCCAGCAGTGGGTGAGGCAGGTGCTCCAGACGGAAATGCCCCTCAGCGCCCTGCGCTGTTCCAGCGACTGTCGCCAGTATGCCGCCATGCCGGTCCTGGTGGAGGGCGAGAGCGTCGGCGCCGTGATCCTCTCCCGCTCCCTTGCCGACGTGACCCGCCAGGCCCAGCAGGTCTCCGGGAGCGACGTGGCCCTGCTGGTGGTGGGCAACCAGTCAGGCGTCGAGCTTCCCGAGGAGCGCCTGATCGATGCCTGGGGCGGCACCATCCTGGCCCTGACCCGTCAGGAGGAGTATCTGCCACTGCTGAAGCGTGCCGCCAGAGCGTCCACCATCGAGGAGCTCCTCGATCAGCCGCTGAGGCTGAGCCACCGCGGGGACGATATCGAGCTCAGCGCTATCCGCATGGACGAGGACAGCGACCGCCGCAGCATCGGCTACTTCCTCGTCGCTTCGGACATCACCCCCCAGATCAAGGCGATCGGCCATGACACCCGGACACTGGTTGTCGTGGGCCTGGGCGGCTGGCTGATAGCCGAGCTGCTGCTGCTGGTAATCCTGCTCAGCCCCATGGCGCGCCTGCGGCGCCTCGCCGGCGTGCTGCCCTCCCTGGCCCGCGGTGGTTTTGCCGAGGCCAGGGCCACGATCCCCCGCCCCAGGCGTCTCCTGGCCAACGAGATCGACGTGGTGGAGGGGGCGACCCTGGCGCTTGCCGGTCAGCTGGAGACCCTGGAACAGGAGGTCTCGGCCCGGGGTGAGCTGCTCGCCGAGCGGGTCAAGGAGCTGGCCAGGGAGCGCGACTTCATCGGCAGCCTGCTGGATACCGCCCGGGTCTTTATCGTGACCCAGGACGCCAGCGGGCGCATCGGGCTGGTCAACGACTATGCGCTGACGGTGATGGGCACTCGGGAAGAGAGGCTGAAGGGCCGGCTGTTCGAGGATGTCTTCGCACCGGGGCAGCCTTCCTCGCCCCTCTCGCTGACGTCACCCGGCATGGAGGAGCGCCCGCTGGTGACCCCCGATGGGCAGCAGCACACCATCGCCTGGTATCACGCGCCGCTGGCCAGCGCCAGCGGGTCACCCGGGAGGATCTCGGTGGGCCTGGACATCACCGAACGCAAGGCGGCGGAAGCACGGCTGACCTGGCTGGCCGAACGCGACCCCCTGACCGGCCTCTACAACCGCCGCTACTTCCAGGAAGCCCTCGATGACGCCATGCGGCATGGGCAGCACGGCGCCATGCTGCTGACCGACCTCGACCAGTTCAAGGACGTCAATGAGCTGAGCGGCCACCAGGCGGGCGACCTGCTGCTGCGCAAGGTGGCCAGGGTACTGACCGAAGAGCTGGGGCACCGGGGCGTCATCGCCCGCCTCGGCGGCGACGAGTTTGCACTGCTGCTCAAGGGAGCGGACAGCGAGCTTGCCATCCGGGTGGGACAGCAGATCAGCCAGATCCTCGAGGGCACCGCCTTCGATATAGGTGGCAGACGCCACCGGGTGGCCGCCAGCACCGGCATCACCCTCTATCCGGAGCATGCCGACAACCCCATCGACCTCATGGCCAGCGCCGACATGGCGATGTACAAGGCCAAGGCCTGCGGCACCCAGCGCTGGCACCTGCTGGAAGCCATGCAGGATGCGCGGGCCGAGCTTCAGGAACGCATCCACTGGGAGGAGCGGATCCACCTCGCCCTCATGGAGGACGCCTTCGAGCTGATGGTCCAGCCCATCGTGCGGCTGGCAGACCGCGACGTGCGCCATTACGAGGTGCTGCTGCGCATGCGTGACGAGCAGGGCGAGCTGGTTTCTCCCGTTCACTTCATCCCGGTGGCCGAGCGCAGCGGGCAGATCATCGCGCTCGACCGCTGGGTGCTTCGCCACTGCCTGAGGATGCTGGGCGGGCTGAAGGAGCAGGGAATCAGCCTGGCGGTGAACCTGTCGGGGCAGTCGCTGCATGACGATGGGCTGGAGAAATATCTGGCCGAGGAGATTGCCGCCAGCGGTGCCGACCCCGAATACCTGATCCTGGAGGTCACGGAAACCGCCGCCGTCACCGATTTCTCCACTGCCCGCGGCGTGCTCCAGGCCATTCGCGACCTTGGCTGCCGGACGGCACTGGACGACTTCGGGGTCGGCTTCAGCAGCTTCCACTACCTGAGCCAGCTACCGGTGGACTACATCAAGATCGATGGCAGCTTTATTCGCAACCTGACCACCAGCGCCGAGAGCCAGGTCATCGTCAGGGCCATTGCCGATATCGCCGCAGGCTTCGGCAAGCAGGCGATTGCAGAGTTTGTCAATCAGGAATCCCTGATTGAGCCACTGAGTTCCTATGGCATTGCCTACGGGCAGGGCTATCACCTGGGCAAGCCAATTCCCTTCTCACAGGCCTTTGGGTCCTCTCCCTAACCCGGGGCAAGATGGCATCCTGTTACCAGCGCTCAAGGAAAAAAGCATGAAGCCTGCTTCTGCAGTCCACGATGAAGTCTCTGCGTCACAGTTGCTCGAACGCTTTCGCAGCGGGTTCCGGTTCAAGCTTGCCCTGACCGAGGAGGAGAGGAGAAAAGCGTACCGGCTCAGGCATCGCGTGTACTGCGAGGAGCTCGAATACGAGGAACCGGCGGACGCCGGGCTGGAGTTCGACCGTCATGACGAGCACTCCCTGCACTGCCTGATCGAGCACCGGCGCAGCGGTGAGGTCGCGGGCTGCATGCGGCTGGTCCTGCCCGCCGATGATGAGCCCTCGCGGGATCGGCGCCTTCCCCTGCAGAGCTATGCCAACCAGAGCCTCACCCACGCGCTGCTCCATCCCGCCACCCTCTCACGCGACGAGATCTGCGAAGTTTCCAGGCTGGCCATTGCTCCCCCCTTCAGAAGGAAGTCGGTGGCCTCCGAACTGGAAGAGAGCCTGCAGGCCGATCTCGGTCAGTTCACCGCCGATGAGAGGCGGACCTTCCCCATCATCGTCGTCGGGCTCTTCCTGGCCACCTATGCGCTGGTCGGCCTGACACAGCGTCGGCACGTCTTCGCCATGATGGAGCCCAGGTTACCCAGGCTTCTCTCCAGATCGGGCTTTCACTTCACCCGAGTCGGAGATGCCATCGATTTCCATGGCAAGAGAAGCGCCTTCTATATCGACCTGCACAAGGCGGAAAAGGAAATTCACGCCGACCTTCTGCCGCTCTACGAGCATGTAAAGAGTGAGCTTGCCGCTCAGGCCGACGTGGACTCTGGCTCCAGGTCCCTCATCGCAGCCAAATGAGCAGGCAGTCCCGGCTCTGGGCTACCTGGAGCGCCGCCGGGACTCCCCCGGCTTGATCATTCGCACCCGGTACTTGGGACGCCCGGGGGCGGGAACCTTGCTCTCGTCCTGAACGGCCGGGGACGCCGGGGCGATCTCTACCCAGGCGAAGGTCGGCAGCGCCAGCCCCCAGTAGATGGCCGACAGGCGCAGGCAGAGGGTGGTCACGAGCGACAGGGCGATGGCCAGGGAACCGGGAGCCCCCAGGGCATCCAGGCCGACATAGGCGATGCCGCCGGCAATGGCCGCGGTGGCGTAGATCTCCTCCCGCAGCACCATGGGCACCCGGCGAGCCAGCACATCACGCACCATGCCGCCGGCCACCCCAGTCATCATCCCCATCAGTACCGCGACCAGGCCGGAGGTGCCGAGAAGAAGCGCCTTGTGAGCACCGATCACCACGAAGAGCGCCAGCCCGAAGGCGTCGGCCACCGGCAGGAAGACCCGTGACAGACGATGGATATAGTGAAAGCCGACGATGGAGAGCCCCACGGTGGCCAGGATCACCCAGAGGTAGGTGGGGTCGGTGACCCAGAACACCGGCCGAACGCCGAGCACCAGGTCGCGCAGGGTACCACCCCCGATGCCGGTCACGGCCCCCAGCACCAGCATGCCGAAGGGGTCCATGCGCGACCGACAGGCGAGGATCACCCCCGACAGCGCAAAGACGATCACGCCCGCCATGTCCAGCCAGTAGATCAACCCGCTCAGCATCCCACTCCTCCTGTCGGCCAGAGACCCAAAGGCCGCACAGCATAGCCCAAAATACTCCCGAGGGAAGTCCCCTTCACCGCCCCACCGTCGCCTGATGGGCGATGCCCCTCAAGAGCCTTCCCAGCACGTCGGCGCCGGTCAGGATACGCTTCTCCTCCCCCCAGAGCAGGATCACATCCTCGTCCAGCACATCATCCTCGCTGTGCTCGGGGCGCACCCGAAAGCGGCCGATCACCTCGCCGAGCGGGGTGTCCGGATCGCGGACCAGAATCGGCCGGTGGCAGTAGGCCAGCGGAAAGAGTTCCCCGCGGCCGAACAGGACGTCGCGCAGGAAGGCATCGACATCGAGCACCAGGCGCGGGGTGGCGGCCTCATCCACCAGCACCACCCGACTCCGCCCCGAGGCCTGCAGCGCCCGCAGGAAGGGGTCATCGGCGTGGCGGCGGAACTCGGGAAAGCGCGGCCTCGCTCCGTCGAAGGGCAGGGTAACGATGCTCGTCGGGTCGAGGCGCTCGCCCTCGCACCCCAGGGGCACATCGTCCAGGGCCAGGAAATTGATGGCCCCGCGCCCCTCTACCCGGTCGATCTCGGTCTCGGTGGACTCCATATGCAGGCGGATCAGCTGGTTGAGGTCCCGCTCCCGGTAGTAGGGGATCGCCTCGGGCCCCAGCCAGCGGTCCAGCACCCAGGCCGTGGGCCTGGCCACGGGCCAGAGCAGCAGCTGGTAGCCACGGATCAGCGGGGCCAGCAGCGATGCCATGCGCAGCGCATGGCGGGAGAAGAACGCCTGGGGAAGGATCTCGGCGCAGAGGGTGATGACGACGGTGGAGAAGAAAAAGGCCACCAGGGCCCCCATCACCGACCCGGAGAGCAGCGCCAGCAGCACATTGACCGCCACGTTGCCCCACAGGATGGTGACCAGCAGGAAGTTGGCGTCGTCGCGCAGCGCCTTGACCCGCAGGGCGCGCCGACTGCCGCGGCGCGACTCGATCTCCAGCTCCAGCTTGTTGATGGAGAAGAACGCCAGGTTGAGCCCCGAGAAGATCGCCGACTGGCTGAGGCAGAGCAGGATGCCGATCCAGGTCAGCAGGGTCATCGAGACCTCCTTGTCGGGCGTCGAGGAAAGGGAAGGCGCGCCGATGGCTCCCCGGGCGCCGGAGACGCCCCGCCGTTCTCCGGGCAGGCGTGGCCCCCGGGGCCTGAACCGAGTACCCTCGTGGAAACCTTTATGTACAGGCCCTCGCGTCTCCTGTCCGACCATAGCACGGCTTCGGACTCCACTCTGCCCCGAACTCAGGGAGAGCCCAATGGACTGGAACCCCGCCGTCATCTGGCTGATCGTCGCCCTGCTGCTGGGCCTTGCCGAGCTCGCCACCGGCGGGCTGGTGCTGCTGGCGCTGGGCGCCGCGGCCCTGCTGACCACGGCCCTGGCCGCCCTCGGCCTGTCGCTGCCCTGGCAGCTGCTGGGCATGGGCGTTTTCTCGGGTGTCCTGGTTCCGCTGGCGATCTGGGTGATCCGCCCCCGCTTCTCCCCCCGCGGCGTGGCCTACGGCACCACCGGCACCGGGGTGGAAAAGGGGCACACCTACACGACCCTGAAGCGCGACTTCGACGGCGCCAGCGGCATCAAGATCAACGGCGACTTCTATCGCCTGCGGGTCGTCGACTCGGATGAGAGAGGCGGCGGCGCAACCGACCTGCCCCCCGGCACTCGAGTCATCTTCCAGGCCTTCGATGGCACCACCGCCATCGTGCAGCTTGCCCATCCGGCGCCGGATTCCCGCGCCCGCCAACACACGGAGTAATTCCCCATGGACCTTCCCGTCAGCCCGGGGCTGATCATCGCCCTGATCGTCGTCGTTACCGGCATCCTGATCATCGCCAAGGGGCTGGTGATCGTCCGCCAGTCCGAGGTGATGGTGATCGAGCGCCTGGGGTCATTCAACCGGGTGCTCGAGAGCGGCATCAACATCATCGTGCCCTTCATCGACCAGCCCCGCGCCATCACCATGATCCGCTACCGCAAGCTGGGCGAGGAGTACCAGGCCATCACCAGCAGCGAGACGCGTATCGACCGCCGCGAGACGGTAATGGACTTCCCCGGCCAGCCGGTAGTGACCACCGACAACGTCACGGTGCGCATCAACGGCGCCCTCTACTACCAGATCATCGACCCCAAGCGCGCCGTCTACGAGGTGGAGAACATGAGCCAGGCGGTGGAGGTGCTGGCCAAGACCACCCTGCGCTCGGTGGTGGGCAAGATGGAGCTCGACAAGCTGTTCGAGTCCCGGGCCGAGGTCAACAACGAGATCCAGGCCGCCATGGAGGAGCCCGCCTCCAAGTGGGGGGTGAAGATCTCCCGGGTCGAGGTGCAGGACATCGCCATGCCCGAGGAGGTGGAGTCCGCCATGCGCCTGCAGATGGCCGCCGAGCGCAAGCGCCGTGCCACCGTGACCGAGGCGGAGGGCGAGAAGGCCGCCGCCATCGCCATGGCCCAGGGCCAGCGCGAATCGGCGATTCTCAACGCCCAGGGCGACAAGGAGTCGGCCATCCTGCGTGCCCAGGGCGAGCAGGAGTCGATCAAGCTGGTGCTGGGCGCCATCGGCGACAGCGAGGAGAACAAGCGCACCGTGGTGGGCTATCTGCTCGGCCAGAGCTACATCAAGGCGTTGCCGACCATGGCCCAGGAGGGGGAGCGGGTCTTCGTGCCCTACGAGTCCTCGGCGCTGCTCGGCTCCATGGGCATGTTCCGCGAGATGGCCGGCTCCCCGGAGGACGCCGTGGCCAGCCACCTTCAGGCCAGCGGCAACCGCAGCGGCCTGCGCGGCGGCGTGGTGGGCGGAGCGGCCAGCGGCGGCTGAGTCGCGGCGCCCGCCGCCGAGGCGTGCCTCGCGACGGGCGCAGGGTCATGCCCCCGCCAGGCGGCGCTCCATGATGATCACCCTTTCGCCGCGGTAGGGCACCCAGGCTTGCTCCTGCCAGCCGAGGCGCGCATAGAGCGCCTGCTGGTCCGGGGTAAACAGCCACAGTCGTTCAATGCCGGCCGCGCGGGCCTCGTCCTCTACCCGTCTCACCAGCCGCGAGGCGATCCCCTGCCCTCGCCACTCGGGCAGCACATAGACCGAGGCCAGCCAGGGGCCGAGGTCGTCGCGGCCGCTCATGTCATCGGCCACCAGGCTCGCCGTGCCCACCGGCCGCTCGCCCTGCAGCGCCACGAAGACCGAAGGCACGCCCGAGGGCCCGCACTCTGCCGCCAGTGATGCCCGCCGGGTGGCCAGGGTCTCCCCGGGGGAGAGCTGGCCCCACTGGTCGTGCTGCCAGCCGGCCACCCGGGCCAGATGGGGCGAGTCGGGCAGCAGCCGCTCGATCCGCACAGCCGCATCATCGCTCATGCTCATGCCCTCACCCCAGCTGGAAGGGGTAGACGCTGCCGATCTCCAGCAGGCGGCTCAGCTCATCCAGAGCGACGAGCGACTCCCGGGCCAGGGCCGGGTCGGCAAGCTCCTCCGGGGCCAGGCGGTCGCGGTAGTGGCGTTCGACCCAGGCGACCAGTTCGTCGTGCAGGGCGTGATCGAGCAGCACCCGGCCGGCCAGGGCGGCGCGCTCCTCGGCCGAGAGCACCACCCGCAGGCGCAGGCAGGCGGGGCCGCCGCCGTTGCGCATGCTCTGCTTGACGTCCTTCACCACCACCTCGCCGATGGGGTTGGCGCCGGCCAGCAGGTGGTCCTGCAGCGTGCGCCATACGCTTGCGTTCTCCTGGCACTCCCCGGGCACCACCAGGGTCATGGAGCCGTCGGGATTGGAGAGCAGCTGGGAGTTGAAGAGGTACGACCCGACGGCATCCTCCAGGCTCACCGCCTCCACCGGCACTCGCACCGGAATCAGCGGTGAATGCATCCGCTCGCGCAGCGCCTCCAGGGTGCCCGCCTCGTCCAGGAAGGCCATCTCGTGGTAGAGCAGCACGGGACCGTTGCCCACGCTGATGACGTCGTTGTGGAAGACGCCGGCGTCGATGGCCTCGGGATGCTGCTGGGCAAGGACCACCTGGTGGTCGGCCAGGCCGTGCTGGCGGGCCACCGCCTGGCTCGCCTCCCGGGTCTGGCGCGCCGGGAAGCGCTTCGGGGCGGGGGAACTCTCCCCGCTCCAGCCGAAGGCCTCGCGGCCGTAGACGTAGAGGTGCACGCCGGGCTCGCCGTGGCCGCCGGCGAGTCGCGTATGGTTGGCCGCCCCCTCGTCGGAGAAGGCCGGGGTCGCCGGCAGCGCCGGATGGTGGGCGAAGTGACGCTCATGGCGGAAGATCGCCTGGAGCACCCGGCCCGTGGTGGCCGGCTCCAGAAAGCGATGGAAACTCGCCTGCAGGTTGGCCGGGGTGATGTGAACCCGGCCATCCGGCGCATCGACGCTCGGGGTCACGGTGGCGGCGTTGGCGGTCCACATGCTCGACGCCGAGCAGACCGCCCGCAGCAACTGGGGCGCCTCCCCGGCGGCCCGGGCCAGCACCCGCTCATCGCTGCCGGTGAAGCCCAGCGCCCGCAGGGCGCCGAGGTCGGGACGCTGCTGGGGCGGCAGCACCCCCTGGAGATAGCCCGCCTCCATCAGCGCCTTCATCTTGGCCAGCCCCTGCAGGGCGGCTTCCTTCGGGTTGGCCACCAGGCCGCCGTGGCTCATGGAGGCGACGTTGCCCAGCGCCAGCCCCGCATAGTTGTGGGTCGGCCCCACCAGGCCGTCGAAGTTCACTTCCCGGTAGTCGGGGCGCCGCTCATCGCTCACAGGCTCACCCCCGGCGGCAGCTGGTCGGGCAGGTGGAGCTCCTCGCTCTCCATGGAGGCTACCGGATAGGCGCAGTAGTCCGCCGCGTAGTAGGCGCTGGGGCGGTGGTTGCCGCTCGCACCCACGCCGCCGAAGGGGGCGTCGCCGAAGGCGCCGGTGGTCTGGCGGTTCCAGTTGACGATGCCCGCCCGGATGCGCAGCAGGAAGTCCTCCCAGTCGGCGCGATCACCGCCGATCAGCCCGGCGGAGAGCCCGTAGCGGGTGTCGTTGGCCAGGCGCATGGCCTCGTCCCACTCCCCGTAGCGGTAGACCCTGAGCAGCGGCCCGAAGTGCTCCTCGTCGGGGACCTCCAGGCCGGTCACATCGATCAGCGCCGGCGAGAGCAGGCTGGTGTCCGCCTCGAGGCGCGCCATGCGGGCCAGCACCGTGGCCCCCCTGGCCTCCAGCGCCGCCTGGGCCGCGAGCAGGCCGTCGGCGGCGGCCACGCTGACCAGCCCTCCGTAGAAGGGAGCGGGCTCGCTGAACTGCCCCGCCACCCGCAGGCGCGAGATGGCATCGCCGAGGGCCTCCAGCAGGCGGTCCCCCACGGCTCCCTCGGGGACGATCAGGCGCCGGGCACAGGTGCAGCGCTGGCCGCCGGAGAGGAAGGCGGACTGCAGAATGACCAGCACGGCGGCGTCCTGGTCGGGCACATCCTTGACCACCAGGGGGTTGTTGCCGCCCAGCTCCAGGGCCAGGATCTTGTCCGGCTGGCCGGCGAACTGGCGATGCAGCAGCCCGCCGACCCGGGCGCTGCCGGTAAACAGCAGGCCGTCGATGCCGCGATGCGTGGCCAGCGCCTGGCCGGCGGCCGCCGCCCCCTGCACCAGGTTGATCACGCCGGCGGGCAGGCCCGCCTCCTGCCAGCACTGCAGGATAAGGTCGGCGGTGAGGGGCGCCTGCTCGCTGGGCTTGAAGACCACCACGTTGCCGGCCAGCAGGGCCGGCACCATATGGCCATTGGGCAGATGGCCGGGGAAGTTGTAGGGACCGAAGACCGCCAGCACCCCGTGGGGGCGGTGGCGCAGTACCGCCCGGGCATCGCCCAGGTCCCGCTGGCGCTCGCCGGTGCGCTCCTGATAGGCGCGGAGCGAGATCGCCACCTTGCCGATCATGGCGCCCACTTCGGTCCGCGCCTCCCAGAGCGGCTTGCCGGTCTCGTGGGCGATGGCGGCAGCCAGATCCTCCCGGTTGCGCTCCAGCACCTCGCGAAAACGCTCCACCAGCGCCTGACGCTCGGCAAAGGGCGTTGCCGCCCAGGCAGGAAAGGCGTCGCGGGCGGCCTCCACGGCGGCCGCCACCTGCTCGGAGCTGGCGCCGCGCCCCTCCCAGAGGCGCTCCCGGGAGACAGGGTCATGCTTGGTGAAGCGTTCGCCCTCGCCGGCCTGCCAGGCGCTGCCCACCAGCAGCTCTCGTCTTGCCTTCATCAGCCTTCCTCCTCGCTGTCCAGGACTCTCAGGGGGGCGCCGCTCTCCACCTCCAGGCGCGCCGCCTCATCGGGGGAGAGCCGTATCACGCCCTCCTCGTCGGGGCCATGGCTCACCCAGGCGGCGCGAAAGTCGGCCATGACGGTGGTGGCCGCAAGCCAGCGGGGACGCCCCGCCGGCGCCGCCAGCCCCGACACCACCTCGGCGCGGCAGCGCCGGGAGAGGCGCACGCCGCGCACGTCGTCGATATAGGCCTCGACGGTGGGGCCGCCATCGAAGATGTCGATATACCCCTCCCAGCGCAGCCCCTCCTTCTTGAGCATGGCCAGGGCCGGACGGGTCTGCTCGTGCACCCGGCCGATGCAGGCCCGGGCCGCCTCGGAGAGAAAGGGGGTATAGATGGGGTATTTCGGCATCAGCTCGCCGATAAAGCTCTTCTGACCGAGGCCGGTGAGACGGTCCGCCTCGTCGAAGTCGAGGGGGAAGAAGTTGGCCCCCAGGCAGTCCCAGAAGGGGCTTCTGCCCTGCTCGTTGAAGACGCCGCGCATCTCCGCCAGCACCTTGTCGGGGAAGCGGTCGCGGAACTCCGCCATGAACAGCCAGCGCATCATGGAGACCAGCGGCCCGTTGCGCTGCTCCCGGCGGTCGCCGCCCCGGTAGGCCGGGCGCAGGAAGAGCGAGGCCACCTCGGCATCGCCGGTATGGTCGGAGCAGAGAAAGAGGGTATCGATGGTGCGATGCAGGTCGAGCTGCACCGAGGAGTGGGCCAGGGTCCCCACCCGGTAGTGATAGAAGGGCACCTCGTGGCCCACCTCGCCCTCGATGGCGCAGCAGCCGGCCAGGCGGCCGCTGCCCTCGTCCTCCAGCACGAAGAAGTAGTTGCGCCGGTTCGCCGGCAGCCGCTCCTCGAAGGCGGCGATGGCCGAGTCGATCTTGGCGGCCAGGAAATCGCGGTTGTCGGGGAGCGAGGTAAAGCCCACGCCCGTTTCCCGAGCCAGGGCCTGGAGCTCGTCCAGGTCGCCATGGGCGATGGGTCGGATACGCATCACAGCTCTCCCTCGTCATAGCCAGGCTCGTGGCCGTCGGCCTCCTCCAGGCCCGGCAGGGCCAGGGGCGCGGCCAGCACCGCCCTGCCATCCTCCACGCCCAGCTGGCGGGCGTGCTCCCGGGTCAGCATCAGCTGGCCGGTGGACGACAGCGCATAGCGCGCCACTACGCAGCGGAAGCCCTCCAGGGCCTGGTTGGCCACCATGGCCGGCGCGGCGTCCGGCAGGGTGCCGACCGGACGCACCCGCACCGGATGCCAGGCGGCGCGCCGGAAGCTCTGCAGCCGCTCGCGCTCCGCCTTGATCACCGGGCCGGCATCGAAGATATCCACGTGGCGCGAGCGCATGAAGCCCTCGGCCAGCATCTCCGCCAGGGCCCGCTCGTGGTCGGGATGCTCCCGGCCGATGGCGGCCCGGGCCCGCGGCGTCAGCAGCGGCAGATAGAGGGGGAACTGGGGCATCACCTCGGCGATAAAGCTCTTCGAGCGGATGCCGGCCAGGGCGTTGATCTCCTGGTAGTCACGGCCGAAGAAGTGGCAGCCCACGCTGTTCCAGAAGGGCGACTCGCCGGCCTCGTCCAGAAAGCCCGGAAAGGCCATGGCCAGCAGGGAGGCGAAGCGCTCCGGATACTGGGCGATGAACATCAGCCGGGCCCGGCGCAGCAGGCTCTCGGCGCTGGTCCCCCGATAGCGGGGGTCCAGGGAGTAGGCGCACAGCAGACTCGCCTCCGAGACCTCGTGGGAGAGGGCCAGGGTCTGCACCTCCCGACGCACGTTGAGCTGCTGGGAGGCGTGGATCAGCGTCTCCTGGCGGTAGGTGTAGTAGGCATCCACCGCCCCGGCCTGGGCGCGAATCGTGGCGGTGCCCACCACCTCGCCCCGCTCGAGATCCTCGAGCACGAAGGTGTAGTGCTCATCACCGGGGAAGGCCACCTCGGCGGCGAAGGCCTGGCGGGAGCGCACGATGCGCTCCTCCAGGCGATCACGATGCGCCGGCAGGTTGGTCAGCTGCGGGACGGCATCGCCGGCCAGGCGCTCGAGGGCCGGCAGGTCTGCAGGCAGCACGGGGCGAACGACCAGCATCTCGGGGCCTCCTCCAGGGAGAGCGCTCACGGCAGCCGCGCCGGCGCTCACCGCTCGCCCACCAGGCGCGCCACGGCTCGCTCGAGGCGCGCCATGCCCTCGGCGATATCGGCCTCGGGAATCACCAGGGAGGGCGCCATGCGCAGCACGTTGGGGCCGGCCACCAGGGCCATCAGCCCCTCCTCCACCGCCAGGGGCAGGATCTCGCCGGCACGCCCCTCGAACGCCGGGGACATCACCGCCCCGATCAGCAGGCCCATGCCGCGGATCTCGCTGAACACGCCGTGCCTTGCGTTGATCGCCTCCAGGTGCTCGCGGAACAGCGCATGGCGGCGCTTCACCCCCTCCAGCACCTCGGGGGTGTCGATGAACTCCACCGCCGCCAGCGCCACCGCCGAGGCCAGCGGGTTGCCGCCATAGGTGGAGCCGTGGGTGCCCACGGCGAAGGCCGAGGCGACCCGGTCGGTGGTCAGCATGGCCCCCACCGGGAAGCCGCCCCCCAGCGCCTTGGCGCTGGTCAGGATGTCCGGGGTCACGCCGAGCTGCTGGTAGGCGTAGAGGGAGCCGGTGCGCCCCACGCCGGTCTGCACCTCGTCGAAGATCAGCAGGGCATCGTGGGCGTCGCACAGCGCCCTGAGCCCCTTGAGGAACTCGATATCGCCGGGCAGCACGCCCCCCTCGCCCTGCATCGGCTCCACCATCACCGCACAGGTATCGTCGTCGATCAGGTCGCGAACGCTGTCGAGGCTGTTGTACTCGCCGTGGACGATGCCTCCGGGCACCGGCCCGAAACCCTGGGCGTACTTGGGCTGGCCGCCCACGCTGACGGTAAAGAAGGTGCGCCCGTGGAAGGACTGGGTGAAGGAGACGATACGGCTCTTGTGCTCGCTGACGTTGTCGTGGGCCCAGCGCCGCGCCAGCTTGAGGGCCGCCTCGTTGGCCTCGGCGCCGGAGGAGCAGAGGAACGCCTTGTCGGCGAAGGTGCGCTCCACCAGGGCGCGCGCCAGCTTGAGGGCCGGCTCGTTGGTGTAGACGTTGGAGACATGCCAGAGGGTATCGGCCTGGGCCTTGAGCGCCTCCACCAGCACCGGGTGGCAGTGGCCCAGGCCGTTGACGGCGATGCCGCCGGCGAAGTCGATGTACTCGCGACCTTCCTGGTCCCACAGGCGGCTGCCCTCGCCGCGCACCGGAATCGCCTGCTGGGGGGCATAGTTGGGCACCATGTAGCGGTCGAAATCGGCGCGGGTCGGGGTCTGGCTCATGTCGCGGGTCCTCTGTGCATGATGGGGTGACTCCACCGAGTATAGGGACTTGCCGACACGACCGCTTTCACCGATGGGACAGGCAGTTGCAAAAAAGGCTAGGCTTGGAGCGATGCCGTGAGGAGGGCCACCGATGCTCAACACCACCCGCTGGAACCGCCTGCGCTACAGCCTCTATGCGCCGCTCTACGATGCCGTGGCCGAGCGCGCCTTCCGCAGACCACGACGCCTCGCGCTGGGTCAGGTGGTGTGGCAGCCCGGCATGCGGGTGCTGCTGGTGGGAGCGGGTACCGGGCTGGACCTGCCCTGGCTGCCCCGGGACGTGGAGCTCCACGCCACCGACCTCTCCCCCGCCATGGTCCGGCGCACCCGCCGCCGGGCCGAGGCCCTGGGCATGGACGTGGAGGCCACCGAGATGGATGCTTCTGCACTGCGCTTTCCCGACGGCCACTTCGACGTGGTGGTGATGCACCTGATCCTGGCGGTAATGCCGGACCCGGCCCGCGGCCTTGCCGAGGCGCGACGGGTGCTCAGGGGGGACGGCCAGCTCTGCGTGATGGACAAGTTCCAGGCCGACGACCGCCCCGCCGGCATCGGCCGTCGCACCCTCAACGCCCTGACCAGCGCCGTGGCCACCGACATCACCCGCCAGGCGCGGCCGCTGCTGGAGGGTGCCGGCTTTCGCATCGAGCAGGACACGCCGGTGATGATGGGCGCGCTGTTTCGCGCCCTGATGGCAAGGCCGGCCAGAGACGGCTGAGCCTCAGCCCAGCCGCTCCTCGCGGGGTGACACGCCGAAGTGGTTGCGATAGGCGGTGGAGAAGTGCGCCGCCGAAGAGAAGCCGGTAAGCAGCGCCACCTCCCCCGCCGGCCGCTCGCTCTCCCGCAGCAGCCGTCGGGCTCGCTGCAGGCGCAGATCCAGGTAGTAGCGGCTGGGCACCGCCTGCAGGTGCTTCTTGAAGAGCCGCTCCAGCTGACGCCGCGAGACCCCCAGGTGCTCCGCCAGCTCGGCGGTGGTCAGCGGCTCCTCGATATTGGCCTCCATCAGCGCCAGCGCCTCCGTGAGGCTCTCCGGCGCGGCACCCGCGCTCGCCGCCGTCTGGGGCTCGCTCCCCATTCGCACTCGTTCCAGCACGAAGTGGGCGGACACCCGCTCGGCCAGTTCGCTACCGTGGTGGCGGCCGATCAGGGTCATCATCATGTCCATGGCCGCGGTACCGCCACCGCAGGTCAGCCGTTCGCCGTCGATCTCGAACAGCTGGCGGGAGAGCCGAATCCGCGGGTGGGCCAGGCGCACCGCCTCGAAGCGCGGCCAGGGCACCGTGGCCCGATAGCCGTCGAGCAGGCCCGCCCGGGCCAGCAGCTCGGCGCCGCCGCCGATGCCCACCATCAGTCGGCCCGGGACGGCCAGTTCGGCCAGCCGATCCAGCAGCGCCCCTTCGGCACCCTCTGCCCCGGGGGCGCAGACCAGCAGGATATCGAGGGCGTCACCGGCCTCGGCCAGCCCAGACTCGCAGAGCAGCCGCTGACGGGAACCCGAGGTCACCGGCTGCCCCGCCAGGCTCAGGGTGGTCAGCGAATAGAGGGAGCGGCCGGCCAGCTGCCCGGCCACCGCCAGGGGCTCGGTGGCGCAGGCCTCGGCCAGCAGCGAGAAGCCGGAGAGTACCAGCACGCCAACCCGCCGGGAGCGGACTGGCGCGGCATCTGTAGGGGCGAATCGAGACATTGACGGGGGTATCCGGAAACCGTCCCCCATCTTAACAGCAAGCGGCCGGGCGCAAAGGCCCGGCCGCGAGAGGAGGCTCCTACTGGGCGCCGCCGCTGTAGAGCAGCATGGCGGCCACCAGCAGGCCCAGCACCACGATGACGATGGGCAGCAGGCGCTGCATGGTCCTGGGCGGCGGCTTCTTCGCCTCCGGCTGACCGGCGTCCGGCTCCGGATCTTCGAAGTCCTCGGGTTCCAGCACCTCCTTGAGATGCTCGCGCTCCTCTTCCGGTGTCTTGCTCTCTCTGGTGTCCATACGGTCCTCCAGGGTCGGTAAGCCACCGCGTCGCGAGCCGGCTCGCCTGCCCGAACTCGCGCGCTGCTACAGGTTCACGACATCGAATTCCACGTCCGGGTTCACATCGGCGTCGTAATCGACGTCATCCCGCTCGAAGCCGAACAGCTTCAGGAACTCGTGCTTGTAACCAGCATAGTCGGTGATCGCGAAGAGGTTCTCGGTAGTCACCTGGGGCCAGAGGTCCTTGCACGCCTGCTGGACGTCGTCGCGCAGCTCCCAGTCGTCCAGGCGCAGGCGGCCATCTTCATCGGTGCTGAACTCGCCCTGCTGACCCCGGGCTGAGTAGAGGTGCTCACCGAACAGACGGTTAAGCTGCTCGATGGTGCCCTCGTGGAGCCCCTTCTCCTTCATCACCTTGTAGACCATGGCGATGTAGAGCGGCATCACCGGAATGGCCGCGCTGGCCTGGGTCACCACCGACTTGAGCACCGCCACGTTGGCGCCGCCCTGGGTGGCCGCCAGGCGCTTGTCGATCTCGCCGGCGGCGCGGTCCAGGTCCTCCTTGGCCTTGCCCAGGGCGCCGTGCCAGTAGATCGGCCAGGTAATCTCGGTGCCGATGTAGCTGAAGGCCACGCTGCGGGCGCCCGGCGCCAGCACGCCGGCGCGATCCAGGGCATCGATCCACAGCTCCCAGTCCTCGCCGCCCATCACCGCCCTGGTGTCCTCGATCTCCTGCTCGGTGGCCGGCTCCACCTCGGCCTCGATGATGGTGTCCTTGTTGGTGTCGATGGCGGTGGCGCGGTAGGTCTCGCCGATGGGCTTGAGGCTGGAGCGCTTGAGCTCTCCGGAATCGGGCAGCTTGCGCACCGGCGAGGCCAGGGAGTAGACCACCAGGTCCACCTGCCCCAGGTCCTGCTGGATCAGCTCGATGGCCTTCTCGCGGGCCTCGTGGGAGAAGGCATCGCCGTTGATGGACTTGCTGTAGAGCCCCTCGGCCTTGGCGAAGCGGTCGAAGGCGGCGGCGTTGTACCAGCCCGCAGTGCCCGGCTTCTTCTCGGTGCCCGGCTTCTCGAAGAACACGCCCAGGGTGTCGGCGCCGTAGCCGAAGGCGGCGGTGATACGCGCCGCCAGGCCGTAGCCGCTGGAGGCGCCGATCACCAGCACCTTCTTCGGCCCGCTGGCCCTGTCCAGCCCCCGCGCACGGGTCGCCTCGATCTGCTCGAGCACATTCTTCTCGCAGCCGACGGGGTGGGTGGTGGTGCAGATGAATCCGCGTACCTTGGGCTTGATGATCACGTCAGACCTCGCTGTTCGTCGTTATCGGGCCGGCATCCGCCGGCCGGCTCTCATGGAGTGGCAATCGCCCTATTCTAGCGGCCGCGCCGGACGCTGTCCGCCCTTGCGCCGGCTCTTGAGACCCGGCCTCGACTGGGGCAGGATGCACGTCACGGCGGCAGGCCACGAGGAGGCACCCCATGAATGCACAGACCCTGGTCGACCAGCGCGGCGAGCTGTGGCTGACGCTGGCCACGCTGTGGCTGGAGCATGAGCCCAGCGAACGCGACTATGCCCGCATGATCGAGGTGATCGAGCGCCACGACCTGACGCTCAAGGAGCTGGAGTGGATCTTCCGGCTGGAGCTGGCGCCGGTGCTGGGGCGCCAGCAGATGTCGGTGGCGGGGGAGTGGCGCCGCTTCGACGAGCACAAGCTGATGAAGCAGCTGGTGGCGCACAACCTGCGCCTCAAGGGGTGGCGGCGCGGCAGCTGGGCGCTCTTCTCGGGGTTGACCACCATGATGAGCCGGCATCGCTGGAACGAACTGATGGCCCGCCTGATGATCGAGCGGGGTGAGACACCCCCGTAAGGCCCCTCAGGCCTCGTCCAGGGCGATCTCCAGGGCTTCCCTGAGCGCCGCCTCGCCGTCCCGCGGGGCGAAGCGGCGAATCACCCGCCCGTCGCGCCCCACCAGGAACTTGGTGAAATTCCACTTGATCGCCGTGGTGCCGAGCACCCCCGGCGCCCCCCGGCGCAGCTCGACGAAGAGCGGGTGGGCGCCCGGCCCGTTGACCTTGACCTTCTCCATCAGCGGAAAGCTGACCTGATACTCCCGGGCGCTGAGGGTGCAGAAGTCCAGCGCCGACTCCGGCGACTGGCGAGCGAACTGATTGCAGGGGAAGCCGATCACCGCAAAGCCGCGTTCGCGGTAGCGGCGGTAGAGGCGCTCGAGCTCCCTGAGCTGCGGGGTGTAGCCGCAGCGGCTGGCAACATTGACGACAAGCAGCACCTGGCCGCGCAGCGCGGCGAAGTTGAAGGGCTCTCCCTGGGCGGTCAGGCACCGGTAATCGTGGATGGACATGGTGGCAGCTTCATGGCGGTTGTTCTTCACGATGCCACGCCAGGCGTTCGGGCGCCACCCTGGGTGCGGTGCCGCAGCCGACGACGCACCTCGACCAGGCGCCGGGCCAGCTGGCGCCGGCGCTGACGGCGCTCCGCAGGGCTCAGGGGAGCGTAGCGCAGGCGCTCCAGCTGGTGGGCGCAGTCGGAAAGCGCAGGCCCTGCCGGCCCCGCCGATGCCGCCAGCCGCCGCAGGTGGGCCGAGGGCGACTCGCCGGGCCGCGGGCCCATGCCGCGCCGGGCGAGCCAGGCCTGGAGGCGGCGGATGCTCCGCGCCTCATCCTGCCCCTCCCGATGGTGCCGCCAGCCCAGCCGCAGCAGCGCCGCCAGCCCGACCAGGGCCGACCCGGCCACCGCCAGCCCCAGCAGCCCTCCCAGCAGGCCGCGGCCGGGCGCCAGCTCGACCAGGCGGTCCCAGAAGGCGTGCAGCCGCGCGGCCAGCCGGGCCATCAGCGCCCGGCGCGCCTCGCGCTGATAGCCGATCACGCCGCGCTGCCAGCGATACTCCATGCGCTCCCAGTCCAGGCGCAGGCGGTTGATCCACCCCACCTCGCGCATGCGCAGGGGCGAGAAGGGGGCGTCGGCCAGGAAGGCCTCGCCGCCATCGATCACCGCCTGGGCCCCCTCCTCGATGCGCTCCGGGGCGATGGCCGCCGTGGGATCGAGGCGCTGCCAGGCACCGTCGAGCCACACCTCCACCCAGGCATGGGCGTCATAGTCGCGCACGGTGAAATGGCCATCCGGGTGGCGTTCGCCGCCCAGGAAGCCGGCCACGATACGGGCCGGGATCTCCACCGACCGGGCCAGGACGGCCATGGCGGACGCATAGTGGGTGCAGTAGCCGGCCTGGCTATCGAAGAGGAACTCATCGACCCGGTTGGCGGAGGTCAGCCGCGGCGGAGAGAGGGTGTAGCGATAGGGCGCCTGGCCGAAGTGCGCCATGATGGCCGCCAGGAAGGCGCCTGGCTCGCCGCCGGCCTCCCGCCACAGACGCTCGGCCAGCTCGCGGGTGCGGGGGTTGCCCTCGGCCGGCAGCCTGGCATGCCAGGCCGCGCCGGCCGGATCGGCGTTGGCGGGTGCCAGGCCGGTGCTGGTCATGCGCAGCAGACTGCGGGAGACCAGCGGGGCGGTCCCCTCCAGGGTGCCGTCCGCCAGGAAGCGGGCGCTGTCGTCGGTGGTCAGCGGCGCCCCCAGCGACGGCCGCCAGGGGCGGCTGTCCGGCTCCAGCAGCAGCTCCGCCTCGAAGCGCGCCGGCGTATCGCCGAGCCAGGGGGAGCGGCGCCCCTCGCCGACGAACTCAGCCTCCGGCTGCCCCAGGAGGGCGGCCAGGCGCTCCGGCGTCGCGCGCCGCCAGCGCTCCCCGTCGAAGTCCGAGAGCGTATAGACCCGCCAGTAGCGCTCGGCCGGCGCCGGCTCGGCGCCCTCGAAGCGTACCCGGAAGGCCCGGGCGTCGCTGCGCGAGAGCTGAGCGATATCCCCGGGGGCGATCTCGTCGGCGAGCCCGGTGGAGGCGCGGTCGGCCTGGGGCAGGTTCCAAAGCGGCCCCAGCCGAGGAAAGGTCACGAAGAGCAGCACCATCAGCGGTGCCGAGAAGGCCAGCAGCCAGGCGCTCTCCCGCCAGGCCCGGCGCCCGTCGCCACCGGAGAGCCACACCAGGGAGTGGACCAGCCAGGCCAGCGCCAGCAGCCCGCCGGCGGCCATGGGGATGCCCTGGTCGTGGAGGAAGGCCACGGTGGTGGCCACGAAGCCGATGGCCACCACCACCCGGCCGTCTCGCCGGGTGTGGGTCTCGAGCAGCTTGAGCAGGTAGACCCCGAGCAGCAGGCCGATCATCGCCTCCATCTGCCCCAGGGTGCCGTAGTGCAGCCAGAGTCCGCCGCTCAGGGCCGCGATGCCGGCCAGGCGCACGAACACCCCGGCCCGCCCTAGCCGTCCGCGCAGCTGCAGGGTGCGATAGCCGGCCGTCAGCAGGGCGATGGCGGCCAGCCAGGCCGGCATCCAGGCCAAGTGCAGGGCCAGCACCAGGCACTGGCCGAGGAACAGCTGGCGCAGCATGGCGCCGCTGAGTGCCTGGCCATCGGCCAGCAGCGCCGAGGAGCCGGAACGCCCCCTTCGACCTCGCATCATGGGACTTCCTCCCGCTCGCCGGGAGGCGCGAAGCGCGCCAGGGCCTCCAGGGCCAGGCGACGCTGGCGGGGCCCCTCCCCCTGGGCCAGGGTCACCCCGGGCAGACGCAGGCCGTAGCGGTCGCCGGCGCGATGATGGGCCAGCACCCTGGCACAGAGCAGCGACAGCCGCCGCTCGGGGTCGCCGCGGCAGGCGTCATAGTCGAGCCACAGCTGGCGGCGGGGCGGCACGCTGAACGCCTTGGCCGCCAGCTGCCCGGTGCGGCTCCACTGCTTCCAGGCAAGCCGCGCCGGGCTGTCACCGGGTTCGGCACGGCGCAGGCCGGCGAAGTCGCTGGCCTCGAGGCCGGCACCGGCATGGCGGTGCTCGGGCTCGTCCTCCGCCAGCGGGCGCGGATAGACCAGCAGCCGCTCGTCGCTCTGCAGCCAGGCCAGGGCCCTCACCACCCCCAGCGGCCAGCGGGTCTCCAGGCGAATGCGCGGCAGCGGCTGCACGCCGCGCAGGGGGGCCGGCAGCGCCAGCAGCGCCTCCCCCTGCCCCTCCGGCAGATCGATCCGGGCGGACACGCCGCCGGCATGCAGCTCAAGCCCCGTTCGCGGACGCCCGCCGGCAAGCACTACCCCCAGGCGCGCCTCGCCGCCGGCAAAGACCTCGCCGGGCAGGCGCAGCGTCGGCGTGACGCCCAGCAGGTTGCGCCAGGTGCGCAGCAGGGCCACCACCCCCAGGCCGAAGAGCCAGAAGGCCAGCACATAGGCCAGGGTATTCTGGTAGTTGATGCCGAAGAGCAGCAGGAGCAGCACCAGCACTGCCCAGCCCAGCCCGAAGCGGGTCGGCAGCAGGAAGAGCCGGCGCTGGGGCAGCGGTGAGCCCGGCGCCATCGCCAGGCGCCGCCACCAGCGCTCGCCGAGCCCCGGCCGGCGCACGCTCACCCCATCACCGGCACGCGGGCCAGCAGGTGGCGCGCCAGGGCCTCGCCCTCCTCGCGCCGGCCGCTGCTGAGGCGGTGGCCCGCCACCGGCACCCACACCGCCTGAACATCCTCGGGCAGCACGTGGTCGCGCCCCTCGAGCAGGGCCCAGCCCCGGGCCGCCTGCAGCAGCGCCAGGGCGCCGCGGGTGGAGAGCCCCCAGGCCAGCTCCGGGTGGTCGCGGCTGGCGGCCACCAGCGCCTGCACATAGTCGAGCAGCGCCTCGGCCACATGGATGGTCTCCAGCCGCGCCTGCCAGGCGCGCAGCCGCTCGGCGCCGAGCAGCACCGGCAGGTCGGCGAGGCGCACCCGGCCCGCGCGGCCGCGCAGGATCTCGCGCTCGGCGCGACGATCCGGGTAGCCCAGGGAGAGGCGCATCAGGAAGCGGTCGAGCTGGGATTCGGGCAGCGCGAAGGTGCCGGCCTGCTCCTGGGGATTCTGGGTGGCGATCACGAAGAAGGGATCGGGCAGCGGCCGGGTCTCCCCCTCCACGGTCACCCTGCCCTCCTCCATGGCCTCGAGCAGCGCACTCTGGGTCTTGGGGGTGGCGCGGTTGATCTCATCGGCCAGCACCACGCCGTGGAAGATCGGACCCGGATGGAAGGTGAAGCGCGCCTCCCGTGGGTCGAATACCGAGACGCCGAGCACGTCGGCGGGCAGCAGGTCGCTGGTGAACTGCAGGCGCTGCATGTCGAGCCCGGTGACCCGCGCCAGGGACTGGGCCAGGGTGGTCTTGCCCAGCCCCGGCAGATCCTCGATCAGCAGGTGGCCGCGGCAGAGCAGGCAGCAGAGCGCCAGGCGCACCTCCCGGGTCTTGCCGAGCACCACGCCCTCCAGCGCGGCGGTCACGGCCTCCAGCTCACTCAGCCGGGCGGGACGGTTCATGGCGAGGCCTCGAGCAGACCGGCCTCGAGCAGCACCTGCACCGCCTGGCGGGTATCCGGCGTGACGCCGGGCAGCGCCAGGGCCTCCGCAGGCGTGTACCAGAAGGCATCGGCCACCTCTTCGGCCTGCAGCGTCAGGGGCCCGTCATGGTCGACCAGGAAGAGGCTGCCGAAGATGTGATTGCCCCCCTCGGCATGCACAAAACCACCCGCCGGGCGCAGGGCCACGCCGCGGATACCGAGCTCCTCGGCCAGCTCGCGGCGTGCTGCCACGTGCTCCGCCTCGCCGGCGCCCACCACGCCGCCGGCGGCCAGGTCGAGCCCGCCGGGGAAGACCTCCTTGGTCAGGGTTCGATGCTGCACGCAGATCTCGCCGCGGGCATTGCGCACCACCACGTAGGTCGCCCGATGCCAGAAGTGGAAGCGACGCATCTCGGTACGCCAGGCGCTGCCGCAGGGGCGATTGCGGGCATCCACCAGCTGGATGCGCTCACGGACCACATGGGGAAGCGGCGGTGTCTCATCGCGAAGGGCGTCGGTCATGGGCATCTCCCGGGGAAATTCCCAAAGCCTACCCAGTCCCGGCCATGGCGTCACGTTGACCGGGCTCCATCCACCCACCATGCTCAGGACACCCCCTCGCGGCTGAAGGTGCGCCATGTCCGATCACGCTCCCCGCACCCGGCTGGCCACCCACCGGGTGACCAACCAGCCGCTGCCCGGTGGCGACCGCGACCTGCTGGGCGGTGACCCGCCGCTGCGGGAGGCCCTGGCCCGGGAGGCGCCGGACTGGGTGACCCGCCGCCTCGCCCCGCTGGGCCGAGAGGCCGGCAGCGAAGGCGTCCAGGCCCTGGGCGAGGCCGCCGACCGCCATCCGCCGGAACTGCGTCTCTTCGACCGCCACGGACGGCGCCTCGACGAGGTGAGCTACCACCCCGCCTACCACGCGCTGATGCACCTGGCCATCGACCACGGCTGGCACGCCGTGGCCTGGCAGGAGGAGGGCCGCGGCGGCCACCAGGCCCATGTGGCGGCCCTCTACCTGCTGACCCAGACCGAGCCCGGGTTCTGCTGTCCGGTGACCATGACCCACGCCGCCTTGCCGGTGCTGCGTCACTCGCCGGCGGTCGAGGCGCGCTGGGCTCCGGGGCTCCTGGCCTGGGACTACGACCCCCGCTCCCTGCCGGCCGCCGAGAAGAGGGGGCTCACCTTCGGCATGGCGATGACCGAGAAGCAGGGCGGCAGCGATATACGCACGAACACCACCGCCGCCGAAGCCGGCGACGACGGCTGGCGGCTCACCGGCCACAAGTGGTTCTGCAGCGCGCCCATGTCCGACGCCTTCCTGACCCTGGCGCGGACCGACGAGGGTCTCGGCTGCTTCCTGGTGCCGCGCTTCACCCCCGACGGGGAGCGCAACGCCATCGAGCTGCAGCGGCTCAAGGAGAAGTGCGGCAACCGCGCCAACGCCTCGGCGGAGATCGAGTACCGCGGCGCCTGGGCCGAGCCCATCGGTGCGCCGGGGCGCGGCATCGCCACCCTCCTGGAGATGGTCCAGCAGACCCGCCTGGACGCCGCTGCCGCGCCGGTGGGCATGATGCGCCAGGCGCTGGTGGCGGCCTGGCACCACGTGCGCGAGCGCCACGCCTTCGGCCGGGCGCTGGCCGAGCAGCCGCTGATGCGGGCGGTGGTCGCCGACCTGGCCCTGGAGGTGGAGGCCGGGGTGGCACTGATGATGCGCGCCGCCCGGGCCTTCGACGGTGCCGCCCGCGGCGACGAGCACGAACGCGCCCTGGCCCGGCTGCTGCCGGCGCTGGCCAAGTACTGGCACAACAAGCGCGGCCCCGGCTTCATGGCCGAGGCCATGGAGTGCCTGGGCGGCATCGGCTACGTGGAGGAGTCGCCCCTGGCGCGGCTCTATCGCGAAGCGCCGGTCAACTCGATCTGGGAGGGCTCGGGGAACGTGATCTGCCTGGACGTGCTAAGGGTGCTGGGCCGCTACCCCGAGGCGCTGGCTGCCTACTGGCAGGCGGTGGCGCCCGCCCGGGGCGAGGAGCGCCGGCTGGACGCCGCCCTGGCCGAGCTGGAGCGGCTGGTGGCCGAGCCCGCGGAGCGGCTCGAGCCCCGCGCCCGCTGGCTGGTACAGCGCCTGGCCCAGTGCCTGCAGGCGGCGCTGCTAGTGCAGTACGCCCCCGCGGAGGTGGCCGATACCTTCTGTGCCGCACGGCTGGGGAACGAGGCCGGCCCCGCCTACGGGGTGCTGCCCAGCGGCTCGCCCTGTGCCGCGCTGCTGGCACGCATCGAGTCCTGAGTCGACCCCACCTCGAGGATCGCCTCGGCCGACATCGGTCGTGCCAGGCCGTAGCCCTGTACATGGGTGCAGCCGAACGCCTCCAGCAGCGCCAGGCAGGAGAGGTCCTCGACCCCCTCGGCCACCACCCGGATGCCGAGGCGCCGCCCCAGCAGGGCCACCGCCTCGACGATGGCCGCGTCCTGGGAGTCCTCCTGGAAGAACTGCACGAAGCTGCGGTCGATCTTCAGCTCGCTGATCGGCAGCAGCTGGAGCCGCGAGAGCGACGAGAAACCGACGCCGAAATCATCCACCGACACCTCGAGCCCCCCCAGGCAGAGCCGAGCGGCCACCTCGCTGCCGAGCAGCTCATCATGCATGGCAGCGGTCTCGGTGATCTCCAGCACCAGGGGCGGCTCCCGGACGTCCCGCTGGCGCACCAGCTCCAGCAGATCCGGGCACATCAGGTCGTCGGGGGTCACGTTGATGGAAAGCGATGGCGTCACGCCCTCGCTCAGCCAGATCGCCGCATCGCTCCGCGCACGGCGCATTACCTGGCGGGTCAGCCGCTTGCCCTGCTCGCGGGAGAGCAGCGGCAGGAAATGGGCCGGGCCGATCAGGCCCAGGGTGGGGTGCTCCCAGCGCACCAGCGCCTCGACGCCGCTGAGCCGCCCGCTGCCGAGCTCGAACTGGGGCTGATAGTGGACGGTAAGCTCATCGCCCTCCAGCGCTCGGACGGCCTCCTGGATGGAGAAGAGGGGCTCGCCCCTCACTTCGCGCGGCGCTACCGCTCCCGGGCGCAGGTTGTCGAGGCAGCGGCGCAGCTCGACCAGGCGCATGGGCTTCTCCAGGCAGCCCAGCATCTGCAGGCCCAGGGTATGACCTAACCGCTCGGCGATCCGGGCGATCTTGCGCTCGACGCCGGAGAGCAGCAGCACCCAGCCGCGGTAGTCGCTGGCGGCGAGCCGGCGCAGCAGCACGATGCTATCCTCGCTGCCGAACTCCAGCCCTAGCACCACCAGGCGCGGCGGCCTGGCCGCCAGCGCCTCCAGCAGCGTGGCCGGCCGATGATGGAAGCGAGCCTCCAGGCCCAGCAGCTCAAGCTGCAGGGAAAGTACGGCGGCGACGTCCCGGTCTGCCTCCAGAACCAGCGCCTGGGGCGCTAGGGGCGTATCGTACATCGGCATGATTCCGCTCAGCAGGTTGGCTGAGCGTAGCACCCTCCGATGAAAGTCACACCACGGCGACCCCGCCCGATATCAACGCTCTACACCAGCGGCCCGGCCACCACGCGCAGCGCCAGCCCCAGCAGCAGCAGGCCGGTAATGCGATTGATCCAGTGGGAGCGGGCCTGCAGCCAGGGCAGCACCCGAGAGTGGGAGAGCCCCAGGGCCACCAGGGCATACCAGCCACCGTCGATGATCATGGCCGTCAGCACGATCACCGCCTTGGCCGCCAGGCTCATGTCCGGGGTCACGAACTGGCTGAGCAGGGCGATGAAGAAGAGAATCAGCTTGGGGTTGCCCAGCGCCACCAGCACCCCTTCCCGGGCGGCCTGGCGGCGCGTGGTCGGAGCCGCCCCCGCCGCCAGCGCCGCGGAACGCCCGGCGCGCAGGGCCCTGATACCGAGCCACGCCAGGTAGGCCGCCCCACCCCAGGTGATGACCTGGAACAGCGCCGGCTGCCGGACGATCAGCGCCCCCAGCCCCCACACCGTCAGCAGGGCATAGAAGCCCACGCCCAGGGCGTGGGAGAGCCCCGCGACCACGCCGGGAGCCCGGCCACCGCCCAGGGTATGGCGCAGTACCAGCGCCAGACTGGGCCCCGGAGACATGGCCCCCATGGCGCACACCGCCGCCAGGGAGAGCCACAGGGAGAACGGCATCGGGGCTTCCTCAGCGGTGGAACTGCTTCTCGCGCTCGGGCTGCCACAGGATGGCATCCACGCGCAGGCTCACCTGGTGGCCGTCGGGCAGGTTCCAGTCGATCACATCGCCGACGCGAAGGCCGATCAGGGCAGCGCCCACCGGGGCCATGACCGAGATGCCATCTTCGGTGGTCGCCAGGGAGTGCGGGTAGACCAGGGTCCGGATCATCTGGCGGTTGCGGGTCAGGTCGGTAAACTGGATCCGGCTGTTCATGCTGACCACGTCGTCGGGAATCTCTTCCGGGTCGATGACCTCGCCACGCTCGAGCTCCTCCTCGAGGGCATCGGCCACGAACAGGTCCTTGTCACTGGCATCGTCGATCAGGCGCTGCAGGCGCTCCGCATCGAGGCGATTGATGATGATGGTGGGGCGGGATGACATGCGACCTCCTGGTAGCCCGTCAATGCATGGCGCAGAGTGAAACTTGGCGGCTATCCAATAAAAGATATCCAATAAAAACAGCCCTCCGCCCCCGTAGGGGGGAAGGACTGTCGACACCGCTCATCATAAGCTCAATGGCGCAGGATGTCAGGCCCCCGGCGTCGGGCCCCGACCGCGGCGGCCGGTTATCAGTACCACGGCACCCAGAACCGCAAGGGCCAGCCCCACGAAGGCCACCGGGTTCCAGGCCCGCCAGCCGTATAGCCCCAGCGCCACGCCCAGCACGATCAAGCCCCCGGCAAACCCCTTTACCCCCATGATGCGCTCCCCGACTGTCGCCATCGCCTCAGCATGGGCCCGGCGCGCGCCCCCTGCAACCACCTCCCGCACCCTGGCCGACGACCTGCCGAGCCGCGACCAGGGTTAGCCCGCCCTGCCTCAGACGGGCGGAAAGGCAGACAAGGCATTGATTACCCAGCCCATCAAGGGCAGATGTCTCGATATCATTCCCTGATGCCTGCGGAAGGCAGGCATCAGACATGACGCCTTATGCTGCAATGCAGCAAGGAAAGAGCTATGGTGATAGGTGTCCCACTCAGGAGGACAGCTATCATGAACCATTCCCACTCGTTTACCCTCGACCCCGAAGTTCTCGCGTTCTGGTATCGCCAATCACAGTGGCAACGCGACGCCTTGGCCGCGCTTGCGGCCTACCTGGGCTGACGCCCTCCAGCGGCCTGCTTGGCGCTGCGCCCTTTACCTGCATGACATCGCCCCTCGGGAGAGTGCCTTCCCCCGAGGGGCGCCCTTGCGTCGGAGAGCGGGAGCACCAGCATCGACCGACAGCGTGGCCCGGGCGAGATTGACCCGGGCACCTCTCCCTGGCCTAGACTGGCCCACTCCCCGCCATGTGAAGGAAGGACACCATGCAATCACGCTACTTCACCATCAACGACTTCCCCCAGGGCACGCCGGGGCGCGAGCTGTTCGAGCTCCGCGAGACCGAGCTGCCCGCCCTGGCCGAGGGCGAGGTGCGGATTCGCAACACCTGGCTGTCGGTAGACCCCTACATGCGCGGCCGCATGAGCGGCGTCAAGACCTACATCGACCCCTTCGTGCTCGGGGAGCCGCTGGAGGGCGCCGCGGTGGGCGAGGTGATTGAATCCCGGGACGCGCGCCTGAGCGTGGGCGACCGGGTCCGCCACATGGCCGGCTGGCGGGATATCGCCCAGCTGCCGGGCGACCAGGTGGAGCCCCTGCCGGGCATCGATGTGCCCGAGCAGGCCTACCTCGGCGTGCTGGGCATGCCCGGCATGACCGCCTGGACGGGCCTGAACCGGATCGCCGAGATGCAGGCGGGCGACAACGTCCTGGTCAGCGCCGCCAGCGGCGCGGTGGGCTCGCTGGCCGTGCAGCTAGCCAAGGCCCGCGGTGGCACCGTGGTGGGCATCGCCGGCTCGCCCGAGAAGCTCGCCTGGCTGGAGTCCCACGGCATCGAGGCGGTGAGCTACCGAGACCGGGACGCGGGGCAGCTCACCGAGGCGCTCCAGGCGGCCTGCCCCGAGGGCTTCGATATCTACTACGAGAACGTGGGGGGCATCTGCCTGGAAGCGGCGCTCAACACGCTGCGCACCGGCGGGCGTATCGCCGTGTGCGGGATGATCACCCGCTACAACGCCGAGGGGCCGACGCCGGGACCCGGCAACCTGGCCATGGTGCTGATCCGGCGCCTGCGCATGCAGGGCTTCATCGTCTTCGACCACTGGGCCGACTACCCCCGCTTTCTCGACGAAGTCGGCCCGCTGGTGGCCAGCGGCGAGATCGACTACGCCGAGACCATTGAGGAGGGGCTCGAGCGCACGCCGGAGGCGTTCCTGGCGCTCTTCGAGGGCGCCAACACCGGCAAGATGCTGGTGCGGCTGTGAACGACGACCATAACGGCAACCGAGGAGCGACAGCGTGAACGCCATCAACCCCGAGAAGCTGCACCACAGCAAGTGGACCGCGGCGAAGCCCCGGAACAAGGAGAAGCACTTCCTGGTGACGGCGCTGGAGCGCGACGAAGAGGAAAACGTGGTCGCGGTGGTCCTCGAGGCCGTCTACACCCGCCGCGAGACCACCCTGCCCTGGCAGGACCTGAAGGACGACGCCACCTGGCTGATGGGCTGGCGGTGATCGTCCACGCCAGGTTTCAAAAGCCTAGTCCGGCTTGCCCACCAGCCAGTGGGTCACCCCTAGCGCCAGCACCACGGCGGCGATGGCGAGCATCTCCATCGCCGTCACGGTGGCGATATCCAGGATGATCACCTTCCGGGCGATGGCCATCAGCGCCGTGGCCACCACCAGGCGGATGGGCAGGATATTGGTGCCCAGGTAGAGGCGGATATTGATGAAGATCTCGACGGCGATCAGCACCACCATGAAGGCGCCGAAGATCACGAAGATATCGCTGACCTCGAAGAGCAGCACCGGCGGAGAGATGAACTTGGTGTAGAGCACATAGATGACATCCAGGACGCCCCAGATGATCACCAGCACCATCAGCACCGCCAGCAGCTTGATCGCCTGGCGGATGATGAGGTGGAGCCGCCGGATCAGCGGGTCCTCGTGCTCCTTGGGCAGCTCATCATGCTGCAGCTGCGGTCCGCGGTGCCTGTCGTGGTCGTGCTGTTCCATCGCCGCCTCTCCCGGTAGCCCCCGGCGGGGGTCGAGTCCATTGATGCCCGAGCACGCGACGCTGTCAATCCATGAGCACGCGGCCGAGCCTCAGGCTGCGCCTCCCACGGCCATGGCAGGCTCCGGCGAGACGCCCTGGGCCAGGGCCGCCTCCCGCTCCGCGGCCAGAGCGCACTGGAAGGCTTCCCGCTGCTGCAGGCGCGCCCAATAGTCCGCCACGGCGGGCTTGAAGCGCTCCTCCAGGCCGATATGGCTGGCCAGCAGCAGCGCATAGCCCACCGAGACGTCGGCGGCGGTGAAGCGCCCGGCACACAGGAAGGGCTCGCGCTCCAGGCGCGGCGCCAGGGTGCGCAGCCGCGAGAGGCACCAGCGGGCGTAGTCCTCCACCACCTGGGGCTGGCGCCGCTCCGGCGGCTCGAAGTGGCCGTAGCGCAGCACCAGGGTCTGGGGAAAGGTGAGGGTCGCCTCGCCGAAGTGCAGGAAGTTGAGGTAGTCGCCATAGGCCGGCTCATTCGCCGCCACCTCCAGCCCCGCCTCGGGACGGCGGGAGGCGAGGAACTGGCAGATAGCCGCGGACTCGGTCATGGCCACCTCGCCATCGAAGAAGGCCGGCACCGTGCCCAGCGGGTTGATCTCGAGGAAGGCCTCGTCACGCATCCGGGGCGGGAAGGGGTGCATCACCAGCTCATAGGGCTGGCCCAGCTCCTCGAGCAGCCAGAGGGGGCGAAAGGAGCGGGCGCTGACGCAGTGGTGGAGTCGAATCATGGCTGGGTTCCATTTCAGGCTTTAAGGGCATGGTGCCCCGGCGCCATCGATCGCGAAAGCCCCGCCCCTTCAGGGCGCTCCCAGAAGCACCGAACCCGCCACAGGGGCGGGTTCGAAAAACGCCGTCAATCCGGTGGAATCACTCCCATTCGATCGTCGCGGGCGGCTTGCTCGAGACGTCATAGGTGACGCGGGAGACGCCGGAGAGCTCGTTGATGATGCGGTTGGAGACCGTTTCGAGTAGCTCGTAGGGCAAGTGGGCCCAGCGGGCGGTCATGAAGTCGATGGTCTCCACGGCGCGCAGGGCGATGACCCACTCGTAGCGGCGGGCGTCGCCGACCACGCCGACGGACTTCACCGGCAGGAAGACGGCGAACGCCTGGCTGGTCTTGTGGTACCAGTCCGCCTTGTGCAGCTCCTCGATGAAGATGGCGTCGGCCTCGCGCAGGATGTCCGCGTACTCCTTCTTCACCTCGCCGAGGATGCGCACGCCCAGGCCCGGCCCCGGGAAGGGGTGGCGGTAGACCATGTCGTAGGGCAGGCCGAGCTCGAGACCGAGCTTGCGCACCTCGTCCTTGAACAGCTCGCGCAGCGGCTCCACCAGCTTGAGCTTCATGGTCTCCGGCAGGCCGCCCACGTTGTGGTGGGACTTGATCACGTGCGCCTTGCCGGTCTTGGCGGCGGCGGACTCGATCACATCCGGGTAGATGGTGCCCTGGGCCAGGAAGTCCACGCCCTCGATCTTGGCCGCCTCGGCGTCGAAGACGTCGATGAAGGTGTTGCCGATGATCTTGCGCTTGGCCTCGGGGTCCGCCTCGCCCTCGAGGCGCGAGAGGAACTGCTCCTCGGCGTCGACGCGGATTACCTTGACGCCCATGTGCCTGGCGAAGGTCTCCATCACCTGGTCGCCCTCGGCCTTGCGCAAGAGGCCGTTGTCGACGAAGACGCAGGTGAGCTGGTCGCCGATCGCCTTGTGCAGCAGGGCCGCCACCACCGAGGAGTCGACGCCGCCGGAGAGGCCCAGCAGCACGTGCCGGTCGCCCACCTGGGCGCGTACGCGCTCGATCTGGTCCTCGATGATCTGGGCCGGTGTCCAGTTGCACTCGGCCTGGCAGATCTCGACCACGAAGTGCTCGAGGATGCGCTGACCCTGCAGGGTGTGGGTCACCTCGGGGTGGAACTGCACCCCGTAGAAGCGCTTCTCCTCCCAGGCCATGGCGGCGATGGGGCAGCTCGGGGTGGAGGCGGTCACGGTGAAGGCCTCGGGTACCTGGGCCACCTTGTCGCCGTGGCTCATCCAGACGTCGAGCAGGCTCTTGCCGCTGTCGTGGTCGATATGGTCGGCGATATCGCGGAACAGGGCGGTGGGCTCGTCGATGCGGATCTGGGCGTAGCCGAACTCGCGGACGTTGGAGCCCGCCACGGCGCCGCCGAGCTGCTCGGCCATGGTCTGCATGCCGTAGCAGATGCCCAGCACCGGCAGGCCCATCTCGAACACGCACTGGGGCGCCCGGGGCGAGCCCAGCTCGGTGACCGACTCGGGGCCGCCGGCCAGGATGATGCCGTTGGGGGCGTACTCACGGATCTCGGCCTCGGTGATGTCGAAGGCGCGGATCTCGGAGTAGACGCCGATCTCGCGCACGCGGCGGGCGATCAGCTGAGTGTACTGGGAGCCGAAGTCCAGGATCAGGATCTTGTGGGCGTGAATGTCGGTCATGTCTGGTCCTCAGCCCGCCCGATAGTTCGGGGCTTCCTTGGTGATCTGCACGTCGTGCACGTGGGACTCGGCGAAGCCCGCCCCGGTGATCTGGACGAACTGCGGCTTGGTGCGCATCTCCTGGATGTCGTTGCAGCCGGTGTAGCCCATGGAGGCGCGCAGGCCGCCCATCATCTGGTGAACGATGGCGCTCATCAGCCCCTTGTAGGGCACGCGACCCTCGATGCCTTCCGGCACCAGCTTCTCGGCGCCGGCGTCCTTGTCCTGGAAGTAGCGGTCGGCGCTACCCTGGCTCTGGGCCATGGCGCCCATGGAGCCCATGCCGCGGTAGGCCTTGTAGGTACGGCCCTGGAACAGCTCGACCTCGCCCGGGGCCTCCTCGGTGCCGGCCAGCAGGCCGCCCACCATCACGGCGCTGGCGCCGGCGGCAATCGCCTTGGCCAGGTCGCCGGAGAAGCGCACGCCGCCGTCGGCGATCAGCGGGATATCGTAGGGCTCCAGCGCCGCAGCCACGTTGGAGACCGCGGTGATCTGCGGCACGCCGACGCCGGCGACGACCCGGGTGGTGCAGATGGAGCCGGGGCCGATGCCCACCTTGACGCCATCGGCGCCCGCCTCGGCCAGATCCTTTGCCGCCTCGGCGGTGGCGATGTTGCCGCCGATCACCTGCAGCTGGGGGAAGGTCTGCTTGACCCAGCGCACCCGGTCGATCACCCCCTTCGAATGGCCATGGGCGGTATCGACGATGATCACGTCCACGCCGGCCTCGGCCAGGGCGGCGACGCGGTCCGGGGTCTCGGGACCGGTACCCACGGCGGCGCCGACCAGCAGACGGCCGTCACCGTCCTTGGCGGCGTGGGGGAAGGTGCGCGCCTTCTCGATGTCCTTGAAGGTGACCAGGCCACGCAGCTGGAACTGATCGTTGACGATCAGCATCTTCTCCACCCGGTGCTCCTGCATCTTGCCCTTGATGATATCCAGGCTGGTGCCTTCCGGCACGGTGACCAGGCGCTCGCGGGGGGTCATGATGTCGGAGACGCTGTCGCCGTGGTTGGGCTGGAAGCGCATGTCGCGCTCGGTGACCAGCCCCACCAGGGCCTCGCCCTCCACCACCGGGAAGCCCGAGAAGCCGTGCTCCTCGGCCATGGCCAGCAGGTCGGCCAGCTTGGCCTTGGGCCCCACGGTGACCGGATCCTTGACGATCACGCTCTCGTGCTTCTTGACCTTGCGCACCTCGGACGCCTGGTGGGCGATGGTCATGTTCTTGTGGATGATGCCGATGCCGCCTTCCTGGGCCATGGCGATGGCCAGGCGGGCCTCGGTCACGGTGTCCATGGCCGCGGAGACCAGGGGAATATTGAGGAAGAGATCGCGGGTCAGGCGGGTCCGGAGGCTGACGTCCTTGGGCAGGACCTCGGAGTAGCCAGGAACGAGCAATACGTCATCGAACGTAAGCGCTTCTTGAGCCATACGGAGCATAAGCGGCAACACCCAGTGAGCTGGTGGGAAGGGGGACGTGAAGTCAATCCGACATTATAGCGGCCGGGGGCGGGTCGCGTCACGGGGGCAGCGGCCAGGCAGGTCACCGGACGGGGGCAGCACGAACAGAGAAACACGATTCATTACCCACAATTACCGCGCCTCATCTAGGGTGAAGGGTACCCCTGACCGGCGTGGCGCACATGGACTGCCGCCCTCGCCGCCCGGCGCAGCAGCCGGGCCGCCCGGGCCGGGCCACGCCGAAACGGGGCAGGAACGCTGAACGACACGATCAAGGAGAGAAAGATGTCCTGCAAGAAGCACACCCTGACCCTTGCCATCGCCGCCCTGGCCGGCGGCCTCACCCTCGGCGCCCAGGCCCAGCCGGCCTACGAGCCCCAGGGCCTCTACTCCGCCGAGGATATCCTCGATGCCGACGTCTACCTGACCAGCGACCCCGAGGAGCGCGTTGGCGAGGTGGAAGATATCCTCTTCGACGAAGCCATGCAGGTCACCGCCCTGGTGATCGAGAGCGGCAGCGTGCTGGGCCTGGGCGGCCGCGACTTTATCGTCGAGTCGGGCCAGTTCACCCTGATGACCCATTTCGATGACGACGGGGACACCGAGCACCGCGTCATGCTGGAGGCCAGCGCCGAGGAGCTCGAGGGCTACCCTGTCTACAGTGACGACTGGTGGGAGCGAGCCCGCGAGCGCTCCCGGGAGGCCTGGCTGCAGACTCAGGAGGGGGCCGAGAGCGCCTGGCAGACCACCCAGGAGGGCGCGGAGCGCGCCTGGGAGACCACCCGCGAGAACGCCCAGCGCGCCTGGGAAGCGGCGCGTGACGCGGTCGGCGCCGACGACTGAAGCCCCCAGCCATCGGCAATTCTCGACGCCGGGCCCTGCGCCCGGCGTCTTCCGTCGGGGCCCCGCCGCCCCTGCCGGCATGGTAGGCTGGGCCGTTCTCTCAGCACGAGCCGCTCAATGGACGACACACCCGACGCCCTCTCCGTCAGCGAAGTGAACCGCCGCGCCCGCCGGACCCTGGAGCAGGGGGTCGGCGAGCTCTGGGTGGAAGGCGAACTCTCCGGCGTGTCGCGCCCCACCTCGGGCCACCTCTACTTCACCCTCAAGGATGACCAGGCCCAGCTGCGCTGTGCGCTGTTTCGCACCCGCGCGCGCTTCGTGGCCGCCCCGATGCGCGACGGGGATCGGGTGCGAGTGCGCGGGCGGCTATCGATCTTCGAGCCCCGCGGCGACTATCAACTGATTGCCGAGGCCGTGCAGGGGGCAGGGGTGGGCGACCTGCTGGCCGCCTTCGAGGCGCTCAAGGCACGGCTCGCCGCCGAAGGCGTATTCGCCAACGCTCGCCCCCTGCCCCACCCGCCTCGTCATCTGCTGGTGCTGACCTCGCCCACGGGGGCGGCGATCCGCGACGTGCTGGCGGTGCTGGCGGCGCGCTGGCCCCTGGCCCGGGTCACCCTGATACCGGTGCCGGTGCAGGGCCGCGAGGCCGCCCCGGCGATGATCTCGGCGCTGGGCCTGCTCAACCGTCAGGCCGCGCTGGACCCCGCCCGGGACGCCATCCTGATCACCCGCGGCGGCGGCAGCCTGGAGGACCTCTGGGCCTTCAACGATGAGCACCTGGCCCGGGCCCTCTTCCACTCACGGCTGCCGGTGATGTCGGCGGTGGGCCATGAGGTGGATGTGACCCTGGCCGACTTCGCCGCCGATGCCCGGGCGCCCACCCCCTCCGCCGCCGCCGAGCAGCTGGTACCCGACCAGCGCGCGCTGGCCCAGCGCCTGGCCACGCTGGAAACGCGGCTGGCCAACGCCGTTCGCAGCCGCCAGGAGCGGGAGGGGCAGCGGCTCGACCACCTGCAGGCGCGGCTGCGCCACCCCGGTGAGGTGCTGGCCCGCCGCCGCGACACCCTGGCGCTGCTGCAGGCCCGGCTGCACCGCGCCCTGGCGGCCTGCCTGGAGGGTGAGCGCCGCCGTCAGCGTCACCTGGCGACGCGGCTGTCGGCCCAGGCACCGGCCCGGCGCCTTGCCGAGAGCCGGGAGCGGCTCTCCCGCAGCGCCGCGCGGCTGCATGCCGCCATGCCAAGGAGTCTGGCCGCTCAGCGCCAGCGGCTGGCGGCCCTGGCGAGAGAGCTGCAGGCGGTCAGCCCGCTGGCGGTGCTGGGGCGCGGCTATGCGATTCTCGAGGATGAGCGAGGCCAGGTGGTGCGCCGCGCCGGCGATACCGCTCCGGGCCAGACGCTCACCGCCCGGCTGGGCGAGGGGCGACTCGAACTCGAGGTCAGGAAGCAAGGGGCCTGCGACAACCTGCCTCGGCCGGAAAGTCCATCGGCCTGATAGATTTTTGTATATGGATATTCCATAAGGCGATATATAGGATGGTACCCGAAGCCTGAGACGAGACGCGGGTCTCCATCACCAGGCGCCAGAGTTTCAGCGTGTGCCCCCCTGGCCACACGATTCGCTCAGCAGAGAGGAGATACACCATGTCACTGCGTATCAATGACGTTGTCCCGGATTTCGAAGCCGACACCAGCGATGGCCCCATCCGCTTCCACGAGTGGATCGGCGACAGCTGGGCCATCCTGTTCTCCCACCCCAAGGACTTCACCCCGGTCTGCACCACCGAGTTCGGCGCGGTGGCCCGCCTGGGCGAGGAGTGGAAGAAGCGCGGCACCAAGGTGATCGGCATCTCCACCGACGGCGTGGAAGAGCACAAGGCGTGGATCAAGGATATCGCCAGCTACGCCGACTGCGACGTCGGTTTCCCGATCATCGCCGATGAAGACCTCAAGATCGCCAAGCTGTTCGACATGCTGCCCGCCGACGCCTACCTGCCGGACGGCGCCACGCCGGAAGACAGCGCCACCGTGCGCTCTGTCTTCATCATCGGCCCGGACAAGCAGCTGAAGCTGGCCATGATCTACCCGATGAACGTCGGCCGTAACTTCGCCGAGGTGCTGCGCGCCCTGGATGCCCTGCAGACCGCCAACAGCCAGAGCATCGCCACTCCCGCCGACTGGACCGTGGGTCAGGACGTCATCGTGCCCCTGTCGCTCTCCGACGAGGAAGCGGTGACCAGGTTCGGCAAGATCGACAAGGTCTTCCCCTACCTGCGCAAGGCCCCGCTGCCCCAGTAAGCGCAGCGACAGCCGCCACAGGCTCGGCCTGTGACCCCGACGCCCCCTGCCCCGGCAGGGGGCGTCGCGTTATGGCCCCCCCGGCTTGAAGGTGGCGGGCTCCAGGTCATGGCGCCCCAGCAGCTTGTAGAAGTCGGTGCGGTTGCGCCCGGCGATGCGGGCGGCCTGGGTCACGTTGCCTTCGGTGATCTTGAGCACCTTGATCAGGTAGCTGCGCTCGAAGGCGGCCCGGGCATCGTTGAAGGTGGGCAGGGCGCTCTCCTCGGCGGCCAGGGCCTGGGCCACCAGCGCCTCGGGGATCATCGCCGAGCTGGTCAGGGCCACGCACTGCTCCACCACGTTGACCAGCTGGCGCACGTTGCCCGGCCAGGCGCTGGCGGCCAGCAGGTTGAGGGCCTCCGGAGAAAAGCCCTTGACGAAGGGCTTGTGGCGCTCGGCGGCCTGGGCCACCAGGTGCTTGGCCAAGAGCGGCACGTCCTCGGCGCGCTCCTTGAGGGCCGGCAGGCGCAGGTTGACCACGTTGAGGCGGTAGTAGAGATCCTCGCGGAACTCCCCTTCGCGCATGGCGCGATCCAGGTCGCGATGAGTGGCGGAGATGATCCGCACATCGATGGGAATCGAGGTGGTCGAGCCCAGCGGTCGGACCTGGCGCTCCTGCAGGGCCCGCAGCAGCTTGACCTGCAGCGCCAGCGGCATGTCACCGATCTCGTCGAGAAACAGGGTGCCGCCATCGGCGGCCTGGAACAGGCCGTTGTGCTCGCTGATGGCACCGGTAAAGGCGCCCTTGGCGTGGCCGAACAGTTCGCTCTCCAGCAGCTGCTCCGGCAGGGCCCCGCAGTTGATCGCCACGAAGGGACGGTCGGCCCGCCGGCTGGCACGATGGATGGCCCTCGCCATCAGCTCCTTGCCCGACCCCGAGGGGCCGGTCACCAGCACGCTGACATCGGAGCCCGCCACCATGCGCGCCTGCTCGAGGAGGCGCTCCATGTCCGGGCTTCTGGTGATGATCTCGGCGCGCCAGGCGTCGTCACCCTCGGCGGCCGAGGCCGGCGCCTGGGCCAGGGCCTCGTCGATGGCGGCGAACAGCTCCTCCCGATCCACCGGCTTGGTGAGGAAGCTGAACACCCCCTCGCGGGTGGCACTCACCGCATCCGGAATCGAGCCGTGGGCGGTGAGCAGGATCACCGGCAGGCCCGGCACCTGTCGCTGCACCTCGCGAAAGAGCGCCAGGCCATCCATCTCGTCCATGCGCAGGTCGGTCAGCACCAGGTCGGGGCGGCTGAGCTCCAGGGCCTTGAGGGCATCGCGGCCGCTCTCGGCGGTGGTGACGCGGAAGCCACGGCTCTCCAGGCGCATGCCGAGCAGCTTGAGCAGGCTGACGTCGTCATCCACCAGCAGGATGTGCGGGCCGGCACCTCGACCACCAAGGCCGCGCGCACCCGGCGCCGCTCCACTGGCCTGACGGGCGCCCTGGGCGCGGGCCTGCAGGTGCAGGGGGATCACGTGCTTCACGTCGTTCTCCTGTCAGTCGGTCTGCTGTCGCAGGTTGATGCTCTGCTCGATGGCGGTCAGCGCCTCGAGCTTCTCGGCCAGGGCGGCCTTCTCCTCCTCCAGCGCCGCGTGCCGACCCTCGGCGTCGGCCAGTTCGCCACGGGCCTCCTCCAGGCGGCGCGCCATGCTGCGCCGGCCCTCCAGCTCGTTGAGCCAGTAGCGCAGCAGCGGCTGCAGCGCCACCGGCGCCGACGCCAGGTCGGCCTTGTAGAGCTCCGAGGCCTGGTCCCACTGGCGCTCATTGCCCCAGCTCAGGGCCACGGCCCGCGCCAGGCGCCGTTCGCTGGCGCTGCCCTCGAGCCGGGCCAGGATGGCGTCACGCCAGGCGCGATCGCCGCGCTGGGAGGCCAGGCCGAAGGCCACCCAGTCATCGAGCAGGCAGGCCGGATCGGCAAAGTCGGGAATGCCGCCCGGGCAGACGCTGGGCACGCTGTCGATCGCCGGGGCCGCATCGCGGCTGGCGCCCCCTCCGAAGGGGGCATCCGGCAGGAGCTCGCAGCCAGCCAGCCAGAGGGCGGTCATGCAGGCGAGCAGGGGGCGAAAACGCATGACATCAGTTCCTTGCAGGGTGGCTCGCCTCCAGGGCGAGCTCGGGGTTGAGGGGCAGGCTCGCGTGGAGCCCTGCCGGGAGGGTCAGGCGGAAACAGACGGCCAGCCGGGGATCCTCCACCAGCTCGAGCTGCCCCTGCTGGATCCGCGCGCAGTCCGCGGCCACCGAGAGCCCGATGCCGGACCCCTTGAGCGGCCCCTTGCGGCGCGCCTGCCCCTGGTAGAAGGCCTCGAACAGGCGCGGCCGATCGGCCTCGGCGATGGGCTCACCGCTGTTGGCCACCTCCACCTCCAGCCGGTCTCCACGCCGCCGAGCGCGGATCTCGAGCACACCACCGTCTTCACCGTAGGCGATGGCGTTGGAGATCAGGTTGTCCAGGAGACGCGAGGTGGCGGTGTGGTCCAGCGACCACTCCAGGGGGCCATCGAAGCTGCTGACCGCCATGCCCTTGTTGGCCAGCGCCAGGCGATGCTTGGCCAGCACCTCCCGCACCACGGTGGCGACATCCAGCCGCTCGGGCGTGACCTGACGGTTATGCTGCAGCAGGTTGTAGTCGAGCAGCTGCTCGATCAGCCGCTGCAGCTCGCCGCCGCTGGCATCGATCAGCTCGAGGATCTCGCGCTGGGGGGGCGACAGCTCACCGGCCACGCCGTCGGCCAGCAGGGCCGAACCCTCGCGAACGCTGGCCAGCGGCGTCTTGAGCTCATGGGACATATGGCGCAGGAACTGCTGCTTCTCGGCCTCGAGCTCCTCGAGCCGCGATGCCAGCCAGTCGAGACGCTCGTCGAGCTGCACCAGCTCTGCCGGCCCCTGTACCAGCCGCGCCGCACTGCGGGGGGCACCGCTGCCGATACCCAGGATCCGCCGCTCCAGCTGGCGCACCGGGCGGATGATCAGCCAGGAGAAGAGCAGCATCAGCACCAGGCTGGCGGAGACCAGCGCCGCGGTCTGCAGCCAGAGGCGGGCCTGCACCGTCTCGGCCCGCTCGCGGATCGTCTCGATGCGGGCATCGATATGGCGGTTGGTGGCGCGACGCATCGACTCGGTACGCTCGGCGAAGGCGGGGAAGATCGCCAGCTGCTGCTCGAAGAGCTCCCGAGGCAGCTCGGGCAGTCGCTCCAGCAGCTCCAGCTGACGCGCCAGCACGGCCACATCGCCCTCTTCCCCCAGCAGCTCCCGCTGCTCGGCGAGCAGGTCGCGATACTCCCCGAGGCGCTCGACGTAGATATCGAGCAGGCTCTCCTGCTCGACCACCGCATACTGACGGGCGCTGCGCTCGAGCTCCAGCGCCAGGATGCCCAGGGTACGAGCGCGGCGGGTCTCCTCCACCGCCTGGCGCGCGCTGACGTCCGCCAGCCGCGAGAGCTCCGACAGGGCCTGGGCCGCCTGGAACATCAAGACGCCCAGCGGGAGCATCACCACCAGAAAGGCGAGCAGAACAAGCTGAAACAGCGAGCGGGGGCGCCAGCGACGCGTCACACGAATGGTCATGTCCAGCGTTCTTTGCAGGAGGATGGGTGGCAGAAAAAGTGGGGATACCGCCATCTTCTAGACCTTCAGGATACCAGAGTTCTGCCGGCCATCGCGGCGCCATGTTGCCTGCGCTGCCACCCGCGCGGCTGCCGGACGGAAAAAAAAGGGCCGGCAGAGCCGGCCCAAGTACGCAGGGAACTGAAGGGTCTGGAAAGCGAACCGCGCAAACCGCCTGACCGGTGCGGCAACGCGCTTTCCATGGGCCCGAGGGCCCCGAAGCCATGTGACCCCATCTGCCGCCAGGGGCTGGGGCCCCATGCGGGCAGCCTGCCTTGCGGCACACCACCCTGCTTCGTCTTCGGCACCACCGCCCCGGCCGAGCCGGCGGCGATGCTGCGCAATTCGATCCCCCCGCAGGGGGAGAGGCATCCATGCCAGGGCATCCTTGCCCCTGAAGGTACGCGTCCTTGATCGAGTCGGTACCCGTCTCATCGCAACCTTGAGTCACACATCGCTAGGAGCAGACGCTGGTCGCTTCGCGGGTCGACACGCACAGGGCAGTGATTGCCTGACCCCCTTGGCGACCGAAGACGATTCGAGCCGTAGTGAATCGTCTCCGTTGCTCGCCTAGAGTATTGCCAACATCGTGCCAGAAACCTTACTCAACCTTTAAAATCAGTGACTTAAAACAAGCCCCGACGCCACTGACGCCAGGGCGCGGCCGGAGCGGGCCCGGCAGGTACGAAAATCGGGGGAATTTCGTTGCCATATGGCGACGCCCAATACTGCCCGCCAAAAAATTGCATATATATCAAATAAATACGGCGTCTCCCTCTGGCGACACCGCACGAGAGGGCGACGCGATACGGCGACAGGTGGGCGTCGCAGGCGGCAGGGAGCGACTCAGGAACGCCCGGGGGCGAGGGGCTTGATCAGCACCTTGGACTTGCGGGCATGGTTGTAGGTATCACGCCGCAGCGGCGGCAGCGACTCGATCTCGGCCAGGCGGAAGCCGTGCTCGAAGAACCAGTGGGCGGTATGGGTGGTCAGGGCAAAGAGCGAGTCGAGCCCGCGACGGCGCGCACGCCGCTCTATCTCGGCAAGCAGCAGTTCCCCCCGGCTGCCGCCCCGGTAGTCGTCGTGTACCGCCACGCAGGCCAGCTCTCCCATGTCGGCGTCATTGAAGGTGTGCAGGGCGGCGCAGCCGATGATCATGCCGTCGCGCTCGATCACCAGGTAGTCATCGATCTCGTGCTCGAGGCGCTCCCGAGAGCGCGGCACCAGCATGCCGCGATGCTCCAGGGGTTCGAGCAGCTCCAGCAGGCCGCCGATATCGGCCAGCTCCGCCGGCCGCAGCTGCTCGTAGCGGTGCTGAGTGATCATGGTCCCCACCCCGTCGCGGGTGAAGAGCTCGCCCAGCAGGGCGTCGTGATCGTGCCAGGAGAGCAGGTGGGTCCGGGCCACGCCGTGACGGGCGGCCTGGCAGGCCGCCTCGAGATGCCGCGCCAGCTCGCTGCCCGGCTCGGCCCCGGCCAGCAGCGGCTCGGCCTCGGCGGGGGTCAGCTGACGCTGCATCTGACCGCTCTGGTCGAACAGCCCACAGGCCTCCCCCAGCAGGATCAGCTTGTCGGCGGAAAGCGCCATGGCGGCATGCTGGGCCACGTCCGAGGCATTGAGGTCGAAGACCTCACCGGTGCTCGAAAAGCCCAGCGGCGGCAGCACCACCAGCGAGCCCCGCTCCAGCAGCCCCTGAATGGCGGTGGCGCGCACTCGACGCACCTCACCGCTGCGGTCGAAGTCGACCCCGTCGCGCACCCCCAGCGGCTTGGCCATCACCAGGTTGCCGGAGACCGCGGTCAGCTCGACCCCGTGCATCGGGGTATTGGGCAGGCCCAGCGACAGCCGTGCCTCGAGCCATAGCCGCTGCTCGGCGGCGGTCCGCTCGATGACACCCATCACCGCCTCGTCGGCGATCCAGCGCCCCTGATGCAGAGACGGGGTGACCCCGGCGTCATCCAGCGCCTGCTGCACCTGGGGACGAACGCCGAACACCACCACCAGCCGCACCCCCAGGGTGTGCAGCAGCGCCAGGTCCTGGATCAGCTGCTCCCCTCGCCCGCGCGCCATGGCCTCGCCCTCGATCAGAATGACGAAGGTGCGCCCGCGGTGGGCGTTGATATAGGGCGACGAGTTGCGAAACCAGTCGACAAAGGGGAAACGAGTGTCCAAGGCAACCCTCTTCGGCAGCGGATGCATGAGTGTCAGGCAGACGTTCGAGAATAGCAGAGCCGGGAAACCCGCGGCACCACCGGCAGGCAGGAAGCGGCAGGGCCCGCGATGCGAGCGGGCCCCGGGTCCGAGGCCTAGCCGAAGATTCCCTTGAAGGTAAAGAAGAAGAGGATGGAGAGGATGGCGCCGGCCGGCAGGGTGATCAGCCAGGACATCACGATGGTGCCGATCACGCTCAGGTTGAGTGCCGCCATGCCGCGGGCCAGCCCCACCCCCAGCACCGCCCCCACCAGGGTGTGGGTGGTGGAGATGGGCAGGCCGGTGCCCGAGGCGAGCACCACGGTGGAGGCGGCCGCCAGGGTGGCGGCGAAGCCGCGGCTCGGGGTCAGCTCGGTGATGCCGGTCCCCACGGTGGCGATGACCTTGTGGCCATAGGTGACCAGGCCGAAGACGATGCCACCGCCGCCCAGCACCAGCACCCACCAGGGCACCAGGGCGGCGCTGTCGATGACGCCGTCGCTGCGCACCACGCTGATCACCGCCGCCAGCGGCCCCACGGCGTTGGCCACGTCGTTGGAGCCGTGGGCGAAGGCCATGGCGCAGGCGGTAAAGATCATCAGCACGCCGAAGACCCGCTCCACGTTGCTGAAGCCGAAGTGGTCGTCGGCACGGCGCTCGTACTTGACGCGCCGCTCCATGAGGATGCCGAGCCCCATGATGGCCAGCCCCAGCAGGATGGCGAGCAGGAAGCTCTGGCCGAAGCTGAGGTCGAGGCCCACATGGGTCAGGCCCTTGGTCAGGGTCACCATGGCGACGATAAAGCCCACCAGGAAGACGTAGACCGGCACATAGCGCTTGGCGGCGGCGAAGGGGTCATGGGACTCGAAGATGAGGTGCTGCACCGACTTGAAGAGCACGAAGGCGATGGTGCCCGCCAGCACCGGCGAGACCACCCAGCTCGAGGCGATGGTGCCCACCTTCCCCCAGGCCACCGCCTCCATGCCCAGGCCCACGGCGCCGAAGCCGACGATGGCACCGACGATGGAGTGGGTGGTGGAGACCGGCCAACCCTTGGCGGAGGCCACCATCAGCCAGATGGCCGCGGCCAGCAGCGCCGAGAGCATGCCGTAGACCAGGAACTGGGGATCCGCATCGAGCAGCTCGGGGTCGATGATGCCGCCGCGAATGGTGGCCGTGACCTCGCCCCCGGCCAGCCAGGCGCCGAGAAACTCGAAGATGACGGCGATGATGATCGCCTGCTTGATGGTGATGGCCTTCGAGCCCACCGAGGTGCCCATGGCGTTGGCCACGTCGTTGGCACCGACGCCCCAGGCCATGAAGAAGCCGAACAGGCAGGCAAGAATGATGAAGACTTCGCCGTGCTGCGCGATGATCGACATAGGGGTTGGTTCCTATGTGGCTTGTCGAGAGTGGCGTGCGATGCCTGCCCGGCGGCGCCGGGCAGGCAAGATGGGGTCAGCGGGCCGTCAGGATCTGCAGACGGCTGCCGACGCGCTCGGCGCGATCGGAGAGCTCTCCGACCCAGTCGATGATCTTGTAGAGGAAGACCACATCCACCGGCGGCAGCTCGCTCTCCAGCTCGAAGAGCTGGCGGCGAATCGCCACCTGCTGGCCATCGGCCTGCTGCTCGAGGGTGTGCAGCTCGCGGATCAGGCGATGCATGACGTCGGAGACGTTGCGCCCGAAGCCGGACTCGAGGAGCGCCTCGAGCTCCTCCATGGCCTCCCGGGCCTGGGCGACGCAGGCCACCGCGGTGCGCATGTAGTCGCGCATGGGACCGGCCAGGGGCTCGGGCATCTGCATGCTGCGGCCGAGCATGATGCCGGTGATGTCGCGCACCTTGTTGGCCATCTTGTCCTGCACGCTGACCAGCTCAAGCAGGTCGGTGCGGGAGACGGGCAGGAAGAGGGTATTGGGCAGGTTGAGGCGCAGCTCGGTCTTGAGCTCGTCGGCCTCGTGCTCCAGCCGGGTGATGGTCTCGCGGACCCTCGCGGCCTCGGTCCAGTCGCCGGCCAGGGTGGCCTCGAAGAAGGGCAGCAGCTGGTCGGCGCACTCGTTGGCCTTGACGATATGCGCCCGCAGCGGCTGGAATGGCGAGCGACCGAACATCGCCGAGAATGGGTTGGGTGTCACCATGGAATTCTGTCGGCTTGGGGAATGGCGGCGACAGTATAGAGCCCCCCTCCGGCAGCGTCATGAAAAAATCCTCCAGAATTCATCACAGCGAGACACCATTGTCATGAGTCACGAGATCGAGCTGAAGCTCGCCCTGGGGCCGGAAGGGCCGGACGCCTTGCGCCGGCACCCGCTGCTGGCGGAACAGGCGCCGGCCGCCCAGCGCCTCGGCAACACCTATTTCGACACCCCGGAAGGCGACCTGGAGGCGGCCCGCATGGCGCTGCGCCTGCGGCGCATCGACGGGCGCACCCTGCAGACCGTCAAGACCAGCGGCGAGGGGGGCGGCGGCCTCTCGCGGCGCGGCGAGTGGGAGTGGGAGGTGCCCGGCCCCGAACTCGACCTGGCGGGCCTCGCCGGGCTGCCGCCGGCGACCCTGGGCCGCGAGGTGCTGTCGCGGCTCAGACCGCGCTTCACCACCGACTTCCGCCGGGAGAGCTGGCAGCTGGCCCACGCCGGGGCTCGCATCGAGGTGGCCCTGGACGAGGGGGAGATCCTGGCCGACGGCCGGCGGGTGGCGATCCGCGAGCTGGAACTCGAGCTCAAGGCCGGCGAGCCGGAAGCGCTCTGGTCCCTGGCCGAGGCTCTGGCCGAGTCGGTGCCGCTGCGCCCGGCGGATACCAGCAAGGCGGCCCGGGGCGGCGCCCTGCTGCGCGGTACCTGGAAGCTCCCCGAGGGCGTAGCACCCTCCGCCTGGCTGCAGCGCGCCGTGGTGGCCCTGGACGCCCTGGCCGATACCGGCGAGGCGCACTGGCGGGAGGCGGCCCGGGACGCCCTGGGCGGGCTGGCCGAGGCGAGCGGCGGCGAACTCGGCGAGGCGGCCCGGCGGCTGGCCGAGGGGCTGAACCGCGCCGACTGGCTGGCGCCCCCCTTCGGCCTCGACTTCCTGCGCCTGGCCCGCCGGCTGCCCGCCGACCGCCCGCTGGGCTGACTGGCGAGCCATCGGTCCACCACCACCCACGGAGAGAGCCTGATGAACCTCGAGATCAGACCCGGCGGGGAAGGCCTGCGCACCCGCGCCTTCCAGATCATCTTCGAGTCGGATACCCCGGCGGCCAAGGGATTCGATATCGCCCTGATCGCGATGATACTCGCCAGCGTGCTGGTGGTGATGCTCGACAGCGTGGCGGCCTATGCCGCTCGCTGGGGCGAGCTCTTCTTCTGGCTGGAGTGGGGCTTCACCATCGCCTTCACCATCGAGCTGGCGATCCGGCTCTACTGCCTGGAGCGACCGACGCAGTACCTGCGCAGCTTCTACGGGGTGGTGGATGTCATCGCGGTGCTGCCCACCTGGCTGGCGCTGATCGTCCCCGGCGCCCAGGCCCTGCTGATCGTGCGAGTGCTCAGAGTGCTGCGCATCTTCCGCATCCTGCGCCTGATGCAGTTCGTGGGCGAGGGGCGGCTGCTGGTCGAGTCGCTGCGCCGCGCCCTGCACCCCATCTTCCTGTTCCTGCTCACCGTCCTCTTCCTGGTCACCATCTTCGCCTCGCTGATCTACCTGATCGAACCCGCCGAGGCCGGTTTCACCAGCATTCCCCAGGCCATCTACTGGGCCATCGTCACCCTCACCACGGTGGGCTATGGCGACATCGTGCCGGTCACCCCCCTGGGCCAGGGGCTCTCGATGATGGTGATGCTCACCGGCTACTCGATCATCGTGGTGCCCACCGGGGTCTTCTCCGCCCAGGTGATCCGCTCGATCCGGGAGGAGCGCTATTCCGACGAGGCCTGCCCCGGCTGCGGGCATGACAGGCACGAGCGAGGCGCCAGGTACTGCCTGAAGTGCGGCACCTGGCTCGACGAGGAGTCGCCGGACCCGCACCTCTCCGAGGAGGAGCAGGCGGCCTGGCACGAGGCCCGCAAGGAGAGTGACGCGGATGGCCAGGAGGGCGAGACGCCGCCGGGCTGAGCCGGCGGCAGCGGGCCACTACTCCCGGAAGGGGGCGACGTCGCCGCGTCCCTCGCGAAGGATCTTCGGGGGCAGCTCACGCAGATCCACCACGCTGGTGGGCTCCAGGTGGCAGGCGCCGCCGTCGATGATCAGGTCCAGATGGGCATCGAAGCGGTCGCGGATCTCCTCGGCGTCGGTCATCGGCAGGGTCTCGCCCACCGGGATCAGGGTGACGCTCATCAGCGGCTCGCCCAGCGCCTCGAGCAGCGCATGGGTGATGGCGTGATCCGGCACCCGCACCCCGATGGAGCGCCGCTTGGGGTGCAGCAGCAGCCGCGGCACCTCGTTGGTGGCCTGGAGGATAAAGGTATAGGCCCCCGGCGTGTGGGCCTTGAGCAGCCGGAAGACGGCGTTGTCCACCTTGGCGTAGGTGCCGATCTCGGAGAGGTCGGAGCAGACCAGGGTGAAGTTGTGCTTGTCATCCAGCGAACGCAGCCACTTGATCTTGTCGATGGCCTTCTTCTCGCCCAGGGAACAGCCCAGGGCATAGCCGGAATCGGTGGGATAGGCCACCACGCCGCCGGAGCGGATGATCTGGATCGCCTGGTCGATCAGACGCTTCTGGGGATTATCGGGGTGAAGCTGGAAGAACTGGCTCATGGTGTCGCTCCCTGTGCAGTGGCCGTGTCATCGATCGTGAGACGCTAGCGCCCGGGCCGCGTCCGCCTCCGCCGGGCCGCCAGCGAAGCCGGCCAGCCGCGGGTGGGTCCAGACCGGCGGGGTGGCGGTGCGCGGTACCGGGCTCATGCTGCCCGGGGCCAGATGGCCGCCGGGAAAGTGAAAGTCGCTGCCCACCGAGGCGAGGAGCTCGCGCTCCTGGAGCTGGCGGGCGAGGTCACGGGTCGCATCGGGATTCTGGAAGCCGCTGACCAGCTCCGCCGCCTGACCGCCCGCTTCCCGGAAGGCGTCCAGCAAGAGGCCGCGCTTGCGCCGGGTCAGGCCGTGGCGCAGCGGATGGGCGAGCACCGCCACTCCACCGGCGTCCAGCACCCAGGCCACCGCCTCGCCGAGCTCCGGCCAGTGGGACTTGACGTCGCCGGCCTTGCCGTCGCCCAGGTGCTTCTTGAAGGCGGTGGCGATATCGGGCACCAGCCCCGCCGTCACCAGGGCCCGGGCGAAGTCCGGCCGCCCCAGGGGGCGCTCGCTGCCGGCCTCCTCGCGAGCCCGGGCCAGGGCGTCGGCGAGCCCCACCTTCTCCAGGCGCTCGGCGATCTTGTGTGCCCGCTGCTCGCGCGCCTCGGCCTGGGCCGCCAGCCCCTGGACCAGGGCGCCGCGAGCCCCCTCCGGCAGCAGCCCCACCACATGGATATTGTGGCCCCGCCAGCGGGTGGAGAGCTCGGTGCCGGGGATCAGCGTCAGTCCCTCGCGCCCTGCCGCGGCGGCGGCCTCGGCCACACCGGCCAGGGTATCATGGTCGGTAAGCGCCATATGGGTGAGCCCCCTGGCCTTGCAGAGGGCCACCAGCGCCGCAGGGGCCAGGGCGCCGTCCGAGGCGGTGGAGTGCATATGCAGATCGACGGAGAGCGGTTCGGGCTCGCCTTCGAAACGAGCGGGAAGTGATGGCATTGGCATGACGCCGACCGGCGACTTTGTCAGAATGGGTTTCCATGGTGCGCGCCAGGCCGAATCCGGTCAATCGCCGGCGCGCTTCGCGGCATCCGCCGCTCGACCCGAGGAGCCCCCCTGCCATGCTCTACGCCATCATCAGTGAAGATGTGAACAACAGCCTGGAACGCCGCCTGGCCGCCCGTCCGGACCACCTGGCCCGCCTGGAGACCCTGCGCGACGAGGGACGCCTGGTGCTGGTCGGCCCCCACCCGGCCATCGACAGCGAGGACCCCGGCGAGGCGGGCTTCACCGGCAGCCTGGTGGTCGCCGAGTTCGACAGCCTCAAGGAGGCCCAGGCCTGGGCCGATGCCGATCCCTACATGATCGCCGGGGTCTATGCCAAGGTGACCGTCAAGCCCTTCAAGAAGGTGCTGCCCTGAGCCCCTGAGGCGCCACGCTGTCCACAGGCAGGTTTTACACAGAGGCTGTGGATAACACTGTTGAAACGCCGCGGATGCCTTTCGCCAGCCGTGATGAGACGCCGCCGCGGCGCCATCGATCAAGAATCATCCACCCACCGGAGCCCTCCGTGACCGCCGCCCCCGATGGCCTGCCCCCGCTCGCCGCCCTGGAAACCGCCCGCCTCGACTGGCAGAGCGACGCCAGCGGCGAGGCCGCGCCGCACTCGGCCGCCTTCGACGACGTCTACTTCTCCCGCCACGACGGCCGCGCCGAGACCGGCCATGTCTTCCTGGCGGGTAACCGCCTGCCCGAGCGCTTCGCCGCCTGGCAGGAGAGGCGCCCCTTCGTGGTCGGCGAGACCGGTTTCGGCACCGGCCTCAACATGCTCTGCGCCTGGGCCTGCTTCGATGCCCAGGCCCCGGCCGACGCGCGGCTCCACCTGGTCTCCACCGAGAAGTTTCCCCTTGCCCGGGAGGAGCTGGCCCGGGCGCTTTCCGCCTGGCCCGACCTCGCCCCCCGCGCCGCGGCACTGGTCGCCCAGTGGCCCGAGCCGGTGGCCGGCGTGCACCGCCTGTGGCTGGATGAGCGGGTCACCCTGGACCTGCACTTCGGCGATGCCGCCGAGCGGCTGGCGCTGCTCGAGGGCCGGGTCGACGCCTGGTTCCTGGACGGCTTCGCCCCGGCGAAGAACCCCGAGATGTGGCGGCCCGAGCTGTTCGAGGCGATGGCGGCCCACTCGCGCCCCGGCGCCACCTTCGCCACCTTCACCTGCGCCGGCGTGGTCAAGCGGGGCCTGTCAGCGGCGGGCTTCAGCTGGCGCAAGGTGCCGGGGTTCGGGCGCAAGCGCGAGATGCTGGCCGGCGACATCGCCACGCCACCCGGCGACGAAAGGCGCGCCCGCACGCCCTGGTTCACACCGCCTGCCGCCCGGCCCCCGCGGCAGGTGGCGGTGATCGGCGCCGGCATCGCCGGGGCCAGCGCCGCCGCCGCCCTGGCCCGACGCGGGGTCTCGGTGACCCTGATCGACCGCTTCGACCGCGCCAGCCTCGGCGAGACCCATCTGCAGGGCGCCCTCTACGTCAAGCTGGCCGTGGACACCAACCCCCAGAGCCGCACCTACCTGGCCGGGCTGCTGCACAGCCGGCGCTGGCTGGAGTGGCTGGACCCGGAACAGGCGCTGTGGCGCCCCAGCGGCGTGCTGCAGCTGGCCCTGAGCGAGAAGGAGCAGGCCCGCCAGGCGCGCTTCCTGGCCAACCACCCGCTGCCGGAGAGCGTGGTGCGCGGCCTCGACGCCGAGGCGGCCGGCGCCGCCGCGGGCATCGAGGTCCCCGGGCCGGCCCTGGACTACCCCTGCGCCGCCTGGGTCAGGCCGCTGGCGCTCTGCGCGAGCCTGGCCGCCACGTCGGGGGTCACCCTTCGCCTGGGCGAGGTAACGGCACTGGACGGCGGCGCCGATGGCTGGTGCCTGACCCTGGCCGACGGCGAGCGGCTCGAGGCCGACCAGGTGGTGGTGGCCGGGGCCAGCGAGGCCGGCCGCTTTGCCCAGACCGCCGCCCTGCCCCTGCAGCCGGTGCGCGGTCAGGTCAGCCAGCTGCGGCTGCCCGAAGGGGCACCGCCGCTGGGCCGGGTGGTCTGCGCCGGGGGCTATGTGCCGCCGGCCGCGGACGGCGTGCTCAACTTCGGCGCCACCTTCGCCCCGGGGGAGACCGACCCGACGGAACGGGCGGCGGACCACGCCGCCAACCTGGCGGAGCTCGAGCGGGGCCTGCCCGCCTTCGTCGCCGCGCTGCGCGATGCCGGCGCCGACCTCACCCCCGAGCGCCTCACCGGCCGGGTCGGCGTGAGGGCGGCCAGTCCCGACAAATCGCCCTATGCCGGGCCGGTGCCCGACGCCACGGCGTGGCGGGAGGACTATGCCCTGCTGACCAAGGACGCCACTCGGGTGCCCGAGGTGCCGGGACGCCACCACCAGGGGCTCTGGATCAGCGCCGCCCACGGCTCCCGGGGGCTGGCCAGCGCCCCGCTCTGCGCGGAGCTCCTCGCCTCGCGGATCTGCGACGAACCGCTGCCCCTGGAGCAGCCGCTCGCCGACCACCTTCATCCGGGCCGACGAATCATCCGCGAGCTGATCAGAGGGAAATAGGGAGGCCCTACCCCTCCTCCTCGTCATCGGCCAGGTCCCGCCCGAAGGCCCGCCACTGGGCCAGGGTCATCACCTCGGTGAGCTCGGTCTGCAGGTCGTGGGCGATGATCAGCTCTTCTCGCTCGAGCTGCCCACGGAGCTCCCCCACCCAGCCGCGCATCCCCTCGCCGGTGTCGGTGGTGTCGTAGCCCTGGCGGGTGACGAAGGCCTCCAGCAGGGCATCCAGGGTCTCGGCGGGCAGCATGCGCCAGGGCACCTCGATAAAGCGTCCGCTCATGCCTCGCCCTCCCCTTCGGTATGCTCGTCACCCTCTCCCGCCTCCCAGGCGGCCAGCCGCGCCAGGAAGGCCGCCTCGTCGAGCACCGGCACGCCGAGCTGCATCGCCTTCTCCAGCTTGCTGCCGGCGGCCTCGCCGGCCACCAGCCCCGCGGTCTTCTTCGAGACGCTGCCGGCGACCTTGGCGCCCAGCGCCTGGAGGCGCGCCTTGCCCTGGTCCCGGGTCATGCTCGCCAGGGTGCCGGTGAGCACCCAGGTCTGGCCGGCCAGGGGCTTTGGCCGCTCGCCCACGGCCTCCTCCTCCCAGCGCAGGCCGCAGGCGATCAGGTCGTCGATGGTCTCGCGGTTATGGGGCTGACGGAAGAAGGTGTGCAGGTGGGCGGCCACGATGGGTCCCACGTCCTCCACCGCCTCCAGGGCCTCGACCTCGGCCCCCATCAGCGCCTCCAGGGTGCCGAAGTGGCGGGCCAGGTTGGCGGCGGTGGCCTCTCCCACCTCGCGAATGCCCAGGGCATAGATGAAGCGCGCCAGCGTCGTTGCCCTGGCCTTCTCCAGGGAGGCCACCAGGTTCTCCGAGGACTTCTGCCCCATGCGCGGCAGCTCGGCGAGCCGCTCGGCCTCCAGGCGGAAGAGGTCCGCCGGAGTGGTCACCCAGTCGCGCTCCACCAGCTGCTCGATCAGCTTCTCGCCGAGCCCGTCGATGTCCAGGGCGCGGCGAGAGGCGAAGTGCTTGAGCGCCTCCTTGCGCTGGGCCGGGCAGTAGAGCCCGCCTGAGCAGCGCGCCACCGCCTCGCCCTCCAGGCGCTCGACCTGGGAGTCGCAGACCGGGCAGCGCTCGGGGAAGACGATCTCCCGGGCATCCTCCGGACGCTCACCCTCCACCACCCGTACCACCTGGGGAATCACGTCGCCGGCCCGGCGGATGGCCACGGTGTCGCCGATCATGACGCCGAGACGCGCGATCTCGTCGGCGTTGTGCAGGGTGGCGTTGGAGACGGTGACCCCGGCCACCGAGACCGGCTCCAGGCGGGCCACCGGGGTGATGGCGCCGGTGCGCCCTACCTGGAACTCGACGTCATTGAGCCGGGTGGTCTGCTCCTGGGCGGGAAACTTGAAGGCGATGGCCCAGCGCGGCGCCCGGGAGACGAAGCCCAGCTCCCGCTGCAGGCGCAGGTCGTCCACCTTGATCACCACGCCATCGATATCGTAGCCGAGACCGTCACGCCGCTCCCCCAGGGCTCGACAGTAGTCGACCACGCCCTCGGCGCCGCGCACCACGGCAAGCTCGCGGCTGGTGCGAAGGCCGAAGTCGCCCAGATGGGCCATCAGGGCGCTGTGGGTGGCATCGCCCGGGGCGGGCTCGATGCGCGCCACCTGATAGGCGCTGAAGCGCAGGGGGCGGGTCGCGGTGACCCTGGGGTCGAGCTGGCGCAGGCTGCCGGCAGCGGCGTTGCGGGGGTTGGCGAAGACCTTGCCCTCTTCGGCCCGGGCCCGGGCGTTGAGCGCCTCGAAGTCGGCGTGCTCGATGACCACCTCGCCGCGCACCTCCAGCAGCGCCGGCGGCCTGTCGCCGCGCAGCTTCAGCGGCACCGAGCGCAGGGTGCGCAGGTTGGAGGTGATCCCCTCCCCGGTACGACCGTCGCCCCGGGTGGCGCCGCTGACCAGCACGCCCCCCTCGTAGACCAGCGACACGGCTGCCCCATCCAGCTTGGGCTCGCAGCAGAAGTCGAGCGTCTCGGGATCGCACTCCAGGCGCTCCGCCACCCGCTGCACGAAGGCCGCCAGCTCCTCCTCGCTGAAGGCGTTGTCCAGGGAGAGCATGGGCACGGCGTGCTCGATCTCCGGAAAACCGGCATCCGGCGGCGCCCCGACCCGCTGGGTCGGGGAGTCCGGGGTCACCAGCTCCGGATGCTCGGCTTCGAGCGCCTGCAGCCGGCGCAGCCGGCGGTCATAGTCGGCGTCGGTGAGGCTCGGGTCGTCGAGAACATAGTAGCGGTAGTTGGCATCGTCGAGCTCGGCACGCAGGCGCGCGACCTCATCGAGAAGCTGCTGGTTGGGCTGGGTCATTGCGTCAGGGTTCTCGTCCAGGGCGAAGGCCTCGAAGCCCCCGCTTCGAAGCCGGTTATCGGCGCCTAGCTTACCAAAGCAACGACCCCCGGTGGGATGGACCGGGGGTCGTTGGCATACCGCTGGGCACAGAGCGCCTGGGACTAATTCACCTGATAGCGATGCAGGCGATGGCGACGGACGAACTCCTGCACCCGCTGACGGGCAAACTCCACGGTCTGGGCGGTCATCACGCTGTGATTCTCGTCTTTCAACTCGCCGCCGAGGTTTCGCACGATCACCATGGCGGTCTCCACCATGGCCTCGAAGGACGCGGAGGCGTCCTCCGCGCCAGGCAGCGGCATCAGCAGGGTGATGCCCGGCGTGCGGAACTCGTCCATGCCGGTGATGGGGAAGGTCCCCGGCTTGACCACGTTGACCATGGAGAACTGCAGGCGGCTCTCCGGGTCCTCGGTCTCGAAGCGGTGGAAGACCCCCATGTCACGGTCGTAGCGCAGGCCGCAGGCGAGCATCAGGTTGAGCAGGGCGGCACCGGAGAAGCCCTCCTCCTCCCGGGACATCACGCTGATGACGATAAGCTCGTCGGCGGCGCCCAGGGTCTCGCGAGCATGCTCCGCACTGACGTCATGGCGAAGCGCCTTCTCGAGCACAGGGTGCACGTGCACCTTGTCGCTCTGCAGGGGCTCCTCGGTGGCATAGGCGGACGGCTCGTTCGGATACGCCGTATCGTCGACGGCCACTCCGGCACGCCGCGAGCGGGGCGGGGCAAAGAGCGGGTCATTATCGTCGAACTCGGCGGCGGCCTGGGCCTCCTGGCGCTTCTGCTCTCGCTCGGCCTCGGCCTGCTCCCGGGCCAGCCGCTGACGCTCGGCCTCGAGGGCGGCCTTCTCCGCCTTCTCCTTCTCGCGGCGGGCCTTCTCCAGGCGCTTCTGTTCGCGGCGGTCGGCAAGGCTCTTCTGCAGCGAGGCGCCGAAACGCTTCATGGAAACGCCCATGCGCTGCGAGCCGCTCTTCAGGGAATCGCCCATGCCCTCCAGGTCGACCAGCCGATAGCGCTCGTCGTCCGGGTAGTCGTCATGGTCCTCGGGGTCCGCCGCCAGGGGCGCCTCGGTGCGGCTGGCGCTCTCGGCGGTCTCGTCATCCAGAGCGGAGAGGCTCGGCTCGCGCCGCTCGGGCGCCTCCACGGCGGGCTCGCCCGAGGCAGGCGCGTGCTCAGTCGAACCGGCAGCAGCGCTGGTCTCGGCGCGGGGCGGCTTGCCCCGGTCGCTAGTCTCGGAGGTGGCCGGCGCCACGCCGGGGCTGTCGGCCGCCTCGGCGGCGCCAGGCGCGCCGGCGGAAGCCAGCGGGGCGGCGGGCGAAGCCGCCGCGGCATCTGGCTCACGGGAGGCCTGGAGGGCAGGCTCGCGCCGGGAGCGCTCGGTATCGCCCGGACTCTCTTCGTCCCTGGTGCCCTCGGCCTGCTGGCGGAACCCGGCCAGCACGCGGGACGGGCCGGGGTGCTCCTGGCGCTCCAGCTTGGGTTTGGGCTGCACAGGGCTGTAGTCCGCGGGCCTGACGACTCGCGCCCCTCCGTTGGGCAGCTCCCAGTTGATCTCGGCCTCTCGGGCCGCCGGGTCGGGGTCATTGCTGCGGGTGTCGTCTACCGCTTCATCGAGCCGGGGAACACGCCGCTGGCGCTGCAGGCGACGCACCCCATCCACCACGATGAGGGTCACCAGCGCCAACCCCAGGATGATCAGCCACTCTCTAAGTTCCATGGGTCGTCAGCCTTTCGCTTAGGCGCCATGCCTGATGGTTGTCCGTCCATAGCATAGCGTGATCGCCGAAATAGGGGCCACTTTTTTTAATTGTCAACCCTTCGGGATTTATCCCCCCGAGTCGCCTCCGGCCCGTGCCATCACCCCTCGATAATTCCCGTGCATCCATGCAATGCAGCATGCTTTATCTCCTTGTTACCCCTTTTAGGGTCCAGCTTCAAGTCCATCAGGCTTCGGCCAGGGCCGCCGCCTCCTCCACATCCACCGAGACCAGGCGCGATACCCCCGGCTCCTGCATGGTGACACCCATCAGCCGATCACCCGCTTCCATGGCGATCTTGTTGTGGGTGATATAGATGAACTGGACGCTTTCCGACATCTCCTTCACCAGCTTCGCATAGCGGCCCACGTTGGCATCATCCAGCGGCGCATCCACCTCGTCCAGCATGCAGAAGGGCGCCGGGTTGAGCTGGAAGATGGCAAATACCAGCGACAGGGCGGTCAGCGCCTTTTCTCCCCCCGAGAGCAGGTGGATGGTGCTGTTCTTCTTGCCCGGTGGCCTCGCCATGATCGCCACCCCGGTCTCCAGCAAATCCTCGCCGGTGAGCGTCAGCCATGCGGTTCCACCACCGAAGACTCGGGGGAAAAGCGACTGCAGGCCGGCGTTGACCCGCTCGAAGGTGTCGCGGAAGCGGGCCCGGGTTTCCTGGTCGATGCGCCGGATGGCGCGGTCCAGAGTCTCCAGCGCCTCGCTGAGCTCGGCGTGCTGGGCCTCCAGGTAGTCGCGACGCTCGGCCTGCTGGTCATACTCCTCGATGGCCGCCAGGTTGATGGCGCCCAGGCGCCGGATGCGCTCCCCAAGCTCCTCGAGCCGGGTCTGCCAGGCGGATTCGGTGGCGTTGGGGTCGAGCCCCTCGGCTAGGGTATGCTCGTCATGGCCGAGCTCGCGAAGCTGCTCATCCTGGGTCTCGGCCTTGAGGCGCAGCGCCTGCACCTGCAGGCGCGCCTCCTGGAGGCGCTCCCGAATCCCCTCCAGGCCCCGCTCATGGCCCTGTCGGGCCAGCTCATCCTCGCGCAGCCGCTCGACCAGCTCGGCGGCCCGGGCGCGCACCGCGTTAAGGGTGCGCTCCTCGCGCTCCCGGCGGTCGAGCAGCTCGTCGAGACGCTCCCGCCGCTCCTCACCGGGCTCACGCAGCAGCTCGCGCTCCTCCTCGAGCTCCTCCAGTCGCCCGCTCAACCGCTCGCGGGCCTCGCCGGCCCGGCCACGCTGCTCATCCAGGCCGCCGCGCTCGGTGGCGAGGCGCTCCTGCTCCAGGGCCAGGCGCTGCAGCTGCTCGGCCAGGGGGCGCTGACGGCTGCGCAGCGAGGCGAGCCGCTCCCTGGCCGCCTGGCGCTCGCGCTCCAGTCGCTCCCGGCGCTCGGCGCCCTCCTCCAGGCTCACCATGGCCTGCTGCCAGTGCGCCCTGGCCTCCTCGATGGCGAGCCGGGTCTCCTCCCTCGCCTCGGCCAGGCCGGCCAGCTCCTCGGCGAGCTCGGCGGCGCGCCCTTCGAGATGCTCCAGCCGGCTGGCCAGGCCGCTCTGCTGAACGGCCAGCTGCTGACGCCGCTGATCCAGGTCGCGCTCCTGGAGACGACACCCTTCCAGCTCGGCCTCGGCATGAGACACCGTCTCGGCGGCCGCCGCCAGGCGCTGCTCCTGCTCGGCCAGGCGCACCTCGACCTCGGCGAGAGCCGCCTGGACCTCGGCCTGACGACGCCGGCTCACCAGCAGCGCATCCGGGCCATCGCCCTGGCCGCGGTGGCGTACCCATCCCCGGCCCAGCCAGAGGCCGTCGGGGGTGAGCAGGCTCTCGCCGGGCGCCAGGCCATCCCGGGCAGCCCAGGCCGCCTCTCGGCTCTCGACGCAGCGAATGGGTGCCAGCCACTGGGCCGCGGCCCCCGCTCCCTTGACCCTGGCGGCCAGGCTGTTGCCGTCGGGGCGAGAGTCATCGCCCCCCGCCTCGACCAGGCCCAGCTCGGCCGGGGCGGGCGCCGCCTGGACCCGCTCATCCTCGGAAACCAGCCGGGCCCGCAGCCAGGGCGCCAGCACCCAGGAAACGGCGGCCTCCCAGCCCGACTCCACGTCGAGACACTCACCCAGCCGGGGCGCCTCGGCCAGCCCCAGCTCGCCCAGGTAGGCCTCCAGCGCCTGGTCGTGGTCGGCCAGGCCGGCCTGGATCAGCGCCTCCAGGGAGGCCATCTCACCGGCGAGCTCGCTGCGCCGCTGGCGGTCGACCTCCCGGGCCTGCTCCGCGATCCGAGCCGCCTCGCGGGCTTCGTCCCGGGAGAGCGTCAGCGCCCCGCGGCGCTCATCGAGGCCCTCACGCTCCAGCTCCAGCTCGGCCAGACGCTCGGCGACCTCGCCGCGCTGCTCGGCCAGCAGGGCGATATCGGGCAGCTCCTCCTGCTGCTGGCGGCGGCGCGCCTCGTCGGCGGCAAGCCGCTCCAGGCGGGACTCCAGCTCGCGCAGGCGGTCCTGGCTGCGTTCGGCATCCCGGCTGGCGCTGCGCCACCGCTCGCTGAAGGCCTCCCAGGCCGCATCGGCCTCCTCGGCCTCGGGCTCGGCCTCCTCCAGGGCGGCCTCCAGCTCCTCGAGCTCCTCCGCCACCACCTCGCGCTCCGGCACGAGCGCCTCCAGGCGCGCCTCCAGACGCGCCAGCCGCTCGCCGTCGTCCTCGCCCAGCCGGTCGAGCTCCTCGAGCTCCCGACGGGCGGCCTCGAGGTCCCGGGCCAGCTGGGCATCACGGCTGCGCGCGTGCTCCAGGTCCTGCTCGAGGCGGGCGATGGCGGTGGTGGTCTCGAAGAAACGGGCCTGCTCGGCGTCGAGCTCCACGGCCAGGCGATCATGGTCGGCCCTGGCCTCCTCGAGGCGGGTCTCGCACTGGCGCAGCCCCAGCACCTCGCGCTCCACCGCGGTCTCCAGCTCCCGGACCCGGCTCTCCTCCTCGCCCTGGCTGGCGCGCAGAGCTCGGGCACGCAGCAGCGCCAGCTCACCCTTGAGCCGGTACTCCTCGTTCTTGAGGGTCTGATAGCGACGGGCCGCCTCCGCCTGGCGCCGGAGGCGCTCGAGCTGCTTGTCGAGCTCCTCGCGAATATCCTCCAGACGCTCCAGGTTCTCCTGGGTGCGGCGCATGCGGTTCTCGGTCTCCCGGCGGCGCTCCTTGTAGCGGGAGATGCCGGCGGCCTCCTCCAGGGTGGCACGCAGCTCCTCGGGGCGGGCCTCGATGAGCCGCGAGATCATGCCCTGGCCGATGATGGCGTAGGAGCGCGGGCCCAGGCCGGTCCCCAGAAAGAGGTCGGCGATATCCCGACGGCGACACTTCTGGCCGTTGAAGAAATAGCTGGACTGCGCCTCCCGCGTGACCAGGCGCTTGACCGCGATCTCGGCGTACTGGGCATAGGGGCCGCCCAGGGTGCCGTCGCGGTTGTCGAAGAGCAGCTCGATGGAGGCCTGCCCCACCGGCTTGCGACCGGTGGAGCCGTTGAAGATGACGTCGGTCATCGACTCGCCGCGCAGGGTCTTGGCGGAGGACTCCCCCATGACCCAGCGCACCGCGTCGATGATATTGGACTTGCCGCAGCCGTTGGGCCCGACGATGGCGGTCATATTGCCCTCGAAGGGCACCGTGACCGGGTCGACGAAGGACTTGAAGCCGACCAGGCGTATCGACTTGAGACGCATCAGCGCCTAACCGTCGGCGTCATTCGAAGACACGGTCGACCACCACCTCGACGGGGTCACCGTCGGTGGCACCCACCGGCACCCCCTCCAGGTCACCGAAGAGGTCGCCGGCCTGGGGCGTGGCATCGCCGCTGGCCGAGACGCGCACCATCAGGCGCGCCTCTCGCACCTGGGCCAGGCTCGCCTCGGGCGACATGGCGTTGCGCTCATCGAGCACGACCTCGACGGGCAGCTCCTCGGCACGGAACTGGGCCACGGCCAGGGGCGGCAGTTCGCCCTCCAGGTCCCGGGCCACCACGAAGACCGTGGCCTCGTCGCCCAGGCGTCCCTGGAGGGCCTCATCGAGGCGCACCCGCACGTGAATACCGGCGCCCTGGGCCTCGCCCATCACCGGCTCGGCGTCCGGCGTCACCCCCAGGCGCTCCTGGGCGATGCGGATGCCTTCGCGCAGCGCCTCGCCGGAGCCGGGGTCGGTCATGCCGGCAATGGCGCGCCGCCAGTAGTCGATGGCCGCCTCGTAGTTGCCGCGGTCGAAGGACTCGATGCCGAGCACGCCCAGCACCGTGGGCTGGCTGGAGTCCAGCGCCAGGGTCTCGTCCACCAGCGCCTGGACCCGGGAAGTGAGCTGGCGGTCGGCCACGAAGAACTCGATCTGGGCCAGGTTGCCGAGCAGCGAGGGGTGGCGTCCCTCGATCTCGATCAGCCGCTCCAGGGCGTTGATAGCCTGGGGGCCCTGCCCCATGTCGCGATAGAGCGGGAAGAGCGAGGCCCAGACATTGGGGTTGCCGGGCTGACGAGCCGCCTGCTCCTCCAGGCGCTCGACCATCATCGCCAGGGAGCCCTCGGGGTGGTTCTGCACCTCCTCCTGCACCGCCAGCAGCGCGAGGTCGCCCTCGGCGCCCTCCCGCTGGTACCAGAGCACGCTGGCGGCCACCACCAGCACCATCACCACCGGCACGACGACCCGGCCGGAGGCAGACGCCTTGAGCGGCGCACGCTCCAGGCTCTCGGTATCCTCCAGCAGGCTGCGCTCGAGTTCGAGGCGATCCTCCTCGTAGCGGGCCTGGTCGATATCGCCGCGCTCGAGGGCCGCCTCCAGGGAGGAGAGGCGGCGCTGGAAGATCGCCACGTTCTGCTCGGCGGTGCGATCGCTGGCCTCGTAGTCGCGCTGGGCATCGTGCAGCGCACGGGCGCGGCGCAGCGGCGCCACCAGCAGCCACAGGGCGGGCAGCAGCAGAAGGGCGAAGGCAATCCATAACAGAGTCATTCGGTTCTCTCGCGGTTGATCAGGGCTTGGAGGCGAGCACGCTCCTCCTCGGAGAGCGCCTGGGCGGAAGCGGTCTTGCGCGACCTCACGATCAGGACCACCACAATGGCCCCCAGCACCACCAGACCGGCCGGCAGCCCCCAGAGCAGGAAGGTACGACCCTCGAGCCTCGGGTTGTAGAGGATATAGTCGCCGAAGCGCTGCACCATATGGTCGCGAATCTCGATATCGGAGACGCCCTCCTGCAGCAGCAGGTAGATCCGGTCACGCATGTCGGCGGAGACCGGCGCATCGGAGTCGTTGATCGCCTGGTTCTCGCAGGTGGGGCAGCGCATCGAGGCGGTCAGGCTGCGGTAGCGCTGCTCCATGACCGGGTCGTCGAACTCGCGCACCTCGATGCCGGCCGCCTGGACCGTGCCGGCCACCAGCAGCAGGACGAGGGTCGTCAGCAGGGTTCGTATCAGCGCCATTTCTCCACCTCCGGCAGTATCTTGTCACGCACCTCGCCCGGCGAGATGTAGCCGACGTGGTGGTAGCGGATCACCCCGTCGGCATCCACCAGGAAGGACTCCGGGGCGCCGAATACGCCGAGCTCGAAGCCCAGCTCGTTATCCGGGTCGAAGACATTGATCTCGAAGGGGTTGCCGAACTCCTCGAGGAAGCCGAGCCCCTTCTCGCGGGTGTCCTTCCAGCTGATGCCCACCATGCGCACGCCGTGGTGGTGGGCCAGGTCGAGCAGCTGCGGCATCTCGCGCTTGCACTCCGGGCACCACTCGCCCCAGACGTTGACCAGGGTCAGCTCGCCGGTGGTGAAGAGCGAGCGGTCGACCCGGCGCTCCGGGTCCTCCAGGGTCGCCAGGTCGAACTCCGGGAAGTCGCGCGCCATCAGCGCCGACTCCCGGTGGAAGGGGTTGAGCGACAGCCCCTGGTAGAGGAACAGCGACAGCGCCAGGAAGCCGATCAGCGGCAGCAGCAGCAGCAGGCGGCGCTTCATGCGGCCGCCTCCTTGCCCTTGCCGGAGGCGGCCTGGAGAGCGGCCTCCTCGGGGTCAGGCGCCGTGGCCATGCGGCGGTAGCGCTTGTCGTAGACGGCCAGCACGCCGCCGATGGACATCAGCAGGCCGCCGAGCCACATCCAGCGCACGAAGGGCTTGTACTGGACGCGCATGGCCCAGGTGCCGTCACCCAGATCCTCCCCCATGGCGACGTAGAGGTCGCGGAAGAAACCGGGGCGCAGCGCCACCTGGGTCATCGGCATGCCGGTGGCGATATAGAGCCGCTTCTCCGGGTTCATGGTGAAGCTGCGCTCACGATCGCCGCGCTGGACCTCGATCACCGCCCGGTCGGCCAGGAAGTTGGCACCGCGGCGGCTGGTCAGCTCGGTCATGGTGAAGGTGTAGCCGGCCACCTCCACGCTGGAGCCCGGCCCCATGCGCACGTTGCGCTCGATCTCGTAGTTGGAGACGATCGCGATCCCGACGATGGTCACCGCCACGCCCAGGTGGCCAAGCTGCATGCCCCAGTAGGCCAGGGATAGCTTCTTGAGCCCTGCGCCGATGGAGCTGGCGTGACGCGTCTTGTCGTAGAGATCACGCAGCATGGGCAGCACGATCCACAGCGCGGCGATCAGGCCGATGGCCACCGGCGCGCTCCAGCGCTCGGCGAAGATCAGCGGCAGCGCCGCGCCCAGGACCACGGACACCGCCGCGGCGACCCACAGCCGCTGGACCAGCAGGCTGGCCGAGGTGTCCTTCCAGCGCGAGATCGGCCCCATGCCCATGAAGACCACCATGATCAGGGTCAGCGGCACGAAGAGCGCATTGAAGTAGGGGGGCCCCACGCTGATCTTGCCCAGGTCCAGGGCATCGAGCAGCAGCGGATAGACGGTGCCCATCAGCACGGTGACCGTCATGATCACCAGCATGATGTTGTTGATCAGCAGCAGCGCATCCCGGGAGAGCCAGGTGAAGCCCACCTTGTGGCTGACCCGCGGGGCACGCAGGGCGAAGATCAGCAGCGACAGGCCGACGGTGATCCCCAGCAGAACCAGGATGAAGAAGCCCCGGGAGGGGTCGTTGGCGAAGGCGTGCACCGAGGTCAGCACCCCGGAGCGCACCAGGAAGGTGCCAAGCAGCGACAGCGAGAAGGTGGAGATCGCCAGCAGCAGGGTCCAGCTCTTGAAGGCGCCGCGCTTCTCGGTCACCGCCAGGGAGTGCATCAGGGCGGTGCCGGTCAGCCAGGGCAGCAGGGAGGCGTTCTCCACCGGGTCCCAGAACCACCAGCCGCCCCAGCCTAGCTCGTAGTAGGCCCACCAGCTGCCAAGCGCGATCCCCACGGTGAGAAAGGCCCAGGCCAGGTTGGTCCAGGGACGCGCCCAGCGCGCCCAGGCGGCGTCCAGGCGACCGCCCAGCAGGGCGGCGATGGCGAAGGCGAAGACCACCGAGAAGCCCACATAGCCCATGTAGAGCATCGGCGGGTGAAGGATCAGGCCGATATCCTGGAGCAGCGGGTTGAGGTCCGAGCCGTCCGCCGGCATGTGGGGCAGGATCCGCTCGAAGGGATTGGAGGTGACCAGGATGAAGAGCAGGAAGCCCACGCAGACCAGGCCCAGCACGCCCAGCACCCGGGCGACCATGTCGCGGGGCAGCTCCCGGGAGTAGCGGGCGGCGAAGTAGCCCCAGCCGGCCAGCATCAGGCTCCACAGCAGCACCGAGCCCTCATGGTTGCCCCACACCGCGCTGAACTTGTAGTACCAGGGCAGCATGGAGTTGGAGTTGTTGGCAACGTTCATGACGCTGAAGTCGTCCAGCATGTAGCTGGCCGTCAGGCAGGCGTAGGCGATGGCCACGAACAGGAACTGCCCGGCTGCCATGGGCCGGGCATAGGCCATCCACAGCGGGCGGCGGGTCGCCGCGCCGGCCAGGGGCATCACCGACTGCACGATGGCCATCAGCAGGGCGATGACCAGGGCAAAGTGGCCGATTTCGGGAATCATCCTGATAAGCATGGGGTCTCCGGTTCAGTACGCGCTGCTGCTGGCGCCATTGGAGGCGCTGGCCTCCGCACGCTTGGCCGCCGCTTCAGCCTTCTGCTGGAAGTCCTCGGGCTTGTAGCCGGCATCTACCAGCGCCTGAGCCACCTCGGGGGGCATGTAGTTCTCGTCGTGGCGCGCCAGCACCTGGTCGGCCTTGAGGTAGCCGTCGTGCTGCAGCTGGCCGACCACCACCACGCCCTGCCCTTCCCGGAACAGGTCGGGGAGGATGCCGCTGTAGTGGACGCGCAGGTCGTCGACGTAGTCGGTCACGTAGAACTCCACGTCCAGGCTGTCGGGGTTACGCACTACCGTCCCCTCCTTGACCATCCCGCCGGCCCGGATCTGTCGCTCGAAGGGCGCCTCGCCGGCGGCAATCTGGATGGGGCTGAAGAAGAGGTTGATGTTGGCACGCAGGGCATAGAGGGTCAGCCCCACGGCAATGGACGCCAGGACGAGCAGCCCCAGGATCACGTAGAGCTTCTGCTTGCGCTTTTGGGTCAGGCTAAGAGTCATGATGATTACCACCCACTTGATGTGAAACCTCGGCCATGCCGCCCCGCTCCGCCCCGAGGCGCTCCTCGCGACGCACCCGGCGCTGCAGGTTGCGCAGCAGCAGGCGCCGCTCGGCGCGGGCGTGCAGGACGATGACGATCAGCAGCCCGGCGGTCACGCCCCAGGCGGCCCAGACATAGGGGGCGTGCCCCCCCATGGCGAAAAACTCGTTCAGCGATTCGAAGGCCATCAGCGTTCCTCCGCGGCCAGGTCACGTACCCAGCGCTTGCTGGACTCGCGGCGCAGGATCTCGCTGCGGGTGCGCATCAGCGTCAAGGCAATGAAGAAACTGTAGAAGCCCAGCACCATGATCAGCAGCGGCGCCCACATCTCGGTGGGCATGGCCACGCGCCCGGTGATGGTGAAGGTGGCCGGCTGGTGCAGGGTGTACCACCAGTCCACCGAGTACTTGATGATCGGGATATTGATCACCCCCACCATGGCCAGCACCGAGGCGGCCCGGGAGGCGCTGTCGCGGCTCGTGAAGGCGCCGCGCAGGGCGATCACGCCCAGATAGAGAAACAGCAGGATCAGCATCGAGGTGAGCCGCGCATCCCACATCCACCAGGTGCCCCAGGTGGGCACTCCCCAGACCGCCCCGGAGAAGAGCGACACGAAGGTCATGGCCGCCCCCAGGGGCGCCATCATGGCGGCGGCCATGTCGGCCACCTTGATCTTCCAGACCATGTAGACCAGGCCGCACACCGCCATGCTGACGAAGATCGACTGGGCCAGGAAGGCCGACGGTACGTGGACGTAGATGATGCGGAAGCTGTTGCCTTGCTGATAGTCGGCGGGGGCAAAGGCGAGGCCCCAGACCGTACCGACCAGGATCAGGGTCGCCGCGGCGACCCAGAAGAACGGCTGCAACCTGGCACCGATGGCGTAGAACCACTTGGGGGAACGCAGCTTGTTAATGAAGGCCCACATGCCTCACCTCTCAACCGTTGATACTGATACGCAGCGATGCCGCCATGGCCCAGGGCGCCAGCATCAGCGCCAGGGCCAGCAGGGCACCCAGAATGGCCAGATGGGCCGCGACCCCGTCGCCGAGGATGGCCGCCTGTACCGCACCGGCACCGAAGATCAGCACCGGAATATAGAGCGGCAGCACCAGCAGCGACAGCAGCACGCCACCCCGGGAGAGTCCCACGGTGAGCGCTGCGCCGATGGCGCCGATCAGGCTCAGGCTGGCGGTGCCGAGTGCCAGCGAAACCGCCAGCGTCAGGTAGCTGCCGGCGGGCAGCGACAGCATGATCCCGAGGACAGGAGCCATCAGCGCCAGGGGCAGGCCGGTCAGCAGCCAGTGCACCGCCACCTTGGCCAGCGCCAGCATGGAGAGCGGCTGCGGCGTCAGCAGCAGCTGCTCCAGGGAGCCGTCGTCGTAGTCGCCGCGAAACAGGCTGTCCAGGGAGAGCAGCGCCGCCAGCAGCGCGGCAACCCACAGCAGGCCGGGGGCGATGGTGGCCAGCAGTTCCGGGTCCGGCGAGATACCGATCGGGAACAGGGTGATCACCAGCGCGAAGAAGACCAGCGGGTTGAGCACTTCGCTGCGCCGGCGCATCAGCAGCACCAGATCACGCTTGAGCGTTGCCCAGAGTGCGACCGCAAGGCCCGCGCCGGGTTCCCCGGTCGCCTCGACGGGGGTGCGGCTTTCTGTCGCAGGCGAGGGTGCGTTAGTGCCTGGCATGCTGCTGCCCTCCCCTGCCCAGGCGAATACGCCGCAGCTCGGCGGTGTCGCGCAGCTCGTGGTGAGTGGTCACCAGCACGCAGCCGCCGGCGCGGGCGTGAATCACCAGCCGCTCTTCCAGCGCCGCCACCCCGTCGCGGTCGATGGCGGTGAAGGGCTCGTCGAGCACCCACAGCGGCCGCGGCGTCAGTTCCAGACGGGCCAGTGCCACCCGGCGCTGCTGGCCGGCGGAGAGCTGCCCTGCGGGCACGTCCTCGAAGCCCACCAGGCCGACGGACTCCAGTGCCGCCAGGCGCGCCGCCTCATTGCTGCGCGCCCCGGCCAGCGCCTGGTACCAGGCCAGGTTCTCCAGGGGCGTCAGCGCCGCCTTCACCCCCGGCGCGTGCCCCAGATAGAGCAGGCTCTCGAGAAAGGCCTGCCGCGCCTCACGCATGGGCGCGCCATTCCAGTAAAGCTCCCCCTGGTAGTCGGCCAGCTGGCCGGACAGGATCTTCAGCAGCGTGGTCTTGCCGCTGCCGTTGGGCCCCTCGATGCGCACGATCTCGCCGGCGCGAATGTCCAGGTCGAGATCCTCGAAGAGCCAGCGATCATCCCGTTCACAGGCCAGTTTTCGGGCTTGCAGGCTCAGGCTCAAGGCACACTCCGTGCATGGGTAATTTGGCTCGAGACTCTACACGGAAAGCCGTTTTCCTGCCAGAAGAGCGGCTGCGTCAGCCAGTCGCGGTTGACCGGCGTCAAGCCTTCCGTCGCTAGGCGAATTTCGCCCCCCCTTGCGAACTGACCCGTCGCTGCTATGCTGTCCATGTACTGTATATCTCGACAGTATCCAGCCCGAGAGGCTGCCGACAGGAGACCCACACCATGCCCGCGAGCCCTACCCGCTTCCTGCTTCGCCGCCCCAACCTGCCCCTGGCCGAGGCCTGGGCCCTCCTCGACGACCCCGAGCCGGCAGGCACGCCCCTCGTCGAGATCCCCCTGCTCGGCAGCGTCTCGGCGGGGCTGCCCATTGAAGCCTGCGCCGACACCTCCACCATCCGGGTGCCCAGCTGCATGGTGCGCCGCAACACCTATGCCCTGAGAGTGCGCGGCAACTCCATGATCGATTGCAACATCTTCGACGGCGATGTGATCATTATCGAGCGCCAGGAGAGCGCCGAGAACGGCGAAACCGCCGTCGTGATGATCAACGACCAGGAGGTTACCCTGAAGAAGCTCTATATCGACCGCGCCGGCGTGCGCCTGCAGCCGGCCAACGAGCGCATGGCCCCCATCTTCCTGAAGAACAGCGACATCCAGGTGCTGGGGCTGGTCATGGGCGTCGTCCGCCAGGACGAGCTGGCCGCCTGATGCGCTACCCCGTCCCCGACCTGGCCGCCGGCCAGCGGCAGGAGAGCGAGATCGAGGTGGAGAAGAGCCGCTTCATCACCTGGCTCTGCCATGCCCCCGCGCCCCACGCCTTCGAAGCGCTGCTGGCCGAGGCCCGCCGCCTCCACCCGGGCGCCAGCCACCACTGCAGCGCCTTTATCGCCGGCCCGCCGGGGGAGCAGAACGCCATCGGCTTCTCCGACGACGGCGAGCCCGGCGGCACCGCCGGGCGCCCCATGTACCAGGCCCTGGAGGGCTCCGGCCTCGGCCAGGTAGGCTGCGTGGTCACCCGCTACTTCGGCGGCACCAAGCTGGGTACCGGCGGGCTCGCCCGGGCCTACGCCCAGGCCGTGCTCCACGGCCTGGAGGGCCTGCCGCGCCGCGAGGTGGTGGAGCGCCAACCGCTGCGCCTCGCCGTGGAGTTCGCCGGCGAGGCCGAGGCCCGGGCCTGGCTGGCCGCCCAAGGCATCCCGGTGGAGGCCGCCGACTACGCCGCCGAGGGGGTCATCCTCACCGCCGGCTGGCCAAGCGACACCCCCGTCGACCTCGGCGAACTCGAATCACGACTGCGCGGCAGGCTGACCCTGCTCGAGAGCTGAACCAGCGGCAGGCCGGTTCGGCGGCGGTCCTGAAACGCAGCAGGGGCGCTCCGAAGAGCGCCCCTGCCGTGGAGGATGGCAAGCAACCGGTCAGCCCAGGTACTTGATCATCACCCCCGCCGCCACCGCCGAGCCGATGACGCCGGCCACGTTGGGCCCCATGGCGTGCATCAGCAGGAAGTTATGCGGGTTGGACTCCAGCCCCACCTTGTTGGCCACCCGGGCCGCCATGGGCACCGCGGAAACCCCGGCGGCGCCGATCAGCGGGTTGATCGGCATCTTGCTCACCGCGTTCATCACCTTGGCCATGATGATGCCGGCGGCGGTGCCGATGGCGAAGGCCACCATGCCCAGGGCCATGATCCCCAGGGTCTCCACGGCCAGGAAGCTCTCGGCCATCAGCCGCGAGCCCACGGCCAGGCCCAGCACGATGGTGACGATGTTGATCAGGGCGTTCTGGGCGGTGTCGGTGAGGCGCTCGACCACGCCGCACTCGCGCATCAGGTTGCCGAAGCAGAACATCCCCAGCAGCGGCGCCGCATCGGGCAGGAAGAGCGCCACCAGCATCAGCAGGGCCAGCGGGAAGACGATCTTCTCCAGCTTCGACACCGGACGCAGCTGGGTCATGGTGATCTCACGCTCGCGCTTGGTGGTGAGCAGGCGCATGATCGGCGGCTGGATCATGGGCACTAGCGCCATGTAGGCGTAGGCGGCCACGGCGATCGCCCCCAGCAGCTCCGGCGCCAGCACGCTCGACACATAGATCGAGGTGGGCCCGTCGGCGCCGCCGATGATGCCGATGGCAGCGGCCTGCTCGATGGAGAAGTCCATCCAGCCCATGGCCGACATGCCCACCGCACCGAAGACGGTGGCGAAAATGCCGAACTGGGCCGCCGCCCCCAGGAAGAGGGTGCGCGGATTGGCCAGCAGCGGCCCGAAGTCGGTCATCGCCCCCACGCCCATGAAGATCAGCAGCGGGGCAATGCCGGAGGCCACGGCCACCTGGTAGAAGGTATAGAGCAGGCCGTCGCCGTAGCCGACGTTCATGGCCACGTCCTTGGCGGCGCGCAGCTGGTCCGGCGAGGCGCCGTTGTCGACCAGCGCCTTGAGGGTGGCACGCCACGCCTCCTCGCCGGCCAGCGGATCCAGGGTGGCCCCCAGGGCCGCCGCCATCTGGTGGAGCACCGCCGGGCGCGCCACCTCGATGGCCTGGTCCAGGGCCGAAATGGCCAGGCCCGCCTCGGGAATGTTGGCCAGGATCCCGCCGAAGCCGATCGGCACCAGCAGGAGCGGCTCGAACTTCTTGGCGATGGCCAGGTAGAGCAGCACCAGCCCCACCAGGATCATCACCGTCTGGCCGAGGGTCAGGTTATAGGCGCCCGAGCCCTCCCAGAGGGTCAGTAGATTCTCCATGACCGGCCTCTCAGAGCTCGATGAGTACGTCGCCGACGGCGACGCTGTCGCCCTCGCTGACCTTGACGGCGGAGACGGTGCCGGCACTCGCGGCGCGCACCTCGGTCTCCATCTTCATGGCTTCCAGAATGATCACCACGTCACCCTCCTTGACCGCGTCGCCCGGGCGCACGTTGACCTTGAAGATATTGCCGGCCAGGGGGGCGGCGATGGTCTCGCCGGTGGCCGCCGGTGCGGCCTCGGCGGCGGGCTGGGCCGCCTGCTCCTTGACGTCGGCGATCTCGCCACCCTCGGCAACCTCGACCACATAGGCCTTGCCGTTGACCTTGACGGTGTAGGTCTCGGGGCCAGCGGACGCGCCCTGAACGGCCGGCGCCTTGGCGGCGGCTCCGCCCTTCGGCGCGGCGGCCGGCAGCTTGGCGTCGGGCGCCTGGGGCGCCGGCTCGAAGGCGTCCGGGTTGTCGCGGTTCTTGAGGAACTTCAGGCCGATCTGCGGGAAGAGCGCATAGGTAAGGACGTCGTCGATCTCACGCTCGCCCTCGGCCAGGCGAATACCATCGGCCTTGGCCTTCTCCTTGAGCTCGGCGGCCAGCCTGTCCATCTCGGCCTCCAGCAGGTCGGCGGGGCGGCAGGTGATCGGCTCGCCGCCCTCCAGCACCCGGGCCTGCAGCTCCTTGTTGAGCTCGGCCGGGGCGGCACCGTACTCGCCCTTGAGCAGCGCCTGGACCTCCTTGGAGATGGACTTGTAGCGCTCCCCCATCATCACGTTCATCACCGCCTGGGTGCCGACGATCTGGGAGGTCGGGGTGACCAGCGGGATAAAGCCCAGGTCCTCACGCACCTTGGGAATTTCGGCCAGGACATCGTCGAGCTTGTCGCCGGCGCCCTGCTCCTTGAGCTGGTTTTCCATGTTGGTCAGCATGCCACCGGGCACCTGGGCCACCAGGATGCGGGAGTCGATGCCCTTCAGCGAGCCCTCGAAGGCGGCGTACTTCTTGCGCACCTCGCGGAAATAGGCGGCGATCTCCTCGAGCAGCTCGAGATCCAGGCCGGTATCGCGCTCGGTGCCCTGGAGGATGGCCACCACCGACTCGGTGGGGCTGTGGCCATAGGTCATGGACATGGAGGAGATGGCGGTGTCGACGTTGTCGATGCCGGCCTCGGCGGCCTTGACGATGGTGGAGGTGGAGAGGCCGGTGGTGGCGTGGCACTGCATATGGATCGGGATGTCCACGGCCTTCTTGAGCTTGGTGACCAGCTCGAAGGCGTCATAGGGCTTGAGCAGGCCGGCCATGTCCTTGATGCAGAGCGAATCGGCGCCCATGGCGGCGATGGTCTTGCCGAGCTCGACCCAGCCGTCCAGGGTGTGCACCGGGCTCACGGTATAGGAGAGCGTGCCCTGGGCGTGACCCTCGACGTTGCGCACCGCCTGGATGGCGCGCTCCAGGTTGCGGGGGTCGTTCATGGCATCGAAGACCCGGAAGACGTCGACGCCGTTGGTCTTGGCCCGCTCCACGAACTTGTCCACCACGTCGTCGGCGTAGTGGCGATAGCCCAGCAGGTTCTGGCCGCGCAGCAGCATCTGCTGGGGGGTGTTGGGCATGGCCGCCTTGAGCTCGCGGATGCGCTCCCAGGGATCCTCGCCCAGGTAGCGGATACAGGAATCGAAGGTGGCGCCCCCCCAGGACTCCAGCGACCAGAAGCCGACGCGATCGAGCTTTTCGGCGATGGGCAGCATGTCATCCAGGCGCAGACGGGTGGCGAACAGCGACTGGTGGGCGTCACGCAGGACGACGTCGGTGATACCGAGCGGGCGAGCGTTGTCAGTCATGGGTTTGACCTTGTGATAATCAGTAGGTGATAGGAAGGGTGGAAAAGGGGGTTAGCGGCGATGGCGCTGGCGATAGCGGTGCAGGGCGGCACCGATCACGGCCATCAGCTCGTCATCCTGGCGAGCGGGCACCGGCGCGGAGGGGGAGGCAGCGGGCTTGGCAGGCTCGGGGGCGAAGCGCCGCAGGATCAGCGACATCAGGGTGACGGTAATCACCAGGACGGTAAGAAAAACAAAAACAAAGCCCATGCCGAGCCCCATCAGGGCCAGGCCTTCCTCCAGCAGCTCGAAATCCTGCATGCGGTGCCTCCATATGATCTTCAGCAACCATGCGGCGATCACTCATCAACATGGCGCCTTGCGCAATTTTTCTGATGCTATAACCTGCCAGATTGTCGACAAAATGCAATGGGGACATGGTGGAAGTCAGAGTTGTTAATTTACTACAAGAGGCGCCAGGCAGGCTCGGACTGGCCCCCATGGAAGGGGTCATCGATGCCCACACCCGGGCCCTGCTGACCCGCGAGCCGGGCTTCGACTGGACGGTCACCGAGTTCGTGCGCGTCGTGGATGCACGCCTGCCGCCCCGGGTCTTTCACAAGCACTGCCCGGAGCTTCTCGCCCCCGCCCTGACCACCCCCAGCGGCGTGCCGGTGCACCTGCAGCTGCTGGGCTCGGACCCCGAGGCGCTGGCCGCCAACGCGACCCAGGCCCTGACGCTCGGCGCCACCAGCATCGACCTCAACTTCGGCTGCCCCGCCAAGCTGGTCAACCGCCACGACGGCGGCGCCTCGCTGCTGCGCGACCCGGCTCGAGTCCGTCGCGTGGTGGCGGCGGTGCACGGCGCCGTGGGCGATGCCATCCCGGTCACGGCCAAGATCCGCCTGGGCTTCGCCGATCGCCGCCTGGCGCTGGCCTGCGCCCTGGCGGCCCAGGCCGGCGGCGCCCGCCAGCTGGTCGTGCACGCTCGCACCCGCAACGAAGGATACCGCCCCCCGGCCCACTGGGAGTGGATCGGACGCATCCGCTCTCGCCTTGCGATCCCCGTGGTGGCCAACGGCGATATCTGGAGCCTGGAGGACTACTGGCGCGCGCGCACCCTGTCAGGCTGCCGCGACGTGATGATCGGCCGCGGCGCCCTGGCCGACCCCTGGCTGGCGCCCCGCATCCGCCACTGGCAGAACACCGGCGAGCGCCTGCCGGAGACTCCCTGGGCGGCACGGGCCGAGATCCTGGGGCGTTTCGCCGAACGGCAGCGTAGCACGCTACCACCCCGCGTGGTCGCCTCCCTGATCAAGCAGTGGCTCAACCATATGCGCGCCCGCGACGCCGAGTCCGCACGCCGCTTCGAGGCGCTCAAGCGCATCAACGACCTGGATGCCCTGCTGGCGGGGCTGGCAGTGCCGGAAGGGGGCACAGAGGCAGCGGCGGAGGCATAAAAAAGAGGCGCACGTCGCAACGGCGACGGCGCCTCAAACGATCGCGAGGCCTGGCTGGGCCCCGGCTAGTAGAAAGGAGAGCGGAGAGTCCTGCGAAAGCAGAAGACCCGCCCTCGAAGAGGGCGGGTCTGAATCTGGCGCGCCCGGGAGGATTCGAACCTCCGACCACCTGATTCGTAGTCAGGTACTCTATCCAGCTGAGCTACGGGCGCGTAGTGCGATGATTAGCGTGATCGCCATCACGTATGACTGTTCTGAAGTGGCGCGCCCGGGAGGATTCGAACCTCCGACCACCTGATTCGTAGTCAGGTACTCTATCCAGCTGAGCTACGGGCGCACTTTCTTCAAGAGTGTTGACCAGACGATCCCGGCTTTTGGCTGAGGATCATGGCGGAGAGGGAGGGATTCGAACCCTCGATGAGGCTATAAACCCCATACTCCCTTAGCAGGGGAGCGCCTTCAGCCACTCGGCCACCTCTCCCTCATCAACACGGCGCATATCGTACCGTTTCCCAAGCGCCTTGTCCAGCGACGTTCGCCTCTTTTTTCCCGAGGCGAGCCAGAAGGCTCGCTACTCCTCCCGGCCCGGGAGCTCGTCATCGGCCTTCTCGCGCTGGATACGCTGATAGATCTCTTCACGATGCACGGCGACGTCCTTGGGTGCATTGACACCGATCCGGACCTGGTTCCCCTTGACGCCCAGCACCGTCACGGTGATGTCGTCTCCGATCATCAGGGTCTCGCCGACTCGGCGGGTCAGGATGAGCATGGCTGATCTCCTTCTCAGGCTTTAATGGAACTGTGTAGCAACGGGATATTCGCCGCGGGCGGGCGCGTCGCCTCATTATGTGCCACGACGTCTTCCGTGACCAATTCAGCAGCCGATGACACCTGACCTCCCCGTTGAAGGGAAGCCCGGTGACGGGCTCCCCTGTCAGCGTAGAAGGTGTCAGCCGCTCGGGACACGCTTATTCGCTCTCGATATCGCTCTTGTCGAGACCGAAGGCGGTATGCAGGGCGCGAACGGCGAGCTCCATCTGCTTCTCGTCGATCACCACGGAGATCTTGATCTCGGAGGTGGAGACCATGCGGATATTGATGGACTCGTCGGCCAGCACCCGGAACATCTTGGAGGCCACGCCGGCGTGGGAGCGCATGCCGACACCCACCAGGGAGACCTTGGCGATATTGTCGTCGCCGCGCACCTCGCCGCCGCCCAGATCGGGAATCACCTCCTCCTCGAGGATCTTGAGGGTCTTCTTGTAGTCCCCCTTGGCCACGGTGAAGGTGAAGTCGGTGTAGTCACCGGCCGGCGCCACGTTCTGGACGATCATGTCCACTTCGATATTGGCATCGGCGATGGGGCCCAGGATCCGCGAGGCCACGCCCGGCACGTCCGGAGTGTTGAGCAGGGTCAGCTTGGCCTCATTGGCGGTAAAGGCGATACCGGAGATCAGCGGTTCTTCCATGGAGTCCTCGTCTTTGTCGGAGTCTGCAACGATCAGGGTGCCGGGGCCGTCCTCGAAGCTCGAGACGACGCGCAGCGGCACGTTGTACTTGCCGGCGAATTCCACGGCGCGAATCTGCAGCACCTTGGAGCCGAGGCTGGCCAGCTCCAGCATCTCCTCCACGGTGATGGTCTCGAGGCGCTTGGCCTTGCTGCAGACCCGCGGGTCGGTGGTGTAGACGCCGTCCACGTCGGTGTAGATCTGGCACTCATCGGCCTTCAGGGCCGCCGCCAGGGCCACCCCGGTGGTGTCGGAGCCGCCGCGGCCCAGGGTGGTGATGTTGCCCTCTTCATCCACGCCCTGGAAGCCGGCGACCACCACCACTTTGCCCTCGTCGAGATCGCCCTGGATCTCGTCGGTCTCGATACGCTGGATGCGCGCCTTGGTATGGGAGCTGTCGGTGAGGATGCCCACCTGGGAGCCGGTGTAGGAGGTCGCGGGCACGCCCAGCTTGTGCAGCGCCATGGCCAGCAGGGAGATGGTCACCTGCTCGCCGGTGGAGACCAGCATGTCCATCTCGCGGGGGGTCGGCTCGTCGTTGATCTCGTTGGCCAGGCCGATCAGGCGGTTGGTCTCGCCGCTCATGGCGGAGAGCACGACCACGACCTGGTCGCCGTTGTCGCGAAAGCCCTTGACCTTCTCGGCCACGGCCTTGATGCGCTCCACGGAGCCCACCGAGGTGCCGCCGAATTTCTGTACGTATAGTGCCATCTGCGATTTTTCCCTCGTGAGTCGGGCGCGTACGCCCGTATGAGTGAAAGGTGACTCTCTACGAACAGGGCCGGCGCCCTGCGGCGACCGGCCCTGCAACATCTCTTACGCGAGGCGCTCCTCGACCCAGGCGGGAACGCTCTCCAGGGCCCCCGGCAGGGCCGCCACGTCGCTCCCCCCGGCCTGAGCCATGTCGGCGCGGCCGCCGCCCTTGCCGCCGACCTGACCGGCCACGTGATTGACCAGCTCGCCGGCCTTGACCCGACCGGTAAGGTCGTCGGTGACCCCGGCGATCAGGCTCACCTTGCCGGCGGCCTGGTCGGCCACGCCGAGCACGATGATGCCGGAGCCCAGCTTGTTCTTGAGCTGGTCGAGCATGCCGCGCAGCTCCTTGCCGGAGACCCCCTCCAGGCGGGTGGCCAGCACCTTGACCCCGGCCACCTCGGCCGCCTGGCTCAGCATGTCGCTGCCGGCGGCGCTGGCCAACTTGGCCTTGAGGCGTTCGAGCTCCTTCTCCAGGGCGCGGTTGCGCTCCACCAGGGAGTCGACGCGCTCCTCGACCTGCTCCGGCTTGGCCTTGAGGCGCTCGCCGATGCGGTTGAGCCGGGACTCCTGCTCACGGAACCAGGCCAGGGCCCCCTCCCCGGTGATCGCCTCGATCCGGCGCACGCCAGCGGCCGTTCCCTGCTCGCTGACGATATGGAAGCAGCCGATATCACCGCTGCGCGCCACGTGGGTGCCGCCGCACAGCTCGATGGAGAAGTCGTCGGCGCCGATGGTCAGCACCCGCACGCTGTCGGCGTACTTGGCCTCGAAGAGCGCCGCGGCCCCCTTGGCCTTGGCCTGCTCCAGGGTCATCTGCTCAACCCTGGTCGGCGCGTTGGCAAGAATCTGCTCGTTGACCAGACGCTCCACCTCGGCGAGCTGCTCGGGGGTCACGGCCTCGAAGTGGCTGAAGTCGAAGCGCAGGCGCTCCGGGGTCACCAGCGAGCCCTTCTGGGCCACGTGGTCGCCCAATACCAGGCGCAGCGCCTTGTGCATCAGGTGGGTGGCGGAGTGGTTGCGGATGGTGGCCCCGCGCAGCTCGGCGTTGACCTGGGGGCGCACCTCGTCGCCCACGGCCAGTTCGCCCTCCAGCAGCACGCCGTGGTGCAGGTGGTGGCCGCCCTGCTTCTGGGTATCGGTGACCAGGAAGCGGCCGCCGCCCTCCAGGTGCAGGTAGCCGGTGTCCCCCACCTGGCCGCCGGACTCGCCGTAGAAGGGGGTGCGGTCCAGCACCACCAGGCCGCGCTGCTCGGGCTCGAGGCCCTCCAGGGGGCTGCCCTCGCGGTCGACGATGGCGGTCACCCGGGCGCCGTCCTCCAGGCGGTCGTAGCCGGTGAAGGTGGTCTCGCCCTCCAGGTCCAGCGCCGCGCCATAGTCGGCACCGAACTGGCTGGCGGCCCGGGCCCGCTCGCGCTGGGCCTCCAGGGCCCGCTTGAAGCCGATCTCGTCCAGGGTCACGCCGCGCTCGCGGCAGACATCGGCGGTGAGGTCGTAGGGGAAGCCGTAGGTGTCGTAGAGCTTGAACACCGTCTCGCCGGGGAGCACCTCGCCGTCGAGGTCGGCCAGGGCCTCCTCGAGCAGGCCCATGCCGTGCTCCAGGGTGCGAGCGAACTGCTCCTCCTCCTTGAGCAGCACCCGTTCGATCTGGTGGCGGCCATTGCGCAGCTCGGGATAGGCGTCGCCCATCTCGGCGTCGAGCGCCCCCACCAGCTTGTGGAAGAAGCTGCCCTTGGCGCCCAGCTTGTGGCCGTGACGGATGGCGCGGCGGATGATCCGGCGCAGCACATAGCCGCGCCCCTCGTTGGAGGGCAGCACGCCGTCGGCGACCAGGAAGGCGCAGGAGCGGATATGGTCGGCAATGACCCGCAGGGAGGGGTTGCGGGTGTCCTCATGGCCGGTATGCCGCGCCGCCGAGGCCAGCAGGTTCTGGAAGAGGTCGATCTCGTAGTTGGAGTGCACACCCTGCATCACCGCGGCGATGCGTTCCAGGCCCATGCCGGTATCGATGGAGGGCTTGGGCAGCGGGTGCAGGGTGCCCTCGGCGTCACGCTCGTACTGCATGAACACCAGGTTCCAGATCTCGATATAGCGGTCGCCGTCCTCCTCGGGGCTGCCGGGAGGCCCGCCCCACACCTCGGGTCCGTGATCAAAGAAGATCTCGGAGCTGGGGCCGCAGGGGCCGGTATCGCCCATCTGCCAGAAGTTGTCCTCGTCGAGCTTGGAGAAGCGCTCGGGGTCGATGCCGACCTCCTCCTTCCAGATCTTCTCGGCCTCGTCATCGCTGACGTGGACCGTCACCCACAGCTTCTCCTTGGGCAGCCCCAGGGTCTCGGTGAGGAAGGTCCAGGCGAAACGGATGGCGTCGCGCTTGAAGTAGTCGCCGAAGCTGAAGTTGCCCAGCATCTCGAAGAAGGTGTGGTGGCGGGCGGTATAGCCGACGTTGTCCAGATCGTTGTGCTTGCCGCCGGCGCGCACGCAGCGCTGGGAGGAGGTCGCCCGCACGTAGGGGCGCGGATCGCGTCCCAGGAAGACGTCCTTGAAGGGCACCATGCCGGCGTTGGTGAACAGCAGGGTCGGGTCGTTGTCCGGTACCAGGGAGCTGGAGGGCACGACGGTATGGCCGTGCTCCTCGAAGAAACTCAGAAAGGCCTGTCTGATGTCTGCGCTTTTCATGGGGTATCCGTGGCGATGAACAGGGTGACCCGGCGGGCGACGCTGGCTCGAGGCGGACGCCGCGACGCGCCGACAACGGGCGTTTCGCGGGGCCGCGGGCTGCCACCCGGGGCGTTCGCAAAGGGAGCCATTATAGCGCAGTTGTCAAGGGACTGAAGGGGCGTCCTCGTCCCAGGCGTGATCCAGGGCGTGGCGCACCTGTTCGAAATCGAAGCCGCGACCTGCCAGAAAGCGCTCGCGGCGGGCGCGTTCGCGGGGGGAATCGCCGGGGCCGGAGAAGCGCCGACGAAGGGTCTCGCAGGCCAGGGCGAACCAGTCGACCCCACCCTGCCCCTCCTGTTCGCTGAAGGCGCTGCGCACCAGCTCGCGGTCGATGCCGCGCCGCGAGAGCTCGACGCGAATCTTCAGCGGCCCCTGGCCGCGCAGGATGCGCGAGCGCAGGAAGCTCTCGGTAAAGCGCGTATCGGACTGCAGCCCCTCATCGGCCAGGGCGTCGAGACACTCGGCCACGGCGGCCGAGTCATGCCCCTTCGCCGTTAGCCGACCCTCCAGCTCGGCGCGGGAGTACTCGCGCCGAGCCAGCAGGCGGATGGCGTCGTCACGTGGCGTGGCGTCGGAATCGGCCGGGGCGAACATGGCTTAGAGCAGGTCGTCCTCGCGGCTGGCCTGGGCAGCCTCAGGCGCCTCGGCTTCCTCCTTCGGGGCCGGAGCGGCGAGCAGCTGGCCGCGAATCCCGCTCTCGATCTCCTCCATAACGGCCGGGTTGTCCTCGAGGAACTGGGCGGCGTTGGCCTTGCCCTGGCCGATCTTGTTGCCCTGGTAGCTGTACCAGGCACCGGCCTTGTCGATCAGGCTGCACTGCACCCCGAGATCGATCACCTCGCCGGCATGGTAGATGCCCTTGCCGTAGAGGATCTGGAACTCGGCCTGGCGGAAGGGCGGCGCCACCTTGTTCTTGACCACCTTGACCCGGGTCTCGTTGCCGGTGACCTCGTCGCCCTGCTTCACCGAGCCGGTGCGGCGAATGTCGAGGCGCACGCTGGCGTAGAACTTGAGGGCGTTGCCGCCGGTGGTGGTCTCGGGGCTGCCGAACATCACGCCGATCTTCATGCGGATCTGGTTGATGAAGACCACCAGGCAGTTGGCGTTCTTGATGTGACCGGTAATCTTGCGCAGGGCCTGGGACATCAGGCGGGCCTGCAGGCCGACGTGGGAGTCGCCCATCTCGCCCTCGATCTCGGCCCGGGGAGTGAGCGCCGCCACCGAGTCGATGATGATGACGTCGACGCCGCCGGAGCGCACCAGCATGTCGCAGATCTCGAGGGCCTGCTCGCCGGTGTCCGGCTGGGAGACCAGCAGGTCGTCGAGGTTGACGCCGAGCTTCTCGGCGTAGCTCGGGTCCAGGGCGTGCTCGGCGTCGATGAAGGCGCACACCTTGCCCTGCTTCTGGGCCTCGGCGATCACCGAGAGGGTCAGGGTGGTCTTGCCAGAGGATTCCGGCCCGAAGATCTCTACCACGCGGCCGTAGGGCAGGCCGCCGATCCCCAGCGCGATATCGAGGCCCAGGGAGCCGGTGGAGACCGCCGGCATGGCCACCCGGGGCGTATCGCCGAGGCGCATCACGGTCCCCTTGCCGAACTGGCGCTCGATCTGGGAAAGCGCGGCGTTCAACGCCTTGGAGCGGTTGTCATCCTGAGCCATCACGGGCCTCCTGATCAGGTCGTCGAGTGTCTTGGTACTGTATGACTGCACAGTAGTATGGCGAAAAACGCCGGCGGCGGCCAGCGAAACTTCCCCGACCGCCGCTCACGCCTCATCCGTTCGCTTCGAGGCGTCGGATCAGCCCCACCAGGGCCTCGCGCACCGCCCGTTCGCGCACCGCCCGGCGGTCGCCGGGATAGTGAAAGCGCTCGGACTCGGCGCCCTCGGCGCTGCCCCAGGCCAGCCAGACGGTGCCCACCGGCTTGTCGTCGCTGCCGCCGCCGGGGCCCGCCACGCCGCTGATCGCCACGCCGAGGCTGGCGCCGCTGTCCCGGCAGGCGCCCGTCACCATGGCCTCCACCACCTCGCGGCTTACCGCGCCGTGGGCCTCGAGGAGCGCCTCGGGCACGCCCAGCAGGCGACGCTTGGCGGCGTTGGAGTAGGTCACATAGCCGGTCTCGAAGTAGTCGGAGCTGCCGGCCACCGCGGTGATGGCGCTGGCCACCCCGCCCCCGGTGCAGGACTCGGCGGCGGTGACCATGGCTCCCTGCTGGCGGCAGAGCCGGCCCAGCCGCTCGGCCAGGGTGGTCAGGTCGAGGTTGGCCAGGTGGGCAGCGGAGTGCGGCATGTGAAGGACCTCCCGGATATCTTGCGGCGGCGCCTGACGGCATCGCTCTCTGGACGGTAGAATACTGACTTTTGCCCGCGAGTGCAGAGCCCGAACAGGATTCCGGATGTCACAGGCCACAAGCCCCTCCCATACGCCCATGATGGCCCAGTACCTGAAGATCAAGCGCGAGCACCCCGAGGTGCTGCTCTTCTACCGCATGGGCGACTTCTACGAGCTCTTCTTCGACGACGCCCGGCGCGCCGCGGCGCTGCTCGATATCACCCTGACCCAGCGCGGCCAGTCCGCCGGCAAGCCGATCCCCATGGCCGGCGTGCCCTACCACAGCGCCGAGGGCTACCTGGCCCGCCTGGTGGCGGCCGGCGAGTCGGTGGCGATCTGCGAGCAGGTCGGCGACCCGGCGGCCTCCAAGGGCCCGGTGGAGCGCCGCGTGGTGCGCGTCGTCACCCCCGGCACCCTCTATGACGAGGCGCTGCTGGACGCCCGGCGCGACAACCTGCTGGTGGCCGTGCACGCCGCCGGCGAGCGCTACGGCCTCGCCTGGCTGGAGCTCTCCAGCGGGCGCTTCAGCGTGCTGGAGGTGGAGGGCGAAGGGGAGATGCTGGCCGAGCTCCAGCGCCTGGACCCCGCCGAGCTGCTGGTGGCGGAGAGCCTCTCGCTGCCGCCGGCCCTGACCGGCCGCCGCGGCCTGCGACGCCAGAGCGACTGGCTCTTCGACCTGGAGAGCGCCAACCGCCTGCTCTGCGACCAGTTCCAGGTCCAGGACCTGCGCGGCTTCGGCTGCGCCCATCTCAGCGCCGCCCTCACCGCCGCCGGCGTGCTCATCGAGTACGCCCGGGACACCCAGCGCTCGCGACTGCCCCACGTCACCGCCATCGGCGTGGAGAGCCGCGACGATGCCGTGGTGATCGACGCCGCCAGCCGCCGCAACCTGGAGATCGACGTCAATCTCGGGGGAACCGGCGACAACACCCTGGCCAGCGTCCTCGACGTCACCGCGACGGCCATGGGCTCGCGGCTGCTCAAGCGCTGGCTCAACCGCCCGCTGCGCGACCTGGAGCGGGTCCGGGCCCGCCAGAGTGCTGTGGCCCTGCTGCTCGAGGCCGACGGCTTCGAGGCGCTGCGCGCTTCCCTCAAGGCGGTCGGCGACGTGGAGCGCATCCTGGCTCGGGTGGCTCTCTACAGCGCCCGGCCCCGGGACCTGGCCCGGCTGCGCGACGCCTTCAACGCCCTGCCGGAACTGGAGCAATCGCTTGCCGACTACGCCGAGGGCACGGCCCTGGATGAACTCCGGCGCCATATCCGGCCCTATCCCGCGCTCGCCGACACCCTGACCCGGGCCCTGGTGGAAAACCCCCCGGTGGTGATTCGCGACGGCGGGGTGATCGCCGAGGGCTTCGATGCCGAGCTCGACGAGCACCGCAGCCTGGCCGAACACGCCGGCGACTACCTGGTGAAGCTGGAGGCCCGGGAGCGCGAGCGCACCGGCCTGCCCGGCCTCAAGGTGGGCTACAACCGGGTCCACGGCTACTACATCGAGATCCCCCGGGCCCAGGCCAGGGAGGCGCCGGTGGACTATGTGCGCCGCCAGACCCTGAAGAACGCCGAGCGCTTTATCATCCCCGAGCTCAAGGAGTTCGAGGACAAGGCCCTCTCGGCCAAGTCCCGGGCGCTGGCTCGGGAGAAGCTGCTCTACGACGGCCTGCTCGACACCTTGAATGCCGAACTCGACGCCCTCCAGGCCAGCGCCCGGGCCCTGGCCTCCCTGGACGTGCTCTGCGCCTTCGCCGAGCGCGCCCGGGCCCTGGAGTTCTCCCGGCCTCAGCTGGCCGAGAGGCCGGGCATCGTCATCCGCGGCGGGCGCCATCCGGTGGTGGATCAGGTCTCCGATGCCCCCTTCGTGCCCAACGACCTGGTCCTGGGCGACGATCGCCGCATGCTGGTGATCACGGGGCCCAATATGGGGGGCAAGTCCACCTACATGCGCCAGGCGGCGCTGATCGTGCTGCTCGCCCACACCGGCAGCTTCGTGCCGGCGGACGCCGCCGAGATCGGCCCGGTGGATCGCATCTTCACCCGCATCGGCTCCTCGGACGACCTGGCCGGCGGGCGCTCCACCTTCATGGTGGAGATGACCGAGACCGCCAGCATCCTGCACAACGCCACCGATCACAGCCTGGTACTGATGGACGAGATCGGCCGCGGCACCAGCACCTTCGACGGCCTCTCCCTGGCCTGGGCCAGCGCCGAGCATCTGACCCGCACCCGCGCCTTCACCCTGTTCGCCACCCACTACTTCGAGATGACCGCCCTGCCCGAGCAGGCCGAGGGGGTGGCCAACGTGCACCTGACGGCGGCGGAGCACCGCGACGGCATCGTCTTCATGCACCGCGTGGAAGAGGGGCCGGCCAACCAGAGCTACGGCCTGCAGGTGGCCCAGCTGGCCGGCGTGCCCCAGGGGGTGATCGCCCGCGCCCGGGAGAAACTGGCCCAGCTGGAGCAGCAGGAGGTGGACCAGGGCAGCCGTTCGCCTCGCGCCGGCAGCAGCGCCCCGGCCCCCCAGCAGAACGACCTCTTCGCCAGCGCTCCCCATCCGCTGGTGGAGGAGCTCGGCGGGCTGGCCCTGGATGACCTGACGCCGCGCCAGGCCCTGGCGCTGCTCTACCGCTGGCGGGAGTCGCTGTAATGGCCCCTCCCTTCTCTTGCGAGGCCATGGGGCCACGACTAGAATGGTCAGATTCACCGCCGTCTTAGCATAAGAAACCAGGCCTTTATAACCGTTTCATCAACTATCCAGAGCGGCCGAGCGACCCCGGCCCGAGGAAGGGAGAGTGGCATGACGTTCGTCGTCACCGAGAACTGCATCAAGTGCAAGTACACCGACTGTGTCGAGGTCTGCCCGGTGGACTGCTTCTACGAGGGGCCCAACTTCCTGGTGATCCACCCCGACGAGTGCATCGACTGCGCCCTGTGCGAGCCGGAGTGCCCCGCCGAGGCGATCTTCTCGGAAGACGAGCTGCCCGAGGGCCAGGAGCCCTTCATCGAGATCAATGCCGAGCTCGCCGAGGTGTGGCCCAATATCAGCGAGAAGAAGGACCCGCTGCCCGACGCCGAGGAGTGGGACGGCAAGCCCGGCAAGCTGGAGCAGCTGGAACGCTGAGGCCGGCGGCCGGCGGCCGGCTCGACAGCTGCGCACGCCACACGCCAAAAGAAACGCCGAATGTCTTGCGACATTCGGCGTTTCCGTTTCTGCCTGTCATGCTGGAGAACACCGGCAAAAAAGGCGGCCCGCAGGCCGCCCGCTCCTAGCTGTTCCTTGAGCGGCTCCCTCCGCCCTCTTCCCGTGATGCCTTCCCTGCCCGGAAGCGGCCTCCTGCCGCACCTGGCGCATCACTCAGCATCCCGTTGCATCCTGCCGAGAGCAGCGCGCCGCTCTCATGTCCCGAACTCATTCTCTCAGTTACACGGCACATCACAAGCCGCTGGCCGGCCGCCGTGGCCACGGACAGGGTGGCAGAGCACTCTCGGAAGGCGCAAATAAAATACCTTAAAATCAACATGATAATAAAAAACCGGCGCCACCAGGCGCCGGTTCTCCCGGACGAAGCGAGGCAATCTCTTACGCCACGTGTAAGCGATTTCCTACAAGACGCCCCGCAAAATACACCGGATGCCGCTTACTGCCCCTTGATCGCCGACAGGCCCGGGTAGGCAACCTTGCCACCCAGCTCGCTTTCGATCACCAGCAGGCGGTTGTACTTGGCCACGCGGTCGGAGCGGCACAGGGAGCCGGTCTTGATCTGGCCGGCACAGGTGCCCACGGCGAGATCGGCGATGGTGGTGTCCTCGGTCTCGCCGGAGCGGTGGGAGATCACCGCGGTGAAGCCGGCATCCTGGGCCATGCGAATGGCGTCCAGGGTCTCGGAGAGCGAGCCGATCTGATTGAACTTGATCAGGATGGAGTTGCCGATCTGCTCATCGATGCCGCGCTTGAGGATGCGGGTATTGGTGACGAAGAGGTCATCACCCACCAGCTGCACGCGGTCGCCCAGCTTGTCGGTCAGCGCCTTCCAGCCGTCCCAGTCGGACTCGTCCATGCCATCCTCGATGGAGACGATGGGGTAATCGTCGCACAGGCCGGCCAGGTAGTCGGCGAAGCCGGCGGCGTCATACTGCTTGCCTTCGCCGGCGAGGTCGTACTGGCCCTCCTTGAAGAATTCGGAGGCGGCGCAGTCCAGCGCCAGGGTGACGTCGCTGCCCAGCCGGTAGCCGGCGTCTTCTACCGCCTGCTTGATCACCGCCAGCGCCTCGGCGTTGGATTCGAGGTTGGGCGCGAAGCCGCCCTCATCGCCCACCGAGGTGGAAAGCCCCTTCGCGGAGAGCACCTTCTTCAAGGCGTGGAAGATCTCGGCCCCCATGCGCAGGCCTTCGCGGAAGTTGGGCGCGCCCACCGGCTGGACCATGAACTCCTGGATGTCGACGTTGTTGTCGGCATGCTCGCCGCCGTTGAGGATGTTCATCATCGGCACCGGCATGCTGTACTGGCCCGGCTGGCCGTAGAGCTCGGCGATATGGGCGTAGAGCGGCACGCCCTTGGCATTGGCGGCGGCCTTGGCGGCGGCAAGCGACACCGCCAGGATGGCGTTGGCGCCGAGCTTCGCCTTGTTGTCGGTGCCGTCGAGGGCCAGCATGGCGTCGTCGAGGCCGCGCTGGTCGCGAGCGTCCATGCCCACCAGGCGCTCACGGATGGCGCCGTTGACCGCCTCGACGGCCTTCAGCACGCCCTTGCCCAGGTAGCGGGACTTGTCGCCGTCACGCAGCTCCAGGGCCTCCCGGGAGCCGGTGGAGGCACCGCTGGGGGCACAGGCCACGCCTACCGCACCGCTCTCCAGATGCACCTCGGCCTGCACGGTGGGGTTGCCGCGGGAGTCGAGCACCTCGAGGGCGCGAATATCGACGATCTTGGTCATGCGAGTTTCCTTCTTGTGTCAGCGTAGGGAAATCATTGGATGTCGAGGGGGGCGAAGCCCTTGACCAGCTCGTCGATGGCCTTGAGCTGGGCCAGGAAGGGCTCGAGCCGCTCCAGCGGCAGGGCGCAGGGGCCGTCGCAGAGGGCGGCATCGGGGTCCGGATGGGCCTCCAGGAAGAGCCCGGCGAGCCCCACGGCCACCCCGGCCCGGGCCAGCTCGGCCACCTGGGCACGACGCCCGTCGGCGCTGTCGGCGCGCCCGCCGGGGCGCTGCAGCGAATGGGTCACGTCGAAGAGCAGCGGCAGTCCGGTCTGCTTCATCTCGCCGAAGCCGAGCATGTCCACCACCAGGTTGTTGTAGCCGAAGCTCGAACCCCGCTCGCAGAGGAGCACCCGGTCGTTGCCGGCCTCCTCGCACTTGCGAATGATATGGCGCATCTCGTGGGGGGCGAGGAACTGGGGCTTCTTGACGTTGATCACCGCCCCGGTGCGGGCCATGGCCACGACCAGGTCGGTCTGGCGAGCCAGGAAGGCGGGCAGCTGGATGACGTCGGCCACCTCGGCCACCGGGGCGGCCTGCCAGGGCTCGTGGACGTCGGTGATGATCGGCACGCCGAAGCGCGACTTCACCTCGGCCAGGATCTCGAGGCCCCTCTCCAGCCCCGGCCCCCGGTAGGAGTGAATGGAGCTGCGGTTGGCCTTGTCAAAGCTCGCCTTGAAGACGTAGGGCATGCCGAGCCGGCCGGTCACCTCGACATAGGTCTCGGCCACCTCCATGGCCAGATCCCGGGACTCCAGCACGTTCATGCCGCCGAACAGCATCAGCGGCAACGAATTGCCGGCCTTGAGGCCGGCAATCTCGATGGTTCTCTCGGGTGCGCTCATCCGGCTCACTCCTGGTGGGAGGCCTGGGCGCGAGTGCGCGCCGCCTTGTGCTCCAGCGCCGCATTCACGAAGCCGGTGAACAGCGGGTGGCCGTCACGGGGCGTGGAGGTGAACTCCGGGTGGAACTGGCAGGCCACGTACCAGGGGTGGTCGGGCAGCTCGACCACCTCCACCAGGGAGTTGTCGACGCTCTTGCCGGAGACCACCAGGCCGGCCTGCTCCAGCTCCTCGATAAACTGGTTGTTGACCTCGTAGCGGTGGCGGTGGCGCTCGACGATCTCCCCGGCGCCATAGGCCTCCCGGGCCTTGCTGCCGGCCTTGAGCTGGCACACCTGGCCACCGAGGCGCATGGTGCCGCCGAGGTCCGAGGCCTCGTCGCGCAGCTCGATCCTGCCCTCGGGGGTGATCCACTCGGTGATCAGGCCCACCACCGGGTGCTGGGTGTCGTGGGTGAACTCGGTGGAGTCGGCGTCTTCCCAGCCGGCCACGTTGCGGGCGAACTCGATCACCGCCACCTGCATGCCGAGGCAGATGCCCAGATAGGGAATGCCGTTCTCCCGGGCGTAGCGGGCCGTGGCGATCTTGCCCTCCACGCCGCGCTCGCCGAAGCCGCCGGGCACCAGGATGGCGTCCTTGCCGGCCAGGCGCTCGGTACCGTGGCGCTCGATGTCCTCGGAGTCGATGTAGTCGACATTGACCTTGACCCGGGTCTGGATGCCGGCATGGACCAGCGCCTCGTTGAGCGACTTGTAGGCGTCGAGCAGCTCCATGTACTTGCCGACCATGGCGATGTTGATCGACTTGAGGGGATTGAGCTTGGCGTCGAGGACCTTGATCCACTCGTTGAGGTCGGCCTCGTCGGCCTCCAGGCGCAGCTTGTCGCAGACGATCTCGTCCAGGCCGTGCTCGTGGAGCATGATCGGGATGCGGTAGATGGTGTCGGCGTCCTGCAGCGGAACGACGGCGCGCTCCTCCACGTTGGTGAACAGCGCGATCTTGCGACGCTCGCTCTCCTCGAGCTCCACCTCGCTGCGACAGATCAGGATATCCGGCTGGATACCGATGGAGCGCAGCTCCTTGACGCTGTGCTGGGTCGGCTTGGTCTTGGTCTCACCCGCCGTTTTTATATAAGGCACTAACGTAAGGTGCATAAAGATCGCCCGGCTGGCACCCAGCTCGCTGCGAATCTGGCGGATCGACTCCAGGAAGGGCAGCGACTCGATATCGCCCACGGTGCCACCGATCTCTACCAGGGCCACGTCGAAGCCCTCGCCGCCCTCATAGACCCGGCGCTTGATCTCGTCGGTGATATGCGGGATCACCTGCACGGTACCGCCCAGGTAGTCGCCGCGGCGCTCCTTGCGCAGCACGTGCTCGTAGACGCGGCCGGTGGTGAAGTTGTTGCCCTGGGTCATGCGCGTGCGGATGAAGCGCTCGTAGTGGCCCAGGTCCAGGTCGGTCTCGGCGCCATCTTCGGTGACGAATACCTCGCCGTGCTGGAAGGGGCTCATGGTGCCCGGGTCCACGTTGATGTACGGGTCGAGCTTGAGCATGGTGACCTTGAGGCCGCGCGCCTCGAGAATCGCCGCCAGCGAGGCCGACGCGATGCCCTTGCCGAGTGAGGACACAACGCCGCCGGTCACGAAGATATATCGTGTCATGGAGAACCTGTCGAAACGTGATCGGTAGGCCCGGCAGGAAGCCGCGCCAGGATGGGACGACAGGATAGCAGAGTGCGACCAATGGCTCAATTTCAAGCCTTGGCAGCGCGGGGCTATGGCAGCGCCGAGCCAGGGAGACCGCCGCCGGCGCCACGCCGAGCGAAACCCTGATGCTCCGCTCGCGGCCCGCGCGTCGCCGCACAACATAATCCCTCACGGGTGCGGCTCACTCGCCATCCCTGGCGAGCGCCACGCGGCCGCTTCGCTCCACATCAGCGCTCGGCTAAGGGCTTGTGCGGCGGCTCCCCGTCTCTCTGAGCAGTGCGGAGCCTAGACTCCCAGATAGTCCAGAATGCCCTCGGCGGCCTGGCGGCCCTCATGGATGGCGGTAACCACCAGGTCGGAGCCGCGCACCATGTCGCCGCCGGCGAAGATCTTCTCGTTGCTGGTCTGGAAGCGGAACCGGCCCTGCTCCGAGGCCAGCACCCGGTCGCGCTCGTCGAGCTCGATGCCCTGGCCGGCGAACCACTCGGCGGGGCTCGGCTGGAAGCCGAAGGCCACCACCACGGCGTCGGCGGGGATCACCTCCTCGGAGCCCGGCACCACCTCGGGGCGGCGACGGCCGTTCTCGTCGGCCTCGCCCAGGCGGGTACGCACCACCTTCACGCCCTCGACCCTGCCCTCGCCCACCACCGCCACCGGCTGGCGGTTGAAGAGGAACTCCACGCCCTCCTCCCGGGCGTTGGCCACCTCGCGGCGGGATCCCGGCATGTTCTCCTCGTCCCGGCGGTAGGCGCAGGTCACGCTGGCCGCGCCCTGGCGGATGGCGGTGCGGTTGCAGTCCATGGCGGTGTCGCCGCCGCCCAGCACCACGACCCGCTGCCCCTCGAAGGAGATGTACTCCTCGGGCGCCTTCTCGAAGCCCAGGCAGTGATTGACGTTGGCGATCAGGTAGTCCAGCGCCTTGTGCACGCCGGGCAGGCCCTCGCCGGGGAAGCCCCCCTCCATGTACTTGTAGGTGCCCATGCCCATGAAGACGGCGTCGTACTCCTCGAGGAGCTGCTCGATGGTGATGTCGCCCCCGATCTCCACGTTGAGGCGGAACTCGATGCCCATCTCCTCGAACACCGCCCGGCGGCGCTCCATGACGCTTTTCTCGAGCTTGAACTCGGGGATGCCGAAGGTCAGCAGCCCCCCGATCTCCGGATTGCGGTCGAAGACCACCGGCTTCACGCCGTTGCGGGCCAGGATATCGGCACAGCCGAGCCCCGCCGGGCCCGCGCCGATCACCGCCACCCTCCGGTCGGTCCAGGTGACCCGGGACATGTCCGGGCGCCAGCCCATGGCGAAGGCGGTATCGGTGATGTACTTCTCCACCGAGCCGATGGTGACGGCCCCGAAGCCGTCATTGAGGGTGCAGTCGCCCTCGCAGAGGCGGTCCTGGGGGCAGACCCGGCCGCACACCTCCGGCAGCGAGTTGGTCTGGTGGGAGAGCTCGGCGGCCTCGAGGATGTTGCCCTCGGCCACCAGCTTCAGCCAGTTGGGGATGTAGTTGTGGACCGGGCACTTCCACTCGCAGTAGGGGTTGCCGCACTCTAGGCAGCGGTGCGCCTGGCTGGCGGCCTCCTGGGGCTTGTAGGGCTCGTAGATCTCGGCGAACTCCCGCGAGCGGGTGCGGGCGTCCTTCTTCTGGGGGTCCTGGCGACCCACGTCGATAAACTGGAAGTCGTTGCTCAGACTGCTGGCCATGATGTCTCTCCTGGAAGTCCTGTTGGCCACCCGGCCGGGCTCCTGGCCCGGCGGGGCGCCTATCACCTTTGCCTGCGCCGGCTGGCGTCGCGCCATGCTCGCCCCGACTCGCACCGGGGTTCACTGACTCCGGCTGACGCCGCCTCTTATTCCGGCTGTCGCCGCCTCTCTACTCCGGCTGACGCCGGGATTGGGCCAACAGGCTGTTCAGGCTGGCCGCCTTGGGCTTCACCAGCCAGAAGTGGCGAATGAAGTCGCTGAAGTCCTCGAGGATGGCCTGACCCCGGACCGAGCCGGTCTCCTCGACGAACTCCTCGATCACCTCGCGCAGGTGGCGGCGGTAGGCCTCCATGGATTCGGTGTTCACCCGGTGGATCTCCACCAGCTCATGGTTGTACTTGTCGACGAAGGTACGGTCCTCGTCGAGCACATAGGCGAAGCCGCCGGTCATGCCCGCGCCGAAGTTGACGCCGGTCTCGCCGAGCACCGCCACCAGGCCGCCGGTCATGTACTCGCAGCAGTGGTCACCGGCCCCCTCGATCACCGCGTGGGCGCCGGAGTTGCGCACCCCGAAGCGCTCGCCGGCGGTGCCGGCGGCGAACAGCTTGCCGCCGGTGGCGCCGTAAAGGCAGGTGTTGCCGACGATGGCGGTCCTGTGGCTCTCGAAGCGGCTGCCCCTGGGCGGGGTGATCACCACCTTGCCGCCGTTCATGCCCTTGCCGACATAGTCGTTGGCGTCGCCCTCCAGGTAGAGGTTGAGGCCCCGGGCGTTCCAGACCCCGAAGCTCTGGCCGGCCACGCCGGTGAAGCGGGCGGTCACCGGGGCCTCCTCGAGCCCCGCCTCGCCGTAGCGCTTGGCGATGGCGCCGGAGGTCAGGGCGCCCACGCTGCGGTCGCAGTTGGTGATGGAGAAGGAGAAGTCGCCGCCGCTCTTCTGCTCGATGGCGTCCTTGAGCGCCGCCAGCACCTCCTGGTTCTTGGCGCCCGGATCGTGGGGCACGTTGCGGCTCACCTGGCAGAACTGGGGCGCGTCCTCCGGCACGAAGTCGTTGCCGAGCAGCGGCGAGAGGTCCAGCTTGCGCTGGGAGGCGGTGACACCCTCCAGCGCCTCCAGCAGGTCGGTGCGGCCGATCAGATCGGTGAGCTGTCGCACCCCCAGCATGGCCATCAGTTCGCGCACCTCCTCGGCGATGAAGCGGAAGTAGTGCTTGACCATGTCGACGGTGCCGCGGAAGTGCTCGCCGCGCAGGAAGTCGTTCTGGGTGGCCACGCCGGTGGCGCAGTTGTTGAGGTGGCAGATGCGCAGGTACTTGCAGCCCAGGGCCACCATGGGCGCGGTGCCGAAGCCGAAGCTCTCGGCGCCGAGGATCGCCGCCTTGACCACGTCCAGACCGGTCTTGAGGCCGCCATCGGTCTGCAGGCGAATCTTGTCGCGCAGGCCGTTGATGCGCAGCGCCTGGTGCACCTCGGGCAGGCCCAGCTCCCAGGGGGAGCCGGCGTGCTTGATGGAGGTGATGGGGCTCGCCGCGGTGCCGCCGTCATAGCCGGAGACGGTGATCAGGTCGGCGTAGGCCTTGGCCACGCCGGTGGCGATGGTGCCGATGCCGGGCTCGGAGACCAGCTTCACCGAAACCTGGGCGTCCGGGTTGACCTGCTTGAGGTCGAAGATCAGCTGGGCCAGATCCTCGATGGAGTAGATGTCATGGTGGGGCGGCGGCGAGATCAGGGTCACGCCGGGCACCGAGTAGCGCAGCCGGGCGATCAGCGCGTTGACCTTGCCGCCGGGGAGCTGCCCGCCCTCGCCCGGCTTGGCGCCCTGAGCCACCTTGATCTGCAGCACCTCGGCGTTGACCAGATAGGCCGGGGTGACGCCGAAGCGCCCGGAGGCGATCTGCTTGATCTTGGAGGAGCGCACGGTGCCATAGCGGGCAGGATCTTCCCCCCCCTCGCCGGAGTTGGAGCGCCCCCCGGCCTCGTTCATGGCCTGGGCCAGGGCCTCGTGGGCCTCCGGGGACAGGGCGCCCAGCGACATGCCGGCGCTGTCGAAGCGGGGAATCAGGCTCTCGACGGACTCCACCTCCTCCAGAGGCAGCGGCTCGGCGGCGGGCTTCAGGGCCAGCAGGTCACGAATGGTGGCCGGCGGACGCTCGTTGACCAGGGCGGCGAACTTCTTCCACTTGGGGTAGCTGCCCTCCTGCACCGCCTCCTGCAGCGCCTTGACCACGTCGGGGTTGTAGGCGTGGTACTCGTGGCCGTGCACATACTTCACCAGGCCGCCCTGGCTGATGCCCTTGCGGGGGCTCCAGGCCTCGCGACCCAGCCACTCCTGCTGCAGCTGCAGCTCGGCGAAGCCGGTGCCCTGGATGCGCGAGGCCATGCCGGTGAAGCAGAGCTCCATCACCTCGTCGGCGAGCCCCACCGCCTCGAAGAGCTGGGAGCCGCGGTAGGAGGCCAGCGTCGAGATCCCCATCTTGGAGAGGATCTTGTAGAGCCCCTTCTGCAGCCCCTTGCGGTAGTTCTCCCGAGCATCGGCGGGGTTACCGGTGAGCTCGCCGGTGTGCTGCATGTCGGCCATCACCTGGTAGGCGAGCCAGGGGAAGACCGCGGTGGCCCCCACCCCGAAGAGCACCGCCATCTGGTGGGCATCCCGGGCATAGCCGGTCTCCACCACGATGTTGCAGCGGGGGCGCAGCGCCAGCCGGCTCAGATGATGGTGCACGGCCCCCACCGCCAGGGCGGCATGGATCGGCAGCTCGCCCCGCTCGAGGTCGGCGTCCGACAGCACCAGCACCACCTTGCCGCCGTTGACGGCCGCCTCGGCCTGGCGGCAGAGCTCGCGAATCGCCGCCTTGAGCCCGAGCGCCTCGGGATCATAGGCCATGCGCAGGCGGTGGGGGGCGAAGGCGGGATCCTGCTCCTCCACCAGGGCGGTGAACTTGCGCGGCGAGAGGATCGGCGTGGTCAGGATGATGCGATGGGCATGCTCCGGGGTCGCCTTGAAGACATTGAGCTCGGCGCCGATGCAGGTCTCCAGGGACATCACGATCGCTTCGCGCAGCGGGTCGATGGCCGGGTTGGTGACCTGGGCGAACTTCTGACGGAAGTAGTCGGTCAGCAGACGCTGCTTGCCGGAGAGCACCGCCATGGGGGTATCGTCACCCATGGAGCCCACCGCCTCCTGGCCGCTCTCGGCCAGCGGGCGCAGCAGCTGGTCGCGCTCCTCGAAGCTGACCTGGAACATCTTCTGGGCGACGTTCAGGGCGTCGCCGTCCATGCTGTGGAAGCTGGCAAGCTCGGTGAGCGCCGACTCCAGGTAGTGGGCCTCCTGCTTCAGCCAGCGCTTGTAGGGGTAGGCGGACTTGAGGCGCTCGTCGATATCGCCGGTGTGCAGCACCTCGCCGGTCTCGGTATCCACGGCCAGTATCTGGCCGGGGCCCACGCGCCCCTTGGCCACCACGTCCTCGGGCTGGTAGTCGTAGGTGCCGATCTCCGAGGCCAGGGTGATGAAACCGTTCTTGGTGATGACCCAGCGTGCCGGGCGCAGGCCGTTGCGATCCAGCATGCAGAGCGCCTGGCGGCCGTCGGTCATCACCACGCCGGCGGGGCCGTCCCAGGGCTCCATGTGCATGGAGTTGTACTCGTAGAAGGCGCGCAGGTCGCCGTCCATCAGCTCCACGTTCTGCCAGGCCGGCGGCACCATCAGGCGCACGGCGCGATGCAGCTCCATGCCGCCGGTCAGCAGCACCTCCAGCATGTTGTCCATGCTGGAGGAGTCGGAGCCGACAGTGTTGACGATCTCGTCGAGCTCGGCGATCTCCGGCAGGCGCTCGCAGACGAAGTTCGCCTTGCGCGAATTGGCCCAGCCGCGGTTGGCCTCGATGGTGTTGATCTCGCCGTTGTGAGCCAGCAGCCGGAAGGGCTGGGCCAGCGGCCAGCGCGGCGCGGTGTTGGTGGAGAAGCGCTGGTGGAAGACGCAGATGGCGGTCTCCAGGCGCTCGTCACCCAGGTCACGGTAGAAGGCCGGCAGGTCCACCGGCATCACCAGGCCCTTGTAGGAGATCACCTGCTCCGAGAGGGAGCAGACGTAGAACTCGGACTCGCTGCGCAGGGCCTGTTCGGCCAGGCGGCGGGCCATGAAGAGGTCGACCTCGAAGGTCTCGGCGCTGCCGTTCTTGCCCGGCTCCACGAAGAGGTGGCGGATGCGCGGCAGGCACGCCAGCGCCATGGGGCCGCAGACGCTCGGGTCAACGGGCACGTCGCGCCAGCCGCGAATCACCAGGCCCCGGGCGCGCAGCTCACCCTCGAGGGTGTCGCAGGCCTTCTCAGCCCTGGCATCGTCGTCGGGCAGGAAGACCACCCCCACCGCGAAGCGCTCGCCCAGGCTCACATCCAGGGCCTCTTCGGCCACTTCGCGCATAAAGGCCTCGGGCATCTTGAGCAGCAGGCCGCAGCCGTCGCCGGTCTTGCCGTCGGCGGCAATGCCGCCGCGGTGGGTCATGCAGGTCAGGGACTCGATGGCGGTGCGCAGCAGCTGATGGCTGGCGCGCCCCTCCATATGGGCGATCAGGCCGAACCCGCAGTTGTCGCGGAACTCGCCGGGCTGGTGGAGACCTCTGTTCATTGGCGTGCCTCGAGAAGGTGGTTTTATTACTGCACACCCCGTGGTATCTTAATTGGTTTTTTATTTTTCTATACGGCCCTTTCGGGCATCGGGGCTGCGCGACAAAAAGGTCGCCCAGCATAGTCACCGGCCGGCCGATCGCGCAACGCCACGACGCTCCCTCCTTCAGAAAAGTCACGACAAATCCGCTAGTTGCGAAACGCCCCTTGATAAAAAAAGCCGCTGCGTCAACGACTTGCAACACCCATAAACGGTAATGCAACGATGCGACTGCGCCGTAATACTTTAGTCTAGAATCTGCCTTTTTATCCATGCTGATCACGCATAAGGCATACGGATAACACGCTACAGGTGCCACCGCCCGGCCGAAAAAAAGCGCCCGCACAGGGTGCGGGCGCCGGATGGGGCAGCACGGGGAGAGGGAGCAGCGAGCTCAGTCGACCCGAGGGAACGTCTCGATCAGCGCTTCAAGGAGCTCCGACGGCGTCTCATCGTGCACGCAGGCATCGCCGAGGGAGCGCAGCAGCACCAGCCTGAGCCGACTGTCGATGTTCTTCTTGTCCAGGCGCATGCGCGCCAGGAAGTCCTCCACCGACATCTCGGCCGGCGCCGCCAGGGGCAGGCCGGCGGCCTCGATGATGGCCCGGGCGCGGGCCACCTCGGCCGCGCCGAGCCAGCCCAGGCGCGCCGAGAGCTCGGCGGCCATCAGCATGCCGGCCCCCACGGCCTCGCCGTGCAGCCAGACGCCGTAGCCCTGGTGCGCCTCGATGGCATGGCCGAAGGTGTGCCCCAGGTTGAGCAGGGCCCTCACACCCTGCTCGGTCTCGTCCTCGGCGACGATCTCGGCCTTGATGGCACAGCTGCGCTCGATGGCCCGCGCCATCGCCGCAGGCGCCAGGTCGCGCAGCGCCGCCATCTCCCGCTCCAGCCAGGCGAGGAAGTCGACATCGCGGATCAGGCCGTACTTGACCACCTCGGCCAGCCCCGCCGAGAGCTCCCGCGGCGGCAGGCTGGCCAGGGTCTCGGTGTCGATCAGCACCGCCCGGGGCTGCCAGAAGGCGCCGATCATGTTCTTGCCCAGCGGGTGGTTGACCCCGGTCTTGCCGCCCACCGAGGAGTCCACCTGGGAGAGCAGGGTGGTGGGCACCTGAATGAAGGCCACGCCGCGCTGGTAGCAGGCCGCCGCGAAGCCGACCATATCGCCGACCACCCCGCCCCCCAGGGCGACCAGGGTACAGCGGCGATTGAAGCCCGCCTCCAGCAGGGCATCCCAGATGCGCTCGACGCTGGCCAGGGTCTTGGTCGCCTCGCCGTCGGGCAGCACCAGCTCGCGCACCTCGACGCCTTCCGGCAGAGAGGCGCGACAGCGCTCCAGATAGAGCGGGGCCACCACCTCGTTGGTGACGATCATCACCTGACGGCCGGCCAGCCAGGGGGCCAGGGCGTCGGGCTGCCCCAGCAGGCCGGGGCCGATATGAATGGGATAGCTGCGGCTGCCCAGCGACACCTCGAGGGTGCGGGAGCCGGAGGAAGTCTCGCTCATGGATTCACGCCTTGCATTTCAGGGGGTCGACCAGCCGCGTCACGCGGCGCACGATATCGTTGACCACGGCACGGGGGCCGCGACGGTCGGTACGCACGGTGATATCGGCGGTGGCCCGGTAGAGGGGGTCGCGCACGCCGAACATCTCGCGCAGCACCGCCTCCTTGTCCGGCCGCTGCAGCAGCGGCCGGTTGCGATCCTTGGCGGTGCGTTTCAGCTGCTGCTCGACGGTGGTAAAGAGATAGATGACGGTGCCGCGGTCGCGGAGGATGCGACGATTCTCCTCGCGCAGCACGGCGCCACCGCCGGTGGCGATCACCACGCCTTCGAGCCGGGTCAGCTCATCCAGCATCTGGGTTTCACGGTCGCGGAAGCCGACCTCCCCCTCCACGTCGAAGATCCAGGGGATGTCGGCGCCGCAGCGCGCCTGGATCTCGTGGTCGCTGTCGTAGAAGTCGCGAGAAAGCTCGGCCGCCAGGAGGCGGCCGATGGTGCTCTTGCCGGCCCCCATGGGGCCGATCAGTATCAGGTTGGGTAGTGCCTGCATCAGCGAAGGGCCACGCCGTCGTCCAGTATTCGGGGAGTGATGAATACCAGCAACTCTACCTTCTCGTTGCTCTGTTGGGTATAGCGGAAGAGATTACCGAGCACCGGCAGGTCGCCCAGGAAGGGCGTCTTGACCAGGTTGCGGATCTCCTCGGTCTGCAGGATACCGCCCAGCACCACGGTCTCGCCGTTGTCCACCAGCACCTGGGTCTGGATCTCGCTCTTGTTGATCGGCGGCTCCTCGCCGGCAAACTCCGCCTCGCCAAAGGTGTCGTTGGTGATGGCCACGTCCATGATGATGCGGTTGTCCGGAGTGATCTGGGGCGTCACCTCCAGCGACAGCACCGCCTCCTTGAAGTCGACCGAGGCCGCGCCGCTGGCCGCGGCCTCGCGATAGGCGCGCTCCTGACCCTGCTTGATCACGGCGGGACGCTGGTTGGCGGTGATCACGCGGGGCTGGGAGATGGTATAGCTGCGCCCCTCGCTCTCCAGGGCACGCAGCTCCAGGTCCAGGAGCACATCGCCGGAGAGGTAGCCGAAGGCGAAGCTGGTCGCGCCCCCCACGCCGCGCTCGGTGGAGCCGAAATCCACGGCCAGGCCGCCGAGCCCGGAGATCGGGGTGCCGTCGGAGGCGCCGCCGAGATCCAGGCGGCCGCCGGCACGGCGTCTCGGAGAAGAAACGCCCCAGTTCACCCCCAGCTCCCGGGTGGCAGTATCGCTGGCGATCACGATGCGCGCCTCGATCTGCACCTGACGCACCGCCACGTCGAGACGATCCAGCGTGCGCAGGATTTCATCGATCTGATCGGCGGTATCCTGGATCAGCAGCATATTGGTCCGCTGATCCACCGCCACGCGGCCACGCTCGGTAAGCAGCCCGAACCCCTCTCCACCCCGCAGCAGCGCCGCCAGATCCGAGGCCCGCGCATAGCGAACCTCCACATACTCGGTCACCAGCGGGGCCAGGGTCTCCATCTGCTCCCTGGACTGGATCTCGAGCTGCTCACGCTGTGCCAGCTCCCCGGCTGGCGCCACCACGATGACGTTGCCCTCCTGGCGACTGGCCAGGCCGTGGCTCTTGAGGACCAGGTCGAGGGCCTGGTCCCAGGGCACGTCCTCGAGGTTCAGCGTCACGCGCCCCTGGACGCTGTCGCTGGCCACCAGGTTGAGGCCGGTGAAGTCGGCGATGATCGCCAGCACCGAGCGCACCTCGATATCCTGGAAGTTGAGGGTGATGCGCTCGCCGGTATAGGGGAACTGCTCGCGGACCCGCTGTTCACGCTCCTGCTGGGTGACCGGCTGGGCCTCGATGGTGAGCTGGCGGCCGCTCTGGGTGGAGACCATGGCGTAGTCGCCGCTCCCTTCGATGTCGAGGGTGATGCCCTCGCGCCCGGCTCGCGGCGTGATGCGGCGCAGCGGGGTACCGAAATCGGTCACATCGTACACCTGGTCAAGCTCGGCCGGGAGCGCAACGCCCCGAAGCTCGGCGGTGATCCGGTTGCGACCGCTCTCGCGCACCCGGGCATCCACCCCGGCGCGATCGAAGGTGACCACCAGGCGGCCGGCGCCGCCCTCGCCGAGGCGGAAGTCGATATCCTGGACGCTGGGGCCGGCCGCCACGCTGCGGCTTGGCGCCGGTGCGGCCTGGGCAGGCTGGGCGGCCTCGGCCACACCGGTATCGGCGGCACCGCCACCGATGGCCAGCCGCAACCGATTGCCCTGCTCGCGGGTGTTGTAGGGCAGCGGGCCCTCCAGGTCGAAGACCAGCCGAGTGCGCGAGCCGGCCTCCAGGGCCGTGACCTGCTGCACGCCACCGATGCCCAGCGCATAGCGACGCTGGTCGAGGCGATTGGCGGTCTCCATCAGGTCGATGGTCAGGCGTGCGGGGTCATCGAGGCGATAGCCACGCACCTCCGGCACCGGGCCGGCGAACTGGAGGTCGACCTCCAGCTCGCCGCCGCTGCCCTGGCGAAAGTCGAGACCTTCCAGGCTGGAAGCTGCCATGACGCTGGCTGAGGCCACCAGCAGCACGAGTACCGCGAATCCACGCTTGATGATCGGTAGCATTGTTCCCTTCCCCTGATCTCCGCTTCCCCCGACAGGCTCAACAGCCGCGCTGAAGCTTGGTCTTTTATGTGTCCAGTGCCATCTGGCGGTTGCGCTCCACCCAGGCGCCTCGCTCCACATGCAGCTCCACAAGCAGTAGCGATGTCTCGGTGATACTGACGATACGGCCGTGATTCAGCCCGAGGTAGTTCCCTACCGAGAGCCTGTGCACCTGCCCCCCCGGGGCACGTACCAGCGCAGAGGGCTGACCGCCGACACGCAGCGTACCGACCAGCTGCAGTTCGCTGAGGTCATAGGCCTCGAGCGGCTCTCGCTGGCGGTCCAGCTGCGGCATGACAAGCGTCCCCTCGGGAAGCGCTCTTTCCGCCTCGCCATCTCGCATGACGAAGGGGCTCCGCTGCTCCTCCAGGTCATATCCGATGCCTTCGATCCGGGGAACAGCCGGCAGCTCCAGGGCCGGAGCGGCTCCGGGGTCGCTGCGAATCTGCGCCAGCTCACGATCGAGACTGGCCAGCTGAGGATCAGCGCATCCGGCGAGCATCACAGCCACGAGCGCCACGAACCCTTTCATGACGGAGCCCTGCCTCATGGCGCCTCCTCCTCGTGTCGGTAGCTGTAGGTTCTCGCCAGAAGCGACAGCCTGAGGTTGCTTGAGCCATCGGACTCTGGCGCCAGGCTGAAATCATGGAGCGTCACGATGCGCGAAAGGCTGGCAACGTCGGCGAGAAAGGTGGCGATGCGGTGGTAGTCGCCACGAACCTGCAGGTCGAACGGGCGCTCGATGAAGTGCTCCTGACTCGACGGGGAACGCAGTCGAATGAAGTCGATGGAGAGCTGGTTGTCGATAGCGGCTTCGCTGATGCTGTCGAGGAGCGACGGCACCTCGGCCCCGGTCGGCAGCATCTCCTGCAGCGCCTCCATCCGGGCCTCGAGCTCCTCCATCTGCTCCCTGACACCCTCGAGGTTGGCGGCCCTGGCCGCCTTGCTGCGATAGTCGCGCACCAGCTGGGCCTCCTGGTCGCGTACGCGCTCCAGCTCCTGCTTGGCGGGACCTGCCAGATACCAGTGCATCCCGAAGAAGATCCCCAGGAAGAGAAGCAGGCAGCAGATCAGCTGCAGCGACCAGGGCCAGATCCCGGCTTCCTTGATGTCCAGCTCGCGCCAGTCCAGCTCACGCAGGCGGCGCATCTCTGCCTTGAGACTCATGACTCCTCCTCCACCAGGGGCGACTCCTCGTCACCCTCCAGGCCTGCCTGAGGCATCTGCTGGTTCATGCCGAGGCTGAAGCGGCGGCGCTCGCCCCCCCCCTCGGCCTCCACCTCGGAGAGCACCGGCTCGGTAAAGGTGGCGGCGGCCGCCAGGGCCCGCAGCTGATCGGAGACCTGCCTATTGTTCTCCGCGCTCCCCGCCAGCCTCAGCGCTGCTCCCTGGCGATTGAGCTGAACATAGTGGACGCCGTCCACCAGGCTGGCAGTAAGGTCACGCATCACATGGACGGTCTGGGTCCGCCCGACCTGCAGCTCGGTGAAGATGCGCACCTGCTCCAGCATCTGCTCGCGAATCGCCTCCAGCTCGCTGATCTCGCGAATCGCCGAGTCGAGCTGGCGACTCTGGGTCTGGATGAGTGAATTTCTCTGCTGCTGGGCGCTGGTTGACTGCTCGTAGTGCCAGGTCATGCCGTAGCCGCCCCCCAGGCCCAGCACCGCAGCCAGCCCCAAGGCCACATAGAAACGCTTGCTGCGGCGGGCACGCTGCTCCTCTCGCCAGGGCAGCAGATTGATCTCGATAGTCATGCGCGGGACCTCATTGCCAGACCGCAGGCCGTCAGCATCGCCGGCGCGTCACCAGAGAGCGTCTGGACGTCGATACGTCCGCTGACCTTCATGCGCGCCAGCGGATTGGCGATGCTGACCTCCATGCCGCTCTCCCTGGCCAGGCGCTCGGCCAGGCCCGGCAGCATGCTGGTGCCGCCGGCCAGCACCATGCGCCGTACCTCCTGCTTGCGCCCGGCGGTGTAGTAGAGCTGCAGGGAGCGCCCCACCTGCTGCACCAGGGTATCCAGGAAGGGCGCGAGGACGCTGCTCTGGTAGTCGTCGGGGAGGCCGCCGCGCTTCTTGGCCAGGCCCGCCTCGTCGAGGCTGAGCCCGTAGCGGTTGCGGATCTCCTCGGTCAGCTGGCGGCCGCCGAAGACGGTGTCACGGCTATAGACCACTCGCCCCTCGCGCAGGACGTGGAAAGTGTTCATGGTGGCGCCGATATCCACCAGGGCCACGCAGTCCTCGTCGCCGGGCAGCTGAGGCAGCTGGTGGCGCACCTCGGTGAAGGCGCGCTCCATGGCGAAGGTCTCGACGTCCACCGCCTCCGGCGTCAGCCCCGCCTGCAGCAGGGCATCGGTCAGCTGGCTGACGTCCTGCTGGCGGCAGGCCACCAGCAGGACGTCCTGCTGATCGGCATAGCGGGCGTTGAGGCCGAGCCGCTGGAAATCAAAGGCGACCTCACTGAACGGAAAGGGGATGTGCTTGTCTGAGTCGAGCTGGATGCGGGCTTCGATCTCATCGTTATTGAGAGAGGCCGGCAGCGTAAGCGTCTTGGTGATGGCGGCGCTGGCGGGGACGGCAACCACGGCGCGGCGAGTGTGCGGCTTGGCCTGCTGAACCGCCCGCGACAGGGCATCGACCACCTCACCCATGTCCTGGATGCGCCGCTCGACCACCGCGCCCTCACGCAGCGGCCGCACCGCGTAGCTCTCGACCTGGTAGCTGGCGCCAGCACGCCTGAGTTCAACGAGCTTGACGGTTGCCGAGGTGATGTCGACACCGATCAGTCCCTTGCTGGATGCCCTGAATCGCATCTCGGTCTTGCCCCTGCATGATCCGTGCGGATTACCGCTTGTTATTTCGCTCATGCCTCATAACAGGAGGCCGCTGAGCCCCGGGGACCAGCCCCTGTAATCAGAGGTTACATGATATTGCCGGTTCTCACACGACTAACCGCAAAGATCCCATGTCAACGCTGGTGGGCCCATGACGAGATTCCTATAATGGCCGTTCAGCCGAGCCGGTCCCATCGCTACCGTACCGCCCCAGTTCCCTGCACGGATACCGCTTTTTCATGACGTTTATCAGAACCCTGCTCTTCTCCCTGGCCTGGCTGCTGGTGTCGCTCACCGCCGCCGCGGCCCTGGGCGTGGTGGGCGCCGCGCTCTACTTCGCCCCCGGGCTGCCGGACGTGCGCCAGCTCCAGGACTTCGAGCTCCACTCGCCGCTGCGGATCTTCACCCGTGACGGCAAGCTCATCGGCGAATTCGGCGAGGAGCGCCGCATGCCGGTGGAGTACCACGAGATTCCCGAGGAGTTCATCCAGGCCCTGCTGGCCGCCGAGGACGCCCACTTCTACGAGCACCCCGGCGTCGACCCCCGCGGCCTGGCCCGGGCGGCCCTGGAGCTCGCCTCCAGCGGCGGCGAGATCCAGTCGGGCGGCTCCACCATCACCATGCAGGTGGCGCGCAACTACCTGCTGACCCTGGATCGGACCTTCACCCGCAAGATCCGCGAGATCCTGCTGGCCCTGCAGATGGAGCGTGTCCTCTCCAAGGAGGAGATCCTCGAGCTCTATGTCAACAAGATCTTCCTCGGCAACCGCGCCTACGGTATCGCCGCCGCCGCCGAGACCTACTACAACCGCCCCCTGGACGAGCTGACCCTGGCCGAGAAGGCGATGATCGCCGGCCTGCCCAAGGCGCCGTCCGCCTTCAACCCGCTGGCCAATCCGGAACGCTCGCTGATCCGCCGCAACTGGATCCTCTACCGCATGCGCCAGCTGGGGCATATCGACCAGGCCGCCTATGACGAGGCGGTCCAGGCGCCGATCACCGCCCGCCGCTATGTCGCCCAGACCGAGGTGGACGCCGACTATGTGGCCGAGATGGCGCGCCAGTACGCCATCGAGCGCTTCGGCGAGGAAGCCTACACCGCCGGCTACCGCATCCACACCACCCTGGACAGCGAACTGCAGCCCTTCGCACGGCGCGCCCTTGGCCAGGGCCTGATCGCCTACGACACCCGCCACGGCTGGCGCGGCCCCGAGCAGCGCGACATTCCGGCCAGCCTGGTCGAGGCCCAGGCGCGCACCGACCGCCGCGGCCTGGAGGAGGAGCTCGACGAATCCCCCGAGATCCTCGAGACCGCCCAGCGCGCCGCCGAGCGCAGCCAGACCGAGATCGAGGGCATCGAGGGCGATGTCAGCAACTGGGTTCAGGTGCTGGAGCGGACCCCCGGCTTCGGCCCGCTGCAGCCGGCCATCGTGGTGGAAAGCAGCGGCCGCGAGATGCGCGTGCTGACCCGCGGCGGCGAGCTGCGCACCATCGCCTGGGACGGGCTCTCCTGGGCGCGGGCCTACCGCAGCCCGCGGGCCCGGGGCCCGGAGCCCGGCTCCGCCGCCGAGATCGCCAGCGCCGGCGACCTGATCCGGGTCCTGGAGCGCGAGGACGGCACCCTGCGCCTGGCCCAGCGCCCCGATGCCGAAGGCTCCCTGGTGGTGATGCACCCCGACACCGGCGCCATCCTGGCCCTGCAGGGGGGCTTCAGCTTCACGGCCAGCAAGTTCAACCGCGCCGTCCAGGCCCAGCGTCAGTCCGGCTCCATCTTCAAGCCCTTCGTCTACCTGGCGGCCCTGGACAGCGGCCTGATGAATGCCGCCAGCGTGGTCAACGATGCCCCCGTGGTGGTTCAGGACGGCAGCAACCAGCTTTGGCGACCGGTCAACGCCAGCGGCGACTTCCTCGGCCCCACCCGCCTGCGGGTCGCCCTGGCGCGCTCGCGCAACTTGGTCACCATTCGCGTGCTCCAGCAGGTCGGCCTGGATGCCACCATCGATTTCCTCGAGGGCTTCGGCTTTGCCAGCTCGCGACTGCCCCGCGGCCTCTCCCTGGCCCTGGGCAGCGCCGACCTGACGCCGCTGGAGATGACCAACGCCTATGCGGTGCTGGCCAACGGTGGCTACCAGGTGACCCCCTGGTTCATCGAGCGCGTCACCCGGGGCGATGACGACACCCTGATCGAGGAGGCCACGCCCACCATCGTCTGCCGCGACTGCCGTGACGGCCAGACCGAGGTCGAGGTCGATGGCCGCCGCCACCCGGTGGCGCCCCGGGTGGTGGATCCGATCTCCGCCTATATCCTCACCGACATGCTGCGCGACGTCATCGAGAGCGGCACAGGCCGACGCGCACTTGAGCTCGGCCGTGGCGATATCGTCGGCAAGACCGGCACCACCAACAACCAGCGCGACGCCTGGTTCGCCGGCTACAACGCCGACCTCGCCGCCACCGTCTGGATCGGCAAGGACAACAACGAGACCATCGCCGAGTATGGTGCCAATGCGGCCCTGCCGGTCTGGATCGACTTCATGCGCGACGCCCTAGAGGGTCGCCCCGAGGCGAAGCATGAGCGCCCCGGGGGCCTGGTCACCGCCCGGGTCGACCCCGACAGCGGACGCCGACTGCCCGACGGTCAGGGCGGCGGCATGACCGAGCTCTTCCACCCGGACCACCTGCCCGGCGTGCAGCCGCGCCGCGTCGAACGCGAGGTGGAGCAGCACAGCGGCTCTGAGGGCACCGGCTCCTACGAAGCGATCTTCTGACGCCTCGCGACCAGGGCGGCACGGACGCCGCCCTCTTCAGCGCCCCTCATCAACAACGCACACCCCAAGCTCACACCCGCTGGGATTCACTCAACGGCCCTGGGGGATGCCCATGTCACACCCTGCCAGCCGCCTGCTGATCGTGGCACTGAGCCTCAGCGCAGGCGCCAATGTCTCCGCCAGCCCCTTCTACGCGCCGCCTCCCGTCGAGGAGAAGGCCCACGGCTTCAGCGGCGAGGCCGAACTCGGCTACACCCACCTCGCCGGCAATACCGACAGCCAGACGCTGATCGGCAAGAGCCAGCTGACCTGGCTGCGCGACCGCTGGACCCACCTGCTGCGCGGCGAGGTCCGCCATGTCTCCCGGGACGGCGAGGCCAGCGCCGAGCAGTATCGCCTGACCGGGCGTGAGCGCTATGACCTCGAGGGCCCCCACTACCTGTTCGGGTTCGCCCGCTGGGAGAAGGACCGCTTCAGCGGCTACGACTACCAGCTGGCCGCCATCGCCGGCTACGGCCGGGAGCTGATCCGCCACGAGCACCATCGGCTCTCGCTGGAGGCCGGCCCGGGCTATCGCTACGACCGCATCGACACGGAGCCCAACGCCTCCCTGGGCGTCGCCTATGGCGCCCTGGACTGGCAGTTCGAAGCCAGCGAGACCACCACCCTGAAGCAGGAGCTCTCGGTGGAGGCCACCGACGACAACACCACCTCCCGCGCGCTCTCCTCGCTGACCGCTCGCCTCAACTCACGCCTCGCCCTGCGGCTCTCCCACGAGATCAGGCGCAACTCCCAGCCGCCGGAGGAGGCCGAGGCCCGGACCGACCACACCACCAGCGCCTCGCTCCTCTACAGCTGGTAGCTCACTTTCCTCGATTCATACCCCCGGACACGACGACGCCGGCCCGAGGGCCGGCGTCGCGGAGGGTGAAGAGCCTCAGGTTACACGCCACACGTTACACGCCGTAAACGTCATCCACGCTCTTCAGCGGGTAGTGGGCCGGGTAGGGGCGCCGCGCCACGCCGGAGTCCACTGCCGCCTGGGCCACGGCGGAGGTGATGCGCTCCAGCAGACGCACATCCACCGGCGTGGGGATGATGTAGTCGCGGCCGAAGCTCATGCTCTCCTTCTCGTAGGCGTCCAGCACCGCCTGGGGCACCGGCTCCCGAGCCAGGTCCTTGAGGGCGTGAACCGCGGCCACCTTCATCTCCTCGTTGATGCGGGTAGCGCGCACGTCCAGGGCCCCGCGGAAGATGAAGGGGAAGCCCAGCACGTTGTTGACCTGGTTCGGGTAGTCCGAACGGCCGGTGGCCATGATCACGTCGGGGCGCACCTCCCGGGCCAGGTCCGGGTGGATCTCCGGGTCCGGATTGGTGCAGGCGAAGACCACCGGGTTGGGCGCCATCTTGCGAATATGATCGGCGCTCATCAGACCCGGACCGGAAAGGCCCACGAAGACGTCGGCCCCATCGATGGCGTCGTCCAGGGTGCGCTTGTCGGTGTCGACGGCGAACATCGCCTTGTAGGGGTTCAGGCCGTCGCGCTCGGTGTGGATCACGCCGCGACGGTCGAGCATCACGATGTTCTCGGCACGCGCGCCGCAGGAGACCAGCAGCTTCATGCAGGCGATGGCGGCGGCGCCGGCCCCCATGCAGACGATGCTGGCGTCCTCGAGGCGCTTGCCGGCGATCTCCAGGGCGTTGAGCATGCCTGCCGCGGTGACGATGGCGGTGCCGTGCTGGTCATCGTGGAAGACCGGGATATTGCACTGCTCGATCAGCGCCTGCTCGATCTCGAAGCACTCCGGCGCCTTGATATCCTCGAGGTTGATGCCTCCCCAGGTATCGGCGATGCGCGCCACGGTATCGATGAAGGCCTGGGGGCTCTCGGCGTTGACCTCGATATCCACGGAGTTGATGCCGGCAAAGCGCTTGAACAGCACACCCTTGCCCTCCATGACCGGCTTGCTGGCCAGGGCGCCCAGATTGCCCAGCCCCAGAATGGCGGAGCCGTCGGAGATGACCGCCACCAGGTTGCCCTTGCCGGTGTAGCGATAGGCGTTCTCCGGGTCGCGAGCGATCTCGCGGCACGGCTCGGCCACGCCCGGGCTGTAGGCCAGGGCGAGGTCCTTGGCGGTGGCGGTGGGCTTGGTCAGCTCGATGGAGAGCTTCCCGGGGATGGGCTTGGCGTGATAGTCCAGCGCAGCCTGTCTTGCGTCACTCATGTGGGTGAATTCCGGTCAGGGTGAAAATGTTTCACCACGATATAGAAAAAAGCCCCTGCGCTCAAGCTTGCGCCATTTCCCGCCTGTTGCACGCTCGTTTGACACCGATGCCAACCATTTGCCGCAACTTATGGCTGAAGCCCCAGCCATAACCCATTCCTTATCGCAGGCGACGACCGGCCTCGTCCCAACAAAAAAACCCGCCTCGAAGGGCGGGTTTCCTGACGGGTCGGCGTACGCCTGGGCGATCAGCGCTTGAGTGCAGCACCGAAACGCTTGTTGAAGCGCTCGACGCGACCACCGGTGGTCGCCTGCTTCTGCTTGCCGGTGTAGAAGGGGTGGCACTGGGAGCAGACGTCCAGGGAGAAGTCCTGGCCGGAGGTGGAGCCTACCTGAAAGGTGGCACCACAGGAGCAGGTGGCGCTGACCGTCTTGTATTCGGGGTGGATACCTTGTTTCATCTTGAGCCTCGTTGAGCTGTATGCCGCCACCTGATCCGCTGCCAGGCACCGCATACGGGTTGTCTATCGGTCGCGCCGGTGGCAGGCGCGAGTGCAAACCGGTTGATCCCGCCCTGGCCGCACTCGGCAGGCAGGGAGGCGCAGCATTCTAGCAGAGCCAGTCCCGGAGGCCAATTGCCCACCACCTCTTCCCCCCGCGCCCTGGGCGTGGCGGTCCCCTCGCCGCTGCGCCGCCTGTTCGACTACCGCCCCGCCGGCACGCCGCCCCCCGGCGGCTGGGCACCCGGCCTGCGGGTGCGCGTTCCCTTCGGCCGACGCCAGGTGGTCGGCGTGGTGATGGAGTGCCGCGATCACAGCGAGCTGCCCCTGGCCGAGCTCAAGCCCGTCGTCGCCTGCCTGGACGCCGCCCCCCTGCCCGCCGACTGGCTGTGGCTGTGCCGCTTCACCGCCCGCTACTATCAGCACTCCCTGGGCGACACCTTCCACCAGGCCATGCCCACCCTGCTGCGCCAGGGGCGCGCCCTGGAGGGACGCACCCGGGAGCGCTGGCAGCTCACCGCCGCCGGCCGCGACACGCCCGCCGAGGCCCTCGCCCGCGCCCCCCGCCAGGCGGAGCTGCTGGCCATGCTCGCCCAGCACCCCCACGGCCTGGCCACCCAGGCGATCCTGGCCCAATCGTTTTCCCGCGAACAGCTCAGGGCGCTGGCCGCCAAGGGACTGGTGGCGTCTCACGAGGAACCGCTGACCGCTCGCCCCCTGCCCGACGCCGACCACCTGCTGGCCGAGCCCGCCCTGCCGCTCAACCGCGAGCAGGCCGCGGCCCTGGCCACCCTCCACGAGCGGCTGGATGCCTATCACCCCTGCCTGCTGGAGGGGGTCACCGGCAGCGGCAAGACCGAGGTCTACCTGCAGCTGATCGAGGCGGTGGTGGGGCGCGGCCGCCAGGCCCTGGTGCTGGTGCCGGAGATCGGCCTGACGCCCCAGACCCTGGCTCGCTTTCGGCACCGCTTCCGGGTGCCGGTGGTAGCGCTGCACTCCGGCCTTACCGACCACGAGCGCCTGGACGCCTGGGAGGCCGCCGCCAGCGGGCGTGCGCCCATCGTGATCGGCACCCGCTCGGCGATCTTCACCCCGCTGGCGCGCCCCGGGGCGATCATCGTCGACGAGGAGCATGACGGCTCCTACAAGCAGCAGGACGGGCTGCGCTACCACGCCCGGGACCTGGCCGTGGCCCGGGCCCACCACCACGGCATCCCGCTGCTGCTGGGCAGCGCCACCCCCTCCCTGGAGAGCCTCGCCAGGGGGCTCAGCGGCGAATGGCGCCACCTGCCGCTGACCCGCCGCGCCACCCGCCACGCCCCGGCCCGGCTGGAGCTGGTGGACCTGCGCGGGCGCCCCCGCCAGGGCGGCCTGATCCCGCCGGTCATGGAGGCCATCGAGGAGACCCTGGCGGCCGGCCATCAGGTGCTGGTCTTCGTCAACCGCCGCGGCTTCGCCCCCACCCTGGCCTGTCACGCCTGCGGCTGGCTGGCCGAGTGCGACGCCTGCGACGCCCGCATGACCCTTCACCGCCAGCCGCCGCTGCTCGCCTGCCACCACTGCGACCGCCGCCGCGCCCTGCCCGAGGCCTGTCCGGCCTGCGGCAGCATCGACCTGCGCCCCCTGGGCAGCGGTACCGAGCGCACCGAGGAGACCCTGGCCGCACGCTTTCCGAAGGTGCCGGTCTATCGCATCGACCGCGACAGCACCCGGCGCCGCGATGCCTTCGAGCAGGCGCTCGCCGAGGTGCGCCGCGGCGACCCCTGCCTGCTGGTGGGCACCCAGATGCTGGCCAAGGGCCACCACCTGCCCCATGTCACCCTGGTGGTAGTGGTCAACGCCGACGCCGGCCTCTATGCCAGCGACTTTCGCGCCCTGGAACAGAGCGCCCAGCTGCTGGTCCAGGTGGCCGGGCGCGCCGGGCGCGCCGCCCACCCCGGCCGCGTGCTGGTTCAGACCCTGCACCCGGAGGACCCGCAGCTGCGCCTGCTGGCGGAGCGCGGCTACGCCGCCCTGGCCGAGCAGCTCCTGGAGGAGCGTCGCGCCGCCGCCCTGCCCCCCTTTCGCTTCCTCGCCCTGCTGCGCCTGGAGAGCGCCAGGGAGGAGGCCGCCGGCGAGCTCGCCCGCCGCGCCGCCGGCGCCCTGCGCGGCTGGCTGGCCGAGCACGCGCTCGCGGTGGACTGCCTGGGCCCGGTGCCGGCCCCCATGGAGCGCCGCCAGGGCCGCTACCACCTGCAGCTGATGCTGAGCGCGGCGAAGCGCAGCGCCCTGCACTCGGCCTGCGCCTGGCTCACCGCCTGGCTGGAGGCGACCCCCGAGGCGCGGCGAGTACGCTGGTCGCTGGATATCGACCCCCAGACCCTAAGCTGACGCCCGCTCTTTAAAGCCGCGCCACAATTACCGATAATGGCCGGCCGTGCCCGCTAAAGGCTTCGTTTCCATGCCCACGCCCCGGGCGAGCGCCTCGTCACCGCCGGTTCATCGGCCGCTCGCTCCCCAAGGCGCCCCCAGGGCCTTCGCTCCAGGATAGAAGTTCGCCTCATGAAAGAGACCATCGTGACCCTGCTCGAGGGCGCCCTCGACACCCTCAAGCAGCAGGACCTGCTGCCCGCCGATATCGCCCCGACCATCAAGGTCGACCCGACGAAGGACAAGGCCCACGGCGACTACGCCACCAACCTGGCGCTGATGCTGGCCAAGCCCGCCGGCCGCAAGCCCCGGGAGCTGGCCGAGGCCCTGGTGGCCGCCCTCCCCGAAAGCGACGCCGTCAGCCAGGTGGAGATCGCCGGGCCCGGCTTCATCAACTTCTTCGCCGCCACCGACGCCGCCGCCCAGGTGGTGCGCCAGGTGCTCGACGCAGGCGACGCCTTCGGCCGCAGCCTGATCGGCCAGGGCCAGAAGGTGCAGGTAGAGTTCGTCTCCGCCAACCCCACCGGGCCGCTCCACGTGGGTCACGGCCGCGGCGCCGCCATCGGCGACTGCATCTGCCGCCTGCTGGAGGCGGTGGGTTATGACGTGACCCGGGAGTTCTACTACAACGACGCCGGCGCCCAGATCAGCAACCTGGCCCTCTCGGTGCAGGCCCGCGCCAAGGGGCTCGACCCCGACGACCCGAGCTGGCCCGCCGACGGCTACCGCGGCGGCTACATCATCGATGTGGCCAACAGCTACCTGGCCGGCGAGACCGTCCACGCCGACGACCGCCACGTTACCGGCCAGGGCGACCCGGAGGATCTCGAGGCGATCCAGGAGTTTGCCGTGGCCTACCTGCGCCGGGAGCAGGACCTCGACCTCAAGGCCTTCGGCGTCCACTTCGACGTCTACTTCCTGGAGTCCTCCCTCTACCGCGAGGGCAAGGTGGAGGCCACCGTCGAGCGGCTGATCGAGAAGGGCCACACCTATGAAGAGGACGGCGCCCTCTGGCTGCGCACCACCGACTTCGGTGACGACAAGGACCGGGTGATGCGCAAGACCGACGGCGGCTACACCTACTTCCTGCCCGACGTCGCCTACCACCTCGACAAGTGGCAGCGCGGCTTCACCACCGTGATCAACGAGCAGGGCGCCGACCACCACTCCACCGTGACCCGGGTGCGCGCCGGCCTGCAGGCCCTGGAAGCGGGCATTCCCCAGGGGTGGCCGGACTATGTGCTGCACCAGATGGTGATGGTCACCCGCTCCGGGGTGGAGGTGAAGCTCTCCAAGCGCGCCGGCAGCTACGTCACGGTGCGCGACCTGATCGACGAGGTGGGTCGCGATGCCACCCGCTTCTTCCTGGCCGCCCGCCGGGCCGACTCCCAGCTCACCTTCGACATCGACCTGGCGCGCTCCCAGTCCAACGACAACCCGGTCTACTATGTGCAGTACGCCCACGCCCGGGTGTGCAGCGTGATGCGCCGCGCCGAGGCCGACGGCCTGGCCTTCGACCACGCCCTGGCCACGGCCAGCCTGGGCCGGCTCGCGGAGGATCAGGAGAAGGCGCTGATGAACCGCCTGGCCCGCTACCCCGAGGTGGTCGAGCACGCCGCCGCCTCCCGGGAGCCCCAGCAGGTCGCCCAGTATCTGCTGGACCTGGCCGCCGACTTCCACACCTGCTACAACGCGGTGAAGGTTATGGTCGAGGATGACGCCCTGCGCAATGCCCGCCTGGCCCTGGGCCTGGCCACCCGCCAGGTGCTGCGCAACGGTCTCGACCTGATGGGAGTCAGCGCCCCCGAGGAGATGTAACCCATGGCGACCCGCAAGCAGACGCCGCCCAAGCGGCGCGGTGCTACCAGCAGCCGCCGCCAGACCCCACGCAAGCCCCGCCGCGAGTGGCGGCTGCCCGGCTGGGTCTGGGGCCTGGCCGGCCTGGTGGGCGGCTTCCTGCTCTCCCAGCACCAGCACGGGGTGGCGCCCTGGCAGGTGGAGGATTCGCCCCTGGCCACGGTGCTGCCGCGCAGCGCGCCGCCGGAACCTGAGGCCGCCGCCCCGGCAAGGCCCAGCGAGCCGCGCATGCCGACCTTCGAGTTCTATACCCTGCTGCCGGAGTCGGAGGTGATCGCCCCCCGCGGGGAGATGCCCGCCTCCACGGCTCGGCCCCCGGCGCCCCCTCCTGCCGAGGAGAGCAGCGAGGCGGCGTCCGCCGAGGAGAGCGCCGACCCCATCGCCGAGGTGATCGCCGCCAACCTGGCGACCGAGCGCAGCGAGCCCACCGCCGCCGCCGAGCCCGCCGGCAACGGCCACCGCTACATGCTCCAGGCCGCCTCCTTCCGCGAATCCGGCGACGCCCAGCAGCTGCAGCGCCGCCTGCGCGACTTCGGCCTGCTGGCCCAGGTCAGCGAGGTCAGGGCCGGCGGCGGCGAGACCTGGCACCGGGTCCAGGTCGGCCCCTATGACGACAACCGCGAGCTCAGCCGCGCTCAGGACCTGATGGTCACCCAGGGCATAGAGCCGCTGCTGATCCGCCTGCAGAACTAGGCAATCACCCGCTCACTGCTGCGCTCGCGACGTGGCTCGGCGACTTCATTGAAGCCTTGAATTAAGGGCGCTCCGCCCGCACCTCTCCCTTCAGCCTTATCGCGGCGCCCGGGGCCATGCCCCGCGGCGCCGAAAGTCATCGGGAGCCAGGCGCTCCCCCAAGGAGAGACTCCTCCATGACCACGATCGTATCCGTGCGCCGCGGTGACCAGGTGGCCCTGGCCGGCGACGGCCAGGTGTCGCTGGGCAACACCGTGATGAAGGGCAACGCCAGCAAGGTGCGCCGCCTCTACCGCGGCGAGGTGCTGGCGGGCTTCGCCGGCGGCACCGCCGACGCCTTCACCCTCTTCGAGCGCTTCGAGGCGCAGCTGGAGAAGTACCAGGGCAACCTGGTCAAGGCCGCCGTGGAGCTGGCCAAGGACTGGCGCACCGACCGCGCCCTGCGCCGCCTGGAGGCACTGCTCGCCGTGGCCAACAAGGACGCCTCCCTGATCATCACCGGCAATGGCGACGTGGTGGAGCCCGAGCGCGGCATCATCGCCATCGGCTCCGGGGGCAACTACGCCCTGGCCGCCGCCCGCGCCCTGCTCGAGAACACCGACCTCTCGGCCAGAGAGATCACCGAGAAGTCCCTGGAGATCGCCGGCGACATCTGCGTGTTCACCAACCACCACGTCACTCTCGAAACGCTCTGAGGCGCCCCATGACCCAGATGACCCCCCGCGAGATCGTCCACGCCCTGGACCAGTACATCATCGGCCAGCAGGACGCCAAGCGCGCCGTGGCCATCGCCCTGCGCAACCGCTGGCGCCGCATGCAGCTCGACAGCGACCTGCGCCAGGAGGTGACGCCCAAGAACATCCTGATGATCGGTCCCACCGGGGTGGGCAAGACCGAGATCGCCCGGCGCCTGGCCAAGCTGGCCCGCGCCCCCTTCATCAAGGTCGAGGCCACCAAGTTCACCGAGGTGGGCTATGTGGGCCGCGACGTGGATTCCATCATCCGCGACCTGACCGAGGCCGCCATCAAGCTGGTGCGCGAGCAGGCCAAGGAGGAGGTGGGCCACCGCGCCGAGGACGCCGCCGAGGATCGCATCCTGGATGCCCTGCTGCCGCCGCCCCGGGGCCAGGAGGAGGCGCCCCGTCAGGACAGCGGCACCCGCCAGATCTTCCGCAAGAAGCTCCGCGAGGGCCAGCTCGACGACAAGGAGATCGATATCGAGCTGACCCAGCAGGGCCCCGGCATCGACATCATGACCCCGCCGGGCATGGAGGAGATGACCCAGCAGCTCTCCAGCCTCTTCTCCGGCATGGGCAAGCAGAAGACCGAGACCCGCCGGGTCACGGTGAAGGACGCCTTCGCCCTGCTGCGCGACGAGGAGGCCAGCAAGCTGGTCAACGAGGAGGAGATCAAGGCCCGCGCCATCGAGGCGGTGGAGCAGCACGGCATCGTCTTCCTCGACGAGATCGACAAGGTGGCCAAGGGCAGCGGCCAATCCAGCGGCGGCGAGGTCTCCCGGGAGGGGGTGCAGCGCGACCTGCTGCCGCTGATCGAGGGCTCCACGGTCTCCACCAAGTACGGCATGGTGAAGACCGACCACATCCTGTTCATCGCCTCCGGCGCCTTCCACCTGTCGCGCCCCTCGGACCTGATTCCCGAGCTGCAGGGTCGCCTGCCGATCCGCGTGGAGCTCAACGCCCTGACCCCGGAGGACTTCAAGCGCATCCTCACCGAGCCCTCAGCGGCGCTCACCAAGCAGTACCAGGCGTTGCTGGCCACCGAGGGCCTCGAGGTGGAGTTCACCGCCGACGGCATCGAACGCATCGCCCAGATCGCCTGGCAGGTCAACGAGGGCACCGAGAACATCGGCGCGCGCCGCCTGCACACGGTGATGGAGCGCCTGCTCGAGGAGGCCTCCTACAAGGGCAGCGACATCGGCACGCCGCTGACCATCGACGCCGCCTACGTGGACTCCCAGCTCGGCGAGCTGGCCATGGACGAGGATCTGTCGCGGTATATCCTGTAACCCTGAGCAGCCGACGTTGGCAGCCTGGAAGCCGGTGTCGCACTCAGCGATCCCGTGAGCGCTGAAGCAGGCGAATCGCGGGCTGCGCGACGCCGGGGGCAGGTCGTAGAGGGGGTCCTATGCCAGGGATGGCATCGGTAGCGTCCAGGGATGGATTCACAGCGCCCCCTCGTAGACCTGTCGCCGGAGTAGTCGCGCTTTCACCAAGCCTGGACTGGAGCTGTGCCATGAGCGCCCCCATCCCCACCCGAGTGCACTACCACCGCAAGGCCCAGGAGCTGGAGCTCGGCTATGAGAACGGCGAGAGCTACCGGCTATCCGTGGAGTACCTGCGGGTCTTCTCCCCCTCCGCCGAGGTGCGCGGCCACGGCCGCGGCCAGGAAACCCTGCAGGTCGGCAAGAAGTTCGTCGGCCTGAAGGACATCACCCCGACCGGCCGCTACGCCCTCAAGCTGCACTTCGACGACGGCCACGACAGCGGCCTCTACAGCTGGGACTACCTCTGGTGGCTGATCGAGCAGCGCGAGGCCAACTGGGCCGACTACCTCCGCCGCCTGGAGGAGGCCGGCGCCAGCCGCGAGCCCCTGGGCATCGAGATCAAGCAGCTGTAAACGGCCCCCCGTCAAGACAACCGCCGCCGCGGGAGGCTACAATGGCGCCCATTCGAGGCAGCGGCCTCTCCCATGCAGCGATTCGGGAGCCCCATCGCATGAGCGCCAACCCCAGCTCCAGGGACAAGCAGACCACCCACTTCGGCTATCAGGAAGTGCCCGTCGAGGAGAAAGCCTCCCGCGTGGCCGACGTCTTCCACTCAGTGGCGGCCCGCTACGACGTGATGAACGACCTGATGTCCTTCGGCATCCACCGCCTGTGGAAGCGCCTGACCATCGAACGCTCCGGCGTGCGGCCCGGCCACAGCGTGCTGGATATCGCCGGCGGCACCGGCGACCTGACCCTGAAGTTCTCGCGCATGGTGGGGCCGCGCGGGCGCGTGGTGCTGGCGGACATCAACGAGTCGATGCTGCGCGTCGGCCGCGACAAGCTCCTCGACCGCGGCGTGGGCGGCAACGTCGAGTATGTCCAGGCCAACGCCGAGTGCCTGCCCTTCCCCGACAACACCTTCGACTGCATCACCATCGCCTTCGGCCTGCGCAACGTCACCGACAAGGATGCCGCCCTGCGCTCCATGGCCCGGGTCCTCAAGCCCGGCGGCCGCCTGCTGGTGCTGGAGTTTTCCAAGCCGCCCAGCGCCCTGCTCTCCAGGGTCTATGACGAGTACTCCTTCCGCCTGCTGCCGAAGATCGGCGAGGTGGTGGCCAGCGACGCCGACAGCTACCGCTACCTGGCCGAGTCGATCCGCATGCATCCGGACCAGGAGACCCTCAAGGGGATGATGGAAACGGCCGGCCTGGAGCGGGTCGAGTACACCAACCTGACCGGTGGCATCGTCGCCCTGCACCGTGGCATAAAGTTATAATGTTATTGCTAGCCGGCCTGGAACGAACCCTCAACGCCCTGCTGGCCCGGGACCCCGCCGCCCCCTCGCGGCTGGCGCGCCTGGCCGGCCAGCGGCTGCTGCTGCGCCTGGAGAACCCCGAACTGGCCCTGGCGGTGCACTTCCACCCCCGGGGGCTCGACCTGCTGCGCCCCGACGACACCAACGAGGCGGCCTTCGACGCGGTCGTGGAGCTGGATGCGGAGACCGCCGGCGCCCTGCTGGGCGGCGCCTCCATGGAGCGACTGATGTTCCAGGGCCGCCTGGCGGTACGCGGTCATATCGGCCTGCTCGAGGCGACCCGCGACCTGCTGCTCGACCTCGACCTGGACTGGGAGGGGGAGCTGGCCCGCTGGCTGGGTGATATTCCCGCCCACAGCCTGGCCGAGGGGCTGCGCCGCCTGGGCCGCTTCGGCCTGCGCACCCGGGAGGAGTTCTGCGCCGACCTCTCCGAGTACCTGGTGGAGGAGGCACGGCTGCTGCCCGGCCGCCCCCAGCTGGAGGTGCTGCGCGATCACCTCACCGAGCTCGAGGTCGCCGCCGACCGCCTCGAGGCGCGGCTGGCCAGGCTGCACCGCCGCCTGGCGGCCCGGCGCGACGCGCAGGTGGCCCCATGATGCTGCTGCGGCTGCTGCGCATTCTCTGGGTGATCACCCGCTACCGGCTGGATACCCTGATTCCCCTTGAACGCCTGCCCTGGGCGCTGCGCACCCTCTTCAGGCTCTCGCCGCTGCGCCTGGTGCCCATCGGCGAGCGCTCTCGCGGGGCGCGGCTGCGCCTGGCGCTGGAGTCTCTGGGGCCGATCTTCGTCAAGTTCGGCCAGGTGCTCTCCACCCGCCGCGACCTGCTGCCGCCGGATATCGCCGACGAGCTCAAGCGCCTGCAGGATCAGGTCCCTCCCTTCCCCGGCGACCAGGCCCGGGCCGTGGTGGAAGACGAGCTCGGCATGACGGTGGCCCTGGCCTTCGCCCGCTTCGACCCGGAGCCGCTCGCCTCGGCCTCCATCGCCCAGGTGCATGGCGCCCGGCTGCACAGCGGCGAGGAGGTGGTGGTCAAGATCATCCGCCCCGGCATCCACCGGGTGATGCGCCAGGACATGGCGCTGATGTACCGCTTTGCCCGGCTGCTGACCCTGGTGCCCGAGGCGCGCCGCCTGCGCCCGGTGGAGGTGGTGCGCGACTACGAGGCCACCCTGTTCGACGAGCTCGACCTGCACAAGGAGGCGGCCAACACCTCCCAGCTCAAGCGCAACTTCAAGAACTCGCCGCTGCTCTACATCCCGGCCATCCACTGGGAGCTGACCCGCCAGCGCGTCATGGTACAGGAGCGCATCTACGGCATCCCCGTGGCCGACGTGGCCGCCCTGGAGGCCCAGGAGACCGACCTCAAGAAGCTCGCCGAGCGCGGCGTGGAGATCTTCTTCACCCAGGTATTCCGCGACAACTTCTTCCATGCCGACATGCACCCGGGCAATATCTTCGTCTCCCGGGAGCACCCCCGGGACCCCCAGTACATCGGCATCGACTGCGGCATCGTCGGCAGCCTGACCCGGGAGGATCAGGACTACCTGGCTCGCAACCTGCTGGCCTTCTTCCACCAGGACTACTACGAGGTGGCGGCCCTGCACATCGAGTCGGGCTGGGTGGGCGAGAACACCCGGGCCAACGAGTTCGCCGCGGCGATCCGCACCGTCTGCGAGCCGATCCTGGAGAAGCCCCTCAAGGACATCTCCTTCGGCCAGGTGCTGCTGGGTCTCTTCCAGACCGCCCGACGCTTCGACATGGAGGTGCAGCCCCAGCTGGTGCTGCTGCAGAAGACCCTGCTCAATATCGAGGGGCTGGGGCGCCAGCTCTACCCGGACCTGGACCTCTGGAAGACCGCCAAGCCCTTCCTGGAGCAGTGGATGCGGGAGCGCGCCGGCGTCAGCGGCTTCTGGGACTCCCTCAAGCGTCAGGCGCCCGAGCTGACTCGACAGCTACCGGAGCTGCCCGTGCTGGCCCACCAGGCCCTGGCCCGGGTCGACCAGGAGACCCGCCAGCGACGCCGCCAGGGCGAGGCGATCGGCGCCATCCGCCACCAGCTGGTGCGCCAGGGGCGGCGCGGCCGCCGGCTGCGCCTGGGGCTCCTCCTGGTGGCGCTGGCGCTGGCCTGGCAGCCGCTCTCCCAGTGGGCCGCGGGCCAGCCCTGGCCGGCGCTGGCCGCCGCCGCGCTCGGCCTGCTACTGCTGGCCTGGCACTGACCCCTGAACCCTGCAACGGAACCTTCACTCATGAGCGATATTCTCGACCGGCTGCAAGCTGTCCTGGATCAACGCCGCCAGGCAGATCCGCAGGATTCCTACGTCGCCGCCTTGCATCACAAGGGCTTGAACAAGATACTCGAGAAAGTTGGCGAGGAGGCCACCGAAACCCTGCTGGCCGCCAAGGATGCCGAGGGCGGCGGCGAGGCCGAACGCCAAGCGCTGATCGCCGAAACCGCCGACCTGTGGTTTCATAGCCTGGTGATGCTATCGCATCTCGACCTCGACCACCGCGCCGTGCTCGACGAGCTGGGCCGCCGCTTCGGCGTCTCCGGCCACGACGAGAAGGCCGCAAGACCCCAGTGAGAACCGGGGCCAACCAGACAGACTCAAAGACAAAGGCTCCCGGACAGCCCGGGGCTACGACACAGAGGAAAGACCCATGTTAGGTGGTATCAGTATCTGGCAGCTGCTGATCGTACTCGGCATCATCATCCTGATCTTCGGCACCAAGAAGCTGCGCAACGTCGGCACCGACCTCGGCGGCGCGGTCAAGGGGTTCAAGCAGGCCATGAGCGAAGAGGAGAAGGCCGAGAAGAAGAAGGAAGAGGCCGAGGCGCAGGCTCGCGTGGACCACAAGGAGGAGACCAACACCTACGACGTCCAGGCCGAGCGTAAATCCGAGGAACAGGAAGAGCGCAAGTAAGCCGCCATGTTCGACATCGGCTTTCTCGAACTGATGTTCATCGGCGTGGTCGGCCTGCTGGTGCTGGGCCCGGAGCGGCTGCCCAAGGCGGCCCGCACGGCGGGTCTCTGGATCGGCAAGATCAAGCGCAGCGTCTCCGGCATGCAGCGTGAGATCAGCGCCCAGCTCGAAGCGGAGGAGCTGCGCCAGAAGCTCAACGAGCAGCAGAAGAAGCTCGACGACAGCGTGCGTCAGGTCCAGCGCGACGTGGAGAGCATCGCCGAGCCCGACCGCCCCGCCGAGGCGCCGGAGAAGGCGCCTGCCCCCAGCGCCGAACAGCGCCTGGACGACGCCCTGGCCCGCGCCCGCCGCGCCCCTTCGGAAGCCGACGCTTCGGAAGCCGCGACGCCGAACGCCGATGAACCCACCGCGCCCTCCGCCTCCGACAAGGACGCCTCCTCACGATGAGCAACACCGGTGACCGCCCGGAACAGCCACAGGCCCCGCTGATCGAGCACCTGATCGAGCTCCGCTCGCGGCTGCTGCGTAGCGTGGTCGCCATCCTGGTGATCTTCCTGGGCCTCTACGCCTTCGCCAACGACATCTACCTCTTCGTGGCCCAGCCGCTGATGGCGCTGCTGCCGGAGGGGTCCCAGATGATCGCCACCGAGGTGGCCTCGCCCTTCCTGGCACCCTTCAAGCTGACCCTGGTCGCGGCGGTCTTCATCGCCGTGCCCTATGTGCTGCACCAGGCCTGGGCCTTCGTGGCCCCGGGGCTCTACGACAACGAGAAGGCCCTGGCCATCCCCATCCTCACCTCCAGCGTCCTGCTCTTCTACGCCGGTGCGGCCTTCGCCTACTACGTGGTCTTTCCGCTGCTGTTCTCCTTCTTCACCCAGACGGGGCCGGAGAACGTGGCGGTGATGACCGACATCAACGCCTACCTGAACTTCGTCCTCAAGCTCTTCTTCGCCTTCGGGGTGGCCTTCGAGATCCCCATCGCCACCTTCCTGCTGATCGCCTCCGGCATCACCACGGTGGAGAGCCTCTCGAAGAAGCGCCCCTACATCATCCTCGGCTGCTTCGTGGTGGGCATGCTGCTCACCCCGCCGGACATCATCTCCCAGAGCCTGCTGGCGGTGCCCATGTACCTGCTCTACGAGGTGGGGCTGCTGTTCGGCCGCCTGGCGCGGCGCAAGAAGGCTCGGCGCGAGGCGGAGGAAGAAGACGCCTGAGTCGCAAGCGGCAAGGCATCAGCCTGCCCCTTCGAAAAAGAGAACCCCGCGGGCGAGAGCCTGCGGGGTTCACTGTTTCCCGGGGCTTGCCGCCTGTGGCTTACAGATCCATCAGCTCGTCGATGCGATCGACCAGCTTGAAGATGCCGACGGCCGCCTCGCTGATGCGGGTCGCCAGCATATAGGCCGGGGTGGTGACCACACGGTTCTCGAAATCCACCACGATCTCCTCCACCCCGCAGCTGCGATGCAGGCCACCCATGGCACTGATGGCGCCGGAGACGCCCGGATCGTGGCCGATGGTCACGGCGATGCCGGGGCCCAGCAGCTTGGGCACCATCACCGGGGCGATGCACATCAGGCCGATGGGCTTGCGCGCCTCGTGGAACTCGCCCAGGGCCTCCGCCAGCGTCTCGAGCACCTCCATCTCGGCGCCCTTCTCCGCGAAGCTGGAGAGATTCTTGGCCGCGCCGAAGCCGCCGGGCAGGATCACGGCGTCGAACTCGTCGGCGGCCAGCTCGGCCAGCGGCGAGATCTCGCCCCGCGCCAGGCGCGCCGCCTCGGTCAGCACGTTGCGGGTTTCGCCCTCGGCCGCCTCGCCGCTGCGATGGTCGATGACGTGGTGCTGCGCCATATCCGGTGCAAAGCAGCGATAGCCGATACCCAGCTGGTCAAGCCGCAGCAGGGTCAGGGTGGTCTCGTAGATCTCGGAACCGTCCTGGACGCCGCAGCCCGAGAGGATCACCGCCACCTGTTTGCTCATGCCTGTCTCCTTGCAGGATTCGCCCGCCGCCGAGGCAGGCCCGATATTCGAACCCCACACTCTAGAGCGAACGCCGGTAGGCGACAAGGCGAGACTTTCGGCGCACGGCCGCGCTGATATACTTGAGAACACACGGGTGACACTGTCACCCCACTGTCATCTTGCGTCGCCATACTCCTCCAAGTGGCGACCATCGCTGGAGAATCGCCTTGAGCTTCATGACCACTCGCCAGTTCCCCACCACGCGCATGCGGCGGATGCGCCGCGACGACTTCTCGCGCCGCCTGATGCGCGAGAGCACCTTGACCGCCGCCGACCTGATCTGGCCGGTCTTCGTGCTGGAGGGAGAGAATCGCCGCGAGGCGGTGCCCTCCATGCCGGGCGTCGAGCGCCTCTCCCTGGACCTGCTGATCGAGGAGGCGCGGGAGGCTCATGAGCTGGGCATCCCCGCCCTGGCGCTCTTCCCCGTCATCGACCCCTCGCTGAAGAGCGAGCTGGCCGAGGAGGCCTTCAACGCCAACGGCCTGGTGCAGCGCAGCGTGCGGGCGCTCAAGGCGGCCCTGCCCGAACTCGGCATCATGACCGACGTGGCCCTGGACCCCTACACCAGCCACGGCCAGGACGGCATCATCGACGATCAGGGCTATGTGCTTAACGACCGCACCGTGGAGACCCTGCTCAAGCAGGCGCTCTCCCACGCCGAAGCGGGCGCCGACGTGGTGGCCCCCTCGGACATGATGGATGGCCGCATCGGCGAGATTCGTCGGGTGCTCGAGCAGGAGCAGCTGATCAACACCCGCATCATGGCCTACAGCGCCAAGTACGCCTCGCGCTACTACGGCCCCTTCCGGGACGCCGTGGGCTCCGCCAGCAATCTCGGCCGCGCAGACAAGAGCACCTACCAGATGGACCCGGCCAACGGCGACGAGGCGCTCCACGAGGTGGCCCTCGACCTCGCCGAGGGGGCCGATATGGTGATGATCAAGCCCGGCATGCCCTACCTGGACGTGGTCCGCCGGGTAAAGGACGAACTCAGGGTGCCCACCTTCGCCTACCAGGTGAGCGGTGAGTACGCCATGCACATGGCCGCCTTCGAGAACGGCTGGCTTGACGCCGACAGCGTGATCCTCGAGTCGCTGGTCTGCTTCAAGCGCGCCGGCGCCGACGGCGTGCTGACCTACTTCGCCAAGCGGGCGGCTCGCCTGCTCGCCGCCCAGTAACGGAAGGGGCTCGGCCCCTTCCATGACCCCGTGAGAGTTGCCCATGGAAGACCGCAGCCCCAAGGCGCCCGATACCCCCCAGCTCGCATCGGGCGAGGAGCAGAGCAGTGAACTGCCCGCCCCTCGCCTGAACCAGACCCGCACCGGCATCAAGCCCAAGTCCCCGCCGGATGCCGAGGCGGACCTTGCCGACCCGAGCCTCTACTTCAACCGCGAACTTTCCCACCTGCAGTTCAATATCCGGGTGCTGGAGCAGGCCCTGGATGAGGCGCATCCGCTGCTCAACCGGCTGATGTTCCTGCTGATCTTCTCTTCCAACATGGACGAGTTCTTCGAGATCCGGGTGGCCGGGCTGAAGCGCCGGGTCGCCATCGGCGACGAGAGCGCCAGCTTCGACGGCCGCTCGCCGCGCTCGGTGGTCGCGGAGATCTCCCGGGTGGCCCACGAGCAGATCGAGCGGCAGTACCGCATCCTCAACGAGGCGCTGCTGCCGGCACTGGAGGAGAAGGGAATACGCTTCCGGCGCCGCGGCGAGTGGACCCAGGCCCAGCGCGCCTGGGTGCGCGACTACTTCGAACAGGAGATCCTGCCGGTCATCAGCCCCATCGGCCTGGACCCCTCCCACCCCTTCCCCCGGCTGGTCAACAAGAGCCTCAACTTCATCGTCCAGCTGGAGGGCAAGGACGCCTTCGGCCGCGAAGGGGGGCTCGCCATCCTGCCGGCGCCCCGCTCCCTGCCCCGGGTGATCGCCCTGCCCCGGGAGCTCTGCGAGGAGGGCTTCGACGAGGCCGTCTTCCTCTCCTCCATGATCCACGCCCACGCCGACGAGCTCTTCCCGGGCATGCGGGTACGCGGCTGCTACCAGTTCCGGCTTACCCGCAACGCCGACATGACGGTGGACCCGGAGGAGGTATCGGATCTCGCCTCCGCCCTGCGCGGCGAACTCCTGGCCCGGCGCTACGGCAGCGGCGTGCGCCTGGAGGTGGTGGACACCTGTCCGGACGAGCTGGCGGCTTTCCTGCTCAAGGAGTTCGAGCTCGCCGAGGAGGATCTCTACCGGGTCAACGGCCCGGTCAACCTGACCCGCATGATGTCCCTGCTCGGCGAGGTGGAGCGCCCGGAGCTGCTCTACCGCCCCTATACGCCGGGGCTGCCCAAGAGCCTGCAGAAGGGGGGCAGCCTGTTCGATGCCATTGCCGCCGGCGATATCCTGCTGCACCACCCCTTCCAGGCCTTCTCGCCGGTGGAGGAGCTGCTCGCCGAGGCGGCCCGAGACCCCTCGGTGCTGGCCATCAAGCAGACCCTCTACCGCACCGGCGCCGACTCCCCCATCGTGAGTTCCCTGGTGGAGGCGGCGCGGGGCGGCAAGGAGGTCACCGTGGTGGTGGAGCTGCGTGCCCGCTTCGACGAGGCGGACAACCTGGCCCTGGCGTCGCGCCTGCAGGAGGCCGGCGCCATCGTCATCTACGGCGTGATGGCCTACAAGACCCACGCCAAGATGATGCATATCGTGCGTCGCGAGACGGGCAGGTTGCGCCACTATGCCCATCTGGGCACCGGCAACTACCACTCGAAGACCGCCAGGCTCTACACCGACTACAGCCTGCTGACCGCCAACGAGGCGCTCTGCGAGGACGTTCACCAGGTCTTCCAGCAGCTCTCGGGGATGGGCCGCGCCCGCCATATCGAGACCCTGCTCCACGCCCCCTTCACCCTGCACGAGGGCATGGTGGCGATGATCGACCGCGAAGCGGAGCACGCTCGCAAGGGGCGCCGCGCCCACCTGATCATCAAGTGCAACTCCCTGACCGAGCCGAAGCTGATCCAGGCCCTCTACCGTGCCTCCCGAGCCGGCGTGGAGTGCGACCTGATCATCCGCGGCCAGTGCTGCCTGCGGCCGGGCCTTCCCGGGGTCTCGGAGCACATCCGGGTGCGCTCCATCATCGGCCGCTTCCTGGAGCATACCCGGGTCTTCCACTTCCATAACAACGGCAGGCCCGAGGTGTGGGGGTCCAGCGCCGACTTCATGAGCCGCAACATGTTCCATCGGGTGGAGACCTGCTTCCCGCTGCTGGACCGCAAGCTGGCCGCCCGGGTGCGCAAGGACCTGGAGACCTACCTGGTGGACAACTGCCAGAGCTGGCTGCTGCAGCCCGACGGCAGCTACGCCAAGCAGACCCCCGGCGACGCCGCGCCCATCAGCGCCCAGGAGACGCTGCTCTACGCCTACGCCGCCAAGGCCTGAGGGGCGCGCCTGCCGTCGCGCTACCGGCACGGCGGCAGAGGCTCGGGCGTCAGCCGCGCTTGAAGGCGGCCAGGTCCTGGGGGTCGAAGCCGTCCACCGTTTCGGGCAGCCCGCGCTCCTGACGGAGCAGGCGGATCTTCTGGCGCTCGGCGATCAGCTCGGCGTCGTCATCCAGGGTGCGGCCATTGAGCTCGGCCAGCTGGGCCATGCCCTGGTGATAGAAGGTGAGAATGGAGAGCGCCGTGCCGTTGCCCTCCTCGACACCCCGGCGCAGGGCGGGCAGGTAGCCGCTGACCCGGGAGAGGTGGTGCTTGAGCTGCCAGACATAGCGCATCTCGGTCATCCAGGGGCGCTCGCGCAGCACCGCGAAGGTCAGGCTGGTCGCCACCAGGCCCAGCAGCACCCCCACCACGTTGAGCAGGAAGCCGCCGTCGAAGGCGGCCTGCAGCAGCTGGACGAAGACCAGGCCGAAGACGATCAGCTGGCCGGCCATGGCCAGGCTGATCATCTTCGCCTTGCGGCGGTAGGTCTCGGGGTCGTGCTGTTCGAACCGGAATGACATGGGGCCTCCTGGGGGCGAGCGGGAAATCGAGGTGATTATCCCGACTCGGCCCCCCGGGGTACAGGCCTACCTCAGCCGCTCGGCGGCGCCGAGCAGCAGGCGTTCGGTGGTTTCCCAGCCGATGCAGGCGTCGGTGACCGAGACGCCGTGGCGCAGCCGGCCGGGCGACAGCGCCTGCTTGCCCTCGTGCAGATGGCTCTCGATCATCAGCCCGGCCAGGGCCGTCTCCCCCGCCTCGCGCTGGGCCAGGACGTCGAGCAGCACCTCGCTCTGGCGGCGGTGGTCCTTGCGGGCATTGGCGTGGCTGCAGTCCACCATCAGCCGCGGCGTGAGGCCCGCCTCCTCCAGGGCGCGGCGCGCCGCCTGGACGTGAGGCGCCTGGTAGTTGGGTTCGCCGTGGCCGCCGCGCAGCACCAGGTGGGTATGGGCGTTGCCGTCGGTGTCGCGAATCATCGGGCGCCCCTCGCCGTCCAGCCCGAAGTGGCTATGGGGATGGGCGGCGGCGCGCATGGCGTCCAGGGCCACGCCGATATCGCCGCCGGTGGCGTTCTTAAAACCCACCACGGCGTCGAGGCCGCTGGCCATCTCGCGGTGCAGCTGGGACTCGGTGGTGCGGGCGCCGATGGCCACCCAGGCCAGCAGGTCCTCCAGGTAGGGGGCCAGCATCGGCTGGAGCAGCTCGGTGGCTACCGGCAGGCCCAGCTCGGCGACGTCGCGCATCAGCCGACGCGAGACCTCGAGGCCGCGGGCCATGTCGCCGCTGCCATCCAGGTCGGGGTCGTAGGCGAGCCCCTTCCAGCCCACCGTGGTGCGCGGCTTCTCCACATAGACCCGCATCACCGGCAGCAGGCGGTCGGCGACCCGGGGCGCCAGCTCGGCCAGGCGGCGGGCGTACTCCATGGCCGCCTCGGGGTCGTGGATGGAGCAGGGGCCGACCACCACCAGCAGGCGGTCGTCGCGGCCGGCGAGGATATCGCGAACGGCCTGGCGCTGGATCTCGATCCGGCGGGCAAGCTCGGGGGCCAGGGGCAGTTCGCGGCGCAGGGCGTCCGGCGCGGGCAGACGGCGCACGGGGGCAGCGGCAGGACGGGCGGGGTTCAGGGCGGCGGCAAGCGTGGCGTTCATGGTGTCATCGGCTCCAGGTAGCGGTCATACATCGTGTCGATCGGGTGCCACCGAACTCGCTACGGCCGGACGTGGCGGAGTGAGCCGACCGCAGCTCGCTAAATCGCCAATAGCCGTAATAGCCGATGAGGCCGGTCAGCGGGCGAATGGCGATGGATGCGGTCATGGTCTCTCTCCTTGATGTCATCTCTGTGTGACATGCCGTGAAACGCAGAACCCCCGGGGCGGGTAGCCTTCCGGGGGTTCTGTCGGGAGGCGACCCTGGCGGGGCGTGCCTCTCGGCGATGTCGTGTCTGCTGCTCAGGATTCTCTCATCAGACATGGCCGCCGGGCACACCGGTCATAAAATAGCCATACCACCAGAAGCCCGCGCTCGCCCCCGCGCACGCGCCGGCGTCGCCTGCGTGGGCGGCGCTGTGGCAGTGCATGGCGGTGGCGAGTGGGGTCATGGTCGTCTCCTGGGCGATGGATTCATCCTGCCGCATCGAGCGGCGGCAGGCAAGTCCGTATCAGCCGGCAAACAGCTGGTACCAGCCGATGGTGGCCGGCAGGGCACTCATGGCCACGAGCACGATCAGGCCCATGATGATGGACAGCACGCCGCTGCTGTCACGGAAGTTCTCGTCATGTCCCGCCATGTGTCTCTCCTTCGGTTTGCTGTCAGGGTAGGTCCGCATTCTAGCGAAGAACCCGGCGGCGAGCACGCCACCTTGGTCGCAGGTAGGCGCTAGCGCAGGTGGCGGCCGCCATCCACCGGCAGGGTCGCCCCGGTCACGTAGCGGTTGTCGAGCAGGTAGCGCAGGGTCTGATAGATCACCCCGGGGCCGGGCACCATCTCCATGGCCGACTTGGCCCGCGCCTTCTCGACATAGGCCTCGTCGTCCCCCTCGTTGAGCATGATCAGCGCCGGGGCAATGGCGTTGACCTGGATCGTCGGCGCCAGCATGGCGGCGAAGGAGAGGGTCAGGTTGTCGAGCCCCGCCTTGGTGGCGGCGTAGGCGGCGTGCTTCTTCGACCCCTTCTGCACCACATAGTCGGTCATGTGCACGATATCGCGCTGGGGCTCGCTGCAGCGCTCCAGGAGCTCGCGTGCGTGCAGGTTGATCAGGTAGGGCGCCAGCATATGGATGCGGAAGAGCCGCTCGAAGGTGGCCCCCGCCTCGGGGCCGGTGGAATCCGGTGCCCAGTCGCTGGCGTTGTGGACGATCGCCCGCAGCGAGCTCGTCTCGGCCCTGAGCCGCTCGAGGAAGTCGAGGATGCCCGCCTCGCTGGCGAAGTCCGCCGGCAGGGTCACGATCCCCCTCTCCCGCAGCGCCGCAAGCTCCGGCCGCTCGCGGCGGTAGCTGATGATCACCGGGTGTCCGTCGTCCACCAGGCGCTCGGCGCAGTGGCGCCCCAGGCGCTGGGCGCCGCCGGTGATCAGGATCGGCGAGGCGCTCATGGGTGACTCTCCCGACGCAGGCTGCCGGTCACCGGAATCAGCGGGTCCCGGGGGGCATAGGCGAAGACGTCGGAGAAGGTGCGCGACGCCGAGAGCCCAAGCGAGGCGAGGACATCGACGCAGGCGTAGACCATGCCCGGCGAGCCGGAGAGGTAGACGTCATGGCCGGAGACATCCTCGAGCCCCGCGGCCAGGGCCTGGTCGATGCGTCCCCGGTGGCCGATGACGCCCTCCCCCGCCCAGGGCTCCTCCGGCGAAAGCTCGGTCACCGGATGGAAGCGCACCTTCGGATGGGCCTCGGCCCACTCCCGAGGCAGGCGCTCCAGGTAGAGCTGGCGCCGCTCCCGGGCCGCCCACCAGAGGTCGATCTCGCGCTCGGGGTCGGCGGCCAGCGCCGCCTCGACGATCGCCTTCATCTGGGAGAAGCCGGTTCCCGCCGCGACCAGCAGCAGCGGGCGGGTGCTGTCCGGGTCGAGCACGCAGTCGCCGCCGGGCAGGCGCAGGGTCAGGCGGTTGGCGACCTGGACCAGGTCGCGCAGCCGGGCGGAGTTCTCCCGCTCCGGCCAGTGCTGGATATGCAGCTCGATCACGCCGTCGCCGCCGTGGGCGTTGGCAATGGAGAAGGGCACCCAGGTCTCGTCATCGAGCCTGAGTTCGAGATACTGCCCGGGGGCGTGGGCCACCGCCTCCGGGCGGCCCTCCAGCTGCACCCGAAAGACATCCGGGGTGAGGTCCTCGACCTCGTCGACCAGGCAGGTCAGGGTCCTTGGCGTCATGCGTGCCTCGTGGGGTTATCAGGGGGTCTTGTCGTCGGGAAGCTCGATGCCCAGCTCGTTCCAGCGCTCGCTGACGCGGGCCTTGACGGCCTCGTCCATGACGATGGGCACTCCCCACTCGCGGTCGGTCTCGCCCGGCCACTTGCTGGTGGCATCCAGGCCCATCTTGGAGCCGAGGCCGGAGACCGGCGAGGCGAAGTCCAGGTAGTCGATGGGGGTGTTCTCCACCATCACGGTGTCCCGGGCCGGGTCCATGCGGGTGGTGATAGCCCAGATCACGTCCTCCCAGTCCCGGGCGCTGACGTCGTCGTCGAGCACCACCACGAACTTGGTGTACATGAACTGGCGCAGGAAGCTCCACACCCCCATCATCACCCGCTTGGCGTGGCCCGGATACTGCTTCTTCATGGTCACCACCGCCATGCGGTAGGAGCAGCCCTCCGGGGGCAGGTAGAAGTCGACGATCTCCGGGAACTGGCGGCGCAGGATAGGAACGAAGACCTCGTTGAGGGCCAGGCCGAGAATGGCCGGCTCATCCGGCGGCCGACCGGTGTAGGTGGAGTGGTAGATGGCGCCGCGGCGCATGGTCATGCGCGTCACCGTGAACACCGGGAAGTGGTCGACCTCGTTGTAGTAGCCGGTGTGGTCGCCGTAGGGGCCCTCGGGCGCGGTGTCGTCCGGGTAGATGAAGCCCTCCAGGATGATCTCCGCCGAGGCCGGCACTTCCAGGTCGGCGTGGCCGCACCTGACCAGCTCGGTGCGCGAGCCGCGCAGCAGTCCGGCGAAGGCGTACTCGGAGAGCGAGTCCGGCACCGGCGTCACCGCGCCGAGAATGGTGGCCGGATCGGCGCCGAGTGCCACCGCCACCGGGAAGGGCTCGCCGGGATGGGCCTTCTGGAACTCCAGGAAGTCCAGGGCCCCGCCGCGATGGGAGAGCCAGCGCATGATCAGGCGGTTCTTCGAGAGCTTCTGCTGACGGTAGATGCCGAGGTTCTGGCGCTTCTTGTGGGGGCCACGGGTGATCACCAGGGGCCAGGTGACCAGAGGGGCGGCGTCGCCGGGCCAGCAGTGCTGGATCGGCAGGCGGTCGAGGTCGACCTCGTCGCCCTCATAGACGAGCTCCTGCACCGGCGCCGAACGCACCTTCTTCGGCCCCATGCTCATCACCTGCTTGAAGATGGGCAGCTTGTCCCAGGCGTCGCGAAAGCCCTTGGGGGGCTCCGGCTCCTTGAGGAAGGCGAGCAGCTCGCCCACCTCGCGCAGGGCAGCCACGGAGTCCTGGCCCATGCCGAGGGCCACCCGCTTGGGCGTACCGAAGAGGTTGCCCAGCAGCGGCATATCATGGCCCTTGACGTTCTCGAAGAGCAGCGCCGGGCCGCCGGCACGCAGGGTGCGATCGCAGATCTCGGTGATCTCGAGGTAGGGGTCCACCTCGGCGGTGATGCGCTTGAGCTCGCCCTGGGCCTCCAGGGCGCTGATGAATTCCCGCAGGTCCTTGTACTTCATTCGGGTTTCCCGGTTCCAGTACGACGAAAGGGGCAGCATAGCATGCTACCCCCCGGCCCTTCGTACAACGTTTGCACAGTTTTCTGCGCTCGGCGGCCCTTGCGCTGCTGACGAAACCCTTCAAGGCGAAGGCGTTGAAAGCTGGCCGTCGCGAGCGAAGGCGAGACAAGGCGGAAAACAGCGAAAGCGCGGAGTTTACTTCAGTAAATGAGCAGCTTGAGCTGTTTTCCAACGCAGTATCGCCAAGCGCAGCAGGCCAGAATCAACGCCGCTTCATGGCCTCGAAGAACTCGATGTTGGTCTTGGTATCCTTCAAGCGGTCGATCAGGAACTCGGTGGCCGCGGTGTCATCCATGGGGTTGAGCAGCTTGCGCAGGATCCACATGCGCTGCATCTCGTCCTCGGAGGCGAGCAGGTCCTCGCGGCGGGTGCCGGAGCGGCGGATGTTCATCGCCGGATAGACGCGACGCTCGGCCAGCTTGCGGTCCAGGTGCGCCTCCATGTTGCCGGTGCCCTTGAACTCCTCGAAGATCACCTCGTCCATCTTGGAGCCGGTATCCACCAGCGCCGTGGCGATGATGGTCAGGCTGCCGCCCTCCTCGATGTTGCGCGCCGCACCGAAGAAGCGCTTGGGCTTCTCCAGGGCGTGGGCGTCGACGCCGCCGGTCAGCACCTTGCCGGAGCTCGGCACCACGGTGTTGTAGGCCCGCGCCAGGCGGGTGATGGAGTCGAGCAGGATCACCACGTCCTTCTTGTGCTCCACCAGGCGCTTGGCCTTCTCGATCACCATCTCGGCCACCTGGACGTGGCGCGCCGGCGGCTCGTCGAAGGTCGAGGCCACCACCTCGCCGCGCACGGTGCGCTGCATCTCGGTGACCTCTTCGGGCCGCTCGTCGATCAGCAGCACGATCAGGTGGCACTCGGGATTGTTGCGGGTGATGGAGGTGGCGATGTTCTGCAACATCAGCGTCTTGCCCGCCTTGGGCGGCGAGACCAGCAGGCCCCGCTGTCCCTTGCCGATGGGCGCGGTGAGATCGATGATGCGCGCCGTGATGTCCTCGGTGGAGCCGTTGCCGATCTCCATGCGCAGGCGCTCGTCGGGAAACAGCGGCGTCAGGTTCTCGAAGAGGATCTTCGACTTGGCGTTCTCGGGACGGTCGAAGTTGATCTCGCTGACCTTGAGCAGGGCGAAGTAGCGCTCGCCCTCCTTCGGGGGGCGGATCTTGCCCGAGATGGAGTCGCCCTTGCGCAGGTTGAAGCGGCGGATCTGGGAGGGCGACACATAGATGTCGTCGGGGCCGGCCAGGTAGGAGCTGTCTGCACTGCGCAGGAAGCCGAACCCGTCCTGCAGGATCTCGAGGACGCCATCGCCGTAGATCGGCTCGCCGCTCTTGGCGTGCTTCTTGAGGATGGCAAAGATGATGTCCTGCTTGCGGGAGCGCGCCAGGTTGTCGATGCCCATCTCGCGGGCGATCTCCAGGAGTTCCGGCACGGGCTTTTGCTTGAGTTCGGTAAGATTCATCGGTGTGTTCAGAGATTGCTCGTGGAAGCCGGGCGTCGATGCGCCGCAAATGACGGGGGGCGAGACGAAAACGCCGCATGGGGTGCGTTCAGAGCCCGGACAGGCTGCCACTCGTCGTCTTGCATCCAGATGGCCATGGGGAAGGCAACCGCCGAGGGCAGCCGGCCGATAGGGAGTCGAGGGAGCAGATTCGCTTTCGCCTGACCAGCGGCCGCGGGAGGAACCGGGCTTCCGCTGAGTACAGTGGGCTGTCTGACGACTTGGAGTGACCGAGACGGGATCGCCGTGAAACGGTCGGAAAGCATTCGGAACAGGCGAACGCCTCGATACTAGACAAGGGAAGGCCCGAACGCAAGCCCTCAACAATTGACACGGCCGCAGGCGAGCCGCAACCTTTCCCCCAGTCAACTCGAAGGAAGCCACCATGACCTCGCCAGCGGATCCGGCCCCCACTCCCCCCCCGACGCGGCGGCTCGCCGCCATCGACCTCGGCTCCAACAGCTTTCACCTGCTGGTGGCCAACTACCAGGAGGAGCGCCTCCAGGTGGTGGCCCGTCAGGGCGAGAAGGTGCAGCTGGCCGCCGGCCTCGACGACGAGGGCCTGCTCGACGAGGCCACCATGCAACGCGCCCTGGACTGCCTGGCCCGCTTCGCCCCCTTCGTGGCCGACATCGCTCCGGGGCAGCTGCGGGTGGTGGGCACCAACGCCCTGCGCGACGCCGCCAACAGCGAGGCGCTGATCGAGCGCGCCGAAGCGCTGCTGGGCTGCCGGGTCGAGATCATCGCCGGCCGCGAGGAGGCGCGCCTGATCTATCTGGGGGCCGCCCACGCCCTGGCCGAGGAGGGGCGGCGGCTGATCGTCGACATCGGCGGCGGCTCCACCGAGTTCATCATCGGCGAGCGCTTCGAGCCCCAGGCCCTGGAGAGCCTGCGCATGGGCTGCGTTACCTTTACCCGGCGCTTCTTCGACGGCGGCGAGATCACCGAGAAGCGCATGCGCCGCGCCGAGCTCGCCGCCCTCTCGGAGCTGGCCAATATCCGCCGCCACTACCTGGCGCTGGGCTGGGAGGATCCGGTGGGCTCCAGCGGCACCATCAAGGCCGCTGCCGCCGTGATCCACGCCGCCGGCGACGGCCCCGAGGGGGTCATCACCCGGCAGGGCCTTACCGCCCTGCGCGAGCGGCTGATCAAGTGCAAGCGTCTGGACAAGGTGAGCCTGGAGGGTCTCAAGCCGGACCGCGCCCGGGTCTTCCCCGCCGGCATCGCCGTGCTCGGGGCCATCTTCGAGGCCTTCGACCTCGACCAGATGCGTTTCGCCGACGGCGCCCTGCGCGAGGGGGTGCTCTACGACATGGCAGGGCGCAACAGCCCCGAGGACTCCCGGCTCAAGAGCCTGGAGCTCCTCGAGCGCCGCTACGGCGTGGACGCCCGCCAGGCCGGCAACGTCGCCGCCACGGCCGGCGCGCTGCTCGGCCAGGTCCGCGACGCCTGGGGGCTCGACGACGACCAGGCCCGCTTCCTGGCCTGGGGGGCGCGCCTCCACGAGATCGGCCTGGCCATCTCCCACAGCCAGTTCCATCGCCACGGCGCCTATCTGCTGGAGCACTCCGACCTGGCCGGCTTCTCCCGCCCGGAGCAGCGCCTGCTGGCCTTCCTGGTGCGCGCCCACCGCCGCAAGTTCCCGCTCCGGGAGTGGCAGGCGCTGCCCGCCTCCGTGCACTCCTCCCACGCCCGGCTGGCCCGACTGCTGCGCCTGGCGGTGCTGCTCAATCACAGCCGCCCGGAGCAGCCCCCCGCGCCACCGCGCCTCGACGCCGACGGCGAGGCGCTGCGCCTCACCCTGCCCGGCGGTGACGACCCCATGCTGCTGCTCACCGACCTGGAGCAGGAGTGCGCCTATCAGCAGGCGGCGGGCTTCTCCCTGGAGCTCGCCCCCGCCTGAGCCCGCCACCCCTCGGCCAGCGCCAGCCAGCGCCCGGCCAGGGGGTCGAGCAGCGCCACCGGCGTCTCCGCTCCGCGGCTGTCCATCTGCCAGGCCACCAGCAGCCGCTGCCGCCGCCAGGGCGGCACCTCGAGCTCCTGCAGCAGCCGCTTGAGATCCCGGGAGCCGCGGCCCGCCAAGCGCAGGCGCTCGCCGCCCCGGCGGGGTCGAAGCGTCAGGTCGCCTTTCCCTGCCCCCTCTCCTTCCGTCGGCCCGGCCAGGCTCACCTCGCAGCTCCCCAGCGGCGTCGCAAGCGGCGATGCCCCCTCCCAGCGGCGCTCCCAGCCCGCCGGCAGCGCCGGCAGCGGCGCCATCAGGTATAGCCTACCTCGCCATAGCCGCGCCTCGGCGCCGGGCCAGGCCACCCGGGCCTCGCCGTCGAGACGCGCCCCCAGCTGCGACAGCAGCGTTGCCAGGCGCGAGGCCGGCGGGGTGGGCAGCCCCAGCCGCTGGCAGGCGTGGCGCAGCAGCAGCCGCTGCCGTGGCGGCGAAAGCGCGCCAAGCTCGTCCGCCGCCAGGCAGGCGGGGTCGCCGCCGAGGCGCTCGAGGTCGAGCTCGGCCAGCTCGCCGAGCAGCGCCTCGGCCTCCCCGGCGAGCTCGGCACTCCTGGCCAGCGCCGCGCCGGCCCGAGGCCAGCGCTCCTCGAGCCGCGGCAGCAGGGAGGCACGCAGGAAGTTGCGATCCAGGCCCTCGTCGGCATTGGAGGGATCCTCCTCCCAGGCGAGATCCAGCCGTGCCGCCTCGGCCTCGAGGGCCGAGCGGGACATCGCCAGCAGCGGGCGCGCCAGCGCCCTGCCCCGCCAGACGCGCAGCGGCGGCATGCCGCCCAGGCCCCGCACGCCGCTGCCGCGCAGGGCGGCGAGCAGGAAGGTCTCGGCCTGGTCGTCGCGATGCTGGGCCAGCCAGAGGGTCTCGCCGGGGGCGACCCGGCGGGCGAAGGCAGCATAGCGCGCCTCCCGGGCCGCCCCCTCCAGGCCCTTCCCCGCGGCGAGGTCGACGGCAACCCGCTCGACGCAGAGCGGCACGCCCAGGCGCGAGCAGAGCCGCCGGCAGTGGCGCTCGAAGTCGTCGGCGGCGGTCTGGAGGCCGTGATGCACATGGAGGGCACGCAGCGGGCGGGGATGACGCCGGCACGCCTCGGCGGCGAGTGTCAGCAGCAGGGAGGAGTCGAGCCCGCCGGAGAGGGCCACCCAGACGACGCGCCCCGGCGGGGTCTCCGCCAGGGCGCTGTCGATCACGGCCTGCAGGGGCATGGGATCAGGCGGGCATGCCATAGCTCATCAGGCGCTCGTAGCGGCGGGCGAGGAGGCTCTCCGTGTCCATCGCCGCGAGGCGGTCGAGGCTCGCCAGCAGCGACTCCCTGACCCGTTCGGCGGTGGCCAGGGGCTGGCGGTGGGCGCCCCCCAGGGGCTCCTCGATCAGGGTATCGACGAAGCCCAGTTCCTGCAGGCGCTCGGCGGTCACCCCCATGGCCTGGGCGGCATCGGCGGCCTTCTCGGCGCTGCGCCAGAGGATGGAGGCGCAGCCCTCGGGGGAGATCACCGAATAGGTGGAGTACTGCAGCATGGCCAGCTCGTCACAGACGCCGATGGCCAGGGCCCCCCCGGAGCCGCCCTCGCCCACCACGGTGGCCAGGATCGGGGTGCGCAGGCGCGACATCACCGCCAGGTTGTAGGCGATGGCCTCGGACTGGCCGCGCTCCTCGGCGTCGATGCCGGGATAGGCGCCGGGGGTGTCGATAAAGGTCAGCACCGGCATCCGGAAGCGCTCGGCCATTTCCATCAGGCGGCACGCCTTGCGGTAGCCCTCGGGGCGCGGCATGCCGAAGTTGCGGCGCACCTTCTCCTTCACGTCGCGGCCCTTCTGGTGGCCGATCACCATCACCGGGCGGTCGTCGAGACGCGCCACGCCGCCGACGATGGCGGCATCGTCGGCGAAGTGGCGGTCGCCGTGAAGCTCGTCGAAGTCGGTGAAGACGTGCTCCAGGTAGTCCAGGGTATAGGGGCGCTGGGGATGGCGGGAGAGCTGGGAGACCTGCCAGGGGGTGAGATCCTTGAAGATGGACTCGGTGAGCTTGCGACTCTTCTCCTCGAGGCGCTCGATCTCGTCGCTGAGGTTGACCTGGCTGTCGTTGCCGACCAGCCGCAGCTCCTCGATCTTGGCCTGGAGCTCGGCGATGGGCTGTTCGAAGTCGAGATAGTTGGGATTCATTGGCGGACGGCCTTGTGGTGTTTCACCGCCCGGCCCGTGGCAGGCGGCGCGAAAAATGAGAAGTGGCAGGCATTATCGCACCCTCAACGCGGCGCGCAAGGCGATGCCTCAGCGGTACTTGAGCCGCACGCCATCCTGCCCCTGCACCTCGCGCAGGCGGATCAGCAGCTCGTCGGTGGGCGCGACCCTCCAGGCGGCGTCGAGCTCCAGCCAGCCGGCGGCCTCGGCGTTGCGGTAGCGCAGGCGCACCGGCAGACCCTCGGCGTTGCGGTGGGGCTCCAGGCTCTCGCGCAGGGAGTCCACCAGCCGGCCGTTGATGGCCGCCCCGTCCAGGGAGAGCTCCACCGCCTGGCCGTAGCGGGTGCGCGCCGCCACCATGGGGGTGACCTCCTTGCCGCGCAGGCGCAGCCCTCCCGAGTAGTCGTCGGAGGAGACCTCCCCCTCGACGATCAGCACCTGATCGGGCTCGAGCTGACCGCGCAGCTGGTCATAGAGCTCGCCGAACAGCGACGCCTCGATGCGTCCGGTGCGGTCGTCCAGGGTCAGGAAGGCCATGGTGTCGCCGCGCTTGGACTTCATGGTGCGCACCCCCACCACCAGGCCCGCCACGCGCTGGGGCTCCCGCGACGGCTTGAGGTCGCTGATGCGGGTGGAGACGAAGCGCTCGAGCTCACCCTCGTACTCGTCGATGGGGTGGCCGGTCAGGTAGAGCCCCAGGGTCTCCTTCTCGCCGGCCAGACGCTCCTTGTCGGTCCACTCCCGCACCCCGAGATAGTCGGCATAGACGTCGCCCCCCGCCCCGGCATCGTCGACGAAGGCCTCGCCGAACATGTCCATCATGCCCAGGTTCTGGTTGGTCTGGCTCTGGGCGGCGGCCTTGAGGGCATCCTCCAGCGCCGCCGCCAGCACGGCGCGGTTGGGGCCGAGGGTGTCCAGGGCGCCGGAGCGGATCAGCGCCTCCAGGGTGCGCTTGTTCATCCGCTTGGGGTCGACGCGGCGGCAGAAGTCGAAGAGGTCCTGGAAGGGGCCCTCCGCCTCCCGGGCCTCGACGATGGCCCCGATGGGGCCCTCGCCCACGCCGCGGATGGCGCCGAGGCCGTAGACCACCCGGGCCTGGTCATCCACGGTGAACTTGTAGCCGCCCACGTTGACGTCCGGCGGCGTGACGGTGAGCCCGAGGTTGCGGCACTCCTCGATCAGCGGCACCACCTTGTCGAGGTTGTCCATCTCGGTGGAGATCACCGCCGCCATGAAGGGGCCGGGATAGTGCGCCTTCAGCCAGGCCGTCTGATACGAGACCAGCGCATAGGCCGCCGAGTGGGACTTGTTGAAGCCGTAGCCGGCGAACTTCTCCACCAGGTCGAAGATGTTGCCGGCGAGCTCCTTGTCGATGCCGTTGGCCGCGCACCCCTCCATGAAGCCCGCGCGCTGCTTGGCCATCTCCTCGGGCTTCTTCTTGCCCATGGCGCGGCGCAGCATGTCGGCCTGGCCCAGGGTGTAGCCCGCCAGCACCTGGGCGATCTGCATCACCTGCTCCTGATAGAGGATGATGCCGTAGGTGGGCTCCAGCACCGGCTTGAGCCACTCGTGCTGGTAGTCCGGGTGCGGGTAGGAGATCTCGGCGCGGCCGTGCTTGCGATTGATGAAGTCGTCCACCATGCCCGACTGCAGCGGGCCGGGGCGGAAGAGCGCCACCAGGGCGATCATGTCGTCCAGCGAATCGGGCAGCAGGCGCTTGATCAGCTCCTTCATGCCGCGGGATTCGAGCTGGAAGACCGCCGTGGTCTCGGCGCGCTTGAGCATCTCGAAGGTGGGGGCGTCGTCCAGCGGGATGCTGTCGATATCCAGCGGCCCCTGCCCCTCCACGGCACGCACCTTGTCGACCATCTCAAGTGCCCAGTCGATGATGGTCAGGGTGCGCAGGCCCAGGAAGTCGAACTTGACCAGGCCCGCGTCCTCGATGTCGTTCTTGTCGAACTGCACGACGAGCCCGGTGCCATCCTCGTCGCAGAGCAGCGGCGAGAAGTCGGTCAGCTTGGTGGGGGCGATCACCACGCCCCCGGCGTGCTTGCCGGTGCCGCGGGTGATGCCCTCGAGCTTGAGCGCCATCTCCCAGATCTCGGCGGCCTCGTCGTCGTTCTCGACGAACTCCTTGAGGGCCGGCTCCGCCTCGATCGCCTTGGCGAGCGTCATGCCCACCTCGAAGGGGATCAGCTTGGAGAGCTTGTCGCCCAGCGAGTAGGGGCGCCCCTGGGCCCGGGCCACGTCGCGCACCACCGCCTTGGCGGCCATGGTGCCGAAGGTGACGATCTGGGAGACGGCGTTGCGGCCGTAGCGGTCGGCCACGTACTCGATCACTCGGTCGCGCTTCTCCATGCAGAAGTCGACGTCGAAGTCGGGCATCGAGACCCGCTCGGGGTTGAGGAAGCGCTCGAAGAGCAGGTCGTAGCCGATGGGGTCCAGATCGGTGATCTTCTGGGCGTAGGCCACCAGGGAGCCGGCGCCGGAGCCGCGGCCGGGGCCCACCGGGACGTCGTTGTCCTTGGCCCACTGGATGAAGTCCATCACGATCAGGAAGTAGCCGGGGAACCCCATCTGGATGATGACGTCGAGCTCGAAGTCGAGCCGCTCCCGGTAGCGCTGGTCGATCTCGGCATACTCGGCGCCGTCGCGGGGGTAGCGCTCGGCGGGGAAGAGGAAGTCGAGGCGCTCGGTGAGGCCGTCGTGGGAGATCTTGCGGAAGAACTCGTCCTGGGTCATCCCTTCGGGAATCTCGAACTCCGGCAGGAAGATCTCCCCCAGGCGCACCTCCACGCTGCAGCGGGCGGCGATCATCACGCTGTTCTCGAGGGCCTCGGGAATATCAGAGAAGAGCTCGGCCATCTCCTCGGGGCTCTTGAGATACTGCTCCTCGCTGTACTTGCGCTCACGGCGGGGATCGTCCAGGGCCCGCCCCTCGCCGATGGCGACCCGGGTCTCGTGGGCCCAGAAGTCCGCCTTCTCGAGGAAGCGGACATCGTTGGTGGCCACCACCGGGGTGCCGCTCTCCAGTGCCAGGTCCACCGAGAGGTGCAGGCACTCCTCCTCCAGGGGGCGCCCGGTGCGAGTCAGCTCCAGGTAGAAGCGCCCGGGGAAGGCGGCGTTCCACTCCTCGAGCAGCTCGCGGGCCTCGTCGCCGTGGTCGCTGAGCAGGTAGCGGCCCACCTCGCCGTCGCGGCCCCCGGAGAGGGCAATCAGTCCCTCGCTCTGGGCCAGCACCCAGTCGCGCTTCAGCTCGGCGCGCCCCAGGCGCTGCCCCTCCATCCAGCCCCGGGAGATCAGCTCGGTGAGGTTGCGGTAGCCCGTGTCGTTCATGGCCAGCAGGGTCAGCCGGTAGGGGTGCTCCTCGTCGTGGGGGTTGGCGAGCCAGAGGTCGGCGCCGATGATCGGCTTGATCCCGGCCCCCTGGGCGGCCTTGTAGAACTTGACCAGGCCGAAGAGGTTGGCCTCGTCGGTCATGGCCAGCGCCGGCATGCCGTGCTCCCCGGCCGCCTTGACCAGCGGCTTGAGGCGCACCAGGCCGTCGACCAGGGAGTATTCGGTGTGGACGCGAAGATGAACGAAGGGCGTGGTCATAGGGAGCTCGGGGCTTGGGTGTTCAGAACAGCGCCAGCTGGCGCTTGACCGGGGCGAAGGAGCGGCGGTGCTCCGGCAGCGCGCCGAGGCGCGCCAGGGCGGCCAGGTGCTCCCGGGTCGGGTAGCCCTTGTGGCGGGCGAAGCCGTAGTCGGGATGGCGGGCGTCGAGGGCCAGCATCTGGGCATCCCGGGCCACCTTGGCGAGTATCGAGGCGGCGGCGATGGCCGGATGGCGGGCGTCCCCCTTGACCACCGCCTGCCCCGGCAGATGATGCCCGGGCAGGCGATTGCCGTCCACCAGCAGGTACTCCGCCGCCGGGGCCAGGGCGTCGATGGCCCGGCGCATCGCCAGGTGGGTGGCGTGGTAGATATTCAAGGCGTCTACCTCGGCGGCGCTGGCCTCGGCCACGGCGAAGGCCAGGGCCCGCTCGCGGATCTCGCTGTCCAGTGCCTCCCGGCGTTTCGCGGAGAGCGCCTTGGAGTCGGTGAGCCCGTCGATGGGGCGCGCCGGGTCGAGGATCACCGCGGCGGCTACCACCGCCCCTACCAGGGGGCCACGGCCCACCTCGTCGACGCCGGCCAGGCGCTCGCCGCGGTAGTCGACCACCAGGGGCGGCAGCTCCCGGGGAGCGCCTCGCTGCCGGGTCAAGGCGCCGCCTCCTCGGCCCGCTCGGGGGCGACGCTCTCGGGCAGCGGCTCGCCGGCCACCAGCGCCTCGATAGCCTCGGCCGCGCGGCGGCTGGCGTCGCGCTGCAGGCCTTGGTGCATCGCCGCGAAGCGCGCCTCCAGGGCGGCGCGGCCCGGAGCATCGTCGAGCAGCGCGCCGAGCCGGTCGGCGATCGCCTCGGCGCTCGCCGCCTCCTGGATCAGCTCCGGCACCAGGGTCTCCCGGGCGATCAGGTTGGGCAGCGAGATCCACTCGGTCTTGACCAGCCGCCGGGCGAGCCAGTGTGTCGCGGGCGCCATCCGGTAGGCCACCAGCATCGGCCGGTGGCAGAGCATCGCCTCGAGCGCCGCGGTGCCCGAGGCGAGCAGCACGGCATCAGAGGCCACCATCGCCTCCCGGGCCTGGCCGTCGAGCAGGGTCAGCCGCTCGGCAAGCCCGGGGTGGCCGACCAGCAGCGCCGCGAGCTCCTCGCGTCGCTGCGGCGTGGCCGCCGGCACCACGATTCTCAGGTCCGGCCGCGCCGCACAGAGCCGCTCGGCGGCGGCGAGAAAGGTCTCGCCGAGAAAGCGGACCTCGTTGGCCCGGGAGCCCGGCAGCAGCGCCAGCACCTCGCCCTCGGCGGGCAGGCCCAGCGCCCCACGCGCCGCGAGCCGATCGTTCTCGAGGGGCAGCTCGTCGGCCAGCGGGTGGCCGACGAAGGCCACCGGCACCCGGTGGCGGGCGTAGAAGGCCGCCTCGAAGGGCAGGAAGGTCAGCATGGCATCCACGGACTTCGCGATGCCCTTGACCCGCCCCTGACGCCAGGCCCAGACGGAGGGGCTGACGTAATGGGCGGTAGTGAGCCCCGCCTCGCGCAGCTGTCGCTCCAGGCCCAGGTTGAAGTCCGGGGCGTCGATGCCGACCATGATATCGGGCTGCCAGGCCAGGGCGTCGGCCCTGAGGGCGCGGCGCACCCGGATCAGCCCGGGCAGGTGCCTGAGCACCTCGACGAGGCCCATCACCGAGAGGGTCTCCAGGGGGAAGCGGCTGTCGATGCCCTCCGCGATCATGCGCGGGCCGCCGATGCCGCGGAACTCGACGCCGGGGTGGCGCGCCTTCAGGGCGCGCATCAGGCCGGCGCCCAGGATATCGCCGGAGAGCTCACCGGCCACCAGGTAGACGCGCTTGACGGCCCGCGGATCGGGCGCCGCCATTTCCTGGGGATCCGCCATCGTCAGCGCACGATGCCGCGGGAGGCGATCTCGATGGAGGCGGCGAAGGCCTCGGTCTCGGGCAGGTCGAAGCGGCCGCGGATCTCGGCCAGCGCCTGCTCCACGGTAAGCCCCTGGCGGTAGACCAGCTTGTAGGCCTCGCCCAGCGCGCGCATCGACTCCCTGGAGAAGCCGCGGCGCTTGAGCCCCACCAGGTTGAGGCCGTGGGCCTGGGCCGGGTTGCCGTTGATCATCACGTAGGCCGGGGTGTCCTTGGTGATGATGGAGCCGCCGCCGGCCATGGCGTGGGTGCCGAAGTGGCAGAACTGGTGCACCGCGGAGAGGCCGCCGAGGATGGCGAAGTCGCCGAGCTTGACGTGGCCGGCCAGGGTCACCTGATTGGCCAGGATGCAGTCGCTGCCGATCACGCAGTCATGGCCCACGTGCACATAGGCCATGAAGAGGTTGCGCGAGCCGATGGTGGTCTCGCCGCGGTCCTGGACGGTGCCGCGATGCAGGGTCACCCCCTCGCGGATCACGTTGTCGTCGCCCATCACCAGGCGGGTGGGCTCGCCGGCATACTTCTTGTCCTGGCAATCCTCGCCTACCGAGGCGAACTGGAAGATACGCGTGCGCGCCCCCAGCGTCGTGGGCCCCTTGATGACCACATGAGGGCCGATGCGGCTGCCGGGCCCGACCTCCACATCGGGACCGATCACCGTGAAGGGGCCCACCTCGACGTCATCGGCGAGGCGCGCGGCGGGGTCGACAAGGGCGGTGGGATGGATCAAGCAACCTTCCTCTCGGCACAGATGATCTCGGCCTCGCAGGCCAGCTCGCCGTCGACGGTGGCCTGGCAGGCGAATTTCCAGATGCCCCGCTTCTCGCGGATCACGTCGGCGCGCAGCTGAAGCTGGTCGCCGGGCATCACCGGACGCTTGAAGCGCACGTTGTCGCTGCCTACCAGGTAGTAGACATAGCCGTCGGCGGGCAGCTTGTTGACGGTCTTGAAGCCGAGGATGCCGCAGGCCTGGGCCAGCGCCTCGACCACCAGCACCCCGGGCATGATGGGGTGGTGAGGGAAGTGGCCATTGAAGAAGGGCTCGTTGATGCTGACGTTCTTGTAGCCGACGATGGATTCGCCGAGGTTCAGCTCGGTGACCCTGTCCACCAGCAGGAACGGGTAGCGGTGGGGCAGGTAGTCTCGAATCTCGTTGATGTCCATTACCATCGTCACAACCTCTGAAGTATCGGGAGCCCGCCTTCCGGGCGGGCACGAGCCGACGGCGCAGGCCGCCGGGCAGGGCGGGGATTATAGCGCCCCCACCGCGCCCCTCAAGCGTCGCGCCCCTTCTCCAGGCGCACAAGCCGCTTGGCGATGTCGTCGAGCTGCTTGAAGCGCACCGCATTCTTGCGCCACTGGGCGTTCTTCATGGCGCCGGTGCCGGAGGAGTAGACCCCGGGCTCGGTGATCGAGTTGGTCACCAGGCTCATGCCGGTGACCTGGACGCCGTCGCAGAGCGTCAGGTGGCCCGAGAGGCCCACCCCGCCGCCCAGCATGCAGTGCTTCCCGACCCGGGTGGAGCCCGCGATGCCCACGCAGCCGGCCAGGGCGCTGTGGTCGCCGATCTGCACGTTGTGAGCGATCTGTACCTGGCTGTCGATCTTGACGTCGTTGCCGATGATGGTATCACCCAGGGCGCCCCGGTCGATGCTCGAGCAGCTGCCCACCTCGACGTCATCGCCCAGCACCACCCCCCCAAGCTGGGCGATCTTGTGCCAGCCCGCGCCGTCGTGGGCGAAGCCGAAGCCGTCGCCGCCGATCACGCAGCCGCTGTGCAGGATGGCACGCGCACCGACCACCACGCCGTGGCAGACGGTGGCGTTGGCATGCAGCCGGGAGCCGGCGCCGATGACGCTGTCGGCGCCGACCACGGAGCCGGGCCCGATGATGACGTCATCGCCCAGGGTCACGCCCGCCTCGATGACAGCGCAGGGACCGACCTCGACACGCGCCCCCAGGCTGGCGGAGGGATCCACCACCGCCGAGGAATGCACACCGGCGGGCTCGCGGCCCGCCAGGGGATCGAAGAGCCGCGACAGGGCCGCATAGCCCAGATAGGGGTTGTCGAGCTCGAGGCGCGCCACGGGGCAGGCGTCGCCGTGCTGGGGGTGCAGCAGCACCGCCGCGGCCCGGGTATCCGCCAGATCCTTGAGGTAGGCGCGGTTGGCCAGGAAGGCCACCCGATCCGGGCCGGCCTCCTTGAGGGTGGCCAGGCCGACAATCTGCCGACCGGCGTCCCCGGCCAGTCGAGCCCCCAGGCGTTCGGCCAGTTCACCCAGGGTGTAGACAGGAGAGTTGCGTCGCGTCATCGTGAACCGGGCCTTCACAGCATGGTATTGAGGATCTGGGTCAGCTCGGAGGTCAGGTCCTGCAGCGGCTGCTCCGAGTGCAGCACGCCCATGGGCTCCACCAGCACCTTCACGCTATGGCGGGTGATCAGCTGATCTACGGCCCGCTCCAGGTGGGGCTCGGCGCGCTGCAGGAACTGCTGCTCGGCCTGCTGTCGCGCCTGCATGATCTCGCCCATCAGCTGGTTGAGCTCGCCCACCTTGCGGTTGGCCTCCTGCCGCTCGCTGTCGGTGAGGCTGCCGGCGCGCTGCTGCAGGGCGTCCAGCTCCTGCTCCAGGGACTGGGCCTGGCGCTGCTGGCTGCCCACCCGCCCCTCCAGCTCGCTCATGGAGCGCTGGGCGGCATCGGTCTCCAGCAGGGCGCGACGCCAGTCGAGCATGGCGACGTCGTCCGCCTGGGCAGGCAGGGCCAGCAGCACCAGCAGCACCAGGCTCAGGGCGGCGGTCAATCTACGCATCTCTCACTCCTTGAAGGGCCGCCCTTGCGGCCCGGCAGCGGTATGGGATCACGCCAGGGTCAGAAGGTCTGCCCCAGGGAGAACTGGAAGAACTGGGTGTCATCGCCCGACTCGTCGTTGATCGGCTCGGCGATGCTGAAGGTCAAGGGCCCCACCGGCGTCAGCCAGGAGAGCCCCACGCCGACGCTATAGCGCAGGTCGCCCAGGTCCACTCCGGAGCTGCAGTTGCTGTCATTGCCTTCGAAGACGTCATAGCAGGAGCTCAGGAAGGTGTTGCCCGCATCCAGGAACAGCGAGGTCTGCAGGGAGCGACGGTCCTCGATAAAGGGCAACGGGAAGAGCAGCTCGGCGCTGCCCTGCACCAGGATATTGCCCCCCAGGGTGCGGTCCCTGCCGCCGCCCGGCGGCGGCGTGGTGCGCTGGCCCAGGGTGTTGGCGGTGAAGCCGCGCACCGAGCCGAGGCCACCGGCGTAGAAGTTCTCGTAGAAGGGGTAGGGATCATTGCTGCCCACCACGTCGGCATAGCCCAGCTCGCCGCTGAACTTGAGCGCCCAGTCGTGGTTGTCGTTGAGCGGGAAGAGCTGGCGGGCCTGGGCGCGCAGCTTGTAGTACTCGGCGTCGCTGCCGGGCACCGCGGTCTCCAGCGACAGGCGCTGATAGTTGCCGGCGGTGGGCATGATGCCGCGGTTGAGGTTGTTGCGGGTCCAGCTGGCGGTCAGCTTGAGGCTCTGGGCATCCTCGCCCTGGTCCTCCACGTACTGCTGGATCTCCTGGGCGGTGTCGCGATAGGTCTTGACCGTCAGGTCCTCCACCGCGGCGCCGAAGTTGAGACGGGTGATCTCGTTGATCGGGTAGCCGAAGTTGATCCCCGCGCCGTAGGCGTCGGTGGAGTAGGTGGAGATATCGGAGTCCTCGTAGTCGGTCTCGCGGTAGTAGAGGTTGTAGCCGCGGGAGATGCCGTCGAGGGTCCAGTAGGGGTCGGTGAAGCCGAAGTTGACGCTGGTGAAGGTGTCGCTGCGCTGGGCGCCGATGTTCACCCGGTTGCCGGTGCCCAGGAAGTTGGTCTGGGAGAGGCCCAGGCCGTAGATGACCCCGGCGCTCTGGGAGAAGCCGACGCTGGCGGAGATAGAGCCGGAGGGCTGCTCCTCCACGGTATAGGTGACGTCGAGCTTGTCCGGCTCGCCGGCCACCGGACGCGTCTCCACGTCCACCTGGCGGAAGAAGCCGAGGCGCTCCAGGCGCTGGCGGGACTGGGTGATCGACTGGGTCGAGGCCGGCGCCCCCTCCAGCTGGATCATCTCGCGGCGCAGCACCTCGTCCTGGGTGGTGGTGTTGCCGATGAACTCGATGCGGCGCACATAGGCGCGGCGGCCGGCATCGACCCGGAACGCCAGGTCCACGGTGTCGCCCGAGGCGGAGACCTCGGGAATGCCGTCCACGTTGGCAAAGGCGAAGCCCTCGGCGCCGAGGCGCGCGCGCAGCGCCTCGGAGGAGGCGGTCACGTCGCTGCGCGAGAAGACCTCACCGGGCTCGACCCGCAGCAGCTCCCGGGCCTCCCGCTCGCTGATCTGCAGGTCGCCCACGAAGCGCACGTCGCCGATGCGGTACTGGCGACCCTCGTCGACGTTGACGGTGATGAAGATCTGCGACTTGTCGGGGCTGATCGAGACCTGGGTCGACTCCACGTTGAAGTTGACGTAGCCGCGATCCAGGTAGAAGGAGCGCAGGCGCTCTAGGTCGCCGGCCAGGGCCTCACGAGAGTACTCGTCACGGGAGAACCAGCCGAAGATGCGGCCGGGGCGATCGTTGAGCTCGAAGACGTCGCGCAGGGTGTCATCATCGAAGGCGCGGTTGCCCACCAGGTTGATCTGGCGGATACGCGCCACGGCACCCTCGTTGATCTCGACGTCGACCTGCACGCGGCCCTCGTCGATCTCGCGCACGCTGGTCTCGATGCTGGCACTGTAGCGCCCCTGGCTCTGGTAGACGCCCTCCAGCTCGCGCTGGATCTCGTCCAGGGTGGAAAGCTGCAGCACCTCGCCCTCGGCCAGGCCGGCCTGGCGCAGCCCCTGGCGCAGCTCCTCGTCGCCGATGCGGCGGTTGCCGGAGATATTGAGACGGCTGATGGTGGGTCGCTCCACCACCTGGATGATCAGCACGTCGCCGTCCCGGGCGAGGCGGATATCCTCGAACATGCCGGTGGCGAAGAGGCTGCGGGTGGCCTCGGCCAGTTCCCGCTCATCGACGCGGTCGCGAGCGCTGACAGGAAAGGCGTTGAAGACGGAAGCGGCAGAGACCCGCTGCAGGCCTTCCACACGAATGTCCGAAACCTCGAAGGGTTGTGCCTGGGCCGTCCCGGCCCCGACGAGCAGCAGCGCCGCCAGTCCGATGGTCTTGATTCTCATGCAGTCGATTCGCTCGCGTTGATCTGCCAAACCTGTCCAGACAGGCACCTTATACATTTGTGCGGCTCGCTGACAAGGCGAAGGGGCGCCTACCAGAGCCGCATCAGATCGAAATAGATCGCCATCAGCATCAGGGTGCCCACCAGCGCCAGGCCGATGCGCAGCCCGATCGCCTGGGCCTGCTCGGAGACCGGGCGCCCGCGCACCACCTCCATGAAGTAGTAGAGCAGGTGGCCGCCGTCGAGCACCGGGATCGGCAGCAGGTTGAGCACCGCCAGGCTGATGGAGAGATAGGCCAGGAAGCTGACGAAGCTCTCCAGCCCCGCCCGGGCCGAGTCGCCGGAAATCTGAGCGATGGTGATCGGCCCCGAGAGGTTCGAGGGCGAGATCAGCCCCACCAGCATCTTGCGGATGGCATCCACGGTGAGCAGGGTCATCTCCCCGGTGCGCGACACCGCCTGGCCCACCGCCGCCACCGGCCCGTAGCGGATCTCGCGGCGGTACTCCTCCGGCCACTCCACCGGGGCCACCCCGGCGCCGATATAGCCGATGGTGACGCCCTCTTCCAGCTCGTTGCTGCCGGGGGTGATGGCCAGGCTCAGGCGCTCGCCGTCACGCGCGACCTCAAGCGTCAGCGCCTCGCCCGGGCTTGCCCGCACGATGTCGACGAAGTGCATCCAGTCGTCCACCGGGGTGCCGTCCACCGCCAGGACCTCGTCGCCGGCCTGGAGACCGGCGGCGTCGGCCGCCTCGCCGGACAGCAGCTGGCCCAGCACCGCCGGGAAGGGCGGGCGCCAGGGGGTCACGCCGAGGCTCGGCAGCGGCTGGGGCGGGTCCTGGCGCACCAGCCAGTTCTCCACCGGCAGGCGATACTCCCGGGGCTCGGCGCTGGCGTCGGCGCGGGCGTCCACGCTGAGCTCGCCGCTCATGCCGATGGCGGCCACCAGCTTGAGGTTGATCTCGTCCCAGCCGCGCACCGCCTCGCCGCGCACCGCGACGATCTCCTGGCCGGCCGTGAGGCCGCCGCGCGCCGCCGGCGAGTCGGGCTCGACGCTGCCGATCACCGGCGCCACCGTGGTGGTGCCGGCCACGAAGAGCGCCCAGTAGGCAACGATGGCGAGCAGGAAGTTGGCCAGGGGGCCGGCGGCGACGATGGCGATGCGCTGCCACACCGTCTTGCGGTTGAAGGCCTGGTCGAGCTCATGCTCGGGCACCGGGGCCTCCCGCTCGTCGAGCATCTTGACGTAGCCGCCCAGGGGAATGGCGGCCACCACGAACTCGGTGCCGTGGCGGTCGACCCGGGTCCAGATCGGCTGGCCGAAGCCCACCGAGAAGCGCAGCACCCGGACGCCGCAGCGCCTGGCCACCCAGAAGTGGCCGAACTCGTGGAAGGTGATCAAAAGGCCCAGCACCACGATCACGGCCAGGATATTCTGGATCAGGCCCAAGTCAGTCTCCTCCAGGAAGCGTAGTGAAATGACACGGGATCAGCGGCGAGCCAGCCACTCCCGTGCGGCGCGACGGGCGCGGGCATCGGCCTCGAGCACCGTCTCGAGGTCGCGGGCCGGGGCTATCGGCTCGATATCGCGAACCCGGGCGACCAGCTCGGCGATGCCGGTAAAGGCGAGGCGCCCCTCGAGGAAGGCCTCCACCGCCACCTCATTGGCCGCATTGAGCACCGCCGGCGCCGTGCCGCCCGCCGCCATGGCCTCCCGCGCCAGGCGCAGGCAGGGGAAGGCGGCCTCGTCCGGCGCCTCGAAGTCGAGCCGGGCGACCTGGAAGAGGTCCAGCGCCTCGACCCCGGCCTCGATCCGCTCCGGCCAGGCCAGCCCATAGGCGATGGGGGTGCGCATGTCGGGGTTGCCCAGCTGGGCGATCACCGAGCCGTCGCTGTAGGCGGCCATGGAGTGGATCACGCTCTGGGGGTGCACCACCACCTGGACCTGCTCGGGCCGGGCGTCGAAGAGCCAGCACGCCTCGATCAGCTCCAGCCCCTTGTTCATCAGGGTGGCGCTGTCCACCGAGATCTTGCGACCCATGGACCAGTTGGGGTGGGCGCAGGCCTGCGCCGGCGTCACCTCGGCCAGCTCTCGGGCCGACCAGCCGCGGAAGGGGCCGCCGGAGGCGGTCAGCAGCAGCTGGGTCACGCCGTGGCGGGCAAGCCCCCCGCGATGCTCCACGGGTAGACACTGATAGATGGCGTTATGTTCGGAATCGATGGGCAGAAGGGTCGCACCGCGCTTCGCCACCGCCTCCATGAAGAGCGCCCCGGACATCACCAGGGCCTCCTTGTTGGCCAGCAGCACCCGCTTGCCGGCATCCACCGCGGCGAGCGTCGGCAGCAGGCCCGCGGCACCGACGATGGCCGCCATCACCACGTCCACCGCGGAGGCCTCGGCCACCGCCACCAGGGCGTCCGTGCCGCTCTCGACCTCGGTGGCCAGCCCCGCCTCGGCCAGGCGCGCCCGCAGCCAGGCGGCATCGGCCTCGCGGTCGAGCACCGCCACCGCCGGCCGATGTACCCGACACTGGGCCAGCAGCGCCTCTCGGGAGCGGTGGGCGGTCAGGGCATGGACCCGGTAGCGCTCCGGGTGGCGGGCGATCACATCCAGGGTGCTGGTGCCGATGGAGCCGGTGGCACCCAGCACGGTAACGGCCTGGCGACGCGGCTCGCCGCGCACTCCCCCCACCCTAGAGCCCCCCCATCATCAGCAGGGCAAACAGCGGGACGGCGGCGGTGAGGCTGTCGATGCGGTCGAGCACGCCGCCGTGGCCCGGCAGCAGCTGGCTGGAGTCCTTGATGCCGCGGAAGCGCTTGAGCATGCTCTCCAGCAGGTCGCCCAGCACCGAGACCAGGGTCACCACCAGGGTCGCCAGCAGCAGGGCCAGCCCGCCGCCGAGGCCGAGCCCCTGCCAGCTGGCAAACACCAGCGCCAGCACGGCGGTGGCGACCAGGCCGCCGGCCACCCCCTCCCAGCTCTTGCCCGGGCTTACCCTGGGCGCCAGCTTGCGCCGGCCGAAGGCGCGACCGGCGAAGTAGGCGCCGATATCGGCGCACCACACCAGCAGCAGCACGAAGAGCAGCCAGACCGCGCCGCTGTCGCGCAGCACATTGAGGCCGACCCAGGCCGGCAGCAGCACCCAGAGCCCCATCAGCAGGCGGCGCGTGGGCGAGCTCCACTGGGCCACGCCTGCGGGATAGCGGGTGACCCAGGTGAGGTTGACCAGCCAGCCGGCCACACCCAGCCACAGCGGCCAGGCCATCAGCGCCCCGCCACTGATCCATAGCATCAGCATGGCCATGGCCAGCACGCCCACCAGCATGAGGCGGTTGTCGCGCTGGCGGATGCCCGCCAGGTTGGTCCACTCCCAGCCCGCCAGCAGCACGATGGCCGCGGTGAAGAGGGCGAAGAACCCGCCGGAAAGGCCAAACAGGCCGGCCAGCATCAGCGGTGCCAGCCAGGCTGCGGTAATGATGCGCTGTCTAAGCACCTTGAGCCTCGATCTGTTCGTCGGTCATGCCGAAGCGCCGCTGGCGCCGCTGGTAGTCGGCCAGCGCCTGGTCGAAGGCCTCGGCATCGAAGTCGGGCCACAGCAGTGGCGTGAAGTGGAGCTCGGCGTAGGCCAGCTCCCAGAGGATGAAGTTGGAGATGCGCTGCTCGCCGCTGGTGCGGATGCAGAGATCCACCGGCGCCACCCCGGCCAGGCTCAGCTGGCCGGCGAAGGCGGCCTCATCGATGGCAGAGGGGTCGAGCTCGCCGGCCGCCACCCGCTCCCCCAGGCGGCGGGCCGCCCGGACCAGGTCCCACTGGCCGCCGTAGTTGGCGGCGATCACCAGATGCAGGCGGGTGTTGTGGCGGGTCTTCTCCTCGGCCCGGGCGATATGCTTCTGGATCGAATCCGAGAAGGCCGAGGTATCCCCCACCACCGAGAGGCGGATGCCGTTGGCGTGCAGCTTGTTCACCTCCCGCTTCAGCGCCAGCAGGAAGAGCTCCATCAGGGCGCTGACCTCGGCCCGGGGACGCTTCCAGTTCTCGCTGGAGAAGGCAAACAGGGTCAGGGTCTCGATGCCCCGCTCGGCGGCGCGGCGGATGGTGGCACGCACCGCCTCCACGCCGGCATGATGGCCGCGCACGCCGGAGAGCCCTCTGGCCCTGGCCCAGCGGTTGTTGCCATCCATGATGATCGCCACGTGGCGTGGCAGTGCGCCCCCTGGGACAGCGGGCGTGCCATCCGTGGCGCTGGAGTCTGGGGAGTGCGGTGACGTCATGGGGTCTCGCATCGGGGGGAGTGAATGAGAAGGCAGGAGGCCGCCCTCCTGGCGGCCCCGAACTTGCTCAGATCTGCATCAGATCCTGTTCCTTCAGCTCCAGCGTCTTGTCGATCTCGGCGATGTACTTGTCGGTCAGCTTCTGGATCGCATCCTCGGCCTGGCGCTGCTCGTCCTCGGTGATCTCCTTCTCCTTGAGCAGGGCCTTGACGTCACCGTTGGCGTCGCGACGCACGTTGCGCACCGCCACCCGAGCATTCTCCGCCTCCTGGCGGGCCTGCTTGATGTAGCCCTTGCGGGTCTCCTCGGTGAGCATTGGCATCGGCACGCGGATGTTGTTGCCGGCGGTGGAGGGGTTGAGGCCCAGGTCGGAGGTCATGATCGCCTTCTCGACCTTGGGCACCATGCTCTGCTCCCAGGGCACCACGGAGAGGGTGCGGGCATCCTCGGTGTTGATGTTGGCGACCTGGTTCAGGGGCACCTGGCTGCCGTAGTAGTCGACGGTCACCGCATCCAGGATGCTGGAGTGGGCGCGACCGGTACGGATCTTGTTCAGGTTGCCATGCAGAGCGTCCACGCTCTTCTTCATGCGGGATTCCGCATCCTTCTTGATGTCATTGATCACGGTGTCAACCTCTGTCTATCAGCGTGCCTTCTTCGCCGCCCACCACCAGGTTGAGCAGGGCGCCGGGCTTGTTCATGTTGAAGACGCGGACCGGCATGTCATGGTCACGCACCAGGCAGATGGCGGTCAAATCCATGACCCCCAGCTTCTGGTCCAGCGCGTCGTCGTAGCTCAGCTGGTCATACTTGACCGCGTCGTCATGCTTGACCGGATCCTTGTCGTAGACCCCATCCACCTTGGTGGCCTTGACCACCACGTCGGCATCGATCTCGATGCCGCGCAGGCAGGCCGCGGAGTCGGTGGTGAAGAAGGGGTTACCGGTACCGGCGGAGAACAGTACCACATCTCCGGAGGTGAGATAGCGGATGGCCGTACGGCGATCGTAGTGCTCCACCACGCCGCTCATGGGGATGGCGGACATCACCCGGGAGCGGATATTGGAGCGCTCCAGGGCATCGCGCATGGCCAGAGCGTTCATCACCGTGGCCAGCATGCCCATATGATCACCGGTCACCCGGTCCATGCCCGCCTCGTTGAGAGCGGCACCGCGGAACAGGTTGCCGCCGCCGATCACGATGCCGACCTGGACCCCGATACCGACCAGCTGGCCGATCTCCAGGGCCATGCGGTCGAGCACCTTGGGGTCGATGCCGAAGTCATGCTCGCCCATCAGCGCCTCACCGGAGAGCTTGAGCAGAATTCGCTTGTACTTCGACTTCTCGGCGCGGCCCTTGGCCGGCGACTCGACGTGATCGGATGTGGGCATGGCATCTCTCCTGGCATCAGCGGTGGCATGTCGGGGTGGCCGGAACGCACCGGCCGAATACGCGAAGGCGTGCGCTTGCGCGCACGCCATCGTCCTGCAGGAACCTGTGACCTTAGCTGCGCTTGGCCTGTTCCATCACTTCCTTGGCGAAGTCGACCTCTTCCTTCTCGATGCCCTCGCCCACTTCGAAGCGGGTGAAGCCGACCACCTCGCCGCCGGCCGCCTTGGCGAACTGGGCAACGCTCTGGTTCGGATCCTTGACGAAGGGCTGCTCGGTCAGGCTGTTCTCGGCCAGGTACTTCTTCAGGCGACCCTGGACCATCTTCTCGGCGATCTCGGCGGGCTTGCCGGCCATATCGGGCTGGGCGAGGATGATATCCTTCTCCTGGTCCAGCTGCTCCTGAGGCATGTCCTCGGGGCGGGCCACGGCCGGGTTGATGGCGGCGACGTGCATGGCGATATCCTTGGCCACCTCGGCGTTGCCGCCGGTCAGCACGGTCAGCACGCCGATGCGGCCGCCGTGGACGTACTCGCCCACCAGGCCACCCTCGACGGCGTTGACCACCACACAGCGGCGCACGCCGATGTTCTCGCCGATCTTCTGGACCAGCTGCTCGCGAGCGGTCTCCAGGTCACCGGCCATCACGGCGGCCACGTCTTCGCTCTTGGCGGCGAAGAAGGCGTCGGCGATCTTGTCGGCGAAGGCCTTGAAGTTGTCGTCGCGGGCCACGAAGTCGGTCTCGGAGTTGATCTCGACCATCACGCCGTAGCTGCCATCCTCGGCGACGCGGGTCACCACGGTGCCTTCGGCGGCGGTGCGGCCGGCCTTCTTGGCGGCCTTGAGGCCTGAGCTCTTGCGCAGGTTCTCGATGGCGACGTCGATGTCACCGCCGGCCTCGGTGAGGGCCTTCTTGCACTCCATCATGCCGAGCCCGGTACGCTCGCGCAGTTCCTTGACCTGGGAGGCGCTGATAGCTGCCATGGGGTTCACCTCTGAATCTGTGTGTCAACGGATAGCGGACCCGTCACTGGGACGAATCCGGCGAATACTGAGAAAAAAGGGGGCCTCGGCCCCCTTTCTCGTCTGTCCGGCCGCCGTGGCGACGGCCACTCCGGCGCCGGCGAGCGGACAGACGGGCCGCGATCACTCGGCGGCGCTGTCGCTCTCTGCGGTGACCTCGACGAACTCGTCGGGACGACCTTCCTTCGCACGGGCGCAGGCGTCGGCGATGGCCTTGACGTAGATCTGGATGGCACGGATGGAGTCATCGTTGCCGGGGATCACGTAGTCGACGCCGTCCGGGTCGGAGTTGGTATCCACCACGCCGATGACCGGGATGCCCAGCTTGTTCGCCTCGTTGATGGCGATGCGCTCGTGGTCAACGTCGATCACGAACAGGGCGTCGGGCAGGCCGCCCATCTCCTTGATGCCACCCACGGACCGCTCGAGCTTGGCCTGCTCGCGGGTCGCCATCAGGACTTCCTTCTTGGTCAGCTTCTCGAAGGTGCCGTCCTGGTGCATGGCCTCGAGCTCACCGAGGCGCTTGATGGAGACGCGGATGGTCTTGTAGTTGGTCAGCATGCCGCCGAGCCAGCGATGGTTCACGAAGGGCATGCCAACGCGGTTGGCTTCTTCCTTGATGATCTTGCTGGCGCTGCGCTTGGTGCCAACGAACATGATCTTGTTGTTGGCCGCTGCCATCTTCTCGACCACGTCGATCGCCTCGTTGAGGGCCGGCAGGGTGTGCTCGAGGTTGATGATGTGGATCTTGTTACGGGCGCCGAAGATGAACTTGCTCATCTTCGGGTTCCAGTACTTGGTCTGGTGACCGAAGTGGGCGCCTGCCTTGAGCAGGTCACGCATGTTGACGTGTGCCATGGATGACTCCTGGAAAATCGGGTTAGGCCTCCACGCACCCCATGGATCCGACCGCCGCGCCTCGCGAGGAGACAACGACAGCACCCGGGACCATGTGCCGGTGCATGTGTGTTTTCAAGGCGTTACGTTGATTGTCGCCGTCGAGATCGCCACGCCCCTGACATCCGTACGCGAAAACCTGGGCGTATCGGGGTGCAGGAGGGTCGGGCGATTGCAGGAAGGCGCGCAGCTTTATACCATGGATCATCCGCAAGTTGAAGTCGCCAGGCGACCCCACCCTAGCCTCGAGATTCCATGAACGTACCCATCAAGACGCCCGACGAGATCGAGAAGATGCGCGAGGCGGGCCGCCAGGCCGCCAGCGTGATCGAGATGATCACCCCCTTCGTCAAGGCCGGCATCAGCACCGGCGAGATCGACCGCCGCTGCCACGACTATATCGTCGACGAGCTGGGCTCCACCCCGGCGCCGCTCAACTACCACGGCTTCCCCAAGTCGGTCTGCACCTCCATCAACCATGTGGTCTGCCACGGCATCCCCGACGACGGCAAGAAGCTGAAGAAGGGCGACATCATGAACCTCGACATCACCGTGAGGACCGCCGACGGCTACCACGGCGACTCCAGCGTGATGTTCGTGATCGGCGAGACCATCCAGGGCGAGCGGCTCTGCCGGGTCACCCAGGAGTGCCTCTACCGCAGCATCGCCCTGGTGCGCCCCGGCGCGCGCCTCTCCGAGCTGGCCCGGGCCATCCAGGGCCACGCCGAGGCCAACGGCTACTCGGTGGTGCGCGACTTCTGCGGCCACGGCATCGGCGCCGGCTTCCACGAGGACCCCCAGGTGCTGCACTACGACGGCTACGCCCCGGAGGCGGATATCGCCCTGGAGGCCGGCATGTGCTTCACCATCGAGCCCATGATCAACGTCGGCGACCACCGCACCAAGGTACTGCGCGACGGCTGGACCGCGGTCACCAAGGACCGCAGCCTCACGGCCCAGTGGGAGCACACCCTGCTGGTCACCGAGAGCGGCGTCGAGGTGCTGACCGCACGCAGCGACGAAGACCTCTCTTTCCTGGAGCGCTGAGCCCATGCTGCTCCACCACTACCGCTTCGCCCCCGACGAGAGCCTGTTCGACGTCGAGGCGTTTCGCGCGGAGCTCGCCGGCAGCCGCTCGCCCATCGCCCCCTTCAAGGCGGCGCTGCGCGAGATCCAGGCCCGGCTCGACGCGCGTTTCCGGGAAGGCGCCGATATCCGCGACCTCATCCACGGTCGCGCCTGGTGCCTGGACCGGCTGCTGGCGGTAGCCTGGGAGCAGCATGAGTGGCCCGAGGGTGAGGGCCTGGCGCTGCTTGCCGTGGGCGGCTACGGCCGCGGCGAGCTGCACCCCCACTCCGACGTCGACCTGCTGCTGCTGCTCGAGCAGGACGACGACGCCCCCTATCGGGAGCCGCTCACCGCCTTTATCACCTTTCTTTGGGACATCGGCCTGGAGATCGGCCACAGCGTGCGCTCGCTCAACGACTGCGTCCGGGAGGCGGAAAGCGACGTCACGGTGATCACCAACCTGCTGGAGAGCCGCACCGTGGCCGGCCCCGAGCGCCTGCGCGAGGCGATGAAGGCGCGCCTGGCGCCCGAGCGGCTGTGGCCCGCCGACCGCTTCTTCGAGGCCAAGTGGCAGGAGCAGATCAGCCGCCACCGCCGCTTCAACAACTCCGAGTACCACCTGGAGCCCAACATCAAGAGCTCCCCCGGGGGGCTGCGCGACATCCAGATGATCGGCTGGGTGGCCAAGCGCCACTTCGGCAGCCAGCGCTACGAGGACCTGGTGGCCGAGGGCTTCATGAACGACCCCGAGCTGCGCATCCTCAGCCAGGGCCAGGCCTTCCTGTGGCAGGTGCGCTACGCCCTGCACATGCTGACCGGCCGCGCCGAGGACCGCCTGCTCTTCGACCACCAGCGCACCATCGCCGAGCTGTTCGGCTTCCGCGACACCCCGGAGCGCCTGGCCGTCGAGCAGTTCATGAAGCGCTACTATCGCCACGTGACGGCCCTGGCCGGCCTCAATGACATGCTGCTGCAGCACTTCGACGAGGTGATCCTGCACGCCGGCGAGGCGCTGGAGACCACGCCGCTCAACGACCGCTTCGAGATCAAGGGTGGCTATATCCAGGCGCGCTCCCGCAGCGTCTTCCGGGACCGCCCCGCGGCGCTGCTCGAGCTCTTCCTGCTGATGGCCGAACACCCGGAGATCGAGGGGGTGCGGGCCGACACCATCCGCCTGATCCGCGACCACCGCCACCTGATCGACGACCTCTACCGGGATGACGTCCGCCACCAGAGCCTGTTCATGGCGCTGCTGCGCTCCGGCGGCAATGTGGCCCGCCAGCTCAGGCGCATGAACCGCTACGGCGTGCTCGGCAAGTACCTGCCGGAGTTCGGCCGCGCCGTGGGGCTGATGCAGCACGACCTCTTCCATATCTACACCGTGGACGCCCACACCCTGCGGCTGCTGAAGTTCATCCACGGCTTCCGCAAGCCGGCGGCCCGGGAGGAGTTCCCGGTGGCCGCCAATCTGGTCCACCAGCTGCCCAAGCTGGAGCTCTTGTGGATCGCCGGGCTCTTCCACGATATCGGCAAGGGGCGCGGCGGCGACCACTCGCTGCTCGGCGCCCGGGACGTGGAGGTGTTCGCCGAGCGCCACGGCCTCTCGACCCGGGATACCCGCCTGGTCAGCTGGCTGGTGGAGCACCACCTCACCATGTCCATGGTGGCCCAGAAGCGCGACATCAGCGACCCCGACGTGATCGCCGACTTCGCCCGCCTGGTGGGTGACGAGACCCGTCTCGACTACCTCTACCTGCTCACCGTGGCCGACATCAACGCCACCAACCCCACGCTCTGGAACGGCTGGCGCGCCTCGCTGCTGCGCCAGCTCCACGCCGAGGCCAAGCGCGCCCTGCGCCGCGGCCTGGAGAACCCCCTGGAGCGCGACGACTGGGTCAACGAGACCCGGGACGAGGCGCTCTCCCTGCTCGCCTCTGTGGGCGCCGACATGGCCCGGGTGGAGCGGCTCTGGGAGTCCCTGGGGGAGGAGTACTTCCTGCAGTATGCGCCCAGCGAGATCGCCTGGCAGACCCAGGGCATCCTCGCCCACGGCGAGAGCCAGCTGCCGCTGATCCTGATCAGCGCCCCGGCCGAGGACATGGCCGAGGGCGGGACCAAGGTCTTCATCCACACCCGATCGGTGGACGACCTCTTCGCCGCCACCGCCGCCGCCCTGGACCAGCTCGGGCTCTCGATCCACGACGCCCGCATCGCCACCTCCAGCAACGACTGGACGCTGAACACCTTCATCGTCCTGGACGACCAGGGGCGCGCCATCCACGACCCGGCGCGCATCGAGGAGATCCGCGCCCACCTGGTGGAGGAGCTCGACGACCCGGACGACTACCCGGAGATCGTCACCCGCCACACCCCGCGCCAGCTGCGCCACTTCCGGGTCCCCACCGAGGTGATCATCGAGCAGGACCCGGCCAACGAGCGCACCCTGCTGGAGCTGATCGCCCCGGACCGCCCCGGCCTGCTGGCCCGGGTGGGGCGCATCTTCATGGAGCAGGACATCGCCCTCTCGGCGGCCAAGATCGCCACCCTGGGCGAGAAGGTGGAGGACGTCTTCTTCATCACCACCAAGGCCGGGGAGCCCCTCACCGACCCCGAGCGCCAGGCCCGGCTGCGCGAGCGGCTGGTGGAGGTGCTGGATGTCTCCGGCTAGGCCCGAGACGACAGAGTAGCGAGGAGCGCCGGGGATGGGGCGAAGAGGGGGTCCTATTCCAGGGGTGAGGAGCATTGCTCCGAACGGGCTGGCCATGGATGGCCAGCACCGGACCTGCAAGCGGAGCAGGACGCGAGAGCGAAGCAGGGAATCGGTAGCGCCCAGGGAAGGGGTCAGAGCGCCCCCTCGAAGGCCCGTCGCCGGATCAGCTCCAAGCGGCCAGGCAGGCAGGCGCTGCGTTTGAGGCATTCTCCCGCCTTCCCTATAATCAAGCCCCTTCCGACCACGTCTCACGACAACGACTCACATAACGACGCCCGAGGCCACGGCCGGCGAGGCGCGCCTGGACAGCCATGAACCCCGATCTCGACGCCCTCAAGCCCTACCCCTTCGAGAAGCTCGCCGCCCTCAAGGCCGGCGTGACGCCCCCCGAGGGGCTGGCCCACGTGCCGCTGACCATCGGTGAGCCCCAGCACGCCCCCTACCCCACGGCGCTGGCCACCCTGGTCGAGCACCAGGCCGAGTTCGCCCGCTACCCCGCCACCGCCGGGCTTCCCGAGCTGCGCCAGGCGATCGCCGGCTGGGCGACGCGACGCTTCGGCCTGACGGGTCTCGACCCCGAGCGCCAGGTGCTGCCGGTCAACGGCACCCGGGAGGCGATCTTCGCCTTCGTCCAGGCGGCACTCGACCGCACCCGCCCCGCCCGGGTGGCGATGCCCAACCCCTTCTACCAGATCTACGAGGGCGCCACCCTGCTCGCCGGCGGCACGCCCCTCTATCTGGACTGCACCGCCGAGAACGGCTTTCGACCCGACGTCGACGCCGTGCCCGCCGAGACCTGGCGGGAGGTGCAGATCCTCTTCCTCTGCTCCCCGGGCAACCCCACCGGCGCGGTGACGCCCCTGGCCGAGTTCCAGAAGCTGATCCGGCTGGCCGACGAGCATGACTTCATCATCGCCTCGGACGAATGCTATTCGGAGCTCTACCTGGACGAGGCCGCCCCGCCGCCGGGGCTGCTCGAGGCCTGCGCGGCGCTCGGCCGCCACGACTACCGCCGCTGCCTGGTGTTCCACTCGCTCTCCAAGCGCTCCAACCTGCCGGGGCTGCGCTCCGGCTTCGTGGCCGGGGACGCCGAGCTGATCGCCCCCTTCAAGCGCTACCGCACCTACCACGGCTGCGCCATGGCCCTCCCCGTGCAGCGCGCCTCGATCACCGCCTGGAACGACGAGGCCCACGTACGCGCCAACCGCGACGCCTACCGCGAGAAGTTCGCCGCGGTGACCGAGATCCTCGCCCCGGTGATGGCGTTCCCCGCCCCGGAGGCGAGCTTCTACCTGTGGCCGGCGGTGCCCGGTGGCGACGACGAGGCCTTTACCCGGGCGCTCTTCGCCGAGGAGCACGTCAGCGTGTTGCCCGGTAGCTATATGGGTCGTCCCGCTGCCGACGACGGGATGGGCCGTCCCGCCGCCAACGGCACCAACCCCGGCAGCGGCCGGCTGCGCCTGGCGCTGGTGGCCGAGGTCGACGCCACGGTGGAGGCGGCTCGCCGCCTGCGCCGCTTTATCGAAAGGAGGCTGTGATGTTCACCCTGTACGGCATCAAGAACTGCGACACCTGCCGCAAGGCCCGCAAGGCGATGGACGGCACCGGCATCCCCTACCAGTTCCACGACCTGCGCGAGGACGGCCTCTCCGCCGCCCTGCTCGAACACATCCTCGAGAAGGTGCCGGTGGTGGAGGCGCTCAACAAGCGCAGCACCACCTGGCGCAACCTCCCCGACGAGGAGAAGCAGGCGGTAGACGCCAACAAGGCCCGGGAGCTGCTGCTCGCCAACCCCACCCTGCTCAAGCGACCGCTGCTAGACACCGGCGACGAGATCCTCGTCGGCTACCGGGACGGCGACTATGACGCCCTGAGCGGCTAGGCCATCCGAACACGCGGCGGCCGCCCCGGCGGCACGCCTACCACCCGTATACGCCACCTCCACAAGGACACAGACATGCTCAGCTTTGCACTCGGTATCGGCACCCAGAACACCCAGGGCGACTGGCTGGAGATCTACTACCCGGCCCCGCTGCTCAACCCCGACGCCGGCCTGGTCAAGGCCGCCGCCAAGGCACTGGACGCCCCCGCCGGCAACGCCGCGGTGAGCTTCCTGCCCGAACAGTGCGCCGAGCTCGCCAGCGCCCTGCGCGACGCCGGCCACGCCGACCAGGCGGAGCTGGCCGAGGCCTTCGCCGCCAGCCAGCGCCCCCTGGTCGCCATGTTCCTGGAGAAGGACGACGCCCCCGAGACGGCCCCGGAGGTCTATCTCAAGCTGCACCTGCTCTCCCACCGCCTGGTCAAGCCCCATGGCCTGGACCTCACCGGCATGTTCGGCCTGCTGCGCAACGTGGCCTGGACCAGCGAGGGTCCCATCGACGTCCAGGAGCTCCCCGCCCGCCGCCTCAAGGCGCGCCTGGCCGGCCGCACCCTCTCCGTGGACTGCGTCGACAAGTTCCCGAAGATGACCGACTACGTGGTGCCCGGCGGCGTGCGCATCGGTGACACCGCCCGGGTGCGCCTGGGCGCCTACCTGGGCGAGGGCACCACCGTGATGCACGAGGGCTTCGTCAACTTCAATGCCGGCACCGAAGGTCCCGGCATGATCGAGGGCCGCATCTCCGCCGGCGTCATGGTCGGCAAGGGCTCGGATCTCGGCGGCGGCTGCTCCACCATGGGCACCCTCTCCGGCGGCGGCAACATCGTCATCAAGGTGGGCGAGGGCTGCCTGATCGGCGCCAACGCCGGCATCGGCATCCCCCTGGGTGACCGCTGCACCGTGGAGGCAGGCCTCTACCTCACCGCCGGCGCCAAGGTCACCCTGCTCGACGACCAGGGCCAGGAAGTCAGGACCGTGGCCGCCCGGGAGCTGGCCGGGCAGGACGACCTGCTGCTGCGCCGCAACTCCCAGAACGGCCGCATCGAGTGCCTGACCAACAAGAGCGCCATCGCGCTCAACGAGGCGCTGCATGCCCACAACTGATCCCGCCGGTCTATCCCCTACCCTGCAGCTCGCCTTCGAGCTGCTGCGCCGCCCCTCGGTGACGCCGGACGACCTGGGCTGCCAGGCGCTGATGATCGAGCGCCTGGAGGCGCTCGGTTTCCGCGTGGAGCGCCTGCCCTTCGGCGACGTGGAGAACTTCTGGGCCACCCGGGGCCACCACGGCCCCCTGCTGGCCTTCGCCGGCCATACCGACGTGGTGCCGAGCGGCCCCCACACCCGCTGGGACTTCCCCCCCTTCGAGCCCTGCATCGACGATGAGGGCATGCTGCGCGGCCGCGGCGCCGCCGACATGAAGGGGAGCCTGGCGGCCATGGTCACCGCGGTGGAGCGCTTCCTGGCGGCCCATCCGGACCACCACGGCCAGATCGGTTTCCTGATCACCTCCGACGAGGAGGGGCCCGCGGTGGACGGCACTCGCGCCGTGGTCGAGCACCTGCGCGAGCGTCACGAGCGCCTCGACTACTGCATCGTCGGCGAGCCCTCCTCCACCGCCCGGCTGGGCGACGTGATCAAGAACGGCCGGCGCGGCTCCCTGGGCGGCGTGCTGCACATCAAGGGGGTCCAGGGCCACGTGGCCTACCCCCACCTGGCACGCAACCCCATCCATCAGGCGATGCCGGCCCTGGACGCCCTGACCCGGGAGCACTGGGACGGCGGCAACGACTTCTTCCCCGCCACCAGCTTCCAGGTCTCGAACTTCCGCGCGGGCACCGGCGCCACCAACGTCATTCCCGGCGAGGTGGAGGTGGTCTTCAACTTCCGCTTCTCCACCGAGGTGACCCACGAGGAGCTCCGCGCTCGCACCGAGGCGATCCTCGACGCCCACGGCCTGGAGTACGAGCTGGACTGGACCCTCAACGGCGAGCCCTTCCTCACCGCCGAGGGTGAGCTGGTGGAGGCCGCCGTGCTCGGCGTGGAGCAGGTCACCGGGCACCGTCCGGAGCTGTCGACCAGCGGTGGCACCTCGGATGGCCGCTTTATCGCCACCCTGGGCAGCCAGGTGGTGGAGCTGGGGCCCCTCAACGCCACCATCCATCAGGTCAACGAGCGCATCCGCGCCGCCGACCTGGATGAGCTGAGCCGGGTCTACGAGGCGATCCTCACCCACCTGTTCGTCAACGGCAGCGCCCGACCCTGAGGCATCCATGACCCCCGATAGCCAACCGCGCTACCCCGATATCGAGATCTACCTGGCCAAGGCCCCCATCGAAGGGGTGAGCGACTGGCTCGGCGCCGCCATCGGCGCCGAGCCCCTGGCCCCCGCCGGCAAGGGCAAGTGGCGCACCCGCGGCCACCACGAGGGGAGCGAGATCCCTGTGCTGCTGGTGGAGAAGGCCGCCGACGGCTACGCCAGCCTCTGGTTCGACAGCCCCGCCACCCCCTGGGAGAGCGACGCCGCCTGCGCCCGGTCTGCCGCCGCCAGGCTCGGCTGCGAGGTGCGCTGCTCCCTGGGCGGCTGGCAGCCCGGCGACGATCCGGACCGCTTCCTCCAGGTGCTGCCCGACGGCAGCGAGGAAGAGCTCCACTGGCCCGACTCGGGCCACTGAGCGGCCATTCCGCACCCCGCAGGCCTCGTAACGACAGCGCCCCGCACGAAGGCGGGGCGCTGTTATCAGGACCGACGGCAGGCGACGAAGATCAGGTGATCACCGTCACATCATCGGCCTGAAGCCCTCTTTCATTTTCGATGATGTGATAGCGGACCTTCTGCCCCTCGGCCAGGGTGCGATGGCCGCGGCCGCGGATGGCGCGGAAGTGGACGAAGACATCCTCACCGCTGTCGCGGGTGATGAAGCCGTAGCCCTTGTTGACGTTGAACCACTTCACCTCGCCGATCTCGCGATCGTCGTTCTCGACCTCGGCCAGGTTGACCAGCTGCGGGGTGAGCACGTTGACTGCCAGGGTGGCGAGAAGCAGCAGCAGGAAGACCGCCAGGGCGGCGGCGGCATAGACCACGGCGACGCCGCCGATCTCGAGGCTCGCGAACAGCGCCTCGGCAAGCTCCCCGCCGGCGAGGTGAACAAAGAGGGCGATCAACAGGGGCGCGGGGGCGGCCAGCAGCAGGCTGACCAGGGTGCAGCGAAACATGACCTTTCGATTCATGGACTCGAATGACTCTCTTGTTGGTGGATACTGGACGATAACGTTCTGGAGGTGGTGCCACGATGAACGGTGACACGCAACGAAGTGATTCTAACATGGGCGCCGATCGGGCGTCCCTCGACCTGATGGCGCGCCTGGAGGCGCTGGAGAGCCGTATCGCCTACCAGGAGCACTGGCTGGACACCCTGGACCAGGCGGTGGCCGCCCAGGAGCGGCGCCTGGCGACACTGGAGCGCATCAACGACCTGATGCAGGAGAAGATTCGCGAGCAGCAGCGGGCGCTGCAGGAGGGCGATGCGATGACACCTCGCCCCGAGGACGAGGTGCCGCCGCACTATTGAGCGTTACAGCTCGTCCAGGTAGCGCTCGGCGTCCAGGGCGGCCATGCAGCCGCTGCCGGCGGAGGTGATGGCCTGGCGGTAGACATGGTCCATGACGTCGCCGGCGGCGAAGACGCCCGGCACGCTGGTGGCGGTGGCGTTGCCCTCGAGGCCGGACTGCACCTTGATGTAGCCGCCGCTCATCGCAAGCTGCCCCTCGAAGATGCCGGTGTTGGGGCTGTGGCCGATGGCGATGAAGACGCCCGGCGCGGCCAGCTCCTTGGTCTCACCGGTCAGCGTGGACTTCAGGCGCACGCCGGTCACGCCGGTGTTGTCGCCCAGCACCTCCTCCAGGGTGTGGTTCCACTCCAGTACCACCTTGCCCTCCTCGGCCCGCTGGAAGAGCTTGTCCTGGAGGATCTTCTCGGCGCGCAGGCTGTCCCGGCGGTGCACCAGGGTCACCTTCGAGGCGATGTTGGAGAGATAGAGCGCCTCCTCCACGGCGGTGTTGCCGCCGCCTACCACCACCACCTCCTGGTTGCGGTAGAAGAAGCCGTCGCAGGTAGCGCAGGCGGAGACCCCCTGGCCCATGAACTTCTGCTCCGACTCGAGCCCCAGGTAGCGAGCGCTGGCACCGGTGGCGATGATCAGGGCGTCACAGGTGTAGGTGCCGTTGTCGCCCTTGAGGGTGAAGGGTCGGCTGCGCAGCTCCACCTCATGGATATGGTCGAAGAGCACCTCGGTGTCGAAGCGCTCGGCGTGACGCTTCATCCGCTCCATCAGCTCCGGCCCCTGCACGCCGGCATCATCGCCGGGCCAGTTGTCCACGTCGGTGGTGGTGGTCAGCTGGCCACCCGCCTGCATCCCGGTGATCAGCAGCGGCTTCAGGTTGGCGCGGGCCGCATAGACCGCGGCGGTATAGCCGGCCGGGCCCGAGCCCAGGATGATCAGGCGTTCGTGACGCACATCGCTCATGGAAGATACCTCGTGGATAGCGTTCAGGTTCTAAAGTGGCGCCATTGTACCAGTCGCGCCGGGATCCGGGCGCGGTTGAGCGGCTCCATAGCAAGGGGCTATCGAGATGGACACCGGGCCGCTGGGGTACCTTGCACTGACGCCGCGGGGCTACAGCACCTCGTCGTCGCGTCCCAGGGTCACGGTCAGCGCCTCCGGCTCGATGGGGTCGGCATCGATGCGCACCTGGATCGGCGCGCAGCAGACGTGGCAGTCCTCCCAGGTGAGCTGGCTGCCCTGGGAGGCATCCAGCAGCAGGTCGAAGGGGGCATCGCAGTAGGGGCAGCGTACCCGGCGCGGGCTCAGTGACTCTTCGTGCATGGAGACTCCCCGGCCGTCGCCGGCCTGTCACGGGATGGTGGCATCCTGGAACCGAAAGTCCCGGTCCGTTGCCTTTGAAGATGGTGGCCCGGCGCCGCCGTTTCAAGCGTTCCCCCGGGCAGCGGTTGAAAACGCCGCCTATCATGACCATGTCCCAAGAATACCAGGATGGTTCGTTCACTCTCTCCGATGAGGAGGACACCGATGAGCACCGACGCGACCCCCGATACCCTCAAGGCCCTCGAGGTGGGCGGCAGGACCTATCACTACTACAGCCTGCCCGAGGCCGCCCAGGCGCTGGGCAGCATCGAGCGGCTGCCCAAGACCCTCAAGATCCTGCTGGAGAACCAGCTGCGCTTCGCCGATGACGAGAGCGTCGCCCGGGAGGACATGCAGGCGCTGGTAGACTGGCAGAAGGAGGCCCGCTCCGACCGCGAGATCGGCTACCGCCCGGCCCGGGTGCTGATGCAGGACTTCACCGGGGTGCCCGGGGTGGTGGACCTCGCCTCCATGCGCGCCGCGGTGGAGTCACTGGGCGAGGACCCCGCCCGCATCAACCCGCTCTCCCCGGTGGACCTGGTCATCGACCACTCGGTGATGGTCGACAAGTTCGGCAACGCCACGGCCTTCCGGGACAACGTCGCCATCGAGATGGAGCGCAACCGCGAACGCTACGAGTTCCTGCGCTGGGGCCAGCAGGCCTTCGACAACTTCCGGGTGGTGCCGCCCGGCACCGGCATCTGCCACCAGGTCAACCTGGAGTACCTGGGCCAGACGGTCTGGACCAAGGAGGAGGACGGCAAGACCTTCGCCTATCCCGACACCCTGGTGGGCACCGACTCCCACACCACCATGATCAACGGCCTGGGCGTACTGGGCTGGGGCGTGGGCGGCATCGAGGCCGAGGCCGCCATGCTCGGCCAGCCGGTCTCCATGCTGATTCCCGAGGTGATCGGCTTCAAGCTCACCGGCAAGCTGCGCGAGGGCATCACCGCCACGGACCTGGTGCTCACGGTGACCGAGATGCTGCGCAAGAAGGGCGTGGTAGGCAAGTTCGTGGAGTTCTACGGCGACGGCCTCAAGGACCTGCCCCTGGCCGACCGCGCCACCATCGCCAACATGGCCCCGGAGTACGGCGCCACCTGCGGCTTCTTCCCGGTGGACGACGAGACCCTCAACTACCTGCGCCTGACCGGCCGCGACGACGGCCAGGTGGCCCTGGTGGAGGCCTACAGCAAGACCCAGGGGCTGTGGCGCGAGCCCGGTGACGAGCCGGTGTTCAGCGACACCCTGGCACTCGACATGGGCGAGGTGGAGGCCAGCCTGGCCGGCCCCAAGCGCCCCCAGGACCGGGTGGCCCTCAAGGACATGCAGGCGGCCTTCCAGAAGGTCATGGCCGACGACGGCAAGCCGGTCACCTCCTCCGAGGAGAAGGGCCGGCTGTTTTCCGAAGGCGGCCAGACCGCGGTCGGCGTCGAGGAGAGCTACGAGCACCATGACAGTCAAGCGGTGGACCTCGACGGCGAGGCCTTCCGCCTCGACCCCGGCGCCGTGGTGATCGCCGCCATCACCTCCTGCACCAATACCTCCAACCCCAGCGTGATGATGGCCGCCGGCCTGCTGGCCCGGAAGGCCCGCGAGAAAGGCCTGACCACCAAGCCCTGGGTCAAGACCTCCCTCGCCCCCGGCTCCAAGGTGGTCACCGACTACCTCGCCGCCGCTGGCCTCAACGAGGACCTCGACGCCCTGGGCTTCCAGCTGGTGGGCTACGGCTGCACCACTTGCATCGGCAACTCCGGCCCCCTGCCCGAGGCCATCGAGAAGGCGATCGAGGACGCCGACCTCACCGTGGCCTCGGTGCTCTCCGGCAACCGCAACTTCGAAGGCCGGGTCCACCCCCTGGTCAAGACCAACTGGCTCGCCTCACCGCCCCTGGTGGTGGCCTATGCGCTGGCCGGCAATGTGCGCTGCGACCTGACGACGGACCCCATCGGCATCGGCAGCGACGGCGAGCCCGTCACCCTCAGGGACATCTGGCCGAGTCAGGCGGAGATCGCCGAGGCGGTGGCCCGGGTCAACACCGGGATGTTCTCCAAGGAGTACGCCGAGGTGTTCGACGGCGACGACGCCTGGAAGGCCATCGAGGTGCCCGAGAGCAAGGTCTACGAGTGGTCGGAGGATTCCACCTATATCCAGCACCCGCCCTTCTTCGAGGGCATGGGGCGGACGCCCGACGCCATCGAGGATGTTCAGGAGGCGCGCATCCTGGCGATGCTCGGCGACTCGGTAACCACCGACCATATCTCGCCGGCCGGCAGCATCAAGCCGGACAGCCCCGCCGGGCGCTACCTGCAGGAGCGCGGCATCAAGCCGGTGGACTTCAACTCCTACGGCTCCCGGCGCGGCAACCACGAGATCATGATGCGCGGTACCTTCGCCAACGTGCGCATCAGAAACGAGATGCTCGACGGCGTGGTCGGCGGCGAGACCCGCCACGTGCCCTCCGGTGAGCAGATGGCGATCTACGACGCCGCCATGCGCTATCAGGAGGAGGGCACGCCGCTGGTGGTGATCGCCGGCAAGGAGTATGGCACCGGCTCCAGCCGCGACTGGGCCGCCAAGGGCACCCGGCTGCTCGGCGTGCGCGCGGTGATCGCCGAATCCTACGAGCGCATCCACCGCTCCAACCTGATCGGCATGGGCGTGGTGCCGCTGCAGTTCCCCGAGGGGGAGAGCCGCCAGACCCTGGGCCTGACCGGCGACGAGCAGATCTCCATCGCGGGGCTCGCCGAGCTTACCCCGGGCGGCAAGGTGAAGGTGACGGTCAAGAGCGACAAGGGCGAGAAGCACTTCGAGGCGCTCTGCCGCATCGATACCGCCAACGAGCTGGAGTACTACCGCCACGGCGGCATCCTGCACTATGTGCTGCGCCGTATGATTGGGGCCGCCTAGGTAGTCGTCTGGCCTGCCGCGAAAGGCACCGAAAGGCACCGAAAGGCGAAAGGCCCTGCCGGGATACCCCGCCAGGGCCTTTTTCAATTCAGTGGATAGTGCGTCAGAAGGAGCGGCGGCGGTAGGTGCGATACGCCGGCGTCCAGCAGTTGCGCTCGATGGAGGCACGCAGCTTGAGGCCGTCGGTCTTCAGCGCCACGCCCTCCCCCTGGGCCTGGGCGGCCACATCGAAGGCGATCGCCTTGGAGAGCTCACGTATCCGGGTCAGCGGCGGCAGCAGCGCCCCCTCCCCCTCCTTGACGATGGGCGCCTCCCGGGCCAGCGCCCGGGAGGCCGCCATCAGCATGTCGTCGGTGACCCGCCGCGCCTCGGCCGCCACCACCCCCAGACCGATGCCGGGGAAGATATAGGCGTTGTTGCACTGGGCGATGGGGTAGCTGCGCCCCCCATGCTCCACCGGCGGGAAGGGGCTGCCGGTGGCCACCAGGGCCGCACCGTCGGTCCAGCGGATCACGTCCTCGGGCAGCGCCTCCGCCTGGGAGGTGGGGTTGGAGAGCGGCATGATCACCGGCGTTTCACAGCCCGCATGCATGGTGCGCACCACCTCCTCGGTGAAGATGCCCGGCCGCCCGCAGACCCCGATCAGCACCGTGGGCTGAATCCGGCGAATCGTCTCCACCAGGCCCTGGCCCTGCCAACCCTCGGTAAGGGCCGGGTCGTGGGCCAGGCGCGCCTGGAAGTCCCGCAGCCAGGTCTGGTCCGAGGTCACCAGCCCCTCCCGGTCCACCATGAAGATCCGCGCCCGGGCCTCCTTCTCGGTGAGCCCCTCGGCCTGCATGGCCACCACCACCTGCTCGGCGATGCCGCAGCCGGCGGAGCCCGCCCCCACGAAGACCACACGCTGCTGGCCGATGCCCTCCTCGCGGGCCTGGCAGGCCGCCATCAGGGTGCCCACCACCACCGCCGCCGTGCCCTGGACGTCGTCGTTGAAGCAGCAGAGTTCGTTACGATAGCGCTCGAGCAGCGGCACGGCGTTGGCCTGGGCGAAGTCCTCGAACTGCAGCAGCACCTCGGGCCAGCGGCGCTTCACCGCCGTGATGAAGGTGTCGATGAACTCATCGTACTCCTCCTGGGAGATACGCGGATGGCGCCAGCCCATGTACATGGGGTCATCCAGCAGCGCCTGGTTGTTGGTGCCCACGTCGAGCATGATCGGCAGCGTATAGGCGGGGCTGATGCCGCCGCAGGCGGTGTAGAGCGCCAGCTTGCCGATGGGGATGCCCATGCCGCCGATGCCCTGGTCGCCCAGGCCCAGGATGCGCTCACCGTCGGTGACCACGATCACCTTCACCTGCCCCTTGGTGGCGCTGCGCAGGATGTCGTCCATGCGGTGGCGATCCGGATAGGCGATAAAGAGGCCGCGGTGGTTGCGGTAGATATTGGAGAACTCCTGGCACGCCTTGCCCACGGTGGGCGTGTAGATGATCGGCAGCATCTCCTCCAGGTGCTCGGAGACCATGCGGAAGTAGAGGGTCTCATTGTCATCCTGGATGGCGCGCAGGTAGATGTGCTTGTCCAGGTCGGTCTGGCACTGCTGGTACTGGCGGTAGGCCCGCTCGAGCTGCTCCTCGATGGACTCCACGCACTGGGGCAGCAGCCCGATCAGGTTGAACTCGATGCGCTCCTCCTGGGTGAAGGCGCTGCCCTTGTTGAGCAGCGGCATCTCCAGCAGCGGAGGGCCGGCATAGGGAATATAGAGAGGGCGCTTGTCGGTGGTCATCTCTGCTCTCGGTTGCGGTAACTGGAACGGGCCGTTGGCGCTCTGACGGCGCCTCGTCAGCACTCTACCATGCCCGAAACGACCGCGCCCCGGCCGAGGCCGGGGCGCAGTTCACGGGGCGTGTCCGCCAGGCGCGGGGCGGGCTCAGCAGCCCTTGGCCACCGGCTGGCGGCCCGCCTCGCCCTCGAAGAAGAGGGGCCGCAGGCGCACACCGAGCATGTTGCCGGCGAAGGCGGCGATGAGCCACACCCAGCCGTGCAGGCTGCCGGAGGCGATGCCCCCGAAGTAGGCGCCGATATTGCAGCCGAAGGCCAGGCGGGCGCCGTAGCCGAGCATGATGCCGCCGATCACCGCCGCCAGCACCGACTTGGCCGGGATGCGGAAGTTGGGAGCGAAGCGCCCGGCCAGGGAGGCCGCCACCAGGGCGCCGACCATGATGCCGACGTTCATCACCGTGGTGATATCGCTCCACACGCTGGCCTGCAGGGCCGCGGCGTTGCCCGGCGCCTGCCAGTAGCCCCAGCCAGTCACGTCGCCGCCCAGGAATTCGAAGCCCTTGGCGCCCCACAGGGCGAAGGCGCCAGTAACGCCCCAGGGGCGGCCGGCCAGGGCCAGGGTGGCGTAGTTGAGCAGGGCCAGGGCCACGGCGCCGAACAGCAGCGGCCAGGGGCCGGTGAGCCAGCGGCGGTTGCCGGCGTCGATGCGGGGCGTCTGCTCCAGCTGGCCATGGCGGCGCTTCTCCATCACCAGGGTGAAGGCGGCGATGGCGGCGAAGAGCGCCAGGCTCACCGCGATGCCGCCGCCCACGCCGGCAGTCTGCACCAGGGAGACCGGCTGCAGGGCGGGCAGGCTCTGCCACCAGGCGAAGTGGGCGGTGCCGATCACCGAGCCCACCACGAAGAACAGCAGGGTGATCAGCATGCGGGCGTTGCCGCCGCCGGCGGTGAAGAGGGTGCCGGAGGCGCAGCCGCCGCCCAGCTGCATGCCGATGCCGAACAGGAAGGCGCCGAAGATCACCGAGACACCTACAGGGGCCACATAGCCACTCACCTCGGTGCCGAACAGGGTGCCGGCCCCCAGGGCGGGGAAGAAGAGCAGCACGGCGATGGCCAGCATCACCATCTGGGCGCGCAGGCCGCGGCCGCGGCGCTCGGTGATAAAGACCCGCCAGGCGGCGGTGAAGCCGAAGGCGGCATGGTAGAGCACCATGCCCAGCAGGCCGCCGATCACCATCAGGGCGCCGATACGGGCGCCGAAGGCGGCCCCCACGGCCAGGGCCCCCAGCAGCAGGGCGCCGGTGGCCACCGCGGGCACGGAAAGTCGGGAGCGTCGGGTCAGGGCGAGTTCACTCATGGCAGGCTCTCTCGAAGTCGGTCAGGGGGCTCTGGGGCCCCATAGAGCGAGCATGCTAATCATCTAAGCAAAGAACATAAAGAAATTTAAAAGAAAATATTAATAACCTTATAGAATATAAAAGAAACCTGATCCACCCGCCATCGCCTCGACACGAAGAAGGGGCCGAAAGGCCCCTTCCGGTCTCGCCGCGGGCATCGCCCTAGACGAAGCGGCCCAGCCCTACCGCCTGGCGCAGGCGATCCATGGTCGGCGCCGCCTCTTCCCGGGCGCGTTCGGCGCCCTTCTTCAGCACCGCCTCGATATGGCCCGGGTCCTCCAGCAGCGCCTGGTAGCGCTCGCGGGGCTCGCGCAGCTGCTCGTTGAGGGTCTCGAAGAGACGATTCTTGGCCTCGCCCCAGCCGATGCCGTTCTCGTACTCGGTGCGCATGGCGGCGGTCTCCTCCGCCGTGGCGAAGGCGGAGTAGATCTGGAAGAGGGTGCAGGTCTCGGGGTCCTTGGGCTCGCCGGGCTCCAGGGAGTTGGTCTTGATCTTGCGCACCAGCTTCAGGAGCTTCTTCTCGGGGGCGAAGAGCGGGATGGTGTTGTTGTAGCTCTTGGACATCTTGCGGCCGTCCAGGCCGTTGAGCACCGCCACGTTATCGTCGACCACCGCCTCGGGCTGGGTGAAGTAGTCGCCCTTGAAGAGGTGGTTGAAACGCCCGGCGATATCCCGGGCCATCTCGATATGCTGGATCTGGTCGCGGCCCACCGGCACCCGGTTGGCGTTGAACATCAGGATATCGGCGGCCATCAGCACCGGGTAGCCGAACAGGCCCATGGTGACGCCCTTGTCGGGGTCCTGGTTGCCGGCGGCCTCGTTCTCCGCTACCGCCGCCTTGTAGGCGTGGGCGCGGTTCATCAGCCCCTTGGCGCAGACGCAGGAGAGCATCCAGGTCAGCTCCGGGATCTCGGGGATATCGGACTGCTGGTAGAAGATGGCGTTGTCGGTATCCAGCCCCAGGGCCAGCCAGGTGGCGGCGATCTCCAGGCGCGACTCCTGGACGCGCCCGGGCTCCTGGCACTTGATCAGCGCATGCAGGTCGGCGAGGAAGTAGTAGGACTGCACGGTCGGGTCCTGGCTCGCCTCGATGGCGGGCTTGATGGCGCCGACGTAGTTGCCCAGGTGGGGAGTACCGGTGGTGGTGATGCCGGTGAGAACGCGGGTCTTCTCGGAAGCTGCACTCATGAGGAAAACGGACTCTGCTGTTCGTAAATGGCGGCTATGGTAACGCGCGCTCCCCATCAAGGCGACCGGAGCAGCGCCTGGGGCTCGGCCGCCTCGAGGCCGAAGGCCTCGGCCACCGCCCGATAGGCGACCTGGCCTGCATGCACGTTGAGGCCGGCCAGGAAGTGGGGGTCGTCGGCCAGGGCCTGCCGCCAGCCCTTGTCGGCCAGGGCGATCACGAACGGCAGGGTGGCGTTGGTGAGCGCCTGGGTAGAGGTGCGGGCCACGGCGCCGGGCATGTTGGCCACACCATAGTGGACGATGCCGTCGACCACATAGGTAGGGTCGGCGTGGGTGGTGGGACGGCTGGTCTCGAAACAGCCCCCCTGGTCGATGGCCACGTCGAGCAGCACGCTGCCGGGCCTCATCTCCGCCAGCATCGCCCGGGTCACCAGCCGGGGAGCGGCGGCCCCTGGCACCAGCACCGCGCCGATCACCAGGTCGGACTCGCGCACCGTCGCCTCGATGGCATCGGCGGTGGCGAAGAGCGTCCGCATGCGCCCCTGATAGCGGTCATCCAGGACCTCCAGGCGCGGTATCGACTTGTCGAGCACCGTCACCTCGGCGCCCAGGCCCAGCGCCATGCGAGCGGCGTTCTCCCCTACCACGCCGCCGCCGATCACCGCGACCCGGGCCGGCGGCACCCCGGGCACCCCGGGCAGCAGCACGCCGGAACCGCCCTGGGCCTTCTCCAGGCCGTGAGCGCCGGCCTGGATCGCCATGCGCCCGGCCACGGTGCTCATGGGCGCCAGCAGCGGCAGGCCGCCCTGGCGGTCGGTGACGGTCTCGTAGGCAATAGCGGTGGCACCGCTTGCCATCAACCCCCGGGTCAGGGCCTCGTCGGCGGCCAGGTGCAGGTAGGTAAAGAGCGTCTGGCCGGAGCCCGGGCGCGCAAGCTCCTCGGGCTGGGGCTCCTTGACCTTGAGGATCAGCTCGGCACTCTCCCACACCGCCGCTGCATCGGCCGCGACCCGGGCACCGGCCGCCTCATAGGCGGCATCGTCGAAGCCTGCCCCCTCGCCGGCCCCGGCCTGCACCGTGACCGAATGGCCACGACCAACCAGCTCCCGCGCCCCGGCGGGGGTCAAGGCGACGCGGTACTCGTGGGTCTTGATCTCACGGGGAACGGCGATCTGCATGGTGGCTCCTTTGCCTGGCGTGTCCTGGCCCTCCATTACACCACAGCCCGGCTCGCCCTGTCGGCACGCTACTACACCACAGCCCGACTCGCCCTGTCGGCACGCTCACTCCACCACGGCGGCCTCGCCGTAGATTCGCCGGTACTCCTCGGGCAGGCGCCGCGGGCGACCGCTGGAGAGCTCGATGCAGGCGAAGCGGGTGCGGGCCTTGAGCAGGGTGCGGCCATCGGCGGGGCGGACCAGCTGGAAGCGGCGGGTCAGGGTCAGGCGGCTGTCGTCGGCGATGATCCAGGTGGCCAGGGCCAGGCGGTCCCCTTCGAAGGCCGGGGCCAGGTAGTCCAGCTCGTGGCGATGCACCGCCATGCCGCGATCCAGCTCCCGGTAGCGCTCGAGGGTCAGCCCCAGGGCGTCGGAGTGGGCCCAGCTCACCCGCTCGATCCAGCGCAGGTACTCGGCGTTGTTGGCATGGTCGTACTCGTCGATGGCCGAGGGCTCGACGACGAGCTCGATCACGAAGGGGTCGGGCAGGTCCCACGCCATGGCAGGCTCCTTTCGCATCAGGGGCTCGGCGCTCAGGGGCGGTGCGCCCCGCAGCTCCAGCAGGTGTCGAAGACGCCCTCCAGCGACTCGCCGCAGCCGGGACAGCGCCAGGCCGGCGCTTCGCTCTCCCCGGACAGGGCATCGCGAATCAGCGCCTCGGCCCGCTCGCGGTTGTGGGGTTTCACCCACACCTCGGGCTCGCACTCCCCCAGGGGCAGCTCGCCGGCGCCGCCGCCCAGGGTCATGTTGCGCAGCTCGCCCGGAATGCCCGCGGCCTCCAGCAGGTTGCGCACATGGCTGACCAGCAGCGCGTTGGAGTGGGCGAAGACGCGCACCGAGTCGCCGACCATGATCAGTCCCGGAAGACCCGCACGCCCAGGGCCTTGAGATAGCTGGTCTCCGGAATCGCCGGATGCACCGGGTGATCCGGTCCCTGGTGGCCCTGGAAGAGGATCTGGCCGTGGCGATCCTGGTGGCGCACCGCGCCGCGCACCGCGTCCACCAGCCGCTCCGGCGCCAGGTGCATGGAGCACGACGCCGACAGCAGCAGGCCGTCGCGGCCCAGCAGGCGCATCGCCTCGCGGTTGAGCTTGCCGTAGGCCCGCTCGCCGTTGGGGATGTCCTTGCGCTTCTTGATGAAGGCGGGCGGGTCGAGGATCACCACGTCGAACTCTTCGCCGTCGGCCTTGAGCGCCGCCAGCGCCTCGAAGGCATCGCCCTCGCCCACCGCCACCCGCTCGTGAAGGCCGTTCAGGGCGGCGTTCTCGGCCACCCGTTCGAGGGCCGCCGCGGAGGAATCCACGCAGAGCACCTCGCTGGCGCCGTGGGCGGCGGCCTGCACGCCCCAGCCGCCCACGTAGCTGAACAGGTCCAGCACCCGCTTGCCGGCCACGTACTGGTTGAGCCAGGCGCGGTTGATGCGGTGGTCGTAGAACCAGCCGGTCTTCTGGCCGTCGAGCACCGGGGCGGCGAAGCGCACGCCGTTCTCCTCCAGCAGCACCGGGTCTGCCACCTCGCCCTTGACCACCTCGACGTAGCGCTCGAGACCCTCTTGGCGGCGGCCGCTGGTGTCGTTGCGCAGCACCACCGTGGTCGGCGAGAGCACCTTGTCCAGGGCGTCGAGCAGCTCGGGCAGCACCGCCTGCATGCCGGCGGTATTGAGCTGCACCACCAGGGTGTCGGCGAAGCGGTCGATCACCAGGCCCGGCAGCAGGTCGCCCTCGCCGTGCACCAGGCGGTAGTAGGGGGCGGCGAAGAGGCGCTGGCGCAGGGCCAGGGCCTGGTTGAGCCGGTGCACCAGCAGCGAGCGGTCGAGCCCCTGCTTGGGCTCCCGGGAGACCAGCCGCGCGCAGATCAGCGAGTTGGGGTTGACGTAGGCCACCCCCAGCGCCTTGCCGTTGGCGGCCTCCACCACCACCTGCTGGCCAGGCTCGAGGCCCTTGAGCGGGGTGGCGCCGGTGTCGATCTCGTTGGAGTAGAGCCACAGGTGGCCGGCCTTGAGGCGACGGTCGGCGTGCTTCTTCAGGCGCAGGGAGGACAGGGTCATGGAAATCTCTCGCAAATCAGGTCTGGCAGTGGGGGCAGTAGACGCTGGCCCGCTGCCCGAGGGTGACGAGGCGCAGCTCGGCGCCGCACTGCCGGCAGGGCTCGCCGTGACGGCCGTAGACGTTGAGGCGCTGCTTGAAGTAGCCCGGCTCGCCGGTACCGCTGACGAAGTCGCGCAGGGTGGTGCCGCCCTGGGTGATGGCCGCGGCCAGCACTTCCCGGGCGGCGGCGGCCAGGCGGTCATAGCGCTCGCGGCTGATGCGCCCGGCGGCGCGGCGCGGGTCGATGCCGGCCATGAAGAGCGCCTCGCTGGCGTAGATGTTGCCCACCCCCACCACCACGGCGTTATCCATCAGGAAGGGCTTTACCGCCACCCGGCGACCGCGGGAGAGCGCGAACAGGCGCTCGCCGTCGAAGGCGTCCGACAGGGGCTCCGGGCCAAGGCGCGCCAGGCGCGGGTCCTGCTCGGGGCTGCCGGCCAGCCAGTCGACAAAGCCGAAGCGGCGCGGGTCGTGGTAGCGCAGGATGGCGCCACCCTCGAGCACCAGGTCGATGTGGTCGTGCTTCTTCGGCAGCTCGCCGAGGCGGGCGATACGCAGGCTGCCGGACATGCCCAGGTGCCAGAGCAGGGTGCCGCCGGCCAGATGACCGCCAGCTGAGTCGCCGCCGGCGAGCGGCACCAGCAGGTACTTGGCGCGGCGGGCGAGCTCGCCGATGCGCGCGCCCACCAGGCGCTCCACCAGGTCTCCCGGCACCGGCACGCGCAGGCGCGGCTGGCGCACGATCACTTCACTGATCTCGCGCCCCTCCAGGTGGGGGGCAATACCGCGGCGGGTCGTCTCGACTTCGGGCAGCTCGGGCATGGCGGCGCTCGTTGGGCGGGGCTGTTGCGAAGGGCTCTGGCGAAGGCGGTCTACAAACGCCTGAACCCGGCTGACCAGGCAGCCGGGTTCAGAAGGACAGGTAGAACACCTGCGGAAGACGACCAAGGCTTACTTGATCTTGGCTTCCTTGTACATCACGTGCTTGCGGACGACCGGGTCAAACTTCTTGAACTCGAGCTTGTCCGGGGTGTTCCGCTTGTTCTTGTCGGTGGTGTAGAAGTGGCCGGTACCGGCACTGGACACCAGCTTGATCTTGTCACGCATGACTGCTGCTCCCTGAATGGATATCGCTTAGACGGCGTCGCCGCGCTTGCGGAGGTCGCTGAGCACCGCTTCGATGCCCTTCTTGTCGATGATGCGCATGCCCTTGGAGGAGACGCGCAGCTTGACGAAGCGATTCTCGGACTCGACCCAGAAACGATGGGTGTGCAGGTTCGGCAGGAACCGACGGCGGGTCTTGCGCTGGGAGTGTGAAACGTTGTTACCAGTCACCGGGCGCTTGCCGGTAACCTGACATACTTTTGACATTGGAGCCTCCAACCGCTGGCCAGGTGTTCGATGGCCGCAGCGATCGAACCCTGAGTGTTCAAAACCTGTCGGGCAAACCGGGAGATCCCGTGAAATTTGACCCAAGGGAATTCAAAGGCTGCACTTTATACCAGAGACCGCCTCGCCGGGCAAGCGTGAAGCGGAGATCCAGCAGGACCCAACAGGGGACGTAGTATGGCGCCGCAACAGGGGCGTGGCGCATGGGGCTTGGCGCACAGCGTCAGCCGGTGGCGGAAAGCATGCTTGCGACCCTGATTCCCGGGAGTCAGACCGACGTCAAACCCAGGAGCCGAGCGCAGCCGGGCGCGCATTTTATCAAAGCGCCCAATAAAGCGCTAGAGCCACCCCCGCTCGGCGAAGGAGACCACCTCGCCATCCCCCACCACGAAGTGATCCAGCACCCGGATCTCGAAGAGCCCCAGCGCCTCGCGCAGCCGATCGGTGATGCGCCGGTCGGCGTCCGAGGGCTCGGCCACCCCGGAGGGGTGGTTATGGGCGAAGATGATCGCCCCGGCCCCCAGCTCCAGGGCACGGCGGGCCACCTCCCGGGGGTAGACCGAGGCGCTGTCCAGGGTGCCCCGAAACAGCGACTCGTAGCGGATCACCCGATGCTGGCTGTCGAGAAAGAGGGCGGCAAACTCCTCGTGGCCCAGGTGGCGCAGCTGGGCGGCCAGGTAGCGGCGCACCAGGGTCGGCGAGGTGAGCGCCTCGCCCCGGGCCAGCTGGCTCGCCAGGTGGCGCCGGGAGAGCTCCAGGGTCGCCTGGAGCTGAACGTACTTGGCGCTGCCCATGCCCCGGGCGGCGCAGAAGCGCTCGCGATCGGCCTCCAGCAGCTGGCGCAGCCCGCCGAACTCCAGCAGCAGGTCCCGGGCGAGATCCACCGCCGAGCGCCCCTGAACCCCCACCCGCAGGAAGATCGCCAGCAGCTCCGCATCCGACAGCACCTCCGGCCCCAGCGCCAGCAGCTTCTCCCGGGGGCGCTCCCCCTCCGGCCAGTCCCTGATCGACATCTTCGGCTCCCTGCTCCGCCACCCGTCTGTTGACCAGTGTAGCCGCTGGCGGCTCGCAGGGTGCCTGCGCTACGCAAGGCTGGACGCCAGTGGTAAGGTAGGCGGCTGACAATCGCGCTCCGGACAACGCCCATGTCATCGCTTCCCGCCTCGTCACGCCCCGGCCACAAGGTGCTGCTCGGCATCAGCGCCGGCATCGCCGCCTACAAGAGCGCCATGCTCGCCCGCCTGCTCAAGCAGGCCGGCTGCGAGGTGCGCGTGGTGATGACCGAGGGTGCTCAGGCCTTTATTACCCCGCTCACCCTGCAGGCGCTGACCGGCGAGCCGGTACGCACCTCCCTGCTCGACCCCGAGGCCGAGGCCGGCATGGGGCATATCGAGCTCGCCCGCTGGGCCGATACCATCCTGATCGCCCCGGCCACCGCCGACCTGATGGCGCGGCTGGCCGCCGGCATGGCCGACGACCTGCTCACCACCCTCTGCCTGGCCAGCCAGTCGAGGAGGGTGATGGCGCCGGCCATGAACCAGGCCATGTGGTCCCACCCGGCGACGCAGCGCAACGCGGCCCGCCTGGCCGAGGATGGCTGGCGCCTTTTGGGGCCTGCGAGCGGCGACCAGGCCTGCGGCGACGTGGGCCCGGGCCGCATGCTGGAGCCCGAGGCGATCCTCGAGGCCCTGCTGGCGCTCTTCCAGGCGCCCGAAACCGCGCCGGCTGCTATCAAGGCGCCCGAAGCCGCGGGCCTGGCCGTGACCATTACCGCCGGCCCGACCCGGGAGCCCCTGGACCCGGTGCGCTACCTCTCCAACCACAGCTCCGGCAAGATGGGCTACGCCCTGGCCGAGGCCGCCGCCGAACTGGGCGCCCGGGTCACCCTGATCAGCGGCCCGGTCAGCCTGCCCTGCCCGGCGGGGGTCGAGCGCCTCGAGGTGGAGACGGCCGTGGAGATGCACGAGGCGGCCCAGCGCCTGGCGCCCGAAAGCGACCTCTTTATCGGCTGCGCCGCCGTGGCCGACTACCGCGCCGAGAGCGCCGCCGAGCACAAGATCAAGAAGGTGGAGGGCGAGGAGGAGCTCGTGCTGCGCCTGGTGAAGAACCCCGACATCATCGCCGCCGTGGCCGCCCTGCCGGCGGAGCACCGCCCCCTGGTGGTGGGCTTCGCCGCCGAGACCCGAGACCTCGCCACCTACGCCAGGGACAAGCTGGCCCGCAAGGGGCTCGACATGATCGTCGCCAACGACGTCTCCCGGGAGGGGCTCGGCTTCGGCAGCGACCACAACGCCGCCCTGCTGCTGTGGCGCAGCGGCGACGGCGGGGTCGATCAGGAGAGCCTCGACCCCCAGCCCAAGCGCGAGATGGCCGGCGCCGTGATCCGCCGGGCGCTGGCCTGCCTGGCCCGGCCGCCGAGCCGCTGAAGGCCCCGAGCTGACGCAAGCCGCCCCCGCGGGCCGGCCTGCGTCAGCCCCGACTCATCCAGCCCCTCTCTCAGGCATACCCAGCAGGAAGACCGATGCCCCGACCCGACACCAAGCCGCGCCTGGCCGTGAAGCTCCTCGACGAGCGCCTGCGCGACCACCTGCCCCGCTACGCCACCGACGGCTCCGCCGGCATGGACCTGCGCGCCCTGCTCGACGCCCCCCTCACCCTGGCCCCCGGCCAGTGCGAGCTGGTGCGCACCGGGCTCGCCATCCATATCGCCGACCCCGGCCTCGCCGGCATGATCCTGCCCCGCTCGGGGCTGGGCCACAAGCACGGCATCGTGCTCGGCAACCTGGTCGGCCTGATCGACTCCGACTACCAGGGCGAGCTGATGATCTCGGTGTGGAACCGCAGCCAGCGCGACTTCACCCTCGAGCCCTTCGAACGCCTCGCCCAGTACGTGCTGGTCCCGGTGATGCAGGCCGAGCTCGAACTGGTCGACGACTTCGACACCAGCCTCCGCGGCGCCGGCGGCTTCGGCAGCTCCGGCCGCCACTGACGCCTCTGACGCTACAAGGACAAGGAAAGGACACCCCATGACAGCCGAACGCCAGACCGTTCCCGCCTCCATCTTCCGCGCCTATGACATTCGCGGCATCGTCGACGACACCCTCACCGAAGCGAGCGTCGAGGCGATCGGCCGCGCCATCGGCAGCGAGGCCGCCGCCCGCGGCGAGTCCACCGTGGTGGTGGCCCGGGACGGCCGCCTCTCGGGCCCCCGCCTCAAGGATGCCCTGGTGCGCGGCCTGACCGCCGCCGGCCGCGACGTCATCGACGTCGGCATGGTGCCCACGCCGGTGCTCTACTTCGCCACCCACGCCCTGGACGGCACCGCCTCCGGCGTCATGGTCACCGGCAGCCACAACCCGCCGGACTACAACGGCTTCAAGATCGTGCTCGGCGGCGAGACCCTCTCCGGCGAGGCGATCACCGCCCTGCACACCCGCATCACCACGGGCGACCTGGCCGAGGGCGCCGGCAGCGTGCGCGAGGTGGACGTGCGCAGCGCCTACCTGGCGCGGATACTGGCCGACGTGCGCCTGGCCCGCCCCCTCAAGGCGGTGGTGGACTGCGGCAACGGCGTGGCCGGCGAGCTGGGCCCGCAGCTGATCGAGAAGCTCGGCGTCGAGACGCTCCCGCTCTTCGCCGAGATCGACGGCACCTTCCCCAACCACCACCCGGACCCGGGCAAGCCGGAGAACCTCCAGGACCTGATCCGGGCGGTGCAGGAGAGCGGCGCCGATATCGGCCTGGCCTTCGACGGTGACGGCGACCGCCTGGGGGTGATCACCCCCGCCGGCCGGATGATCTACCCAGACCACCTGATGATGGCCTTCGCCGAGGACATGCTCGAGCGCAACCCGGGCGCGAAGGTGATCTTCGACGTCAAGTGCACCGGCAACCTGGCCCGGGTGATCGATGAGGCCGGCGGGGAGCCCGAGATGTGGCGAACCGGCCACTCCCTGATCAAGGCGCGCATGAAGGAGACCGGCGCGCAGTTGGCCGGCGAGATGAGCGGGCATATCTTCTTCAAGGAGCGCTGGTACGGCTTCGACGACGGCCTCTACGGTGCCGCTCGCCTGCTGGAGATCCTCTCCCGCCAGGAGGAGGACGCCGACGCCTTCTTCGACCGCTACCCCCAGGACATCGGCACCCCGGAGATCAACGTCACCGTCACCGACGAGACCAAGTTCGACCTGGTGGCCCGCCTGGCCCGGGAGGGCGACTTCGGCGAGGAGGGGGTGAAGACCACCCTGGACGGCATCCGCGTCGACTACCCGGACGGCTGGGGCCTGTGCCGCGCCTCCAACACCACGCCGGTGCTGGTGCTGCGCTTCGAGGGCAAGAGCGAGGCGGCGCTGGCGCGCATCAAGGCGCAGTTCACCGCCGCCCTGGCCAAGGTGGCCCCGGAGCTGGACCTGGCGCTGTAGCCCCACACTAGCTGGACAGAACACAAGGAAGGATGGACATGACCGAACAGACCCGCGACCCCCGCCTGGTGGTAGAGGTACTCTCCGAGGCGCTGCCCTATATCCAGCGCTTCACCGGCAAGACCGTGGTGGTGAAGTACGGCGGCAACGCCATGACCGAGGACACCCTGATCGACTCCTTCGCGCGCAACATCGTGCTGATGAAGGAGGTGGGCATCAACCCGGTGGTGGTGCACGGCGGCGGCCCGCAGATCGGCGACCTGCTCAAGAAGCTCAACATCGAGTCGCGCTTCGTCAACGGCATGCGGGTGACCGACGCCGAGACCATGGACGTGGTGGAGATGGTGCTGGGCGGCCTGGTCAACAAGGGCATCGTCAACCTGATCAACCAGTGCGGCGGCAAGGCGATCGGCCTGACCGGCAAGGACGGCAGCCAGATCCGCGCCCGCCAGCTCAAGGTGGAGCACCAGACCCCGGAGATGACCGTCCCCGAGATCATCGACATCGGCCACGTGGGCGAGGTGGAGCATATCTCCACCGACCTGATCGAGATGCTCGCCGAGCGCGACTTCATTCCGGTGATCGCCCCCATCGGCGTGGATGCCGAGGGCCACAGCTACAACATCAACGCCGACCTGGTGGCCGGCAAGGTGGCCGAGGCCCTCTGTGCCGAGAAGCTGATGCTGCTGACCAACGTGGCCGGCCTGATGAACGCCGAGGGCGAGGTGCTGACCGGGCTGACCACCGCCCAGGTGGACGAGCTCATCGCCGACGGCACCATCCACGGCGGCATGCTGCCCAAGATCCGCTGCGCCCTGGAGGCGGTGAAGGGCGGCGTGAAGAGCGCCCATATCATCGACGGCCGGGTCCCCCACGCCACCCTGCTGGAGATCTTCACCAACGCCGGGGTGGGCACCCTGATCACCGACGCCAGCCAGCAGGACTGACGCCTCCCGCTGCGGCCTTTGCGTCGCGGCGGGCACCCGACTAGCATGGGTCGACCATTAGAAAAGAAAAGAACACTATGACGCAGGCAACCCCACCCCCCAGCCGTCGCGAGCAGATCCTGCAGGCGCTGGCCCTGATGCTGGAGGAGGACAGCGGCAAGCGCATCACCATCGCCGCCCTGGCGAAGCAGGTCGGCGTCTCCGAGGCCGCCCTCTACCGCCACTTTCCCAGCAAGGCGCGCATGTTCGAGGGGCTCATCGAGTTCATCGAGGAGACGCTCTTCGCGCGGATCACCCGCATCCTGGAGGAGAGCCCCGAGGCGCTGCCCCGCTGCGGGGCGCTGCTCACCCTGCTGCTCGCCTTCGCCGAGAAGAACCCGGGGCTCTCCCGGCTGCTCGACGGCGGCGTTCTCACCGGCGAAACGGCGCGGCTGCGGGTGCGCATCCACCAGCTCTTCGAACGGCTCGAGACCCAGCTCAAGCAGATCCTGCGCGAGGCCGAGCTCCGCGAGGGGCGCCGCCCCAACCTGCCCGCCCCCGCCGCCGCCAACCTGCTGCTGGCCGCCGCCGAGGGGCGCATCAGCCAGTACGTGAGAAGCGACTTCCAGCGCCGCCCCACCGAGCACTGGGAGGACCAGTGGGCGCTGCTCTCGACGCAGCTGCTCAGGGAGGCGCCGCAGACGGCGTAGCCGGAACCGGATTGCAGAAACGTCGCAGGCGCCCGATCTATCGGCGATAAACGCCAGAGCCCCGCCGGACTCTCATCCGACGGGGCTCTTCGCTTCCAGATCGCGCAGAATCTGCGCTCCTACAGCAGGGCGGCAGAACGCCGTGGGGGAAGGTCGGCAGAAGGCCGTAGGAGCCCGATTTATCGGCGATTTGGCGGTGCCACCCACGGTGGCTGGCACCGCGGGAGGCCTGCGGCCTCCATCGCGCAGAATCTGCGCTCCTACAGCAGGTCGGCAGAACGCCGTAGGAGCCCGATTTATCGGCGATTTGGCGGCGCCACCCACGGTGGCTGGCACCGCCGGGAGGCCTTACGCCACCAGGGCGTCACCGATCTGCTGGCGGATCTTCTTCATGGCGTTCTTCTCGAGCTGGCGGATGCGCTCGGCGGAGACGCCGTAGACGTCGGCCAGCTCATGCAGGGTCGCCTTCTCCTCGGCCAGCCAGCGGCGCTGGAGAATGTCTCGGGAGCGCTCGTCCAGGGCCGCCATGGCCAGCTGCAGGCGGCGGGTGGCGTCATCTTCCCAGTCGCTCTCCTCGAGCTGGGTGGCCGGGTCGGCGGAGGCGTCATCGAGGAAGTGCACCGGCGCCTGCCAGCTGCTCTCCTCGTCCTCGTTCGGCGCGGCATCGAAGCCGGCGTCATGGGCGGAGAGGCGACCCTCCATCTCGCGCACCACCTCGGGCTTGACGTCGAGGTCCTTGGCGATGGCGTCGACCTCGTCGCTGTTCAGCCAGGCGAGGCGCTTCTTGGCGCTGCGCAGGTTGAAGAAGAGCTTGCGCTGGGCCTTGGTGGTGGCGACCTTCACGATGCGCCAGTTGCGCAGCACGAACTCGTGGATCTCGGCCTTGATCCAGTGCACGGCGAAGGAGACCAAGCGCACCCCCTGGTTGGGGTCGAAGCGCTTGACCGCCTTCATCAGGCCGACGTTGCCCTCCTGGATCAGGTCCGCCTGGGGCAGGCCGTAGCCGGAGTAGCTGCGGGCGATATGCACGACGAAACGCAGGTGCGACAGGACCAGGCGGCGAGCCGCCTCCAGGTCACCCTCGTCGTGCAGGCGATAGGCCAGCTCGCTCTCCTCCTCGGCGGTCAGCATCGGGATGCTGCCCACCGCCTGAAGGTACCCGTTGAGGTCGTGCCCCGGGGAGAGTTGGCCCACCGGAAGAAGACTGGTGCTCATGTGCAGGATGTCTCCTCGTTAGCCCAGGAATCCATTGGCATACGCTTGCCTATGATGCCAGAAACCGAAAAAAGTTCCATGAAATCACGGGATAGCCCGTGAATCCCATGCGGACGGCGGTCTGCTCGCAGGCCCTGCTCTCGCCTCGTGCCGCTAACGCGGCTTGACCTGGGCGAGGTGGCGGCTGACGGCGATCCAGGCGCCCAACCAGCCAAGCAGTATACTACAGCCTACCAGGGTCACGGAACCGACCGCCCCCAGCTGGGGCAGGCTGAAGCTCGCCCCGTAGCTGGCCGCCAGGGCCGCAACCGGCGCGGCCAGCCACTCGCTGCCAAGCGTCAGCAGCCCCCAGGCCATGAGGCCGCCGCCCAGCCCGTACCAGGCCCCGCTGTAGAGGAAGGGGCGGCGCACGAAGGCGTGGGTGGCCCCGATCAGGGTCACCACCTCGATCTCCCGCCGGCGGTTCTCCACCGCCAGGCGAATGGTATTGCCCACCACCAGCAGCACCCCGCCGCCGAACAGCACCCCCAGCGCCAGGGCGACCCGCCGCCCCAGCTCCGCCAGGTGGCGCAGCCGCTCGATCCAGGCCAGGTCAAGGCGCACCTCATCGACCCCCGTCACCGCCTCGAGCTCGGCGGCCAGGCCCCGCACCGCCGCAGGCGCCGGGTCCGCGGGGCTCACCACCACGCTTGCCGGCAGCGGATTCTCCTCCAGCCGCCCCAGGGCATCGGCCAGCCCCAGGGAGTGCTGGAACTCCGCCATGCCCTCGGCGGCGGTGATCAGCCGGGTGCGCGCCACCCCCTCCCGGGCAGCCAGCGCCTCCTCGATGCGCGCGGCCTGGGCCTCGTCCACCCGATGCTCCAGGTAGACGGTCAGGGTCGCGCTCTCGGTCAGCTCGCTGTCGAGCAGCCGGGCACTGTCCAGGGTCAGCCAGAGCGCCGCCGGCAGCACCAGGGCGATGGCGATGGCCAGCATGGTGACCAGGCTGTCGAAGGGGGCGCGCAGCAGGCGCCAGCTGCTGTCCAGGGCCATGGCCCGATGGTGGCGCAGCCAGCCGCGAAAGCGGCTGGAGGAGCGGGTGCGGTGGGCGCGGGCCCCGCGGGGCGGCGCCTCGGGACGGCGACTCATGCGGCCTCCTGATCGGCCACCAGGCGCCCGTCCCGCAGGCGCAGGATGCGGTGGCGCAGCCGGGCGATCAGCGCCAGGTCGTGGCTGGCGATCATCACCGTGGTGCCGATGCGGTTGAAGTCCTCGAAGAGCCCCATGATGTCGGCGGAGAGCTGGGGGTCGAGGTTGCCGGTGGGCTCGTCGGCCAGCAGCAGAGCCGGCTTGTTGACCACCGCCCGGGCGATGCCCACCCGCTGCTGCTCGCCGCCGGAGAGCTCGATGGGCAGCGCCTTCTCCCGGTAGAGCAGCCCCACCTTGTCCAGCGCCGCCCGCACCCGGCGCGCCGCCTCCCGGGGCTCAACGCCCTGGATCTCCAGGGGCAGCGCCACGTTGTGGAAGATCGAACGGTCGTGGAGCAGCTGGTGGTCCTGGAAGACCACGCCGATCTGGCGCCGGTAGAAGGGCACCTGGCTCGCGTGGAGCCGGCCGATATCGTGGCCCGCCACCAGGATACGCCCCCGGCTGGGGCGCTCCAGGCGCATGATCAGCCGCAGCAGGGAGCTCTTGCCGGCGCCGGAGTGGCCGGTCAGGAAGACCATCTCGCCGCGGCGCACGCGAAAGTCGAGGTTGGCGAGCGCCTCGAAGCGCCCGCCGTAGCGCTTGCCCACGTGCTCGAAGACGATCATTTCTCGGCGTCGTTCCCGTCACGGTCGAAGAGGGCGTCGACGAACTCGTGAGCCGCGAAGGGGCGCAGGTCGTCCAGGGTCTCGCCGACGCCGATGAAGCGGATCGGCGTGCCAAGCTGCTTGGCCAGGGCGAAGATGATGCCGCCCTTGGCAGTACCGTCGAGCTTGGTCAGGGTAATCCCGGTGATCGGCACCGCCTCGTTGAAGGTGCTGGCCTGGGAGAGGGCGTTCTGGCCGGTGCCGGCGTCGAGCACCAGCATCACCTCGTGGGGGGCGGCGGCGTCCACCTTGCCCATCACCCGGTGGACCTTCTTGAGCTCCTCCATCAGGTGGGCCTTGTTGTGCAGGCGACCGGCGGTATCGGCAATCAGCACATCGACGCCCCGCGCCTTGGCGGCGGCCACGGCGTCGAAGATCACCGAGGCGCTGTCGGCGCCGGTGTGCTGGGCGATCACCGGCACCTGGTTGCGCTCCCCCCACACCTTGAGCTGCTCCACCGCGGCGGCGCGGAAGGTATCGCCGGCGGCCAGCATCACGCTGCGCCCCTCGCGCTGGAAGCGCTGGGTCAGCTTGCCGATGGTGGTGGTCTTGCCCACCCCGTTGACCCCCACCACCAGGATCACGAAGGGGCCCTCCCCCTTGGGCGGCAGGGTCAGGGGCGCGCTCACCGGCTCGAGCAGGTCGGCCAGCTCCTCCTGCAGGGCGCGATAGAGTGCCTCGCTGTCCTGGAGCTCCTTGCGGGAGACCCGAGCGGCCAGGCGGTCGATGATCTCGGTGGTGGCCTCGATGCCCACATCCGCCAGCAGCAGCTGGGTCTCGAGGTCCTCCATCAGGTCGTCGTCGATCTGCTTCTTGCCGAGGAAGAGATCCGCCAGGCCGTCGGTCAGATTGGCGCGGGTCTTGCCGAGGCCGGCCTTGATGCGCGCGAACCAGCCCTTCTTCTCCCCGGCCTGGGGCTTCTCCTGCAGCGCGGCGGGAGCGGGAGCGGGAACAGGCGCCGGCTCGGGCTCGGGTTCCGGCTCGGGTTCCGGCTCGGGTTCAGGCTCGGGCTCGGGTTCGGGTTCGGGTTCGGGCTCGGGTTCAGGCTCGGGTTCGGGTTCAGGCTCGGGTTCGGGCTCAGGCTCAGGCTCGGGCTCGGGCTCGGGCTCAGGCTCGGGCTGCGGCTCGGGCTGCGGCTCGGGCTCAGGCTCGGGCTGCGGCTCCGGCTCCGGCTCGGGTTCAGGCTCGGGTTTCGGCTCCGGCTCAGGTTCGGGCTCCGGCTCGGGCTCAGGCTCGGGTGCCGGGGCCGTATCGCGGGCCGCCTCGGGCGCCGGCGGCTCGGAGCGCCCCTCCGGCTCAGCGGTCTCCTCCCCCTCGGCGGATTCAACAGCCTCCTCCTGACGCTCCTGCTCCTGGCGGGTCGCCTCTTGTTCCTGCTGCTTCTTCTTGCGCTTGAAAAAACCGAACATGGACAGAATCAGCCTTGCGAATAAACGAGTCGCCACATCCTACCACCGCCCACCATGACTGTGGATAAGCCGCCGGGTACAATCCCCGCCATGACACGACGCCCACCACGCCCCCGCCGCTCCGGCAGACCCGCCGGCGACGGCCGGCCCGGCAGCAAGAGCGCCGGCCGCCAGAGCGCAGGCCGCCTGCGGATCATCGGCGGCGACTACCGCCGCCGCCTGCTGCCGGTGCTCGACAGCCCCGGCCTGCGCCCCACCCCGGACCGGGTCCGGGAGACCCTCTTCAACTGGCTGACCGCCGCCCTGCCCGGCGCCCGGGTGCTGGACCTCTTTGCCGGCACCGGGGCGCTGGGCCTGGAGGCGCTCTCCCGGGGCGCCCGGGAGGCCACCTTCGTGGAGCGCGATGCCCGGGTGGCCGCACAGCTTCGCGAGAACCTGGCCACCCTGGGCGCCGAAACCCGGGCTCGAGTGGTCGGCGCCGATGCCGAGGCCTTCCTGGCCGGCCCCGCCTCGCCCTGCTCCCTGGCGTTTCTCGACCCGCCCTTCCGCATGGGGCTCGCCGCGCCCTGCTGCGCGGCCCTGGAGGCGGGCTGGCTGGATGAGAACGCCTGGATCTATCTGGAGACCGAGGCGGGGCTCGCCCCCGAGGTGCCGGCCAACTGGCAGCTCCATAGAGAGGTGCGCGCCGGCGACAGCCACGGGCGGCTCTACCGGCGGGCGACAACGCTACAGCCATGAGCGTCGCGGCAAGACGACGCTTGCTGAGGCCGAAGCACGGCGTTACGCTGCTGCCCAGTCATCCATCAAACACAGGCTCGGCCTCGGGGAGCCTTCCAGCAGGCCCCTTCCAGAAGGACATCAGGAGAAACACATGAGCATCGAACTCTTCAACCGGCTCGAACAGAAGGTCACCAGCGCCGTGGAGGCCCTGGAACTGCTGAAGATGGAAGCCGAGGAACTGCGTGAGGAAAACGCCCGCCTGAAGCAGGAGCGCGAAGAGTGGGAGCGCCGCCTGACCGCCGTGCTGGGCAAGCTCGACGAGATCGAGTCCACCGAGACGGCCTGAGCCGGCTCAGTCGCCGGCGGCGCCCGCCGCCAGCGCCAGCGACATCAGCAGCGCATCCTCCCGCGCTGCCTCCGCCGCCCCGCCCTGTCGGGGCGGCGTCGTTTCCGGCGAGTGGCCGGCGCCCGGCAGCGGCGGATAGTAGCCGCGACGCCGGCCGTCCTCCTGAAAGCCCGCACGGCGATAGAGGGCGATGGCGGCCACATTGCCCGCCCGCACCTCCAGCAGCAGCCGCTCGCTGCCCCAGCCCCGGGCCTGATCGACCACCGCGGCCAGCAGCTCCCGGGCAAGCCCCTGGCCGCGCCGTGCCTCGCTCACCAAAAGCGCCTGCAGCTCCGCCTCGAAGGGGAGCCGGGCCGCCACCGCATAGCCCGCCAGCCTACCCTGCTCCGCCGGCGCATCGCGCTCCATCAGGCCGAGAAGTGCCATGGAGGAGTCCGCCAGGGCCGCCCCAAGCGAAGATTCGGAGCCGCCCATGGGCCAGCCCTGGGCCTCCTCCAGCGCCACCAGGGCGGGCAGGTCGGCCTCGGTCAGGCGCACCAGCATCGGCCTCTTCCCGCGCGGACTAGCCTTCATCCGGCGCCTCGCGCCACGCCTCCCCGAGGTCCAGCAGCCGGGGCAGCAGCGCCCGCTTGGCCTCGGCGCTCTCGGCCAGCTCGGCCAGGGCCGGGCCCTGCCAGGCGGACAGCGCCAGCAGCGGGCAGCGCTCGCCTTCCAGGCCGAGCACCTCGTCCAGCACCGGCTCACGGCCGAACAGCAGCAGACGCTCGGGCACCCAGCCGCGGCGGCGCGCACCGGCAATAAAGGCCTGCAGGCCCTCGCGGGCCTCCTCCAGGGGCTCGTTCACGGGCAGCCCCGCCTGGAGCGGCCAGCGGAAGGACTGGAAGACCGGCAGCGGCGCCGCGATGCCCGCAGCGCGCAGCAGGTTGGCCAGCAGCTTGAGCTCCACGGGTCCCGGGGCCCGCTCGCCGGCCAGGATCAGCAGCCAGCGTCCCTCCAGGCAGGCCACCTGGAAGGCAAAGCGCAGCGCCTCCCCGGGCACCTGCGGCTCTGCCTCGGCGGCCGAGGCAGGTGTGGCAGCGGCCTCCTCCACCGGCGCCTCGCCCAGCAGGGCCCGGGCCATACCGGGGCGGGGCGGCCGGGCGGCGCGGGGCGGCTCCGCCTCGGCGGGCCGCGGCGGCGGGGCCTCCCGGGCCTCATCCAGCAGCGCATGGAGGCGGTCACCGGGGGCTTCCGCCGGCGGCGGCTCGGGCAGTTCCCAGTCGCAGGCCGGGGTCGGGCGCGCATTGGGCAGCGCATAGCGCGCCACCCAGGCGGTCAGCCCCATGGCCTCCAGGTACTGCAGCCGCTGCGGCTCGGTGGTCACGACTTGTTGGCGCCCTGGCAGTTGGGGGAGTCGGGGCGGCTCTGGCCGCTGGCCTCCCACTCGCTCGGGGTGTAGAGATGCAGCGCCAGGGCGTGGACCGGCCCGGAGAGCTCATCGGCCAGCACGGCGTAGATCTGCTGGTGGCGCTTGACGGGCATCAGCCCTTCGAAGCGCGCAGACACCAGGGTGACCTTGAAGTGGGTCTCGGAGTTGGGCGGCACGGCGTGCCGATGGCTCTCGTTCTCCACCGCCAGATAGGCGGGCTCGAGGGCCTGAAGCTTCTCTTCGATGGTGGCCTGTATGCGCATGTCGGCTTCCGGATGATGAAGTGGAGGGTCCATTGTACTCGCTCTGTCGAGCAGGAACGATGCGACTCACTCACGCGCCGCTGCTGCCTCACGCGCCGCTGCCTCCCGGGCATGGCGCTGGGCGGCGCCGGCCATGGGCACCCGGGCCAGGCTGGCACCCAGCGCCAGCAGGGTGAAGAAGGCGCCCAGCCAGAGGGTCGCCTGGATCGGCATGCCGGTGGCCAGGAAGGCGCCCACCAGGGCCACCCCGAACGACTGCCCCACGGTGCGCGAGGTGCTCATCACCCCGGAGGCGTTGGCGCTGCGCTCCCGGGGCACCGTGCCCATCAGCTCACGGTTGTTGGGGGGCTGGAAGAGCCCGAAGCCGACCCCGCATAGCAGCATGCGCCACAGCACGTCGACCACCGACGCCTCGGCGCCGAGCCGCGCCAGCAGGGCCAGCCCCAGAAGCAGCAGGCCGAGCCCGGCGCTGGAGAGCAGGCTGGGGTTGAGCCGGTCGGCCAGGCGCCCGGCCCGGGGCCCCACCAGCATGATGGCCAGGGGCCAGGGGGTGAAGAGCCAGGCGGTCTGCAGCGGGGTAAAGCCCATCTCCTGCTGGAACAGGAAGGAGAGCGCCACGAAGGCCAGCCCCTGGCCCACGAAGGCGGTGCCCTGGGCGACCAGCGCCAGGCTGAAGCGCGGCTCCCGGAAGATATCCAGCGGCATCAGCGGATGGGGGGCGCGACGCTGGCGGCCCAGGAAGAGCGTGGCGGCCGCCAGGCTCACCCCCAGCCAGGCCGCCACCTGCCATGCCGGCATGCCGTGGCCGACCCCGTCCATGGCCAGGAAGAAGCCGCAGAGCATGGCCACCGAGAAGAGCGCGCCGGCCCAGTCGAAGCCCCCCTCGCGGCGCGCCTCCCGGGGCAGCGCCCGCCAGGCCAGCACCAGGGCCACCGCCCCCAGGGGCAGGTGCAGCGCGAAGAGCCAGGGCCAGTCGGCCACCGAGAGCAGCACCCCGCCGATCGCCGGCCCCGCCGCATAGCCGCCGGCCACCACCAGTGCGGAGAGCCCCAGGGCGCTGCCCAGCAGCCGCGAGGGAAAGACCTGCCGGTAGATGGAGGGGCCGATGGAGAGCATGGCCGCCGCCCCCAGCCCCTGCAGGGCCCGGAACAGCAGCAGGCTCTCCAGGCTCGCCGAGAGCGCCGCCCCCAGGGAGGCCAGGGTGAAGACGCCGACCCCGGCCACGTAGATGCGTCGGCGGCTGAGCAGCTGGCTCAAGGCGGCAAACACCAGCAGGAAAGCGGCGCAGCTGATCTGGAAGAGGTTGGTGACCCATACCGCCCGGGAGGCGGGCACCTCGAGACTCGCCGCGATGGAGGGCAGCGCGATATTGATCATGGTGGTATCCACCACCGCCATCAGGGTCCCGAGGATCAGCGCCAGCACCGCCAGGCGCCGCTCGGGGCCCGGCAGGCCGTCATCTCCCTCGCGGGTATCGAAGAGTCGGCTCATTCCCTGTTCCGTCGGGGTGCAACACGAAGAAACCGGCCGAAGCCGGTTTCCATGGGCCAGCGTTCGGGCTGGGCCTAGTCCTGGTCGACGTCCAGCAGCAGCGAGTCGTCGATCTCGGAGATCTCCAGGGCCGCCTCGTCGTCGAGGTCGATGGCCAGGTAGCTGTGCTCCACCTGCAGAAAGCGCTGGAAGAGCGGCCAATCGACGGTTTCCGGCCACTGGCGCTCGTCCTCTTCCCAGGCGCGCAGCTCGGTCTCGAGGATCTCGAGATAGCGCTCGCGCACGAAGGCCTCCAGGGCCTCCGGGGTGTCCATCTCCGGGATCAGGTAGACGGTGCTTTCGCGCTCGACGTCGGCCAGCGCCAGGTCGTCGTCACCGAGGGTGGGCTCGAGCCCGTTGATCCAATCCACGAAGTGCTGGGTCGGGCGGACGCTCAGGGCAGAGCGGTTGAGCAGTTTCATGGCGGTCTCCTCGACGTCGAAACGACGACCATTATGGGCGCTGGCCGCGGGGTTTACCAATGCTTCCCGCCTCTTCACCGAGCTATTGCCGCCAACACGGCCAGCCGGCGATGTAGGAGCGCAGACTCTGCCGGTTCGACGCTTCGACGATGGGGCCGCTATCGCCGATAAATCGGGCTCCTACGGGGCCTTTGGCAATGCCGCAGCGGCTGATCGCCGATAAATCGGGCTCCGACACCTGGCCCTTCACTCCACCTCGGGGCGCATGGCCGGAAACAGCAGCACATCGCGGATCGAGGCGCTGTCGGTCAGCAGCATCACCAGGCGGTCGATGCCGATGCCCTCGCCGGCGGTGGGCGGCAGGCCATATTCGAGCGCACGTACATAGTCGGCGTCGTAGTACATCGCCTCGTCGTCGCCGGCCTCCTTCTCCGCCACCTGCTCGCGGAAGCGCTCGGCCTGGTCCTCGGCGTCGTTGAGCTCCGAGAAGCCGTTGGCGATCTCGCGGCCGCCCACGAAGAACTCGAAGCGCTCGGTGACGAAGGGGTTGGCGTCCTTGCGCCGCGCCAGCGGGCTCACCTCGGTGGGGTACTCGGTCACGAAGGTGGGCTGCTTGAGACGGTGCTCCACGGTCTTCTCGAAGATCTCGATCTGGATCTTGCCCAGGCCCCAGCCATCCTTGACGTCGATGTCCAGGCGCTCGGCGATCTGGCGGGCGGCGGACTCGTCGGCCAGCGCCTCGGCGTGGATATCCGGGTTGTACTCGAGGATGGAGTCGAAGACGGTGATCCGCCTGAGCGGGCTGCCGAAGTCGTACTCGTAGTGCTCGAGCACCTCACCCTCGCTGTTGCGCACGGTGTTGACCACGGTGGTGGTGCCCAGCACCTCCTGGGTGATGCTGCGCAGCATCTCCTCGGTGAGATCCATCAGGTCGTGGTAGTCCGCGTAGGCCTGGTAGAACTCGATCATGGTGAACTCGGGGTTGTGCCGAGTGGAGAGGCCTTCGTTGCGGAAGTTGCGGTTGATCTCGAAGACCTTCTCGAAGCCGCCCACCACCAGGCGCTTGAGGTAGAGCTCGGGCGCGATGCGCAGGAACATGTCGATATCCAGCGCGTTGTGGTGGGTCTTGAAGGGGCGCGCCGTGGCACCGCCGGGGATCGCCTGCAGCATGGGGGTCTCCACCTCCATGTAGCCGCGGGCCTCGAAGAAGCGGCGCATGGCGCTGATCACCCCGGCACGGGTCTCGAACACCTGGCGGGAGTCCGGGTTCATGATCAGGTCCACGTAGCGCTGGCGGTAGCGCGCCTCGAGATCGGTGAGGCCGTGGAACTTGTCGGGCAGCGGGCGCAGGCTCTTGGTGAGCAGCTTCGCCTCCACCATCATCACGTAGAGGTCGCCCTTGCCGGACTTGTGCACCGGACCGCGGGCGGCCACCAGGTCGCCGATATCCCAGCCCTTGATGTCCTCGAGCACCTCGGCGGGCAGGCCCTTCTTGTCGACGTAGAGCTGGATCTGGCCGCTGACGTCCTGGATGACGATGAAGGGGCCGCGCTTGCGCATGATGCGCCCGGCCACGCCGGCCTGGCGGTTCAGCGCCTCCAGCTCCTCCTTCTCCTTGTCGCCCAGCTCCTCGATCAGCTCGGCGGCGTGGCTGTCGCGGCGGAAGTCGTTGGGGAAGGCGCTCTCGCCGCGGGCGGCGGCCTGCTCGCGGCGCGCGGCCAGCTTGGCGCGACGCTCGGCGATCAGGCGGTTCTCATCGTTCTGCGGGGAGGGGCTCTCGTTGGCCATTTCGCTACCTGTTGGAAATCTTTGATAAGGAAACTGGGACACGCTTGCCGCTATAGCCGCGCGAGCCTAGTGGGAGGCCGGCTCTGCCGGGCGCAAGGAGGCCGAAGGCCTCCCCGCTTCGCGGTTCCAGACGGGTAACTACAGACCCTGCTTCAGGCTGGCGACAATAAACTGGTCCAGATCACCATCCAGCACCTTGTCGCAGTTGCTGGTCTGCACGCCGGTGCGCAGGTCCTTGATGCGCTGGTCGTCCAGCACGTAGGAGCGGATCTGGCTGCCCCAGCCGATATCGGCCTTGGAGTCCTCCGCCTCCTGCTTGGCGGCGTTGCGCTTCTCCATCTCGTGCTCCCACAGCTTCGCCTTGAGCTGCTTCATGGCGAAGTCGCGGTTGGCGTGCTGGCTGCGCTGGCTCTGGCAGGCCACCACGATGCCGGTAGGCTCGTGGGTGATCCGCACCGCCGAGTCGGTGGTGTTGACGTGCTGGCCGCCGGCGCCGCTGGAGCGGTAGGTGTCGACGCGCAGGTCCGCCGGGTTGATCTCCACCTCGAAGCTGTCGTCGATCTCCGGCGACAGGAACACCGAGCAGAAGGAGGTGTGGCGACGGCCGCCGGAGTCGAACGGGCTCTTGCGCACCAGGCGGTGCACGCCGGTCTCGGTGCGCAGCCAGCCGAAGGCGTGGTCGCCCTGGATATGCACCGTGGCCGACTTGATACCCGCCACCTCGCCGGCGGAGAGCTCGATGATCTCGGCCTTGAAGCCGTGATGCTCGGCCCAGCGCAGGTACATGCGCAGCAGCATGTTGGCCCAGTCCTGGGCCTCGGTGCCGCCGGAGCCCGACTGGATATCCAGGTAGGCGTTGTTGGCGTCCATCTCGCCGGAGAACATGCGGCGGAACTCGAGCTTCTCGAGGCTGCCCTGCAGGCCCGCCAGCTCCTTCTCCACCTCGGCGACGGTGTCCTCGTCCTCCTCCATCTCGGCGAGCTCGAGCAGGTCGCGGCTATCGGCCAGGCCCTGCTCCATCTCGTCGATGGTCTCGACGACCAGCTCCAGGGAGGCACGCTCCTTGCCGAGCTTCTGGGCGTAATCCGGGTCGTTCCAGACGTTAGGGTCCTCGAGCTCCCGGGAGACTTCCTCTAGCCGGTCTTTCTTCTCGGCATAGTCAAAGATACCCCCTCAGGACGTCTGTCCGCTCAGACAGGTCCTTGATGAGGTTGTGGATGGGGTTGGTTTCCAGCATGGCATGCTCGCCTGAATCTGCGGTGGAAAAACGGCCGCCGCGCCGCGGCATGGCGCCTGGGTCGCAGCGGCTCGGAAAAGTCATCCATTGTAGCGAACCTGGCGCCGCCCCGCATCCGCCGCGGAGCGGCTTCCGGGCAGCACCGCTATCGCCGATAAATCGGGCTCCCACCATAAAAACGGCCCCTATCAGCGATCGCCTTCCGCGGCCTGGGCCCAGACGCAGGGAACCCGGCCGAGGCCGGGTTCCCTGGTTACGCTGGCTGGCTGCCGCTCAGAAGCGGTAGGTCAGCTGGGCGCCGAAGCCGTGGGCCTCGTTCTTGTAGTCGGCGGAGTAGTTTGAAGTGATCGGCGGTGTCTGCTGACCGGCAACGGTAAAGCTGTCGGTCTTGGTCTGCTCCACCTGGGTACCTCGCTCGGTCAGATAGGAGTAGGCAAAATCCAGGGTCAGGTCATCGGTCGGGCTCCAGCCGGCACCGATGGAGAAGATACGACGATCATCGGAGGGGATCCGCACGCTACGAGTCAGGTCATTGGTGGGTGTCTTGTCGATGGTCACACCCGCACGCAGCACCAGCTGCGGATTGAGCTGATACTCACCGCCGGTCGAGAACGCCCAGGCATTGGAGTAGTTCTGCTGCTCGTTGGTGATCTCTCCGCGCTCCTCGCCATTAACCAGGATGCGCTCGAAACGACTCCAGCGCGCCCAGGAGGCACCCGCCATCAGCTTGAGGCGGTCAGTCATCTGCTGGGTAATGGAGAAGTTGACCGTCTCGGGCGTTGTAAGATCCAGCGAGGCGTTATCCGTCACGGTGCCAATGCCCAGCGCATCGAGCTCAGGAGAAGTCGCCCTGAAATCCCCTTCCAGCGTGTAGTCCACCTTAGAGCGATAGGTCAGGCCCAATGTCGTTTCAGGAATGGGCTGGTAGATCACACCGATGTTATAGCCCCAGGCCTCGTCATCCCCCTCTACCCGAGAGTCGACTTCTGTCAGCCCAAGCGGTGTAGCCGCCGGCACCTGACGGTGAAGCTCGCCGTCGACGCGGTTGTAGGTGACACCCACGCCCACCGAGAATTGATCGGTAAAGCGATAGGAAACGGTTGGCTGGGCACTGATCACTCGGACCTCGGTGTAGTTACCCTGGTTGCGCCCCTGGAAGCCGCTCTCATAGTCGGTCTTGGAACCAAAAGGCGCGTAGACGCCGAAGCCGAAGGCCAGCTGCTCATTGACCGGGAGAGCATAGAAAGCGAAAGGAATCAGCGTACCCGGCACCATATCACCGTCGTTGCTCCCCTCGACCGGGAAAGTGTCTGTCATGCCGCCGGTAGCCTCAGAAAATACCGGGCTGGACTGGCTTGCCTGGGCATTACGAATCCGGCTATTGACGTTCAGATAGGTCCCGCCCGCGGTGACCTGGGCGCGATCCAGGAACGACATGCCGGCCGGGTTGCCGAAAACGATGGTGGCGTCGTTGACGTTGGAGCTACGCCCGGCGTGGCCATAGCCCTGGCCGCTGACGCTCTGCTCGTTGATCTGGTAGCCGCCGGCGTGGGCCTGGCTGGCGAGGGCAGCGGCGGCGATGGCCACGGCCAGGGAGAGGCGATTGAACTTGTTCTTCATGAGATCCATCCCTTGCGGTTCTATTGTCGCGTTGGCGCTGGCGTGTGCTCGCGGTGGAGACCCGCGCTTGCCCTACCCTTTTCTCGCAACCCAACGGGCGTTTCAACCCCAAACGCTCGTTTTAATGACGCAATCGCTAATACTTTGGTTGCATGACCGTTTGATTGATCGAACTTTCAGGGAGTTAGGCAATACAGCCGTGACGGTACCACTCCCTTGCTTATCCGCCTTGACCCTTGGGTAACACATAGGTTTTACACTGAGGTTATCCGAAACCAGCACCCCAACGGGCTCTGCGAGGCACCGTCATCATGAAAGTCAGTGAACTGGCCAAGGCCGCCGGCGTCACCGCCGAGACCGTGCGCCACTATGTGCGCGAGGGGCTACTGCACCCGGAGCGCCACCCCGACAACGGCTACCAGCTCTTCGCACACGGCGACCTGGAGCGGCTGCGCTTCATCCAGCGCGCCCGCACCCTGGGCTTCGGCGTGGCCGAGATCCGCGAGATCCTCGCCCACGCCGACCAGGGCGACTCCCCCTGCCCCATGGTCCGCGACCTGCTGGCCAGCCGGCTGCCGGAGATTCGCGCCCGCATCGCGGAGCTGCAGGCCCTGGCCGCGCGCATGGAGCAGGCCCTCGAGACCTGGGCCGAGATGCCCGACGGCACCCCGGACGGCCACAGCCTCTGCCGGCTGATCGAAAGCTTCCCCGAGCCGCTGCGCGACAACCCGTGCGACAACCCGCGCGACAACCATGAGCGCTGCAACGACGGCCACCGCGCGCCCATCGGCGCCACATCCAGCGAGGAGACCCAGTGAACGCTCGCACCCCACTCGAACGTATCGTGCCCGGCATGAGCTGCCAGGGCTGCGTGAAGCGCATGCGCGAGGCGATCCAGGCCCGCGACCCCGAGGCCGAGGTGACCGGCACGCCCGCCGAGAAGCACCTGGCCGTGACCACCACCCTGGACGACGACGCCCTGGACCAGGCCCTGTCTGATGCCGGCTACCCCCCCGGCGAGCTCGAGGAGGACACGGGCAAAAGCACGGGCGAGGGCGCGGGCGACGAGACGCCGGACAGCAGGGAGCCCGGGGCGGCCGATCCGGCGCCCGCCGCCGAGAGCGCGGCTTCAGCGGCAGCCGGCGAGGAGCGCGCCACCGCTCGGCGCCTCTCCATCGGCGGCATGACCTGCGCCAGCTGCGTGAAGAGCGTGCAGCAGGCGCTGGCGCGTACGCCGGGCGTGGTCAGCGCCGAGGTCAACTTCGGCACCCATACCGCCCAGGTGCGCGGCAGCGCCGGCGAAGACGCGCTGATTCGCGCCGTGGAGGCGGTAGGCTACGACGCCGAACCGATCCTCGACCTGCGCCAGGCGGAGGAGGCCCGGGCCGAGAAGGACGCCCGGGAATACCGCCGCCGCCTCAAGGGCAGCTTCTGGTCCCTGGCGCTGGCGGTGCCGCTGATGGCCAGCATGTTCTTCTATCACCCCCACCCGGTGGGCATGGGCCGGCTCTTCTGGCTGGTGATCGGCCTCTTGACGCTGGCGGTGATGGCCGGCCCCGGCCGCCATTTCTTCATCAACGCCTGGAAGAACCTCAAGCACCACCAGGCCAACATGGACACCCTGATCGCCATGGGCACCGGCACCGCCTGGGTCTACTCCATGGGCGTGGTGGCCTTCGCGCCCTGGCTGCCTGCGGTGGCCCACGGCATCTACTTCGAGGCCTCGGCGATGATCATCGGCCTGGTGCTGCTGGGCAACGCCCTGGAGCTGCGCGCCCGAGGCCGCACCAGCGACGCCCTCAAGCGCCTGCTGGACCTGCAGAGCCGCACCGCCCGGGTGATCCGCGACGGTGAGGAGCGCGAGCTCGACATCGACGAGGTGCGCGAGGGGGACCATATCCGCGTGCGCCCCGGCGAGCGCCTGCCGGTGGATGGCGAGGTGACCGAGGGACAGAGCCATATCGATGAATCCATGCTGACGGGCGAGCCGCTGCCGGTGGCCAAGGCCGCCGGCGACGAGGTCAGCGCCGGCACCGTCAACGGCAAGGGCTCGCTGGTCTACCGGGCCACCCGGGTCGGCGCCGACACCCGCCTGGGCCGCATCACCGAGCAGGTGGCCAGCGCTCAGAACTCGCGCCCGCCCATCGGCGAGCTGGCCGACAAGGTCTCCAGCATCTTCGTGCCCACGGTGATGATCATCGCCGTGCTCACCGCGCTTGCCTGGTTCAACTTCGGCGCCGAGCCGCGGGTGATCCATATGCTGGTGACCGCCACCACGGTGCTGATCATCGCCTGCCCCTGCGCCCTGGGGCTGGCCACGCCGATCTCCACCATGATCGGGGTCGGCAAGGCCGCCGAGCACGGCGTGCTGGTGAGAAGCGGCGAGGCGCTGCAGGTGGCCAGCAAGCTCACCACCCTGGTGGTGGACAAGACCGGCACCCTCACCGAGGGCCGGCCGAGCGTGACCGAGGCCGAGGTGATCGACGGCGACAGGCAGACGCTGCTGGGCCTGGTGGCGGCCCTGGAGCGCGGCTCCGAGCACCCGCTAGCCGCGGCGCTGCTTTCACACGCTGAAGAAGCCGGCGCCGAGGCCGCCGAGATTCGTAATTTCGACAGCGTGACCGGCGGCGGCGTAAAGGCCGAGACGCTTGAGGGCCAGCCGCTGCTGCTGGGCAACGCCCGCCTGCTGGAAGAGGCCGGCGTGGACCTGGCCGGCGGCAGGGAGAAGGCCGGCGAGCTGGAGGAGAAGGCGCGCACCGTGGTCTACCTGGCGGTAGATGGCAGGCTGGCTGCGCTGTTCGGCATCAGCGACCCCCTGCGCCACGACACCGTGGCGGCCATCAAGCGCCTGCAGGCCGACGGCCTCAAGGTGGTGATGCTGACCGGCGACAACGAGCACACCGCCGCCGCCATCGCCCGGGAGGTGGGCATCGACGAGTTCCGCGCGGGCCTCTTGCCCGAGGACAAGCACGCCGAGATCGAGCGCCTGCAGGCGGCAGGCGAGACCGTCGGCATGGTGGGCGACGGCATCAACGACGCCCCGGCCCTGGCCCGGGCCGACGTGGGCTTCGCCATCGGCCAGGGCACCGACGTGGCCATCAAGAGCGCCGGCATCACCCTGATGCGCGGCTCGCTGCACGGCGTGGCCTCGGCTATCGAGATCAGCCGGGCGACGCTCTCCAACATCAAGCAGAACCTGGTGGGCGCCTTCGGCTACAACACGCTGTGCATTCCCATCGCCGCCGGGGTGCTCTACCCCTTCACCGGGATGCTGCTCTCCCCGATGATCGCGGGTGCCGCCATGTCGCTCTCCTCCATCACGGTGGTGAGCAACGCCAACCGCCTGCGACTGTTCAAGCCCCACAACGAAAAAGGCCCCGCGTAAGCGGGGCCAGCAAGGAGGTAAATCATGAGCGTTATCGTCAATCTGGCAGGGCTGGGACTGATCGGGCTGATCGTCTGGTGGTTCTGGTTGGCCACCGAGTAGCTTCCGGCACCGCCTTCAAGGGGGAGAAAGCGCACAGCCCGGGTAGCACATGGCTGACAGAGGGCCGGCCCGGTGTGGCTATGGTGAAAGGGTACCTTCCACCCTGGGCCGGCAAGGCCGAGGAGGCGAGATGCCCCTCCCCCCCTGCAAACTGGGCGATTCCGCCCCAATCCAGCGAAGTCAGGTCGGCCTGACGCTGATCGAACTGCTGGTTGCCCTGGTCGTCATGATCATCATGGTCGGCTGGGCCGTGCCCTCCTATCAGCGCATGATCGCTCGGCAGGAGGTGTCCAGCGAGGTACTCCGCCTGAAGACGGCACTCTCCATGACCCGCAGCGCCGCCATTACGCGCCGCACTCAGGTAACGCTCTGCCCCACCGTCGACATGACCCAGTGCCAGGTTGCCAATAATGCGGAGGGTGATGCCTGGCGAGCAACGCTTGCCATCTTCGAGGGCCAGGGTGTGCCGGGGGACCCGGTACTACGCACCTTTGGCGAGAGCCGGGTCGAGCGCCTCACCTACCGCAACGACAACCTGCCGGTGCGCTATGGGGCGCTCGGCAGGGCCGGCGGGCACTTCGGCACCTTCCGGATCTGCGGGCGGCTGGACCAGGGCGCCCGCGTTATCGTGAATATCATGGGACGCGTGCGCGTCGTCGATTCCGCGCCATCCGAGTGCTAAGCTACGGGCCCTTGGCGCAGGAGGCGCCCCTTACTGAAAAGGACCCATCCCATGCTTGGCAAACTGTTCGGCAAGCAGCCGATTCGAGCCTGGGCGATCAAGCAGATTGATGACGCTACCCTCCACCTGTGCGGAGAGGGGAGACTGGAGTCTGACCAGAAGTCGAAAGTCATGTTGAAAGCGCTGCAGGCCGGCCAATTCCATGGCGGCGTACGAATGGGCGATACGGGCATTGTGATCAACACAAGGCGTCTCGCCGCCGTCGTGCCCCTGGAGGCGCTACAGCTGCTGGATGACGGCAACACGGCTGAGTGGAACGGGCGTCACTGGGCCGTATCCCACGTGCCCCAGCGCGCCTGGCTGTTCGACGGCCGCCTGGTGGCCGAGCCCAACCTCCTGAGCAGCACCCCCGCACTGGTCAGCCGCGAGGACGTTTCGCATATTCGTCAGAACGTGCGACAAGACGCCGCACCGCCGGGCGAGGTACAGTTCCGGCCGGTCAACGCGACGGAAGACCCCGAAAAGGATCTTCGCGCCGCTATCGAGGAAGCACAGCGCCGGAGGCAACAAGCCAACACCGGGTGGCGAAAGGATGGCTCCTGGGGAACTCTGGATGACGTGGATAAAGAGTGACCCCTCAAGCTTACAAGTGAACTTGAAGGAGCCCTACTCCCAGCGATAGATACGGAACCTTGATTCTCCCTCACAGCCGCCACTGCCATCGCCCCCAAACCAGCCCTCCTCAAGCTCGCTCAGTATGGCCGGGTCATGAACAAAGGCTGAGGCGCCACCGCCGTTCATCGTGATATAAGAATCACCCAGATCAAACCCATCCGCCGTTTGCTGGCCATCAGGGTTAGCCGGCAGATGAACCAGCGCCCCGCGCAAGGACCCGGAGCCACCGCCGTTATAGATGATGTTTTCTCCCCGGACCAGGATCACGCCCTCGAAGTAGTTGTAGCCGTCCCAGTAAAAGTCACCATCGACAACCAGCAGCCCGCCCGAAGGCTCGCCGTCACCATAGCAGGAAGGCACATCACCCTCCTGCTCCTCCCCGACCCTGAGGGCACAGCTGCCGCCATAATATTTCACATTGCTGTGGTGAGAGTATTTGGCAAAATCCACAAGGGCGGCTATCTGAGCAAGCTCCTCATCACTATACTGCTTGGCCTGAACCAGCTCATCATCGACGGACGCATGGTTCCCCTCGTTATTGGCAGAGAACGTGATCTCTTCCACATCACCGGGGTTCTGAACCGCGATAGAGTAGCCTTCGTTATCGTCTCCCTCTCGGGAGATGGTGAACGGTCGGCTATTGGTATGGCTGAAACCCTCTACGTTGCCGAGCAGCGTAATGGGGTCGAAATCAGCAAAGCCGGGGCCGAGATAGTCCTCCAGCACAAGCAGGGTGATAGGCTCACTGACGGCAATGACAGCCTCGTCATCGGAAACGGCCCCCATGGCCAGGATATAGCTGACACCGCCGATCCTGGCGTAGCGGTAGTGGCACTCGGTGTTCCCTTCACAGGCATTGGGGCTCAGTACCTGACCATTGAATTCGGCATCATTGCCGAAGCCCTGCCAGCCCAGGCTGGAAAGCTCCGCCAGGGACAGGCTGACAGAGACAAAGTCATCAGAGCCCTCCAGCGCCCCAAAGCCGGCACAGGCCGCCTTCTCCGCCCCCATCTGAGCATCCGCCTGAGCCCTGTAGTTGCCCGCCAGCCGCTCATCCACCTGCGAGGACTGCATCATGGATAGGCCGACCATTAAGGCAATCGCCAGCAAGGCGAGAACCACTACTAATGCTGCGCCAAGCCTCTTATTCATGCACCCTCACAAGAAGTTTATTAGTTAAAAACCACACCACCCAAGATTGAAGGCCAGGCACATGAAATTAAAGCCATGGAATCAATAGAGCACAATACCCCCAACCCAAGATTTTAGCACCAAAAAATTAAAATATGCACCCTCAAAACCAGTCCTTAATCTCCCAACCAGAGTCACCCTCACTTGAACCTGATGCTCTGTTCACAAGATCAATAGCAGCTTGACTATACCTTACGGCCGTATTTCCTGAAATATCTACATCAGGAACCTCTAGGTCATCGCTATAAGCCCCCTCAAGCGTGACTATTGTACCATAGACTCTCGGAGTTCCGTTATATTCAATTCTCGCGCCCGGCTCAACTATAATAACCCCCTCATGATGGCCAGTCCCAGAAAGGTCAAAAGTAGCCCCTGCCCTTACAACAATAACGCCGACTGTATTCACATTTCCCGTACCCCTCGTCACCTTACCCTGGACAATCTCAACGAAGGCGGGGGAAGCTCTATCATTAAGGGAAGGCACAGTATCACCATTAAAAAACCTATCCGTGAAGCTAATCGCACTAACATAATCAAGCCAGTCGTCTTTAGTCATAGCGCCTTCAAGAGGCTCAGTACGACAGTCCTTATACGCGCCAATAACATCTGGATAATAACACTTATCTCTATCATTTTCCTCCACCCCCGAAGGCCCTGAATTACATGCACCACCATTACAACCAGGATTACTTGGGGTCAGGTGATCAATGCCAGTGAAATCAGCAGCTGCTCCTTTAATCCTGTAAGAGCAAAAAGGACCATAACACTGATGAGCAGCTTGCGGGCCTAAAAAATACCCACCCCTATTAACACGAACAACCAAAGGGGAGCTTTCCGAAACAACACCAGCGCCCACTACAGCCACAGCACCAATAGCAACAATATACTTTTCATCACCATCTTCAAAGTACCGATATAAACACTCAACATTTCCCTCGCAGCCCCCGTCCCCACCGACACCCACAAAATCCACCCAGCGCAAACTTTCCAAACCGGTGCTATTCAAGTCAGAAACGTCTTCCCAATCTGCATTTCTTACATTTTCCCATCCAGCAGCTGCTGCTGTTTCCGCACCCATCTGCGCATCAGCCTGAGCTCTATAATTCCCCGCCAGCCGCTCATCTATCTGCGAAGACTGTATGCTGGACAACCCCACCATCAGTGAAATGGTGAGCAGTGAAAGCACCACTATCAACGCCGCTCCGCTCTGATTCTTCATCACCATGCTCCAAGAAGCTCTTTGGCTTCATAGAAAACCTAGTCAGTTTGTTACCGCTGCAGTTCGGTTGACGGCATTGAAGACCAGTTCATCCTGAGTCCCATCCAGACCAGTTGCCATCAGTTGAAGAGTGATCAACCACACCCCGCCATCAACCTCCTCAGCTTTAAATCCAACAGATTCCCCGCCGGCGTCTAGGGCCGCCACGACTTGGGCGAAGTTGCTGATGGTTTCACCTGAACACGCCAACCCTACCTCTAGGGCCCACCCCTCTCTTGCGCTAACTGGCAAGCCACTCACTCGATATTCTTTATCAACGAGATCGTTCGGAGTGCACCCTGAATCAATATCGCCACGATTAGGCACTGTAAGCCTCAAGCTATTACCCAACTTCTCTACAGCTGAAGCACGACGAACATCCCTGAGCAGGGTCTCAACGGCAAAATTTACTGCCGCCTGCTTTTCGCTGAGCGCTTCCACCTGGCGATTGGTCTGAAAAACGGTCAAAAATAGCTGCCCGGCACCAAGAATAATGATCAAGCCGATCACCATGGCCACCATCAGCTCAACTAGGGAAAAGCCAGCGTTACGCCTCATGGGGCAGTCTCCGGCAGCCTGACAGTATACGAAAAAGACCCTCCACCGCCTTCAAGCCTTTCCTCATCCCAGTTGACAGTTATCGAGAACTCACAGCCACCCTCATGTTGTATTGTGCTGTTTGTGAAACCTGGCAAAATGACCTTTTTTCCCCCGCCAGTATCCGTCCAGTGAGCATGCCAGGCAGTTTCGATACTGGAAACCTCACTACTTGGACAAGGAGGAAGACCGGGAGCCGCTGCAACCGCGGCCCACAGCCTCTCCTGTGCATCTTGTGCCGCCAATGAGGCAATAGAACGCTGATAAGCCGCATGGGCGCCCTGAAGCGCCTTTAGCTGCATCGCGGCCACGCCCAGCATGCCGATGGAGAGCACTAGCAGTGCAACAAGGGCTTCTAACAAGGTGAATCCACGCTGTCGCAAGTCAAATACATTCATCATCATTACCCTCTCGTGACTCGCCCCATCGGGGTAATGGTGATATCTCTGTCAGCTCCGCCAGACATCTTTGACTCCAAGGTCACACTACAGCCATCCACACAGGTTCCTACCGGCCTACCTAGCGGACTAAAAGTAACATCGAAACCTTCGTCAAGCTCAGTTCTTTCATCACGGCCACGCCTGACACGCAGGGCAGGTCCGCCCACGACCTTCACCTCGTACTGCCAAGGCTCACCCGGACTCGACACAACTTCAAACACAACTTCTGTTCGGCGCTTGATAGCTTCACTTCTGGCAAAATTCAGCCCTGAAAGCACCTCATTATAATCGGCAGCAACGCGATTGACGGCCATCATTCTTTGGAAACCCGGCACTGCGACGGTAGCCAAGATCACAGCCACCACCAAAGTTATCAAGAGTTCAATAAGCGTAAACCCTTTATTTTTCATATCAGTCCCAGCAGGCAGATGGATTACGCTCACCAAGATGATTCAATGTCATGACACCATTATTTTCAGTGCAGCCATCTCTACTGCTTACGGAGCTTGAAACAAGGTACCCTTGACCACCTGGCGGATCTGGAAAAGAGACCGTAATAGTGTATTCCCCATCTGGCGAGAGTATATTTGAGCCGACTAAAGAGCACTCTGAATCGTTATACCTATTAAACTGTGTATAACAACGCTCCATGATTCCAGCTGCTTCCATAAGCCCCGCATGAGCATCTGCTCGAAGCGCGCGCTCCACATACCTCTGATAACTCGGATACGCGATCGACGCCAGAATGCCAATAATAGCTACCGCAATCATCAGTTCGATGAGCGTGAAGCCGGCGCTGCGCCGGATGCTGCCTGCGGGGCCCTGGGGCCTGCCTCGGGTGCTCGGTTGGGTCACGCCGCGCCTCTCCTGCGTTCGTTACGTTCGGTTTCAGTATGTATCAGGAACAGGATTTTCGATAGGGTGCCGAGCCAAAAATGCCCGGGTGGTAAGCGATGGCTTACAGTGTAGCCCTGTGGGCTGGGGCGTACAGGCTAGGCAGGAAGAAAGTAGCAGGCGCCTGCGGCGCCTTGCCGCTACGCGGCATTCGCCCGGTGGAGCCGGCCTCCACAGGAGGGAGCCAGCAGATGGCGGCGACTGAAGTGCTTGCCAGTCATAGCCGGCCTCCCGCGGGAGGCCGGGGGCAGAAGCGGGACTACTCGCTGACGATGACCCGCTCGCGCAGTTCGCGGGGCATGGAGAAGGTGATGGTCTCGGCGCGGCCGTCGAGCTCCTCGGGGGCCTTGGCGCCCAGCGCCTGCAGCCGCTCGATCACGCCCTGCACCAGCACCTCCGGGGCGCTGGCGCCGGCGGTGACGCCTACGGCCTTGATCCCCTCCAGCCAGGCGGGATCGATCTGGTCGGCGCTGTCGATCAGGTGGGCCGGGGTGCCGATGCGCTCGGAGAGCTCGCGCAGACGGTTGGAGTTGGAGCTGTTGGGGCTGCCCACCACCAGCACCAGGTCGCTGCCCGCGGCCAGCTCGCGCACGGCATCCTGGCGGTTCTGGGTGGCGTAGCAGATGTCATCCTTGCGCGGCCCCTCGATCTCCGGGAACTTGGCGCGCAGGGCGTCGATCACCTTGGCGGTGTCGTCCATGGAGAGCGTCGTCTGGGTGACGAAGGCGAGCCGGCTCGGGTCCTTCACCTCGAGGGTGGCTACGTCCCCTTCATCTTCCACCAGGTAGATGGCACCGCCATGGGAGGTGTCGTAGCGCCCCATGGTGCCCTCCACCTCGGGGTGCCCCTCGTGGCCGATCAGCACGCACTCCTGGCCGCGGCGGGCGTAGCGCAGCACCTCCAGGTGGACCTTGGTGACCAGCGGGCAGGTGGCGTCGAACACCTTGAGGCCGCGGCGCTCGGCCTCCTCCTGCACGGCGCGAGAGACGCCGTGGGCGGAGAAGATCACGATGACGTCGTCGGGCACCTCGTGGAGCTCCTCGACGAAGACGGCACCGCGGTCGCGCAGGGTGTCCACCACGAAGCGGTTGTGGACCACTTCATGGCGCACATAGATGGGCGGCCCGAAGACGTCCAGCGCCCGGTTGACGATCTCGATGGCGCGGTCGACGCCGGCGCAGAAGCCGCGGGGGTTGGCCAGTTTGATCTGCATGAGTCTCTGCCTTGATGCGTCAGGGGCATCTGCTGGTTGATTCGTTGGGGGCTGACCGTCGGGGCCGATCGCCGATAAATCGGGCTCCTACAGGGGCCTTTGGCGATGCCGCAGCGGCCGATCGCCGATAAATCGGGCTCCTACGGGGGCCCTTGGCGATACCTCAGCGGCTGATCGCCGATAAATCGGGCTCCTACAGGGCCGGGTGGCACCGCCGGGGCGCCCGCAGCTCCGCCTTAGTGGGTCGTGGCGGGCTTAACGTCTATGACTTCCACCTCGAAGGTCAGGGTACGCCCTGCCAGCGGGTGGTTGAAGTCCACGTCGATCATGTCGCCGTCGATGGCGCTGATCACCCCGGGCAGCTCGCCGCCGGAGGGGTCGGCGAAGGACATCACCGTGCCCACCTCCAGCTCCTCGTCGCCGAAGTCGTCGCGCTTGAGGCGCTGGATGTTCTGGGGGTTGTGCTGGCCGAAGGCGTGCTCCGGGGTGATCTGGAAGCTTGCGCTCTCGCCGGCGGCCATCCCCTTCATGGGGTGCTCGAAGCCGGGCGGCAGGTTGCCGTCGCCCACCTGGAAGGTGGCGGCGGCCTTGTCCCGGGTGGAGTCCACCACGGTGCCGTCTTCCAGCTTGAGGGTGAAGTGCAGGGTCACTTCCATGCCCTCGTCGATGCGGTACTGCTGGCTGTTCTGGTCGGTCATGCCATTCTCGGAGTCGGGTGGATGGTCTATCGCCCGATAAATCGGGCTCCTACAGGGCCGGGTGGCACCGTCATGCGTTGGTGGCTCAGCTGCGCTGGCGGGCGCGGCGCTTCTCGCCGAACACCGACTCCCAGATCAGGCCGATGGCCCCGAGGGTGATGCCGATGTCCGCGATATTGAAGGCCGGGTAGTACCAGCCGGCGACGTGGAAGGAGAGGAAGTCCACCACGTAGCCGTGCACCAGGCGGTCGTAGAGGTTGCCCAGGGCGCCGCCGATGATGCCTGCCAGAGACGCCGCCAGCAGCGTCTCGTCGCGTTTCAGCCGGGTCAGCCAGATGGTCAGGCCGACGCTGGCCCCCACCGCGATGGCAGCGAAGAACCAGCGCTGCCAGCCGGGGTGGTCGGCCAGGAAGCTGAAGGCGGCGCCGGTGTTGTGCAGCAGCGTCAGGTTGAAGAAGGGCAGCACCTCCACCGGCCGGGCGTACTCCAGCCAGGCGCTGGCGGCGTACTTGGTGGCCAGGTCCAGCACGATGATCGCCGCGGCCAGCCACAGCCAGCGCAGCGGGCGCTGCATGGGCGGCACCTCCGGGTGGCTGGAAGGGCCGCCGCCGGTCGGCTTGGCGTCAGGCATAGAGGCGCGTCTCGCCGGGGCCCTCGGGCAGGTTGCTCACGCAGCGCCCGCAGAGGTCGTCGTGGCCTTCGTGCTGGCCCACGTCCTCGCGGTGGTGCCAGCAGCGCTCGCACTTTTTATGGGCGCTTGCAGCCACCGCCACCTTCAGGCCGGCAAGCTCGGTGGCCTCGGCCTGCTCGCCATCGGAGAGCGGTGCCAGAGTCACCTCGCTGGTCAGCATCACGAAGCGCAGCTCGTCGCCCAGCTTGGCCAGGGTGGCGTGCAGGGCGTCGTCCACGTAGAGGGTGACCTCGGCGGCCAGGCTGCCCTTGATGGTCTTGGCGTTACGGGCGTCCTCCAGGCACTTGTTCACCGCCTGCTTCACCTCGAGCACCTGCTCCCAGAAGTCGCGGCCCATGGCGGCATCTTCAGGCAGGGTGGCGAGGCCCTGGTAGTACTCCTCGAGCAGCACGCTGTCGCCGCGCTCGCCGGGGATATTCTCGAAGATCTCCTCGGCGGTGAAGCTGAGGATCGGGGCGACCCAGCGGGAGAGCGCCTCCACCACCTGGTAGAGGGCGGTCTGGGCGCTGCGCCGCGCCAGGGAGTCGGTCTGGGTGGTGTACTGGCGATCCTTGATCACGTCCAGGTAGAAGCCGCCCAGCTCCCGGGCGCAGAAGCCGTGGACCTGCTGGTAGACGTCCAGGAAGCGGTACTCCTCGTAGGCGGTCTCGATGCGCGCCTGCAGCTGGGCGGCGCGGTCCACCACCCACTGGTCCAGGGCCAGCATCTCGCCGAAGGCCACGGCGTCGCGGCTGGGCTCGAAGCCGTTGAGGTTGGCCAGCAGGAAGCGTGCGGTGTTGCGGATGCGGCGGTAGACGTCGGCGGTGCGCTTGAGGATCTCGTCGGAGACCGCCATCTCGTTGCCGTAGTCGGTGGAGGCGACCCAGAGGCGCAGGATGTCGGCGCCGAGCTTGTCCATCACCTCCTGGGGGGCCACCACGTTGCCCATGGACTTGGACATCTTGCGGCCCTGGGCGTCCACGGTGAAGCCGTGGGTGAGCAGCCCGCGGTAGGGCGGATGGCCGTCGATGGCGCAGCCGGTGAGCAGCGAGGAGTGGAACCAGCCGCGGTGCTGGTCGGAGCCCTCCAGGTAGAGGTCGGCGCGGGGGCCGGCCTCGTGGCCGTGGGGGTGCGAGCCGCGCAGCACGTGGCGGTGGGTGGTGCCGGAGTCGAACCAGACGTCCAGGGTGTCGGTGACCTTGTCGTAGTCGGCGGCCTCCTCGCCGAGCAGCTCCGCCGGGTCGAGGCGGAACCAGGCGTCGATGCCCTCCTTCTCCACCCGCTTGGCGGCCTCCTCCATCAGCTCGACGGTGCGCGGGTGCAGCTCGCCGGTGGCCTTGTGCAGGAAGAAGGGGATCGGCACGCCCCAGTTGCGCTGGCGGGAGATGCACCAGTCCGGGCGGTTGGCGATCATGCTGTGCAGGCGCGCCTGGCCCCAGGCGGGCGTGAAGCGGGTGGCCTCGATGCCTTCCAGGGCGCGCTCGCGCAGGGTCTTGCCATCTTTGCCCTTCACGTCCATGCCCACGAACCACTGGGCGGTGGCGCGATAGATCACCGGGGTCTTGTGGCGCCAGCAGTGCATATAGCTGTGGGTGATGCGCTTGTGGGCCAGCAGCGCCCCGACCTCGGCCAGCTTCTCGACGATCTGCGGGTTGGCCTTCCAGATCAGCTGGCCGCCGAAGAAGGGCAGGTCGTCGACGTAGACGCCGTTGCCCTGCACCGGATTGAGCATGTCATCGAAGCTCATGCCGTAGGCGCGGCAGGTATTGAAGTCGTCCACGCCGTAGGAGGGGGCCGAGTGGACGATGCCGGTGCTGCCCACCTCGCTCTCCACGTAGTCGGCCAGGTAGACCGGGGAGAGGCGATCGTAGAAGGGGTGGCGGAAATTGACGTGCTCCAGGGCCTCGCCCCGGGCGGTGGCGATCACTTCGCCCTGCAGCGCGAAGCGCTCGAGGCAGGACTCGACCAGTTCCTCGGCCAGCAGCAGCAGCCGCTCGCCGGTATCCACCAGGGCGTAGGTGAATTCGGGGTGGACGTTGAGCGCCTGGTTGGCGGGTACCGTCCAGGGGGTGGTGGTCCAGATGACGATGGCGGCGGGCTTGGGCAGCGCCTCCAGGCCGAAGGCGGCGGCCAGGCGGTCGGCGTCCTCCACCGGGAAGGCCACGTCAATGGCGTCGGACTGCTTGTCGGCGTACTCCACCTCGGCCTCGGCGAGGGCCGAGCCGCAGTCGAAGCACCAGTTGACGGGCTTCAGGCCCTTGAAGACGTAGCCCGCCTCGACCATCTCGGCCAGCGCCCGAATCTCGCCGGCCTCGTTGGCGTAGTCCATGGAGCGGTAGGGGTTCTCCCAGTCGCCCATCACCCCCAGGCGCACGAAGTCGCTCATCTGCCCCTGGATCTGCTCGCCGGCGTACTCGCGGCAGAGCTCACGGGCCCGCTCGGCCTCCAGGTGCTTGCCGTGGGTGACCTCCACCTTGTGCTCGATGGGCAGGCCGTGGCAGTCCCAGCCGGGCACATAGGGGGCATCGAAGCCGGCCAGGTTCTTCGACTTGACGATGATGTCCTTGAGGATCTTGTTGACGGCGTGACCGATGTGGATGCTGCCGTTGGCGTAGGGAGGGCCGTCGTGGAGCACGAACAGCGGCCGGCCCTGGCGCTCCTCGCGCAGGCGGTGGTAGAGGTTCTTCTCCTGCCACTCGGCCAGGCGCTCCGGCTCACGCTTGGGCAGCATGCCGCGCATGGGGAAATCGGTTTCTGGCAGGTTCAGAGTGTGCTTGTAGTCGCTCATATCCTGGGGGTCAGCCGTCGTCGTGGTCGGCGGGGGTCCCCGCCGAGGAATCGGAAGTCACGGCCTCGCGCGCCAGCGGCGCCGATGCCAGAGGAAGAGAATCGTCGTTATTGAAGGTGGGGCGCTGTAAAAAATAGGCGCGGGCGCGGCGCTGGTCGGCCCCGATCTGCTGCTTCAGGGCGTCGAAGTGCTCGAACTTCACCTCGCCGCGCAGCTTGGCGCAGGGGAAGACCGTCAGGCGCTGGCCGTAGAGGTCGCCGTCGAAGTCGAAGAGGTGCACCTCCAGCACCGGCCGGTTGCTGCCCAGCGTGGGGCGCCAGCCGATATTGGCCACGCCCGTCCGTCGTCCGCCGTCGGGCAGCTCGCAGACCGCCGCATAGACGCCGTGCAGGGCCAGGGAGCGCACCGGCTGAGGCAGGTTGGCGGTGGGCACGCCGATGGTGCGGCCGAGCTTCTGGTCGGACACGACCCGACCGCCCAGGCGGTAGGGGCGGCCCAGCAGGCGAGCCGCCGCCTCGAAGTTGCCGCTGGCCAGCAGGGTGCGAATCCGCGTGCTGGAGACGCGGTCGTCGTCGACGGTGAAGGTACGGGTGTGCTCGACGCTGAAGCCGCGCCGTTCGCCCACTTCGGCCAGCAGGTGGAAGTCACCGCGGCGGTCGCAGCCGAAGCGGAAGTCGTCGCCCACCACTAGGTGGCGCACGCCGAGGCCGGCGATCAGCACCTTCTCGATGAAGGCCTCGGCGGTGAGGCCGCGCAGGGCGTCGTTGAAGGGCAGGCAGAGCACCCGCTCCACCCCCGCCTCGCCCAGCAGGCGCACCTTCTCGCTGAGGCGGGTCAGCCGCGGCGGCGCCTGGTCGCCGGCGAAGAACTCCCGGGGCTGAGGCTCGAACACCACCACGGTGACCGGCAGCTGGAGCGTGGCGGCCTGCTCGCGGCACTGATCGAGAATCGCCTGGTGGCCGCGGTGGACCCCATCGAAGTTGCCGATGGTGGCCACGCAGCCGCGATGCTCGTCGCGCAGGTTGTGCAGTCCTCGGATCACTTGCATGGCTTGCGAGCCCCGCTGCCAGGAAGATAGACGTAAAGTCGGCGATTATACCGGACAGCGAGCCCCTTGACAGCCGGGGCGGGCTTGTCCTGGCAATCCAGCGCGATTCGTTGCAGGGCACCCTGTGGGAGCTCGGGTTCCCCGAGCGAATGGAGACCGAAGGGCTCCTAGCGGCATGCGCCAACGCTAGCAACACCGCCGGGGCGCCTGCGGCGCCATTCGCCCGGCAAAGCCGGCCTCCCACAAGGTCCGGTCAGCCGCCAGGGACCCATGCCTGCCGCCTATCGCCGATAAATCGGGCTCCTACCGGTACGCCTTGCAACCCGCTCCTTGTAGGAGCGCAGATTCTGCCGGTTCGACGCTTCGACGATGGCGCCGCCAGGCCCCCGGTCAACACCGCTATCGCCGATAAATCGGGCTCCTGCACATTCGGGTCAGCTCTTCATCCTGAAATGCCGGAGGCGCACGCCGGTGGCGGCGAGCCAGGCGAAGTAGACGCCGGCGCCGGCCACCACCAGGGCGGCCAGCCAGGCCACTCGCGTCCAGACGCTCCAGCCCAGCCAGGCCTGCCAGTCGGGCGCGATCAGCCACAGGCCCACGCCCATCACCGCACAGCCGCCCAACAGCTGCACCGCGTAGCGCCCCCAGCCGGGCTGGAACACCAGCACCCGCTCCTTGTGGAGCAGCCAGCCCAGCAGGCCGGCGTTCAGGAAGGCCGAGAGCGCCGTGGCGAGCGCCAGGCCGGCGTGGGCCAGGGGCCAGATCAGGATCAGGTTGAAGACCATGTTGGCGACCATGGCGATGATGCCGACCTTTACCGGCGTCTTGGTGTTCTGGCGGGCGAAGAAGCCCGGCGCCAGCACCTTGATCAGCATGAAGGCCACTAATCCAAACGCATAGGCCCTGAGGCTCATGGCCGCCATGGCGATGTCATGCTCGGTCATGGCGCCGTAGTGGAACAGCGAGATCAACAGCGGCTCGGCCAGTATCGCGAGGGCCAGGGCCGCCGGCAGCCCCAGCAGCAGCACGGCGCGGATCGCCCAGTCGAGCATCTCGCTGAAGTGCTGGCCGGACTGCTCAGCGTGGCGTTTGGAGAGCGCCGGCAGGATCACGGTGCCGATGGCGATGCCGAAGACCCCCAGGGGCAGCTCCACCAGGCGGTCGGAGTAGTAGAGCCAGGAGACGCTGCCCGGCGCCAGCAGGGAGGCGAGGATGGTGTCGAGCAGCAGGTTGATCTGGGAGACCGAGACGCCGAACAGCGCCGGTGCCATCAGCACCATGATCTGCTTCACTCCGGGGTGCACGAAGCTCGGCCAGGGCCTGGGCATCAGCCCCAGGCGCACCAGGAAGGGCACCTGGAAGGCGAGCTGGGCCACGCCGGCGATCAGCACCCCCCAGGCCAGGGCCATGGCCGGCTCGGTCATCAGCGGGGTGAGCAGCAAGGCGGCGCCGATCAGCGAGAGGTTGAGCAGCACCGGTGTGAAGGCCGGGATGGCGAAGCGGTTCCAGGTGTTGAGCACGCTGCCGGCGAAGGCCGTCAGCGAGATCAGCAGCAGGTAGGGGAAGGTGAGCCGCAGCATGTCGGCGGTGAGCGCCAGCTTGGCGGGGTCGCGGCCGAAGCCGGGGGCGAAGACCCACACCAGCCAGGGGGCGGCCACCATGAACAGGGCAGTGAGCAGCGCCAGCACCACGGTGAGGCTGCCCGAGACGGCGTCGAGCAGCTCGCGCACCTCGCGCTTGCTGCCCCGGGTGGCGTACTCCGAGAGCACCGGCACGAAGGCCTGGTTGAAGGCCCCCTCGGCGAACAGCCGGCGCATGAAGTTGGGGATCTTGAAGGCGACGAAGAAGGCGTCGGCGCCGCTGCCGGCGCCGAACAGGGTGGCCACCACCACGTCGCGCACCAGGCCCATCACCCGGGAGAGCATGGTCATCACGCTGACCACCAGGCCCGAGCGCATCAGCCCGCCGGCCTTGGGGGCCACCACCTTGTCCTGCTCGTCCACCGGCGCGGGTGGCGACTGTTCGCGATCCGTCACGTCTGGGTCCTCACCTGTCTGACAGCCACAAAAAAACCGGCCGCAGCCGGTCTTTCTGCTGGAGGCCCGCCCGAGCGGGGCGAGTCACTCCGTAGGCGTCCGGTCTGCTCAGGCAGCCAGGGCCTTGATGCGCGCGTTCAGGCGGCTCTTCAGGCGGGCAGCCTTCTTCTTGGAGAGCACGTCCTTGTCGGCGATGCGGTCGATGACGCGCTGGGCCTGCTTGAACTCGGCCATGGCGGTGGCGTGGTCGCCGCCGCCGATCGCCTTGATGACGCGCTTGATGTAGGTGCGCACCATGGAGCGCTGACCGGCCTTCAGTACACGACGGCCTTCGGCCTGACGGGCGCGCTTGCGAGCTTGCTTGCTGTTTGCCACTGCTATTGTCTCCTTGGAGATTTTTCGCCGCCCGTGTGGTGACGGCTTCTATAACGTATTGATCCGGCAGGAAGGCGTGAGCCTTTCCGCCGGCCTGGGCCATCTGGCCGACCGCTTGACATCAGCGGTCGTTCACGGGCCGTGTCTGAGAGGATGGCGTATCCTATCATAGCCCTTGCCAAGCTTGCTATAGCACCACCAGGTTGTCCCGATGGATCAGCTCGGGGGCCTCCATGAAGCCGAGGATCGCCTCGATCTGATGGCTCGGCTTGCCGAGGATGCGCGCGGCATCATCGGCGCCGTAGTTGACCAGCCCCTTGGCGACGCGCTGCCCGGCCTCGTCCACGCACTGCACCATGTCGCCGCGGCGGAACTGCCCCGCCACCGCCCTGACCCCCACCGCCAGCAGGCTGGAGCCGCTCTCGCGCAGCACCTTGACCGCCCCGGCATCCAGAGTGAGGGTGCCGCGCACCTGGAGCTGCCCGGCCAGCCAGCGCTTGCGCGCGGCGATGGGGGCCTGGTCCGGGCGCAGCAGGGTGCCCAGGCGCTCGCCGGCCATCAGCCGGGTCAGCACCTCGGGCTGGCGGCCGCTGGCGATGGCGGTGTAGGCGCCGGAGCGCGCCGCCAGGTGCGCGGCGCGGATCTTGGTGGCCATGCCGCCACGGCCCAGCGCCCCGCCGCCGCCGGCCACCGCCGCCAGCGCCGGGTCGTCGGCGCGCCCCTCGCTGATCAGCCGGGCCTCGGGGTTGCCGCGCGGGTCGGCGTCGAAGAGCCCTTCCTGGTCGGTGAGGATCACCAGGGCATCGGCCTCCAGCAGGTTGGCCACCAGGGCCCCCAGGGTGTCGTTGTCGCCGAAGCGGATCTCGTCGGTGACCACGGTGTCGTTCTCGTTGATCACCGGCACCACCCGCAGGTCGACCAGGGTGCGCAGCGCCGAGCGGGCGTTGAGGTAGCGCTTGCGGTTGGAGAGGTCGTCATGGGTCAGCAGCACCTGGGCGGTAAGCAGGCCGTGGCGGGCGAAGTGACCCTCGTAGCACTCGGTGAGGCCGTTCTGCCCTACCGCGGCGGCGGCCTGCAGCTCGTGCACCGCCGAGGGGCGCGCCTGCCAGCCGAGACGCACCATGCCGGCGGCCACGGCGCCGGAGGAGACCAGCACCACCTCCACGCCGCGGCGATGCAGGGCGGCGATCTGGTCGACCCAGCCGCCGATGGCGGCCTCGTCGAGGCCGCGGCCGTCGTTGGTCAACAGCGCGCTGCCGATCTTCACCACCACCCGGCGGGCGCCCGTCAGCGCCTCGCGGCCCGCCACCTGCTCGTTGCTTTCCATCGGCTCTCGACCCTCAGGGCGCGTATTCGACCTCAACGTCGTAGTCGTCGTCATCGAAGTCATCATCATCGTCATCGGCACGCTTGCGCCGGCGGCCCAGGCGCGCCTCGGTGCGGGCCACCGCTTCGTCCTCCATGCGGGCTCGCATCTCGCGGGCGCGCTCGGCGGCCTCCTCGTCCTCGTTCTCCAGCTGACGCTGCTCGGTGAGCCAGCGGTGGGCAGCCTGGACCAGGGCATCGGTGCCGTCGGCGGAGATCGCCGAGATGCGGAACACCGGCCCCTCCCAGCCCAGGCGGCGCACGATCTCCTCGGCCTTCGCCTCGCGCTCCTCGGCGGGAAGCAGATCGAGCTTGTTGAGCACCAGCCAGCGCGGCAGCTCGGCCAGGGCCGGGGAGAACTCGCCCAGCTCGTGGATGATCGCCTCGGCAGCCTCCACGGGGTCGGACTCGTCGAAGGGCGCCACGTCCACCACGTGGAAGAGCAGCCGGGTACGGGTCAGGTGCTTGAGGAAGCGCAGCCCCAGGCCGGCGCCCTCGGAGGCGCCCTCGATCAGCCCCGGCACGTCGGCCATCACGAAGTGCTCGTGCATGCCGAGCTTCACCACGCCGAGGTTGGGCACCAGGGTGGTGAAGGGGTAGTTGGCCACCTTGGGCTTGGCGGCGGAGACGGCGCGGATCAGCGTCGACTTGCCGGCATTGGGCATGCCCAGCAGGCCCACGTCGGCCATCACCTTCATCTCCAGGCGCAGGTTGCGCCGCTCCCCTTCCGTACCCGGCGTGGTCCGCCGCGGCGCGCGATTGGTGGAGGACTTGAAGTGGATGTTGCCGAGCCCCCGGCGACCGGCCTGGGCCACCAGCACCACCTGCCCGATCTCGGTGACATCGGCGATCACCTCCAGGGTGTCCTCGTCGATCACCGTGGTGCCCACCGGCACCTTGATGTGCAGGTCTTCCCCGGCCTTGCCGCTCATCTGGCGACCCATGCCGGGCTGGCCGTTCTGGGCCTTGTAGAAGCGCTGATACTTGAAGTCGATCAGGGTATTGAGGGCGTCATCACCGATCAGGTAGACGCTGCCACCGTGGCCGCCATCGCCGCCGTCGGGGCCGCCCTTGGGCACGTACTTCTCACGGCGGAAGCTGAGGCAGCCATTGCCCCCCTTGCCGGCCTCCACGATGATCGAGGCTTCGTCGACGAACTGCATCTGTCACTCTCCTGACGGTATCTACCGTCATGATACAAGAAGGCCCCGCCATGGCGGGGCCTTCCTGCGGCAAGGGTCAGGCGTCTCAGGCAGAGACGACGCTGACGAACTTGCGGTTCTTCGGACCCTTGGTCTCGAACTTGATCACACCGTCGTTCAGGGCGAACAGGGTGTGGTCGCGGCCGAGGCCAACGCCGACGCCGGCGTGGAACTTGGTGCCGCGCTGGCGCACGATGATGTTGCCGGCGGTGACGGCCTGGCCACCGAACAGCTTGACGCCAAGGCGCTTGGATTCTGAATCGCGGCCGTTACGCGTGGAGCCGGCTGCCTTCTTATGTGCCATGGAAAAATCCTCCGTTCAGGGGATGGACCGCTTAGGCGGAGATCCCGGTGATCTTGACTTCGGTGAACCACTGACGGTGGCCCTGACGCTTCATGCTGTGCTTGCGACGACGGAACTTGATGATGGTGACCTTGTCGCCACGGCCGTGGGAGACGATCTCGGCAGAGACCTTGGCACCCTCGACCAGCGGAGCGCCGACCTTGACGTCGTCGTCGCTGCCGACCAGAAGCACTTCGTCGAAGTCGATGGACTCGCCGGTCGGGACTTCGATCTTCTCGAGCTTCAGGGTCTGGCCTTCCTGAACGCGGTACTGCTTGCCACCGCTCTTGATTACTGCGTACATGGTTTCTCTCCAGGACTCATCGGGGGTTGGCTCTTGATCGACCTGCTTCGAGTGGCGCCCCTTTCGGCACCATCTGACAGGGAGCGGGATGAGTGGGCCGCGCATTATAACCGCGGGCAGAGGGCGACACAACCCGATCGACGATTGCCCCGACGCCCGCCCGACAGCCGCGAGCGGGCTGCCTTGACGCCCAAGAGGGGGCCCCATAGCATGGCCGGCAACCCGATGGCCAGAGGGGGCCGCCAAGCCCCGGCCCCACCATTTCCCTGTCGAAATCGCCCACATGCCTGCCAACGCCACTACCGAAACCGCCGCCCCCTCGCCGATCCACGCCGTGGTCGCCGACGACTTCGCGGCGGTCAACCGCACCATCATGAGCCAGCTCGGCTCGCGGATCCCGCTGGTGGAGACCATCGGCCAGTACATCATCCAGAGCGGCGGCAAGCGCCTGCGCCCGCTGCTGGTGCTGCTGGCGGCCCGCTCCCTGGGCTATGAGGGCGAGCGCCATATCACCCTGGCCACCCTGATCGAGTTCATGCACACCTCCACCCTGCTCCACGACGACGTGGTGGACGAGTCGCACATGCGCCGGGGCAAGGCCACCGCCAACGACGCCTGGGGCAACGCCCCCTCGGTGCTGGTGGGCGACTTCCTCTACTCGCGCTCCTTCCAGATGATGGTGGAGGTGGGCTCCATGCGCATCATGGAGGTGCTCTCCTCGGCCACCTGCGTGATCGCCGAGGGCGAGGTGCAGCAGCTCACCAACGTGGGTAACCCGGACATCGACGAGGCGGCCTACTTCGAGACCATCCAGGGCAAGACCGCCATGCTCTTCGAGGCGGCCAGCCACAGCGGCGCCATCCTCGCCGAGGCGACTCCGGAGCAGGAGGCCGCCCTGCAGTATTACGGCCGCTACCTGGGCCTCGCCTTCCAGCTGATCGACGACCTGCTCGACTACCAGGGCGACGCCGAGGCCATGGGCAAGAACGTCGGCGACGACCTGGCCGAGGGCAAGCCGACCCTGCCGCTCATCCAGGCCATGGCCCGGGGCACCCCGGAGCAGGCCGCCCTGATCCGCCGCGCGATCCGCAATGGCGGCCTCGACCAGCTCGACGAGGTGCTCGAGATCGTCAACGCCACCGGCGCCCTGGCGTACACCCGCACCCGGGCCGAGGAGATGGCCGACCTGGCGCTGGCAGAGCTCGAGAAGCTGCCCGCCTCGCCCTATCGCGACCGCATGGCGGACCTGGCCCGTCTGGCAGTGGAGCGCCAGTCGTAAGCCACGCCCGCCACTCGGGGCTTGCAAAGCCCGCGCCGGCGGGTATAATGCGACCCCGTTGAGGCATCAGCCCAACGCGTCGGAGCGTAGCTCAGCTTGGTAGAGCGCTGCCTTCGGGAGGCAGAGGTCGTAGGTTCGAATCCTGTCGCTCCGACCACGAATTCAAGGCCTTGCGGTTATCCGCAAGGCCTTTTTCGTATGCCCGGCAGGCCCGAAGGGCGCCGCCTTCCGACGGCTGCGCCCGCCGGCGCCTCAGGTCACCGTGATCACGCTGCAGCCGGCGGTATGGCTGACCCGGTGGGAGACGCTGCCCACCACCATGCCCTTGAGATCGCTCATGCCGCGGCTGCCCATGACGATGGCGTCGGCCTTGAGCTCCTCGGCGGCCTCGATGATGCGCTCGCCGGCCTTGCCCTGGCGCACCAGCGCCTTGACCTCGAGGCCGGCCAGATCCACCGCGGCCTTGGCCTTGTCGATCACCTTCTCACCGGCCTTGCGCACCCCCTCGGCCAGCTTCTCGCGCTCGGCCTCGGACATGGGCTCGGTGCTGCCGCCCACCAGGATGCCGATATTGTCGGGAGTCGCCTCGGCGACGTTGAGCAGATGGAGAGTGCCGCCGCCGCTGCGCGCCAGCTCGGCCGCCACCGCCAGCGCCTTTTCCGCATGAACGGAGCCGTCGACGGGAACCAGTAGGGTCTTGTACATGGCGTGAATGCCCTTGTTCGCTGTTATGGAGGAAGGGGGAAGGCTCCCCTGCCCCTTCAGACTAGACCCTGTGCACGTTTCGGCAATGCCCTGGATCAAGCCGCCCAGCCGAAGCCCAGCAGCGGCATGGCCAGCGCGAACACCACCAGGGTGATCACCACCAGCGCCGCGACGCTGATCAGGGCCCCGGCCCGCACCATCTCGGCCACGCTCAGCTTGCCGCTGGCGAAGACCACGGCGTTGGGCGGCGTGGCCACCGGCAGCATGAAGGCGCAGCTGGCGGCCATGGCCACCGGCACCGAGAGCAGCAGCGGGCTCGCCCCCAGGCTGACGGTGAGCGAGGCGGTCAGCGGCAGGATCGCCGCCGCGGTGGCGGTGTTGCTGGTCACGTGGCTCATCAGCATCACCGCCAGGGCCACCATGGCCACCATGGTCCAGACGGGCCAGCTGCCGAAGACGCCCAGCCCCTCGGCCACCACGGCGGCGAGCCCGCTCTCCTCGATGGCGGTGCCGAGGCTGAGCCCCCCGCCCACCATGATCAGCACGCCCCAGGGCAGGTGCTTGGCGCTCTCCCAGTCCATCAGGAACTGGCGCTGGCGCCAGCGAGCCGGCACCACGAAGAGCAGCAGGGCCCCGATGATGGCGATGCCGGCATCGCTGAGCTCCAGCCCCAGGGCGCCCTCCAGCAGCGGCCGGGTGATCCAGGCCAGGGCGACCAGGGCGAAGATCGCCGCCACCCGCAGCTCGGGGCGGGTCATGCGCCCCAGATCCCGGGCCTGATCGGCCAGCATCTCGGCCACCCCGGGCACCTCGCTGCGCTCCACCGGGTAGACCAGGCGAGTGAGCAGCCACCAGGCCAGGGCCAGCAGCAGCAGCGACGGCGGCACGGCCACCGCCATCCACTGGGCGAAGCCGATCTCGATGCCGTAGCTGTCCCCCATGAAGCCGGCCAACAGGGCGTTGGGGGGCGTGCCGATCAGGGTGCCCATGCCGCCGATATTGGCGGCCAGGGCGATCCCCAGCAGCAGGGTGAGCGCCATGTTGCGGCTGGCGCCGGCGCCGCCCTGGCGTTCCAGCAGGGCCAGCACCGAAAGCCCGATGGGCACCATCAGCGCCGCCGTGGCGGTGTTGCTGACCCACATGCTCAGGGCCGCGGTGGCCAGCATGAAGCCCGCCACCAGGCGGTCCGGGCGGCTGCCGGAGACCCGCAGCACCAGCATGGCGATGCGCCGATGCAGCCCCCAGCGCTGGATCGCCTCGGCCAGCAGGAAGCCGCCGAGGAAGAGAAAGATCAGCGGGTTGGCATAGGGCACCGCCACCGAATGGATGGTGCCCACGCCGAGCAGCGGCAGCAGCGCCACCGGCAGCAGGGCGGTGACGGCGATGGGCACCGGTTCCAGCACCCACCAGGCCGCCATCCAGGCGGTCAGCGCCACCACCTGCCAGGCCGCCAGGGGCATGCCGGCGGGAGGCTCCATCAGCAGCAGCAGGGCCGCCGCCAGGGGGCCGAGGAAGAGGCCCAGGGTGACCTTGAGGCGCTGGCGGCGAGCCTGGCGCAGCTCGGCCTCCTCGGGGGCGTCAGTCGATGGCAGCTCGCTCATGGCGGCACTCCTTCGCTAGTCGTTCGCGCTACAGCCAGCGCTCCAGGCGCAGCAGGCGGCTCAGCCAGGCGTTGGCATGGCGCCAGGGGCCGCCGGGCTCGCGGGCAAGGCGCAGCGTCTCATCATCCTGACGCATCTCCCAGCCCAGGCGCCCCTCCTCGTCCAGGGTAACCGCATAGCTCAGCGCCGGGCTGGCCCCTACCTCCACCAGCTCCCGGAACTCCCGGGCCAGGCTTTCACTCTCCGCCAGCACGCCCACCTCGCTGTTCCACCACACCGAACGCGGGTCGGCGTTGGGCGACCCCACGAAGACGGTGTCGTCGTCCACCGCCAGGGCCTTGATATGCAGCGCCGAGGCGGAGCTTCCCGGCACGCCGATGGCGGCCTCCTCGCCGTTGGCGTGCTCGGCGCGCAGCTCGAAGAGCGCCACCCCGCTCTTCAGCAGGTCACGGCGATAGGGCATATAGGCGCCATGCACCACCGGCACGTCGGTGGCCTCCAGGGAGTTGGTGACCACCTGCACCTCGACACCCCCTTCGGCCAGCGCCTGCAGCGCGCGACTCCCTTCGGCGGTGGGCACGAAGTAGGCCGAGACCAGGCTGAGACGCGCCTCCGGCGCCAGCCGCGACCAGAGCCGCCCGCCCATGGTCTCGTCGAGCGCCGGGCGCCCGCGGCGGGCCGGCTTGCCGGGCGGGTCCCACAGCGCCTCGGCCCGCCCCCAGTGGAGGGCATCCACCAGCCGGCTGCGCTCGCGCTCCTCGTGGCGCCGGCGCAGGGCGGCGAAGTAGTCGGAGTCGTTCTCCTCGGCCAGCCAGGCGGCGAGCCGGTCGCGCAGAGCGCGCCAGGCCTCGGCGTCGGCGCGATGGTAGCGGCCGACCGGCTGGGCCAGGCCGTGATTCCAGTAGAGGTCGAAGCTCATCGACAGGGGGGCTACCACCTCGCCCAGGGTCAGCAGGTCGAGGTCGGCGAAGTTGCGGGGTTCGCTGGCGTTGTAGTACTCGTCGCCCAGGTTGCGGCCGCCGACGATGGCCAGGGCGTTATCGGCCACCCACAGCTTGTTGTGCATGCGGCGGTGGTGGCGCGGCAGCACCGGGATGGTGGCCAGCACCCGGGTGGCCAGGTTGGCGCGCCCCACCGGCAGCGGATGGAAGACCCGCACCTGCACCCGAGGGTGGCTATCCAGGGCCGCCAGCCGCTCCCCCTGCCCCACCGCGCCGATGTCATCGATCAGCAGGCGCACCTCGACCCCGCGTTCGGCGGCGTCCAGCACCTGCGCCAGCAGCGCCCGGGTGGTGAGGCCGTCGCCCATCAGGTAGGTCTGGATATCCAGGCGGCGTTCGGCCCGGGTGGTGAGCAGGGCGCGCACCGCGAAGGCGTCCTTGCCGTTGGCCAGCAGCGCCATGCCGCTCTGCCCCGGGTGCGCCTCGGCCTGCTCGGCGGCCCAGCGCCCCAGCCCGGTCTCGGCCACCTCCCAGGGCGGCAGCGCATGGGAGTGCTCCCGGGGCACCGGAGCGCCGGCGCAGCCCGCCAGCAGGCTCAGCGCCAGCAGCAGCAGCCACAGCGCCGCCGACCGGTAGCGGCCCGGGCGGCGCGCCTCAGGTATCGCCATCGTCGTCGGCCAGCCGTCGCGCCAGCGCCTTGCGCGCCTTGTTGCGCCGGTAGAGGCGCACCAGGGCGATCCCCAGCGCCACCGTTACCATGGCCGCCAGGGTCCAGCCCTGCCAGGGGCGAGCGGCGTCGCCCATCAGCGTTTCCAGGGTGATGATCAGGATGAAGCCCAGCGCCTGGCTGGCGATGGCCAGGGCGCGCAGGGTGTCGAAGGCTGACTTGGCCATGGTGGCTCCCGTGACGAGGGTCGCTGACGGATGACAGCCATGCCGACCGGCAGTAGGCTTGGCATGGAAGGGACGGCGGCGTCCCGAGGGTGCCCAAGTGTAACCGCTCCGACGCCGATCGCCGACCCTGCAGCGCCACCCCACCTCTGCCATGACCAGGAGCCCCCATGGATGCCATCGCCCTCGGCCCCGTGCTGATCTCGGTGCCGCGCCTCTACGCGCTGGGCGCCGCCGCGCTGCTGCTGGCGCTCAGCGCCTGGCTGCTGGGCCTGCCGAGGCGCGAGCACGCCCGCTGGTTCAATGGCCTGGTGCTGGCCTGGCTGGTGGGGGCGCGCGCCGGCCACGTGCTGACGCACCTGGAGGCCTATGCCGCCGCCCCTCTGGATATCCTCAAGCTGTGGCAGCCGGGCTTTCACGGCCTCTGGGGGCTGCTGGCCGCCCTGGTCTGGACCGGCTGGACGCTGCGCCACCACCTGCTGCGGCTGATCGGCGCCATGGCGCTGACCGTGGGGGCGGCGAGCCTCTGGCTGGTGCTGATGACCCTGGCACCGCTGGGCGGCGGCATGCCCATCGATGAGCTGCCCGATATCACCTTGGAGACCCTGGACGGCGACAGCGTCAACCTGCGCGACCTGCGGGGGGAGACGGTGGTGCTCAACCTCTGGGCCACCTGGTGCCCCCCCTGCCTGCGCGAGATGCCGCTGCTGGCCGAGGCCGACGCCCGCGACGGCGTCACGGCGGTGATTGCCAACCAGGGCGAGGAGCTGCTGCAGGTGGCCCGCTACCTGGACGACCAGGGGCTGGCGTTCCGCTACCCGCTGCTCGACCCGCGCCAGGAGCTGATGGTGCTGCTGGCGTCCCCCGGCCTGCCCACCACCCTGCTGTTCGACGCCTCCGGGCGCACCGTGGAGCGCCACGTGGGCGAGCTCTCCCGGGCCCAGCTCGGCGCCTGGCTCGACCGCCACGGCGCCGAGAGCCCTTAAGCCCCGCGAGGCTTTGCTGTAAGATACCGCGCCCTGTTCGGTCCGCCCCGTCCCGGCGGCCATGAGCGCATCCAACTCTCAGCATCCTCCGAGGCATCATGAGCGACTTCTCCCCCGGCCAGCGCTGGATCAGTGACGGCGAGGCCGAACTCGGCCTGGGCACCATCCTCAGCGTCGACCCCCGCAGCGTCACCGTGCTGTTCGGCGCCAGCCAGGAAACCCGCACCTACAGCAGCCGCCAGGCCCCGCTCACCCGGGTGGTATTCGGCAGCGGCGACCGCATCCGCGCCGCCGAGGGCTGGACCCTCACCGTGGACGACACCAAGGAGGTCGGCGGGCTGATCGTCTATATCGGCGAGGACGAACAGGGCGAGCTCACCGAGCTGCCCGAGGCGCGGCTCGCCGACACCATGCAGTTCGACCAGGCCCGCGACCGCCTGCTCACCGGCCAGGTGGATCGCAACGACTGGTTCGACCTGCGCTTCCGCACCCTGCACCATCACCACCGCATCGAGCAGAACCCGGCACTCGGCCTGGCCGGCCCGCGCATCGACCTGATCCCCCATCAGCTCTATATCGCCGACGAGGTCTCCCGCCGCCACGCGCCCCGGGTGCTGCTGGCCGACGAGGTGGGGCTCGGCAAGACCATCGAGGCGGGGCTGATCCTGCACCGCCTGCTGCTCACCGGGCGCGCCGAGCGGGCGCTGATCCTGGTGCCGGCGAGCCTCTGCCACCAGTGGCTGGTGGAGCTGCTGCGCCGCTTCGCCCTGGAGGTGACCCTGCTCGACGAGCAGCAGAGCCAGGCCCACGGCGACGCCAACCCCTTCGAGGCCGGCCAGATCATCCTGGCCAGCCAGGACTGGCTCTTCGCCAACCCCCACCGCCAGTCCCAGGCCCTGGCCTGCCGCTGGGACCTGCTGATCGTCGACGAGGCCCACCACCTGGACTGGAGCGAGGAGAAGGTGGGCCCGGGCTACGCCTGCGTGACCCGCCTGGCCGGCGAGAGCGAGGGGGTGCTGCTGCTCACCGCCACCCCAGAGCAGATGGGGGTGGCGAGCCACTTCGCCCGCCTGCGCCTGCTCGACCCGGACCGCTACCACAGCCTCGAGCGCTTCCGCGAGGAGGAGGCCCACTATGTGGAGGTGGCCGAGGCCATCGACGCCCTGGAGCGCCTGCCCGGCGCGGCCGCGGACCGCGAGCGGGTCGCCGCGGTGATCGACGAGGCCGACAGCCTGGCGCTGCTCGATACCCTGGCCAACCCCGAGGCCAGCGAGGCCCAGCACGCGGCCGCCCGGAACCAGCTGCGCGACCAGCTGCTCGACCGTCACGGCACCGGCCGGGTGATGTTCCGCAACAGCCGCCGCCACGTGGGCGGCTTCCCGGAGCGCCGCCTGCACGTCACCGAGCTCGCACCGCCCTCCGCCTACCGCCGGGTGCTGCGCAAGCTGGAGCGCGACGAGGACTACCTGGACGAGCTGCTGATCGAGACCGGCCTCGACCACCCCGAGGTGCTGATCTATCTCGACGCCATGTACCGGGCACTTGCCGACGACCCCTTGAACGAGGAGCCCTGGTGGCAGATCGACCCCCGGGTCAACTGGCTGCTGGAGCGGCTGGCCGATGACGGCGAGGGGGGGCTCGCCGGCGACAAGGTGCTGGTGATCGCCCACGACCGGGAGACCGCCCAGGGGCTCGCCGAGGCGCTGCGGGTGCTGGGCGGCTACCACGCCCCGGTGTTCCACGAGGGGCTCTCCCTGGTGGAACGCGACCGCGCCGCCGCCGCCTTCGCCGACGAGGAGGAGGGGTGCCAGGTGCTGGTCTGCTCGGAGATCGGCTCCGAGGGGCGCAACTTCCAGTTCTGCCGGCACCTGGTGATGTTCGACCTGCCCATCCACCCGGACCAGCTGGAGCAGCGTATCGGCCGCCTGGACCGCATCGGCCAGCGCCACGCCATCGAGCTCCACGTTCCGGTCTTCGAGGCCAGCCCCGGCGAGAAGCTGCTGCGCTGGTATCGGGACGGCATGGACGCCTTCCGCGCCCCCCACGGCATCGGCAGCGAGATCTTCGACGCCTTCGGCGACGCCCTGGCCGAGGCGCTGCTCGACGAAGAGGCGCTGGCCGAGGTGGTCGAGGAGACCCGGACCTTCTTCGAGAGCCGCCTGGCCGAGCGCGACGCCGGCCGCAACCGCCTGCTGGAGCTCAACGCCTGCCGCCCGGAGCGCGCCGAGGCGGTGGCCGCGGCGATCCGCGAGCTGGATGAGGACCGCGCCCTGCCCCGCTACCTGGACCTGGCCCTGGACATCTTCGGGGTCGACAGCCAGGAGCTGGGCGGCGGCATCCAGCACCTGACGCCCAGCCAGCAGATGCTCGACGGCCTGCCCGGCCTGGCCAAGGGGGAGGAGGGCTTCTCGGCCACCTTCTCGCGGCTGCGGGCCCTGGCCCGGGACGACGTCCAGCGGCTCTCCTGGGAGCATCCGCTGCTGCGCGAGATGATGGGACGGATTCTGGACGGCACCATGGGCAACACGGCGCTGGCGCTGCTCAAGCATCCGGCGCTGCCCGCCGGCCGCATGATGGCGGAGCTGGTGTTCCGCACCCACTGCCCGGCGCCGCGGAAACTGCACCTCAACCGCTTCCTGCCGCCCACCGCGGTGCGCGTGCTGCTGGACGAGTCCGGCGCCAATCTGACCGACAAGATCTCCTTTACCGGGCTCGCGAAGAACCTGCAGAAGGTCAAGAAGGCCATGGCCCGGGACCTGATCCGCAGCCGGCTCGAGGTGCTGCGCGAGCTGCTCGACCGCGGCGAGGGGGAGGCGGAGCGCGAGCTGCCCTCCATCGTCGAGGCGGCCCAGGGGCGGATGCGCGAGGCCCTGGACGGCGAGCTGGCGCGACTCACGGCGCTCGCCCGCCACAACCCGGCGGTGCGCGAGGACGAGATCGCCGCCCTGCGCGCCGAGCGCCAGGCGCTGGACGAGGCCATCGAGGGCACCCGCCTGCGCCTGGACTCGGTGCGCGTCATCGTCACGGTGGGCGAGGAATCCCGCTAGCCAAGAATATCCGCCAGGGCGGCGTCCAGGGTCTCGAACTGGAACCGGAAGCCCGCCTCCTGGAGACGCTTCGGGCGCATGTCGGCACCGGTCAGCAGCAGCCGTGACATCTCGCCGAAGGCGGTCTTCAGCACGATGGCGGGCACCGGGAAGATGGCCGGGCGCCTGAGCTGCTTCGCCAGGGTGCGGGTGAACTCGGCGTTGGTGACGGGATGGGGGGCGCCGGCATTGAAGGCGCCCTCCAGCTCGTCGTTGGCGAGCAGGAAAAGGATCGCCTGCACCAGGTCCTCCCGGTGCACCCAGGGCATGAACTGCTTGCCGCTGCCGAAGCGCCCCCCCAGCCCCAGCTTGAAGGGGGGCAGCATCTTCTCCAGGCTGCCGCCGCCGGCATCGAGCACCAGGCCGATGCGCAGGATGGCGACCCGGGTGCCGTAGTCCGCCGCCTCCCGGGCGGTCTCCTCCCAGCGCTTACAGAGCCGGTGGGCGAACTCGTCGTGGGGCGGCGTCTCCTCGGTCACCTCGCGGTCGCCCTGGTCGCCGTAGTAGCCCATGGCCGAGGCCGACACCATGACCCGCGGCGCTCGCCCGCCGCTGCTCTTGAGCTGCTCGCAGAGAATGACCAGGTCGCGGGTGATATTGACCCGGGACTCGATCAGCCGCGACTTCTGATCGTCGCTCCAGCGCCTGGCGGCGATGGACTCACCGGCCAGGTTGACGATGGCATCGGGCGGGGTGTCGACGAAGTCGAGCACCGAGCGGCGGACCTCCGTCCCCTCGGGAAGCCGTTTGCGCACCGCCTCGGGGTCCCGGGAGACCACCAGCAGCCGATGGTCCGCCTCGGCCAGGCGCTGGCATAGCCGCTGCCCCACGAAACCGCTGCCACCGGTGATGAGCACTCGCATTGGGATCTCCTTGTCTGTCATCGATATGGACCCGGCCGAAGCCAGTCGCTGCCATAGGTTATACAGCTGTTGTACACTTCTGCTAGTCTAGCTGAAAACCCCGGAGGCAACGCGTCGATGCGCTCACCGCTCTCACCCTCTACCGCCATCATCGGCGCCGGCATCGCGGGCCTCGCCTGCGCCAGGGCCCTGGACGCCGCCGGCCTGCCGGCCACCCTGTTCGACAAGGCGCGCGGCCCGGGCGGGCGCATGTCCAGCCGGCGCCTGCCGGAGGCGGTGGTCGACCTCGGCGCCCAGTTCTTCAGCGTGCGCGACCCGGACTTCGGCCGCCAGGTCGAGGCCTGGCGCCGGGCCGGATGCGCGGCGCCCTGGCCCACCTCCCTCTGGTCGGCAGAGGCGGGCCGCTGGCAGCGCCATGCGGACGACCTGGCACGCTTCGCCGGCGCGCCGCGCATGAGCGCCGTGACCCGCCACCTGGCCTCGGGCCTGGAGGTGGTCGCCGGCACGCGCGTCGAGCGCCTGGAGGGAAGCGCCGGCTGCTGGACGCTGGTGGATGAGCGCGGCGCGCGCCACGGCCCTTTCGCGCGGGTGGTGATCACGGCTCCCTCGCCCCAGGCCCAGGCTCTGGTGGCGCCCCACGACGCCGCCCTGGCCGCGGCCTGCGAGACGGTGGTCCAGCGCCCCTGCTGGGCCGCCTGGGCGCTGTTCGACGCGCCACTGCCCGCCCTGCCCGGCGTGGATGCCGACTGGCAGGCGGTGCGCCTGAGCGATCCACGGCTGCGCTTCGTCACCCGCAACCAGCTCAAGCCGGGGCGCCAGGAGCAGGCCGAGAGCCTCAGCCTGCTGGCCAACCTCGCCTGGAGCGAAACGCGCCTCGAGGAGAGCCCCGAGGCCATCGGCGAGGCGCTGCTCGAGGCCTTCCGGGAGGCGCTCCCCGCGGGCGTGCACCTGCCGGCACCCAGCGCCCTGGGTGCCCACCGCTGGCTCTACGCCCAGCCCGAGGAGAGCGGCGTCGGCGAGGCGGACTACCGCCTGTCGGCCAGCGGCCTGGCCCTGTGCGGCGACGGCTGGCGCGGCCCCCGGGTCGAGGACGCCTGGCTCTCCGGCCACCATCTCGGCGAGGCCCTGGCGGCCGACGCCCCATGAATCGACCGCGACAGGAGTCCGCCATGTCAGCCATGTCAAATGTCCAGGCAGTGAGTACCGACAGGATCCGGGAGGCGGTTTCGCCATGAACGACCACTCGCAGCACGGCAGCGATACGCCGCTCTATCCGATTCGCGAGGTCTCTCGCCTGACCGGGGTGAACTCGGTCACCCTGCGCGCCTGGGAGCGCCGCTACGGCCTGATCCAGCCCCAGCGCACCCCCAAGGGCCACCGCCTCTACACCCGCGAGGATATCGAGCGGGTGGAACAGGTCCTGCAGTGGCTCAACCGCGGCGTGCCGGTGAGCCAGGTGCGCGAGCTGCTCGACCGCCCCGAGGCGAGCGAGGCGCCGCCGGCCGACGTCAGCGACTGGCCGGGGCAGCGCGCCCAGCTGGTGACCGCCGCCGAGGCGCTGGACCTCGAGCGCCTGGCCACCCTCCACGACCGCTCCCTGTCGCTCTACCCCGTCTCGGTCTGCCTCGCCGAGCTCTGGGCCCCCGCCGTACGCGAGCTGGAGGAGCGCTGGGGGGAGCGGCTCGGCGACACCCTGCAGCGCCTGACCCTGGAGGCCTTCCTGCGCACCCGCATCGGTACGCGCCTGCTGCACGCCAACGAGCAGGCCCGGGGCCCCGTGCTGCTGCTCGTGCCGCTGCCCGATGACCCCGGCACCCTGTGGCGCCTGCTGGCCGCCCTGGCCGCCAGCGACCGGGGCTACCGGGTCGCCCTGCTGGATACCGAGCTGCCCTTCGGCGAGCTGCCCCTGGCGGTGGAGGCCCTGGGCGCCAGCGGCGTGCTGATGGCCGGCAGCCACGCCGGCCGCAGCGACCTGGTGCGGCGCCAGCTGCCGCGCCTGGCCGAGCAGCTCGAGGTGCCCCTGGCGCTGTGCGGCCCGGTGGCGCGCATCCGCGAGGCCGACCTGGCCGACAGCGGGGTGGCCATGCTCGGCGATGACCTGGCCCAGGCCATGAACGGTCTCGCCGGCCTGCTGCCGCCCGCCGGGGAGTAAACGCCATGGCCGCTACCCTGATGTGGTTTCGCAGCGACCTGCGCGTCCAGGACAACCGCGCCCTGGCGGCGGCCGCCGCCCGCGGGCCGGTGGTGGCCGTCTTCCTGCGCGCCCTGCCCCACTGGCGGCGCCACGGCCACGGCGCCAATCAGCTCGACTTTCGCGCCCGGGGGGTGGCGGCCCTGAAGGCGTCGCTGGCCGGCCTCAACATCCCCCTGCTGCACCGCGATATCGACGACTTCAGCGAGGCCCCCACGGCCCTGCTGGAGATCGCCCGGGAGCACGGCGCCACCGCCCTGCACTTCAATCACGAATACCCGCTGGACGAGCAGCGCCGCGACGCCGCCGTGCTCGCCGCCTTCCGGGAGGCCGGCCTCGAGGCCCGGGGGCACCACGATGCCGTCGCCTTCGCCCCGGGGGAGCTGCTCACCGGCAAGGGCGACTACTACGGCGTCTTCACCCCCTTCGCGAAAAGCTGGCATCGCCAGCTGACGGCCGAGCGCCTGGCCCTGGCCGACACTCCCGCCCCCCAGGCGGAGACCGGTATTGCCTCCGACCCCCTGCCCGAGCTGCCCGAGCTCGAGGACGCCCCCATCGACGGCCGCCACTGGCCCGCCGGCGAGGGGCCCGCCGCCGACCGCCTGGAGCGCTTCCTGCGCTTTCGCGGACGCTACTACGCCAAGCAGCGCGACTTTCCGGCCATTCGCGGCACCAGCGAGCTCTCCCCCTACCTGGCCCTGGGCATGCTCTCCCACCGCCAGTGCCTGCAGGCGGTGCTGGCCGAGAACGGCGGCCGCCTGGCCGAGGGCGATGCGGGCCTGGTGGCCTGGGTCAACGAGCTGGTATGGCGGGAGTTCTACCGCCACGTGGCGGTGGGCTTCCCCCAGGTGTGTCGTTACCGCCCCTTCCAGGCCCACACCGAGGCGCTGGCCTGGCGCGATGACGACGAGGGCTTCACCGCCTGGTGCGAGGGGCGTACCGGCTATCCCATCGTCGACGCCGCCATGCGCCAGCTCGTCGCCACCGGCTGGATGCACAACCGCCTGCGCATGATTACCGCCATGTTCCTCTCCAAGCACCTGCTGATCGACTGGCGGCGCGGCGAGGCCTTCTTCATGCGCCACCTGGTCGACGGCGAGTTCTGCGCCAACAACGGCGGCTGGCAGTGGGCCGCCTCCACCGGCACCGATGCGGCCCCCTACTTCCGCATCTTCAACCCCACGACCCAGTCGAGCCGCTTCGACCCCGAGGGCACCTTCCTGGCCGAGTGGCTGCCGGCGCTGGCCGAGCTGCCGGCCAAGGCCCGCCACGCCCCGCCCCGGGACCTGCTCGGCGGCGTCGACTATCCGCCTCCCATCGTCGACCACAAGGCGGCCCGGGCCCGCGCCCTGGAGGCCTTCAAGGCCCTCAAGGCCGGCTGAGGTCGCGCCCCCGCCCTCCCATCCACCGCCGGAGCCGAGCATGACCGCCGACGAGCGCCTGGAGGCCTTCTGCGCCTTCTTCAATAAACTGGACAAAAGCTGTACAGGAGAGCTCTACGAGTTCTATACTCCTGACGTGCTCTTTATCGACCCGCTTCACCGGATAGAGGGCTCAAGGGCGCTGGAGCGCTACTTTGCGACCCTGTACGAGAATGTGACAGCGTGCCGCTTCCGCTTCCACGACCGTCAGGCCTCGGGCCAGCAGGCCTTCGTGACCTGGACCATGCAGCTGGTCCACCCGCGGCTGAACGGCGGGCGCGAGATCGAGGTCGAGGGCTGCTCCCAGCTGACCTTCGCCGAGGACGGCCGAGTGGCCCGGCACCGCGACTACTTCGATGCCGCCGCCCTGCTCTACGAGCGCCTGCCGCTGCTGGGCGGGGTCATACGGATGGTGAAGCGACGAATCGACGGCTGACCGGGGGCATCCGGCGGCCGCCAACACCGGCGCACCGCGCCGACCCAGGAGGTCCCATGCCCCTCGATGGCAAGCAACGCATCTGGCTCACCGGTGCCACCTCAGGCATCGGCCGCGCCCTGGCGCTGCGCCTGCTGGCCGATGGCCACCGGGTGGCGCTGAGCGCGCGCAGCGAATCGGCCCTGGCCGAGCTCGCCGAGGGGCATGCCAACGCCCTGCTGCTGCCCCTGGACGTGAGCGATCGCGCCGCCGTGGCACGCGCCGGGGAGCGCCTGGCGGAGGCCTTCGGCGGGCTGGACCTGGCGCTGCTCAACGCCGGCACCTGCGAGTACCTGGAGGCTCGCTCCTTCGACGTGGACCTGGTGGAGCGGGTCTTCGCTCCGAACTTTCACGGCGCCATCTACTGCATCGATGCCGCCCTGCCGCTGCTGCGCCGGGCCAGGGCCGAGGGGGGCCGGCCGCTGCTCGCCGCCACCTCCAGCGCCGCGGCCTACCTGCCGCTGCCCCGGGCCGAGGCCTACGGCGCCTCCAAGGCGGCGCTCAGCCACTTTCTCGAGTCCCTGCGCCTGGACCTGCACGGCGAGGGTATCGACGTCATCCTGATCCACCCCGGCTTCGTGAAGACCCCGCTGACCGACCGCAACGACTTCGCGATGCCGCTGCGTATCGAGGCCGACCAGGCCGCCGAGGCGATCCTCCAGGGGCTCGCCCGCCGCCGTCTGGATATCCACTTCCCGCGCCGCTTCACCCTGCTGGTGAAGCTGATGGGGCTGCTGCCCCCGGCGCTGCGCTACCGCCTGGGCCTGCGCCTGGTGCGCCAGCCTTCCACCGCGGAGACCACCCCATGACCGCCTTTCAACACCCTTCCGGAATGGCCGTGCCCAGGCGCCGCATCGCCGTGGTCGGCAGCGGCATCGGCGGCATGGCCGCCGCCTGGTACCTGTCGAGCCGCCACCAGGTCACCCTCTTCGAGGCAGACGAGCGCCTGGGCGGACACACCGCCACCGTGGATGTCGAGCTGGACGGCAGGCACTACGCCATCGATACCGGCTTTATCGTCTTCAACGACTGGACCTACCCCCACTTCCAGCGGCTGCTGGCGCGGCTGGGGGTGCGCACCCAGCCCACCGAGATGAGCTTCTCGGTGCACGAGACGGCCCGGGACTTCGAGTACAACGGCCACACCCTGGCGAGCCTCTTCGCCCAGCGCCGCAACCTGCTGCGGCCGAGCTTCTACCGCCTGCTGCGCGATATCCTCCGCTTCAACCGGGAGGCGACCCGGGCCCTGGAGAGCGGCGACCTGGACCCGTCCATGACCCTGGGCGAGTGGCTCGCGGCCAACGGCTACAATGAAGCCTTCCAGCGCCGCTACCTGCTGCCCATGGGGGCGGCCATCTGGTCCGGCAGCCTCCAGGAGCTGCGCGACTTCCCGCTGCAGTTCTTCGTGCGCTTCTTCCGCAACCACGGCCTGCTCTCGGTAAACGACCGTCCCCGGTGGCACACCCTGGTCGGGGGCTCGCGCAGCTATATCCCGGCGCTGACCGCCCCCTATGCCGGCCGCATCCGGCTCTCGACCCCGGTGCGGGGCATCCGCCGCCTGGTCGACGGCGTGGAGCTGCGCACCGACGCGGGCAGCGAGCGCTTCGACGAGGTGGTGCTGGCCTGCCACGCCGACCAGGCGCTGGCCATGCTGGAGGACCCGACCCCCGCCGAGCGGGAGATCCTCGCCGCCCTGCCCTACCAGGACAACGAGGTGGTGCTGCATACCGACACCCGCCTGCTGCCCCGCCGTCGCCGGGCCTGGGCGAGCTGGAACTACCGGCTGGACGGCCGCGACGAGGGCCAGCGCATCTCCGTCACCTACGACATGAACATCCTCCAGCGGCTCGAGGCGCCCCACACCTTCTGCGTGACCCTCAACGACGGCGACGCCGTCGCACCGGACAAGGTGCTGGGACGCTTCACCTATGCCCATCCCCAGTTCACCCTGGCCGGCGAGGCGGCCAAGGCGCGCCACGCCGAGATCTCCGGCGCCGCCCTGCACACCCACTACTGCGGCGCCTACTGGCGCAACGGCTTCCACGAGGACGGCGTCTGGAGCGCCCTGCGGGTGGCCAGCGCCCTGGGCTGCGACGAGGATGAGCCGCGTCCCGGCGAGCCCGGCTGGGCCCCCGCCTCCTGGGAAGGGAGCGCCGCATGAGCCGCGCCCCCCGCTCCCGGGTCTACCGCGGCACCTTGCGCCACCGGCGCTTCCTGCCGCGCGCCCACGCCTTCACCTACCGGGTGTGGATGGCCTGGCTGGACCTGGACGAGCTGCCCGCGCTGTTCGACGGCGTCCCCGGCTTCAGCGCCCGGCGCCGGGCCCTGGCGCGGTTTCGCCGCGAGGACTACCTGGCCCCCCACGACCGGCCGCTGAAGGAGGTGGTGCGCGAGGAGCTGGAGAAGCAGCTGGGGTTCGCACCGGACGGGCGCATCTGCCTGCTGACCCAGCTGCGCCTGCTGGGGGTGGGGTTCAACCCGATCTCGCTCTACTACGCCTTCGACGCCTCGGGCCAGCTGCGTGCCGTGCTCGGCGAGGTGAGCAATGTGCCCTGGGGAGAGCGCGTCCGCTACGCCTGCGCCGTGGACCCAAAGCGCCAGAGCCACGCCGCCGAGTTCGCCAAGGCGATGCACGTCTCGCCCTTCAACCCCATGGAGATGACCTACCGCTGGCGCTTCAACACCCCCGAGGGCCAGCTGCTGATGCATATGGAGAACTGGCGGGCGGGCGAGCGCCACTTCGACGCCACCCTGACCCTCGAGGCCAGCCCGGCGACCCGGGGCGAACTGCTGCGCACCCTGATGCGCCAGCCCTGGATGAGCCTCAAGACCCTGGCCGGCATCCACTTCGAGGCCCTGCGCCTGTGGCTCAAGCGCGTGCCGATCCATGACCACCCCGGCCCCGACCCGAGATCCCGTGAGGAGAGTTCATCGTGAACACCCTGCGCTCTGCTAGCACCACCCGCCCCCTGGCGGAGGAGACCGACCGCCTGACCCGCTGGCTGCAACCGCGCCTGCTGGCCCAGCTCGACCGCCTGGAGGGCGGCCAGGTGACCCTGATCGAGGGGCACCGCCGCCATTGCCTGGGCCAGGGCGGCGAACTGAACGTCACCCTGGTGGTGCGCAACAGCCGGGTGTGGAAGCGCCTGGCCCTGGGCGGCACCGTGGGCGCCGCCGAGGCCTACATGGACGGGGACTGGGATGCCGACGACCTGGTGGCCCTGGTGCGTCTCTTTGCCCTCAACCTGGAGCGGGTCAACGGCGAGATGGAAAACGGCACCGCGCGGCTCGGCCGCTGGCTGCTGACCGCCCTCTATGGCCTGCAGCGCAACAGCCTCAAGGGCTCCCGACGCAATATCGCCGCCCACTACGATATCGGCAACGAGCTCTTCGCCACCTTCCTGGACGAGCACCACCGGATGTACTCCAGCGCCGTCTTTCCCTACCCGGAAGCGAGCCTGGAGGAGGCCTCCACCTTCAAGCTGGACCTGATGCTCGACCGCCTGGACGTGCGCCCCGAGCATCACCTGCTGGAGATCGGCACCGGCTGGGGCGGGCTCGCCATCCACGCGGCGAAGACCCGCGGCTGCCGGGTCACCACCACCACCATCTCCGAGGAGCAGCACGCCTACACCGCCCGGCGCATCGCCGAGGAGGGGCTCGGCGATCGCATCACCCTGCTCAAGCAGGACTACCGGGAGCTTCAGGGGCGCTTCGACCGGCTGATCTCGGTGGAGATGGTGGAGGCGGTGGGGCACCAGTACCTGGACACCTACCTGGCCACCCTCGACCGGCTGCTGACCGACGACGGCCAGGCCATGCTCCAGGCGATCACCATTCGCGACCAGCGCTTCGAGGAGGCCAAGCGCGAGATGGACTTCATCAAGCGCTATATCTTCCCCGGCGGCTTCCTGCCCTCCCATCGCGCCCTGCTCGACGGGCTGGCCCGCCGCACCTCGCTCAACGTGCTCTCCCTGGACGAGATCGGCCTCCACTATGCGCGCACCCTGCGCGAATGGCGCCACCGCTTCGAGGCCAGCCTGGAGACCGTGCGCAAGCTCGGCTATGACGAGCGCTTCATCCGCATGTGGCGCTACTACCTCTGCTACTGCGAGGGAGGCTTCCTGGAGCGCACCATCGGCACCTGCCACCTGCTGGTGGCCAAGCCTGGGGCGCGACCGGCGCCCCAGGCCGGCGGCCTGTGAGGGCGTCCCGTGCTCGCCGCCCTGCGTGAGCCCGCCGGTCGCCGGCTGCTGATCAACTTCACCGCCTTCGAGCTGGGCTGGCTGGCCTGCGTGCTGGGGGGATCGGCGATCGGCGCCCTGGCGGCGGCGGCGATCCTCGCCCTGCACCTGGGCTGGCAGGCGCGCCCCGGGGAGTGGCGCTGGCTGGCGGGCTTCGCCCTGCTGGGCCTGGCGGTGGACGGCGGCCTGCACCTGGCCGGCGGCTTCGATTTCGGCGAGGCCACGCTGGCCTTCGGCCTCCTGCCGCCCTGGCTCTGGCTGCTCTGGCCGCTGTTCGCCACCCTGCTCCACCACTCCCTGGCCTGGCTCTGGCAGCGCCCCTGGCTGGCGGTGGTCGGCGGCGCCCTCAGCGGCCCCCTCTCCTACTACGCCGGCGCCCGCCTGGCGGGGGTCGAGCTCGCCCCCTGGCTGCTGCCCGCCCAGGCGCTGGTATGGGGCCTGCTCTGCCTGTGGCTAACCGTTCGCCTCGGCCGCGGCGAGCGCAGCACCTCCATCACCTGAGCGCAGCGGATGCCAGCGCGCCTCGATCGCGGCCGCCGGCTCCGGGCGCGCATAGAGAAAGCCCTGGACCAGTTCGCAACCGGCGGCCAGCAGGAAGTCCCGCTGGGCTTCGGTCTCCACGCCTTCGGCGATCACCTCCAGGTCGAGCCCCCGGGCCATGGCCAGCACCGCGGTGACGATGGCCGCGTCGGCGCGGTCGCCGGGCAGCGCGCGCACGAAGGTGCGATCGAGCTTGAGCTTGTCCAGGGGCAGCTGCTTGAGGTAGCCCAGCGAGGAGTAGCCGGTGCCGAAGTCGTCGATGGCCACCGGATGCCCCAGGGCGCGCAGCGCCTCCAGGCGCGGGGCAATATCGCCGGCGCGCTCGTCGAGCAGCACCGATTCGGTGATCTCCAGCCCCAGCAGGCTCGCCGGCACCCCATGGCGGGCGAGGCCGGCGCTGAGCGCCGACTCCAGCTCGCCCTGGAACATCTGCAGCGCGGAGACGTTGATCCACACCGGCAGCTCGGGCACCCCAAGCCGCCGCCAGCGCGACCGGCAGGCCAGCGCCTCGTCGATGACCCAGTTGCCCAGCGAAGCCATCAGCCCATGACGCTCGGCCAGGGGAATGAAGTCGGCAGGCGAGATCATGCCGTCCCGGGGGTGGCGCCAGCGCAGCAGCGCCTCCCAGCCCACCAGCCCCCCGTCATCCAGCCGGTGCTGAGCCTGGTAGTGCAACTCCAGCTGGGAGCCGGTGGCCAGGGCGTGGCGCAGGTCGTTGACCATGCCCAACTGGGGACTCTCCTGGATGTCCAGGGCGGGACGGAAGCGCTGGCAGTGATTGCGCCCGTGGCGCTTGGCGGTGTAGAGCGCCGACTCCAGGCGCTGAAAGAGGGTGCCGGACTCTCTGCCATCCTCCGGGGCGCGGCAGCTGCCGATGGTCAGCCCCAGGCGCAGGGAGTGCCCCTGCAGCTCGAAGGGCTCGGCCAGGTGTGCCTGGAGACCGGCCACCCACTTGTCGTGATCGTCGAAGGTGGTGGTGCGGATCACCATGAACTCGTCGCCGCCGAGGCGTCCCACCACACCGCCGGCCATCTGATGGGCCAGGCGCTGGCCGAACCGCGCCAGCAGACGGTCGCCCTGCTCCACACCGAGGGAGTCATTGACCTGCTTGAAGCCGTCGATGTCGATCAAGGCAATGTCGAGGCTCTCGCCCGCCCGCAGGTGGCGCAGCCTTGACCCCATCAGGTCATGCAGGCGGCGCCGGTTGGGCAGGCCGGTGAGCGGGTCCTCGAAGCCGATTCGGCGCAGGTCGCGCTCGCGCGCCTTGTGCATCGAGATATCGGTGAACAGGCAGACATGGTGGCTCAGTCGTCCGCTGTCGTCGGTGACGGCACGTACGCGCAGCCACTCGGGGTATTCGTCGCCGTGCTTGCGCCGGTTCCACATCTCCCCCTCCCAGCGGCCGGTGGCCTGCAGGGTCTGCCAGTAGCGCGCGAAGAAGGCGCTGTCGTGGCGAGGGGCCGCCAGCGAGGTGGCGTTGCGCCCACGCACCTCATCGAAGCTGAAGCCGGTGATCCGGGTAAAGGCGGGGTTGACGGCGAGAATACGGTTGGCGGCGTCGGTGATGATGACCCCGTCCTCGGTCAGCGCCAGCGCCTCCTGGCCCAGCCGCGAATACTGATGCTGGCGACGCACCTGACGCCAGGCGTCGGCCAAGCCGAGCCCCACCAGGGTGAAAGCGACGCCGCGCAGGGCCAGGTCGGGCAGCCATACGCTGAGCGTGAGGCCGGCAAGGCCCACCCAGGTCAAGGGGCGGTTGAGGGAGAAAGGTGGCCACATGGCGTTGGTTCGACTCATGGGTAAGAGGGAGAAGGCTCATCAGCCTATCGGCCGCTCGCGCCTTTACTGTACCCCTCTGAGCCCTCGGTATTTCCACGCTTATGCCGACATAGGACAACAGCGAAGCGCGCCTGGCGTGCATTCCCCCTGCGCGGACAGTAGACTTGACCCAGTCGCCTGGCGGCGGCCCGCCGCCTGCTGCACACAATAACTTCGACCTTCGGAATGACTCAGTGACCAAGCAACACTCCTTTGATCGCGAAGAACTGCTGGCCTGCTCCCGCGGCGAGCTGTTCGGCCCGGGCAATGCGCAGCTGCCGGCCCCCAACATGCTGATGCTCGACCGCATCACCCGCATCTACGAGGATGGCGGCGACTTCGGCAAGGGCGAGCTGATCGCCGAGCTGGATATCCACCCCGACCTGTGGTTCTTCGACTGCCACTTCCCCGGCGACCCGGTCATGCCCGGCTGCCTGGGGCTGGATGCCATGTGGCAGCTGGTCGGCTTCTACCTGGGCTGGCTGGGCAACCCCGGCCGCGGCCGCGCCCTGGGCTGCGGCGAGGTGAAGTTCACCGGCCAGATCCTGCCCGATGCCAAGAAGGTCACCTACAAGATCGATATCAAGCGCATCATTACCCGGCGCCTGATCCTCGGCATCGCCGACGGCACCGTGTCGGTCGATGGCCGCGACATCTACCAGGCCACCGACCTGCGCGTGGGCCTGTTCACCTCCACCGCGAACTTCTGAATCAGGAGGCTTCCATGCGACGAGTGGTAGTCACCGGCCTGGGTATCGTGTCCTGTCTGGGCAATGACCGTCAGGCCGTTCTCGAGGCGCTCAAGGAAGGGCGTTCCGGTATCCGTTTCAAGGAGGAGTACGCCGAGCGCGGCTTCCGCAGCCAGGTGGCAGGGGTGGTCGATATCGACCTGGACGCCCTGATCGACCGCAAGCTGAGACGCTTCATGGGCGACGCCGCGGCCTTCGCCTATGTGAGCATGGCCCAGGCCATCGAGGACTCGGGGCTGACCCCGGAGATGGTCTCCAGCGAGCGCACCGGCCTGATCGCCGGCTCCGGCGGCGCCTCCAGCGCCAACCAGGTCGAGGCCGCCGACGTGATGCGCGAGAAGGGCCTGCGCCGGGTGGGACCCTACCGGGTCACCCGCACCATGGGCAGCACCGTCTCCGCCTGCCTGGCCACGCCGTTCAAGATCAAGGGGGTCAACTACTCGATCTCCTCGGCCTGCGCCACCTCCGCCCACTGCATCGGCAACGCCATGGAGCAGATCCAGATGGGCAAGCAGGACGTGGTCTTCGCCGGCGGCGGCGAGGAGGAGCACTGGACCCTCTCCTGCCTGTTCGACGCCATGGGGGCGCTCTCCACCCAGTACAACGAGAGCCCAGAGAAGGCCTCCCGCCCCTATGACCAGGCCCGCGACGGCTTCGTCATCGCCGGCGGCGGCGGCATGCTGGTGCTCGAGGAGCTGGAGCACGCCCGCGCCCGCGGCGCGAAGATCTACGCCGAAGTGGTCGGCTACGGCGCCACCTCCGACGGCCACGACATGGTCGCCCCCTCCGGCGAAGGCGCCATGCGCTGCATGCGTCAGGCCATGGCCACGGTGGACGGCAAGATCGACTACATCAACACCCACGGCACCTCCACCCCGGTGGGCGACGTGGCCGAGCTCAAGGCGATCCGCGAGGTGTTCGGCAACACCACCCCGGCCATGAGCTCCACCAAGTCGCTGACCGGCCACTCCCTGGGCGCCACCGGCGTGCAGGAGGCGATCTACTCGCTGCTGATGATGGAGAACGACTTCATCGCCGCCTCGGCCAACGTCGAGACCCTCGACGAGCAGGCCGACGGCTTCGATATCGTCACCCAGCGTCGCGATGGCGTGAACATCGAGCGGGTGCTCTCCAACAGCTTCGGCTTCGGCGGCACCAACGCCTGCCTGGTGCTGGAGAAGTTCAAGGACTGAGTTCAAGGACTGGGCTCAAGGAGTGAGCCCGACAGCCTGCCCGGCAGACACGAGAACGGCGCCCCGCGGGGCGCCGTTCTCGTTCGCGTCTCGTCATCGGGCCCTGCCGTCAGCCGGGTGCCCCTCAGGCCGACGGTCGCGGCACCTCGGAGATCTCCGCCAGCCGGGCCTCGATCCACGCCTCCACCTCGACCAGCACCTCCTCCGGCGTGCGGCCGGCGGTCGCGATGGGCTCGCCGACTACCAGGGAGAGCCGCCCGGGATTCTTGATCCAGTGGCGCCCCGGCCAGCGTTCGCCGGCGTTGTGGGCCACCGGCACCACCGGCACCCCGGCACGGCAGGCGATCACCGCACCGCTCTTGTTGTAGCGCTTGCGGTGCCCCGGTGCGACCCGGGTCCCCTCCGGAAAGATCAGCACCGAGAGCCCCTCGTCCAGGCGCTGCTTGCCCTGGGTCAGCACCTGCTTCATGGCCCGGGCGGGCCGGCTGCGGTCCAGGGCGATGGGGTGCAGCAGGCGCAGCCCCCAGCCGAACAGCGGGATGCGCAGCAGCTCCTGCTTGAGCACGGTGCAGACCGGTGGCTTGAGGATCTGCAGGTAGATGGTCTCCCACTCGCACTGGTGGTTGGCCAGGATAACGCAGGCCCCCTCGGGCAGGTGCTCGCGGCCGCGGATCTCGTAGCGCACCCCGCAGGCCCAGCGAAACCAGGCGGTGATCAGGTGGTTGTAGACGTTGAGCAGGCGGTAGCGGCCGCTCAGCGGCAGCAGCGGCGCCAGCGGCAGGAAGAGCACCCCGCACACCAGCATGACCAGGAAGTAGCCGACGTAGAAGAGCAGGCTGCGCAGGGCATTCATGAGGACGCGGGTCCCTCCGGCGACTCCTGGCAGCGATGGTTGGCCTGGCACCAGGCGTCCAGCATGGTCCCCACCTCCAGCCGCCAGGGTTTCTGGTGCACGCCGAATACCTCCAGCACCCGCCGGCAGTTGAGCACTCGGCGCAGCGGGTGGTCGTGGTGGTGGTGCAGCGCCTTGACCTCGCCCAGGGTCACCTGCTCGCCGCGCCCCTCGAGGCGGGTGGCGAGCTGGGTGCGCACCATGGAGACGAAGGTGTAGACGCTGACCGGCTCGGTGCCCGCCATATGGTAGCTGCCCCAGGCACCGGCCCCGCAGTGCTGCTGCTGGAGCATGCCGATCAGCGCCATGGCCACGGCGTCCGCCGAGGTGGGGCAGCAGGTGACGTCGGCCTCGCCGCGCACCTCGCGACCGCTCACCAGGGTGTCGATCAGCTCGGCCAGCCAGGCGTGGCCACCCTCCAGGGCAAACAGCGGGCCCAGGCGCACGATCAGGTGGCGCGGATGCTCCGCGCGAATGCGGTCGCCGGTGACGACCAGGCGGCGCAGGCTCTCGTCACGGGGGCGCGGAATGACATGCTCGTCGATGGGCTCGGCGAAGCCGTCCTCGTAGAGCTGGTCGGAGACGCACCACACCAGGGGGACGCCCGCCTCCCGACAGCGCTCCATGCACTGCTCCACCGCCTCGGCGTGGGCGCTGACCTCCGCCGGCGCCGCCCGGATGGGGCGCGACAGCGGCGGAATGATCAGCGCATCCGGCGCCACCTCGGCAAGCCGTTCGGCATCGACCACGCTGGCGGCGTCGATCACCAGCTCGGTGTCGCTCCGCCGGTTGGCCTCTCGCGCCAGTGCCAGGCTCAGGCAGTGGCCGGCATCCAGTATCAGCAGCTTCACTCGTGCTCCTCCCTGCGCCCCCGGGGCTCCCGGTGTCCCGCGTCCGACAAGGTGGTCAGAACGGGATTTCGTCATCGAAGTCGTCGAAGCTGCCAGGATCCGGCGCCCCGTAGTTACCCTGCTGGTTGCCCTGCTGGCCCTGCTGCTGCTGGCCGCCCGGCTGGGCCGGCGCGGGGCGCTGCTGGGGCTGGGCCGGCCGCTGAGGCTGACCGCCGAAGCCGCCGCCCTGCTGAGGCTGACCGCCGAAGCCGCCGCCATGCTGAGGCTGGCCACCATAGCCGCCGCCCTGCTGGGGCGCACCGCCGCCGTACTGACCGCCCTGATAGCCCCCCTGCGGGGCCTGGCCACCGCCCTGGAAATCACCGCCGCCTCGAGAGTCGAGCATCTGCATGTCGTTGACCACGATCTCGGTGGTGTAGCGGTCCTGGCCGTCCTGGCCCTGCCATTTGCGGGTCTGCAGGCGCCCCTCGACGTAGACCTTGCTGCCCTTCTTGAGATACTGCTGGGCGATCTCGGCCAGCTTGTTGAACATCACCACGTTGTGCCACTCGGTGCGCTCCTGGCGCTGGCCAGACTGCTTGTCCATCCAGGTGTCGGTGGTCGCCAGCCGCAGGTTGGCGACCGGCGCACCGGAGGGCATGAAGCGAACCTCGGGATCCTGTCCCAGGTTGCCGATAAGAATGACCTTGTTGACGCCGCGGGCCATTTGGGACTCCTTTAATCATGAATGCATGTGTCTGCAGGCAGGCCTGCAGGATGGCGCATCGGGCGCCCGGTTGCGAGCGCGGCCGAGGGTTGCGCTCTCCCTCAGGCGCGCTCCTTGCCATTATCGATCACTCTGGCCAGCGCCTGCTCGTCGAGGCGCTGGCGATCCACCTTCAGGTAGGCCAGCCGCTCCTCGGGCACCACCAGCACGTCCTCCACCCCGGCCACCTCGGCAAAGCGCGCGGCGAGGCTCTCCAGGGCCGTTCCCTGGTGCTCCTCATCCAGGGCCACCACCTCGCTGGCCAGGTGGGGCGGCGGTGACATGCCCGCCATGGCCGCCAGCCAGCCCAGCGCCAGCAGGCCGGCCCCGACAAAGACCGCGGAGAGGCCCCACTGCTGGGCCAGGAAGCCGCCCAGCACCCCCCCCAGGAAGGCGCCCAGGAACTGGCTGGTGGAGTAGACCCCCATGGCGGTGCCCTTGGCGCCCGCCGGGGCCAGCTTGCTGAGCATGGAGGGCAGGGTCGCCTCGAGCAGGTTGAAGGCCACGAAGAAGAGCCACAGCCAGGCCAGCAACCCCCAGAGGCCGCCACCCAGCCCCGCCATGCCGCCCAGGCTCAGGGCGATGGCGCCGATGGCGGCCAGACACATCGCCTTCATCTGACGGCGCTTCTCGGCCAGGATCACCAGCGGAATCATGCCGATGAAGGCCAGCAGCATCACGCCCAGGTAGGTGAGGCCGTGACGCTCCACCGCGATGCCGGCCTCCACCAGCCGGAAGGGCACGGCAACGAAGATCGCCATCAGGACCAGGTGCAGGGCGAAGATGGAGAGGTCCAGGCGCAGCAGGTCCGAGCGCCCCAGGGTCGCCCCGAGCTGGGCCCGGTCGATGCCCACGTCGCGATGGCGCAGGCGCCGCGGCGCAGGCGGCACCAGCCGCCACAGAACGATGAGCCCCAGCCCCGCCAGTAGCGCAGTGAACCAGAACACCGAGGAGAGCCCGAAGGCGGCGGCCAGCCAGGGCCCCAGCACCATGGCCACGGCGAAGGCCACGCCGATGGAGAGGCCGATGGTGGCCATGGCGGCGGTGCGCACCTGCTCCCGGGTCTGGTCGGCGAGCAGCGCCATGATGGCCGCGGCCACCGCCCCGCTGCCCTGCAGGCAGCGCCCCAGGATCACGCCGCCGATGCTATCGGCGTTGGCCGCCACCACGCTGCCGACCAGGAAGAGCAGCAGGCCGAAGGCGATGACCGGCTTGCGGCCGAGGCGGTCGGAGAGAGCGCCGAAGGGGATCTGCAGCACCGCCTGGGTCAGGCCGTAGACGCCCAGCGCCAGCCCCACCAGCAGCGGCGTGGCGCCGACCAGCTCATCGGCGTAGAGCGCCAGCACCGGCAGCACCATGAACAGGCCCAGCATGCGCGTGGCATAGAGGCCAGCCAGGCCGGAAATGGCACGCCGCTCGGCGGGGAGCAGCAGCCCGGAAACCTTTCGCATAGGGTTGTTGACGTTCCATGCTCGGGTGCGAGGCACCCCTGAGTGAATCGCATATTCTAGCGGCTCGCCGCCACCCAGGGAAAGCCGCACCCCGGCGTTGCTTTGCCGCCGCCGCGGGCGGGCCCGTATAATCGATCTTTTGCCGCGGCCACGAGGTAGGAATGGACAGGATTCTGGTCAGGGGTGCGCGCACCCACAACCTGAAGGAGATCGACGTCGAGCTGCCCCGGGACAAGCTGATCGTGGTCACCGGGCTCTCCGGCTCCGGCAAGTCGTCGCTGGCCTTCGATACCCTCTATGCCGAGGGGCAGCGCCGCTACGTGGAGTCGCTCTCCACCTATGCCCGCCAGTTCCTGTCGATGATGGAGAAGCCCGACGTCGACCATATCGAGGGGCTCTCTCCGGCGATCTCCATCGAGCAGAAGTCCACCTCCCACAACCCCCGCTCCACGGTGGGGACCATCACCGAGATCTACGACTACCTGCGCCTGCTGTTCGCCCGGGCCGGCACGCCCCGCTGCCCGGAGCACGGCGAGGACCTGGAGGCACAGACCGTCTCCCAGATGGTGGATCAGGTGCTGGCCCTGCCCGAGGGCAGCAAGCTGATGCTGCTGGCCCCGGTGGTCAAGGGGCGCAAGGGGGAGCACCTGCAGCTGCTGGCCGAGCTGCGCGCCCAGGGCTTCGTGCGCGCCATGATCGACGGCCAGGTGCTGGAGCTCGACGACGTCGCGCCTCTCGACAAGAACAAGAAGCACGACATCAGCGTGGTGGTGGACCGCATCAAGGTGCGCGACGGCCTCCAGCAGCGCCTGGCGGAGTCCTTCGAGACGGCCCTGGGGCTCTCCGACGGCGTCGCCATGGTCCACTTCATGGAGGGCGAGCGCGAGGATATCGCCTTCTCGGCGCGCTTCGCCTGCCCCCAGTGCGGCTACTCCATCGCCGAGCTGGAGCCGCGCATGTTCTCCTTCAACAACCCCGCCGGCGCCTGCGCCACCTGCGACGGCCTGGGGGTCCAGCAGGTGTTCGACCCCGACAAGCTGATCAGCCATCCGGAGCTCTCTCTGGCGGAGGGGGTGATCAAGGGGTGGGACCGGCGCAGCGTCTTCTACTTCAACCAGCTCCAGGCCGTGGCGGAGCACTACCGCTTCACCCTGGAGACCCCCTGGCAGGAGCTCGCCCGCCACGAGCGCGAGGTGATCCTCCACGGCAGCGGTCACGACGAGATCGCCTTCCACTACGTCAACGACCGCGGCCGCAAGGTGACCCGCCACCACCCCTTCGAGGGGGTGCTGCCCAACCTGCAGCGGCGCTACCGCGAGACCGAGTCCAATATGGTCCGGGAGGAGCTGGCCCGCTACATCGCCGTACAGCCCTGCCCCGCCTGTCACGGCTCCCGGCTGCGCAAGGAGTCCCGCCACGTCTTCCTCGACGAGCACACCCTGCCGCAGATGGTGCACCTGCCCATCGGCGAGGCCTGGCGCTACTTCAAGACCCTCGAGCTACCGGGCCGCCGCGGCGAGATCGCCGTGAAGATCGTCAACGAGATCCACGCCCGCCTGGAGTTCCTGGTCAACGTGGGGCTCGACTACCTGACCCTGGAGCGCAGCGCCGACACCCTCTCCGGCGGCGAGGCCCAGCGCATCCGGCTGGCGAGCCAGATCGGCGCCGGCCTGGTGGGGGTCATGTATATCCTCGACGAGCCCTCCATCGGGCTGCACCAGCGCGACAACGACCGCCTGCTCAAGACCCTGGAGCATCTGCGCGACCTGGGTAACACCGTGATCGTGGTGGAGCACGACGAGGACGCCATCCGCGCCGCCGACCATGTGCTCGACATCGGCCCCGGGGCCGGGGTCCACGGTGGCCGGGTCATCGCCCAGGGCACCCCCGAGGCGGTGATGGCGACCCCAGAGTCGCTCACCGGCCAGTACCTGGCCGGCACCCGGCGCATCGAGGTCCCGCCCTGGCGGATTCCCGGCAACCCGGAGAAGGTGCTCCGCCTGGTGGGGGCCACCGGCAACAACCTCCAGGACGTGACCCTCGAGCTGCCGCTGGGGCTCTTCATCTGCGTCACCGGCGTCTCCGGCTCCGGCAAGTCGACGCTGATCAACTCGACGCTGATGCCCATCGCGGCCCGGGAGCTCAACCACGCCACCAGCCTCACCCCGGCTCCCCACCGCGGCATCGAGGGGCTCGATCAGCTCGACAAGGTGATCGACATCGACCAGAGCCCCATCGGCCGCACGCCGCGCTCCAACCCGGCCACCTACACCGGCATCTTCACCCCGATCCGCGAGCTCTTCGCCGGCACCCAGGAGGCGCGCTCCCGGGGCTACAAGCCGGGGCGCTTCTCCTTCAACGTCAAGGGCGGGCGCTGCGAGGCGTGCCAGGGCGAGGGGATGATCAAGGTGGAGATGCACTTCCTCCCCGACATCTACGTGCCTTGCGACGTCTGCAAGGGGAAGCGCTACAACCGCGAGACCCTGGAGATCCAGTACAAGGGCAAGAGCATCGACGAGGTGCTGCAGATGACCGTGGAGGACGCCCTGGCGTTCTTCTCCCCGGTGCCGGCCATCGCCCGCCGCCTGCAGACCCTGCTCGACGTGGGACTCTCCTATATCCGCCTGGGGCAGAGCGCCACGACGCTGTCCGGCGGCGAGGCCCAACGGGTCAAGCTGGCCCGGGAGCTGGCCAAGCGCGACACCGGCAAGACCCTCTATATCCTCGACGAGCCCACCACCGGGCTGCACTTCGAGGATATCCGCCAGCTGCTCACCGTGCTGCACCGCCTGCGCGACCACGGCAACACCATCGTGGTGATCGAACACAATCTGGACGTGATCAAGACCGCCGACTGGATCGTCGACCTCGGCCCCGAGGGCGGCTCCGGCGGCGGGCGCATCATCGCCGAGGGCACCCCAGAGCAGGTGGCGAAGATGGAGGCCTCCCATACCGGGCGCTTCCTGGCGCCGCTGCTGGAGCGGGCCGAGCAAAGCAAGAAAAGGACAGAAAGCGTCAACTGATGCCCCAGAGGGCAGCGGCGCCGGGGGCAGGCCTGGAGGGGGTCCTACGCCAGGGATGGCGTCGGTAGCGCCCAGGGAGGGGTTCACAGCGCCCCCGCTCAGGCCTGTCGCCGGAAAAGCCTCGGATTCAGCCCACTCACCGGAACTCCTCTCAGCATGCCCAAGATGAAAAAAACCGGCCCCTCGAGAGGGGCCGGTTTGGCGTGCCTTGGCGGAAGGCCGGTCGAGGATCACTCCTCGGTGGCGGCTTCCTCGGCCTCGACGACCGGACGGTCGACGAGCTCGACGTAGGCCATGGGGGCGTTGTCGCCGGTGCGGAAACCGCACTTGAGAATACGGACGTAACCGCCCGGACGCTCGACGTAACGCGGACCCAGCTCGTTGAACAGCTTGCCCACCGCTTCCTTCGAGCGGGTGCGGGCGAAAGCCAGACGACGATTGGCGACGCTATCCTGCTTGGCCAGGGTGATGAGCGGCTCGATGACGCGACGCAGCTCCTTGGCCTTGGGCAGGGTTGTCTTGATGACCTCATGCTCGATCAGCGACACGCTCATGTTCTTGAACATGGCCTGGCGATGCGAGCTGGTCCGATTCAGATGACGACCACTCTTACGATGACGCATGGTTGTGATTCCTTACCAAACTGGGACTCGAGTCGGCGCTCACGCGGAGGCCTTGTCGTCCTTCAGGCTAGCCGGCGGCCAGTTCTCCAGCCGCATGCCCAGGGAAAGACCGCGCGCTGCCAGAACGTCCTTGATCTCGTTCAGGGACTTCTTGCCGAGGTTGGGGGTCTTCAGCAGCTCCACTTCGGTGCGCTGGATCAGATCCCCGATGTAGTAGATGTTCTCGGCCTTCAGGCAGTTGGCGCTGCGAACGGTCAACTCGAGATCGTCTACGGGGCGCAGCAGGATAGGATCGATATGATCCTCTTCCTCTTCCACTTCCTGTTCCTTGTCGGCTTCCAGGTCGACGAACGCACCCAGCTGCTCCTGCAGGATGGTGGCGCTGCGACGGATTGCCTCTTCCGGATCCAGGGTGCCATCGGTTTCCAGGTTGATGATCAGCTTGTCGAGGTCGGTGCGCTGTTCAACACGCGCGGCCTCGACGCTGTAGGAAACACGACGCACGGGGCTGAAGGTCGCATCCAGCTGCAGGCGGCCGATGGCACGAGATTCATCGTCGGCGCCGACGCGGGCATCTGCCGGCTCGTAGCCGCGACCGCGCGCCACCTTGAGCTGCATCTTCAGCTCGGCGCCCTCATTGACATGGGCGATGACGTGGTCGGGGTTGACGATCTCGACATCGTGGTCGAGGGCGATATCACCCGCGGTCACGACGGCCGGGCCCTGCTTGTTCAGCGAGAGCATCGCCTCGTCGCGGCTGTGCATCTTGATCGCCACGTCCTTGAGGTTCAGGAGGATCTCGATGACATCTTCCTGGACGCCTTCGATCGCGCTGTACTCGTGATCGACGCCGCTGATCTCGGCTTCCACCACGGCGCAGCCGGGCATGGACGAGAGCAGGATACGACGCAGTGCGTTGCCCAGGGTGTGGCCGAAGCCACGCTCGAAGGGCTCGAGCACGATCTTCGCGTGATGTGCGCTGATCTCTTCGACCTTGATGTCGCGCGGACGAAGAAACTCGGTCACTGAACGCTGCATATGTACACCTATCAGGCTGCCAAACGGATACTCGGTACTCGGAGCCGACCCCCGCCAGGGGGTCGGGCGCTAGCAGCGCTTACTTGGAGTACAGCTCGACGATCAGGGCCTCGTTGATGTCGGCAGTCAGGTCGCCACGCTCGGGCAGCGCCTTGAAAGTGCCTTCCATCTTCTTGGCATCGACCTCGATCCAGGTCACATCGCCGCGGTTGGCGGCAATGGACAGGGCGTTCTGGATGCGCGCCTGATTCTTCGCCTTCTCGCGAACGGAGACCACGTCACCCGGCTTGACCTGATAGGACGCCACGTTGACGGTCTTGCCGTTCACGGCGATGGCCTTGTGGCTGACCAGCTGACGAGCCTCGGAGCGGGTCGAGCCGTAGCCCATGCGGTAGACGACGTTGTCCAGTCGGGATTCGAGAAGCTGCAGCAGCACTTCGCCGGTCGCGCCCTTGAGACGGGCCGCTTCCTTGTAGTAGTTGCGGAACTGCTTCTCGAGTACGCCATACATACGACGTACTTTCTGCTTCTCGCGAAGCTGCAAGCCGTATTCGGAAAGACGCTGACGGCGCTGGCCGTGCACACCCGGAATCTGCTCGGATTTGCACTTCTTCTCGAAGGGAGTGACACCGCTCTTCAGAAAGAGGTCGGTCCCCTCACGACGAGACAGTTTGCACTTCGGTCCAATATAACGAGCCATGAATCTGTCTCCTTAAACGCGGCGTTTCTTCGGCGGACGGCAGCCATTGTGGGGAATGGGCGTCGCGTCGGTGATGCTCTGCACGCGGAAGCCGGCGGCGTTGAGTGCGCGCACGGCGGATTCACGGCCAGGACCGGGGCCCTTGACCAGCACGTCGACGTTTTTCACACCATACTCGGCTGCAGCGGTCGCTGCACGCTCGCTTGCTACTTGAGCAGCGAACGGGGTGCTCTTGCGAGAACCACGAAAACCCGAACCACCGGCAGTCGCCCAGGAAAGAGCGTTGCCCTGGCGGTCTGTGATCGTAATGATCGTGTTGTTAAAAGAGGCGTGGATATGCGCTACCGCATCCACCACCTGCTTTTTAACCTTTTTACGGTTGCTACGCGGGTTAGCCATGTTGATGTTTCTTCCTGTCTTTACGCCAGAACGTGCGTGTTATTTGCGGATCGGCTTGCGCGGGCCCTTACGGGTACGCGCATTGGTCTTCGTACGCTGACCACGCAGCGGAAGACTACGACGATGACGCAGACCACGGTAGCAACCCAGGTCCATGAGACGCTTGATATTCAGCGTGACATCACGGCGAAGGTCACCTTCTACGGTGTACTTGCCGACCTCGGAACGCAGGGTGTCAAGCTCTTCGCTAGACAGCTCCTGGATCTTGGTGGTCGGCGCGATGCCGGACGCGGCACAGATCTCCTGTGCGCGAGTGCGGCCAATCCCGAAGATATAGGTCAGCGAGATCGCCGCATGCTTGTTGTCCGGGATATTGACGCCTGCAATACGGGCCATCAGCTTACTCCGAAATTTGAGCGGCTTGCTCGTTGGGTCATCTACAAAAGGCGCAACAGCATACCCCTTTACCCCGGAAAGGGCAAGAGGCATGCCGGCGCCGGTCCATCACAGTGCCAGGGGATCAGCCCTGACGCTGCTTGTGCCGCGGCTCGCTGCAGATGACGCGGACAGCGCCATTGCGACGAATGATCTTGCAGTTGCGGCACATTTTCTTTACGGAAGCTCGAACTTTCATCGTTCCTCTCCAAGGTTGGCTCGCGCCGCGGACCGATGCCTCGACCCGCGGCGCGCCAATTCACGTGCGGCACGCCTCAGCGCATGATGCCGCCGCTGCCGTAGCCTTTCAGGTTGGACTTCTTCATCACCGACTCGTACTGGTGCGACATGAGGTGCGACTGCACCTGGGCCATGAAGTCCATGATGACCACCACGATGATCAGCAGGGCCGTGCCACCGAAGAAGAACGGCACGTTCCAGGCCACGATCAGGAACTGGGGCATCAGGGAAACCGCAGTGATGTACAAGGCGCCGAACAGGGTCAGACGGGTCATGACCTTGTCGACATAGCGAGCGGTCTGCTCGCCCGGACGAATCCCCGGCAGGAAGGCACCCGACTTCTTGAGGTTGTCGGCGACGTCCTTGGGATTGAAGACCAGCGCTGTGTAAAAGAAGCAGAAGAATACCACCGCCGCGGCGAAAAGCAAGATGTGCAGCGGCTGACCCGGGCCAAGGGCCTGGGAAGCGCGCTGCAGCCACTCGAGGCCGTCACCTGAACCGACCCACTGCCCCATGGAGGCGGGGAACAGCAGGATGCTCGAGGCGAAGATGGGCGGAATCACGCCCGCCATGTTCACCTTGAGCGGCAGGTAGCTGCTCTGGCCGGCATACATCTTGTTGCCCACCTGGCGACGCGGGTAGTTCACCGTGATGCGGCGCTGACCGCGCTCGATGAACACCACGAAGGCCACGGTGGCCACACCCAGGGCCGAAAGGGCCAGCAGCGGCAGCACGTTCCAGGCGCCTTCGTTGCGAGCCAGCTCGAAGGCCTGACCGACGGCGCCGGGCAGGCCGGCGACGATACCGGCGAAGATCAGCAGCGAGATACCGTTGCCGATCCCCTTCTCGGTGATCTGCTCGCCCAGCCACATCAGGAACACCGCACCGCACACGAAGGTGACGATGGCGGTGAAGTAGAAGCTGAAGTCGGCCGTATAGGCGATGCCCTGGCTGGCCAGGCCCACCGACATGCCGGTGCCCTGCACCAGGGCGAGCAGCACGGTGCCGTAGCGGGTGTACTGGCTGATCTTGCGACGGCCGGCCTCGCCCTCCTTCTTGAGCTGCTCAAGATGGGGCGAGACGGCAGTCAGCAGCTGCATGATGATCGACGCCGAGATGTAGGGCATGATGCCCAGCGCCATGATGCTCATGCGCTCCAGGGCGCCACCCGAGAACATGTTGAACATGCCCAGGATGGTGCCCTGCTGCTCCCTGAACAAGGCAGCAAGCTGGTCAGGATTCATACCGGGCACGGGGATGTGGGCACCGATTCGGTACACCACGATGGCGAGGAGCACGAAGCGCAGACGCGCCCACAGTTCACTCAGACCGCTGCCCATCGCCGGCATCTTTCCTGACTTGGCCATTTAGTCCTCTACCTTGCCGCCGGCGGCTTCGATCGCGGCACGGGCACCCTTGGTGACCTTGATGCCGCGGACGGTAACCGCCTTGTTCAGTTCGCCGGAGAGGATCACCTTCGCGTGCAGCGTGGCGTCCTTCAGCACGTTGGCCTGCTTCAGGGTCTCGAGGGTGACTTCGTCACCGGCAACCTTGGCCAGTTCGGCCAGGCGCACTTCCTCGGAGACCAGCGACTTCATGGAGGTGAAGCCGAACTTCGGCAGACGACGCTGCAGCGGCATCTGACCGCCCTCGAAGCCGGGCTTGACGCTGCCGCCGCTGCGCGACTTCTGGCCCTTGTGACCACGGCCGCCGGTCTTGCCCAGACCGGAGCCGATGCCACGACCGACACGCTTCTCGGCGTGCTTGGAGCCCGGTGCCGGGCTCAGGCTATTGAGTTTCATGGATTACTCTCCCTCAACGCGCACAAGGTAGTTCACCTTGTGGACCATGCCGCGCACGGCAGGGGTGTCTTCCAGTTCAACCGTATGACCGATGCGGCGCAGCCCGAGGCCCTTCATGGTGGCCTTGTGCTTGGGCAGGATGCCGATGGTGCTGCGGGTCTGGGTAACCTTGATCGTTGCTGCCATGGTGCTCACCCCGTGATTGCTTCGACGGACAGACCGCGCTTGGCGGCGATGTCATCCGGCGCTTGCATGGAGGTCAGGCCCTTGACGGTAGCCCGCACCACGTTCACCGGGTTGGTGGAACCGTAGCACTTGGCCAGAACGTCATGGACGCCCGCCAGTTCCAGCACGGAGCGCATGGCGCCGCCGGCGATGATACCGGTACCTTCGGAGGCCGGCTGCATGTACACCTTGGAGGCGCCGTGACGGGCCTTGACCGGGTACTGCAGGGTGCCACCCGCGAGGTTGACCTTGACCATGTTGCGGCGAGCCTGGTCCATGGCCTTCTGGATCGCGACCGGCACTTCACGCGCCTTGCCACGACCGAAGCCGACCCGGCCCTTGCCGTCGCCTACGACGGTCAGGGCGGTGAAACCGAAGATACGGCCACCCTTGACCACCTTGGCGACACGGTTGACCTGGACCAGTTTCTCCTGGAGGTCGCCGCTTTGCTGTTCGTTCTTCGCCATCGTAAAACCCTTTAGAATTCCAGGCCGCCTTCACGAGCGGCGTCGGCCAGGGCCTTGACGCGGCCGTGGTACTTGAAACCGGCACGATCGAAGGCTACCTGGGTGATGCCTGCTTCTTTAGCGCGTTCGGCAATCAGCGCGCCCACCTTGGCGGCGGCGTCGGCGTTGCCGGTAGCACCCTCACGCAGGGCCTTGTCCAGCGTGGAAGCGCTGGCGAGGACCTTGCCACCATCCGGCGAGATGATCTGCGCGTAGATGTGACGGGGGGTACGGTTGACGCACAGGCGATACACGCCCAGCTCGCGGATCTTGGCGCGAGCGCGGCGGGCACGACGGAGACGAGATTCTTTCTTCGCGTTCATAACCCTGCCTTACTTCTTCTTGGCTTCTTTGCGACGCACCTGCTCGTCGGCGTACCGGACACCCTTGCCCTTGTAGGGCTCGGGCGGACGGAAGGCGCGGATTTCCGCGGCAGCATGGCCGAGCTTCTGCTTGTCCGCGCTCTTCAGCACGATCTGGGTGTTCTTGGGCGTTTCCGCCGTGACACCCTCAGGCAGCGTGTAATCGACCGGGTGCGAGAAGCCCAGTGACAGATTGAGCGTCTGGCCCTTGGCCTGGGCACGATAACCGACGCCGATGATTTCGAGGGTCTTGGTGAAGCCTTCGCTCACGCCGGTGACCAGGTTCTGAACCAGGGCACGGGTGGTGCCGACCATGGCCCAGCTCTTGGCGGACTCACTCGGAGTGAAGGTCAGCTGACCCTCTTCCTGACCGATCACCACGTCGGGGTGAATGGTCAGTGACAGAGTGCCCTGGCCGCCCTTGGCGGTCAGCTGGTCACCGTCGAACTTGATCTCGACGCCAGCGGGCACTTTTACCGGATATTTGGCTACGCGGGACATTCCAAACTCCTAGAATACGGTGCAGATGACTTCGCCACCGACACCGGCCTTGCGAGCCGCGCGATCGGTCATCACACCCTGAGAGGTAGTGACAATCGCGATTCCCAGACCATCGGCGACCTTCGGCAGCGCGTCCTTGCCCTTGTACTGACGCAGGGACGGCTTGGACACGCGCTGCAGGTGCTCGATGACCGGCTTGCCCTCGAAGTACTTGAGGGTAACGGTCAGCTCGGGCTTGGCGCTATCGGCCACCGCGAAGTCGGTGATGTAACCCTCTTCCTTCAGCACGCGGGCCACCTCGACCTTCAGCTTGGAGGACGGCATGGTGACCGTCTCCTTGGTGGCCATCTGCGCATTGCGGATACGGGTGAACATATCCGCCAGAGTGTCTTGCATGCTCATTTACGTTGCGCTCCTGATATCTCTACGTGGCGTTACCAGCTGGACTTCTTGAGCCCGGGCACGTCGCCACGCATGGCGGCTTCACGCAGCTTGTTGCGGCCGAGACCGAACTTGTTGTAGAAGCCGTGCGGACGGCCAGTGACGCGACAGCGGTTACGCTGACGCACCGGGCTGGAGTCGCGCGGCAGCTGCTGCAGCTTCAGCGTTGCCTCGAAGCGCTCTTCGTCGGAAGCGTTCACGTCCTGGATGATCGCCTTGAGCTCAGCACGCTTGGCGGCGTACTTCGCTACCAGCTTGGTGCGCTTGAGCTCACGCTCTATCATGCTCTTCTTTGCCATGGTCCCACCCTTATTTCTTGAACGGGAAGTTCAGCGCGCTCAGCAGCGCACGACCTTCGTCATCGGTGTTGGCGGTGGTGGTGATGGTGACATCCAGACCACGGATCCGATCGATCTTATCATACTCGATCTCCGGGAAGATGATCTGCTCACGCACCCCCATGGAGTAGTTGCCACGACCGTCGAAGGACTTCGGGTTGAGACCACGGAAGTCACGAACGCGGGGGATCGCGATATTCACCAGGCGATCGAGGAAGTCCCACATGCGCTCGGAGCGCAGGGTCACCTTGATCCCGATCGGCCAGCCTTCACGCACCTTGAAGCCCGCGATGGACTTGCGTGCCTTGGTCACCATCGGCTTCTGACCGGAGAGCTTCTCCATGTCACCGATGGCATTCTCGATCAGCTTCTTGTCGCTGGTCGCTTCGCCGATACCCATGTTCAGGGTCACCTTGGTGATCCGGGGTACCTGCATAACGTTGGCGTAGCTGAACTGCTCTTTGAGTTGAGCCACCACCTCGTTCTGATAACGTTCTTTCAAGTTCGCCATTTTGCTACCCGACTCGCGTTAGGCGTCGATCTGCGTCTGCGTCGACTTGTAGATACGTACCTTGGTACCGTCTTCCTTAACCTGGAAGCCGACGCGATCCGCCTTACCGGTCTCCTGATTGAAGATGGCTACGTTGGACGCGTGAATCGGAGCCTCGCGCTCGACGATACCGCCCTGATTGCCCGCCATGGGGTTGGGCTTGGTGTGACGCTTGATCATGTTCACACCGGACACGACAAAGCGGTCGTCCTTCAGGACGCGCTTGATGGTGCCTCGCTTGCCCTTGTCCTTGCCGGCGATGACGATCACTTCATCGTCACGTTTGATCTTTTGCATATCCGCCTCGCTCCTTACAGCACTTCAGGCGCCAAGGAAATGATCTTCATGAACTTCTCGTTCCGAAGCTCACGGGTCACCGGCCCGAAGATACGGGTACCGATCGGCTGTTCGTTGGTGTTGTTCAACAGAACCGCCGCATTTCCGTCGAAGCGGATCAGCGAACCGTCGGGACGACGGACGCCACTACGGGTGCGAACCACCACCGCCTTGAGGACCTGGCCCTTCTTGACCTTGCCACGCGGAATGGCTTCCTTCACCGTGACCTTGATGATGTCGCCAACGTGGGCGTAGCGACGGTGTGAACCGCCCAGCACCTTGATGCATTGCACCCGGCGCGCCCCGCTGTTGTCGGCGACATCCAGCATTGTCTGAGTCTGAATCATCGGTTTTCTCCAAACCTAATCTGACTGCACTGGTTTGACAGGCGTGAGCCGATCAGCCCTTGGCCTGCTCGACCACCTCGACCAGCGTCCAGGACTTGTTCCTGGACAGCGGACGGCACTCCTGGATGGAGACCGTGTCACCGGCCTTCGCCTGGTTCGCCTCGTCATGGGCGTGCAGCTTGGTGGAGCGCTTGACGTATTTTCCGTAGATCGGGTGACGCTCACGGCGCTCGATCATCACGACGATGGACTTGTCCATCTTGTCGCTCACCACCTTGCCGGTGAGCGTACGGGTTTTCTTCTCTGCGGCCATCTCAGTCACCTGCCTTCTCGTTGAGCACAGTCTTCACCCGGGCGATGTCCCGACGAACCTGCTTGAGCAGATGAGTCTGGCTGAGCTGGCCGGTGGCCTTCTGCATGCGCAGGTTGAACTGCTCGCGGAGGAGTTCGAGGAGCTGACTGTTCAGCTCGTCGACTGACTTTTCACGAATTTCCTGGGCTTTCATCACATCACCGTCCGTTTCGCAAAGGTGGTGGATACGGGCATCTTCTGGGCGGCGAGAGAGAAGGCCTCACGAGCCAGCTCTTCGGACACGCCCTCGATCTCGTACAGGACCCGGCCCGGCTGGATCTGTGCGACCCAGTACTCGACGGAGCCCTTGCCCTTACCCATACGGACTTCGAGAGGCTTCTTGGAAATCGGCTTGTCCGGGAATACGCGGATCCAGATCTTGCCGCCACGCTTGACGTGACGGGTGATCGCACGACGGCCGGCTTCGATCTGGCGCGCAGTAATGCGGCCGCGACCGGTTGCCTTCAGGCCGTATTCCCCGAAGCTGATCTTGCTCCCGCGATGCGCCAGGCCACGGTTACGGCCTTTCTGCATCTTGCGGAATTTCATACGCTTGGGTTGTAACATCGACTCGCTCTCCCCTTACCTGGAACCTTTCTTCTTGGAGGGCGCGGCCTGAGGCTGCTTCGCCTTGGCGCGGACCTCTTCGATGCCCCCGAGGATCTCACCCTTGAAGACCCACACCTTGACACCGATGATGCCGTAGGTGGTCTTGGCCTCGTAGGTGGCGTAGTCGATGTCCGCACGCAGGGTGTGCAGCGGAACACGACCTTCCCGGTACCACTCGGTGCGAGCGATCTCGGCGCCACCCAGGCGACCGGAGAGCTGCACCTTGATGCCGCCGGCACCCAGACGCATGGCGTTCTGTACCGCGCGCTTCATGGCGCGACGGAACATGACGCGGCGCTCGAGCTGGCCAGCGATGTTCTGAGCAACGAGCATGGCATCCAGCTCGGGCTTGCGAACTTCCTCGATGTTGACGTGCACGGGCACGCCCATCATCGCGGTGACCTCACGACGCAGGCGATCGACATCCTCGCCCTTCTTGCCAATCACGATGCCCGGACGGGCGGTGTGAATGGTGATGCGTGCGTTGTTGGCCGGACGCTCGATGGTGATGCGGCTCACGGAGGCGTTCTTGAGACGCTCTTCCAGGAAGCGGCGCACTTCGAGGTCGTTGTTCAGCTTGTCGGCATAGGCGCCGCGCTCGGCATACCAGACCGAGGTATGGTCCTTGACGATACCCAGGCGGATGCCTGTCGGATTGACTTTCTGACCCATCTGGTCGACTCCTACTTCTCGGCTACCTTGACGGTGATGTGGCAGGTGCGCTTCAAGATACGATCCGCGCGGCCCTTGGCACGCGGCTTGATACGCTTGAGCGTCATGCCCTCATCGACGCAGATGGTCGAGACACGCAGCTCGTCGATATCCATGCCGTTGTTTTCTTCCGCATTCGCGATGGCGGACTGCAGCACCTTCTTGACCAGCTTGGCAGCCTTCTTCGGTGAGAAGGTCAGCAGGTCGAGCGCCTCGGCGACCGGCTTACCGCGCACCTGGTCAGCCACCAAACGGGCCTTCTGGGCGGATAAACGAGCGCCACGCAGCTTAGCTGTGACTTCCATCTCTCAATCCTCTCTGGCTTACCGTTTGGCTTTCTTGTCCGCCGCATGACCGCGATAGGTGCGGGTAGCAGCGAATTCGCCCAGCTTGTGGCCAACCATTTCCTCGGAGACATGCACCGGGACGTGCTGGCGACCGTTATGGACTGCAATGGTGAGCCCGACCATGTTGGGCAGGATCATGGAGCGACGCGACCAGGTCTTGATCGGTTTGCGGTCGCTCTTCTCCACTGCAGCCTCAACCTTCTTCAGCAGATGAAGGTCAATAAAGGGACCTTTCTTCAGTGAACGTGGCACAGCCGTTACCTCTTAATGTCTGTTACTTGGCCTTGCGGCGACGAACGATCAGCTTGTCGGTGCGCTTGTTCTTACGGGTCTTGTGGCCCTTGGTGGGGATACCCCACGGGGAGACCGGGTGACGACCACCGCTGGTGCGGCCTTCACCGCCACCGTGCGGGTGATCCACCGGGTTCATGGCCACGCCGCGAACGGTCGGACGCACACCTCTCCAGCGCTTTGCACCGGCCTTGCCAAGCTGACGCAGGCTGTGCTCGGAGTTGCTCACTTCACCCAGGGTCGCGCGGCACTCGCTCAGCACCTTGCGCATCTCGCCGGAGCGCAGACGCAGGGTGGCGTAGTTGCCTTCGCGGGCGACCAGCTGGGCGCTGGTGCCGGCGCTGCGAGCGATCTGGGCGCCCTTGCCGGGCTTGAGCTCGATGCAGTGCACGGTGGAACCCAGCGGGATGTTACGCAGCGGCAGGGCGTTGCCCTTCTTGATGGCTGCGTTCACGCCGGACTCGAGCTTGTCGCCTGCGCTCACGCCCTTGGGCGCGATGATGTAGCGACGCTCGCCGTCCAGGTACTTGAGCAGCGCGATATGGGCGCTACGGTTCGGATCGTACTCGAGGCGCTCAACGACGGCCGGAACGCCATCCTTGGTGCGCTTGAAGTCGATGATCCGGTAGTGCTGACGGTGACCACCGCCCACGTGGCGGGTGGTGATGCGACCGTTGTTGTTACGACCACCGCTGCGGGACTGCTTCTCGAGCAGCGGCGCATACGGCTTGCCCTTGTGCAGGTCGTTGCCAACGATCTTGACGACGTGGCGACGGCCGGCGGATGTGGGTTTGGTCTTGACGATTGCCATTGTCCGTACTCCTGCCCTTATTCGGCGCCAGAGAAGTCTTCAAGGGTCTCACCGGCGGCCAGCGTAACGTAGGCCTTGCGGTAACCCTTGCGATGACCCAGACCGTGCGCGGTGCGCTTGGTCTTGCCCTTGACGTTCAGCGTCTGAACGCGGTCGACCTTCTTGCCGAACAGAGCCTCGACGGCCTTCTTGATCTCGGGCTTGGTCGCGTCGCTGGCCACCTTGAACACGTACTGGTTGCGTTCGGCAGCCATGGCGGCCTTCTCGGTCACGTGCGGACCCAGCAGGACCTTGAATACACGCTCCTGGTTCATGCCAGCTTCTCCTCGAATTTGCGCAGGGCGGAGACGGTGACCAGCACCTTGTCGAAGGCGACCAGGCTCACCGGGTCAGCGGCGGCCACGTCCACCACATCCACGTTGGGGATGTTGCGGGCGGCCAGGTAGAGCTTCTCGTCGACCTCTTCGGTGACGATCAGCACCTTCTCCAGGCCCAGCTCTTCGAGCTTGGCGACCAGCTGCTTGGTCTTGGGTGCCTCGACGGTGATCTCCTCGACGGCCACCAGACGCTCCTGGCGAACCAGCTCGGAGAGGATCGAGCGCATCGCCGCACGGTACATCTTGCGGTTGACCTTTTGGCTGTGGTCCTGGGGACGCGCCGCAAAGGTCACGCCGCCGCTGCGCCACAGCGGAGAGCGGATGGTACCGGCACGAGCGCGGCCGGTGCCCTTCTGGCGCCACGGCTTCTTGCCGCCGCCACGCACGTCGGAACGGTTCTTCTGGGCGCGGGTGCCCTGGCGACCACCGGCCAGATAGGCGGTGACGACCTGATGCACGAGCGCTTCGTTGAATTCTTTGCCAAAGGTGACGTCGGACACTTCGACGGTGCCGGCGCCGGCAGCAAGATTCAGATTCATCGGTGTATTCCCCTTCAGCCTGCTTTCACGGCGCTGCGCACGATGACGTCACTACCGGTGGCACCGGGCACGGCGCCCTTGACCAGCAGCAGGTTGCGTTCGGCGTCTACGCGCACGACTTCGAGGCTCTGGACGGTGCAACGAACGTTGCCCATCTGACCAGCCATCTTCTTGCCCTTGAACACGCGGCCCGGGGTCTGGCACATGCCGATGGAGCCCGGCGCACGGTGGGACAGGGAGTTACCGTGGCTGTTGTCCTGGGTACGGAAGTTCCAGCGCTTGACGGCGCCCTGGAAACCCTTGCCCTTGGAGGTGCCGGTCACGTCGATCTTCTGACCAGCTTCGAAGAGGGATACGGTGAATTCGCCGCCCACTTCCGGAGCCTCATCGCCTTCTTCAAGACGGAACTCCATCAGCGAACGACCGGCCTCGACACCCGCCTTGGCGAACTGACCCGCCTGGGACTTGGTGAGGTGCTTGGCCTTGCGGGAGCCGGTTGTCACCTGAACCGCGGCGTAGCCGTCGGACTCGACGGTCTTGACGCGAGTGATGCGGTTGGGCTCAACCTCGATCACGGTTACGGGCACGGATGCGCCATCTTCGGCAAAGACGCGGGTCATCCCGGCCTTCTTACCGACCAAACCGATAGTCATACTCAGTCTCCTATAGTGTACGGGGCTATCACCCGCTATGGCTGCCCTTTCCAGAGCATTCCACTAGCACGTTGTATGGCGCCTCACGGCGCGGCGGCTGCTGCTCATCCAAGCTCTTCGAAAGAGGCGACGAGCGCTGGGCCGCGAGTGTCTAGTGTGGAAATATCAGTCGAGCTTGATCTGCACGTCCACGCCAGCGGCGAGATCGAGCTTCATCAGGGCATCGACGGTCTTTTCCGTGGGCTCGACGATGTCGAGTACACGCTTGTGGGTACGAATCTCGTACTGGTCGCGCGCGTCCTTGTTGACGTGCGGCGAGACCAGCACGGTGTACCGCTCGCGATTGGTCGGCAGAGGGATCGGACCACGAACCTGAGCGCCGGTACGCTTGGCGGTCTCTACGATCTCCGCGGCGGACTGGTCGATCAGGCGATGGTCGAAGGCCTTCAACCGAATGCGAATCTTCTGGTTCTGCATTAGCCCTTAACTCCAATGGATCTCGACGGCGCGAGCCGTCTACCCACGCATTCAAAGGATGCGCATTATAGGTGCGCCGCGGACGAGTGTCAAACACTCTCCGCGGTGCGCAGAAAGGGGGCCCCTGACGGAGCCCCCTTCGATCGCCATTCAGCCGAAGCTTACTGGACGATCTTGGCCACGACGCCGGCGCCGACGGTGCGGCCGCCTTCACGGATGGCGAAGCGCAGGCCTTCGTCCATGGCGATCGGGGCGATCAGGGTAACAACCATCTTGACGTTGTCGCCCGGCATGACCATCTCGACGCCTTCCGGCAGCTCACAGGTGCCGGTGACATCAGTGGTACGGAAGTAGAACTGCGGACGGTAGCCCTTGAAGAAGGGAGTGTGACGACCACCCTCTTCCTTGGACAGCACGTACACCTCAGCCTCGAACACGGTGTGCGGGTTGATGGTGCCCGGCTTGGCCAGAACCTGACCACGTTCGACTTCGTCACGCTTGGTGCCGCGCAGCAGGGCGCCGACGTTCTCACCGGCACGACCTTCGTCGAGCAGCTTGCGGAACATCTCGACACCGGTAACGGTAGTCTTGGTGGTGTCACGGATACCGACGATCTCGATCTCTTCGCCGGCCTTGACGATGCCGCGCTCGATACGACCGGTCACCACGGTGCCGCGGCCGGAGATGGAGAAGACGTCCTCGATCGGCATCAGGAACGGCTGGTCGATAGCGCGCTCCGGCTCCGGAATGTACTCGTCCAGGGCCTTGATCAGGTTGGCAACGGCGGTGGTGCCCATGCCGTTCTCGTCCTCACCGTTCAGCGCCATCAGGGCAGAACCGGTGATGATCGGGGTGTCGTCGCCCGGGAAGTCGTACTCGTTCAGCAGCTCGCGAACTTCCATCTCGACCAGCTCGAGCAGCTCCTCGTCGTCGACCATGTCGGCCTTGTTCAGGAACACGACGATGTACGGAACGCCAACCTGACGGGACAGCAGGATGTGCTCGCGGGTCTGCGGCATGGGGCCGTCAGCGGCGGAACAGACCAGGATAGCGCCGTCCATCTGGGCAGCACCGGTGATCATGTTCTTGACGTAGTCGGCGTGACCGGGGCAGTCGACGTGAGCGTAGTGACGCTGCTCGGACTGGTACTCCACGTGAGAGGTGGCGATGGTGATACCGCGCTCACGCTCTTCCGGGGCGTTGTCGATGGTGTCGAACTCGCGCCAGTCACCGCCGAACACCTCGGCGGAGACGCGGGTCAGGGCCGCAGTCAGAGTGGTCTTGCCGTGGTCGACGTGACCGATGGTGCCGACGTTGACGTGCGGTTTGGAACGCTCAAATTTTTCCTTAGCCACTGCTATAACCTCTTTACGTTAGCTAACGGTTAACCGTTTTGGTTGATGACGGCTTCAACGACGCTGGACGGCGCCTCTTCGTAATCCGCAAACTCCATGACGTAGCTTGCGCGGCCCTGGGTCTGAGAACGCAGATCGGTCGCGTAACCGAACATCTCAGCCAACGGAACCCGAGCGCGGATGATCTTGCCCATGGAGGAGTCATCCATGCCCGAAACAAGGCCGCGACGGCGGTTCAGGTCGCCCATGACGTCACCCATGTAGTCCTCGGGGGTCACGACCTCGACCTTCATCACCGGCTCCAGCAGCACGGCCTTGGCCTTCTTGGCACCTTCTTTGATCGCCATGGAAGAGGCGACCTTGAACGCGGTCTCGTTGGAGTCCACGTCGTGGTAGGAACCATCGTACAGCGTAACCTTGACGTCGATCATCGGGTAGCCCGCGATGACACCGTTCTGCAGCTGCTCGTAGGCCCCTTTCTCGACGGCCGGCACGTATTCCTTGGGAACCACGCCGCCGACGATCTCGGAAGCGAATTTGAAGCTCATCTCTTCATCTTCGCCCTTGTCTTCCTTGGTGAGCGGCTCGATGCGCAGCCAGACGTGGCCGTATTGGCCGCGACCGCCGGACTGGCGCACGAACTTGCCTTCCTGCTCCACCGTGCCGCGAATGGTCTCGCGGTAGGCCACCTGCGGCTTGCCGATGTTGGCCTCGACCTTGAACTCGCGACGCATGCGGTCAACGATGATGTCCAGGTGCAGCTCGCCCATGCCGGAGATGATGGTCTGGCCGGTCTCTTCGTCGGTCTTGACGCGGAAGGAGGGATCCTCCTGGGCCAGCTTGCCCAGCGCCACGCCCATCTTCTCCTGGTCGGCCTTGGACTTGGGCTCCACGGCCACGGAGATGACGGGGTCCGGAAACTCCATGCGCTCCAGGATGATCTTGTCTTCCTGGTCGCAGAGGGTATCACCGGTGGTGACGTCCTTCATGCCGATACAGGCGGCGATATCGCCGGCGCGCACTTCCTTGATCTCCTCGCGGGAGTTGGCGTGCATCTGGACGATACGGCCGACGCGCTCCTTCTTCATCTTCACGGAGTTGAAGACGCTGTCGCCGGACTTCAGCACGCCGGAGTAGACGCGGATGAAGGTCAGGGTACCAACGAAGGGGTCGGTGGCGATCTTGAAGGCCAGGGCAGCGAAGGGGGCGTTGTCGTCCGCCTCGCGAGTGGCCACGGTGCCGTCCTTGTCGTCCAGCTCACCCTCGATGGCCTTGACCTCGGTGGGTGACGGCAGGTACTCGATGACCGCATCCAGCACCGCCTGCACGCCCTTGTTCTTGAACGCGGAGCCGCAGGTGACCAGGACGATCTCGTTGTCGAGGGTACGACGACGCAGGCCGGCCTTGATCTCTTCCTTGGTCAGCTCACCGCCTTCCAGGTACTTGTCCATCAGCTCCTCGGACGCCTCGGCGGCGGCCTCGACCATCTGCTCGCGGTACTCCGCAGCGGTCTCCTGGAGCTCGGCCGGAATATCGACGAGGTCATAGGTGGTGCCGAGGTCAGCCTCGTTCCACTTGATGGCCTTCATCTCGATCAGGTCGATGACGCCCTGGAACTCCTCCTCGGTGCCCCAGTTGATCTGGATCGGCACGGCGTTGGCGCCCAGGCGATCCTTGAGCTGATCGACGACCATGAAGAAGTCGGCACCGGTGCGGTCCATCTTGTTGACGAACACCATGCGCGGCACTTCGTACTTGTTGGCCTGACGCCACACGGTCTCGGTCTGCGGCTGCACGCCGGAAGAGCCGCACAGCACCACGACAGCACCGTCGAGAACCCGCAGGGAGCGCTCCACCTCGATGGTGAAGTCGACGTGCCCAGGGGTGTCGATGATGTTGATGCGGTGCTCATCGAACTGGTGGTTCATGCCCTTCCAGAAGGTGGTCACGGCAGCGGAGGTGATGGTGATACCCCGCTCCTGCTCCTGCTCCATCCAGTCGGTGGTGGAGGCGCCTTCGTGAGTCTCGCCCAGCTTGTGGTTGACACCGGTATAGAACAGCACGCGCTCGGTCGTGGTGGTCTTGCCGGCATCGACGTGTGCGACGATACCCAGGTTGCGGTAGCGGTTTAGTGGAGTCTTGCGAGCCACGGTGGAACTCCCCGTTGGTTGGCGGTGCGATGATTGGCGCTACGCTTATCAGAAGCGATAGTGCGAGAAAGCCTTGTTGGCTTCCGCCATGCGGTGCACGTCTTCACGCTTCTTGACCGCGGAGCCCTTGCCTTCGGCGGCATCGAGCATCTCGCCTGCGAGGCGCTGCACCATGGTCTTCTCGCCGCGACGACGAGCCGCATCCACCAGCCAACGCATGGCCAGCGCCTGACGGCGGGACGGGCGAACCTCGACCGGCACCTGATAGGTCGCACCGCCGACGCGGCGGGACTTCACCTCGACCATGGGCTGGATGGTTTCCAGCGCCTTGTCGAAGATCTCCAGCGGGTCTTCATTACTGCGCTCGGCAACCCTGTCCAGCGCACCGTAGACGATACGCTCAGCTGTGGACTTCTTCCCGCTGACCATCAGGTGGTTCATGAACTTAGCCAGACGCTCGCTTCCGAACTTGGGATCCGGGAGGATCTCGCGCTTGGCCGCAACTCTTCTTCTAGGCATGATAAGCCCTCTGTTGAAGGGTCCTTCAGGTAAACCCGAGACTCCCGCACGCTCGACTCGAACCCGCGACGCTCGACCTTACTCTTATCAGACCGATATCAATTCTGGATGAATGCGTGTGCCGAGACCTATCAGGCCTTGGGACGCTTGGCGCCGTACTTGGAACGGCCCTGCTTACGGTTCTGCACGCCGGAGGTGTCCAGGGCGCCACGCACGGTGTGGTAGCGAACACCGGGAAGGTCCTTGACGCGGCCGCCGCGGATCAGGACCACGGAGTGCTCCTGCAGGTTGTGGCCTTCACCACCGATGTAGGACGAGACCTCGAAACCGTTGGTCAGGCGCACACGGCAGACCTTACGCAGGGCCGAGTTCGGCTTCTTCGGGGTGGTGGTGTAGACGCGGGTGCAGACGCCGCGCTTCTGCGGACAGGCCTGCAGCGCCGGCACGTCGCTCTTGCTGACGGGGCGCTTGCGCGGCTTGCGCACGAGCTGATTAATCGTTGCCATGGGTAGTAGCTGACTCCAATGGGTTGCCTTGGCCTTTTCCAGGGGTGCGGGCGTACCCGCCCCACTGTTAAAGGCTGCGCATTCTAATGGCTGACACCGGCTGCCGTCAAGAGCGGCGGCCCTCCCCCAGGGGGAAAGCCGCCGCGCCTAAGCGCTCGGGTCAGAGCTCCTCGTCGCCGGAATCCAGCGCGGTAAGCTGGGCGCCGAGCTCCTGCTCCACGTCGTAGGCCGACGGGGCCAGCAGGCGGTCGGTGTCCTCGCGCCGACGGCGACGCTCCGCGTGGTGGGTCAGGCCGGTACCGGCCGGGATCAGACGACCCACCACCACGTTCTCCTTCAGGCCGCGCAGGTAGTCGCGCTTGCCGGTGACCGCCGCCTCGGTCAGCACCCGCGTGGTCTCCTGGAAGGAGGCAGCGGAGATGAACGACTCGGTGGCCAGGCTGGCCTTGGTGATACCCAGCAGTACCCGCTGGTACTTGGCCGGGAATTTCTCTGCCTTCTCGAGGCGAGCATTCTGCTCCAGCACCCGCACCAGTTCGACCTGGTCGCCGGGGATGAAGTCGGAATCACCCGCGTCGGTGATCTCCACCTTGCGCAGCATCTGACGCACGATCACTTCGATGTGCTTGTCGTTGATGCCCACGCCCTGGAGGCGATAGACCTCCTGGATCTCGGCGGTGATGTACTTGGCCAGCTCCGCCACGCCCAGCAGCCGCAGGATATCGTGGGGGTTGCTGGGGCCGTCGGAGATCACCTCGCCCTTCTCGACGCTCTCGCCCTCGAAGACCGCGATCTGGCGCCACTTCGGGATCAGCGCCTCGTAGGGGTCGCCGCCGCCCTCGGGGGTGATGGTCAGGCGACGCTTGCCCTTGGTCTCCTTGCCGAAGCTGATCACGCCGCTGATCTCGGCGAGGATGGCCGGCTCCTTCGGCTTGCGCGCCTCGAAGAGGTCGGCCACGCGGGGCAGACCCCCGGTGATGTCCTTGTTGCCGGACGCCTCCACCGGGATGCGCGCCACGATCTCGCCGACGCCGATCCGCGAGCCGTTGTCCGCGGTGACGATCGCCTTGCCGGGCAGCAGGTACTGCACCGGAGTATCGGAACCGGTCACGGTAACCGGCTTGCCGGCCTCGTCGTTGAGCAGGATCATCGGGCGCTTGTCGCGGCCGGCCATGGGCCGTGCCGCCGCCTCGATCACTTCGATGGAGGAGAGGCCGGTCATCTCGTCCACGGTACGGTGGATGGTGAGACCCTCCTCCATCTCCGCATACTGCACGGTACCCTCGGCCTCGGCCACGATGGGGTGGGTGTGGGGGTCCCACTTGGCCACCGCCTGACCGGCCTCCACGGCATCCCCCTCCTTGACGGAGAGCTCGGCCCCGTAGGGCAGCTTGTAGTACTCGCGCTCGCGGCCGTGGTCGTCGGCAACGGCCAGGGCGCTGGAGCGAGAGACCACCACCAGCTTGCCGTCGCCACGCTCCACGAACTTGATGTTGTGCAGACGCACGCGACCGCCGTGCTTGACCTGGACGCTGTCCACTGCGGAGGCCCGGGAGGCCGCGCCGCCGATGTGGAAGGTCCGCATGGTCAGCTGGGTGCCCGGCTCGCCGATGGACTGGGCCGCGATGACGCCCACCGCCTCACCGATGTTGACCTGATGCCCGCGGGCCAGGTCGCGACCGTAGCAGGCGGAGCAGACGCCGTGGGCGGTCTGACAGCTGATGGCGCTGCGCACCACGATCTCGTCGACGCCCATGGTGTCGAGCTCGGCACACCACTTCTCGTCGAGCAGGGTGTTGCGCGGGATCAGCACCTCTTCGGTTGCCGGGTCGATGACGTCCTGAGCCACCACGCGGCCGAGCACTCGCTGGGCCAGGGAGACGATGATGTCGCCGCCCTCGATGACCGGGTGCAGGGTCAGACCCTCCTCGGTGCCGCAGTCGGTCTCGGTGATCACCATGTCCTGGGCCACGTCCACCAGGCGACGGGTCAGGTAACCGGAGTTGGCCGTCTTGAGTGCCGTATCCGCCAGACCCTTACGCGCGCCGTGGGTGGAGATGAAGTACTGGAGTACGTTCAGGCCCTCACGGAAGTTGGCGATGATCGGCGTCTCGATGATGGAGCCGTCCGGCTTGGCCATCAGGCCGCGCATGCCCGCCAGCTGACGGATCTGGGCGGCACTACCCCGGGCGCCGGAGTCGGCCATGATGAAGACGCTGTTGAAGGAGTCCTGCTCGACCTCGTTGCCCTCGCGGTCGACCACGGTCTCCTTGGAGATGCCGACCATCATCGCCTTGGCCACCTTGTCGTTGGCCTTGGACCAGATGTCGATCACCTTGTTGTACTTCTCGCCGGCGGTGACGAGGCCCGAGGAGAACTGGTCCTCGATCTCCTTCACCTCCTCCTCGGCGGCCTCGATGATCTCGGCCTTGGCGTCCGGGATGACGAAGTCGTTGACGCCGATGGAGGCGCCGGACCAGGTGGCCAGGCGGAAGCCGGTGTACATCAGCTGGTCGGCGAAGATGACGGTCGGCTTGAGGCCGGCGCGACGATAGACCTCGTTGAGCAGGCCGGAGATCGCCTTCTTCTTCATCGGCTGGTCGATCAACGCGAAGGGCACGCCCTCGGGCAGGATGCGGAACAGCAGCGCACGGCCCACGGTGGTGTCATAGAGGCGGCGGTGATGGCTGCGCTCGCCGCTCTCCTCATCGACATCCACCTCGTCCAGGCGCACCTTGACCCGGGCGTGCAGCGCCACGTTCTGGGTGCCGAAGGCGCGCTCCACCTCGTCGAGGTTGGCGAACACCATGCCCTCGCCCTTGGCGTTGATCTTCTCGCGGGTCATGTAATAAAGACCCAGCACCACGTCCTGGGAGGGCACGATGATCGGCTCGCCGTTAGCCGGCGACAGCACGTTGTTGGTGGCCATCATCAGCGCCCGGGCCTCGAGCTGGGCTTCCAGGGTCAGCGGCACGTGGACCGCCATCTGGTCACCGTCGAAGTCGGCGTTGTAGGCGGCACACACCAGCGGGTGCAGCTGGATCGCCTTGCCCTCGATCAGCAGCGGCTCGAAGGCCTGGATGCCGAGGCGGTGCAGGGTCGGGGCGCGGTTGAGCAGCACCGGGTGCTCGCGGATGACGTCGGCGAGGATGTCCCACACCTCGGGCAGCTCGCGCTCGACCATCTTCTTGGCGGCCTTGATCGTGGACGCATGGCCCAGCGACTGCAGCTTGGAGTAGATGAACGGCTTGAACAGCTCCAGGGCCATCTTCTTGGGCAGGCCGCACTGATGCAGGCGCAGGGTCGGGCCCACGGTGATGACCGAGCGGCCGGAGTAGTCGACGCGCTTGCCCAGCAGGTTCTGACGGAAGCGGCCCTGCTTGCCCTTGATCATGTCGGCCAGGGACTTCAGCGGGCGCTTGTTGGAGCCGGTGATGGCGCGGCCGCGACGGCCGTTATCCAGCAGGGCGTCCACCGCTTCCTGCAGCATGCGCTTCTCGTTACGCACGATGATGTCAGGCGCATTGAGGTCGAGCAGCCGCTTGAGGCGGTTGTTGCGGTTGATCACACGACGGTAGAGGTCGTTGAGGTCGGAGGTCGCGAAGCGGCCGCCATCCAGGGGGACCAGCGGACGCAGGTCCGGCGGCAGCACCGGCAGCACCTCCATGACCATCCACGCCGGGTCGTTGCCGGAGTTGTAGAAGGCCTCGAGCAGCTTGAGCCGCTTGGAGAGCTTCTTGATCTTGGTCTCGGAGTTGGTCTGGGGGATCTCCTCGCGCAGGCGATCGATCTCCTCGCCGAGGTCGATGTCCTTGAGCAGCGCCTGGACCGCCTCGGCACCCATGCGGGCGTCGAAATCGTCACCGAACTCCTCGAGGGCCTCGAAGTACTGCTCATCGTTGAGCAGCTGGCCGCGCTCGAGGGTGGTCATGCCCGGATCGATGACCACGAAGCTCTCGAAGTAGAGCACGCGCTCGATGTCGCGCAGGGTCATGTCCAGGAACATGCCGATGCGGGACGGCAGCGACTTGAGGAACCAGATATGGGCGACGGGGCTTGCCAGCTCGATATGGCCCATGCGCTCGCGGCGCACGGCGGCCTTGGTGACCTCCACGCCGCACTTTTCGCAGATGATGCCGCGATGCTTCATCCGCTTGTACTTGCCGCACAGGCACTCGTAGTCCTTCACCGGGCCAAAGATCTTGGCGCAGAACAGGCCGTCACGCTCCGGCTTGAAGGTCCGGTAGTTGATGGTCTCCGGCTTCTTCACCTCGCCGTAGGACCAGGAGCGGATCATGTCCGGGGACGCCAGGGTAATCTTGATCGCGTCGAACTCTTCGGACTGAGACTGCGATTTGAGGACTTTCACCAAATCTTTCATGGGGTCGGCTCCGCTGCGGAGTTGTCATGGGCGGGGGCGACTTGCGCCCCCGCGGACCGTCATTCTGTGAAGCGTCGGCCGCCTCAGCTCTCGAGCTCGATGTCGATGCCCAGCGAGCGGATTTCCTTCACCAGCACGTTGAAGGATTCCGGCATGCCCGCCTGCATGGTGTGATCGCCATCCACGATGTTCTTGTACATCTTGGTGCGACCCTCCACGTCATCGGACTTGACGGTGAGCATCTCCTGGAGGGTGTAGGCGGCGCCATAGGCTTCCAGGGCCCACACCTCCATCTCACCGAAGCGCTGACCACCGAACTGCGCCTTGCCGCCCAGCGGCTGCTGGGTGACCAGGGAGTAGGAGCCGGTGGAACGGGCGTGCATCTTGTCGTCCACCAGGTGGTTGAGCTTGAGCATGTACATGTAGCCGACGGTCACCGGACGGTCGAAGGCGTCGCCGGTACGGCCGTCGTAGAGGGTCATCTGGCCCGAATCCGGCAGGTCGGCGAGTCGCAGCAGATGCTTGATCTCGCCCTCCTCGGCGCCGTCGAACACCGGCGTGGACATCGGCACGCCCGCCTTGAGGTTCTTCGCCAGGGCGATCACCTCCTCGTCGCTGAGGCTCTCGAGCTCCTCGACCCGGGTACCCGGGGTGGAGTTGTAGACCTGACCCAGGAAGTCGCGCAGCTGAGCCACCTGCTGCTCGCGGGCATCGCGCAGCATGGCGTCGATCTTGCGGCCCAGGCCCCAGGCGGCGAGGCCCAGGTGGGTCTCGAGGATCTGCCCGACGTTCATCCGCGACGGTACGCCCAGCGGGTTGAGGACCACGTCCACCGGCTCGCCGTTGTCGTCGAAGGGCATGTCTTCGATGGGCATGATCGCCGAGATGACACCCTTGTTACCGTGACGGCCGGCCATCTTGTCGCCGGGCTGCAGGCGACGCTTCACCGCCATGTAGACCTTGACGATCTTGAGCACGCCCGGCGCCAGATCGTCGCCCTGGGTCAGCTTGCGCTTCTTGTCCTCGAAGCGCTCGTCCATCTCGCGGCGGCGATTCTCCAGCTGCTCGTCGGCCTGGGCCAGCAGCTCGTTGAGGGCCTCATCCTGCAGGCGCAGCTTGAACCACTGCTGGCGCGGCAGCTCCTCGAGATAGCTCTCGGTGAGCACGTCGCCCTTCTTCAGCTTGGGACCGCCGTTGACGACCTCGCCGTTCAGGGTGCGCTTGAGACGCTCGAAGGTGGCATCCTCGGCGATACGGTAGGTCTCCTGGAGATCCTTGCGCACCTCGTCGAGCTGCATCTGCTCGATGGCCAGCGCACGGGAGTCCTTCTCCACGCCGTCGCGGGTGAAGACCTGGACGTCGATGACGGTACCGCGCATGCCGGTGGGGGCACGCAGGGAGGTGTCCTTAACGTCGCTGGCCTTCTCGCCGAAGATGGCGCGCAGCAGCTTCTCTTCCGGGGTCAGCTGGGTCTCGCCCTTGGGCGTGACCTTGCCGACCAGGATGTCACCCGGCCCCACTTCGGCGCCGATGTAGACCACACCCGCCTCATCCAGCTTGGAGAGCGCCGACTCGCCCACGTTGGGGATATCGGAGGTGATCTCCTCCGGCCCCAGCTTGGTGTCGCGGGAGACGCAGGTCAGCTCCTGGATGTGGATGGTGGTGAAACGATCCTCCTGGACCACCCGCTCGGAGAGCAGGATGGAGTCCTCGAAGTTGTAGCCGTTCCAGGGCATGAAGGCGATGCGCATATTCTGGCCCAGGGCCAGGTCGCCCATGTCCACGGAGGGGCCATCGGCGAGGATGTCGCCGCGCGCCACCTGGTCACCGGGGCGCACGATGGGACGCTGGTTCTGGCAGGTGTTCTGGTTCGAGCGCACGTACTTGGTGAGGTTGTAGATATCGACGCCGGCCTCGCCGCCGATGATCTCGTCCTCGCTGACCCGCACCACGATGCGCTTGGCATCCACGGAGTCGATGACGCCGCCGCGGCGCGCCACGGCGCAGACGCCGGAGTCGCGGGCCACGAAGCGCTCCATGCCGGTGCCGACCAGCGGCTTGTCAGCGCGCAGGGTGGGCACCGCCTGGCGCTGCATGTTGGCCCCCATCAGGGCGCGGTTGGCGTCATCGTGCTCGAGGAAGGGAATCAGCGCCGCGGCCACGGAGACCACCTGACGCGGGGAGACGTCCATCAGCGTCACCTGCTCGGGACGCATGAAGGTGGTCTCGCCCTTGTGACGCACCTGCACCAGGTCGTCCGCCAGCTTGCCGGCCTCGTCCACGGTGGCGGAGGCCTGGGCGATGACGAAGTCACCCTCCTCGATGGCGGAGAGGTGCACCACCTCGTCGGTCACCTGGCTGTCTACCACCTTGCGGTACGGCGTCTCCAGGAAGCCGTAGCTGTTGGTGTGGCTGTAGGTGGCCAGGGAGTTGATCAGGCCGATGTTGGGACCTTCCGGGGTCTCGATCGGGCAGAGGCGGCCGTAGTGGGTGGCGTGAACGTCGCGCACCTCGAAGCCGGCCCGCTCGCGGGTCAGGCCGCCCGGGCCAAGCGCGGAGACGCGACGCTTGTGGGTGACCTCGGAGAGCGGGTTGTTCTGGTCCATGAACTGGGAGAGCTGGCTGGAACCGAAGAACTCCTTGACCGCCGCGGCGACGGGCTTGGCGTTGATCAGGTCCTGGGGCATCAGGCCCTCGCTCTCGGCCATGGAGAGACGCTCCTTGACCGCGCGCTCGACGCGCACCAGGCCCACGCGGAACTGGTTCTCGGCCATCTCGCCGACGCAGCGGATGCGGCGGTTGCCCAGGTGGTCGATGTCGTCCACCTCGCCGAAGCCGTTACGGATGTGGATCAGCTCCTTGAGCACGTCAAGGATGTCGCCCTTGTCGAGCACGCCGGAGCCGGTGTCGCTGTCGCGACGCAGGCGGCGGTTGAACTTCATGCGACCAACGCCGGAGAGGTCGTAGCGGTCCGCGGTGAAGAACAGGTTGTGGAACAGCGTCTCGGCAGCCTCCTTGGTGGGCGGCTCGCCGGGGCGCATCATGCGGTAGATCTCGACCAGCGCCTCGAGCTGGGAACCGGTGGTGTCCAGCTTGAGGGTGTCGGAGATGAAGGGGCCGCAGTCGAGATCGTTGGTATAGAGGGTCTCGAGACGGGTCACGCCCGCCTGGCCCAGCTTCTCGAGCAGCTCCGGGGTGATCTCGGTGTTGCAGGGGCAGATCAGCTCGCCGGTATTGGGGTCGACCTGGTCATGGGCCAGGGTCTTGCCGAAGAGGTACTCCATCGGCACCTCGAGGCGCTCGAGGCCGGCCTTCTCCAGCTGACGGATATGCTTCTGGGTAACGCGGCGCCCCTCCTCGACGATCACGGCGCCATCGGCGTCCTTGATGTCGAAGGTGGCGGTTTCACCGCGCAGGCGCGACGGCACCAGCTCCACGGAGAAGCCTGACTTCTCGACGTGGAAGACGCTGGTCTCGAAGAACTCACCCAGGATCTCCTCGGCGCTCATGCCCAGCGCGCGCAGCAGCACGCTCGCCGGCAGCTTGCGACGACGGTCGATACGCACGAAGACGCTGTCCTTCGGGTCGAACTCGAAGTCGAGCCAGGAGCCGCGGTAGGGAATCACGCGGGCCGAATAGAGCAGCTTGCCGGAGGAGTGGCTCTTGCCCTTGTCGTGGTCGAAGAAGACGCCGGGGGAGCGGTGCAGCTGGGAGACGATGACGCGCTCGGTGCCATTGACAACGAAGGTGCCGTTCTCGGTCATCAGGGGGATCTCCCCCATGTAGACTTCCTGCTCCTTGATGTCCTTGATCGCCTTGTTGGACGACTCCTTGTCGTAGATGATCAGGCGCACCTTCACACGCAGCGGCGCCGAGTAGGTCACACCGCGCAGCTGGCACTCCTTGACGTCGAAGGCCGGGGTGCCGAAACGGTAGCTGACGTACTCCAGGGCGGCGTTGCCGGAGAAGCTCTCGATCGGGAAGACGGACTTGAAGGCGGCGTGCAGGCCGACCTCCATCCGCTCTTCGGGCGAACGGTCCTGCTGGAGGAAGTCGTAGTAGGAATCAAGCTGGATCGCCAGCAGGTAGGGCACATCCATCACTTGGGGCAGTTTGCCGAAATCCTTGCGGATGCGTTTTTTCTCAGTGTATGAGTAAGCCATCTGTATTCCCCAGCTTGTTCACCATGGGTGACCGATGCGTGGTCGGCGCCACCCGACGGGAGCGGCTCCGTCAGGCGATGAAGGCAAGCGCCGTGGGGTCGCTCGCCTTCGGAATTCGGCTGGCGTTTCTGCGGCTCTGCGCAGAGGCCAGTGACAACAGAAAAAGGCCGGCAGCGGGTGTCCCGCCACCAGCCGTGGAAGCTTACGCAGCGCGTGAAGCCATGGAGCCCAAGTCTTACTTGAGTTCCACGCCTGCGCCGGCTTCTTCCAGCTTGGCCTTGGCCGCTTCTGCGTCTTCCTTGGACATGGCTTCCTTGATGGTCGCCGGCGCGCCGTCGACGGCACCCTTGGCTTCCTTCAGGCCCAGGCCAGTGATCTCGCGGACCACCTTGATGACGTTGACCTTCTTGTCGCCGGCGCTGGTCAGCACCAGGTCGAACTCGGTCTGCTCTTCGGCAGCGGCTTCACCGCCGGCAGCCGGGCCGGCCATCACGGCGGCGGCGGCAGAAACGCCGAACTTCTCTTCCATCGCTTCGATCAGCTCGACCACTTCCATGACGGACATGTCGGCGACGGCGTTGATGATGTCTTCTTTGGTCAGTGCCATTGTCACAATTCCTAACTTTGCGGGAGTCGCGGTAGCCCGTCGACTCGGGATTCAATGTTCGATTCAGGCGGCCAGCAGGAGTTCGCCGATCAGGCGGCTTCTTCTTCCTGCTTCTGGTCGCGCAGGGCGGCCAGGGTACGGACCAGCTTGCCGGCAGACGCTTCCTTCATGACGGACATCAGCTTGGCGATGGCCTCGTCGTAGGTCGGCAGGGTCGCCAGGCGGTCGATATCGGCAGCCGGGATCAGCTCGCCTTCGTAGGCCAGCGCCTTGACTTCGAAGTCCTTCTCTGTCTTGGCGAACTCCTTGAACAGACGGGCGGCAGCGCCCGGGTGCTCGGTGGAGAAGGCCAGCAGGGTCGGACCCACGAAGCTCTCGTTCAGACACTCCCACTGAGTGCCTTCGAGGGCGCGGCGTGCCAGGGTGTTGCGAACAACACGCAGCTGGACGCCATTCTCGCGGGCCTGCTTGCGCAGGTCGGTCATCTTGCTGACCGTGACGCCACGAGAATCGGCAACTACGACGGAGAGCGCATCCTTGGCCGCTTCACTGACCTCGGCAACAATCGCCTTCTTGCCTTCGAGTGCTAGTGGCACAGTGATCACTCCTTCGTGCCGGAACCTCGCAATGAGGATTCCGGTGGTTACCATCTCCTCCGCGGCTGCCCGGGGACAGGGCGGAGGTCCTGGGTGATGGTGCTCACCAGAAGCCTGGCGGCCACACCATCTGCGCAGGCCATCCCGGAGGGATGATTAAGCCGCCCTTCACGAGGAGGGGCGGCACCTGCGGTCTTTGACGGTGCCCCGCCGGCGAGTCATGACTCGACACGGGGACCGCAAAGTTCTTGCAATCGTTCGACCGCTGCCCGATCAGACCAGGGCAGAGTGGTCGAGGGTCAGACCCGGGCCCATGGTAGTGGACAGGGTGACCTTCTTGAAGTAGATGCCCTTGGAGGCGCTCGGCTTCAGGCGCTTCAGGTCGGCGATCAGCGCCTCCAGGTTGCCCTGGATGGCGGCAGCATCGAAGTCGACCTTGCCAAGGGTGGTGTGGATGATGCCGTTCTTGTCGGTACGGAAGCGCACCTGACCGGCCTTGGCGTTCTTGACCGCCGTGGCCACGTCCGGGGTCACGGTGCCGACCTTGGGGTTCGGCATCAGGCCGCGCGGGCCGAGAATCTGGCCCAGCTGGCCGACGACGCGCATGGCGTCCGGCGAGGCGATGACCACGTCGAAGTCGAGCTGGCCCTTCTTGACCTGCTCGGCCAGGTCTTCCATGCCGACGATGTCGGCACCGGCTTCCTTGGCCGCATCGGCATTGGCACCCTGGGTAAAGACGGCAACGCGCACGTCCTTGCCGGTACCGTTGGGCATCACGGTCGCGCCGCGAACCACCTGGTCGGATTTACGCGGATCGACGCCCAGGTTGATGGCGACGTCCAGCGACTCCTTGAACTTGACGGTGGAGAGCTCGGCGAGCAGCGCCACGGCCTCTTCCAGGGAGTAGGCCTTGGCCGGATCGACCTTCTCACGAATCAGTTTTGCACGCTTGGTCAGCTTGGCCATGATCAGAGACCCTCCACGTTCAGGCCCATGCTGCGGGCGCTACCGGCAATGGTACGCACAGCGGCGTCGAGATCGGCAGCCGTCAGATCCGGCTCCTTGGTCTTGGCGATCTCTTCGAGCTGCTCGCGGGTCACGGTGCCGACCTTCTTCTTGTTCGGCTCACCGGAGCCGGACTTGATGCCAGCAGCCTTCTTCAGCAGGACCGCGGCGGGCGGGGTCTTGGTGACGAAGGTGAAGCTGCGGTCGGAATAGACGGTGATCACCACGGGAGTGGGCAGACCCGGCTCGATCTCCTGGGTCGCGGCGTTGAACGCCTTACAGAACTCCATGATGTTCACGCCGTGCTGACCCAGGGCGGGGCCGACGGGGGGACTCGGGTTGGCTTTGCCAGCTGCGACCTGCAGCTTGATGTAAGCCTGTACTTTCTTGGCCATATTGGACTCCAGTTGGGTAATAGCGCCTTGCGGCTCCCCGGTGATGCGGCCGCCTCAGCGACCGCCTTGCAGATGACAGGACGAGAAGGGTTACTCCTTCTCGACCTGTGCGAATTCCAGCTCGACAGGAGTGGCACGACCGAAGATCAGCACGCTGACTTGGAGGCGACTCTTGTCGTAGTTGACCTCTTCCACCACGCCGTTGAAGTCGGCGAAGGGGCCATCGATGACGCGAACGGACTGGCCCGGCTCGAACAGCGTCTTGGGGCGGGGCTTGTCGGTGCCGTCCTGGACGCGGCGCAGGATAGCGTCCGCTTCCTTCTGGGTGATCGCGGCCGGCTTCTCCTTGGTACCACCGATGAACCCCATGACGCGGGGTGTCTCGTTGACCAGGTGCCAGGTCTCGTCATCCATCTCCATCTCGACCAGCACATAGCCGGGATAGAACTTGCGCTCACTCTTGCGGCGCTTGCCGTCACGCATCTCGACGACTTCTTCGGTCGGCACCAGGATCTCGCCGAAGCGATCCTCCATGCCATACATCTTCACGCGCTCCTTGAGGGAGCGCATGACATGCTTTTCGAAGCCGGAGTAGGCGTGCACGACGTACCAACGCTTGGACATGAGGGCTCCTAACCAATGACGCCGGACATCGCCCAGCCAAGAAGAGTGTCGATCAGCCACAGCATCAGACCCACGACCAGCACGGCCACCAGCACGATGCCGGTGGTCTGTACGGTCTCGGGGCGGGTCGGCCAGACCACGCGCTGAATTTCCTTCTTGGCGGCGCGGGCCAGCTCGGCCAGCTCGCGGCCCTTGGCGGTGGTCAGGGCCACCACGCCGGCCAGCGCGCACAGCACAACGACGCCCAGCACACGGTAGAGCAGGGCCTGATCGGCGAACCAGGTATTGCCGACGACGGCCAGAACCAGCAGAGTGACGACAACCGCCCACTTGAGCCCGTCGTGGCGCGACTCCTGCACCTCGGCGTTATGTTTCATGGAACGAGACTCCTCAGGGCGCGGCAATCGAAACGTGAAAATATCTGGGGACTCGCCAGCCTGGGGAAGACTGGCAGGCCAGGAGGGAATCGAACCCCCAACCTGCGGTTTTGGAGACCGCTGCTCTGCCAATTGAGCTACTGGCCTGTATCTGCCTTGCGACCACCCTTTGCAGGCGGCTTCATAACAGCGGGCGCCATGTTAGCGAATCGAGCTCCGCCTGGCAACCCCTTTCCGCACAATCGCTGCCGGAAAGAGAAAAGGCGAGCCTTGGCTCGCCTTTTCAATGTGGAGCTCATGGACGGATTTGAACCGTCGACCTCACCCTTACCAAGGGTGTGCTCTACCCCTGAGCTACATGAGCAAAACCTTTGCATCGCGAGATGCTGGAGCGGGCAGCGGGAATCGAACCCGCACCATCAGCTTGGAAGGCTGAGGTTCTACCATTGAACTATGCCCGCCTACCCACTCTTGCTACCCGACCCCAGCGGGGCCCGGCGAAATCTGGTGGAGGGGGAAGGATTCGAACCTTCGAAGCTTTCGCGGCAGATTTACAGTCTGCTCCCTTTGGCCACTCGGGAACCCCTCCAGCTGGTGGCACATCTTACCACCTCACTCCTCGGTGTCAAGATGCTGTTTTCTCAGCTTTCTCGACAAGGAAACTTGGACAGCGCCCTTCGCTTCCCCTTGGAACGCGGCGCATTGTGTCAAAGCAGCATGGAGAATGCAAGCCCTGCCCGAATCTTTTCCAGCGAAACCGGGGGTGGCACCCGCGGAGCCCCCGACATCCGACCGGCGCGCTCGGCGGCGGTCAGCGGGAAACAGGCCTCCAGGCCGCCATAGACCATGTCCGGCCAGACGGCATGGGGCACCTGGAGCCCCCGAGAGACGACCCGGGCATCGCCGCCGGTCAGCAGCAGCGGCAGGGCCACCCCTTCCATATCGCACACTTCGGCATAGACGCGGTTGATGGCGCTGACCGCGGCCATGTAGATGCCGTGGTTGACCGCCTCCACCGTGCGCCTGCCCGGCGCCAGGAGTTCCTCGGCCTCGCTGTCGGGATCGATCGCCACGTTGCGGGTGCCGAGCTTGAGGCTCTCCTTCATCAGCCTCAGGCCCGGCAGGATATAGCCCCCCAGGTGGCGCCCACCCGGCAGCACGAAGTCGATGGTAATGGCGCTCCCACAGTCCACCGCGCAGCAGCCGCCGGCCAGCTGGTAGCCGGCCAGGGCTCCGAGCCAGCGATCGACGCCGAGCCGCTCCGGCTCCTCGTAGCCGTTGGCGACCCCCAGGGCCTCGGGCGTGGAGCGCGCCACATGCACGTTGCCAACCTGACGCTGCAGCAGGGCCACCGTCTCCTCCAGCACCGCCCGACGCGCTACGCTGGAGATGCGCACCGCTTCCACGATATCGAGATCGGGAATATCGGAGCCCGGGCGCCACTCCTCCCGGGTCCAGACCGCGCCCCGGGAGCGAATCTCGCTGCTGTCGGCATCCTTGAGCCGCCACTTGGTGAGGGTGTTGCCGATATCGAGGTCCAGGATCATGGGCGAACCCGCAGGCTTATCTCGCCGCCGGCCAGGCGCTCCAGGCACCCCTCCCGACGAACCAGCAGGTTGCCCGTGGTATCCACCCCCTCAGCGACTGCCGGCTCACGGCGCTCACCGCGCAGGATATCCACGTCGTATCCGGCAAAGGCGTGTCGTGCGTTCCAGGCCTCCTGCCAGGCGGCAAATCCCTGCTCCTCGAAGTGCGCCACCAGGGGCATCAGCGCTTCGATCAGCTCCACGGCAAGGTCATTGCGGGAGAGCCCGGGGGCCTGGTCGTGGACCGCCGCTGCCGGCTGATCCAGGTCCTTCCGGAACCCCGGGGGGAGGCCCACGTTGATCCCCATGCCGATGACCACCTCACAGGGCCCTGCGGCGTCGCCGGAGACCTCCACCAGGATCCCGGCCAGCTTGCCAAGCCCGCCCTCAGGCAGCTCGAGCAGCACGTCATTGGGCCACTTGAGCCGCGGCTCGACGCCATGGCCTTCCAGGACCTGGGCAAGGGCCACCCCCACGGCGAGGCTGAGCCCCTCCAGGGAGGCAACGCCTGACTCGACCCGCCAGCCCAGCGACAGCATGAGGCTCTGCCCCCAGGGCGTATTCCAGGCGCGCCCACGCCGGCCGCGGCCGGCGGTCTGCTGCTCCACCAGGCAGACCTCGGCATGGCCGGCGCCCTGCTCGAAGCGCTCGCGCATAAAGGCATTGGACGAGGGCAGGGTCTCCTCCACGAAGAGCCGGGAGAGGTAGCTTCGGGCCTCCCGCGAGAGGCCTGCCACGATACGACCACCGTCCAGGAGCTCCAGCGGCTCGGCCAGGCGATAGCCCTGCCCTTTCACCGCCTCCATGGCGATCCCCAGCGCCTCCAGCTTGCGCAGCTGCTTCCAGACGGCAGCCCGCGATACGCCAAGCCGCTCACCCAGCTGCTCGCCGGAGTGGAACTCGCCATCGCTCAGCAAGCGAATCAGGTCTCCGATGGTCATGCGTCGCTCTCTGACGGGAAAGGACTCATTCTAGCGGATGGGGTGCCTCACCGAAAACTTTCAAAGCGACCTCATACCAGGCGCCGCCTCCTGATGCACCTCGCCCCATAACGACGACACCCCAGCCACTGAGGACTGGGGTGTCTGAGAAAACGGCGAACGGAAATGGCGCACATGAAAAAACCCCGAGCATCTGAATGCCCGGGGTTTTCTCGGTATAAGTGCCTGACGATGACCTACTCTCACATGGGGAGACCCCACACTACCATCGGCGCTGAGCGGTTTCACTGCTGAGTTCGGCATGGGATCAGGTGGTTCACGCACGCTATGGTCGTCAGGCGAAAAGGGTGTGAATCATGCTGCGATACGTCTCGCGTACCCGGCGTCGTCTGTTATCGACAGACCCCTTGGGTGTTATATGGTCAAGCCTCACGGGCCATTAGTATCGGTTAGCTCAACGCCTTGCAGCGCTTCCACATCCGACCTATCAACCAGCTGGTCTCGCTGGGCCCTTCAGGAGGCTCGAGGCCTCAGGGAAGTCTCATCTTGAAGGGGGCTTCCCGCTTAGATGCTTTCAGCGGTTATCCTGTCCGCACATAGCTACCCGGCAATGCCACTGGCGTGACAACCGGAACACCAGAGGTGCGTCCACTCCGGTCCTCTCGTACTAGGAGCAGCTCTTCTCAAACTTCCAACGCCCACGGCAGATAGGGACCGAACTGTCTCACGACGTTCTAAACCCAGCTCGCGTACCACTTTAAATGGCGAACAGCCATACCCTTGGGACCGACTTCAGCCCCAGGATGTGATGAGCCGACATCGAGGTGCCAAACACCGCCGTCGATGTGAACTCTTGGGCGGTATCAGCCTGTTATCCCCGGAGTACCTTTTATCCGTTGAGCGATGGCCCTTCCATACAGAACCACCGGATCACTAGAACCTACTTTCGTACCTGCTCGACGTGTCTGTCTCGCAGTCAAGCACCCTTATGCTCTTGCACTCAATGCACGATTTCCAACCGTGCTGAGGGTACCTTCGTGCTCCTCCGTTACGCTTTGGGAGGAGACCGCCCCAGTCAAACTACCCACCACACACGGTCCTCGATCCGGATAACGGACCTGAGTTAGAACGCCAATGATGCCAGGCTGGTATTTCAAGGTTGGCTCCACCCGAACTGGCGTCCGGGTTTCAAAGCCTCCCAGCTATCCTACACAAGCAACATCAGCGTCCAGTGTGAAGCTATAGTAAAGGTTCACGGGGTCTTTCCGTCTAGCCGCGGGTACACAGCATCTTCACTGCGATTTCAATTTCACTGAGTCTCGGGTGGAGACAGCGTGGCCATCATTACGCCATTCGTGCAGGTCGGAACTTACCCGACAAGGAATTTCGCTACCTTAGGACCGTTATAGTTACGGCCGCCGTTTACCGGGGCTTCGATCAGGAGCTTCGCTTGCGCTAACACCATCAATTAACCTTCCGGCACCGGGCAGGCGTCACACCCTATACGTCCGCTTACGCGTTTGCAGAGTGCTGTGTTTTTAATAAACAGTTGCAGCCACCTGGTATCTTCGACCGCTTCGTGCTCCGGCCGCAAGGGCCTTCACACTAGTGCGGCGTGCCTTCTCCCGAAGTTACGGCACCATTTTGCCTAGTTCCTTCACCCGAGTTCTCTCAAGCGCCTTGGTATTCTCTACCTGACCACCTGTGTCGGTTTGGGGTACGGTCTCACTGTATCTGAAGCTTAGAGGCTTTTCCTGGAAGCGTGGCATCGATGACTTCCTGACCGTAGTCAGTTCGTCTCGCCTCTCGGCCTTAGGATCCCGGATTTGCCTGAGATCCCAGCCTACTGGCTTTCACCAGGACAACCAACGCCTGGCTCACCTAGCCTTCTTCGTCCCCCCATCGCAATACAGTGAGGTACGGGAATATTGACCCGTTTCCCATCGACTACGCCTTTCGGCCTCGCCTTAGGGGCCGACTCACTCTGCTCCGATTAGCGTCGAACAGAAACCCTTGGTCTTCCGGCGGGGGAGTTTTTCACTCCCCTTGTCGTTACTCATGTCAGCATTCGCACTCGTGATACCTCCAGCAAGCCTCTCGACTCACCTTCATCGGCTTACACGACGCTCCTCTACCGCTCGTCATTCGACGAACCCGTAGCTTCGGTACCTGGTTTGAGCCCCGTTACATCTTCCGCGCAGGCCGACTCGACTAGTGAGCTATTACGCTTTCTTTAAAGGATGGCTGCTTCTAAGCCAACCTCCTAGCTGTCTGAGCCTTCCCACATCGTTTCCCACTTAACCAGGATTTGGGGACCTTAGCTGACGGTCTGGGTTGTTTCCCTTTTCACAACGGACGTTAGCACCCGCTGTGTGTCTCCCACGCTTGCACTCACCGGTATTCGGAGTTTGCCTCGGGTTGGTAAGTCGGGATGACCCCCTAGCCGAAACAGTGCTCTACCCCCGGCGGTGATACGTGAGGCGCTACCTAAATAGCTTTCGAGGAGAACCAGCTATCTCCGGGCTTGATTAGCCTTTCACTCCGATCCACAAGTCATCCAAATCTTTTTCAACAGATCCTGGTTCGGTCCTCCAGTTGATGTTACTCAACCTTCAACCTGCTCATGGATAGATCGCCCGGTTTCGGGTCTATTCCCAGCGACTGGTCGCCCAGTTAAGACTCGGTTTCCCTACGCCTCCCCTATACGGTTAAGCTCGCCACTGAAAATAAGTCGCTGACCCATTATACAAAAGGTACGCGGTCACAGAACGAGTCTGCTCCCACTGCTTGTACGCACACGGTTTCAGGATCTATTTCACTCCCCTCTCCGGGGTTCTTTTCGCCTTTCCCTCACGGTACTGGTTCACTATCGGTCAGCCAGGAGTATTTAGCCTTGGAGGATGGTCCCCCCATGTTCAGTCAAGGTTTCACGTGCCCCGACCTACTCGATTTCACATGATCAGATTTTCGACTACGGGGCTATCACCCACTATGGCCGCGCTTCCCAGCGCGTTCGCCTAATCAGTCACATGCTTAAGGGCTGGTCCCCGTTCGCTCGCCGCTACTGGGGGAATCTCGGTTGATTTCTTTTCCTCAGGGTACTTAGATGTTTCAGTTCCCCTGGTTCGCCTCCCGACACCTATGTATTCAGTGCGGGATACCCAGCTTATGCTGGGTGGGTTTCCCCATTCAGAGATGCCCGGGTCACAGGTTGTTTGCCACCTCGCCGAGCCTTATCGCAGGCTTCCACGTCTTTCATCGCCTCTGGCTGCCTAGGCATCCACCGTGTGCGCTTAATCGCTTGACCATATAACCCCAAAGGGTCTGGTCTGCGATAACGTACGACATTGCCGGATACGCTTGAGACGTATCACTTGTTTCTTCTGGATCACTCCAGAAGGAACGTTTGTCAGCATGATTCACATTGTTAAAGAGCGACTGTCAATCGACAGTCATAAACCTGACATCTTTTGCTGCGATGCTGGCTTATGACTGCGGATCCGATCAGGTAAGACTGTTGCAGAGGAGACGATGGTGGAGCCAAGCGGGATCGAACCGCTGACCTCCTGCGTGCAAGGCAGGCGCTCTCCCAGCTGAGCTATGGCCCCACTGATACCCGATACTTCTGGGTAATTTTATTCAGGCCAAGGCATTTTGTGGCGACGCATAGCCTGCTATGCGAGTCACAAAATAACGCAGGACTGGATAAAATTTGGTGGGTCTGGGCAGATTTGAACTGCCGACCTCACCCTTATCAGGGGTGCGCTCTAACCAACTGAGCTACAGACCCGGCTTCCAACCACTGGGTCCGCGACCCAAACAGTCTTTTGCTCTGGTCGATCAGGTAATTCATTGTGAGCACTTGTCGCGAGTCGGTGACGTCGTCGATAAGGAGGTGATCCAGCCGCAGGTTCCCCTACGGCTACCTTGTTACGACTTCACCCCAGTCATGAACCACACCGTGGTGATCGCCCTCCGAAGTTAGGCTAACCACTTCTGGTGCAGTCCACTCCCATGGTGTGACGGGCGGTGTGTACAAGGCCCGGGAACGTATTCACCGTGACATTCTGATTCACGATTACTAGCGATTCCGACTTCACGGAGTCGAGTTGCAGACTCCGATCCGGACTGAGAACAGCTTTATGGGATTAGCTCCACCTCGCGGCTTTGCAACCCTTTGTACCGTCCATTGTAGCACGTGTGTAGCCCTACCCGTAAGGGCCATGATGACTTGACGTCGTCCCCACCTTCCTCCGGTTTGTCACCGGCAGTCTCCTTAGAGTTCCCGCCATTACGCGCTGGCAAATAAGGACAAGGGTTGCGCTCGTTACGGGACTTAACCCAACATTTCACAACACGAGCTGACGACAGCCATGCAGCACCTGTCTGAGAGTTCCCGAAGGCACCAAGGCATCTCTGCCAAGTTCTCTCGATGTCAAGGGTAGGTAAGGTTCTTCGCGTTGCATCGAATTAAACCACATGCTCCACCGCTTGTGCGGGCCCCCGTCAATTCATTTGAGTTTTAACCTTGCGGCCGTACTCCCCAGGCGGTCGACTTATCGCGTTAACTGCGCCACAAAGGTCTCAAGGACCCCAACGGCTAGTCGACATCGTTTACGGCGTGGACTACCAGGGTATCTAATCCTGTTTGCTACCCACGCTTTCGCACCTCAGCGTCAGTGTCAGTCCAGAAGGCCGCCTTCGCCACTGGTATTCCTCCCGATCTCTACGCATTTCACCGCTACACCGGGAATTCTACCTTCCTCTCCTGCACTCTAGCCTGACAGTTCCGGATGCCGTTCCCAGGTTGAGCCCGGGGCTTTCACAACCGGCTTATCAGACCGCCTACGCGCGCTTTACGCCCAGTAATTCCGATTAACGCTCGCACCCTCCGTATTACCGCGGCTGCTGGCACGGAGTTAGCCGGTGCTTCTTCTGTGGGTGATGTCCTTCCTCGGGAGTATTAATCCCAAGGCTTTCTTCCCCACTGAAAGTGCTTTACAACCCGAGGGCCTTCTTCACACACGCGGCATGGCTGGATCAGGCTTTCGCCCATTGTCCAATATTCCCCACTGCTGCCTCCCGTAGGAGTTCGGGCCGTGTCTCAGTCCCGATGTGGCTGATCATCCTCTCAGACCAGCTACGGATCGTCGCCTTGGTGAGCCATTACCTCACCAACAAGCTAATCCGACATGGGCCCATCCGATAGCGCAAGGTCCGAAGATCCCCTGCTTTCTCCCGTAGGACGTATGCGGTATTAGCCTGGGTTTCCCCAGGTTATCCCCCACTATCGGGCAGATTCCCATGCATTACTCACCCGTCCGCCGCTCGACGCCTGGAAGCAAGCTTCCATCGTTTCCGCTCGACTTGCATGTGTTAGGCCTGCCGCCAGCGTTCAATCTGAGCCATGATCAAACTCTTCAGTTTAAGATCATATAGTGCATTAAGTGCACCAAACTTGGCTCAAGGTTCAAACGTTTCTCAAAAGACCGAAGGTCTTGACGAGTCGCTTGCCTTGATGGTTCTGTGACTGGTCACCGAACTCATCGACAAGCGCCCACATGAATTACCTGATCGATTGTTAAAGAGCAGCTTCGAACTCTCGGGCGAACCCTGTGGAGTGAAGCGTCTCGCTGTGCTGTCGACCGGAGCAGGCTCTCTTGAGCTCTCCGCCTGTCGTCAGCGCCCTGCGAGGAAGGCGTATTCTACCGATTCGCTTCAGCGTGTCAAGCGGTGGTTGGCGATGCGCTGCATCCCGACCGATTTCCGCTGACTGCCCGCCTCATCCTGCCGAGGCGACTGCGAATCCATTGGCGCACACTCTAGCGAATCTGCGGTGATTGTCAACTGAAAGTTTTTCGAAGCGTTTCAAAAAACTCAGACAGATCAATCACTTCTGCCACTTATTACCGCCTGCAACCTTGCTGGTCACCGGCAGCGGATGCGTACTTTACGGTTTTCCCCGGGGCCCTGCAAGCCCTTCCGGTAAAAAAGTTTCAGGAAGGGCTCTTCTCTAGTTTGCAGCCTCTCCCGCAGGCTGGCTGGCCCGATCCAGCAGCGAGAGAATCGAGCGGTAGGGAATGCCGCCATGCTGCGCCAACCCGATCTCGCAGGTACGCGAATTGGAGTAGCCCGCGCTGCACGCCTCCACCTGCTCGGCAAGCCCCGCCAGCGCCGAGGCGTTCAGTTCCGGCGTCGCGAATCCCTTGTCGCCGGCGAAGCCGCAGCAGGTGATCTCGGCAGGCACCACCACCTCCCGGGCGCAGGCGCGAGCCAGGGCCACCATCTTCTCACCGAGGCCCATATGGGTGCTCGAACAGGTCACATGCACCGCGACCCGCTCGTCCAGCGGAGAGAGGGTGAGGCGCGGCAGCAGGTGGTCATGGGCAAAGGCCACCGGTTCGCTGATCGCCAGGCGCTTATCCAGGCGTGACTGCAGGTGCAGCACGCAGGGGCTGGTGTCCATCAGGATCGGAAAGCGCCCGTTCTCGCTTGCCACCAGCAGTTCGCGATTCAGCTCCCCTGCCTTGCGAGCCGCCTCCTCGAACTGCCCCTTGGAGTTGAAGGCCATGCCGCAGCAGAGCCGGTCGACGCCCTCGGGAATGGTCACCTCAAAGCCCGCCTTCTCCAGCAGCGACAGGGTGATCTCCATGGCGGAGCGCCTCTCCTCGCGATCCTGTCGACTGGCGCCGAATACCCGAGTGGCACAGCTGGGCAGGTAGACGACCCTGTCCTGGCCCGGCGCCGAGGACGCCTGACCGAGCACCCTGACCGGTGCGGCCTGGGGTAGCGCCGGGGTCCACTGGGGAAGGCGCTCTCCGCTGAGGCGGCGCGCACTACCGCTGACCTTCTCCATCAGGTCGTCGCCGAGCACCCGGTTGACCGTACCGGCGACGTTCAGGGCCCCTCGCGCTACGCGGGTCGCCCCGGAGAAGTGGCGTCCCACACGATGGGCCAGGCCGGCCCGACTCGCCAGGCGCTCATGGCGAAGTTCGCGCACCAGGTCGCCGGTATTGATGCCCACCGGACACTGGGTGGCGCAGAGGCCATCCGCGGCGCAGGTCTCATCAACGGCATAGCCGCCGTCGGCCCGCAGCCTCGCCAGGCGCTCGGCCTCCTCGCTGCCGGCCGCACCGCCTAGCGCCTCCAGGCGAGCCATCTCGCGGGCGATGACGATGCGCTGACGCGGCGTCAGGCTGAGGTCCTTCGAGGGGCAGACATGCTCGCAGAAGCCGCACTCGATGCACTTGTCGACGATCTCGTGAGCCGCCGGCAGCGGCTTCAGTTTTTCCAGATGCAGGGTGGGGTTGCGACTCAGGATCACCTCGGGATTGAGCAGGTTCTCCGGGTCGAACAGCGCCTTGATCTCCCACATCAGGGCGTAGGCGTCGGCGCCCCACTCGAGCTCCACATAGGGAGCCATGTTGCGCCCGGTGCCGTGCTCGGCCTTGAGAGAGCCGCCGTACTCGACGCCCACCAGCTGGGCGACCTCGTCCATTAGCGCCTGGTAGCGCTCCACCTCGCCGGGCTTCTCGAACCCCTGGGGAAAGACGAAGTGCAGGTTGCCCTCCAGGGCGTGGCCGAAAAGAATCGTCTCCGCATAGCCGTGGCGATGGAAGACGTCGGTCAGCGCCAGCACCCCCTCGTCGAGGCGTTCGATGGGAAAGGCCACGTCCTCGATGATTACCGTGGTGCCGGTCTCGCGCACCGCGCCGACCGCCGGGAAGAGCCCCTTGCGAATCTTCCAGTAGAGCTCGTAGGTGGCCGGCTCGCGGGTGAAGGTGACCGGTTCCAGGGTGCGGATACCCTCCAGGCTCGCCTGCACCTCTGCCATGCGCGCCGCCAGCTCCTCCTCGTCATGGCCGCGCACGTCGATCAGCAGCGCCGCCGCCCCGTCCGGCAGGGTGCGCAGGGCCTCGGGCATGCCGGGCTTGTCCTGCACCGAGCGCAGGGCGGCGCGATCCATCAGCTCCACGGCGGAGACCGGCGAGGGCTTGAGGGCGATAGTGGCCCGACAGGTGGTGGCCATGTCGGGGAAGAAGGCCAGCGCCGCCGCCTTGCAGGGCTCGTCCACCACGCTGTCGTAGGTGATGGCGCTGAGAAAGCCCAGGGTGCCCTCGGAGCCGATCATCAGGTGCTTGAGGATCTCGATGCCATCCTCGAAGTCGACCAGGCTGTTGAGGGCATAGCCGGTGGTGTTCTTGAGGCGGTACTTGTGGCGGATTTTCTCGGCGAGCGCCTCATTGGCGCGGGTCTCGGCGGAGAGGCGCTCCAGCCCCTCGATCAGTCCGGCATGGGAGCGCCGGAAGGCCTCGCGGCTGGCCGGGTCGGCGGTATCCAGCAGGGTGCCGTCGGCCAGGATCACGCGCAGGTCGCGCAGCGTGCGATAGCTGTTCTGGGCGGTGCCGCAGCACATGCCCGAGGCGTTGTTGGCGGCGATGCCGCCGATCATGCAGCTGTTGATGGAGGCCGGATCCGGGCCGATCTTGCGCCCGAAGGGCGCCAGCAGCTGGTTGGCCCGGGCGCCGATCACTCCGGGCTGCAGGCGGATCACACGCCCCTCGTCGAGGATCTCGTGGCCGCGCCAGCCGCGGCCGAGCTGGATCAGCACCGAGTCGGTCACCGCCTGGCCGGAGAGCGAGGTGCCGGCGGCCCGGAAGGTCACCGGGATCCCCCGCGCACGGCACTCGGCCAGCGTCCGCTGCAGCTCCGCCTCGCTCTCGGGGCGCACCACCAGCTTGGGAATCAGCCGATAGAAGCTGGCATCGGTGCCATAGGCCAGGGTGCGCAGCGGGTCATCGATCAGCCGCTCGGCGGGAAGGGTCTCGGCCAGCGCCGCCTTGAGCGCCTGAATGCGCTCGGCCAGGGCAGTGCTCATGCCCCCTCCCGGGCCGGAGCCTGGTCATGGCGCACGATCACCACCAGCTCGCGGGGACCATGGACGCCATAGGCCAGGGTCTGTTCGATATCGGCGGTCTTGCTGGGTCCGGAGATCAGCAGCGCATTGGTGGGCATGCCGTTCGCCCAGCCGTGGCGCTCCACCACGTCGAAGAAGGTCTCCTCGAGGGCGTCGGCATCCAGCACGGCGATATGGAGCGGCGGCACCAGGCTGATCAGCCGCGGCTCGTCGGGGGTCGGCCAGAGCCACAGGCTGCCGGTCTCGGCGATGGCGCCGCGGGTCGAGGTAAGCCCGGCGTCGACGCGTTCGAACTGCTCCCGCTGCCACCCCTCGATATCGCGGTCGACGTCGACCAGTTCGACATCGCCATCGGCCAGGGCCTCCCGGGCCTCGGCGGCCACCGGATGCTCGCGCCCCAGCGCCAGCCGGCGCACCCCCTTGCCGACCAGCACCTCAGCCAGGGCGCGCGTCCAGTCGTCATGGCCGGCATGAACCACCTCCCCGTGCACCGAGGTGATCCAGCGCTCGAAGCGGGCCAGGCACTCCTCCTGGCTCCAGCCTCGCCCGGTCACCACGGAGAAGTCGCTCTCGGGGGCGCTCAGGGGGCCGTCGGCGCGCTCGCGCAGGCGCTTGAGTATGGCATCGCGGGCACTCATCGGCGCTCCTCCTCACGGGTTGGCTCGGTGCGGGACTGGCCCGCCTGGTGCTCCTTGACCAGGGCGTGCAGGGACCTAGCGGCCGGTGCCGGAGCGGTGCGGTAGTCGGTCCAGGCGCCCAGCTTCGACGGCATCAGCGCCTTGAGCTTGCCCGCCAGGGCGGTGCCGCTGCGCCAGGCGCCGGGATGGGTGGCCAGCCACTGGAACCCCTTCCAGGCGGCAGCCTCCTTGCGAGTGCGCTTGATCCCGGCGCCGGGCACGTTGCCGCGCCCCTCGCCCACCGCCTCGCGGCGCAGGCGCACCAGCAGGTCGGGAATCGGGATCTTCACCGGACAGACCTCGCCGCAGGCACCGCACAGGCTCGACGCGGTGGGCAGGTCCTTCGTCTCCTCCAGCCCCATCATGTGCGGGGAGAGGATGCTGCCGATGGGGCCCGGGTAGGTAGTGCCGTAGGTGTGGCCGCCCACCCGGGTGTAGACCGGGCAGTGGTTCATGCAGGCGCCACAGCGGATGCAGCGCAGGGTGTCGAGCAGCTCGTCATCCTGGTAGATGTTGGAGCGGCCGCTGTCCACCAGCACCAGGTGCACCTCCTGCGGGCCGTCATGCTCCCCCTCCCTGCGCGGCGAGCTGATCATGTTGAAGTAGGTGGTGACGTGCTGGCCGGTGGCGGAGCGGGTCAGCAGCGCATAGAGCGGCGGCACGTCGCGCAGGTGCTCCACCACCTTCTCGATGCCAGTCACCGCGATATGCACCGGCGGCACCGTGGTGGTCATCCGCCCGTTGCCTTCGTTCTCCACCAGGCAGAGGGTACCGGTCTCGGCCACCGCGAAGTTGACCCCGGAGACCCCCACGTCGGCGGCCATGAAGCGCTCGCGCAGCTGGGCCCGGGCCGCCGCTGTCATATAGTCGACGTCGCGGGTGCGCTCGGTGCCGGTCTTGTCGTGCATGATCTCGGAGATCTCATCGGTGTTGAGATGGATCGCCGGCATGATGATGTGGGAGGGCGTCTGCTCGTTGAGCTGCACCAGGTACTCGCCGAGGTCCGACTCCAGCGCCTCGATGCCCGCCGCCTCGAGGTGGGCATTGAGGTGCATCTCCTCGGAGACCATGGACTTGCCCTTGATCACCGAGCTGGCGCCGTGGGCCTCGCAGATCTCGCGGATGATCCGGCACGCCTCCTCGCCGTCCTCGGCCCAGTGCACCCGGATGCCGTTGGCCTGGCAGTTGGCCTCCAGCTGCTCCAGCAGGTCGGGCAGCCTGGCCAGCGCCCGCAGGCGGATATTGGCACCCAGCTCGCGCAGGGTCTCCAGGTCCCAGTCCGCGAAGGCGTCGCGGCGCTTGGCCATCAGGCCATCCATCGCCTTGCGAAAATTGCCGCGGATCTGGGGGTTGCCGAGGGCGTCATGGGCCTGGCGGTGGAACTCCCGGGGAGTGAAGGTCTGTACGCTCATGAGGTTCTCCGCCACAGGTAGCTGGCGATATGCTCGCCCTTCACGGCCTTCTTCTGGTGGGCAAAGCGGCCGCCGATGTTCATCATGCAGCCGCAGTCCGAGGTGACGAAGCGTTCGGCGCCGGCCGCCTCGATGGCCAGGGTCTTGTCCTCGACCATGGCGGCGGAGACCTCCGGGTGGCGCACGGCGAAGGTGCCGCCGAAGCCGCAGCACTCGGCGGCGCGCTCCTGCTCGACCAGCTCCACCTGGCCGAGCTGGGCCAGCAGCGCCGGGCCGGTCTCGGCCAGGCCCATCTCGCGCCGCGCGCTGCAGGAGGTGTGCATGGCGACCCTCTCGGGCGCGCCGCGATCCTCGAGCCTCAGGTGGCAGACGTGCACCAGGAACTCGGTCAGCTCGAAGATGCGTCCGGCCACCTCCTGGGCCTGCGCCTCGTGAGAGGTGCCGGCGAAGAGCTGGGGGTAGTGGGTGCGCATCATGCCGCCGCAGGAGCCGGAGGGGACGATGATCGGCCAGGGCTCCGGGAAGAGGTCGAGCTGCGCGGCCGCCACCGCCCGCGCCTCCTCCTGATAGCCGGAGGTATAGGCCGGCTGGCCGCAGCAGGTCTGGTTCCGCGGAAAGAGCACCTCGATGCCCTCCCTCTCCAGCAGTCGAATACCATCCAGACCCGCTTCAGGGTAGAAGAGGTCAATCAGGCAGGTGCCGAAGAAGTAGACCTTCTCCGGCCTGGGCGGATAGCACTTGACTGGCGTCATCGACGGATTCCTCGGCAGGCTGAACGGCATTCCGGAGAATTGGTAAAACCAATTGACAGAAATTGTGGAAGCACCTTAGGAGGCGCCCCTATACAGTGTCAAACCAGAACCGGAATAATTCCTGCCGCCACCCCCTATACTTTGGTATTAGCAGCACTAATGGCCGCACAAGCGCCTGATATCCGGCGAAAAATTCCGGGGCATGCCGCACCCCACGAGGAGCGACATATTGGTATTACCAATTGAATGTCGTACCCTGTATCCCATACCGTATCCGCCACTCTCTTCGGAGCTCTCGCCATGGCCTATCAGCCGGTCCGACAACCACGCCTTGCCGATGTGATCACCGAGCGCCTCGAGGCGATGATCCTCGAGGGCAGCCTCAAGCCCGGTCAGCGCCTGCCCCCCGAGCGCGAGCTGGCCGAGCAGTTCGGGGTCTCCCGGCCCTCCCTGCGCGAGGCGATCCAGAAGCTGTCGGCGCGCAACCTCCTGGTGAGCCGTCAGGGGGGCGGCACCTTTATCTCGGAGGCGCTGACCAGCGGCTATAGCGACCCTATCCTGGAGATGCTCTCTCGCCACGGAGAGTTCCACCTGGACCTGCTGGAGTTCCGCGACGCCATGGAAGGCCTCTCCGCCTACTATGCGGCGCTGCGCTCAACGCCCACCGACAGGGCGCTGCTGATCAAGCGCTTCGAGGAGCTCGACGCCTGCTTCCAGGGCAAGGACCCGGCCCGGGAGGCCAAGGCCGACGCCGCCTTCCACCTGGCCATCGCCGAGGCCGCCCACAACGTCCTGCTGCTGCACACCATTCGGGGCATCTTCCACCTGCTGGAGAGGAGCATCGTCGACAACCTGGCCCACCTGTTCGAGAAGGAAGAGGCTCGCGGCCAGCTGATGACCCAGCACCGCGCCCTGCTGGACGCCATCCTCGAGGGGCGCGCCGAGGACGCCCGGGACCGGGCCCACGAGCACCTGGTCTACGTGGAGGAGGGCCTGCTGGAGCTGGCCCGCGCCGAGACCCGCGCCCAGCGCGCCCTGCGACGCGCCCAGGCAATGCCGGCACCGCGCCGGGAAGCCGCCTCGTGAGGGTAGCGCCCAGCTGGCGAACCCTGCTGCTGCTGGCAGCCCCCCTGGGGCTGGCCCTGGTCATGTGGCAGTCCGCCCTGGTGGCCCGGGACCAGGCCCTGCAGACCCTGCAGCAGGACGCCGAGAACGAGCTACGCCTCTCCGCGGCGGGGCTGACCGGCCACCTCTCACGTCACGACTACCTGCCGCGGCTGCTCGCCTCCCGGGAGGGGGTCCAGCGCTTTCTCTCCTCGCCACATGCCCAGGACGCCATGCCGCTCAACCTGCTGCTGGACCGCTTCCGGGCCACCGCCGACGTCTCAGACGTCTACCTGCTCGACCGCCACGCCGACACCCTGGCCGCCAGCAACTGGCACCGCCCCAACACCTTCATCGGCCAGAACTATGCCTTCCGCAGCTACTACACCGACGCCATCGCCGGGGGCCAGGGGCGCTTCTACGGCCTGGGCGTGCAGTCCCTGGAGCGCGGCTACTACTTCTCGTCGCCGGTCTGGCTCGATGACACCCAGCCCGACTCCAGCCCCGACGGGGTCATGGTGGTCAAGGTGCTGCTCGACGCCGTGGAGGAGAGCTGGGCCGACCAGGACGCCGAGCTGCTGGTCACCGACGAGGACGACATCATCTTCATGGCCAGCCGGGCGGAGCTGCGCATGACCTCCCTCCACCCCCTCTCCGAGGAGGAGCGCCAGGCGTTGCTGGCCACCCGCCGCTATGCCGACGAGCCGCTGACCCACTCCGGCGTCGAGGTGCTCGAGCACCGCGGCGCATACAGCCGCTTGGTTCGCTTCACTGATGGCCCCCTGGCCGGCCCCCGCTACCTCAGCGTCACCCGTCCCATGACCGAGTTCGGCTGGCAGATGCATATCCTCAAGCCGCTGAACCCGGTGCTGCAGGCCCAGTGGGTCTCGGCCCTGCTGGCCGGCGGCCTCTACGGCATCGTGCTGCTGGGCGGCGGCATCGGCTGGCAGCGCCTGCGCCTGCGCCGGGAGCGCGAGCAGTTCGCCGAACGCGAGCGCCAGACCCTGGCACGGGCCAGGGACGAGCTGGAACGCAGCGTTGCCCACCGGACGCGCGACCTGGTGGAGACCAACCGCCGGCTATCCGGCGAGATCGAGGAGCGCAAGCGCGCCGAGGAGAGCCTGCGCCAGACCCGCGACGAGCTGATCCAGGCCGCCAAGCTGGCGATGCTCGGACAGCTCGCCGCCGGCATCAACCACGAGCTCAACCAGCCCCTGGCCGCCATCCGCGCCTATGCGGAGAACGCTCGCACCTTCCTGGCGCGCCAGCGCCTGGAGAGCGCCGACCTCAACCTCGAGCAGATCGTCGAGCTGACCGCCCGGATGTCGGAGATCAGCGCCCAGCTGCGCCAGTTCTCGCGCAAGAGCGGCGAAACCCTCACCGCGGTCTCCCCCGAGGCCTGCTTCGACTATGCCCTGCGCCTCTTCCAGGCCCGGCTGCGTGAAACCGGCGTGGAGGTGGTCCGCCGCTGGCCCGAGCAGGCCGTCTGGGTGCGCGCCGACCTGGTCCGCCTCGAACAGGTACTCGTCAACCTGATCGGCAACGCCCTCCAGGCCATGACCGGCACCGCCGCCCCGCGCCTGGAGCTCGCCATCGACACCCAGGGCGAGCAGGTCGTGATGAGCGTGGCCGACAGCGGTCCCGGCATCCCCGTCGAGCACCTGGGCCATATCTTCGAACCCTTTTTCACCACCAAGCCCACCGGCAAGGGGCTGGGGCTCGGCCTGTCGATCTCCTCGCGCATCATCGACGACCTGGGCGGCAGCCTGACCGCCGCCAACTGCCCCGAAGGGGGGGCCCGCTTCACCATCCGCCTGCCCCGACACGCCACCCCATCCCCCGGCGGAGCCACCACCCACCAGGAGACTCTTCCCCATGCATGATCCGGCGGCTATCCCGGTGATGATCATCGACGATGAACCCCACCTGCGGATCACCGCCGGCCAGACCCTGGAGCTGGCCGGCTACGCACCCGCGCCCTACTCCGGCGCCGAAGAGGCGCTCGCCGCCCTGGCCCCGGACTTTCCCGGCGTGGTGGTCAGCGATATCCGCATGCCCGGCATGGACGGCATGGCGCTGCTGCGCGAGGTGCGCCAGCGGGATCCCGACCTGCCGGTGATCCTGATCACCGGTCACGGCGACATCTCCACGGCGGTGGAGGCGATGCGCGAAGGCGCCTGGGACTTCCTCGAGAAGCCCTTCGCCGCCGAGCGCCTGGTGGAGGTGGTGCGGCGCGGCGTCGAGAAGCGCCGCCTGAGCCTGGAGAATCGCGCGCTCAAGGCCGAGCTGGAGGCCCAGCAGTCCGCCCTCGGCCCGCGGCTGGTGGGGCGCACCCCGGCCATCCAGCGCCTCGCCGCCATGGTGCAGCGCATCAGCCAGGTGGATGCCGACGTGCTGCTATACGGCGAAACCGGCGCCGGCAAGGACCTGGTCGCCCGGGCCATCCACGAGCGCAGCCAGCGCGCCAGCCACCCCTTCGTGGCCATCAACTGCGGCGCGGTGCCCGAGAGCACCATCGAGTCGGAGCTGTTCGGCCACGAGAAGGGCGCCTTCACCGGCGCCGTGGAGCGGCGCATCGGCAAGTTCGAGCACGCCAGCGGCGGCACGGTGTTCCTGGACGAGATCGAGTCGATGCCCCTGTCCCTGCAGGTCAAGCTGCTGCGGGTGCTGCAGGAGCGCAGCGTGGAGCGACTGGGCGCCAATGTGCCGATTCCCCTGGATATCCGGGTGATCGCCGCCACCAAGGTGGATCTCAAGGCGGCCGCCGAGGCCGGTGAGTTTCGCGAAGACCTCTACTACCGCCTCAACGTGGTCACCCTGCCCATTCCGCCGCTGCGCGAGCGCCGCGAGGATATCCCGCTGCTCTTCCAGCACTTTGCGGTGGTCGCCGCCAACCGCAGCGGCCTGGAAGCGCCGCCCCTGGACGCCGCCGGCATCAGCGCCCTGCTGGCCCACGACTGGCCGGGTAACGTCCGCGAGCTGCGCAACCTGGCGGAGCGCTACGTGCTGCTGGGCGCCGCCTTCGACTATCGCCTGGAGGCGCTGCTGGAGGGCGCCGAGAGCGAGGCCGGCGAGCTTCCGCTGCCCCAGCAGGTGGAGCTGTTCGAGAAGAGCCTGATCGACCAGGCGCTTGCGCGCCATCGCGGCCGGGTCACCGAGGTGGCCGAGGGGCTGGGCCTGCCGCGCAAGACCCTCTACGACAAGCTGAAGAAGTACGGCCTCAAGGCCGAGGACTACCGCCAGAGCGCCGCGCCCTGAGCCAGCAGGCTCCACAGGGTCGCCCAGGCCGGCAGCCAGGGCAGCAGGTTGACCGCCGCCAGCAGCATCACCAGGGAGTTGCCCGGGGAGCGCCAGTCGAAGGGCTTGAGGGCGGTACCGAAGGAGCGCTTGATGCGCGCCCCGGTGAGGTCGACGCTGTAGAGCTCATCCAGCGCCAGATGGATCACGAAGCCCAGAGTCACCGCCACCCCGTGGGCCCAGGCCAGGGTATCGGGCTGGGCAAACAGCCGATGGCTGAGCGCTGCGGTCACCAGGCCACAGAGCCCCGCCGCCAGCAGCGAGTGCCAGAGGCCACGGTGCACGGTGAAGCGGGAAAAGAGAGCCCCTGCCAGATGGCGAACGGCCAGGTAGATGGCGCCGCAGGCGAGCAGCAGGCCACCGGTATCGAGCCGCCCCTGCAGCAGCAGGGCGCCGGCCACCACCGCCGGCACCGCCAGCAGATTGAAGATCAGCCGGATGGCCTTGGAACGGTCGGCGTCGATATCGGGCAGGATGCCCCCGAAGGTCACCAGCGCCAGCACCGGCAGGGCCTCCCAGGCCGTCCACAGGCCCGCCTGCCAGCCGCCATGGGCGGCCACGGCGCCGCCGGCGGCGGCCACGCCAAGATGGGTGCGAAAATCGGCCATGCCGGGGCGAGCCCTCGATGAACTGGAGAAATACGCACTGGATAAATCGCCAGATTATCACCGCCTCGGCATGGGGAAACAATGGCTTAGGAAATTATTCCTTCATTGCCACCGGGTCGTCACCCCTGGGCCTGACCCAGGTATTCATCCTTGAGCCTGACATAGTTGCCGGCGGTATAGGGGAAGAAGGCGCGCTCCTTCTCCTTGAGGGGACGCAGCGCCTTGGCCGGATTGCCGGCATAGACGTAGCCGCTCTCCAGGCGCTTGCCCGGGGTCACCACCGCGCCGGCGGCGATGATCACCTCGTCCTCCACCACGGCGCCGTCCATGACGATGGCCCCCATGCCCACCAAGATGCGGCTGCCCAGGGTCGCGCCGTGCAGGATCGCCTTGTGGCCGATGGTGACGTCGTCGCCGATGGTCAGGGGGAAGCCGCCGGGATTGAAGTCGCTGGCGTGGGTGATGTGCAGCACGCAGCCATCCTGCACGCTGGTGCGCGCGCCGATGCGGATGCGGTGCATGTCGCCGCGAACCACCGCCATGGGCCACACCGAGCTGTCATCCCCAAGCTCCACATCGCCCAGCACCAGGCTGGCCGGATCGATATAGACCCGTGCACCGAGCCGGGGAGTGGTGCCCTTCCAGGGGCGAATCGCCGTTGTCGCGCTCATCGTGAAATCCTCGTGTCGGTTCAGAACAGGCCGGCCACCAATACTACCAGCGTCAGGGGAATGGCGACCCAGCGCACCAGGCCGCGCCAGACGGCGAAGGCGCCGGGCGTCACGCCGAGCGCCCGGCGGGCCGCCTCCTCGGACATCACCCAGGCGGCGAAGATAGCGATCAGCAGCCCCCCCAGCGGCAGGAAGATCTCCGGCGGGATGGTGCTGACCAGCTCGAAGGCGTTCATGCCGAACAGCGGTCGCCACTCGGCCAGGGTCGAGAAGGAGAGCACGCTGAGCAGCCCCACCAGCCAGACCGCCAGGCCCACCAGGGCCGCCGCCGGGCCGCGGGCGAGCCCCAGTCCCTGCAGGGTCGCCACCATGGGTTCGGCCAGGTTGATTGAGGAGGTCCAGGTGGCCAGCAGCAGCAGCAGGAAGAAGACGCTGAGCCAGAGCGCCCCCCAGGGCAGCTGGGCGAAGGCGACGGGCAGGGTGACAAACATCAGCCCCGGCCCCTCGCCCGGGTCCATGCCCTGGGCGAAGACCACCGAGAAGATGGCGATGCCGGCCAGCAGCGCCACCGAGACATCCAGCACCGCCACGGCGCCGGCGGCACGGGGCAGGCTCTGTCGGTCCGGCATGTAGGCACCGTAGGCCATCAGCGCGCAGGCCCCCACCGCCAGGGTAAAGAAGGCGTGGCCCATGGCGTGCATCACCACCAGCGGCGTCACCGCCGAGAAGTCGGGCATGAAGAGCCAGGTCAGGGCCGGACCGAAGCCCTCGGTGGTGGCGGCGTAGCCGGCCAGCAGCAGCAGCAGCACGTAGAGCAGCGGCATCAGCAGGTTGTTGAGCCGCTCCAGCCCCTTGGCCACGCCGGCGGCCACCACCAGCATGGTCATGGCCAGGAAGAGGGTATGGTTGAAGGTCATGCGTCCCGGGTCGGCCAGGAAGGCATCGAAGCCGGCCCCGATCTCGGCGGCCGAGGCCCCCACGAAACCGCCGTTGATGGAGGTGACCAGGAACTCGATGGACCAGCCCGATACCACCGAGTAGAAGGAGAGGATGCAGAACACCGTGAAGGCCCCGAACAGCCCCAGGAGCCGCCAGTGGCGGCTGGCGCCGACCTCGGCCGCCAGGTGGCCCAGGGACGCCACCGGGCTGCGCCGCCCGGCGCGCCCCACCATGATCTCGGCCATCATCACCGGCAGCCCCAGCAGCAGCACGAAGGCAATATAGAGCAGCAGGAAGGCCGCTCCGCCGTTCTCGCCGGTGATATAGGGGAAGCGCCAGATGTTGCCCAGCCCCACCGCGGCACCGGTTACCGCCAGGATAAAGGCGCGCCGCGTGGTCCAGCGCTCCAGGGTCTCGCTCATCGTTTGCCCTCCCGCCGGGCCATCATGAAAGGCGGCAAGCCTAGCAGGCCGGCTCCTGCCGGCCAAACGTACGCATTGAAACCCGGGCCCGGCGCCCGCATCTAAGCCTCATTACACTCCCCCGACCCCCGAGGTGCGCATGTCCCGCAACCCGCTGCTCGAATCCCATGAGCTCCCCCCCTTCCACGAGATCCACGCCGACCAGGTGGTACCGGCCGTGGAGGAGCTGCTGGCCGAGAACCGCCGCGCCATCGAGGCGCTGGTCGAGCAGGCGAGCCGCGAGGCACCCAGCTGGGCGAGCCTGGCCGCCCCCCTGGAGTCCCTCAACGACCGCCTCTCCCGGGCTTGGTCGCCGGTCTCCCACCTCAACGGCACCATGAACAGCCCCGAGCTGCGCGAGGCCTATCAGGCCTGCCTGGGCAAGCTCTCCGAGTACAGCACCTGGCTCGGCCAGCATGAGGGGCTGTTCCGCGCCTGGCAGGCCCTCAAGGAGGGGCCGGCCTGGGCCGAGCTCGACGCGGGACAGCGCCGCACGGTGGAGAACACCCTGCGCGACTTCCGCCTGGCCGGGGTAGACCTGCCCGCCGAGCAGAAGCAGCGCTACGGCGAGATCAAGGCGCGCCTCTCGGAGCTCGGCAATACCTTCTCCAACCAGCTGCTGGATGCCACCCAGGCCTGGCACCTGGACCTGGCCGACGAGACCCGGCTGGCCGGCCTGCCCGAGAGCGCCCTGGCCGCCCTGCGCGCCAACGCCGAGGCCAAGGGCCAGGCCGGCTATCGGATCACCCTGGACTTCCCGAGCTTCTTCCCGGTAATGAGCTACGCCGACGACCGCGAGCTGCGCCGTGAGGTCTATACCGCCTTCGTGACCCGGGCCTCCGATCAGGGCCCCCACGCCGGAGAGTACGACAACGCCCCTATCATGGAGGAGACCCTGGCCCTGCGCCGGGAGCTCGCCGAGCTGCTCGGCTTTGCCACCTATGCCGACCTGTCGCTGGCCACCAAGATGGCCGAGTCGCCCGCTCAGGTGCTCGACTTCCTCGAGGACCTGGCCCGCCGCGCCGTGCCCCAGGCGAAGGAGGAGTTCGCCGAGCTCGAGGCCTACGCCCGGGAGGAGCTGGGCATGGTCGAGCTCGCCCCCTGGGACGTGGGCTACGCCAGCGAGAAGCTGCGCGAGGCGCGCCACGCCATCTCCCAGGAGCAGCTGCGCCCCTACTTCCCCGCCCCCCGGGTGGTGGATGGTCTCTTCCAGGTGGTGGAGCGGCTCTTCGGCGTCACCTTCGAGGAGGACAACGAGGCGCCCCGCTACCACAAGGATGTGCGTTTCTTCCGCATCCTGGAGGGCGGCACTCCCATCGCCGGCTTCTACCTGGATCTCTACGCCCGGGAGGGCAAGCGCGGCGGCGCCTGGATGGACGAGTGCCGGGTTCGCCGCCTGGAGGGCGACAGCCTTCAGCTGCCGGTGGCCTACCTGACCTGCAACTTCACCCGCCCGGTGGGCGACAAGCCCGCGCTGCTCACCCATGACGAGGTCACCACCCTCTTCCACGAGTTCGGGCACGGCCTGCACCATATGCTGACCCGGCAGACGGTGGCGGACATCTCCGGCATCAACGGCGTGGCCTGGGACGCCGTGGAGCTCCCCAGCCAGTTCATGGAGAACTACTGCTGGGAGCGCGAGGGCCTCGACCTGATCGCCGGCCACGTGGAGAGCGGCGAGCCGCTACCCGCCGAGCTGCTGGAGAAGCTCCAGGCGGCCAAGAACTTCCAGTCCGCCATGGGCATGGTGCGCCAGCTGGAATTCTCGATCTTCGACCTGCGCCTGCACCACGAGCTCGAGGCCCCCGCGGCCGATGAGGTCCAGGGGCTGCTCGACGAGGTGCGCAGTCGCGTCTCGGTGGTGCCCCGCGCCCCCTTCAACCGCTTCCAGAACGGCTTCAGCCATATCTTTGCCGGCGGCTATGCGGCGGGCTACTACAGTTACAAGTGGGCCGAGGTGCTCTCCGCCGACGCCTGGAGCGCCTTCGAGGAAGCGGGTATCTTCGACCCCGAGACCGGCCGCCGCTTCCGCACCGAGATCCTCGAGCAGGGCGGCGCCCGGGATGCCGCCGAGCTGTTCCGCGCCTTCCGCGGCCGCGAGCCCAGCGTCGAACCGCTGCTGCGCCACAGCGGCATCCGGGCGGCCTGAGCCGTCCCCCCCCCCTGCCGCCGAGCCGGCCTCGGCGGCATCGCCTTCCCTTCACCCCTGGAGACAACATGGCCGTAGCCAAACGCTTTATTGCCGGCGCCATCTGCCCGCGCTGCGCGGAGATGGACCGCATCCGCAGCTGGGAACAGCACGGCATCCGCTACCGTGAGTGCGTCAGCTGCGACTTCTTCGAGCAGCTGCCCATCGAGGACGAGACACTTCCCGAGCTGACCACCCGCGTCAACCAGGCGCGCGAGGAGCAGAGCCAGGAGGACTTCCAGCCGGTGAAGATCCTCGACCCCAAGGGACACTGAGGTGAATCGCCAGGGAGTGGCAGAGGCGCTGCTGTCGCGGCGCCACCACCTGGAGGCGCTGGGGCTTGCCGCCGCCGCCGCCCTGCTGCTGGCGCGCATGGACCTGGCCACCCTGGCCGCCGGGCTCGGCCTCTTCCTGTGGGGCATGACCCACCTGAGTGACGCCATCAAGCGCCTCTCGGGCGGCACTCTGAACCGCTGGCTCCACGCGGCCACCCGTCATCCCCTGCGCGCCATCGGCGTCGGCGCCACCGCCACGGCGCTGGTGCAGTCCAGCTCCCTGGTCACCCTGCTCTCGCTCTCCTTCGTCGGTGCGGGCCTCGTCGCCCTGCCCGGCGCCATCGCCCTGCTGTTTGGCGCCAACCTCGGGACCACCACCGGCGCCTGGCTGATCGCCGGCTTCGGCCTGCGCTTCGACCTCGCCCACTTCGCCATGCCCTTCCTGGCCCTGGGGCTGCTGGGCTCGCGAGTGCTCAAGGATGGCCGCGCCGCGGCGGCCGGCGTGCTGCTGGGCATCGGCCTGCTGTTTCTCGGCATCGACTTCATGAAGCTCGGCTTCGAGGCGTGGCAGGACGGCCTCTCCCTGGACGGCCTGGCCGGCGGCAGCATCTGGCACTGGCCGCTGTTCGTACTCTTCGGCATCGTCGCCACGGTAGTGATGCAGTCGAGCCACGCCACCCTGCTGATTACCCTGGCGGCTCTGGCCGGCGGACAGCTGCCCTACCTGCCGGCCCTGGCCATCGCCATCGGTGCCAATATCGGCACCACCGTCACCGCGGTACTGGGAGCGCTCGGGGCCGGCGCCGCGGCACGCCGGCTGGCCGGGGCCCACGTGGTGTTCAACCTGGTCACCGCCGCCGTGGCCCTGGCGCTGCTGGTGCCACTGGCCTGGCTGGTGGATGAGCTGGCCGAGCTTATCGGCCTCGCCGCGGACGCCTGGCCGCTCAAGCTGGCGCTCTTCCACACCCTCTTCAACCTGCTCGGCATCGCCCTGATGCTGCCGCTGATTCCGCGGCTCGCCGCACGGCTGGAGCGCGCCTTCCCCGAGCCTGCGCGCATCCCGCCCGCCCAGGCACGCTACCTGAACAGCACCGCCCTGGAGCACGCCGACACGGCACTTGCCGCCATGGAGCAGGAGTGTCAGCGCCTCAACCGGCGCGCCTACCACCTGCTCTGCTCGGCGATCCTGATGCCCAGCGCCGACGTCATCGGCCACCCGCCCAGTCGGGAGGTGGTCAAGGCGCGCATCGACCCCAGCGCCTGGCCAAAGGTCAACGCCCGCTATCACGAGCAGATCAAGCCGCTGATGGCGGAGATCCTCGACTTCTACGCCCGGCTCGACATGCCTCTCACCGACGCCCAGCAGGCGCGGCTCGCCACCCTCTACTCGCGCACCCTGCGCATGGTGGAGGCGGTACGCTTCGGCGAGGTGCTGCAGCGCAGCCTGATGCGCCATGCCGCCCCGGCCAGCCCCCTGCGCGAGGCCCATGACGATATCCGCCTGGCCCTGGCCCGGGGCCTCAACCGCCTGGCCGTCGCACCGGAGTCGGCGGATGTCACCTCGCCCATCGATGAGGTGCGCGAGCAGTGGCAGCAGGCCCTGGCCGAGCGGCTGCGTCAGCACCGCCTGGACCCCTGGCTCGCCTCCTCGCTGATGAACGACCTGCATCAGGCGACGCGCCTGATGGGGGCCCTGACGCCCGCCTGATCCTCGTGCGGATTTCCACACACGGTCACCCCCGCCGGCGTGCGGTGATCCGCCACCGGCGACCCGCCGCCTCTTCGACCAAGGTCTCAAAGCGCCAGCGCAATTGATTGAAATCATGGCTTTTGATGGCGTCTGGCCCGACCCTTGCCATGTACAGCGTTGAAGATCGCCTCGGATCGGCAGCGGCAGACTCCAGGGGAGCTGCCAGACTGTGCAGGCAACTGCACGGGCCCACCGACCGGGGGCACCATCCAACAATCACATGTCTCGGAGTCACGCCATGCGTCACCTCTCCACCAAGCTTCTCGCCGGCACCGTCGCCGGTTCCCTGCTGGTCGCCGCAGCCGCCGCCCAGGCCGACCGCAGCGACTGGCCCTCCAACTTCACCGTGGGCACCGCCAGTCAGGGCGGCACCTACTACGTCTACGGCTCCGGCTGGGCCAACCTGGTAGCCGACGAGCTGGGCCTCTCCGGCGGCGGCGAGGTGACCGGCGGTCCGACCCAGAACCTGGCACTGGTGCATACCGGCGACCTGGCCTTCGGCCTGACCACCATGGGCCCCGCCGCCGATGCGGTGAAGGGCGAGAGTCCGCTGGCTCCCGGCATCCCCATGGACAACGTCTGCGCGCTCTTCCCGATGTACGAGACCCCGTTCTCCATCACCGCCCTGCGCAGCTCCGGCATCGAGTCGATCTCCGATATCCCGGACGGCGCCCGCATCGGCTTCGGCCCTGCGGCCTCCACCTCCGACACCTACTTCCCGGCCATCCTCGAGGAGCTCGGCGTCGACTTCCAGCGCCGCAACGGCGGCTGGTCCGACCTGGGCGGCCAGCTTCAGGACGGCCTGCTGGACGTCATCGCCTTCGCCGCCGGCATCCCGATCCCGGCGGTCAGCCAGCTCGAGGTGCAGACCAACGTCAACATCATCGAGTTCACCGAGGAGGAGCAGGCCACGGTGCTGGAGAACTTCCCGGTCTCCGAGTTCTGGATTCCCGCCAGCACCTACAGCACCCTGGAAGAGGATGCCCGGGCGGTCTCCATGTGGAACTTCGCCATCTCCCGCTGCGACCTGCCGGAGGACTTCATCTACGAAGTCACCAAGGCGACCATGGAGAACAACGACAAGATGCGTAACGTGCACCGTTCCGCCGAGACCACCATCCCGGAGAATATCGTGCACAACACCGTGCTGCCCTTCCATCCGGGTGCGGCGCGCTGGTACCAGGAGAACGGCTACGAGATCGACGAGTCGCTGATCAACTAAGCCCTTCCGCTGGCACACCTCGCCCCGCCCCGGCAGCGCCGGCGCGGGGCTTGTCGTCCCCAAGCCGTCTACCCCACCCAAGGGTGAATGTCCCATGAATCACACCCCCGACCCGCACAAGGGCTCCGAGGATGCCGCCCCGCACGTCCCCGACACCGTTGCCGAGGGCGTCGACGAGGAGATCGTCGAGTCAAACCGCCGCCTCTACGTCGGCTGGCAGTGGCTGCTCTTCGGCGCCCTGGCCATCATCTACGCCACCTTCCACCTCGTCTCCCTCAACGTCTACCCGATGGAGACCTGGTCGTTTCGCATCGTGCATATCGCCGGCGCCCTGATCCTCGGCTTCGCCCTCTACACCGGCACCCGCTTCGCCGGCGAGGCCAGCGTCAAGCAGTCGCCGCCCTGGCTGGGCTGGATCAGCTACGCGCTGCTGATTCCTGCCGGCTACGCGCTCTTCCAGGTCTGGCGCATGAACCAGATGATCGCGGGCGGCGCCATGCGCATCGACCCGGCCATCGAGGCCTGGCACTTCGGCTACCCGCTGATCTTCGCCGTCAGCGCCGCCATCCTGCTCTCCTGGACCTACCGCCAGGTGCGCGAGCGCCTCTCGCCCCCCGACCTGGTGCTGATGGTCGGCGCCCTGGCCGTGGCCGGCTATCTGATCCTGATCTTCTCGACGCCGCTGCGTGCCTCCACCGGCACCGCCTTCGCCCCCATCGGCATCTCCTATGCGGCGCTGGCCGGCTCGCTGCTGATCCTCGAGCTGACCCGCCGCGTGGCCGGCCTGGCGCTGGTGGTGATCTCCGCCATCTTCCTGGCCTACGTCTGGGCAGGCCCCTACCTGCCGGGCTTCCTGGGCTATCCGGGGCTCTCCTTCAACCGCTTCTTCAGCCAGCTCTATACCGATACCGGTATCCTCGGCCCGACCACCGCGGTCTCCTCGACCTATATCATCCTCTTCATCATCTTCGCGGCCTTCCTGCAGGCCTCCAAGGTAGGCGACTACTTCGTCAACTTCGCCTTCGCCGCGGCCGGCCGCGCACGGGGCGGCCCCGCCAAGGTCTCCATCTTCGCCTCGGGCCTGATGGGCATGATCAACGGCACCAGCGCCGGCAACGTGGTCTCCACCGGCTCCCTGACCATCCCGCTGATGAAGAAGGTGGGCTACCCGGGCCGCAGCGCCGGCGCCATCGAAGCCGCCGCCTCCACCGGCGGGCAGATCATGCCGCCGATCATGGGCGCCGGCGCCTTCATCATGGCCGAGATCACCGGCATCCCCTATACCGAGATCGCCGTGGCGGCGCTGATCCCCGCCATCCTCTACTTCCTCTCGGTCTACTGCATGGTGGACTTCGAGGCGGCCCGCAAGGGCATGCGCGGCATGCGCAAGGACGAGATCCCGCTCTTCTCGAAGCTGGCCAAGCAGGTCTATCTCTTCGCCCCCATCATCATCCTGATCGCCGCGCTGTTCATGGGCTACTCGGTGATCCGCGCCGGCACCCTGGCCACCGCCTCCGCCGCCGTGGTGAGCTGGCTCTCCCCCAACAAGATGGGCATCCGTGAGATCCTCAAGGCGCTGCAGCTGGCCGGCACCATGTCGATCCAGATCATCGCCGTCTGCGCCTGCGCGGGCATCATCGTCGGCGTGATCTCGCTGACCGGCGTGGGCGCGCGCTTCTCCTCCCTGCTGCTGGGTCTGGCCGGGGTCAGCCAGCTGCTGGCGCTCTTCTTCGCCATGTGCATCTCGATCCTGCTGGGCATGGGCATGCCGACGACCGCCGCCTATGCGGTAGCCGCCTCGGTGGTGGCCCCAGGCCTGATCAATATCGGCATCCAGCCGCTGGTGGCGCACTTCTTCGTGTTCTACTTCGCGGTGGTCTCGGCGATCACCCCGCCGGTGGCCCTGGCCTCCTATGCCGCGGCGGGCATCTCCGGCGACAACGCCATGGCCACCTCGGTGACCTCCTTCAAGGTCGGCCTGGCCGCCTTCATCGTGCCCTTCATGTTCTTCTACAGCCCGGCCATGCTGATGGAGGGCACCTGGCCGCAGATCCTGCGGGTCGGCGTCACCGCCACCCTGGGGATCGTGCTGCTGGCGGGCACCGTCCAGGCCTGGTTCTTCGGGCCGGTGAAGCTGTGGCAGCGCCTGGTGATGTTCGTGGGCGCCATGTTCATGATCTACGGCGGCATCTACACCGACGTGGCCGGCCTGGCCATCGGCGCCGCCCTGTTCATGATGCAGCGCAAGCTGCACGGCGGCGGCGGCTCGCCCCAGGCAGCCACCAGCAGCGGCTGACCGGCAAGGGCCTGCCCGGCGGGCCCTCTTCCCGGGCCGCGGTCGCCCCAACGCGCGAGGCCCCGCCATTGGCGGGGCCTCGCGCATTTATCGTGTCTCGTCCTCGGCGTAGGCGGTGACTCCCGGCCGCGCCCTCTCAACCAACAATGTTATCCAGAACCTTTAGGGTCGGGGCGGCCTGGTTCAGGCCGGCATAGAGAGAAAGTGCAGCCGGACGTGACCCCCGGCCGCGCCCTCTCAACCAACAATGTTATCCAGAATCTTTAGGGTCGGGGCGGCCTGGTTAAGGGTGTAGAAGTGCAGCCCCGGGGCGCCGCCGTCGAGCAGACGCTGGCAGAGGCGCGAGATCACCTCCTCGCCGAAGGCCGCGATGGCCTCGCTGTCGTCGCCATAGGCCTCGAGCTGCTTGCGGATCCAGCGCGGAATCTCGGCTCCGCAGGCGTCGGAGAAGCGCGCCAGCTTGGTGTAGTTGGTGATCGGCATGATGCCCGGCACGATGGGCGCCTCGACGCCCAGGGCGCGCGCCCGCTCCACGAAGTGGAAGTAGGCGTCGGCATTGAAGAAGTACTGGGTGATGGCGAGGTTGGCGCCGGCCTTCATCTTGCGGGCAAAGTTCTCGACATCGCGGTCGAAGCTCGGCGCCTGGGGATGCGACTCCGGATAGGCGGCCACGGCGATCTCGAAGTGATCCCCGCTCTCCTCGCGAATGAACTCGACCAGCTCGTTGGCGTAGCGCAGCTCGCCGATGCCGCCCATGCCCGAGGGCAGGTCGCCGCGCAGGGCCACCAGGCTGTTGATCCCCTCCTCGCGATAGCGTGCCAGGAGCTCCCGCAGCTGCCCCTTTTCGCTGCCGATGCAGGAGAGGTGGGGCGCCGTGGTAATGCCCGAATCACGCACCTGACGCACCGTGTTCAGGGTGCGATCCTGGGTGGAGCCGCCGGCCCCGTAGGTCACCGAAAAGAAGCGCGGCCCGCGCTCCGCCAGGGCATCGCGCACCTTGACCAGCTTCTCCCGGCCGGCATCGGTGTTGGGCGGGAAGAACTCGAAGCTGATACCCAGCGGATGTTCCTGCGTGCTCATCGGATGACCTCATGAAAACGTTGCATAATGGTGCCATTGTGACCGCTGCATGTTCGGGGCTCCAATGAAAGATTCGCGGCCCCATCATCAATCTTCTTCAAGTTCGGAGATTCCATGACCGTCCTCGACCCGGCGACCCTGATGGGCCCGCTCTGGACCCTGCTGGCCTATATCGCCCTGGGCTGGCTGGCCGCCCGGCGGCTGGCCATCGACCCGCGCCCCATCGCCACCCTGCTGATCTATCTGGTCGCACCGCTCACCTTCTTCCGCGGGCTGGTCCAGGGCGGCCCCACGCCGGACTATCTGCTGCTGACCCTGGCCGCCTTCCTGGTTTCCAGCCTGCTGGCCCTGGCCGTGCACCGCCTGACGCGGCACCGCTTCCCTCCTCAGGAGAGCGCCCTGCTCGCCTTCTCCGCCGGCACCGGCAACACCGGCTACTTCGGCCTGCCGGTGGCCATGGTGCTGCTGCCGCCGGAGGGCGTGACCCTCTACCTCTTCTGCGTGCTGGGCATCACCCTCTACGAGTTCACGGTGGGCTTCTACCTCTCCGCCCGGGGGCAGTTCTCGGTGGCCGACAGCCTGACCAAGATCGTGCGGCTACCGCTGGTCTACGCCTTCCTGGCGGCGCTGGTGGTCAGCGGCCTGGACCTGACGGTGCCGGAGGCCGCCATGGAGGGGCTGGCGGTCTTTCCCGCCACCTATACGCTGCTCGGCATGATGATCATCGGCATGACCCTGGGGCGGGTCTCGCTGCGCGAGATCGACGGCCGCTTCATGGCCGCCTGCGTGGCGGTGCGCAGCGTGATGTGGCCGCTGCTGGCCCTGGGCAGCGTGCTGGCCCTCCAGTCCCTGGTGCCGCTCTCCCGGGAGATGGCCATGGCGCTTTTGCTGCTGGGGGTGGTGCCCATGGCCGCCAACGTGGTGGTGGTGGCCATGGAGCTCGGCATCGCCCCGGCCAAGGGGGCGCTCGCCGTGCTGGCCACCACCCTGGCCGCCCCGCTGCTGATCCCGCTCTACCTGACGCTGATGATGCGGCTGGCGGGACTGTGATCAATAGCGGTAGCTGTCGGGCTTGTAGGGGCCGTCGGCGGGCACGCCGGTGTAGGCCTCCTGGGCCTCGGTCAGGCGAGTGATCACCCCGCCGAAGCCCTCCACCATGTAGCGGGCCACCTCCTCGTCGAGGTGGCGCGGCAGCACCCTGACCGCCAGCGCCTCGCGCTTCTCTTCCGCGGGCAGCTCGGCGAAGCGCCCCTGGTAGAGGTGCATCTGCGCCAGCACCTGGTTGGCGAAGGAGCCGTCCATCACTCGTGACGGGTGGCCAGTGGCATTGCCCAGGTTCACCAGCCGCCCCTCGGCGAGCAGGATCAGATAGTCGCGGCTCTCGGGGTCGAAGTGGCCCGGCCGGCTGTCCCGGTAGACCTTGTGCACCTGGGGCTTGACCTCCTCCCAGTGCCACTGGCGGCGCATGAAGGCGGTATCGATCTCGCTGTCGAAGTGGCCGATGTTGCACACCACCGCCCCCGGCTTGAGCGCCTCGAGCATGGGGGCATCGCAGGCGTCGATGTTCCCGGTGGCGGTGACCACTAGGTCGATGCGGCCGAGCAGCGCCCGGTCGACGCTCTCTGCGCCGCGATTGAGGCCGCCAACGTAGGGCGAGGCCACCTCGAAGCCGTCCATGCAGGCCTGCATGGCGCAGATCGGGTCGATCTCGGCCACCTTGACGATCATCCCCTCCTGGCGCAGCGACGCCGCCGAGCCCTTGCCCACGTCGCCGTAGCCCACCACCAGCGCCTGCTTGCCGGCCAGCAGATGGTCGGTGGCGCGTTTGATGGCATCGCTCAGGGAGTGGCGACAGCCGTACTTGTTGTCGTTCTTCGACTTGGTCACGGCGTCGTTGACGTTGATGGCAGGCACCCTGAGCAGGCCATCGCGCAACATCTCCTGCAGGCGATGCACCCCGGTGGTGGTCTCCTCGCTGATGCCGTGGATGGCGTCGAGCCGCTCCGGATACTTGTCGTGCAGGAGCGCGGTGAGGTCGCCGCCGTCGTCAAGCACCAGGTTGGGGGTCCAGCCGTCGGGCCCCTCGACGGTCTGCTCGATGCACCACCAGAACTCCGCTTCGCTCTCGCCCTTCCAGGCAAATACCGGGATGCCGGCGGCCGCGACAGCCGCGGCGGCGTGGTCCTGGGTGGAGAAGATATTGCACGACGACCAGCGCACGCTGGCGCCCAGATCGACGAGCGTCTCGATCAGCACCGCGGTCTGGATGGTCATGTGGATGCAGCCGGCGATGCGCGCCCCCGCCAGGGGCCGAGCGTCGCGATACCTGGCGCGGATCGCCATCAGGGCGGGCATCTCGGTCTCGGCGATGCGAATTTCGCGGCGGCCCCACTCGGCCAGGGCGAGGTCCGCCACCTTGAAGTCCTGACGGATGGGGGGAGTCACGGCGGGCTGGGTCATGGGTCACCTCTTCCAGGGAGCAGGGTGACCTTCACTATAGGCCGCCCGCGCCGCGTCCCGCCAAGCCCCCTCTCAATCCATCAACGGCCGTCCAGCCAGCCGGCCATGCCGGGCCAGGTAGCCCCTCAGGCGCTCCAGCAGCCAGTTGGTGATTCGGCCATCGCGGAAGTCGCGGGAGCGCAACGCCACGAAAGCCTGGGGCTGCACCGCTTCGGGGTGGGCCAGCAGGGTCAGCCGGCCGTCCTCGAGGCGCTCCCTCGCCAGCGGCGCCGGCACCAGCGCCCAGCCGATGCCGTCGCTCGCCATATCGCGCATCAGCTCGAAGTGGGAGACACCGATGCGCTGACGCACATCGAGCCGCGCCTGGCGCAGCCCTCCTTCCCCGTACCAGCTCTGGGCGATGAAGGGGTGCTCGCGCAGGTCCCGCTGGGTCACTCGACCCAGCCGGGCCAGCGGATGCTTGGGCGAGACCACCATCAGCATGTCCACGTCTCCCAGCACCAGCCGCTCGCTGCCGGCCACGTGGATCTCCTCGTCCATGACCCCGAGCCCCAGATCCACGGCGCCCTCGGCCAGCGTCGTCGCCAGCTCCGCCGCCGGCGAGAGGCCGAAGCCCAGGCTCAGAGCGGGAAAGGTGGCGCTCATCTCCGCCACCAGATCACGCCAGAAGGCTTCCGGCAGCGCATCGTCGCGGGCGATACGCAGCAGCGCCTCTTCGCCTTCCAGGTGACGATGACAGCGCGCCTCGATGGCCCGGGCCAGGTCGCTGAGGCGCTGGCAGTCATCCAGCAGCTCCAGCGCCAACGGCGTAGGCGCCAGGCGGTTGCCGCGGCGCTGAAAGAGCGTCACACCGAGCTGATCCTCCAGCGCCGATAGGCTCATGCTGACCGCTCCCCGGCTCTTGCCCAGCGCCCGTGCCGCCGCGGCGATGGAGCCGCGATGGCAGGTCTCCAGCAGCTCCTCGATCTGAATCAGCGTCATGTTGAGCGGCACGGCAGCTCCTCGGACTTTCGCATCAGGCGTCAGAATAGCTGACGCCGAGCGATTATGGCAGGTACCCGGCCCCACCTAGAATGGCACCCCACCCCATGACACGGAGAGACACTTTTATGCTGCTTGCCTGGACCTTTCTGTTGCTGGCGATCCTGACCGAGGTCTCCGGCGTCAGCACCATGAACCTGCTGAGCCAGGAGGGCGGCCCTCTCGGCTACCTGGTCATGTACGCCTGCATCGCCCTCTCCTACGTCTTCCTGGGCTTCGCCGTGAAGCGCATCGCCGTGGGCGTGGCCTTCGCCATGTGGGAAGGCGTCGGCATCGCCCTGATCACCGCCCTGTCGTTGCTGGTCTTCGACAGCGTGCTGTCGACCCAGGAGCTGGTCGGCCTCGGCCTGGTGGTGGTGGGTATCGTGATGATCAACGCCGGCGAAGTGCATGCCCCGGCCGCCGTAGAGGAGCACACAGCATGTCGCTGATCGGTCTGCCGCTGCTGCTGGTGGTGGGCGCCGCCGCCCTGGACGTGGCCGCCAACCTGCTGCTCAACCTCTCCGACGGCTTTCGCCGTCGAGGCTGGGGCATCCTGGCCATCCTGCTGGTGCTCGGGGCCTTCACCCTGCTGGCTCAGGCGGTTAGGCACATGGACCTGGCCATCGCCTATGCGACCTGGGGCGCCCTGGGCATCCTGGGCACCGCCCTGGGCGGCCGCTGGTGGTTCGGTCAGCGCCTCAACGCCCTGGGCTGGAGCGGCATCCTGGTGGTCATCATCGCCGTCATCGTGATCAAGACGGCCTGAGCGGGCCTCTCACCGCCCGCCCGCGAGCCATACGGCAGCGCCCGGCCAGTTCTGCTGGCCGGGCGCTGTCCCGTTCACCGAGGTGATACAGAAGGCTCGGGCGCCGGGCGTCAGAGACCAGCGGCCTGGCGCAGGGCGTTGGCGCGGTCGGTCTTCTCCCAGGGGAAGGCGGTGAAGGTCTCGGTATGCTCCTCGCCCTGGGTATCGGTCCAGGTGTAGGAGGTCTCGAAGGGCTCGCGGCCGAAGTGGCCGTAGGCCGCGGTGAGCCGGTACATGGGGTGCAGCAGGTCGAGCATGCGGGTGATGGCGTGGGGGCGCAGGTCGAAGTGCTCGCGCACCAGTTCGATGATCCGTGCGTCGTCCACCTTGCCGGTGCCGAAGGTGTTGATGGAGACCGAGGTGGGCTCGGCCACGCCGATGGCGTAGGAGACCTGGATCTCGCACTTGTCGGCCAGCCCCGCGGCGACGATGTTCTTGGCCACGTAGCGGCCGGCGTAGGCGGCGCTGCGGTCCACCTTGGAGGGGTCCTTGCCGGAGAAGGCGCCGCCGCCGTGGCGGGCCATGCCGCCGTAGGTATCGACGATGATCTTGCGCCCGGTCAGGCCGCAGTCGCCCACCGGACCGCCGATCACGAACTTGCCGGTGGGGTTGATGTGATACTGGGTAGTCTCGGAGAGCCACTCGGCGGGAATCACCTGCTCGATGATCTCGCGCTTGACCATCTTGCGCAGCTCCTCCTGGTCGATGCCCGGATCGTGCTGGGTGGAGAGCACCACCGCCTCCACCGCGCAGGGCTTGCCCTCGGCGTCGTAGCGGAAGGTGACCTGGCTCTTGGCATCCGGGCGCAGCCAGGGCAGCAGGCCGTGCTTGCGCAGCTCCGCCTGGCGCTCCACCAGGCGATGGGCGTAGTGGATCGGCGCCGGCATGAAGGAGTCGGTCTCGTTGGTGGCGTAGCCGAACATCAGCCCCTGGTCGCCGGCCCCCTGGTCCTCGGGGTGGCTGCGATCGACCCCCTGGGCGATATCCAGGCTCTGCTTGCCGATCAGGTTGAGCACGCCGCAGGTCTCACCGTCGAAGCCCACGTCCGAGGAGGTGTAGCCGATATCCAGGATCACCTGGCGCACCAGCTCCTCCAGGTCGACCCAGGCGGAGGTGCTGATCTCGCCGGCGACGATGGCCACCCCGGTCTTGACCAGGGTCTCGCAGGCCACCCGGGCCTGCTTGTCGCGGGCAATGATGGCGTCCAGCACCGCATCGGAAATCTGATCGGCAATCTTGTCCGGATGCCCCTCGGAAACGGACTCGGAAGTAAAGAGGGAGTATTCGCTCATGGCGTCCTCGACCTTGTGTGGTGCGGCAGTGCGACTGCGCCGGATGATCTGGGCGGCGCGAACGGGCGCGAAGCCCTGGCCTTTTGGGGCCAAGAGTCTACACCCTGGGGCAGGGCGAGGCATCCACGATTTGAAGCGCGGCGTCAAGTCGGCGACAATAAGGGACCGAATTCGATTCCGCCGCGAGCGTCCCGCGGCGGCTTACCCCAGCCGGAATGCCTGCCTTCGCTGCTCCCCCAGCGAAGGCAGGCATTCTGCCGCAGGCGAGGAGCTACCCAATGCCGTCCCGTTTCGAACTGGCCAATGCCATTCGCGCCCTGTCCATGGATGCCGTCCAGCGGGCCAAGTCCGGCCACCCCGGTGCGCCCATGGGCATGGCCGATATCGCCGAAGTGCTGTGGAACGACTACCTCAAGCACAACCCGGCCGACCCCAAGTGGCCCGACCGCGACCGCTTCGTGCTCTCCAACGGCCACGGCTCCATGCTGCTCTACTCCCTGCTGCACCTCAGCGGCTATGAGCTGAGCCTCGAAGAGCTGCAGGGCTTCCGCCAGCTCCACTCCAAGACCGCCGGCCATCCGGAATACGGCTACGCGCCGGGCGTCGAGACCACCACCGGCCCCCTCGGCCAGGGCCTGGCCAACGCCGTGGGCATGGCCATCGCCGAGAAGACCCTGGCGGCCCAGTTCAACCGCCCCGGGCACACCATCGTCGACCACAATACCTATGTGTTCCTGGGCGACGGCTGCCTGATGGAGGGCATCTCCCACGAGGTGTGCTCCCTGGCCGGCACCCAGAAGCTGGGCAAGCTGGTCGCCTTCTACGACGACAACGGCATCTCCATCGACGGCGAGGTCGAAGGCTGGTTCACCGATGACACCGCCAAGCGCTTCGAGGCCTACGGCTGGCACGTGGTGCCCAACGTCGACGGCCACAAGCCCGAGGAGATCAAGGCCGCCATCGAGCTGGCGAAGAGCCACGACGACAAGCCAAGCCTGATCATCTGCAAGACCGTCATCGGCTTCGGCGCCCCCAACAAGCAGGGCAAGGAGGAGTGCCACGGCGCCCCCCTGGGTGAGGAGGAGGTCGCCGCCGCCCGCCAGCAGCTCGACTGGCCCCACGCCCCCTTCCACATCCCGGAGCCCGTCTACCAGGGCTGGGACGCTCGCAAGCAGGGCAGCGCCGCCCAGAGCGAGTGGCAGGCGCGCTTCGAGCGCTATCGCGAAGAGTATCCGGCGCTGGCCCGCGAGTTCCAGCGCCGCCTGCAGCGCAAGCTGCCCGCCGACCTGAAGAGCGAAGCCCTCCAGGAAAAGGCCAACCAGGCCGAAGAGAGCATCGCCAGCCGCAAAGCCTCGCTCAACTGCCTCAACGAGCTGGGCCCGCAGCTGCCCGAGCTGCTGGGCGGCAGCGCCGACCTGGCGCCCTCCAACCTGACCTTCTGGAACGGCGCCAAGGCGATCACCCCGGAGACGCCGGACGGCAACTATCTGCACTACGGGGTGCGCGAATTCGGCATGGGCGCCATCATGAACGGCATCGCCCTGCACGGCGGCTTCGTGCCCTACGGCGCCACCTTCCTGATCTTCATGGAGTACATGCGCAACGCCGTGCGCATGGCGGCCCTGATGGATCAGCAGGCGATCTTCGTCTTCACCCACGACTCCATCGGCCTGGGCGAGGATGGCCCCACCCACCAGCCCATCGAGCAGCTGGCCAGCCTGCGCTCCACTCCCAACCTGGCCACCTGGCGCCCCTGTGACGCCGTGGAAACGGCTGCCGCCTGGGATGCCGCCCTCAAGCGCCACTCCGGCCCCTCCGCCCTGGTGCTCTCCCGTCAGAACCTGCCGCACCAGACCCGTACCAAGCAGCAGCTGGGCAATATCCAGCGCGGTGGATACGTCCTCAAGGACAGCGAAGGTACTCCGGAGCTGATCCTGATCGCCACCGGCTCCGAGGTCGGCCTGGCCATGGACGCCGCGGCCGAGCTCGAGCAGGCGGGCCACGCCGTGCGCGTGGTCTCCATGCCCTCCGCCTTCCGCTTCGACGGCCAGGAGGCCGAGTACCGCGAGAAGGTGCTGCCGAGCAGCGTCACCAAGCGGATCGCCATCGAGGCGAGCCATCGCGACTACTGGTACAAGTACGTGGGCCTCAACGGCCGCGTCATCGGCATGAGCACCTACGGCGAGTCCGCGCCGGCCGGCGACCTGTTCAAGCACTTCGGCTTCACCGTCGAGAACCTGGTGCAGGAAGCCAGGGAGCTGCTGGAGGGCTGATCCTCTCCGCTTCCGCTGCCCAGAGTGACAGGGGGCGCAGCCAGTCGGCTGCGCCCCCTTTGTTTTCAACGCAGCGCAACGTCTTCAGCGCCGCGCGGCCTCGGGACAGCCGATAGCGTGCTAACATGCCACTTCGATTCCGCCTTCTCTTCACAAGGAGCCTCGATGCCCGTTCTACGCGGTTTTCTCTGGCTGCTGGGCTTCCTGCTGCTCGGCGATGCGCTGGTCACCCTGACGGGGCTGCCGGTCTCCGCCGGCGTGGCGGGCATGCTGCTGCTCACCCTCTGGCTGGTGCTTCGGGGCAGCGTGAATGCCGATATCGCCGCCGCCGCCCGGCCGCTGATCAATGTGCTGGCCATGCTGATCATGCCCGGCGTCGTCGGCGTCTTCTTTATCCTCGATAGCCTGAGCGGCCAGTGGGCGGCGATCCTCGGCGCCCTGGTGGGGGGTACCCTGCTCAGCGTCTTCACCACCCTGTGGCTGATGCGCCGCCTGATCGTCGGGGAGGAGCCCGGCCGTGAGTGAGCTCCTCGACCACCTGCTGGCCACCCCGCTGCTGGCCATCGCCCTGACGCTTGCCGCCTACTTCGCCGGCGCCCGGCTGTTCCGCCTGGTGGGCGCACCAAGCTGGTGCCCGCCGATTCTGGTCGCCGCCCTGCTGCTGGCCGGGGTGCTGGCGCTGGCCGGCATCGACTACGCCGACTACCGGGAGGGGGCCGGCTGGCTGATGCTGCTGCTGGGCCCGGCCACCGTGGCCCTGGGGCTGCCGCTCTACCAGCAGATGGCTCATATCCGCGACCTCTGGCGGCCGCTGCTGGTCTGCCTGCCCATCGCCTCCGCCATGGCGGCCCTCTACGCGGTGGCCATCGCCTGGCTGCTGGGCGCCTCGCCGGAGGTGATGGCCTCCCTGGCGCCGAAGTCGGTCACCGCCCCCATCGCCATCGGCATCACCGAACAGCTCGGCGGCTCGGTGGCGCTGATGATGGGGGGCCTGCTGCTGACCGGCGTTGCCGCCATCGGCTTCGTCGACCTGGTGGCCCGCGGGCTGGGCATCCGCGACCAGCGCCTGCTGGGGCTCGCCCTGGGTATCAACGGCCACGCCCTGGGCACGGTGCGCGCCTTCGAGATCGGCCCCACCGCCGGCGCCTTCGCCTCCCTGGGCATGAGCCTCACCGGCATCCTCACCGCCCTGCTGCTGCCACTGGCCTGGCGGCTGCCGGGACTCGCCGGCTGAAGTGCGCTAGAATTGCCCCTTTCATTTCCCTCGTGACACCCCGCGACCTGGAGCCCCCACCACCGCCATGGCCTACCGCATCGCCATCAACGGTTACGGCCGCATCGGCCAGTGCGTGCTGCGTGCCCTGTTTGAAGAACAGAGGGCCGAACAGCAGAGAGCCACACGGCAGCGGGGCAGAGCGATCGGCGAGAGCGCTGCGTCGCTGGAGATCGTCGCCATCAACGAGCTCTCGGATCTCGATACCATCGCCTACCTGACTCGCTATGACACCACCCACGGCCGCTTCCCCGGCGAGGTGGAGACGGGTGACGGTCGCCTGGTCATCGATGGCCACCCCATCCGGGTGCTCTCCGAATCCGACCCCGAGCACCTGCCCTGGCGGGAGCTGGGCATCGACCTGGTGCTGGAGTGCTCCGGCAGCTTCAAGGATCGCGCCACGGCATCCCGCCACCTGGCGGCCGGCGCCGGCCGCCTGCTCTTCTCCCAGCCGGCGGAGAGCGACGTGGACGCCACCATCGTCACCGGCATCAACGACGGCGACCTGGCCGCCTCCCACCGCATCGTCTCGGCCGCCTCCTGCACCACCAACTGCCTGGTGCCGGTGCTCACCGTGCTGGACGAGGCCCTGGGCATCGAGCACGGCGTCACCACTACCATCCACTCGGCCATGAACGACCAGCCGGTGATCGACGCCTACCACCAGACCGATCTCCGCCTGACCCGCTCGGCGATGCACTCCATCGTGCCGGTGGATACCGGCCTGGCCCTGGGCATCAACCGCCTGGTGCCCCACCTGGCCGGGCGCTTCGAGTGCCTCCATGTCCGGGTGCCGACCATCAACGTCTCGGCCATGGATATCAGCCTCACGGTGCGCCGGGAGACCAGCGCCGCCGAGGTCAACGCCCTGCTCGCCGAGGCGAGCCGCGGCCGCCTGGCCGGGCTGCTCGGCTACACCGAGGAGCCTATGGCCTCGGTCGACTTCAACCACGATCCGCGCTCCGGTATCGTGGACGCCACCCAGACCCGGGTGGCCGGCGGCCGCCTGCTCAAGCTGCTGTGCTGGTTCGACAACGAGTGGGGATTCGCCAACCGCATGCTCGACGTCGGCCGGCGCCTGGCCGCCCTGCCCCTCGACACCCCTTGACCGCTTTTCGTTTGCTCAGATGAGGAACACGCCCCGATGAACGTGCGCAAGATGACCGACCTCGACCTCAGCGGCCAGCGCGTGCTGATCCGCGAGGACCTGAACGTGCCCGTCAAGCACGGCAAGGTGACCAGCGACGCCCGCCTGCGCGCGGCGCTGCCCACCATTCAGGCCGCCCGGGATGCCGGCGCCAAGGTGATGCTGATGAGCCACCTGGGCCGCCCCACCGAGGGCGAGCCCGCCGAGGAGTTCTCCCTGGCGCCGGTGGCCGAGCACCTGGGCGAGCTGCTGGGCCGTCCGGTGTCCCTGGTCAAGAAGTACCTCGACGTGGCGCTGGACCTGGCCGACGGCGAGGTGGTGCTGCTCGAGAACGTGCGCTTCAACGCCGGCGAGAAGAAGGATGAGGAGACCCTGGCCCGGCAGTACGCCGACCTGTGCGATATCTTCGTGATGGACGCCTTCGGTACCGCCCACCGCGCCCAGGCCTCCACCCACGGGGTGGCGCGCTTTGCGCCGGTGGCCTGCGCCGGCCCCCTGCTGGCCGCGGAACTCGACGCCCTGGAGAAGGCGCTGGCCACCCCGGCCCGGCCCATGACCGCCATCGTCGGCGGCTCCAAGGTCTCCACCAAGCTCGACGTGCTCAACGCCCTCTCCGAGAAGTGCGACCAGCTGATCGTCGGCGGCGGCATCGCCAATACCTTTATCGCCGCGGCGGGCCACAACGTCGGCAAGTCGCTGCATGAGGCCGATCTGATCGACCAGGCCAAGGCCCTGATGGCAAGGGTCGAGATCCCGCTGCCCACCGACGTGGTGGTGGCCACCGAGTTCTCCGACGCCGCCGAGGCCGTGGTCAAGCCGGTGGACCAGGTGAGCGACGACGAGATGATCCTCGACATCGGCCCCGAGAGCGCCACGCGCCTGGCCGCCATGCTCAAGGACGCCGGCACCATACTCTGGAACGGCCCCGTGGGCGTGTTCGAGATCGACCAGTTCGGCCACGGCACCGAGGTGATCTCCCGGGCCATCGCCGAGAGCCCGGCCTTCTCCATCGCCGGCGGCGGCGACACCCTGGCCGCCATCGACAAGTACGGCATCGCGGACCGGGTCTCCTACATCTCCACCGGCGGCGGCGCCTTCCTCGAGTACGTGGAGGGCAAGACCCTGCCGGCAGTGGCCGCCCTCGAGGCAGCCGCCGAGCGGGCCTGATAGACTCCAGGCACTCATTACCCCATCTCCCCAACGACCGACTCGCGGCGCCCCGGGCGCCGCGGCCACGCAAAAAGGTGACACCATGGCACTGATCAGCATGCGCCAGATGCTGGACCACGCCGCCGAGTACGGCTACGGCGTTCCGGCCTTCAACGTCAACAACCTCGAGCAGATGCGCGCCATCATGGAAGCCGCCGATCGCACCGACTCCCCGGTGATCGTCCAGGCCTCCGCCGGCGCCCGCAAGTACGCCGGCGCCCCCTTCCTGCGCCACCTGATCCTGGCCGCGGTGGAGGAGTTCCCGCATATCCCGGTCTGCATGCACCAGGACCATGGCACCAGCCCCGCGGTGTGCCAGCGCTCCATCCAGCTGGGCTTCTCCTCGGTGATGATGGACGGCTCCCTGGGCGAGGACGGCAAGACCCCGATGGACTACGACTACAACGTCGACGTCACCCGTCGCACCGTGGAGATGGCCCACGCCTGTGGCGTCTCCGTGGAGGGCGAGCTGGGCTGCCTGGGCTCCCTGGAGACCGGCATGGCCGGCGAAGAGGACGGCATCGGCGCCGAGGGCAAGCTGGACATGGAGCAGCTGCTCACCGACCCGGAGGAGGCCGCCGAGTTCGTCAAGGCCACCGGCGTGGATGCCCTGGCCATTGCCATCGGCACCAGCCACGGCGCCTACAAGTTCACCAAGCCGCCCACCGGCGACACCCTCTCCATCCAGCGCATCAAGGAGATCCACGCCCGCATCCCCGACACCCACCTGGTGATGCATGGCTCCTCCTCGGTGCCCCAGGAGTGGCTCGAGGTGATCAACCGCTATGGCGGCGAGATCCCCGAGACCTACGGCGTGCCGGTGGAGGAGATCGTCGAGGGTATCAAGCACGGCGTGCGCAAGGTCAACATCGACACCGACCTGCGCCTGGCCTCCACCGGGGCGGTGCGTCGCTTCCTGGCCGAGAACCCCAGCGAGTTCGACCCGCGCAAGTTCCTCAAGGAGACCGTCTCCGCCATGCGCGACGTCTGCATCGCCCGCTACGAGGCCTTCGGCACCGCCGGCCACGCCTCGAAGATCAGGCCGATCAGCCTGGAAGCCATGGTCGCCCGCTACGAGAGCGGCGAGCTGGCGCCCAAGGTGAAGTAAGGCGCCGACGCCTGCCCGCCGCGGCAGGCGAGCACCGCAAGGGGCGGCCCACCGGGCCGCCCCTCGTCGTTTCCGTACCCAGCCGCCTCCCACCAACGACGACGCCCCCGGCCAGGGCCGGGGGCGGCAGTGAGGAAGCGGCTTCCTCGGAGGGGAGTGGCGAGGCGATTACCAGGTGGATTCCTCGTCCTCGTCAGGGGTCTCCCACTCCTGCTCCTCCTCTTCTTCCTCTTCGTCGAAGGTCCACTCCTCTTCCTCGTTCTCGTACTCGGTCTCGTAGTCGGAGCCTTCGGCCTCAGTGCCCGCGAAGGGGTCGTCGGTGCCGGCACCGCCCCAGTTCTCATCCGGGGCCGGCTCCTCATGCGGCGCAGGCTCCTGGGGCTCATCGGGCTGCTCGCCGAAGCCGAAGGCCAGCGGGCTTGCGGTCAGGCCAACGGTGATACCGAAGATACCGAGCTTCTTGAGAAATTCCTTGGACATCATGTTCGCGCCTCCTGTGGGGTCTGAACCTGAGTTTCCTGAAATGAAGCCTCCTGGCTTCCTGTACCGGCGGCGAGCCTGTCGTCCTGCGCCACCGGGTCCTGCTCGCCCAGAGAGCTGCAGAAGCCGGGCCAAGCCGTGCCATGAAAACGAAAAATACATTAAAATCATAATGTTGAAATAGTCCCCGCCGGCCGAAAGGCTCGCTCCGGACGCCGCACCGGGGTGGTAAAATCTGACACATGGGGCCCGCCGACACAGCCCGCCGGCCCCGAAGGGCCCGATGAAGCATCTCTGCCTCCCTACGGCTCCAACAACGGAAACAGTGTTCACAAAAACCTGAAACTAGGCTTTAATATTCACATGATCACGCTCGGCAATTTCCCGCGAGGTTAGGTGATGGGCCGCCCCCTCTGTCTGCTCTTCGACTGCGACGGCACCCTGGTCGACAGCGAGCCGCTGCTCGCCGACGAAATGGCCACGGCGCTCAACGCCGTGGGCCTGCCCTTCCAGGCCAGCGACTACGTGGGTGAGTTTCGCGGGGCACGCTTCCGGCGCATCGTCGCCGCCCTGGAGAACCGCCACGGCAGCGTCGACCCGGCGGCGCTGGAGCCCCTGGAGGCGACCATGCGCGCCAACCTGAACCGCCGCCTGGCTACCGAGCTCACCCCCATCGAGGGCGCCAGCGAAGCCCTGGCCGCCCTGGCCGACTACCCCATGGGCGTGGTCTCCAACGGTCCCGAGAGCAAGATCCGCACCTCCCTCGGCGCCACCGGCCTGGATACCCTCTTCGGCGACCGCCTCTTCAGCGCCTATACCGCCAACTGCTGGAAGCCCGACCCCTGCCTCTATCGCTATGCCGCCAGCGCCCTGGGCTATTCACCGGAGCAGTGCCTGGCCATCGAGGACTCGGTGGTGGGCGTCAAGGCGGCTTTGGCGGCCGGCATGCGCGTGGTGCACCTCAATCGCTACCCCGACGTGGAGGAGACGCCGGAGGGCGCCATCATGATCACCAGCATGTTCCAGCTGCCCGCCGTGGTGGCCCGGGTGGTCATGGAGCCGGTCCTGGCCCGCGCCGCCGGGCGCTGAAGCCCATGCAGCCGGCGCCCGCCGGCGCTATCATCGCCCCGACACCTCATTCACCCTTTCGGGAGTCTTCTCATGCCTTCTCTGCAGGATCAGCTACGCGGCCTCGTCTACTCCACCGAGCACGGGGAGCTCTGCCCCGACTGCCGCGAGCCGGTGGCCGCCTGCCGCTGCGCCGAACTCGCCGAACAGGCCCGGCTGGCCGAGCTCGACGGTATCGTGCGCCTGCGCCGGGAAACCAGCGGCCGCAAGGGCAAGGGGGTCACCACGGTCACCGGCGTGCCGCTCCCCGAGGCGGAGCTCAAGGTCCTGGCCAAGCAGCTGAAGAAGGTGTGCGGCACCGGCGGCGCCGTGAAGGAGGGGGTGATCGAGATCCAGGGCGACCAGCGCGAGCGGCTCAAGGCGGAGCTGGAGAAGCGCGGCTATACCGTCAAGCTGGCCGGCGGCTGAGAGGCCTCAGGCACCGCCTTCACAGAGGGCCCGCAGCGCCGCCAGGGAGGCCTCCACCGGCGCCTCCACCTTGAGGGCGTAGAGGTCGTCGGCGCGGGTGCGGCCGAGGTTGAAGCAGGCAATGGGCTTGCCCTCCCGGGCAGCCGCCCGAGCGAAGCGGAATCCCGAATAGACCATCAGCGAGGAGCCCACCACCAGCAGCGCATCGCTCCTCTCGAGCAGGCCAAAGGCCCGCGCCACGCTCTCCCGGGGCACGCTGTCACCGAAGAAGACCACGTCGGGCTTCCAGATGCCGTGCCCGCAGCGGCTACAGTCGGGCACCCGGAAGTCGGAGAAGTCCGCCTCCAGGTCGGCGTCGCCGTCCGGCGCGGCCCGGGCCGACACCTCGGCCCAGCGCGGGTTGAGCCGCGCCAGCTCGGCGTGCAGGTCGTGGCGCATGCGGTTGGCGCCGCAGCCCATGCAGCGCACCCGGTCGGCCCGGCCGTGCAGATCGATCACCCGCCGGGAGCCGGCCCGCTGGTGCAGGCCGTCGACGTTCTGGGTGATGATCCCCGCCACCCGGCCCAGCGCCTCCAGCTCGGCCAGCCGCCGGTGGGCGGGATTGGGGCGCGCCTCACCGAGCACCCGAAAGCCCGCCAGGGCCCGCGCCCAGTAGCGCTGGCGCGCCGCCTGGCTGCCCATGAACTGCTGATGCTGCATGGGCGGCGAGCGCTTCCAGGCGCCGGCGGCATCCCGGTAGTCGGGAATCCCGCTGGCGGTGCTGATGCCCGCCCCGGTCAATACCGCCAGGCGCGCATGGCGCCGGGCAAAGCCCGCCAGGGCCTCGAACTGTCGCGATTCCAGTGTCACCGGCTGCTCCACGCGCCTCTCCTCGCCGCTCACCGAGTGAAAGAGAATGGCCCCGTGGGGGCAAGGTTGTCTAGAATGGCCGCAGACTCCGCCTCTCCCACAGATGGGCAAGGAACCCCCGATGGCCTGGCTGGAATACCTGCTTCCCCTGATCTTTCTCTTTCCCCTCGCCGCCCTGGCGGTGATCGTGGTGGCCCTGCGCAACCTCCATGACGCCCGGGTGCGCTCCCCCTTCGATGCCCATCCGCTGCGAGAACCCGGCCAGGGGCTGCGCGACCGCCTCGACGGCGCCTTCGCCGGCCTCTTCCTCAACGGCGCCCTGGGGCCCATCGCCACCCTGGCCCCGCTGGTCTACGGCATGGGGCGCATGCTCTTTGCCAGCGATCAGGACTGGATCGAGTGGGGGCTCTACGGGATGCTCAGCACCCTGCTGGTGCTGCTCTTCTGCTTCCTGCTGATGCGCGACTTCCAGCGTATCCGCCGCCTGAAGCTGGGGCTCGCCTGCGAGCTGGCGGTGGGCCAGGAGCTCGAACGCCTGATCCGCCCCGAGGCGCACCCCTACTACGTCTTCCACGATGTGCCCGCCCGGGGCACCCGCATCGACCATGTGGTGGTGACCCCCTGCGGCGTCTTCGTGGTGGAGACCCGTGCCCGCACTCGCCCCTTCACCCCGTCGGGCAAGGAGATCAACCTGGTCACGGTGGAGCGGGAGCGGCTGCGCTTCCCCGGCTGGAGCGAGCACGCTCCCCTGGAGAAGACCCGCGAGCTGGCCCAGTGGATGGCCGGCTGGCTCTCCGAACTGACCAGGCGCGAGGTGCCGGTCATGGGGGTGCTGACCCTGCCCGGCTGGGATGTCGATGCCCGCCAGGGCCCCGAGGATCTACTGGTGGTCAGCGGCCAGGGGCTGGCCGCTCAGCTCGCCGCGCTCTGCCCCGGCGAGTTCGACAACGAGACCCACGACGCCGTGATCGGCGTGCTGCTGGAGCGGGCCGCCCGCCTCGAGCGCCTGCCCGAACGGGACTGAGCCGCCCTCGCCGGCTCAGTCCCCCCTGAGCCGGCCGCCCATCTCCTGAGCCAGGTCCACCGCATAGTGGTCGGTCATGCCGCCGATGAAGTCGAGCATGCGCCGGTAGCTGTCATAGAGGCTCCAGGAGGGGCGCGGCGTGTTCTCGCCGATCAGCGCCAGTACCCGCTGGTGCTTGAAGGTGGAGCGGCCGCTGTGGTGCAGCTCGTGGGCCGCACCGATAAAGGCCTCGAGCAGGATCCCGAGCGTCGTATAGGCCCCGATCTCCAGCTTCGCCTTGCGCTCGTTCTGGAAGATGCGTTCCCGGGCGAGCTGCTTGGCCGCCTTGACCCCCCAGTCCAGATCGGGATGGCAGAGCTCGAGCAGGTCCTGGCGCAGCCGTCCGCTCAACAGCTCCCCCTCGTGCTGCACGAAGACCGCGCCGACGTCGTTCACCGCCCGCTCCATGGCCGCCCCGCGCAGGGCGGCGATGCGCCGCCGCTGGGAGACCCGGTGGCGCTGCATGGCGGCGTAGTCGGCGGGGGCGCCGCCGGCGATCTGGGTCAGGATCTCGGCCACTTCATCGAAGCGCAGGATCCCCATCTCTAGGCCATCCTCCAGATCGAGCAGGGCGTAGCAGATGTCATCGGCGGCCTCCACCAGCCAGGCCAGCGGATGGCGGCACCAGCGCTGCGGCCCGTTGGGCAGCAGTCCCAGGCGCTCGGCCACCTCGGCCAGCAGATGGCGCTCGCTCTGATAGCAGCCGAACTTGCCGGCCGCCCCGCCGTGCTCCACGGTCCAGGGGTACTTGAGCATGGTGCCCAGCGTCGCCGTGGTCAGCCGCATGCCGCCGCGGAACTGGTTGTACTCCACCTGGGTGACGATGCGAAAACCCTGGGCGTTGCCCTCATAGGTAAGCAGGTCCTGCTTCTCGAGGGGCGAGAGCCCCTCCAGCAGGCCGCTGCCGTCGCTTTCGGCCCGGGCGAACCAGTCGCGGATGGCATATTCGCCGGCGTGGCCGAAGGGCGGGTTGCCGATATCGTGGCCCAGGCAGGCGGCCTGGACGATCACGCCGAGATCCGCCGGGGTGATCCAGGCCGGCAGACGGCCGCTGAGCCGCTCGCCGACGATCATCCCCAGGGAGCGCCCCACGCAGCCCACCTCCAGGGAGTGGGTCAGGCGGGTGTGGATATGGTCGTTGTCGGTCAGGGGGTGCACCTGGGTCTTGCGCCCCAGGCGCCGGAAGGAGCCGGCGAAGACGATGCGGTCGTGATCCTTGTGGAAGGGGCTGCGGCCGATCTCGTCGCGCTCCCCGCCGGGGCGCTCCTCGCGCCGGTCGTGCAGGCGGCTCGGGTCCAGCAGCCGCTCCCAGCTCATCTGCGTCATGGGCATGCTCTCCTTGAGAGCCCCATTCTGGCAGCCCCGGCCGCCGCCGCCCAGCCCTGGCGCACGTCGTTGGCCCAGTCCCCGGTTGCCGCGGCACCAAATCCGGACTAAATTCAGTCCACATACCCATGCGGAACCGAACGCCATGAAGTACTCAGAGAACATCAAGCCGATCAGTTACCTGAAGGCGAATGCCGCCGAAATTTCCCGGACGCTCAACGAGCTGCGCGAGCCCATGGTGATCACTCAGAACGGCGAGGCCAAGATGGTCGTGCAGGACATCAGGAGCTATGAGCAGACCCAGGAGACACTGGCACTGCTCAAGATCCTGGCGCTTGGCAGCCAGGAGGTCGAGCAGGGCAAGACGCTGGATGCGGCCGAGTGTTTCAACCAGTTGCGCCGAGGAGAGCGCTAGCGGTGGCGCTGCAGGTCGAACTCACTGCCTCGGCCTTCGAGGACCTTCGCGAGCTCTACGACTTCATTGCCGAAGACTCGCCCCCTGCGGCCGAGCGGCTTCTCGCCGCCATCGAGGCGCGCATCATGTCGCTGGGGCAGCACCCCGAGCGCGGCAGCCATCCCCGTGAGCTGCTGGAGCTGGGTATCCGGGACTATCGCCAGGTCATCGAGCCGCCGGTACGCATCCTCTATCGTCAGCATCGCGAGCGACTCATCGTCTACCTGATTGCCCACAGCCGCCGTGACATGCAGCGGCTGCTGGCGCGCCGACTCCTAAGCTGACTCACTCGCCGTCCGCCAGCGCCGGCAGCAATACCTTGAGCTTACGGGTCAGGGTGTTGCGGCCCCAGCCCAGCAGCTCGGCGGCTTCGCCGGGCTTGTGGAGAGCGCCCGCCGGTATGGCGCAGGGCGGTCTCGATCAGGGTGCGTTCGCAGGCTCTGGAAAGCGGGACGGTCTCCTCACTCGCCGTCCGCCAGCGCCGGCAGCAGCGTCTTGAGCTTACGGGTCAGGGTGTTGCGCCCCCAGCCCAGCAGCTCGGCGGCTTCGCCGGGCTTGTGGAGAGCGCCCGCCGGTATGGCGCAGGGCGGTCTCGATCAGGATGCGTTCGCAGGCTCTGGAAAGCGGGACGGCCTCCTCACTCGCCGTCCGCCAGCGCCGGCAGCAACACCTTGAGCTTGCGGGTCAGGGTGTTGCGGCCCCAGCCCAGCAGCTCGGCGGCTTCGCCCTTGCGCCCGCCGGTATGGCGCAGGGCGGTCTCGATCAGGATGCGTTCGAAATCCGGGACGGCCTCCTCCAGCAGGTGGGTGTGCCCCGCCGCCAGGGCGCGGTCGGCCCAGTCTCGGAAGGCCGTCCGCCAGTCGCCGCTGACCGTCCCGCTGCCGTCGTCGGCGCGCAGCTCCGGGGGCAGGTCCTCCACCAGGATCTCGCGACCGGAGGCCATCACCGTCAGCCAGCGGCAGGTGTTCTCCAGCTGGCGCACGTTGCCGGGCCAGGCCATGCGGGTCAGATGGGTCTCGGCCTCGGGCGTCAGCACCTTGATATCGGTGGCGAGCTCCTTGGCCGCCTCGGCCAGGAAGTGGCGGGCCAGCCGCGGAATGTCCTCGCGACGCTCGGCCAGCTTCGGCAGGTGCACGCGGATCACGTTGAGTCGGTGGAAGAGGTCCTCGCGAAAGCGCCCATCCTCCACCAGGCGCTCCAGGTCCTGGTGGGTGGCGGCGATGATGCGCACGTCCACCTTGACCGGCGTATGCCCCCCGACCCGGTAGAACTCCCCGTCGGCCAGCACCCGCAGCAGGCGGGTCTGGGTCTCGGCGGGCATGTCGCCGATCTCGTCCAGGAAGAGGGTGCCGCCGTTGGCCTGCTCGAAGCGCCCCTGGCGGGTCGCCGTGGCCCCGGTAAAGGCACCCTTCTCGTGGCCGAACAGCTCGGATTCGATCAGGTCCCGGGGGATCGCCGCCATGTTGAGGGCGATAAAGGGCTGGCCCGCCCTGGGGCTGTGCTGATGCAGGGCCCGGGCCACCCGCTCCTTGCCGGTGCCCGACTCGCCGTTGATCAGCACGGTGATATGGGAGTGGGAGAGCCGGCCGATGGCGCGGAACACCTCCTGCATGGCCGGCGCCTCGCCGATGATCTCGGCATCCAGCCCCTCGGGCACGACGACCGGGCGCTGGCGCTCCCGGGCGTGGGCCACCGCGCGACGCACCAGGGCCAGCGCCTCGTCGACGTCGAAGGGCTTGGGCAGGTACTCGAAGGCCCCGCCCTGGTAGGAGGCCACGGCGCTGTCCAGGTCGGAGTGAGCGGTCATCACGATCACCGGCAGGTCCGGGTGGGCCTCGCGCACCCGGGCCATCAGGTCGAGGCCGTCGATGCCGGGCATACGGATATCGGTCACCAGCACGTCCGGGGGGTTGTCGAGCAGGCCCTGCAGGGCGCTGTCGGCGCGCTCCATGCACTCCACCTTCAGGTCGGGCTGGGCGAGCGCGCGCTCCAGCACCCAGCGGATGGCGCGGTCGTCATCGACGATCACCACGCGTGCGACGTCAGTCATGGCGCTTCTCCAGGGGTATCAGCAGTCGGAATTCGGTGTGGCCGGGCTCGGAGTCGCACTCGATCAGGCCCTGATGCTGGTGCAGGATCGCCTGGGCGATGGAGAGCCCCAGGCCGCTGCCCTCGGCGCGGCCGGAGACCATGGGGTAGAAGAGGGTCTCGCGCAGCGCCTCGGGGACCCCGGGGCCGTTGTCGACCAGCGCCACCTCGCACACCAGGCGGTGGCGCTCGGCCCCCAGGGTGAACTGGCGCCGCGCCCGGGTGCGCAGCACCAGCCGGGGGTCCGGCGTCCCCGCCTCGCTCATCGCCTCCACGGCGTTGCGGGCCACGTTGAGCACCGCCTGGATCATCTGCGCCTCGTCACCGGCCAGGTCCGGCAGGCTAGGGTCATAGTCGCGCTCGATGGCGACCCGGGGATGCTCGGCGAGCAGCAGCGACCTGACCCGCTCCAGCACCTTGTGGATATTGAGGGGCTCGTGGTGGGTCATGCGGTTGGGGCCGAGCATGGAGTCCACCAGGTCGCGCAGCCGGTCCACCTCCTCGACGATGATGCGGGTGAACTCCCGCTGGCCGGGGTCGTCGAGGTCGCGCTCCAGCAGCTGGGCGGCGCCGCGGATGCCCCCCAGAGGGTTCTTTACCTCGTGGGCCAGGCCGCGGGTCAGCACCTTGATGGTCTCCTGGCGGGTCAGGAGCGCCTCCTCCCGGGAGATCTGCATCAGCCGGTCACGCGGCTCGATCTCCAGCAGCAGCTCCTCCCGGGAGAGCGGCGTCACCGTGTAGTCCACCACCAGGGCATCACCGGCCAGCATCACCAGGCGCGCCTCCCGCTGGGTGAAGGGGTGGAACTCGTCACGGGCCTTGCCGAGCACCTCGCCGAGCCCGTCGTCGCTCTCCATCAGCTGGCAGAGCCTTGCCCCCTGCACGCGTCCCAGGCTGATCGCCAACAGCGCCTCGGCGGCGGGGTTCATCCACTGCAGTCTCAGCTCGCCATCGAGCAGCACCACGGCGGTGGTGAGGTGCTCCATCAGGCGCTGATACATCGAATCGGCCATATCGGCTCCACGGCTGCCCATCGCTATCTCCTGGCTCCTGCGAGATGTTCTGCAAGAAGCGCGCCAGGCCGGCCGGGCCCATGCCCCGGGGCTTATCGGGCGATAAGGGGGCGGCACTGCACCAAAATAGTGCACAAGCGCCTGGCCTGCACCCGCCCATGACCTCGGATGGTGCGACGTCTGCCCGATCTCAGTTCAGACGAGTGGCGTCCCGCGCCTCCTGGCGGCGCAGGGGTGGCGCCTCATCGGGCAGCCGGCGGACAGGCTCGCCCCGGCGCAGTGGCGAAGGGGGCTCGGCAGGCGGCGGTGCCGGCTTCAAGGGCCAGGGGGGACGCACATCGCCATGCGGGGGGCGACAGGGCCTTGGGCCACCGTCCGGGCACCACGGCCAGGGTGCCCAGCGAGGGGGTAGCTAATCGGCCGGGCGGTTGACGCTGGCCCGGTGCACATAGACGGTGACCGGCGAGGTGCGGTGGCGCACTGCCCCGCTGCCGTCCAGCAGCTCCGCCTGCAGCACATGCTCGCCGGGGTTCATGTTGGCCACCATGAAGGCCGTGGTATGCATGGCCGTCTGGCTGACCTGGCCATTCACCAGCAGGCGCACGCGGTGGTCCTCGCGCAGCTCGGGCTCGATGCCAAGCTCCACCGGGACATTGCCCGCCGCCCCCACCGGGAAGGCCTGCTCATGGGTAGGCGAGAGCATCCGGAAGCTGTCGTAGGGCATGAAGGGCTGGCCCGGCGAGGCGCTGGGGGCCGGCGCGGTGCCGCCCTCCAGGCGCGGCGCCGGCTCGCCGGTGCGCACCTCCCCCCTGGAGGGCACCACCGTCACCGGCGCCAGCTCCACCTGCTCGCCGCCTCGCTCGGGGTTGTCGGTAAACACCACGTTGCCCTGGGCATCGGTGATGCGATAGATCGTCTGAGCCTGGGCCGCCAGGCTGAACGATAGCCCCACCGCCAGTGCCAACATGACCTTGTGCATGACTCCTCCCCTGCGCTGCCGCCTGCCCGGCGGGCGTGGCAGCTTGATCTGGTCTCATCCTTGGATAGTGAACAAGATAAAGGGGTTCCGCCATGGCGGAACCCCTTTCGTCTCTCAACGTCGCTGGATCGCAGGAGGATCAGCAGCTGTAGTACATGTCGAACTCGATCGGATGAGTGGTCATGCGGATGCGCTCCACGTCCTCCATCTTCAGCTCGATATAGGCATCGATCATGTCGTCGGTGAAGACGCCACCCTCGGTCAGGAAGGCGCGATCCTTGTCCAGGGCATCCAGGGCCTGGTCGAGGCTGTGGGCCACGGTCGGCACCTTCTTGCCCTCTTCCGGCGGCAGGTCATAGAGGTTCTTGTCCATGGCGTCGCCGGGGTGGATCTTGTTCTTGATGCCGTCGATGCCGGCCATCAGCATCGCCGCGAAGCACAGGTAGGGGTTGGCGGTCGGATCCGGGAAGCGGAGCTCGACGCGCTTGCCCTTGGGGCTGGCGGTGTAGGGAATGCGGATGGAGGCGGAGCGGTTGCGGGCCGAGTAGGCCAGCATCACCGGCGCCTCGAAGCCCGGCACCAGGCGCTTGTAGGAGTTGGTGGAGGCGTTGGCGAAGGCGTTCAGGGCACGAGCGTGCTTGATGATGCCGCCGATGTAGTAGAGGGCCATCTCGGAGAGGCCGGCGTACTCGTCGCCCGCGAACTGGTTGTTGCCATCCTTCCAGAAGGACTGGTGGACGTGCATGCCGCTGCCGTTGTCGCCGACCAGCGGCTTGGGCATGAAGGTGGCGGTCTTGCCGTAGGCGTGAGCCACGTTGTGGATCACGTACTTCATCTCCTGGACCTCGTCGGCCTTCTTGACCAGGGTGTTGAACTTGATCCCGATCTCGTTCTGGCCGGCGTTGGCCACCTCGTGGTGGTGCACCTCGACGGTCTGGCCGATCGCCTCCAGGGTGTTGCACATGGCGCCGCGGATATCGTGGAAGCTGTCCACCGGGGGCACCGGGAAGTAGCCGCCCTTGACCCGCGGACGGTGGGCCAGGTTGCCGCCCTCGATGGGACGGTCGGTGGACCAGGCGCCCTCTTCGGAGGTGATCTTGTACATGGAGCCCTCGATATCGGACTTCCAGTGCACCTCGTCGAAGATGAAGAACTCGGGCTCGGGGCCGAAGAAGGCGGTGTCGCCCAGGCCGGTGGACTGCAGGTAGGCCTCGGCGCGCTTGGCGATGGAGCGCGGGTCACGCTCGTAGCCCTGCATGGTGGCCGGCTCGATGATGTCGCAGCGCAGCACCAGGGTAGAGTCCTCGGTGAAGGGGTCGAGGAAGGCGGTGCCATCTTCCGGGCGCAGGATCATGTCCGACTCGTTGATGCCCTTCCAGCCGGAGATGGAGGAGCCATCGAACATCTGGCCGTTCTCGAAAAATTCCTCATCGATGTCACGGGCCGGGATGGTGACGTGCTGCTCCTTGCCACGGGTATCGGTAAAGCGCAGGTCGACCCACTTGACGTCATGTTCTTCAATCAGGGCGAGAGTCTTGGCAGACATGGTGTCCTCCGGTTGAGCGGTGCTCGGGGCGTTGAGGTGTTGCGAAGTTGTAGCATGCCGTGGGCACTCTGCCCACGATCACCGGGCATGACCCGATGCTGCCCAATACAATGCACGCCCCATGCCAGAATTGCACCCACATGCAACAGGACCTCAGCACAGGGCTGATTTGAAAGACAAAAACGCCCCCGGGAAGCGCACCACCCTGAACCAGGCCCTTCGCCGCCTCGCGGCTCACCGTCCCCCTCGCCCCCATTTCGCACCAGGATGGTGCAATAATCGATCTCCATGCACTGCTGCAGGGCATCCGCGATCCCGGCCGGCGAGTATGGTCCGGCCTCAGCCCCGGCAGAACGAGAATTGCGCAACGTCAGGGTGACGCAATTTCATATGCAAACTTTTTGATACTCAAGGACACTCAGGGCTACACTCGATTACAACAGCGTGAACCTACCGGCAGCAACTCCCGGCCGCCGGCCACGTCCCCCGCCGCGGTCAACTGCCGGAGCTCGCATGGCTACCTTCACCGCCTGCATTCTGATCGACGCACGCAGTGCCGGCGCCAGGCTGCCCCGGCAGCTGGCGGTCGTGGCACCGCTGGCGCAGGCGGCAGGCGAAGCCACCTTTACTCTCTGGGTCCTGGATGACACCGGCGATGCGCGGCTGCCACGCATCGCCCAGCGCTTCGGCGCACGCCTGGTGTCGGTAGCACCGCTCCCCCTGGGGCAGCGGCTGAACGAGGCCATTGCCAGCAGTAGCGGCGATATTCTGGTGTTTCCCGGCATCGGCAACACCACCAGGGCGGAGGCCCTGGCACGGCTGGCCGCCGAGGTCGCCGCCGGCAGGCTCGACGCCGCGATCCTGCCCACCCGGCACGCTGGACGGCTGGCGCGCCTGCTGGCCAGGCTGCGGCGGCTGCCCAGCGGCGATGGCCTCTGCCTTTCCCGCAGCTGGTTCGAACGCATCGGCGGCTGCGACCCCGAGCTCGATGACCAGGCCTTCAGGGAGTTGCTCGAGCGCCTGCAGGCCTGCGGCGCCCGGATCCGGCCCGCCCGCGTTGACAGCCCATCGAAAGCGTAAATCCGCTATTCCCGGACCGGGGTAGGCTGTACAATGCTGGCCCAACCTCCCTACCCCCACGCGCCCAGGGCACTGAACCGTTACGTGCAAGGAGGGTGCGCCTCTAATTCGATGAGCAGCAATCTATGACCACCGCAACGCCTTCCGAGATCGCCAATCTCCGGAACATCGCCATCATCGCCCACGTTGACCACGGCAAGACCACCCTGGTCGACAAGCTCCTCAGCCAGTCCGGCACCCTGGACCGCAAGGCCGAGGGACAGGAGCGGATCATGGACTCCAACGACCAGGAGCGTGAGCGCGGCATCACCATCCTGGCCAAGAACACGGCGATCCGCTGGAACTCGCCCGACGGCGAAGAGTACCGCATCAACATCGTGGATACCCCCGGACACGCCGACTTCGGCGGCGAGGTCGAGCGGGTGATGTCCATGGTGGACTCGGTACTGCTGCTGGTGGATTCGGTCGACGGCCCCATGCCGCAGACCCGCTTCGTCACCCAGAAGGCCTTCGCCCAGGGCCTCAGGCCCATCGTGGTGGTCAACAAGATCGACCGCCCCGGCGCCCGCCCCGACTGGGTCATCGACCAGATCTTCGACCTGTTCGACAATCTCGGCGCCACCGACGAGCAGCTCGACTTCCCGATCATCTACTGCTCGGCCCTCAACGGCATCGCCGGCCCCGACCCCGAGGAGCTGGCCGAGGACATGACCCCCATGTTCCAGGCCATCGTCGATATCGTCGAGCCGCCCAAGGTGGAGCTGGATGGTCCCTTCCAGATGCAGATCTCGGCGCTGGACTACAACAGCTATGTGGGCGTCATCGGCCTGGGCCGCATCAAGCGCGGCGCGGTGAAGCCCAATCAGCAGGTCACCGTCATCGGCACCGACGGCGCCACCCGCAAGGGCAAGATCGGCCAGGTGATGACCCACCTGGGCCTGGAGCGCGTGCAGACCGAAGAGGCCACCGCCGGCGACATCGTCTGCATTACCGGCATCGACTCCCTCTCCATCTCCGACACCCTGTGTGACCCGGCCAGCGTCGAGGCGCTGCCGCCGCTCTCCGTGGACGAGCCCACCGTCTCCATGACCTTCCAGGTCAACGACTCGCCCTTTGCGGGCAAGGACGGCAAGTTCGTCACCAGCCGCAACATCAAGGACCGCCTCGACCAGGAGCTGATCCACAACGTGGCGCTGCGCGTCGAGCAGGGCGAGACCCCGGAGAAGTTCATCGTCTCCGGCCGCGGCGAGCTGCACCTCTCGGTGCTGATCGAGACCATGCGTCGCGAAGGCTTCGAGCTGGCCGTGGGTCGCCCCGAGGTGATCATCAAGGAGATCGACGGCGTCAAGCAGGAGCCGTACGAGGAGGTGATCATCGACTGCGAGGAGCAGCACCAGGGCGCCATCATGGAGGAGCTCGGCTACCGCAAGGGCGAGATGACCAACATGAACCCGGACGGCAAGGGCCGGGTGCGTCTGGACTTCATCATCCCCGCCCGGGGCCTGATCGGCTTCCGCGGCCAGTTCATGACCCTGACCTCCGGCACCGGCATCCTGACCAGCCGCTTCGACCACTACGGCCCGCTCAAGCCCGACGCCGCCACCGAGCGCCGCAACGGCGTGATGGTCTCCATGGTCGACGGCAAGGCGCTGGCCTATGCGCTCTACGCCCTGCAGGACCGCGGTCGCCTGATCATCGACCACGGCACCGAGGTCTACGAGGGCATGCTGATCGGCATCCACAGCCGCGCCAACGACCTGGTGGTCAACCCCACCAAGGGCAAGAAGCTCGACAACATGCGCGCCTCGGGCAACGACGAGAACATCGTGCTGACCCCACCGGTGAAGTTCTCCCTGGAGCAGGCCATCGAGTTCCTGGACGACGACGAGCTGGTGGAGGTCACCCCCAACCACCTGCGTCTGCGCAAGAAGTTCCTCAAGGAGCACGAGCGCAAGCGCGCCAGCAAGAAGTAAGACCGGCCGCCACGCTGGAAGACGCCCGCCCGGGAACCTCCGGGCGGGCGTTGTCGTTTCCGCGAGTCACATCTTCTATGCTGAAGGCCTGACAGCCCCTGCCACCCAACCAGGAGAGCAGCATGCACAAGCACGTGGAGTGGGACGACCCCGGCGCCGACAGCGTGATGCGCCACTTCGAGAAGGACCCCATGGGCCACTCGGCCCCCGGGCGCGGCGACATCCTCTCGGCCCGCTACCAGGGCACCGTGGTGCGCATTCGGGTAGAGGCCTACGTGGAGGGCACCAGCATCGGCGAGGTGGCAGCGATCATCGCCATCGACAACGGCCGCCGCCTCAAGTCCCACGGCAAGCTCGCCCTGGGCGATACCGTACGCCTGCCGGACGAGTCCAGGGCGCTGGAGCCTCGCATCGGCCAGCAGGACGACGACGAGGAAGAAGAGCAGGAACAGTAGTCGATAGCGACACCATCGCCGAACTTAACGGCCGGTAAACGCTAGCCAGCTGGTTCCCGAGTGCGTTTTGTCGCAAAGTGGCGGCACAGGCCCACAAGGCCATACGATTCGCATCCGGAGCCTCCATGAGCAAGCATAACGTCTGGACCCACAAGGGCACCTTCCTGCTGGCCGCCGTCGGGTCGGCGGTGGGACTCGGCAACCTGTGGCGCTTTCCCTACCTCACCGGCGAGAACGGCGGCGGCGCCTTTATCCTGGTCTACGCCCTGACCATCTTCGCCGTGGGCATCCCCATCCTGATCGCCGAGACCATGCTGGGCCGCGCCAGCCGCCGAAGCCCCATCATGGGCATGCGCTTCCTCACCCGTACCCACAACACCTCGCGAGCCTGGGAGTCCATCGGCTGGCTGGGGGCCGCCTCGGCCTTCCTGATCCTGAGCTTCTACTCGGTGATCGCCGGCTGGGCCATCCACTACACCTGGCAGATGCTGACAGGCTCGCTCTCCGGCGCCGATGCCGAGACCATCGGCGAAGGCTTCAACGCCCTGCTCGCCTCTCCGGCCCTGCTGACCCTCTACCACACCCTCTTCATCATCGCCTCGGGGCTGATCGTGGGCATGGGCATCCACAAGGGCATCGAGAGCGGGCTGCGCATCCTGATGCCGGCGCTCTTCGTGATCCTGCTGCTGGTGCTGGGCTACGGCGTGGCCAACGGCGACTTCGGCGCCGCGGCCAGCTTCTTGTTCACCTTCAACCTGGCCGACCTCAGCCTCGAGGGCTGGCTGGCCGCCATGGGGCAGTCCTTCTTCACCCTGAGCCTCGGCATGGGCGCCATCATGGCCTACGGGGCCTACATGTCCAGCGAGCTCTCGCTGACCCGCACCGCCGTCTCCATCGCCATCGTCGACACCGCCGTGGCCATGATCGCGGGCCTGGCGATCTTCTCGCTGGTGTTCGGCGCCGGCCTCGACGCCGGCCAGGGCCCGGGGCTGATGTTCGTCACCCTGCCGCTGGCCTTCGCCGAGATGCCCTTCGGCGCCCTGATCGGCGGGGTCTTCTTCATCCTGGTGCTGGGGGCCGCCATCAGCTCCTCCATCTCGCTGATCGAGCCGGTGGCCGCCTTCCTGGTGGAGCGCTTCGACCTTACCCGTCCCCAGGCGGTGTTCGCCATGGTGGTGGCCAGCTGGGCCCTGGGCCTGCTCACCGTGGTCAGCTTCAATATCTACGCCGAGGGCACCCTCTTCCACACCCTCTTCGGACGCAGCGCCTTCGACTTCATCGAGCTGCTCACCAATATCTTCATGCCGCTCGGTGGCCTTCTGATCGCGCTCTTCGCCGGCTGGGCCCTGACCCACAGCGAGGTGATGAAGGAGATGCGCACCAACGAGACCTGGTTCGCCATCTGGCGCTTCCTGGTGCGCTTCGTGGCCCCGGCGGCGGTGGCCTTCGTCTTCCTGCGCGCCATTCCCCAGGTGGAGGGCTATCTCATCCCCACCATCGGCGCCCTGGTGATCGTCGGTGCCTTTGCCGCCGGCCGCACCTTCCTGGTGGATGACAGCCAGGAGCGCTAGCCGGATAACCGCCGCCCGCACCGCGGGCGGCGCCCAGGCAGAACAGGCCACCGACAGCGGCCATCAACAAGAACAACAGGACAGTGCCATGGCAGCCATGATCGACGTGCGTCACGTCAACAAGGCCTTCGGCGGCCTGAGGGTCATCAACGACTGCTCCCTCCGGGTCGAGAAGGGCTCCATCACCGGGCTGATCGGCCCCAATGGGGCCGGCAAGTCGACCCTCTTCAACATCATCGCCGGCGCCCTGCCGCTGGACAGCGGCCAGGTGCTGCTCGACGGCGAGGAGATCACCAACCGCCCCGCCAACGAGCTCTTCCACAAGGGGCTTTTGCGCACCTTCCAGATCGCCCACGAGTTCTCCCAGATGACCGCCCTGGAGAACCTGATGATGGTGCCGCCGCAGCAGGCCGGCGAGCACCTCTTCAGCGCCTGGCTCAAGCCCGGCGCGGTACGGGCAGAGGAGGCGGAGGTGCGCCGCAAGGCCCTCGAGGTGATCGACTTCATCGGCCTCTACCACGTGCGCAACGAGCTGGCCGGCAACCTCTCCGGCGGCCAGAAGAAGCTGCTCGAACTCGGCCGCACCATGATGACCGACGCCCGGGTGGTACTGCTCGACGAGATCGCCGCCGGGGTCAACCGCACCCTGCTGGGCGACCTGGTGGAGAACATCGAGCGCCTCAACCGCGAGATGGGCTACACCTTCCTGGTCATCGAGCACGACATGGAGATGATCGCGAGGCTCTGCGATCCGGTGATCGTGCTGGCCCAGGGCAGCGTGATGGTCGAAGGCACCATCGAGGAGATCCAGAACAACCCCGAGGTCATCGAGGCCTACTTCGGAGCGTCCCACGATGCCACTGCTTGATGCCCGCGACGTGCACGGCGGCTACGGCGGCATGAACATCCTCAACGGGGTGGACATGGCCATCGAAGCCGACGAGATCGGCGTCATCGTCGGCCCCAACGGCGCCGGCAAGTCCACCATGCTCAAGGCCATCTTCGGCCTGCTCACCGTCACCCGGGGAGAGATCCTGCTGCGCGGCGAGCCGATCCACAACCTGCCCCCCAACAAGCTGGTGCAGAAGGGCATGGGCTTCGTCCCCCAGGAGAAGAACGTCTTTCCGAGCATGACGGTGCAGGAGAACCTGGAGATGGGCGCCTTCCTCAAGCCCCAGAACGTCAAGCGCATGCTCAAGCGGATCTACGACTTCTTCCCGCCGCTCTTCGACAAGCGCCACCAGCCCGCCGGCGAGCTCTCCGGCGGCCAGCGCCAGATGGTGGCCATGGGCCGGGCGCTGATGGCCGAGCCCAGCCTGCTGCTGCTCGACGAGCCCACCGCGGGCCTCTCGCCGCTCTACATGAACGAGATCTTCGCCCAGGTGAAGCAGATCAACGCCGCCGGCGTGGGCATCCTGATGGTGGAGCAGAACGCCAAGCAGGCACTGGCCATCGCCGACAAGGGCTTCGTGCTGGCCGCCGGCCAGAACCGCTTCACCGATACCGGCGCCGCCCTGCTGGCGGACCCGGACGTCGCCAGGAGCTTCCTGGGCGGCTGAGCCAGGGGCAGGAGAACAACCGTCGTGAACGAACTCGTCTTCTTTATCAACAACGTGGTGATCGCCGGCAGCGTCACCGGCTCGATCTACGCCATCGGCGCCATCGGCGTCACCCTGATCTTCAGCATCATGCGCTTCGCGCACTTCGCCCACGCCGACATGATGACCTTCGGGGCCTTCATGGTGCTGCTGCTCACCGCCGCCTTTCCGGGGGTGGGGGCAATCGTGGGGCTGCCCACCCCGGTGGTGATGCTGCCGGCGGCCATGGTGCTCACCGCCCTGCTCGCCGTGGGCATCGACAAGGCCTTCTACAAGCCGCTGCGCGCCCACGGGGTCAAGCCCATCGTCCTCGTCATCGGCTCGCTCGGCGTCACCCTGATGCTGCAGGGGCTGATCCGGCTGTTCGCCGGCACCAGCGGCCAGAGCCTCTACATGGCCGGGGAGCGCAAGGAGATCTATCGCCTCGCCCTGCCCTTCGAGGGGGTGCGCGCGCCCATCGTGATCACCGAGCCCCAGATCATCCTCTTCGTGCTGACCATCGCCTGCGTGGTAGGCCTGCACCTCTTCCTCAACCGCTCGCGACTGGGCAAGGCGATGCGCGCCATGTCCGACAACCCCGACCTGGCCCGCGCCTCGGGGATCAACACCAACGCCATCGTGGCGGTGACCTGGGTGATCGCCGGGGGCCTGGCGGCCATCGCCGGCACTCTGCTGTCGCTGGACGTCACCTTCAAGCCCGACCTCAGCTTCTTCCTGCTACTGCCGATCTTCGCCGCGGCCATCGTCGGCGGCGTGGGGCACCCCTGGGGCGCCATCGCCGGCGGCTTCGTGGTGGGCTTCGCCGAGACATTAGCGGTGTTCAACTGGGCGGTGCTGCTGCGACCCATCGCCCACCACTTCCCCGAGTGGCTGGAGCTGCCGCGCAACCTGGCCTTCGTCGGCACCGAATACAAGATCGTGGTGCCCTTCTTCATCCTGGTGGCCATCCTGGTATGGCGTCCCACCGGCATCTTCAAGGGCAAGGTGATCTGATGAACACTCAAGACAAGCGCCGCGCAGACCTGGTCAACGCCCCGTCGCGCTTCCCCCTGCGCGAGGTGGTGCTGTTTGCCGCCCTGCTGGCGGCCATCCTCGGCGTCTACCTGGCCATGGGTGCCGCCTACAGCACCCGCATGCTGGTGGAGGCCGCCTGCTACGCCATCCTGGCCCTCGGCCTCACCATCCAGTGGGGCTATGCCGGCCAGTTCAACGCCGGCGTCATGGGCTTCGTGGCCCTCGGCGGCTACTGCGCCATGGCCTTCAGCGTGCCGGTGAACCCCGCCTTCTGGGAGAGCGAGCTGCCCGGGGAGCTGGCCCGGGTGCTGCTCTACGCCGCCGCCGCGACCCTGCTGGTCGTTGGCGCCACCCGGCTCGACCGCCTCGGCGTGCCGAAGCGGCTGCGCACGGTGATTGCCGTCGTGCTGGCGGTGGTGCTCTACCTGGTGGTGATCAGCCTGCTGCGCGGGGTCACCGGCGAGATCCAGTCCCGGGCGGGCTTCGTCGGCGGCCTGGGCCTACCGGCCTGGACCGGCTGGATCGTCGGCGGGGCGCTGGCCGGCGCCGTGGGCTACTTCATCGGCCATATCTGCCTGGGCCTGCGCAGCGACTACCTGGCCATCGCCACCCTGGGCATCGCCGAGATCATCAAGGCCTTCCTCAAGAACTCCGACTGGCTGACCCGCGGCACCGCCACCGTCTCGCCGCTGCCCTGGCCCACCCCGGGGCCGGCGGAGCTGGGCTTCACCCTGGCCCGGGCGGCCTACCTCTCGGTGACGGCGGTGCTAATCGCGATGATCTTCTTCCTGCTGCACCGCGCCTACCACGCCCCCTGGGGCCGCATGGTGCGCGCCATCCGCGACAACGAGGTGGCCGCCTCGGCCATGGGCAAGGACATCAACCGGCGGCGCCTGGAGATCTTCGTGCTGGGCTGCATCCTGATGGGCCTGGGCGGCGGCGTCCTGGCCACCTTCAACAGCCTCTTCGACCCCAACGGCTACCTGCCCCTCAACCACACCTTCCTGGTGCTGGTGATGGTGATCCTGGGTGGGCCCGGCAACAACCTGGGCACCATTTTTGGCGCCGTGGCGGTCTATATCATCTGGATCATGTCGGAGCCGCTGGCGCTGGCAGTGATGAACCTGGCGGTGCACCTGGGCGATCTCTGGTTCGGCTGGGAGCCGCCGCGCAATATCGAGAGCCGCGCCCTGCAGGCCCGGGTCTTCGTGATCGGCCTGCTGATCACCCTGGTGCTGCGCTTCGCGCCTCAAGGCCTTTTACCTGAAAAGGTCAGGCACCACGGGTAGAGAGGCCGATTGAAACAAGTAGGCCCCGGTGGTTTCCCACCGGGGCCTATTGGGTCAGAGCGCTCTGATCAGCTCAGCGCGAGGCGCTCAGGGCTCGACGAAGCCCTTGCTGACGAAGCGGCCGTCCTCGACCACCATCTCCACCACCACCCCGGGCACGTCGCCATTCTCGTCGAACTCGTGGCTGCCGGAGGCGCCCTCGTAGTTGATCTCCACGCCCTGAGCGATCAGCTCCACGGCCTTCTCCCACTCGCCGGGCAGTATGATCTCGCCCGGAGCGCTTGAGACGCTGCGCAGCGCCGCGGAGAGCCCCTCGCGCTCGGCGCTGCCGTTCTGCTCGATGGCCAGGGCCACCAGGAAGGCGGCATCGTAGGCCTGGGCGGCGAACACCGCACTCGGGTCGATGCCGGCGGCCTCGGCGGCCTCGTTGAACAGCTCGGTGCCCGGCAGATCGGGGCTGCCCGGACGAGTAGCGATCATGCCCTCCAGCACATCGGCACCCACCGCCTGAACCAGGCTATCGCCTACCATGCCGTCGGCGCCCACATACTGGGTAAACATGCCGCTCTCGTAGGCCTGGCGCAGCACCGTCTGGCCGGAGGTGTCGGCATAGGCCAGCACCACCAGGGTGTCGGCGCCGCTGGCCGAGAGCGAGCCCAGCTCGGAGCGGTAGTCGGCGCGGTTGTCCTCGTGGGCCAGGTTCTCGGCCACGGTGCCGCCGCCGGCCTCGAAGGCCTCGCTGAAGGCCTCCGACAGGCCGCGGCCGTAGTCGTTGTTCACATAGGTGACCGCCACGAAGTCGATGCCACGGTCGAGGACCAGCTTGGCCAGCATCTCGCCCTGGAAGGCATCGGAGGGGACGGTGCGGAACACCAGGTCGTTGTCGTCCAGCTCGCTCACCGCCGGTGCCGTGGAGGCCGGCGAGACCATCACCACGCCGCCGGGAATCGCCGCGTTGTTGGCCGCGGCGATGGTCGCCCCGGTGCAGAGCGCGCCAACGATAGCGGTGACGTTCTCGGTGTTGACCATGCGGTCCGCCGCGTTGGAGGCCGCCGAGGCGTCGGCACAGGTGGTATCACCGCTGGGCATCACCAGGGTCTGCCCCCCGAGGATGCCGCCCTGCTCGTTGACCTGCTGCACCGCCAGGCGAGCCCCTTCGAAGATAGGCGGCGTCAGGCTCTCGATGCCCCCGGTGAAACCGCCGAGGAAACCGACCTTCACCTCGGCCTGGGCCACGCCGGCCAGGCTCAGCGCTGAGGCCGCAATGGCCATCGACAGGATGCTCTTCTTCATGTTGTTGTCCCGTTGGTTGCGAATAATATGCTGGTGACTCCCTCGCTCAATCTGGAACGCCCCGCGGGAAATCTCAAGCCGTCGCTACCAACGCTGGCGGTGCCATCCGTCAACCTCAGAGCGAGGCGGCGCGTGACACCAGCAAACCTATACTGAGACTCTACCCCGCCAGGAGGAGGCGCTCGAACCATGCTGCAGCAGCTGATTACCGTCACCGAGCTCAGCGGCAGCCGCCGCGAGATCGGCCTGGCCCACGGCCGCACCCACGCCCTGCTGATCCAGCGTAGCCTGGAGGTCTACGACCGGCTCTTCCACGACTTCGTGGGCATCCGCTGGGTGCGGGCCCGGGCCGAGGCCAAGCGCTTCGGGCGGATGATCGAGCGCGGCTTTCCCGAGATCCTCGAGGAGATGGACGCCATCGCCGAGGGGGCCGGCGTCGAGCCCATCGATATCCTCACCCTCAACTGCCGCAGCGAGATCTCGCTGACCCGGGCCAGCGGCGGCTGCTCCGCCTTTTCCCTGGCCCACGCCGGCACCCAGTGGCTGGCCCAGAACTGGGACTGGCGCACCGACCAGCTGCACAACGTGGTAGCGCTGAGGATACAAGGCCGGGACGCCGCGCCCCTGGTCAGCGTCGGCGAGGCGGGCATGGTGGCCAAGATCGGCCTCAACGCCCACGGTATCGGCGTCTGCCTCAACGCCATCCGTTCGCAAACCTGCGGCGAGGGGCTGCCGATCCACGTGGCGCTGCGCAAGATCCTCGAGAGCCCCGATATGGAAAGCGCCCTGGCGGTGGCCAGCCGCGACCGGGTCTGCTCCCCTGCCCACTTCCTGGTAGCCAGCGCTTCGGGAGAGGCGGTGGGGCTCGAGGTACACCCCGGCGAGCCCGGTCGGCTCGGTGCCGAGGGCGGCGTGGTCACCCACACCAACCACCTCTACGCCCCGGACGCCACCGCCCAGGTAGAGGACTTCCCCCGTCCCGATTCGAGGCCGCGACTGGCGCGCCTGGACGACCTCCTGGGTCAGGCGCTGCCCGCCAAGGGCCCCGTGGATGAGCGCACCCTGTTCGAGATTCTCGCCGACCACCACGGCGAACCGCTCTCGATCTGTCGCCACTTCAACCCCGCCCAGCCCCCGGAGGAGCGCATGGAGACCCTGTTCGGCGTGGTCATGAACCTCACCGAGCGGCGCCTGACCCTGCGCCACGGCAAGCCCTGCGAGACCGAGGAGGCGCTGGAGGTCTCCCTGTAGACTGGCGGCGGCCTGCCCCTTCGCCGGGCTTCTTCGCTATACTGGCCATCGACTTGCTGCACCGCAGCGCAAACAGGGACCCAAGACGATGGCCGACTCCCCCTTCTCGCTTCACGACAGGGTTGCCCTGGTCACGGGGCTTGCCAACCGCGACAGCATCGCCTTCGGCTGCGCCCAGGCGCTGCAGCAGGCGGGTGCCCGGGTGGTGGTCACCCATATGCCCGGCGCCGAGCGCTTCGTGCAGGATCTCGCCGGTGCACTGGGCGACGCCGAGCTGATGCCCTGCGACGTTCAGGATGATGCCCAGCTCGCCGCGCTGTTCGAGCATATCGCCAGCCGGCATGGGCAGCTCGACGTGATGGTGCACTCCATCGCCTACGCCCCGCTGGAGGATCTGCGCGGTCGCCTGATCGACGCCTCCCGCGACGGCTTCCTGCTGGCCATGGACGTCTCCTGCCACTCCTTCCTGCGCATGGCGCGGCTGGCCGAGCCGCTGATGCCCAGGGGAGGCACCCTGCTCAACATGTCCTACCTCGGCGCCGAGCGGGTGGTGGACAACTACGCCCTGATGGGCCCGGTCAAGGCGGCCCTGGAGTCCATGACCCGCTACCTGGCCGCCGAGCTGGGCCCCCAGGGCATTCGCGTGCATGCCGTTTCGCCGGGGCCCATCCGCACCCGGGCCGCTTCCGGCCTCAAGGACTTCGACGCCCTGGCCGACACCAGCGAGGCCCGCGCCCCGCTGCGCCGCCTGGCCACCGTGGAGGACGTGGGCAACGCCGTGGTCTACCTGGCATCCCCCGCCGGCGCCGCCACCACCGGCAGCGTCCACTACGTCGACGGCGGCGACAACATCCGCTATTGAGCGGCGCCTCTCCACGGCGAGCGCGGCCTCAGCCGGAGCGCCGCCGCCAGGCCCCCAGCCGCGGCGGCGTATCCAGCTCTCCCTTCAGGTACTGCTCGGTGGTCAGCAGGAAGAGCCGCCGGAACAGGTCGTGAACCGCCTCTTCCCGGCGCAGTTGAAACAGCTCCCGCTCCTCCTCGCTCAGGCCGGCCGGTTCTCTCGGATACTCCCAGGCCACCCGCACCGAGCCGGTGGTGGCATCGCAGATCTGCAGCGTCGGCTGGGCGCCATTCCTGAGCCCGGTGTTGATGCGATACGTCATGTCGACCTCCTGAATCAAGGCGATAAATAATAACAATTATCATTCGCGAGTGATAAGCTAGGTCGATTCCAGCCCCCTGTCAAACCTGCTCTGGATCAAATCTTGGCAGGATGCCACCGGCGCTCGGCGACCCGACCTTGCCGGGCTGCCGGAAAAGGGCTAGATTCGCTTTTGCGAATAGTTTTCATTACCAAACAGGAATCCGCTATGAAAACGCTGCTGCTGAGCACCCTCCTCGCCGGCCTGCTGACCACCGCCGCCCAGGCCCATGACCACAGTGACGAGCGCCCCGCCCACTTCAAGGGCGAGGCGTCACCCGACCTGACCACCGCGGTGGCCAACTTCTCCACCTACAACCAGCAGCTGGCCGAGATCCTCGCCGCCGACGAACTCGGCCTGGAGGACCTGGGGGTGATCCACGAGCTCACCTACACCCTGGAGAACGCCCTGGAGACCATCACCGAGCAGGTCGCCGAGATGGCCATAACCCTGGAAGAGGTGCACCAGGGCTCCGAGACCGGGGACTTCGAACGGGTCCAGAGCAACGGCGCCGCCTACCTAGAGGCCGCCCAGACACTGGTTCCCTAGGAGCAAGGGCCCACAAGCGCAACGGGCGGGCCACTCACATGGCCCGCCCGCCTGTTGCACGCTCGTTACCGGCACCTCCGCCACCCCGGCGTGGTTGTACCTTCACAGCCATCGGCGGTATCGCAAGGTCGCACGGGGCAGCGCAAGGAGGCCAGTGACAGGCTATGATGGGGGCTGAATTTGCTGCATCGCAGTAACCACCCTCGGAGCCGCCCCCATGGACGCCCCCCAAGACGATAGCTACATCGAGAACCGCACCTTCGACGAGATCCAGGTAGGCGACGAGGCGCACCTCGAGAAGCGCCTGACCCTGGATGACATCAAGCTGTTCGCCATCATGTCCGGCGACATCAACCCCTCCCATGTGGACGACGACTTCGCGCGCAGCTCGCGCTTCCAGGAGGTCATCGCCCACGGCATGTGGGGCGGCGCGCTGATCTCCACGGTGCTGGGCACCCAGCTGCCCGGCCCCGGCACCCTCTACCTGGGCCAGACGCTGAGCTTCCGGGCACCGGTCGCCCTCGGCGACGTGCTCAAGGTCAGCGTGCGCGTCAGCGCCAAGGACGATGCACGCTCGCAGCTGACCCTCGACTGCCGCTGCGAGAACCAGCGGGGCAAGGTGGTGATCGAGGGCGAGGCCCGCGTGCTCGCCCCCACGGAGAAGATCCGCCGGCCCCGTGCCGTGCTGCCCACGGTGCGCCTGGCCGAACGCGGCCGCCTGCACGAGATCCTCTCCGCCGCCGACCACCCCCCCGCCATCCCCGTGGCGGTGGTGCACCCGGTGGACGATGTCTCGCTGACCGGCGCCGTGGCCGCCGCCCACCAGGGCCTGATCATTCCCCTGCTGGTGGGCCCGGAGGCGAAGATCCGCGCCGCGGCGGATGCCGCCCGGCTCGATATCAGCGAGTTCGAGCTGATCGACGTGCCCCACAGCCACGCCGCCGCGGAGCGCGCCGTGGCCCTGGTGCGAGAAGGACGCGCCGAGGCCCTGATGAAGGGGGCCCTGCACACCGACGAGCTGATGCACGAGGTGCTCAAGCGCGACGGCGGCCTGCGCACCGAGCGCTGCATCAGCCACGTGATGGCCTTCGACGTGCCGACCTACCCGCGCCCGCTGTTCATCACCGACGCCGCCATCAATATCTCGCCGAGCCTCGACCAGAAGCGCGACATCATCTGCAACGCCATCGAGCTGGCCCACGCCCTGGGCAACCAGGACCCCAGGGTGGCCATCCTCTCCGCGGTGGAGACGGTCAACCCCCGGATCCCCTCCACCCTGGACGCCGCCGCCCTGTGCAAGATGGCCGACCGCGGCCAGATCTGCGGCGGCACCCTGGACGGCCCGCTGGCCTTCGACAACGCCATCTCGGAGAGCGCCGCGCGCACCAAGGGCATCGACTCCCCGGTGGCCGGGCGCGCCGATATCCTGGTGGCCCCGGATCTGGAGTCCGCCAACATGCTGATGAAGCAGCTGACCTACCTGGCCGATGCCACCGGCGCCGGCCTGGTGCTGGGCGCCCGGGTCCCGATCATCCTCACCAGCCGCGCCGACGAGGCCATCACCCGCATGGCCTCCTGCGCCCTGGCCCTGCTGGTAGCCGACCACCAGCGGCGCCAGGGGCTGCCCGAGCAGGGAGCCTGAGATGCGTCATATCCTGACCCTCAACAGCGGCTCCTCCAGCCTGAAGTTTGCCCTCTATCCGCTGGCGGGCGCCGCTTCCCTCGACGCCCTGACGCCCCGCTATCGCGGCAAGTTCACCGGGCTCAACGGCGGCGCCCCCGACTTCACGCTGGCGGATGGCGAGGGCCACCCGGTGGCCGCGGAGATGGGCGAGCTGCCTCCGCGCCTCGACCTGCCGGGCGCCACCGCGCGCCTGCTGGGCTGGCTGGATGCGCACCCCGACCTGGCGCTCGCCGCGGTGGGGCATCGGGTGGTCCACGGCGGCCGTGCCTACCATCGCCCGGTGCGCCTCACCCCCGAGATCACCGACGCGCTCAAGGCCTTCGAATCGCTGGCACCGCTGCACCAGCCCTTCTGCCTCGCCCCGGTGGCGGCGCTGGCCGAACGCTACCCCGAGCTGCCCCAGGTGGCCTGCTTCGACACCGCCTTCCACGCCGACCAGCCCGAGGTCGCCCGCTGGTTCGCCCTGCCCCGGGAGATGACCGAGCGCGGACTGATCCGCTACGGCTTCCACGGGCTCTCCTACGACTACATCAACCAGGTGCTGCCGGCACACCTGGGCGATGCCCCCCGGGAGCGGGTGATCGTCGCCCACCTGGGCAACGGCGCCAGCCTCTGCGCCATCCGCAACGGCCAGAGCGTGGCCTCCACCATGGGCTTCACCGCCATCGAGGGGATGCCCATGGGCACCCGCAGCGGCAGCCTCGACCCGGGGCTGGTGCTGCACCTGATCCAGCAGGAGGGCATGAGCGCCGACGAGGTCACCGAGCTGCTCTACAAGCGCTCCGGCCTGCTCGGCGTTTCCGGCATCAGCGGCGACATGCGCGAGCTGCTCGCAAGCCCCGCGGCGGAGGCCCGCGAAGCGGTGGCGCTCTATGCCTACCGCGCCGTGCGCGAGATCGGCAGCCTGGCGGCCGCCCTGGGCGGGCTCGACCAGCTGGTCTTCACCGCCGGCATCGGTGAGCGCGCAGCCCCGGTGCGCGAGGCCATCTGCCGGGGCTGCGAGTGGCTGGGCCTGGCCCTCGACCCCGACGCCAACCGCCGCGACGCCCCCCGCATCAGCCAGGACGAGAGCCGCGTCGGCGCCTGGGTGATCTCCACCGACGAGGAGCGCATGATCGCCTGGTACAGCGCCCGCCTGCTGGGCAAGGCCTAGCCTGCCAGCGCCTCCTCCACCAGGCTGCGCGCCGCAGGGCTCATGGGCAGGCCCAGCGCCAGCTCATGGGCCTGCGGCGACATCTTCTTCCAGGTCATCTGCACGATGCGGATCAGGTGATCGTGGTCGATCTGCCGGGCGAAATCGGCGAAGTAGTTCTCCAGGAACACCAGGCAGGCGCAGTCCTCCACCGCCTGGGAGCCCGGCTCGCGCCCGAGCCCCTGCTTGCGGATCATCCGCTCCACCGCCTCGGCGGCCTCATCGGCATAGCCCGCCTCGCGCATCAGGCCGGCGGTGGTCTCGCCGGCGCGCTGCCCCTGGTCGCGGCGCCAGGTCAGGTAGCCCACGCGCCCCTCGGGATAGTCGCTGCGCGGCACCTGCCAGCGCTGCAGGTGCTGACCACGCACCGCCAGCCGCACCAGCTCATCGGGGTGCTCATGCAGCCGCTCCAGCCAGGCGCTCATGCGCCCGGCGTGCCACAGCTCTCGGGGTATGGATGCACCCTCCACTTCCACGCTGCGCGGGTCCTGCGCGTGCAGCGCATCCAGGGCGGCCAGGGTCTTCGCATAGGGTGTATCGGACATGCTCTCTCCTCGTCGTCGATGGCCAGGCCAGCGTCTCACAGCATATCAGCGGATAGGCGTGCAGAGTCGAAGGCCAGCCCCTGGCGAGATACAGTGAGCGGGGAAGCGACAAGGGGAGCCGCCATGAAATATATCTTCGAGGTGCATATCCGCGACGGCTATACCGCCGAGGAGTACGCCGAGGCCTGGGTGCGCGCCAGCGAGATCATCCAGCGGGCGCCGGGGGCTCGCGGCACCGAGCTGCACCGCAAGATCGACGACCCCAACACCCTGATCGCCATCGCCCACTGGGACAGCAAGGCCAGCCGCGACGCCATGGAGGCCGAGCCCGACCCGAAGGTGAAGGCGATCATCAGGAGCGCCGCCCCCTGCTGCGAGATCCGCCTGATCGGCGAGTTCGAGGAGCCGGAGTGGGTGGTGATGCCACCCTCAGACACGCCCGAATAGCTCTACGCGCCACCGGGGCAGGCAGGGATGCCCGCCACAGGGGTGGGCATCGCAGACTCGTCTTCAAGGCCTCCCGGGATCGGGGCAGTCGGGGAAGCGGGGCGGATAGGCGCTCATAAAGGCGTGGCAGACGCGCAGCACCCGCGCATCGTCATGCTTGCCGCCCGCCAGCTGGAAACCGACCGGCAGGCCGTCATCGGTAAAGCCGCAGGGCACCGAGGCGGCCGGCTGCTGGCTTAGGTTGAAGGGGTAGGAGAAGCTCGCCCACTCCTCCCAGTCGCGCATGCCGCTGCCGGGAGGCACATTGTGATGGAGCGCGAAGGGCGGAATCGTCACCGAGGGCGTCATCAGCAGATGGTAGCGCTGGTTGAAGTGCTCGAGCCGCTCGGTCAGCCGGGCCCGTTCGGTCAGGGCACGAAACAGGTCAACGACGCGCCACTCGTCGGCGCGGTGCGCATCCGCCACCAGCCCCGGGTCGAGACGCTCGCGCTGCTCCTCATCGAGCCCCTCCCAGACCACCAGCGACGCGGTGAACCAGAGCTTCTTGAAAGTCTCCAGCGGAGAGGCGATATCGGGGTCGACCTCCTCCACCTCGGCACCCAGCAGCCTGAGCCGATTGGCCGCCTCGCGCACCCGCTCGGCGACCTGGGGGTCGACCCGGGCATAGCCCAGATCCGGCGAGTAGGCGATGCGCAGGCCGCACAGCCCCTGATGCAGCTCCATTCCCCAGTCCTCGGGCTGGCCGCGCACCGCATAGGGATCGTGAAAGTCGTAGCGCCCGATCACGTTGAGCATGCGGACGGCATCGGTCACCGAGCGGGTCAGGGGGCCGAGATGGGAGAGGGTCGGCTCCGTGCTCGGCGGCCACTGCGGCGTCCAGCCGAAGGTGGGCTTGAAGCCGAACACGCCGGTAAAGGATGCCGGGATCCGGATAGAGCCTCCCGAGTCCCCTCCCTGGTGCAGCACCCCCATATTGAGCGCCGCCGCCACCGCGGCCCCGCCGGAGGAGCCACCGGGAGTCAGGCGCGTGTTCCAGGGGTTGGCCGTGGCGCCGAAGACCCGGTTGTCGGTCACAGCCTTCCAGCCGAATTCGGGGGTGTTGGTCTTGCCCAGGATCACCGCACCCGCCTCGCGCAGCAGTCGGGCCGGCGGCGCGTCCCGTTCGCTCGGCGTGTCGGGCGCCGTCAGGGAGCCCTGGCTGGTCGGCATCCCGGCCACCTCCGTCAGGTCCTTGATCGAGACCGGCACGCCGTCGATGGGACTGAGCGGCTGCCCCTGCTGCCAGCGTCGGGTCGCGTCGCGGGCCGCCGCCTCGGCCCCCTCCCGGTCCAGGTACACATAGGCATTGACCGCCGCATTGAAACGGTCAATGCGTTCGAAGGCCGCCCGGGTCGCCTCGAGGGGCGACGCCTCGCCGGACTCGAAGAGGGCAGCCAGCTGGCGGGCATCCATCAGCCCAAGATCGGTGTCGCTCACATGCTCCTCCCTGCACCGCTGAGTGGGACATCAGGTCCCACGAAGACAATTCAACTTAAGCGACAAGGGTAGCGCGGTGCAAAAGCTGTCTCGACCGACCACAAAAAACCCCCGCGGGGTGCGGGGGTGAAGGACGCGGTCCGGCCGGACATGCCGAGGGGATGGGGGAACACTGGCCGGCCGCGCCGGGGAACACCATAGAGAAGGCTTGATGCCCTGGGCTTAGCTTACCAGTCGCTCTGCTCCTGGTCGTCGGGCATCTCCCACTCGCCCTGGTCATCGGGCTCAGCGGCGCCCTCGCCGCTGGGCATCGGCTCGGTGCCGCTGCCGAAGCCGGGCTCTTCCGCCGGGGTGCCCGGCTCGGCCGGGGCGCCCGGGTCCGCCATGGGGTCGGCGGCAGGGTCGGCCGGCTGGGCCGCGGGGTCAGCCGGCTGGGTGGTCATGGGGTCGGCGGGATCATGCTCGTCGGCCGCCGGGGCGTGCATGTCGCCGAAGGCCAGGGGGCTGGCCAGCAGGCCGAGAGATACGCCCAGAATACCGGCTCTCTTCAGGAGTTGCTTCGTCATCATGCTTCGCTCCTCATCCATAGGGTGATCGAGTCGTGATATCGAAGTGGGTCAGTCTCAGGACTGCGCCATCTCCTGAACGCGCTGCATCAGCTCGGGGTCCTGCTGGACGGCCATGCCGATGGCGTTGAAGGTATCCACGTCGAGACCGCCGTCTTCAACCGCTTCGACCATCTTGTCGTTGGCCTCCATCTGCACCTCCTGCTGGGCGGCCTCATCCTCGGCGGCCTGCAGGCGCTGGGTGTACTCCTCGGAGATCACCACAATCTCCTGGGAGACCTCGGCAAACTGCTGCAGCTGCTCATCGGAGAAGTCCATCGCCGGGGCGGCGGCCTGGGGCTGCTCGGGAGCGGCGGCCGGGTCCTGCTGGGCGTGAGCGGTGGCAGACATCAGGCCGGCGCTGAGCAGGGCGGCAGAGAACAGGGCGGTCATCCGTTTCATTGATTCCTCCAAGTGCCCCCCGCCAAGGGGAGCGTTTTATGCATGTGCCCCCTGTGACGATAGCCCCTGGCTCGCGTTCAGAATTTTCCGGTAAGGGTTGGTAACAGAATGATTCATGGCGTCATGCCACCCGCAGCCGCTTGCCGAAGAGCAGCCCGCCCCACGCCCGGCGGTTGACCACCAGGTTCCAGCCGATGGAGCCCACCAGGCCCACCGCGGCCAGCGCCAGCGCATAGAGCGGCAGCGGCAGACGCTGGTCGGGGTCGAGGAGGTCGACCAGATTGAAGAACATCGGATGCGCCAGGTAGATGCCGAAGGAGAACTCGTTGAGGCGCCTGACCAGCGGCGGCGCCGGCCGGCCGCGCAGGCGTCCCATGAGCCAGAGGGTGAAGAGCACGAAGAGGGGAACCACCCACACCTCCTTGGAGGAGTACTCCAGCCAGCCGGGCAGGGAGAGCAGCACCACCAGGCCGACCATGGCCATCAGCCAGGACGGCCGTGCCAGGGCGTCGAGCCAGGCGGGGCGCTCGCCGGGCCTGGCGTGATAGTGCTTCACCAGCACCAGCGCCAGGAAGAAGAGGTAGAGCCATCCCAGCGGAGCGATCCAGTGCAGGTAGCCGGGCGGCAGGCTGCTGCGCCACTGCCAGAAGCCCCACCAGCCCATGCTGATCAGGCTGCCGATCACAAGCCACAGGGTAGCGGGCAGCCAGCGCTCCAGGTGCAGGCGGCCATAGAGCCAGTAGAAGGCGTAGAACTGGGCGGCGATGATCAGGAAGTAGCCGTGCCAGCCGGCGTAGACCAGGTATTCGCGCAGGGTCTCCCAGAGGCCGGCCTCCACGCCGACAGCGCGCAGGCGCAGGAACTCCGCCACGGAGTAGGCCAGGCCATACACCAGGTAGGGCACCATCACGTACTTGACCCGGCTGCCGAGAAAGCCACGGGGAATATGGTTCCCGTAGCGCATCGAGAACAGGAAGATCGAGATGAAGATGAAGATCGGGGTGCCGAGCACCGAGGGAATGCGGGCGAGGTCGGTGGCCAGGGTATCGAGGCGCTGGTTGAGATGGTCGAGGAGATGAAAACTGAAAACGGCCAGGCAGCCATAGGCGCGCAGCCAGTAGATTTCCTCGATTCGCTGCATGTCGCGGCTCCCTGGGTCCTCGTGTGGGTTGAACGCCTCCTGTACGCCTGTTGTCGGACCGCGACAGGCAGCATGAATTCCCTTCATGGGAAAACGGCATCCATCCACCCACGGGAGGCCACATCATGAGAGCCGCCAGAGGCGTTGCCCTGTGTATCCTGATGCTCCTGCTGCTGGCCGGCCAGGCGCTGGCCAGCCAGGTGTCCCACCACCGCTTCCACTCGGAGCTGTTGGGGCGCGACTACCCCTATACCCTCTACCTGCCCGAGGGATACCACGACTCCGGGCTCGACTACCCGGTGCTCTACCTGCTGCACGGCTCCTTCGGCAGCGACCGCGACTGGGTCACCCGAGGCGCCCTCAAGGAGATCGCCGACCGCATGATCCGTCAGGGGCGCATTCCGCCGGCGCTGATCGTGATGCCGGGCAGCCAGAGCTGGTGGGTCGATGGCCACAACGAACCGGCCCGCAGCGCCTTCCTCGAGGAGCTGCTGCCCCATGTGGAGGAGGTCTGGCGGGTGGTGCCCGAACGCGAGTGGCGCGGTATTGCCGGGCTCTCCGCCGGCGGCTACGGCACCGTCAATTTCATTCTCGAGCGGCCCGAGCTGTTCGCCGCCGCCGCGGCCCTGAGCCCGGCCAGCTACTACCCTCTGCCCCCGGCCAACTCCAGCGCCCGGGAGCACGCCGCCTTCCTGACCCCGGAGGGGCGCTTCGATGCGGACCTCTGGCAGCGGCTCAACTATCCCGCCCATCTCGACAGCTACCTGACACAGGACTACGTGGTGCCGCTCTACCTGAGCGCCGGCAACCGCGACGTCTTCGATGCGGTGGGCCACGCCCGACGGCTGCAGGCCGCCCTGGAAGAGAACCAGCCGGGCCAGGTGCCGCTGGAGGTGCTCTCCGGCGGCCACACCTGGCGCGTGTGGCGGGCCAGCCTGGGGCCGGCGCTGGCCTTCATGTTTCGCTACCTGCAGCCGCCGCTCTCCCCGGAGGAGTGAGGCGGCTCAGGTGTGCGCCGGCACCCTCGCCTCATCGTCCAGCCGCTGGGCCGTGCGATCCACCAGGCGCAAGCAGCGGCGTGTAGGCGAAGCGGGCGATACCGATGCAGAGCAGCTGGCTGAATACCCCGGCCAGCAGCACGCGGTAGCGGGGAGAAAGGGCGGATGAAGTGAGTTGGGCCATGCCTGGCGCTCCCGAAGTCCTTGTCATTACTGTGTGTCAACGTGACGCCCCGGGCCGCCGGCACTTGCCGGGACTCGGGGCGCTCGGACAGGCCTTGGCGGAAGCGGCCGGCTCAGCGACCGAGCCGCGGCACCATGCGCGCCAGCACGTCCTCGTCTCCCGCATGACGGTGCCAGATTGCCATGCCGGCATGCCCCAGGGCCATCACCAGCAGCGTCCAGCCCAGCAGGCCGTGGAAGTTGCTGCCCGCGGCGGTCATCCATTCGATGGCCTCCCCCTCGAAACCGGGCATCAGCGGAATGCCGAAGGGGGAGAAGGCACGACCGGAGCCGTACTGGCGCAGCAGTGCCAGCGCCGGCACCGCCACCATCAGCGCGTAGAGCGCCTTGTGGCCGAGGCTGGCGGCCAGGCTCACCGATGGCGGGCGCCCGCTGCGCTCCACCAGCGCCCACACCAGGCGTACCGCCACCAGCAGCATCAGCAGTGCCCCCAGCGGCCGATGGGTCGGCCAGAGCGCATCGTAGAGGGCACTGTCGGGCAGCAGGACCCGCACCGCCGTGGTGATGAACATCCAAGTGAAGAGCGCCGCCATACCCCAGTGGAGGTGGCGGCTGAACCGGCTGTAGTGGGATGCGGTACTGTCCATGGGTGACTCCCCGTGCGATGAAAGACATTTGCAGGCTAACAGCCAATCCGGGCAGAAAATGTGACAGTGGCCTCCCGGACAAGGGGCCCTGCCCTTTTGGCAGCGAAGCTTGTACTCTCAAGTGCTTGTTCCATCGCAACTTGAGGCTGCCCCATGTGGGATGAACGCTACAGCACCGACGACTACGTCTACGGCACCGAGCCCAACGACTTTCTCCGCGAGCAGGCCGAGCGGATCGGCGAGGCGCCCAAGCGCGTGCTCTGCCTGGCCGATGGCGAAGGCCGCAACGGAGTCTACCTGGCAGGGCTCGGCCACTGGGTCACCTCGGTGGACGCCTCCTCGGTGGGCCTGCGCAAGGCCGCCCAGCTGGCCGAGGAGAAGGGCGTGGCGCTGACCACCCTCAACGCCGACCTCACCGCCCACGAGTTCGCCCCGGAGTCCTATGACGCCGTGGTCTCGATCTTCTGCCACCTGCCGGCGGAGGGGCGCCCCCACCTGCATCGCCAGGTGATCCGCGCCCTCAAGCCCGGCGGCGTGCTGATTCTCGAGGCCTATACGCCGGCGCAGGCGAGCCGCAACACCGGCGGCCCCGGCACCCCGGACCGCACCCTCACCGCCGCCGAGCTCGATGCCGCCTTCGCCGAGCTGGAGATCCAGCTCAGCCGGGAGTGCGAGCGCGAGGTGCTGGAGGGCCGCGGCCATACCGGCCCGGGCTGCGTGGTGCAGTTCATCGCCCGCAAGCCCTGACGAGGAGCCGCCATGTCATCCCTGACCTCTCGACTCGCGGCCCTGGCCTCCCCCGCCATCGGCCTGGGCTGCATGAACCTCTCCCACGGCTACGGTCAGCGCGTGCCGGAGGCCGAGGCGCTGCGCGCCCTGGAGGCCGCCTTCGAGATGGGCTACCGCCACTTCGATACCGCCACCCTCTACGGCGCCACCGTCAACGAGCGGCTGGTGGGCAAGGCCCTCTCGGCCAAGCGCGGCGAGCTGCTGCTGGCCAGCAAGTGCGGCATGGCCATGGACCCCGAGCAGGGCAGGAAGGTGATCGACGGCCGCCCGGCCACCCTGCGCCGCCAGTGCGAGGAGAGCCTGGCGCGCCTGCAGACCGACCATATCGACCTCTACTACCTGCACCGCTGGGACCGTCAGGTGCCCATCGAGGAGAGCGTGGGCGAGCTCGGGCGGCTGGTGGAAGAGGGCAAGATCGGCGCCGTCGGCCTCTCCGAAGTCTCGGCTCAGACGCTGAGACGCGCCCGGGCCGAGCACCCCATCGCCGCGGTACAGTCGGAGTATTCGCTCTGGACCCGCAACCCCGAGATCGCGGTGCTCGAGGCGTGCCGCGAGGCGGAGACGCTCTTCGTGGCCTTCAGCCCCCTGGGGCGGGGTTTCCTGACCGGGGCCGTCAGGCAGCGCGAGCGCCTGGCGGAGGGCGACATGCGCCGCGGCATGCCGCGCTTCAGCGACGAGCACCTGCCTCGTAACCTGGCGCTGCTGGCCGAGTTCGAGGCCGTGGCCCGGGAGCTCGAGGTCAGCAGCGGCCAGCTGGCCCTGGGCTGGCTAAGGGCCAAGGGGGAGGACATCCTGCCGATCCCCGGCACCTGCTCCGTGGCCCATATGCGCGAGAACCTGGCCGCCGAGGGGCTGCGCCTGGAAGCCACCACGGTGGCGCGGCTCGACGCCCTCCTGGCCCCGGAGCGCATCGCCGGCGCCCGCTACGGCGAGGCGCAGCAGGCCGAGGTGGACACCGAGGAGTTCGAGCAGGCCTGAGGCACGGCCCGCAGCACGAAGAACCCCGCGCCGGCTCACGCTGGCGCGGGGTTCTCGCTGTCAGAGGCGAGTCGCCGGGGCGAGGGCCTCAGTCCAGGGCGCGGTCGTCGGCCTCGCTGGGGAAGTCCAGGTCCTCCAGCCGGCCGGTGACCGCGGTGGCGATATTGGCCAGGTGAGAGGCGACCCGCTTGTAGTGGCGGGCCAGCAGGGAGTAGGCCACCGCCTCGTGGAACTCGATGGCCTGCTCCTCGCGCAGCAGCGCCTCGATCAGCCCGTCACAGCGCCCGCGGATCTCGCGTGCGGCGCTGATCACGCGGTGGGCCCTGGCCTCGTCGGAGTCGCGGGTGGCAGCGATCAACTCCTTGAACAGGCCGTTCAGGCGCTCGGCAGCCTCGTCCAGGGGCTGCTGGTAGCGCTCCACGTGAAAGCCTTCGCTGTAGAAGACGCCGACCTCGAAGACGTTCTTGCAGTAGTCGCCGATGCGTTCGGCGTCCTTGGCCACGCTCATCAGCGCCAGGCAGATCGCCACGTCATGGCCCGGGTTGACGGTCAGGTGACGCAGCACCTTGCGGCGGATGGAGCGCTCCAGCTCGTTGACGGCGCCATCGCGCTGATAGAGCGGCTGACGCACCTCCTCGGCGGGCACGGTGCTGTAGAGCACCTCGTTGGCGCGGGCAAACATCCAGGCGCCGTGCTCCAGCATCCGGGTCAGGTCGGCGTAGGCCTCGTCGATGCTGTTTTCCGAGGTGAGCGCGCTATAGAGCTGTTTGAACATGGGGAACCTCCCGGTTGGCCGCGCTCAGCGCAGGCGCATGAACAGTTCGGTGATGGTGATGCCGACCAGCGGCACCACCAGGAATACGCCGATCAGGAACAGGAAGGCGTAACGTATCTGCTTGCCGGCCAGTCGCCCGTACCAGGTGGCTATGCGCAGCGGAATGACCCGCAGCGGCCACCAGACGAGGGTGCCGGTCAGGTTGAAGATGACATGGAACAGCGCCACCGTCATCGCCGCGGCGACGGGATTGGCGGTGGCCGCCAGCACGCTGGTCACGGTGGTGCCCAGGTTGGCGCCCATCATGAAGGGTAGCACTCGCCGCAGGCGCACCACCCCGGCACCGGCCAGGGGCACCATCAGGCTACTGGTGATGGAGCTCGACTGCACCAGCACGGTGGAGACCACCCCCACCCCATAGGCCCGGGCGTCGGTGCGGAAGAAGTAGGTGCGAAACAGGCCGTCCATATGGCGCAGCAGGGCGCCGCGCAGGTTCTGGACCATGAACACCAGGGCGGTGAACATCAGCGCGAGGCCGATGCCGGCCGTCAGCAGACCGGCCGATGCCGGGCTCGGCATCAGGGCGGCGCCGATCCAGTTGGCACTGTCCACGATGGGCGCGGTGATCACCTTGATCGGGCTGTTGGGGCGCGCGACCTCCTCCAGGCCGATCAGCTCGGCGAGCCAGCCGGCCAGGCGCGAGAAGATGCCGCGCCCCGCCTCGTGGAACATGCCAGTGAACCACTCCAGGGGAAAGACGATCAGCACGGTCAGGATATTGAAGAAGTCGTGCATCATGGCCGCAGTGAAGGAGCGCCGGAAGTTGCGCTTGATGCGCACGTTGGCCAGGGCCACGATCACCCCGGTCACTGCGGTGCCGATATTGGCCCCCATGATGGCGAAGACCGCGGTGCCCAGGGTCATCTCGCCGCTGGCCACCAGGGTGACGATCAGCGCCGAGGTGAAGGAGGAGCTCTGCACCACCATGGTGACTAGCACGCCGGCCATCAGGGCAATGAAGGGGTTCTCGCCATAGGCGAAGGCCCGGGTCAGCATATCGCTGGCCCCGCCAAAGGTACCCAGGCCCGCGCCCAGCACGTTGAGGGCGGCCAGGAACAGGTACAGGCACAGGCCAGCGTAGATGCCTCGCAGCCAGGCGGGCACCTCTTGAGTGGCCTGACGGGCGAGTGCAGGACGATCGGTTGAAGGTCCGAGATTCGACATGAGCGGTCTGCCGTGTTTGGTGAACGATCCCTTCGTGACGCTTTGGTGACAAATCCATGTCAGTGCGCGCAACGTAGCGCCACTATATGACACTTTGATGACGACTGGGCCACCTTGGGCCCAATACCACCGCCCGGGCAGGTCAGAACAGAGGAGAGCAGCAATGGATGAGACCCTGGATGTCATTATCGCAGGGGGCGGCATGGTCGGTGCCGCCGTGGCGGCGGCGCTGGGCCAGGCCGGCCTCTCGGTGGCCCTGGTGGAGGGCGGCGACCCGCCCGCGGCGGTGGCCGACGACGCCCCCTTCGACCTGCGCGTCTCGTCGCTGAACCTCGCTTCCCGGCAGCTGCTGGAGGCCGTGGGCGCCTGGGATTTCATTCCCGCGGCTCGCCGCTGCCCCTTTCTCCATATCGAGGCCAGCGACGAGGAGGAGCGGCACCATATCCACTTCAGCGCCGCTGAACTGGGTGTGGACAACTTCGGCCACTTCGTCGAGAACCGGGTGATTCGCCGCGCCCTGTGGCAGCGGCTGGCCGAGCTGCCCACGGTCACGACGCTCTGCCGGACGGGCCCGGTGGCCTGGGTGCCGGGGGGCCACCGGAGCCTGCTGGAGCTCGACAGCGGCCGGATGCTGGCCGCCCGCCTGGTGGTGGGCGCCGACGGCGCGGGCTCGTGGATTCGCGAGCTGGCCGGCATCGAGACCCGGGACCAGGACTACCACCAACGCGCGCTGATCGTGAACGTGGAGACCCGTCTGCCCCAGCAGGACGTCAGCTGGCAGCGCTTCACCCCCGCCGGCCCCCAGGCGATGCTGCCGCTGCCCGGCCACCATGCCTCCCTGGTATGGTACGACAGCCCCGAGGCCACCCTCGCCCGGGAGGCCCTGGATAACGACGCCCTGCGCCAGGCCATCGAGGCGGCATTTCCCGCCCGCCTGGGCGGCATCGAGGGCATCACCGGCCGCGCCAGCTTCCCCATCCGCCGCCGCCACGCCGAGCGCTATGTGCGCCAGCGCCTGGCCCTGGTGGGCGACGCCGCCCATGTCATCCACCCCCTGGCCGGCCAGGGCCTCAACCTGGGGCTGCAGGATGCCGAGGCGCTGAGCCGCCGGGTGATCGCCGCCTTCCAGGCCGGGGACGATCCGGGCGGCCGCCAGCCGCTGGCCGGCTATGCCCGCGAGCGCCGCCCCCAGACCCTGGCGATGATCGCCGCCATGGAGACCTTCCACCATGTCTTCACCGGCGCCGCCCCGCTGCGCCACGCCGCCGGCGCTGGGCTCTCCGTAGCCGAGCGGCTGGCCGGCGCCAAGCGCCAGGTGATGCGCCACGCCCTGGGGCTTTGACCCCTTACGCCGGCTGCGGCGCGGCCTCGGCCAGAGCCGTCTCGAGGAAGGCCAGCAGCGCGGGAAGCTCATCGTCGATATGCCGGCTCAGGTCATGATCGCCGGGCAGCAGATGCAGCCTGGCCGGGGTGCTGCCGCGGCTGGCATGGAGGCGCTCGGCGTCGCCGGGCGGAATCACACCGTCATCGAGGCCATGCACCAGCAGCACCGGGCAGCCTGCCCGGGGCAGCGTATTGACTGGGGCGATGGCATCGAAGCGGTGGCCGATCACCCGCTCCACGTAGCGCAGCACGTACCACCCCAGGGGAAAGAAGGGCAGCCCCTTCTCCTTCAACCAGCGGCGCATCATGCCGTCCGGGTGCGCAAAGGCCGACAGGCTCACCACCGCCGCGATATCGTCGCGCCGCGAGGCGGCAAGCAGCACCGCCGCGGCCCCCACCGAGTGGCCAAGCAGGACCACCGGCGCCTGGGCCATGCCTGGCCGCGCGCGCAGCCAGGCCACGGCGGCATCGGTATCCTCGGCAAAGCGCGGCATGGAGGAGAAGGTATCGGCATCGCTCTCGCCGTGATTGCGGGCATCGAAGAGCAGCACGTTCCAGCCCGCCGCCTGCAGCGGCCGCGCCAGGGGCAGCATCAACTCACGGTTGGCGCCCCAGCCGTGGGTGATTACCACCGTGCCGCGGCGCTCCCCGGGCAACCACCAGGCGGCCAGCCGTCGGCCTCGCCGGGCGGGAATCCACAGGGCCTCGCCCTCGAGGCCGAGCTCGGCCAGGCCATGGGCGACCGAGACCCGCGGCGCCGCCAGGCTGACCCTGAGCCGTCGATGAAAGAGATGCAGCAGCACGGCGCCACAGGCCACGACGCCAGACAGCCCCCACCAGAGGGTCGGCATGATTCAGGGCTCCTCGCACAGGTGACATGACGACCATTGTGCGGCCTGGCGCCGGAGGCGTCAGCCGCCGTGGTGCCGCAGCTGCCGCCGCGCCGTCCCGGTGCTAGGCTGTGGTCATTGCCGCTCCCGGAGATAACCATGCCGCTGCCCGCCTCGATCCGCCGCTGCGCCGCCGTCTGCCTGGCCGGCCTGCTGCTGCCGCTGCCCGCCCTGGCCCAGGGCCCTGATGCCGAATGGCAGGCCGTTGATTCGGCCCTGGCCGACGGTGCTCGCCATGCCGGCTACTGGCAGGCGGGCTGGACGACGATCTATGCCGGCAGCCTGGCGCTCAACGCCTGGCAGGCCAGCGAGTCGAGCAGCCGCGACGACCGCTACGACGCCCGGGTGGGGGTGGTGAAATCGGCCCTCGCCCTGGGCGGCATGTTCCTCGACCGCCAGCCCCACTCGGCCGCCTACCGCGAGCTTACGGCCGGCGAACCGGACGATATAGAAGGCGCTCGAGCGCTGCTCGAGGCCGTGGCCGCGGAGGAGCAGCGCCGCCGCAGCTGGGAGGCACGGCTCGGTTCACTGGCCATCAACACGGCGGCAGGGCTGCTGATCGCCGTGGGCGACGGCCGCGAACGCGACGGCGCCATCAACTTCGCCACCGGCATGCTGATCAACGAGCTGCAGCTGCAGACTCAGCCTCGCCAGGCCACCGCCGCCATCAACCGCTTCCAGCCGGTCAGCGCCTCCGTAGGCGACCTGCACCTCGAAGGTGAGTACGCCCTGCTGGTGGGGCCGAACCAGCTGGGCATCGCGCTGCGCTACTGACCCGTAGCGCACAAGCCTCAACGTCAAACCTTGCTTGCCTGCACCGGCGATGAAGCTTCATGGCTCGGTTGGCACCGCTTCTGTATTTCTTGCGTTAGTGAATGCCGCCAGACTCTTTACGGGCACTCTTTGCCGGGCAGTACCTCTGGCCCCAGAGTGATTTTTCAGTCACGTTGAGAATCAGCCACGGATCACAGGGGCTTTTGGTTACGCCCCGCGCCTGCGGGGATCGGCGTGCCCGTCGGCCAAGTGCGGGTGACGGCGCCGGTTGAGCCCCGCGCCTGCGGGGATCGGAACAGCGTTGCACCCGGTCGCCGGCATCGTGGCGGTTGAGCCCCGCGCCTGCGGGGATCGGATGCGACCGCCAAACACAGTGCCCAGCACCACCGGTTGAGCCCCGCGCCTGCGGGGATCGGGCGCCACCTGATCGGTCCTGTCCCTGCCGATCCGGTTGAGCCCCGCGCCTGCGGGGATCGGTCATTGGCTACGGCTACCTCAGCGCGTGATGCCGGTTGAGCCCCGCGCCTGCGGGGATCGGTCGCGGCGGCCGTAGATCGCCTCCCACTCCAGCGGTTGAGCCCCGCGCCTGCGGGGACCGGGAGCAAGGCGCGCTATGGCCTGGCAAGATCACCGGTTGAGCCCCGCGCCTGCGGGGACCGGCGAACGTCGCTTTCCCATCGCGTTTCAGGGCGCGGTTGAGCCCCGCGCCTGCGGGGACCGGCATGGCTGGCCTTCCTGATGTCGGCGTTGAGCCGGTTGAGCCCCGCGCCTGCGGGGACCGGGTCATCGACGGCGAGTACAAGAAGCGCGTCATCGGTTGAGCCCCGCGCCTGCGGGGACCGGGGCACTCTGATCGCCGCGATCATCCAGTTCTTCGGTTGAGCCCCGCGCCTGCGGGGACCGGTCGCTCACCCGGAAGCGCTCGCGGATGATGCGCGGTTGAGCCCCGCGCCTGCGGGGACCGGTGGCGGCGGCGGGGGCGTAGGCAGCAGCGATGCGGTTGAGCCCCGCGCCTGCGGGGACCGGGGGGTTTCCTGTCCCCGCGATGCGCTAGCGTGCGGTTGAGCCCCGCGCCTGCGGGGACCGGGCCGCCGTCACCCTCGACATGCCTGCGGGCACCGGTTGAGCCCCGCGCCTGCGGGGACCGGTGGCAGTAGGCCTCAGTCGCGGCCTGCTCGGCCGGTTGAGCCCCGCGCCTGCGGGGACCGGTTGCAGGGTGCCGCCGATAAGCTGGTCGGTGTCGGTTGAGCCCCGCGCCTGCGGGGACCGGCCGTGCTTGAACGCCCAGCGCTTCGGCATGTCCGGTTGAGCCCCGCGCCTGCGGGGACCGGTGCTGCACGTATTCGCGCATCTCCTGCGGGTACGGTTGAGCCCCGCGCCTGCGGGGACCGGAGGCTCTTGAACAGGCGAATCCCCCCACGCTGCGGTTGAGCCCCGCGCCTGCGGGGACCGGTGGCCAGGAAGAATTTTGGCGAAGTCGTGAATCGGTTGAGCCCCGCGCCTGCGGGGACCGGTTCATCTGCAAGGAAGCACGCAATGATTCTATCGGTTGAGCCCCGCGCCTGCGGGGACCGGGACTTCGGCGGTGGCCACCTCGCCGGAGAGGTCGGTTGAGCCCCGCGCCTGCGGGGACCGGTAGGTGCGCTCAGCGATGCCCAGGCGAGTCGCCGGTTGAGCCCCGCGCCTGCGGGGACCGGAGCTGACCCAATCGCTCAGGGAGAAGCACCGCCGGTTGAGCCCCGCGCCTGCGGGGACCGGCCCAGGCCGTAGCAGCCGCCGCAGGGCTTGTCCGGTTGAGCCCCGCGCCTGCGGGGACCGGAGCTGACCCAATCGCTCAGGGAGAAGCACCGCCGGTTGAGCCCCGCGCCTGCGGGGACCGGCCCAGGCCGTAGCAGCCGCCGCAGGGCTTGTCCGGTTGAGCCCCGCGCCTGCGGGGACCGGACCACCACCTACATGACCGCCGCCCCGGGCGCCGGTTGAGCCCCGCGCCTGCGGGGACCGGCCGGACTGGACGCTAAGGGGGCTAACATGAAACGGTTGAGCCCCGCGCCTGCGGGGACCGGCCTAGAAGCGTTTCAAATACAAGCCTTTCAAACGGTTGAGCCCCGCGCCTGCGGGGACCGGGCGAGCGTTCCAAACGTAACGGGGTTAGCGCTCGGTTGAGCCCCGCGCCTGCGGGGACCGGACACCAACCGAGGAGAGCGCAGAGATGATTAACGGTTGAGCCCCGCGCCTGCGGGGACCGGCTCGATGGACTCTACCCGGATGCTATCGATCTCGGTTGAGCCCCGCGCCTGCGGGGACCGGGCGGCCCTGGTCATCCTCGGGAGTATCGGCGCCGGTTGAGCCCCGCGCCTGCGGGGACCGGGCCTCTTCGACCGGGACCAGGCTGCGCATCTCCGGTTGAGCCCCGCGCCTGCGGGGACCGGGGCGCCATTAACGCACAATTTGGCCCAAATTGCGGTTGAGCCCCGCGCCTGCGGGGACCGGTGCAATTTACCCAGGGGCGGTACAAGGTCGATCGGTTGAGCCCCGCGCCTGCGGGGACCGGGAAGAGAGGCCGGTCATCGCGAGGTGGCCGGCCGGTTGAGCCCCGCGCCTGCGGGGACCGGGGATACATGATCTTGTTGAGCACCGTGTCGAACGGTTGAGCCCCGCGCCTGCGGGGACCGGTCGCTCACCTGGAAGCGCTCGCGGATGGTGCGCGGTTGAGCCCCGCGCCTGCGGGGACCGGGTGCAGTTCTTGTGCGGTCATTGGTCGTTCTCCGGTTGAGCCCCGCGCCTGCGGGGACCGGCGCCGAGGAGTGAACACTATGCGTAAGACCATCGGTTGAGCCCCGCGCCTGCGGGGACCGGATGACGGCAGCATCAGCGAGCGCACCCGGACGCGGTTGAGCCCCGCGCCTGCGGGGACCGGCGCATCAAGCCAAGCGACAAGCCGCCGCGCAACGGTTGAGCCCCGCGCCTGCGGGGACCGGTCTCGGCAAATGGCCCAAGAGGGCTTATTGCTCGGTTGAGCCCCGCGCCTGCGGGGACCGGGACGTGGCAAGATGCGCCGTGGCTGGTCGAGGGGGTTGAGCCCCGCGCCTGCGGGGACCGGTCACTGGCGCCGGTAGCCGCGAACCCACCCGGCGGTTGAGCCCCGCGCCTGCGGGGACCGGCGCAAGGGTCAGGTCGATGCTGGCCCCGTTCACGGTTGAGCCCCGCGCCTGCGGGGACCGGGTAACGTGGCGAACAAATTGCCCCGTATCGTCGGTTGAGCCCCGCGCCTGCGGGGACCGGAGTGTTTTTTTGGCCTGGGCTCGGGGCGTGGCCGGTTGAGCCCCGCGCCTGCGGGGACCGGGGCCGCATCGCGGGCGGCTTCGGCTCGATCAGCGGTTGAGCCCCGCGCCTGCGGGGACCGGTAGTGGAACTGACCAGGCCTGATGAGCCCGGTCGGTTGAGCCCCGCGCCTGCGGGGACCGGGCAAAGATCAGGTTCTGTTGCCCGGATTCGTCCGGTTGAGCCCCGCGCCTGCGGGGACCGGTCGCTATCGGCGTTAACCGCCTGATCCAGATTCGGTTGAGCCCCGCGCCTGCGGGGACCGGCACGTCGATATCGGCCAGGCGATATCGTCCGTCGGTTGAGCCCCGCGCCTGCGGGGACCGGTCAGGGTTCCACGCGATGAAGAAAGGAAGGCGCGGTTGAGCCCCGCGCCTGCGGGGACCGGTGACTGCATGCGCCCTGTGTGGCCCATGTCAGCGGTTGAGCCCCGCGCCTGCGGGGACCGGTCTGCCCGCGCCAGTCGCGTCTCCATATCAGACGGTTGAGCCCCGCGCCTGCGGGGACCGGCTGACGCCCACCTAATCGCCGCCGCGCCATGTCGGTTGAGCCCCGCGCCTGCGGGGACCGGGCCACTTCTGGTATCACGGACGTTCTGGCTGACGGTTGAGCCCCGCGCCTGCGGGGACCGGACCTGCTTGGCCAGCGCCGCTTGTGTGCCGGCCGGTTGAGCCCCGCGCCTGCGGGGACCGGGGTGCAGGCGGTCGACGGCGGCTACCGTGTCTTCGGTTGAGCCCCGCGCCTGCGGGGACCGGGCCCTGTGGGTCGCCGTCGAGCAAGCCATCTCCGGTTGAGCCCCGCGCCTGCGGGGACCGGGACGACACCTTCGGCACCGGCGTCGCCACCGCCGGTTGAGCCCCGCGCCTGCGGGGACCGGGCGCGGCTGTGGCGGCGGTAGGCGGCGGCGAGCGGTTGAGCCCCGCGCCTGCGGGGACCGGCGGCTCGGCCTCGGGCAGCCTGACGGGCGTGCCGGTTGAGCCCCGCGCCTGCGGGGACCGGCAGCAGCGCATCACCGACCGCTACCTGGTCGACGGTTGAGCCCCGCGCCTGCGGGGACCGGGCCGGGCAGGCCTGGCAGGAGGTCACCGGCGCCGGTTGAGCCCCGCGCCTGCGGGGACCGGCAGGTGCGTGGGCGGCTGGGGCGCCTGCTGGGCGGTTGAGCCCCGCGCCTGCGGGGACCGGCCTTACTGGGAAGAGCCCTGGTCGCCGGCGTTCGGTTGAGCCCCGCGCCTGCGGGGACCGGACTAATTGTAGATATTTGATCCGCAAAAGGAAAATCGCCAGCAGAGATTCCACCGACGATTTTGCCTATTTTTTGTACAGACTTAATTTTTAAAGATCCAAGCTTATCAGCTACTTAGTTTCGACTGGCAGAAAGCGCACCAAACGCAGTCCATCGTGATCCCAGGGCTCGCGCCGGTTAACACCGTAGGTCTGAAACTCAAAGCCGGACTCATGGTTGCTGGCCCAGGCCATAGCGACATTGCCATCCTCCGCCAGGGCATTGACCTGCTCCCAGATCATTTCCCTGATCCGCCTGCTGACATCGCCGACATAGACACCGGCGCGAATCTCCAGCAACCAAACAGCGAGTCGTCCGCGCAGGCGCGGCGGTACGGCTTCGGTCACTACTACGAGCATGGCCATCATCCACTCCTGTGTCCGGCATCACCGATCGAAGGCGGCTCAGGAATCGCAGGAGGCACCGCTTCCGGAGCAGGGAGAGGCGGCTCGATCTCACCTGCCGCCAGGACTTCCTCGATCATGGGGATCAATCGCTGCAGCAGCTTCGTCTGTTTGAAGGCATCGCGACACGCGATGCGGACTTCACGTTCCGGCATGGGCGGGTTGCGTGCCGCGACACGAAAGGCCGCCGGGACCACCGTCTCGAACTTGACGATATCGGCGATATCGTAGACGAAGCTTCTGGGCTTGCCGGTGTGCAGGAAGCCGATGGCCGGGGCATAACCCGCCGCTAGAATGGCGGCCTCGCTGATGCCATACAGGCAGGCGGTGGCCGCGGAAAGACACTGGTTAGCAACGTCGGAGACATCCCATTGAGAAGGGTCGTAGCGGCGTCCCGACCACTTGACGCCATATTGCTTGGCGACCAACTGGTAGGTCCTGCGTACCCTGGCGCCTTCCATTCCGCGGAGCTGCTCGACACTGCGACGAGACGGCGGCGGCTCGCCGAACCGCAGCTCGAACATCTTGCGCACGACCTTCAGGCGTAGCGAGTCGTCCAGCGCCAGCCGTGCCTGGTAGAGCAGCTTGTCGGACCGCGCGCCTCCGGGCTGCCCGGCGCTATAGAGCCGCACCCCCGCGTCGCCAACCCAGATCAACAGGGTGCCCACGGTCGCCGCCAATTTGACGGCTGCATGGGAAACCCGCGTCCCCGGCTCCAGCAACAGGCAGGCGACCGAGCCCACCGGGATATGCATGCGCTCGCCGTTGACCTCGTCGATCACTACGAAGGCACCGTCTCGCACATCAATCTGCCCCATGCCGACGAATATCATCGACATGCGGTCCTTCATGGGAATCGGCTTGAGCGGAATAAAGCCCATACTGGCCTCCCTGCCCGTTTGGCATCGCTATGGTCGGCGGATCAACATCAACCCACAGCCAAAAGCCTTGGCACGCCCGATGCCCCGGGCCAAAGTCTCGATCAGGCGGCCAGGGTCGGTGACCTCCAGCAAACCCTCATAGTCCACGCTGGAAAAGCGGATGGGACGCCCCTTGTCCTTCGGCAAGGCATGCTGACGGTAGGTGCCCACTTCAGGCCTCACCGGCAAGCGGAAGCCCCAAGACTCGGCGCGTTCCGAAAGCCACCGACGAGCGGCCTCATCCATCGCCTCGGTACAGGCTTGGCTGGTCCGCGCCTCGCCGACCTCGAAGTGATACTTGGCCGCCATCAGCACATCGGCACGCTGTCCCCGCTTGCCCGCCACCGACTTCGCCACGGTGGGGTTGGCCCGCAGGCGAAAGGCGAGCCGATCCCCAACGTCCAGTGCAGGCGAAAACGGCTTGCACTGCGCCTCAAGCAGTCCGGGAATGGCGACCGGTTCGCGATCGGACAGCACGTAAAACAACGGCAGGCCCCGGGGCACGCCCCCGCCCTCGGGTTCTTCCATTTCCTGGCGAAACAGAAATGGCCGCACTCCTTGATGATCCGAGAACAACCGCCAGAGCAGCTGGTGGGCGGCATAGGCTCCTCCGCCCATGATCTCGAATAAGGCCCCCCGAGAGAGGCCATTGAGATCAACACGTACGCGTGAAAGATACATCAGCCGTCCTCCCTTGCCTGCACGATGCGCCGGTATTCGGCACGCGGCCCGAACTGCCAGCGACGGCGATTGAGCGGCACATCCCAGACCTCGCTGGACTCCACCCCATGACCGTTACCATCCAGGGCCTTGGCATCTCCTTCCCAGGCGTAGACCACGCTGTCCGGCAGTCTCATGGCCCGGCGCTCATCTCCCTCATCCTTCCCGCATAGCGGGGGAAAGCCGGCATCCAAGGCGTCCTGCAGCCGGGAGCACAACTCACGGCGCGGCGCCAGCGGCGCCGCCGGCGGGCACGCCTTGCGTCCTAGATAGAGCGTGAAGTATGGCGTCTTGAGCGCCTGCTCCAGTTCTTCAAGCGTCAACTCCGCCTGGGGCGTCAACCAGACGGCGACCGTCCACAGGCCGTCGCAGCGGTAGTCGCGACTGGAGAGGATGGTATGGATGACCTTGCGCGGGGCGCTCAATTCGTCCCGCCGAGTGCGGTATGTCACCTTGGACTGCGATGCCGGCACCTGCACCGTGTGGTAGTCGCGCATCAGGCTGCCGGGAGAACGCTGCTTGATGGCGATACCGACGCTGTCGCGCAGCCGGCGCTGCCCTTCGTCATCATCACGGCGCACGCCCAGCGCCGCACCGAGCAGCCCGATGATGGCGCTGCGCCCGGGGTAGGTGGCGGAAGGGCGCGACTCGCCCACTGCCGCCTCGCCCCAGCTGGCGAGTGGCGCATAGAGTCGAAAGACCAGATACTCCGTCATAACGACTCCTTACTGCTCGTTGGTCAGGAAATCGAGCAGCGAAGTCAATCCGCCTTGCGTGACAGAGCCTTCCAACTTCGACTTCTCGTAATCCACTTCAGCAGCCACTACGAAACGCTGACCAGCTCCCGGGCCATAAGCTTCATCGAACTTGTTGACTTGACGTTCAAGCCGAGAAATCGCCTCGATGGCCTGATGCTCACCTTGAACCGGGCGCAGGAACGCGACAGCTAGGGAACGCGGCTGCTGGTCACCCTTCTCGGCCAGTACATAGCTGGCGTGCGCGCGGGAGCCGAAGCTGTTCTGTTTGCCCTTGGGCGAGGTCTTCACTGCGGCTTCCACCAGGGCCGCAATGGCACGATCGGCCAACCCCTGGTCGCCGCTGAGGTTCTCGACCAGTTGCTGGCGATCGATACACACATAGCTGTAGAACAGACCCGCACCGAACCCGGCTTCGCCGACGTGCGCCGCCCCACGATGCTCGCCGCCGGTATTAAGGTCATCCACCGCCGTGAAATAGTCGTCCTCGACCTCGGCGGCATGCACGGTGATGGCATGGGCGACCTGGCAGGCGGCCTCGACGTTGAATGCCGGAGACGCCGCCAGCATGCGACCGAACAGCGCGATATCCACAGCCGATGGCTTGTGGCGCAGCAGATCGAGATCCTCCTTCTCCGGCGCGCGATACTCGTCGGCCAGTGTCTCGACCAGTGCATCGACTGCTGCCTGCTCCTCTGGGCCAATGTGAACCAGTTGGCTGGTTTCCAGCTCCCCTTTGGCCACATCGCCGAAGACCTTGGCGATCTCCGTGGCCCAAGCTTGGGCGTCTTTCTCTTTCACGCCTTTTTCCTGCAGGCGCTTGGCAGCCTGGATCCCGACTTGCTTGGTGCGCATACCACGATGCTGGCCCATGGCTTCTTCGAACAGCGCAGAGGTCCGCCAGGTCCGTTTGAGACTCTGCGACGACACGCGCAATCGCTTGGCGCCACCCATGATGGCAGTCTTGGGGCGCCCCAGGTCGTCGCGGTTGAGGTTGGCAGGCGGATAGGCGGTCAGCAGGTGCAGCTGGATGAAATGGCTCATGTGCATTACTCCCTGTCGTCGTTGACGAATTACTCGTTATCTTGCCGATAGCCGGCCGTGGCACCGAAGTAGTCATTGGCCCAGAGGAAGCCCAAGCGCCGGGTAGGCTGCGGTGACATCCCTCCCTGATATTCACGCCACCACAGCGCAATGTTGTCGGCCAGGTGCACAACGCTTACACCACGCTTGTCGATCAGCGCCAGCGCACGGCGCAGGCGCTGTACCAGCTCCTCCGGGGTACGCGATGTCATCAGCTGCTGGAAGCGAAGCTCGCTCATATGTGGCTTGCCGGTTTCACGCTTCTGCTGACCAAGGCGCGCACCCAATGGCATCTTGGCCGCGTCCTCACGGAGCTCAGCCACCACCAGCGCGATACAGGCCCATGCCTGCAATCGCCGATCCCGCTGGCTTTCCGTCTGATCCTCCTTCGCAGGCAGCAAGCTCCAAAGGTGGCGGAAGGCCTCAGTCAACATCGCCGCCTCGATGGTGTCGCAGCGTCGAAGCGTCGCCCGCATGCCCTTGGGCCAGGGCCGGGCATCGGTATGGGACTTCAACGCGTCCGCAGACAACGTCAGGCGCTGCCACCAACGCCGCAGGGCATCGGCTTCCCTACGCTCGATGGCATAGGGTCGCTCGGGTACGCGTAGCGGGGCCTCCGCCGCGGGTGCGAGTTCCGTTTCACTCATGACACGCTCTCTTCGGTGGTTGCCGGCTCGGCGACCAAGGCGAAGCCGCCCGTCTCGGCAAATTGACGAATGGCCTTGCTACCCTTGCTGCGACCGGCCAGGAAACTCTGCAACTGACGCCGAGCCGCGGTCGCACGCTGTAGGTCCACGGCCTCCAGTGCACCACTCAGCGACTGTTCCTCGAACAGTGCCATCCCCTCGCGCTTCAGCGTGCGGTACCACTGCTCGGCCACCTCGGGAGGCAGGCTAGGCGCGTCGTCGGCCTTTGCCAGCGTCTGCTGGAAGCCGTGCAGTGCATGAAAGAAAGCGCCGCGCGTGGCGTCGTAGAAGGCCAGATCGATATGGCTCATGTCGCCCTTGGCCTCGGAGGGACGGTCGAACCAGGCATTCTTGATCTGGGTACGCACCATCCAGGCGATTTGACGGGCCAGGTCAGTGAAGCGCTGTACCCAGGCACGCAGCCGCTCCTGCTGCGCGGCAGGCACGGCTACCAGCGGCATCTCAACGCTGTACCAGCCGCGGGGCTTCATGTTGTCCATGTCATAGCCGAAGGCCCACAGTCGGGCATGCTTGAGCAGTGCGGCGATCTCCTCTCCGAAACGGCGCTCCTCGTCGACGGCCCGCACCTTTTCCGCGACATAGTCCTGCACCACCAGGGCGGGCAGCGCGCCGCTGGTGTCGGCATCCTGCAGCACTAGGTTCGACCAGTGCTGGTAGCCCAGCCCTCCTGGCTGCCCCTTGCTGGACAGCGGTGGCTCATTGGGCTTCTTGGGGTCGCGACGGTAAGGCGTCAGCGGGTGCAGCCAGGGCCCATCGTAGTTGGCGCCCTGTTTCTTGGCACGGATACGCCTCACAGCGTGAGTCGCTTCGCGCCCACAGATGTCGCAATGACACGGCCCCTCCTCGAACAGCAGCCGGAAGCGCCTCGGCATCGACCAATAGGGGTGCAGCGGGTGCATGCCTTCGGGCAGGACTTCCGTGCCCTTCTTGTCGCTAACCCGGGTCGGCGCCATCCACAAGAACAAGGTGTCATCATCGTAGCGCGGTGCCTGCCATGCCTGCCCGGACCGCGTCAGCGCTCTGGACGTCACCACGTTCAGCCACAGCCGGGACCAGAGGCTGGCATCGCCCGAATCGGGTAGCGCCAGGGTGGTCAGTGGCCCGCCGCCTCGCAGGCCGACGCGAATGCCGGCCCCACCGGCGGGCGCATTGATCTGCATGGTAAACAGAGCCAGGGCGGCGCAATCCTCGCACATCACCTCGACACGCCCACGCTTGACGAAAAAGTCGGTGTTGTTCTTGATGCCGTTAGCACCTGGCGCATCGATCAACAGGCCGCTGACCGTGCTGTCCTTGACGTCGTCGAGCGGGTCAAGATCCTGCATGAAGCGCGGGCCGTCACCATCCAGCTCGAAGGCATCGGCAAGGGGCGCGAAGGCGGCCTCCAGCTCTTCCATGCTGGGCGGCTCGACAAAGCGGTCCAGCCAGTCGCCTTGATTCTGGGGCGGCAGCGCGGTCTGCAGCAGGCCGATCAGGAACTGGTAGGCGGCGCCCTGGAAGTCAGCGCGAGGTAGGGCAAGATCGACGATCTCGGGATCGGCCACCGCCGTGGGCGGCCGGTAGGCAACGCTTCCTTTCCGAGTGCGGAAAGGAAGCCAAGGGGTGCTAAGTAGGTTCACTGGCTCTACTCCATCTATGTCAAAGCGCCAACGCTGTGAAGTAAAGCTAGAAGGCAAAAAAGAAAACATCAAGTTATTTGCTCAAACAAGCTGATGGACGACAACCGCGATGTGGTGGGATGATCGCTGGCGCTCCTCATCCATATGGGGATGAACCGTTATTGGCTCAGACGCCAACTCGTTCCCCGCGTCAGCGGGGATTTTCCTTATCCCTTGAAAACCTCACCCCCCACTGGGCGTCATAGGCGCAATCGCTATCGGCCTCGACCAGCCAGGGACGGGTGAAGCGCAGCGCCTTGAGGCGCTCCTGCAAGGCTTCCCACTTGGCCCGGAAACCGGCCGGCAAGTCCGCCAGCTTCTCCGCCTGGCTCTGGCGCAGCTTGACCTGGCTGAGCATGGCCGCGTGGCGCTCGCCCTCGGCACACAGCGCCAGTTCGCCATCGGCTGTACACTTGAGCAGCACGACGTTGAGCGTCGGCTCGTCGACCAGGCGGGTGCCGATCTCCAGTTCCTCCTGCCATTGATCGAGCTCAGGATGGCGGAGGTAACCCTGCTCAAGCGACAGGGCGTTGAAGTTGGCCATCGAGACGGCTACGCGTTTCATGCCGTGCTGCTCGATACGCGCATCCTGAAGGTCATCCGGCACCAAGTCAGCGACCCGGCCGTACACGCTCTCAATCAGGGTCCGCGCTTCATCGGGCATACGGATCGCTCCGAGTTCACGCAGCACGCGCTGGGTCAGCCACAGCAGAGAGGTATCGCGATAAACCGCTTGGGTGCCCGGCAGGGCGCGCTTCAGCCACTGGGCATCCGGGGAGTCACTCCACTCCGGCGCCAGTACGGCGAGCATGGGGGCAGAGCGCGGGCCCCGTACATGACGCTGCAGGCGCCCGGCGCGCTGAATCAGTAGATCGATTGGAGCCAAGTCGCTGACCATATAGTCAACATCGCAATCCAAGGATTCCTGGAAGACCTGCGTACTGATCAAGACCTGACCACGTCGCTGGTCGGGAGTGGAGGCCTTACCCAGTCGGGCGATGACGTCAGACTCGATGCGTTGACGATCGGTCATCGCGAAGCGGCTATGGAACAGCAGGCAGCGCTCGGGATCGGGATGGCGCAGGCTCAGCTGTTCATAGGCGCGAATAGCATCGTCCACGGTATTGCGCACCCAGGCGACGCACTGCCCTTCCTCCACCGCCGCCATCACGGTGTCGAGCGCCTGCTCCTCCGTGGTCAACCAGTCGACGCCCACCTCTCGAGCGACTTCGGGGCGTGTCGCCAGAGGGGTTTCTCGCTCCAGGTCATGACCAACCTGGGTCAACAGCGGGAACGACTCTTCCTGCAGCGTGGCCGGTGCCTGCCCCAATCCCTCACGCCATGCCTCGGCCAGGGCCTCGCGCATGCCATGTGGCAAGGTCGCGGTCAGCAGGATGGCACTGCCGCCCTGGCGAGCATGATACGCCAGCAGCTGATGGAGCAGGGTCTGCATGTAGTGATCGTAAGCATGCACCTCATCAACGATCAGCACCTTGCGTGCCAGGCCATACAGGCGCAGCGACTGATGCCGAAACGGCAGCAGCCCCATCAACGCCTGGTCAATCGTGCCCACCCCCACATCGGCCAGCAGAGACTTCTTGCGCGAGTCGGCCAGCCAGCGGTTACAGCGCGTAGTGGCCGTCATGTCATCGGTGGCATAGTCCCGGTCTTCCGGTTGCTCCTCGGCCACGGCCTTTACGAAGGCTTCATTCAGCTCGCGAGCGCCATGGGCCAGCACGAAGGAAGGACGAGACGCCGCAGCATAGAAACGCCGATGCAGATCCCCCAATCGCTCATACATGGCGTTGGAGGTCGCCATGGTCGGCAAGGCGAAATAGAGCCCCTCGCCATGACCGGCCGCCAGCAGGCGCTGGGTGAGGATGCAAGCCGCCTCGGTCTTGCCGGCGCCGGTCACGTCCTCAAGGATGAACAGCTGGGGACCATCGCCTATGGGGAGGGTCTCAGCCTCCCGCTGTAGCGGGGTCGGCGTGACCGGCTGACCACCGAACCAGCTGGCAAGGCCAGCATAGGGCACCGGCTCGGGAGGGTGAGCGAATCCGCTCTCCTGCAGCGCCAGCTCGGCCCGCTCGAGTGCGATGGGCCAGTAATCGGCCAGCGGCATAGGGTCCTGGCAGTAAGTGAAATGATCGCGATTCGACCCCAGCCAATCACTCAGGGTAACCCAGCCGGCGACCGTCCAGCTCAGGGCCAAGAAAGCCTCTCGCCACTCTTGAGAGACCAACTTGTCGCACTGCCAGTCAATGTCGATCAGTATGGCCCAGGCGGCGATGAACTTACGCGCTGCTTCGATATCCGAGGCGCTATCGTCGTGTCCGAAGAATTCCGTCGGCTCCAGCCGTCCAGCCTCCACCGGCTGACCGTGATGGCCAAACATCGGGGCCAGGATAACCCGCAGCGTCTCGCTGAGCTGTCGACGCGCATTGCGATCGAGGCCCCGATCGGGCCAGCGCAGCGTGCCGTCCTGCAGCCAATCGATCCAGCGTGCCTGCCACAGCAAGGCACCCAGCCGATCGTGGCGTTCGGTATAGGCCAGCCGCTCGATCGGGGGGGCCAGTTCAACGCCCTCGGGGCGGGCCACCCCCTGGAAAGCACGGGCAAACTTGCCGAGGTCATGCAGCCCGAGCAGGAAAACGAGGAAGCGCCGCAGGGCGTCAGGCGGGATATCCAGCTGCCGGGAAAGGCGTTGAGTCAATGGCCGTTCGGGAGCGAGCAGATGCCAACCAACGGCGGCCACATCAAGGCTATGATAGGGCAGAAGGTGGCAGCTATCACCCTCGTCTGCCGGTTTCGCCTTGCCCCAGTAGAGGTAGTACGACATCCCTGTCTCCTGTGGTTCTGTTACGTTTCTTTCCTCATACAAGCACCCCTCGCTCTAGCCTGCCAGCCTTGTGGCGCCGGCCACTGAGCCAGCCCCCCAACTTCCCTCTCTGATCCATCTGCGCGGCAGCTCACGCAGGCAGGGCCGCCCCAAGGCCTTTGCCCCTCCCACGCGCCATGCCACAATCCCCGCCGCACTGGCTCACGGCCGCGAAGCGCCACGGTTTCTGGGCGCTTACTGTTATGTTATAACTTCTTGTTGTCGTCACGAGGTACCGCTCCCATGGCACACCGCGCACACCGGCACCGCCTGGAAGGGCCCTGCCATTTTTCTCTCATGTCACTGTCGGTCGGCCGCCGGCTGATGCTGGTGCTGCTGCCGCTGGCACTGCTCTGGCTGGCGGTTTCCTGGGCCGCAGGATGGTGGGGCTGATGGCAGATGCAAACGCTCGCCTGCGGCTCTGCGACCTACAGCTCGCTCAGGGCAGCCGCACGGTGCTGGAACACATCAGCGGCGAATTCCGCGACGGGGCCATTACCGCCCTGATCGGCGCCAACGGCACCGGCAAGAGCACGCTGATCCAGGGCATCATGGGCATGCTCAAGCCCATCGCGGGGCGCGTGGAGTGCTCGGTGCCCAAGGAGCGCCGCGCCTGGCTGCCCCAGCAGCTGGCCCTGGACCTCACCTTTCCGATGAGCGTCGAGGAGCTGGTGATGACCGGCAGCTGGCCCAGCCACGGAGCCCTTAAGGGCTACTGTGCCGCCCACTACCGCAAGGGGCGCGAGATCATGGCGCGGCTGGGCATCTCGCATCTGGCCCACCGCCCCCTGGGCGAGCTTTCCGGCGGCCAGCGTCAGCGCGCCCTGATCGGCCGCACCCTGATGCAGGAGGCGGAGCTGCTGCTGCTGGATGAGCCTTTCGCCAACGTCGACGCCGAAACCGTGGAGGTGCTGATGCGGGTGCTGCGCGACATGGCCAGCGAGGGCGCCACCATCATCGTGGTGCTCCACGACATGGAGCAGCTCGCCCGCCTGGCCGACGAAACGGTGGTGCTGGCCAGCGGCCATGCCCGCTGGGTCAGCGTGGAGAGCGTGCTTCAACCGCTGCGAAGCGCCGCGCCCGCCTCCTTTCTTTCCCAGGCCATCGGCGGAGTGAGCCCATGTTGACCCTGCTGCACGAATGGCTGATCGCCCCCTTCGACTACGGCTTCATGAAGCGGGCCCTGATCGCCAGCTTCGCCCTGTCCCTGGCCGCTCCGCCCATGGGGGTCTTCCTGGTGCTGCGCGGCATGAGCCTGATCGGCGATGCCATGGCCCATGCCATCCTGCCCGGCGTGGCGCTGGGCTTCCTGCTGGCCGGCTTCTCGCTGCCGATGATGAGCCTCGGGGGCATCCTCTCGGGGCTGCTGGTGGCGGTGCTGGCGGGAAGCGTGTCCCAGATGTCCGGCCAGCGCGAAGACGCCGCCATGGCCAGCTTCTTCCTGATCTCCCTGGCCGCCGGGGTGATGATCATCTCGCTGGGCGGCAGCAGCGTGGACCTCACCCACGTGCTGTTCGGTTCGATACTGGCGGTCAACACGACCTCGCTGCTGCTGATTGCCGCCATCAGCAGCCTGATCGTGGTCACGCTGGCGGTGATCTTTCGTGCCCTGGTGGTGGAATGCCTGGACCCGCTCTTCCTGCGCGGCCAGGGGGTGCGCGGCAGCCTGGTCCACGGGATCTTCCTGGGCCTGGTGGTCCTCAACCTGACCGCCGGCTTCCAGACCCTGGGCACCCTGATGGCGGTGGGCCTGATGATGCTGCCGGCCACGGCGGCGCGCTTCTGGAGCAAGCGCCTGGAGGGCCTGATCGCCGTTGCTATCGGCATCGCCCTGGTCGCCAGCACCGGGGGACTGCTGCTCTCCTATCACTTCAACATGCCCTCCGGCCCGGCCATCATTCTGCTCGCCGGCGTCGGCTATGTGTTCTCTGCCCTGTTCGGGAGTCAGCACAGCCTGCGGCGGCGCCTGCGCCGCCGTGCGGCCCCCCTGGGTGCACCCGAGCCTCACTGAGCACTCATCACACCAAGGAGTCCTGCCCCATGAGCATCATCAAGCCTTCCGCTGCCCTGATCGGCGTCTCGGCCATGCTGGCACTGCCCGCCGCCATCGCCGCCGAGCGCGTCCAGGTGGTGACCAGCTTCAGCATCCTCGCCGACATGGTCGAGAACGTCGGTGGCGAGCACGTCGAGGTGACCTCGCTGGTCGGCCCCGACAGCGACGCCCACGTCTACTCCCCCACCCCGCGCGACGCCCGCGCCCTGGCCGACGCCGACCTGGTGGTCTTCAACGGCCTGCTGTTCGAAGGCTGGATGGAGCGCCTGCTCGACTCCAGCGACTATGCCGGCCCGCTGGTCACCGCTACCGACGGCATCGACAAGCTGGAGTACCACGGCCACGATCACGGCCACGACCATGATCATGACGACCATGGCCACGATCACGGGCATGACCACGATCATGACGACCATGGCCACGATCACGGGCATGACCACGATCATGACGACCATGGCCACGACCACGATCATGACGACCACGGGCACGACCATGGCCACGATCATGACCATGACGATCACGGCCACGACCACGGGCATGGCAACGACCATGATCACGTCCATGGCGACTACGACCCCCACGCCTGGCAGGATCTGGCCATGGGCCAGGTCTACGTCGGCAATATCCTGGAGGGCCTGATCGAGGCCGACCCGGACAACGAAGCGGCCTATCGCGAAAACGCTGAGCGCTATATCGCCGAGATGCAGGCCATGGACGAGGAGATGCGGCGGCTGATCGGCGAGATCCCCGCCTCCACCAGCATCATCACCGGCCATGACTCCTTCGGCTACTTCGCCAACGCCTACGGCCTTAACTTCCTCTCGCCGGTGGGGCTCTCCACGGAAGCCGAGCCCAGCGCCGGCGACATGGCGCGGCTGATCGACGTGATCCGCGAGCAGAACGTCCGCGCGCTGTTCCACGAGAACATGACCAGCCCGGCGATCATCCGCCAGCTCGCCGAGGAGACCGGCCTGCCCATCGCCGGCACCCTCTACTCCGACGCCCTGGCCGCGGAGGGCGAGGCCAGCACCTATCTGGGCATGATGCGCCACAACGCCCAGACCCTGCATGACGCCCTGGCCGAGCCGGGCCACGACGATCATGACCATGGGCACGATCACGATCACGATCACGATCACGATCACGATCACAGCCATGGTCACGCTCACTGAGCCAGAGTGCCAGTACGACCATCCGCAAGATCAGAGGGCGCCTTCGGGCGCCCTTTACGTTTGCGTCATTTGCCAAGCCTTCTCCGGCCAGAGTGGCCGTATATGTCGACCCCAGGACCTTTTGATTAGCCTGCTCGTAAAAATCGCCCCCCAGATTGGCAGGAAATGCAAAAACTCTGGCGTGATAGATCAACCCCTCCCCGACCTTTGTTCTTACCATGGGGTCGGGGCGTCGGCTCCTCCATACGCCCCGAAGCACACAACAACAACGCAAGGGCTTCTCCATGATCAATACCCGCCAGTTCGCACTGGGTACGCTCGCCGCTTCCGTCATGCTCGCCTCCCAGGCCGGCGCCACCGAAATTACCGATAACGAGATCCGCATCGGCTACCTGGCCGACATGTCAGGCGTCTACCGCGACCCCATCGGCCCCCTGGGGCTCGACGCCATCCAGATGGCCATCGAGGACGTGGGGGGCAGCGTGGCCGGCGCCGATGTCGTGGTCTTCAGCGCCGACGACCGTAACAGCGCCGACGTGGGGTCCAGCGTCGTGCGCGAGTGGATCGACGAGCGCAACGTCGACATGGTCACCGGGCTGGTGGCCTCCTCGGTGACCCTGGCCGCCGTGCGCCTGCTGGAAGAGGAGAACCGCCTCGGCCTGGTCAACGGCGCCGTCTCTTCCGGCGTCACCAACGAGAGCTGCTCCCCTAACCATATCCACTGGGTCTATGACACCTGGGCCATGTCCAACGGCACCGCCCGTGCCATCACCGAGGAGGGCAACCCCAACTGGTACCTGCTCAGCGCCGACTACTCCTTCGGCCATGCCCTGGAGCGCGACGTGGAAAGAGTCGTGCTGGAGAGCGGCGGCAACATCGTGGGCAAGGCGCGCCACCCCTTCCCCAGCAACGATTTCTCCTCCTTCATGCTCCAGGCCCAGGCCTCGGGCGCCGATGTGATCGCCCTGAACAATGCCGGCGGCGACACCATCAACGCCATTACCACCGCCAGCGAGTTCGGGATTACCCAGGCGGGCCAGATTCTCGCCGGCATGGTGCTGTTCAGCACCGATATCCGCAGCATCGGCCTGGAGGACGCCCAGGGCCTGCAGTTCACCAAGGCCTGGTTCTACGACCTCAACGAGGAGACCCGCGCCTGGGCGGAACGCTTCCGCGAGCGCACCGGCAGCATGCCGACCATGGTCCACGCCGGCCTCTACTCCAGCACCCTGCACTACCTGCAGGCCGTGGACGCCATCGGTACCGACGAGGCTCAGGCGGTGCGCGAGCAGATGGCGGCCACGCCGATCAACGATATCTTCGCCACCGGCGGCTATATCCGTGAAGACGGCCGCATGGTGCACGACATGTATCTGGTGGAGGTGAAGTCACCGGAAGAGGCCGCCGACGAAGATGACCTCTTCCGCCTGGTGCGCACCATTCCCGCCGAAGAGGCCTTCCGCCCGCTCTCCGAGAGCCAGTGTCATCTGGTCAACAACGGCACCTGAGGGGGGATACGACATGAGCCTCAACCCGAAGATCCAGCAGAACACCATCGGCGCCGCCCTCAACCGCAGCGCCCGCAAGCAGGGCGGCAAGCTGGCCCTGGCCTTCAACGACCGCCGCTGGCGCTACGGCGAGCTGAACCTGGCCGTGAACCGGGTGGCCAACGCCCTGCTCGACGCCGGCCTCGCCCCCGGTGACCGCCTGGCGGTCTACGGCAAGAACTCCGACGCCTACGTCATCGCCTGGCTGGCGGCGACCCGGGCCGGCCTGGTGCACGTACCGGTGAACTACGCCCTCACCGCCGAGGAGCTCGGCTATATCCTCGAGCAGTCCGGCGCCGCCGGCCTGCTCAGCGACCTCAGCCTGGCCGAGAACGTCGCCGCCGCCACCGAGGGTATGTCGCTGCCTCTCACCGGCACCCTGCATGCCGGGGACGATAGCGGCTTCGATGTGCTGGCCATGGCCACCGGCGCGGGCAGCGCCGCCGAGCCGGAGGTGGCCGTGGAGGGGGCAAGCCTCGCCCAGCTGCTCTACACCTCCGGCACCACCGCCGCCCCCAAGGCGGCGATGATGACCCACCAGGCCCTGCTCGCCGAGTACATGGCCTGCATGGTGGAGCTCGACATCAAGGGCGACGAGCCGATGCTGGCCGCCCTGCCGCTCTACCACTCGGCGCAGATGCACGTCTTCCTGATGCCGGCGCTGCTGCTGGGCGCGCCGATCCACCTGCGCGAGGCGCCGCTGCCGGACGACTGCCTGGCCCAGATCAGCCGCCAGGGCATCGCCTCCTTCTTCGCCCCGCCCACGGTGTGGATCAGCCTGCTGCGCCACCCCGACTTCAAACGCTCCGACCTGAGCCGCCTGAAGAAGGCCTACTACGGCGCCTCCATCATGCCGGTGCCGGTGCTGGAGGAGCTGCGCCAGCGCATTCCCGGGGTGGGGCTCTACAACTGCTACGGCCAGAGCGAGATTGCCCCCCTGGCCACGGTGCTGCGCCCGGAGGAGCACGACGAACGCCCGGCCTCGGCGGGTCGCCCCATCCTCACCGTGGAGACCCGCATCGTCGACGCCGAGATGAACGACGTGGCACCGGGGGAGCACGGCGAGATCGTCCACCGCTCGCCCCAGCTGCTCACCGGCTACTGGGACAAGCCGGAGATGACCGAGGAGGCCTTTCTCGGCGGCTGGTTCCACTCCGGCGACGTGGGCTACGTCGACGAGGCGGGCTACCTCTACGTCGTCGATCGCATCAAGGACGTCATCAACACCGGCGGTGTGGTGGTGGCCAGCCGCGAGGTGGAGGAGGGGCTCTTCCAGCACCCCGCCGTCTCCGAGGTGGCGGTGATCGGCCTGCCCGACGAGAAGTGGATCGAGGCGATCACCGCCGTGGTGGTGCTCAAGGAGGGCGAGACGGCCAGCGAGGAGGCGCTGATCGCCCATGCCAAGGGCGTCATGGCGCCCTACAAGGTGCCCAAACGGGTGCTCTTCGTCGATGCCCTGCCCAAGAGCACTGCCGGCAAGATTCTCAAGCGACACCTGCGCAAGGAGCTGAACGCGTGACCCAGGATATTCACCAGGATGAGCTGACCCCGCTGTTCCACGACATGATCTGCCGCTTCCTGGAGCAGGAGGTGGCGCCCCACTACGAGGCCTGGGAGGCGGCCGGCGAGATGCCGCGGGCCATGTGGCAGCGTATGGGCGACGCCGGACTGCTGGGCATCGACATGCCCGAGGCCCAGGGCGGTGCCGGCGCAGACTTCGCCATCACCCAGCTCGCCGTGGAGGAGATCTCCCGGCAGGGCTTCGGCGGTCTGGCCAGCGCCTACAACATCCACGCCAACATCGTCATGCCCTACCTGCTGCATATCGCCACCCCGGAACAGCAGCAGCGCTGGCTGCCGGCCATGGCCCGCGGCGAGGTGATCGGCGCCATCGCCATGACCGAGCCCGGTGCCGGCAGCGACCTGGCCGCCATGAAGACCCGCGCCCGGCGCACCGAAAGCGGCTGGCGCCTTGATGGCGGCAAGCTCTTCATCACCAACGGCCAGGTGGCCGACCTGGTGATCGTCTGCGCCAAGACCGATCCGGAGGCGGGCGCCAAGGGGGTGTCGCTCTTCCTGGTCGACACCGCCCTGCCCGGCTTCTCCCGGGGCCAGCCGATCAAGAAGATCGGCCAGCACGCCAGCGACACCGCCGAGCTCTTCTTCGACGGCATGGAGCTCCCCGCCGACGCCCTGCTCGGCGAGGAGGGCCAGGGATTCGCCTACCTGATGCAGGAGCTGCCCCGGGAGCGCCTCGGCGTCGGCGCCCAGGCCCTGGGCGCCATGGAGGGGGCCCTGGCGCTGACCCTGGAGTACGTCAAGGAGCGGCGCGCCTTCGGCCAGCGGGTGGGCGACTTCCAGAACACCCGCTTCACCCTGGCCGAGGTGCAGGCCGACATCGAGCTCGGCCGCGCCTATCTCGAGAAGTGCATGGCGCAGTACCGCCGGGGGGCCATGGGCCCCACCGAGGCCGCCATTCTCAAGCTGCGTCTCACCGAGATGCAGTGCGCCACCGCCGATACCTGCCTGCAGCTCTTCGGCGGCTACGGCTACACCCGCGAGTACCCCATCTCGCGCTTCTATCTGGATGCCCGGGTACAGACCATCTACGCCGGCACCTCGGAAATCATGAAGGAAGTCGTTGCCCGCTCCCTGCTGGGCAAGGCCTGAACCAGGAGAGAACCCCATGCGTCTGGATTCCGTTGTCATTCTGGGCGGTGCCCGCACCGCCATCGGCGGCTTCGGCGGCAGCCTCTCAGGCCTTGCGCCCCAGGAGCTCGGCACCGTCACCGCCCGGGAGGCGCTGGCCCGCTCGGGCGTCGAGGCGGCGGCCATCGACCATGCCGTCTACGGCCATATCATCACCACCGGCCCCGAGGACGCCTACCTGGCGCGGCATATCGCCCGGGAGAGCGGCGTGCCCGACGAGGCCGGCGCCTTCAACGTCAACCGCCTGTGCGGCTCCGGGGTGCAGGCCCTGCTCTCCGCCGCCCAGCAGATCGCCCTGGGCGACAGCCGTCTGGCCCTCGCCGGCGGCGCCGAGTCCATGAGCCGCGGCGCCTACCTGCTGCCGCCCCAGGCGCGCAGCGGCCTGCGCATGGGTCACGCCTCGGTCACCGACCTGACCCTGGGGATCCTCAGCGACCCCTTCGGCAGCGGCCACATGGGCTGCACCGCCGAGAACATCGCCAGCCGCCACGGCCTGACCCGGGAGGCGGTGGACCGCTTCGCCCTGGAGAGCCACCAGAAGGCGGCCCGGGCCATCGCCGAGGGGCGCTTCGAGGAGCAGATCGTCCCGGTCACCGTGCGCGACGGCCGCCAGGAGCGCGTCTTCGCCCAGGACGAGCACGTGCGCGAGGGCGTCACTCTGGAGGACCTGGCCCGGCTTCGGCCCGCCTTCCAGAAGGAGGGCGTGGTTACCGCCGGCAACGCCTCGGGCCTCAACGACGGCGCGGCGAGCCTGGTGCTGGCCCACGCCGACGAGGCCGAGCGGCGCGGCCTCTCGCCCCGCGCACGCTTCCTGGTGGGCACTACCGCCGGGGTCGAGCCCCGCCTGATGGGCCTGGGGCCGATCCCCGCCGTGCGCCGCTGCCTGGAGCAGGCCGGCCTCGCTATGGCCGATATCGACGTCATCGAGTCCAACGAGGCCTTCGCCGCCCAGGCCATGGCGGTGGCCGACGAGCTCGGCTTTCCCGCCGAGCGGCTCAACCCCAACGGCGGCGCCGTGGGCCTGGGCCATCCGGTCGGCGCCACCGGTGCCATCCTGGTCATCAAGGCCCTGGCCGAGCTTGAGCGCATCGGGGGCCGCTACGGCCTGATCACCCTCTGCATCGGCGGCGGCCAGGGCATCGCCCTGCTGATCGAGCGCTGCTGACGTAACCCCGGACAACCACGAGGAGACACGCCGATGACCACCGTTCACCCCAGGATCCTGCCGCCCACCCCCTCGGCCACCAACCCGCCGCTGCTGATCGGCGAGCTGCTGGAGAGCGGCGTGCGCATGGCCGGCGACAACCAGATCATCTACCGCGACCTCGGCCGCCACGACTACCGCCGCTTCCGCGAACGGGTGCATCAGCTCGCCCACCTGCTCACCGCTCAAGGTATCCGCGCCGGCGACGTGGTGGCGGTGCTCGACTGGGACAGCCACCGCTACCTGGAGGCCTTCTTCGCCATCCCCATGCTGGGGGCCATCCTGCACACTGTGAACGTGCGCCTCTCGCCGGAGCAGATCCACTACACCATGGAGCACGCCGAGGACGACTTCGTGCTCGTGCATCGCGACTTCGTCCCCCTGCTGGAGGGGCTCCACGAGCGGCTGCCGCGCATCCGCGGCTACCTGCTCTGCCAGGAGGAGGAAGCCCCTCTCGAGACCACCCTGCCCCTGGTGGGCGAGTACGAGGCGCGGCTGGCCGAGCAGCCCCGCCACTACGACTTCCCCACCTTCGACGAGAACGCGGTGGCCACGCTCTTCTACACCACCGGCACCACCGGCAACCCCAAGGGGGTCTACTTCACCCACCGCCAGCTGGTGCTGCACACCCTGGGCGAGGCCAGCACCTTCCAGGCACCGGGCTTCGAGCTGCTCGACCGCGACAAGGTCTACATGCCGATCACCCCGATGTTCCACGTCCACGCCTGGGGCGTGCCCTACACCGCCACCCTGCTCGGCGCCACCCAGGTCTACCCCGGGCGCTACGAGCCGGAGATGCTGATCAAGCTGCTGGTCAGCGAGAAGGTGGACTTCTCCCACTGCGTGCCGACGCTGCTCGGCATGGTGGTGAACGCCGAGCCGGTCGCCTCGGGCCGGGTCGACCTCTCCGGCTGGAAGCTGCTAATCGGCGGCAGCCCCCTGACCCAGGCCCTGGCCCGGCGCGCCCACGAGCTCGGCATCGACACCCGCAGCGCCTACGGCATGTCGGAGACCTGCCCGCTGCTCACCGCCGACATCCTGCCCCGGGATATCGCCGAGGCGGACTTCGAGACCCAGCTGCCGTGGCGCTGCAAGGCGGGCGTGCCGGTGCCCCTGGTGCACCTGCAGGTGGTGGACGAGGCCGGCACGCCGCTGCCCCAGGATGGCGAGAGCGTGGGTGAGGTACGGGTCCGCGCCCCCTGGCTGACCCAGGCCTACTACAAGGAGACCACCCGCAGCGAGGAGCTGTGGCGGGACGGCTGGCTGCATACCGGCGACGTGGCCACCCTCGACGAGCGCGGCTTCCTCGAGATCCGCGACCGCATCAAGGACGTGATCAAGACCGGCGGCGAATGGGTCTCCTCCCTGGAGCTGGAGAACCTGATCGGCCAGTGCCCGGGCGTGGCCGAGGTGGCGGTGATCGGCGTGCCCGACGAGCAGTGGGGCGAGCGTCCCGCCGCCCTGGTGGTGCCCCGGGACCTCAACGCCCCGCCGACCGGTGACGAGGTGCTGGCCTTCCTGAAACGGTTCGTCAGCGAGGGGCGCATCAACCGCTGGGCGCTGCCCTCCTCCATCCGCTTCGTCGACGAGATCCCCAAGACCAGCGTCGGCAAGCTGGACAAGAAGCGCATCCGCCAGGAGGCGTGAGGGCCCCGGGCGCTACCGGGGTACCGCCAGCGCCCGCCTATAGGCGGCGGGCGTATCCCCGGTCCAGTCCCGGAAGGCGCGGCTGAAGCAGGCCTGGTCCTGGAACCCCAGCGCCTCGGCCAGGGTCGTCAGCGGCTGTTCGCTGCGCATCAGCGCCTGAATGGCAAAGTCCCGCCGGCACTCGTCCTTGACCGCCTGGAAGCGGGTACCCTCTGCGGCCAGGTGCCGGGAGAGGGTACGCACCGACATATGCAGCGCCTCGGCCACCTCCGCCACGCTGGCCGAGTAGGCGCCGTGGCGGGTCAGGTGCTCGCGCACCCGGTGGGCGAGCAGGCGCTCCTCGAAGGAGACATAGAACCAGTCCGCCGGGGCCCGCTGCAGGAAGGCCCCCAGGTGCTGCTTGGTCTGGCGGATCGGCTCGTCGAGCACCGCCCGGTCGAAGTAGATGGCGGTCTGGTGGCAGTCGAAGAGCACCCGGCCGGGGTAGAAGTAGCGGTAGTCGGCGCTATGGGCGGGCTGCGGGTAGGCGCACTCCATCAGCAGCGGCGGGATCTTGCGGGCGATCATCCAGGACGCGATGCCGTGGAGCAGCTTGAGCATCAGCTCGTGCACCAGGATGCGGCTGCCGGCCGGAGGCCGATGCTCCACCAGGCCGATGCGCACCCGCGCATCGCCATGGCTGACCTCGTAGCCGAAGTCGTCCAGCAGGATGCGAAAGAAGAGCCGATAGCGATGCAGGGCCACCTTGAGGGTCGGCGCCTCCAGCAGGCTCAGGCAGAGCAGCTTGAGGGTGCCGCCGCGCAGGGGGCGGGAGAAGAAGCCCGGCGTCTCGTCGTCGCACTCGTTGACCAGCAGGCGGTAGAGGGTCGCGAACTGCTCCACGGTGACCCGCCCATGGGGAGCGTCGAGCCAGCCCGGCGAGATGCCGGCACGGCGCAGCAGGCTGGCGCGCTCGCGGTGCAGCTGGGGCACCCCGCGAAACAGCTCGCCGACGAAGTGTCTCGACACCGTAACGGTCACGCTTCCCTCCCCTCTTCAGGCCGCCTTTCAAGCCGTTCGCCCTTCCAGCCCTCGGTTATACCCGATCGCGGCAGCGCCGACACTCCTCCCTCCGTCGCCTGGGGCTGCCGGGCGTTCTGTGCCAACATGCTCCCTGGTTCGCCTCACGTCATGCCAGCGCCCCGTGCCCACACCAGGGAGACCGCCATGCTCGAGCTTCGCCAGGTTCACAAGGCCTATGCCACGCCCCAGGGGCCGCTGAGCGTGCTGGCCGGAGTCGACCTGACCCTGGCCCCCGGCGAGAGCCTGGCGCTGATGGGCGAGTCGGGCAGCGGCAAGTCGACCCTGCTGCACCTGGCCGCCGGCCTCGACCTGGCCGACGCCGGCGAGGTGCGCCTGGGCGACCACGACCTCGCCACCCTGGCCGAGCCCGCCCGGGCGCGGCTGCGCCGAGAGGCGGTGGGGCTGATCTTTCAGCAGTTTCACCTGGTACCCAGCCTCACGGTGCTCGACAACCTTCGCCTCCAGGCGCGGCTGGCCGGCGTGGAGGACCCCGCCTGGTCGAAGCAGCTGCTACAGCGCCTGGGCCTGGACGGCCTGGAGCGCCGCTACCCGGAGCAGCTCTCCGGCGGCCAGCAGCAGCGCCTGGCCATCGGCCGCGCCCTGGCCCCTCGCCCGGCGCTGCTGCTGGCCGACGAGCCCACCGGCAACCTCGACGAGGCCACCGCCGGCGAGGTGCTCGCCCTGCTGCTCGAGCTGGTCGCCCAGGCCGGCTGCGCCCTGCTGATGGTGACCCACAGCCCCCAGGTGGCCGCTCCCCTGGACCGCTGCCTGGTGCTGACCCATGGGCGGCTCGCCCCCCGCGACGCTTCCCGCAACCACACAGAGGCCGGCGCCTGATGGCCACGGTGCTGGCGACCCTGCTCTCCCACTACCGGCGCCACCCGGGGCAGCTCGCCATGCTGCTGCTGGGACTCTGGGTGGCCAGCGCCCTGTGGAGCGGCGTCCAGGCCATCAACGCCTCGGCCCGGGACAGCTATGCCCGCGCCGAGGCGCTCTTCTCCACCGGCCTGGATCGCCTGGAGCGGCGCGACGGCGAGGCGCTGACCCGGGACGACTACCTCGCCCTGCGCCGGGCCGGCCTGCCGCTCTCCCCGCTGCTGGAGGGGGAGCTTGCGGCCCCGGACGGCACCCGGCTGACCCTGATCGGCATCGACCCGCTCACCCTCCCCGGGGACAGCGAGTTCGCCACCGCCGGCGGCACCGCGGCAACGGGCACGGGCGATGTCACCGACTTTCTGACGCCCCCCTGGCAGACGCAGCTGGCCCCCGACAGCCTGGCCGCTCTGGAAGTGGCGCCCCGGGAGGCGCCGGGCGCCACTCCCCTCCTGGCCGACGGCCAGCGCCTGCCGCCGCTGATTCTCGCCCCCGCCCTGCCACCGGACACCCTGGTGATGGATATCGCCGCCGCGGCGCTCCTGCTGGCAGGCAGCGGGCAGCTAGAGAGCGGCGAGCAGATCACCCGGCTGGTAGCCGCGCCGGGCGCCCTGGCCGAGGCGCCGGCGGGCTTTGCCCTGACCCGGGCCGAGGCGCTGGCCTCCCCCGGCCAGCTCACCGAGAGCTTCCACCTCAACCTCACCGCCCTGGCGCTGCTGTCGCTGGTGGTGGGCCTCTTTATCGTCCAGGCGGCGCTGGGCCTGGCCCTGGAGCAGCGCCTGGGGATGCTGCGCACCCTGCGCGCCTTGGGGGTCTCCGGCCGCGCCCTGGTGGCCGGTCTGGCCCTGGAGCTTGCGCTGCTCGGCATCATCGGGGCCCTGGCAGGCATCGCCAGCGGCGTCTGGCTGGCCCGCGCGCTGCTGCCCGACGTGGCCGCCACCCTGGGCAGCCTCTACGGCGCCGGGGTCGGCACCGAGCTGCGCCTGCCCTGGAACTACTGGGCCGGCGGCGTGGCGGTCACCCTGGGCGGCCTGCTGCTGGCCGGCAGCGGCGTGCTGTGGCGCGCCTCGCGGCTCAGCGTGCTGGGGCTGGGGCAGGCCCGGGCGTGGCGGGCCGGCTTTCACCGCCAGCTCGCCGCCATGGCCGCCGCCGGCACGGTCGCGGCGCTGGGTGGCCTGGCCCTGGCGGCCTGGCTTGCCTCCCAGCCGCCGGGGGAGGGGCTGGTCGCCGGCTTCGCTCTGGTCGGCGCCCTGCTGCTGGCCAGCGCCCTCTGGCTGCCGCCGCTGCTCGGTCTCGCCCTGGCCGGGCTGACCCGCCTGCTGCGCCGCCGCCCCCTGGCCCAGTGGGCCCTGGCCGACCTGCAGCTGCAGCTGCCGCGGCTGTCGCTGGCCATGATGGCGCTGCTGATCGCCCTCTCCGCCAACCTCGGCGTCAGTAGCATGGTGGGCGGCTTTCGCCTTACCTTCCTGGAGTGGCTGGACCAACGCCTGGCCGCCGAGCTCTACCTGCGCCCCCCGGCGGAGCAGTTCGAGACCATCGACGCCTGGCTGGCCGAACAGCCGGACGTCGCCGAGCGTCTCGCCACCGCGCGCAGCGACGCGCAGCTGCTGGCCGTCGAGCCCGGCGGCGGAGAGACAGATACTGCGGTACAGCGTCCGGTCTCCGTCTACGGCATCACCCCCGGCGCCACCCTGACGCCCCGCTGGCCCCTGGCGGGGCCCCAGGGCAGCCGGGAGACGGCCTGGGCGGCCTTTGGCCGCGGCGATATCTTCATCAACGAGCAGCTGGCCGTGGCCGAGGGCCTGGCCCCCGGCGACCGGCTGCGCCTGACTGCCCCCGGGGGCGAGCTCACGCTTGCGGTTGCCGCCGTCTACCCGGACTACGGCAATCCCAGGGGGCAGGTGCTGATGGCCACCCCCTATCTCACCGAGCGCTTCGCCGCGCCGCCGGGCTCGCTGGGGATCGCCCTGACGCCCGGCGCCGACGCCGCGGCGCTCTCCGCCCGGCTGCTCGACGCCTTCGACCTGCCCCGGGACAGCCTGATCGACCAGGAGGGCGTGAAACGCGTCGCCACCGAGATCTTCGAACGCACCTTCACCATCACCCGGGCGCTCAACGCCCTGACCCTGGGGGTGGCCGCTCTCGCGCTGCTGGCCAGCCTGCTGGCCCAGGCCAGCGAACGGCGCCGGCGGCTGGCGCCGCTCTGGGCCCTCGGCGTTCCTCGGGGCAGGCTGGCACAACTGCAGCTCGCCCAGCTGGGCGGAACGGCCCTAGCGGTGGGCCTTGTCGCGGTGCCGCTGGGCATCGCCATCACCTGGGGGCTGGTGGCGGTGATCAACGTGGCGGCCTTCGGCTGGCGCCTGCCGCTGCACCTCTTCCCCGGCGAGATCCTGCTGACCCTGCTGACCGCCGTGGGCGTGGCCCTGGCCGCCGCGGCCCTGCCGGCGGTGCGGCTGTGGCGCACTCCGCCTCGGGAGCTGCTCGCCGAGGAGGCTGCCTGATGCGCCCCCTCCTGTCTTGCCGACTTGCCGCGCCGCTGCTGGCCTCGGCGCTACTGCTGGGAGGCTGCGGCGAAGCGCCGCCGCCGGCCCCGAGTGCCGGCTTCGCCGGCCTGGGCGAGAGCGCCGAGGGCTATACCCAGGCGCGCCCCGGCACGCCGCTGCGCTTCCCCGAGGATCACGGCGCCCACCCGGACTACCGCATCGAGTGGTGGTATCTCACCGCCAACCTGGAGGACGAGAGCGGCGAGCCCCTGGGGCTGCAGTGGACTCTCTTCCGCCAGGCCCTGATGCCCCCCGCAGAGCGCCCCGCGCCCGGCCCCTGGGTCGCCGACCAGCTGTGGATGGCGCACCTGGCGGTCTCCCGGGGGGAGCAGCACGCCGTGGCCGAGCGCTTCGCCCGCAGCCACTCCGCCGACCCGGCCGGCGGCCAGGCCGGGGCCGTGGCCCACCCCTTCCGGGCCTGGCTGGACGACTGGGAACTCGTCACCCGGGTGGAGGCGCCCGATGCCGATACCTTCGAGCGCCTTACCCTGACCGCCTTCGACGGCGAAGGGGAAGAGCGTGCCGGCTATCGCCTCGACCTCACCGCCGAGGGTCCCCTGGTGCTGCACGGTGATGCCGGCTTCAGCCAGAAATCCGCCGACGGCCAGGGCTCGATGTATGTCAGCCAGCCCTTCTGGCGGGTGGAGGGCGAGGTGGTGCTGGCAGGCGAGACTCACGAGGTGAGCGGCCGAGGCTGGCTCGACCGGGAGTGGAGCAGCCAGCTGCTGGGGCCCGAGCAGGCGGGCTGGGACTGGTTCTCGCTGCACCTGGACGACGGCCACCGGCTGATGGCCTTCCAGCTGCGCGGCGGCGGCGAGGCCGGCGGCGACTACCGCTCCGGCACCTGGGTCAGCCCCGAGGGAGAGCCCCGGGCGCTGGCGCCGGATGAGCTTGCCCTCACGCCGCTCGCCACCTCGAGCGTCGCCGGCCGCGAAGTGCCCACCCGCTGGCGGCTGGAGGTGCCCGCGGCGGGGCTCGACCTGATCGTGGCGGCGCCCCATGCCGAGCGCTGGATGGACACCACGGTGCCCTACTGGGAGGGGGAGGTGATCGCCCGGGACCGCGACAGCGACAGGCGCCTGGGAATCGGCTATCTGGAGATGACGGGCTATTGAGTCCGCCTAGCTTATGACGGAAGGCGCCGCCCCTGTCGGGGCGGCGCCGCTGCATGGACGCTGCCGGACTCAGTCGCCCAGGGCGGCCAGCCGGTCGGCCTGGACCACCTCGATCCAGTAGCCGTCGACGTCCTTCACGAACACCACGTTCTTCATCTTGCCCTGATCGGAGCGTTTGACGAACTCGACGCCGTTGGCATCGAACCAGGCCTCGGCGGCCTCCAGGTCCGGCACCGAGAAGCAGATATGGCCGAAGCCCTGAGGCTCGGCGTTGCCGTCATGGTAGGCGAAATCGGCCTGGTTCTCGGTGCCCCAGTTGTGGGTCAGCTCCAGCAGCCCCTTCTGGCCGAAGGTCCAGACGGTACGCTCGCCCTCTTCCTCGGGCACCGCGTCACCCTCCTCCAGCTTGGCCAGGAAGTAGAGCGAGAAGCGCATCTCCTCGAAGTCGAGCCGGCGCAGCACGCTCATGCCGAACACCCGGGAGTAGAAGGCCAGGGCCTTCTCCGGGTCCTTCACCCTCAGCATGGTGTGGTTGAGGCGAAAGCCTGCGGAATCGGCGGTGGGGGTCTGGACCCCGGGGTGCTGCTCGCCCTGAAAGCTCATGTGCGGCTCCTGTTGCTCATGACATGGTTCCCAGAGGATGGGGACAGCGGGCGCCTTTTTCCAGCCCTGGCGCGCAAACAACTGTACATGACTTTAACAGAAAGAAACGATGGCCGGAATTTATGGCCAAAGACCCTTGCCAGGCGGGGAAATAGTTCTACACTTCCTTTACAACACATCCAATGCACCCCCGTGCAGGAGGCCATCATGGGCCACGCCTATCAGCTCGGCGACCATATCACCCTCAGGGAGCTGGCCCGCGCCATCGCCCAGGGGTTCTCCCCCATCGTGGAGGTGGAGTCCATGGACGGCATCTACACCGTTCGCCTTCACCACGGCAGCGGCGTCTCGGAGCTCTCCGACGGCGACGGCAAGACCCTGACCTTCCTCGGCACCGGCGAGATTCGCGACAAGCTCGGCGAGCTCGGCCTGACCCATGGCGTGCTGACCTGGTCCGACCAGTGCGGCGACGAGATGATCGGAGTGCCGGGCCACGCCATGACCCCGGACGAGATGCTCGCCCACGGCACCCGTATCGCCTTTCGGTGAAGCCTCGGGTGCTTCCCCGGGCTCCGGGCAGAGGCTAATGTAGAGGGACCTCCATCATCCAGGAGCCCTCGGCATGACTCTCCTGACCGCCTGGCGTTTCTCCCTATGCCTGATGCTGCTGGCCCTGCTGGCCGGCTGCGCCGGCCGTGAGCTTGCCTTGCACGACCCGGCGTCGGACGAGGGCCTCTCCATGGAGCGGGTGCTGATTCTGGCCGCCGCCCAGAGCGCCCTGGGCACCCCCTATCGCTTCGGCGGCAACACCCCCGAGGCGCTCGACTGCTCCGGCCTGGTGGAGCTCGCCTATCGGGCCGCCGGCATACCGGTGCCACGCACCGCCGACGACCAGTTCCGCACCCTGCCCTCGGCCCCCAGGGCCCGCCCCGGCGACCTGCTCTTCTTCGATACCGCCGGGCGCGGCAAGGCGAGCCACGTGGGCATCTACCGCGGCGACGGTCAGATGATCCACGCCCCGGGCCGCGGCCGCCGGGTCGAGACGGCCCCGGTGGAGATCGCCTACTGGCAGGAGCGCTTCCTGGGAGCGGCACGAGCGGCGCCCTGACACTTGTGTGGCCGCCCCAGCGGCGTATCATCGACAAGCAGCGCCAACCAACTACGACAGGGGCGCCGCGGTGATGTCAGGCCGCGGCTGAGAGGCACCCTTGGAACCTGACCCGGATCATGCCGGCGTAGGGAGTCGTGCAGCCAAGGACCTCGCCTGCCTGCACCTCCCGCGCCCGGGAGGCCCCATGCCCACACCGACTCCTTCGCGGATCGACCTCGCGGCCCATCTGGCCCGAGTACGCCAGCGCGCTCCGCTGGTGCACAACATCACCAACCTGGTGGCCATGAACTCCATGGCCAATGTGCTGCTGGCCATCGGCGCCTCGCCGGCCATGGTGCACGCCCGGGAGGAAGCGGCCGAATTCGCCGCCATCGCCGACGCCCTGACGCTCAATATCGGCACCCTCTCCCCCCACTGGGTAGAGGCCATGGACGAGGCCGCCGAGGCGGCCCGCCTGACCGGCAAGCCCTGGGTGCTGGACCCGGTCGCCGTGGGCGCCACCGCCTACCGGCGCACCACCGTCGCCCGGCTGCTGGAGCGCCTGCCCACGGTGGTACGCGGCAACGCCTCCGAGATCATCGCCCTGGAGGCCGGCGGCTCGGGCGGGCGCGGCGTGGACAGCAGCGACCCGGCCGAGGCCGCCGAGCAGGCCGCGACTCGCCTGGCCCGTCGGGTCGGCTGCGTGGTGGCGGTCACCGGCGAGGTGGATCTCGTCACCGACGGCCACCGCCTGGCCCGGGTCCGCGGCGGCCACCCCCTGATGCCCAGGGTCACCACCCTGGGCTGCGCCCTGACCGGCGTCGTGGCGGCGTTTCTGGTGGGGGCCGAGGACCCCTTCGAGGCGACCGTGGCGGCGCTGGCGTGCTACGGGGCCGCGGGCCAGGGGGCCGGCCAGGGCGCCCGCGGCCCCGGCAGCTTCGCCGTGGCCTTCCTCGACGCCCTCCACACCCTGGAGGGCGACGCCCTCGATGCCCTTCCCCCTCTGGAGTTTCACGATGCGACTTGACCTCTCCCTCTACCTCGTCACCGATCCCCGCCTGTGCGCCGAGCGCGGCCTGGTGGAGACCGTGGTGGCCGCGGTCCGCGGCGGCGCTACCCTGGTACAGCTGCGCGACAAGCACGCCTCCGACGGCGAGATGATCGACCAGGCGCGCCGGCTCAAGGCGGCACTCGCCGGCAGCGGCGTGCCGCTGCTGATCAACGACCGCCTGGCCGTGGCGGTGGAGAGCGGCGCCGACGGCCTGCACATGGGCCAGGACGACGGGGAGGTGGCCGCCGCCCGAGCGGCCCTGGGCGAGGGCGCGATCCTGGGCCTCTCGGTGCAGACCCTGGCGCAGATGGCGCGGGTGGACGCCGAACGGCTCGACTACCTGGGGCTGGGGCCGGTATTCGCTACCTCGAGCAAGCACGACCACGCCGAGCCGCTGGGCTTCGAGGGACTGGCCAGGCTGGCGGCGGCAAGCCCGCTGCCGGCGGTGGCCATCGGCGGGCTCAAGGCCGAGCACGCCGACGCCGTGCGCCAGGCGGGCGTCCTGGGTCCGGCGGTGATCTCGGCGATCTGCGGCCGCCCCGACCCGGAGGCCGCGGCAAGGGCGTTTACGGGTGGTGGCAGACTCGACTGAGGCAAGGGCAAGCGGCGGGCGGCGGCTCAGCCGCGGCAGTGCTCCCGGGTGAAGCGCTCCATGGCCTCGAGGGTCTCGCGGCTGACATGATGCTCCATGCCCTCGGCATCGATCCTTGCGGTGCTGTCGCTGACGCCGAGGGTACGCAGGAACTGCAGGACGATGGCGTGGCGCTTGCGTGCCATTTCCGCCATGGCCTCCCCCTTCTCGGTCAGGAAGAGAGAGCGATAGGGCTGACTATCCACCAGCCCCTGGGACTTGAGACGGGTTACCGTCTTGGACACGGTCGCCTGGCTGACCCCCATGCGCGCCGCGATATCGGCCGAACGCGCCTCCCCCTGGTACTTCAGCAGGTCGCCGATCAGCTCGACATAGTCCTCGAGAAGCTCTGTCTCGTGAGCATTGCGCACGGCGGCGTACTGCCGGACGTGCTGTTCGCACGGCGGCAGAGCGTCTGACATGTGCGGGTCGGGGGTCGAGTCGGGCGGGGAGGCAGTCATGGTGGGCAATATAACCACTCACCGAAGCGAGCGGCAACTCGAGGGCAGCCGCGGCACTGCGCCACGGGAAAAAAGTTAGCCAAGGCTAAGACATTGTGCCTATACTGAGTTTCATTATCCTGCCTGTCTCAACGCCTTCAGGAGATCCCCACATGACATCGATCAAGCCCCTTCTGCTCGGCCTGAGCCTTGCCGCCCTGCCCACTGCCGCACTGGCGGACACCTCCCCGCTGCGCGTGGCGGCGACCTTCTCGGTGCTTGGCGACCTGGTAGCGCAGGTCGCAGGCGACGAGGCCCGGGTCGAACTGCTGGCCCCGGTCGGCGCGGAGGTCCACGAGTGGGAGCTGGTGCCCAGCAACTTCATGGCACTCGAGTCCGCCGACGTGGTCTTCTACAACGGCCTCGATCTGGAGGCCTGGATCGGACAGGTCAATGCCACCGTCACGCGGGGCACCCCGGTGGTCGCCCTGGCCGAAGCCAGCGACTATCCCACTCAACCCATCGTGACCGGCGACTACGCCGGCCAGGCCGACCCTCACCTCTGGATGGACCCCCGCGCCGCGGCGGAGTATGTTCGCGTCATTGCCGAGGTTCTGGGCGAGGCGCGGCCCGAGGCGGCCGATGCGTTCGCCGCCCGTGCCGAGGAGAGCGCCAACCGCCTGCATGCGCTGTACGATGAGCTGCAGGAGACGCTGGCCGTGATACCCGAGGAGCGCCGTCTGCTGATCACCAGCGAAGCCGCCTTCATCTACTTCGCCGAGGCCTTTGGCTTCGAACATGACGGCATCTGGGGGACCAACTCCGAGGAAGAGGGCACCCCGCGCCAGATCATGCGTATCGTGGATCTCATCGAGGAGCGTCGTCCGGCGGCCCTCTTCTGGGAGAGCACCATTTCCGACCGGCACGTGCGCAGCGTCGCCGAGGAGACCGAGGTGGCGATTGCCGGGCCGCTGTTCGTCGACTCGCTGAGCGAGCCGGAGGGCGAAGCACCCGACTACGCCAGCATGCTGCGCCACAACGCCCGCCTGCTGGCCGACACGCTGGGAGATGCCGATGGAACCACCGATCGCTGACAGGGTGCCAGCCCTCGAGATCAACGGGCTCTACGCCGCCTACCATCAGGAGCCGGTGCTGGAGGACGTATCCCTCTCCCTGCCCCAGGGGCAGTGGACCGCCATCGTGGGCCCCAACGGCGGCGGCAAGTCCAGCCTGCTCAGCGTGGTGGTCGGCAGCCTGCCGCCCCTGCGTGGCGAAGTGAGGATTTTCGGCCGGCCGGCGCTGGCCCAACGCCAGAGGGGCCGCATTGCCTACATGGCCCAGCAGGAACGCATGGAGTGGGACTTTCCCATCTCAGTGCGCGACACCGTGATGACCGGACGCTTCGGCATGATGCGCCGTGACCCGCTGTGGCAGCGCCTGCTGCCCAGGCGCTGGGCCAACCCCGCCCACCGCCGGGCCGTGGAGGAGGCCCTCGACGATGTCGATATGCTCGACATGGCCAGGCGGCCCATCGGGGCGCTGTCGGGTGGGCAGAAGAAGCGCGTGATGCTGGCCCGTGCCCTGGCCCAGCAGGCGCCCATCCTGCTGCTGGACGAGCCCCTGGCCGGCGTGGACTCGCCCAGCGAGGCGCTGATCATGGCCAGCCTGGAGCGCCAGCGCCGTGCCGGCCGCACCCTGATCATGGTGACGCACGACCTGCCTGGCGCCCGGGCACATGCCGATCAGGTGCTGCTCATCAATCGCACCGTTATCGGCATGGGGGCACCGGAGACGATGCTCAGCGACAGCATGCTGGCACGACTGGCCATTGGCGTCCCCCCCACCGCTGACAAGGAGAGACACGTTGCCGCTTGACGCCCTGGCCACCGGCCTGATCGAGACACTGACGGCGGCGCTGATGATGGTGGTGGGCCTGCTGCCCGACAGCCTCGCCGCCCCCTTCGAGTACCGCTTCATGCAGCGTGCCCTGCTCACCTCGGTGCTGGTGGGCGCCACCTGCGGGCTGCTCTCCTGCTTCGTGGTGCTCAAGCGCTGGTCGCTGCTGGGAGACGCCATCTCCCATGCGGTGCTGCCCGGCGTGGCGATCGCCTACCTGCTGGGCTGGCCCTTCTTCGTCGGCGCCTTCGTGACCGGCGCCCTGACGTCGCTCGGCATCGGCGCCATCGAGCGCCACACCCGCATCAAGTCGGATGCCGCCATGGGCCTGATGTTCACCGCCGCCTTTGCCCTGGGCATCGTGATCATCAGCAAGATCACCACCAGCACGCACCTGATGCATATCCTCTTCGGCAACGTGCTGGGCGTACAGACCCCGGCGCTGATATTGACCCTGCTGGCCAGCCTGGTGGCCGTCCTGACGATCTGGCTGGCCTTCCGCCCCCTGCTGCTCTACACCTTCGACCCTCAGCAGGCCCAGGCACTGGGCTTCAACGTCAGCGCCATCCACTACGGCCTGATCCTGCTGCTGACCCTGACCATCGTCGCCAGCCTGGAGACCGTCGGCATCATCCTGGTGGTGGCCATGCTGATCACCCCCGGCGCCACGGCCCACCTGCTGACCGATCGCTTCGGCACCATGCTGGCCATCTCGGTCGCCGTCGGCGTCACCTCGGCGGTGGCTGGCCTGGTGGTCTCGGTGCGGCTGGACGTCGCCTCGGGTGGCGCCATCGTCCTGGTGGCCTCGGGACTCTTCCTGATCGCCCTGCTGGCAGGCCCTCGGCACGGCCTGGTGGCACGCTACTGGCGGCGCTGGCGCTTCAGGGCCTCATGAGGTCGGGCGGCGTTTCAGGGACGTCCGCCCCTCGCGGTAGGCGATGGCCAGGCCGCTGCCGATGATCAGCACGCTGCCCACGAAGACCCAGAGGTCGGGCATCTCGCCCCAGAACCACCACCCCAGCAGCACCGCCCAGAGCATGGCGGTGTAGTCGAAGGGGGCGGCGATGGCCGCCGGCGCATGGCGGAAGGCCAGGGTGATGAAGGCCGTGGCCCCGACCCCGAGGATGCCGGCCGCGAGGAAGGCCACCCAGTGGCCGGCCTGGGGGGGCTGCCACACCCAGGGCAGCGCCAGGCCGGTGAGCACGAAGGGCACCAGGGTCATATGGAAGACCATGGCCCAGAGGTGTTCGCTGCTGCCCCAGCGCCGGGCGGTGATCAGCATCAGGGCGTAGAAGAACGCCGCCCCCACCAGCACCAGGGAGCCGGGATGGAAGGCCTCGCCCCCCGGCCGCACCACGATCAGCACGCCGAGAAAGCCCGCCAGGGAGGCCGCCAGCACCGGCCCCTCGATGCGCTCCCCCAGCAGCGGAACCGCGAGCAGGGTGACGAAGAGCGGTGCCACGAAGGCGATGGCGGTGGCCTCGGCCAGGGGCAGGAGGGTCAGCCCCAGCACGAAGCAGACCATGGTGCCGGTATAGGTCAGCCCGCGCAGCAGGTGCACGCCGGGGCGCCGGGTGCGCAGCTTGCGCAGGCCGCCGCCGAAATGGGCCAGCAGCGCGATCAGCGGCAGCGAGACCAGGGTACGAAAGAAGATGATCTGCAGCGGCGAGTGCACCTCGCCGAGCCACTTGGCGATGGCGTCGCCCATGGCCAGGCAGAGCACGCCCAGGCACATGAAGCCGATTCCCTTGAACGATGCCGACATCTTTCCTCCCTGGTCCTGCCCCTGACCCAAAAGCACCACCCCGCCGGCCCGGGCGGGCGGCGGGGTGGTCACCATGGAAGAGGCTAGCGGGGCCGGTGCAGCCCGGCAAGGGTCAGCGCGCGGCGTTGATCACCATGCAGTCCATTCCCTCCTGGGCGAGGCTGCGGCAGGCGCGGTAGGCCTGGTTCTCGTCGAGGTTGACCAGCCGGGCGCGGAAGATGGTCTGCGCCCCGGCCACCTCGTCGATATCTACCCTCGCCTGCAGCAGGTCCCGGCTGAGCCGATCGGCGGCGCGGCTGGCCAGGCTGCGGGCGTTGTCGTGGCTGGCGAAGGCGCCAACCTGGACGCCCCAGCTGCCGCTGGCGCCGACCGGCTCCAGGCGGTGCTGGGTGTCGCTGCGGACGGGCGCCGGCTCGCTGCGCGCGATCAGCTCGCGAATGGGGTCGTTGGCCGACCCTTGGGCGGCCTGTGGCGAGCCGGCGCTGCCCGAGGGCAGCGGCTCAGGCACCTGCAGGCTGGCCAGCTGCACCTCCGGCTCCCGCGCCGGCGCGGCCGGTGACGGCGACTGTACCGGCGCAGCGGCCGGCATGCCGTCGATGCCCATGCGGTCACCGGAGAAGTCGGCCTGGGCGACCCAGTCGCCGCGACCATAGAGGGAGGCGCGCACGAAGCCGCGATCGAGCAGGTCGGCCATATGGGTATCCCGGGAGGCGGCGGTGAAGCCCCCCATGACCACCGACACCAGGCGGCGACCGTCGCGCACCGCCGAGGTGGCCACGTTGAAGCCGGAGGCACGGATAAAGCCGGTCTTCAGGCCGTCGGCTCCCGCGTAGTTGCGCACCAGCCGGTTGTGGCTGTTGTGGGTGGTGCCGCGGTAGGCAAAGCTCTGCCGGGAGAAGTAGTGGTAGTACTGGGGGAAGTCCTGCATCAGGCGAATGGAGAGGGTCGCCATGTCCCGGGCGGTGGTGGTCTGGCCGTTGTCGGGCAGGCCCGAGGCGTTGCGGAACACGGTATTATGCATGCCCAGCTCCCGCGCCTTAGCGGTCATCATCTGGCCGAACTGGCGCTCGCTGCCGCCCAGGGCCTCGGCCACCACCACGGCCACGTCATTGGCGGAGCGCACCACCAGCGCCAGGATCGCCTCCTCCACGGTGATGGTGGAGCCGCGCTTGAGCCACAGCTTGGAGGCAGGCATCGCCTCGGCCTGGGCCGACACCGGCAGCGGCTGGTTGAGGCGCATGGCCCCCTTCTCCAGCTCCTCGAAGAGCAGGTAGAGCGTCATCATCTTGGTCAGCGACGCCGGATAGCGCGTCTCGTCGGCGTTGGCGGCGTGCAGTACCTCGCCGCTCTCCACGTCCACCACGATGGCAGCGTAGCGCGGGTTGGCCTGGGCCGTGCTGGACATCACGATGGCCAGGCACGCCAGCAGCGTGATCACGCCGACGAGCCGGCCGCGAAGTCTGGTCATGGCTGCGGTCACCATATGCGTTCCCTCTGAAGTCCCCTCGGTGCCCCCTGCAGGGCCCGCTTTCCCCTTCATTATGAACCGGAATCGGCCGCTGTACAGGCCGCCAGGCCGGGAAAAGCAGCGGTTTCCGGCGCTTTCACATTTCTCCTGCTCCGGGATCAGTCGAGACGCCCCTCCTCCACGGCGTGGCAGGCCACCTCGCTGCCATCGCTTCTGGCGATCAGCGCCGGCACCTCGGCCTTGCAGCGCTCATTGGCATGGGGGCAGCGCGGATGGAAGGCGCAGCCCGAAGGCGGATGCACGGGGTTGGGCACCTCTCCCTCGATGACGGTGCGTTCGCGCCCCTCCCCCTCCAGTAACGGCACCGCCGCCAGCAGCATCCGCGAGTAGGGGTGGTGCGGGGTGGCGAAGAGCTGATCCGACGGGGCGATCTCGGCGATGCGCCCCAGGTACATCACCGCGATGCGGTCGGCCATGTGCTTGACCACCGCCATGTCGTGGCTGATGAAGAGGTAGGTGAGCCCGTACTCCTGCTGCAGGTCCTTCATCAGGTTGAGGATCTGGGCCTGCACCGAGACATCCAGCGCCGAGGTGGGCTCGTCGCAGACCATGAACTCCGGCTCATTGGCCAAGGCACGGGCGATGGAGATGCGCTGGCGCTGGCCGCCGGAGAACTCGTGGGGGTAGCGGTTGGCGTCCGCCGCCGACATGCCTACCTGCTCGAGCAGCTCCCCCACCCGTCGGCGCCGGTCGACGCTGCTCATCTCGGGGCGGAAGAAGCGCAGCGGCTCGCCGATGATGGTGCCCACCCGCCACAGCGGGTTGAGGCTGGCGTAGGGGTCCTGGAAGATCATCTGGAAGCGCTGGCGGATCGGCGCCGCCTGGCGCCCGCTGCGCCGGGCCAGGTCGCTGATCTCCTGGCCGTCGAAGACCAGCCGGCCACGGGTCAGGCCGTAGAGCCCGACGATCAGCCGCGCCACCGTGGACTTGCCGCAGCCGGACTCCCCCACCAGGGCGAGGGTCTCGCCGCGGCGGATGGAAAAGCTCACCCCGTCCACGGCCTTGAGTGTCAGCCTCTCGGCGCGCTCCAGCACCCGGTTGAGCCAGGGCTTGGAGACATCGAAGTGGCGCGCCAGGTCGGTGGCCTCCAGCAGCACCTCGCCACCCTCGGCGGTCCGGGGGGACCCGGTCTGGCGAGACCCGGTCTGAACAGGTTGCGTCCGGCTCATCGGGCCACCTCCCGGGTGTCGCGGGGGGCGTCCCGGCGCGCCACGGGGTTCTCCGGGTCGTGCAGCCAGCAGGCCGCCTGGCCGGCGCCGGCGGGCAGCAGCTCGGGGCGCTCGCGTCGGCAGCGCTCGACGGCATGGGGACAGCGCGGGTTGAAGGCACAGCCCGTGGGGATCGCCGCCAGACGCGGCATGGCGCCCTCGATCTGGTAGAGCCGCTCGCGGCGCTCGGCCAGCCCCGGGATGGAGGCCATCAGCCCCTCGCTGTAGGGGTGCTGCGGCCGGCGGATCACCTCCTTCACCGGGCCGATCTCGATCAGCCGCCCCGCATACATCACGGCGACGCGATCCGCGGTCTCGGCGATCACCCCCATGTCGTGGGTGACCAGCATCACCGCCGCGCCGCGCTCGGCGCAGACCCGCTTGAGCAGGGCGAGGATCTGAGCCTGAACCGAGACGTCCAGCGCCGTGGTGGGCTCATCAGCGATGATCAGCTCCGGCTCCGCGGCCAGCGCCAGGGCGATCACCACCCGCTGGCGCATGCCGCCGGAGAACTGGTGGGGGTAGCTGTCCAGGCGCGTCTCCGGGGCGGGAATGCCCACCTCGGTGAGCAGCGATACCGCCCGCTCCCGGGCCTGCCTCTCGCTCATGGGCAGGTGGGCGCGGAGGGTCTCCACCAGCTGGTCGCCGATGGAGAAGAGCGGGTTGAGGCTGGTGAGCGGGTCCTGGAAGATCATGCCGATATGGCGCCCGCGCAGGGGCACGAAGGCCTCCTCGGCGAGATCGTCGATGCGCCGCCCCATCAGGCGGATCTCGCCACCGGCGATATGGCCCGGCGGCTCGAGCAGCTGGATGACGGCGTTGCCGGTCATCGACTTGCCGGCACCGGACTCTCCCACCACGCCGAGCACCTCCCCCGGGGCGATATCGAAGGAGACGTCATCCAGGGCCACCAGGGTGGCGTGGCGGGTGGGGAACTCCACCCGCAGGTGGCGCACGGAGAGCACCGGCTCGCGCCCGCCGTCGGGCGGGTGGCTCGCCGCCGCGGCGTTGCGGTCGTCTGGCGCTTGCTCGACGGCGCCCGGTTCAGCGGAGCTTGGGGTTGAGGACATCACGCAACCAGTCTCCCAGCAGGTTGACGGAGAGCGCCAGCAGCAGCAGCGCCACCCCGGGGAATAGCAGGATCCACCACTCTCCCGAGAACATGTAGTCCTGACCGACCCGGATCAGGGTCCCCAGGCTCGGCTGGGTGGCCGGCATGCCGACCCCCAGGAAGGAGAGCGTCGCCTCGGCGATGATGGCGAGCGCCAGGCCAATGGTGCCGATCACCAGCACCGGGCGCAGCACGTTGGGCAGGATGTGCTGGAAGAGGATGCGGCGGTCCGGCAGGCCGATCACCCGCGCCGCCTGCACGTACTCCTTGCCCTTCTCCACCATGGTCGCCCCGCGTACCGCTCGGGCGTACTGCACCCAGTCGGAGAGGCCGATGGCGATGATCAGCACGATGATCGCCACCTCGGCGTGCATGGAGCGCGGCAGGAAGCCGCGGATCACGCCGAAGATCAGCAGGGCCATCAGGATCGACGGGAAGGTGAGCTGGACGTCGGCGATGCGCATGATCAGGGCATCGCGCCAGCCGCCGCGGAAGCCGGCCATCAGGCCCAGCGCCGTGCCCAGCGCCAGGGCGAAGAGCACCGCGGCGAAGCCCACCAGCAGCGAGATGCGCGAGCCGTAGAGAATCGCCGAGAAGACGTCGCGGCCCTGGCTGTCGCTGCCCAGCAGGTAGAAGTTGCCGGTGAAGTCCGAGGTGGTCAGCGGCGGCGTGAAGGCGTCGATCAGCTCCAGCTGGCGCGGGTCGAAGGGGTTCTGGGGGGCGATCCAGGGGGCGAACAGGGCGCCGGCGAACATCGTCAGGGTGACCAGGGTGGCCAGTATCACCACCGGCTGGCGCTGCCAGGAGTAGACGATATCGCTGTCCAGGAAGGTGCGTAGCCGGCTCGGCCTCTTCGGGGCAATGGGCGCCGCGACGGCCGCGCTCTCAGAGGGCTTGGGCTGCTGGCTCATTTGGCACCTCCCTGCACGCGCAGGCGCGGGTCCACGGCGTAGTAGAGCAGGTCGACCACCAGGTTGATGACCACGAACACCAGGGCAATCATCATCAGGTAGGCGGCCATCACCGGGATGTCCACGAAGCGCACCGCGGTGATGAATAGCGCCCCCACCCCGGGCCACTGGAACACCGTCTCGGTGATGATGGCGAAGGCGATGATGGTGCCAAGCTGCAGGCCGATGATGGTGATCACCGGGATCAGGGTGTTCTTCAGCGCATGGCGCAGGTTGACCACCCGCTTCGAGAGCCCTCGGGCCCGGGCAAACTTGATGTAGTCGGTACGCAGCACCTCGAGCATCTCGGCGCGCACCAGGCGCATGATCAGGGTGAGCTGGAAGAGCCCCAGGGTGATCGCCGGCAGGATCAGCGAGCGCAGGCCGCTGGTCGTAAGCAGGCCGGTGGTCCACCAGTCGCCCAGGCGCACCGTCTGGCCGCGGCCGAAGGCGGGCAGCCAGCCCAGCTCCACGGCGAAGAGGTAGATCAGCAGGATGCCGATCAGGAAGGTAGGCAAGGACACCCCGATCAGCGAGACGGTCATGATGAACTTCGACAGCCAGCTGCCCCGCTGGATGGCGGTATAGATGCCGAGCACGATACCCATGACCACGGCGAAGATCGCCGAGATGATGGCGAGCTCCAGGGTCGCCGGCAGGCGCTCCATGATCAGGTCGGTGACCGGCCGCGCCGAACGGTAGGAGATGCCGAACTCGAACTGGGCGGCATTGACGACGAACTGCCAGAACTGCACCACCACCGGCTGGTCGAGACCCAGCTGGGCGCGCAGGGCGGCCCGGTCGGCCTCGGTGGCCTCCTGGCCGAGCATGTTGAGCACCGGGTCGCCGACGTAGTGGAACAGCGAGAAGGAGATGAGCGCGACCACGAACATCACGAAGATGGCCTGCAGCACGCGCTGGATCAGGAAGGCTAGCATGGGGTCTCCACGTCATCGCCCCCCGGCCGCGGATGGCCGCCGGGGAGCGGGCACGGTCACGATCAGCGGTTGAACTTCAGGTACTTGAAGTGGGGGGTGTTCTCGCTCTGCACCTGGAAGTCGATATCGTCGCGCATCGACCAGGTGAGCATCTGGTGGTGGATCGGGATATAGACGATATCGTCGTGCACGATCTGCCACGCCTCCTCGATCATGGCGTTGCGCGCCTCCTCGTCGGTCTCCTGACCCATGGCCACGGTCAGCTCGTCGACCCGCTCGTCGGAGTAGCCGGTGAAGTTCCAGCTGCCCCGCTCCCCCGCCTTGGTGTGGTAGAGGTAGTTGAAGACATACTCGGAGTCCATGGTGGGCACGCCCCAGCCCAGCATGTAGAAGTCATACTCCTCCCGGGCCAGCTCGGCGAAGTGCAGCGAGCGGGTCTGGGCCACCAGGTCCACGGTGATGCCGATGCGCGCCAGCATGCTGACCACCGCCTGGCAGATCTGCTCGTCGTTGACGTAGCGGTCGTTGGGGCAGTGCAGGGTGACCCGGAAGCCTTCGCCGTAGCCCGCCTCCTCCATCAGCTGCTGGGCGCGACCGGCGTCGGCCGGCAGCACCACATCGAGCTCCTCGGAGTAGCCGTTGACGAAGGGGGGCGCGATCATCCCGGCGGGCTGGGCGTTGCCGCGCATTACCGCCACCTGGATGGTGTTCTGATCCACGGCAAGATCGATGGCCTCGCGCACGCGGCGATCGGCGAAGGGGTTGCCCTCGGCATCGCTGGCGCGCAGCTCCATGGCGCCCAGGTCCATGCCCAGGAAGATGGTGCGGTTCTCCGCCCCCTGCTCGTTCTTCAGGCCCGGGGCGTTGGCCAGGCGCTCGATATCCTGCACCGGGGTCTCCTGAAGCAGATCCACCTCCCCGGAGAGCAGCGCCGCCACCCGGGTCGCCGCCGACTCGATGGGAGTGAAGATCAGCTCGGAGATCTCCATGGGGTAGTGGTCGATGCCCCAGTAGTCGTCGTTGCGCTCGAGCACGGTGCGCACGTCGGGCTCGCGGCTCACCACCCGGAAGGGGCCGGTGCCGTTGGCGTTGCGCACCGCATGGGTCTCCTCGCCCGCGGCGTAGTTCTGCGGCTCCTCGACGCCATGCGCCTCGGCCCACTCGCGGCTCATGATGAAGAGGTTGGTGAGGTTGTTGGGCAGCAGCGGGTTGGGGTCATGGGTCTCCACGTGCACCGTGAAGTCATCCTCGGCGCGCACCTCCTTGATGGAGGTGAGCAGGCCGCGCATGTCGGCGTTCTCGTGGCGGGCGCGGTTCAGCGAGAAGACCACGTCATCGGCGGTCAGCGCCTGGCCCTCGTGGAAGGTGACCCCCTCGCGGATCTTGAAGACCCAGACGTGGGGGTCGTCCTCGTGCACGTGCCACTCGGTGGCCAGGCCCGGCTGGTACTCCACGTCCATGTCCTGGTAGATCAGCACGTCGAAGATCTGATGGTTCAGCGCGTGGGTCGGTCCCTCGTTCTGGGAGTGGGGATCGAGGGTCAGGCCGTCGGCGGAGCGGGTCCAGCGCAGGGTCTCGGCATGGGCAGCGGAGGCGACCATGGCGGCCGCCATGGCGGAAACGAGCAGTGTCTTCCTGAACATCTTGTTGTTCCTCGTTCAAGCGTTTGAGGGGCGAATGCCCTATCAAGGGTTTCTCCCATAACGTAGACGAGAAATGGAGGCGCCGGCCGTCAACGCTTTCAGCGCCGCCCCGCTCAGCTCTCGATGGCGCCAACACCCCCATTCCGCCCGCTTACCGTCTTGAGCAGCTTGACAGGGGCAACCCAGAGGTCTAAACCTGTATTTGTACGTATAAATACAATAATTGCCTTAGCGCCAGCACCAGTACCCCCTCCTGCGGCATCGGCCGTGAGGGATTACCGCCCCACCAACCAAAACAAGGGGATGTAAGATGAGAAAGACCCTTCCTCCACGTAAACTTGCCATATACGGCGGCATGCTGTTGGGCTTCGTGATGCTCGAAAGCCCGATGATTATGATCGCCAACAAGATCGACCCCATGATCATGGGAGCACCGTTCCTGTTTGTCTGGAACCTCGGCTGGTGGGCCTTCCTCACCGGCCTGTTCCTGCTGGCCTACCTGACGAATTGGGGAAGCAGCAGTGTGCCTGCTCCCCAGCGCAACCGTTAAGGAGGCCGCACCATGACCGGTAGCATCTTTATCATCGCAGCGTTCATGATCATTCCTCTGCTAGTAGGGGTGGTCTCCGCCAGGAAGTCTCAAGGCACCAGCGAGGATTTCTTCGTTCAAGGTCGAGCGATGGGCAGCGTCGCCGTCTTCTTCACAGTGGCAGCCACCTGGTGGAGCGCCTTTGCCTTTCTGGGCTCGAACGCAACGTTCTATACCAGCGGCCCTGTCTATCTGACTGCACTCGCTTGGAATCTACTGTTTGGTTTCATGTACTACTGGGTGGGTAAGCGCGTCTGGTTCCTGGGCAAGCGCTTCAACTATCTGACCCCATCCGACCTGATGGGCGATTTCTATAACAGCGAGGCACTGCGCATTCTGGTCGTCTTGATCACTCTGGTGTTTACAGTGCCCTATCTGCAGATCCAGCTGACCGGCGGCGCCTACCTGATCGAGGTGGCTTCCGGTGGCGCTATTCCCTTCTGGCTGGCAGCCCTGCTCTTCTACTTCATCATCATCGTTTACGTGTGGATTGGTGGTATACGAGCGATCGCCTGGACCGATGTGATCTACGGCGCGCTGCTGTTCTTCGGCATGATGTATGCCGGCTACTACATCTCGCAGCAGGTGGGTGGTCCGGCTGCCCTTTTCGCTCAGCTTCAGCAGAGCTCACCCGACCACCTGACCATGCCGGGACCCAACGGCAACATGGGCTACAGCATGTGGTTCTCGTTGTTCGTGATCGTGGCAATCGGCGCTTTTATGGGCCCGCAGATCTGGCTGCGCATGTACTCAGTGAAGAGTGGGCGCCTGTTCAATCTGATGCCCTTCCTGCTGGGGCTGGCGGCCTTCGCCTACTTCGGCTCCGTGCTGACCGGCTATACCGGTGTGCTGCTCGAACCTGGCCTGGAAAATGCAGACCAGATCCTGCCAGTCATGCTGATGAACTATGCACCATATCTGCTCGCCTCCCTGATCATGGCTGCCGGTGCTGCCGCTGCCATGTCAACCGCCAACTCGCAGATCCATGCGGTCTCAACTGTGGTGACCATGGATATCTACCAGCGCTATGTGAACCGCAAAGCGAGTCAGGCGCGCATCGTGACCATCGGCCGCCTTTCCCTGGTCGCCTTCTCCTTGGCCGCCTATATCCTGGCACTGACCGTGCCTGGCCTGCTGGTGACCATCGGCATCGCCGCCCTGGCGGGCACCGCCCAGCTGATTGTGCCAACTATCGGTGCCATCACCTGGCGTCGCGCCCATCCGATGGCAGCCTTCTGGGGCCTGCTGACCGGCGTACTCTGTGTGCTGGTGCTTACCTATGGCCCTACCGTCAGTAACCCGCTGGGACTGCATGCCGGCATCTGGGGGCTGCTACTCAACGGTGGGCTCTTCGTTGGCCTGAGCCTGGTGCTCAAGCGGAAGGATCACGAAGTGGTCGAGCGCTTTGCCCTGGCTCGTCAAGAGTACGATGCTGAATATCACCCGGAGCGTCTGGAGGGCGCCTCTCAGCCTGTTGGCGAGGCGGCTACGGCACGCTGATATATCTCAAGGGGCCTGCTCGGCAGGCCCCATTTTTACAAGGAACCATCCATGGTCCAGACCCCGATACCGCGTCGTCGACAGAAGCTGGCTGAACTGATCAGCGACGACATCAAGCGCTGGATCGCGACCGAGGGAATGACCGAAGGCGATCGCCTTCCCAATGAAAAGACCCTCATGGAACTCTACGGCTGTGCCAAAGGTACGGTGCGCGAAGCCCTGAAGATCCTGGAGGTCGAAGGGCTAGTGACTCTGAAAACGGGGCCGGGCGGCGGGGCGATCTTACACACCCCGAGCATGGAGCCAGCCAGCCGCATGCTGCGCAACTTCCTGCACTTTCGCTCATTAGATGGCCACCAGGTCTATCAGCTGCGTCGCCTGCTGGAGGTGGAGCTGGCGGTCTCCGTCGTGGGGAAGCTAAGTCCCGAGGCGCTGGAGAGCCTTGCCGCCAATATCGACGCCTGCGAATGCCACCACCCAAGCGAGGAAGATCAGCGGCGCCAGCGCTTTCTCGAGCTGGAGTTTCACAACCTGCTGGCCAAGGCCTGCCCCAACCCACTGCTCGCCTTCATGTGTCGTTTTCTCAACGACATGCTCCGCGACCTGGTGGTCGTCAAGAAGGCCTATATACCGGAGCGCAAGCAGTTCGACGAGGCCAACCACCGCTACCACCGCGAGCTGGTCGAGGCGTACCGCAATGAGGACAAGGAGCGGGTGCGCCAGCTGATGGACGAGCACATGCGGGATGCCGAGGCCCATATGTCCGCTCTGGAGGCCGAAATGGCCGACCAGATGCTGATCTCCCAGGAAACCTTGTTCGACGCAGAGCAAGGCTCACCACTGCTGCAACTTATCAAGCAAGCTCGCTGAGCACAGCGCAACAAGCCGTGCCTATCACACAATCACAAAGAGGCGACCTATGACCATTGCTAACGTTCTGCGCCCCACTACCGAGCTACGTACCGACCGTGAGCGCCTCTGGCAGGCACTCATGGAAATGGCCAAGATTGGCGCCACCCCAAAGGGGGGCGTGAACCGCCAGGCCTTCACCGACCTTGACCGCCTGTCACGAGACCTGTTTATCGAGTGGTGCCGCGCCGAGGGGTGCACCATCCGGATCGATGCCATTGGCAATATCTTCGCTCGCCGCGAAGGCCAGGAGTCCGACAGTCCAGCCATCATGACCGGCAGCCACCTCGACAGCCAGCCCACCGGCGGCAAGTTCGACGGCGTTTACGGAGTGCTGGCCGGCTTGGAAGTAATTCGCACCCTGAATCAGCATGATATCCGAACACGAGCCCCCATAGAGGTCGTCGCCTGGAGTAATGAAGAGGGGTGCCGTTTCGCGCCCTGCATGATGGGCTCCGGGGCCTTCACCGGCCAGCTAGCATTGGAGGAGATGCTGGCCCGCACCGATGCCGAGAATATCAGCGCCGGTGACGCCCTTGAGGCCATTGGCTACCGAGGGGAAGACTGCGTCACTCCTGACCATATCAAGGCATATTTCGAGTGTCATATCGAGCAAGGGCCGCTTCTGGAAGACACCGGCAATACCGTCGGGGTCGTCGTGGGGGCCCTGGGCCAGAAGTGGTTTGACCTTACCCTGACCGGGCTGGAGGCCCATGCTGGCCCGACCCCGATGCCGCTGCGCCGTGATGCGATGGTCGGGGCAGCCGAGATTACCCAAGCGGTCAACCGCATTGCCAACGCGCATCAGCCCCACGGCCGTGGCACGGTCGGGGTCGTCAACCTGCACCCAGGCTCGCGCAACGTCATACCCGGCCAGGTAATGATGACGATTGACCTGCGCCACTTCGAGAGCGAGACACTCACCGCCATGGCCGAGGAGCTCCACCAGGTGATCCAGGAGACGAGCCAACGCCATGGTTTGGCGTTCGAGCTGACGCCTACGGCGGATTTCTTACCGGAGCACTTTGCCGAGAGCTGCGTGGGGGCGGTACGTCGTGCTGCCGAAGCCATCGGCTGTTCGCACATGGATATCGTCAGCGGTGCCGGTCACGATGCCATCTTCATGGGGCGTGTCACCCAGGCTGGCATGATCTTCGTCCCCTGCGAAAACGGCATCAGTCACAACGAAATCGAGAATGCCAAGGCGAGCGACTTGAATGACGGCTGCAACGTGCTGCTTCACGCCATGCTGGAGCAGGCCGGAATCGCAGGCGAAGCCGTGGAGTGATATGCCATGACCATGACCGCCCTTCCGACACAACTCGCCGACCTGAGCGCCGTTGAGGCGCTCAGCTTGTTTCGCCACCGAGAACTTTCGCCGGTGGAGCTGACCCAGGACTGCCTGGCGCGCATCCGTCGTGACAACCCCGCCGTCAACGCTTTCGCCCATGTAGACGAAGTGGGCGCACTAGCCGCCGCGCGCGCTTCCGAGGCACGCTGGCAGGCCGGTACGCCCAGCGGCCCTCTCGACGGCATCCCCACCACCATCAAGGATCTGACGCTGACGGCTGGCATGCCGACCCGATTCGGTTCAGCGACCAGCAGTCCTGACGGCCCCTGGGAAGCCGATGCCCCGGTCAGCGGCCACCTACGTGAAGCCGGCGCGGTGATTATCGGCAAGACCACTTCGCCCGAGTTTGGCTGGAAGGGCGTGACAGACAACCCCCTTCACGGTGTCACCCGCAACCCCTGGGATCACCGCCTGACGCCAGGCGGCTCCTCGGGCGGCGCTGCGGCAGCGGCAGCGCTGAACCTCGGTCTGCTCCACCAGGGCAGCGACGCTGGCGGCTCGATTCGCATCCCCTGCAGCTTCACCGGCACCTTCGGCATCAAGCCCACTTTTGGATGGGTGCCTCAGTGGCCGGCAAGCGCAATGAGCCTGCTCTCGCACCTGGGCCCGATGACCCGCACCGCCGCCGACAGCGCTCTGATGCTCAGTGTCATGGCTCAACCCGATACCCGAGACGGCTATCTCGGCAACCCGCGCGCCGATGACTGGCTGAGCCCGCCTCCCGACTCTCTGGCAGGATGGAGAATCGCCTTCAGCCCCGACTTGGGCTATGTGGATGTCGCACCGGACATTGCGGCCCGCGTCAGGGAAGCCGTGGAAGCGCTGCAAGCGCTGGGCGCCACGATCGAGGAGGTGGATCCAGGTTTCGACTCTCCACTGGAGGTCTTCAATACCCTCTGGTTTGCCGGCGCGAGCCAGGTACTGGAGCGCCTGGATAGTGCCCAGCAGTCATTGCTGGATCCGGACTTTCTGGCTATTGCCCGGCGAGGTGCCGCGATTCCATTGCGCGACTACCTCACCGCTTGCCGCACCAGGGAGCAACTCATCGCGAAGATGCAGGGGTTCCATGAGCGCTATGACCTGCTGGTAACGCCCACCATGCCCATTGCCCCGTTCGAGGCGGGGCATAACGTTCCACCAGGTGGTCATTATCGTGAATGGATGGACTGGACACCCTTCAGCTACCCCTTCAACCTGACGCAACAGCCGGCAGCCTCGCTGCCCTGCGGCCTGGATGCCCAAGGCTTGCCGGTCGGCCTTCATGTCGTGGGACCTCGATTCCAAGACCTCAAAGTCCTTCATGTAGCGCAGTTACTTGAAGCCCACCTCCCTAGGTATTCCCCCCCGGCTCCCAGCTAGCATCTTTTATTTTCAAAGAGTCTTAACGGGCACCACTTGGTGTCCGTTAATACTATATGCCTTCTACCATATAACCTAGCACACGGCCATCCTAAATAACCTTATTATCAGCAGCAGGCACTCCTTCAGCTAATTTTATCCAACACTTATGGACATCGAGATAAGCGATCATTCGGGCCTCGAAGGCCTCTGGGCTGATCATCCCAATCTCTATATTCCGGCGCTGCCGGCTGTAGTCCAGCTCAATATTCTAGAACACCTATCGGCGCACAATCTCCCAAGGTTCAAAAGACACCCCCACAAGCAGTCACTTTCACTTGACTTAGGCTTTTTTTCAGCAGCACCCTTTGGCCTTCAGTGTTCCCATCTTGACTAACACCACAGTACCGCGACATTGCAAACAAAACAATTATGCCTTTGTCTTTCTAAGTCAGGCGGACCACCCTAGGGGTGAACTACACAGCGACAAAGATCCTGAACAAGACGAGCTTAATGATCTTTCCCAGCACTCGCCACCAGCTGATCATCAGCATCATGAAGAGCATGGGCAGGGGTACCAAGGTTGTCAGTCGGATGATTTATAGGTGCCGCGACACGTCCTCCTTCTTCCTGAATATCCGTGCCGCGCCTCCCGAAAAGTGCGATGAAACAAACATTTAATCACTACAGCGCCCACTATTTCTGGGCAGGTTAAAAATTAGGTGTAGGGTCCCGGGTGATTGACCACCCGTTTGGTAAATAACTCAGGTCGCTTGGCCTGCCATTCCTTCATCGCCGTGATCGGCGATTGATGATGTAGCGCTTTCTGCGGGATATGGTGATTGTACAGCCAGCAGTATCGCTTGAGCGTCTGCTCCAGGTCTTCGCCTGAGGTATAGCGCCGGGTCGCCAGCACGTCGCTGATACGGCCGTTGAACCGCTCCACCATCCCATTCGTTTGCGGCCTTCCCGGCTTGATCAGGCGGTGCTCGATGCCGTGGGCTAGGCACTCCTGATCGAAGGGATGGCGCCCGCTGGGCTTGCGCTCACCTGCCCGCGTGAAGCGATCCGTGAACGACTTGCCGTTATCGGTCAGCACCGTCTGAATCTTGAAGGGCGCCTTGTTCTCCACCTGCTTCATAAACGCCCGAGCATCCTTCGCGGACTGGCTGCGTCGAACCTCCAGGTAGACCCAGCGTGTCGCACGGTCGATGGCAACGTACAAATAGCGCTTCTGTTTCTCGTCAGGCATCTGGGGCAGGTGCTTGATGTCGATATGCACGTAGCCCGGTTCATAGTCCTTGAAGGGCTTGTGCCGGGGCTTCTCGTCGTCACCGGCATCCTGCCGCGCCAGTTCCGCCAGCGTCGGCACCTCACGCCGCTTGAGCATGCGATGCAGGGCGGAGCGTGACAAGCCAGGATTCAGGAACTCACGCGCCACGACGAGGAGATCATCCAAGCCGAGGCGCAGGAACTCACGAGCTGTGATCAGCACCTCCTCCTGCTCAGGTGTGAGCGTGGCCAGGAGGTTGTGACGGGTGTGCGGTCGGTCATAGACATCGTCGCGGTAACGCCATCGCCGGATGGTCGCAGTAGCGACGCCATACTGCCGGGCCAGCTCGCTATCCGTGATGCTGGAGGGGGCTGCCTGGATCTCGGCACGGATCTTCGGTGTCGTCGTCGCTTGTTTATGCAGCTTGATGTCCATGAACCTGTTCCCGGATGAATTGCTGAAGAAGCTCCCTGGCGGCTAGCAAAGGATAACTCCTATAGGCGATTTGATCATCCGGGACCCTACAATTAGGCAATGCCAAGGAGCCACCTAGGCAGTGCGAGTGATAGCTCTGGAATAAAGGTGACAATCATTACCATTGGAAGATGGCCTAGAAGAAGAAATTTCATGGTTATTCCAAAGTACTTGTCCAGCGAAATTTTACTCACGCCAGCTGCCATATAGAGCATAGGTGCGCAGGGTGGTGAGACATTACCTAGTCCCAAGTTCACGCCAACGATTGCTGCGAAATGGATTGGGTGTACGCCAATCGCAGTAGCCAAGGGGAGTAACACTATCGCAGCAAGAATGCTGCCAGAGATGTCGTCCACAATCATGCCAATCAGCAACAATACTAGGTTTATCAGAAGCAGGATGACCACTGGATTGTCGGAGAGACCAAGAAGGAAAGTGGTGACCTGTGTGGGTACCTGTTGCAGAATCATCGCACGGCTCATCATGAACAAAAAGAAGAGCACGGCTATAATTGAGCCAATGGTTACGGCGGCTTGTATCAACCCCTTCCAGAATGCCCTGTAACTCAAAGTTCGGTAGAGGGCGAAGCCAGCGAAGGCCGCATAAACTAAGGCAATGGCTGCAGCTTCGGTGGGAGTGGCTATCCCACCATAGATGGTGCCGAGGATGATCACCGGCATTAGCAGTGCCCAGCTTGCATTACGGCCACTTTTAAGCACCTTGAGGCTTGCCTCCCGGAGTGGCAGCCTCTCGTCGACCTCAATATTTGGGTTGTTGCGCAAAAAGAAGAAGTTCAGCCCCACGTAGATTATCATCAAAAGAACGCCAGGGATTACTGTTGAAAGAAAAGCTGCGCTTACAGAGAGTCCACCAGTCACGGCGAAGACTATCATCGGCACCGAGGGTGGGATTAATAATGCTAGGACTGATGAACAAGCAACGAGCGAAGTAGCATGCCCCACCGGGTAACCTTCATGCACCATACGCGGAATCATGATTTGACCGATCGCCGCGATGGCAGCCGAAGAAGAGCCGGAAATGGCCCCAAATAGTGCACAGGTAATCACCGTCACTGCCCCTAGGCCGCCCTTGATTCGGCCGACGAAGGCGTTGATGAAGTTGAGCAGGTGGTTAGAAATTCCGGCCTGGGCCATCACCATGCCGGCTAGTATAAAGAGCGGAAGGGCCAGCAAAGCAAAGCTGGTTGTGGTCTGGAATGCGTAAGGGATTAGAAAGGAGATGTCGGAGCCAGTGGCAAGAAGGTATATCAACGCGCCGAGCCCGAAGGCAAAAGCGATCGGCATACCCAGAAGCAAAAGCGCTACTATGATCCCGATCGCAAGGGAAAAGATCAGCATCGTGTCCTCTCTTAGTGTTGGTGTTGTTGGTTTTTAAGACGGCGAAGTTCCAGAAACTGATTGATGCTTTGCATGACCAGCGCCAACAACGCGCCAGCAAAGCCGACGATTAGCGAGCTGGACCAAAGCCATCTTGGCCAGCGCATGTATGAGCTGAGGCGTCCACGGTCGAAGTCGAACATTGCGTATTTGATGGCAAAGTATCCGAATACTGCGCACACGCCTATGCTAATAATCGACATGCAGAGGTTAACCATCTGTATGCGAGCGGGGGACTTTACTGCTAGTTCTAATATTCCACCTCGAATATGCTCTCCTTGGCGGGTTGCGTAGGCGAAGGCGGGAAAATAAACCCAAGCGCCGAGCAATAAGGCGATCTCCTCAATGCCAAGAAAAGGCGAGTTGAAGAGGTAACGCATCAGTACTTGGCTGAACATCAATCCACCCAGCAGAATGCTGAAGACTGCAAGTGAACTTTTGAGCAGCCAAGCATAGGCAGCCTCGAGCTTGAGGAACGCTGAGTAGATGGGGCCCACAGGAAAATCAGGGACGGCAATGACTTCTGGCCGTGAACTCTTCTGATGTCCCTCTTCTGAGCCGTGATTCTTGTCTTGTATAGGCATCACGTCCTCCATAGGAAAAGGCCCGCATGAGCGGGCCTCTGTGCTTATTCGATACCGGCTGCCTGCCTCAACTTAGACATGATCTCCGGGCCGACGAGCTCCTCCATTACCGGCCACTCCGTCTCATGCACAATCTTCGCAGCTGCGTCGATTTGTTCGTCACTGAGCTCAACCACGTTAATGCCAGATTCGCGCACTTTGTCAATAAAGTCATTACTTAGGCTTTCGGCCTTGTCCCAAGACCACAGCACGGTATTATCAGCAGCATCCTGCAGAAAATCGCGATTTTCTGCAGAGAGGCCATCCCACCAGTCCTTGTTGACTAACCAGAAGGCAGTTTCAAAGTAGTCATTGGTGAGCACGTTGGTTTCCAATACATCGCGTTGTTGATAAGTTTCCACTGCTGTAGAGAAAGCGCGTGCATCAACAGTGCCAAGCTGCAAGGCAGTGTAAACTTCTGATAAAGGAATCGGGACTGAGGCGAAACCTAGACTATTAAATCGATCAATGGCGATAGGTACCGGTGGTACTCTGGTCTTTAGATTCTGGCCATCTTCCGGGAAGTTAACAGGTGTTTTTCCTACGCCTTTGCGAATAACCAATGATCCAAAATCTGTCGGAATGATACCAATGGCATGCAGGTCAAGGTCATGGAAAATCTCATTATACACTTCCAGCATTTCGCCGCCGGGGCCATAAACTTCACGTGCATCTTCCCAATTTGAGACTACATAACCAAGCCAGGAGAGGTCGAGTCGTTGGTCAAACTCGGAAGCTCCCCAAGTGATTGACATAGGCACTACGCCCTGCATTGACTGCTCAAAGAGGGAGGTCCAGTCGCCTAGGTCACCCCCCGGATGATAGGCAACACTGAGATTTTCACTCTCTTCTAGTTGCTCGATAAAACGTTCTGATATCGAATGAAATACGTGGTCGCTAGGCATTGCATGGGCGAATATGAATCTTTCATTTGCCTGAACACTAACAGCAAATGAAGCTCCCATAATTGCTGAAATTGCAATGGCAAGACGAAGTTTTTTATGCTTGAATTTGGTTTTCATTTCTCTTCCTTTTTTAGCCATTGTTATAGTAAGTAAATCAATCATCTCTAATGATTATTTTTCTTTTTCAGCATGTCAAGATGGAAAAGAGAACTGCGCCCCCTCGCGCACGCCGGCCGAGGGCCAGCGCTGGGTGATGGTCTTGCGCCGGGTATAGAAGCGCACCGAGTCGGGGCCATAGGCGGAGAGGTCGCCGAAAAGAGAGCGCTTCCAGCCGCCGAAACTGTGGTAGGAGACCGGTACCGGCAGCGGCACGTTGATGCCGACCATACCCACCTGAATGCGATCACTGAAGTAGCGCGCCGCCTCGCCGTCCCGGGTATAGATGCAGGTGCCGTTGCCGTACTCATGCTCGTCGATCAGCCGCATGGCCTCCTCCATGGTGTCCACCCGCATCACCAGCAGCACCGGGCCGAAGATCTCCTCCTGGTAGCAGGTCATCTCGGGGGTCACACGGTCGATGAGGGTACCCCCTACATAGAAGCCCTCTTCATGGCCGGGGACCTGCACGCCGCGACCATCCACCACGATGGTGGCGCCCTGCTGCTCGGCGCTATCGATGTAGCCACACACCTTCTCCTGGTGGGCCTTGGTGATCACCGGGCCGAAGTCGTTCCCGGCATCGTGGCAGGGACCTACCTTGAGGGAGGCCATCTGCTCCTGCATCTTGGCGATCAGGGCGTCGGCGGCCTCGTCGCCCACCGCCACCGCCACCGAGAGCGCCATGCAGCGCTCGCCAGAGGAGCCAAAGGCGGCCCCGTTCAGGGAGCTGACCACATTGTCCATGTCGGCATCGGGCATGACGATGGCGTGGTTCTTGGCACCACCCAGGGCCTGGCAGCGCTTGCCGTTGGCGCTGGCCCGGGAGTAGATGTACTCGGCAATGGGCGTGGAGCCAACGAAGCTGACCGCCTGGACCCGGGGATCGTCGAGCAGGGTATCCACGGCCTCCTTGTCGCCGTTGACTACGTTGAGCACGCCGGCAGGTAACCCCGCCTCCAGCGCCAGCTCGGCGATAAACAGCGCCGAGGTGGGGTCACGCTCGGAGGGCTTGAGCACGAAGGTGTTACCGCAGGCGATCGCCATGGGGTACATCCATAGCGGCACCATGGCGGGGAAGTTGAAGGGGGTGATGCCGGCCACCACGCCCAGCGGCTGGAACTCGCTCCAGGAGTCGATGCCGGGCCCGGTGTTCTTGCTGTGCTCGCCCTTGAGCAGCTCGGGAGCCCCGCAGGCGTACTCCACGTTTTCGATACCGCGGGCCAGTTCGCCCTGGGCATCGTGAACGATCTTGCCGTGCTCTTCACCGACCAGGCGCACGATCTCATCGGCATGCTCCTCGAGCAGCTGCTTGAAGCGGAACATCACCCGAGCCCGCTTGGCCGGCGGCGTGTCGCGCCAGGCCGGAAAGGCCGCCTGAGCAGCGGCAATGGCCTCTTCAACGGTTGCCTTGGCGGCCAGGCTGACTTGGCCCTTCACCTCACCAGTGGAGGGGTTGTAAAGATCCTGGCTGCGCTCTTGGCGATCGACGCGAGCGCCGTTGATCAGGTGGCCGAGTGCTGTCATGGATTACCTCTTTTGCTGTTGCGTTGTTGTGGGAAGGTTCCGTCGTGAGAAATATTCAAGCCAGCTCGCCGATGGCGTCGCCCAGGACATTGACGATCCGATCGATCTCCTCATTCTCAACGATAAAGGGCAGGCCGAGTTGAATGGTGTCGCCGCCGTAGCGAACATAGAAACCCTTCTCCCAGCACTTCATGGCGATCTCGAAGGGGCGGCGGGCCGGCTCACCGGGGTAGGACTCGATGGTCAACGCCCCGGCGAGGCCGTAGTTGCGAATATCGCTGATATAGCGCGTGCCCTTGAGGCCGTGCAGCGCCTCCTCGAAGAGCGGGCTCACCTGCTGGACGCGCTCGATGAGTTTCTCCTGCTCCAGGATGTCGAGGGAGGCCAGGGCCGCGGCACAGGCCACCGGGTGGCCGGAGTAGGTGTAGCCGTGGGGCAGCTCGAGCATGTAATCGGGACCGCCCTGTTCCATGAAGGTCTGGTAGATCTCGCCCTTAACCATCACCCCGCCCATGGGTACCGCGCCGTTGGTCAGCTGCTTGGCAAAGTTCATCATGTCGGGGACCACGCCGAACGCCTCGGCGCCGGTCATGGCGCCCATGCGCCCGAAGGCGGTGATCACCTCGTCGAAGATCAGCAGGATGTCGTGCTGATCGCAGATCTCGCGCAGCCGCTGCAGGTAGCCGACTGGCGGCGGGATTACCCCGGCGGAGCCGGCCAGGGGCTCGACGATCACGGCGGCGATGTTGGAAGCATCGTGCAGGGCGATCAGCTCCAGCAGCTCTTCGGCCTTCTCTGCGCCGCGCTCGGGCATACCGCGGGTGAAGGCGTTCTCGGCCATCAGGGTGTGGGGCAGGTGGTCGGCGTCCACGCCCTGGCCGAACAGGGCGCGGTTGGCGCCGATGCCGCCCAGGCTGATACCGCCGAAGTTGACCCCATGATAGCCCTTGGCGCGACCGATCAACTTGGTCTTGGTGGGCTTGCCCTTCTTGCGCCAGTAGGCACGGGCGATCTTCAGGGAAGTATCAGCGCTCTCGGAGCCGGAGCCCGTAAAGAAGGCGTGGTCCAGCCCTTCCGGCGTCAGCTCACGCAGGCGATGGGCCAGCTCGAAGGCCTTGGGGTGGCCAAACTGGAAGGCTGGTGCATAGTCCAGCTCGCGCAGCTGACGGCTGACGGCATCGGCAATCTCGGGGCGCGAGTGGCCGGCGCCGCAAGTCCATAGTCCCGACAGGCCATCGAAGATCCGACGTCCATCGGCATCGATCAGGTAGCTGCCCTGGGCTCCGACGATGATGCGCGGATCTCGCTTGAACTGACGGTTGCCGGTATAGGGCATCCAGTAGGCGTCCAGCTGCTCGGAACTCAAACCGGCGGCGTGACGAAACTGCTGTGCGGTCATGGCGTTAGCCTCCCTTATTGTAGGTATCGACGGCGGATATCAAGAGCGATGTTGCGGCCGGCATCGACCTAGGCACAGGGTTCAAGCTAGCCCTTTGTTTGCATTAGTTAAACCACAAGGTATTTAATCTCATGCAAGCGATTAGTTAACTTAAACCCCACCAGCCGCATACCCACCACAGCACGGCTGTGGGGCACGACAGCCAGAGGAGGCGCACGATGACACAGCGCAGGAATCTCCCCATGGGACAGCTCGGGGACACCGATCTAAGGCTGCTGCGGATCTATCGCAAGGTGGTGGAGTGCGGGGGGTTTTCTGCCGCTGAGGTGGCACTAGGCATCAGCCGCGCTGCCATCAGCATGGCGATGAACGACCTGGAGACACGGCTTGGCCTGCGCCTCTGTCAGCGCGGACGCAGCGGCTTCGCCCTGACCAACGAGGGTACAGAGGTCTACGAATCAACTCTTCAGCTGCTCGCCGCTGTGGAGGGGTTTCGTACTCGAGTCAACGGCCTGCATGCCCAGCTCAAGGGCGAGCTCAATATCGGCATCACCGACAATCTGGTAACGATGCCCCAGATGCATATCACAGATGCACTCAGCGCGCTCAAGGAACGCGGCCCCGAGGTGCGCATTAACATTCGCATGATCCCCCCCAGCGATATCGAGATGGCAGTGCTCGACGGTCGCCTCCACACCGGAGTAATTCCCGATCTCAAGGTGCTACCGGGGCTGCATTACCTCTCGCTCTACGCCGAGGAGTCACGCCTCTACTGCTCCAATGAACATGCGCTGTTCGATGTGGAGAGCATCGACGAGGCGACGCTGTCCGACTACGATGCCGTAGTCCCGGCCTATGCCCAGACCTCCGAGATCAAGGAAGTTCATGAACCGCTAAAGGAGGCCGCCTCGGCCAGCGACCGCGAAGGCATCGCCTTCCTGATCCTCTCCGGCCGTTTTATCGGCTATCTGCCGACCCACTACGCCGAAGGCTGGGTCCGCGATGGGCGCATGCGCGCCCTGTGCCCTGAGAGGTGGCGTTACTGCACTCACTACAGCGCCATTACACGCAAAGGCGCACCGCCCAACCTGGTGCTGGAGTGCTATCTGGAGGAGCTGGCCAGGCTGGTGCAGTGATAGACAGCAGACTCAGCACTCGATGGCGTTGACGGCGAGGACTCCCACCGAGGTCTCCTTGTACTTCGCCTGCATGTCGGCGCCGGGCGGCGCCGTTCGCCCGGCAGAGCCGGCCTCGAAGGCTGCCTGCGGGACGGAACTCGGTGCGGATGAAGTAGCTAACCGCAGTGGCAGGGTCAGGCCTGTCATAACCACTGCACATAGCCTGGCTCTCCTGCCTCTGCCGTAGGGACTAACGTGCTGCAGTCACTGTGTAATGCAAGAAACCCTGCGACCAGAGCAGTGCGTGCCGTGGAACCTTATGCCGCCGAGTGGTCTGATAAGGCTTCTAAATGGCGCTGGAATGGTCCTATGAAACAGAAATTTGCTCTTTTAGCCCTGCTGGCCAGCACAATGGCCTTGACCGGCTGTTCCGGGCTTGACGCGACTTCCGGTGGAGGTGCCGGCGATGAACCGCTGGAGAATACTTACTGGAAGCTGGTGACAGTGGGCGAGCGTCAGGCGGTGGCCGTCACCGAGACACGCGAGGCGCACCTGGTGCTGCACGCTGAGGAGGCTCGGCTGGCTGGCTCCACCGGCTGCAACCGCATGATGGGGGGGTACGAACTTGATGGCGACCAGCTGAGCTTTGGTCAGCTGGCCACCACCATGATGGCGTGTCCCGGCGACGTAATGGAGTTCGAACGCGAATTTCTCGATGCCCTAGGCGACGTCGCCAGTTGGCAAGTCGAGGGCGAAAGCCTGACGCTCGTCGATGGTGAGGGCGAGGCACGTGTCCGCTTCGAGGCGGTGCACCTCTACTGAACCGAATAGCCCTGGAAGCATCGCCTTCGATCTCGGGCACCCGGGGCGGCGCTGTGTCGCGTCGGGTGCCCTTGTCTTAATCGGCGCTGGCGAGTCGCTGACGCAACCTTGGCAGCCTGCGTGCGACCGGCGGCAAGCGGGCCGCCATGAGCAGGGCAGATGCCAGGGCATACATGACCCACGCCCCCAGGTCCGCGCGCACCACCTGATCGCTGCCGCGCTGAGCGGAGGCCGCCGCCCTCGCCACCCAGGCGTCGCATTTCGCACATAAAAAGTCGCACCCCGAAAACTCCCTTCGCGCCTCCTCCCCCACACTGCTCCTGACATCAGCCATCCGTTCCTCAGGAGCCGACCATGAACCGCAACGTCATCCTCACCTGCGCCGTCACCGGCGCCGGCGACACCACCGCCAAGAGCCCCCATGTGCCGGTCACGCCGAAGCAGATCGCCGACGACTGCATCGCCGCCGCCAAGGCCGGGGCCAGCGTGGCACACATCCACGTGCGCGACCCCGAAACCGGCGCCGTCAGCCATTCGCTCGACCACTTCCGCGAGGTGATGGAGCGCGTGCGCGAGGCGGAGGTGGATATCGTCATGAACATCACCGCCGGCGGCGGCGGCGACTGGATCCCCGACGCCGAGGACCCCACCCGCGGCGGGCCGGGCACCGATATCCAGACCCCGGCCGAGCGCCACGCGCCGGTGGGTGAGCTTTTGCCCGAGCTCTGCACCCTGGACTGCGGCAGCCTCAACTTCGGCGACATGGTCTACGTGAACCCCGCCGACTGGCTGCGCGAGCACGCCCGCCTGGTGCAGGCCGCCGGCGTCAAGCCGGAGCTGGAGTGCTTCGATCTGGGCCACGTCTGGTTCGCCCGCCAGCTGCAGCAGGAGGGGCTGATCGACGGCGCCCCCCTCTACCAGCTCTGCCTGGGCATCCCCTGGGGCGCCGAGGCGGACACCGAGACCCTGCTGGCCATGCGCAACAAGCTGCCGGCAAGCGCCCACTGGGCCGCCTTCGGCATCGGCCGCCACCAGATGCCCATGGCCGCCCAGGCGGTGCTGCTGGGCGGCCACGCCCGGGTCGGCCTGGAGGACAACCTCTATCTGAAGAAGGGCACCCTGGCCACCAATGCCCAGCTGGTGGAGCACGCCGCCACCCTGATCGAGAACCTCGGCGCCCGGGTCATGACCCCCGCCGAGACCCGCGCCCACCTGGGGCTGCGCGACCCGCAGAGCGGCCAGCCGGTAGCGAAGCGCGCAGGAGGTGAGGCATGAGCCGCAAGCTCTCCGTGATCGGTACCGGGGTGATCGGCAACGGCTGGATCGCCAGGGCCCTGGCCCGGGGCTGGGACGTGGTGGCCTTCGACCCGGCTCCGGAGGCCCCGGCACGCACCCGCGCCTTCGTCGACAACGCCTGGGCCTCGCTGACGCGTCAGGGTCTGGCCGAGGGGGCCAGCCCCGCCCGGCTCACCTTCGTGGATAGCCTGGAGGCGGCCGTGGCCGGCGCCGATCTCATCCAGGAGAACGTGCCGGAGCGCCTGGATCTCAAGCGCGAGATCCTCGCCGCCCTGGACGCCGCCGCGGCGCCGGAGGTGCTGATCGGCTCCTCGACGTCCGGCTTCAAGCCCAGCGACCTGCAGCGGGACTGCGCCAAGGCGCCGGGGCGGGTGATCGTCGCCCACCCCTTCAACCCGGTCTACCTGCTGCCGCTGGTGGAGCTGGTCGGCGGCGAGGCCACCGAGCCCGCCGAGGTCGAGCGCGCCGCGGCGCTCTACCGAGAGCTCGAGATGCGTCCCCTGGCGGTGCGCCGCGAGATCGAGGGGCATATCGCCGACCGGCTGATGGAGGCGCTGTGGCGCGAGGCACTGCACCTGGTCAACGACGGCGTGGCGACCACCGAGGAGGTGGACGCCGCGGTGGTCTACGGCTGCGGCCTGCGCTGGTCGCTGATGGGCACCTTCCTCACCTTCCACCTCGCCGGCGGCGAGGCGGGCATGCGCCATATGCTCGAGCAGTTCGGCCCCGCCCTGAAGCTCCCCTGGACCAAGCTCGAGGCCCCGGAGCTCACCGAGGAGCTGATCGACCGGGTGGTCGAGGGGTGCGAGCACCAGGCCGCCGGGCGCCCGGTGGCCGAGCTGGACCGCCGTCGGGACGACTTCCTGGTGGAGCTGCTCGGCCTGGTCCAGAAGTACTGGCCCGAGGCCGAGGGCCTGGAGGGGCGCATCTGATGGAGATCCTCAACACCCGCGTCGCCCCGGAGTGGGTCGACTACAACGGCCACATGAATGACGCCGAGTACGCCCGGGTCTTCTCACTGGCGGTAGAGGCGCTGATGGAGCATATCGGCCTCGATGCCGAGGGGCGTGCCCGTCACGGCTATACGCTCTACACCCTGGAGACCCACCTCTGCTACCGCCGCGAGGCCCACGAGGGGGAGCCGCTGAGCGTGGCGCTGACCCTGCTGGACCGCGACGCCAAGCGGCTGCACGTCTTCTTCGCGCTCAACGACGCTGAGGGCAACCTGCTGGCCACCAGCGAGCAGATGCTGATGGGCATGAACCAGGAGAGCGGCCGGCCCGACGCCTTCCCGGCGCCGGTGGCCGAGGCGATCACCGCCCTGCCCCAGGCCGAGACGGGCGCCTGGCCGGAGCTCGCCGGGCGCACCATCGCCATTCGGCGCTGACAGCGCAGCAACGCCGGACCGCCCGCCACCGCGGGCGGCCCACCGGGACTGCCGGCCCGACGCCCGGCCAAGGAGGACAAGAACATCGCTACGCCAACTCCCCCCCACCGCCCCTCATCGCCGCCCAGCAACGCTTCGCCCAGAGCCGAACTCAACACCGACTACATGGTGACCGAGCTCGCTCAGGGCGGCGTCTTTCAGGGCATGCACAAGGGCATGACGCTGACCAGCGGCGGCCTGGTGCTGCTCTTCGTACTCTTCACCGGGCTCGGCTCGGAGACGGCCGGCAACCTGTTCGGCACGGCACGCACCTGGATCGAGACCACCTTCAGCGGCTACTACCTGGTCACGGTGATGCTGCTGCTGGCGGTCTGCGCCTTCATCGTCTTCAGCCGCTACGGCAGCGTGCGCCTCGGACCCGACGACAGCCGCCCCGAATTCAGCAACTTCGCCTGGCTGGCCATGCTGCTCTCGGCGGGTATCGGCATCGGCATTCTCTTCTTCGGCGTCGCCGAGCCGGTCTTCTACCTGGATGACACCGGCGCCTTCGGCTATCCCAACAACCCCCATGCCGACATGGCCGGCGCCACCGCCATCGGCCACGAGCGGGCCATCGATGCGCTGCGCGTCACGCTCTTTCACTGGGGGCTGCACGGCTGGGCGATCTACGTGATCGTCGGCATGTCGCTGGCCTACTTCGCCTACCGCAAGGGGCTGCCCCTGGCGCTGCGCTCGGCGCTCTACCCCTTCGTGGGCGACCGCATCTTCGGCCCCCTCGGCCACCTCTTCGATATCCTCGGCGTGCTCGGCTGCGTCTTCGGCGTGGCCACCTCCCTGGGCCTGGGCGTCAGCCAGATGGCGGTTGGCCTGGAGCGCCTGGTGGGCGTCGGCTCGGGCCTCTCGACCCAGCTGCTGCTGATCGCCGGGATCTCGGCTATCTCCATCTTCTCGGCGGTCACCGGCGTGCGCCGGGGCATTCGCGTGATCTCGGAGATGAACGTCTGGGTCTCACTGGCCGTGGTAGGGATATTCCTGATCGGCGGCCCCACCCTGTGGCTGATCATGGCCTTCGGCGAGACCCTGCTCGACTACGCCATCAACTTCATCCCCATGGGGCTGTGGCACGCCGACGAGCCGGGCACCGCCGAGTGGCAGCAGGGCTGGACCATCTTCTACTGGGGCTGGTGGCTCGCCTGGGCGCCCTTCGTGGGGCTCTTCATCGCGCGCATCTCCAAGGGGCGCACCCTGCGTGAATTCGTGCTGGGGGTGCTGCTGGTTCCCACCCTGATCATCTTCGTCTGGCTGATCATCTTCGGCGGCAACGCCATGTATCAGGAGCTCCACGCCGCGGGCGGCCCGGGCAGCGCCGGCATCATCGAACTGGTCAACGCCTGGCAGCTGCCGGCGGCGCTGTTCGCCACCGCCGACGGCATCGTCGGCACCGGCGCCTTCGGCTGGCTGCTCTCGGCGATGATGGTGTTCCTGCTGATGAGCTGGTTCGTCACCTCCTCGGACTCCGGCACCCTGGTGCTGACCACCATCCTGTCGCTGGGCGACGAGGAGCCGCCGGCGCGCTTCCGGGTCTTCTGGGGCGTGGTGATCGGCCTGGTCGCCGCGGTGCTGCTGGTGGCCGGCGGCCTCACCGCCCTGCAGACGGCGCTGATCGCCGCCGCCCTGCCGCTGAGCGTGGTGATCCTGGTGATGACCGCCGGCGTGCTGCTCTCGCTGTTCCGCGAGAGCCTCGACGCCAGACGGCGGCGCCGCCTGAACGAGCGGTAGGCCGACCTGGCGGTGTTCCGCCCCTAGCCGCTACCGGCCCGCCGCCGTATCTCGCGCGGCGGCTGGCCGTAGCGCTCCTTGAAGGCGCGGGAGAAGCTGGAAGCGGAGGCGAAGCCGCAGGCCAGGCTCACCGCCAACACGTCGAGGTCGGTCTCGGTCAACAGGTAGTAGGCGCGCCCCAGGCGCAGGCCGAGGTACCAGCCCTGGGGCGTACTGGAAAGGGTGTCGGCAAAGAGCCGCTGCAGCTGGCGCGGGGTGATCCCGCAGCGCCGGGCAATCTCGGCAAGGGACAGCGGCGCCTCGAGATGGCGCTCCATCAGCGCTACCGCCTGCACCAGGCGGCGATTATGGGTACCCAGGCGGCGCGCCAGGGTCATGCGCTGCTGGTCGCTGCGGTTGCGCAGCCGGTCATGGATCAGCTGTTCGGAGACATCCACCGCCAGGCGGGTGCCGTGGCGCCGGGCAATCACCTCCAGGGCCATGTCCATGGCGGCGGCGCCACCGGCACAGGAGAAACGCCGCGGCCCCAGCTCGAACAGCTCGTCGGAGGTCTCGACGGCAGGAAAACGCTCGCGGAACGCCGGCAGGCTCTCCCAGTGCAGGGTGACCCGCTCGCCCTCGAGCAGCCCCGCGGCGGCGAGCAGGAAGCAACCGGTGTCGAGCCCGCCCAGGGCGCAGCCGGCCTGGTCCAGGCGGTGTAACCAGGCCATCAGCGGCCGGCTCAGGTGCGCCTCGGGCGCGAAGCCGCTGCACACCGCCAGGGACGGCAGGGCGTGGATGTCACCCGCCGGCTGGTCGACCATCAGGGTCATGCCGTTGCTGGCGGTGACCGGCTGCCCATCCAGACCGAACAGGGTCCAGTCGAACAGCGGCCGACCGCTGATACGGTTGGCGATGCGCAGCGGCTCAACGGCCGAGAAGAAGGCCATCATCGAGAAGCGCGGCAGCAGCAGGAAGCCCACCGGTTCGGGCAGAGGCCCTGTGTAGTCCAGTCGCACGCGCCCGGCCTCTCGTTACCCGCCCGTCATGTTCATGAAGCGCACCACCTGGACGTCGCCGTCGGTGGTGAAGTGGTGGCGCTCTGGCTTCTTCGTCATGGCGGCGACGATGGCGGCCTTGAGGCGCTCGGCGTCGCCGGGGTGGCGGCGCAGCACGGCGCGCAGGTCCACGGAGTGTTCGTTGCCGAGACAGAGCAGCAGTCGCCCCTCGGCGGTAACGCGCACCCGGTTGCAGGCGTCGCAGAAGTTGTGGCTGTGGGGCGAGATAAAGCCGACCCGGCTCTCGGAGTCCGCCATGCGGTAGTAGCGCGAGGGGCCCAGCGTCGTCTCGGTGGTGGGCACCAGGGCGTGGCGGGGCTCGATGATCCCGCGCACCTCGTCGCTCGAGCAGAAGGTGGAGGCGCGGTCGTGGCCGATCGCCTGGCCCAGCGGCATCTCCTCGATAAAGCTGATATCCACCCGCTCCCGGCGCGCAAACTCGACCAGGTCGAGCACCTCGTCGTCGTTGCGACCCTTGAGGATCACGGCGTTGAGCTTGATGCGCTCGAAGCCGGCCTCCCTCGCGGCACGGATGCCGGCAATCACCCTGGCCAGGTCACCGGTGCGGGTCAGGGCGCGGAAACGCTGCGGGTCCAGGGTGTCGAGGCTGACGTTGAGGCGCTTGAGGCCGCCCTCGCGCAGGGCCCGGGCATGCTTGACCAGGCCGGCGCCGTTGGTGGTCATGGCGAAGTCGCGAAGGCCCGGCAGGGCGCCGACCTCCGACACCAGGGTCTCGATGCCGCGCTTGACCAGGGGCTCGCCGCCGGTGAGGCGGATCTTCTCCACGCCCAGCTCCACGAAGGCGCGGCACAGGGTGGCCATCTCCTCCAGGGTGAGCACCTGGGCGCGGGGCAGGAAGGTCATCTCCTCGGCCATGCAGTAGACGCAGCGGAAGTCGCAGCGGTCGGTGACCGAGAGGCGCAGGTAGCGGACGGTGCGGCCGAAGCCGTCGACGAGGGCGCTCATGCGCGGGCCTTCGCAGGCTCGACGACGGCTTCGGCGTCCATGGGCAGCCGGGCGATCAGTTCGCCCACGTCGCTTGCCACCTCGGCGACGGTAGCCTCGTCATAGAAGTGGCCGCGGCGCTTGCGCAGGCCGCGCTCGTAGAGCCTCACGTGTTCGGTGGGGGCGACGCCGGCATTGGCCAGGCAGTGGCTGGCACAGTGCATCTGGCAGCCGTCGATGGCCACGATGGGCCGACCGGAGCGGGCGGTACGGACCAGGCCCGGCACGCCGCCGCCAACGCCGGCGATGCAGGACATCTCCGCCACGCCGCCGTGATCCAGGCGCAGCGCCACGTCGTTGGCCAGCTGGGCCACGTCGGAGCAGCCGGAGCAGGAGTAGACCAGGGTACGGGGCTTCTTGGTGGCTCGGGACATGGTGCCTCCCTATTCCGATATACGCCCGACGTCCCGAAGGAGGTCAGTCGTCGGTCATCATGAAGTCGCGCAGCTTCTGCTCATCCAGCACGGTGAGCCGCTGGCGATCGATATTGATGGCGCCGCTGTCGCGCAGCTTGGCCAGCAGTCGAGAGAGCGTCTCGGGGGTCATGGCGAGCTGGGCCGCCAGCCAGCGCTTGGGAATCGTCAGGCGCACGACTTTCGGGCTGCGGCTGCGCCCGGAAGGCAGCTGGCGCAGCACATAGCTGACCAGCCGCGACATGGCATCGCCCTGGGTCAGCAGCGCCAGGTCCTCGAGGCGATCGGTGAGCTCCAGTGCCAGGCGGCTCATGAACTCGGCGCGACACTCGGGCTGGCGATCCAGGATCTCCCGGCAGTGCGCCGCCGGGATCGACAGCACATGGGTACGGCGCAGGGCCTCGGAGGAGTAAAGGTAGACGCCCTCCCGGGAGACCATGCTCAGCTCGCCCAGGGTGCCGCCGCGCTCCACGCAGCGAATGGTGGCCATGCGGCCGTCGCCGGCGCTGCGCACCAGGCGCACGGTGCCGCTGATCACGATATGCAGCCACTCGGCCGGGGTGTCCTGGCGAAACAGCCACTCGCGGCTCTTCAGGGTGCGCAGCTCACCGATACCCAGCAGGGCTTCCACCTCTTCATCGGAGAGGCCCGTCAGCCAGGGCACACCGCGCACCAGGTCGCGCAGCTGGCGCGGATTGAACAGCAGCTCAGTCGAGGAACTGGGCTGTGGGGCAGTATCCGTAGGCATGGCCTTTCTCCACATTCTTGTTGGCGTCTATCACCAGGTAGCCATGGGCCTGGCTTGCCGCGCTCAGCATATGGGACCCCTGGCCACCGGCCAGGTGTGCCACCGGCGCTCCGGCACTCCAGTCGAGTACCACCCTGAGCAGTTCGCGACGCCCCTTGGGCCCGCGTCGCGAGAAGCCCGCGGCAACCGGGAACTGCTGAAGCGGTGCCGCCTGGCGGCCCTGGCGCACCTGCACGAAGGGCAGCCCCAGGAACTGCCAACCCACCAGCGAGGCCACGGGATTGCCCGGCAGGGCGATCAGCGGGGTGCCGGTATGCAGGGACTCGCCCAGGTAGCCAAGGGCGAAGGGCTTGCCGGGCTTGATGCCCACGCCGTGAAAGGCAATGCCGCCCAGCCGCTCGATGACCGGGCGCACATGGTCCTCTTCTCCTACCGAAACGCCGCCCGTACAGACTACCAGATCGGCCTCGTCACGGGCCCTGGCAAAGGCCTGATGCAGGTCAAGGGGAGTGTCCGCGATGACGCCCAGATCGAGCACCTCGCAGCCGGACTGGGCCATCAGCGCGCTCAGCATGGCGCGATTGCTGTCATAGACCTGGCCCGGTGCCCGACGGGTACCGGGCTCGATCAGTTCGTCGCCGGTGGAGATCAGCGCGACCTTGAGCCGGCGTATCACCGCCACCTCGCCGACGCCGTGGCTGGCCAGCAGGGCGATGGCCGCGGCGTCCAGGCGGGCGCCGGCGGGCAGCAGCAGCGCACCCCGGCGGGTCTCCTCGCCGCAGCGGCGAATATTGGCCCCCTCCGCGACGTCACCCTCGACGTGCATGCGCCCCTCGGCATCCAGGGTCACCCGCTCCTGGGGGACCACCGCATCGGCGCCCAGGGGTAGCGGCGCACCGGTGAAGATCCGCGCGCAGCCCCCCTCGGGAAGCTCCAGCACGCCGGCCCCGGCCGGCACGCGCAGGGCTACCGGCAGGCCTTCCGGGCCCAGCTCGGCCAGGCGCAGGGCGTAGCCGTCCATGGCGCTGTTGTCGACTCCGGGCATGTCGAGGGTCGCGAGGAGATCCTCGGCCAGCACCCGACGATAGGCCTCACCCAGGGCGACCGTCTCGATGCCGTCGACGGGGCGTGCCGCGGCGACCATGCGGCCGCGGGCGTCGAAGAGGTCGAGCAGCCCGGGAGTCACCACCTCGGCACATCCGCAGCCGCTCATGACTCGGCCTCCTTACGCGACGCCGTGGAGTCGGTCGAGGCACCCTCACTAGGTGGCTGGCGGCTGGCGCAGCGCCGCGCCGCCTCGGGCAGCACCATGGCCACGAAGTTGCAGGGCCGGGTGCGGGCATCGAGCTGGGCGGCCAGGATGCCGTCCCAGGCGGTGGCGCAGGCCTTGGGCGAACCGGGCATGGCGAACACCAGGGTGCGGTCGATCACCCCGCCCACGGCCCGGGACTGGATGGTGGAGGTGCCGATGCTCTCGAGCGACAGGTGGCGGAACAGTTCGCCATAGCCGTCGATGGCCTTGTCAAACAGCGGCATCAGGGCCTCCGGCGTGGTATCGCGCCGGGTGAAGCCGGTCCCGCCGTTCACCAGCACCACCTGGATGTCGTCACGCACCACCCACTTGGAGACCACCGCACGGACGCGATAGATATCATCCGGCACGATGCGCCGCTCCACCAGGGCGTGGCCCGCCTCGGTGAGGCGCTCGGCCAGCAGGTCGCCGCTGCCATCCTCGTCGAACCCTCGGGTATCGGAGACGGTCAGCACGGCGATGCCGAGCGGGGCGAAGGGGGTATTGGCGTGGACATGGGCCATGGGGTCCTCCTGACCGCCCGCGGGACGGGCGGCGGCAAGCAAGAGAAATATCAGCAAGGTGTAGAAATCGCCGAGAAGGATGAAGCGCAAGGCGCAAGGCGCGCAGCAACCGGAGCCTAGTGGTTTCTAGGTGAGGATTGCGAGCGCCGCGCAACGCAGCGATTCGCCTGCGCAGGCATTTCTACTGCATCAGCGAGTTGGCGCTGTCGTCATCCAGGGCAATGCCCTCGACGCCGATCTCCGACTCCAGCACCAGCAGGTAGTGGCGCAGGGAGCGGCGGGTAGACTGCTCGCGCAGGCTGTGACGCACGCGCTCGGCCACCTGCTCATAGGGCAGCTCGCGGCCCTCGACGCGCTCGTCGATGGCGATCAGGTGCCAGCCGTAGCGAGAGGCCAGGGGACGGTCGTGCAGCCCCTCGGGAAGGTGCTGCAGGGCGCGGTCCAGCTCGGCGACGGTCTGGCCCGGGGCCAGCCAGCCCAGCTCGCCGCCCTGCTCCTTGGAGGGGCAGGCGGAGAAGCGCATGGCGAACTCGGTGAAGCGCTCGGGCGAGGACGCGAGCTCCTTGAGCAGCTTCTCGCCCTGGCGGTAGCCGGCATCCCGGGCCTCGGCGTCATCCGGTGCCGCGGCAAGCAGGATATGGCGCACCCTCAGGCGGGTGGGCTCGCTGAAGCGCTCGACGTGGGCGGCGTGGAAGCGGCGACAGTCCTCCTCGGAGGGATCGGGAATGTCGAGCTCCTTCTCGAGCAGGGCGGCGATGGCGGCGTCGCCCTCCTCCAGCGCCTCGCCCGAGACCTCGGCGAGCCCCAGTTCGGCGGCGCGCTGGCGCAGCAGTTCGCGAACCACCAGCGCCCGGGCCGCCTTGAGCTGGGCGGTACCGGCGGAGTCCGCCGGGTGGTACTGCATCTCCTGGGCGATATCGGCTTCCTCGATGGTGACCGCGCCGACCTTGATGGGAGGGGGGCTCGCGCCCCCCGGGATCATCTCGATATCGATCTTCTGCATGGTGATGGCCCCTTAGCCCCGCTTACGCACGAGCTGGTAACGACGGGTGATATAGCCGAGCGGGATGCTCCACACGTGCACCAGGCGCGAGAAGGGGAAGAGCAGGATGATGGTCAGCCCCAGGAAGATATGCAGCTTGTAGATCCAGGAGACGTTCTCCATGTAGGCCGCCGCGCCGCCGCCGAAGAAGACGATGGCCTGGGCCCAGCTGGAGAGGGTGACCATCATCTCGCCGTCCATGTGGCCCAGGGAGAAGAAGATGGTGATCATGCCCAGGAAGGCCTGGAAGACGATCAGCCCGAGGATGGCGGTGTCCATGGTGCTGGAGGAGGCGCGCACCCGCGGGTTGGTGATGCGGCGATGCAGCAGCATGGCGCCGCCCACCAGGCACATGGCCCCGGCGATACCGCCCACCACGATGGCCAGCAGCTGCTTGGTGCCGGCGTGCAGGAAGGGCGAGTAGACCCAGTGCGGCGTCAGCATGCCGAAGAGGTGGCCGAAGAAGATCACGATGATGCCGATATGGAAGAGGTTGCTGGCCAGGCGCATGTTCTTCGACGAGAGCATCTGGCTGGAGCCGGTCTTCCAGGTGAACTGACCGTGGTCGTAGCGCAGCAGGCTGCCGACCAGGAAGACGGTGCCAACCAGGTACGGGTAGTAGCCGTAGATCAGATGGTCGAGATAGGTGCCGAATGCGGACATGGTGATTCTCCTGTTAACGACCCGTCACCGGAGGCATCGCCTCGGGTGAGAGAATGCGAACGGCCTCGCTCTGCACGCCCTGCTTGCGCTCGGCCAGGCGTCGGCCCTCGGCGGACTGCAGGGCGCAGTCCTGGTCGGACTCGGCGGAGAAACGCACCGCCTCCTCTTCCCAGACCGCATCCAGCGCCTCGGGGGTGTCATCGCGGGACTCGCCCTGGACCTCCTCGCGGTGGGCGTCGGCCTCGGCCTCGGCGCCGATCAGCGCCAGCAGCGCGCGCGGCACCAGGGCATGATCGGCACCGCGCTCCTCGAGGCGCGCGGTGATCAGGCCGAGGATATGGCGGATCTCGCCCAGCCAGCGGCCGATCTCGGCTTCCTCTCGGGTGGAGAGGTACTCCAGGAAGATCGGCAGGTAGTCGGGCAGCTCCCGGGCATCCAGCTCGAAGCCGGCGGCCTGGTACTCCGCCATCAGGTCGACCATGGCCTGGCCGCGGTCGCGGGACTCGCCGTGGACGTGCTCGAAGAGCAGCAGCGAGGTGGCGCGCCCCTTGTCGAAGCGGGCCACGTACTCGGACTGCAGCTCGAGCAGGTCGCCGTCGGCGATGCGCTGGCACCAGTCCATCAGGGCGGTGCGCAGCGCCGCCGGCAGGCGGCGCTCCTGGTCGATGATCTCGATCAGCTCGCCGGCCGCGGCCTGGAGCTCCTCGGTGGGGTAGTCGAGCAGGCGGGCCAGCACGCGCAGGCTGCGCATGCCAACCGCCGGCTCGGCCATCTTGTGGGCTGCTTCAGCCATGACGCACCTCCTCGGCTTTCTCGTCGCGCCGCCCATCGCTCTGCGGATCGAAGGATTCCACCGGCTTGACCAGGGTGGTGGTCTGGGAGCGGCCGTTGAACAGGCTCGGCTTGCTCTCGCCGTGGCAGCCATCGCCGAAGGTGAAGCCGCAGCCGCCGCGCTCCGGGAAGGCCTCGGTGGCCATCTCGCGGTGGCTGGTGGGGATCACGAAGCGATCCTCGTAGTTGGCGATGGCCAGGTAGCGGTACATCTCCTCCACCTGAGCCTCGGTCAGCTCGACGTCCTCCAGCACCTCGGCGTTGGCCTGGCCTTCCACGTGCTTGCCGCGCATGTAGAGGCGCATGGCCATCAGCCGCTTGAGCGCCAGCACCACGGGGGCCTCCTCACCGGCGGTGAGCATGTTGGCCAGGTACTTCACCGGGATGCGCAGCGACTCGATCTTCGGCATCACGCCGTCGAACTCGATCTTGCCGGCCTCGGCGGCGGACTGGATCGGCGAGAGCGGCGGCACGTACCAGACCATGGGCAGGGTGCGGTACTCCGGGTGCAGCGGCAGCGCCAGGCCCCACTCCATGGCCATCTTGTAGACCGGGCTCTCCTGGGCGGCCTTGATCACGTTGTCGGTGATGCCGTCCTTCTTCGCCTGGGCGATCACTTCGGGATCGTTGGGATCCAGGAAGATCTCGCACTGGCGATGGTAGAGGTCGCGCTCGTCCGGGGAGCTGGCCACTTCCTCGATGCGGTCGGCATCGTAGAGCAGCACGCCGAGGTAGCGGATGCGGCCCACGCAGGTCTCGGAGCAGATGGTCGGCTGACCGGCCTCGATGCGCGGGTAGCAGAAGATGCACTTCTCCGACTTCCCGGTCTTCCAGTTGTAGTAGATCTTCTTGTAGGGGCAGCCGGAGATGCACATCCGCCAGCCGCGGCACTTGTCCTGGTCGATCAGGACGATGCCGTCCTCCTCGCGCTTGTAGATGGCGCCGGACGGGCAGGAGGCCACGCAGGTCGGGTTGAGGCAGTGCTCGCACAGGCGCGGCAGGTACATCATGAAGGTGTTCTCGAACTGGCCGTAGATATCGGCCTGCACCTTCTCGAAGTTCATGTCGCGGCGACGCTTGGCGAACTCGGTGCCGAGGATCTCCTCCCAGTTCGGGCCCCACTCGATCTTCTTCATGCGCTCGCCGGAGATCAGCGAACGCGGGCGCGCCACCGGCTGGTGCTCACCGATCTTGGCGGTGTGCAGGTGCTCGTAGTCGAAGGTGAACGGCTCGTAGTAGTCGTCGATCTCCGGCAGGTCGGGGTTGGCGAAGATGTTCGCCAGCACCCGCCACTTGCCGCCGATCTTCGGCTCGATCTTGCCGTCCTTGCGGCGCATCCAGCCGCCCTTCCACTTCTTCTGGTTCTCCCACTCCTTGGGATAGCCGATGCCGGGCTTGGTCTCGACGTTGTTGAACCAGGCGTACTCGACGCCCTCGCGGCTGGTCCAGACGTTCTTGCAGGTCACCGAACAGGTGTGGCAACCGATGCACTTGTCGAGATTGAGGACCATGCCTACCTGGGAACGAATCTTCATTTCACGGCCTCCTGCACGTAGTCATTGCCCTCGCCATCCAGCCAGTCGATGTGCTTCATCTTGCGAACCATGACGAACTCATCGCGGTTGGAACCGACGGTGCCGTAGTAGTTGAAGCTGTAGGAGAGCTGCGCGTAGCCACCGATCATGTGGGTCGGCTTCGGGCAGACCCGAGTCACGGAGTTGTGCATGCCCCCGCGGGTGCCGGAGACCTCGGAGCCCGGCACGTTCACCTGGCGCTCCTGGGCGTGGTACATCATCACCATGCCAACCTTGACCCGCTGGCTGACCACCGCACGCGCGGCGATGGAGCCGTTGGCGTTGTAGAGCTCGACCCAGTCGTTGTCCTCGATGCCCACCTCGGCGGCGTCATCCTCGGAGAGCCAGACCACCGGGCCGCCGCGGTTCAGCGTCAGCATCAGCAGGTTGTCCGAGTAGGTGGAGTGGATCCCCCACTTCTGGTGCGGCGTGATGAAGTTCAGCGCCTTGCTCTTGTAGCCGTTGTCGGCCGGTGCCTCGAAGCTCACCAGGGTCTTGGTGTTGATGGGCGGCCGGTAGGTGAGCAGGCTCTCGCCGAAGGCGCGCATCCAGGCGTGATCCTGATAGAACTGCTGGCGGCCGCTCACGGTGCGCCACGGGATCATCTCGTGCACGTTGGTGTAGCCGGCGTTGTAGGAGACGTGCTCGTCCTCGAGGCCGGACCAGGTCGGGCTGGAGATGATCTTGCGCGGCTGGGCGACGATATCGCGGAAGCGGATCTTCTCCTCCTCCTTGTTGATCGCCAGGTGGGTGTGATCCCGCCCGGTGATCTTGGAGAGCGCGTCCCAGGCCTTCACCGCCACCTGGCCGTTGGTCTCCGGCGCCAGCGTCAGGATCATCTCGGCCGCGTCGATGGCGGTCTCGATCTGCGGGCGACCCTTGGAGGAGCCCTCCAGCTTGCGATGGTTGAGCTTGCCGAGCAGTTCCACCTCGGACTCGGTCTTCCAGCTGATGCCCTTGCCGCCGTTGCCGATGCTCTCCAGCAGCGGGCCCACGGAGGTGAAGCGCTCGTAGGTCTCGGGGTAGTTGCGCTTGATCTCGATCAGCGCCGGCATGGTCTTGCCGGGGATCGGCTCGCACTCGCCCTTCTTCCAGTCCAGCACTTCGGGCTGGGCCAGCTCGGCGGGGGAGTCATGCTGATGCGGCAGGGTGACCAGGTCGGTCTCCTCGCCCAGGTGCCCCACGCAGACCCGGGAGAACTCCTTGGCGATGCCCTTGTAGATATCCCAGTCGCTGCGCGACTCCCACGCCGGGTCGGTGGCCGCGGTCAGCGGGTGGATGAAGGGGTGCATGTCCGAGGTGTTGAGGTCGTTCTTCTCGTACCAGGTGGCCGTCGGCAGCACGATGTCCGAGTAAAGACAGGTGGAAGACATGCGGAAGTCCAGCGTGACCACCAGGTCGAGCTTGCCTTCCGGCGCCTCGTCGTGCCACTTCACCTCTTCCGGCTTCTGGCCGCCGAAGTCGCCCAGGTCCTTGCCCTGGATACCGTGGCGGGTGCCCAGCAGGTACTTGAGCATGTACTCGTGGCCCTTGCCGGAGCTGCCCAGCAGGTTGGAGCGCCAGATGAAGAGGTTGCGCGGGAAGTTCTGGGGGTTGTCCGGATCCTCCGCGGCGAAGGCCAGCTTGCCGGCCTTGAGCTGCTCGACGGCATAGTCCTTGGTGGACAGGCCGGCGGCCTCGGCGGCCTTGGCCAGGCGCAGCGGGTTGGCACCCAGCTGGGGCGCGGAGGGCAGCCAGCCCATGCGCTCGGAGCGCACGTTGAAGTCGATCAGGCTGCCGCTGTACTTGCTGTGGTCGGCGAGCGGGGAGAGGATCTCCTTGATCTCGAGCTTCTCGTAGCGCCACTGGGAGGAGTGGTTGTAGAAGAAGGAGGTGGAGTTCATGTGGCGCGGCGGACGGTTCCAGTCCAGGCCGAAGGCCAGCGGGGTCCAGCCGGTCTGCGGGCGCAGCTTCTCCTGGCCGACATAGTGGGCCCAGCCGCCGCCGCTCTGACCGATACAGCCGCACATGATCAGCATGTTGATCAGGCCGCGGTAGTTCATGTCCATGTGGTACCAGTGGTTCATCGCGGCACCCACGATGATCATGGACCGGCCCTGGGTCTTGTCGGCGTTCTCGGCGAACTCCCGGGCGATGCGCGCGACCTGCTCGGCGGGCACGCCGGTGATCTTCTCCTGCCAGGCGGGGGTGTAGGGCTTCACCTCGTCCAGGGAGGTGGCGCCGTCGTCCTCGCCGAAGCCGCGATCGATGCCGTAGTTGGCGCACATCAGGTCGAAGACGGTGACCGCCAGCACGTCGGTGCCGTCGGCCTTCTTCAGGCGCTTGGCGGGCAGGCTGTGGTAGAGCAGCTCGTCGCTGGCCCCGCCGCTCTCGACGTGGTCGAAGTGCTCGTGCTTGAGCCCGCCGAAGTAGGGGAAGGCGACCTTGGCGACGTCGTCGTGGTGGTCGGCCAGGGTCAGCAGCGGCTTGATCTCGTCGCCGGCGGCGTCGCGGGGCTCGAGGTTCCACTTGCCCTCCTCGCCCCAGCGGAAGCCGATGGAGCCGCGCGGCACCACCAGCTGGTCGCGGCTCTCGTCCCAGGCCACGGTCTTCCACTCGGGGTTGTTGTCCTCGCCCATGCCGTCGGCGAAGTCGCTGGCGCGCATCTGCTTGCCCGGCACGTAGCTGCCGTCCTCGCGCTGCTCCAGCTCCACCAGGAAGGGCATGTCGGAGTACTGGCGCACGTACTCGGTGAAGTAGGCGCTGGGCTTCTCGAGGTGGAACTCCTTGAGGATCACATGGCCCATGGCCATGGCGATGGCCGCATCGGTGCCCTGCTTGACCGACAGCCACTCGTCGGTGAGCTTGGAGACCTCGGCGTAGTCCGGGGTGATGGAGACGGTCTTGGTGCCCTTGTAGCGCACCTCGGTGAAGAAGTGGGCGTCCGGGGTACGGGTCTGGGGCACGTTGGAGCCCCAGGCGATGATGTAGCCGGAGTTGTACCAGTCGGCGGACTCGGGCACGTCGGTCTGCTCGCCCCAGGTCTGGGGGCTGGCCGGCGGCAGGTCGCAGTACCAGTCATAGAAGCTCATGCAGACGCCGCCGATCAGCGACAGGTAGCGGCTGCCCGCGGCGTAGCTGACCATGGACATGGCGGGGATCGGCGAGAAGCCGATGATGCGATCCGGGCCGAACTGCTTGGCGGTGTAGACGTTGGAGGCGGCGACCAGCTCGTTGAGCTCGTCCCAGTTGGCCCGCACGAAGCCGCCCATGCCCCGGGCGCGCTTGTACTGCTTGGTCTTGGCGGGATCCTCGACGATGGAGGCCCAGGCGTCGACCGGGTCCTTCTTCTCCTTGAGGGCGTCGCGCCACAGCTTGAGCAGCGGCTTTCTGATCAGCGGGTACTTGAGGCGGTTGGCGCTGTAGAGGTACCAGGAGTAGCTGGCGCCCCGCGGGCAGCCGCGCGGCTCGTGGTTGGGCAGGTCCGGGCGGGTGCGCGGGTAGTCGGTCTGCTGGGTCTCCCAGGTGACCAGGCCGTTCTTGACGTAGATCTTCCAGCTGCAGGAGCCGGTGCAGTTCACCCCGTGGGTGGAACGCACGACCTTGTCATGCTGCCAGCGCTGACGATAGCTGTCCTCCCAGCCGCGCGACTCCTCGCGGGTCTCGCCATGCTCGTTGGCGAAGGGCTCGCGGGCCTTGCGGAAGAAGTTCAGCCGATCAATGAAGTGACTCATGGTCGATCTCCAGGCTTCTTGGAAAGTGGGTGTGACCGCCCTGGGCCACCCGGCCTGCCGTGCGGCGCGACGCAATGGACCGCACGCCAGGCAGGAACCTTGGGGATGATTCTGGGCGAAGGCGCCGCGGATTACTGCGGGTTTACCTCCATATACCGCCCCTCTACCCCCAAGGTGATAGACCCGCCGAACCAGGGGGATAAGCCCGGCGGTTCAGGCCTGTTGGCCGCGGCCGCTGGCGTGGTCCCAGACCATCAGCAGCATGCAGGCCACCAGCGAGCCGTAGAGGAACATGAAGCCGGCGGTGCGGATGCCGATCCACTCGTTGCCGACCACAAAGACCAGCGGCAGCAGCGCCGCAAAGAGCCCACCCAGGGTCATGGCCAGGCCGCCCACCAGGGGCATCCGGTCGCGGTGATCGCGATGAATCAGCCGCATCAGGCTGCCCTTGCCGATCCCCATGGCAGCGCCCATGGCTACCAGCAGCAGCAGGAAGCCCCACAGCGGCGCCTCGTAGTGCAGGATGATGGGAGCATGTACCCCCTCCACCTGCATGACGAAGGGGGGATAGGAGAGCAGGAAGAGACAGACCAGCACGAAGGCGCTGACCCACCAGCGCAGGGCTCGGAAGTCGCGCCGGTCGGCCCAGGCGCCACCGACGATCTGCCCGCCCCCCACCGCCAGGACGAAGGGCACCGCCGTCAGGGCGGCCTGCTTGAGGGGAAGCGCGTACTGGGCGCTCAGGTAGGCGGGCAGCCACAGCGCCAGGGCCAGGAAGGCGCCGTAGAAGAAGCTGTAGACCACCGCCAGTCGCCAGAGCTGCCAGCTGGCCAGCTGACGCAGCATGCCGAGCGTTGAGCACTGCCCGGGCAGCGGGGCCTCCGGCGCCGGATCATCGTCGGTAAAGAGCCACAGCAGCGCGGCCACCGCCAGCACCGGCAGGAGATAGAGGAGCGGCGCGACCCGCCAGCCGTAGGCCTGGCTGATCAGCGGCAGCAGCAGGTAGCTGAGCCCGGCCCCCACCATGCCGGCGCCGTAGAGCCCCAGCGCCAGGCCGGCGTGGCGGCGCGGACAGAGCCCCGCCACATAGGCCAGCCCCGCCGACAGCGACCCGGCCCCCAGGCCGAGGCCGGCGCCCACCAGCAGCAGATGGGGGTAGTCGCGGGCCTGGGAGAGACCCCACAGGAAAGGACAGATCAGCAGCAGGCAGGCGATCATCACCCGGCGCCCGCCGAAGCGCCTGGCCAGTGCCGCCATGGGCAGCGACGCCAGCCCACCAACGGCCATGGGCGTGGCCAGCAGCAGCGCAAAGCGTGCCTCGCCGAAGCCGAGCACCCCCTTGAGCTCTACCCCCAGCACCGCAAAGATGGTCCAGCTGGCGAACACCAGCGCAAAGGCCAGCGGCGCGAGCAGCACGACGGCCAGGGGCCGATGGCCCCCGGCAGGATCCAGGTCTGGCTGATAGGCAGCAGGCATCATGGCGGGCCGGGGAACGAAAGGTGTCTGGACAAGTCTCCGTAGGGGAACCCACCGGGTCAAAGGGGCATAGGGGGTATGCGTTATACCCCCATGGGTGTAGTAGACTGGTACTCTCCTGAACGATCGCGAGGCGCAATGAAACTGCTGCGACACTCCCTGGTGGCTCGGATCATCGCCTCGTTGCTGGCCGTCAGTGCCCTGGCGCTGGTCAGCATCGTGGTGACCATGACGGTGGCTTCGGACAGCCGCGGCGACGCTGCGGCCATCAACATGGCCGGCTCGCTGCGCATGAACACCTACCAGATCGTCAGCGCCCTGCAGCGTTACGAACAGCAGCCCAGCGAGACGGCTCGAGCGCGAGTCACCGAGCTGGCCGAGCGCTTCGAGCAGCGCCTGGCCAGCCCCGAGCTCACCGATGCCCTGCCCCGGGCCCAGGACCACCAGCTGCAGCATCAGCACCGCCAGCTCCAGGCACGCTGGGCCGAGGAACTGGCCCCCCAGGTCTCGCTGGCCGCCGCCGGCGGCAACGTCGCGCCCGACGCCCTGCGCGAGACCCTCGATGAGCTGGTCGCCGAGATCGACGCCATGGTCACCCTGCTCGAGCAGAACAGCGAGTCGAAGATCCAGCTGCTCAGCGCCCTGCAGATCCTCTTCCTGGGACTCACCGCCGTGGTGGTGGTGATCGCCCTCTACGATATTCGCCACAACCTGGTGATGCCATTGCGCCACCTGGTGGTGCTGGCCCGGGAGGCCGCCCACCGCAACTTCGGCCACCGCACCCGGCTCACCGGCAACGATGAGCTGGCCCTTCTGGGGCGCACCTTCGACACCATGGCCGAGGAGCTCGGCGCCAGCTACGCCGAGCTGGAGTCGCGCGTCTCCAGCAAGAAGGCGGAGCTCGAGCGCAGCAACCGCGCCATGCAGGTGATGCACGACGGCAGCCGCGCCCTCTACGGCGGCGGCAACGACCTCTGCGCCAGCGCCGCCCCCATGCTGCGCCGCCTGGAGCAGCTGCTGGAGATCGGCCCCATCCGGCTCTCCCTCAACGACCCCCATGACGAGCGCGAGATCCCGATACTGGCCACCCACTCCGCGCGCCGCCCCGAGTACTGTCGCGACCACGACTGCCACGCCTGCCTGATCGACCCCCAGCCCCTCAGGCTGCAGGGAACCGAGGCCGGCGAGTGCCTGCTGCTGCCGGTCAGCGTGGGCGACCTGATGCTGGGCACCCTGGAGGTATGGCACCCGAAAGAGGCACCGCTGACCGACAGCGTGCGCCGCCTGCTCAACGCCCTGGCCGACCAGCTGGCCACCGCCGTCTACCTGCAGCGGCGCATCGAGGAGCAGCAGCAGGTGACGCTGATGAACGAGCGCACCATCATCGCCCGGGAGCTCCACGACTCCCTCGCCCAGTCGCTCTCCTACCTGAAGATGCAGGTGGCCAGGCTCGAGCGCATGCAGGCCAAGGGGGTGGGGCCGGAGACCCAGGCCCCGGTATTCGACGAGCTGCGCACCGGCCTGGACAGCGCCTACCGCCAGCTGCGCGAGCTGCTCACCACCTTCCGCCTCAAGCTGGAGGGGCCGGGGCTTGCCAGCGCCCTGCACCAGACCGTGGAGGAGTTTGGCGAGCGCCTGAAGGCCCCGATCGATCTGAGCGTCGACCTGCCGCCCCACCTGCTCAACCCCAACGAGGAGATCCACGTGCTGCAGGTGGTGCGGGAGTCCCTGGCCAACGTGGTCAAGCACGCCAACGCCCACTGGGTGGCGGTATCGGTCACCTTCCGCAGCGCCCGACTCCATGTCACCATCGAGGATGACGGCGTGGGCCTCGAGGACGACAGCTCGCCGCCCATGCACTACGGGCTGGTGATCATGCGCGACCGCGCCGAGACCCTGGGCGGGGAGCTGACCCTGCGCAACCGCGAAGGCGGCGGCACCCGGGTCGAGCTGGTCTTCACCCCCCAGACCGCCCGCCTGATCAGCCAGCACGTCGGCAAGGCCAGCGTGCCCGCCACTCCCGTCGACCCTCACGACGACACCATCGCCACCGATCGTCACGGCCACAGGAACATCGCAGGATGACCGACAAGACCACCGACGCCCCCGCCAGCATCCTGATCATCGACGACCATCCGCTGCTGCGCCGCGGCGTCTCCCAGCTGCTTGAGCTGGAAGACGACATGACGCTGATCGGCGAGGCCGGCGAGCCCGAGGAGGGCATTCGCCTGGCCCTGGAGCTGGACCCCGACATGGTGCTGCTCGACCTCAACATGCCCGGCCTGAACGGCATCGAGACCCTCAAGCGGCTGCGTGACCAGGGCTTCGCCGGCCGGGTGGTGATGTTCACCGTCTCCGACCACGAGGAGGACGTGGTGGCCGCCCTGCAGGGCGGCGCCGACGGCTACCTCCTCAAGGACATGGACCCGGACGAGATGATCCGCCAGCTGCGCCAGGCGTCGCTCGGGCGCATGGTGATCAGCGAGAGCCTCACCGCCCTGCTGGCCGAGGCGCTGCGCAGCCAGCGCAGCCAGCCGGCCGCCCCGGATATCCACAGCCTGACCCAGCGGGAGCGCGAGATCCTGCGCGAGCTGGCCGGCGGCCTCTCCAACAAGATGATCGCCCGCAGGCTCGACATCACCGAGGGCACGGTGAAGGTGCACGTCAAGCACCTGCTCAAGAAGCTCAACCTGCGTTCCCGGGTCGAGGCCGCCGTATGGGCGGTGCAGGAGGGGGTAGACCGCTGATTTCAGAGGTTCTGTGTGGATACCTCCAAATAATCCGGGGGCATCGCCAGCCCCCCCACGCCCGGCCCCCTTCCCCATAAAGCCTTTGATAAACAGCCACCTGCGGCTTATCCCCACCTACCTCCCTGGAGGTATTCCGCCGCTTTCAACCGCTTTTCGGCACGTTTCCCCCTTTCGTACGGCGGCGTATCTTTGCCCCAGAGCTCCTGCCCTTGATACCGGTCAACCGCTATCGGGCACCACGAGCACACCGCTGGACCTCAAGGGGATACGCCATGACCAGGAAGAATGCCGACATCGAACACTGGGATGTCGAGAACGAGGAGTTCTGGGAGAAGGAGGGCAAGCGGGTTGCCAGTCGCAACCTGTGGATCTCCATCCCGAGCCTTTTGATGGGCTTTGCCGTCTGGATGATGTGGGGCATGATCACCACCCAGATGCAGAACCTCGGGTTTCCGTTCACCGTGGGTGAGCTCTTCACCCTGACCGCCCTGGCCGGCCTCTCCGGCGCCACCCTGCGCATCCCGGCCTCCTTCATGATCCGCATCGCCGGCGGGCGCAACACCGTCTTCCTGACCACCGCCCTGCTGATGATCCCCGCGGCCGGCACCGGCTTCGCGCTGATGAACCCGGAAACGCCGCTGTGGGTCTTCCAGGCCCTGGCGCTGCTCTCCGGCATCGGCGGCGGCAACTTCGCCGCCTCCATGAGCAACATCTCCACCTTCTACCCGAAGAAGCAGCAGGGCTATGCCCTGGGCATGAACGCCGGCCTCGGCAACTTCGGCGTCACCTCCATGCAGATCCTGATCCCGCTGGTGATGACCGTGGGCATCTTCGGCGTGATCGCCGGCGGCCCCATGGAGCTGCAGAGCTCCAGCGGCACCCTGATCGGGCGCATCGAGGCGGGCACCGACACCTGGATCCAGAACGCCGGCTTCATCTGGCTGGTCTTCCTGATTCCGCTGGCCTTCGCCGGCTGGTTCGGCATGAACAACCTGCGCACCATCACGCCTGACCCGGGCACCCCTGCCCAGGCCTTCGGCAAGATCCTCGGCCTCTACGCCGTGGGCGCCGTGGCCAGCATCATCGGCATGTTCGCCCTGGGCCTGCTCGGCATGTGGGTCGCCCTGCCGCTGACCATCGTGCTGACCCTGGTGCTGCTGCGCCTGATCCCGGGCGATATCAAGCCCAATATCCAGAAGCAGTTCGCGATCTTCTCGAACAAGCACACCTGGTCGATGACCATCCTCTATATCCTGACCTTCGGCTCCTTCATCGGCTTCTCCGCCGCCCTGCCCCTCTCCATCAACGTCATCTTCGGCAACATGATGGAAGTGGCCGCCGACGGCAGCGTGACCCGCGTCGCCAACCCCGACGGCCCCAGCGCCCTGACCTGGGCCTGGATCGGTCCCTTCGTGGGCGCCCTGATCCGTCCCATCGGCGGCTGGATCTCCGACAAGGTGGGCGGCTCCATCGTCACCCAGGTCATCTCGGTGGTCATGGTGGTGGCCTCGGCGGTGACCGGCTACGTGATGATGCTGGCCTACAACTCCACCGACCCGAACAGCTACTTCGCGATCTTCATGCTCATGTTCGTGATCCTGTTCGCCGCCAGCGGCATCGGCAACGGCTCCACCTTCCGCAGCATCGGCGTGATCTTCGACCAGCACCAGAAGGGCCCGGTGCTGGGCTGGACCTCGGCCGTGGCCGCCTACGGCGCCTTCATCGCTCCCCGGGTGATGGGCGAGCAGATCCAGGCCGGCACGCCCGAGCTCGCCATGTACGGTTTCGCGATCTTCTACGCGCTCTGCCTGGTGATCAACTGGTGGTTCTACCTGCGCAAGAACGCCTACGTGAAGAACCCGTAACACCACTTGCGTTCATCCGGCGACCGGCCCGCCCGGTCGCCGCGATACCCACCACAGGCCCCGACTCCAGCCAAGGAGAGTCCCATGAAGATCATGGTCGCCTATGACGGCTCCCGAAACGCCAAGCTCTGCCTGGCCCAGGCCGTCGAGATGTTCCGCTGCACCCAGCCGAAGCTGCTGCTGGTAGCGGTGGCCGAGAACCCCCGAGACTATACCGACGCCAACGAGGATCTCTTCCAGGAGGAGGTCCAGGAGCTGACCGCGGCTCTGGCGGAGGCCAAGGCCTTCGCCGAGGCCGAGGGGTGCGAAACGGAAGTGCATATCGCCGAGGGAGACCCCCGCAAGCAGCTTCTGGAGGCCACCCGCAAGCTCGCGCCCGACCTGCTGGTGATGGCGCGCCACAGCCAGAAGCCCGACGGCGGCATCATCGCCCAGTCGCTGAGCTACTTCGTCGACGAGCTCGACTACATGACCTTCGGCAGCGTCAGCTCCTTCCTGGCCCGCCGCGCCGAGGTCCCGCTGCTGATCTTCCCGAGCCCGTAAGCGGTGAATATCCCGCTGCCCGCGTCATCACGTCCTTCGCTTAAAAGGATGACTTCACCATGAAAGTCGCTGACCTCTTCAAGGTACGCACTCCGGAGATCAGGGCCCTGCACCTGACCTGGATCGCCTTCTTCATCACCTTCTACGTCTGGTTCAACATGGCGCCGCTGGCCACCAGCATGCTGCGCGACGTCGACTGGCTGACCCAGGACCATATCCGCCTCTTTGCCATCTGCAACGTGGCGCTGACCATCCCGGCGCGCATCATCGTCGGCATGGCACTGGACCGCTTCGGCCCCCGCCGGGTCTTCTCGATCCTGATGGTGACCATGGCGATTCCCGCCCTGGCCTTCGCCTTCGGCAACACCTTCACCCAGCTGCTGGTCGCCCGCCTGGTGCTGAGCTCCATCGGCGCCAGCTTCGTGGTCGGCATCCATATGACCGCGCTGTGGTTCAAGCCCAAGCACATCGGCTTCGCCGAGGGCTTCTACGCCGGCTGGGGCAACTTCGGCTCCGCCGCCGCCGCCATGACCCTGCCCACCATCGCCATCGTCTGGTACGGCGGCGACGAGGGCTGGCGCTGGGCCATCGCCCAGAGCGCCTTCGTGATGGCCGCCTACGGCGTCTACTACTGGTTCGCCATCACCGACGGCCCCTCCGCCACCTCCCACCGCAAGACCCGCAAGGCGCTGGCCATGGAGGTCAGCAGCTGGGGCGACATGATCAAGCTGATCCTGTGGACCATCCCGCTGGTGGGCTGTCTCGCCATCCTGGTGTGGCGCATCCAGGACATGGGCTTCATGTCCATGACGGCGGCGGTGATCGCCTACCTGGCGATCCTGGCGATCGTCATCTACCAGGTGGTGCAGATCATCCGCGTCAACGTGCCGATCCTGAAGAAGGGCGTGCCGGAGGATGACAAGTACCACTTCAACAGCGTCGCCGCGCTCAACACCACCTACTTCGCCAACTTCGGCGCGGAGCTGGCGGTGATCTCCATGCTGCCGATGTTCTTCGAGCAGACCTGGGGGCTCACCGCCGCGGCCGCCGGCCTGATCGCCTCGTCCTTCGCCTTCGTCAACCTGGTGGCTCGCCCCATGGGCGGCGCGGTCTCCGACCGCATGGGCAACCGCCGCTTCGTGATGCTCAGCTACATGTTCGGCATCGGCATCGGCTTCACCCTGATGGGCATGATGAACGAGACCTGGCCGCTGATCCTGGCCATCGCCATCACCATCTTCACCTCCTTCTTCGTGCAGGGCTCCGAGGGCGCCACCTTCGGCATCATTCCCTCGATCAAGCGCCGCATCACCGGCCAGATCTCCGGCATGGCCGGCGCCTACGGCAACGTGGGGGCGGTGGTCTACCTGACCATCTTCACCTTCGTCACCCCGACCCAGTTCTTCTACATCCTGGCGGCGGGCGCCTTCTTCAGCTGGCTGGTCTGCTTCATCTGGCTCAAGGAGCCGGAGAGCGGCTTCGCCGACGAGTACTACCTCTCCTCGGTGGACAAGATGATCGAGGAGCAGGAGCAGCTGAAGGCGCAGGGCAAGGCCTGACGCCCACCGCTTCCACCCGACCCACTGCGCCCGGCCTAGCCGGGCGCAGCCGTTTCCGGCCTCACCGACCGCGACCTTGATTTCCGACAATGACGCCGCGGTACTCGGGATGCATAGTAGTATCTAGAATGCATGAAATCAGGCAGCACTCGACAGGAGCCATGGCGACATGTCCCACACCGACACCACCCTCGCACCCGATACCCGTGGCCGCGGCCTCGCCGCCACGGTCTACGTGCTCTACCTGGGCAGCATCATGGCCGTGATCACCGCCCCCATCGGCGTAGTGATCGCCCATATCCGGCGCGGTCGCGTCCCGCCCATGGCCGATAGCCACCTGCAGTTCCAGATCCGCACCTTCTGGCTGGGGGCCCTGGGCGCCCTGGTCGCCCTGGCCGCCTGGAATCTGCTGGGCTGGGTCAGCGCCCCCTCCTGGGCCTCATGGACGCTGGGCTACGGCTTCTTCACCGCCTGCCTGGTCTGGACCATCGCGCGCTGCGGCGTCGGCATCCAGCGGCTGATGTCCTCCCGCCCCGTCGACAACCCGCGCAGCCTGCTGTTCGGCGGCGCTACCGTTCGCCTGGACGACTGAGGGAGTTCCACCATGACCGACACCTCGCTCTCGCTTCGATCTCCGGCACCGCGTTCCCCAGCCGTTACCGGCCTGGCCTGGGGCTTCATCCTGTTTGCCCTCGCCACCCTGCTGCTGGTGCTGCTGAGCCGCGCGCCGGGCGACGCCATGGCCACGACCCTGGGCGTCGATGCCGGCAGCGGCGGGCTCACCGGAGGCGTGGCCTGGATGATCGAACGCAGCACCCGGGTCGCCAACCTGCTGCTGCTCGGCGCCCTGGTCACCCTGGGCCTGGCCGTCGCCCTGCTGCGCCGCCTGCCCTGGGCCAGGCGTGCCTTCATCGCCCTGATGATTGCCGGCTTCGTGGGCGTGCTGGGCGGCGCGGCCCTGACGCCACTGACCTTCAGCCTGCTGCCGGACGCCGCCACCACCGAGGCGATCAACGTCGAGGACCCGGTCGCCGGCCTGATCGGCCTGCTGGGGGGGCTGATCCTCTTCGCCACCCTGCTCACCGCGCTGTTCGCCTGGGCAGGCTGGAAGCTGACCACCCCGGCGGTGCGTGCCGAGTTCGAGCACGTCCCCGCCGAGGGCTGAAATGAACAGGGCTGAAATGAACAGGGCTGAAATGAACAGGGTCGAGATAAGCGAGCACGATGCCGCTCGGGAGCCTTCGCTTCCCAACCCGGGCTGGGGGCCGCTCTCGGCGCTGCCGGGCAACCCGCTGATGTGGGTGCTGATCCTGAGCGAGATGCTGGTCTTCGCCGCCTTCTTCGGCATGTTCGCCTGGCTGCGCGCCGGCGAGCGCGAGGTGTTCGACGCCTCCCAGCAGCTGCTCGACCCGGTAGCCGGCGGGCTCAACACCCTGGTGCTGCTGACCAGCGGCCTCTTCGCCGCCCTGGCGTCCCGGGCCATCGCCGCGGGAGAGGTACGCCGCTGCCGACAGTGGCTGGGGGCGGCCTTTGCGCTGGGGGTGGTCTTCTGCGTGGTCAAGGTGGTGGAGTATGCCGACAAGCTGGGGCAGGGCATCCTCCCCGAGACCAACACCTTCTTCACCTTCTACTACCTGCTGACCGGGTTTCACTTCGCCCATGTGCTCTTCGGCCTGGGACTGATCGCCCTGGTGGCCTGGAAGGTCTCCCACGACAACGTGGAGACCGCCGCCGCCTTCTGGCATATGGTCGACCTGATCTGGATCCTGCTCTATCCCATCATCTATCTGCTGAGGTGAGTCCCATGCACTCCAGGACCAAGGGCGCACCGACCCATCCGACACGCCGGCTGCTGATCACCTGGGCGGTGCTGATGGGCCTGACCCTGATCAGCATGGCCTCGGCCAGGCTGGGCGGCGAGACGCGCCTCGAGGCGCTGCCGCTGTGGTCGGCGGGGCTGCTGCTGGCCACCACCTTCTTCAAGGCCCACCGGGTGCTGATGGTCTACCTGGGCCTGGCCGCGTCGACGCCGGCCTGGCGCGGCGCCTTCACCGGCCTCACCCTCTTCACCCTGTTGCTGGTGGGCGCCGGCTACCTGGTGGCCCAGGCGGCGTAGCGAGCCCTTCCCTGCCCACCAACAGACGCGCCGCCCGGATGGGCGGCGCGTCTCGTTACTGTGGGAGTACACGGGGGAGTTTCAGGGCGGCGGGCCGACGCCGGCCCAGTCGGCCAGGCGGCGGCCCAGTCGAATCATGCCCCACACCGCGAAGGGCACCACGAACATCACCAGGATGCCCCAGTCGCGGGTGTTGATCAGCCAAGCCAGGGTGGAGATCACTACCAGGGCCACCAGCAGGCCCAGGGCGACGGCAATGGCGGGACGGCGATTCGGCACGGCGGCGTTGCGCATGATGGTCGCTCCTCAGTGTCCGATGATCTGGCGGTAGATGCCCGGCAGCGCCAGGGCGAGGTGCTCCGGGCGATTGACGATGGCATAGCTGCCGCGGCCGAAGAGGTGCGAGACGTACTGATGCGCCTCACGGTCCACGGTGACGCCGAACACCCTCACCTCCTGCTGGCGCGCCTCGAGCACCGCCTTGCGGGTATCCTCGATGCCGTAGCGCCCCTCGTAGTAGTCGGTGTCGTTGGGCTTGCCGTCGGTGATCACCAGCAGCAGGCGGTGGCGGTTGGGGCGCTTGGAAAGCTCCCCGGTCACGTGGCGGATCGCCGGCCCCATGCGGGTGTAGTGGCCGGGCTTCAGCGCCGAGATGCGCCGCGCCACCCGCTCGCTCATGCTCTCCTCGAAGGTCTTGAGGGTATTGACCCACACCTTCTGACGCCGGTGGGAGGTGAAGCAGTGGATGGCGTAGTCGTCGCCGCAGCCGGCCAGGCCGTGGCCCAGTACCATCAGCGCCTCCTTCTCCACGTCCAGCACCCGGCGATCCTCCAGCCAGGCATCGGTGGAGAGCGAGACGTCCACCAGGATATCCACCGCCAGGTCCCGGGCCTGCTCCCGGGCCGACATGTAGAGGCGGTCGCTCGCCTCACCGGTGGCCGCCAGGTCGCAGCGGGAGCGGATCACCGCATCCATGTCGAGCTCATTGCCGTCGACCTGGCCGCGCAGGATCTCGCGGCGCGGACGCAGCGCCTCGAACTCCCGACGCACCCGGCGGATGCGACGCCGGGTGGCCTCGTCGGGTTCCCACTGCTCTCCCTCCTCGCTCTGCAGGTCGGTATGCACCTGGCAGTGGTCGGGCAGGTAGGACTGCTTGCGGTAGTTCCACTCGGGGTAGAGCCGCTTGCCGCGCAGGCGCTCGCCCAGGGCCTCGTCCGGCGGCAGGTCGAGGTCGACCTTGAGCCGCGTCGCCGCCCGCTGCTTGTGCGGGCTGATGACGATCTCCTCGATCTGCTCGGCGGCGCGCTTGGCCTCCTCGTCCTCGTTGTCCTCCACCAGCCGGTTGAGGTTCACCATCTCGGTCCAGGAGAGCATCTTCTCGAAGCGGTTGGCGATCAGCGGGTCGTCGCGCTCCGACTGGTCCTGGCGGCGTCGCTCCGCCTTGCGCTTGCCCTCGCTGGCCTGCTGGGCGCTGTTGGTCTCGCCGTCGTGGGGATCCTCGTCGCTCTCCTCCCGGCCATGGCCCAGGCCGAGGTGCACTACCTGTCCCCACAGCGGCACCGGCAGCGGCGGACGATAGCCCCGCGGCGCCTGAAAGGCCTCGAGGGAAGCGTCAGGATCGGCCACCGCCGCGGCCATGGAGGCGGCCCAGCCCTCCAGGGGGGAGTCATCGCCCAGCAGGGCGCGCAGGGTGGCCTCCAGGGCCTGCTCCATGGGCGGAAGCTTGCGCCGCACCGGGCGCACCGCCAGCAGCGCCCCGCAGAGGTCGCGATAGCGACCGGCGAGGCCCGGAAAGCGCTCGAGGGCCGCCTCGGTGGCGCGCATGGCCTCGCGCAGCCGCGCCAGGTCGTTCTGAAGCGGGTCGGCGTGGAGGCCCGGGTGCCGAGAGACCGCCAGGAAGGCGGTCAGCCAGAAGTAGAGGTCGCGGTTGAGGCGCGCCTCGGGAAAGAAATCCAGGGTCGGCGGCAGCAGCAGGCTCTCCTCGTCCCGGCGCGCCTGGTCAATGGCTTCGTCATCGAAGCCAAGGCGCTGGCGCAGCGAGAGGCGGTGCGCCGAGCTGCGCGCCACGATGGCGGCCACCTCGAGGCCGCTCTCGCCCCCGCTGGCGCGAAAGAAGACGCCCAGCACATGGCGTAGCTCCTCCAGGGCCACGGCGGCCTCGGGGTGACGCCGATAGCTGGCGGCCCCGGAGGCCCAGCGGTGCCAGTGGCGGCCGACGAACTCCTCGACCTCGAGAAAGTGCAGCATGGCGGACTCCCCCCTCGGCTCAGCCGAAGGTTGCGTTAATTGCTTCCATAAGCCCTTCCTGGACGTCCAGGTCATCGGTCAGGGGCTCCACCAGGGTGGCCCGGGCCGCGGTCAGGATCGGCATGCCGGCCTGGATCAGGGTGGCGCAGTAGACCAGCAGGCGGGTGGAGACCCCCTCCTCCAGGTCCTGGCCCTTGAGCTCGCGCAGGCGGGTGGCCAGGTTGACCAGGGCGGCGCAGCGCTCATGGGGCAGGCCACTCTCCCGGGCCACGATGCCGCACTCCACCTCGGGGGGCGGGAAGTCGAAGGACATCGCCACGAAGCGCTGGCGGGTACTGGGCTTCAGAGACTTGAGAATGTGTTGATAGCCGGGGTTGTAGGAGACCACCAGCATGAAGTCGTCGGGCGCCTCGAGGAGTTCTCCGGTGCGCTCCAGGGGCAGCAGGCGGCGGTCGTCGGTCAGCGGATGCAGCACCACGGTGACGTCCTTGCGCGCCTCGACCACCTCGTCGAGATAGCAGATGCCACCCTCGCGCACGGCGCGGGTCAGCGGGCCGTCGACCCAGCGGGTCTCGCCACCCTGAAGCAGGTAGCGACCGGTGAGGTCGGCGGCGGTGAGATCGTCGTGACAGGAGACGGTGTAGAGCGGTCGACCCAGCTTGGCCGCCATATGGCTGACGAAGCGCGTCTTGCCGCAGCCGGTGGGGCCCTTGAGCAGCAGCGGCAGGCGCTGCTGGTAGGCCTGCTCGAAGAGGGCACACTCGTTGCCGACCGGCTGGTAGAAGGGTGCCTCCTGGTCGAGCTCGGGCAGGGGTGCGATATGGGTCATGAATCACTCCATAAGCCAGAAGGAAGCGGGCCACGGCGACCGCCGCGGCCCGCCAGGGGCATTACTCGGCAGCGGTCAGCGGCTTGCTGGTGGCGGGCACCTGCTCACGCGCCGGCCCGAAGACCGCGTAGATGAACATCAGCGCGGCGATGCCGACGAAGATGCCGGTACCGAAACGCATCACGTAGAAGAGATCCAGCTGGTCCTGAACCTGCATGAAGTTCATGCCGAGCACCCGCTGCAGGTGGGTCTGGACGACACCTGCGAAGGTCAGGGTGAAGGTCATGAACCACATGGCGGAGGTCATGATCCAGAAGGCCCACATGTTCAGCACCTGGTTGTAGGGCTGGACGCGACGGATCTGCGGCATGGCGTAGGTGATGATGCCCATGATCAGCATCACGTAGGCACCGTAGAAGGCCAGGTGGCCGTGGGCCGCGGTGACCTGGGTGCCGTGGGTGTAGTAGTTGATCCAGGACAGGGTGTGCATGAAGCCCCAGACGCCGGCGCCGAAGAAGGCCACGGCGGCACAGCCCATGGTCCACAGCATGGCGGCCTTGTTGGGGTGGTTACGGTTGCCCTTCCAGAACATGTAGAAGGCGAACACCACCATGGCGAAGAAGGGGATCACCTCAAGCGTGGAGAAGATGCTGCCGATGGGCTGCCAGTAGCCGGGGGTGCCGATCCAGTAGTAGTGGTGGCCGGTACCCAGCAGGCCGGAGAAGAGCGCCAGGCCGACGATGACATAGAGCCACTTCTCGATGATCTCGCGGTCGACGCCGGTCATCTTGATCAGCAGGTAGCCGAGCAAGGAGGCCATGATCAGCTCCCATACGCCTTCCACCCAGATGTGGACGATCCACCACCACCAGAGCTTGTCCAGCGCCAGGTTGTCGGGGTTGTAGAAGGCGAACAGCCAGAATACCGCCGCCAACCAGAGGCCCAGCATCAGCACCATGTTGATGGCCGTCTTGCGCCCCTTGAGCATGGTCAGGCTGGTATTGAACAGGAACATCAGGAAGGAGATCGTGATCAGGATCTTCGACCAGAGCGGCTGCTCGAGGTAGTGACGCCCCTCGTGGATGCCGAACTGGTAGCTGATCAGCGCGCCGGCGCCGGCAATGGCGAACAGGCCAAGCTGCAGGTAGGCCAGGTTGGGGCTGTAGATCTCGTTCTCGGCCTCCTCGGGCATCAGGTAGTAGGTGCAGCCCATGAAGCCGATCAGCAGCCAGACGATCAGCAGGTTGGTATGACTGGTCCGGGTAATGTTGAAGGGCATGGCCTCGGACATGAAGTGAGGCCAGACATAAGCGGCGGCGGCGGCAAGACCAAAGACGATCTGCAGCGCAAACAGCGCCATCGCGACCATGAAGAATGGCAGGGCCACCTTCTGCGTTTCATATTTCATCGGTTCGGCTCTCCTGGTTTCGGGAATCCGGCTGAGTCACGGGTCCGGATCAACCGGCCGGGTGGGGCGGCCAGCCCTGGGTATCGATGGAATCGGTCCACTCGAAGAAGTCGATCAGGGCTGCCATCTCTTCGTCATTGATCTCGAAGTAGGGCATCTGACGACGGTTCGGTGCACCGGTGGGCTGGGCGCGCATCCAGGCCGCCAGCGCCATGCGAGCCCCTTCGGGGTTCTCATGGCCGCCGTAGCGGGTCCAGACGTTGCCGACTTCCGGTGCGAAGTAGGAGCCTTCACCGAGGATGGTGTGGCAGTTGATGCAGTTGTGCTCCTCCCACACGTGCTTGCCCAGCCGCACGGAGTCCGTGAGCGGCTGGGTCGACGTATTGACGATGTAGAAATGGCTGTGTGCCGTCAGCGCGGCAAACACCAGGAAGAAGAACAGCGACCCGCCGTAGAAGATGTTACGGGCAGCCGCCTTTGTCAGGCCTTCGGTCATGGACCATACCCCCTTGCTAGTCTGGCATTCTTGTCGGAGCCGGCGGGTCCACCTGCGAGGATCCGAATCCGCCGCTTCCGCCCCTTTAATATGCATTCAGCATGCATGTTAAAGGGTAGCAGTGAGGAGGCGTCGCTGACTTTGACGCTGGTCAACTGGGAGGGGGCCTAATCACATCGGCAAGGCTTGCCAGACCCCGCGGGATAGGCAGGGCCGGCAGCAGACTGCCGGCCGGGGGGTCACTTCTCGGTAAGATCCTCGATCCAGGTCAGTGCCGCCACGCCGGCGGGCAGACCCAGGGTGGGGATGGCCAGCATGGCCACCTGCTTCAGCGCCTCGGGGGACTCGCCCTCCTCCAGGCCGCGCCGTGCGTGGGAGTGCACCGCCCCCTCGGAGCGCGCGCCCACGGCGAGCGCCAGCTTGACCAGGCGGCGGGTGCGGGCATCCAGGGGACCGGCCTCGGCGCAGGCCTTACCCAGCTCGGCATAGGCGTCCCATACCTCGGGGTACTGCTCGGCGACCTTGCCGGCGCCGGCGGGAAGTTGCTCTTGGCTCATCGAATCGCTCCTTGTGTGCTGGCGTGGGTGCCGGGAAGGTCGGCCCCCAAGCGGGAGTATAGCCGCCAGTATAGTGAGCCCCGGCCCCCGACGTCATGCCGCGCCTCAGCCGGCCGCCAGCCAGGAGAGCGGCGAGTGGTTGAGCGCCGCCCCCAGCATGTAGGCGAAGGTGGCCACCGCCGCCAGGGCCGCGCCCCCGCGCACCGCGGGGCTACGCCCGCGCTTGATCGCCAGGGTGCCCAGGCCGATATAGAGCAGCAGGGCGATCAGCTTGGCGGCAAGCCAGGGGTGGTGCTGTGGCCACATCCTGAGCATCACCATCAGCAGCACGCCGAGCGTCATCAGCAGGGTGTCGTTGACGTGAGGCAGCACCCTGACCCAGCGGCGCTGGAGCCAGGACGACTCGCGCACCGACCACCAGGCCCGCACCACGAAGAACAGCAGGCTCAGGGTGGCGGTGGTGATATGCAGGTGCTTGATCAGAAAGTAGTGCTCGATCATCTCGAACCTCGCCTAGCCATCCTTGCCGTCTGCACGCGTGGTCAGCAGGGGCACCGTATAGTGAAACAGGAAGATCAGAAAGGCGATGCACCAGAACAGGATGCTCAGATTGTAGGTCCAGTGGGTGATCTGGGGGAACATGGCGAGTATCGGCGAGCGCAGCAGGGCGCCGATGAACATCAGCACCAGCCCCACGCCGATGCCCGGCAGGGTGCGGATCTCGCGGCCGGTATGGCCGAGCGAGACCCGCGCCATCATCGCCAGCATCATGGAGGCGATGCCGCCGATGGCCAGGGCATGCAGCGCCAGCTCCACCCGGAAGACGCCGGTCATCGCCAGGGCCCACATCACCAGCCCCACCACGATGAAGGCGTAGCTCAGGTGCAGGCCCCACAGCAGCGGCTCCTGCAGGGTGCGCAGCCCGCCCCAGCGGGCCAGGCGAACCGCATTGGCGGCGGCGGCCACCAGCATCACCCAGCCGTGCAGCCCCCGGGGCAGCTCGACCTCGAGCAGTACCGCCAGCTGCAGCAGCACCACGGCATAGATGGACCACAGCGATAGCCGCTCCAGCATCGGCCAGTCGGCGGGCTTGGGGTGCCCCAGCTTGCGGGACGTGAAGAAGGGAATCACCCGGCCGCCGAGCAGCACCATCAGGGTGGCGATCAGCAGCACGCCCAGGTAGCCGCCCTCGCGGATCGGCAGCAGCTGCCCGCGCAGCACCCCCAGGTGCATCGCCAGGTTGGCCACCGCCAGCAGCAGCAGGATCGGCACGAAGATCAGGTTGCGCCAGTGGCGTGCCGCTACCAGCATCCGCCCCAGGGCCAGCGCCGCCAGGGGCAGGAAGGCCAGGTCGATGGCTACCAGCAGCAGGGGCGGCAGCCCCATGGGGAAGGCGATCAGCAGCCGCGCCGCCAGCCAGACCCCGGCCAGGCCCAGCAGCGGTGCCCCGCGGGGACTCGGCTGGCCGGTCCAGTTCTGTGCCGCGGTGAGCAGGAAGCCCACCGCCACGGCGGCGCCGAAGCCGAAGATCATCTCGTGCTGGTGCCACCACATCAGGCCGCCGTGGGGGCGCAGCAGGATATCGCCGTGCCAGAAGGCGAACCACACCACCATGGCCAGCACGCTGAACAGCGAGGCGAGCAGGAAGAAGGGGCGGAAGGCGAGCCGGGCGATGGGCGCTCCGACCGGCTCGTGTTGAGGTGACTGCATGGCGAGTATCCCGACGGTTGCGCTAGATTTCCCATTGTGCCTTGCCCGAGGCCGCCGGGGCCATGACAGGTATCAAGAATATTTCTTATCGCGGCCGCTCGGTGACCGCCCTGTGCCTACCGGGTCTGGTTCCAGATGTTGTACTTGCCGGAGGGGCGTTTCATGGGCATCCGCCCCAGCTCCTCGAGGGTATCGGCATCGAGCCACAGCAGGTAGCCATCATCCTCCCAGATGCTCAGCAGCAGGGTCTCGCCGCGCCGGTCGAACTCCACGTGGGCGGCGGTCTTGCCCGGCTCCGGAATCAGCGTCTCGACGACCTGAAGGCTCTGCTTGTCGAGCACATGGACGCGATCCTGATGGGGACCGAAGAAGACATCCACCCAGGCGTAGGGGGAGTTCTCGTGGCTGCGCGTGAAGAAGCCCGGACCGTCAGTCTCGATATGGGTGATCAGCGACCAGTCGTTCATATCGAGCACCGAGACCCGCCCCATGTTGAGATGGGGCACGGCCATCACGCTGGTGCCATTGCGCTCCCAGGTCAGGCTGGACCCCAGATGCGGCATGCCCTCCAGGGGCAGGTCCGCCACCTTGCGCGCCTCGTCGAGGTCGAACACCTGAGCGCCCCGGCCACCACGAGTTGCGCCGATGACATGGCGATAGTCACGATCGAAGAAGAAGTTGTCCAGGTGGTCGGGCGCCTTCACACGATGCAGGGCGACATCGCCCAGAATCGTCTCATCGCCCTCGATGCGCTCCTCCGGCCAGCGTATCTCCCAGACCTCGGGGATATCGGGAAGCGCCGCCACGAAGCTGTTGCGTGGCGCCGCGGTATAGACGGCGCTGACCCGGGAGGTCTCGCCGCTGAGCCCCTCCGCAGGGATCCTGGCAACCAGATCGAGGTTCCGGGCATCCAGCAGCACCAGGCTGTGGGGCAGGTAGTTGGCGGCCAGCACATAGTTGCCGTCGGCGGACAGGGCAACGTTGCGCATATTGATACCGGCGCGAATCTCGGCGGTGACCGTCAGGTTGTAGATATCGTACTTGGTGACCCAGCCATCCCGGGAGCCGAAGTAGACATAGCGACCATCGGCGGAAAACTTGGGCCCACCGTGCAGGGCATAGCGGCTGGGGAAGCGGGTGATGCGCTCGAAGGTGTCGCCGTCCAGCAGGCTGACGTGGTGGTCGCCGATCTCCACCACCAGAAAGAGGTTCTTCAGATCCTCGACCTCGAATACCGGCGCGTCCGGCAGGCTGCCATGGGGGTGAGCGACATCGTGGCTGGCCAGGATATCGGCCTCTTCCCAGGCCAGGTCATGCTCAGGCGGCGTGAAGATCCACTCGGCCAGGGCCGCCACCTCCTCCTGAGACAGCAGCTCGCGGTAGGCCGGCATCTCGGTGTCCTTCCGCCCCTCCAGTATCGTCGCCATGGCGTCGTCGGGGCGGACACGGGCCAGGTTATCCGGCAGCAGTGCCGGGCCGATCCCGCCCAGGCGACTGACGCCGTGGCAGACCGAGCAGTGCTGGTTGTAGAGCACCTCGGCGTCCGGTTCGCCGGCCAGGGCCGGCAGGGTGATCGCGGCCAGCAGGCCACCGAGTATCAGGGGTGGCAGCGCCATCGGGATCTCCCTCACAGGGCCACCCTCCCCACCCCGCGCTCCAGGGAGTCGATGGCGCCGCTCGGTTCACGGGCCAGGCGGGTCATGGCCGGGGCCAGGGTATCGGCGAGGGTGACCACCTCACCCACCACGATCAGGGTCGGCGGCCGGAAGGCCTCGCGCTCGATCGCCCCCACCAGATCCCCTAGGGTGGTCAGCAGGTGGCGCTGCTCCGGCGTGGTGCCCCGCTCCACCAGGGCCACCGGAGTCTCGGCGGGCATGCCGTGGGCCTGCAGCTCGCGACGGATCAGCTCGGCGTTGCTCAGCCCCATATAGAAGACCGTGGTGTGATGGGGCACCGCCAGGGCCGACCAGTCGAGAGCCAGGTCCCGGTCGCCCTTGCAGTGGCCGGTGACGAAGGTGACGCTCTGGGCATAGTCGCGGTGGGTGAGCGGGAAGCCGGCATAGCTGGAGCAGCCCGAGGCCGAAGTGATGCCCGGCACCACCCGGAATCCCACGCCGTGCTCGATCAGGTACTCGGCCTCCTCGCCGCCGCGGCCGAAGATGAAGGGGTCGCCGCCCTTGAGGCGCAGCACCCGCCGGCCCTCGCCGGCCAGCCGCACCAGCAGGGCATTGGTCTCCTCCTGGGTCAGGGCATGGCAGCGCGAGGCCTTGCCCACGTAGTAGCGGCGGGCATCGGGTCGGCCCATGGCCAGGACCTCCTGGGAGACCAGGCGATCGAACACCAGGCAGTCCGCCTGCTGCAGCATGGAAAGCGCACGCAGGGTCAGGAGGCCGGGGTCGCCGGGGCCGGCGCCGACGATGGCGACCTCACCCGGCGCCAACGGCGCCTCGTCGAGGCCGAAGTTGAGGGTCTGGGTCTGTCGGAATGCTGTCATGGCTCGCTCTCCCGGAGCATCACGGTCTGAAATCTGGCTCGGCTCAGAGCTCGATGGCCTGGATGGCCTCATAGGGCGCCGCCACGCGCCGCTCGCCGGCGTCGCTTGCGCCGATCTCTTCATTGGTGAGGTAGCAGCCGGGATCCTCCTCCCAGGGATCCCCGGAAACCTTCCAGGCTCGCACCCGGGTATTGCCGTTGCAGATGTCGAGAAAGCGGCACTCGGCGCAGCGGCCCTTGAGCGGCCGCGGCCGCTGGCGGAAGCCTGCCATCAGGGGATCGCGGGTATCGCGCCAGATCTCGGAGAAGGGACGGTCGCGCACGTTGCCGAGGTCATGGTCCCACCAGAAGGTATCCGGGTGGACGTTGCCGAGGTTGTCGATGTTGGCGATATGCTCCCCCGAGGCGTTGCCGCCCCAGTTGACCAGCCGCTGGCGCAGGGCGTCGGCCTGGTCGGGGAAGTGCTCCCGGGCCCACATCAGCAGGAAGGGGCCGTCGGCGTCGTTGTTGCCGGTGACGTATTCGCGCTCCACGCCGCGCTCGAGCTCGTCACGGCAGTGGTCGAAGAGCCGGGTCATGGCGTCGCGGGTCATGCGGTACCAGGCGTCCTGCTTGCTGTGGCGCCGGCCGCGCCCGCCGTAGTTAAGGTGAGAAAGGTAGAACTTGTCGACGTCATGCGCCTCGATCAGGTCAAGGATGTCGCCGAGCTGCTCGTAGTTCTCGCGGGTCAGGGTGAAGCGCAGCCCCACCTTGATGCCGCGCTCCTTGCACAGCTTCACCGCGTGCATCGACTCGCGGAAGGCGCCCTTGCGCTGGCGGATGACGTCGTGGGTGGCCTCCAGGCCGTCGATGCTGATGCCCACGTAGTCGTAGCCGATCGAGGCGATCTCGTCGATGTTGGACTCGTCGATCAGGGTGCCGTTGGTGGAGAGGCCGGTGTAGATGCCCAGCTCACGGGCGCGGCGCGACAGCTCGAAGATGTCCGGGCGCATCAGGGGCTCACCGCCGGAGAGGATAAGCGCCGGCACCCGGAACCCCTTGAGGTCGTCGAGCACGGCATGGGCCTCGGCGCTGGAGAGCTCGCCAGCGAAGTCGATATCCGCGGAGGTGGTATAGCAGTGCTTGCAGGTCAGGTTGCAGCGGCGGATCAGGTTCCAGATCACCACCGGGCCGGGGGGCTTGCGAGCCGGCGGGATGGGGCCGGGCTCGAGCAGCGACTTGATATAGCGGGTGACGCGAAACATGGCTTACCTCCTGGGCTCGGGCTTTCGCCCGGCACCGGGTCGGCCGGCCAGGCGCAGGCCGGTCTTCTTGAGAATGCGGGAGCTGTAGAGGATGCGGTGGTCACGGCAGGCCTCGCCGAGCAGCTCTCGCAGCGCCTCGGCCTGCCGCTCGACCTCCTCCCGGGTGTGGCCATGCAGCATGGCGAAGAGGTTGTAGGGCCAGTCGGGGAGGTGGCGCGGGCGCCGGTAGCAGTGGCTGACGCCGGGCAGGCGGCCCACCTCGCGCCCCAGGCGCTCGATCCGGGCGTCGTCCACGTCCCACACCGTCATGCCGTTGGCCACATAGCCGAGCCGATAATGGTTGGGTACCGCCGCCACCCGGCGAATGGCACCGCTGGCCTGCATGGCCTGCACCCGGGCCAGCACCTCGGCGCCGCTCATCCCCAGCTGGCGACCCACTGCCGCCCAGGGGTCGGGCACCAGCGGCAGACCCGCCTGGGTGGCCAGCACGATGGCGCGATCCCGCTCATCGGGCGTGGAGACGGCGGGCGACTCAGACGGGCAGGTGGAGACGGACATGGAATTCCTCCTGCTTGGGCATGTTGAAGACGGGCAGGCCAGTGGCGGCCTCGATCTCGGCGATCACCTGGCCGATGCGCTCGGGCGTCTCGGTGGCCAGCACGAACCACATGTTGAGGCGGTGCTCGCGGCGGTAGTTGTGGGCCACCTCGGGGAAGGCGTTCACCGCCGCGGTGACCCGCTCGAAGTCGTGCTCCGGCACCGCCAGGGCGGCCAGGGTCAGGCCTCCGCCCAGCAGCTCGGCGTGGTACATGGGCCCGAAGCGACTCAGCACCCCCGCCTCCAGCAGCCGCTCCAGGCGGTAGAGCAGCTCGCCCTCGGAGACGCCGATCTCGGCCGCCACGGAGGCATAGGGCGCCGCCACCAGGGGCAGGCCATCCTGCAGGCGGTTGATCAGACGGCGATCGGCGGCATCCAGCTCGGCCAGGGTGTCGGCAGGGAGGGAGTGATGGGGGGAGATGGCGTTCATGGGCGCTCCTCGCGGGTATAGGTGCCGCCGCGCTGGCGGTAGGCCTTGAAGCTGAACAGCACGCGGTGGGGGATGGCCTGCAGCCCCTGAGCCTCGACGATCTCGTCGAGGGCGCCCAGCACCCGCTCGCGGCGGGTGCCATGGATCATGCAGAACAGGTTGTAGGGCCAGTCGGGCAGCCGCCGGGGGCGGCGGTAGCAGAGGGTGACGGCGGGCTCGGTGGCCAGCCGACGACCCAGTTCGGCCACCGACTCATCGGGCACGTCCCACACCACCATGGCGTTGGCGTTGATGCCCAGGCGCCGATGACGCACCACCAGGCCCAGTCGCTTGACCAGCCCCTCGGACTGCCAGCGCCGCATGCAGGCCATCACCTCTGCCTCCGCCATCCCGCACTGCTTGGCCAGAGCCTCCCAGGGGCGCGGCACCAGCGGCAGCCCCTGCTCCACCAGGGCGCGCAGGCGCCGCTCGGCGGCGCTCTCGTGACGGGAGAGGAGGGGGTGTCGGGCGTTCATGGCGCCTCCAGTTCATCCCAGGGAATGGGAAAGCCGAGGTCGATATGGAAGCCCTCGAGCATCGGCAGGCGCAGGATCTCGCGACCCAGCTCCGCCTCCAGGGCATCGAGGCGGGCCTCGAGGACGGTCTCGTCCGGCGCGGTCATCACGAACCAGAGGTTGAAGTCGTGTTCACGGGCATAGTTGTGATTCACCCCCGGGGCGCGGTTGATCACCTCCGCCACGGCATCACGCTCCGCCTCGGGCGCGGCCACCGCGGCCAGCAGGCTGGCCCCGGCCCGGGCATGGTCGAACACCGGTCCTACCCGGCTCAGCACCTGCAGGCGCTCCAGGCGCTCCAGGCGCTCGAGCACTTCCGCCTCGCTGCTCTCCAGGCGCTCGGCCATGGCGGCGAAGGGGCGCTCGCAGACCGGCAGCCCGCGCTGGTAGGCGTCGATCAACCGGCGATCCAGGGTGTCGAGTGTGACCATGGCGCTCCTCTCGGCGCAGATAAGATGCCTTTCTCGAGCATCTTACCTGCAGGCCGAAAGCCGCAAGCGGAGAACTCCTCGGTGGTTGACGCAAGTCAAAAGAGGCATCTGATATGTGCTTTTATGCCCTCGCCCTCTTCGCAACGGACCCTTGGCTTGATATTCATCAACGCACCCCGCTGTGCTCGGGGCGACACTCGGTATCCAACCCAACGCCTGCTTCCATGAGTCCCGACATGCCCAAGAGAGCCCAACATCTGCTGCTACTCTGCCTGGCCTGGCTGCTGCCTCAGGCGGCCCTGGCGGAGGCGGGAAGCCCCACCTCCCCGGTGGACCCCGAACGCCTGGAGACCCTGCTCTACCAGGACTGCGGCTCCTGCCACGGCATGACCCTGCGCGGCGGCCTCGGCCCCGCCCTGCCCCAGGACCGCATGCAGGCGCTCAGCCCCGAGGCGCTCACCCATATCATCCGCCACGGCATCCCCGGCACCGCCATGCCCGGCTGGCACGCCCTACTCAGCGAGGAGGAAGCCCGCTGGATGGCCGAGCACCTGCAGACCGACAACCGCCTGAAGACCCTGGACGACTGACTCTCCCGAGGAGACCCCCATGCCGCTGATTCGCCCCCTGAAGACCCTGATTGCCGCCGGCGCCCTGTCGCTGCTGGCCGTCGGTCCCGCCCTGGCCGAGAGCGCCGTCGAGCTGCGCGGCACCGGCGACCTCGGCGTGGTGATCGAACGCGCCACCGGCAGCGTGGCGCTGGTCGACACCACCCACAAGACGGTGCTCAAGAACATCGAAGGCTTCGGCGATCTCTCCCACGCCTCGGTGAAGTTCACCCGCGATGCCCGCCACGCCTTCGTCTTCGGCCGCGACGGCGGCCTGACCCGCCTGGACCTGCTCACCGGCGAGATCGACGGACGCATCATCCAGGGCGGCAACAGCATCGGCGGCGCCATCTCCCAGGATGGCCGCTATGTGGCGGTGGGCAACTACGAGCCGGGCGGCGTGAAGGTGTTCGACGTCGAGACCATGGAGCTGGTGGTCGACGTGCCGGCCACCTACGAGAAGGCCGACGGCACCACCGACCAGGCCAAGGTGGTGGGCGTAGTGGACGTGCCGGGCAACATGTTCGTGTTCAGCCTCTTCGAGGCCGGGGAGATCTGGACCCTGGACATGTCCACCGAGGAGCACGAGGTGACCCGCTACCGGGACATCGGCAGCATGCCCTATGACGCCCTGATCACCGCCAACGGTCGCTACTACATCGCCGGCCTGTTCGGCGAGGACGGCATGGCGCTGCTCGACCTCTGGCAGCCGGAGAAGGGGGTGCAGCGCATCCTCCCGGACTACGGCCGCGGCGAGGAGCGCCTGCCGGTCTACAAGATGCCGCACCTGGAGGGCTGGGCCATGGCCGGCAGCCAGGCCTTCTTCCCCGCCGTGGGCCGCAACGAAGTGCTGGTCGCCGACACCCGCGACTGGTCCCTGACCCAGCGCATCGAGGTGCACGGCCAGCCGATCTTCGTGATGAGCCGCCCCGACGAGCAGCAGGTGTGGGTCACCTTCGCCCACCCGAACAACGACCGCGTCCAGGTGATCGACACCCGCACCCATGAGGTGATCGAGACGCTCTCCCCCGGCGAGTCGATCCTGCACAAGGAGTTCACCCCCCGCGGCGAGCATATCTGGATCTCCGCCCGGGACAGCGGCCACGTAGTGGTCTACGACACCCGCACCTTCGAGGAGCTGGCCCGCCTGCCGGCGGAGTCGCCCAGCGGGATCTTCTTCACCCATCGGGCCCACCGCATCGGCCTGTGAGCCGATAGCGGACTAGCACCACCCACGGGTCGGGCCAGCCATGGCCCGGCTCGTTTCCGAGCACACCTTCTCCTCTTCTTGAGGGGGCGACAATTCGCCCCATGACAGTGCTTCGGTTAAGATGTATTTTTAATACATCTTAAAAACACCCCCCGACGAACGACGACTAGAAGAGGAGCCAGCCATGCTGACCCCTGCCCAGGAAGAACTGATCGCGGCCACCGCCCCCACCGTCGCCGAACACCTCGACGCCATCACCCAACGCTTCTATCCGCTGATGTTCGAGCGCTATCCCGAGGTGAAGCCGCTGTTCAACGAGGCCCACCAGGCCGACGGCGGCCAGCCGAGGGCCCTGGCCGGCGCCGTGCTGGCCTACGTGCAGCTGCGCCAGGATCGCGCCAGGGTGCGCGAGACCCTGGCCACGGTGGTCAGCAAGCATGTTTCGCTCGACATCCGTCCCGAGCACTATCCCATCGTCGGCGAGTGCCTGATGGCCGCCATCGGCGAGGTGCTCGGCGATGCCGTGACGCCGGAGATCGCCGATGCCTGGGGCACCCTCTACGAGGAGCTGGCCGGCCTGCTGATCGAACTGGAGGAGTACCGCTATCGCGAGTTCGAGCAGCGCCCCGGAGGCTGGCGCGGCACCCGCACCTTCCGCATCGCCGAGACCCGCCAGGAGAGCGCGGTGATCCGCTCCTTCGTGCTGGCGCCCGTGGATGGCGAGCCGGTGGCCGACCATGTTCCCGGCCAGTACATCGGGGTCCGGCTGATCCTCGACGGCGAGCCGCTCTATCGCCACTACAGCCTCTCGGCGCTGCCCGACGGCCGCACCTACCGGATCTCCGTCAAGCGCGAGCCGGAAGGGCGCGCCAGCCGCCACCTGCATGACGCCATGGCACTCGGCGACACCCTGGAGCTGCTGCCGCCGGCCGGCGATCTGACCCTGGCCGAGGGTGGCGAGCCGCTGCTGCTGGCCTCCGGCGGGGTCGGCCAGACGCCGATGCTGCCCCTGGCCCGCCAGGCGCTGGCCCAGGGCCGCCGGGTGGTCTATCTGCACGCTGCCCTGGATGCCGAGCATCACGCCTTCCGCGACGAGGTCGCGGCCCTGGCCGAGGCCCACCCCGAACGGCTGCAGGCGGTAACCGTCCACGAGCGCGGCGAGGCGGCCGACCATACCGGCCGCATCGACCGCGCGCTGCTGGCCCGGCTGCTGCCACAGGACGCCCGCTGCTACTTCGTCGGCCCCCAGGGCTTCATGAGCGCCATCGACCGGGCCCTGGCCGAGCTGGGCGTGCCGGCCGAGCGCCGCCACTACGAGCACTTCGGCCCCTCGCGTCCCCTCGACGCCGCCTGAGTCCGTCGTCGTTGCCCCGGGCGCCGTCTGCCACCTGAACTGAAGCGTTTTACCCACCCTACGAGGACCTCACCATGAGCCTGATCGAACAGACCGTCGGCCGCACCGCCCTGACCCTGCCCGGTGCCACCCGGGTATTCCGCGACCACAACATCGACTTCTGCTGCGGCGGACGCATCAGCCTGCGCGAGGCCGCCGAGCGCATCGGCCTCGCGCCCGAGGCCCTGGTCGCCGAGCTCGAGGCGCTGCCCGCCGGCGCGAGCGAGGAGCGCGACTGGCGAGAGGCCAGCAACGACGAGCTGATCGACCATATCCTGACCCGCTATCACGACGTCCATCGCCAGCAGCTTCCGGAGCTTACGCGCATGGCCCGTCGCGTCGAGCAGGTCCACGGCGAGCGGGACACCTGCCCCAACGGCCTGGCCGACCTGCTCACCACCATCCACCAGGAGATGGAGAGCCATATGCAGAAGGAGGAGCAGATCCTCTTCCCGATGCTGCGCCGAGGCATGGGCGCCCAGGCCCAGGGGCCCATCGCGGTGATGCGCCACGAGCATGACGACCACGGCGAGAACCTCGAGCAGGTGCTGGCGCTGACCGACAACATCACCCCGCCCAAGGGCGCCTGCACCACCTGGCGCGCCCTCTACACCGGGCTGCGCGAGTTCCGCGACGACCTGATGCAGCACATCCATCTGGAGAACAACCTGCTGTTCGAACGCGCGGGCTAGGCGACTCCGCTCCCGCCCGCCACGGCTCCCGATATCGGGGGCCGTGGCGTTCAGAAACGCCTGGTTTCAGGAAAAAGTGCCGACGCCTGGCCCGCCCGGGCAACCAACCCGGGTCCGCCATGACCCGCGTCAAAAGGCCATGGGGAAGGGTCGACTAGCATGGTCGAGTTTCCCACCACAGGAGGCTCACCATGGAGCTCGTCTGCCCCGCCGGTAACCTGCCCGCCCTGAAGCGCGCCGTGGACGAAGGGGCCGATGCCGTCTATTTCGGCTTCCAGAACACCACCAACGCCCGCCAGTTCGCCGGCCTCAACTTCACCGACAAGCGCGCCCGAGAGGGCATCGACTACGCCCACGCCCGCGGCAAGAAGGTGTTCTGCGCCATCAACACCTATCCGCAGCCGGACGGCTGGGCCATGTGGACCCGCGCCGTGGACCAGGCCGCGGAGCTCGGCGTCGACGCCCTGATCATGGCCGACATGGGGCTGCTCGACTACGCCGCCCGTCGCCACCCGGACCTCGCCCGCCACCTCTCGGTGCAGGGCTCGGCCACCAGCCACGAGGCGCTGCGCTTCTACCATGACCAGTTCGGCATCAAGCGCGCCGTGCTGCCCCGGGTGCTCTCCATCACCCAGGTGCGCGACCTGGCCAAGCAGAGCCCGGTGGAGCTCGAGGTGTTCGCCTTCGGCAGCCTCTGCATCATGGCCGAGGGGCGCTGCTACCTCTCGTCGTATCTCACCGGCGAATCCCCCAACACCCGCGGCGTCTGCTCGCCGGCCGCCCACGTGCGCTGGGAGGAGACTCCGGAAGGCCTGGAGTCGCGGCTCAACGGCGTGCTGATCGACCGCTACGGCGAGGGCGAGAACGCCGGCTACCCGACGCTCTGCAAGGGGCGTTTCGAGGTGGGCGGCGAGACCTACCACGCCATCGAGGAGCCCACCAGCCTCAACACCCTGGAGCTCCTGCCCGAGCTCGCGGAGCTCGGCATCAGCGCGGTGAAGATCGAAGGACGCCAGCGCAGCCCGGCCTATGTGTCCAAGGTGGCCGGCATCTGGCGCCAGGCCCTGGATCGCCTGGAGCGCGCTCCCGGCCGCTTCCACACCGAACCCGCCTGGATGACCGGCCTCGGCGAGGTCTCCGAAGGCAGCACCACCACCCTGGGCGCCTACGAGCGCCGCTGGAAATAGGAGAGAGCCCCATGTCCGAGACCCCCAAGCTCCAGCTGTCCCTGGGCCCGGTGCTCTTCTACTGGACCCGAGAGCGCTATGCCGACTTCTATCGGGAGGCCGCCGACTGGCCCCTCGAGATCGTCCACCTGGGCGAGTCGGTCTGCTCGCGCCGCCGGGACATGAAGCTCGACGACTGGCTGGGGCTAGGCCGCGAGCTGGCCCAGAGCGGCAAGCAGGTGGTGCTCTCGAGCCAGACGCTGATCGAGTCCGAGGCCGACCTGCGCGACCTGCGCAAGCTCTGCGACAACGGCGAGTTCCTGGTGGAGGCCAACGACCAGAGCGCCCTGCAGCGCCTCTCGGCGGCGGGCCGGCCCTTCGTGGCCGGCGCGGCGCTCAACCTCTACAACCCGGCCACGCTCGCCGTGCTCTCCCGGGCCGGCATGCGGCGCTGGCAGGCGCCGGTGGAGATGTCGAAGGAGGACCTGGCCCGGCTGCTGGCCGACTGCCGCGAGCAGGGCCTCGAGGCCCCCTGCGAGGTGTTCGCCTATGGCCACCTGCCGCTGGCCTGGTCGTCGCGCTGCTTTACCGCGCGGCGCTACCAGAAGCCCAAGGACCGCTGCCAGTTCGTCTGCCAGAAGCACCCCGAGGGCCTGGCGCTGCGCACCCAGGAGACGACCCAGGTGTTCACCCTGAACGGCATCCAGACGCTCTCCGGCGCCTGCCAGGACCTGCGCCACGAGCTGCCGAGCATGGCCGAGATGGGGGTCGGCATCGCCCGCCTGAGCCCGCGCCCCGAGGGCATGGCCGAGGTGGTCGCCGCCTTCGATGCGTCGCGCCGCGGCGAGCTGCCCGCCCAGGACCCGCTCTCCCTGGTCGACGCCGAGATCTGCGACGGCTACTGGCACGGCCGCCCCGGCATGGACAACAGCCGGGACGCCCAGCGGGCATAGGCATGGCAGCGTCTCCGTTGACTCCGGCACCCGCCGCGGCCCCCTGCCTGCCGATCGCCGGCATCATGGCCCGGGACGATCACGCCTTCCCTGGCCGGCGGGCGGCGGTGGTCTATCTGCAGGGCTGCCCGCTGGCGTGCGGCTACTGCGAGACGGCAGGCAGCATGGGGCCGCCGCGCCGAGCGGCCACGGGAGAGTGGCCGGCCATCGAGGCGCTGCTGGCCTCTCGGCTGGGCGAGATCGATGCCGTGGTCTTCAGCGGTGGCGAGCCCACCCTGCACCCCGATCTGCCTGCCGCCGTGGACGCCTGCCGGGCCCTGGGCCTGGCGGTGGGGCTGCATACCGCCGGCCCCTATCCGGCGCGCCTGGAGGCGCTGCTGCCGAGGCTCGACTGGGTCGCCCTGGACACCAAGGGGCGCGGCGCCGACTTCGACCGCATCAGCGGTCGGCCCGGCATCTGGCAGCGCCACGCGCTGAGCCTGGCGCTGCTGCTGGAGAGTGACACCCCCTTCGAGTGCCGCACCACGGTGCACTGGCGCGACTTCACCCTGGAGGCCCTGGAGCAGCTGGCCATGACCCTGGCCGACTGTGGGGTACGCCGCTATGCCATCCAGCTGGCGCGACGGGAGCGCTGCCTCGACCCCGGCTACTGTGAGCCGGTGGAAGAGGCCCCGCCCCGGGAGGCCCTGGAAACCCTGATCAGGCGACTAAAGCGCCACTTCGAGCACCTCGAGCTGCGCGGCTGAGCCCCCGCCTGAAACGCCACCGCCCCGGGCCACTCTCGTGACCCGGGGCGGTGCGTGTACTGCGCTGGTCCGTCAGCGCGAGGAGCCGTGGCGCGCTGACGTCAGCCGCACTACTGTTAGCCGCACTTGGACCAGCCGCAGCCGGAGTAGCAGGTGGGGCAGCCGTCCATCATGATCAGCTCGCCGTTGCACTCGGGGCAGTGGCCCACCACGGTGGGGCCGTCGGCCTTGGCCTGGGCGGCCTCCTGGGCCTTGCGCTCGGCCTGCTCGATCTCCTCGGGAGTGGGCGGCGTCCACAGATGGCCGCTGGCCTGGCGCTGGGCGTAGCGGGCCACCAGCTCCTCCACCGGCACCTGGTTGCCATCCTGGTCGAGGAAGCCGCGGCGGTAGAGGATCTGCTGGATCGACCAGGCGATGGCCGCCACCTCGGAGTCGTGGAACACCGGCTTGCCCCAGCGGTTCATGCCGCAGCGCACCAGGCCCTTGTCCCAGGCCACCTTGCGCAGGTCCGCCACCGCCTGGGTGACGTAGCCGCCCCGGGCGGCCAGGGAGAGGCTGCGCATGGTGGCGGTGATCCACTGGTGCTCGCTGGAGAGCTGGCCGGAGGGGAAGAAGAACTCCACCGGGCGCTCGATCACTACCCGCTTGCCGCCCAGCACGCCCTCCACGGGCATGAAGGAGACCAGCAGGTAGACCTTCTTGCGCCCCTCGGCGCCGACGTAGGAGATCTTCTCCGACACGGCCTCAAGGGTGCCCTCGGGGCGCGAGGGGATGCGCACCGTAAGCGGGTTCTCCTCGGGAAGCGGCGGTTCTTCCACCGCCTTCTTGACGCTGTAGGAAACGATCTTGGACGAAATTTCGACGGCCATCAGGGGGCTCCTCCGGTAAGTTTTACGTTGACGCTAGCGTGACAGCAGGCATTACCACTTGCCATAGGTGCCTTCCTTAAGCGCGTCATAGAGGTTGGCCGCATTGTGCTCCTCGCCGTCGTAGATCACCTTCTCGTCACCGGCAAGTTCGATGGTCTCGCCGTTCTCCAGCTCGAACACATAGGTGGTGTTCTTGAGATCGTCCTCGCGCACCAGCACGCCCTGGAAGGCCTCCGGGTTGAAGCGGAAGGTGGTGCAGCCCTTGAGCTTGCTGGCGTAGGCGTCCAGGTAGAGGTCCTTGAACTCCTCGAAGGGGAACTCGGTGGGCACGTTCACCGTCTTGGAGATCGCCGAGTCGACCCATGCCTGGGCGGCGGCCTGCACCGCCACGTGCTGCTTGGGGCTCACCGAATCGGCGGTGATGAAGTAGTCCGGCAGGTCGCTCTCCACGGCGTCGGCGGCGATGAAGTGGCGGTAGGCCGCCAGCTCGAAGGAGACCACCTCCACCTGCTCCTTGGTCTTCTTGCCCGACTGGATCACGTTGCGGAAGTAGCGGTGCGAGAACGACGGCTCGATGCCGTTGGAGGCGTTGTTGCCCAGCGACAGGGAGATGGTGCCGGTGGGGGCGATGGAGCTGTGGTGGGTGAAGCGCGCGCCGTGCTCGGCGAGCTGGGCCACCAGTTCCGGCGCCACCTCGGCGACCTTCTGCATATAGCGGCTGTAGCGGGCGTGCAGGATGCGGCCCGGCACCTTGTCGCCGACCTCGTAGCCGTCCTTCTTGAGCTCCGGGCGCTCGCGCATCATCTTCGGGGTGATCTCGTAGTCCTCGGCCAGCGCCGGGGCCATGCCCTTCTCCCGGGAGAGCTCCAGCGCCTGCTTCCAGCCCTCCACGGCCAGGTTGCGGCTCACCTCCTCGGTGAAGGCCAGCGACTCCGGCGAGCCGTAGGGGATCTTGAGCATGGTCAGGGTGGAGCCCAGGCCCAGGAAGCCCATGCCGTGGCGGCGCTTGGCCTCGATCTCACGGCGCTGGCCCTCCAGGGGCAGGCCGCTGATCTCCACCACGTTGTCGAGCATGCGGGTAAAGATCCCCACCACCTGACGGTAGCGCTCCCAGTCGAAGCGCGGCTTCTTGCCGAAGGGGTCGATGACGAAACGGGTCAGGTTCACCGAGCCCAGCAGGCAGGCGCCCTCCGGGGGCAGCGGCTGCTCGCCGCAGGGGTTGGTGGCGCGGATCTCCTCGCAGAACCAGTTGTTATTCATCCGGTTGACCTGGTCGATCAGGATGAAGCCCGGCTCGGCGAAGTCATAGGTGGAGCTCATGATGGTGTCCCACAGCTCGCGCGCCTTGATCACCTCGACGATGCGGCAGGCCACGCGGCCCTCGGCGTCGACGGTGTAGCCCTCCTCGATCACCGGCCAGTCGCGGTAGATCAGCTCGCTCTCCTCGACGTCGTCCTTCTCGCCGGCGTGGAGCGGGAAGGCCAGGGGCCAGTCGGCGTCCTGCTTCACCGCCTCCATGAACTCGTCGGTGATCAGCAGGCTGAGGTTGAACTGGCGCAGGCGGCCCGCCTCGCGCTTGGCCTCGATAAACTGGCGCACGTCGGGGTGGCCGACGTCGAAGGTGCCCATCTGGGCGCCGCGGCGGCCGCCGGCGGAGGCCACCGTGAAGCACATCTTGTCGTAGATATCCATGAACGCCAGGGGGCCGTTGGTGCCGGCCCCGGCGCCGAACACGAAGGCGCCCTTGTGGCGCAGGGTCGAGAAGTCGTAGCCGATGCCGCAGCCCGCCTTGAGGGTCATGCCAGCGTCCACCACGGAGTCGAGGATATCGTGCATGGAGTCGCGGATGGTGCGCGACACCGTGCAGTTGATCAGGCTCACCGCCGGCTTGTAGGCCTCGGCGCCGGCGTTGGACATGATCCGCCCGGCGGGGATGGCGCCGTTCTCCAGCGCCCAGCGGAACTTGGGCAGCCACTCGTCGGCCTGCTTGCCCTCCACCGCGGCCAGGGCCCGCGCCACCCGCTCCCAGGTCGCCGCCACGTCCTTGTCCACGGGCTTGCCGTGGCGGTCCTTGAGGCGGTACTTGGCGTCCCAGATGTCACGTGACGGGCCCTGCAGGGGGACCTCGCTGGATGACTTCACGGCCTTGGTGGAAGTACTCATGCGGATGGCTCCGGAGAATTCGGTGATAAGAAGGTTAGGTCAGCGCCGCACCAGGCGCTCGAGGCGCACCAGCAGCTCGCCGAAGGGCCCCTGGGCCAGCCCCTCCTCACGACCATCGAGGAGGTTCTTGACCATCAGGCCCAGCTCGGTATCGCCCTCGATCAGCAGGCGACGCTGGAAGAACAGGGCGTCGGGATCCTCGCGCCGGGTGGCCAGGCAAAGAAACTCTCGCCAGCCGCCGCGAATGGTGGCCTCGCCGGGCTCGGCGCACACCCTCAGGCGCTCGCCTTCGAGGGTCAGGGTCAACGCCAGGCCGAGGTCCTCGATGGCCAGGGTGATGCGACGCCCCTCCAGGGCATCGAACTCCCCCTCGGCCAGGGGCTCGGCGAAGGTGCGGTTGAGCACGGGCTCCACCAGCCGGCGCTTGACGGCGATCGGCACGCGGGGATCCACGGCGCGGATCAGGCGGTCGGGAGCGGGAAGACGCGGCAGGGTCGGTAACGGCAGGGACATGATACAGCTCTCCTGATGACTACAGCGCGGACAGGGCCGCCGAACCGCTTATCCTGGGCCGAAATCCCCGGGCCTGCACTGATATGCATCAATGGCGGCGCAGACCCGCCGACCCGACGGCCGCCTACCATATATAGACCATAACCTGCCGGCAAGCCCCATATCTGGTGCAGCCACGGCAGCATCATGACCCTTTTTCATTTGACAGCGGAAACCACCGGAACGGCGGGCCTGGGAGACGAGTACGCCGCCCGCGTCATGGACGGGGCGGCGTCATTGTCATCGGCCAGGGGGCATCAGACGGTGCGCGAATAGCGCCCCTGGCTCTTCGCCAGATAGGCATCGAAGGCCATGGCGGCGTTGCGCATCATCAGACGACCGGCGGGCAGCACCTCGATCTCGCCCTCGCGGATCGCCAGCAGGCCGTCGTCGGCCATCTCCTGCAGCTGCGCCAGGGCGTCGGCGAAGTAGTCGCGGAAGACGATGCCGTGCTCGCGCTCGATGGCGGCGAAGTCGATGCGGTTGTGGCACATCAGGGCGTTGATCACGTCCCGGCGCAGCCGGTCGTCGTCGCTGAGGCGGTAGCCGCGGAACACCGCCAGCTGCCCCTCGCCCAGGCGGTGCTGGTACTGGGCGGTCTCCTTGACGTTCTGGCTGTAGGTATCGCCCACCTTGCCGATGGAGGTGATGCCGAGGCCGATCATGTCGCAGTCGGCGTGGGTGGAGTAGCCCTGGAAGTTGCGCTGCAGGGTACCGTTCTCCCGGGCCAGGGTCAGCTCGTCGTCGGGCAGGGCGAAGTGGTCCATGCCGATATAGACGTAGCCGGCGGCGGTCAGGCGGCGGATGGTGAGCTCGAGCAGCTCGAGCTTGCGCTCCGGCGGCGGCATGTCCTCGGGGCGGATCAGGCGCTGGGCCTTGAACAGCTCCGGCAGGTGGGCATAGCTGTAGGTGGCGATGCGGTCCGGGCGCAGGGCGATGATCTTGTCGAGGGTGGTATCGAAGCTGGCCACCGTCTGCAGCGGCAGGCCGTAGATCAGGTCGACGCTCACCGATTCGAAGCCGGCCTCCCGGGCGGCATGCACCAGTGAGACGACATCCTCCTCGCTCTGCACGCGGTTGACGGCCTTCTGCACGTCGAGATCGAAGTCCTGCACCCCGAAGCTCAGGCGGTTGAAGCCCAGGTCATGGAGCTCGTGGATCTGCTCGGGAGTCACGGTGCGCGGGTCCACCTCCAGGGAGAACTCGCGCTCGGCGGGCGGCGCGAAGTGGAAGGCCTCGTCCAGCGCCGCCATCAGCTCGGCGAGCTGGGCGTTGCTCAGGTAGGTGGGAGTGCCGCCACCCAAGTGGAGCTGGGTCATGCGCCGGGACTCGTCGAAGAGCGCGCCCTGCACGCGGATCTCCTGCTTGAGCCATTCGAGGTACTCGGCGGCACGCTCGGTGTTGTGGGTGATGATCTTGTTGCAGGCGCAGTAGTAGCAGAGGCTCTTGCAGAAGGGGATATGCACATAGACCGACAGCGGCTTGGGCGTCTCGGCCCGGTTGCTGCGCTCGGCGGCAGCGCGGTAGTCATCCTCGGCGAAGGCCGCATGGAACTGGGGCGCCGTAGGGTAGGAGGTGTAGCGCGGCCCGGGGCGGTCATACTTCTCCACCAGGGGGCGATCGAACAGCAGGGTGTCTTGCATCGTGAAACAGCCTCTTGAACCGGAGGGCGGCGCTGCCGGCGCCGCCGTATGGGCAGAGTATGCCATTCAGGGGTCCGTGCGTCGGTACCCTTCTCGAGGTAGCTGACCTGGATCAAGCCTGCGGCGCACCGTGCGGCGACGCCAGTGAAGCAGCCGCCAGGCGGCCAGCAGCCAGGCCAGGCTCCAGGCAAGTGCCGAGCCCCACAGCAGCGGCAGCCACCCCTCCCCGGCGTCCAGCGCCAGCAGGCGCAGCACCGCAGCCAGGGAGAAGAGCAGCGCCAGGGGCAGCAGCAGCGGCTCCGCCTCGGGGCGCCCCTTGGCGCGCAGGATCGCCTGGCGCAGCATGATGCCGGAGGCCAGGGCGCCCAGCGCGCCGATGGTAAAGGCGTGCAGGGTGGCACTGGCGTGGGGCTGCTGCCACCAGGCTCGGGCCAGCAGCAGCAGACCCACTCCCAGCCAGGCATAGCCCAGCATCAGCCCCAGCAGGTCGGGGCGCTGCCGGCAGGCCCAGGGCCGCCAGCGCCATAGCCGCAGCAGCACCAGCAGCCCGGCCGCCAGCACCAGGCTCGCCGCCAGCGGCCGCAGGGGCGGCCACAGCATCAGCAGCGGCGTCGTTCCCAGCAGCACGATCAGCGCCGCCTCGATGGAGGGCTGGACGCCGGCACCGGCCTGGCGGCGGCTCGCCATCAGGTAGCCATTCACCGCCGGCGCCAGGACCCGCCCGCCCATGAAGGTCATCAGCAGCACCAGCCACAGCACCCCCTGGTGCATCACCAGGGCCGTGGTGGGCATGCGCCCCAGGTAGCGCCAGACCAGGGTGACCAGGGCCAGCAGGCAGAGCAGCCCCAGCAGCGGCGACAGCACCCGGTTGCGCCAGCGCTTGGCAGCGATAAAGCGCGGCACCAGGCGCCAGCCGAGCAGCAGCACGAAGGCCCCATCGGCCAGGATCACCGGCAGGGCGACGGGCCACAGCAGTCCGCCCAGGCGTGCCGTCAGCCAGAGGCCGCCCAGCAGCCAGAGCCAGCGCTGGTTGAGCGGTCCCAGCAGGTAGCCGGCGATCACCGCCAGGGCGAAGCCGAAGAGCAGCTCGCGACCGTGTGCCGCAGGGGAGGCCAGCAGCGCCACGCCTGCTGGGTGATAGAGTGACAGCAGGGAGAGCGGCACCAGCAGGGCCCCGTGCAGGGCCGCCAGCGGGAAGAACAGATGCCAGGCCGGCACCGTCGCCGCCTGCGAAGGGTTGAGCATGATAGTCTTTGCACCACTCCTTAACATTCATGTAAAATACTTCTTAATGTGCGCCACCGCCACCCGGAGGTTCCCATGACGCGCCTGGTTTCACGCCTCGCCTGGAGCAGCCTGGCCTATGGCTGTGTGGGCCTGGGCACGGCGGGACTGGTGGTGCCGCTGCTGCCCACGACGCCTTTCCTGCTGGTCGCCGCCTGGGCGGCCCCCAAGGGCTCGCCGCGGCTGGCTCGCTGGCTGCATGAACACCCCCGGCTGGGCCCGACGCTGAACGCCTGGCGGGAGCAGCGGGCCGTACCGCGAAGCGCCAAGCGGCTGGCCCTGCTGCTGCTCGCGGCCAGCTGGCTGGTGCTGTGGCTCGGCGGGGCCCCCCTGCCGGTGCTGGCGCTCACGGCCCTGCTGTTCTGCGGCGTGGCGACCTTCCTGCTGACGCGACCCGATGTCGCAGGACGTGGAACCTTATCCCACGACAGGGGCCGGATGTTATGATGATAGTGATTTGCATCATAAGCTTTGATTAACATCAAGTATCGAGGTCGCCGCAACGCCCATGCACCTGACCCGCTTTACCGACTACTCCCTGCGCGTTCTCATCTTTCTCGCGGTCAAGGGGGAGGAGCGCTCCACCATCAACGAGATCGCGGAACGCTTCGAGATCTCCCGCAACCATCTGATGAAGGTGGTCCAGGAGCTCAGCCACAAGGGCTATATCACCGCCATTCGCGGCAAGAATGGCGGCCTGCTGCTCAAGAAGGCCCCTGAGGAGATCCGCCTCGGGCGGCTGGTACGCGATACCGAGAACGACCTGGAACTGGTGGAGTGCTTCGGTGACAGCAACGAGTGCCGGATCACGCCGGCCTGCCAGCTCAAGCCGATTCTTGCCGAGGCGCTGCGGGCCTTTATCGCCGTACTCGACAAGTACACCCTGGCCGATATGCTGGGCCCCCAGCAGCCGCAGCTGGCCCAGCTGCTCAGCATCGAGCCCCTTAAGAAGGACAGGGACAGCAACGACCCCCTCGAGCCGCCCCTGGCACTCTGAGGCAGCGCCCGGGCACCGCCATGACATAAGTCATGGCGACAATGTGAAGCTTGCGTCATCATCGCTGACATCTGACCGTCGGAGGCAAGGCTGACCTCCGATTTCTTGAATATAGAAAGATGCATTCTGGAGATCTGTTATGAAGCGACTGGCATCCCTGGCCCTGACCGGCGTCGCCGCCCTGACCCTGTCCGCCGCCGCCCAGGCCGAGCCCGATGGCGAGGCGATCTACAACCAGGCCTGCATGGCCTGCCACATGACCGGAGCCGCCGGCGCGCCCATCAAGGGCAACGAGGGGCACTGGGCGGAGCGCCTCGAGAAAGGCATGGACGAACTCTACGCCAACTCAATCAACGGTATCGGCGCCATGCCACCCCGCGGCGGCTTTACCAACCTCAGCGACGAGGAGGTGAAGGCGGCGGTGGACTTCATGCTGGAGCCGGTGCTCTAACCCGCACGGCTCGCCCCAGACGCAAGTGCCCCCGGCAGCCTGACTGCCGGGGGCGCTGCGTTTCAGGGCCGGGCAGCCGCCCGGCGCTATCTACATCATCCGCTCGATATGCGCCCGGGCCAAGTCGTTGAGCACCTGGACGTCGATCTCATCAAAGCGCAGCAGCCGCCCCTCATGCTCGGCCATGAAGGCCCTAGCATCCTCCTCGCGGCCGAAGGAGGCCAGGGTCGGCCCCATGGCCCCCATCACCGGATGCTCCGTCACATAGACCGCCACCTCGGCGTCGATAAAGGCGTCGTCCGAGGGGTGATCCCAGTCGGTGATGCCCATGTCGTGGACATAGGCCTTGCGCAGCAGGGGCACCGAGTCGGGCTGCAGCAGCCAGACGAACATGTCCGAGGTGGAGCAGAAGGTCAGCAGCCGCCCGTTGCGCAGGCAGGCCTGGGCCTTGGGGCCAGGGTAGTGGCTGATGAACATCCCGCAAACCGCACACTCGTCGTCGTCCCGGAAGGGGCGCGGCTCGCAGGCCGCGGCCACCTCCTCCTCGCCGCCGCAGCCGGCCAGCCCCGCCAGGGTGACGCCCCCCACCACGATGATGAACTTCCTGCGTGTCAGCATGTGCCTGTGTCCTGTTCAGATTTCGCGACGACGGAAGATCCACAGCGCCAGCCCCAGGGGCACCGCCACCCAGGCCAGCAGGGCACCGATCAAGAGCGCCGGGTGGAAGGCCGCATCGGCACCGATGGAGGCCAGGCCCGCCTGGGTCCGCGCCGCCTCGAAGAAGGTGAGGTTGACGATGCGGAAGATATCGGTGGGATTGAGCAGCAGCAGATAGTGGAAGAGCCCCTCGCTGACCTGGCCGCCGGTGCCCACCAGCACGCCCAGCAGCACCAGGTCGAAGACGATGACGAAGAGGAACCACACCACCAGGGCGATGCCCGCCGCCTTGGACTTCTCCGCCACGTTGACGCTGATCAGGTAGGCAAAGCCGATAAAGGCCCAGCCCAGCAGCATCGCCGAGAGGATGAAGAGCGCCAGGGCCGCCACCAGCTCGCCCAGCTGCTCCACGCTGCCCAGGACGGCGATGACGGCACCGGCCACGCCGAAGCCCACCAGGGTGGAGACGCCGAGGATGGCCGCATGGCCCAGGAACTTGCCGGCGAGGATCTCGACTCGACTCATCGGGTAGGTGAGCAGCAGCAGCAGGGTCCCCTGCTCGTCCTCGCCGACGATGCTGTCGTAGGCCAGCATCAGGGCGATCAGCGGTATCAGGAACACCGCCAGGCTCGACAGGCTGACGATGGTGGTCGAGACCCGGGTGAAACCCACCTGACCCGAGGCCGCGGCGCCGAAATAGGCCAGGCCGATGGCCAGCAGGCCGAACACCAGGGTGATGGCCAGCACCCAGCGGTTGCGCAGGCCGTCGCGGAACTCCTTGCCGGCCACGATCATCAGGTTTCTCATGCGCTCACTCCCTGCTGGGCATCGAGGGTGGCCGCCGGGGCCGACGCGGGCTCCGCACGGTCGCGAATGGTGGCGTCGAAATGGGCGTAGAGCGACTCCAGGGTGGGCGGCTCCAGGTCCAGGTCGGCGACCTTCGGGTCGGCCATCAGGCGGCGCAGCACCGCCATCTTGGCGCGCACCGGCACCGCCAGCTCGAGGCGGCCCTCCCCGGTGGGGCGGGCCACCACCCCGTGGGGTCGCAACGAGTCGGCCAGGCTCTCGGGGGCCCGGGTCGTGCGCAGGCGCATCACCAGCGGCAGGTCGGCGACCTCGCGCAGCTCGTCGATGCTGCCGGAGGCGAGCATGCGCCCCTGGCCGAGGATCGCCGCCCGGTCGATATGGCGCTCCACCCCGGGTAGCACGTGGGAGCAGAGGATCACGCTCACCCCGCGGCTGCGCAGCTCATCGACCATGCCGTAGAAGTCGCGGGTGGCCATGGGGTCCAGGCCCACGGTGGGCTCGTCGAGCAGCATCAGCCGCGGCTCGCCGATCAGCGCCTGGGCGAGGCCGAGGCGCTGGCGCATGCCCTTGGAGTAGGTCTTCACCCGGCGGTGCATGGCGTGGCCCAGCCCCACCCGCTCCAGCAGGGGCGTCACCACCCCGGTACCGATGCGCTTGAGGCGGGCGAAGTAGTCGAGCACCTCGTAACCCGAGAGCTGCTCGTAGAACTGCACGTTCTCGGGCAGGTAGCCCAGGCGCAGGCGCAGGTCGTTGGCCGCGGCACCGCCGGGGTCGTGGCCGAACACCCTGAGCTCGCCGCTGGTCGGGCGAATCAGGCCCAGGATCAGCTTCATGGAGGTGGACTTGCCGGCGCCGTTGTGGCCCATCAGGCCCAGCACCTCGCCCTCCTTGAGGGTCAGGCTTACCTCGTCGAGGGCGGTCAGCTTGCCGAAGCGCTTGCCGACCGCGCGCATCTCGATCACGGGTTGAGTCATTGCACTATCTCCGCCATCCAGTCGGGAAGGGCCATCAGCGGATGGCTGTCGCGTACGCCCGGCGGGCGCAGGATCGGGAACTCGCGCTGCACCCAGCGCAGCACCTGGACCGCCGGGCTGTTCATCAGGATCTTGGCCATGGGGTAGGTCCAGATCAGGCGGTCCACCGAGTCGTTGGGCTCGTAGGGGATGTCGCCGAGGCCGTCACCGCTGAGGTCCCAGCCCAGGTAGTCGCTCCAGTAGTTGCCGCGGCCCTCGAAGGACCACTCCTGCTCGCGCAGGGCCACGTACTTGACCTGGGTCTCGTTGCCCACGAAGGCGTTGCCGTGGAACTCGTTGTCCTCGGAGCCGGCGGTCATGTGGATGCCGATCTCGGTGCGGGCGAAGAGGTTGTCGCGGATCTCGTTGAACAGCGAGTTGTAGACGAACAGCGCCTTGCCCTCGGTGCCGCTGATGGCGTGGCCGTCGGGAGCCGCCGCCATGCCGCCGCGCTGGGCCTCGATGGAGACGTTCTCGGCGATTACCGAGTGCACGATGAAGTTCATCAGGAAGCCGTAGTTCTGGTCGCGTTCGGAGCGATTGCCCACCACCTCCAGATAACGGGACTGCATCAGCGCATAGCCCAGCCGGTTGTTGCGGGTCACGTTGTCGCGCACCACGTTGTTCTGGGAGAACATGTAGTGCACCCCGTAACGCTGGTCCCGCAGCAGGTTGCCGATCAGCCGGTTGTGGTTGCTGACGTCGATGTAGATGCCGTCCCGGGCCTCCCAGACCTCGTTGCCGCGGATCTCGGCGCCGGTGACGTTGAAGAGCTGCAGGCCATTGCCGCGGTCCTGGGAGCGCAGCGAGGTGTCGCCGCTGATGCGGTTGTCGATCACCCTGGCGTTGGGGGTCCCGTCGAGCCAGATGCCGAAGCCCCGGGCCTCGATGCGGTTGTTCTCGATCAGCGCCCCCTCGGCCTGCGTGGCCACGAAGATGCCGCTGTCGATGTCGGTAAGATTGGCACCGTCCTCGCGCAGGTGCAGGTCGCGCACCGTGACATCGGGAGCGGCTACGGTCAGCACGCTGCCGCGACGCTGGCCATCCAGGATGGCACCGGGCTCGCCAACCAGGGTAAGGGGCACCTCGATCACGAAATTGCCGAGGTGAACGCCTTCGGCCACCCGCACCGTATCACCGGGCGCGGCGGCCGCAAGCACCTGCTGCAGCGGAGTCTCGCCGGGTACGGCACGCCATTCGGCGGCCAGGGCCAGGCCGGGCAGCAGCAGGAGAAGAAAGGGGAGTAACCATCTCGAAGGCATGGTGTTCTCTGCGTGTCTCGAAGGTGGCTGCCGAGCCGGCGTGGCGCGCCGGCTCGGCAGGATCTGCCGATGGACTATTACCGCAATATCAGGCCGGCTCGACCAGCAGGCGGCCGACCATCTCCATGTGCAGCGCGTGGCAGAACCAGTTGCAGTAGTACCAGAACACCCCGGGCTTGTCGGCCGTGAAGGTGATCGAGGCGGTCTGCAGCGGGCTGATCTCCATGCTCACCCCGTGATCCACCACGCAGAAGCCGTGGGTCAGGTCCTCGATGCGATCCAGGTTGGTGATGGTCACGGTGATCTCGTCACCCACCTTGGCCGGGATCTCGGTGATGCCGAAGTTGGGCGCCACCGAGGTCATGTAGACCCGCAGCTTGTTGCCGTCACGGATGATGGTGTTGTCGGTCTCGACGTTGACGCCATCCTCCTCGGCCTGACGAATGGTCTCGGCGAAATAGGGATCATCGCGTTCCCAGACCTGCTTGGTCTGGATCTGGTCGCGGCGGATGATCACCGCGTCGTGGGGCTCGGCGAAGGTAGGCGTATCATGCACCAGCTTCATCTCCTCGCCGGAGATGTCGATCATCTGATCGTTCTCGGGGTGCAGCGGGCCCACCGGCAGGAAGCGATCCTTGGAGAACTTGTTCAGCGAGAACAGCCACTTGCCATCGGCATCCTTGGACTCGGAGAGGGTCGCGTGGTTGTGGCCCGGCTGGTAATGAACGTCGATCTTCTGGCGGATGTACTCGACGTCCTCGCCATTCCAGTGGCGCACGGCGTCTTCCATGTTCCACTTCACCACCTGGCTGTCGATGAACAGGGTGGTGTAGGCGTTGCCGCGGCCGTCGTAGGTGGTGTGAAGCGGCCCGAGGCCCAGCTCCGGCTCGGCGGCGATGACATCGCGCTCGTCGTCGAGGTTGCCCTCGAAGAGGTCGTCGAGCTTGGCGATCTCGATCATCGACACCGTGGGCGAGAGCTTGCCGGCGGCGATGAAGTACTTGCCGTCGGTGGAGGTGTTGAGCCCGTGGGGGTTCTTGGGCACCGGCACGTAGCGGGTGACGTTGAGGCCGGAGCTCTTGCGGCCGTCCACCACCGGCACATCGGAGTCGCCGATGGTCATGTAGTTGCCGTCGGCCACCGCCTGCTCGATGCGCTCGATGCTGAAGATGGTCACCCAGTCGCGGTCGGCGCGCATCTTGCCGGCCAGATCCACGGCGCCCTCGGAGTTGTAGCAGGTCGCCGCGGCGTACTTGCCGGTGTAGTCGGCATCCATGTTGTCCAGGTTGCCGTCGACCATCACCTGCCACTTCACCTCCATGGTGTCGGCATCGATGGCGTTCCAGAGGGTGTGGTACTTCGACGGGTCGTTGATGTCGCGGCCGTCGTTGGGCTGAGGAATCATGTACTCGCCGTTGGCAAACACATAGCCGGTACGCGGCGCCTTCTGCAGGCGCAGGCCGTGGATGGCCTGGACGTTGGGCACGGTCACCATGGCGTCGGTCTTGAAGACGTCCAGGCGTACGCGAGCCACGCGAGTGTTGGCCTTGTCGTTGATAAAGAGGTAGCGGCCGTCGTGGCTGCCGTCGGTGTAGCTGATATGGGGGTGGTGGGCGTCGCCGTTGGTGAAGCGATGGCTGTCGCCCATGATGCGCTTGGACTCGTTGGTCATCCCCCAGCCGGTGGCCGAGCAGTGGTTGAAGACCGGGATGCGCATGATCTCGCGCATGGAGGGCACGCCGTAGACCCGCACCTCACCGTTATGCCCACCGCTCCAGAAGCCGTAGTACTCGTCCAGTTCACCCGGTGCCACGTGAGTGTCGGCGGCACCGCCGTTGCTGGCCGCCCGGGCCGGCTGGCTGCGGGTCATGGCGCCCACGCCCGCCACGCCGGCGGCGCCGGCCATGCTGACCGCGCCAACTGCGGCACTGCCCGCCAGGAAGCGGCGACGCCCCTCGTTGACGGTTCCGGTAGGCTGGTCGCCCTTCTGCTTGTCGCTCATGACGCTTCTCCGTTTCGTTGTCGCTTCTTGCAATGCCGACTCTGCGGCCGGCCTTTTCTTCCGGCGCGTCGTCGGCAGGTGCCGCCGACGCTGCTCGGTTCGCTGCCTGGCAGGTCTGGCGCCTCAGGCACCACCGCCGGGTACTTCGGTTGCCGGAATCCGCCGGCTATCGGCCACCTTGCTGCTCAGGCGAGTCGCCTTCTCACGCTTCTTGCGCTGCACCACCATGGGCGGACACTTGCGGTCGTCGTGATAGGTGATCTGGCAGTCCAGGCAGTAGTGGCACTCGTTGGGGTTGATCCGGCCATCGGGATGGATCGCCTGGATATGGCACTCGTGGGCGCAGATCTGGCAGGGCTTGCCGCACTCCTTGTGGCGACGCAGCCAGTCGAACAGGCGGATACGGGCGGGAATCGCCAGGCCGGCCCCCAGCGGGCAGACGTAGCGGCAGTAGAACTTGTGGTTGAAGGCGCTGATCGCCAGCAGCAGCACCGCGTAGAGCACGAAGCCCCACTCACGCTGGAACTTGAGCAGCACGGCGGTCTTGAAGGGCTCCACCTCGGCGTAGATCTCCGCCTGGCCCAGGGACTGCAGGGAGACGGCGAACAGCGCCAGCAGGATGATGTACTTGAGCGCCCAGAGCCGCTCATGCAGCGCGAAGGGCAGCTCGAACTGCGGCACCTTGAGCTTGAGGGCCACCGCGCTGATCAGCTCCTGCATGGCACCGAAGGGGCAGAGCCAGCCGCAGTAGACGCCGCGGCCCCACAGCAGCAGGGAGACCGCCACGAAGCTCCAGAGGATGAACATCATCGGGTCCATCAGGAAGGTGGACCACTGGAAGTCGGTGAACAGGGCGTTGGCGAAGGTGAAGATATTCACCACCGAGAGCTGGGCCAGGGCGTACCAGCCGATGAACACCACGGTGTAGACCAGGAAGGCGTAGCGAATCGTGTGCAGCAGCCGCGGCCGCTTGGCCAGCCAGTCCTGGAACAGCAGGATGAAGGTGAGCACGCCGAGGCCGGCGCCCAGCACCACGATATGCATGACGCGGTCTTCCCACACCGAGACCCACAGCGGCCGCGCCTCGTCATCCTCGAGCATGGCGTCGGCCACCGGCTCGGGGATCTCCAGGAAGCGTTCGGGCACCTTGAGCTCGGCGGCGAAGCCGACGAACTCGGTGTCCAGGGCGCCCACCTGGCGGCGCACCAGCAGCTCCAGCTCCCAGGGCTGGGCGGGGTCGAAGCGTGCCTCCTCGCGCATGATGAAGATATCGCGCTCGGGCAGACGCGGCGCGCCCTCGGCCTCGACGCCCCACAGGCGGCGCATATCCGCATCGGTGAACTGGTCGGAGCGCGCGCCGTGGTGGATCAGGATGCGGTCGTAGATGCCCCCGCGCACGAAGCCGGAGCCCTTGAAGGAGTAGCGGCCGTCGGCCATGATCGCCAGGGCGTGCTCGCCCTCGGCAAGCCCCTCCATCAGCTGCTCGAACTGGCGCTCGCCGAGCAGGTTGCGGCCCACGGAGGGCACGTTCAGGTAGGCGAAGTAGAGGTCGATGAAGGTCTCCTCCTCGCGCCCCTCGGGGGCCGCCTCGACGCCCTCGGCGTCGGTGCCGACGAAGGCCTCGTCCACCTGGCCCCGGGTCAGGTGCAGGTGGCCGATGGCGCCCTGCGCCTTGAGCTCGGCCCAGCTGGCCTCTTCGAAGAGATCCTCGCGCACGGTGGCGGGCTCGGCCACGCCCCCCTCGAGAATCTCCAGCGCCCTGGCCACCTGACGCGCCGAGCGCATGATCCCCTCGCCCATCACCACCACAGTGACGGTGGCGCCGGAGATGGCGTCGACGTGCTCGTAGCCCTCGCGTCGCTGGCGCGACAGGCCCACGCGGACCTTCTGGCGCACCGACTTACCGGCGTACTGCTCGACGAAGTCGTCGAGCACGGTCTCGGGAATGCCCACCAGCATGATCGGCTCGGAGTGGTCGAGCACCTCGACCCCGGTAATGAGCCCCTCCAGGGACATGCCGACGCGCATATTGACCGGGTGCCCCGAGTAGGCCGGGATGGGGGCGATATCGTTGGTCTCGAAGACATAGCCCACCACCTCGCCGTCGCGCAGCACCGGCAGCACCGGCGGCTCCTCGATGGGCTCGCCGACGGCATCCGCTTCGGGAAAGACCGTGGGCAGCCAGTCGGCCGCCTGGGCCGTGGTCGACAGGGCGACCACCACTACCAGCATCAGGGTTACCAGCCAGGTACGCAGGAAACTTGTCACGAAATGCTCCACTCCGGGTCAGTCAAGCCAGACAAAACATTCATCCGGAAAACCTCTTTAGTGGTGAAGCATGGGACAGAAAGCCGCACCCGACAATGAACCCAGGTCAAGGTAATCGCCTTTTCCCCTTCTGGCCCGGGTGCTATGTTGACCGAACGCCCCTGCCCGGGCGGGTCCCGGCCAACCTCTCAGGAGACTCACGTCCATGGATACTCCGGCCGCCATTCGCCACCCCCTGATTCATCAGCAGCGCTTCCTGGCTGCCGAGATGAGCTTTCAGCTCGGCGAGATCCCCACCGCGATCCGCATCCGCTGCTACCGCGATGCCGGCGGGGGCCGGATCAGCTGCGAGCAGAGCCACTACCTGCAGACGCCGCTGCAGGCCGAGCCCTCCTTCGAGGCAAGCGACGACCACGCCAGCGTCGACGCGGCCCTGGCCGCCATCGCCAACGACATGGTGGCCCAGTACGAGGCGGCCCGGGAGGCAGGGCATCGCCCCGGCGACGACTGGCTGATGCCCAGCCGCGACTTCGACTGAGTCGGCCTCTCTCCCCGTTGACCTGCATCAATGGGGAGCCAGGCGCCCCCTCCTAGAATGACGGCAGGTTCTCTCGACGGAGTGAGTGGATCATGCCGAATGCCCCTGTGGCCCTGCTGGCCACTCTTGCCCTGCTGGCCACTCTTGCCCTGCTGGTCGCCCCCGCGGCGCTGGCGGAAATCGAAACGGTCCTGCCGGGCGACCCCGGGCGGGGTGCCGAGCTGGCTCCTCTCTGTACCAGCTGCCACGGCCGGGAGGGCCGCAGCAATATCACCCGCTACCCCAGCATCGCCGGCATGGAGCCGCTGCTCTTCCGGGAGCGGATGATCGCCCTGCAGGCCGGCGAGGGGGGCCACCTGCTGCAGAGCATGACCCGCGGGCTCAGCGAGCAAGATATCGCCGACCTGGCCGCCTACTTCGCCGACCCGGAGGAGTAGCGTTTCGTGGAGCGGGCGCAGAGGCAGGCTGCTAACATCGACGCCTCGTCCCCGAGGAGCCCTGCCCATGCCCAAGCTCGCCCCCCTTGCCTGCGCACCGCTGCTGGCCGCCCTGCTGCTCGCGCCGGGCCCCGCCCTGGCCGCCCTCTTCAACACCCAGGACAGCGAACGTCATGACCGCTGGCAGTCGCTGACCCTGGCGCTGGGCGAGGAGCGCCACTACCGCGCCATGGAGGCCAGCAGCTACGGTGACTCCCTGCTCAGCGTCAACTTCACCCCGGGAGCCTGCGAGCGCCCCTGGCTGGAGCTGAGGGTGGATCTCGGTGAGCGCCAGCCGGAGAGTCGCGTGGTCAACCGGGTGCCCGCCGACCTGCGCGTGGACCACGAGACCATCCACGGCGGCGAGGCCGAGTTCATCATCGAGCGCGGCGACAGCGGCTTCTACGTGCAGCTCTTCCTCGAGGAGCAGGCGCTGCTGCTGGAGGAGATGGCCAGCGGCGAGACCCTTCGCTTGCGCCTGATGCGCGGCGAGGACGATCCCTGGTTCATGGTGTTCTCCCTGGAGGGTGCCGCCGAGGCCATGGCCCGCGCCCGGCAGCAGTGCCTGGACGACCTCGGCTGAAAGACACGCGCGAGGCGAAAACGACGGCGCCCCGCCCTCCTTTCGGAGGGCGGGGCGCCTGCCTCGGGCCCGGGGACGGCTAGAAGCGGGTGGTCAGGTTGGCCCAGACGATGCGGCCCGGCTCGTTGACCGGCTGGGCGGAGGTCCCCAGGTCGGCGCTGCCGTTCTGGATATGCTCGGCGTAGGTGCGATCGAAGAGGTTGTCGACCCCAAGGGTCAGGGTGGTATTGCCGAACAGCTCACGGCCGCCATAGGCGGAAACGGTGGCGAATCCGGGGGTTTCCCTGGTATCCAGGCTGTAGATGGTGCCCTGCCCCTCGGCGATGCGGTCCTGGCGAGCCACGCCGCGCAGCAGCACGCCGCCGAAGTAGGCATTCCGGGCATAGTCGAGGCCCAGGGTTGCCTCCAGCGGCGGGGTCTGGGCCAGCGGGCGATCCTCGCTGGTGTTGTTGCTGCGCACCCAGGCCAGGGTCGAGGTCAGGCCCCAGCTGTCGGTGAGCCGCAGGCGCATATCGGCCTCGAGGCCATAGGTCCTGGCATCCACGTTATCAGCACTCCGGCCCCCTTCGGTGACCAAAATGTAGTCGTCATACCAGCCATGGAAGAGCGACAGGTTGGCGCTGAGCCTGTCGCCGTGCCAGCTGGCCCCGGTATCCAGCTGAGTCAGGGTCTCGGTCTCCAGGTCGAAGACCCGACGGCGCTCCCAGAAGTCCCCGGCACGCTCGGCGCGCCCCACCCCGGCGAAGAGACTCAGCGGCTGGGGCTCCAGGGCGTACTCGTAGCGGGCGAAGCCGCTCCACAGGGTCGAGCGTGAGGTTTCTCCCCGTTTTGCTCCGCCGAAGCCTTCGAGGCGGGCAAAGCCGTCGGCGCTGCGCGCCTCGGCCTCGCTGCGATCCACGCGCAGGCCCAGGGTGATCCAGCTGCGTTCGGAGAGCTCCTGCTCAACCTCGGTGAAGACGCCGTAGTCCTTGAAGCGCGCCACCTCCTGGCGCGGCAGGTCGCGGTAGGCGAAGGCCTGCATGCCGCCGGCACTCCGGAAGCGGTGCTCGTTCTCGGCATAGTCCATCCCCACCGCCATCCGAGTGGCGGGCGCCAGCTCCAGCTCGGCGGCCAGACGCCCGCCCAGGGTACGGCGGTCCGGGTTCTGTACCATCGGCATGCCCGGCGGCTGGCGCAGGGTGTAGTTGTCCATCACGTGGTCGACGTCGTTATAGTAGAGCTGCAGCTCCACCTCGCCGAGCCAGGGGGTGATGTCCCGGCGGCTGGCGGTCAGGGTATAGCCGGTACGGTCGAACTCGGTGCCGTCCATTCCCCGGTCGTCGTAGGCCGCCTCGGCGTCGCTGCGGTCGAAGGCAAGCTCGATGCGCGTATCGGGGTCGGGGGTCCAGCCGACGATGGCGGTACCGCTCCAGCGGTTGTAGCTCGAGTGCACCTCCTCGCCGTCCCCGTCCTCGTAGTTGTCCTGGTCGGAGAGGGTGCCGATCAGGCGCACATAGCCCTCCCGATTGCCGGCGGTGATATCGCCCACCAGATCGAAGCGGTCGTTGCTGCCCAGGGTGGTACTGGCGAAGCCCTCCACGGTGGACTCGCTCAGCTCGGGCTTGTCGCGCTCGAAGCGCACCACCCCGGCCGGAGCCACGCCGTAGCGCACGCTCTGGGGCCCCTTGATCACCTCGACCCGGTCATAGGCCTGGGGGAAGATATAGGCGGTTGGCGGGTCCATGCGCCCCCCGCAGCCCCCTAGAATATTGGCGCCATCTGCCAGGATATTGAGCCGCGAGCCGCCCAGGCCGCGCAGCTCGGGATCGCCGCTGGTGCCCCCCTTGCGGCTGACGCTGAAGCCGGGGACCGACTTGAGGAAGGCGCCACCGTCGGCGGCGGGCAGCGGCAGCTGCGGCGTGCGGGCATCGGTGGAGACCCGGTAGGGGTCGGTCATGGCCGGCGCGGTGATCACCATGGTCGACATGGCGGGCTCGGCGGCGGCGGCCTGCCAGGCGGCCAGCGAGACGGCGGCCGCCAGGCCGGTGCGGAGAAAGCGAGAGGCGTGCGACATCAATCCTGTTCCCTGAGGTTCCTGTAGACACGGCTTAATGAGCAATTAATGTGCCATCGCGCCTCTTCCACGCGCGGCAGGGGTCAGGAGGAGGAGACATCGCCCGCCGGACACCTCTGGGAGGGGCATTTGGCCTACCGGCTGTGGCATATGCCACAGCCGGCCGCCCCGCCCGGGTCGACATCCGGCTCCCCGAGGCGTCGCTGCGCAGCCGCCACGCAGCCCGCCGGGCCCGGGTGGGCGGCGTGGCGGACAAAAGAAAGCCCCCTGAGAAGGGGGCGAAGCACGTCAACGAAACGGTACCTAGCCTATGCACCTTCCGTGCCAGGATCGGAGGCATAACCCTATATCGAGCTCTCCTGTTGATGCATGGCACCCCGCCATATATCGCCTCCTCGCCCCGAGGACCTGCCGCGGCCAGTGCGATAGAATCAGGGCCAACTCAGGACTCACACCCGGTAAGCCGAAGCGTTCAGGAGACCCTTGCCGATGCCGGCCGAATGGACCGTGGCCTTCCTGCTGGGACTGCTCAGCAGCACCCACTGCCTGGGGATGTGCGGCGGCATCGCCGGGGCCCTCACCTTCAGCCTCTCCCCCGAGGTTCGCCGCCAGCCCCGCTGGCTGATGGCCTTCAACCTGGCCTACAACCTGGGCCGGATCACCAGCTACGTGGTGGCCGGGGTGCTGGTGGCCGCCAGCGCCGGCTGGCTGATGGGCCTGGTGGGCACGCCGGACCGCCTGGTCATGGGCAGTCTGGGCATGCTCTTCCTGGTGGCCGTGGGGCTGCATATCGCCGGCTGGTTTCCCCGTTTTTCGCGCATCGAGTCGCTGGGGCGGCCGCTATGGCGGCGCCTGGAGCCGCTGGGGCGTCGGCTGCTGCCGGTACGGCGCCTGACGCAGGCCTGGGGATTCGGGCTGGTCTGGGGCTGGCTGCCCTGCGGGCTGGTCTACTCGGCGCTGCTCTACGGGATGACCACGGAGAGCGCCCTGCGCGGCGGGCTCTTCATGCTCTTCTTCGGGCTGGGCACCCTGCCCATGCTGTTCACGGTGGGGGTGATGGCGAGCCGCGTAGCCGCCACCCTGCGCCATCCCGCTATCCGCCGGCTGGCCGGGCTGGCCATCATCGCCCTGGCCCCCGTGCCGCTGCTGATCACCCAGTGGGGAGTGTCATGACGCAAGCCCAGGAGCACAAGATGCTCGCCGCCGAGCTTATCGGCGAGTCACCCGCCCTGCAGAGCGTGGTGCGCTCTGCTCGCCTGGTGGCCGCCACCGACGCCACGGTGCTGATTCTCGGCGAGAGCGGCACCGGCAAGGAGCTGATGGCGCGCCTGGTACACCGCGAGAGTCGCCGCGCCGGGGCCCCCTGGGTCACGCTCAACTGCGCCGCCATTCCGGTGGACCTCGTCGAGTCGGAGCTCTTCGGCCACCGCCGCGGGGCCTTTACCGGCGCCCAGGCCGACAAGCGCGGCCGGGTCCAGCAGGCCCACGGCGGCACCCTCTTCCTGGACGAGGTCGCCGAGTTGCCCCTGGCGGCCCAGGGCAAGCTGCTGCGCTTCCTGGAAAACGGCGAGTGTCAGGCCCTGGGAGCGGACCGGGCCGAGCGGGTAGACGTGCGCATTCTCGCCGCTACCCATCAGGACCTGCGCGCCCGGGTGGAGGCCGGCACCTTCCGCGCCGACCTCTTCTACCGGCTTCACGTGATCCCCCTGGAGCTGCCACCCCTGCGCGAGCGAGACGGCGACGTGCCGCTGCTGGTCAAGCGCTTCTGCCGCGAGCTGGCGGGTCGCCACGGCGTAGAGGCTCCCACCTTCACCCCGGCGCTGCTCAGGCGCCTGGCCGCCAATCCCTGGCCGGGCAATGTCCGCGAGCTGCGCAACCTGGTGGAGCGGTGCGTGGTCCTGCTGCACGGCCAGACCCTGACGCCGGAGAGCCTCCCCGAGGGGTGGCTGGCGCCCCTGGCGACGCCGGCAACCGGCGGAGGCTGGCAGCTGCCTTCCTGCGGCCTGAGCCTGGAGGCGCTGGAGATCGAGCTGATTCGTCAGGCACTGGCCCAGACCGGGGGCAACCGCACCCGGGCCGCCGACCTGCTGGGGCTGACCCGGGATACCCTCCTCTACCGCATGAAGAAGCACACCATCGCCTGAGAGGGCGGCTCAGTGACCGATCATCTCGCGCAGCCTCTCCGGCAGCTCGAGTTCGGTGTCGGCCGGCAGCGCCTCGAAGGACTCGGCGTACCAGCGCATGCCGTTCTGGGCCTTGCCCACCATGGTGAAGCCCATCGGCTCACCCTCGGCAAGCTCGGGTGCCGACACCTCCTCGGCCAGATGCAGGTTCATGCGCATGGCCGCCATCACCTGAGGGATCTCCTCGTGGGCCACGCTGATGCGGTGCGCCTCGGCGTCATAGCCGAGATAGATACCGCGCACCTCATGGCGGGACTCCGTCATCTCCCCGTGGGCGTGGCCGTGGTGGCCGTGATCGGACGCCTGGGCCTGGGTGACGGCTCCCGCCAGCAGGGCGGCGGCCAGTAGAACGGTAGGCTTCATCTCGTTACTCCTCGCTATCAGCGGATCAGGGTGTCAACGCATAAAGGGGCCGCCCCTAAGGGCGGCCCCAGGTAGGGCATGATGGCGACCGCGACTACGGCTGGCCGGAGAGCCGCCGGTTATCCAGATACTCCACGGTCAGGTACTCCTCGAAGGTCCACAGCCGCACGAAGCGGTCTCGCTGCTGCTCATCGCCGCCCCAGGCGGTGAAGGCCAGCGGGGTAGCCGGCATGCCCTCGGCAAGCTGCTCCAGCCACCACTCGGCCATCTCCTCCCCCCATGGCTGGCCGTACTCGGCCGTCAGCCGTTCCTTGACCGCGGGGTGATCGTCCACCTCGGGATGGAAGGCCACCACCAGCGCCAGCTGCTCACTGCCCGCGGGGAAGACATAGCGCAGGTCGGTCTCCACCGCAGGGTCGCCGCCCAGGCGGCCATCGATCAGCAGGTCGCCGTCGGCGGTCTGCTCCTCGCTGACGTCGGTCACGCCATCCTCGATCAGGCGCTCGCGCACCTCGTCGGGCGACATGCCGAACTCGGCGCTGCCGTAGCCGGTGATGGTCGGGGCGGCCAGGGCCGCCCCGGCGACCAGCAGCAGGGCCGGCGCCAGGGCGCCGATCCAGCCGCGGAGTTGCCTCGCTTGATTCATTCCACCTCCTTCTTTCAGCGCTCGATGCGCATGGCGTTGATCTCGACCATCTCCTCGTCCACCTCCTCGGCACCGAACATCAGGCCGTGCTGCCAGGAGACATGGTGGAAGCGAGAGGAGGCATGATCATCGTGAAGCGCAAAGTTGATGTTGTACTTGCCGTCCAGGGAGAGCGGCTTGTCGCCCTGCTGACCGGTGCGCAGGGCGCGGGTCATATAGGCGGTCCAGATACCGTCCTCCTTGCCGGCGCTGAACACCACCGCCTCGCTCTCGTCGAAGTGGCGCTGCTCGAGGATATAGCCGGACTCGGTGCGCTCGCTGCCGCTCTTGAAGCGCGCCATGTCCAGGTAGACCCCGCCGCCGAACAGCTCGTCGATCTCCTCCTGCTCCTTGAGCTTGTCCCAGCCGCCGCGGGCGGCGCCGCGACGACCGCGCACCTCGATCTCGGTCCGGCTCTCGGAGAGGTACTTGGTCACGCCCTCCATCAGCGCCAGGCGCTCGGCCAGCTCGCTCTGCTCCAGGGCCTCCTGGTCGGGGGCATCGGGCATATAGGTAGAGTCGTGGTGGCAGCTGGCCCAGCAGCCGCCGCGGTCGGCCATGTCGACGCGGTCATCGGCGAAGCTGACGGTCAGCTTGATCTCGTTCTCCGGGTCCATCATGCCGCCATCGACGAAGGGCAGCGGCGCATGCTCGGCGTCTTCCCACTGGAAGCGCATGTAGAGATAGTCGTCGTCGAAGGCGGTCTGCACCGTCATCGGGATATGGCCGCGCTTGTCGCCCAGGTCATAGGTCTCGATCTTCTCGGCACTGGTTGCCAGGGCGCCGATATCGGCCTCCTCGCCGGCGTGACACCAGATGCAGCGATCGCCGAAGCTGAAGGCGCGACCGCCGCCGTGCTCGCTACCGTCCTGGATCCACTCGATGGAGGCCTGGCCCGGCATGAAGAGGGTCACGTCCAGCACCGGCACCTCATCCCAGGCCAGGGTGGAGGCGATATCGCCTTCGGCGGCCACGGCCTCGCCCAGCTCCTCGGCCTCCAGCGGCATTGCCGGCTCGCCGCGCTCGGCAAGATCGGTCTCCGGCTCGTCGTGCTCGAAGCGGGCGGCCCACACCTCGGACTCGTCCCAGGCCTCGGGCAGCTCGTGGGCGATGCCCTGGTGGCACTCGATGCAGGTCTGGCCCTGCTCGAAGGCGCGGGCGTGTTCACGAGAGGCGCGGGCCGGCTGCTGCTCCAGGTCCATGGCGGACCAGTCGTGACAGTTGCGGCACTCGCGAGAGTCGGTGCGCAGCATGGAGCGCCAGACGTTCTCGGCCAGCTGCAGGCGCTTGCCCTCGAACTTCTCCTTGGTGTTGATGGTCCCCAGCATCCAGTGCCATACCTCGCGGCTGGCCTCGATCTTGCGGATCATCTTGGGCCCCCAGGCGTCGGGCACGTGGCAGTCGGAGCAGGTGGCCCCGACGCCCGACTTGTTGTGGTAGTGGGGGCGGTCCTTGTACTCCTCGTAGACCCAGCTCATCTCGTGGCAGGCGGAGCTGCAGAACTTCATGTTGTTGGTGGCTTCCATCACCGTGTTGAAGCCTCCCCAGAAGAGGATACCGGCGACGAAGAAGACCGCCACGGCCCCCAGCGACGCCCCCATGATCGTGAACTTGCGCCAGTTGCGCAGTCGCTCCCTCAGCATGTCAATCTCCCGAAAATGTCATGACAGCAGATGCCTGCTCTCGAGATGCCTTGCTTTCGTTATGGTGTCCGGCCCCTTGCCCAGCCACTCCGACTGCCTGTTTCCGGAACGACACGAATGGCTGGAAAAGGAGCCGGAGCGCCCAGGGGCGCTCCGGCGGATCGGCTTAGCCGTGCTTGTACTTCGCCTTGCGGTTGTAGACGTTGAACTTGCCGGTCGGCGTGTAGAGGTTCTCGACCCGAGCCTTCTCCTCCATGGTCTTGTCATCGAAGATCACGATGGCGCCGTCCTCCTGGTGGCCGCGGCCGCGGGCCCAGATGGAGACCCACACCTCTTCGCCGGACTGGTCGTACTCGAAGTGCAGGGCAACGGCATCATGCTCGGCGGGACGGTCGGCAACGTGAATCGGCGTCAGCTCACGCGTCTCCTTGTTCATGACCTGGATCCACTGGTTGACGTCGGCCTCCGGGTGCATGGACTGGTCGATCCAGACGTGCGGAGAGTTCGGGTGGCTGCGCAGGAAGAGCCCCGGGCCGTCGGTCTCGACGATGTCGCAGATCTGCCAGGCGTGTTCCGGATAGTTCTCCGGATCGGTGCCCCAGAAGGACATGCGGCCTTCACCCAGATGGGTGGTGCCAGCCACCGGACCACACTCCGGGTCTACCCAGTTGGCGCCCGGCCCCGGGTGCGGAATCGCACCGGTATCGAGCAGGCTGACGAGCTTGCGCTCCACGGTATCGACGAAGGCCATCCGATTGCTGAAGTTGGCCGCGATCATGAAGTAGCGACCGGTGGAGTCGAAGAAGCCGTCGTGCAGGAACTCGGCAGACTCGATCTTGTCGATGCGCAGGTTCTCGAGGTCGCTGTAGTCGACCTGCCAGATCATCCCGGTCTCCTTGACGTTGACCAGGAAGGAGGGCGCCATGGGCGTGTCATAGAGTGCCGCCACCCGGGCCTCATGGACATACTCACCCTTGGTGTTGTAGCCGCGGGTGGAGACGACCTTGAGCGGCTCCATGGTGTGGGCGTCGGCGATCACGAAGTGGGGGGGCCAGTAGCCGCCACCGATGACGTACTTGTTCTCCCACTCGCCGTACTTGGACACCGCCACGTCACGAGCGTCGATACCGATGAACACCTCGGCGGTCACCTGGGGCGGATCCATCCAGAGGTCGATCTTGGAGAGGCGGCCGTCACGGCCCTGGACGTACCAGAAGCGGCCGTCGGAGCTGGACTTGGCCACGTGCACGGCGTAGCCGGTCTCGGCCTCGGTGACGAGCTGCTTGGTGTCGCCGTCGATGATGCCCATGGCGCCACGGTCACGCAGGATGGTGACCATGAAGTTTTCCCAGTTGAGGTCGTGCTGGGGCGAATCCGGCCACTCCTCTTCCGGCACGATAATCTTCCAGGTCTCGCGGATATCGGCGAGCGACATCTCCGGCGGCTCTTCCGGAGGCTGCTGGATGTACTTGGAGATCAGGGTGATCTCCTCGGGATCCAGGATACCGTCGAAGTTGTTCATACCGCCTTCGGTGCCCAGAGTGATGATGCTCTCCAGACGACGCTGACCCATGCCGATGGTGTCTTCCGGCAGCAGGCCGGGGCCGGTCGCGCCACCGCGAAGGGTGCCGTGACAGCCGGCGCAGCGCTGGAAGTAGATGTTACCGGCGCGGTCCATCTCCTCGGCGGTCATCTCCGGTGCATCAGCCTGCACGCCGCCCGCCATCATGGCGGCCAGCGGGAAGCTGAGGGCGAAGATTCCCTTGCTCAGTGCTTTCTTGTGCATAACGTGCCTCGCTCTGTTTCCCCGTGGGGTAAGGTCTGGAAGGAGTCTCACAAGGCCCGGGCCTGCAGCCAGTCAAACCCGGTGACACCCTCCACCTGCGTATAAGTAGTAGCAGCTTTACCTCTTTGCTCACTTGACCACTGTCAAGTGGCAAACCGTCGCGTTGACTTATGTCATGGGAGGCGACGAAAGGAAGTGGGAGACCCGCGTGCCATTGAGACCAGGACAGGCCGGCAGGGGACGCGACTCTCCCCCGCGGACCAGCAGGCGCAGCGCCGGCAGGTCCTCGAGATGGACGCAGTTGCGCTCGCAGCGCACGCCGAACGAACGCAGGCGCGCCAGGGCCCGGGAAAAGCTCTCGGGCTTCATGCCCAGGCGCCCGGCGATCAGCATCTTGTCGCAGGGCAGACAGACGGTGGTGCGAACAGCGTCATCGGGGCAGAGGGAGAGCAGGAAGGCCGCCAGCCGCTGGTGGGTCGACTGGTTGGTGAGCTGATCGATCTGCAGCACCAGGGAGCGCAGCATGCCGGTGAGGTTGGCCAGCAGGTTGAGGGTCAGGTCGCGATGCTCGAACAGGGTGTCCAGGAAGGGCTCGGCCGGGAAGATCATCAGCCGGGCCTCCTCGGCGACGCTGGCGTTCACCGGAAAGCCCTGGCGATCGAACATCGCCGCCTCGGCGAAGGACTCCCCCCGGGTGAAGAGCCCCACCAGGCACTCGCTGCCGTCGGGGCTGTCGCGGAAGAGCTTCACCCAGCCGTCGAGCACCACGTAGAAGCGATCGGCGGGCTCACCCTCGGCAAAGAGGCGGGTGCCGCGAGCGCAGCAGCGCTCATGGGCCCCCCTGGCCAGCAGCCCCAGGGTTTCCTCGGAAAGACCGGCGAAGAGCGGCACCTGGCGCACCGTCCGCAGGGTCTCCCGGCTGAAGCGATAGGTCATCTCGGCCTCCTCGCTGGCGCCATCAGGGCTGCTGCAGCTGCATCAGGTTGCCGCGGATCACCTCGGCCTCGGCGGTGCCTTCCGGCAGCACCGCCAGCAGGCGCTCCCAGTAGGCGCGCGCCTCGTCATGGGCGCCGGCCTGATAGGCCCGGGTACCGGCCAGCCAGAGCCCCTGGGCGTGCTCGGGGTCGATGGCCAGCGCCTGCTCGATGAGCGCCGCAGGCTCCCCCTCCAGGCTGCCTTCAATTTCCGCCAGCACGTCGGCGTAGCGAATCAGCACCTCGGGGTCGCGGTCGCCGCCGTGGCGCAGCGCCTCGCGCAGCGCGCGCCCCGCCGCCTCGAACTCGTCGAGGAAGGTGAGGGTGCGCCCCAGCAGCACCCAGCCCTGAAGGTCATCGGGGTTCTGGGCCAGGCGCGCCTGGAGCCCCTCTACCAGGCGACTGAACTCGCGCACCATCTCCTCGTCGCTGGGCTCCTCCTGGACCAGGGGGGGCATGGCCTGACCCGCCGGGGCCCGGGCGGCGAACACCTCCTCGCTGTAGCCCACCGAGAGGTAGGTGCCGATCGCCAGGAAGGGCAGCAGCGCCATGCTGGCCACCGCCGCGACCTGAGCCAGGCGACGCTGCCGGCGAGTGTCGCTGCCGGCGCCGACGGCGTCCTCCAGCACGCCGCTGTCGAGCAGCTCGCGCTCCAGGTCAGCCAGGGCACGGGCGTGGCGCTCGACCGTCAGGGTGCCGCTGGCCAGGTCCTGGTCGAGCTCGGCCACCCGGTCGCGGTGTACGGCCAGCAGCACCTCGCGACGCTCCGGCGACTCGACGCCGCGGGGCTCGCGCAGCAGCGGTATCAGCACGAAGGCCAGGGCCAGCACGCAGAGGCCCAGGGCCAGCAGCAGAAAGACGCCATTCATCTCGTCGGACCTCCGGGGTCAGTCGCCACGGCGCAGGCGCTCCAGCGCCGCACGCTCTTGGTCGGTGAATTCGGGTTCATCATCGAGGCGGCTGCGCCGGCGCATCACCTGCCACCAGACCAGCAGGCCGCCGCCGAACAGCAGGAAGGGGCTCGCCCAGAGCAGCGCCGTATTGGCCTGCAGCGGCGGCCGATAGCGCACATAGTCGCCATAGCGAGCCACCATGAAGTCGACGATGGCCTCGGCGGTCATGCCGTCCCGGGTCATCTGGTAGACGCGGCGGCGCATGTCGGCGGCGAGCTCGGCGTTGGACTCGTGGATCGTCTCGCTCTGGCACACCGTGCAGCGCAGCTCTCGGGTCAGGGTCTCGTACTGCTGGCGCTGGGCCTCGCTGTCGAAGTCAAGCGGCTCGCCGATGGCCGTGGCCAGGGCGATGCCGGGCGAAAGCGCCAGGGCCAGCAGCATCAGCAGGCCTGCCATCCAGCGGCTCATGTCGTCCTCCCCGCCGGTTCGGCTGCCCGGCGCTGTTCGGCTCTCAGTTTTTCAATCAGGGGCAGCACCTCGTCGAGCAGCAGCTGGCGGGAGAGCGGGCCGATGCGCTTGTAGCGAATCACCCCTTCGGCATCCAGCACATAGGTCTCGGGGGTGGCGTAGACGCCCCAGTCGATGCCGGCATCCCCCGCGGGGTCGTAGGCGATGGTGCGGTAGGGGCTATCGGTCATCTCCAGGTAGCGCAGCGCGGCGTCGCGCTCGTCCCGGTAGTTGAAGGCGTGGATGGGGATGCCGCCCCGGGCCAGCTCCATCAGCAGAGGCTTCTCCTGGCGGCAGGTGCTGCACCAGGTGGCCCAGACATTGACCAGGGCCACCTCGCCGATGAAGTCCTGCTCGGTCAGGAGCACCTCGGGATCCTCCAGGGACTCCAGCATGAAGGCCGGCGCCGGCTGGCCCACCAGGGGCGAGGGCAGGTCCCGGGAGTTGAGCCCCAGGCCCAGCAGCAGCAGGCCGAGCAGGGCCGTGACGGCCACCAGCGGAACCAGCAGCTTGAGCTTCATGAGGCGGTCACCTCCCGGCCGATGCCCGGCTTGGCCGCCGCCTCGCGCTCGCGGCGGCGGGCCAGCCGATAGCGCTTGTCACAGGCCGCCAGCAGGCCGCCCAGGGCGAGCAGGATGGCGCCGCTCCACATCCAGGCCATGTAGGGCTTGTAGTAGAGCCGGAAGCTCCAGGCGTCCCCCACCAGCCGCTCGCCCAGGGAGACATAGACGTCGCGGGTCGCCGCGCGATGCAGCGAGGCCTGGTGCATGGGGTTCTGGGGCTGGGTGTCGTAGTAGCGGCGCTGGGGCAGCAGGGTGGCCACCGCCCGGCCGTCGCGGGTCACCGCAACCACCGCCTGGTCGGCGTCGTAGTTGGGCCCGCGCACCTCCTCCAGGCGCAGCAGGGTGAAGTCGAAGCCCGCCGCCGAGGTGGTCTGGCCGGGCTCCATGCGCACGTCGCGCTCCACCTCGTAGGTGTTGACCATGGCGATGGCGATCACCACCATCGCCAGGCCCAGGTGGGCCAGGTGCATGCCCACGAAGCTCGGGCGCATGACCCGGCGCAGGCGCCTTGTCAGCGGCTGGCGTGAGCTGCCCAGGCGCTTATGGATATCGAGCAGCGCGGTAAGGATGATCCAGCTGCCCAGCATCAGCGAGAGCGCGGTCAGCGGGCGCCAGGCGCCCATGGTCAGCGGCCACAGGCCGCCGGCCACGACGCTTGCCAGCAGCACCCAGCGCAGCTGGCGCACTACCTCGGCGGGGCTGGACTGCTTCCACATCACCGTAGGGCCGAGGCCCACCAGCAGCAGCAGCGGCAGCATCAGCGGCGCAAACACCGCATCGAAGTAGGGGGGGCCCACCGAGATCTTGCCCAGGCCGAAGGCGTCGAGCACCAGGGGGTAGAGGGTGCCGATAAAGACCGCTACGCAGGCCACGGTAAGCAGCACGTTGTTGGCCAGCAGCAGCGACTCCCTGGAGAACCAGTGGAAGCCGCCGCCGAGGCCGACCCGGGGCGCCCGCCAGGCGTAGAGGGTCAGCGAGCCCAGCAGGGTGGCCGCCAGCATGGCCAGCAGGAAGACGCCGCGATCCGGGTCGGTGGCGAAGGCGTGCACCGAGGTGATCACCCCGGAGCGCACGATGAAGGCCGCCAGCACCACCAGCGCGAAGGTGATGATGGCCAGCATCAGGGTCCACACCTTGAAGCCGCCGCGCTTCTCGGTCACCGCCAGGGAGTGGAGCAGTGCCGTGGCGGTGAGCCAGGGCAGGAAGGAGGCGTTCTCCACCGGATCCCAGAACCACCAGCCGCCCCAGCCCAGCTCGTAGTAGGCCCACCAGGAGCCCATGGCGATCCCCAGGGTGAGAAAGACCCAGGCGACGATGGTCCAGGGGCGCGACCAGCGCGCCCAGGCGGCGTCCAGGCGCCCCCCCATCAGCGCCGCCATGGCCAGGGCGAAGACCACCGCGGTGCCCACATAGCCCATGTAGAGCAGCGGCGGGTGCAGGATCATCCCCGGGTCCTGGAGCAGCGGATTCATGCCGCGGCCATCCATGGGACCGGGCACGATGCGGTCGAAGGGGTTGGAGGTGAAGACCGTGAAGGCGATGAAGGCCACCGACACCATGCCCATCACCGCCAGCACCCGGGCCAGCATCTCCCGGGGCAGCGAGCGGCTGAAGCGGGCCACCGCCACGCCCCAGGCGCCGAGGATGGCCACCCAGAGCAGCAGCGACCCCTCGTGGCCGCCCCACACCGCGGTGATCTTGTACATCAGCGGCTGGCTCAGCGCCGAGTGGCTGGCCACGTAGCGCACGCTGAAGTCGCTGACCACGAAGGCCCAGGTCAGGACCCCGTAGGCGATCGCCAGGAAGACGAACTGGCCGCTGGCCAGGAAGCGCCCCGTGCGCATCAGCCTGAGGCTGCCGGTCTGGGCGCCCACCAGCGGCAGCACGCTCTGCAGCAGCGCCAGGCAGAGCGCCAGGATCAGCGCGAAGTTACCGAGTTCCGCCACCATATCTGCTGCACCCTCCCGCCGCTGGTGACACCCGACCGACGGCCGGGCCTGGATTCACCGGGCCGGCGACAGGCGCCGACCCTCATGCAGCGATGGTCCGGGAATCCCCTCATAAGATCCATACTCGATACCTCTTTTCCACCCTCCTCCGTGACCCATGTCAAACATTAACGGACGCTGGATAAACGCAATCACCGGCCAGGCGCTGACAGCGCTGACATGGGGCCTTATGCTGGGAACCCTGACTTTCCGACCATCGATTTCCACAACCCCTCTATTTTCACAAACATGGTGACCCGCCCCGTGAAACGTCCGCTGATTCCCGCCCTGCTGCTTGCCGCCGCCCTGCCCCTGGGCCTCGCCGTCTCTACCGCCCAGGCCGAGGAGGGCACCTCGCCCGACGTCATCCTGCACACCAGCCACGGCGCCATCGGCATCGAGCTGTTCCAGGCCGAGGCCCCGGAGAGCGTCAACAACTTCCTCACCTATGTGCAGGAGGGCCACTACGACGGCACCATCTTCCACCGGGTCATCGACGGCTTCATGATCCAGGGCGGCGGCTTCGACGCCGAGATGCGCCAGAAGGCGACCCGCGACCCCATCACCAACGAGGCCGACAACGGCCTGAAGAACCGCCGCGGCACCCTGGCCATGGCGCGTACCGGCGCGCCCCACTCCGCCACCGCCCAGTTCTTCATCAACGTCGCCGACAACGGCTTCCTGGACCACGTCAGTCCGCAGTCGGGCCAGACCTGGGGCTACGCCGTATTTGGGCAGGTGGTGGAAGGCATGGAGGTGGTCGACGCCATCCGCCGGGTGCCCACCGGCCGCCAGGGCCCCTTCCAGGACGTGCCCCGGGAGCCCGTGGTGATCGAGCGCGCCGAGCTGCCCTGAGCCGGCCAGACAGGAGAGCGATGTGGCAAGACTGCTGTTTCGGCTGGGCAACGTGCCCGACGAGGAGGCCGAGGAGGTGCGTGCCCTGCTGGACGCCCGCGGCTTCGACACCTACGAGACCCGAGCCGGCTTCTGGGGGCTCGGCGTGGCGGCCATCTGGCTCCATGACGAGAGCCAGTACGAGGCAGCCCGGGAGGTGCTCGACGCCTACCAGGAGGGGCTGGCCGAGCGGATGCGCCAGGCGCGCGACGACCTGGTCGAGCGGGGCGAGGCCCCGACCCTGTGGTCGCGCCTGCGCCACCACCCCGTGCGCATGCTGCTGGTGGCCGTGGCGGTGGCGGTGATCCTGGCCCTTACCCTGCTGCCCTTCCTGTGGCTGATGAACTGAGCTGTCACGGCCGACCATGAGAACGACGACGCCCCCGCAGGCCAGGCCTGCGGGGGCGTCGCTGTGAAGGGCGGGGGCCGGGAAGAAGCGCCCGGCCCCGCCGATCAGCTGCGGATCAGGTGGTCGAAGGCGCCGAGGGCGGCCTTGGACCCTTCGCCCATGGCGATGATGATCTGCTTGTAGGGCACCGTGGTCACGTCGCCGGCGGCGAAGATGCCGGGCACGCTGGTCATGCCGTGGGCGTCGGTGATGATCTCGCCGCGCTCGGACATCTCCACCGGGGAGCCCTTGAGCCACTCGGTGTTGGGCACCAGGCCGATCTGCACGAAGATGCCTTCCAGGTCGAGGCGCTTGATCTCGCCGCTGGCGCGCTCCTCATAGGTGAGGCCGTTGACGCGGGCACCGTCGCCGTTCACCTCGGTGGTGCGGGCGCCGAGGATGATGTCGACGTTGGGCAGGCTCTTGAGCTTCTTCTGGAGCACGGCATCGGCGCGCATCTCGTCCATGAACTCGATCAGGGTCACATGGCCGACGATGCCGGCCAGGTCGATGGCCGCCTCGACGCCGGAGTTGCCGCCGCCGATCACCGCCACGCGCTTGCCCTTGAACAGCGGGCCGTCGCAGTGGGGGCAGTAGGCCACGCCCTTGTTGCGGTACTCGGCCTCGCCGGGCACGTTCATCTCGCGCCAGCGGGCACCGGTGGCCAGCACCAGGGTCCGGCTCTTGAGGCTCGCGCCCGACTCGAACTGCACCTCGTGCTCGCCGCCCGGCTGGGCCGCCGGCACCAGCTTGACCGCACGCTGCAGGTTCATGATGTCGACCTCATACTCCTTGACGTGCTCCTCCAGCGCCGCGGCCAGCTTGGGGCCCTCGGTGTGGGGCACGGAGATGAAGTTCTCGATGGCCATGGTATCGAGCACCTGGCCGCCGAAGCGCTCGGCGGCAACGCCGGTGCGGATGCCCTTGCGCGCGGCGTAGACCGCTGCCGCGGCGCCGGCCGGGCCGCCGCCCACCACCAGCACGTCGAAGAGGCCCTTCTCATTGAGCTTGGCGGCCTCACGCTTGGCGGCACCGGTGTCCACCTTGGCCAGGATCTGTTCAAGGCTCATGCGGCCCTGATCGAAGAGCTCGCCGTTGAGGTAGATGCTCGGCACCGACATCACCTGGCGCTCCTCGACCTCGTCCTGGAAGAGGGCCCCGTCGATGGCCACGTGGTGGACATTGGGGTTGAGCACCGCCATCAGGTTCAGCGCCTGGACCACGTCGGGGCAGTTCTGGCAGGAGAGCGAGAAGTAGGTCTCGAAGCGCAGCTCGCCCTCGAGACTCTGGATCTGCTCGATCACCTCCTGGCTGGCCTTGGGCGGATGGCCGCCGACCTGCAGCAGGGCCAGCACCAGGGAGGTGAACTCGTGGCCCATGGGCAGGCCGGCGAAGACCACGCCGGTCTCCTCACCGGGGCGGTTGATGGCAAACGACGGCTTGCGGGCGTCCTGGCCGTCGCTGCGCAGGGTAATCTTGTCGCTCAGGCCGGCAATATCGGTCAGCAGACCGTGCAGCTCCTGAGACTTGGCGCCGTCATCGAGGGACGCGACGATCTCGAACGGCTGGGTGACCTTTTCCAGATAGGCTTTGAGCTGGCTTTTCAGATTGTCGTCCAACATGACAGCGGTTTCCTTCATGTTCGCGAAACGGGATCACAAGGAGGCCGTGCGAGCGCCGAAGGCGTCGCCCGAGACATGCTTGTGACGGGTAGAAAACACCCGGGCAGCAGGTGCCCGGGTGGGAAGCGGCGAGGCCCGGGGCGGGGCCTCGCGGCAGGGGCAGACCTTAGATCTTGCCGACCAGGTCCAGGGAGGGAGCGAGGGTCTCTTCGCCTTCCTTCCACTTGGCCGGGCAGACTTCGTTCGGGTTGTTGCGAACGTACTGGGCGGCCTTGACCTTGCGCAGCAGCTCTTCGGCGTTACGGCCGATGTTGCCGGCGTTCAGCTCGACGATCTGGATCTTGCCGTCCGGGTCCACCACGAAGGTGCCGCGGTCGGCCAGACCGGCTTCCTCGATCAGCACTTCGAAGTTGCGGGAGATCTGCAGGGTCGGGTCGGCCAGCATCGGGTACTGGAGCTTGCCGATGGTCTCGGAGCTGTCGTGCCACGCCTTGTGGGTGAAGTGGGTGTCGGTGGAGACGCTGTAGACCTCGACGCCCAGCTTCTTGAGCTCTTCGTACTTGTCCTGCAGGTCGCCCAGCTCGGTGGGGCAGACAAAGGTGAAGTCGGCCGGATAGAAGAAGAAGATGCTCCACTGGCCCTTCAGGTTCGCTTCGGTGACGTCAACGAACTCGCCGTTGTGGTAGGCGGTGGCCTTGAACGGCTTGACTTCGGTGTTCAGCAGGGACATTCGATGATGCTCCTCTAGACTTTGGTATGAAGGTGAACTGGAATACGGAGCGCATGTTAGCCCGCATTCTTCGATAGCGTAAATTGAATGGTGGCATCGAGGCGATAATTCAACCCTATGGGTGATGACACCCCGATGTCAGCCGATCTGGACGGCCTCGCCCTGGCGGTCCAGCGCCAGGAACTGATCGACGCTGCCCATCTTGAGCGACTCCACCATGCGCTCGAGCTGGGCCTCGGCCTGCTCGGCGCTCGGCGCCTCGCCGCCGCGGCCGGAGAGCGCCCCCACGAAGAGGATGTCCCACTCGATGCCGGTCTCCTTCGACTCCGCCACCAGGGCGGCCATGTCGGAGAGCTCCTCGGGCGCCTTGTCGACGCATAGCACCGGGGTGAGCACGCCGCCGGCGCCCTGCTCGAAATTCCGGCGCTGCTCGGCGGTAGGGTTGTCGGGCAGCTCGGCCCGGGTGAAGACGAACAGCAGCCGCTGGGCGTCGGGCTGCAGGCGGGCCTCGCCGAGCAGGTCGGCAAAGTTGGTGATGGCCATGGAAGCCTCCGGAAAAAGGGGGTGAATGACCGCCAGCCTGCCCCCTTTCTCGCGAGGGCTCAAGGGGCTGGCGGGCATGCCGGCCGAGTCTAGGTGGCGGGGTCAAGGTTATCCCCGGCGCCCCTCGGTGCGTTCGCCTCAGCTCTGGCGAGCGGTCAGGATATGGTGCAGGCCGTCGCATGCCACCAGGGGGTCGTCGCAGTTGACCACCACCTCGGTATGACCGAGCACATAGGCCTTGCCGGTGATGGTGTTCTCCACCACGGCGTGGGGCCCCTCCCGGCGAGTGTCGGTGAAGGTGCCGATGAAGCCGGTCTCGCGCAGGGAGACGGTCTCCAGCCGGTCGCCGGGCTGGATGCGCCCCTCATGGTGCATCAGCGCCAGGCGCGCCGAGGTGCCGGTGCCGGTGGTGCTGCGGCAGATCACCCCCGGGTGCACGTAGGTCGTGGAGCGGGAACGGTAGAAGCCGTCCGCCACCTGCTCCACCGGCCCCATGAAGTGCAGGAAGGGCAGCGGGCCCACGTCGCCCAGGGTGTAGTGGGAGAAGCCCCGCTCGGCCTGGATCGCCTCGACGATGCGGTGGGCGCACTCGGCCAGGGCCCGCTCCTCCTCCCGCACCAGGGAGAAGCCGAGCTCGGTGGCGTCCACCAGGGCGTAGAAGCCGCCGCTGTAGGCCACGCTGTAGGTCACCTCGCCGATGCCCGGCACCTGGATCGACGCACGGTGGGTGTCGATGTAGCTGGGCAGTCCCTCGCAGGTGATCGCCTCCACCACGCCGTTCTCCACCCGGGCCTCGATCTTGACCCGCCCCGCCGGGGCCTCCAGGGTGAAGTGCTGCACCCCCTCCCGCTTGGGCACGATGCCCGCCTCCAGCACCGCGGTGGCGGTGCAGATGGTGTTGGAGCCCGAATAGATCGGATAGCCCATCACCTCCATGATGATGTAGCCGGCGGCGGCCTCGGGGTCGGTGGCCGGCACGATCAGGTCCACCGACATCTCGGGGATGCCGTAGGGCTCGAAGAGCAGCAGCTTGCGCAGGCCGTCGGCATCGTCGCGCAGGTAGTGCATCTGGTCGCGTACGGTGTCGCCGGGCAGCGGCGCGATGCCGCCGAGCACGATGCGGCTGACGTCGCCGCCGGCGTGGGTGTCCATCATCTGGAAGGTCAGCGGGCGGCTCATGGGCGCGGCTCCTGGCGGGCAGAGGGGGAAGCCAGGGCGAAGGGGGCGCCGTGCGTGTCCCACTCGGCGTCGGGGACGATCACGATCTTGCCCAGGAAGTTGCTGCCGCGGCTGACGAAGTAGCGCTCGGCCTCGTGGAGCTCGGAGAGCGGAAAGGCGGCGTGGAGCACCGGCCTGAGCTCGCCCGAGCGGATCCAGGCGATGAGCTGCTCCGCCTCCTCCCGGGTGCCGTGGGAGACGCCGAAGAGCTGCACCTGATAGAGATAGATGCGCGTCCAGAGGATCTCCGAGATATTGCCGCCGCTGGCCCCGGCGATGGAGAGCCGCGGGTAGGTGCTCCGCGCCTTCATGTCGTGGATCATGGTGTCGATGAACAGATCGGTCATCTCGCCGCCGACCAGGTCCATCACCGCATCGATGGGCGCGCCGCCGGTGGCCTCGAGTACCCGGGGCACGAAGGTGGCCAGATCGCCGCGGTCGATCACCGCCTCGGCCCCCAGCGCCTTGAGCGCCTCGGCCTTGTCAGGCTGGCTTACCGCGTAGGGCACGGCGCCGACGATGCGGCAGAGCTGGATCAGGGCCGTGCCCACCCCGCCGCTGGCGCCGGTGACCAGCACCCGCTCACCGGCACTGACCCGTGCCGAGGTCATCATGTGGTAGCCGGTCTGGTAGGAGCACATCCCCATGGCGGCGAGCTCGGCATCTTTGATCTCCGGGTTGGGCACATGGTGGAACTGGTCCGAGGGCACCGCCACGTACTCGGCGAAGCCGCCGTCGGCGCCGTGACCGTAGTAGTCCGGGGTCAGGTTGATATCGCGGCGGGCGTCCGGGTAGAGGTTGAAGTCGAGCAGGCCGCGCTCGCCGATCCGCGCCGGGTCGACCCCCTCGCCCACCGCCGCCACGCGCCCGGCGATATCGGCGCCCTGGATCCGCGGGAAGGTCAGGGTCGGCTCGCCGCCCATGGCAAAGGACGTGACCTCGCCCTTCTTCACCGGGTAGAGCCCCTCGCGGGCCTTGCGGTCGGTATTGTTCTTGGCGGTGGCGGTGACCCGCACTAGCACCTCGCCCGGCCCCGGCCGGGGCACCGGCACGTCGTCGCGGTAGACCAGCCGGTCGACGTCGCCGTGCCCGGTCAGCAGCATGGCCGACATGGTGGCGGGAATCGCGGTATCAGCAAGGGTGTCTGCCATCTGCTGCTGCCTCCTCTCGTTGGGTTCGGGTTGACGCGCAGGGCTTTCGGCAGGCGACCGAAAGCCCTGATTCGCAAGACGAGACGATAGCAGAGGCACCCGGGGACGACCGAGAGGCCGGGACGTGAAATGCGGGGGGAATCCTTTCTGTTTTCGAGAAGCATGCTTGCGCTTTTTCCTGCAGGTCAGAAAACGCAAAAGGCCCGTGGAGAAACTCCACGGGCCTGGCAAGCTGGCGCGCCCAGCAGGATTCGAACCTGCGACCCCTGCCTTCGGAGGGCAGTACTCTATCCAGCTGAGCTATGGGCGCGCATGCCTGGCGGTAACACCAGGCGGCCCACATCCTAAACCGCAAGGCGTCGCCTGTCCAGCGCCGACCGGCTCCATCATTCCCGGCTCTCATGCCAATGGCGGGGGGTGTTGCATTTTCCTGCCGTCGGGGATGTCGGTATACTAGCGCCCATTATGCGCGTCATGGCGTCACCCGGCCGCGCTGCCGCTCAGCCCGCGCCGCACATAACTTCCTACAGGACCGTCAAGAGGTGGTGAGAGTGAAATCCAGCAAGCTGATCATGGGGTGCCTGGCCACCCTCGGCATGACCGCCGGCGTGGCTACCGCCCAGGCCAATGTCGACCGTGACGCCATCGCCGAGCGTCTCAAGCCAGTGGGCCAGCTCTGCCTGCAGGGCGAGGATTGCGGCACCGCGGCCTCTGCCGACGCTGCCCCGGCAGCCAGCGACAACGGCGGTGCCGGCGATATCGACGGCGGCGCCATCTACAACAGCGTCTGCATGGCCTGCCACGAGACCGGCGCCGCCGGCGCGCCGATCCGTGGCGATGAGGGCGCCTGGAGCGCCCGCATCGAGCAGGGCTGGGATACCCTCCTCGACCACTCCATCAACGGCTTCAATGCCATGCCGGCCCGTGGCGGCAACCCCAACCTCTCCGACGAGGAAGTCGCCGCCTCTACCGCCTACCTGCTCGAGCCGGTGATGGACGTGCCGGAGCTTGGCGGCGCCGCGGAAGAGGCACCGGCCGAGGAAGCCCCGGCTGAAGAGGCGCCGACCGAGGAGGCGCCTGCCGAGGCACCCGCCGAGGAAGAGGTCGCCAGCGACGACGCCACCGAGGAAGCCGCCGCCGAGGAAGCCGCCGATGGCGATGCTCCCTCCCATGCGGGCATCGACGGCGAGCCCATCTACAACCAGGCCTGCATGGCCTGTCACATGACCGGTGCCGCCGGCGCCCCGATCAAGGGCGATGCCGCCGCCTGGGGCTCGCGCCTGGAGCAGGGCATGGAGACGCTCTATGACCACTCCATCAACGGCATCGGCGCCATGCCACCCAAGGGTGGCTTTGCCAACCTCAGCGACGACGAGGTGAAGGCTGCCGTGGACTTCATGATCGACGCGCTGGACTGAGTCGACCGGATGACCCGACAGCCAAGCGGGGCGCCCAAGGGCGCCCCGCTTGCGTTTGTGCGTCTGTCTGCTCCAGCCAGCAGAGCCCTCAGCCCAGTAAAGAGCTCTCAGCTCAGTAAAGAGCCCTCAGCCAAGTAAAGAGCGCAGCCCGGCGATGGCATCCTTGCCGCGGGCCTGCTTCTTCTCCGGGTCCTCCCGGTCCGGGCGCCCCTCCCACTCCAGGTCCTCCGCCGGCAGCTCGTCCAGGAAGCGGCTCGGCGCGCAGTCCATCAGCTCGCCATAGGCCTTGCGCTGGCGGGCCAGGGTCAGGGTCAGGGTGCGCCGCGCCCGGGTGATGCCCACATAGGCCAGGCGGCGCTCCTCCTCCACGGTGCCCGCCTCGATGGCGTTGCGGTGGGGCAGCAGCTCCTCCTCGAGCCCCATCAGGTAGACGTGGGGGAACTCCAGCCCCTTGGAGGCGTGCATGGTGAGCAGCTGGACCCGGTCGGAGTCATCCTCCTCCGCCTGCTGCTCGAGGATGTCGCGCAGCACCAGCCGGGAGATGGCCGCCTCCACGCTGTCGGTCTCGGTCTCCTCGGAGGCGCTGCTCTCCTCCGGGTCCGCCTGCATCGACTTCTCGAGCTGGTCGATCAGGATCCAGACGTTGGCCATGCGCCGCTCGGCGATGGTGGGGGCGCTGGCGTTCTGGTAGAGCCAGGCCTCGTAGTCCATCTCGCGCAGCATGTCGCGGATGGCGGCGATGGCGTCGCCCTGGTCCATGCGCCGCCGCACCCCGTCGATAAAGTGGGTAAAGCGCCCTAGCCTTTCGACGGCTCTGACCGGCAGTTGCTGCTCCAGGCCCAGCTCGTGGCAAGCGGCAAACAGCGAGATGCCTCGCTCGGTGGCATAGTTGGCCAGCTTCTCCAGGGTGCCGGGGCCGATCTCCCGGCGCGGCACGTTGACGATGCGCAGGAAGGCGTTGTCGTCCGCCGGGTTGATCAGCAGTCGCAGGTAGGCCATGGCGTCCTTGATCTCATTGCGCGAGAAGAAGGAGGTGCCGCCGGAGAGCTTGTAGGGCACCTGATAGTGCTGCAGCTTGAGCTCCAGCAGCCGGGCCTGGAAGTTGCCGCGGTAGAGCACCGCGAAGTCGCGCCACTCGGCGCGCTCCTTGATGCGCCGGGTGAGGATCTCGCTGGCCACCCGCTCCGCCTCGGCCTCCTCGTGGCGGTTGACCACCACCCGGATCGGCGCCCCCTCGCCCATCTCCGACCAGAGAGTCTTCTCGTAGACGTGGGGGTTGTTGCTGATCAGGGTATTGGCGGCGCGCAGAATGGTGCCGGTGGAGCGGTAGTTCTGCTCCAGCTTGACCACCTGCAGGCGCGGGAAGTCCTCGCCCAGGGTCACCAGGTTCTCGGGCCGCGCGCCCCGCCAGGCGTAGATCGACTGGTCGTCGTCGCCCACCACGGTAAAGGTCTGGCGCTCTCCCATCAGCAGCTGCACCAGCTGGTACTGGCTGACGTTGGTGTCCTGGTACTCGTCCACCAGCATATAGTGGATGCGCTTGCGCCAGCGGGCCAGGGCCTCGGGGTCGTCGCGCAGCAGCACCACCGGCAGCAGGATCAGGTCGTCGAAGTCCACCGCATTGTAGGCCTTGAGGTGGCGGTTGTAGGCCTCATAGACCCGGGCGGCGAAGAGCTCGTCATCGTCCGCGGCGTGGGACATCGCCTGGCCGGGCAGGATCAGGTCGTTCTTCCAGGCCGAGATCTGCTGCTGCACCGAGTTGATCGCCTCGGCGTCCACCTGGGCATCCTTCTGCATCAGGTCGCGCAGCAGCGCCTTGGCGTCCTCGGGGTCGAAGAGCGAGAAGCCCGCCTTGTAGCCCAGCGCCTTGAGCTCGCGACGGATGATGTTGAGCCCCAGGGTGTGGAAGGTGGAGACGGTCAGCCCGTGCCCCTCCTTGCCCTTGAGCATGCTGCCCACCCGCTCCTTCATCTCCCGGGCGGCCTTGTTAGTGAAGGTCACCGCGGCGATGCGCCGGGCGCTCATGCCACAGGCCTGCACCAGGTAGGCGATCTTGGTGGTGATCACGCTGGTCTTGCCGGAGCCGGCGCCGGCCAGCACCAGGCAGGGGCCGTCGATATAGCGCACCGCCTCCTGCTGGCGGGGGTTGAGCCGGCCCAGGCGCTGCTGGATGGTGGCAGGGGTATTCATCGCGCGAGCCTCGCAGGATCCACCGTGGCCGCACCGGGAAAGCCGAGCTGCCGCCAGGCCTCATAGACCAGCACCGCACAGGCGTTGGAGAGATTCAGGCTGCGGCTCTCCTCGCGCATGGGAATGCGCAGCCGCTGCGATTCGGGCAGGGCGTCGAGCAGCGCCTGGGGCAGGCCGCGAGTCTCGGGGCCGAACACCAGGGCATCGCCCTCACCGTAGGCCGGCTCATGATAGCCGGTGCGCCCTCGGGTCGACACGGCGAACACCCGGGTAGGCGCGGCCGCCTCGAGGTAGGCCTCCCAGCTGGGGTGAACCCGCACCGCCGCCCACTCGTGGTAGTCGAGCCCGGCCCGGCGCAGCCGCCTGTCGTCCAGCACGAAACCCAGCGGCTCGATCAGGTGCAGGCGAAAGCCGGTATTGGCGCAGAGCCGGATCAGGTTGCCGGTATTGGGCGGGATCTCGGGCTGGTAGAGAACAACATCGAGCATGGCGGCTCCGGTAGAGAACCCGGTGGAACGCAGACGGGCCCCATGACGGGGCCCGCTGGGCATCGGCGACGAGGATTCGCCGGGACGATCAGAAGCGCAGGCGCACGCCGACCTGGGCGCCGCGATCCAGGGTGCGGGTGCCGGCGTCGTTGTCGAAGTCGGCACCCAGCTGGCGCAGGCCGAGGTAGCCGTCCACGTTGGGGGCGAAGGCGTAGCGGGCGCGCAGGCCGATCTCGTAGCCGTCGTCGAGGTCGCGGCTGGCGGCAACGCCCGGAGTATAGAAGCCGTAGCCCCCCAGGGAGACCTCGGGCAGGTTGGGCAGGTAGACGTAGCCGTAGCCGCCCAGGCCAAGGCCGCCGCCCTTGCCGTAGTCGGTATCGTACTGGGTCCAGCGGGCCCCCACCCCCACCTCATGATCACGGGTGTGGTTGGTACCCATCAGCTGAGCGTGGAAGACGGTGGCATCCTCCCGGTACTCGCTGTGCACCACCCCGCCGCCGAGGCTGATGCCGTCAACGATCTCTCCGGCCGCCTCGAACTGCACCGCATCGGGCCCCAGGTTGAGGTCCAGGCTGGAGGAGGCCTGGACCAGGCCCGCGGCGCCCATCAGGGCCAGGCCGGTCAGCAGCGTCAGTGTCGATTTCATCTCGCTCTCCTTGTCATCGGCTCGCTCTGCGGCGAGCTTGACCCTTGTCTTGTCCAGTCGACGGTCACGCGGTCGCGGTGACGCCGTATCGGGAACGATAGTCACGAATGGCGGCGGCGTGGACACGCAGCGCCTCGCCGGCATGCTCTTCAAGATAGGCCAGGACCATGTCCAGCGTCACGATACTGATGACCGGCATGCCGTAGGTCGCCTCGACCTCCTGGATGGCGCTCTGGGCGCCGCTGCCGCGCTCCTGGCGGTCCAGGGCGATCACCACGCCGGCGGCGCGAGCGCCGGCGGCCTCGATCAGGCCCATCACCTCGCGGATGGCGGTGCCGGCGGTGATGACGTCGTCGATGATCAGTATATCACCGGAAAGCGAAGCACCAACGATATTGCCGCCCTCGCCGTGGGCCTTGGCCTCCTTGCGGTTGAAGGCATAGGGCAGGTCGCGGCCGTGATGGTCGGCCAGGGCGACCGCGGCGGTGGCGGCCAAGGGAATCCCCTTGTAGGCGGGGCCGAAGAGCACGTCGAAGCCGGGGGCGCGGTCGACGATGGCCCGGGCGTAGAAACGCCCCAGACGGGCCAGGGCACCGCCGGTGCGAAACAGCCCGGCGTTGAAGAAGTAGGGGCTGACCCGGCCCGATTTCAGGGTGAACTCGCCGAAGCGCAGTACGCCCTGCTCGATGGCGAACTCGATGAATTCACGCTGGTAGTCCTGCAGCGCAGGCGTGCCGGAATGCTCCACTTCAGGCTCCTATCATCTTTATTGGCGCGGGCCATTTACCCAAACGTCGAAACGTCGGGTATCATACACGCGCGACGGTAAAGGGACCACGTATGAAAATTGCCACCATCAATGTCAACGGCATCCGCGAGGCGGTCGGTCGAGGCTTTCTCGACTGGCTGGCCGGCCAGGATGCCGATGTCGTCTGCGTCCAGAACCTCAAGGCCAAGAGCTTCGAGCTGGACGACAGCATTCTCTATCCGGAAGGCTACGAGGGCTACTTCCTCGACGCCGAGCAGGACGGCTTCTCGGGGGTCGGGATCTACTGCCGCAAGATCCCCAAGGCCATCATGTACGGGCTGGGCTTTCCCCAGTGCGACCATGAGGCGCGCTTCCTGCAGGCCGACTACGACCGCTTCAGCATCGCCAGCTTCCTGATGCCCGATGGCAGCGACCTCGCCGCCAAGCAGGCCTTCATGGCCCAGTATCAGGAGTACCTGAGCAAGATGGCCCGCAAGCGCCGCGAGTACATCATCTGCGGCACCTGGCACATCGCCCACAAGACCATCGACCTGGAGAACTGGGCCGACAACCAGGACACCCCCGGCTTCAAGCCCGAGGAGCGCGCCTGGATGGACCAGGTCTTCGGCCCCACCGGCTTCATCGACTGCTTCCGGGAGATCAACCGCGACGCCGGCGAGTACACCTGGTGGCCCAAGCTTGACCAGGAGGTGCCGCGCTCACGCCAGGAGGGCTGGCGCATCGACTACCAGGTGGTGGGCCCCAACTTCCGGCGCCACGTGGTGGACGCCTGGATCGACTACGACGCCAACTTCTCCGAGTTCGCGCCGCTGATCGTCGAGTACGACCTGCCGATCTGACTCCCTCTCCGTCGCCGTTCCGGCCCTCCGGAACGCATCACGCCGGCCTTGATGGCCGGCGTGATGCGTTGGGGGAGCCTGCTCGGCGCCCTTCGCCTTCTGCTCAGCGCGGAATGCCCAAGGCCTCGCGCTGGTGGTCGAAAAGCTGGGCACCGGCATTCTCGGCCAGCTCCAGCATGGCGTTGAGCTCGGCGCGGCTGAAGGAGCCCTTCTCGGCGGTCCCCTGCACCTCGATGAGGCTGCCGTTCTCGGCCATCACCACATTCATGTCGGTATCGGCCCCGCTATCCTCCGGATAGTCCAGGTCCACCACCGGCACCCCCTTGAAGAGCCCCACCGACACCGAGCTCACCAGCTGCTGGAAGGGATCGCCCTTGATCAGCTTGTTGCGCTGCAAATAGCGGATGGCGTCCACCAGGGCCACGCAGCCGCCGGTGATGGAGGCGGTGCGGGTGCCGCCGTCGGCCTGGATGACGTCGCAGTCCACGGTAATGGTGAACTCGCCGAGCTTCTTGAGGTTCACCGACGCCCGCAGGGAGCGGCCGATCAGCCGCTGGATCTCCAGGGTGCGGCCGCCCTGCTTGCCTCGGGCCGCCTCGCGGCCGCCGCGGGTGTGGGTGGCCCGGGGCAGCATGCCATACTCGGCGGTCACCCAGCCCTGGCCCTTGCCGCGCAGCCAGCGCGGCACGCCGGGCTCGACGCTGGCATTGCACAGCACCTTGGTGTCGCCGAACTCCACCAGCACCGACCCCTCGGCGTGACGGGTGTAGTCGCGGGTCAGGCGGATCTCGCGGGGCTGTTCGGGCGCGCGCCCGCTGGGGCGACGGAACTGAGTAGACATAACACCTCGTGGGCTTGGGTTCAGGAATCGATGGGGCCTCATTCTACACCCTCGGGCCGCCCTCCCGGCGAATCGGGTACACTGCTGGCCCGTTCGATTCTCAGCGCCACCTCAGGAGTCCTCGCCATGGTGCACAGCATGACCGCCTTCACCCGCCAGGAGCACGCCGCCGCCTGGGGCAGCCTGCAGCTCGAGCTGCGCTCGGTGAACCAGCGCTACCTGGAGCCCCACTTCCGCCTGCCGGAGAGCCTGCGCGACCTGGAACCGGCCTTCCGCGAGGCGCTCCGCGCCCGACTGGCCCGAGGCAAGGTGGAGGTGAGCCTTCGCTATGAGCCAGCCGGCAGCGCCTCCGGCCTCGCCGTGAACCCGGCGCGGCTGGCCGAGCTCGCCAGCGCCCTGGCCGAGGTGCGCCAGACCGTGGCCGACGCCACGCCCCCCGACGCCCTGGCGCTGCTCGACTACCCCGGCGTGCTGGAGAGCTCCGGCCCCGACCCGGAGGCGGTCAAGGCCGCGGCACTCGCCCTGTTCCGCACCGCCCTGGACGACCTGGCCGCCGGCCGCGCCCGGGAGGGCGAGAAGCTCGCCGCCCTGATCCGCGAGCGGCTCGTCGCCATCCAGGCCCAGGTGAGCCAGGTGCGCGCCCTGCTGCCGGAGATCCTCGAGCGCCAGCGCGCCCAGCTGCTGGAGCGGCTGGCGAGCGTCCGGGCCGAGCTCGACCCCCAGCGCCTGGAGGCCGAGCTGACCCTGCTCGCCCAGAAGGCCGACGTGGACGAGGAGCTCGACCGCCTGGCTACCCATGTGGCCGAGGTGGAGCGCCAGCTGACCCAGAAGGGACCAGTGGGCCGGCGCCTGGACTTCCTGATGCAGGAACTCAACCGCGAGGCCAACACCCTCTCTTCCAAGTCGGTGGTGGCCAGCACCACCCGCTGCGCGGTGGAGCTCAAGGTACTGATCGAGCAGATGCGCGAGCAGATCCAGAATATCGAGTAGGCCTGCAGTGCGCCGTGAATTCGTGCGATACTTCGCGCTCTGCGACGGCCCATGCCGCTTCATCCAGCTGCCATAACAGGGATGCCGACCATGCCACAGGGTACCCTCTTCATCGTTTCCGCCCCCTCAGGCGCCGGCAAGACCAGCCTGGTGCGCGAGCTGATCGAGAGCCTCGACGGCATCCAGGTGTCGGTATCACACACCACCCGGGCCATGCGCCCCGGCGAGGTGGACGGCGTCAACTACCACTTCGTGGATGTGCCCGCCTTCGAGGCGATGATCGAGCGCGGCGAGTTCTTCGAGCACGCCCGGGTCTTCGACAACTACTACGGGACCTCCCGCCCGGCGGTACAGGCGGCGCTGGATGCGGGCCAGGATGTCATCCTGGAGATCGACTGGCAGGGGGCCCGCCAGGTGCGCAGCCAGATGCCCGACGCGGTCTCCATCTTTATCCTGCCCCCCTCCCGGGATGAGCTGGAGCGCCGCCTGGCCAGCCGCGGCACCGACGAGCACGCAGTGATCGAACGGCGCATGCGCGACGCGGTGAGCGAGATGTCCCACCACGACGAGTACGACTACCTGGTGGTCAACGACGACTTCACCACCGCCCTGCGCGAGCTGCAGGCCCTGGTGGTCGCCCAGCGGCTGAGCCGCGACCGCGCCAGCCAGTCCTACGCTCCCCTGCTCACGGCGCTGCTGGCCTGAATCCCCGGCGCTGCACCGCAGCGCTTGTCACGGCAAGCGGCGGTCGAGTAATCTATCAGGTCTATCCATAGGTGGAACCCGCCCACGCCCACGGCGTGATCGCAGCCGGGTTCCCGCAAGCTTTTCAGGAAGGCATCCATGGCGCGAGTCACAGTCGAAGATTGTCTGGAAAACGTCGAGAACCGCTTCAAGCTGGTGATGATCTCCACCCAGCGCGCCCGCCAGCTGGCACGCGGCTCCCGCGACGCCCAGCTGCCCTGGGAGAACGACAAGCCCACGGTGATGGCCCTGCGCGAGATCGCCGCCGGCCTGGTCGATTCGAGCGTGCTCGACGAGCCCGTCGAGGCAGCGGTGCGCCCGGTGCGTGAACCTCACTACGGCAGCCTCGCCGAGGAGTGATCCCGACGGCGCCCAGGCGCCGTCTTCCTTCTCAGGACACTCAGGCAGAATCAGGGGCGCGCCGCATGTTCACCATCGATGACCTCGCCGACCGACTCGGCGGCTACCTTCCTCAGGACGAGATCCGGCAGGTCAAGCGCGCCTTCTACTACGCCGAGCAGGCCCACGACGGCCAGCGCCGGCGCTCCGGCGAGCCCTACGTCACCCACCCCCTGGCCGTGGCCAATATCCTCGCCAACATGCACATGGACCATCAGAGCCTGATGGCGGCCATGCTGCATGACGTCATCGAGGATACCGGCGTCAGCAAGGAGGCCCTGGCCGAGCAGTTCGGCAAGCCGGTGGCGGAGCTCGTCGACGGCGTCTCCAAGCTGACCCAGATCGCCTTCGAGGACAAGGCGGTCGCCCAGGCCGAAAACTTCCAGAAGATGGTGCTGGCGATGTCCCGGGATATCCGGGTCATCATCGTCAAGCTCGCCGACCGGCTGCACAACATGCGCACCCTGGGCGCCCTGCGCCCCGAGAAGAAGCGCCGCATCGCCCGGGAGACCCTGGAGATCTACGCCCGCATCGCCAGCCGGCTGGGGATCAACACCATCCGCATCGAGCTGGAGGACCTCTCCTTCCAGGCCCTGCACCCCATGCGCGCCGAGCGCATCAAGCGCGCCGTCTCCAGCGCCCGGGGCCATCGCCGCTCGGCGATTCGCCAGATCCAGGACAACCTGCAGCGAACCCTCGACGACGAGGCGCTTCCGGGCACCGTGGTGGGGCGCCAGAAGCATCTGCTGTCGATCTACAAGAAGATGCGCGACCAGCGCAAGTCCTTCAACGAGATCATGGACGTCTTCGCCTTCCGCATCATCACCGAGGACGTGGACAGCTGCTACCGGATACTGGGCATGGTGCACAACCTCTACAAGCCGGTGCCGGGGCGCTTCAAGGACTATATCGCCATCCCCAAGGCCAACGGCTACCAGAGCCTGCATACCACCCTGTTCGGCGCCGGGGGCATGCCCATCGAGGTGCAGATCCGCACCCGGGAGATGGAGGCCATGGCCAACAACGGCATCGCCGCCCACTGGCTCTACAAGGCGGGCCAGACCCAGCATCCCATCGCCGAGGGCAGCCACGCCCGGGCCCGCTCCTGGATCAAGGGACTGCTCGAGATGCAGCGCCACGCCGGGGATTCCCTGGAGTTCATCGAGCACGTCAAGAACGACCTTTTCCCGGACGATATCTACGTGTTCACGCCCAAGGGCGACATCATGGAGCTGCCCCAGGGCGCCACGGTGATCGACTTCGCCTACAGCGTGCACACCGATATCGGTAACAGCACCATCGCCTGCCGCATCGACCGCCACCTGGCCCCGCTCTCCACCCGGCTGGAGAGCGGCCAGACCCTGGAGATCATCACCGCCCCGGGGGCGCGCCCCAACCTCACCTGGCTCAACTTCGTGGCCACCGCCAAGGCGCGCTCGGCCATTCGCCACGCCCTCAAGCACCAGCAGCATACCGAGGCGGTCCAGCTGGGCCGGCGGCTGCTCAACAAGTCACTGGCGGAGTTCGAGACCAGCCTCGAGGAGCTGCCCGGCGAACCGCTGGCCTCCCTGCTGAAGGAGCTGGGCCTGAAGAACGAGGATGCACTGCTGGAGTCCATCGGACTGGGCGGCCGGGTGGCCCACGTGGTGGCCCGCCGCCTGCTCGACCTGCAGCATGGCGAAGCCGCCCCGGGCAAGGGCGAAGCGCGCGCCCATGGCCCCATCGTGATCAGCGGTGCCGAGGGGATGGTGATCAAGTTCGCCCGCTGCTGCCATCCGCTGCCCGGGGACCCGGTGCTCGGCCATCTATCGGTGGGCAAGGGCATCGTGGTGCACCGCGCCGAGTGCCGCAACCTGGCCGAGCTGAAGGGCGACCCCGACAAGCTGTTCGCCCTGGAGTGGTCCGAGGAGATCGACGAGGACTTTCCGGTGGCGCTGCGCCTGGAGGTGGAGAGCCGCCGCGGCCTGGTGGCCGAGCTGGCCGGCCTGGTCACCGATGCCGACGCCAATATCGAGCGCATCGGCATCGAGGAGCGCGACGCGCGCCTGGCCACCGTCAACCTGACCCTGTCGGTACGCAGCCGCGTGCACCTGGCGCGCATCATCAAGCGGCTGCGCAACCTTTCCCACGTCGGGCGTATCACCCGCCTCGGCAACTGATTCCCCCACCGGCCCGGCCCTGCCCCCAGTGGGCAGCCGGGCCGCTTTTCGTCATCTCGCACCGCAACTCACGACGGAGCACACCATGAGCAACAAGGCCGTGATCAACACCGAGCTGGCGCCCGCCGCCATCGGCCCCTACTCCCAGGCCATCAAGGCCGGCAACACCGTCTATCTCTCCGGCCAGATCCCCCTGGATCCGGCCACCATGGAGATCGTCTCCGAGGACTTCGAGGCCCAGGCCCGCCAGGTCTTCACCAACCTCAAGGCCGTCTGCGAGGAGGCCGCCGGCTCCCTGGGCGAGATCGTCAAGCTCAACCTCTATCTGGTGGACCTGGAGAACTTCGCCCTGGTCAACAAGGTGATGGAGGAGTTCTTCGAGAAGCCCTACCCGGCTCGCGCCGCCGTGGGCGTGAAGGCGCTGCCCAAGGGCGCCCAGTTCGAGGCGGAAGCCGTGATGGTCATCGGCGACTGATAGGGGCATGCGGCTCTTCCTGGCGCTGATGCCGCCGCCCTCGCTGCGCGGGCGGCTCGGCGCGCTGGCCGATGCGGCACAGGCCCGCTGCGGCGGGCGGCGCATGCCGGATGAGAGCCTGCACCTGACCCTGGCCTTCCTCGGCGAGGTGGAGGAGACCAGGGCCGCCGCGCTGGTCGACTGGGTGAGCCGCCTGGCGGTGCCGCCCGGCGAGTGGCGGCTCAACGCCTGGGGTCGCTTCCAGCGCCCGGGGATCGTCTGGGTGGGCGGCCAGGCGCCGGATCCGGCCCTGGTCGCCCTGCACTGTCGTCTATGGGACGAGCTCGAGAGCCAGGGGCTCGAGGGTCGCCCCTCGCGCTACGTACCCCACGTCACCCTGCTACGCCGCGCCGAGCGGCTCGAGACCGAAGGGCTGCCGACGCCGGCGCTGACCTGGCGCTATCGGCACCTCCTTCTGGTGCGCTCCTTCACCCGGGATGACGGAGCACACTATGCGACGCTGGCCAGGTCCGCCTGACCCCAGCGCCTGCGCACGGTCTACCGCCCCAGGCCTCAAGCCTTCTCGGGGAGGAAGCCCCCCGCCTTGAGCACCTGGGTGTAGCCCTCGCGGTAGCTGGGGTAGCGGAACGCGTAGCCGCTGGCCAGCAGGCGGGCGTTGCTGCAGCGCTTGCTGGCGCGGCGGCGCAGGGGAGACTGGATGATCTCTGTGGCTTCCACCTTGAGCTGCCTGGCCAACCAGCTCATCACCTCATGCAGCGGGGCCGGCTCGCAGTCGCTGGCCAGGTAGAGCGCCTCGACCTCCTCACCGCCCAGCTCCCGCTCGACCAGGTGGGCCAGCACCCCGACGCAGTCGTCCCGGTGGATGCGGTTGCTGTACATGGCGGGGCTTTCCGGGGCGATGCGCCCCTCGCTGACCTGGCGGATCAGGCGGTCGCGGCCGGGGCCGTAGATGCCCGAGAAGCGCACCGCCGTGCCCGGCAGGACATGGTCGAAGAGCGCCTGCTCCGCCTCGCGGATCAGCATCCCGGCGAAGCCGGTGGGTTCGGCAGGGCTCGCCTCGTCCACCTCTTCGCCGGCCTGCTGGGGGTAGACGCTGGTGGAGGAGACGAAGAAGACCCGCCTTGGCGCCTTCTTGCGGGCGCCGAACTCGGCAAGCACCGCCCTGAGCCCCTCGGCATAGGCGGCCCGGTAGGCCTCCTCCTCGAAGCGGTCGGCGCTGGCCACATAGATCAACACGTCGGCGTCCGGCAGGGCCGTGAGGGTGGCGGGATCGGTGAGGTCCGCCGCCGCCGCCTCCAGCCCGCTGTCGGCCAGTGCCTGGACGTTGCGGCGCACGCCCACCACCCGCTGGCCCACCGACTTGAGCCGCTGGCCCAGCCCGATACCGATATCCCCACAGCCCAGAATCAGCGTTGTTGTCTTCACCTTTTCCCTGCCCCCTGATAAAAAGTCCCTATTGGATTTTCAAGAGGATGCCTGCAAGGCAACCAAGATGACTCTAACAGAACTGCGCTACATCGTGACACTCGCTCAGGAGCGCCACTTCGGGCGCGCCGCCGAACGCTGCTTCGTCTCCCAGCCCACCCTGTCGGTGGCGGTAAAAAAACTCGAGGAGGAGCTGGGTGTTGCCCTGTTCGAGCGCTCCAAGTCCACCGTCCAGGTCACCCCCCTGGGGGAGAAGATCGTCGAGCAGGCCCAGCGGGTGCTGGAACAGACCAGCGTCATCAAGGAGCTGGCCAGCGCCGGCAAGGACCAGCTGGCCAGCCCCCTGCGGCTGGGTGCCATCTACACCATCGGCCCCTACCTCTTCCCACACCTGGTGCCCGAACTGCGCCGCAGCGCCCCCCAGATGCCCCTCTACATCGAGGAGGGGTTCACCGGCAGCCTGCGCCGCAAGCTGCGCAGCGGCGAGCTGGACGCCATCATCGTGGCGCTGCCCTTCACCGAGACCGACGTGCTCACCAAGGCGCTCTACGAGGAGGAGTTCGAGGTGCTGCTGCCGGCGGACCACCCCATGGCCGGGCGCGAGACGATCCACAAGGAGGAGCTGCTCAAGGAGCGGCTGCTGCTGCTGGGCGAGGGTCACTGCTTCCGTGACCAGATCCTCGAGGCCTGCCCGGCCATCAGCCAGAAGCTGGCCAGCCCCACCAATACGCTGACCGCCGAGGGCGGGTCCCTGGAGACCATCCGCCATATGGTCGCCTCCAAGCTCGGCATCACGGTGCTGCCGCGCTCGGCCATCGGCACCAGCCACTACGAGAGCGGCCTGCTGACCAGCGTGCCCTTCGCGCCGCCGGCCCCCACCCGCACCGTGGCCATCGCCTGGCGCGCCAGCTTCCCGCGCCCCAAGGCGATCGATGCGGTCACCGACGCCATTGCCCGCTGCCGCGAGGCGAGACCCGAGCCGGCATGAACGCACTCGATGCGCCGGTCACGTCGCTCAAGGGCGTCGGCGAAGCGCTGGCGCTGAAGCTCGCCCGGCTGCGCATCGAGAGCGTGGCCGACCTGCTCTTCCATCTGCCGCTGCGCTACCAGGACCGCACCCGCATCACCCCCATCGGCACCCTGCGCGCCGGCCACGAGGCGGTGGTGGAAGGGGAGGTGGTGGCCGCCGAGGTGGTGCGCGGTCGTCGGCGCAGCCTGCTGGTGCGCCTGCGTGACGGCTCGGGGCTGCTCAGCCTGCGCTTCTTCCACTTCTCTCCGGCCCAGCAGCAGCAGTTCCAGCCGGGCGGCTGGCTGCGCTGCTTCGGCGAGGCCCGGGCCGGCGCCACCGGGCTGGAGCTCTACCACCCGGAGTATCGGCTGCTCAAGGCGGATGCGCCCCCGGTGGAGGACCATCTGACCCCCATCTACCCGGCCACGGAGGGGCTCCACCAGAGCCGCCTGCGGGCGCTGATCGAGCAGGCCCTGGGGCTGCTCGACGCCCATCCCGAGGCGCTGCCCGACTGGATCACAGAGGACCTGCGCGGCCGCTTTCGCCTGCCCGAGCTGCACCACTGCCTGCACCTGCTGCATCAGCCCACCCCGGACGTGGACCCCGCCCAGCTCGCCAGCGGCCGGCACCCGGCCAGCCGCCGCCTGGCTCTGGAGGAGCTGCTGGCCCACCGCCTCAGCCTCCAGGAGGTCCGCCTGCGCATCCAGGAGGATGGCGCGCCGGCGCTGCCCAGCGGGCGCAGCCTCCAGGCGCGCTTCCTCACCCAGCTGCCCTTCTCGCTGACCGCCGCCCAGCGCCGCGTGCTCGACGAGATCGGCGCCGACCTGGCTCGGGAGGTGCCCATGCTGCGCCTGGTCCAGGGCGACGTGGGCTCCGGCAAGACGGTGGTGGCCGCCATGGCGGCGCTGGCCGCCATCGCCGGCGACTGCCAGGCGGCGATGATGGCCCCCACCGAGATACTGGCCGAGCAGCACTACCGCGCCTTTCGCGCCTGGTTCGCGCCGCTGGGCATCGAGGTGGCCTGGCTCTCCGGCAAGCTCAAGGGCAAGACGCGCCTGGATACCAAGGCGGCCATCCTTGATGGTCGCGCCCGCATGGTGGTAGGCACCCACGCCCTCTTCCAGGGCGACGTGCACTTCCAGCGCCTGGGGCTCGCCATCGTCGACGAGCAGCACCGCTTCGGCGTGCATCAGCGCCTGGCGCTCCGCGAGAAGGGCGAGGCCGGCGGCCTGACGCCCCATCAGCTGGTGATGACCGCCACCCCCATCCCCCGCACCCTGGCCATGAGCGCCTATGCCGACCTGGACGTCTCGGTGATCGACGAGCTGCCCCCGGGGCGCACTCCGGTGAAGACGGTGGCGATGCCCGACGAGCGCCGCCCCGAGGTGGTGGAACGCATCCGCCACGCCTGCGCCGAGGGGCGCCAGGCCTACTGGGTCTGTACCCTGATCGAGGAGTCGGAGGCGCTGGAGTGCCAGGCCGCCGAGGCGACCCGGGACGAGCTCACCGAGGCGCTGCCCGGGCTCGCCGTCGGCCTGGTGCACGGACGCATGAAGGCCGCCGAGAAGGCCGCGGTAATGGACGCCTTCAAGGCCGGCGAGCTGGACCTGCTGGTGGCCACCACGGTGATCGAGGTGGGGGTCGACGTGCCCAACGCCAGCCTGATGATCATCGAGAACCCGGAGCGGCTCGGCCTCTCCCAGCTGCATCAGCTGCGCGGCCGGGTCGGCCGGGGCTCCACCGAGAGCTTCTGCGTGCTGCTCTATCACCCGCCGCTGTCGGCCCACTCCAAGGAGCGCCTGGCGGTGATGCGGGAGACCAACGACGGCTTTCGTATCGCTGAGAAGGACCTGGAGCTGCGCGGCCCCGGGGAGGTGCTGGGGACCCGTCAGACGGGCCTGGCCCAGATGAAGATCGCCGACCTGGAGCGGGACGCGGACCTGCTGGAGCGGGTCGCCCCCCTGGCCCAGGCGCTGCTGGCCCTCCATCCGGAGGCGAGCCGGCCGCTGATCCGCCGCTGGCTGGGCGAGGAGGCGGGCCGCTACGGGCAAGTTTAGCGATAAGCCGTAAGCCGTAAGCCGTAAGCCGTAAGCCGTAAGCCAGGAAGGCTTATCGCTTAAAGCTCCGGGCGAAGCCCGGTCAGAGGTGCCTGAGCAGCCTCTGCAGCTTCTGGAGATCGGCGGAGTCACCGACCAGGCGCACGCTGCCTGCCATCATGCCGTCCAGGAAGGCCTGCTGGGTGGGCTTCTTGAGCACCCTGAGCGCGGTGGCCTCGTCCTCGAAGCGCAGCTCCAGGTCGAGGTCCACCGGCAGGCCGCGACCGCTCTGGATGCCCCGCGGTGACATCCGGTAGTGGCGAGCCACGGAGAGATCCTCGGTGGCGATGCCCCAGTCGAGGCCGCGCATCTCGGTCAGCAGCTCACGAAAGCGCGCCTTGCGGCGCAGGGCGCGCTTGAGCAGAAGGGCCAGCAGCCAGAGCATCAGTCGCAGCTTCATGTCGTTGTCGCCACCGCATCCAGGGAGGAGAAAGCATCGCGGCCTGCCGGAGCAGGCCGCAGCTGTGGTAGCCGTGGGCCTACTTGGCCACGGCGTCCTTGAGCCCCTTGCCGGGCTTGAAGGCCACCGTCTTGCTGGCCGGGATGGTCAGCGGCTGGCCGGTCTGGGGGTTCTTGCCGGTACGCGCCGCACGCTCGCGCACGGTGAAGGTGCCGAAACCGATCAGCGACACGTCCTGGCCCTGGGCGACGCTTCCGGTGATCTCGTCGAGGATGACGTTGAGCACCTGGCTCGCCTTGTCCTTGGAAAGATCGGCACGCTCGGCAATCGCCGCGGCGAGTTCTGGCTTACGCATACTGCCCTCCTGGTGTTGGCATTCTCCCCGGGCGCCTGTCGCCGGGGGCTTGTTGTCGAAGATCTAGCCTAGCAATGGCGGCGCAGCCCGCGCCAGCTCAACTTTCCGACGGACACAGGCCCCTGTCAACGCAAATCCGATCAAACGTCCGTCCTCCGCCTCGGCCAGGGCGGTGAAATCCCCCGCCTCCCCCTCGATACGCCAGCGTGCCGGCGGGCGGGTGGGGGGCAGCGCCACCACCGGCAGCAGCGGCGTCTTCACCACCACCGGCCAGGCGCCATAGCTGACCGGCGTGGGCGTGCCGCCCAGGGTCCGGGCCAGGGCCTTGGCACTGGCCTGCAGCGGCTGCACATACATGGCGTTCACGCCATCGACGCAGGCCACATCGCCCAGGGCGTAGACCCCCGGCGCCGAGGCGGCCAGCCAGCGGTCGACGTGGATCCCGGCGGCGCTGACCGCCAGGCCCGCCGCCTCGGCCAGGGCGGTGCGCGGCGCGAGGCCGGTGGCCACCAGCACCAGGTCGGCATCGAGCCGGCTGCCGTCGTCCAGGGCCAGGCCCACCGCGTTCCCGGCCGCCTCCAGGGCGGTCACCCCGACCTCCAGCGCCAGCGCCATGCCGGCCTCCTCGAAGGCCACCCCCAGGGCGCGCCCCAGGGGTTCCGGCAGCAGCCGCGGCAGCGGCGCGGCCTCGGGGGCCACCAGGCTAACCTCGTGGCCGCCGGCCAGCAGGTCGTTGGCAAACTCGCAGCCCACCAGGCCGGCGCCGACGATGGCGATGCGGCCGGGCCGCCCCAGGGCCGCCAGGGCCGCGTGGAAGTCGCGATAGTCGTCCAGGTCGTTGATGGTGAAGACCCGTCCGGCCACGGCCTCGGGTACCGGAAAGGGAATCGCCGGTGCCGCGCCGGTGGCCAGCACCAGCTCGCTCCAGGGCAGCGTCTCCCGACCCACCGTCAGGGTCCGCGACGCGGTATCGATGGCGTCGACCCGGGTATGGGTGCGCGTCACGGCATGGAGCTGCTCGGCCACCTGGAGGGCGCTGCGCGCCGCCAGCCGCTCCGGGGGCAGGCGCTTGGCGAAGCCGGTGGAGAGCAGCGGCTTCGAGTAGTCATCGCCGCTGTCGGCGGTGATCAGGGTGATGGGGCGCTCGGCATCCTGAGCGCGCAGGGCGCGCAGCAGGCCGATGCCCGCCATGCCGGAGCCGATGATGGTCAGGGGAGCGCTCATGGATCTCCTCGGATCAGGAAGGGAGTGCCCCGCATGTTACACTAGCCGCCCCTGAATCGACGCGGAGCCCGACGGTGTCCGACCTGCCGACTTCCGAGACCCGCGCCCCGACGCGCTGGCTGCCCCTGGCCGAGGCCCGCCTCGCCATGAGCCCCGCCTGGCAGCGCTGGGTCGGCTCCCGGGACTCCCTCACCCTGCGTCTCACCGAGGCCGGCGCGCCGCGTCCCTTCCGCGTGCGGCTGCTCGACCAGCGTCTGGACGCGCCGCGCCCGGATGAGGCCCGCGCCCTGGGCATCGCCCCCGGCCAGCGCGCCTGGCTGCGCGAGGTGGCGCTCTGCCTGGGCGAGCGCCCCTGGGTGGTGGCCCGCTCGGTGGCGCCGCTTACGGGCCTGCCCGAACAGGAGCTGGCCCACCTCGGCGAGCGCTCCCTGGGCTCCTGGCTCTTCCGCCAACCGGATCTGGAACGCGGCGAGATCGAGGCGACCAGCGCCCCCGCCGGCTTCCACGATGCCAGCGGCCCCTGGGGACGCCGCTCGGTGTTCCGCCGCGGCGACTTCCGGGTGCTGGTGCAGGAGTGGTTCCTGGACGCCATGGCGGATGACCTCGGCCTCCCTTCGCGCTAGGCTCTGGGCCTCGTGCCGATAATGAAAACCTTCACGAGGTAGAGATGGACCGTTCCCTGATGCGCCCCAAGGGCCTGGCCCGGGTGCCCGACTTCCTGCAGCTGATGCGCCTCGACCGCCCCATCGGCACCTGGCTGCTGATGTGGCCGACGCTCTGGGCGCTGTGGATCGCCGCCGAAGGCATTCCGGGCCGCGATGTGCTGCTGATCTTCGTTGCCGGCGTCTACGTGATGCGCGCCGCCGGCTGCGTGGTCAACGACTACGCCGACCGCCACTTCGACGGCCACGTCAAGCGCACCCTTAACCGCCCCCTGGCCACCGGCCGGATCAGCGAGGGCGAGGCCCAGGGGCTCTTCGCGATCCTGGTCATGGTCGCCTTCGTGCTGGTGCTGTTCACCAACCTCTTTACCATCCTGCTCTCCATCGGCGGCGTCGTGCTGGCCTTCATCTACCCCTTCATGAAGCGCTACACCCACCTGCCCCAGCTCTTCCTGGGCGCCGCCTTCTCCTGGGCCATCCCCATGGCCTTCGGCGCGGTGCTCGGCCGGGTGCCCTTCGAGGCCTGGCTGCTGTTTGCCGCCAACGTCGCCTGGACCGTGGCCTACGACACCCAGTACGCCATGGTCGACCGGGACGACGACCTCAAGATCGGCATCAAGTCCACCGCGGTGCTGTTCGGCCGCGCCGACCGGCTGATGATCGGCCTGCTCCAGGGGCTGACCCTGCTGCTGCTGGTCTGGGCCGGTCTCCGCCTGGGGCTGGGCGGCTTCTTCTGGCTGGGCCTGGCCGCCATGGCCGCCACCTTCGTCTGGCAGCAGTGGCTGATCCGCACCCGCGAGCGGGATCCCTGCTTCCGCGCCTTCCTCAACAACCACTGGTCGGGGCTGCTGGTCTTCGCCGGCATCGCCCTGACCCTGTGGCCGGAGCTTGGCGCCTGAGGGCCGTCCGCCGCGTCCGAGCGCGGCTGTCACGCCAGTGTCATACTGGCATGGTGAGATCGTCACCGATTCGTCACTGTGCCGAGGCTACCGGATGACCGCCAAGACCGTTCTTATCGTCGATGATGAGGCGCCGATCCGCGAGATGATCGCGGTAGCGCTGGAGATGGCCGACTATCATGTGCTCGAGGCGGACAGCGCCCAGAGCGCCCACGCCCTGATCGTCGACCACCAGCCCGACCTGGTACTGCTGGACTGGATGATGCCCGGCACCAGCGGCATCGAGCTGGCCCGACGCCTCAAGCGCGAGCCCACCACCGCCGAGCTGCCGATCATCATGCTCACCGCCAAGGGCGAGGAGGACAACAAGATCCAGGGGCTCGAGGCCGGCGCCGACGACTACATCACCAAGCCCTTCTCCCCCCGGGAGCTGGTGGCCCGCCTCAAGGCGGTGCTGCGCCGCACGACTCCCCAGGGGGTCGAGGAAGCGGTGGAGGTGGACGGCCTGCTGCTCGACCCGGTCAGCCACCGGGTCAGCGCCAACGGCCGCGCCGTGGAGATGGGGCCCACCGAGTATCGCCTGCTGCAGTTCTTCATGACCCACCAGGAGCGCGCCTACACCCGCAGCCAGCTGCTGGACCAGGTGTGGGGGGGCAACGTCTACGTGGAGGAGCGCACCGTGGACGTGCATATCCGCCGCCTGCGCAAGGCGCTGGGCGAGCGCCACCAGCATCTGGTCCAGACGGTGCGCGGCACCGGCTACCGGTTCTCCGCCAAGGGCTGACGTGGGCCTCTGGAAGCGGGAAGCGTGGCGGCTGCTGCTGCTGGCCGGCAGCGGCCTGGCGGTGGGATGGCTGCTGTCTCATGCCTGGGCCGGCCTGGCCCTGGGGCTCGGCGCCTGTCTCGCCTTCCACCTGCACCAGCTGCGTCGCCTCCACCGCTGGCTGACCCTGACGCCCCAGGCCGAGCCCCCCGCCACCACCGGCATCTGGGGCGACCTCCTCGACCGGCTCTACCGCTACCAGAAGGGCCAGCGCCATACCCAGGAGCGCCTTCTCGGCATCATCAAGCGGGTCCAGGAGTCTTCGGAGGCGATGCGCGACAGCGTGGTGATGCTCGACGGCCATGGCGACATGGAGTGGTGGAACAGCGCCGCCGAACGCATGCTGGGCCTGCGCGCCGCCCACGACCGCGGTCACCACATCACCAACCTGGTGCGGGATCCCCGCTTCATCGACTACTTCCACGCCCGGGATTACCGGGAGCCGCTGACGCTCCCCTCGCCCATCGACGAGCAGATGGTGCTGCAGTTCCAGATCACCCTCTACGGCGACGACGAGCGCCTGCTGATGGCCCGGGACATCACCCGCCTGCACCGCCTGGAGGAGATGCGCCGGGACTTCGTGGCCAACGTCTCCCACGAGCTGCGCACCCCCCTCACCGTGCTGGCCGGCTACCTGGAGACCTACGCCACCTACGCCGACCAGCTGCCGCCGCGCTTCGCCCGGGGAGTCGATCGGATGCAGGAGCAGACCGTGCGCATGCAGAGCCTGGTCAGCGACCTGCTGCTGCTGTCCAAGCTGGAGATCGAGCGCGGCGGCGCAGACCATGCCCCCCTGGCGATGAGCGCGCTGCTGGCCAGCGTACAGCGGGACGCCGAGGCGCTCAGCGGCGGGCGACACACTCTGGAGGTGGAGCAGAGCGAGGCCCGGGCACTGGTCGGCAGCGAGCAGGAGATCCGCAGCGCCCTCTCCAACCTGGCCTTCAACGCGGTGCGCTATACCCCCGAAGGGAGCCACATCGTGCTGCGCTGGCGGCCCCAGGGCGACGGTGCCTGCCTGGAGGTGGAGGATAACGGCGAGGGCATCGACCCGGTGCACCTGCCGCGGCTGACCGAGCGCTTCTACCGGGTCGACAAGGGGCGCAGCGCCGCCACCGGCGGCACCGGGCTTGGCCTCGCCATCGTCAAGCATGTGCTGCTGCGCCACGATGCCCGCCTGGAGATCGACTCCCGGCCCGGCCAGGGAGCCCGCTTCCGCTGCCTCTTCCCGGCCTCCCGCCTGCTGGAGCCCCAGCTCGTCGAGCAGTGAGCCCGCCTCCGCGCGCAGGCCGATTCACCTGAGGTCATGGTGGTGGCCGTCGGCGGCCCGGCTGCCCCGTTCGGCGCTCTGCACCCAGACCTCCACCTCGACCTCGCCGCGCTCGGCGAACTCCAGCGTCATGGGAAAGCGCTCCCCCAGCCCCAGGGGGGCCACCAGCCCCTCGAGCATTAGATGGTAGCCGCCTTCCGGCCGCATGAGCTGGGTGATGCCCGCCGGCACCTCGATGCGCTCGAGGCGACGCCTCTCCGGCTCGCCCTCTTCGCGCCGCGTCTCGTAGAGCCCCACCGACTCGCTGGCCGGCGTCCTGGCACCGATCAGCACGGCGGGAGTCTCCCCCTCCACCCGGATATCCACATAGGCGGCGGCATGGGGCACCCCGGGCGGCGCCGGGGTAGCGAAAGGATGCACCAGGACGAGATCCTCAAGGACATATTCGTGGGCCTGGGCCAGGCCCGGAAGGGCGAGGCCGGCGGCCAGCAGCAGGGTAACGGACAGGCGCATGGCGGTTGGCTCCTTGTCGGGGTGTCTTCCGAGCATAGCAGCCGTCCTGCGGGGCCCCGTTCAACGCGCCACGGGGCTCTCCAGATCGCGATAGTGCTCGGCCCACATCAGCACCGCGCCGGACACCGCGCCGGGCAGCAGGAAGAGGTTGGCCAGGGGAATCCAGGTCACCAGGGTCACGCAGCCGCCGTAGCTGAGGCTCGGCCACCAGCGTGCCGCCAGCCGCCGTCGCATCTCGGCGAAGCTCACCTTGTTGTTGTCCATGGGGTAGTCCAGGTAGGCGATCGCCATCACCCAGGCCGAGAAGAGCGCCCAGAGCAGCGGGGCGGCGAGGTTCACGCCGGGAATCCAGCTGATCAGGAAGAGCAGCAGGGCCCTGGGCAGGATATAGGCCAGCTTGACCAGCTCGCGCCCCAGGGCGTCCACGGCGGTCCTGGCCAGGCCGCGATCATCCAGCGGCGGTCGCCCGGTGGCCACCCGCTCCACCTTGGCCGCCAGGAAGCCGTAGAAGGGAGCGGCGATCAGGTGGGTCACCAGGGTAAAGGTGAAGAAGACGATCACCACCAGGCTGACCAGGAAGAGCGGCCAGATCAGCCACTCCAGCCAGCCAAGCCATCCCGGCACCATGGCCATCCAGCCCTCCAGCCAGCCGCCGAAGTTGGCCAGCACAAAGCGCAGCATGGCGGCGTAGACCAGCAGGTTGATGACGATGGGCACGAAGACATAGCGGCGCAGGCCGCGGGAGTAGGCCAGGCGAGTGCCCCGGGCCAGGGCGGTCACGGCATCGAGCATGGGGCTATCGCGCTCACTCCTTGCGGGTGATCGCCCGCTCGTCCAGGTCGTCGGGGTCGGTGTGGCGGATATCCAGCCCCTTGACCAGATAGACCACGTACTCCGCCAGGTTGTTGGCGTGGTCGCCGATACGCTCCAGGGAGCGCAGGATCCACATCAGGCTGAGGATCGGCGAGATCGAGCGGGCATCCTCCATCATGAAGGTCATCAAGGAACGCATGGCGGTGCGGTACTCCTCGTCCACCTCCTCGTCCTCGTGGACCAGCTTCAACGCCAGCTCGGTATCGAAGCGGGCGAAGGAGGTCAGGGCATCGCGCACCATGCGCCGCACATGCTCGCTGATCATGCGCACCTCGACGAAGCCGCGGCTGCCGTTGTTGCCCTCTATCAGGTCGGCGGCGTTGCGGGCGATCTTGCTGGCCTCGTCGCCGATGCGCTCCAGGTCCGAGGCGGCGCGGATCACCGCCAGCACCAGGCGCAGGTCCGAGGCGGCGGGCTGGCGGCGGGCCAGCACCTGGGTGCACTCGCCGTCGATCTTGATCTGCATGTCGTTGACCGCCCGGTCGTTCTCCACCACCCGGCGGGCCAGGTCGGAGTCGCCGTCGAGCAGCGCCACCACCGCTTCCTGGATCTGCTTCTCCACCAGGCCACCCATGGCCATCAGGTGGGTCTTGAGCTCCTCGAGCTCCTGGTTGAACTGCCGCGAGATATGGCGGCTATGGATATCGCTGGTGATGTCCATGGGGACTCCTCTAGGGGGAACAGGCCTCGGGCCCTGGACCTGCGGTCAGCCCATGCGCCCGGTGATGTAGTTCTCGGTGCGCACGAGGCGCGGGTTGGTGAACAGGCTGTCGGTGGGGCCGTACTCCACCAGCTCGCCCTCCTGCAGGAAGGCGGTGTAGTCCGAGACTCGCGCCGCCTGCTGCATGTTGTGGGTGACCAGCACCAGGGTCAGCTGCGACTTCAGGTTGCGGATCAGCTCCTCGATCTTCAGCGTCGAGATCGGGTCCAGCGCCGAGGCCGGCTCGTCGAGCAGCAGCACCTCGGGACGCACCGCCAGGGTGCGGGCGATCACCAGGCGCTGCTGCTGGCCACCGGAGAGCGTCCAGGCCGAGCTGCCGAGCCGCTCCTTCACCTCGTCCCAGAGCGCCGCCGACTGCAGCGCCCATTCGACGATGTCGTCCATCTGCCGCTTGCGGATGCCGCCCTGCAGCCGCAATCCGAAGGCCACGTTGTCGTAGATCGACATCGGGAAGGGATTGGGCGCCTGAAACACCATCCCCACCCGCCGGCGCAGCTCCGCCACCTCCACCTCGGGGGCATGAATATCCTGCCCCTCGAGCAGAATCCGACCGCTCAGCCGCACCTCGTCGTTGAGGTCGTGTAAGCGGTTGAGGGCCCTCAGCAGCGTCGACTTGCCGCAGCCGGAGGGGCCGATAAAGGCCGTGACCCGCTGGCGCGGCACCCGCAGCGAGAGGTCGCGCAGGGCCAGTGTCTCGCCGTAGGCAAGGCTCAGCCCCTCGACCTCCAGGCAGCTGGCGGCCGGCTCGAAGTCGATGATCGGTCCGCCGGCGGCAGGCCGCGGCGACGGGAAGACAGACATCGGGCTCACACTCCTTCGGGCGCTGCCGCTAGCGACGCGGCAGCACCCCGTGACGCGCCCTCAGATGGTGGCGCAGAAATATTGCAGTCAGGTTAAGCACCAGGATCACCAGCACCAGCAGCAGCGCCGTGGCATAGACCAGCGGCAGCGCCGCCTCCACGTCGCCGCCGTGAAAGGCCACGTCGTAGATGTGATAGCCCAGGTGCATGAACTTCTGTTCAAGATGCAGGAAGGGAAACTCACCGTCCACCGGCACCTGAGGCGCCAGCTTGGCGACCCCCACCAGCATCAGCGGCGCCACCTCGCCGGCGGCCCGGGCGATGGCCAGGATCACCCCGGTCAGCATCGCCGGGGTGGTCATCGGCAGCACCACCCGGGTCAGCATCTCCACCCGGGTGGCCCCCAGGGCCAGGGCCCCCTCCCGCTGGTGGTCCGGCACCCGGGCCAGCCCCTCCTCGGTGGCCACGATCACCACCGGCAGGGTCAGCAGCGCCAGGGTCAGGGAGGCCCACAGCAGCCCCCCGGTGCCGAAGGTGGGCGAAGGGAGCCGGTCGGCGAAGAACCACTCGTCCAGGGTGCCGCCGATGCCGTAGACGAAGACCCCGAGCCCGAAGACCCCGTAGACGATGGAGGGCACCCCGGCCAGGTTGCGCACGGCGATGCGTACCAGCCGGGTGAAGCGTCCCTGATGGGCCACCTCGTTGAGATAGATGCCGGCCAGCACGCCGAAGGGGGTCACCACCACCGACATCAGCAGCACCATCAGCACGGTGCCGAAGATCGCCGGCCAGACGCCGCCAGCCGTGTTGGCGGCCCGGGGCCCCTCGGAGAGGAAGCGCCACACGCCCTGCCCCCAGGCGGCCAGCTTCTGAGGCGTCGACATGGCGTTGGGCCGCCAGGCACGCAGCACCTGCTCCAGGGGCTGCTCCAGCTGCCGGCCGTCGACGCTCTCCAGCAGCAGGCGAGTGCCCCCCATGCGCGCCTGGAGCTCGCGGATGCGGGCGTTGGCGGCGCCGAGCTCGGCGACCAGGGCCTCGCTCGTCTCCCGCTCGAGGCGGCGCACCAGCGGCACGACCACCTGGTCACGCAGGCGCTCCCGCTCCCGGCGCAGCGCCTGCAGCTCGTCGAGGCGCGCCTCGAGGGCCTGCCAGGCCGCCTCCCCCTCCACCCGGCCACGCTCCTCCTCCAGCGCCCGCAGGCGCCCCTGGAAGCTGCCCCAGCGCGTGCGCTCCAGCACCACCAGGTCCCGGGGGCGGCTCTCGGCGGCGATCTCCTCCAGATCTACCCAGGTCCAGATGGCACCGTCCAGGTCGCGGTTGGCGGTCAGGTAGAGGCGCTCACGCCCCTCGCCGTCCGCGCGGCGCTCCTCGCGCACCGCCTGGCCCGCCAGCAGGCGACCATCCTCCAGGGCCACCAGGCTGAGCGGCGCCGGCCAGAAGTGCCCCAGGCCGCGCACCGCCAGCAGCAGCACGAGGCCACTGAACATCAGCAGCGACAGGGCCACGCTGCCGGCGGCCAGCCAGGGCCAGGGCCCCTCGCCCCGGGGCAGGCGCGCCCATCCGGCGCGCATCATGAGGCCGCCCCCAGGCGGCGATAGCGCCGCCGCAGCCGCGCCCGCACCAGCTCCGCCAGGGTATTGACCAGGAAGGTAAAGGCGAACAGCGCCAGGGCGGCCAGGAAGAGCAGCCGGTAGTGGACACCGCCCGGCACCGCCTCGGGCAGCTCGATGGCGATGGTGGCCGACATGGAGCGCATCCCCTCCAGGGGGCTCAGGGTCATCAGCGCGGTGTTGCCGCTGGCCATCAGCACGATCATGGTCTCGCCCACGGCGCGGCCGGCGCCGATCATCACCGCGCTGAAGACCCCGGGCGCCGCCGCCGGCAGCACCACCCTCCAGAGGCTCTGCCAGCGGGTGGCGCCCAGTGCCTGGGCGCCCTCACCGAGGCTCGCCGGCACGCCGGTGAGGGCGTCCTCGGCCAGGGCGTAGATGCCGGGAATCACCGCAAAGCCCATGGCCAGGCCGACGATCAGCGCATTGCGGGCGGCATAGTCGAGCCCGAAGCGCGCATCCAGCCAGTGGCGCAGGTCACCGCCGAACAGCAGCGCCTCGAGGGCGGGGGAGAGCCACAGCGACAGCGCGGCCAGCAGCGCCAGCCAGGGCATCAGCCAGAGCCCGGCCCAGCCCGGCGCCAGGCGGCGCCGCAGGCCCGGAGGCAGCCAGGTCCAGGCCAGGCCGGCCAGCAGCATGCCGGCGGGCAGCAGCAGCGCCAAGGCCAGGGCGCCGGCCAGGTGGCGCTCCACCCAGGGGGCCAGCACCAGGCCGGCCACGAAGCCCACCACCACCCCGGGCATCGCCTCCATCATCTCCAGGGTCGGCTTGAGGCGGCTGCGCAGCCGCGGCGGCATGTAGAGCGCCGAGTGGATGGCGGCGCCCAGGGCCAGAGGAATGGCAAACAGCAGCGCCCAGAAGGCCGCCTTCAGGGTGCCCCAGGCCAGGGGCAGCATGCCGTAGGCGGGGGCTTCGCCGGGCAGGGTGCCGGGCTGCCAGCGCCCCTGCCACAGCTCCCGCCAGCCGACCGAGGCCTCGGCGCCCAGAAAGAGCGGCGCGACCTCCAGGGCCAGGAAGACCCCGATGGCAAGCACCGCCACGACCACGCCAACGCCCCCCGCGGTGATCAGCAGGGTCGCCAGGCGATCGCGCAGGCGCCGGTACCACTGGCGGCGGGGTTCGGGCCTGGGCGGCAGGGGTTCGATCATGGCCGCTCCCGATGGCTCATCGACATGGCTCTTGAAAGGGGGCAGAAGCCCAGATTACGACATCCCGGTGACAGTTGGGTGACAGCATTACGCCTCGGGTCCGCGCGCCAGCAGGTCCAGCTGCCGCTGCCGGAGGGCTTCCGGCAGCGACACAAAGCCCAGCTCCTCCACGATCGACTGTCCCTCGGGCGAGAGCACCAGCTCGAGGAAGGCCCGCTCCGGCCCGGGCAGGGGCTCCCCCGGTCGTCGGTTGACGTAGAGATAGAGGCTCCGCGCCAGGGAGTAGTCGCCGCTGACCACGGTGGTGGGGCCAGGCGGATGGAGCTCGCCGCTCTCCCCGTCGCGTCGAGGTATCACCCGCACCGAGGGAGTCAGGTGGTTGAGGCCGGCAAAGCCGATCGCCGCCGGCTCCGCCGCCACGGCGGCCACCACGGCGGCGGAGCCGGGGTGCTCGTTGACGTTCAGCCGAAAGCGGCCGCCGCAGAGCCCGTGCAGACGCACCAGGTCGTGGGTCCCGGAGGCCACGTTGCGCCCGTGCAGCACGATGCGTCCGGTCGGCGACGCCAGGCCGAGCTGGGACCAGTCGCTGATGGCCCGCTCGGCTCCACAGCGGCGGTTCTGAGAGAAGATGGCATCCAGCTCGGCCAGGGTCAGGCTCTCCAGAGGGTTATGGCGATGCACGATGACCGCCAGGGCGTCCCGGGCCACCTCGAGCTCCAGGGGCGGATAGCCGTGGCGGGCCGTGAACGCCGCCCGCTCGCTCTCGCTCATGGCCCGGGACATGGGCCCCAGCCGGGTGGTACCGGCGATCAGCGCCGTGGGGGCGCTGGCCGACCCGCTGGCCTGCAGCTGCAGCCGCACGGCGGGATAGCGCTCGGTGAGCGCCTCCCCCCAGCGCAGCATCAGCCCCGCCAGGGTATCGGACCCCACCGCCCCCAGGGTACCCACCACCTCGTCGCTGGCGGCCTGGAGGTTTGCCGGCAGGAGCAGCGCCATCACCAGTGCGGCGCCAAACCGCACCAGTCGCCGGCCCAGTGCACCGGGCGGCCGACGCCCGGGCGGACTGTCGCAGCCCGCGGCGCGGCGCTGGTGAGCGGCGGCGACTGCATATACCATGGCCTCCGATTCAGACATCCGTTTGCCTCTTGTCGCATACGGCCACAATAACAAGCCAGGATGATGACAATTTCATGACAGATCTCGATGATATTCCCGCCCCCCAGGGGGAGCTGACCCTCAAGCTGCTGGCCAGCCGGCAGGATACCAACCTTCACGGCGATATCGCCGGCGGCTGGCTGGTCGCCCATATGGACCAGGCCGCCGAGCTCGCCGCCGGTCGCGAGGCCCGGGGCCGCACCGCCACCGTGGCCATCGAGTCCATGGACTTCCTCTGCCCGGTTCGGGTGGGCGCCATGGTCAATATCTACACCGCCGTGCGCGAGATCGGCCACAGCTCGATCCGCATCGACGTCGAGGTGTGGATTCGCCAGCCCCAGGAGCGCGACCCCAGGGAGCTGCACAAGGTCACCGAGGCCAGCTTCGTGATGGTGGCCCTGGACGACAAGGGCCGCATCCGCGCCGTTCACCAGTAGGCCCGACTCTCTCCCGGGGCACCGCCCAGAACGCATCGGGGGCGCCAGCCGGCGCCCCCGATGCGTCGCGTCAGGCGTCTGGATCAGGCACCGACGGCGTCGCGACTCTTGAGGTAGGCGTACTCGCCGATATCGCTGAAGGGCCGCACCAGCTTCTGGAAGGCCAGGTAGGACTCGTACACCCTGGCGGATTCCGGGTCGCCGTCCACCTGGGCCTGGACCACCTCCATGGAGGCCTCATAGAGGGCCTGCATGACGTCCTCCGGGAAGGTGCGCAGCTGCACGCCGTGCTCCTCGACCAGGGTCTCCAGAGCCTGGGCGTTGCGGTAGGCAAACTCGCTGATCATGGAGAGGTTGGAGGCCTTGGCCGCCTCGCGCACCACCGCCTTGAGGTCGTCGGGCAGGGCGTTCCAGGCATCCAGGTTGACGGTGCCCTCGAGCACCGCGCTGGGCTCGTTCCACACCGAGGTGTAGTAGTAGTCGGTCACCTGATGCAGGCCAAGAGCCATGTCGTTGTAGGGGCCCACCCAGTCGGCGGCGTCCAGCACCCCGGTCTGCAGGGAGGTGAAGATTTCGGAGGCCGGCATGTTCACCGTGGTGACGCCGATGCGATTCATCGCCTCGCCGGCCAGGCCCGGCAGGCGCAGGCGGATGCCCTGCATATCGGAGAGGGAGTTGATCTCCTTCTTGAACCAGCCCGCCATCTGGGTGCCGGTGTTGCCCACGGCGAAGGGCTTGAGGTTGTGCTTGGCGTAGATCTCGTCCCACAGCTCCTGGCCGCCACCGTGGTAGAGCCAGGCGTTGGTCTCGGTGGTGTTCATGCCGAAGGGGACCGCGGTAAAGAACTGGGAGGCCGCCACCTTGCCGCGCCAGTAGTAGGCGGCGGAGTGGCCCATCTCGGCGGTGCCGGCGGCCACAGCGTCGAAGACCTCCATGGCCGGTACCAGCTCGCCGGCACCGTGAACGCGGATGCGCATGCGCCCGCCGGAGAGCGCCTCGACGCGCTGGGCAAACTCGTTGGCGCCGGTCCCCAGCGCCGGGAAGTTGCGCGGCCAGGAGGTGACCATGTCCCAGGTGATAGTCTCCTGGGCCTTGGCGGTGGAGACGAAGGGGGCGGCGGCGACGCCGGCGGCGCCGGCACCCAGGGTCTTCAGAAAGTTGCGGCGTTGCATGCGGCATGACTCCGAAAGCTTGTTATAGGACCACGGCGCTAGGTTCGGCCGTGGCAGTGTCCATCCGAAAGTATGCGTCAAGGGCAATTTGGCCGGCAAGCCGCGACATTGACGGGTACGTCAACGGGAGTTGGCACCGCCGCCCTACGCTACAGCGGGGCTACAGCGGGGTCAGCTTGGCGAAGCCCAGCACCAGCCACTTGTCGCCCTCGCCCTCGAAGCTGACCTGCACCCGGGCCCGGGGCCCCTCCCCCTCGGCGTTGAGGATCACCCCCTCGCCGAACACCGGGTGGCGCACCCGCTGGCCCAGGGAGAGCGACGGCAGATCGTCGCCGCCGCTCACCTCGGTCTGGCGCAGGCCCCCGGGGCGCGTGGCGGTCACCGGCCGGCTGACCTGGCCGCGCAGGCGCACCTCCTCGAGGTACTCCTCGGGGATCTCGCGCAGGAAGCGCGAGGCGCGCTGGAAGGTCTCCTTGCCGTGAAGCCGGCGGATCTCGGCGTGGGTCAGGTAGAGCTTGTGCATGGCGCGGGTCAGGCCCACGTAGCAGAGCCGGCGCTCCTCCTCCAGGCGCCCCGGCTCCTCCGCCGACATGCGGTGGGGGAAGAGCCCCTCCTCCACCCCGGCGATGAAGACCACCGGAAACTCCAGCCCCTTGGCGGAGTGCAGGGTCATCAGCTGCACGCTGTCCTCGAACTCGTCCGCCTCATGGTCGCCGGCGTTGAGCGCCGCCTCGGAGAGGAAGGCCTCCAGCGCCGCGCCCCCTTCGCCGGCCTCCGGCGGGTCGAAGGACTCCCCCTGGGTGAAGGCCCGGGCGGCCGTGACCAGCTCCTCCAGGTTCTCGACCCGGGCCTGGCCCTTCTCGCCCTTCTCGCTGCGGTGGTGCTCCACCAGACCCGAGCGCTCGATCACGTGGTCGATGATCTCATGGAGGGCGAGGCCCGCGGTGTCGTGGTCGAGCCGTTCGATCAGCTCGGCGAAGGCCTGGACGGCTTTGCCGGCGCGCCCCTTGAGGGAGCCGTCGCTCACGCCGTCATGCAGCGCCTGCCACAGCGAGACGCCGCGCTCCCGGGCGCCGGTACGCAGCAGCTCCACGGTGCGGGTACCGATACCCCGGGCCGGCACGTTGATCACCCGCTCCAGGGAGGCATCGTCGTCGCGGTTGAGCAGCAGGCGCAGGTAGGCCAGGGCGTTCTTGATTTCCAGGCGCTCGTAGAAGCGGTGCCCGCCGTAGATGCGGTAGGGCACCCCCTGGCGAATCAGCGTCTCCTCGATCACCCGGGACTGGGCGTTGGAGCGGTAGAGGATGGCGATATCCCGACGCCGCACGCCCTCCTCGACCCGCTCGCGCAGGGTGTCGACGATAAAGCGCGCCTCGTCCAGGTCGTTGAAGCCCGCGTAGACCGAGATGGGTTCGCCCCGACTGCCGGCGGTCCAGAGCTCCTTGCCCATGCGCTCGGTATTGTGGCTGATCAGGGCGTTAGCGGCTTCGAGGATGGCGCTGGTGGAGCGGTAGTTCTGCTCCAGCCGCACCGTCTTCGTCTGCGGGAACTCCCGCTCGAAGCGGCGGATGTTCTCCACCCGAGCGCCGCGCCAGCCGTAGATCGACTGGTCGTCGTCGCCCACCACCGTCATCGGCGTGCGCCTGCCGGAGAGCAGCTTGAGCCAGGCGTACTGCAGGGTGTTGGTGTCCTGGAACTCATCCACCAGCAGGTGGGCGAAGCGCTCCTGGTAGTGGGCCAGCAGGGCGGGGGTGTCGCGCAAAAGCTCCAGGCTCCTGAGCAGCAGCTCGCCGAAGTCCACCAGGCCGCCGCGCTCGCAGGTGAGCTGGTAGCGCTCGTAGAGCTCCACCATCTGCCCCAGGTAGGCGTCGCCGTGGACCTCGACCTGATGGGGGCGCAGCCCCTCCTCCTTGCAGCCGGAAATGAAGGAGTGCACCTGGCGCGGGGGGAAGCGCTCGTCGTCGACGTCATGCTCCTTGATCAGCCGCTTGATCAGGCGCATCTGGTCGTCGGCGTCGATGATCTGGAAGTGCTGAGGCAGCCGCGCCTCCTGCCAGTGGGTGCGCAGCAGGCGGTGGGCGATGGAGTGGAAGGTGCCCACCCAGACGTGGCGCAGGGAGAGGCCCAGCAGCGCCTCCAGGCGAGTGCGCATCTCCCGGGCCGCCTTGTTGGTGAAGGTCACGGCGAGCACGGCATAGGGGGAGAGCCCCTCGGCCTGCATCAGCCAGGCGATGCGGTGGACCAGCACCCGGGTCTTGCCGGAGCCGGCCCCGGCCAGCACCAGCATATTGCCCTGGGGGGCGCTGACCGCCTCGCGCTGGGCGGTATTCAGGTGGTCGAGAATCGCCGTGACGTCGTCCATGGAGAGGGCATCGCTGCTCGGAAAATGGGCGCACAGCTTAGCATATCGCCCGCCACTCCTCCTCGGCCTGCCTCGCCGCGCTAGGCCTCTTCCTCGGGGTAGCGCAGGGGGATCAGGCTCTTCTTCACCGACTTGAGCTGCTCGGCAAGCTTCGGGCCGCGGGTCTTGGCCACGCCCACCGCCAGCACGTCGACCAGCACCAGATGGGCGATGCGCGAGCTCATGGGGGTGTAGATCTCGGTATCCTCGTGGACATCGATATAGAGCGGCAGGGTGACCTCCTCGGCCAGGGGCGAGCCGCTGGGGCAGAGCCCGATCACGGTGGCCCCGGCCTCCTTGGCCAGGCGCACGCTGGCCACCAGGGCCCGGGTGCGGCCGGTCTGGGAGATCGCCACCACCACGTCACCCTCCTTGAGGGTCACCGCCGACATGTTCTGCATATGGGGGTCGGCGTAGGCGGCGGTGGAGATCTGCAGGCGGAAGAACTTGTGCTGGGCGTCGAAGGCCACCGCACCGGAGGCGCCGAAGCCGTAGAACTCCACCCGGTTGGCCATGGCCAGGGCGTTGATCGCCTGGCTCAGCGCCTCGTTATCGAGGCGGTCGCGCACCGAGAGCAGGGTGCCCACGGTGGAGTCGAAGATGCTCTGGGAGAATTCCGCCACCGAGTCGCTGTCGTTCATGGAGAACTGGGCGAACTGGCTGCCGGTCGCCAGCATCTGCGCCAGCTTGAGCTTGAAGTCCTGGAAGCCGTTGCAGCCCAGGGCGCGGCAGAAGCGCACCACCGTGGGTTCGCTGACCTTGGCCTCGGTGGCCAGGTCGACGATGCGCATGTGGATCACTTCCTCGGGGTTGCGCAGCACGAAACGCGCCACCTTCTGCTCGGAGCGGCGGAAGTGCTCCATGCGGCGTCTCATCTCATCGAACAGGGCGCTGCTCACGGGAACTCCTTGGCTTGGGTATCACCGTCGGGCGAGGAACGGTGCGTTGAAAGGATACTGCCTACAGTATGCCCCAAGCGGGCCTCTGTTGTGCAACGCAAGATGTCCGGCAGGGCAGGCGACGCCAAGCGTTGGAATAGCGTTTTTGCTCTGCAGCATGAGCCGTCATCATTCTGAAAGCTGCGTTATAGTAGGAATGTGATGGCTGGAATGACAGTGTCGCAACGTGACACAGGAGAGTCGATCATGCGAAATGTCGAACGGTTAACCTCCCTGAAGAGCGAGCTCCTCGATATCTTCATGAGCATGGAAGTCGTCGAGCACGAGCAGCGCTCCCGCACCGCCGCCCAGCGCAGCCTGAGGGCGCGCCGAGGCATCGAGCTCCACGAGGAGTTCAAGCAGCTCTCCCGGGATATCGCCGAGCTGCCCGAGGACGAGCTCGACGAGATGCACTGAAGCGCCCTCGAGGCAGGACGCTTCCCGGCCCGAACGACGCGAGCCCCGCCGGGGCGGGGCTCGCAGGGGGTATCGTGCTTCCCGCCTAGCGGCCTAGAGCAGGCCGGTGACGAACACCACGATCACCCCGATGGGCGCCACATAGCGCGCCACGACGTGCCACAGCTGCTCCTTGCCGCCGGTCAGGTTGAGTTCGCTGGCCACGCTCTGGCGCTCCAGGCACCAGGCCACGAAGAGGATCGCCCCGAGGCCGGTCAGCGGCAGCAGCACCTTGCTGGTGAAGGTATCCAGCAGGTCGAAGATGTTCAGGCCGAAGATCAGCACGCTGTCCCAGACGTTGAAGGACATCAGCGCCGCGATACCCAGCGCCCAGACCGCCACGCCGCTGATCAGGGTCGCCGCGACCCGAGTCAGAGGGGTGCGCTCCTCCACCAGCTCCACCACCGGCTCGAGCAGCGAGATCGCCGAGGTGAGCGCCGCGAAGGTGAGCAGCAGGAAGAACATCAGACCCAGGATGGCACCGCCGGTCATGTTGCCGAAGGCCACCGGCAGGTTGACGAAGATCAGCCCGGGCCCATCGGCGGGGCTCATGCCGTTGGCGAAGACGATGGGGAAGATCGCCATGCCCGCCAGCAGGGCGATCACGGTATCGAGGATGATCACGGTCCGGGCGGTGCCGACCAGGTTGACGTCCTCGCCCAGGTAGGAGCCGTAGGCCATCATGATGCCCATGCCCAGGGAGAGGGTGAAGAAGGCCTGCCCCATGGCGGCCAGCACCACGCCGCCGGTCACCGCGCTCCAGTCGGGACGGAACATGAAGGCCAGCGCCTCGCCGAAGTGCCCGGTGGTCATGCCGTAGCCGACCAGCACGATCAGCAGCAGCACCAGCCCCGGCATCAGGGTCCGCACGGCGCCCTCGAGCCCCTTGGTGACGCCGCGGGCGACGATGAAGATCACCAGCGCCATGAAGGCGGTGTGCCACAGGGTCAGGATGCCCGGGCTGCCCAGCAGGCCACCGAAGAGGGCGCCGATGCCGTCGGCATCCTGGCCGGTGAAGCGGCCGGTAACCGAACCCAGGGTGTAGGAGAGCGACCAGCCCCCGATCACGCTGTAGAAGGAGAGGATCAGGAAGGCAGCCAGCACGCCGCTGGCGCCAACCAGCGCCCAGGCCGGCAGGCGGCCATTCTGGCGGGCCAGATCCGCCATGGCGTTGATGGGGTTCTCCTGGCCGCGCCGACCGATCAGCCATTCGGCCACCAGGATCGGCAGGCCCACCAGGGCCACGCAGGCCAGGTAGATGAGCACGAAGGCCGCGCCCCCGCTGTCGCCCACCATGTAGGAAAAACGCCAGATATTGCCCAGTCCCACCGCGGAGCCCGCGGCGGCGAGCACGAAGGTCATCTTCGATGACCACTGCGCATGCACGAGTTTAGACATGATTCACCCTGAGTGTACGTGTCGCCATCGGCCGGTCTGGCGCGATGACGGCTTGTGCTTGTCATTGCCACGTCCAGGACGCCATGGATCGCACGGCGTCTTCCAGAGCATGACAGGATCCAGGCAGGATCACTGCCGTGCCGCCCGTCTCCGTCCGGCGAGTTGTTGCACCGAAAGGAGAAGGGACCGTGCGGCGGATACTGGCAGGAATCACGTCTTTACGCGGGAGATCCGGTCAATATCCATGGGGTATGCCGCACAGGGGAATAAAACTATCCGATCAAACGCTCGATGGCCAGCGGCGGCCGGCTCATGGAAACAATTTGCTGCGGTGGGTCATTGCCGGCCTAGAAGAGGGCCGCCTGGGCCTCGCCCGGAAAGTCCGCCAGGGGCGCCAGGGAGAGGGCCTCGGCGAGCCGCGCATGGAGGGATCTTGCCAGCTCAGGCGCCTGGCGGTTATCCGGAGTATGCACCATGAGATAAGGGGTTTTCCCCTGTTTTATCCACAGGGCGAGACGCTGAATCCAGGGCGCAAAGTAGCGCTCGTTGATCGCCGGATCGAGGTGGCCGATAAAGCGCACCAGGGGACGATCCGCCGTGGAAAGCACGTGTAAAGGGCGTCTTGGCTTTTCTCCCTGGGCCTTCAGCAGCCCGGGATGGCCGCTGGCCGGCGTCGAGAAGAGCGGGCGCACGTCGAGCATCACCCGGTCGACGCCGCGACTTATCAACAATCTGTTGAGGGCGATCTCGGCCGCCCCCTTGTGGAAAAACTCGGGGTGGCGCACCTCCACCGCGCAGGGGACCTCTGCCGGCCAGCGGGCCAGCAGGGCCTCGAGGCTGGGGAGCTCATCCGCGCCGAAGTCCCGGGGCAGCTGGACCATCATCGGCCCCAGCCGATCATGGAGCGGGGCGAGCGCCTCGAGGAAGGCGTCGAACTCGGCCTCGATGCCTGCCAGGCGGCGCTCGTGGGTCAGCGCCGCCGGCAGCTTGAAGCAGAAGCGAAACTCCGCTGGCGCCTGGCGGGCCCAGGCGGCCACCGTCTCCGCCCGGGGGGCACCGCTGTAGAAGGTGGTATTGCCCTCCACGCTGCCGAACACCCGGGCGTACTCCTCGAGGCCGCCACCGTGGGGCGGATAGAGGCTGCCGCGCCAGTCGGGGTTGGCCCACATGGGCAGCCCCAGGTAGAGACGCGGCGGCTCGACGATCGAGTTCACTCCACCGTCACGCTCTTGGCCAGGTTGCGGGGCTGGTCCACATCGGTGCCCTTGAGCACCGCCACGTGGTAGCTGAGCAGCTGCAGCGGCAGGGTGTAGAGGATCGGCGCCAGGGCCTCGTGCACCCGGGGCAGGCGCAGCACCCGGACCCCCTCCTCCTCGGTCAGCGCTATCCCCTCGTCGGCGAAGACGAAGAGCTCGCCGCCACGGGCCCGCACCTCCTGGAGGTTCGACTTGAGCTTGTCGAGCAGCTCGTCGTTGGGGGCCACGGAGATGACCGGCATCTCGCTGTCCACCAGCGCCAGGGGGCCATGCTTGAGCTCACCCGCCGGATAGGCCTCGGCGTGGATATAGGAGATCTCCTTGAGCTTGAGCGCCCCCTCCAGGGCGATGGGGAAGTGCGCCCCGCGGCCCAGGAAAAGGGCGTGATGCTTCTCGGCGAAGGCCATGGAGAGCGCCTCGATCTCCGGATCCAGCGCCAGCACCCGCTCCACCAGCCGCGGCAGGCCGCGCAGGGCCGCCACCAGCTCGGCCTGGACCGCCTCGTCGAGCCCCTTGACCCGCCCCAGCGCCAGGGTGAAGAGCATCAGGGCGGTGAGCTGGGTGGTGAAGGCCTTGGTGGAGGCCACGCCGATCTCGGGGCCGGCCTGGGTCATCAGGGTCAGGTCCGACTCCCGCACCAGGGAGCTGCCCGGCACGTTGCAGATCGCCAGGCTGGCCAGGTAGCCGCGCTCCCGGGCGAAGCGCAGCGCCGCCAGGGTATCGGCGGTCTCGCCGGACTGGGAGAGGGTGACGAAGAGGGTGTCGTCGGGCACCACCACCTGGCGGTAGCGGTACTCCGAGGCGACCTCCACCTGCACCGGCACCCCGGCGAAGCGCTCCAGCCAGTAGCGGGCCACCATGCCGGCGTGATAGCTGGTGCCGCAGGCGATGATATGAATCTGGCGCACCCGAGCGAAGAGCGCCTCGGCGTCGGGGCCGAAGCTCTCCACCAGCGCCGAGCGCTCGCCCAGGCGGCCTTCCAGCGCCGCGGCGATCACCGCCGGCTGCTCATGGATCTCCTTGAGCATGAAGTGGCGGTACTCCCCCTTGCTGGCCGCGCCGTCGCCGTGCTCGAAGGTCTGCACCTCGCGCTCCACGGGCCGGCCGGCGCCATCGAAGACCTCGATGCGCCCGCCGGCCGAGAGGCGCACCAGGTCGCCCTCCTCCAGGTAGATGAAGCGGTCGGTGACCTGCAGCAGCGCCAGCGGGTCGGAGCCCAGGAAGGCCTCGCCGATGCCCACGCCCACCACCAGCGGGCTGCCCTTGCGGGCGCCGACGATCACATCGGGCTCCGCCGCGCTGACCACGCCCAGCGCATAGGCGCCCTCGAGTCGGCCCAGCATGCGGCGCACGGCGGCCAGCAGGTCGCCGCCCTCGCGGCTCTCCTGATCGAGCAGGTGGGCCACCACCTCGGTATCGGTCTCGGAGGTGAAGGCGTAGCCGGCCGCCGCCAGCTCCTGGCGCAGGGCCTCATGGTTCTCGATGATGCCATTATGCACCACCGCGAGGCGCTCGCCGGACTGGTGGGGGTGGGCGTTGGCCTCGCTGGGGCGGCCGTGGGTCGCCCAGCGGGTGTGGGCGATGCCGCAGCGCCCCGGCAGCGGCTCGGCCGCCAGGCGCTCGGCCAGGGCCGCCACCTTGCCCACCGCCCGGCGGCGCGAGAGCGCCCCTTCCGGCGAGAGCACCGCCATGCCGGCGGAGTCATAGCCGCGGTATTCCAGGCGCTTCAGGCCCTCGAGCAGGATGCCTTCCACGTTGCGCTCGGCAACGGCACCGACGATGCCACACATGCGATCTCTCCCTAGCTTTTCTTGATGGAACCGCTTTCCTTGGTCGGCCGGGGCCAGTCGGCCCTGCTGACCTGACGCGCCCGGGTGACGGCCAGGGCGTTGTCGGCCACGTCCTTGCTGATGGTGGAACCGGCGCCCACGGTGGCGCCCTGGCCGATGCTGACCGGTGCCACCAGGGCGCTGTTGGAGCCGATGAAGGCGCCGTCGCCGATCTCGGTGCGATGCTTGTGGGCGCCGTCATAGTTGCAGGTGATGGTGCCGGCACCGACGTTGACGTCGCGGCCCAGGCGGGCATCGCCCACATAGCTCAGGTGGTTGATCTTGCTGCCCTCGCCCACCTCGACGTTCTTGGTCTCGACGAAGTTGCCCACCTTGGCGCCCACCGCCAGCCGAGTCCCCGGACGCAGCCGGGCGAAGGGGCCGATGGTGCCGCGACCGGCGATGACCGCTCCCTCGATGACGCTGTGGGGCTCGATCACGGTGCCGGCGCCGATATGGCTGTCGCGAATCACGCAGTGGGCACCGATGCGCACCCCCTCGCCGAGCTCCACCTCGCCCTCGAAGACGCAGCCCACGTCGATCTCCACGTCGTGGCCGCAGCGCAGTCTGCCGCGCACGTCGAGTCGGCTCGGATCGATCAGCGCCACCCCATCGGTCATCAGCCCCTCGGCGATGGCCAGCTGGTGGGCACGCTCCAGGCGCGCCATCTGCAGGCGGTTGTTGACCCCCTCCACCTCCAGCGGCTCGGCGGGCTGGGTGGTGACGATCTTCACCCCTTCGGCGGCCGCCATGGCGATGATATCGGTGAGGTAGTACTCGCCCTGGGCGTTGTCCGCGGAGAGGCTGGGCAGCCAGCGGCGCAGCTGGGCCGCGGTCATGGCCATGATCCCGGTGTTGCACTCGCGGATCGCCCGCTCGGCCTCGCTGGCGTCCTTGTGCTCGACGATGGCCACCGGCTCGCCGTCGGCGTTGCGCAGGATCCGCCCATAGCCGGTGGGGTCATCGAGGGTCACGGTCAGCAGCCCCAGGTGGTGGTCGTCGACCCCCTTCAGCAGCGCCTCCAGGGTCTCCCGGCGAATCAACGGCACGTCGCCGTAGAGCACCAGCACGCGGCCATTGCCCAGCCCCTCCAGGGCCTGGGCCACGGCATGACCGGTACCCTTCTGCTCCGCCTGCAGCGCAAAGCGCACCCGGCAGTCGGCCAGGGCCTCGCGCACCTTGTCGGCACCGTGCCCCACCACCACGTGGGTGCGCTCGGCGGCAAGCCCCGCGGCGGTATCGATCACGTGGCGCACCATGGCCTTGCCGGCCAGCCGGTGCAGCACCTTGGGTAGGGTCGAGCGCATCCGGGTGCCCTGCCCCGCGGCCAGTATCACGACATCGAGCTGTGTGGTTGGATCAAGCGTCATCAATGACTCCAGTGGACTCCATCTGTGGACTGTCGAACTCGGCTTCCAGGCCGAGCTCCTCGACCAGCGATTCGCCGAAGTATGCCACGAAGGCGGGACTGACGCGGCTCTGCCACTCGTCGCCGTCGCGCACGATCATCATCACCTTGAGGTCCTGCTCCAGGGCCAGGGCCATGCCCGCCTCGTCGCCCAGCACCATCAGCGCCGTGGCCCAGGCGTCGGCCCAGGCGTTGGAGGGGTGCAGCACGCTCACCGAGGCCAGGCGGTGGTCGATGGGACGGCCGCTGCGCGGGTCGATGGTGTGGGAGAAGCGCTGCCCCGCCTCCACGAAGTAGTTGCGATAGTCTCCCGAGGTGGCCAGGGAGACATCGCCGATGGGCAGCACATACTGGGCCTCCTGGCGGTCATCCAGCGGCGCCTCGATGCCGATGCGCCAGCGCTCCGCCTCGTCGTCGCCCGCCTCCCTGGCGTTGCGATAGCCCCGGGCGATCAGGTCGCCCCCCAGGTTGACCAGATAGTGCTTGATGCCCTCGCGGTCCAGGAAGGCGGCGACCCGATCCACCGCGTGCCCCTTGGCCACCCCCCCCAGGTCGACCTGAACGTCCCGGGTACGGCTCGCCTGCATGGCAGCGAGGTCCAGGGTCACCGCATCGAAACCCACCACCTGGAGGCGCTCGGCCAGGCTGGCCTCGTCAGGCACCTCCCGGGGTCGCGCCTCGGCGCCGAAGCTCCAGAGATTGACCAGCCCTCCCACCGTGGGGTCAAAGGCGCCATCGCTCTTCTCCGCCACCGCCTGGCTGATCGCCAGCACTTCCATCAGCTCATCGGAGAGCGGCTGCCACTCGTCCAGCGGCGCCTGGTTGAAGACCGAGAGCTCGGAGTCCTCGATATAGATCGACATGGAGACGTCCACCGCCTCGAGCACCTCGAGGATGCCCTCCTCCAGCTCCCGAGCCTCGCCCTGGGTCAGCGGATCGGCGATGGTCACCTGATAGAAGCTGCCGTAGACGCCGCCCTCGAAGCGCACCGGTGAATCGAGGGGCCGGTCGCGCTCCGAGCAGCCGGTCAGCAGCAGCGCAAGCAGGAGAAAGGGAAGGGAAGCCAGGGCTTTCATGATTCGAGCACGCTCCATGAGTGAAGGGGATACGGGACTACCAGAACAGCCACAGCAGCCAGCCGCCCAGCAGCAGACGATAGACCACGAAGGGCTGCATGCCGACCCGTTTGATAAAGGCCAGGAAGAAGTGGATGCAGAGGTAGGCGCTGATGCCGGAGAGGATGGCACCGACAAGCACCGCCGGCCAGTCCACCTGGTGGGCTTCGCGGATCAGGCCAACGACCTCCAGGCCGCCGGCCAGGGCGATCACCGGAATCGAGAGCAGGAAGGAGAAGCGCGCCGCCCCCTCCCGGCTCATGCCCAGCAGCAGCGCGGCGGTGATGGTGATGCCGGAGCGCGAGGTGCCGGGGATCAGCGCCAGGGCCTGGGCGCCACCGATCAGCAGCACGTCCCTGAGCCCGAGCTGGTACTCGCTGCGCCCGCCCCGGCGGCGGCGCCAGTCGGCATAGCCCAGCAGCAGGCCGAAGCCGATCAGGCTCACGCCGATGATCAGCGGCGAGCGCATGCCCAGCGCGACGGCATCCCGGAAGGCGAAGCCGATGATACAGACCGGCAGGGTGGCCAGCAGCACCCACCAGGCCAGCCGGGCATCCTCGTTCACGCCTCTGCCGCCCAGGGAACCGACCCAGCTTGCGGTCATGCGCACGAGCTCATGGCGGAAGTAGAGCACCACCGCCGCCAGGCTGCCGATGTGAAGGGCGACGTCGAAGGCGAGGCCCTGGTCTTCCCAGTCGGTGAGCACCGGAACCAGAATCAGGTGGGCGGAGCTGGAGATCGGCAGGAACTCGGTGAGCCCCTGCACGATGGAGAGAACGAGGACCTGGAGCCAATCCATCTTGCCATCCTTTGTCGGGAGAAACGTCAGCGTGGTGCCGGCGCACCGGCGCCAGCGTTGGCTCCAAGCCTAACCATCCACCATGACAGTCTGACCCGGCCTGCCGGGCCAGACCCTGAATGTCGCGGTCCTAGCCGCCCGGCAGGCCCAGGACGGCCGTGGCCAGGGCAAAGTAGATCAGCACGCCGGACGCATCCGCGATGGAGGTCACCAGTGGCGCCGAGGCGGTGGCCGGATCCCAGCCCAGGCGGTTGAGAATGAAGGGCAGGATCATGCCGATCAGGCTACCGACGATCACGATCAGCACCATGCTCATCGCCACCACCATGGCGATCTCCGTACCGGCACGGAACACCCCGACCACCGAGACGGCCAGTGCCATGGTCAAGCCAAGCCCCAGGGCGACGAACACCTCTCGTCCCAGCAGCCTGGCCCAGTCGCGACTGCGCACATCGCCAGTGGCCATGCCGCGCACCATCAGAGTGGCAGCCTGGGAACCGGCGTTGCCGCCGCTGTCCACCAGCAGGGGCAGGAAGAAGACCAGGGCGATGTAGGCCTCGATGGTCTCCTCGAAGTAGGCGATACCGGCACCCGAGAAGATATTGGCGAACACCAGCAGCACCAGCCAGACGATACGCTTGCGATAGAGCTCGAAGAGGCTGGCCGAGCGCAGTCCGCCCTCCAGTTTTCCGACCGACACGCCCTTGTGCATGTCCTCGGTGGCCTCTTCTTCGGCCACGTCCATGGCGTCATCGTGGGTGATGATGCCCACCAGCCGCTCGTCGGCGTCGAGCACCGGCACCGCCAGCATGTCGTAGCGGGCCACCACCCTGGCGACCTCCTCCTGGAGCTCGTCGACCGGAATGCTGATCACATCCCGAATCATGATGTCGTCGACCCGGGCCCCGGGTCGCGCCACCATCAGCTGGCGCAGCGACAGGGTGCCGGCCAGACGACCATCCGTCTCGATGACATAGAGCTGATAGACCGTCTCGGCGTCGGGGGCGGTCTGGCGCACCCGCATCATCGCCTGTGAAACGGTCATGCCACTGGGGATGGCCACATAGTCCGAGGTCATGATCGCCCCGGCGGTGCCCTCCTCATAGCTGGCCAGGCGTTTGAGATCCTCGCGCTCCTGACGCGCCATGCGCCGCAGCAGGCCCTCGCGGCGATCCTCATCAAGGAGCTTGAAGAGGTCAGCCCGTTCGTCGGCGCTCATCTCCTCCATGACCGACAGCAGCGTCTCGTCGCTCATCTCGCCGGCCAGCTCCTCCTGAAGGTCCTCAGGCAGGTAGCCGATGATATGTGCGCGTCGCTCGATGGAGAGATTGGCCAGCAGCGCAAAGACCGTCTTGCGATGCTCCTCCTCCTCGGCAATATGCTCGAGGATCTCGGCGATGTCGGCGGCACGCATCTCCTGCAGCAGGCTTTCCACCTGCTCACTATCCTCCGACTGCAGGGCGGCCATCAGGGCGTCGTGCTGCTCGATCAGGGTCTCATTCAGGGACATGGCATCCTCCTGACGCCTCATGGAGTGGTAGTCGGGCCGGGGGCAGGCCGACCACGATAGTGGATTGCATGATAGCAGAGACAAAAACGCCCCCCGACCCCGGTATTTCACGGGCGCGGGGGGCGTCATTGCGGCTCGGGCTGGATCAGCCCTTGCCGGCCTTCTTGCGCAGCTGCTGGATGGTACGCAGCTGTGCCACGGCCTCAGCGAGCTCGGCGGCGGCGCGGGTGTAGTCCAGCTCCGCCGACTTGTCGTTGAATGCCTTCAGCGCATGCTGACGGGCCTCCTCCGCGGAGGCCTCGTCGAGGTCACGAGCGCGGGATGCGGCGTCGGCCAGGATGGTCACCACGTCCGGCTGCACTTCGAGGAAGCCGCCGGAAACGTAGAAGTTCTCTTCCTGTCCACCGTCGTGGATCACGCGAATCGGCCCGGGCTGAAGCTCGGTCAGCAGCGGGGCGTGCCCGGGCAGGATGCCCAGGTCCCCCATGATCCCGGACGCGACGAGCTGCTCGATCTCGCCCGAGAAGATGGCCGCCTCGGCGCTGACGATTTCGCACTTGAAGCTGTTCGCCATAGCGAATCCCCCTGATGGACGGGATTACTTCATCTGGTTGGCTTTCTCGACGGCTTCGTCGATGGAACCGACCATGTAGAAGGCCTGCTCAGGCAGCTCGTCGTACTCGCCGTTGAGGATGCCCTGGAAGCCGCGGATGGTGTCCTTGAGGGACACGTACTTGCCGGGCGACCCGGTAAACACCTCGGCCACGAAGAACGGCTGCGACAGGAAGCGCTGGATCTTACGCGCCCGGGCCACGGTCTGCTTGTCCTCGTCGGACAGCTCGTCCATGCCCAGAATCGCGATGATGTCCTTGAGCTCCTTGTAGCGCTGCAGCACGTTCTGCACGCCGCGAGCGGTGTTGTAGTGCTCCTCACCGACCACCAGCGGGTCCAGCTGACGGGAGGTGGAGTCCAGCGGATCGATGGCCGGATAGATACCCAGCTCGGCGATGGAACGCGCCAGTACCACGGTAGCGTCCAGGTGCGAGAAGGTGGTCGCCGGGGACGGGTCGGTCAGGTCATCCGCGGGCACGTAGACGGCCTGCACGGAGGTGATCGAGCCGGTCTTGGTGGAGGTGATGCGCTCCTGGAGCACACCCATCTCCTCGGCCAGGGTCGGCTGGTAACCCACCGCGGAGGGCATGCGGCCCAGCAGTGCGGAGACCTCGGTACCGGCCAGGGTGTAGCGGTAGATGTTGTCGACGAACAGCAGCACGTCGCGGCCTTCATCGCGGAACTTCTCGGCGATGGTCAGGCCGGTCAGGGCCACGCGCAGGCGGTTGCCGGGCGGCTCGTTCATCTGACCGTAGACCAGCGATACCTTGTCGATAACGTTGGATTCGGTCATCTCGTGGTAGAAGTCGTTACCCTCACGGGTACGCTCACCCACGCCCGCAAACACCGAGTAGCCGCTGTGCTCGGTGGCGATGTTGCGGATCAGCTCCATCATGTTGACGGTCTTGCCCACGCCGGCGCCGCCGAACAGGCCGACCTTGCCGCCCTTGGCGAACGGGCAGACCAGGTCGATGACCTTGATGCCGGTCTCGAGCAGCTCGTTGGAGGCCGACTGGTCCGCGTAGCTCGGGGCCTTGCGGTGGATCGGCATGCGCTCCTGCTCGCCGATGTCGCCGGCCTCGTCGATGGGGCGGCCCAGGACGTCCATGATGCGGCCCAGGGTCTCCTTGCCCACCGGCACGGAGATGGCAGCACCGGTGTTGATGGTTTCCATGCCGCGCTTCAGGCCCTCGGTGGAGCCCATGGCGATGGTGCGCACCACGCCGTCGCCCAGCTGCTGCTGGACCTCGAGCACGGTCTCGGAGTTCGAGACGTTCAGCGCGTCGTAGACCTTGGGAACGTCGTCCCGCGGAAACTCTACGTCAATCACCGCGCCGATGATTTGTACGATACGTCCGCTCATCTTGCGATCCTCTAAAAAACCTGCAAATGAAGCCTGTGTGCCGGGAGGGCCTCGCCCTCCCCGGCGCTATACGGCGGCGGCGCCCCCGACGATCTCGGAGATCTCCTGGGTGATGGCGGCCTGGCGGGCCTTGTTGTAGACCATCTCCAGGTCGTCGATCAGGCCGCCGGCGTTGTCGGTGGCGTTCTTCATGGCGATCATTCGCGCCGCCTGCTCGCAGGCCGCGTTCTCGACCACCGCCTGGTACACCTGGGATTCGATGAAGCGAACCAGCAGGCTGTCCAGCAGCGCCTTGGCATCCGGCTCATACAGGTAGTCCCAGCTACCGGGACGCTTGTTCTCTTCGTCATGCGTATCCGTGCCCATGTCCGGGGACAGGGGCAGGAGCTGACGGACCACCGGCTTCTGGGTCATGGTGTTGACGAACTCGTTGTACACCACGTACAGGCGGTCCAGGCGCCCCTCGTCATACGCATCCAGCATGACTTTCACGCTACCGATCAGATCCTCGACCTCGGGCGACTCGCCCAGGCCGCTCTTCGCCGCCACGAGGTTGCCCCCGTAGCTGCGGAAGAAGCCGCCGGCCTTGGAGCCGAGCGCACAGAAGTCCAGCTCGGCGCCCTGGTCGCGCTTCTCCATCGAGTCCTTGAGCACGGCCTTGAACAGGTTGACGTTCAGGCCGCCGCACAGGCCGCGATCGGTGGAGACCACGATGTAGCCCACCCGCTTGACCTCGCGATCGACCATGTAGTCGTGCTTGTACTCGGGGTTGGCATCGGCGATATGGGCAACGACGTTGCGGATCTGACGCGCATAGGGCTGGCTGGCCTTCATCAGGTCCTGAGCCTTGCGCATCTTCGACGCAGCGACCATTTCCATGGCGCTGGTGATCTTCTGCGTGTTCTTGATGCTCCCGATCTGGGTGCGAATCTCTTTTGCAGCTGCCATAGCGATCTACTCCGTTCGTGGCCCTCAGACAGTTCCGGGGCCCGCCCGAGGCGGGCGGGCCGCCAGGCTTACCAGCTCTGAGTGGCCTTGAACTTCTCGAGACCCGCCTTGAGGCCGTTCTGGATCTCGTCGTTGTAGTCGCCGGTCTGGTTGATCTTGTCGAGCAGCTCGGCATGCTCGGACTTCATGTACTCGTGCAGGGCACGCTCGAAGTCCAGCACCTTGCTGACGTCAACGTCATCCAGATGGCCCTCGTTGGCCGCGTACAGCGACACGCCCATCTCGGCGACCGAGAGCGGCGAGTACTGCTTCTGCTTCATCAGCTCGGTCACGCGCTGACCGTGCTCCAGCTGCTTGCGGGTCGCTTCGTCCAGGTCGGAGGCGAACTGGGAGAAGGCCGCCAGCTCACGGTACTGGGCGAGCGCCAGGCGCACGCCGCCGCCGAGCTTCTTGATGATCTTGGTCTGGGCCGAACCACCCACGCGGGAGACCGACAGGCCGGCGTTGATGGCCGGACGGATGCCCGAGTTGAACAGGTCGGTCTCCAGGAAGATCTGACCGTCGGTGATGGAGATCACGTTGGTCGGAACGAAGGCGGAGACGTCGCCGCCCTGGGTCTCGATGATCGGCAGCGCGGTCAGCGAGCCGGTCTGGCCCTTCACTTCACCGTTGGTGAACTTCTCGACGTACTCGGCGTTGACACGCGCGGCACGCTCCAGCAGGCGAGAGTGGAGGTAGAAGACGTCACCCGGGTAGGCTTCACGGCCCGGCGGACGACGCAGCAGCAGGGAGACCTGACGGTAGGCCCAGGCCTGCTTGGTGAGGTCGTCATAGACGATCAGGGCGTCTTCGCCGCGGTCGCGGAAGTATTCGCCCATGGTGCAGCCGGCATAGGGAGCCAGGAACTGCATCGGAGCCGGGTCGGCAGCGCCGGCGGCGACCACGATGGTGTGCTCCATGGCGCCATGCTCTTCCAGCTTGCGGACCACGTTGGCGATGGTGGACTGCTTCTGGCCAATGGCGACGTAGATACAGGTGACGCCCTTGCCCTTCTGGTTGATGATGGCATCGATGGCGATCGCCGACTTACCGATCTGGCGGTCACCGATGATCAGCTCACGCTGGCCGCGGCCGATCGGCACCATGGCGTCGATGGACTTGAAGCCGGTCTGGATCGGCTGGTCCACCGACTGACGGGTGATAACGCCCGGGGCGACCTTTTCCACCGCGTCGGTGAGCTTGGCGTTGATGTCGCCCTTGCCGTCGATGGGGTTGCCCAGGGCATCCACCACGCGACCCTTCAGCTCGGGGCCCACCGGCACCTCGAGGATGCGGCCGGTACAGCTGGCGGTCATGCCCTCTTCCAGCTGCAGGTAGTCACCCAGCACCACCGCGCCCACGGAGTCGCGCTCGAGGTTGAGCACCATGCCGTAGATGCCGCCGGGGAATTCGATCATCTCACCGAACATCGCATCCTCGAGCCCGTGGATCTTCACGATGCCGTCGGAGACGCTGACGATGGTGCCCTGGTTACGGGCTTCGGATGCGACGTCAAGCTTTTCGATACGCTGCTTGATGATGTCGCTGATCTCGGAAGGATTCAGTTGCTGCATGCCATGTCCCTCAGACTCAGGCGGTAAGGGCTTCGGCGAGGCGAGTCAATCGACCGCGCACCGAACCGTCGATGACGGTGTCGCCGGCGCGCAGGATCACGCCACCGAGAAGCCTGGGATCCACCTGAGTGGTAATGGAGATTTCGCGATTCAGGCGCTTCTTGAGCGCGCCGGCGAGCTTCTGCTGCTGCTTGGCGTCGAGTTCGAAGGCCGATACCACGGTCACGTCGACGCGCTTCTCGTGGTCGGCACGCAGCCGCTCGTACTGGCCGGCAATGGCGGCCAGCGCAGGCAGGCGGCGCTTTTCGGCCAGCTCATCGAGGAAGCGACGCGCCGCGTCGTCCACCTTGATGTCGGCCACTTCGACCAGCAGCGCCACCTTGCGCTCGCTGGAAAGCTTGGGGCTGGCAACGAGCGCCTGGACGTCCCGGCTGGCCATGACCTGGCCCAGGGTGCCCAGCATCTCGGACCAGGCATCCAGCACCTGGTGATCGCGTGCGTACTCGAACGCCGCCTTGGCATAGGGCCGCGCGACGGTAGACAGTTCCGCCATGGATCACCTCCTCACAGTTCGGCCGCAAGCTTGTCGAGCAGCTTGCGATGTGCCTTCTCGTCGATGGAGGCTTCCAGGACACGCTCGGCGCCAGTGACCGCGAGGGTCGAGACCTGGGCGCGAAGCTCTTCCTTGGCGCGATTGATTTCCTGCTCGATCTCGGCACGGGCGCTGGCGACCAGGCGCTCGCCTTCGGCGCGGGCCTGCTCGCGGGCTTCCTCGACCATCTGGGAAGAGCGCTTGTGGGCCTGCTCGAGAATCTGGGAGGCCTGCTCCTTGGTCTCGCGAAGGGTCTGAGCGGCCTGTTCCTGAGCGAGCTCGAGGTCACGAGAGGCACGGCTTGCCGCGTCGAGGCCATCGGCGATCTTCTTCTGGCGCTCATGGAGCGCGGAACTGATCGGCGGCCACACGTACTTTATGCAGAACCAGACAAAGATCGCGAAGGCGATCGTCTGCCCGATCAGCGTCATGTTGATATTCACAGGACTGTACCTCTGACAGGTTCGTGGCGACCGGTAACAAGCAAACCGAGCGCTGAGCGCTCGGTGCTGTCGTTAACCGGCGACGACGAAGATCAGGTACATCGCGATACCAACGCCGATCATGGGCACGGCGTCGAGGAGACCTGCCATGATGAAGGTACGGGTCTGCAGCTGGTCACCCAGCTCCGGCTGGCGAGCGGTGGACTCGAGCAGCTTGCCGCCCAGCAGGGCGAAGCCGAGGCCGGTAGCCAGGGCGCTGACGCTGATGATGATGGCAGCAGCAATGTAAACGATTTCCATGGTAGTACTCCTGGTAGGTTGAGTTGCAAGGGTTAGTGGATGGTTGAGTTACAAGCGTTGCTCGGGTCTCAGTGATGCTCGTGCGCGGCGCTCAGATACACGATGGACAGCGTCGTGAAGATGAAGGCCTGCAGAGTCACCACCAGGATGTGGAAGATCGCCCACGGCACATCCAGCAGCCAGATGGCCCAGAAGGGCAGCAGCGCGATCAGGATGAAGATCACCTCGCCGGCGAACATGTTGCCGAAGAGACGCAGACCGAGACTGATCGGCTTGACGATGAGGCCGACCACCTCGAGGATCAGGTTGAACGGGATCAGCGACCAGTGGTTGAAGGGGGTCAGCGAGAGCTCCTTGGCGAAACCGCCCACGCCCTTGACCTTGCAGCTGTAGTAGACGATCAGCAGGAAGACACCGAAGGCCATGCCCAGGGTGGCATTGACGTCGGTGGTCGGCACTATCTTCATGTACTCGAAGCCCAGCTTGCCGAACATCTCGGGGAAGTAGTCCACCGGGATGATCTTGAGGCTGTTCATCAGCAGGATCCACATGAACAGCGTCAGCGCCAGGGGCGCGATGCTGGCGTTCTTGCCGTGGAAGGTGGAGCGGGTCAGGTTCTCGATGAACTCGATGACCATCTCGACGCCGTTCTGCAGCCCGCCGGGGACCCCGGTGGTGGCCATCTTGCCGGCCTTGCGGAACAGCCACAGGAACAGCACGCCCATGGCGATGGACCAGCCCATGGTATCCAGGTGGATCGCCCAGAAACCCATCTCCACCGCCTCGGCAGAGGTGCTGGCTAGGGACCAGCCGTTCTGCGGGTGGTAGCCGAAGGTCAGGTTCTGGAGGTGGTGCTGTATGTAATAGATGGCCGATATTTCGTTATCTGCTGCCATACTGCTTCCTCAGGTTCAGGGGGTCGACCGCTCGCGCGCCAGCCAGGGTGTCAGCCAGTGCATGAGTTGGGCCGCCACATATGCGACAAAGAATAAAGCCGGGTTTGAGGGGGGCGCTGCGACGAACACCACCACGAACAGTGCCACCGTCAAACCGAACTTGCCCATTGCCGCCTGGTAGAGATTGAGCACGTTGACGCGTACTCGCTTGCCTCCCCGGCTACGCAGCCCTCGCCAGACGAAGTAGAGCGACGGCACCAGGCTGACCAGACCACCCAGCAGGGCCGATGCCGCTCCTCCCGGGCCCGCCTGCCAGAGCCCCAGCAGGGCTATCAGCAGGGTTGCCAGCCCCTGGGCCATGAACAGCCGCGTGAAATCCAGCTGTCGGCGTCCTGCAGCGGTTGAGGCTCTGCGCATCGTGTCGACATCCTGACGCTCCGCGGAGCGAGTCATCCTTGCCGCTGCTGCCACGCCCGACATTGAGGCAAACACCGGCGGATTATAGGGAAGGGCTATCGGGGCTTCAACAGAGCGGCTATGGAATTTCCCGCTATCTCGCCTCGCTTGCGACCAAAGATGCAGGAATTGTCGACATCCTGGCGGTCGGCCCGGGATTCTAGCGAATATGCTCGAGAATGCCGTCCAGCTCGTCGAGGCTCGCGTAGCGAATGGTGAGCCGCCCCTTGCCGCCACGGCCGTGCTGGATCTTCACCGGCGCGCCCAGCAGCTCACCCAGACGCGTCTCCAGGCGGGCCACGTCGGGGCTCTCCGCGGGCTTCTCGGCCCGCTTCGGTTCGCCGGCGACGAGTCGCTTCACCAGCGCCTCGGTATCGCGCACGGTGAGGTCCTTGTTGACCACCTCGTGGGCCGCCTTGCGCTGCTTGGCGCCGGAGAGCCCCAGCAGGGCCCGGGCATGGCCCATGTCGAGGTCACCGCGCTCCAGCAGGGTCTGCACCTCGGGGTCGAGCGCCAGCAGGCGCAGCAGGTTGGCGACCTGGGCCCGGGACTTGCCCACGGCGTCGGCGACCTGCTGCTGGGTCAGCTCGAACTCCTCCAGCAGCCGCTTCAGCGCCAGCGCCTCTTCCACCGGGTTGAGGTTCTCGCGCTGGATGTTCTCGATCAGGGCCAGGGCCAGGGCGACCTCGTCGCTCACCTCGCGGATCACCGCGGGGATGGTATCCAGTTCGGCGAGCTGGGCGGCGCGCCAGCGCCGCTCACCGGCGATGATCTCGTAGCGCTCCTCGCCCACGGGGCGCACCACGATGGGCTGCATCACCCCCTGGGCACGAATCGAGTCCGCCAGCTCCTCCAGCGCTTCGGGCTGGATATCCCGACGCGGCTGGTACTTGCCCCGGGTCAGCTGACCCAGCGGCAGGCGCTCGAGGCGCTCCTCCGCCTCCGGCGCGGTCGCGGGCGGGGCCGCCATCTCGCCCCCCGCCTCAGGCAGGTCGAGGCTCTCGCGGCGGCGGGCGCCGGCCCCGATCAGGGCATCCAATCCACGTCCCAGGGCGCGTTTACGCGTCATCGACTCTCCCTCATTGCAGGCATTACCGAACAGGGGTTACAGCGACAGGCGCCGAATCAGTTCCTTGGCCAATACCCGATGGGCCTGGCTGCCCCGCGAGAAGCGGGCGTACTTGGTCACCGGCAGGCCGTGGCTGGGCGCCTCGGCGACCCGCACGTTGCGCGGAATGGTGGCCTTGAGCAGGGTGTCGCCGAAGTAGTCGCGCAGCTGCTTGGTGACGTCCCGGGTCAGGCTGTTGCGGGCATCGAACATGGTGCGCAGGATCCCGTAGACCTCGAGCCCGGGGTTCACGCTGTCCTTGATCTGCTCCACGGTATCCAGCAGCGCCGAGAGCCCCTCCAGGGCATAGAACTCGCACTGCAGCGGGATCAGCACGCCGTTCGCGGCGGTCAGGCCGTTGACGGTGAGCATGTTGAGCGACGGCGGACAGTCGATCAGCACCACGTCGTACTCCCCGGCCACATCGGTCAGGGCCTTCTCCAGGCAGCGCTCCCGGCCGGCCTCGCGATCGAGCAGCGCCACCTCGGCGGCGGTCAGGTCGCCATTGCCGGGCAGCAGCGCATAGCCCGCCTCGGGGCAGTCCAGGATCACCTCGGTGGCGCCGCGGTCGCCGAGCAGCACATCCAGCACGCTGCCGTCGAGCTCATGCTTGTCCACGCCGCTGCCCATGGTGGCATGGCCCTGGGGGTCGAGGTCCACCAGCAGCACGCGGCGATCCAGGGCCGCCAGGCTGGCGGCGAGATTGACCGCGGTGGTGGTCTTGCCGACGCCACCCTTCTGGTTGGTCAAGGCGATGATCTTGGTCACGGGCAACTCCGTTGCGGGAAAACGCGGGTTGTCATGGGGCCGACCCGGCGGGCTGTCGCTCCAGCACCACCAGCAGGCGACTGCCGACCTCGAAGGGAACCTCCAGGGCGTGGTGGGCCACCGGCACCACCCCGTCCGGCACCCCGGCCAGCTCCTCCTCCACCGCTGGCCCCTTCATGGCCAGCCACTGCCCACCGGGTGCCACCAGCGGCAGGCTCAGGGAGACGAAATCGCCGAGACTGGCGAAGGCCCGGGAGATCACCTGATCGAAGCGTTCCTCAAAGGCCTCGACCCGCGCCTGCACCGGCGTCACGTTGGTCAGCCCCAGCTCCATGACCGCCTGGCGCTGGAAACGCACCTTCTTGCCGTTGCTGTCGAGCAGGCTGACGGCAAGCTCGGGCCTGAGAATCGCCAGTACCAGGCCGGGAAAGCCCGGGCCGGCGCCCACATCGAGCAGGGTCGGCCCCGTCACGAAGGGCACCACGGCGGCGCTGTCGAGCAGGTGGCGGGAGACCATCTCCTCGGGAGAGCGTATCGCGGTGAGGTTATAGGCGCGGTTCCACTTGTGCAACAGGCCCACCAGCCCGAGCAGCTGGCGGCGCTGCTCGGCATCCACTGCGATCCCCAGGCGTTCGAGCCCCTGGTCGAGGCGCACGTCCACCGCCGTATCGGATACCGTCATGCGCTGGCCGCCCTGTGGTCGTCGAGCAGGCGGCGCTTCTTCAGATGGATCAGCAGGATAGAGACCGCCGCCGGGGTGACCCCGGAGATGCGCGAGGCCTGGGCCAGGGTGGCCGGTTTCGCCTCGGCCAGCTTCTGGCGGATCTCATGGGAGAGCCCCTCGACCCGGGAGTAGTCGAGATCCTCCGGCAGCGGCGTGGCCTCGTGGCGCTTGAGCCGGTCGATCTCTTCCTGCTGGCGGTCGATATAGCCCTGGTACTTGGCCTGGATCTGCACCTGCTCCGCCACGGACTCGTCCGTCACCGACTCGCCGTCGATGCCGGGCAGATCGGCCAGGTCCCGATAGCCGAGCTCCGGGCGCTTGAGCAGGTCCATCAGGCTGTACTCCCGGGAGAGCGGCTTGCCGGTCTTCGTCTCGACCGCCATCGCCGCCGTGGTGCCGGGCTGCACCCAGCAGGCACGGAGCCTGGCGCTCTCGCGCTCGATGGCCTCGCGCTTCTCGCCGAAGGCGGCCCAGCGGGTATCGTTCACCAGCCCCAGCTCGCGGCCCGCTTCGGTGAGGCGCAGATCGGCGTTGTCCTCGCGCAGCAGCAGCCGATATTCGGCCCGGGAGGTGAACATCCGGTAGGGCTCCCGGGTGCCCAGGGTGATCAGGTCATCCACCAGCACGCCCAGGTAGGCCTCGTCGCGGCGCGGCCACCACGCCTCCAGCCCCTTGGCTCGGCGGGCGGCATTGAGCCCGGCCAGCAGGCCCTGGGCCCCGGCCTCCTCGTAGCCGGTGGTGCCGTTGATCTGCCCCGCGAAGAAGAGGTTGTGGATAAATTTCGTCTCCAGGGAGTGCTTCAGGTCCCGAGGGTCGAAGAAGTCGTACTCGATGGCGTAGCCGGGCCGGGTGATATGGGCGTTCTCCAGCCCCTTGATCGAGCGCACCACCTGGAGCTGGACATCGAAGGGCAGTGAGGTGGAGATGCCGTTGGGGTAGAGCTCATGGGTCTCCAGCCCTTCCGGCTCGATAAAGACCTGGTGGCTCGACTTGTCCGCGAAGCGGTGCACCTTGTCCTCGATGGAGGGGCAGTAGCGCGGCCCGACGCCCTCGATGACGCCGGAGTACATCGGCGAGCGGTCGAGGTTGGCCAGGATGATCTCGTGGGTGCGCTCGTTGGTATGGGCGATATGGCAGCTCACCTGCCGAGGGTGCTGCTCCCGACGCCCCATGAACGACATCACCGGGGTTGGGGTATCGCCGGGCTGCTCCTCGAGCTGCGAGAAGTCGAGGCTCCTGGCATCCAGCCGCGGGGGGGTGCCGGTCTTGAGGCGGTCGACCCGGAACGGCAGGGCGCGCAGGCGCTCGGCGAGGCGATTGGAGGGTGGGTCTCCGGCGCGGCCGCCGCGGCTCTGCTCCAGGCCGATATGGATCACCCCGCCGAGGAAGGTCCCGGTGCAGAGCACCACGGTTTCGGCAAGGAAGCGAATACCGGTCTCGGTGACCACGCCGCGGACGGTGTCGTTCTCCACGATCAGGTCGCCGGCGGCCTGCTGAAACAGCGTCAGGTTGGGCTGGTTCTCAAGCATGCCGCGAATGGCGGCCTTGTAGCGCACGCGGTCGGCCTGGGCTCGGGTGGCGCGCACCGCCGGGCCCTTGCGGGCGTTGAGTACCCGGAACTGGATGCCACCGAGGTCCGTGGCCACGGCCATGGCACCGCCCAGAGCATCGATCTCCTTGACCAGATGGCTCTTGCCGATCCCGCCGATGGCGGGATTGCAGGACATCTGCCCCAGGGTCTCGATGTTGTGGGTCAGCAGCAGGGTCTGACAGCCCATGCGGGCGGAGGCCAGGGCGGCTTCGGTTCCCGCGTGGCCACCGCCGATGACGATGACGTCAAAGCGGTCGGGATAATCCAAGGTGCACCTCGTTGGCGCCACGGCGCCGTGTTGCAGACAGGGGGTGAAATCAGCCCGGCAGTATAACCCCCCTGTGGGTAATCGTCAGGGTTTTCCACATGCCTGTCGGTCGGCGAGGGAGCTTCTCCATGCCAATCAATATAAATAGAAAAATATAAAGAGAAGTTCTGTTGTGGTAGTAACTACTGGTGTGGACAAAATCCGTGGATAAGTCAATAAACTCATTTTTTATCAACAGGATGGATTGTTGACCAAGGCGGGGAAAGAGAGCCGGCAGGCTGCGGACAGCCGGGGCTGAGGCTGTGGATGGAATCTCGACTTGCCCACAGCGCCCTTCGCACACGGCTTGTCCACCGCTGGCTACCGCCCTTGTGCCCGTGGCTGTGAACAACCGGCCTTCTTATCCACGATCGCCTCTGGCATGGGCCCTGCAGCGCGGATTGTCCCTTCCGGAGAAAATTCTATCCACAGGCGAAAAAAAGCCCCTGTCGATGCCGACAGGGGCTCCCTTGCTCGCCTTGCAGGGGGATTGTCAGTGCTTGAGAACCCTGGCCAGGAAGCTACGGGTACGCTCATCGGTGGGCTGGTCGAAGATCTGCTCCGGCGGCGCCTGCTCGGCGATCTCCCCCTTGTGGATGTAGATCACCCGGTCGGCGACCTCCCGGGCGAAGCCCATCTCATGGGTGACGATGATCATGGTCATACCCTCTCGCGCCAGCTCGCGCATGGCATCGAGGACCTCGCCGATCATCTCTGGGTCCAGCGCCGAGGTGGGCTCGTCGAAGAGCATCAGGCGCGGCTCCATGGCCAGGGCTCGAGCCAGGGCCACACGCTGCTGCTGGCCGCCGGAGAGCTGGCTGGGGTACTTGCGGGCCTGGTCGCTGATGCCGACCCGGGCCAGCAGCCGTTCGGCGGTCTCCAGGGCGTCTGCGCGGCTCCAGCCGCGGACCTTCATGGGCGCCAGGATGACGTTGTCCAGCACGCTGAGGTGAGGAAAGAGGTTGAACTGCTGGAACACCATGCCGACCTCGGTGCGGATGCGCTGGAGGGCGCGTCCGCTCTTGCCGTTGGGGAGCAGTTCATTGCCGTCCACTTCTATCTGCCCGCCCTGGAACTCCTCCAGGCCGTTGATGCAGCGAATCAGCGTCGACTTGCCGGAGCCGCTGGCCCCGATGATCACCACCACCTCGCCGGGCGTGACCGTGAGGTCGATCTCCTTGAGGACATGGAGGCTGCCGAAGTGTTTGTTGACCCTCTCCATGCGCACGATGGGAGCTGTCGAGTTCGCGTTCTGTGTCATGGTGGGGCTCCCTTATTGACCGACCAGGCCGCGCTTCTCGAGCATGCGGAGCAGCAGCGACAGGGTCCAGGTGATGGCCAGGTACATCAGGGCCACCATGAAGTAGACCTCCAGGGCGGTGAAGGTGGTGGCGATATAGATCTGCCCCTGGCGGACCAGCTCGCCCACGCCGATCACCGAGAAGAGCGAGGTGTCCTTGATGCTGATGATGCCCTGGTTGCCCAGGGGAGGAATCATGCGCCGGAAGGCCTGGGGCCAGATCACGTAGCGGAAGGCCTGGGTGCGGGAGAGGCCCAGCGACAGCGCCGCCTCACGCTGGCCGCGCTCGATGGACTGCACGCCGCCGCGTACTACCTCGGAGATGTAGGCGCCGGAGTTGACCGCGATGGCGGCGATGCCGGCGGTGAGGGCGTTGATGGGACCGCCGAGCAGCTGGGGCAGGCCGTAGAAGATGAAGAGCACCTGAACCAGGATGGGGGTGCCGCGGAATACCTCGATATAGAGGATGGCCGGCAGGCGCAGCAGGCGCGACGGGCTGATGCGCATCAGTCCGAAGACGATGCCGATGACAAAGCCGATGGCCAGCCCGCCGAAGGAGATCAGCAGGGTCCAGGGAATGCCCGGCAGCAGGTGGGGTATCGAGCGGAATGCCGCCGCCCAGTCGAATTGAAAGGTCACGTCCACGGGCGTTTCTCCGGGATGGCTGGGAACGAGGCGGGGCCGGGAGGTGCTACCGCCCGGCCCCGCTGGTCAGCTCGCCGCTGACAGGCGGCGAGGAGTCAGGTCAAGGGCGCTTCACTCCTCGGAGGGCGCCTCGCCGAACCACTTCTCGTAGATCTCGGCATAGGTGCCATCCTCGCGCATCTCGGCCAGGGCCTCGTTGACCGGCTCGACCCACTGGCTGCCCTTGTGGAAGACGATGCCGTACTGCTGGCCCTCGTAGAGCGGACCGACCACCTTGGTGCGGCCCTCGCCGCGGGTCTGGGAGAAGTAGGCGACGTTGGGGGCGTCATAGAAGGCCGCATCCACGTTGCGGCCGAGCAGCGCCATGTACATGTCGCTGTTGCCCGGGTAGGGGGTGATGTCGGCGCGATCGCCCAGCTGCTCCTGGAGGAAGTCGTAGCTGGTGGAGCCGATGCGGGTGGCGATGGACATGCCCTCGAGATCCTCGAGGGTCTCGACGCTGTCGTTGTCGGCGCGCACGATGATCTGCAGGCCGGAGTCGTAGTAGGGGTCCGAGAAGTCGACGATCTGGGCGCGCTCCTCGGTGATGGTCACGCCGGCGATGGCGATCTCCTGACTGCCGGTCTGCACGGCGGGAATGATGCCGGCGAACTCCATGGTGGTCAGGTTGATCTCGAAGCCGGCGCGCTCGGCCACCTCGTTGATGATGTCCATGTCGAAGCCGATCATCTCGCCGGTCTCGGGATCCATCATCTCGAAGGGCACGAAGCTTGGGTCGGTGACCACGTTGACGCGGGGCGTATCGGCCAGCGCCGAACCGGCCGCGCCAAGGCCCAGCGCCAGGGCGGCAGCCAGTGCAGTTTGCTTCAGGAAGGGTGATGCACAAGCGGATCTTTTCATGAGATTCCCCGTTATTGAGTCTTTATCTGGTGGGTCTCGCCTCTTCAACCTTGGCGAGAATGCCCCAGAGCGTCAAGTCGGGGGATTTCACGGTTCTCGGCAGCCCGCGGGGCGTCCCTAGACCATGAAGGAGGCGCCGCAGCCGCAGGTGGTGGTGGCATTGGGGTTCTGGACCAGGAAGCGGGCGCCGGCCAGGCCCTCCTCGAAGTCCACGGTGGAACCCACCAGGTACTGGTAGGAGAGCGGGTCCACCACCAGGGCGACGTCGCCGAACTCGATGACGGTATCGTCTTCGGCGACCTCCTCGGCGAAGTCGAAGCCGTACTGGAAGCCGGAGCAGCCGCCACCGGTGACGTAGACGCGCAGCTTGAGCTGGCTGTTGCCCTCCTCCTCGACCAGCGACCGGAGCCTTGCCCGGGCACTGTCGGAGAGCAGCAGGGGGGTGGGAACAAAGGATTCGGCACCGCTCATGGAGAGCTCCCTCGAGGGAAATGGAGAAGTCGACCCGTCATTATCCCCAATCCCCAGCAAAAGGGTCAACTTTTGCCGGGGAGGCGCCCTGTCGAACTGGCCTCAGGGCATCAGCGCTGGAGCCTCGAGGCCGGCGTTCTCGGCGAAGCCGAACATCAGGTTGAGGTTCTGGATCGCCTGGCCGGAGGCGCCCTTGACCAGGTTATCGATCACCGCGAGCACCACCACGGTGTCGCCGTTGCCCGGGCGGTGCACGGCGATGCGGCAGAGATTCGCCCCCTTGACGCTGCGGGTCTCCGGGTGGCTGCCGGCGGGCATGACGTCGACGAAGGGCTCCTCGGCGAAGCGCTGCTCGAAGAGCGCCTGGAGGTCTCCCGGCTCGCCGACGAGACGCCCGTAAAGAGTGGCGTGGATGCCGCGGATCATCGGCGTCAGGTGGGGGACGAAGGTGAGCCCCACCGGCGCGCCGGCGGCATCGCCGAGGCCCTGGCGGATCTCCGGCAGGTGGCGGTGGCCGGCGGCGCCGTAGGCCTTCATGGACTCGCTGGCCTCGGCCATCAGCGAAGGCACCTTGGCGCCGCGACCTGCCCCGGTCACCCCGGACTTGCAGTCGGCGATGATATGCCCGGCATCGATCAGCCCCGCCTCCAGCAGCGGCAGCAGGCCGAGCTGCACGGCGGTGGGGTAGCAGCCGGGTACGGCGATCAGCCGCGCCTGGCGGATCCTGTCGCGGTTGACCTCGGGCAGGCCGTAGACCGCCTCCTCCAGCAGGGCCGGGGCGCCATGGGGCTGGCCGTACCACTCGGCCCACTCCTCGGCGTCGCGCAGGCGGAAGTCCGCGGAGAGGTCGATCACCCGGGTGCCGCGCTTGAGCAGATCAAAGGCCAGGGCGTGGGCCACGCCGTGGGGGGTGGCGAAGAAGACGGCGTCGCAGGCGCCCAGGCGTTCGGCATCGGGCTCGCTGAAAGCCAGGGTGTCGTAGTGGCCGCGCAGGTTGGGGTAGAGGTCACAGACGCGCACGCCCGCCTCTGAGCGGGAGGTGATGGCCTCCACCTCGACTTCGGGGTGCTGGGCCAGCAGCCTGAGCAGTTCGACGCCGGTATATCCGGTGCCGCCGACGATTCCGACCTTGATCACGTTGACCTCCTTCCGCTTGGCTCTGGGCTGGGCTCGGTTATGACGAATATGATACACAAGAAGGCGGGGGCCGACCCAGCCGGCTCCGTCACTGGTCGAACAGGAATTTCGCCGTGCCGCGTTTCTCACTGCCGGACCTCAGCCTGGAGGGCTTCCGCCAGCGCCTGGCCAGCGTCGATGCCCTGCCCCAGCTCTGCGTGCTGGGCGTGGTGTCGGGGCTGATCACCGGTGGCTTCATGGTGGGCTTCCGGCTGCTGATCGATCTTGGCGCCCTGGCCTTCATGCCCGGCGGCGACCCCGAGGCCTTCGAGGGGCTCTCGCCCCAGGTGCGCTCGGCCCTGCCGATCCTGGCGGTCATCATCGTCGGTATCTTCCTGTGGCGTCAGCCGGAGAAGGCCCGCAAGCTGGGCGTCGGCCATGTGATGGAGCGTCTGACCTACCACCAGGGACGCTTTCCCCTGCGCAACTGGCTCAATCAGTGGTGGGTCGGCGTGGTCACGGTGCTGGGCGGGCTCTCCGCCGGCCGCGAGGGCCCGGCGATCCACCTGGGGGCGGCCGCCTCCAGCGGCCTCGGCCAGCAGCTGCGCCTCCCCCACAACAGCCTGCGGGTGCTGGTGGCCTGCGGCACCGCCGCCGGCATCTCCGCCTCCTTCAACACGCCCATCGCCGGGGTCATCTTCGCCATGGAAGTGGTGATGATGGAGTACACCATCGCCGGCTTCATGCCGGTGATTCTGGCCTCCACCATGGGGGCGGTGGTGGCCCAGCTGGTCTACGGCTCTGAGCCGGCCTTCCAGGTGCCCACGGTGAGTCTGGGTTCCCTTTCCAACCTGCCCTGGCTGGTGGTATCGGCGCTGGTGATCGGCCTGCTGGCGGGACTCTTCATCCATCTGGCCCGAAGCGACTGGATTCGCCGGCTGCCGGTCGCGCTGCGGCTGGCGCTGGTGGCGGTGGCGACCGCCGGGGTGGCCTGGTGGTACCCGGAGGTGCAGGGGATCGGCTATGACAGCCTGGAAGCCTCGCTGACCGGCGACCTGGCGGTGGACGTGCTGCTGGCGCTGGTGGCGGCCAAGCTGCTGCTCACGGCGATCACCGTGGCCAGCGGCATTCCCATCGGCATCATCGGCCCGGTGCTGGTGATCGGGGCCGCGGCGGGGGCGCTGATGGGGCTGCTGGGCGGCTGGATCTGGCCCGGGCAGGGCTCCGAGCCGGGCGTCTACGCCATGCTCGGCATGGCGGCGATGATGGGGGCGGTGCTGCAGGCACCGCTGGCGGCGCTGATGGCCCTGCTGGAGCTGACCCATAACCCCAACATCATCCTCCCCGGCATGCTGGCGGTGGTGGTCTCCTGTCTCACCTCGCGCCAGCTCTGCCGCTGCGATGGCTTCTTTATCAGCGCGACCCGCCAGGGCCTGCACCCGCTGCAGCAGCCGCTGATGCAGGCGCTCTCCCGGGTGTCGGTGCCGGCGGTGATGGAGCGCAGCCTGGAGCGCACGCCGCGCATGGTGACCCGGGAGCGCGCTCGGGCCCTACTGGCGCGCAACCCGATCTGGATCCTTATCGAGCGCTCCAGCGATGACAAGCCGGCACTGGCGCTCAAGGCGGCGGACCTGGCGCGCTGGCTGATGGAGGTCGAGTCGGCGCCGCCGTCGGATGAGGCCGGCGGCGAGGGCGAAGACGCGGAACTCATCGACCTGCTGGAGATCCCCGGCCTGCGCCTGGAACTGGCGCCCATTCACCTGCAGGCGACCCTCTCCGAGGCCTTCGAGCGGCTCAATGACCAGGCGGTGGATGCCCTCTACGTCGAGCATGGCAACCGCCCGAAACAGAAGCGGATTTCCGGTATCATCACGCGGGGCGCCATCGAGCGGTACTATCGCTTCAGCGAGTGACCCTTGCCGCGGCCCCGCCCCCTGTTCTCAGCCACTCTTCCTGCCAGGAGCGTTCATGTATCTCTGGATCAAGGCACTGCACCTGATTGCCATGGTGACCTGGTTCGCCGCCCTCTTCTATCTGCCGCGCCTCTACGTCTACCACGCCATGGCGCGGGATCGCGGCGAGCAGCAGGCCATCGATCACTTCCTGGTCATGGAGCGCAAGCTCTACCGGGGGATCATGACACCCTCGATGATCGCCGTGCTGCTCTTCGGTGGCTGGATGCTCTACCTGATGCCCTTCTGGCTGAGCCAGGGCTGGCTGCATGCCAAGCTGCTGCTGGTGGCGCTGCTGGTGGCCTACCACCATGTCTGCCTGATCTACCTCAAGCAGCTGCGCGACGGCCGCTGCACCAAGAGCCACGTCTTCTTCCGCTGGTTCAATGAGCTCCCGGTGATTGCCCTGCTGATCATCATCTTCCTCGCCGTGCTCAAGCCCTTCTGATGGCGATGGCCGACGAGGTGTCCCCGCATCTGCCGGCGGTGCTGGTCATGGCGGGTCACGACCCCACCGGCGGTGCCGGCCTGGTCGCCGATGCCGAGGCGATCGCCGCCTGCGGCGGCTGGGCGCTGACCATTCCCACCGCGCTGACGGTGCAGAGCTGTCGTGATGTCCAGCGGGTGGTGCCCTGTGACCCCGATACCATGCGGGCCGCCGCCGAGGCGCTGGACGAGTTCGAGATCGCCGCCATCAAGGTGGGACTGGTGGCCGACCTGGCGACCCTGGATGCGGTAAGCGATATCGTGCGCCGTTTTCCCGGGGTGCCGCTGGTGGTGGATCCGGTGCTGAAGGCCGGCGGTGGGCGAGAGTTATCCACAGCCGAGCTGGTGGATGGTTTTCGGGAGCGGCTGCTACCCCTTGTGGATATCCTGACCCCCAACCGGACCGAGCTGGCGTGTCTCTCCAGCCTTCCCGGCGAGGATACCGAGCGGGCCGTGGAGCTGATGTCCCTGGGCTGCCAGGCGGTGCTGGTGACCGGGACCGACAGCCCGGCCGCGGGTACGCCGGCCGATCGCGTGGCCCACACCCTGCACACCCCGGATCAGAGCCGCCAGTGGAGCTGGCCACGCCTGGAAGGGCGCTTTCACGGCTCCGGCTGCACCCTGGCCTCCGCCCTGGCGGCGCGGCTGGCGGCCGGGGAGTCCCTGGTAGCGGCCTGCGAGCAGGCCCAGGCCTTTACCTGGCAGACCCTGGCCCACGGCTGGCGCCCCGGCGAGGCCCAGTCGCTGCCGCGTCGACTCTGGCGCCTGCCCATGACCCCGGTCACGTCGTCCGGGAAGCAAGAGGCTGCCGACTGAGCGGGAAGCTGGCCATCGCCACTCCCAGCACCGAGAATAGGGGCATCAGGGTGCCCATCAAATGGTTATCCAGAGAATTATCCACAGCTTGTAAGGACGGAAGACGCCATGACGACATCCGCTGAACTCTTCGAACGGGCCTGCCGCCATATTCCCGGCGGCGTCAACTCACCGGTACGCGCCTTCAAGGGCATGCAGCGTCCCCCGGTCTTCATGGAGCGCGCCCAGGGCGCCTACCTGTTCGACGTGGAGGGCAAGCGCTACGTCGACTATGTGGGGTCCTGGGGACCAATGATCACCGGCCACGCCGACCCGGAGGTGCTGAATGCCGTGCGCGAGCGCCTCGATAGCGGACTCTCCTTCGGCACGCCGACGGCCATCGAGACCACCATGGCCGACCTGATCTGCGAGATGATCCCTTCCATCGAGATGGTGCGCATGACCAGCTCCGGCACCGAGGCCACCATGTCGGCGATTCGACTGGCCCGAGGGGTGACCGGACGCGACAAGATCGTCAAGTTCGAGGGTAACTACCACGGCCACTCCGACTCGCTGCTGGTCAAGGCGGGCTCCGGTGCCCTGACCCACGGCGAGCCGAGCTCCCCCGGCGTGCCGGCCTCCCTGGCCGAGCACACCGTGACGCTCTCCTACAACGATATCGATGCCGTGGAGCAGTGCTTCGAGGAGATCGGTGACCAGATCGCCTGCATCATCGTCGAGCCGGTGGCCGGCAACATGAACTGCATCCCGCCCCAGCCGGGCTTCCTGGAGTGCCTGCGCCGGGTCTGCGATGCCAACGACAGCGTGCTGATCTTCGACGAGGTGATGACCGGCTTCCGGGTGGCCATGGGCGGTGCCCAGGCCCACTATGGCATCCGTCCGGATCTCACCTGCCTGGGCAAGATCGTCGGCGGCGGCATGCCGGTGGGCGCCTTCGGCGGCAGCGAGACGATCATGTCCAACATCTCGCCGCTGGGGCCGGTCTACCAGGCGGGGACGCTTTCCGGCAATCCGCTGGCCATGTCGGCGGGCATCGCCCTGCTGACCAAGCTGCGCCAGCCCGGCTTCCATGACGCCCTGGCCCAGCGGGTCGAGACCCTCTGCCATGGCCTGAAGGAGCGTGCCGATGCGGCCGGCGTCGAGATGATCACCCAGCATGCGGGCGGCATGTTCGGCCTCTTCTTCACCGGCCAGAGCCGCGTCGACAACTTCGCCCAGGCCACCGCCTGCGATGCCGACGCCTTCCGGCGCTTCTTCACTGCCATGCTGGACGAAGGGGTCTACCTGGCCCCCTCCGCCTACGAGGCGGGCTTCATGTCCAGCGCCCATACGCCGGAGGATATCCAGCTGACCCTGGACGCCGCCGAAAAGGCCTTCGTGGTCATGCAGCGGACCTGAGTCCCCTGCTTCGCCACCCACCACCGGGAGACTCGCGATGACGCACCCTGCCGCTGTGCCTGACCGGGCCTGTGACACCAACGAGAGCCTGGAGTCACTGGTCGACTCCCTGGCGGCCTATCACGGGACGGCCCAAGCCGATGACGAGTCGGCCGTCGATCCCTGTGACACCCTGGAGCAGATGGTGCGTGAAGAGCTGGCGGCCATTGGCGAGGGAATACTCGACGAGGAGGAGCGCGGCCGGCTCGACCATCTCGGCGAGTGGCTGCGCCAGGATCTGGTGCGCCTCCAGCCGCTACTCGACGACCGGCGGGCGCGTCAGCGGAAGAGCTGGGCTCTCGCTCATCCGGCGAGCCGCCTGTGCCACGAGGGGCGCACCCTGCTGGTCAACGCCATCGGGCGCGACCCGGCGGCGCCCGGCTTTGCGCTGCCGGCGGATCCGGCCAGCGATCTTGCCGCCCTGCTGGTAGGGCTCGAGGCAAGGGGGGAGTCGGCGCTGACGCGCCGGGCCCTGGATCGCTACCTGCGCCTGACCGGCGACTACTCCCAGGCGCGTCTGCTGTCGCTCTATGGCACCTGCCACGCCCTGAGCGGTGCCCGGCGAGCCCTGCAGCGGCGCCCGGCGCCCGGCCAGGATCCCGAGCATCCGGCGCGCCTGGCCGAGAGCATGGCCGAGTGTCGTCGTTTCCTGGCCCTGGCGGAGCGCATCGCCGAGTTCCGCTTCCCGCCGCTGGTGATTGCCGTGGGCGTCTCGGGCAGCGGCAAGAGCCGCTTCACCTCGGGGCTGGTGGCAAGGCTGGGAGCGATCCGGGTCTGCTCGGATGCGGAGCGGCGCCGGCTATACGGAGTGCCCCTGGAGGCAAGTCATCCACAGGTGGTGTCGAGGGAGCCCGCTGTGGATATCTTCGATGAGGCCGCCACCGAGCGCACTTACCAGCGCCTGGCCCGCTGTGCCGGGACCCTGCTGGATGCCGGCATCCCGGCCTGCGTCGATGCCACCTGCCTGAAGCGCTGGCAGCGCGACCTGCTGCGACAGCAGGCCGAGGCGCGGGGGCTGCCCTGCCTGGTGGTCAGCTTCGAGGCGGATGAGGCGACGCTTCGGCGGCGGATCGAGAAGCGCGCCGATCGCCAGGGCATCGAGGCCGAGAAGAGCCTGGCGGTACTCGACCGCCAGCTGGCCGAGCGAGAAGCCTTCGGCGATGAAGAGAGGCTGCACCTGGTGCATCTCGATACCACGGCCGACAATGCCGCCGAGACCCTGGTCGACCTCATCGAGGAGCACGTCAAGCTGGGATGAGCATGAGCTCAGCCGGGGCCTCTGTGGTGGCTGGTCTCCCGCCGCCGCCGGCCCAGGTCGGCAGGCGGCGGTATCCCCAGGTTCTGCCTGGCCCAGTTGACCGCCTGGATGCGGTTGTGCACGTCGATCTTGCGGAAGATGTTGTAGAGGTGCGATTTCACGGTGTGTTCGCTGACGAAGAGGCGATCGGCAATCTCGCCGTTGGAGGCGCCCGAGCCGAGCAGTCCGATGATCTCCAGCTCCCGATGGGTCAGCCCGCAGACGGGACGATAGGAGTTGAGCTGCTGTCGACGCAGGAAGGAGATCATCCGGGTCATCAGCGAGCGTGACATCCAGAGCTCCCCGTCCGCCAGCGACTGGAGCCCCTTGCAGATCATCTCCAGGCTATCGCTGCGGTAGAAGATGCCCTGAAGGTGCAGGGCCGAGAGGGTCTCGACGGCGTGGTCCTCATCCCGAAGGTTGAAGGCGGCCAGGGATAGCCGCTCGTCCTCCATGGCGCGAGCGTGCCACTTCTGCATCTGATCATCGGAGAGGTGGTCCACATCAAGCAGGACCAGGGTGGGATGGAGCTCTTTCGGCTTCCACTCGCTGCCCGGTGGCAGGACGGCCACCGGGCTTTCGAGCTGATGGTGCAGATAGTCGATGAACAGCTGACACTGCGGATTGCTGGCGGTGACCAGCAGAAGCGAGCGTGATTTTTGCATTCCTGCCCCCCTGAGGAAGCTCCCGCCGGTGGTTGGAAAAGTGGTGATCTACCTTGTCATGAAGCGGGTCAGCCTGAAGTGTTGGACATTCTGTAACAGTTCGTTTGTAACGATTTGGTATAAAGAAAAAACTTTTTATCCTCAAGCCCAAGCAGCCCCGCAGCCTCCCTGCCGAATCAGAGGGTTGCACCCTCGGTCACGGTTGCCCGAAGGCCGCCGGCTTAAGGAAATCAGTCCCTGCCATTAGCCGTGTCATGCAAGGCGCTCCCGGCACCACCTCCCACAACGTTTCCACGGCTGCTCTGCCGTCCTAGAATGGTAGCCCGTGAATCCCCAGGAAGCTCGACCATGATCCCGACCCCTCTGATTCTCGCCAGCGGTAACGCCGGCAAGCTGCGCGAGTTCCATGAGCTGCTGGCGCCGCTGGGCTTCGATGTCCGGCCCCAGGCGGAGTTTGCCGTGCCCGAGGTGGAGGAGACCGGCCTCACCTTCGTCGAGAACGCCCTGCTCAAGGCGCGAGAGGCCAGCCGCGTCAGCGGCCTGCCGGCACTGGCGGACGACTCCGGCCTGGAAGTCGATGCCCTGAACGGTGCCCCGGGTATCTACTCCGCGCGCTTTGCCGGTGAACCGAAGAGCGACGAGCGCAACAACGCCCTGCTACTCGAACGCCTTGCCGAGGTGCCGGAGGGTGGTCGCCGCGGCCGCTACTGGTGCGTGCTGGTCTATCTGCGCCATGCCGAGGACCCCGTGCCGCTGATCGTGCAGCGCAGCTGGGAAGGCGAGATCCTGGCGCATCCGCGCGGTGAAGGCGGCTTCGGCTATGATCCGCTGTTCTGGCTGACCGACCAGGCCATGAGCGTGGCGGAACTGTCGGCCGCCGAGAAGAACCGCCTGAGCCACCGCGGCCGCGCCCTCCAGGCGCTGGTCGAGGCGCTGGGCAGGGCCCAAGGGGCGTGATGATCGCGCTGCCCCCCCTCTCGCTCTATGTGCATGTCCCCTGGTGCGTACGCAAGTGCCCCTACTGCGACTTCAACTCCCATGGCGTCGGCCGCGATGCCGAGCTTCCGGAGGTCGACTACCTGGCCGCGCTGCTGGCCGACCTCGAGGCCGACCTGCCGCTGGCTGCCGGCCGGACGCTGGGCAGCATCTTTATCGGCGGGGGGACGCCGAGCCTGATGTCGGCGGCCTTCTATCGAGACCTGCTGGCCGGGATCGCGGCTCGCCTGCCCATGGCGCGTGATATCGAGATCACCCTGGAGGCCAATCCGGGGACCCTGGAGCGAGGGCGCTTCCACGGCTACCGTGAGGCGGGGATCAACCGCCTGTCGCTGGGGGTACAGAGCTTCCGGGGGGCTCAGCTGCAGGCTCTGGGCAGGATCCATTCCGGTGATGATGCGATCACCGCGGTGGCCGAGGCCCGGGATGCCGGCTTCGATAACCTCAACCTCGATCTGATGCATGGCCTGCCGGATCAGACGCCGGCGCTGGCCCTGGAAGATCTGGAGCGAGCCCTCGAGCTCGCCCCCGAGCATCTCTCCTGGTACCAGCTCACCCTGGAGCCCAATACCGAGTTTCATTCCCGGCCACCCCGGCTGCCCGAGGAGGAGGTGCTGTGGGATATCCAGGACCTGGGTCACGAGCGCCTCGAGGCGGCAGGCCTCAGGCGCTATGAGATCTCCGCCTATGCCAGCCCGGAGCGTCGCTCCCGGCACAACCTCAACTACTGGCGCTTCGGGGACTATCTCGGCATCGGTGCCGGCGCCCATGGCAAGCTGAGCGCCGCCGGGGAACCGGGGAGGGCGCTGGCCATCGAGCGGCGCTGGAAGGTCCGCCAGCCGAACTCCTACCTGCGCCGGCGGCATGACCCGCGAGGCTTTGTGGCGGGCCACAGTCGCGTGGAGGAGAGCGAGCTGCCACTGGAGTTCGCCATGAATGCGCTGCGCCTGGTCGACGGTGTGTCGATGGCCACCTGGGAAGGCGGTACGGGCCTGCCCGCTTCACAGCTGGAGGCTCGGCTCCGGGAGGCGCGCAATAAAGGACTTCTCGTGGAAGATGTCGACCGGCTGCAGGCATCACCCCAGGGTCTATTATTCTTGAATGAACTGCTGGCGCTGATCGGCATGGAGTGACCGATCCACAAGACTCATCGCAGCCGTGACACCGATGAACTGCCCGGCAGGGATGCCTACCGGGTCGACCGAAGACCGACAGGAGATCTGACCTTATGATCAAGCCCATTCGCTTCTTTGTACCGCTTGCCGCCGCCGCCCTGCTGGTGGGCTGTGCCACCACCGATCCCTATTCCGGCCAGACCCAGCGCAGCCAGACCGGTACAGGGGCCGCCATCGGGGCCGCCGTGGGTGCCGCCGCCGGTGCCCTGAGCGGTGACGGCAGCACCAGCCGTCGTGATCGTGCCCTTATCGGTGCCGCCGTGGGTGCCGCCGCCGGTGCCGGTATCGGCGCCTATATGGATCGCCAGGAGGAGGCCCTGCGCCAGAGTACCCGGGGTACCGGTATCGAGGTCGATCGCCGCGGTGACGATATCGTGCTCAACATGCCGAGCAGCGTGACCTTCGGCTTCGACTCCAGCGAACTGACCATGAGCGCTCGCAACGCCCTCAACGATGTGGCGTCGATCCTCACCCAGTACACCGATACCCGGGTCAATATCGCCGGCCATACCGACAGCACCGGCAATGCCGACTACAACCAGCGTCTCTCCGAGCGGCGTGCCGAGTCCGTCGGCAACTATCTGGCCCAGTCTGGCGTCTCCCGCAACCGCCTCTATATGACCGGCTATGGCCAGACCCAGCCCGTGGCCAGCAATGCTACCGAGGAGGGCCGCGCTCAGAACCGTCGCGTCGAGATCACGCTGTCCCCCATCGAGAGCCAGTTCCAGTAGGCCTGAGGTTACCGCCACGTGCCAGAATGGGGCCTGCCGCCAGAAGCGGCAGGCCCCTTTTCCTTTCCTTGCCGAGCCAGCAGCCCCCGTCCATGCTTTCCTATCAGCACGCCTACCATGCCGGCAACTTTGCCGATGTTCACAAGCACCTGACCCTCCATGCGGTCATCGATCATTTATTACGTAAGAAATCACCCATTACGTATATCGATACCCATGCGGGTCGAGGCCTCTATCCCCTGGATGCCGCCGAGACCACCCGGCTGCAGGAGTACCGGGAAGGGGTCGCACCGCTATGGTCTGCCCGGGAAACCCGTGAAGGGGGGACGCTGCTGGTGGAGTGGCTGACGGCCCTGGCGGCGGCTCAGCCCGACCCTCGGCGCCTGACCCACTACCCCGGCTCGCCCTGGTGGATGGGGCAGCGGCTGAGGGCCCAGGACCAGCAGTGGCTCTTCGAGCTGCACCCGGGGGAGCATGAGCATCTCAGTCAGCAGCCTTTTCCTGCGGCAGTTCAGCGGATCCATGGCGATGGCCTCAAGGGCCTGCGTGAGCGATTGCCGGTCAGGACGCCGCGACTCTGCGTGCTGATCGACCCCAGCTACGAGCGCAAGGAGGAGTATCTCGAGGTGGCCGAGACGGTGCTGGCAGCGATGCGCAAGGCGCGCCATGCGGTGGTGCTGGTCTGGTATCCGCTGCTGCCGGCGGGCCGCCACCGGGAGCTGCTCGAGTCGCTGCGCGACGGGGGGCTGCGCAAGGTCTGGTACGGGGAGTTCAGCCGCCGCACGCCGGCCCAGGAGGAACGGGGGATGTACGGCAGCGGCATGCTGGTGGTCAACCCGCCCTGGGGCCTCGACGAGCGCCTGGCGGAAGCGATGGCCCCGGTAGTGGCGCGTCTCGGCTCACCGGGGAGCTACCGCAGCGGCTGGTGGGTGGAGGAGTAGCCGCCGTTACTTGCCGATGCTGGGCGATGAGGCTCACTTGCCGATGCAGAAGCTGCCGAAGATCTCGCCCAGAAGCCAGCGGGGTTGTACTGGCGGCGCGTTCAGCGCCGATGCTGGGCGATGAGACTCACTTGCCGATGCAGAAGCTGCCGAATATCTCGCCCAGAAGGTCATCGGCGCTGAATTCGCCGGTGATCTCGCCCAGGGCCTGCTGGGCGTCGCGCAGATCCTCGGCCAGCAGCTCGCCGGCACCGAAACCGGCCAGCTGCGCCTCGCCGTTCTCCAGGGCCTGGCGGGCACGGTCCAGGGCATCGAGGTGGCGGCGTCGCGCCGAGAAGCGCCCCTCGGTGGTCCCGGTATAGCCCATCACCTCCTTGAGGTGCGCCTTGAGGTTATCCACACCCTCCCCGGTATGGGCGGAGAGCCGCACCACCGGGGTGGCTGTGGATAACTCGCTTCCGGCGGGCTCACGGCTGGCGTCGATCTTGTTGCGCACCAGGGTCAGCCGGGAGGGGTCCGGCAGTCGGGCCACGAACTCCGGCCAGATCGCCATGGGGTCGGTGGAGGTGGTGGTCGCGGCGTCCACCAGCAGCAGCACCCGGTCGGCCTTCTCGATCTCTGCCCAGGCGCGAGCCACGCCGATCTGCTCCACGGCGTCCGGAGTGTCGCGAAGTCCCGCGGTGTCGATCACATGCAGCGGCATGCCGTCGATATGGATGTGCTCGCGCAGCACGTCTCGGGTGGTGCCGGCGATGTCAGTGACGATGGCGGTCTCCTGCTCGGTAAGGGCGTTGAGCAGGCTCGACTTGCCCGCATTGGGACGCCCGGCGATCACCACGCTCATCCCCTCGCGCATCAGCGCCCCCTGGCCGGCAGCGGCGCGCACCTCGGCAAGCTCCGCCATGACGCCGGCGAGCCGCTCGGCCACCTTGCCATCGGCCAGGAAGTCAATCTCCTCCTCGGGAAAGTCGATGGCCGCCTCCACATAGACCCTCAGCTCGATGAGCCGCTCCACCAGCGCCTCGACTCGCCGCGAGAAGTCCCCCTGCAGGGAGCGCAGGGCGTTCTCGGCGGCGGCCCGGGAGCTGGCCTCGATCAGGTCGGCGATCGCCTCGGCCTGGGCCAGGTCGAGCTTGTCGTTGAGGAAGGCACGCTCGGAGAACTCGCCCGGGCGGGCCAGGCGGGCGCCCAGCTCGACGCAGCGCTCCAGCAGCAGGTCCATGATCACGGGGCCACCGTGGCCCTGCAGCTCCAGCACGTCCTCGCCGGTGAAGGAGCGGGGGCCGGGGAACCAGAGGGCGATGCCCTCGTCGATCACGCCCTCCCTGCCCAGGAAGGGGCCGTAGTGGGCGTGGCGGGGCGCGGGGCAATGGCCCACCACCGCCTCGGCGATCGCCGCGCACAGCGGCCCGGAGAGGCGAATGATGCCGACGCCTCCGCGCCCGGGTGGCGTGGCGAGGGCGGCGATGGTGTCCTGGTCGTGGAGGCTGGCCATGGAAATCTCCTCGTGGTGGCGCTGCCATTGTCCGCATCGGGCCCTGTAAACGCCAGACCCCCGCACGGGGCGGGGGTCCGGAGTGGCTGGGGCGGGTGAAGGCTACTTGGTCTTCATGCCCTTGCCGACGGTGGGGTCATTCTCGATCTTGCGCGTGATGGCGTACTGCTGGGCGATGGAGATGATGTTGTTCACCACCCAGTAGATCACCAGACCGGCCGGGAACCACAGGAAGAAGAAGGTGAAGACGATGGGCAGCATGCGCATGATCTTCGCCTGCATCGGGTCCGGAGGCGTCGGGTTGAGCAGCTGCTGCACGAACATGGAGGCGCCCATCAGGATCGGCAGGATGAAGAAGGGATCCTTCACCGAGAGATCCTGGATCCAGAACATGAAGGGCGCATGGCGCAGCTCCACGGACTCCAGCAGCATCCAGTAGAGGGCGATGAAGACCGGCATCTGCACCAGGATCGGCAGACAGCCCCCCAGAGGATTGATCTTCTCCTTCTGGTAGAACTTCATCATCTCCTGGGACATCTTCTGGCGGTCGTCGCCGTACTGCTCCTTCAGGCGCTGCATCTCGGGGCCGAGCTTGCGCATGCGGGCCATGGACTTGTAGGCCTTGGCGGAGAGCGGCCAGAGGGCCAGCTTGACCACGATGGTCAGCAGCACGATGGACCAGCCCCAGTTGCCGATCAGGCTGTGGATCTGGTCGAGCAGCCAGAACAGCGGGTTGGCGATGAACCAGAGCCAGCCGAAGTCCACGGTCAGGCGCAGGTTGGGCGCCACGGCTTCCAGGTAGTCCTGGACCTTGGGGCCCACGAAGAGAGTCGCGCCCAGCCGCGCCTCGCCCTCGGCGGCGATGGTGGTCACCGGGCCGGCGAAGGCCGCCACGTTGCGATTGCGCGAGTCGGTGGTGGCATAGAAGAGGTTCTGCTGGTTCTGGGGCGGCGCCCAGGCCGAGACGAAGTAGTGCTGGATGATCGCCACCCAGCCGCCCTGGGCGTCGACGTTGTCGAAGCGGCCGCGCTGGATATCGTCGAAGTCGACCTTCTCGTAGCGGCTCTCCGGGGTGGAGAAGGCCGCGCCGAGGAAGGAGCTCATGCCCAGGGCCACGCCGCTGGAGGGGTCGGGGCTGTTATCCCGTGCCAGCTGGCCGATGAAGCGGGCAGAGACCGGCTCCTCGGTGTTGTTGGCCAGGTAGTAGTGAACGTCAACCGCGTAGCTGCCGCGCTCGAAGCTGAAGCGCTTGATCACGTCGATGCCGTTCACCTCGGCGGTGAGGTCGACCTCGAGACGGCTGTCACCCTCGGCCAGGCGGTACTCGGTGCGCTCCGGTGTGAAGGCGATACGTCCTGCCTGGCCGTCCAGCTGGAGCCCGGAGCGCGCGACGTAGCTGCGCGTCTCGTTGTCGGAGAGCAGCACATAGGGGCGGTCTGAGTTCAGGGTCAGGCGATGCTGGGGCAGGGCCGCGTAGACGATATCGCCGCCCTGGGGGTCGATGCGCAGGTCGAGTACATCGGTCACTACGGCAATCAGGTCGCGGCTGCCGGTGGGGGAATCGGCGCTGCCTGGCATCGCCTGGCTGACGTCGTCCGCCGCGCTGGGCGATGCCGGTACGGCAAGGCCATCCGGGTCGGCGGGCTGGGCCTGGCCATTGTCTGAGCTGCTGGTAAAGGAGGGGGCCTCAGGCTCAGGAGCCACCTGGCCATAGTCCTGATTCCACTGCACGACGATCAGGTAAGCGAGCACCGCCAGGGGGATCAGCAATAGGAGTCGTTTTACGTCCATGAGGGTTCTGCCCGATGGGTGGTGAACTTGCCAGGGGCGGGATGGGAAGTACCCGCCCGAGATAGACAAAAGCCTGCCAGAGGCAGGCTCGATGCCGAACACGGACTGTCGGCGGTGGAATCGGCCGGGGCGAGTGTCGCCATGGCAAGCAGGTGCAGCATGGCAATACCGCCGGTCCGCTCATCCGCTCTGACTGGCGTTCGCACTGGTCGTCCCGTTCTGCGGCTGATCGTCACGCTTCCACCTGGCAGCATCTCGCGCCAGGCGTCGCCACATGCCGTGCAGCTGGCGATGCAGGGTGGCGTTATCCAACTCTCCTACGCCTCGCCTGGCCAGGACCACGATGTCCAGGGCAGGGATCTGCTGTTGCTGGAGACGGATGGACTCACGAACGAGCCGCTTGAGGCGGTTACGGTCGACGGCACGGCGAAGGTTCTTCTTGCTGACCACCAGGCCGAGACGCGGATGTCCCAGCTCATTGGGTATGGCCAGGGCCATGAGCCCCTTGCCGTGAACCTTGAACGCCGCGGCCTCGAAGACCTGACGGTAGTCCCCGGCCGTCAGCAGGCGCAGACGGCGGGGAAATGCCTGACGGGACACCAGGAGTCCGTGATCAGGCGCTCAGGCGCTTGCGACCCTTGGCGCGACGACGGGCCAGGACGGCACGGCCGTTCTTGGTGGCCATGCGAGCACGGAAGCCGTGCACACGCTTACGCTTCAGAACGCTGGGCTGAAAGGTACGTTTCATAACTCATTATTCCCACGTGGTTTTTAGGACGATTGGACAGCTTGGAGGCGTCCGGATCCCGCTCGGGGCCCGGTGATATTCGGCTCAAGACCGGAAATTGTAGTGATATCGCGCTCCGGGTGCAATTTTTCCGTTGCCGGATCCGGGCAACGGCCTCGGTGCTCCCCGCCTCGCTGCCGGGACAGCGGGAGACTCTGGCCTGGCTTCTACCCTCAGGACGCAACAGTAACTATTTATAGTTCTTTTATAAAACCTGTTATTAATGCTGGGGACAGTTGCTGTGGATAACTTGACTTTCCATTTCCAGGACAAGGGGATATACAGGTTGAAAGTGTGTGGACGAGCGCTGGAGGCAGCATGGACAGCCTGTGCAGTGAGGGTGGACAAATATTGCTCTGGTCCACAGGCTCCGGGTATCCCCAGAGCTCAAGTGCAGCAGTCCCGAGGGCCCCCCAGGGTTTTCCACAGCCTTGCGGCCTGGAGGTCGGGGTGTGGATAACCGGCCTTGGGGGAGCTACAATACCCGCCCGTTTTCCAACCGATGGTGAGGTCGCGTGCCACTAGCTCTCTGGCAGCAGTGCCTGGACACCCTTCAGGACGAACTGAACTCGCAGCAGTTCAATACCTGGATCCGCCCGCTGCAGGCGGAAGAGGGAGAGTCCGGCGAGCTGTGTCTGCTGGCGCCCAATCGCTTCGTGCGGGACTGGGTCAGTGACAAGTACGCCAAGCGTATCGGCGAGCTGATGCGTGAGCTTTCGCCTGCCAAGCCTCCCAAGGTGGTGCTGAGCGTGGGTAGTCGGCGCAGTGCGCCTCGGCCGCAGCCTCGCGAGCTGGGCAACCCCGTCTCCGCCGCTCCCCGCCGGCCGGCGGCGCCTGCCGTGCATACCTCTTCTCGAGGCAGTGCTGCCGACGAGCGCGAGGTCGAGGCGCTGCGCGAGGAAGGGGAGGTGCGCCGACCCGGCGGGGAGCGGCAGGTCCAGGTGGAGGGCAGTCTCAAGCACAGCAGCGGCCTCAACCCCAACTTCACCTTCGAGACCTTCGTGGAGGGCAAGTCCAACCAGCTGGCCCGGGCGGCCTCGCGGCAGGTCTCCGAGAACCCCGGCGGCGCCTACAACCCGCTGTTCCTGTATGGCGGGGTGGGCCTGGGCAAGACTCACCTGATGCATGCGGTGGGCAACGCCCTGGCCGGGCGCCGCGAGAACGCCCGGGTCGTCTACCTGCACTCCGAGCGTTTCGTGGCCGATATGGTCAAGGCGTTGCAGCTCAATGCTATCAACGACTTCAAGCGCTTCTACCGCAGCGTCGATGCCCTGCTGATCGATGACATCCAGTTCTTCGCGGGCAAGGAGCGCTCCCAGGAGGAGTTCTTCCATACCTTCAACGCCCTGCTCGAGGGCGGGCAGCAGATGATCCTGACCTCCGATCGCTATCCCAAGGAGATCAGCGGCGTGGAGGAGCGTCTCAAGTCGCGCTTCGGCTGGGGATTGACCGTGGCGATCGAGCCGCCGGAGCTGGAGACGCGGGTGGCGATCCTGATGAAGAAGGCGGACCAGGCCAAGGTGGACCTGCCCCACGATGCCGCCTTCTTCATTGCCCAGAAGATTCGCTCCAACGTGCGCGAGCTGGAGGGGGCCCTGAAGAAGGTGATCGCCGACTCCCATTTCATGGGCAAGCCGATTACCCAGGACTTCATCCGAGAATCCCTCAAGGACCTGCTGGCCCTGCAGGACAAGCAGGTGGGTGTGGATAACATCCAGCGCACCGTGGCGGAGTACTACAAGATCAAGCTGGCCGACCTGCTCTCCAAGCGTCGGTCGCGTTCGGTGGCCCGTCCTCGCCAGGTGGCCATGGCCCTGGCCAAGGAGCTCACCAACCACAGCCTGCCCGAGATCGGTGACGCCTTCGGTGGCCGTGATCACACCACGGTGCTGCACGCCTGCCGCAAGGTGCAGCAGCTCAAGGAAGAGAACGCCGATATCCGCGAGGACTACAAGAATCTGCTGCGCCTGCTGACCAGCTGATCTTTCGAACCAGCTGATGCGCTGGCCTCCGAGTCGCCGTCGGCTTGTGGTTTAATGTCCGCCATGCCGTTCGGCCGGAGCTTCGCCGGCTGCAACCCTTCAGGACAAGATGTGGAGCCGACATGAAATTTTCCATCTCCCGCGAAGCGCTGCTGCGACCGTTGACGCTGGTGGCCGGCGTGGTGGAGCGTCGCCAGACCCTGCCGGTGCTCTCCAACGTGCTGATTCAGGTCAACGGTGACGAGGTCGCCCTGACCGGTACCGACCTGGAAGTGGAGCTGATTGGCCGCACCGTGGCCAGCCAGGTGGATGAACCGGGCGCCGCCACGGTACCCGCCCGCAAGCTCATGGACATCTGTAAGTCGCTTCCCGATCAGGCCGAGATCCAGCTCTCCCTGGAGGAGGGCAGGGCGGTGCTGCGCAGCGGCCGCTCTCGCTTCACGCTCTCCACTCTGCCCGTGGCGGAGTTCCCGAATATCGAGGACAGCCAGGGCAGCATCGAGCTGAGCCTGCCGCGGGGCGTTCTCAAGCAGCTGATCGATGCCACCTCCTTCGCCATGGCCCAGCAGGATGTGCGCTACTACCTGAACGGCATGCTGCTGGAGCTGCGCTCCGGGCTGGTGCGTGCCGTCGCCACCGATGGGCATCGCCTGGCGGTCTGTTCGCGCCCGGTCGAGATCCAGGTGGAGCCTGCCCAGAAGCTGATCGTGCCGCGCAAGGGGATTCTGGAGCTGGTGCGCCTGCTGGACGACGGCGAGGAGCCGGTCAGTCTGACCCTGGGTGCCAGCCATATTCGTGCCCACACCGGCGACTTCACCTTTACCTCCAAGCTGGTGGATGGCAAGTTCCCCGACTATGAGCGCGTCGTGCCGCGAGGCGGCGACAAGGTGTTTATCGCCGAGCGGGCCGAGCTGCGCCAGGTGCTGTCGCGTACCGCCATCCTCTCCAACGAGAAGTATCGGGGCGTGCGCCTGCACCTGGCAGAGGGCAATCTCAAGGTGATGGCCAACAACCCCGAGCAGGAAGAGGCCGAAGAGAATATCGCCATCGAGTACAGCGGTCCCGGCCTCGAGATCGGCTTCAACGTCGGCTACCTGATCGATGTCCTTAACGCCCTGGACGAGGAGCGCGTGCAGATGACCCTGGCAGACCCCAACAGCAGTGCGCTGATGGAGGAGCCGGGCGGCGGCGACGCCCTCTATGTCGTCATGCCGATGCGCCTCTGATACCCACCGGCGGCACCCGGGTGCCGCCCTGCCTGCCCCTCTTCATGCCACTCGATCGACTCAGCTTTCAGGGTCTGCGTAATCTCCAACTTGTTGATTTTGAACCATCTTCAAGGATCAACCTGATTATGGGGAGCAACGGAAGCGGCAAGACCAGCCTGCTGGAGGGCATCCATGTCCTGGGCATGGGCCGCTCCTTCCGTACCCGCCATATGCGTCATGTGATCGCCGACGGTGCCGAGGCGCTGGTGCTGCATGGCCGGCTGGCGGGTGCCCCCCCGCTGCCCTTCGGGGTGCGCCGTCGTCGCGACGAGAGCGAGCTGGAGATCCGCCTGGCCGGGGAGCGGGTCAACCGCCTGTCGCGGCTGGTGGAGACGCTGCCGCTCCAGCTGATCAATCCTGATGCCTTTCGCCTGCTGGAGGGGCCTCCGGCGGGCCGCCGAGAGTTTCTCGACTGGGGTGTGTTTCACGTGAAACATGACTTCCTCGAGGCCTGGCAGCGGGCCCGACGGGCGCTGAAACATCGGAATGCCCTGCTCAGGCATGGTAGAATGGACGATGCTTCCCTGTCGGCCTGGGAGCTTGAGCTTGTTCACTGGAGCGAGCGAATCGATGCCATGCGCAGCGACTGGTTCGATGCCTTTCTGCCGGTATTCGAGGAGACCCTGGCCGGCCTGATGCCATTGCCTGGCCTGCAGCTTCGCTATTCACGCGGCTGGGACAGGCGCCGCGCGCTGAGTGACGTGCTGCGGCAGGGCAGGGAGGTCGACGGGCAGATGGGGTTTACCCAGCAGGGGCCGCAGCGTGCAGACCTTGCCATCAGGCTTAACCGGCGTCCCGCGGTAGAGGTGCTCTCCCGGGGGCAGCAGAAGCTGGTGGTGAGCGCGCTCAAGCTGGCCCAGGGGCGCCTGCTCGAGGCCGCCACTGGGCGGGGCTGCCTCTACCTGATCGACGACCTTCCGGCCGAGTTGGACAGCGCCCATCGCAGGGTGTTCTGTCAGTGGCTGGAAAGCATGCACTGCCAGGCCTTTATCACCAGCGTCGACCACGACGCCCTGGCAGATCTGTGGCAGCCGGCCACTCCCGTCGCGATGTTTCACGTGAAACGTTCGGAACAGGGCGAGGGGCGGCTGGTGCCGCTGGAACGACAGACTTCATGATGGAGCAGTCAATGAGCGAACAGGCCTACGACTCATCGAGCATCAAGGTACTCAAGGGGCTGGATGCCGTACGCAAGCGTCCCGGCATGTACATCGGTGATACCGATGATGGCACGGGCCTGCACCATATGGTGTTCGAGCTGGTGGACAACTCCATCGACGAGGCGCTGGCGGGGTACTGCAGCGAGATTCGGGTGGTGATCCACCCCGACGAGTCGATCACGGTCAGCGACAACGGTCGAGGCATTCCCACCGATATTCACGAGGAGGAGGGGGTCTCGGCGGCGGAAGTGATCATGACGGTGCTCCACGCCGGGGGCAAGTTCGACGACAACTCCTACAAGGTATCGGGAGGCCTCCACGGCGTGGGGGTCTCGGTGGTCAACGCCCTCTCCGAGGAGCTGAAGCTGACCATCTGGCGGGCCGGTGAGGTATTCGAGCAGATCTATCGCCACGGCGTGCCCCAGGCCCCGCTGGCGGTGGTAGGCAAGACCGAGAAGAGCGGTACCCGGGTGCACTTCCAGCCCTCCACCGAGACCTTCGCCAATATCGAGTTCCACTACGATATCCTGGCCAAGCGCCTGCGCGAGCTCTCCTTCCTCAACTCCGGCGTGGCCATTCGCCTGATCGACGAGCGTAGCGGCAAGGAGGAGCTGTTCCACTACGAAGGCGGCCTCAAGGCCTTCGTCGACCACCTCAATACCAACAAGACGGTGCTCAATCCGGTCTTCCACTTCAACGTGGAGCGCGAGGATGGGGTGGGGGTGGAAGTCGCTATGCAGTGGAGCGACTCCTTCAACGAGAACATCTTCTGCTACACCAACAACATCCCCCAGCGGGATGGCGGCGCCCACCTGGCGGGCTTCCGTGCCTCCCTGACCCGTACGCTCAACGCCTATATCGAGGCGGAAGGGCTGCTCAAGAAGTCCAAGATCAACACCGCCGGTGACGATGCCCGGGAGGGCCTGACGGCGATCATCTCGGTCAAGGTCCCGGATCCCAAGTTCTCCTCCCAGACCAAGGACAAGCTGGTCTCCTCCGAGGTCAAGACCGCGGTGGAGCAGGAGATGGGGCGCCTCTTCTCCGACTACCTGATCGAGAAGCCCAACGAGGCGAAGGCGATCGTCAACAAGATGCTCGATGCCGCCCGGGCTCGGGAGGCCGCGCGCAAGGCCCGCGACATGACGCGTCGCAAGGGAGCCCTCGATATTGCCGGCCTGCCCGGGAAGCTGGCCGACTGCCAGGAGAAGGACCCCAGCCTCTCCGAACTCTTCCTGGTGGAGGGTGACTCCGCCGGGGGTAGCGCCAAGCAGGGCCGCGACCGCCGCACCCAGGCGATCCTGCCGCTCAAGGGCAAGATCCTCAACGTCGAGAAGGCCCGCTTCGACAAGATGCTCTCCTCCGCCGAGGTGGGCACCCTGATCACCGCCCTGGGCTGCGGTATCGGGCGCGAGGAGTTCAACCCGGACAAGCTGCGCTACCACTCCATCATCATCATGACCGACGCCGACGTGGATGGCTCCCACATCCGCACTCTGCTGCTGACCTTCTTCTTCCGCCAGATGGCACAGCTGATCGAGCGCGGCCATGTCTTCATCGCCCAGCCGCCGCTCTACAAGGTCAAGCGCGGCAAGCAGGAGCTCTACCTCAAGGATGAGCAGGCGATGACCGACTACCTTACCGCAACGGCGCTGGACGGGGCTCGGCTCTACGTCAACGCCGATGCGCCGGGCATCAGCGGCTCCCAGCTGGAAGGGCTGGTCAACCAGTATCGCGAGGTGATGCGTCGCATCGACCGCCTGTCGCGGGTCTACCCCAACGAGGTGCTGAAGAAGATCGTGCACGCCGCGCGCCTCGACGGCGAGAACAGCCTGCGCGACCGCGGCACCATGCAGAACTGGATCGACTATCTGCAGGAGCAGATGGACGCTCAGGTGGCCTACGAGGGTGGTCCGCGCTACACCTTCCGCCTGGAGGAGGATACCGAGCGTAGCCTCTTCCTGCCGGCGGTGACGCTCACCGCTCATGGGGTGACCACCGACTATGTCTGGGGTATCGACTTCTTCACCAGCGCCGACTATCGCGGCATGGCCGAGCTGGGGGAGACCCTCGATGGCCTGCTGGAGGAGGGCGCCCATGTGGCTCGCGGCGAGCGTCAGAAGCGTATCGGTACCTTCTACGAGGCCCTGGAGTGGCTGATGAACGAGGCCCAGCGTGGTCTCTCCATCCAGCGCTACAAGGGGCTGGGCGAGATGAACCCCGAGCAGCTGTGGGAGACCACCATGAATCCGGAGACGCGCCGCATGCTGCGCGTCTCCATCGAGGATGCGGTAGGTGCCGACATGATGTTCAACACCCTGATGGGCGACGAGGTGGAGCCGCGCCGCGACTTTATCGAGCGCAATGCCCTGGTCGCCAATCTAGACGTGTGACGCGCATCCATCGGCTGCCGCCATGTTTCACGTGAAACACGGCGTCACGGAAACATGGCCAAGGCCAGGGTGCCGGTACCAAGCAGAACGCAGAAGGCCCGTCTCGGTTTCGAGACGGGCCTTCTGCTTTTGCCGGCAGTGGGGGTTACCGGCGATGGGGCAGGGGGCCGCTCGCGGCGGATGTGCTGGCCAGCAGCCAGTCCACGAAGGCCGCAAGATCGTCGAAGACGCGTGCTTCGCTATCTTCGGCCGTCAGCTCCGGGTGCTTGGCCAGGGTGCGCTCTCCCTTGCCGGTGCGCACCAACGCCGGCCGACAGCCCATGGGCTCGCCGGCCTGGAGGTCGCGCAGACTGTCGCCCACCATCCAGCTGCCGGCGAGGGACTCCATGCCCAGCGCGCTGCGGATCTGCTCGAGCAGGCCGGGCAGCGGCTTGCGGCAGTTGCAGCCGTCGTCGGGGCCGTGGGGGCAGAAGGCGATATGGGCGACCTCGCCACCGGCCTTCCTCACCAGGCGGTTCAGCTCTGCGTGCATCTCGGCCAGGGTGGCCTCGTCGTAGTAGCCTCTGGCGATGCCCGACTGGTTGGTGGCCACGGCCACCGTCCAGCCGGCGCGACTCAGGCGGGCGATGGCATCGATGGCGGAGGGGTAGGGCACCCACTCGGCCAGGGATTTTACATAGTCGTCGGAGTCGCGATTGATGACGCCGTCGCGGTCCAGGATCACCAGTCGGTCGGGGGAGGGCATGGCACTTCCTTGGTGGCTAACTTGTGTATGCTCTGGGCGAGGAGTGTTTCACGTGGAACACTGTCTGCCAAGGCGTGAGGCGTGAGGCGTGAGGCGTGAGGCGTGAGGCGTGAGGCGTGAGGCGTGAGGCGTGAGGCGTGAGGCGTGAGGCGTGCATGTTTCACGTGGAACATCGAGTCGAGGGCAGGGCATGAAAAAGGCCGGCAGCTTGCGCTGCCGGCCTTCGTTCCTCCTGCCCGGTGTTACTGCTGCAGCTGGGCGATATCGGCCACTTCCAGGAAGAGGGCGCGCAGGCTGCTCAGCAGGGCCAGGCGGTTGGCGCGCACCGCTTCGTCGTCTGCCATCACCATGACCTGGTCGAAGAAGGCATCCACCGGCTCGCGCAGATCGGCCAGGGCGTCCAGGGCCTCGGCGTAGCGGGCCTCGGCGAACAGCGGCATGACCCGTTCGCGCTGAGCACCGAGGGCCTCGTGGAGGGCCTTCTCGGCCGCCTCCTGCAGCAGGCGGGTATCCACCTGGGTGCCGGCGTCACCGCCCTGCTTGGTCAGGATGTTGGAGACCCGCTTGTTGGCGGCGGCCAGGGCGGCGGCCTCCTCGCGGCCGGCGAAGCCCTGGACGGCGCGCAGGCGGCGGGCGAAGTCCAGCGGTCGGGTGACCGGCCGGGCGCGCACGGCCAGGTAGGCCTCGGCGGAGATGCCCTCGTCCTGACCCCAGGCGCGGAAGCGGTCGAGCATGTAGCCCAGCACCTCGTCCACCAGCGACTCGGCGTAGGGCAGCTCCTGGTGCTGGGCGGCCGCCAGCTCCAGCAGCTCGCGCAGGTCCAGGTTCAGCTCGCCCTTGATCAGGATGTTCAGCACCCCGATGGAGGCGCGACGCAGGGCGAAGGGGTCCTTGGTGCCGGTGGGGCGCTGGCCGATACCGAAGATGCCGGTGAGGGTATCCAGGCGATCGGCCAGGGCCAGGGCCAGGCCGGTGCGGCCGTGGGGAATGGCGTCGGCGGCGAAGCGCGGCAGGTACTGCTCCTCCAGGGCCTGGGCGACCTCGGCGGCCTCGCCGTCATGCTCAGCGTAGTAGCGGCCCATGATGCCCTGCAGCTCGGGGAACTCCAGCACCATCTCGGTGACCAGGTCGCACTTGGCCAGCTCCGCGGCGCGGCGGGCGTGGCCCACGTCGCCGCCGATCTGGCCGGCGATGAAGGCGGCCACGGCGGCGCTGCGGTGGGCCTTGTCGGCCAGGGTGCCGAGCTGCTTCTGGAACACCACGCCGGCGAGCTCGTCGATGCGCGAGGCGAGGGGGCGCTTGCGGTCGGTGTCGTAGAAGAAGGCGGCGTCGGCCAGGCGCGGGCGGATGACCTTCTCGTTGCCCTCGATCACCTGCTGGGGATCCCGGCTCTCGATGTTGGAGATGGTGATGAAGAGCGGCTTGAGCCTGCCTGCGTCATCCAGCAGGTGGAAGTACTTCTGGTTGGCCTTCATGGAGGAGATCAGCGACTCCGCCGGCACCTCCAGGAAGCGCTCGTCGAAGCTGCCGGTCAGGGCCACCGGCCACTCCACCAGGCCGCTCACCTCGACCAGCAGATCCTCGTCGATCACCGCGGTGGCCTCCTGGACCTCCGCCTCGGCCAGCACCTGCTCGCGGATGCGCTCCCGACGGCGGTCGCGGTCGGCCAGCACCCAGGCCTGCTCCAGCGCTTCCAGGTAGTCATCGGCATGGGCCAGCTCGATGGCGGCGGGCGCGTGGAAGCGGTGGCCGTAGGTGGTGCGGCCCGCCGCGAGGCCCAGGGCCTCGGCCTCGACAACGTCGCCGCCATAGAGCATCACCAGCCAGTGCACCGGGCGGGAGAACTCCACCCGCGAGGCGCCCCAGCGCATGTTCTTCGGCACCGGCAGGGCGGCGACCGCCTTCTGCAGGATGGCCGGCAGCAGGGCAGCGGTGGACTCCCCCTGCTGCTGCTCGCGATAGCCGAGCCAGGTGCCCTTGTCGGTTTCCAGGTGGATCAGTTCTTCCACGGCGACGCCGCAGGAGCGGGCGAAGCCCTCGGCGGCTCGGGTGGGCTGGCCATCCTTGAAGGCGGCGGCGAGTGCCGGGCCGCGCTTCTCCACCTCGCGGTCGGGCTGCTTGTTGGCCAGCCCCTCGATCTGTACCGCCAGGCGGCGCGGGGTGGCGTAGGCGCGTACCTCGCCGTGGGCCACCTCGGCGTCGGCGAGCCCGCGGCGCAGGCCGTCGGCCAGGGCGTCGGAGAGGGCGTCGATGGCGTTCGGCGGCAGTTCCTCGACGCCCAGTTCAACCAGTAGGGTATTGGCGGCCATGCTCAAGCGTCTCCCTCGTCGGCAAGCAGTTCCTTCCGCAGGGCCTCGGGAGCCAGCGGGAAGCCGGCGGCCTTGCGGGAGTCGTAGTAGGCGTGGGCCACGTCCCGGGCCATGGTGCGTACGCGCAGGATGAAGCGCTGGCGTTCGGTGACCGAGATGGCGTGGCGGGCGTCGAGCAGGTTGAAGGTGTGGGAGGCCTTGAGCACCTGCTCGTAGGCGGGCAGTGGCAGGCCGGCTTCGAGCAGGCGGCTGCAGTCGCGCTCCTGCTGGTCGAAGGCGCCGAACAGGAAGTCGACGTCGGCATGCTCGAAGTTGTAGGCGGACTGCTCGCGCTCGTTCTGCAGGTAGACGTCGCCGTAGGTGACCCTGGAGCCGTCCGGTGCCACGGTCCAGACCAGGTCGTAGACGCTGTCGACGTTCTGCAGGTACATGGCGATGCGCTCGAGGCCATAGGTGAGCTCGCCGGTGACCGGGTAGCACTCGATCCCGCCGGCCTGCTGGAAGTAGGTGAACTGGGTCACCTCCATGCCGTTGAGCCAGATCTCCCAGCCCAGCCCCCAGGCGCCCAGAGTGGGGGACTCCCAGTTGTCCTCGACGAAGCGGATGTCGTGGACCAGGGGATCCAGGCCGAGATGCTTGAGGGAGCCCAGGTAGAGCTCCTGGAAGTCGGCGGGGGAGGGCTTCATCACCACCTGGAACTGGTAGTAGTGCTGCAGGCGGTTGGGGTTCTCGCCGTAGCGACCGTCGGTGGGGCGGCGCGAGGGCTGCACGTAGGCGGAGTTCCAGGTCTCGGGCCCGATGGCGCGTAGGAAGGTGGCCGGATGGAAGGTGCCGGCGCCGACCTCCATGTCGAGGGGCTGGAGGATCACGCAGCCCTGGTCGGCCCAGTACTGCTGCAGGGCCAGGATCAACCCCTGGAAGGTCGAGACGTCGGGCGCCGGCCCGGAGGTCGGCGCGGATGTCGAGGACGAGAGAGTCATTGCGGAAAGCACCGTTGGCCATGAATTCACAGGGCGTCAAGTATACAATCACCGGAAGATCGGTTATAGGCGCACGGCCCGAGAGAGAGGATATCCCCATGATCGTAGTGACAGGCGGAGCCGGCTTCATCGGCTCCAACCTGGTGAAGGCGCTCAACGAGCGCGGCCGCCAGGACGTGATGGTCGTCGACGACCTTTCCGACGGCACCAAGTTCGTCAATCTGGCCGACTGCACCCTGGGTGACTACCTGGACAAGGATGACTTCCGTCGCCGGGTCGAGGCGGAGCTGCGCGGCGAGCCGGCCCGGCTGCCCGAGATCGAGGCGATCTTCCACGAGGGGGCCTGCTCCGACACCACCGAGTGGGACGGCCGCTTCATGCTCGACAACAACTTCGAGTACTCCAAGGTGCTGCTGCACTTCTGCCAGAAGCGCGGCATCCCCTTCCTCTACGCCTCCTCGGCGGCTACCTACGGCGGCAGCGAGGTGTTCGTGGAGGCGCCGGAGCACGAGAAGCCGCTCAACGTCTACGGCTACTCCAAGCTGCTCTTCGACCAGTACGTGCGCGCCCGCTGGGACGAGTTCGAGAGCCAGGTGGTGGGCTTCCGCTACTTCAACGTCTACGGCCCCCGGGAGCAGCACAAGGGCAAGATGGCCAGCGTCGCCTATCACCACCACACCCAGATCCGCGGCGGCGACAGCGTCAAGCTGTTCGGCGCCTGGGACGGCTATGAGGCGGGCATGCAGAGTCGCGACTTCGTCTACGTGGGCGATGTGGTCAGCGTGAACCTCTGGTTCCTCGACAATCCCCAGGTGTCCGGCATCTTCAATCTGGGCAGCGGTCGCGCCGAGCCCTTCAAGGCGATCGGCGAGGCGGTGATCGACTACTACGGCCGCGGTACCATCGAGTACATCGACTTTCCCGACGAGCTCAAGGGGCGCTACCAGAGCTACACCCGTGCCGATATCGGCAGCCTGCGTCGGGCGGGCTACGACCGGGAGTTTCGCACCGTGGCCGAAGGCGTGGGCGAGTACCTGGAGTGGCTGAATGGCTGAGCCGGCCCCTCCGGGAGAAGAGGGCGGGGAGGGCGGGGAGCGGATCCTGGTGGTTGGCCCCTCCTGGGTCGGCGACATGGTGATGGCCCAGAGCCTGCTGATGACGCTCAAGGACCGCCACCTCGGCTGTCACCTCGGCGTGGTGGCCCCGGGCTGGTCGCTGCCGATTCTCGAGCGTATGCCCGAGGTGGACGAGGCGATCGCCCTGGACGTGGGGCACGGCGAGTTCGGCTGGGCGACGCGGCGCGCTGTGGCTCGCACGCTGCGCGGCCGCTTCGATCGCGCCATCGTGCTGCCACGCTCCTGGAAGTCGGCCCTGGTCCCCTTCTTGGCGGGCATTCCCCGCCGTACCGGCTTTACCGGCGAGCAGCGGCTGCTGCTGCTCAATGATCGCCGCCGCCTCGACAAGGCGGTGCTCGACCAGACGGTGAAGCGCTTCGTGGCGCTGGGGCTGCCCGCCGATGAGGCAGCCGGCGGGGGCTTCCCGATTCCACCGCCGCGTCTCGTCGTGGATGACGACAACCTCGCCGAGCTGCGTCGGGCTCACGGGCTCTCGTCACGCCCGGCCATCGGCATGATGCCCGGCGCCGAATATGGCCCCGCCAAGCAGTGGCCGCTCGAGCACTTTCGCACCCTGGCCGAGGCGCTGGTGGCCGAGGGGTTCGAGGTCCGTGTGCTGGGAGGGCCCAAGGATGCCGAGGCCGGCGAGGCGATCGCCCGGGAGGTGGACCATGTCCACAACCTGTGCGGCCAGACGCGCCTGGCCGATGCCGTGGACCTGCTGGCGGACTGCCGCCAGGTGGTCACCAACGACTCGGGGCTGATGCATGTGGCGGCGGCGACGGGCACCCGGGTGCACGCCCTCTACGGCTCCTCGTCGCCGGCCTATACCCCGCCGCTCACCGACAGCGCCGAGATCCATTACCTGGCGCTGGAGTGTTCCCCCTGCTTCCAGCGCACCTGCCCCCTCGGGCATACCCGCTGCCTCGTCGAGCTCTCGCCCGAGCGCCTGCTGACGGCGGTGCTGGCGGCCGAACGGCGTATCGCCGTCGAGGAGTAGCCCGGCGCTACTGGACGCTGGCCGGCACTTCGCCGGTCGCGTCCAGCGGGCTCTCTACCACCTGGGCATCGCGCCTTTCCGGCTCCGCGGCATCCTCGCTGCGGCCCTGGGGCACCAGGCCTTCCCAGAGGCGCTTCTGCAGGGCGTTTTCCTCCCGCATCCGGGCATTGATGCCCTCCAGGCCGTGGGCCTCCACCAGGGTGGCGTGCTCCTCGCCGGCGAGCAGGGAGACGCCGAGTCCGGCCCGGTGGCCGTCGATGCCGAAGCCCATGGCCTCGAGAATGGTCGGGAAAAGGTCGACCATGGACGCTTCGCGGTAGGTACGGGCGCCGGCGCCGATGCCGTGCCCCAGCAGCATGAAGGTGTTGTCGCGTTCGCCGGCAATCAGCTGGTCCCACACCGAGACGCGCATGGTCAGATGGTCGCTGGCCACTACCACCAGGGTGTTCTCCAGCAGCCCCTCGGCCTCCAGGCGCTCCACCAGGTCCCGGGCCAGCCAGGCCGAGCACTCCACCGAGTAGAGAATATCCACGCCGTCGAACTCCCCCTGGCGGTCGATACAGGCCTGGGCAGGATAGCCGTTGGGGGCATGGCCGGCGATGGTCAGGTTGACCACGCCCCAGGGGCCGTCGTGCTCGGCGTCCAGACGCTGGATCTCCTCGACGGTGAAGTCGTAGAGGGAGTCGTCGTAGAGCCCCCAGTTGTTCAGGTATTCCGGGTTCTCGAGGCGCTCAGCCAGCTGCTCGCGTCCCAGCACGGTCTCGAAGCCGTGCCCCTCGTAGAAGAGCCCCTTGCCGGCAAAACCGGTGCTGGCACCGCCCAGGTAGCTGAGTCGGTAGCCCTGCTCGCTGAGCAGGTCGCCCAGGCAGTCGACCCCGGGCACCACCTTCTCCAGCGGCGAGAACTGCCGGTCGTGGAGCAGGCCTGCCGGCATCAGCGGCGTGCCGCACTGGCTGGCGATCATGCCGGCCATGGTCCAGCCGGTGTTGTCGAGCTGGCGTACCCCCTCGAAGACATGGCCGCGCTCCCCCAGAAGGTCAAGGTCGGCATAGGCATCGCCGAAGCGCTCCCGGTCTGCATAGGTGCGCTCGATGCTCTCCAGGTAGAGCAGCAGCAGGTTGGGTGGGTTGGAGGGAGTCTCCTCGATCACCGGCGCCACATAGCGGCGGTCCAGCCAGGCGCCGTCGTCGGTGACGATGGCCGCGCCGCGCTGGGTCATGCCGTAGAGCAGAGGGTTGCTGGCCAGCAGCACCAGGGCCAGCAGGCGCTCGCCAAGGCGCCAGCGGTGGTCGACCCGGACCAGCCAGGTGAAGGCGGCCAGCAGGGCGAGCATGCTCAGGCAGTAGAGCGCGGCGGCGACCAGGCGGTCGCTGCCGCCGTGGTCGGAGATACCGGCCTGGAGGTGGAAGAAGATCGCCCCCAGGTCGACGATGCCGAAGCTGTCGTTGAGGTAGACATAGAGGCCCCACAGGGCCAGCGGCAGCAGCGACCAGGGCCATACCCGGGCCGGCGGTCTCGGCCGATGGGGGGCACCCCAGCGCAGCAGCCAGCCGGCGCCCAGCCAGGCCCCGGCGATCGGCGGCAGGGCCCAGAAGGGCAGCAGGCTGATGGTCACCGCGGCATAGCCGAGGCAGAGGCCGATGGCGAGCAGGGCCCACCAGCGGGGATGGCGCAGCGGAGCAGGCAGTTGATGACCTAGCTGACGACCTAGCATGGTGCAACACCGGTTCAGGGGTGGCCCAACAGCTTATCAAGTCGTGGCGTTCACGACATTGGTCCCGGCATGGCGGTCACCGTACACTGGGCGCCTGCCAAACCTCTGCCAAGGAAACGCCATGTCCATCGCCGCCGTGCTCATCGTCAAGAACGAGCAGGACCACCTGCCTGCCTGCCTGGAGACCCTCGACTGGGTCGACGAGATCGTGGTGGTGGACGCCGGCAGCAGCGACGGGACCCGTGAGATCGCCCGGGAATTTACCGACAAGGTGGCGGTGGAGGACGACTGGCAAGGGTTCGGGGTGCAGAGGCAGCGGGCGGAAGCCCTGGTGGAGAGCGACTGGATCCTGATGGTGGATGCCGACGAGCGGGTGACGCCGGCGCTGCGTGAGAGCCTGCAGGCCGCGGTGGCACAGAATAGCCCGGCGATCTACACCCTGCCGCGTCTCTCCTGGTGCTTCGGCGGCTTCATTCGCCACTCCGGCTGGTACCCCGACCGGGTGGCGCGCCTCTATCCCCGCGGCCGAGCCGGCTACAACGACGCCCTGGTCCACGAGAAGCTGGAAAACCCCGAGGAGCTGCCGGTGCGGCCTCTCGAGGGCGATCTGCTGCACTACACCTACCGCGACCTGCGCCACTACCTCGAGAAGTCGGCCCACTATGCCCAGGCCTGGGCCGAGCAGCGGGCGGCACGTGGCAAGCGCGGCAGCCTCGCCGCGGGCATCGGCCACGGTATCGGCTGCTTCCTGCGCATGTACCTGCTCAAGGCGGGCTTCCTCGACGGTCGTCAGGGGCTGCTGCTGGCGCTGCTCTCGGCCCACTCCACCTTCGCCAAGTACGCCGACCTCTGGGTCAGGACCCGGACGTCACCGCCGCCGGAAGGCGGCACAAGAGATCGCTGACCGCCTCGGCCGCCGCGGGAATGTCGATGGTTGCCATGTCCTGCTCGCCGGCATCCGCGGGCGGGCAGAAGGCGAGGCGGCGCTCGGCGTGGTTGCAGGTCTGCCAGCGCAGGGGGGTGGCGGAGCGGTGGGCCGGGTAGAAGCCGGCGGTGGCGATATCCAGGCAGCCGGCGATATGCAGCGGCCCGGTGGAGCCGGCGACAAAGAGGTCTGCCGCCGCCAGCGTCCGGGCGAAGTCCTCCAGGCCGGCCCGCGGCGGCAGGCGCTGCGCCTCGAGGCCGGCCTTGCGCAGCGGTGCAAGGATCGCCTCGGCGGTGGCCTCCTCGCCGGGACCGGCGGTCAGCACCCACTGGGCGCGCTTCTCCATCGGCAGGCGGGCATCCACCTCCTGCACCAGCCGCACATACTGCGCGGGGGAGAGGTTGACCGCCGAGCCGCCGCTGCCTCCGTGGAGGAACACCCAGGACCGCGCCGGGTCGAGGCCGAGCTCCTCGGCGAGGCGCCGGCGCTGGGCCCGGCGCTCGCTTGTCGGGAGGGGCCACCAGGGCGGCTCGGGCTCGATATCCGGTGTCAGGTCGAGCTCGCTCAGGAGCGCCTCGGCCAGCTCGATGTTGTAGCGGTACTCCGGCTTTTCCGAGCGCGACCTGCGCTGCACCACCCTTCGGTTGTAGAATAGCTGCGCCCACTTGGTGGCCGGGGCCAGGCGCAGCGGAATGCCCGCACGCCACCCCAGCCAGCCGATACGCGGCGTGGAGAAGAGCGTGAGCAGCGCATCGAAGCGTGCCGCCTTCACCTCGGCCAGCAGCCGGCGCTGTTCGGCGCGGGAGGCGCCATCGCCCGGGTCGAGCAGCACCTCGTCGACCCAGGGGCAGAGGCGCGCCATGGGCACCGTATAGGCCGGTACCAGCACGCTCACCCGGGGGGCAGGGCTTGCCGCCTTGAGGCGGGCCAGGGCCGGCCAGGCGAGCATGAAGTCGCCGAGCTTGTCATTGCGAACCACCAGCAGGCGCGGCGCGGCGCCCCGGGCGGTGGAAGTTGCAGTCATCCGGGCTCCCGAGCCCCGAGATACCGAAGGAGTCAGCCTTGTCGCACAAGGTCCTGCATATCTGTCTCTCCAGCGGCTGGGGCGGACTGGAAATGTATCCGTCTCGGATTATACCCGAGCTGGCCCGCCAGGGGTGGCAGGCCCACGGCCTGGCCCTGGCCGGCTCCCGGGTCGCCGAGAGCTTCCGCGAGGCCGGCGTCGAGCCGCTGACCCTGGCCTCGAAGGGGCGGGCGCTGCTGGCGGCAGGGCGCGTGCTGGCCTATCTGAAGGCACACGGGATCGAGGTGATCCACTGCCACAAGTCCAGCGACCTGCGCCTGGGGGCGCTGCTGGCGACCCTGCGGCCATCGCTGCGCCTCTTCTTCACCGACCATATGGGGGTGACACGCCCCAAGAAGGACCCCTACCACCGCTGGGCCTACGGCAAGGTTACCCGGCTCTTCTCCATCAGTGAGGCGACCCGGCAGCGCAACCTGGCGGCCTTCCCGCTGCCCGCCGAGCGCATCCGGCGTCTCTACCTGGGCATCGACCCCGCTCCCTATGCGCCCTGTCTCGACGAGGAGGCGCGCCTTGCGCTGCACCATGAGCTGGGCGTGCCCGAGGGCGCCGTGGCCATTGGCCTGCCCGGCCGGTTGACGCCGGGCAAGGGCCAGGAGGTGTGGGTCGAGGCGCTGGCTCGCCTGGCCGAGGCTCGGCCCGAGCTTGCCTGGCACGGTGTGCTGATCGGCGGCCTCACGGCACAGGAGGGCAGCGACGAGGCCCATGTGGCGGCGCTGCGCAAGCGTATCGAGGCGCTGGGTCTCGAGGCGCGTATCGCCTTCACTGGCTTTCGCCGCGACCTGGCGCGCCTCTTCGAGGCCCTCGACGTCGTCTGCGTCCCTTCGCGCAACGAGGCCTTCGGCCTGACGGTGATCGAGGCCATGGCCGCCGGCAGGGCGGTGATCGGCAGCGACAGCGGGGCCATTCCCGAACTTCTCGATGTCGAGACGGGACGCCTGGCGCCCCCCGAGGAAGCGGCGGCCTGGGCAGAGGCGCTGGCCGAGCTGGCCGGCGACGCCGAGCTGCGGCGCCGCCTGGGGCAGGCGGCTCGGCGCCGCGTCGAGAAGGACTTTACCCTGGCGGCCCATGTGGCCAGTCTGACCCGCGAATACGAGAACCCAAAAGGAGCTGAGGGCGAGTGAGAGCCTGGATCGACAAGTGTGCCTACCTAAGCCGGCGCGGAGGGCGCTGGTTGGAGAGTACGGCCCCGAACGAGGTGAGGCGTATCCTGGTGATTCGCCAGTGCGCCTTCGGCGACTACATGGCGGCGAGGCCCTTTCTGGTCGAGCTGCGGCGGCTGTTTCCCGAGGCGCATATCACCCTGGCCACGGTGACGACCTACCGCTATGCGGTGCCGGAGGACCTGGTGGATGAGGTCTTCGTGCAGGAGACGCGAGGCAGCCTGGCGGAGCAGTGGCGCTCGCTGCGCGCCCTGGAACCCGTGGATATTCTCTTCGACCTGGCCGATACCTCCCGCTCCCGGGTGCTGACGCTGATGGCTCCCGCCGCCATCAAGCTGGGCTTTCCCTATCGCGGCGTGTTCAACCGGCTGCTCTACGACGTGGGCCTGCGGCGCTCCAACTATCACTACGAGGCCGAGGTGCTGCTCGACTTCCTCAAGGTCATGGGGCACAAGCCGCGCTACCCGCTCGACTTCGCCATGCCTGTGCATCGGCAGGCGGAGTCGCCCCGGGTCATTGCCTACTTTCCCTTCGCCTCCCAGGCGGAAAAGTCCCTCTCCCTGGACTCTTGGTGCCAGCTGATCGACAGGGCGGCGCGGGAGTTTCCCGACTACCGCCACGTGCTGCTGGAGGGGCACAAGGCCGAGGAGTCCGGCGACTTCCTGGCCGAGGTGGCGGCGCGGCAGGCCAACGTCGAGGTTCAGCCGCGCATGTCTCTGGAGGCGCTGGGCCCCTGGATGGCCGGCGTATCTGCGCTGGTGTGCGGGGATACCGGCGTGCGCAACCTGGCGCTGGCCACCCATACGCCGACCCTGGGGATCTTCTTCCAGACGCTGCCCTATCGCTACTGGCCCCGATACGAAGACCTCCACGAGGCGGTCTTCCTGAGAAGCGGCGAGGTGCCGGGCAGCACCGATATCCTGCAGGGGCTCGAGGAGCTGCTGGTGCGGGTCTATCCCGAGCGCGGTGCGCCGCGTCAGTCGGTGTCCGACGCCTCCTCGTAGCCCCTTCGGATCGGCGCCATGGCATCACCGGCGTCGAACTTGGCCAGGGAGCGCTCGAGGCGCGCCAGGTTAGCGTCCTGCCAGGCGCCCTTCGGGCGCAGGCGGCAGCGGTCCAGGTCGATCAGCCACACCGCGCCATGTTCATCCACCAGCAGGTTGCGGGCGTTGAGATCCACGTGGTCGAGGCCGGCGTCGTGAAAGCGGCGGATGGTGGTGCCGACGCGCCTCAGCAGGTCGTCGTCGGTTTTGTCGGTTTCCAGCCGGCTGGCCAGGGCCCGGGCGCCGGGAATGCGCTCGGTGATCAGGGCGGCCTCGTAGGTGAGGCCGTGGCGGGTGACGGCGGCGGCCACCGGGGTGGGCACCGGCAGGCCGCGCTGGTGGAGGTCGGCGGTGAGGCGCAGCTCCCGGAAGGCGCGGGTGCGCTCCAGGCCGGTCCAGAGGTAGCGCCTGGCGCTGAGCCGGGCGATGAGGCCGCCCCGGCGGTAGGGACGCAGCACCCACTCGCGGCCGGCGCCGGCGTCCAGGAAGAGGCTCGCGCCGCGGCCCGGCGCCTCGCCGGTGACGCGGCCCCGGGCCCGCCATCCTTCGGGGTCGAAGAGCGATGGCTCGGGGGCGACGGTCCCCTCGGCGTCACATAAACGCGCCGCATCATATAGAATGAAAACCTTTCCCGCTCGATACGTTGCCAACCCCATGAAGCATCCTCTGCCTGCACAACCTCGGCACATCGGCGTGCTGCGACTCTCCGCCCTGGGCGATGTCTGCAACCTGGTACCGACGGTTCGCGCCCTGCAGCGCCAGTGGCCCGAGGCGCGCATCACCTGGATCATCGGCAAGGGCGAGCACAGTCTACTGGCGGGCCTCTCCGGGGTCGAGTTCGTGGTCTACGACAAGGCCTCGGGCCTCGCCGGCATGCGCGCGCTGTGGCGCGAGCTGGCCGATACTCGCTTCGACGTGCTGCTGCATATGCAGCAGGCGCTAAGGGCCAGCGCGCTCTCCCTGGGCCTCAAGGCCGAGGTGAGGGTGGGCTACGACAAGGCCCGGGCCAAGGATGCCCAGCACTGGTTCACCCACCGCCAGCTGGCGCCCCATCCCCGGGCACACGTGCTGGACTCCTTTATGGATTTCGCCCGGCTGCTGGGGGTCGAGGACCTCTCCCCGGCCTGGGACCTGCCGGTGCCCGAGGCGGCCTATGACGAGGCCCGGGCGCTCACCCACGATGCCCCCTACCTGCTGATGAGCCCCTGCGCCAACCCGCGGCTGCGCAACTTCCGCAACTGGTCCGCCGAGGGCTATGCGGCGGTGATCCAGCACGCCTGGCAGCAGCACGGCCTGGCCACGCTGCTGACCGGCGGCGGCAGCACCCAGGAGCGGGAGATGGGCGAGCGGATCCAGTCACTGTGCGAGCCCGGCTCGGTGATCGACGCCATCGGCGGTACCTCGCTGAAGGGGCTGCTGGCGCTGATCGACCGGGCCCGGGCCGTCATCGCTCCGGACTCCGGGCCGGTGCACATGGCCAACGCCCTGGGCACCCCGGTGGTGGGGCTCTATGCCACCACCAACCCCGACCGCGCCGCCCCCTACTGCTGGCGCGACTTCGTGGTCAATCGCTACCCCGATGCCGTACGCACCTACCTGCACAAGGCCCCGGAGGAGATCTCCTGGGGACAGCGGGTGCGCCACCCCGACGCCATGTCGCTGATCCACGCCGAGGATGTGATCGAGCGCCTGGAGGCGGTGCTCGATCATGCCGCCGCCACTCACCCGGAAAGGGAGCTTCCCGACGATGAAACTTGATCTGACCGCCCTGGAACGCTCACGCCTGCTGGTGGTGGGCGATGTCATGCTCGACCGCTACTGGCACGGCGGCACCTCGCGGATCTCCCCGGAGGCGCCGGTGCCGGTGGTGAGGGTGGAGGAGAGCGAGGACCGCCCCGGCGGTGCCGCCAACGTGGCGCTCAACATCGCCTCCCTGGGCGCCCACGCGGCCCTGGCGGGACTGGTGGGCGACGACGACAACGCCGACCGCCTGGCCTCGCGCCTGGAGGGTGCCGGTGTGAGCACTCACTTCGCCCGCAGCCCCAGGGTTCCGACCATCACCAAGCTCAGGGTGATGAGCCGCAACCAGCAGCTGATCCGGCTCGACTTCGAGGAGGGGCTCGGCGAGGTGGACACCTCGGGCCTGCTGGCGGAGGTGGAGACGGCCCTGCCCGAGGCGGATCTCGTCATCCTCTCCGACTACGGCAAGGGCACTCTGAACCGGATCGAGGAGCTGATCCGCCTGGTGCGCGCCAGCGGCAAGCGGGTGCTGGTGGACCCCAAGGGCAGCGACTTCCGCCGCTACCGCGGGGCCAGCGTGATTACCCCCAACCTGGCCGAGTTCGAGGCGGTGGTGGGCCACTGCCGCGACGACGCCGAGCTGGCCGAGCGCGGCGAGGCGCTGCGCGCCGACCTGGAGCTCGAGGCGCTCTTGATCACCCGCAGCGAGAAGGGCATGACCCTGATCCGCGAGGGCCACGAGCCGCTGCACCTGCCGACCCGGGCTCGGGAGGTCTACGACGTCACCGGTGCCGGCGATACCGTGATCGGCGTGCTGGGCCTGGCCCTGGCCGCCGGCCATGGCTTCCCCGAGGCGATGACCCTGGCCAACCTGGCCGCCGGCCTGGTGGTGGCCAAGCCGGGCACCGCCACCCTCTCCATCGCCGAGCTCTATACCGCCCTGCAGGGCGACAAGCTGGCGGAGTTCGGGGTGATCGAGGAGGCGCCGCTGATCGAGGCGGTGCGTGCCGCCCAGGCTCGGGGCGAACGGGTGGTGATGACCAACGGCTGCTTCGACATCCTCCATGCCGGCCACGTGGCCTACCTGGAGCAGGCCCGCAAGCTGGGCGACCGGCTGATCGTGGCGGTCAACGATGACGCCTCCATCGGCCGCCTCAAGGGGCCCAAGCGCCCCATCAATCCCCTGGGGCGGCGCATGCAGGTGCTGGCCGGCCTCGGCGCCGTGGACTGGGTGGTGCCCTTCGCCGAGGATACCCCCCAGCGGTTGATCGAGGCGGTGCTGCCCGATGTCCTGGTCAAGGGCGGCGACTACCGGCCCGAGCAGATCGCCGGCGGTGCGGCGGTGCGCGAGGCGGGCGGCGAGGTGAAGGTGCTCGGCTTCGAGGATGGCGTCTCCACCACGGCGATGATCTCCACCATCCTCGACCGTGAGACCTGATGGGCTGGGCCCGGGGGCTCTACTCGACGGCACTGTTCGCTCTGGCGCCGCTGATCTGGCGGCGCGTCTGGCGTGAGCATGCGCTTACTGACCCCCGCCGCACGCTTCGCGAGCTGCGCCTGGGGCGCATTCCCCGGACGCCCCCCGGTGAGCCCATGCTGTGGCTGCACTGCGCCTCCGTGGGTGAGGTGCTGGCGGCCCGGCCGCTGATCGAGGCGCTGCTCGAGCGCTACCCCGAGCACCGCCTTACGCTGACCACCATGACCGCCACCGGCGCCGAGCGTGCCCGGGCCCTGGCGGCATCCCGAGGCGACGAGCGCCTCGTCCACCGCTTCATCCCCCTGGACTTTCCCGCCGCCGCGACGCGCTTCGTCTCGCGGCTGCGCCCGGGGCTGGCGCTCTTCTTCGAGACCGAGCTGTGGCCCAACCTGCTGCATGCCTGCCGCCGGCAGGGGGTGCCGGTGGCGGTGGTCAACGGCCGGCTCTCCCCCCGGGCCTTCCGCGGCTATCGCCGCCTGCGCCCCCTGATGGGCGAGGCGCTGGCCTGCGTCGACTGGCTGGCCGCCAAGTCGAGTGACGACGCCCAGCGCTTTCGCGAGCTGGGCATGGCCGAGGCGCGCATGACGGTGGTGGGCTCGCTGAAGTTCGATATCGCCATCGATGACAAGGCGCTCGAGGTGAGTGAGTGCTTGCGTACTCGCCTGGGAGAGCGGCCGGTGTGGGTGGCCGGCTCCACCCACGAGGGCGAGGAGGCGGCGCTGCTGGTCGCCCACGCCCGGCTGCGGGAGCGCTGCCCTGACGCCCTGCTGGTACTGGTGCCGCGCCATCCCCAGCGCTTCGATGCCGTGGCGGCGCTCTGCGCTCAGGCGGGCATGCCGGCGGCGCGCCGCTCCCTGGATGAGTGGCCCACGGCCGATACGGCGGTCTACCTGGGGGATACCATGGGGGAGCTGCTGGCGCTCTATGGCGCGGGGGATCTCGCCTTCGTGGGGGGCAGCCTGGTGCCGATCGGCGGCCACAACCTGCTGGAGCCGGCCGCCCTCGGCGTGCCGGTGCTCACCGGCCCCGAGCTTGCCAACTTCGAGGAGGTGGCCGAGACGCTGCGCGAGGCCGATGCCCTGGTGGAGGCGGCCGACGAGGCGGCGCTGGCCGCCTCCCTGGCGGCGCTCTTCGCCGACCCCGCCGAGCGGCGCCGGCTCGGCGAGGCGGGCCGCGCCGTGGTGGCGGCCAACCGCGGGGCGCTTGAGCGTACCCTGGAGGGCCTGGCGCGGCTGCTGCCGCCGAAGTGAGCAGTCACTTCGGCGGGTAGGGATCAGGCGGGGGTCAGCCGCTCCACGCCCTGCTCGCCGCCCAGCAGCAGCACGTCGGCACCCCGGGCGGCAAAGAGGCCGTTGGTGACCACGCCGACGATGGCGTTGATGCGCGCTTCCATGGCCACCGGGTCGTCGATCATGAAGTCGAAGCAGTCGAGGATCTGGTTGCCGTTGTCGGTCACCACCCCTTCGCGGTAGACCGGATCGGCGCCGAGCTTGACCAGCTCCCGAGCCACATAGGAGCGTGCCATGGGAATGACCTCCACCGGCAGCGGAAACTCGCCCAGCCGCTCGACCTTCTTGGAGGCGTCGGCGATGCAGATGAACTTCTCCGCGCAGGCGGCGACGATCTTCTCCCGGGTCAGGGCTGCGCCGCCGCCCTTGATCATGTGAAGGTGAGCGTTCACTTCGTCGGCGCCGTCGATATAGAAGGGCACGGTGCCCACGCTGTTGAGCTCGAAGACCTCGATACCGTGGCCGCGCAGGCGCTCGGCGCTGGCCTCTGAGCTCGCCACGGCCCCCTTGAAGTCGTCGCGCAGGGCGGCCAGCCGGTCGATGAAGAGGTTGGCGGTGGAGCCGGTGCCGATGCCGAGCACGGTGCCACGCTCGAGCCAGGGCTTGATCTCGTCGATGGCGGCCGCGGCCACGGCGTCCTTCAGCTGATCCTGGGTCAGGCTGGCCTGGGTCATGGTTCGTTCTCCGGTGGGGGGATGGGTGGGCAAGAGGTCGGGCGCCATTATAGGGCAGCGAGGCCCGCCTGCCGATGGCGCCGCTGGACGCCAGGCCGGCCGGGATGCTACCAATAGGGGTTCTCTGCAGCGCAGCAATCGGCTGCCTCCGCCGCGTCACGCCTCTGGGATATCAGGATGCTCGAAGCTACCGTCAAGAAGATTCTCCAGGCCCGGGTCTACGAAGCCGCCCGGGAAACGCCGATCTCTCCGGCGCCCTTCCTCTCCCGCCGCTTCAACAACACCATCCTGATCAAGCGCGAAGATCTTCAGCCGGTCTACTCCTTCAAGATTCGCGGGGCCTATAACAAGATGGCCCAGCTCAGCGAGGCACAGAAGGCCAAGGGCGTGATCGCCGCCTCCGCTGGCAACCACGCCCAGGGCCTGGCCATGGCGGCCAAGCAGATGGGCGTCAAGGCGGTGATCGTGATGCCGCGCATCACCCCGGAGATCAAGGTGGCGGCGGTGCGCGCCCGGGGCGCTAGGGTGGTGCTCAAGGGGGACGCCTTCGCCGCGGCCGCCGAGCATGCCCAGGAGCTGATCAAGGAGCACGGCTACACCTATATCCCCCCCTTCGACGACATCGACGTGATCGCCGGCCAGGGCACGGTGGCCATGGAGATCCTGCGCCAGCACGGCAGTCGGCTGGACGCCATCTTCGTGCCGGTGGGCGGCGGCGGCCTGATCGCCGGGGTGGCGGCCTATGTGAAGTACCTGCGTCCGGACATCAAGGTGATCGGCGTCGAGGCCGAGGATAGCGCCTGCCTCAAGGCGGCCATGGCGGCCGGGCGGCGGGTCACCCTGGAGCAGGTCGGCGTCTTCGCCGAGGGGGTGGCGGTGGCGCAGATCGGCAAGGTGCCCTTCTCCATCGTCCGCGACCTGATCGACGACGTCATCACCGTCAATACCGACGAGATGTGCGCCGCGGTGAAGGATATCTTCGATGATACCCGGGCGGTTTCCGAGACCTCCGGGGCGCTCTCCCTGGCCGGCCTCAAGAAGTACATCCAGCAGACCGGCGCCGAGGGGCAGACCCTGCTCTGCATCAACTCCGGGGCCAACACCAACTTCGACCGCCTGCAGCATATCGCCGAGCGTACCGAGCTCGGCGAGCAGCGCGAGGCGATCCTGGCGGTGACCATTCCCGAGAAGCCCGGCAGCTTCAAGAAGTTCTGTCGCACCATCGGCAAGCGGATGGTCACCGAGTTCAACTACCGCTACGCGGACCCCGAGAACGCCCATATTTTCGTCGGTGTCCAGGTCAAGCCCGGCGGCGAGGATCGCCAGGGAGTGATCGACCGGCTGCGGGAGGCGGGCTATCCGGTGGAGGACCTCACCGACAACGAGCTGGCCAAGCTGCATATCCGCCACCTGGGCGGCGGCCGGCCAAAGGAGCAGTTCGACGAGGAGGTCTACCGCTTCGAGTTCCCCGAGCGCCCCGGGGCGCTGATGAACTTCCTGACCCACCTGCCCCACGACTGGAACATCTCGCTGTTCCACTACCGCAACCACGGCGCCGCCTATGGCCGGGTGCTGGTGGGCATGCAGGTGCCGGGCGGCGATCGCTCCCACGTGGAGGAGTACTTCGACGAGATCGGCTATCGCTACTGGAAGGAGACGGACAACGCCGCCTATCGGCTCTTCATGGCCTGACCCGGTGTGCCGGCGGGGGTAAGCGCTGACTCCCGCTGCAGGCCTTGCCCCGCCAGTGTTTCAAAGGGTAAGCGTTGAGCGGAAGCGGTTGTCGTGACTGGCCAATCGCCCTATAGTCCTGCCCAGTCCTGTTCCCTGTGGCATTCCCTACGGAGTCGATAATGAAGCGCAAGCCCGATCTGGTCATGGCACTGGTGCTGCTGTTCTGTGTCGGCGTGGTAGCGACCGGCTATGCCCAGGCGCTGGCCGGCAGCTGAGAGAGAAGCTGAACGCCCTGGCGTCATGACCCGAGAGCCTGCCATTCCACGGGGCGATGCCATCCGGCATCGCCCCGTTCACGTTTGGACGATGCGAGCGTCGCTGGCGATGGCATCCAGCGGCACGTCCCAGGGGGCGACAGGCAGCCGCTCGACCCGCTGACACTCGTGGGCCAGGCCGATCAGCCGCGGTCGGGGGCCCGGCCGGCGAGTGAAGGCCAGGGTGCGGTCGTAGAAGCCCCCCCCCATGCCCATGCGGTTGCCATCGTCGTCGAAGCCCACCAGGGGCAACAGGATCAGGTCCAGGGCCCAGGCGGGTAGCCGCCTGGCGCGATGGGCGCCGTGACGGGGCTCGGGCTCGGGGATGCCGTAGCGGTTATTCACCATGGGGGTGGCGGTGTGGTAGTGCACGAACCACAGCCAGTTGCGCGAGAGCGGGCGCAGCACCGGGAGGTGCACGCGAGCTCGGCGGCGTTGGAACCAGCCGATCAGCGGGGAGGGATCGATTTCGCCATCGTTGGGCAGGTAGAGCGCCACGCGGCGGGCACGGCGTACTTCGGGCAGCGCCTTCAGTCGTCGACAGAGGCGCTCGCTGGCCTCACGGCGCTGTCGGGGCGTCAGCTCGCGTCTGCGCCTGCGTAGTTCGCGGCGAAGCTCGCGACGTGAACCGTCGAAGGTATCGAGGGAGAGGGGTGCGGCAGCTGTCGTCATGACGTTGAGCATGGCAGACGAGGTTCCCCAGAGTGCCGCTGTCGTTCTGGCCCTTGAACCCAGTGGTTCAAGGTGGGTGGCCGCAGCCGAACCGTCAGGCTTTCCGACGCGCGGACATGCACACGGGTCCGGCTAGCATATGGCCCCCTGGGTACTGCGCATAGGCTCGAGGGACTATAACGACTGGCAAACACCCCAGGGAACATCTTCATCCTAACAGAGCCTCGCGGGCGGGCCAATGAATTCCGGGGCGGCGTCAGCGCTGGGGGGCATCGGCCAGGGCGCGCTCCAGGCGTGCGCTGAGCTCGTCCAGACTGCGCTCTCCGGCACGCTGGGCATCCAGCGCCTCGAGCAGCTCGTGGGTGATGTTGAGGGCCGCCATGATGGCGATACGCTCGGTGCCCAGCAGCTTGCTCTGGGCCTGGATACCGCTCATGGCGCGATCCAGATAGCGGGCCGCGCGCTCAAGCTTGGCCTGCTGGTCGGGTTCGCAGGCGATCACATAGCTGCGTCCCAGCAGGGTGATGTCGGTGGTCGGACGCGAGGCGTCGGTCATCGAAGGGCTCCGAGTCGGCCTGTGGAGAGCGCTGCCGCGCGCCCCGGTGGCCCGATGCGTTAACATCCATGGCAGGAAAGGTCTTGGACCTCACTATAAGAGAGCCCTTCCGGGGCGGTCAACGCGCCGCTCCCTTCCCGGGGCTCTGCCATGCCCGCTGCCAGTACGGATCTTCCCATGTCACTGATCAACGAACGCCAGGATTTCTCGACCATTGCCGACCTCTTTCTGCTGCATGGCAGCATGCAGTCGCCGGCCTTCCTCGACGGGCGGCTCTGCGCCGGTCTGGCCATGCAGGACCTCTCTGCCGAGGCCTGGCTGGAGGAGGTGTGCCTGGCGCTGGGGGTCGAACAGCCCCGCGACGAGCCCTCCGCCGAACGCTTCCTGGGCTGGCGCCGCCAGACCCTGGATGCGCTCGCCGCCAGCGAGCTGGGCTTCGAGCCCCTGCTCCCCGATGACCTCTTCTCCCTGGCCGAGCGCGCCCAGGGGCTCAAGGAGTGGACGCTCGGCTTCATGGAGGTGATCCAGGACGCCGGTGACGCGCCGCGCAAGGCCTGGTCGCCGGCGCTGCGGGAGGCGGTGGAGGACCTCGAGGGTATCGCCGCCATGGAGACCGACCTGGAGGAGAGCGCCGAGAACGAAGGGGACCTCTTCGCCCTCACCGAGCATGTGCGCATGGCCGCCATGCTGCTCTACACCGAGCAGCACCCCGGCAGGCCCCAGGTCGAGAACGCCGAGAGCGGTACCCGCCACTGATCCTTGCTTCGAGCCCAGCCAGAGGAGCCTGCATGCTGCCCGAGATCCTGACCCGCCCCGCCCCCATCGCCAACGAGGAGTACCGGGCCCGGCGTCGCGCCCTGATGGACGCCCTGCCCGCCGACAGCGCCGTGCTGCTGCCCGGCGCCTCCCTGGTCACCCGCTCCCGCGACAGCGAGTTTCCCTTCCGCCAGGACAGCGACTTCCACTACCTGAGCGGCTTTCCCGAGCCCGACGCCCTGCTGCTGCTGCTGCCGGGGCGCGCGGAGGGCGAGTGCGTGCTCTTCTGCCAGGACCGCAATCCGCTGATGGAGGCCTGGACCGGCATTCGCCTGGGGGCCGAGGGGGCGGTGCGCGAGCATGGCGTGGACCAGGCCTTCGAGAACGCCGAGCGTGACGAGCGCCTGGAGGCGCTGCTGGACGGCCGGCACACCCTCTACCTGCCCCTGGACAGCGCCGAGGCGATGGCCATCGCCGAGGAGGTGCGCGGTGCCTTGATGGCCAGGGTGCGCCAGGGGGCCAGGCCCCCGGAGGCGCTGGCCGATCTGCTCCCCTTGATTCACGAGGCGAGGCTGATCAAGAGCGAGGCGGAGCTGGCCCTGCTACGCCATGCCGCCGAGATCTCCGCCAGGGCTCATAGGCGGGCCATGCGGGCGGCGCGGCCCGGGCTCGCCGAGTATCACCTCCAGGCGGAGCTGGAGCACGAGTTCCGCTGGCAGGGCGGCAGTGGCGCCGCCTACGCCAGCATCGTCGGTGGCGGCGCCAACGCCTGTGTGCTGCACTACATCGAGAACCAGGCCCCCCTGGCGGACGGCGACCTGGTGCTGATCGACGCCGGCGCCGAGTTCGACCTCTATGCCGGCGACATCACCCGCACCTTCCCGGTCAACGGCCGCTTCAGCGAGGCCCAGCGGGCCCTCTATGAGCTGGTGCTGAGGGTGCAGGAGCAGGCCGTGGCGGCGATCCGCCCCGGGGAGACCCTGGTCAGACTCCATGAGGGAGTGGTGCGCGGCCTCACCGAGGGGCTGATCGAGCTGGGGCTGCTCGAGGGCGAGGTGCAGGCGCGTATCGACGACGAGAGCTATCGGCGCTTCTACCTCCACTCCACCTCCCACTGGCTGGGGCTCGATGTCCACGACGTCGGCGCCTATCGGCAGGGCGGTGAGCCGCGTCCCCTGGTGCCAGGCATGGTGCTGACCGTGGAGCCTGGCCTCTACGTTCCCGCCGATGACGACATTCCCGAAGCCTTCCGCGGTATTGGCATCCGCATCGAGGACGATGTGGCGGTCACTGCCGGCGGCCATGAGGTGCTGACGACCGGCGTCCCCAAGCGGGTGAGCGAGATCGAAGCGCTGATGGCGAGGAAATGACCCGGCATGAAGAGCGGTGAGTTTGCATTATGTAAATTACATTATGATTCCTTCGTGGCGGAGATGAGATGAACAGAACCGACAAGCACCCGAGTAGCGCCCCCGCCAGCGTGGATATCGCCATCGTCGGCGGCGGGCTGGTGGGTGCCAGCCTGGCCTGCGCCCTGGCTCCGCTGATCGAGCAGGGGGCACTCTCGGTGGCGGTGATCGAGGCCACGCCGATCCTGGAGCTGGCCAGTGCGCCCTTCCAGCCCAGCTTCGATGCCCGGGCCAGCGCCATCGCGCGAGGCTCGGCGGAGCACTTCGCCGGCATGGGGCTCTGGTCCGCCATGGCCGAGCAGGCGGCGCCGATTCGCACCATCCACGTCAGCGAGCGGGGGCGCTTCGGCGCCACCCGGCTGACCGGCGAGGAGCTGGGCGTCGAGGCCCTGGGCCATGTGATTCCCAACGCCTGGATGGGGAGGGTGCTCCATCGGCGTCTGGCCGAGCTGCCCATCGCCTGGCACTGCCCGGCCAGGGTCGAGACCATCGCGCCGGTGGCGGGCGGACACCGGCTGAGGCTCTCCGACGGCGGTGAGCTCGAGGCGGGGCTGACGGTGCTGGCGGACGGCGGCCGCTCGGGCCTCAAGGAGCGGCTCGGCATCGCCAGCGACAGCCAGCCCTATGACCAGGTGGCGCTGATCGCCAGCGTGGAGATGAGCCGGCCCCATGGGGGCGTGGCCTGGGAGCGCTTTACCCCGGAGGGGCCCATCGCCCTGCTGCCCCTGGCCGGCAACGCCATGGAGCTGGTCTGGACCCATCCGCTGGGCGCCGAGCAGCGTCGGCTGGCGCTCTCGGACGGCGACTTCCTGGCCGAGCTGCAGCGCGCCTTCGGCGACCGCGCAGGCCGCTTTCGTCGGGTGGGCAGCCGCCACGCCTACCCGCTGAGCCTGGTCACCGCCCGTGAGACCACGCGTCCCGGGCTCGCCGTGCTGGGCAACGCCGCCCACGCCCTGCATCCGGTGGCGGGCCAGGGCTTCAACCTGGCGCTGCGCGGGGTCATGGACCTGGTGGCTGCCCTGGAAGCAGGCCGAGAGCGGGGCGAGGCGCCGGGCAGCCCGGCGCTGCTGGCCGACTTCGAGGCGCGGCGCCGGGCCGACCGCCACAACGTGATCCGCTTCAGCGATGGCCTGGTGCGGCTGTTCGGCATCGACAGCGCCCTGCTCTCCCATGCCCGGGCGGCAGGGCTGATCGGTCTCAACCTGGCGGGTCCGCTGCGACGTGGGCTGGCGCGCCGCGCCATGGGCCTGGAACGCTAGAGGAGAAGGCATGAGTGGAGCAGAGGAGGCGCCCCGGATGAGCACGGGAGCCGAGAAGCGCGGCGAGGCACATGCCGAGGTGGTGATCGTCGGCGCGGGGATGGTGGGCGCCGCCCTGGCCTGCCTGCTGGGCGAGGCGGGGGTCGAGGTGGCCCTGGTGGATGCCCGGGAGGCCCTGCTGGACCCCGAGGCGGTGGGGCGCGGCCAGCCCGCCATGCGGGTCAGCGCCCTGACGCCGGTCTCCCAGCGCCTGCTGGAGAGGCTGGGCGCCTGGGAGTGGATGGCGGCGCGGCGGGTGAGCCCCTACCGCCATATGCAGGTGTGGGACGCCGAGGGCAGCGGGGAGGTGAGCTTCTCCGCGGACCAGGCCGGGGTGCCGATCCTGGGCCATATCGTCGAGAACGACGTGACCCTGGCGGCTCTGGAGCGGCGCCTGAGGGCGCTGCCCTCGGTGCAGCTGGTGCTGGGCGGCCGGGTGGCCGGTCTCGAGGCCGCCGAGGGGGAGGCGCGGCGGGTGCGCCTGGCGGATGGCCGCTGCCTGGTGGCTCCCCTGGTGGTGGCCGCCGACGGCGCCCGCTCGCCGCTGCGTGAGCTTGCCGGCATCGAGACCCGGGAGCGCGACACCGGGCACAGGGCCGTGGTGACCACGGTCAGGGTGGCGCGCGCCCATGGCGAGGTGGCCCGTCAGGCCTTCCTGCCTACCGGCCCGCTCGCCTTCCTGCCGCTCTGCCTGGAGGGGGAGTCCCATTACTGCTCCATCGTCTGGTCCACCTCACCGGAGGAGGCCGAGCGGCTTCAGGGGCTCTCGCCCGAGGCCCTGGGGCAGGTGCTGGCCGCGGCCATCGACCACCGCCTGGGCGAGGTGACGGTAGTGGAGCGCACCGTCGCCTTCCCGCTGGTGCAGCGACACGCGGAGCGCTATGTGCTGCCGGGGCTGGCGCTGGTGGGGGATGCCGCCCACAGCATCCATCCCCTGGCGGGCCAGGGGGTGAATCTGGGACTCATGGATGCGGCGGTGCTGGCCGAGGAGCTGCTGGCGGCGCGCCGCCGCGGAGTGGGGCTGGGCAACGAGCGCTGGCTGGGCCGCTATGCCCGGCGGCGTCGCGCCGACAACGCCGGGATGCTGGCGCTGATGGACGGCTTTCGCCTGCTCTTCGGGGCGCGCCACCCGGCCCTGGCCCTGGCCCGCAACCTGGGCATGAGCGGCGTGGATCGGCTCACGCCCGTGAAGCGCCTGCTGCTGCAGCAGGCGACCGGGCATCGAGGCCGCCTGCCGCTGTCGTGCCGGTAAGGGCCGGGCGGAGCCGGCCTAGCGCCGGCTCAGCACGTTGAGCGCCTTGAGCAGGTTGAGGGCCTCGCCCAGCTGGTAGTCCTCGCGCAGGCGCTCGCTGAGCTCGGCGCGCTCCCGCGGCGCCTCCCGGGAGCGCAGGTGCCCCTCGAGGTCCGCCTCGCGCACCTGGCGTCCGCTCTCGGTCACCTCCACCCGGCCGCGCACCACCTCCACGTCGGGCTCGATGCCCTGAGCCTGGATGGAGCGGCCGTTGGGGGTGTAGTAGAGCGCCGTGGTGAGCTTGAGCCCCTCGCCGTTGCCCAGCGGCATGATCTGCTGCACCGAGCCCTTGCCGAAGCTCTCGGTGCCCATCACCACCGCCCGGCGCTGGTCCTGGAGGGCGCCGGCGACGATCTCCGCCGCCGAGGCGCTGCCGCCGTTGATCAGCACCACCAGAGGCACCTCCGGTGCGGCAGTGTCTCTGACGGCGCTGAACTGCATCTCGGTGTCCGCCAGGCGCCCCTCGGTATAGACGATCAGGCCGCTCTCCAGGAAGGCGTCGGCCACGCCCACGGCCGCCTGCAGCACGCCGCCCGGGTTGTTGCGCAGGTCCAGCACCAGCCCGTTCAGGCTGCCGTCGCGCTCCAGGCGGCGGATATGCTCGCTGACCTGGTCGGCGGTGCGGCTCTGGAACTGGCTGACCCTCAGGTAGCCGTAGCCCGGCTCCAGCAGCTCGCTGCGCACGCTCTCGGTGCGGATCACCTCCCGGGTCAGGGTGACGCTGCGCGGGGCGCTCTCGCCGCGGCGCTGAATGGTCAGCTCGATGCGGCTGCCCGGTTCGCCGCGCATCAGGTTGACCGCCTCCTGCAGCGAGAGGCTCTCGGTGGGGGTGTCGTCGATGCGCAGGATCAGGTCCCGGGCCTGTAGGCCGGCCCGGGAGGCGGGGGTGTCGTCGATGGGGCTGATCACCGTCAGCTGGCCATCCTCCAGCCCCACCTCGATGCCGATACCGCCGAACTCGCCCTGGGTAGATTCGCGCAGGCTCTGAAACTCCTCGCGGTCCAGGTAGGCAGAGTGGGGGTCGAGCTCGCTGAGCATGCCGCGCATGGCGTTGCGCAGCAGGGTGGCATCGTCCACTTCCTCCACGTAGGCGCGCTTGATGCGCTCGAAGACCTCGGCGAAGGTCTGGATCTCCTCCACCGGCAGGTCGTTGGCCGCGGGCGTGGCCATGGCGGGCAGGGGCAGCGCCAGCAGGGCGATGGGCAGCAGCGAGGCCAGCAGGCGACGCGGCGACCGGGCGAGGCGGGCCCTGCCAGGCAGGGGAAGCGCTGGGGTCATGCGATCTCCGCAGTTCCGGGACGACGAGGGTCCAGCATAGCCCGGTCACGGCGGGCAGGGAAATAGCCGGGCCCTCAGCGGGCGGCGATCCACCCCTGGGGGTCGATGGGGTTGCCGTCCCGGCGCACCTCGAAGTAGAGCGCGGGGCGGCTGTGGCCGCCGCTGGCCCCCACCGCTCCCAGCACGTCACCCCGGGAGACCGCCTGGCCGGGCTGGACGGAGAAGTGCTGCAGGTGGGCGTGCAGGGTCATCACCTGGTCGCCGTGGTCGATGATCAGCAGGTTGCCGAAGCCGCGCATCCAGTCGGCGAAGACCACCCGGCCGGCGTGGACGGCCTTGACCGGGGTGCCTTCGCCCGCCTGGATCAGGATGCCGTTGCGGTGCACGCCGTCGCCGGCCCGGAAGCGCGAGGCGATGCTGCCCTGCACCGGCCAGGGCAGATCCCCCCGGGTCTGGGCGATGGCGGTGGAGGGGGGCGGGCGCTGCAGGCGTGCCAGCTCCTCCTGCACCTGGCGCAGTACCCGTTCGGCGTGGGCGCGATCCTGCTCGAGGTCCACCAGGCGTGCCTGCTCGGTGGCGTAGCGGCCGTCGAGCTCGGCGACCAGGGCGCTGCGCTCCTGCATCTGGCGGGCCAGGTCGCTGGAGCGGCTGGCGAGCTCCGCGGCCAGGGCGCCCAGGCGCTCGCCGCGCCGGTCGAGCTCGCGGCGGTTGTCGCCGAGGGCGCTATCCAGGCGCGCCAGCTCATCGAGCCGCGCGTTGCGGGCTCGGGAGAGCTGGTTGAGGTAGTGCTGCAGGCGGTCGAGGCGGGCGGGATCGTCCTGGTTGAGCAGCAGCTTGAGCTGGGGGCTCGTGCCGAGGCGGTAGAGGGCGTCGAGCTGGACGTTCAGCGCCTCGACCTGGTCGGCGCGCTCCGCTTCCAGCAGGTCGCGACGCCGCTCCAGGGTGACGACCTCCTCGGCCAGCTCGCTGCGCTCGGCCTGGAGCTCGTCGAGGCGGCGGTGGGTCTCGCCCAGGGCCGTCTCGACCCGGCGCAGCTCGCGGCTGGCGTCGGCCTGGGCGTCCCGAGTGGAAGAGAGGCGCCGGGTGACGCCCTGGATCTCCTCGCCGATGGCATCCAGGCGCTCCCGGGCCGCCCGCTCGCTGGGCTGGGCGGCCAGGGGCGCGGCCAGGCAGAGCGCCAGCAGCGCCACCGTGAGCCGGCCTGCCCGTCGGGGCAGGCGGTGCGGGCTGGCCATGGGGCCGGCCTGGTTCAGGAGGCCGCGTCGAAGTCGACCAGCACCCGGCCGGTCATCTCCTCGGGCACCGGCTGGTCCATCATGGCCAGCAGGGTGGGGGCGATGTCGCAGAGGCTGCCGTCCTCCAGCAGGCGCGCCGGGCGCTGGCCCACGTAGATCAGCGGCACCTCGAAGGTGGTGTGGGCGGTCTGGGGGTTGCCGGTCTCGGGGTTGACCATCTGCTCGGCGTTGCCGTGGTCGGCGGTGACCAGGCAGGCGCCGCCGGCCTTCTCGATCGCCGCCACCACGCGGCCCACGCAGCTGTCGACGGCCTCGATGGCCTTCACCGCGGCGTCGAAGTCGCCGGTGTGGCCGACCATGTCGCCGTTGGCGTAGTTGCAGACGATCAGGTCGTGCTCCCCGGACTCGATGGCCGCCACCAGCTTGTCGGTGACCTCGACGGCGCTCATCTCCGGCTTCTCGTCGTAGGTCTTCACGTCCTGGGGCGAGGGCACCAGCACCCGGGTCTCGCCCTGGTACTCCGCCTCCCGGCCGCCGGAGAAGAAGAAGGTGACGTGGGCGTACTTCTCGGTCTCGGCGATGCGCAGCTGGGTCAGGCCACGCTTCTCCATCACCTCGCCCAGGGTGTTGGTCAGCTCGTTGGGCGGGAAGGCGGCCGGGGCCGGGATATCGGCGGCGTACTGGGTCAGCATCACCAGGCCGTCGCCGGCAAGGCGAGGGCAGACGCGGCGCTGGAAGCCGCTGAAGGCGTCTTCCACGAAGGCCCGAGTCAGCTCCCGGGCGCGGTCGGCGCGGAAGTTCATGAAGATGGCGGCGTCGCCCTCTTCCACGACCACCGGGGTGCCGGTGGGGCGTACGCTGGTGGCGGCCACGAACTCGTCGGTCTCGCCGCGCTCGTAGGCGCTGCGCAGCCCCTCCTCGGCGCTTACCGCCTCGAACTCGCCCACCCCCTCGGTGAGCAGGCGATAGGCCTTCTCGACGCGCTCCCAGCGGTTGTCGCGATCCATGGCGTAGTAGCGGCCGATGATGGAGGCGACGAAGCCGTTGTCGGCGCCGACCAGCTCGGAGAGGCGCTCGTTGGCGCGCTCGATGGAGGCCAGGGCGCTCTTGGGCGGCATGTCGCGGCCGTCCAGGAAGCCGTGGACATAGATGCGCCGGGCGCCGCGGCGGGCGGCCAGCTCGGCCATGGCGATGAAGTGCTCCTCATGGCTGTGCACCCCGCCCGGGGAGAGCAGGCCCAGCAGGTGCACCGCGCGGCCCTCGGCCACGGCGGCATCGATGGGCGCGGTCAGGGCGGCGATGGTGTCCAGGTCGCCGTCCTCGATCGCCTTGGTGATGCGGGTGAAGTCCTGGTACACCACGCGGCCGGCGCCGAGGTTCATGTGGCCGACCTCGGAGTTGCCCATCTGGCCGTCGGGCAGCCCCACGTGGCGGCCGTCGGTGTGGATCAGGGTGGCCGGATGCTCGCGGTGGAGGCGGTCCATCACCGGGGTGCGGGCGGCCAGCACGGCGTTGTGGGCCGAGTCCGGGTTGTGGCCGTAGCCGTCGAGGATGATCAGGGCAACGGGGCGCGGTGTCCGGGGGCTGGCGGAATTCGTCATGGGGCTGTCCTCGAGGAGTGATGGCGACACCTTCACGCCCTGAACGGCTCGCGGCACAGGCGCAGGGCCCGGCGCAGCCGGCTCGGCAGGCGAGGCAAGGGCGGGGTCGCGGCAGATGGCGGATTGCGGCATCATATCGCATGGCCCCATCGGGCGTCATCGCCGGCCGCCAGGCGTCGTGTATACTGGGCGCCGTTCGGCAAAGGCCCGAGTGGCCCCGGCCTTCCCCTTCGTGCACCGAGACAAGAGTTATCCGGACCCATGATCGATCAGCTGTTTGAATTCATGCAGAACCACCCGCTGCTGGTGGGCGCCTTCCTGATGGTGCTGACCGCCTGGATCCTCTACGAGGTTCGTAACAGCAGCGCCAGCGGCGTGACCGCGAGCGAGGCGACCCAGCTGATCAACCGCGAGGATGCGGTGGTGGTGGATACCCGTGACGCCGGGGACTTCAAGGCCGGCCATATCGCCGGTGCCCGCAATATTCCCCAGAGCCGCATCGACGAGCGCCTGTCCGAACTCGACAAGGTCAAGGAGAAGCCGATCATCATCGTCTGCAAGTCCGGCCAGTCGGCGGGCATGACCGTGGCCAAGCTGGCCAAGGCGGGCTACCCTCGCGTGCTCAAGCTCAAGGGCGGCATGCTGCAGTGGCAGGCCGACGGCCTGCCGGTCGTGCGCAAGTAGCCCCAATCGATACATCGTTCGTTCACCGATTCAAAGGATCATTCCCATGGCGGAAGAGAACAACCAGAACGCCGGCGGCCAGGCGGCCGGCCAGCAGGACAAGCCCCAGCTGCAGTTCGCCGTGCAGCGCATCTATGTGAAGGACATCTCCTTCGAGGCCCCCAACTCGCCGGCGGTCTTCCAGCAGCCCTTCAAGCCCAAGGTGGGCCTGGACCTCAACACCTCCAGCCAGCAGGTGGGCGAGGGCCTCTACGAGGTCGTCATCAAGGTCACCGCCCAGGTGACCCACAGCGAGGAGGGCACCACCTCCTTCCTGGCCGAGATCGAGCAGGCCGGCCTCTTCCGCATCGCCGGCATCGAGGGGGCCCAGCTGGATCACACCCTGGGCGCCTTCTGCCCCAACGTGCTCTTCCCCTATGCCCGGGAGTGCATCGACAACCTGGTCAACCGCGGCGGTTTCCCGCCCCTGATGCTGGCGCCGGTCAACTTCGAGGCGATCTACGCCCAGAAGAAGAAGCGCGAAGCCGAGCAGGCCCAGGCTCAGGCCACTCAGTAAGGACGACGGCGACCCGTGACGACTTACCGGAAAGCGCCGCGCATCCACGTCGCCGCCGACCTCATCGTCGGCGGCGACGTCGTTCTGCCCGAGGGCCCCGCCCGCCATGTGGCCAGGGTGCTGCGCCTGGGCGAGGGCGCCTTGCTGCGCCTCTTCGACGGCGCCGGCCACGAGGCCGAGGCGGTGCTGGTGGAGGCCTCGCGCAAGCGGGTGGTGGCGCGCATCGAGGCCGTCGAAGCGGGCGGCGGCGAGTCGCCCCTGGTCGTGCACCTGGGCCAGGCGATCTCCAAGGGGGATCGCATGGACTACGCCATCCAGAAGGCGGTGGAGCTGGGAGCGGCGGCCATCACGCCGCTCTACACCGAGCACGGCGACGTGCGCCTCAAGGGCGAGCGCGAGGCGAAGAAGCTGGCCCACTGGCAGGCGGTGGCGGCCAGCGCCTGCGAGCAGTGCGGCCGCGCCGTGGTGCCGCCGGTGCACCCGCCGCTGGCGCTCGCCGACTGGCTCGCCGAGCGCGACGAAGCCCTGCGCCTGGTGCTGCATCCGGCCACCGGCGCCGAGGATGCCCTGCAGCGGGATGCCGCGCCGGCAAGCGTTGCCCTGCTGATCGGCCCCGAGGGCGGGCTCGCCGAGGGCGAGGTCGCGGCCGCCCGGGCCGCCGGCTTCGCCCCGCTCACCCTGGGGCCGCGCATCCTGCGTACCGAGACCGCCCCGGTGGTGGCACTGAGCCTGCTGCAGTACCGCTTCGGCGATCTGTAAGCGCTCACTTTCGTTCCTCATCCCACTCTACAGGGAGCCCCCCATGTCCGATTCCCGTGAACCGCGTACTTCGCGCCCCGCCGCCGGCCGGCGCTACCGTGCCCCGAAGTGCGCGGTGGGCGAGGTGGCCTACCTGGAGGTGGTCACCGTCAACGAGACCGGTGCCTTCCTCGACTGGGGGCACCCCAAGGACCTGCTGCTGCCCTACGGGGAGCAGCGCTTCCGGCCCAGCGTGGGCAAGCGGGTGCTGGTGAGGATCTACGAGGACCAGCAGGGGCGGCCGGTGGCCTCCCAGAAGCTCGACCGCTTCGTCGCCGACGAGGCCCGGGGCCTCTCCGCCGGGGACGAGGTGACCCTGGTGATCGCCGAACAGACCGATCTCGGCTTCAAGGCAGTGGTGGAGCACCGCTGCTGGGGGCTGCTCTACCGCGATGACGTGACCCGCCCGCTGCGTCGGGGCCAGCGCCTCACCGGCTACGTGAAGCGCCTGCGCGACGACGGCCGCCTGGACCTCTCGCTGCTGCCGCCGGGGGAGGCGCGCCTGGACGTGGTGGGCGAGGCGGTGCTCAAGGCGCTGCGCGAGAGCGGCGGCTACCTGCCGCTGGGCGACAAGAGCGACGCCGCCGAGATCAAGGCGCGGCTGGGGGTGAGCAAGAGCGCCTTCAAGCAGGCCATCGGCCGGCTCTACAAGCGCCGGCTGATCACCCTGTCGCCCACCGGTATCCGGCTGGCGCCCGGCGGCGACTAGCCGGCATACTGGCCCCATCCACACTCTCGATCGGAACTCGACCCCATGAGCGAACGCGCCCTGAAGATCGGCGTGGTGATGGACCCCATCGCCGATATCGCCTACAAGAAAGACACCACCCTGGCCATGCTGTGGGCCGCCCAGGACCGCGGCGCCTCGCTGCACTACCTGGAGCAGGGGGACCTCTTCCTGCGCGACGGTCGGTCCTTCGGTCGACTGCGCGACCTGACCGTGCATCGCGACTCGGCCCACTGGTACGATCTGGGCGAGCCCGAGCCGCGCCCCCTGGCCGAGCTCGACGTGATCCTGATGCGCAAGGATCCGCCGGTGGATGCCCACTTCCTCAACGCCGTCTACCTGCTGGGCTTCGCCGAGCGCGAAGGCGTGCTGGTGGTCAACCCCACCCGGGCGCTGCTGGAGTGCAACGAGAAGCTCTTTGCCCAGCAGTTTCCCCAGTGCTGCACCCCGACCCTGGTGGCCTGCAACGAAGCCGAGCTGCGCGCCTTCCACGCCGAGCACCAGGACGTGATCTTCAAGCCCCTGGACGGCATGGGCGGCAGTGGGATCTTCCACGTGCGCCCCGAGGGTCGCAATCTCGGCGCCATCATCGAGACCCTCACCGAGCGCGGTCAGCGTCAGATCATGGCCCAGCGCTATATCCCCGAGATCACCGACGGCGACACCCGCATCCTGCTGGTGGACGGCGAGCCGGTGCCCTATGGCCTGGCCCGGGTGCCCATGGCCGGGGAGACCCGCGGCAACCTGGCCGCCGGCGGTACCGGCGTCAGCCGCGAGCTCACCGAGCGGGACCACTGGCTGATCCGTCAGGTGCAGCCGATGATCCGCGACAAGGGGCTGATGTTCGTGGGCCTCGATGTGATCGGCGACTATATCACCGAGATCAACGTGACGAGCCCCACCTGCGTGCGCGAGATCGATGACCAGCGCGGCACCGACATCGCCGGCATGCTGCTGGACGCCATCGAGCGCCGCCTCGAGGCCCGCTGCGGCTGAGCGGGAGTCCCCCATGTCCTGGTCGGTCAGCGATCCCATCCAGTATGCCCCGGTCACCCGGCCCTACCGGCGCTGGCTGGCCGTCTCGCTGGCGCTGCTGCTGCACCTGGCGCTGATCGGCGTGGTGGCGAGCTGGCAGCTCGCCGCGCCGCCCGTCGAGCGCTCTAGCCTCGACGTGGTGCTGGTGAGCCGCCCCGGTGAGCCGCCGGTGGAGGCCGAGGCGATCGCCGAGCAGGACCAGCAGGCCAGCGGCGAGCAGCAGGAGGAGGCCCAGGCGGAGTCCCTGGCCGCGCCCCTGGAGGAGCTGCCGGCGGTGCAGGAGAGCGTGGCCGACGTGGACCCGGCCACCCCGGCCGAGCCGGAGCAGGCGCGCACCGAGCCCGACGCCCGCCCCGACGAGCAGGCACCGCCCGCCGCCGAGAGCACCCGGGAGGTCGAGACGCCTCCCGAGCCCCGGGAGAGCGCCCCCCAGGCGGCGGATGCCGCCGCCCCGCCCAGCGCCACGGCCCCCTCGGCGTCCGGCCGCGACCTGCTAGCCCAGGCCACCCGCAGCATCCGCGAGCAGGGGCTGGCGCCGGAGGCGGCCGGCCAGGCCGGCGAGGCGCCGCAGCTGGCGGCCCAGCGTGCCGCCGAGGCGCGCTATATCGACGACTGGACTCGGCGGGTGGAGGACTATGGCAACCGGGTGCATCCGGCGCCGCGCCACCTCCAGGGGCAGCTGCGCATCCGCGTGGTGATCGGCCGTGACGGCGGGCTTCGTCAGGCGGAGGTGGTACAATCCTCGGGACATGCCGAGCTCGACCAGGCCGCGCTGGATACCGTTCACGGTGCGGCGCCCTATCGCCCCTTCGATGCGGGCATGGGGAGCCTGGACAGCCTCTCCATTACGCGCGTCTGGCGGTTCGGCCAAGGCAATCACTACGGCGTGCGATAGGACCGCCGGGGAGTCTCATGCAACATTTCGGTTTGAAGGACCACTTCCTGCTGGCGATGCCGCACCTGGAAGACCCCAATTTCGCCGGTAGCCTCGGCTATCTGTGCGACCACGACGAGAAGGGCACCATGGGGGTGATCGTCAACCGCCCTCTGGAGCTCACCCTGGAGGCGCTCTTCGAGCAGCTGGAGCTCGGCGGCGAGGAGAGCCCCCACCGCAACGCGCCGGTCTACTTCGGGGGCCCGGTGCACAAGGATCGCGGCTTCATCCTGCACCGGGGCTCCAGCACCCCCTGGGACTCCAGCATCCAGGTCACCGAGGAGCTGGCCCTGACCACCTCCATGGACATGCTCCAGGCCCTGGCGGCCGGCGAGGGCCCCGAGCACTTCCTGGTCTGTCTGGGCTGCGCCGGCTGGGAGTCCGGTCAGCTGGAGCAGGAGCTGCTCGACAACGCCTGGCTCACCGTGGAGGGGCGCAGCGACATCCTCTTCGAGGTGCCGCCGGAGCAGCGCCTCAGCGCCGCTGCCGGCATCCTCGGCGTCGACCTCAACCTGATGACCCGCGAGGCGGGCCACTCCTGATGGCGCGCGAGGGCGAGCGGCTGATCCTGGGGTTCGACTTCGGTACCCGGCGCATCGGCGTGGCGGTGGGTAACGAGCTGCTGGCCAGCGCTCGGGAGCTCGACCCCCTGCCGGCCCGGGACGGCATCCCCGACTGGCAGCAGGTGGCCAGGCTGGTGGAGGAGTGGCGGCCGGACCTCTTCGTGGTGGGCCTGCCGCTCACCGCCGAGGGCGAGGAGCAGCCGATGAGCACCCGCGCCCGCAAGTTCGGCAAGCGGCTCTTCGGCCGCTTCGGGGTGCCCTGCGAGATGGTCGACGAACGCGGCTCCACCGGCGAGGCCAAGGTGATCGCCCGGGAGCTCGGCCACCGCGGCAACTACCGGGAGGCGAGCGTCGACGGCATCAGCGCGGTGCTGATCGTCGAGCGCTGGTTCGCCGCCCGGGAGGGGCTGCCCGGGCGCTGAGCGGCTCAGGCGGCGGGCGTCAGGTCCTCCACCGAGAGCTCCGTGAACTGCTCGAGAAAGGCCACCAGGGTGGCCGGATGGTGGAAGCTGGCGTCGAACTCCTCCTGCCGGCCGTCGCGCCGCCGAACCACCCGGGTACGGTACTCGCTGCCCGCCTTGACCACCCTGACGCTGGCCTCCCGCCCCCCATCGCGCCTGTGCCCCTCCAGGGGCGCCTTGCCGGCGAGCTTGGTCTCCAGCCGGTGACCGTCGGCGATCGCCTTGGCGGTGGCCCAGATCGCCTGGTCGCGATCGCCGTAGCGGTAGAGGATCACCACCAGCAGCGCCGAGAAGACGGCGCTGGTCAGCATCCAGGTGGCGGTGACGCCGTCCGGTGACGTCGCGAGCAGGGCGAAGAGCTGCAGCGCGGCGCCTACCGCCAGCACGCCGGCCAGCGGCCGCCACATCCGCGGCCCCATGAAGCCGCGCTGCAGGACATACCCCCAGAGCCCTACCACCGCCAGGCCGCCGACCACCAGCTGCGCCAGGGCCAGCGGGGTGCCCCCTCCGGCGAGCAGGGCGATCAGGCCGATCAGCAGCAGCAGGGAATAGAAGACCGCCAGCAGGCGGTAGGCGCGTTGCAGATTCATGGGTCACTCCTCCGGCCGACGTGGGGGCGGCACGCTGGCCGTCCCCTCTGAACCTCATCAGCATAGGCGAAGTGGCGCGCCTCGCTACGCCTCAGATCTCGCGGTCGTCAACGCCCAGCTTGGCGGGCACGAACCAGCGCACCGGGCGCAGCTCCTTCTCGATCAGGTCGTCCACCTCGAGCAGGGTGGCGAAGATCGCCATGCGCACCGGGATACCGTTGTCGGTCTGGCGGAAGATCGCCAGGCGGGGGTCACCGTTGAGGTCCACGTCGAGGTCGTTGGCGCCGGGGCGGCTGTCCCGGGGCAGCGGATGCATGACGATGGTGGTGTCGCTGCAGCGCCGGTCGAGGAAGGCGCGATCCACGGTGAAGTCCCGGGAGAGACTGAAGCCCTCGCTCATCTCCTCGGTGAAGCGCTCCTTCTGGATGCGGGTGGTGTAGACCACGTCCACGTCCCGGTAGTCCTGGGCCAGGCTCTCGCGCTGCTCGACGCGGTGGCCCCGGGAGGTGACCAGGTCGATCAGCTGGCTCGGCATCTCCAGGCCCGGCGGGGCCACCAGGGTGATGCGCATGGGCTCATGCAGGGAGAGCAGCTTGATCAGCGAGTGCACGGTGCGCCCGAACTTCAGGTCGCCGGTCATCAGCACGTGGGCACCGGCCAGCTGCTTGCCCAGGCGAGCGAACTCCTTCTCGATGGTGTAGAGGTCGAGCAGCGCCTGGCTGGGGTGCTCGCCGGGGCCGTCGCCGCCGTTGATCACCGGCACCTTGATGGCGGCGGCGAACTCCGCCACCGAGCCCTGGTCGGGGTGGCGCATCACGATGGCGTCGCAGTAGCCGCTCATCACCCGGCTGGTGTCGTAGAGCGACTCGCCCTTGGCCATGGAGGAGAAGGTGAAGCCGGTGGTGTCGCAGACGCTGCCGCCCAGGCGGCAGAAGGCGGCGTTGAAGCTGACCCGGGTGCGGGTGCTGGCCTCGAAGAAGAGGTTGCCGAGCACGGCCCCCTCCAGCACGCGGGTGACCTGGCGCCGCTGGGCAATGGGCTCCATGCGGGCGGCGACCCGCATCAGGTGATCGACGTGGTCACGGGTCAGGGAATCGACGGAGAGCAGGTGGGAACTCATCGGGCGGCCTCGGCTGGCGGGGATGGACGGCCGCTAGTGTACTCCGCCGCGGCCTTGGCTTCACGGTGAGGGGGCCGCTCCCGACCCGCTGTCGGCCGGTACCCGCCCGCCCAGCCGGGTGGTGATCTCGGCGGCGGTGTCGCGCACCAGCTCGCCCAGCTCCAGCAGGCGCGCCTCGGGAATGCGCGCCACGGGGCCGGAGACGGAGATGGCGGCCAGGGGGATGCCGTGCTCGTCGTGGAGGCAGGCGGCCACGCAGTGCAGGCCGATGGCGTGCTCCTCGCGGTCGCAGGCGAAGCCCTGGCGGCGGATCTCGGCGAGCCCCTCGCGCAGCGTCTCGGGGGTGTGCAGGGTGTTCTCGGTCACCCGGGAGAGCCCCTGCTCGGCGAGGACGCGCTCGAGCTCGTCTTCCGGGAGCCAGGCCATCAGCGCCTTGCCGACGCCGGAGGCGTGCAGCGGCGCCCGGGAGCCGAGCCGGGTGATCATGCGCATCATCTGCGGCGACTCGCTCTGGGCCAGGAAGACCGCGGTGCCGTCGTCACGGATGCCCAGGTTGGCGGTCTCGCCGGTCAGGGCGGTGAGGCGGCGCAGGAAGGGGCGGCTGGTGCCCACGAAGTCCCGGGCCTCCAGGAAGCTGTTGCCGATGCGGAAGGTCTTGACGTCGATCTTCCAGACGCCGAGCTCGCTGTCCTGGGTCACGAAACCCTGGCCCTGCAGGGCCTGGAGCAGGCGGTGGGTCGTCGAGGGGGCGAGCTCCGCCTGCTCGGCGAGCTCGGAGAGCGCCAGGCCCCCGGGGCTCGCCGAGAGGCGCTCGAGGAGGTTGAGCCCGCGCACCAGCGACTGGCTGTGGCCTCCGGTGGCCTTCCCTGATCCTGCGGGGCGTCCCGCCGTCCTGCGCCTGGTCTCGCTCACCCTCTCTCTCCTCATGCGGCGATGGTGCTACTGGCCACAGGATACCCTGTGGGCCGCCGGCTGTCGCGCCTGCGGAAATCACTTCCATTCTCTCCGTCAGGGGGGCCGGCCTAGCGATGGCGCCACTCGGGCGCGCGCTTCTCGATAAAGGCATCGATGCCCTCGCCGGCATCCTCCGCCATCATGTTGCAGGCCATCACCTCGCCGGCGAAGGCGTAGGCCTCGTCCAGGGGCATCTGCAGCTGGCGCTGGAACATCCCCTTGCCGGTGCGCACCGCCACCGCGCTCTTGGCGCAGAGGCTGGCGGTGAGCTCGCCCACGGCCTCATCCAGGGCGTCGTCATCGGCCACGCGATTGATCAGCCCCCAGTCGCAGGCGGTCTCGGCGTCGATGAACTCGCCGGTGAGCAGCATCTCCATGGCGCGCTTGCGGCTGACGTTGCGCGACAGCGCCACCGCCGGCGTGGAGCAGAAGAGCCCGGCGTTGATGCCGGAGACGGCGAAGCGTGCCGAGCGTGAGGCCACCGCGAGGTCGCAGCTGGCCACCAGCTGGCAGCCGGCGGCGGTGGCGATGCCCTGCACCCGGGCGATGACCGGCACCGGCAGCTCCACGATGGCCTGCATGACCCGGCCGCAGCGGGCGAAGAGCTCCTGGTAGTAGGCCTTGTCGGGGTTGGCGCGCATCTGCTTGAGGTCGTGGCCGGCGCAGAAGGCGCGCCCCTCGGCGCCGAGCACCACGCAGCGCACGCTGCCGTCGCTGGCGAGCCGGCCGAGCTCCTCCTTGAGGGCGGTCAGCACTTCCTCGGAGAGGGCGTTGAAGCTCCCCGGGCGGTTGAGGGTCAGGGTGGCCACGCCGCCCTCATCGCGGCGCAGCAGGGGTGGAGTCGAGTCGCTCATGGGGTATCTCCCTTCTTGTCGTGGCGTCCGAGTGGCGGATGGCGCCGACGGGCGTTGCATCAGCGCAAGCCTAGCGCGCCTTGCCCCGGCTGCGCACTTCGACCATGGGTGCCAAACGAACGCCGCCGCGTCGAATGACGCGGCGGCGTTGGGCGCTGATGTGGAGGGCGCTCAGGCTCAGGCTCAGGCGCTTTCGGAGTAGAGCACCCGCACCTTGAGGGTGTGGTTCACCTGGCGCAGGGCCTCGAGGGCCTGGGGGCCGTAGGCCTTGTCGACGTCGATCACCACGTAGCCGACCTTCTCGTTGGTCTGCAGGTACTGGCCGGCGATATTGATGCCGTTCTCGGAGAGCACGCGGTTGATCTCGGACATTACCCCGGGCACGTTGTCGTGGATATGCAGCAGGCGGTGCTTGTCCGGGTGGGCCGGCAGGGCGACCTCGGGGAAGTTGACCGAGGTGACGGTGGTGCCGTTGTCGGAGTAGGTGATCAGCTTCTCGGAGACCTCGATGCCGATGTTCTCCTGGGCCTCCAGGGTGGAGCCGCCGATGTGCGGGGTGAGGATGACGTTGTCCAGGCCGCGCAGGGGGCTCTCGAACTCCTCGTCGTTGCCCTTGGGCTCCACCGGGAAGACGTCGATGGCGGCGCCGTTGAGCTTGCCGGCCTTGATGGCATCGGCCAGGGCCTCGATCACCACCACGCTGCCGCGGGCGGCGTTGATCAGAATGCCGCCCTCTTTCATGCGCGCGATCTGCTCGGCGCCGATCATCCACTTGGTGGAGGGCAGGTCGGGCACGTGCAGGCTGACCACGTCGGCGCGGCCCAGCAGCTCGTCGAGGCTGGTCACCTGGCGGGCATTGCCCATGCCGAGCTTGGCGACCACGTCGTAGTAGATGACGTCGAAGCCCAGGGACTCGGCCAGCACCGAGAGCTGGGAGCCGATGCTGCCGTAGCCGACGATCCCCAGGGTCTTGCCGCGGGCCTCGTGGGAATTCTTGGCGCTCTTCTGCCAGCCGCCGCGGTGGGCCAGGGCGTTCTTCTCCGGGATGCCGCGCAGCAGCATGATCGCCTCGGCCAGCACCAGCTCGGCCACCGAGCGGGTGTTGGAGTAGGGGGCGTTGAAGACCGGGATGCCGCGTGCCAGGGCCGCATTGAGATCGACCTGGTTGGTGCCGATGCAGAAGCAGCCCACGGCCACCAGCTTCTCGGCGGCGGCGAAGACCCGCTCGTTGAGCTGGGTCCGCGAGCGGATGCCGATAAAGTGGACGTCGCGGATCTTCTCGATCAGCGCCGCCTCGTCCAGCGAGGTGGTCAGGTACTCGATGTTCGAGTAGCCGGCGTTACGCAGATTGTCCACCGCGCTCTGGTGGATGCCCTCGAGCAGCAGGATCTTGATCTTGCTCTTGTCCAGGGACGTCTTGGCCATGGTCGAATCAACCCCTTCCGGCGCGAGCCGCATGCAGTGACAGGTAGGAAAAAAGAGGAGCTATTCTAGCACAGGCCAGCCATGAGCCAGGATGAAAATGGTGCGCAGCCATGATGAGCGCAGTGCAAGTTGCAACCGGGCCATGCCGGGGCAGACGACCCCCGGGGGGGAGCGTGTATACTGTCGCCTTTCTAAACGCCGCATGAGCCGGCAGCCAAGCGAGGGGAGCGATGGCGGAGCGCAGCAAGCGAGCCGATGGCCAGGAGGCGACGACGGACTTTGCCACTACCGTCGAGCGCCTGGAGTGCCTGGTGGAGCGCCTGGAGTCCGGCGAGCTGTCGCTGGAGGCGTCGCTCTCCGCCTTCGAGGAGGGCATTCGCCTGACCCGCGACGCCCAGCGCCGTCTCGATGAGGCCGAGCTCCGGGTGCGCACCCTGACCGAGGGCGCCGAGGGCAGCATGACCCTGACGCCCTTCTCTCCGGGGTCAGAAGAAGGAAAGGATGAGAGTGAACGCTGAAAGCCTGGCGGCCCGGCTGGCCGCGGATCGTGCCCGGGTGGATGCCCGGCTGGAGGCGCTGTTCGGCGAGCGCGGTGCAAGCGTGCCGCGGCTGGACGCCGCCATGCGTCACGGCGTGCTGGTGGGAGGCAAGCGGCTGCGGCCGGTGCTGGTCTATGCCGCCGGGCGCGCCCTGGGCGCGGCGGACGACGCCCTGGATGCCCCGGCCATGGCCATCGAGCTGATCCACGCCTACTCCCTGGTGCATGACGACCTGCCGGCCATGGACGACGACGACCTGCGGCGCGGCCAGCCCACGGTGCATCGGGCCTATGACGAGGCCACGGCCATTCTCGCCGGCGACGCCCTGCAGGCGCTGGCCTTCGAGGTGCTGGCGCGCTCCGCCCAGCCCCGGCTCCCGGCGATGATTCGCACCCTGGCCGAGGCCGCCGGCCGCGACGGCATGGTGGCCGGTCAGGCCCTGGACCTCGCCGCCGTGGGGGGCCACCCCGACGTGGCGGCCCTGGCCGCCATGCATGGCCACAAGACCGGCGCCCTGATTCGCGCCGCGGTGAGGCTGGGAGGCCTGGCCGCCGTGGCCGAGGAGGACCCCCGCCTGGCGGCCCTGGACGACTACGCCCGGGCCATCGGCCTGGCCTTCCAGATCCATGATGATGTCCTCGATGTGACCGGCGACGCGGCCACCCTGGGCAAGGCCACCGGGGCGGATGCCGCCCGGGACAAGCCGACCTACCCGACGCTGATGGGGCTGGACGGCGCGCGCCGCCGTTCCCGGGAGCTGGTGGAGGAGGCCCTGGCCGCCCTGGCCCCGCTGGGCGAGGGGGCCGATGCTCTGGCCGCCCTGGCCCGCTACATGATCGAGCGTGACCACTGACACGACAGATGACGCCATGAAGCTGTTCGATGAGATTCCCGCCGAGCGACCGGCCACGCCCCTGCTCGACACCCTGGACACGCCGGCTGCGCTGCGTGCCATGACCACCGCCCAGCTGGCGCAGGTGGCCGATGAACTGCGGGCCTACCTGCTCTACAGCGTGGGGGTCTCCGGGGGCCACTTCGGGGCCGGCCTCGGCGTCGTCGAGCTTACCGTGGCGCTGCACCAGGCCCTGGAGACCCCCCACGACCGCCTGGTCTGGGACGTGGGCCACCAGGCCTATCCCCACAAGATCCTGACCGGCCGCCGCGAGGCGATGCCGAGCATCCGCCACTACGGCGGCCTGGCCGCCTTCCCGCGGCGCGCCGAGTCGGAGTTCGACACCTTCGGCGTCGGCCACTCCAGCACCTCCATCTCCGCCGCCCTGGGCATGGCGCTGGCCGCCCGGGCCCGGGGCGAGACGCGGCGCACCTGCGCGGTGATCGGCGACGGCGCCCTCACCGCCGGCATGGCCTTCGAGGCCCTGGCCCACGCCGGCCACGTCGACGCCAACCTGCTGGTGGTGCTCAACGATAACGAGATGTCGATCTCGGAGAACGTCGGCGGCATCGCCAGCTACCTGGCGCGGATCCTCTCCAGCAAGCCCTACCTCACCGTGCGCGAGGGCAGCAAGAAGGTGCTCTCCCACCTGCCCGGGGCCCTGGAGCTGGCCCGGCGCACCGAGGAGCACATGAAAGGGATGGTGAGCCCGGCTACCCTCTTCGAGGAGATGGGCTTCAACTACATCGGCCCCATCGATGGTCACGACCTGCCGCTGCTGGTGCAGACCCTGCGCAACCTGCGCGATCTGGATGGCCCCCAGTTCCTGCATGTGAAGACCCGCAAGGGGCGCGGCTTCCTGCCCGCCGAGGCGGATCCCATCGGCTATCACGCCATCACCAAGCTGGAAAAGAGCGAGCCGGAAAAGGGCGCCGCGGCGGCGCCGCTTGCCCCGCCCAGGAAAAAGAAGAAGTACTGCAACGTCTTCGGCGACTGGCTATGCGACATGGCCGCCGCCGACGCGCGGCTGATCGGCATCACCCCGGCCATGCGCGAAGGCTCCGACCTGGTGCGCTTCTCCCGGGAGTATCCCGAGCGCTACTTCGACGTGGCCATCGCCGAGCAGCATGCGGTGACCCTGGCCGCCGGCATGGCCTGCGAAGGGATGAAGCCGGTGGTGGCGATCTACTCCACCTTCCTGCAGCGCGGCTATGACCAGCTGATCCACGACGTGGCGGTGCAGGACCTCGACGTCACCTTCGCCATCGACCGTGCCGGCCTGGTGGGGGAGGACGGGCCCACCCACCACGGTAATCTCGATCTCTCCTACCTGCGCTGCGTGCCCGGCCTGGTGGTGCTGGCGCCCGCCGACGAGGCGGAGTGCCGCGCCATGCTGAGCGCCGCCTATCACCATCCCGGCCCCGCCGCGGTGCGCTACCCCCGCGGCACAGGCCCGGGCGTGGCGATCCCCGCCCATCTGGAGCCCATCGCCATCGGCCAGGCCGAGACCCGCCGCGAGAGCGGCGCCGAGGCGGGGCGGCGCGTGGCCCTGCTCGCCTTCGGCAGCCTCAACGTGCCGGCCGCCGAGGTGGCCGAGCGCCTCGATGCCACCCACCTCAATATGCGTTCGGTGAAGCCGCTGGACCGCGAGGCAGTGCTCGCGGCGGTGGCGGATCACGACCTGCTGGTGACGCTTGAGGAGAACGTGGTGGCCGGCGGCGCCGGCAGCGCGGTAGGTGAGCTGCTGGCTGCCGAGGGCGTGCAGGCGGCGCTGCTCAACCTGGGGCTGCCGGACGCCTATGTGGAGCACGGCAAGCCCGCCGAGCTGCTCGCCGAGTGTGGCCTGGACGCCGAGGGCATCGAGGCCGCCATCCGTGGCCGGCTGGGCGAGGGCGATCCGCTCTCCCGCAGCGGCTGATGCTAGCCCCTGGCGAATCGAGGCCCTCCCGCTCATCGCGGCGAGGGCCTTTTTCATGGACGAGAGAATAAGCACGCCAGGTGACCGGGTCCGCGATGGTTTACATCGTGTACGATATTTCTTACATGGAATTAAGCTAATTCTTTCCTTCCCTGGGGTCAGTCTCGGCGTTATCTATCCGGACCACCTTGTTAGTCTCCCCTTGCATTGGATTCTTGCTGAATAAATAGCGGTGCCGCCCGGTCTTGACGACTGACAGTGGCCGGGCGGCGCCATCCAGCTTCTCGAATTCTCGGGCTTTTTCCGAGAAGGCAGGGCGGTCTCAGCCCCTCATTGCAGCTGATGCACCTTGCCGGCTGATTCACACCTCCAAGTTGTCGAGTGATCCACCAGGAGTCGCCTGCGTCTCGTTCAGGCGGACGATCTGCCTATGTCGTTACGTGAAAGTGATTCGGCGCTGCCGGGCATCCTGCGATGCCGGCATCGCTCATGGCACCGGGGTCTTTACCTGCCAGTCCTGCTGGCAGCCATGGGTCTTGGCGGGTGTGTATCCAGCCCCGCAGAGGAAGAAAAAGAGGCGTCATTAGAGCTCGTGACGCGCTACATCGGCGTCCTTCCCTGCAGCGACTGCCGAGTGATTCGCGCCGACCTGACCCTGCATCGCGATGCCGAGGATGGTCGACCGGCCGGGTATTTCCTGCAGCAGACTCATGTGGATGCCGTCGGCGGCGATTACACCTCGACCTTCTGGGGCGAGTGGCGGTTAAGGCCCGTCGGCGATGCGCTCCATTACCGCCTCGAGGGGCTGGAGCGGCCGGTCGTACTGCGCATCGAGGAGGAGGGAGAGCTGCTGGGCTGGGTGAACATTCGCGAATTCCGAGACCTGGAAGCCGCCTCCTACGAGCTCTGGCGTGCCGAGCCACTCCGCTAGGCCGCGGGTCTGCAGCCGTGACGGGAAGGAGCCCGACCATGCAACGCACCTTCGACATCGAGTCGTTCATCCGGCACCGCAAGCAGACGCGGGTCATCGGCGATCTGCTGCATGACCAGGCGATGGACTATCTCGCCACCCTGGGGCTGCTGATTCGCCCTCAGCTGGTCTTCGGCGAGTACCTGCAGGGGGCGCCGCGGGGCAGCGGGCGCGAGGCCCAGCACGCCTTCAAGGAGTTCAAGTCGCTCTACGAGTCGACGGCAAGCGGCGCGCCCTTTCGCCTGATCCGGGAGCTGGACGTGCCCCTGGAGATCCTCGGCTCCACCCCCCGGCTCTACCCCTACGAATATGATCTGAGGCTGGCGGGGCGGGAGACCCCGGTGCGCATCACCAGCCCGGTGCGCTGGGTGGTGGGTTTCCAGGGCTTCGAGCTTCAGCGGTTTCGGCAGGTCATTCAGGACCCCAACCGCAGCACGGCGGAGCTGTTCCGCTTCGTGGTGCACTACCTGATGCTCTTCTACTGCATCAACCGGGCGCCGGGGCTCGGGCGCCTGCTGCTGGGGCTGCGTTTCCCCCTCAGCTTCGAGACGCTGGCGGACTTCGGCGACATGCCGTTCTGCGTCCTCGGCTCCCCCGTCGCCTCGCACCTGCCGGAGGAGAGCCTGGTGCTGAGGAGCACCGAGATCGCCGGCAACGCCACCTTCGAGGAGCTGGTGTATGAGGCCGACATCGTGGAGATGGAAGACACCATCAGGGAGCGCCTGCTGAAGGCGATTGCCGAGATCTGAGCGCGCCGGCCCGGCACCGGGAGGCACACATCACATCAACCCATGAGGAAATCGACGCCATGGCGGAGAGGGATAGCACGCAACACAAGCTGGGACGGGTTCGCGCACCGCGTGTGCAGATCACCTACGACGTCGAGATCGGCGACAGCCAGGAACAGAAGGAACTGCCCTTCGTCGTCGGCGTGGTCGGCGACTACACCGGCAACCCCCTGAGCCCGCCGCCCAAGCTGAAGGACCGCAAGTTCGTCGCCATCGATCGCGACAACTTCAACGGCGTCCTCAAGGGCTTCAAGCCGCGCCTGGCCTACCGCGTCGACAACACCCTGTCCAAGGACGGCTCCCAGCTGCCGGTGGAGCTGAACTTCAACGCCCTGGAGGACTTCGAGCCCCAGAACGTGGTGAAGCAGGTCGAGCCGCTGCGCAAGCTGCTGGAGGTGCGCAACAAGCTGGCGGACCTGCGCAACAAGATGGGCGGCAACGACAAGCTCGAGGAGCTGCTCATGGACGTGCTGCAGAACAGCGAGAAGCTCAAGACCCTGGGCGAAGAGTTCGGCCGCGAGCAGGCGGTGCGCGAAGACGACGACAAGTAACGGCGGAGCGACGACATGTCAGAGAAACAACCGGAAGCCCAGGCCGCGGTTCAGGAGAGCGGGGACACCGTCTTCGCACCGCCCGCGTCGCTGCTGGACAGCATCATCTCGGAAAGCCGCGTGGCGCGTTCGGAGACCGAGCGCAGCCGGGCACGTGACCTGATCGAGGAGCTGGTGGCCCAGGTGCTGGAGGGCGAGGTGCTGCCCAGCAAGGACCTGGTCGCGGTGCTCGATGCGCGCATCGCCGAGATCGACGCCATGCTCTCCGAGCAGATGAACGAGATCATGCACGCCAGCGAATTCCAGCAGCTCGAGTCCTCCTGGCGCGGCCTGAAGTACCTGGTCGACCAGAGCGAGACCGGCAGCAACATGAAGATCCAGGTGCTCAACGCGACCAAGAAGGATCTGGTCCGCGACATGAAGTCGGCACCGGAGTTCGACCAGAGCGCGCTGTTCAAGAAGGTGTACGAGGAGGAGTACGGCACCTTCGGCGGGGCGCCCTTCGGCATGCTGATCGGCGACTACGAGTTCTCCCGCAGCCCCCAGGACATCTACCTGCTCGAGCAGGTCTCCCACGTGGCCGCGGCGGCCCATGCCCCCTTCATCTCGGCCGCCTCGCCCGAGCTGTTCGGCTGGGACACCTTCACCGAGATGAGCGGTCCCCGGGACCTCTCCAAGGTCTTCGATACCGTCGAATACGCCAAGTGGAAGTCCTTCCGCAGCTCCGAGGACGCGCGCTACGTGGGCCTGACGCTGCCCCACGTGCTGGGGCGTCTGCCCTACGGCCCGGATACCGAACCGGTCGAGGAGTTCAACTTCGTCGAGAGCGTCGACGGCCGCGAGCACAACAAGTACCTGTGGATGAACGCCGCCTACGCCCTGGGCGCCCGGGTGACCGATGCCTTCAGCCACTACGGCTGGTGCGTGGCGATCCGCGGCGTGGAGGGGGGTGGCCTGGTGGAGAACCTGCCGACCCACACCTTCCAGACCGACGACGGCGAGGTGGCCCTGAAGTGCCCCACCGAGATCGCCATCACCGACCGGCGCGAGAAGGAGCTGTCGGACCTCGGCTTCATCCCCCTGGTGCACTGCAAGGGCACCGACTATGCCGCCTTCTTCGGGGTGCAGTCGGCGCAGAAGCAGAAGCAGTACAACACCGACGTGGCCAATGCCAACGCGCGCCTCTCCGCCCAGCTGCAGTACATCTTCGCCACCTCGCGGATCGCCCATTACATGAAGGCGATCATGCGCGACAAGGTGGGCAGCTTCGCCTCGCGGACCAGCGTGGAGCGCTACCTCAACGACTGGCTCTCCCAGTACGTGCTGCTCGACGACAACGCCAGCCAGGAGGCCAAGGCCCAGTTCCCGCTGCGCGAGGCCCGGGTGGAGGTGGCCGAGGTGCCCGGTAAGCCCGGCGTCTACAAGGCGGTCACCTTCCTGCGGCCGCACTACCAGCTCGACGAGCTGACCGCCTCCCTGCGCCTGGTGGCCGAGCTGCCCCAGTCGACCCGGAGCTGATCTGCCGATCGAGGTGAACCGTGCAAGGCAAGGCCGCAAGGATGATCGTGCCGGCACTCTGGACCCGCCTGCTCGATGACGAGCCGCAGCGGGACGTGGAAGCCGATGACCGGCAGTGGAGCACCCTCGAGGAGTACAAGGCGACGATCGTTCGCGACCTGGAGACCCTGGTCAACACGCGCCAGGAGCTGCTCGCGTCGCGCCTGGCGGCCTACCCGACGCTGCGCGGCTCGCTGCTGGAGTACGGCCTGCCCGACTTCCTCGGGCGCGGCCTGCACAGCAGCGAGGACCGCCAGCTCATCCAGCGTCAGCTGGAGCGGACCATCGAGGGCAACGACGGCCGTTTTCGCAACGTGCGCGTCCGCCTGTTCGACCAGGACCGGCCGGATCGCCTGCTGCGCTTTCGCGTCGATGCCCTGCTGGTGCTGGCCGATGCCGCCCAGCCGGTGGCCTTCGATGCGGTGCTGCAGGCCGAAACCCAGCGCTACAAGGTACAGAACCTGACCTGATGCTCGACGAACTGCTGCCCTACTACGAGAAGGAACTGTCGCACCTGCGCTTTCTGGGCCGGGAGTTCGCCCGTGAGTACCCGAAAGTCGCCGCGCGCCTGCAGCTCGAGGAGGACGGCTGTGCCGATCCCCATACCGAGCGCCTGATCGAGGCCTCCGCCTTCCTGTCGGCGCGGGTCCACAAGAAGCTCGACGACGACCTGCCGGAGATCGTCGAGGCCTTCCTGGAGGTGCTCTACCCCCACTACCTGCGGCCCACCCCGTCGCTGTCGATCGTCCAGTTCGACCCCGGTGAGCGCGCCACCCTGGATTCGCGCTACCGGGTGCCGCGCCACAGCGAGCTCTTCTCCCGCCCGGTGGGCGGCACCGCCTGCCGCTTCCGAACCTGCTATGACGTCACGGTGTGGCCGCTGCGCGTCCAGCAGGCGAGCTTCTCGCTGCTGGAGCGCTCCGCCTTCAACGGCCGCGATCGTGACGGCGTCGCCCGCCTCGACCTCGAGCTGGAGACCCTGGCCGACCAGGCCATCGGTCCCCTGGGCATCGACGGTCTGCGCCTCTTCCTGGACGGCGAAGGGGCGCTGATGCACCCCCTCTACGAGCTGCTCTTCAACAACTTGGCGCGGCTCAGCCTCAGCTTCGAGGAGGGCGGGCGCCGGCGGGAGCTCAACCTGCCCCTGGATGCCCTGCGCCCGGTGGGCTTCGCGCCGGAGGAGGGGCTGGTCGACTACGACGAGCGCTCCTTCCTGGGCTACCGCCTGCTGCACGAGTATTTCGTCTTCCCCGAGAAGTTCATGTTCTTCGACCTCGAGGGACTCGCGCGGCGCCTGGCCGGGGTGACGGGCCGCCGCTTCCGGCTGCACTTCCTGTTCGCCGACTACGCCCAGGGCGAGCGGCTGTCGCGGCTGGCCCAGAACCTGGGGCGCCACCACTTCCGCCTGGGCTGCACCCCGGTGATCAACCTGTTCCGCCAGCAGGCCGAGCCCATCCGGCTGACCCATACCCAGCACGAGTACCCGGTGGTGGCCGACGTGCGCCATCCCCACGGGGTCGAGATCCTCTCCATCGACCGGGTGACGCGGGTCCGCAAGGGCGCGGAGCGCGACGAGGTGACCCTCTGCCACCCCTTCTTCGCCCCCCGCCGCCGGGAGGGAGGCGAGGCGCCCGACTACTGGACCGCCCGCCGCCTGCCCTCCGAGCGGCGCCGCGACCGGGGCACCGAGATGCGGCTGCGCCTGGTGGACCGCGAGCTGACCCGGGTCGAGGCCGAGAGCGACGTGCTGAGCCTCAAGCTCACCTGCAGCAACCGCGACCTGCCCCAGCAGCTGAGCTTCGGCCACCCCCAGGGGGACTTCACCCTGCCCCGGGAGCAGGTCGTCAAGGCGATCCGCTGCCTGCGCAAGCCGACCCCCGCGCTGCGTCCCCCACTCGGCAAGGGGGCGATCTGGCGGCTGGTCTCGCACCTGTCGCTGAACCACCTGTCGCTGGTCGCCCGCGGTCGCGAGGCGCTGCTGGAGATGCTGACGCTCTACAACTACCGCGATACCGAGGCGACGCGCCGCCAGATCCACGGCATCACCGCCATCGACAGCGCCCCGACCATGACCCGCATCGGCCACCCCCGGCCGGCCTTCGTGCGCGGGCTGGGGATCACCCTGGAGCTCGACGAGCAGCAGTTCACCGGCAGCGGCATCTACCTGTTCGGCACTGTGCTGGACCATTTCTTCGGCCAGTACTGCTCGATCAACAGCTTCACCCAGCTGACATTGCGCAGCCGTCAACGCGAGAAGGAGGTGGTGACATGGCCGCCCAGAACCGGCTCTCAGCCCCTGGTCTGATCGACCGCGCCCGGGCCGAGCCCTACCGGTTCGGCTTCTTCCAGCTGGTGCGCCTGCTGAGGCTCCACTACAGCCACCAGGGGCGCCTCGACCCCGAGTCGCGGCCCCACGAGGACCCGCTGCGCTTCCGCACGCGGCTGTCGCTGGCCTTCCCGGCCAGCGAGGTCGCCGATCTGCGCTTCGAGAGCCCGCGCCGGCTGTCGCCGCTGGAGCAGCCGCTCACCGAGGTCCAGGTCACCTTCATGGGGCTGGTGGGGCCCTCCGGCGTGCTGCCGCGGCCCTATACCGAGACGCTGATCGAGCGCCACATCCAGCTGCGCGATGGCGCCGCCCATGCCTTCCTGGACCTCTTCTCCCATCGCATGACGGCGCTCTTCTACCAGGCCTGGCAGAAGTACCGCTTCTTCATCGAGTACGAGCGCAAGGGCGAGGCGGACCTCGAGCGCCAGCTCCACGCCCTCGTCGGGCTGAGCGAACGCGGCAGCCGGCTGCTGACCCACCGGCCTGCCGAGCAGCAGCCCGAGGCCAGCCTGCCCCGGGAGCTGCTCGGCTACTTCGCCGGCCTGCTGGCCCAGCGCCCGCGCAACGCCCAGAACCTGCAGACGCTGGTGGGCGTCACCTTCGGCGTGCCCTGCACGGTGCGCCCCTTCCGGGGGCGCTGGCTGGCGATCCCGGTGCGGGAGCGCTCGCGGCTGGGCGCCGGCAACGCGCGGCTGGGGGAGTCGGCCGTGGCGGGCAGCCGGGTCTGGGACTACCAGTCCTGCGTCGCCATCGTCCTGGGCCCGCTCTCCCGGGCGGCGTTCGAGCGCTTCCAGCCCGGCCGCCCGGACCATGCCCGGCTGGTCGCGCTGACCCGCTTCTATCTGGGGGCCGAGCTGGACTTCGAGCTCGAACTCGAACTCGAGGCGGCCCAGGTGCCGGCGGCCAGGCTCGGCGGCGACGACGGCGTCTCGCTGGGACGCCAGGGCTGGCTGGGCCGCCGCGCCCACGCCCGCAACGCTCGCGCCACCTTTCGAATTCCCTTCAATGGAGCCACCACGTGAGCCTCAAGACGCTGTTTGCCAAGCTCAATGACGTCAGCCGCAGTGCCATGGAGGAGGCGGCCGGGCTCTGTCTCGCCCAGCGCCAGTACGAGGTCGATATCGAGCACCTGCTGCTCAAGCTGCTCGATGCCGATGACAACGACGTGCTGCGCCTCGCCCGCCACTACGAGCTGGCCCTGGATCGCCTGGCCGACCAGCTCGACCGGGCGCTTCAGACCTTCAGGACCGGCTGCTCCCGCACCCCGGCGCTCTCGCCCCACATCACCCGGCTGATCGAGCGCGCCTGGGTGATCGCCTCCATCGAGCAGCAGGTCACCCGCATCCGCAGCGGCCACCTGCTGCTGGCGCTACTCGGCGACCAGGAGCTGCGCCGTGCGGTGGTGGAGAGCGCCCCGGAGCTCGAGCGGCTGCCGGTGGACGACCTGCGCCTGCACTTCGACGCCCTGCTGGCGGGGAGCCCCGAACAGGCGGGCGGCCAGGGCGAGGCAGCTGCCGCCGACGAGGGCCCGGCGCGGCGGCGCGGCGGCAAGACCCCGGCGCTGGACCAGTACACCCTCGACCTCACCGCCAGCGCTCGGGCGCAGCGCATCGACCCCGTGCTGGGGCGCGACGGCGAGGTGCGCCAGATGATCGACATCCTGACCCGCCGCCGCCAGAACAACCCCATCCTCACCGGCGAGGCCGGGGTCGGGAAGACCGCGGTGGTGGAGGCCCTGGCGCTGAAGATCGCCGCCGGCCAGGTGCCCGAGGCCCTGGCCGGGGTCGAGCTGCGCACCCTCGACCTGGGGCTGCTGCAGGCCGGGGCGGGCGTGAAGGGGGAGTTCGAGCAGCGCCTCAAGAACGTCATCGAGGAGGTCAGGGCCAGCCTGCATCCGATCATCCTGTTCATCGACGAGGCCCACACCCTGATCGGCAGCGGCGGCCAGGCCGGCCAGAGCGACGCCGCCAACCTGCTCAAGCCCGCCCTGGCCCGGGGCGAGCTGCGCACCATCGCCGCCACCACCTGGGCCGAGTACAAGAAGTACTTCGAGAAGGACGCCGCCCTGGCGCGCCGCTTCCAGGTGATCAAGGTCGAGGAGCCCAGCGAGGCGGTCGCCATCGACATGCTGCGCGGCCTGGCCGGGCGCATGCGCGACCACCACGGCGTCGAGGTCCTCGACGACGCCGTGGTGCAGGCGGTGCGCCTCTCCCACCGCTACATCAGCGGGCGCCAGCTGCCGGACAAGGCGGTCAGCGTGCTCGACACCGCCTGTGCCCGGGTCGCCTTGGGCCAGGCGGTGGCCCCGGCCGAGCTGGAGGACGCCCGCCAGCGGGCCCGCGACCTCAAGACCGAGCGGGACGCCCTGCGGCGCGAGCAGGCCCGCGGCGAGAGCGGCCACGAGGCCCGCCTGGCCGAGCTCGACGCCGCGTTGGCGGAGCTGGCCGGGCGCATCGAGCTCCTGGAGGCGGAGTGGCAGCGCCAGCGCGAGGCCCTGGCGGCGATCCGGAACGCCGAACAGGTGCTGGCCGAGGCCAGCGATGACGAGAGCCGCCAGGCCGCCCGCGCGGACCTGGTGGCGGCGCGCCAGGCGCTGCGCGAGCTGGCCGGCGAGCGCCCCCTGGTGCATGCCTGCGTCGACGGCAACGCCATCGGTGCCGTGGTCGCCGCCTGGACCGGCATTCCCCTGGGCAAGATGCAGCGCGACGAGATCGACACCGTGCGCCGCCTGCCGGCGCTGCTCGGCGAGCGGGTGATCGGCCAGGACCACGCCCTGGTCGAGATCGGCAAGCGCATCAGCCTCTCCCGGGCCAGGCTCGAGGACCCCGACAAGCCGGTGGGGGTCTTCCTGCTGCTCGGCCCCAGCGGCGTGGGCAAGACCGAGACCGCCCTGGCCCTGGCCGACACCCTCTACGGCGGCGAGCGCAATCTGGTCACCATCAACATGTCGGAGTACCAGGAGGCGCACACCGTCTCCTCGCTCAAGGGCTCGCCGCCCGGCTACGTCGGCTACGGCGAGGGGGGCGTGCTGACCGAGGCGGTGCGCCGCAAGCCCTACAGCGTGGTGCTGCTCGACGAGGTGGAGAAGGCCCACCCGGACGTGCTGGAGCTCTTCTTCCAGGTCTTCGACAAGGGGGTCCTGGAGGATGGCGAGGGGCGCGAGATCGACTTTCGCCACTGCGTGATCCTGCTCACCTCCAACGTCGGCACCGACTGGATCATGGAGCGCTGCCTGGCGGCCGAGACCGACGAGACGGCCGACGCTGCCCCCCGTCCGGACCCCGAGGCCCTGGTCGAGGAGATGCGCGACGCCCTCAACGCCGTCTTCAAGCCGGCCTTCCTGGGACGCCTCAAGGTGGTGCCCTTCTACCCGGTTCAGGGCGAGGTGCTCGAACGCATCGTCGCGCTCAAGCTGGCGCGCCTGCAGCGGCGCTTCGAGGCCAACCACGGCGCCCGCCTCACCTTCGATGCCCCCCTGGCCGCCCATATCGCCGCGCGCTGCACCCAGACCGACAGTGGCGCCCGCAGCATCGATCACCTGCTCACCGGCGCCCTGATGCCGCAGCTCGCCGAGCGGGTGCTGGCCTGCATGGCCGAGGAGGCGCCCATCGAGAGCATTGCGGTGGGCGTGGATGAGCAGGGCGACTTCACCTATCGCCTGGCCTGACGGACACCCCGAGGAGCGCACATGAACAGACGCAGGGTAGGGAATGCCGGATTTCGGGCCACCGCGCTGGGCGGGCTGGCCCTGCTGCTGGCGGTGGCCAGCCTGCTGGGGGGCTGCGGGGTTGGCGGGCGCCTCGGCAACCAGCTCGACGGCACCGTCGGCGACATCCTCTTCCACCGGGACGAGCGGGTCACCGTGGCGCTGGACGGCGACGAGGTCCTCAACCCGGATCCCGAGGGCAGTCCGCTCTCCGTGGTGGTGCGCATCTACCAGCTCGACTCGCTGACGGCCTTCTCGACCGCGGCGGCGACGGAGCTGTGGCACGACGCCGGGGCGGCCCTGGGCGAGGCGCTGCTCGACGAGCGGGAGGTCATCGTCCTGCCGGGCGCTCAGGCCAGGGACAGCGCACCCATGGTCCGGGGCGCCGCCTATGTGGGTGTGGTGGCCTTCTTCCGCCAGATGCCGGACGAGCGCTGGCGCCTGGTGTTCGACGCCGACGCCATGCGCAAGGACGGCATCCTCACCTCCCCGCGGGGTGTGAGGCTGAGCCTGGTGGAGAACCGCATCGAACCCGAGGGGCGCAGCGCCAGGCTGCTGGCCTCGGCCAACGACGGCTGAGGCCGCGCCGCGCACCCGTCCGGGGCGCCTGGCGAACGACGCGGGCGAACCGCAGTGAACATCAAGGAAGCGAGCCGTGAGCAGACATAACCGCGTGATGTGGTCGCAGGGCATGTTCCTCCAACCGCAGCACTTCCAGTACCAGGACGAATTTCACCAGCACCAGCTCGGTGAGGCCAGCCAGCGTTCCGGCCCCTTCCACTGGGGGGTGCAGGCGCTGGAGGTGGACGAGGACGCCCTGGCCCAGGGGCGGCTGCAGCTGAGCCGCCTCAAGGTGGTCTTTCCCGACGGCACCCTGGTCGATGCGCCCCAGCACGACCCCCTGCCGCCGGCCCGGGACCTCGGCGAGCTGGAGGGACTGGCCGAGTGCAAGATCCACGTCGCCCTGCGCCTGGCCCAGCCCCATGCCGCCAACGTGGTGGACGACGAGCAGCGGCGCGGCCAGCAGCGGCGCTTCCGCCAGCGCTTCGACAGCCTGCCGGACCTGCTCGACGGCGAGACCGAGAACGAGCTCTCGCTGCTCGAGCTGAACGTGCGCCTGCTGGTGGAGGGCGACGACCTGGATGGCTCCAGCCACTGCCCGCTGGTGCGCCTGAAGCGCAACGCCGCCGGGGGCTTCACGGTGGACGGCGACTTCGTGCCGCCCTGCCTGCACCTGAGCGCCAGCCACACCCTGCTGGTGCTGGCCCAGCGCCTGCTGGGCGTGCTGCAGGCCAAGCACGAGGCGCTCTCCAGCCGCCGCCGGGAGCGCGCCGACCAGGTGGCCGAGTTCGGCTCCAGCGACGTGACCCTGTTCTGGCTGCTCTACACGGTCAACCGGGCCTACCCTCACCTGGCCCACCTGCTCCAGCACCCGCGGCTGCATCCCGAGCGCCTGCACGCCTGCCTGGCCGACCTGGTGGGCAGCCTGATGACCTTCTCGATGACCCACCGGCTGGAGGACTTGCCGGAATACCGTCACCAGGACCCGGCCGCCGCCCTGTTCCGGCTCGATGCCATGGCCCGGGAGCTGCTCGACACCGTGGTGCCCAACCAGTACATCCCCATCGCCCTGGAGCAGACCAAGCCCTCCTACTACGTGGGCCGCCTGCACGACCCGCGCCTGGCCAAGGCCGACTTCTACGTCTGCGTGCATGCCGACATGCCCGGTGCCCAGCTGGTCGAGCTGGTGCCCCGGGCCTTCAAGGTCGGCTCCCCCGATGACATCGAGGTGGTGGTCAACAGCGCCATGCCCGGCGGCTCCCTGGTCCACGCCACCCGGCTCCCCGTGGCCATCCCGGTGCGCCTGGACAACCACTACTTCGCCCTCGAGCCCCAGGGGCGCATGTACGAGCGGATGATGGCCGCCGAGGCCATCGCTTTCTACGTCCCCGGCGGCTTCACCAACCTCAAGATCGAACTGATGGCGGTGCTGAAATGAACCAGTACGCGGCGACTCCCCAGCACGACGCGACCCAGGCGGGCCAGGTGCGCCTGCGCACCCTGGCCCAGGACTTCTTCTCTCTGGTGCTGATGATCCGCCGGGGCGGCGAGGCCCGTAGCGTCGACGCCTTTCTCGAGCGGGTCGAGGCCTACTTTCGCGAGCTGGAGGGCCGGGTACTGGCCGCCGGCTACGCCCAGGAGCAGTTCCGCGATGCCCAGTACGCGCTCTGCGCCTTCCTCGACGAGAGCGTGCTGGCCGCCGGGGAGAGCAACATTCGTCGCCATATCGAGCTGCACCCGCTGCAGTACAAGTACTTCGGGGTGCACCTGGCGGGAGAGGGCTTCTTCGAGCGGCTCGAGGTCCTGCGTGGCGACGTCCGGGGCAACCTGGACGTGCTGGAGGTCTATCACCTCTGCCTGGCCCTGGGCTTCGAGGGCAAGTATCGGCTGGAGCACCGCGACCAGCTGCGCTACATCGCCAACACCCTGGGCCAGGACATCGCCCGCCACCGCAAGGCCCCCGACGAGCTGGCCCCCGGCTGGCAGCTGCCGGACCAGGTCGGCCAGCTGCTGCGCCACGAGGTCCCGGTCTGGGTCTACCTGGTGCTGATCGCGTTGCTCTGCGGCCTGGTCTACCTGCTCCTCGATGGGCTGCTGGGCGCTCGGGTCGACGCCCTGGTCGAGCGCCTGTCGTCCCTGTTCGACGCATCCTGAGGGCGGGCGAATCATGAGGCGACTCCTGGGATTCCTGAAGAGCTTCTGGCTGCTCTCCTTCGCGCTCTGGCTGGCCGGCGTGCTGCTCTGTGTCTGGTGGATACCGCGCCTGGGGGGTGGCCCCCAGCGGCTGGCCCTCGCCGTGGCCCTGCTCAGCGCGCTGTGGCTGCTGGCCATCGTGCTGCGCAAGTACCGGCGGGTGCGCGCCGAGCGCGAGCTGGAGAGCCTGGTGCAGCTGGAGGTCGACCGCGAGGCGGCCAGCGCCGCCTCCCGGGCCGGCGACTACGAGGTCCTGCGCGAGCGGCTGAAGTCCGCCCTGGGCATGCTCAAGGCGCGCCGCGGCCGCAGCGGCACCCTGAGCGAGCTGCCCTGGTACCTGGTGCTGGGGCACGCCTCCTCCGGCAAGACCTCGCTGCTGACCCGCTCCGGGCTCAGCACCAGCGTGGCCGGACTGGGGGCGGAGGCCGGCACCCAGTACTGCGACTGGTACTTCGGCGACGAGGCGGTGATGATCGACACCGCCGGGCGCTACGTCGCCGAGGAGCAGCCGGCCCGGGAGTTTGCCGACTTCCTGCGGCTGCTGGCCCGGCGGCGCCGGCGTACGGCCATCAACGGCCTGGTGGTGGTGGTCGACCTGCCCGCGCTGCTCAAGGCGCCCCGGGAGGAGAACCACGCCCTGGCCCGGCAGCTGATCGAGCGCATCGACGCCTACCAGACCGCCCTGGGCGCCACGCCGCCCGTCTACCTCTGCTTCAGCAAGGCCGACCTGGTGCCGGGCTTCGTCGAGGCCTTCGGCGCGCTGGAGGGCGAGCGGCGCCATCGCCCCTGGGGGATCACCTTCCCGGCGGCCGAGGTGCGCGACAGCGGCCTGGGGCGCGCCTTCCGCCAGCGCTTCGCCCCCCTGGTCGAGGCGCTGCGCGCCCACGTGGAGCGCCGGCTGGTCGAGGAGGGGAGCGTCGCCGACCTCGCCCTGCTGCGCTTCCCGGACTACGTGGCCGAGATGGAGGGGCGCCTGGCGGACTTCCTCGAGCCCTTCGACCTGCGCCACCACCCCGACACCGCCCCGCTCGCCCGGGGACTCTACTTCACCAGCGCCCTGCAGCGCGGCGACGGGCTGCCGGCGATCCTCGACGAGCAGGTGCGCGATACCTTCGCCCTTGCCGACACCCCGTCCTCCACCGGGGAAGGCGCCGCGGTGCGCGGCGAGCGCAGCTATTTCATCCAGGGGCTGTTCCGGGACGTGCTGATTCCCGATCGCAACCTGGTCCAGCACCACGCCCGCCATGGCCCGCGCCATGCCCTCAAGCCCTGGCTGGTCACCGCTGCCGGCGTGGCCGGGCTCGGCACCCTGGGCGTGCTGGGCCACGCCTACTGGCACAACCACCAGACCCTGCTCGCCGTCGACCAGCGCCTGACGGCGATGAGCCGGGCCGACGACGGCGAGCGGCTCGCGCTGCTGCAGGGCGAGGTGGCGCGCCTCAAACGCCAGGGGCGCGACGGCGTGCCCCTCTGGGAGGACGCCGGTCTCGAGGTCGGCCGCGCGCTGCGCCCCGGCCTCGAGGCGACCTGGTTCACCGCGCTGGAGCAGCAGGTGCTGGCGCCCGTGGCGGAGCATCTCGGGGAGCGCCTGGCCGAGGTCGGCGAACTGGCGGCCTCGCTGGGGCTGGAGACCGGCGTCGAGGAGATGGCGGAGGTCGCGGCGAGCGGCGTCGAGCCGCTTGGCTCCTCCCGCCTCGAGGGGGTCGCCGGCCAGGGCCGCGAGCGGCTCTCCGCCAGCGGCGAGCGCCTGCAGGACCGGCTCACCGCGCGGCCGACCCTGGGCAGCGTGCCGCGCTCCCCCGGCGACCTGGCCGGGCGGCTGCGCGGCGAGGCCGACCATCGGGTGGCCGGCAGCGCCCGGGACGCCTACTGGGGCGCGCGCAGTGACGCCCGGGACGCCCTGCGGCAGGGCGCCCGGGATGCCTGGCGCGATGGCCTGGGCGGCGGCGAAGGGGAGAGCGCGGTGCAGGCGAGCATGGCCGCCATCGAGGAGGGCCCGGCCCTCTCCGAGGCCGCCCTCAACCGCCTCGAGCCGAGCCAGGTGGCGGCGCTGATCGAGGCCTACGACGCCTTGAAGCTCTACCTGGTGCTGACCGACCCCGAGGCCCATCCAGAGGCCGCCTTCGTGCGCGAGGCGCTGCCGCGGGCCTGGCGGCAGCTGGCCGAGGCCGACGCCCGGGTGCCCGGCGACGAGGCGCTGATCCGTGACGGCGCCACCCTCTATGCCGACTACCTCGAGGCGGGGCGCGCCCCGGCCCTGCGCCGCGACGAGCGGCGAGTGGCCCAGGCCCGCGCCGACCTCAAGGCCTTCCTGGTGGAGATCACGCCGGCGGATCGCGAGTACCTGCGGCTGCGCCTGGCGGCGGAGGCGCGGTTCCCGGCCCTGACCCTGGCGGACATGCTGCCCGAGGCGAGCCGTTCGCTGATGTATGCCGGCGAGGCGGTGCCCGCCATCTTCACCCGGCGCGTCTGGGAGGAGTTCGTGCTGCCCGAGCTGACCCGGACCCTGGCCTCCGAGCCCCAGGTGGAGCGCGACTGGGTGCTGGAGGGCGAGTCCGAGCTGGACGAGCAGCAGGGCCGCGCGCAGTTCGCCAGGGAGGTGCTGGCCCGCTACAAGCTCGAGTACATCTTCGCCTGGGAGCGCTTCCTGGCCGATGTCGGCGTGCGCCGCTTCGAGGGGCTGGCGGCGTCCCGGGAGCACCTGACCCAGCTCAGCGACTACCAGCGCTCGCCGATCAAGGTGCTGCTGCAGGAGGTCGACGCCAACACCCGCTGGGATCACCCGGAGGCGGACCAGCGCCAGGCCGGGTCAGATGAGCGCGATGCCGCCGAGGCGGACGACGAGCGCGGCTGGTGGCAGCGCACCCGGGCCTGGCTGAGCGGCGGTGCCGGCGAGCAGGCGCTGGCCCTCACCGACCTGCCCCCGATCCATGACGGCATCCTGGCCGACCACTTCGAGCCGGTAGGCCAGCTGTTCGGCGCCGAGCTCGGGGCCGAGGGCGACGCCTCCCAGATGGACCGCTACCTGCTCCTGCTGCGTCAGCTCAAGGTGCGCCTCGACCGCCTGGAGAGCGGCGACGTGGGGCGGCGCACCAAGCAGCTGATGGAAGAGGTCGTGGAGGGGCGCCCCAACGAGATCACCGCGCTGCACAGCTACGTGGCCGCCAACATCGATACCTCCCGGGACGAGCTGGTGCAGTCCCTGCAGCGGCTGTTCCGCGACCCGGTGGAGTTCGCCGTGGCCAGCCTGGACGGCCCCATCGCCGCCCAGCTGGCGGCCGCCTGGGGCGACCAGGTCGCTGTCCCCTGGCAGCGCATGGTGGGCGGGCGCTTCCCGGTCAGTGACTCCAGCAACGAGGCCTCGGTGCGCGACCTGCGCCGCTTCGTCGACCCCGAGACCGGCCTGCTGACCGACTTCGCGCAGCAGGAGGTGGGCAGCCTGGAGGAGGCCAGCAACGGCAGCGGCGAGCCGCTGGTGGACCCGCGCATCACCGCCACCATCGCCCAGGGCACCAGCGTCGGGCGGGTGCTGGAGAGCCTGGCCGACGAGCAGAACGGCTTCGAGATCATGATCGAGCCCTCCTCCCGACTGACCTCGATCCGCCTGGTGCTGGACGGCCAGGAGGAGGTGTATCGCATGGGGCCGCAGTCCTGGCAGCGCTTCGTCTGGCCCGGCGAGGAGCGCCAGGCCGGCGCACGCCTCGACGTGGTCACCCACGGCGGCCAGCGGATCACGGTGTTCGACTATCCCTCTCGCTGGGGGCTGCTGCGCCTGGTGGAGTCCGCCAGCGTCACCGACCTGGACGGCGTGCGCCAGCGCCTCACCTGGCACACCGCGGCCGGGCCGGTCAGCCTCGTGGCGCGCAACTTCGGCGGGGTCAAGCTGACCGACCTCGAGCGGGTGCGGCGCCTGCAGGTCCCCACGGTAGGAGCCCCCTGAGCATGATCGGATATTTCGGCAAGGTGCCGGGGAGCGCCGACTTCGTGGCGCACAACGCGGCCTACCAGGACGTGCGCGAGCTGGATGGCTGGCTGCAGGAGGCCCTGGCCTGGCTGGCCGAGGGCGTCGCCGACTGGCAGGCGCACTTCGACGCCCTGCCGACCTGCTTCTTCCATTTCCGGGCCAGCAACGGCCAGTGGCTGCTGGGTGGCATGCAGAGCTCCCGCGATGCCAGCGGGCGCCGCTACCCGCTGCTGATCTTCCAGCGCCTGGCGGTGGCACCGGGCGCCGAGGGGCGCGTCGGGGTGCACACCCTGAGCGAGACCTTCGCCGGCCAGCTGCGCGGCCTGCTGCAGCGCACCGTGCACGGTGAGGCCAGCGTGGCGGAGATGCACGGCGCCATCGAGGCGCTGCGCGGGCTGGACGAGGCGGATCTGCGGCTGCACCAGCGCCTTCAGGGCCGTTTCCTGGCGGACGTGCGCTACCTGGACCTGGCCCGGGCGCTGGCGCCGGGCTTTCCCGAGTTCGTCGCCAGCGCCTTCGCCCTGCGCATGCAGGCCCTGCGCCAGCGGCTGCAGGGGGGCGAGGCCCTGTCGGCGGTGATGCCGCTGCCCGCCGAGCGGGCCCTCAAGCGCCCGGCGGCGGACCTCTGGCTCCACTGGCTGGAGTGCGGCGGACGGGTGCCCGCCAAGGCCAGCCTGCTGGCGGATGACTTCATGCGGCCCCGGCTGTGGCGCTTCGCCCGCGCCGACCGGGAGGCCTTCCGCCTGCTGGCGGGGCTGGCGCCGGCCGAGGCGCGCTGCGACGTGCTGGAGGCCTTCCCGCAGTTCGAGCCCCGCTGGGCCGAGGTGACGCCCCCCGCGGCCGAGCTCGACATGGCGACCTATATCACCCGCTTTCCCGACGCAGTGAACGGTGAAGAGCGCGCGACCGAGAGGCAAGGACACCCGTGGTGATGAACCGACTGAGATACGCCTTCGCGAAGTACCGCCCCTACGCGATGGCCCTCGCCTTCTTCCTGCTGATCTTCGTGATCTGGGGGCTCGGCGTGCGCTGGGGCTTCTCCGCCCTGGACAGCCTGCTGGTGGGCATCCTGGTCTTCCTGGTGGCCTCGGCGCTCTACCTGCTGCTGCTCTACCGCGGCGCGGGGGAGAAGCGCGACGTCGAGTCGCTCCTGGTCCAGCACGCCGACGAGGCGGTGCTGGGGGCCGCCCCCGAGGACCGCGAGGAGGTCAGCCTGCTGCGCGAGCGGCTGCTCCAGGCCCTGGAACGCATGAAGAAGACGCCGGGGGGCAAGGGACGCCGGCGCGACCTGCTCTATCGCCTGCCCTGGTACCTGGTGATCGGCCAGCCCGCGGCGGGCAAGAGCACCCTGGTCTACCGCTCGGGGCTCGACTTTCCCTTCGCCGACCGCGAGGGGGCCCGGGTGGCTGGGGTCGGCGGCACCCGCCACTGCGACTGGTTCTTCAGCAGCGAAGCGGTGCTGCTGGACACCGCCGGGCGCTACGTCAGCGACCAGCAGGAGGTGGGCAAGTGGCGCGCCTTCCTGGAGCTGCTGCAGCGCCATCGCCCGCGCCGGCCGCTCAACGGCCTGGTGGTGGTGGTGAGCGTCGATGAGCTGATCGGCAGCGAGGCCGAGGCCCACGAGGCCCTGGCCCGCCGCCTGCGCGAGCGCATACAGGAGACCCACGAGCTGCTCGGCACGGTGCTGCCGATCTACCTGGTCTTCACCAAGAGCGACCTGATCCCCGGTTTCCGGCAGTTCCACGCCCAGCTGGACCCGGCCCGGCATGACGACGTGCTGGGCATGACCTTCCCGCACCAGGACTTCGCCGAGGCCGACTGGGGGGCGCGCTTCGCGGGGGCCATGTCGCGGCTGGTGGCGCGCTGCCGGGCCATCGGCGAGCGGCGTCTGATGGAAGCGGACGTGGCGCGCACCCGGGAGGCGCCCGCGGCACTCGAGTTCCCGCTGGAGCTCGAGGCCCTGTCGTCGCGGCTGTCGCGCTTCGTTGCGGCGCTGCTGCAGGCCAACCCCTACCAGTCGGCCCCGCTGCTGCGCGGCTTCTATTTCACCAGCGCCCTGGCGGATGGCCAGCCCGCCCGGGGCGCCCATGCCCAGCGGATCGAGCAGCGCTTCGGGCTCGCCGGCGGCCGCGGCCTCGAGGCTCGCCAGGACGGCAAGAGCCTCTTCGTGGCGGGGCTCTTCTCCCGGGTGATCCTGCCCGACCAGCACCTGGTGGGGCTCTATGGCGGGCCCAACGCCGCTCGCCGGCGCCAGCTGCGCTGGTGCTGGGGGGCGCTGGCGCTGGCCGCGCTGCTGGTGACCGCCTGGGGGGGCTCCTTCTATCACAACGCCCAGGAGCTCGATGACATCGAGGCGCAGCTGGCCAGGGCCCAGCAGACCGACGCGCGTGCCGCCACCGGGTATACCCGCTGGGAGACCCTGGACACCCTGCGCGAGGTGGCGCAGCGCTACGCCGAGCGCCACCGGGAGGGCGTGCCGCGGGCGATGGGATTCGGCCTCTACCAGGGCCGGGCGCTGGAGCCGGCGCTGCGCGACACCTACTTCACCCGGCTGGGGCACGACATGCTCACGCCGGTGGCCGACAACCTCAACCAGGCGCTGTTCGTGCTGCCGACGATCCCGGTCTATCGGCCGGGAGAGGGCGGGCGCCTCACCGGCATCGACATCGAGAGCGTCGAGCCCCAGGCCCGCCCCCGGGACAACTCGCCCCAGGCCCTGGCGGACTTCGGCACCGCGACGCTCGCCACCTACCTCGAGCTGACGCGGACCCCGCGTGAGCGGGTCGATGGCGAGCTGCTGCGCGAGCGGCTGCCGGACTACTGGTACCCGGCCATCGCCGAGGCCCGGGAGGGGGCGCGTGACCCCCGCGAGTTCGGCTATGCCAGCCGCCAGATCGACTTCTATGCCGACCAGATCCACGCCGCGGACGTGCCGCGCCCCGACGACAACGCCTTCCTGGTGTCGTCGAGCCGCAACTACATCGACGGCCTGCAGAACCGCTCCTTCCGGACCATGGAGACCATCACCCTGGAGGCCGACGCCCTGTTCGCCTTCGGCCGGGGGGACCTGGAGGGCCTGCAGGGCGCGGGCCAGCACCAGCTCAACCGGATCGCCGAGCGGCTGGCCAATACCGCCGACGTGGGGCGTGTCACCGTCACCGGCCACGCCGACCGGATCGGCTCGGCCGCGGCCAACCGCCGGCTCTCGCTGGAGCGGGCGGAGACGGTGCGGACCTACCTGGTGGGCCGGGGCATGGCGCCGGAGCTGGTCGAGGCCGAGGGCGCCGGCAGCGAGCGCCCGCTGGTGACGTGTGACGACGGCCTGAGCCGCGCCGAGCTGATTCGCTGCCTGGCGCCGAATCGACGGGTGGAGATTGAGGTCCGCGCGCTGAACTAGCGCGTGGGCAGGCGCCACGGGCGCCACAGGGAGGTGGTCGGTCGCTTCACGCAAGGGGCCGACGCCACAGGCAGGACCACTGGGGGCCCGTGAGGCCTCCTGGCGGTAGCGTGCCTGAAAAAGGGCCCCGGCGAGCAGTGGGAGTGGAATCGCCTTCTCGCCCGGGCCAAGTGCATCAACCGTTACACGCTGTTGATGTTAAACCATCGCAAGCAAAGGGAAGTTCTAATCATGGCATTCGATGCATATCTCAAGATCGACGGCATCCCCGGTGAGAGCCTGGACGCCAACCACACCGACTGGATCGAGCTGCTGAGCTTCGAGTTCGGCGCCAGCCAGGCGACCTCCGCTACCGCCAGCTCCGCCGGTGGCGCCTCGGCCGAGCGCGTCAACCTCAGCGAGTTCGCCGTCAAGAAGTTCATCGACAAGGCGTCGCCGAAGCTGTTCGAGGCTTGCTGCCGCGGCCAGCACATCAAGGAGATCACCCTGCAGGTCCACCGCGCCGGTGGCGAGCAGGTGCGCTACCTCGAGGTGAAGATGGAAGAGGTCATCGTCTCCTCCACCGAGATGGAAGGCATGGCGAGCTTCTCCCAGAACGGTGGCGGTGGCAGCACGGACTCCGTGCATGACTCGCGCCACGACCTGCCCTCCGAGGAGGTCAAGTTCAACTACGCGCGCATCAAGGTGACCTACACCCAGCAGAAGCGTCAGGACGGCCAGGGCGGCGGCAACATCGCCGGCGGCTGGGACCGTACGCGCAACCGCGTCTACTCCTGAGCCTGAACGGTTCGGGTGTGCGGCCATGGGGGAAACCCCATGGCCGTTTCCCACGCCGTGCTCCGGCCAATGCCGGGGAGAGGGGGGGCTGCGGCGCTCCTCTCCCGGACGTTGCCCAGGGTGGCATGACCCGCACTCACGCTGTTATCGAGAGGAATCCAGATGGTCGAGGACTGGGATCGCGATGCCCTGCTCGCGCCGATCGGCGAACACGGCACCGGGGAGGACCTGAGCTTTTCGCTGCTCATGGACCAGATCAAGGAGGCGCGCCGCGCCGACCCCACCTACCTCAGCCAGGGGGAGTGGCAGGCCGACCTCAAGAAGGCCGACTGGAACGAGGTGATCGCCCTGTCGGCCCAGGGGCTGGCCGAGCAGAGCAAGGACCTGACGCTGGCCGGCTGGCTGTGCGAGGGGCTGGCCCACCGCCATGACTTTGCCGGCATGCGCTACGGCCTGGAGCTGGTCACGGCGCTCTGCCAGCGCTACTGGGAGGCGCTTCACCCGACCCTGGAGGAGGGCGAGGAGGAGCGCCTGGCGCGGCTGGTGTGGCTGGACGACACCCTGGCCGCCATGGTCGCGGGCATTCCCCTGCTGGCGGGCCAGGGTGACGCCCCGGGCCATGGCCTCGCCCGCTACGAGGAGTCCCGCCAGGTGGAGAACCTGGCCCGCCACGACAGGGAGGCCATGGAGGCCGCCCTGGCCGACGGCAAGATCAACGCGGAGATCTTCCAGCGTGCGGTGGTGCTGACCGACACCGAGACCTTCACCCGGCGCCATGAGGAGATCGCCGCCTGCCAGGCGGCCCTCGAGGCGCTGGACCAGGCCCTGACCGAGCGCCTGGGCGACCAGGCGCCGCCCTTCACCCGGCTCAGGGGGGCGCTGGGCGACTGCCTGGCGCTGATCGAGCGGCTGCTGGCCGAGCGCGGGGTCGACCTGCATCCGGCACCGGAGGCCGCGGCCGAGGCGGACGCCGCCGCCGAGCCCGCGATCGAGGCGCCCGCCCCCGCTACGGCAGCGGTGCCCGGCGCCGCGCCGGCGGCGCTGCGCACCACGCCCCAGAGCCGCGAGGAGGCCTTCGAGATGCTCCAGGGGGTGGCCCAGTTCTTCAAGGGCAGCGAACCCCACAGCCCCGTGCCCTACCTGGTGGAGCGCGCCGTGCGCTGGGGCCGCATGCCGCTGGAGGAGTGGCTGCGCGACGTGATCCGCGAGGAGCACGTCATCGACGGCATTCGCGAGACCCTGGGCACCCAGCGCCGGGACGAGGGGTAGGCGATGTCCAGGGCATCGATCTTCGATCGACTCTCCGAGCGCCCCGAGCCGGCCAGCGCTGCGCAGGCCCCCGCTGCCCGGCGCCATGACTTTCGCACCGATCGGCTGCGCCTGGTCGACGGCCTGGCGCTGACCCCTGCCGGCCTGGTGGCGGCGGGCGAGGTGCCGGCCCCGGCGCGGCTGGCGCAGTCCCGGGAGCTGCACGGCCCGGACGGCTTTCGCCTGCTCGTCCAGGCGGTGCCCGAAGTGGTGCCGGAGCCGGCGCCCGGCCTCGATGCCAAGGCGCAGCGGCTGCAGGCGCTGCTCCAGGGCGTGCTCGTCGATGCCTTGATGTTGCTGGACGCGCTGCCCGAGGGCGAGGGGTTCGACATCGTGCTGAGTGCGCCGCTGCGCACCGCGGCGGCCGAGGTCGTCACCGATGGCCTGCGCCGCGCGGTGGCGGCCACCGAGCTTGCCCGGGGGCTGGGCGAGCTCCGCCACCTGGCCGCCGGCCAGGACCCCCACGCCGCCCTGGCAGCGCCCGACGGCCAGGGCCATGTGCTGTGGCTGGTCGTGGATTCGTTGCTCAACCTCGAGGACATCGCCGCCCTGCACCGCCGCGACCGGCTGGCGCTGCCCACCCGCCAGGCCGGGCTCTACCCGGGCGAGGCGGCGGTGGCGCTGCTGATGCAGCGGGTTCCCGAGGGCGGGGAGGGTGGGGAGGACGAGCCGGGTGCGCCGGCCCCGGGCTGGTGGCTCGATGCGGCCATCCGGCGCGAGCACACGGGGCGGGCCACCCTGGGCGCGGCGGCCCGCCAGCGCCTGGTCGCCGAGCTGCTGGCCCAGGCCTGGTCCGCCGGCGAAGGCGGCGAGGATGACCCGCCGGCCTTTCTGGTGGTGGATTCGCTGGGGCTGCCGGGGCGGACCCAGGAGCTCGTCGGCCCGCTGCTGGAGCGCTGGCCGGCCCTGGACATCATCGATCAGGGCCTCGGCGTGGATACCTGGGGCGGCTGGCCGGGCGAGGCCCTCACGGCGCTGCAGCTGGCCCTGGCGCGGGCCGCGCTGGCCCCCGGCGAGAGCGCCCTGCTGCTCGGCCTGGCCGAGGAGGACGGCACCCGCGCCCTGACCCTCCGGGCCTGTGATGAGGCCACCACCGACGACCACCCGGCGACGCCGCCGGCCGACCGCAGAAGGAGCTGAACATGGCGGAAACACGCTTGCTGGATGACATCCTGGCATCCTTCGATGTAACGCTGACCCAGCACGAACGGCTGCTGACCCTGCGCCTGGGCGGCACCGACTTCGTGCCCCACCGCCTGGTGGGCGAGGAGCGCCTCTCGCGCCCCTTCACCTACACCCTGGACTGCGTCTCCCAGCGCGGCGACCTCGAGCTCAAGACCCTGATCGCCCAGCCCGCCGACCTGGCCATCCGCCAGGCCGACGGCACCTATCGGCCGCTCTCGGGGCTGGTGGAGTCCGCCGCCCTGCTCGGCGAGGATGGCGGCGTCTTCTACTACCAGCTCACCCTGGTGCCCTGGCTGGCCCTGCTCGAGCTCGGCCGCGACAGCCGGATCTTCCAGGACAGGAGCGTGGTCGAGATCCTCGAGGCGGTGTTCGCGGCCCACGCCGCCACCCTGGGGGAGGGGGTGGTGCGCTGGCGCTTCGACCTGCGCCGGGAGGTGCCGCCGCGCAGCTACTGCGTGCAGTACCGCGAGAGCGACTACCACTTCGTGCAGCGGCTGATGGAGCAGGAGGGGCTCTGGTGCTACTTCGAGCACGCCGGCGAGGAGGATGACGCCAGCGGCCACTGCCTGGTGATCACCGACGACGCCGACACCTGCGCCCCGGTGGCGCCCCAGGCTATCCGCTTCCACCGCCAGGCCGCCACCGAGCGCACGGACACCCTGACCCAGTGGGGCGGGCGCCGCCGCCAGCAGCCCACCCGGGTCAGCCTGGCCACCTTCGACTACAAGCAGCCGGCCCTCGATAAGCGCACCGGGCTCGACACCGTCGGCGACCAGGGCAACCTGCCGCCCCTCGAGGCCTACGACTATCCCGGCGAGTATTACTACCTCGACCACGGCCGCGGCGAGCGCCTCACCCTCAACCGCTTGGAGGCCCTGGAGTCCCGGGCCAAGCGCTTCCACGGCGCCGGCGGCGCCCGTCAGCTCCAGGTCGGCCGCTGGTTCGAGCTGACCCAGCACCCCCGCCATGACCATGGAGACAGCAGCGAGCGCCAGTTCCTGGTGCTCGGCCTGACCGTGCACGCCGAGAACGCCCTGCCGGTCTCGGCCCACCTCAAGGCCCTGCCCGGCAGCCTGCAGCCCCAGCTCGACGCCGCCCGCCGCGCCCATGGCCTCGACCACGCCGAACGCGACGACTACCGCCAGGCCGGCACCGGCCACTACCTGGTCGAGCTCGAGGCCCAGCGCCTGCATCAGCCCTATCGCAGCCCCCTCGACCACCCGCGCCCGGTGGTCGGCGGCCCCCAGACCGCCATCGTGGTCGGCCCCCCCGGCGAGGAGATCCACACCGACCCCCTCAACCGGGTCAAGGTGCAGTTCCACTGGGACCGCCACGCCCATGACGAGGGGCAGGGCAACGCCAACGCCAGCGCCTGGCTGCGCGTCGCCCAGCCCAACGCCGGCGCCGGCTGGGGCGGGGTCTTCGTGCCGCGCATCGGCCAGGAGGTGATCGTCGACTTCCTCGAGGGCGACCCCGACCGGCCGCTGATCACCGGGCGGGTCTACAACGGCGACCAGACCCCCGAGTGGCACAGCCACGGCCTGCTCTCCGGCTTCAAGACCAAGACCTACCGCGGCCACGGCTACAACGAGCTGGTGTTCGACGACGCCACCGACCAGGAGCGCATCAGGCTCAACTCCGAGCACGCCAGGAGCCAGCTCAACCTCGGCTACCTGATCCACCAGCAGGGCAACCGCCGCGGCGCCTTCCGCGGCACCGGCTTCGAGCTGCGCTCCGACGCCTACGGCGCCATCCGCGCCAACGAGGGGCTCTACCTCACCAGCTGGGGCCAGCTCGGCGCCGGCGGCGACCAGCTCGACCTCAGCCCCGCCACCCAGCAGCTCGCGAGCGCCTGGCGCCTGGCCGAGAGCCTGAGCGACAGCGCCGTCGAGCACCGCGCCGAGCCCCTCGAGGCCCGCGAGCACCTCAAGCAGGCCGGCGACGACACCCGGGAGACCTACGGCCAGGCCGGCGACGCCGACCCCGACCACGCCACCGCCCAGGGCGCCAGCCAGGGCGGGCGCGGCGAAGCCGCACGCCTCAGCGCCCCCTGGCTGCACCTCGCCTCGCCGGCGGGCATTGCCCTGAGCACTCCCGAATCCAGCCACCTGGCCCAGGGCCGCTCGCTGAGCGTGACCAGCGGCGAGGACATCAACCTGGCCGCCGGGCGCAGCCTGATCGCCTCGCTCTCCGAGACGCTCTCGCTGTTCGTGCAGCGCGCCGGCATCAAGCTGTTCGCCGCTCGGGGCAAGGTCGAACTCCAGGCCCAGAGCGACAACCTGGAGCTGACCGCCGAGAAGGATGTGAAGATCACCTCTACCGAGGGCAAGGTGCGCATCGAGGCCGCCGACGAGATCCTGCTCACCAGCGGTGGCGGCTATGTGCGCATCAAGGGCGGCGACATCGAGATCCACGGCCCCGGCAGGGTCGACGTGAAGGGTGCCCAGCACAGCTTCGGCGGCCCGACGAGCATGGGCAGCGACCTGCCCGACCTGCCGAAGGGGGAGCTCGAGGCGTGCCCCAGCCGTGCCATGAGCGCGGCCGGTGACGGCCAGGGCATCCGCAAGGCCTAGGAGGAGGAAGCTCCCATGCGTCACTACCTCCTGCTGGACCCCCAGCGGCACGACCCGGCCCTGGCGGACGAGCCCAGGCGCCGCCATGCCCTGGAGGCGCTGGCGAAGGCCTCTCCGCCCGGGGTCTATCTGCTGGGTGGCGCCGCGGACGAGCGCCCACCCGAGGCGCGGGTGCGGCTCTACGCGGTGGAGAAGGGCGACGCGCTCTGGCAGGCGAGCCAGCGCTGGGCCGCGACCGAGAAGGGACGTCTGAGCGTCTGCGGCTGGCTGGAGAGCCCGCTCGCCCTGAGCCCGCTGGGGCGCCACCTCGACCGCCTGATGATCCAGTCCCATCCCGAGCAGGGGCGCGTCCACTTCCGCTTCTTCGACCCGCGCACCCTGCACCACCTGGCGCTGATCCTGACGCCCCACCAGCGGGCGTCGCTCCTGGGGCCGGTGACGCGCTGGGAGTACGTGGATATCAACGGCGAGCGCCAGGTGCTGGAGCACCACGGCGCGCTGACGACCCGCTTCCGGCTGGAGGCAGACCAGTGGGGCTCGATCGAGCGCCTGGCCAGGATCAACCTCTGCCTGAGGGGGTGGCAGCACAACGTGGCCCCGGCCCCGCTGCCCCGGGACGCCTCGCGGCGGGTCGAGCACTTCGTGCGGATGGCCGAGGGCTACGGGCTGGATGAGGAGGCCGAGCTGATCGCCTTCGTGCTGCACGGGCTGGCCACCCGGGCGCGGTTCGATCGCCATCCCCTGATGGCGGAGGTGCTGAGGCAGTGCCGCACCCGCGGCATGAACTACCTGACGCTCACCGATGGGTTCTCCGAGAGCGAGTGGGCGAGGATCACGCAGGAGAGCATGGAAGAGGACATGAAGGGATGACGACACTGAATCCAGCGACCGCCAACGCCTCGGCCAGGAGCCAGGGCTGTGCCGGCGTGGGGCCCGATGACTGCCGCTACTGCATGCGCCAGGGGCTGCCGATCCTGCCCGTACGCTATGCCATCTGCCAGGTGGACGAGAACCCCGATGTGCCGGCACTGCCGGAGGAGCGCATCGGCGAGCTCTACCCCCGGGATGCCGAGGGCAACCCTGTGGCCGTCGATCTCGACACCCTGATCGACGAGGAAGGCCAAGCGGTATCGGGACAGGAGCGGAAGAACCGCTATATCCTGAGAAAGCTGCGCGGGGGCTTCCTCTACGTCTATGACGAAGGCAACGACCGCTGGTACGCCTACCAGGTCACCGACACCGCCGAACTGCTGCAGTTTCGCCCCGGCGAACCGCCGGAGGAGATCACTCCCCCGACCTTTGCCTGCCACGAGAAGGCCCATCGGGCGAGCGCTTCCCTGATCACCCTGCCCGATGCCGCCACCACCGGCACGGCCTGGCTGGCCTTCGTCGAGAGCCCCTGGTCGGAAGCGTTCTGGGAGCAGGTGGCCGCGGACGCCGAGTGGCGGGAGCGCCATATGCAGCGCTTCGACGTGGAGGCCTGGCTCAACGCCGGCCAGGCCGAGTACGCCTTTCCCCAGGCGGAGATCGCCACCCTGGTGCCGGAATACCTGTCGGCCGGGCCGGGCGCCGACCCCTTGAGCTGCAGTGCGGCGCGGAGCCAGCTGAATGGCCACTGCCTCGCCCCTCGCCTTGAGGCCACGGGCAGCGAGTTTGACGACCTGCAGGCGGCCATGAACGCCCGCATCGCGGACAATCGCGACCTGGAGGGCAGGGCGGGCCAGGGCGTCATGCTGGCCATCAAGGATGAGGTGGGCATTCTCGAGGAGCTCAATGACTACCGCCACCGGCCGATCGAGGCGCTGCGGGTCCACCAGGCCGCCGACGAGAAGCGCCCCAGGGAGGCCCAGTGGCTGGCCTCCGTCACCAAGCTGAGGGAGGCCCTGGAAAAAGAGGCGGAGAAGGAGATCAAGGAGCTCGATAGCCGCCTGACGGCGGAGATCGAGCAGTTACAAGTGACCCCAGGGGGGCCTGCCGGGCATTACCGCCAAATAGAGCTTCGTCATCAGCGGCCGCGCCGTATCGCGTCGGAAAAGAGGCGTTGGGAAAAAGTCCTGAAAGAGGAGCTTCCCAAGTATTACGACGAGAGCAAACAAAAGGACATAGAGAAGAGGCTGCAGCCGCTACAGAACGCCGTCGACGCCATCGTGCCACGCATGGATGCCGACTACGCCCAGTGGTTGATGCATGGCCTGCGCGATGCGCTGGACCGCTACGACCACCTCTCCCCCCGCTATGGCGAGCGCGTGACCGAGATCGTCGGCAATGCCCTGAGGGGGGGCGTTCTCTCCGCCAGTAGCGCATGGGCCTGGGAGCATCTGCTGACGCAGCTGAATGACGCCGAAAATCCCATCGTGCGCGCCTACTTCCACAACCATCGTGAAACCGCGGAAGCCTTCGTGGCCGATGCCCTGGCGCTGGGGGAGGGCACCGCCTTCTTTGGCGAAGTGAAGCTCAAGGACTGGTTCAACCAGCTGAAAGGCCTGCGCGATGTGGCCAACAGTGGCCGGAACCTGGCGGAATTCGAGGCCAGCCGCCGGGCGCTCTCTGATCTCGGCACCACCATCCTCGGCGCCGCAGGCGCCCTGCTGGGCCAGGAAGCGGCGGACCAGGCCGCCGGTGGCCGGCCCGTCGCTCCGCGCAGCGGGATCATGGTGCAGTATGCGCGGCTGTTGCAGGTCGATGGCCTGGTCACCACGCCGGATGCCAGCTTCGCTTCCGGCGCCAGCTATGTGGTCGAGATGGAGGTCACCATGGGCGACTATCGTCGCCTCGTCAGCTACCTGGCCAACCCGGACGGCTCGGCCCGCCGAGGCCCCGACGGGGAGCCGCGCTACGTCGACCCGCTGGAGAACGGCGCGCGTACCGGCGGCAACCTGCCCGGCCCCGACGTGGCGGACGCCACCCGCGTCAAGGTGCTGTGGCAGATCCGGGATAGCGATCTCGCGCGCGTCGCCGGCTATGTGGAGGGCATCGACGAAAACGCGCTGACCGCAGGAGGCAAGCCGGTCACCCTTCCCCTGGTGGAGCGCCAGCGCATCATCGACGAACAGCGGCGCCTGTGGGGGCGCCTGAGGGTCGGTGACAAGGCCGTCCAGCTACCCGTGACCGCCCTGGCGCTGCTCAGCTTCTTTGAAGCGGGCAAGTCCCTCGCCGACAAGCCGCGCAGCCTCGAGCACTGGTGGGGCCTGCTCGGCGCCATGGGGGCTCTCACCCAGCTCGCCTTCGAGAGGGCCGCCGGCAACGCGGTACGCCGCGGCCTGGCCACCAGCGGCACGCTGGCCGATGCGCGCATTCTCAGGGGCGCCCAGTACGGTAGCGTGGCCCGGCACCTGGGCCGGGGGGTGGGCGCCATCGGCCTTATCGATGGCTTCCGGGCGCTGGGCGAGGCCGGCGCCATGGCCCGGCGCGGCGAGCTGCGCGAGCGGGTGCGCCACAAGCGGTATCTGGGGGGCGTCACCATCGGCGGCGGCATCCTCGCCATCGCTGCCAGCTCCCTGGTGCTGGTTCCGCTGGTGATCGGTGTCATCAGCCTGGTGCTGGTGTATCGGCTGGCCCGCCTGGTGCCGTGGCATATCGAGACCTGGCTACGCCGCAGCCTCTACGGCGTGCAATCAGAGCGGCTACGGTTTCAGCCGTTTGCCAACGGCCTGGAGGAGCAGGACTCGCTGACGATGGTGTTCAGCGGCATCGAGTTCGATATGGAAGCGCTGCGCGCCAACTTCTCGATGCAAGACGCTCGTGCAGCGGCTGAACTCCACCGCCAGGCGCACGCCGACCGCCGTGAGCTGACCGCCGAGGAAAGGGAGTTCTTGCAAGGTGATAGCACCATGAACCTGACGGCCACGGCGAGCTTCCCGAAGGATCTGGCGGGATCGTTGACAGTTTTGGTGAATTACCAAAATGAAGCGGGGGATGAACAATATTTGGGCGGGGCAAGATATGCCGATGGTGACATATTGCCGGTGGATCAGCATGGTCGGGCAACCTCTTCAGGTGCGCCAGATGTTGTGGGTGGTGCTACGCCGTCCATTGAGACAGGTAATGCATTTATTTTGGAGCCGGCCGGTGACAAAAAGACCATCCTGCTTGAAACGGATCTTGACGCAGCAGGAGGACGGCTCGAGGCTAGGTTGTTGTATACTTCGAACTTTGGTCAAATCCATCCTGTTCGTTATTATATGGAGCTTTCAGAATGGTAAAGTTTATTTTTTTTACAGCCTTGCTGGTGCTTTCCTCGCTCGCTCAGGCGGGAATGATATTTGATGAGAGTGAAAAAGTCGTAGAGATTTTCCAAAGTCAGGACTTCGACGTTAATCTGGCCAAGGCGGAGGAGGGTGACGTTCGGGCTCAGTATTTAGTGGGGGCGGCATACCTGTATGGTCTCGAGGAGCAAGAGGTTGAGGTAGACTACGAAAAAGGTCTGCACTGGTTGAAGGTAGCCGCCAAGCAGGAGGCAGCAGAAGCCTATTCTGAATTAGCGAGGATATATCGAGACGGAATGGGGGTAGAAAAAAACATCGGAAAGTTTGAGAAGTATCTTGCCGAAGCGGGCGAGCGGGGGCTGCTCTCAGCAAGATCTTATCTTCTGGACCTCCATCGAGATGGAGATTCCGAGCTTGGTATCGAGCCGAATGAGGAAAAATACCTCTACTGGCTTGAGGTAACCGCAGAAGGTGGGCTGACAATGTCTATGCGAAACCTGGCTCGTAGATATCAGCAGGGACGTGGCTTTGAAGTGGATTATGAAAAGGCTTTTGAATGGGTTATGCGGGCAGTAGAGCTTGATGACATTGGCGCACAATATATGGCGGGTGAATACTACGAGAAGGGCATGGTGGTAGAGAAGGACCTGGTCAAGGCCTACATGATGTATGACCTGTCAGGCACCGTCCCCAGCACAAGAAGAGACGAACTGGAGGAGCGAATGACTGAGGAGCAGATCGAGGAGGCCATCGCTCGCTCCTGGCAGTGGCAGCTGGAGCATAACAGCTACCGCCCCAGCTCCAACGGCAACCGCTATCGGCCCGATGTGAGCGACTTGGAGCCGCTGTCCCTTACGCCGGAATCGGATCAATAAAGCCAGTGCCTTCAGGGAGGATCGATGATGTTCAACCCCGGTGACGGTGTGATTCTGCTGGGTGATGCCACTACCCACGGCGGGCGGGTGATCAGCGGCCAGGCCCGCTATCAGGTGAATGGCAAGCCGGTGGCGGTGGTGGGCGACAAGGTAAGCTGCCCGAAGAAGGGCCACGGGGTGTGCAGCATCGTCGAGGGCCACCCCACCATCACCCTGGATGGCATCCCGGTGGCCTTCCATGGTTGCCACACCTCATGCGGTGCCAAGCTGATCTCGGCCTCGGGGGGCCGGCACGGGCTGGGGTGAGACCTGCCGCCCACTTCAATCGTGTTGATGACAGTCACAGCCATTCAGCGCAGCACGGGCCCTTCATTGACGGGCCCGTTTCTTCTTTATGAGCCAGTGGTGCCAGCTTTCTGGTGATGACATGGAGTGTCTTACGTGATCAGGTTGACTTTAATTGCTATCTTGCTGGTGCTTTCCCCGCTTGCCCAGGCGGGATTGATATTTGATGAAAGTGAAAAACTAGAGGAGATTTTCCAAAGTCAGAACTTCGACGTTAACCTGGTCAAGGCAGAGGGTGGCGACGTAAGGGCTCAGTATCTGGTGGGGGCGGCCTATCTGTACGGTCTCGAAGAGCAAGAGGTCGAGGTAGATCACGAGAAAGGCCTGTATTGGTTGAAGGTAGCCGCCAGGCAGGGGGCGGCCGAAGCCTTTGATGACCTCGCCATCGCCTATCGTGACGGGATAGGAGTGAAAAAAGATGCAGGCAAGTATGAGGCCTACCTTGCCGAATCTGCCGAGCGAGGAATGTCGGCTGCACGTCTGGAGATCATGAACCTTTACCGCTACGGCGATCCCGAGATTGGGGTCGAAAAGGATGAAGAAAAATATCTCTACTGGCTTGAATATAATGCAGAGGCTGGTTATCCATTTTTCATGATTAATTTGTCTCTTAGGTATCGAGACGGGCGTGGCTTAGAAGTGGATTATAAAAAGGCTTTTGAATGGATCATGCGGGCAGTTGAGCTGGATGATCTTACTGCTCAAAGAATGGCGGGTGAGTACTTCGAGAAGGGCATGGTGGTAGAAAAGGATCTGGTCAAGGCCTACATGATGTATGACCTCTCAGGTACTGTCCCCAGCACAAGAAGAGATGAACTGGAGGAGCGAATGACTGAGGAGCAGATCGAGGAGGCCATCGCTCGCTCCTGGCAGTGGCAGCTGGAGCGTAACAGCTACCGCCCCAGCTCCAACGGTAACCGCTATCGGCCCGACGTGAGCGACCTGGAGCCGCTGTCCCTCACGCCGGAATTGGATCAATAAAGGCAGTACCTTCAGGGAGGATTGATGATGTTCCACCCCACCCTCATCCTCGATGGTATCCCGGTGGCCTTCCATGGCTGCTACACGTCATGCGGTGCCAAGCTGATCTCGGCCTCGGGTGGCCGCCGGCGTTCTGGCGATGACATGGAGTGTCTTACATGATCAGGGTATTTGTCGTTGCGATCCTGATGGTGCTTTCCCCGCTTGCCCAGGCGGAGCGGGTGTTTGATGAAAGTGAAAAGGTGGTGGAGATTTTCCAAAGTCAGAATTTCGACGCCAACGTGGCCAAAGCAGAGGAGGGTGACGTTCGGTCTCAGTATTTAGTAGGGGCGGCGTACCTGTATGGTCTCGAGGTGCAAGAGGTTGAGGTAGACCACGAAAAAGGCCTGCACTGGTTGAAAGCAGCTGCCAGGCAGGGGGCTGCCGAAGCCTTTGATGAACTCGCCATTGCCTATCGTGACGGTATAGGGGTGAAGAAAGATGCAAGCAAGTATGAGGCCTACCTTGCCGAGTCTGCCGAGCGAGGAATGTCGTCTGCACGGTTGGAGATCATGAACCTATATCGTTACGGCGATCCGGAGCTTGGGGTCGAAAAGAACGAAGAAAAATATCTCCGCTGGGTTATGAACAACGCAGAAGCTGGCTATACATCCTCCATGATTACTTTGTCTCTTAGGTATCGAGAGGGGCGTGGTGTGGAAAAAGACCTTGATAAAGATTTTGAGTGGATCACGCGGGCGGTAGTGCTAGATGCGCCTTTTTCACATAGAGATGCAGCCGAACATTTCAAAAATGGGTGGGGGACGGAGCAGGACCTGGTCAGGGCTTATATGCTCTATGACCTAGCGAGCCCAGGGTCTAGTAATGATAGGGATGAAGTGGCAGAACGCATGACTGAAGAGGAAGTCGCAGAAGCCATCGCCCGCTCCTGGCAGTGGCAGCTGGAGCGTAATAGTTTCGCCCCCAGCTCCAACGGCAACCGCTATCGGCCCGATGTGAGCGACCTGGAGCCGCTGTCCCTCACGCCGGAATCGGATCAATAAAGCCAGTGCCTTCAGGGAGGATCGATGATGTTCAACCCCGGTGACGGTGTGATTCTGCTGGGCGATGCCACCACACACGGCGGGCGGGTGATCAGCGGCCAGGCCCGCTATCAGGTGAACGGCAAGCCGGTGGCGGTGGTGGGCGACAAGGTGAGCTGCCCGAAGAAGGGCCACGGGGTGTGCAGCATCGTCGAGGGCCACCCCACCATCACCCTGGATGGCATCCCGGTGGCCTTCCATGGCTGCCACACCTCATGCGGTGCCAAGCTGATCTCGGCCTCGGGGGGCCGGCATGGGCTGGGGTGAGACCTGCCGCCCACTGCAATCGTGTTGATGACAGTCACAGCCATTCAGCGCAGCACGGGCCCTTCATTGACGGGCCCGTTTCTTCTTTATGAGCCAGTGGTGCCAGCTTTCTGGCGATGACATGGAGTGTCTTACGTGATCAGGTTGACTTTAATTGCTATCTTGCTGGTGCTTTCCCCGCTTGCCAAAGCGGGATTGATATTTGATGAAAGTGAAAAGGTGGTGGAGATTTTCCAAGGTCAGGATTTTGACGCCAATCTGGCCAAGGCAGAGGAGGGCGACGTTCGGGCTCAGTATCTGGTAGGCCCTATGCGTCAACGTAGTTGTCACCCAAACGGATTGAGAGGTGATCAACGTGCGTTACCCCGCAGAACGTAAGGAAGCCATCCTCAAGAAGATGGCACCGCCCATGAGCATGACCATCCCGGAACTGGCCGAGCAGGAAGGCATCACCGCGACAACCCTCTACAATTGGCGGAAACAGGCCAGAGCACGAGGACAGGTTTTGCCATCACGTTCTACCCAGCCAGATCAGTGGACTAGCCAGGAGAAGTTCCAGATCGTCCTGGAGACAGCTCCGATGAACGAGGCTGAAGTCAGCGCCTACTGCCGCGAGCGCGGGCTCTATCCCGAGCAGGTGGAGGCCTGGCGGGATGCCTGCATGAACGCCAACGACGATGCGGCAGCGCAGGCCAAGCAGCTTCGCCAGGCGCGTAAGGCGGAGCAGAAGCGGCTCCGTAAGCTGGAGCGCGAGCTACACCGCAAGGACAAGGCCCTGGCCGAGACGGCGGCGCTGTTGGCCCTGTCAAAAAAGGCCGAGGCGATCTGGGGCACGACCAACGACGAGGACGACTGACCAGCCTCCCGGATCGCCAGCGTATCGTGACTCTGGTGCAAGACGCCCAGCGTGACGGTGCTCGGCTGGCCAAGGCCTGTCAGGTGATGGGCATCAATGTGCGAACCTATTACCGCTGGGTCGCGGAAGGCGAAGTGACGGCGGATCGCCGCCCCGACGCCGACCGCCCAGAACCGGCCAACAAGCTGTCGCCCGAGGAACGAGAGGCGATTGTGGTGCTGTGCAACGCCCCGGAGTATCGGAGCCGCCCGCCGGCCTTCATCGTGGCCGACCAGGCGGACAAGGGCCGCTACCTGGCTTCTGAGTCGACGATGTACCGAGTGCTTCATGAATATGACCAGCAACACCACCGGGGCCGACAGCAGGCCCCACAGCGCAAGCGACCGCCGACCACGCACCAGGCCACGGCACCAAACCGGCTTTGGTGCTGGGATATCAGCTGGTTACCGGGCCCTGCACGCGGTACCTGGTGGTACCTGTACCTGATCATGGACGTCTTCAGCCGCAAGATCGTTGGGCACGAGGTCTATGAAGCCGAGACCGGCGAGCTGGCCGCCGAGCTGATCCAGAAGGCCTGCTGGCGCGAGCACCTCACCGATCGTCACAAGCCTTTGATTCTGCACTCAGATAACGGCAGCCCGATGAAGGCGGCGACCTTCCTGGAGAAGCTCTACGACCTGGGCATCACCCCGTCGTACAGCCGACCAAGGGTCAGCAACGACAACGCCTTCGCCGAGTCGGCCTTCAAGACGCTGAAGTACCGGCCGGGCTTCCCCATCGACGGGTTCGCCACCCTGACTGAGGCTCAGGAGTGGGTCCAGCAATTCACCGAGTGGTATAACCACGAGCATCGGCACAGCGCCCTTCGCTACATCACGCCGAGCCAGCGTCATAACGGCGAGGCCAAAGGCATCCTGGCGCAGCGCCGGGAGGTCTTCGAGGCGGCGAAGCAACGTCACCCGGAGCGCTGGTCGGGTGACATCCGGAAACTCAGCCTGCCAGAGATAGTGCACCTGAATCCCGAGCGGGATCCGGTGCCACAGGCAGCAGGGCTTTAAAGAGCCAGAACCATTTTATATGCCAACTATGTTGACAGACTCCGTAGGGGCTGCCTACCTCTATGGCCTCGAAGCGCAAGAGGTCGATGTAGATGAAGAAAAAGGTCTGCACTGGTTGAAGGCAGCCGCCAAGCAGGAGGCAGCTGAAGCCTATTCTGAATTGGCGAGAATATACCGCGACGGAATGGGCGTGGAAAAGAACATCGGAAAATTCGAGAAGTATCTTGCCGAAGCGGGCGAGCGGGGACTGCTCTCAGCAAGATCGTATCTTCTGGATCTCTATCGAGATGGTGACCCCGAACTCGGTATCGAACCGGATGAGGAGAAATATATTTACTGGCTTGAAATTACCGCGGAAGATGGTTTGACCATATCTATGGAAAATCTAGCAGCTAGATATCGGCAGGGCCGCGGCGTTGAAAGGGACATTGATAAGTCATTCGCCTGGATCATGCGGGCAGTAGAAATGGGCGATCCTATTTCTTATAGAAGGGCGGCTGAATATTTTGAGAATGGCTGGGGGACGGAGCATGACCTAGTCAAGGCCTATATGTTCTACGATCAGGCAAGTCCAGCAGCCAATGCAGATAAGGCGAGAGTGGCAGAACAAATGACAGAGGAACAGGTCAAGGAAGCCATTGCCCGCTCATGGCAACTGCAAAGGGAAAATGAAGTGGTCAGGCCTGCTTCCGACGGCTACCGCTACCAGCCCGATGTGAGCGACCTGGAGCCGCTGTCCCTCACGCCGGAATCGGATCAATAAAGGCAGTACCTTCAGGGAGGATCGATGATGTTCAACCCCGGTGACGGTGTGATTCTGCTGGGTGATGCCACCACCCACGGCGGGCGGGTGATCAGCGGCCAGGCCCGCTACCAGGTGAACGGCAAGCCGGTGGCGGTGGTGGGCGACAAGGTGAGCTGCCCGAAGAAGGGCCACGGGGTGTGCAGCATCGTGGAGGGCCACCCCACCATCACCCTGGATGGCATCCCGGTGGCCTTCCATGGCTGCCACACGTCATGCGGTGCCAAGCTGATCTCGGCCTCGGGGGGCCGGCACGGGCTGGGGTGAGAACGCTCAGCCCTTGCGTTCGATATCCACGTCACTGGCCTGGGTGAAGTCGCCCAGCGCCATCATGTGGCCGAGCTTGCCGGCCTTGGTGGAGAGGTACTGCTCGTTGTGGGGGTTGAGGCCTGTGGTCAGCGGGACGCGTTCCGCGATGTGCACGCCGGCGCCGGCTGGGGCGGGGTCTTCGTCCCCCGCATCGGCCAGGAGGTGATCGTCGACTTCCTCGAGGGCGACCCCGACCACACCACCGCCCAGGGCGCCAGCCAGGGCGGGCGCGGCGAAGCCGCACGCCTCAGCGCCCCCTGGCTGCACCTCGCCTCGCCGGCGGGCATCGCCCTGAGCACCCCCGAATCCAGCCACCTGGCCCAGGGCCGCTCGCTGAGCGTGACCAGCGGCGAGGACATCAACCTGGCCGCCGGGCGCAGCCTGATCGCCTCGCTCTCCGAGAAACTCTCGCTGTTCGTGCAGCGCGCCGGCATCAAGCTGTTCGCCGCCCGGGGCAAGGTCGAGCTCCAGGCCCAGAGCGACAACCTGGAGCTGACCGCCGAGAAGGACGTGAAGATCACCTCCACCGAGTGCAAGGTGCGCATCGAGGCCGCCGACGAGATCCTGCTCACTAGCGGCGGCGGCTATGTGCGCATCAAGGGCGGCGACACCGAGATCCACGGCCCCGGCAGGGTCGACGTGAAGGGCGCCCAGCACAGCTTCGGCGGCCCGACGAGCATGGGCCGTGAGCTGATGACACTACCAGAGTCCCAGGGGCTGTATTCCGAGTTCTTCACTCTCCGGGATGAGCAGACCCAGGAGCCTCTCAAGTATGCCAAGTACCGAATCGAGACGGCAGAAGGCGAGGTGTTCGAAGGGCGCAGTGGCAGGGATGGGCGAACTGAAAAAGTCTTCACCAAGAAGCCACAGCAATTGAAAGTCACGGTGCTGGATCGCTTGGACGATGAGGGAGAGCTCCTTTCATGACAACCGGAACGAGTGGCCGAGCAGACGGTACGGCACAAACCAACCTTGCCTCCCGAGGACAGGACGCTCGTGTCGGGCGATCACCGTTGCTGTTCTATGCCGTGGGCAGGGAACAACTGATAGCCGTGCCTGGAGAGCAGGCGGCGGCATTCATGGAAGAAGCTCGCCTGATGGAGGCAACGGTTGAAGATTACCTGGAGTCAATAAAGGAATTGGATGCCCATCAGAGTAACTATGCTGCACTGATGTCGTCAGAGCAGGGCATGAGCTCAAACTATCTCAGCGATAAGCAACGTCTGGAAGAGCTCATCAGGCAGGCGCAACTCAAGGTGGACGAGAAAAACCAGGCGCTGAAAGAGGTGATCCAGCCACTGACGGATTTCAGCAGCGAGACCAACAAGGTGATGGAGTTGGTTCCCATCGTCCGGCAAGGGTCGCGGACAGAGTACTTTCGTCTGGCCTATGCGCGTTCCCACATCGTACAAGCGATATCTGAGGAAATCCCTCTTCCTGGCGGAAGCAACGTCAATGGTACCGACGGCAGTGTGCTGACCGAAGGTAAAGTGGATTGGGACAAGCTGGCCCAGCAGATGACCGCTGTCAGGAGCGCAGCAAAGATCAAGCTGGACTTCCCCTGGTTCGATGACTGGCTGAAGCTGGAAAAAGAGACAGTGGAGCTGTTCAAGTGGTCGGAAGAGATCAACAAGAACCTGGAAGCCAGGTACCCACGGGTCGAGGGTGGACGGCACGGCGACGAAGGCCATCAGGTCGATCTCGGTGCCGAAGCACAGCTGATGCGCTGGACATATGGGGCCAGCGGGCTGAGCGGTGAAATCAATCCCTTGGCAGGAAAGGTGACGGTCAAAGCAGGGGGCAATGCAGAGCTGGTGCTGGCCGAAGCCAAGTGTACGCTTGGCTACTATAGCCCGCCAGGCGGACTGATGCTGGCATGTGAAGTGCCCAACAATGATCCCCTGGATCTGGGCATGATCCGAACCCATACGTTCGTGAGCGTTGCCGGAGGCGTCGGGGCGAGCGTGGCTGCGGAAGTGGGGCTCAACGTCGAGATGCGTGCGGGTAAATTGCGTGCCAACGGCATAGAAAGCCACATGGTGGAATTCGGGCTGCCCGGAGAGCAGCGTGCCGTCATCCCGCGGGAGAGCAGCCATGATGCGGACACCGAGGCAAGGAACACCTTGGCCGCCTTTGCTGGTGGCCAGGCGGAAGCCACGGTTGGGGCGCAACTGGAATGGAAAAGCCCGGAAGAGGGCCATCGGTTCAAGCCCTTTGCCAAGACGGCTCCGGGAGTTGCCGCACTGGCGGGCGCTGGCGGCATGGCAGATTTTTTTATTCGCTACGAAAACGGCAAGTTTAGGCTCTCAGCCAAGGCTGGCTTTTGTCTGGGTGTGGGTGCCAGGGGAAAGCTGGACTTCGAGGTGGATGGCAGCCTGGTGCTGGAATTTGCCAAGTGGGTCTATCATCAGTTGAAAAACATTAACTATAGAAGGCTGTTCTTTATTGACGATGACGCCTTCCATGCTCTTTCAAATATAATATTAATGTCAGTTGCCTTTGGTAATGAATTAAAGGATAACATGCTGGCGAGGGCTGATGATATTGCTGAGGATGTTGGTAATTTCTTTGTTTCCATCTCTGAACAGAGCGCGGCGGCTGAGCAGCGAGGCCGTCTGGCAAAATCTATCAATAGAAATCCTGATGTTCTTCGCTATTCCACACCGGATGCCAAGGGAGCCATTGTCTATCGGCTGATGGAAGTTAATGCCTTCGACCGCTACCACCCCAGCAATAGAGACCTGCAAGGCTGGTTGGAAAATCCTAGCCTGTTCGGCGACATGACGGATCGCAAGGAAGCCATCATGAGTATTTTCAGAAACGTGCAGTCCGTCAGTGAGTATGAAAATGTAATGCAGCGAATTAAAGAAAGGATTGATGACAATAAGATCAATTGGCGAGATGGAGAGGGAAAGGTGTTAGAGTTTTTGGCTTTGGGAGAAAGAAGGCTTCCAACGCCTTTTTCTACTCACTATGATCGGGAGCTTATTTTCCTCTACGAGAGGCTGAGAGAGGTGGCGTCCATCGGGACGGAGGTGGTGGTTAACGATAGCCGGGCCTACAGTGGTCAGAGAGCGACTGCCTGGGAATTCCGTAAACCATGCATGAATGCTACGCAATGTCTGTTTGATGGTTATTCAAGTTACGCCTGACGATGAAATAGCAAGGGTGCCGCCTGATGGAGGCACCCTATTAAATCCAACGTTATAGTGGGTCAGGAAGGTTTACGGCGCAGCGAACTGTGTTGATACGAAAAACCGAATGTGTACGAAGTCCTCGGGGGTCATCAATGCTGAGGTCGGGGTTGGATTTGCTTCTTCTGATGACCAACAGAGACCTATCTGATTCTGAAGTTGAGGCTCCTCTTTGGACTTTCATATCACCCGACTCAGGCCCCTTGGGGTTATGCCCTGGAGAGATGCTGTAATAATTTTCATCATACCAGTCGTGGACCCATTCGTATCCATTAAGCCCCATTTGATAGAGGCCTAGTGGATTGGGTGGGTATAGCCCTATGGTATAGAGAGACAAGGCGTGATTGGCAGGAGTGCTGTCTCGGATCTCGTCTCTTGTTGGGAAGTTCTTTCCCCTCTCTGCGAAACGGCCATCGAAGGTGGAAAACGGATGAAACTCACCCCGTGAACGGGCGGCATATTCCCACTGTGCTTCCGTTGGCAGGGCAAAGGGCAGGCCCGTTTGATCACCCAGCCATTGGCAATAGTCACGGGCCTGGTACCAGTCGACGCCGGCGGGTACGTCCGGCGCGCGGTAGTCTACTTCCAGGCCCTCGGTATTGATCATCTCCTGGCCCGTCGCCTCGGTATAGACATCATAGTCGGCATAAGAGACCTGATAGGCCGAAATCGAGAAGCTATCGAGGGTGACCTCATGCAGGGGCTTGTTGTCCATGTCGGCACTGTAGGGCAGGCCCTCGGCCTTGGGATCGATGGGGCCGAAGTCGCCCATCTGGAAGCTCCCTCCTTCGACAAAGACCAGGTTGTCCATGGTCCTTTCGATCAGTGCCTTGACGGCTTGATCATTCTCGGGAGTGGCCTGGTGGTCCTCCTGGCTGTTGGCACTGCCGTCGCCACAGGCGGCCAGAACCAGTGTCATCAGAGCGACGGTGGGTACGTACCTACGGGAATACATCGATGCACATCCTTTGCTGACGTCGATAGGTAGAACAAACCTTATCATAGGTCGAATTCTGTGCGCTGTTGATCGGGGAATATCCTGACAAGTGACATCTAGCATCAGGCAAACAGCGCCATCCAGTTGCCCGTGGCCACCGCTGCCTGGCCACCAGCGGCACGCTGGCCGATGCGCGTATCCTCAGGGGCGCCCAGTACGACAGCGTGGCCCGGCACCTGGGCCGGGGGGTTGGCGCCATCGGCCTTATCGATGGCTTTCGGGCGCTGGGCGAGGCCGGCGCCATGGCCCGGCGCGGCGAGCTGCGCGAGCGGGTGCGCCACAAGCGGTATCTGGGGGGCGTCACCATCGGCGGCGGCATCCTCGCCATCGCCGCCAGCTCCCTGGTGCTGATTCCGCTGGTGATCGGCGTCATCAGCCTGGTACTGGTGTATCGGCTGGCCCGCCTGGTGCCGTGGCATATCGAGACCTGGCTACGCCGCAGCCTCTACGGCGTGCAATCGGAGCGGCTACGGTTTCAGCCGTTTGCCAACGGCCTGGAGGAGCAGGACTCGCTGACGATGGTGTTCAGCGGCATCGAGTTCGATATGGAAGCGCTGCGCACCAACTTCTCGATGCAAGACGCTCGTGCAGCGGCTGAACTCCACCGCCAGGCGCACGCCGACCGCCGTGAGCTGACCGCCGAGGAAAGGGAGTTCTTGCAAGGTGATAGCACCATGAACCTGACGGCCACGGCGAGCTTCCCGGAGGATCTGGCGGGGGAGTTAACGGTGTTAGTGAATCACCTGCCAGAAGAAGGGGGGAGTCAGTATCTGGGTGGGGCGCGCTATGTGGCTGGTGACATTGTGCCGGTGAACAGGAGAGGGCAGCAGCTAGATACATCCTATATGCCTCAACCGGAAAGTATTGGAGACGCTCAAGATGCCGCCCCTGATAGTAATCGGTTTGTATTGGGGAAAGAGGGCGAAAACAATGCCATGTTACTTGAAGCTGAGCTTGAAGTCGTAGGAGGGTGGCTGGAGGCTAGAGTTCTGTATCACACAGCAGGGAGTGAGGTAAAAAGAAGTGACTACGTTATGGAGTTGTCAAGATGATCAGGTTTTTTGTTTTTGCAATATTGTTGGTGGTTTTTTCATTCGCACAGGCAGAACGGGTGTTTGAAGGTGAAAAGCTGGTGGAAGTTTTTCAAAGCCAGGATTTTGATGCCAACCTGGCCAAGGCGGAGGAGGGCGATGTTCGGGCTCAGTATCTGGTGGGGGCCGCCTACCTTTATGGCCTCGAAGCGCAAGAGGTCGAGGTGGATCATGAGCAGGGGCGCTATTGGCTTGAGAAGGCAGCTGGCCAGGGAGCTGCTGAAGCCTATTCCGAATTAGCCAGGATATATCGCAACGGAATGGGGGTTAAACAAGATGCAAGAAAATATGAGAAGTATCTTGCCGAAGCCGCTGAGCGAGGAATGTCGTCCGCACGGCTGGATATCAAGGACCTTTACCGATATGGCGACCCCGAGGTGGGGGTCGAAAAGAACAATGATAAATACATTTACTGGCTTAGAAAGGAGGCCGAGGACAATCATCCATATGCGATGAGAAACTTGGCTATTACATATCGTCAAGGCCTCGGAGTGGAAGTGGATTTTGGGAAGTCCTTTGAATGGATAATGAAGGCGGTAGCGCTTGATGCACCTTTTACACATAGAGACGCGGCCCAGCATTTCGAAAATGGCTGGGGTACGGAGCAGGACCTGGTCAAGGCCTATATGCTCTATGACCTAGCGAGCCCAGGGTCTAGTAATGATAGGGATGAAGTGGCAGAACGCATGACCGAAGAGGAAGTCGCAGAAGCCATTGCCCGCTCCTGGCAGTGGCAGCTGGAGCGTAATAGCTTCGCCCCCAGCTCCAACGGCTACCGCTACCAGCCCGATGTGAGCGACCTGGAGCCGCTGTCCCTTACGCCGGAATCGGATCAATAAAGCCAATGCCTTCAAAGAGGATCGATGATGTTCAACCCCGGTGACGGTGTGATTCTGCTGGGTGATGCCACCACCCACGGCGGGCGGGTGATCAGCGGCCAGGCCCGCTATCAGGTGAATGGCAAGCCGGTGGCGGTGGTGGGCGACAAGGTAAGCTGCCCGAAGAAGGGCCACGGGGTGTGCAGCATCGTCGAGGGCCACCCCACCATCACCCTGGATGGCATCCCGGTGGCCTTCCATGGTTGCCACACCTCATGCGGTGCCAAGCTGATCTCGGCCTCGGGGGGCCGGCACGGGCTGGGGTGATCAACACGCTCTTCTGCAGCGCTGATGCGACTACGCCCAGTGGTTGATGCATGGCCTGCGCGATGCGCTGGACCGCTACGACCACCTTAACCCCCGCTATGGCGAGCGCGTGACCGAGATCGTCGGCAATGCCCTGAGGGGTGGCGTGCTCTCCGCCAGTAGCGCATGGGCCTGGGAGCATCTGCTGACGCAGCTGAATGACGCCGAAAATCCCATCGTGCGCGCCTACTTCCACAACCATCGTGAAACTGCGGAAGCCTTCGTGGCCGATGCCCTGGCGCTGGGGGAGGGCACCGCCTTCTTTGGCGAAGTGAAGCTCAAGGACTGGTTCAACCTGCTGAAAGGCCTGCGCGATGTAGCCAACAGCGGCCGGAGCCTGGCGGAATTCGAGGCCAGCCGCCGGGCGCTCTCTGATCTCGGCACCACCATCCTCGGCGCCGCAGGCGCCCTGCTGGGCCAGGAAGCGGCGGACCAGGCCGCCGGTGGCCGGCCTGTCGCTCCGCGCAGCGGGATCATGGTGCAGTATGCGCGGTTGTTGCAGGTCGATGGTTTGGTCACCACGCCGGATGCCAGCTTCGCTTCCGGTGCCAGCTATGTGGTCGAGATGGAGGTCACCATGGGCGACTATCGTCGCCTCGTCAGCTACCTGGCCAACCCGGACGGCTCGGCCCGCCGAGGCCCCGACGGGGAGCCGCGCTACGTCGACCCGCTGGAGAACGGCGCGCGTACCGGCGGCAACCTGCCCGGCCCCGACGTGGCGGACGCCACCCGCGTCAAGGTGCTGTGGCAGATCCGGGATAGCGATCTCGCGCGCGTCGCCGGCTATGTGGAGGGCATCGACGAAAACGCGCTGACCGCAGGAGGCAAGCCGGTCACCCTTCCCCTGGTGGAGCGCCAGCGCATCATCGACGAACAGCGGCGCCTGTGGGGGCGCCTGAGGGTCGGTGACAAGGCCGTCCAGCTACCCGTGACCGCCCTGGCGCTGCTCAGCTTCTTTGAAGCGGGCAAGTCCCTCGCCGACAAGCCGCGCAGCCTCGAGCACTGGTGGGGCCTGCTCGGTGCCATGGGGGCTCTCACCCAGCTCGCCTTCGAGAGGGCCGCCGGCAACGCGGTACGCCGCGGCCTGGCCACCAGCGGCACGCTGGCCGATGCGCGCATTCTCAGGGGCGCCCAGTACGGTAGCGTGGCCCGGCACCTGGGCCGGGGGGTGGGCGCCATCGGCCTTATCGATGGCTTCCGGGCGCTGGGCGAGGCCGGCGCCATGGCCCGGCGCGGCGAGCTGCGCGAGCGGGTGCGCCACAAGCGGTATCTGGGGGGCGTCACCATCGGCGGCGGCATCCTCGCCATCGCTGCCAGCTCCCTGGTGCTGGTTCCGCTGGTGATCGGTGTCATCAGCCTGGTGCTGGTGTATCGGCTGGCCCGCCTGGTGCCGTGGCATATCGAGACCTGGCTACGCCGCAGCCTCTACGGCGTGCAATCAGAGCGGCTACGGTTTCAGCCGTTTGCCAACGGCCTGGAGGAGCAGGACTCGCTGACGATGGTGTTCAGCGGCATCGAGTTTGATATGGAAGCGCTGCGCGCCAACTTCTCGATGCAAGACGCTCGTGCAGCGGCTGAACTCCACCGCCAGGCGCACGCCGACCGCCGTGAGCTGACCGCCGAAGAAAGGGAGTTCTTGCAAGGTGATAGCACCATGAACCTGACGGCCACGGCGAGCTTCCCGGAGGGTCTGGCGGGGGAGTTGACGGTCACGATCAACTATCACTCCGAGCAGGGGAATGAACAGAATTTAGGCGGGGCACGCTATGCGGCGGGTAACATTGTGCCGGTGGATCGGTATGGGCAAGAGTTTAGAGGGGATGACCCTTTATCTTCCCCATCGGGTATCGGGGTGTTTGAGTTGGAGCAAGAGGGTGAAAGAAAGACAATGCTGTTTGAAGCGGACCTTGACGCTGAGGGCGGAAGGCTAGTAGCAACTGTTCGATACGTTCCGATAGTGGGTGTGTTTCCGCAAGAGGACTATGTTATGGAGCTGTCAAGATGATCAAGGTGGTGTTGGTTGCAGTCTTACTGGTGCTTTCTCCTCTCGCACAGGCTGAGATTCTCTTTCAAGATGAAGACGTCTGGGATGCCTTTGTTGGTCAAGACTTTGATGCCAACCTTGTCAAGGCTGAAGAGGGCGATGCTAGAGCCCAGTACTTGATTGGGAGAGCGTATTTGTTTGGTCTGGAAGAGCAAGGTGTAAACGTAGACCAGGAAAAAGGCCTGTGCTGGATGAAGGCGGCGGCCGATCAAGGGGCTGCGGAGGCCTACTATGCACTAGGCGTTCTGTATCGCAGAGGGATCGGAGTCGACAAGGATGCTGGAAAATGGGAAGAATATATGATGGAGGCGGGCGAACAGTGGCTGCGTCCGGCGATGACAGATCTCCTAGACACTTATCGCGATGGTGACCCTCAAGTCGGGATAGATCAAGATGAAGAAAAATACCTCTACTGGCTTGAGAAAACCGCAGAAGATGGATTGCCGATATCCATGCGAAATATGGCCCGTCGATATCGAGAGGGGCGTGGCTTCGAAGTGGACTATGAAAAGGCATTCGAATGGATCATTCGAGCCGTGGAGCAGGATGATTCACTGGCGCAAGCATATGCAGGTGAATTTTTCGAACAAGGCCTCGGTACGGAGCAGGACTTTGTCAAAGCCTACATGATGTATGACCTGAGTACTGGTATAGGGCGAGAAGCTAAATATGAGCTGGCCGATAAAATGACGGAGGAGCAGGTCGAGGAAGCCATCGCCCGCTCCTGGCAGTGGCAGCTGAAACATGGTGTGGTTCGCCCATCCTCCGATGGCTACCGCTACCAGCCCGATGTGAGCGACCTGGAGCCCCCGAGTTCGACACTTCCAGCTCGATTTTGGCCTGAAATCGGCACTCATGGCATGGGAATTCAGAGACTTAGCCATTTCTGGCCGAATTCTTTGTAGTGACACGTTTTTCTCTTGGCACCTTGCCAGGCATGGATTGACCGGTCTATCGTGGTGACATGTTCGTCAAAGTCACCAAATCCGGCCCTCGCCGCTATGTGAAGCTCGTCGAGTCCTATCGCGACGAGGCCGGCAAGCCGCGCCAACGCGTGATCGCGACGCTGGGACGTCTTGAGGCCGTCACGGCCGGGGAATCCAGCGCGCTGATCAACGGCCTGCTGCGCGTCACCGGCCAGCCAACACTCGAGGAAGGCACCGGCGAGACCGACTTCGCGCCGGCGCGCTCCGTGGGTGATACTTGGCTGCTGACGTCACTCTGGAAAGAGCTCGGCCTGGATGACGCCTTCCGGCGTGTCTTGCGTAGCAAGCGCCAGTTCGATGCCGAGCGGCTGCTGCGGGTCATGGTGTTCAATCGGCTATGTGATCCGGAATCCAAGCTCGGGGTGCTGCGCTGGCTGGAAGATGTACTGGTGCCCGACGTCGACACGGCCTCGATCAGTCACCAGCATCTGCTGCGCACCATGGATACCCTGTCGGACTGTAGCGAAGCCCTCAATGACGTTCTGGCACAGCAGCTCAAGCCACTGATCGACCAGGAACTCTCGATCGTCTTCTACGACCTCACCACAATTCGGGCAGAAGGCAGTACCTCACTCGACGGTGATGTCCGTCAATACGGTCCCTCGAAGGAGGGCGGCATCGCCCGCCAGTTCATGCTCGGTGTCGTGCAGACGGCGGAAGGCTTACCCATTCACCACGAAGTCTTCGATGGCAATGTCGCGGAAACCCGCACGTTGCTGCCGACCATCGAGACGGTGGTCAAGCGCTTCAATGTGCGGCGAGTCGTACTGGTCGCCGACCGTGGCCTGCTCTCGCTGGACAATCTGGCTGCTCTGTCCGCCGTGCGTATCGAGGATCGCCCTCTGGAATTCATTCTGGCGGTGCCGGGCCGCCGTTATGGCGAATTCGATGCGCTGCTGAAGGCGTTTCATCAAGCGCACTGCCAGGATGTCGACGCCGAACACGAAGCCTACGGCGAGATGACATGGCAGGATCATCGGCTGATCGTGGCGCACCGGCCGGAGGTCGCCAAGGCGCAGACGGCGGCACGTGATCAGAAGATCGAGGCGCTGCAGGCCGATGCACGCCAGTGGTTCGAGAAGCTGGACAACCAAGATGCTGGGCGTCGCTACCGCGGCAGAAAGCTCTCCGATGCCGGCGTCACCGCCAGGTTCTACAAGGCCGTCACCGACGCTCACCTCGGGCATATCCTAAAGGTCGATCTGACCGCCGAGACGTTCAACTATGTCCTGGATCAGCGCGCGCTCGATCGCGCCAGGGTGATGGACGGCAAGCTGCTGTTGGTCACCAACATGGCCGACCACGACCCGAAGGAGATCGTGGAGCGCTACCGGGCGCTGGCAGACATCGAGCGCGGCTTCCGGGTGCTGAAGAGCGACATCGAGATCGCGCCGGTCTATCACCGGCTGCCGGATCGCATCCGTGCCCATGCGCTGATCTGCTTCCTCGCCCTGGTGCTTTACCGGGTGCTCCGGATACGGTTGAAGGCCAGCGATCACTCACTGTCGCCGACGCGGGCACTGGAGATTGCCCGCAAGATCCAATTCCACCAGGTCCTGCTTCACCGTCGCGAGACGGCGAGCGGCCTGACCAAACTGAAGCCTGAACAACGCGATCTCTTCGAGGCCATTGGACTACCGGCGCCGACTGCATCTCGCTTGTAGTGCCAATTTTGAAAACGCGTTTCCAGGCTAATCAGTGGCTTACGCTTCTATCTGTCGAACTCGGGGGAGCCGCTGTCCCTCACGCCGGAATCGGATCAATAAAGGCAGTGCTTTCAGGGAGGGTCAACGATGTTCAACCCCACCCTCATCCTCGATGGCATCCCGGTGACCTTCCATGGCTGCCACACCTCATGCGGTGCCAAGCTGATCTCGGCCTCGGGTGGCCGGCACGGGCTGGCGTGATCAACACGCTCTTCTGCAGCGCTGATGCGACTACGCCCAGCCGCTGATGCATGGCCTGCGCGATATGGCCAACAGTGGCCGGAGCCTGGCGGAATTCGAGGCCAGCCGCCGGGCGCTCTCTGATCTCGGCACCACCATCCTCGGCGCCGCAGGCGCCCTGCTGGGCCAGGAAGCGGCGGACCAGGCCGCCGGTGGCCGGCCCGTCGCTCCGCGCAGCGGGATCATGGTGCAGTATGCGCGGCTGTTGCAGGTCGATGGTTTGGTCACCACGTCGGATGCCAGCTTCGCTTCCGGCGCCAGCTATGTGGTCGAGATGGAGGTCACCATGGGCGACTATCGTCGCCTCGTCAGCTACCTGGCCAACCCGGACGGCTCGGCCCGCCGAGGCCCCGACGGGGAGCCGCGCTACGTCGACCCGCTGGAGAACGGCACGCGCACCGGCGGCAACCTGCCCGGCCCCGACGTGGCGGACACCACCCGCGTCAAGGTGCTGTGGCAGATCCGGGATAGCGATCTCGCGCGCGTCGCCGGCTATGTGGAGGGCATCGACGAAAACGCGCTGACCGCAGGAGGCAAGCCGGTCACCCTTCCCCTGGTGGAGCGCCAGCGCATCATCGACGAACAGCGGCGCCTGTGGGGGCGCCTGAGGGTCGGTGACAAGGCCGTCCAGCTACCCGTGACCGCCCTGGCGCTGCTCAGCTTCTTTGAAGCGGGCAAGTCCCTCGCCGACAAGCCGCGCAGCCTCGAGCACTGGTGGGGCCTGCTCGGTGCCATGGGGGCTCTCACCCAGCTGGCCTTCGAGAGGGCCGCCGGCAACGCGGTACGCCGCGGCCTGGCCACCAGCGGCACGCTGGCCGATGCGCGCATCCTCAGGGGCGCCCAGTACGGTAGCGTGGCCCGGCACCTGGGCCGGGGGGTTGGCGCCATCGGCCTTATCGATGGCTTTCGGGCGCTGGGCGAGGCCGGCGCCATGGCCCGGCGCGGCGAGCTGCGCGAGCGGGTGCGCCACAAGCGGTATCTGGGGGGCGTCACCATCGGCGGCGGCATCCTCGCCATCGCCGCCAGCTCCCTGGTGCTGATTCCGCTGGTGATCGGCGTCATCAGCCTGGTCCTGTTACGTCGGCTGGTACAGCTGGTTCCGCTGAATGTACGCACCTGGCTACGCCGTAGCCTCTATGGCAGTCAACAGGCGGGCTACCGCTTCCAGCCATTCGCCAACGGCCGGGAAGAGCAGGAGTCCCTGATGATGGTGTTCAGCGGTATCGAGTTTGATATGGAAGCGGTGCGCTTGACCGAAACCTTTGGCGGGGCAATGCTGGCCTCATCAATTCACCAGGGGGCGATGTTCCCCCGAGTTCGACACTTCCAGCTCGATTTTGGCCTGAAATCGGCACTCATGGCATGGGAATTCAGAGACTTAGCCATTTCTGGCCGAATTCTTTGTAGTGACACGTTTTTCTCTTGGCACCTTGCCAGGCATGGATTGACCGGTCTATCGTGGTGACATGTTCGTCAAAGTCACCAAATCCGGCCCTCGCCGCTATGTGAAGCTCGTCGAGTCCTATCGCGACGAGGCCGGCAAGCCGCGCCAACGCGTGATCGCGACGCTGGGACGTCTTGAGGCCGTCACGGCCGGGGAATCCAGCGCGCTGATCAACGGCCTGCTGCGCGTCACCGGCCAGCCAACACTCGAGGAAGGCACCGGCGAGACCGACTTCGCGCCGGCGCGCTCCGTGGGTGATACTTGGCTGCTGACGTCACTCTGGAAAGAGCTCGGCCTGGATGACGCCTTCCGGCGTGTCTTGCGTAGCAAGCGCCAGTTCGATGCCGAGCGGCTGCTGCGGGTCATGGTGTTCAATCGGCTATGTGATCCGGAATCCAAGCTCGGGGTGCTGCGCTGGCTGGAAGATGTACTGGTGCCCGACGTCGACACGGCCTCGATCAGTCACCAGCATCTGCTGCGCACCATGGATACCCTGTCGGACTGTAGCGAAGCCCTCAATGACGTTCTGGCACAGCAGCTCAAGCCACTGATCGACCAGGAACTCTCGATCGTCTTCTACGACCTCACCACAATTCGGGCAGAAGGCAGTACCTCACTCGACGGTGATGTCCGTCAATACGGTCCCTCGAAGGAGGGCGGCATCGCCCGCCAGTTCATGCTCGGTGTCGTGCAGACGGCGGAAGGCTTACCCATTCACCACGAAGTCTTCGATGGCAATGTCGCGGAAACCCGCACGTTGCTGCCGACCATCGAGACGGTGGTCAAGCGCTTCAATGTGCGGCGAGTCGTACTGGTCGCCGACCGTGGCCTGCTCTCGCTGGACAATCTGGCTGCTCTGTCCGCCGTGCGTATCGAGGATCGCCCTCTGGAATTCATTCTGGCGGTGCCGGGCCGCCGTTATGGCGAATTCGATGCGCTGCTGAAGGCGTTTCATCAAGCGCACTGCCAGGATGTCGACGCCGAACACGAAGCCTACGGCGAGATGACATGGCAGGATCATCGGCTGATCGTGGCGCACCGGCCGGAGGTCGCCAAGGCGCAGACGGCGGCACGTGATCAGAAGATCGAGGCGCTGCAGGCCGATGCACGCCAGTGGTTCGAGAAGCTGGACAACCAAGATGCTGGGCGTCGCTACCGCGGCAGAAAGCTCTCCGATGCCGGCGTCACCGCCAGGTTCTACAAGGCCGTCACCGACGCTCACCTCGGGCATATCCTAAAGGTCGATCTGACCGCCGAGACGTTCAACTATGTCCTGGATCAGCGCGCGCTCGATCGCGCCAGGGTGATGGACGGCAAGCTGCTGTTGGTCACCAACATGGCCGACCACGACCCGAAGGAGATCGTGGAGCGCTACCGGGCGCTGGCAGACATCGAGCGCGGCTTCCGGGTGCTGAAGAGCGACATCGAGATCGCGCCGGTCTATCACCGGCTGCCGGATCGCATCCGTGCCCATGCGCTGATCTGCTTCCTCGCCCTGGTGCTTTACCGGGTGCTCCGGATACGGTTGAAGGCCAGCGATCACTCACTGTCGCCGACGCGGGCACTGGAGATTGCCCGCAAGATCCAATTCCACCAGGTCCTGCTTCACCGTCGCGAGACGGCGAGCGGCCTGACCAAACTGAAGCCTGAACAACGCGATCTCTTCGAGGCCATTGGACTACCGGCGCCGACTGCATCTCGCTTGTAGTGCCAATTTTGAAAACGCGTTTCCAGGCTAATCAGTGGCTTACGCTTCTATCTGTCGAACTCGGGTGTTCCGCCCGCTGAATGAGACGGAAACGCAGCTCCTGCAAACCATCAGCCTGACGGCCACGGCGAGCTTCCCGGAGGATCTGGCGGGAGCGTTGACAGTTTTAGTGAATTACCAAAATGAAGCGGGGGATGAACAATATTTGGGCGGGGCAAGATATGCCGATGGTGACATTGTGCCCGTAAATAGAAATGGTCAAGATCTTACCTCTTCTGATACAAGAGGCGTGGGTAGGGCAAGGGCGTCCATTCCAGAGGGTAGTGTGTTCGAATTGGAACAGGATGGCGAAAAAAAGACAATGCTGCTTGAAGTGGATTTCAATTTCGAGTCAGGATTTCTGGTGGCTGAGGTTGTCTATCTTTCCGAAGTTGGTGAGAGGCAATATCAGCCGTTTAGGATGGAGCTATAGGACATGGCTAGATGGGTTTTTGCTTGTGTTGTTTTTTTTATTTTTCCGCTCGCCCAAGCGGGGTTGGTGTTTGATGAAAGTGAAAAGGTGGTGGAGATTTTTCATAGCCAGGATTTTGACGCCAACTTGGTCAAGGCAGAGGGAGGCGATGTTCGGGCTCAGTATCTAGTGGGGACGGCCTACCTCTACGGACTCGAAGAGCAAGAGATCGAGGTAGACCACGAGAAAGGCCTGCACTGGTTGAAGGTGGCCGCCAAACAGGGGGCGGCAGAAGCCTATGATGAACTCGCCATCGCCTATCGTGACGGGATAGGGGTGAAAAAAGACGCCAGTAAGTATGAGGCCTACCTTGCCGAATCTGCCGAGCGAGGAATGTCGGCTGCACGTCTGGATATCATGGATCTCTATCGAGAAGGTGATCCTGAGCTTGGTATCGAACCTGATGAGGAAAAATACCTCTACTGGCTTGAGAAAACAGCAGAGGATGGGGTGCCGATTTCCATGAGAAATATGGCCCGTCGATATCGGCAGGGACGTGGCTTTGAAGTGAATTATGAAAAGGCTTTTGAATGGATCATTCGAGCCGTGGAGCAGGATGATTCACTGGCGCAGGCATATGCGGGTGAATTTTTCGAACAAGGCCTTGGCACGGAGCAGGACTTGGTCACGGCCTACATGATGTATGATCTTGCAGGGTGGGCAGACAATGAAGAAAGAGATGAGGTAGCGAAGAAAATGACGGAAGAGCAGATCGGAGAAGCTATCGCCCGTTCCTGGCAGTGGCAGCTGGAGCGGAACAGCTACCGCCCCAGCTCCAACGGCTACCGCTACCAGCCCGACGTGAGCGACCTGGAGCCGCTGTCCCTCACGCCGGAATCGGATCAATAAAGCCAATGCCTTCAGGGAGGATCGATGATGTTCAACCCCACCCTCATCCTCGATGGCATCCCGGTGGCCCTCCATGGCTGCCACACGTCATGCGGTGCCAAGCTGATCTCGGCCTCGGGGGGCCGGCACGGGCTTGAGTGAGGCCTGCCGCCCACTGCAATCGTGTTGATGACAGTCACAGCCATTCAGCGCAGCACGGGCCCTTCATTGACGGGCCCGTTTCTTCTTCATGAGCCAGTGGTGCCAGCTTTCTGGTGATGACATGGAGTGTCTTACGTGATCAGGTTGACTTTAATTGCTATCTTGCTGGTGCTTTCCCCGCTCGCCCAGGCGGAGCGGGTATTTGAAGGCGAAAAGGTGGTGGAGCTTTTTCAAAGCCAGGATTTTGACGCCAACCTGATCAAGGCAGAAGAGGGCGACGTTCGGGCTCAGCATCTGGTGGGGGCCGCGTACCTGTATGGTCTCGAAGTGCAACAGGTCGAGGTGGACCATGAGCAAGGGCGCTATTGGCTTGAGAAGGCAGCTGGTCAAGGAGCCGCTGAAGCCTATTCCGAATTAGCCAGGATATATCGCAAGGGCATGGGGGTGGAAAAAGACGCCAGCAAGTATGAGGAGTATCTTGCTGAATCCGGTGAGCGAGGCATGCGCTCGAGAAGGCTAGAGCTTTTGGATCTCTATCGAGATGGTGACCCCGAGCTCAATATCGAGCCGGATGAGGATAAGTATATTTATTGGCTTCAAGTCACCGCGGAAGATGGTTTGACCATATCCATGGAAAATCTAGCAGTGAGATATCGGCAGGGTAGAGGCGTTGAAAGAGATCTTGAAAAAGCCTTCGAATGGATCATTCGAGCCGTGGAGCAGGATGATTCACTGGCGCAGGCATATGCAGGCGAATTTTTCGAACAAGGCCTCGGTACAGAGCAGGACTTTGTCAAAGCCTACATGATGTATGACCTGAGCACTGGTATTGGGCGAGAAGCTAAATATGAGCTGGCCGATAAAATGACGGAAGAGCAAATCGAGGAAGCTATCGCGCGCTCCTGGCAGTGGCAGATGAAACATGGTGTGGTTCGCCCATCCTCTGATGGCTACCGCTACCAGCCCGATGTGAGCGACCTGGAGCCGCTGTCCCTCACGCCGGAATCGGATCAATAAAGGCAGTACCTTCAGGGAGGATCGATGATGTTCAACCCCGGTGACGGTGTGATTCTGCTGGGCGATGCCACCACCCACGGCGGGCGGGTGATCAGCGGCCAGGCCCGCTATCAGGTGAACGGCAAGCCGGTGGCGGTGGTGGGCGACAAGGTAAGCTGCCCGAAGAAGGGCCACGGGGTGTGCAGCATCGTCGAGGGCCACCCCACCATCACCCTGGATGGCATCCCGGTGGCCTTCCATGGCTGCCACACCTCATGCGGTGCCAAGCTGATCTCGGCCTCGGGGGGCCGGCACGGGCTTGAGTGAGGCCTGCCGCCCACTTCAATCGTGTTGATGACAGTCACAGCCATTCAGCGCAGCACGGGCCCTTCATTGACGGGCCCGTTTCTTCTTTATGAGCCAGTGGTGCCAGCGTTCTGGTGATGACATGGAGTGTCTTGCGTGATCAGGGTATTTGTCGTTGCGATCCTGATGGTACTTTCCCCGCTCGCCCAGGCGGAGCGGGTGTTTGAGGGCGAGAAAGTGGTAGAGCTTTTTCAAAGCCAGGATTTCGACGCCAACCTGATCAAGGCAAAAGAGGGCGACGTTCGTGCTCAGTATCTGGTGGGGGCGGCCTACCTGTACGGCCTTGAAGCGCAAGAGGTCGAGGTGGATCATGAGCAGGGACGCTATTGGCTCGAGAAGGCAGCTGACCAAGGCGCCGCTGAAGCCTATTCTGAATTAGCCAGGATATATCGCAAGGGCATGGGGGTGGAAAAAGACGCTAGCAAGTATGAGGAGTATCTTGCCGAAGCCGCAGAGCGAGGAATGTCATCCGCACGGTTGGATATCAAGGACCTTTACCGGTACGGTGACCCCGAAATGGGGATCGAGCAGGATGAAAAAAAATATATTTATTGGCTTATAAGGGAGGCCGAGGATGATCATCCATATGCTATGAGAAACTTGGCAATTTCCTATCGCCAAGGCCTTGGTGTAGAAGTGGATATGAAAAAATCTTTTGAATGGTTAATCAGGGCGGTTGAGCGGGATGATTCAATTTCGCAAGCATATGCGGGTGAGTTTTTCGAACAAGGCCTCGGTACGGAGCAGGACTTTGTCAAAGCCTACATGATGTATGACCTGAGTACTGGTATAGGGCGAGAAGCTAAATATGAGCTGGCCGATAAAATGACGGAGGAGCAGATCGAGGAAGCTATCGCCCGCTCCTGGCAGTGGCAACAGGAGCATGAAGTGGTCAGACCAGCTTCCGATGGCTACCGCTACCAGCCCGATGTGAGCGACCTGGAGCCGCTGTCCCTCACGCCGGAATTGGATCAATAAAGGCAGTACCTTCAGGGAGGATTGATGATGTTCCACACCGCCCTCATCCTCGATGTCGACGGCATCCCGGTGGCCCTCCATGGCTGCCACACCTCATGCGGTGCCAAGCTGATCTCGGCCTCGGGTGGCCGCCAGCGTTCTGGCGGTGACATGGAGTGTCTTACGTGATCAGGTTGACTTTAATTGCTATCTTGCTGGTGCTTTCCCCGCTCGCCCAGGCGGAGCGGGTGTTTGAGGGCGAGAAAGTGGTAGAGATTTTTCAAAGCCAGGATTTTGACGCCAACCTGGCCAAGGCGGAGGAGGGCGATGTTCGGGCTCAGTATCTGGTAGGGGCCGCCTACCTGTACGGTCTCGAGGCGCAAGAGGTCGATGTAGACCACGCGAAAGGCCTGCACTGGTTGAAAGCAGCTGCCAGGCAGGGGGCTGCCGAAGCCTTTGATGAACTCGCCATTGCCTATCGTGACGGTATAGGGGTGAAGAAAGATGCAAGCAAGTATGAGGCCTACCTTGCCGAGTCTGCCGAGCGAGGAATGTCGTCTGCACGGTTGGAGATCATGAACCTATATCGTTACGGAGATCCGGAGCTTGGGGTCGAAAAGAACGAAGAAAAATATCTCCGCTGGGTTATTAACAACGCAGAAGCTGGCTATACATCCTCCATGATTACTTTGTCTCTTAGGTATCGAGAGGGGCGTGGTGTGGAAAAAGACCTTGATAAAGCTTTTGAGTGGATCACGCGGGCGGTAGTGCTAGATGCGCCTTTTTCACATAGAGATGCAGCCGAACATTTCAAAAATGGGTGGGGGGCGGAGCAGGACCTGGTCAGGGCTTATATGCTCTATGACCTAGCGAGCCCAGGGTCTAGTAATGATAGGGATGAAGTGGCAGAGCGCATGACCGAAGAGGAAGTCGCAGAAGCCATTGCCCGCTCCTGGCAGTGGCAGCTGGAGCGTAATAGCTTCGCCCCCAGCTCCAACGGCTACCGCTACCAGCCCGATGTGAGCGACCTGGAGCCGCTGTCCCTCACGCCGGAACCGGATCAATAAAGCCAATGCCTTCAGGGGGGGCGATGATGTTCCACACCGCCCTCATCCTCGATGTCGACGGCATCCCGGTGGCCCTCCATGGCTGCCACACGTCATGCGGTGCCAAGCTGATCTCGGCCTGGGGGGGCCGGCACGGGCTGGGGTGATCAACACGCTCTTCTGCAGCGCTGATGCGACTACGCCCAGTGGCTGATGCATGGCCTGCGCAATGCGCTGGACCGCTACGACCACCTCTCCCCCCGCTATGGCGAGCGCGTGACCGAGATCGTCGGCAATGCCCTGAGGGGTGGCGTGCTCTCCGCCAGTAGCGCATGGGCCTGGGAGCAGCTGCTGACGCGGCTGAATGACGCCGAAAATCCCATCGTGCGCGCCTACTTCCACAACCATCGTGAAACTGCGGAAGCCTTCGTGGCCGATGCCCTGGCGCTGGGGGAGGGCACCGCCTTCTTTGGCGAAGTGAAGCTCAAGGACTGGTTCAACCTGCTGAAAGGCCTGCGCGATGTGGCCAACAGTGGCCGGAGCCTGGCGGAATTCGAGGCCAGCCGCCGGGCGCTCTCTGATCTCGGCACCACCATCCTCGGCGCCGCAGGCGCCCTGCTGGGCCAGGAAACGGCGGACCAGGCCGCCGGTGGCCGGCCTGTCGCTCCGCGCAGCGGGATCATGGTGCAGTATGCGCGGCTGTTGCAGGTCGATGGTTTGGTCACCACGCCGGATGCCAGCTTCGCTTCCGGTGCCAGCTATGTGGTCGAGATGGAGGTCACCATGGGCGACTATCGTCGCCTCGTCAGCTACCTGGCCAACCCGGACGGCTCGGCCCGCCGAGGCCCCGACGGGGAGCCGCGCTACGTCGACCCGCTGGAGAACGGCGCGCGTACCGGCGGCAACCTGCCCGGCCCCGACGTGGCGGACGCCACCCGCGTCAAGGTGCTGTGGCAGATCCGGGATAGCGATCTCGCGCGCGTCGCCGGCTATGTGGAGGGCATCGACGAAAACGCGCTGACCGCAGGAGGCAAGCCGGTCACCCTTCCCCTGGTGGAGCGCCAGCGCATCATCGACGAACAGCGGCGCCTGTGGGGGCGCCTGAGGGTCGGTGACAAGGCCGTCCAGCTACCCGTGACCGCCCTGGCGCTGCTCAGCTTCTTTGAAGCGGGCAAGTCCCTCGCCGACAAGCCGCGCAGCCTCGAGCACTGGTGGGGCCTGCTCGGTGCCATGGGGGCTCTCACCCAGCTCGCCTTCGAGAGGGCCGCCGGCAACGCGGTGCGCCGCGGCCTGGCCACCAGCGGCACGCTGGCCGATGCGCGCATCCTCAGGGGCGCCCAGTACGACAGCGTGGCCCGGCACCTGGGCCGGGGGGTTGGCGCCATCGGCCTTGTCGATGGTTTTCGGGCGCTGGGCGAGGCCGGCGCCATGGCCCGGCGCGGCGAGCTGCGCGAGCGGGTGCGCCACAAGCGGTATCTGGGGGGCGTCACCATCGGCGGGGGCATCCTCGCCATCGCCGCCAGCTCCCTGGTCCTGGTTCCGCTGGTGATCGGCGTCATCAGCCTGGTGCTGGTGTATCGGCTGGCCCGCCTGGTGCCGTGGCATATTGAGACCTGGCTACGCCGCAGCCTCTACGGCGTGCAATCGGAGCGGCTGCGGTTTCAGCCGTTTGCCAACGGCATGGAGGAGCAGGACTCGCTGACGATGGTGTTCAGCGGCATCGAGTTCGATATGGAAGCGCTGCGCGCCACCGTCTCGTCCGGTGAAATTGGGCCAGCCACTACCCGGCCAGCCACTGAACGGCAGACGTGGGCTGCAGAGCTGGCCGAAGAGGGCAGGCGTATCGTGCCGGACCACTACACCCTCAACCTGTCGGCCAAGGCGAGCTTCCCGGAGGATCTGGCGGGTGAGTTGACGGTGTTGGTGAATTACCTGCCAGAAGAAGGGCAGAGTCAGTATTTAGGCGGGGCGCTCTATGCGGCTGGTGACATTGTGCCAGTGAACAGGAGAGGGCAGCAGATAGATACATCCTATATCCCTCAGCCGGAAAGTATTGGAGATGCTCAAGACGCCGCCCCTGATAGTAATCGGTTTATATTGAAGAAGGAGAGCGAAAAAATAATGATGCTGCTTGAGGTGGACCTCCATGCCGAGGGCGGAAGGCTGGTGGCAACTGTCCGATACGTTCCGGAAGTGGGTGTGTTTCCGCAAGAGGACTATATTATGGAGCTGTCAAGATGATTAGGGTGATTTTGGTTGCGACCTTTATGATGCTTTCCCCGCTCGCCCAGGCGGAGCGGGTGTTTGAGGGCGAGAAAGTGGTAGAGATTTTTCAAAGCCAGGATTTTTACGCCAACCTGGCCAAGGCGGAGGAGGGCGATGTTCGGGCTCAATATCTGGTGGGGGCCGCCTACCTGTATGGCCTAGAGGCTCACGAGGTCGAGGTGGATTATGAGCAGGGGCGCTATTGGCTCGAGAAAGCAGCTGACCAAGGAGCCGCTGAAGCCTACTCCGAATTAGCCAGGATATATCGCAAGGGCATGGGGGTGGAAAAAGACGCCAGCAAGTATGAGGAGTATCTTGCCGAAGCCGCAGAGCGAGGAATGTCATCCGCACGGTTGGATATCAAGGACCTTTACCGGTACGGTGACCCCGAAATGGGGATCGAGCACGATGAAAAAAAATATATTTATTGGCTTATAAGGGAGGCCGAGGATGATCATCCATATGCTATGAGAAACTTGGCAATTTCCTATCGACAAGGCCTTGGCGTAGAAGTGGATATGAAAAAATCTTTTGAATGGTTAATCAGGGCGGTTGAGCGGGATGATTCAATTTCGCAAGCATATGCGGGTGAGTTTTTCGAACAAGGCCTCGGTACGGAGCAGGACTTTGTCAAAGCCTACATGATGTATGACCTGAGTACTGGTATAGGGCGAGAAGCTAAATATGAGCTGGCCGATAAAATGACGGAGGAGCAGGTCGAGGAAGCTATCGCCCGCTCCTGGCAGTGGCAGATGAAACATGGTGTGGTTCGCCCATCCTCCGATGGCTACCGCTACCAGCCCGACGTGAGCGACCTGGAGCCGCTGTCCCTCACACCGGAATCGGATCAATAAATCCAATGCCTTCAGGAAGGTTCGATGATGTTCCACCCCACCCTAATTTTCGACAGCATCCCGGTGGCCCTCCATGGCTTCCAAACCTCTGGCGATGACATGGAGTGTCTTACGTGATCAGGTTGACTTTAATTGCTATCTTGCTGGTGCTTTCCCCGCTTGCTCAGGCGGGATTGATATTTGATGAATGTGAAAAGGTGGTAGAGATTTTCCAAAGTCAGGATTTTGATGCCAACCTGGCCAAGGCGGAGGAGGGCGATGTTCGGGCTCAGTATCTGGTGGGGGCCGCCTACCTTTATGGCCTCGAAGCGCAAGAGGTCGAGGTGGATCATGAGCAGGGGCACTATTGGCTTGAGAAGGCAGCTGGCCAGGGAGCTGCTGAAGCCTATTCCGAATTAGCCAGGATATATCGCAACGGAATGGGGGTTAAACAAGATGCAAGAAAATATGAGAAGTATCTTGCCGAAGCCGCTGAGCGAGGAATGTCGTCCGCACGGCTGGATATCAAGGACCTTTACCGATATGGCGACCCCGAGGTGGGGGTCGAAAAGAACAATGATAAATACATTTACTGGCTTAGAAAGGAGGCCGAGGACAATCATCCATATGCGATGAGAAACTTGGCTATTACATATCGTCAAGGCCTCGGAGTGGAAGTGGATTTTGGGAAGTCCTTTGAATGGATAATGAAGGCGGTAGCGCTTGATGCACCTTTTACACATAGAGACGCGGCCCAGCATTTCGAAAATGGCTGGGGTACGGAGCAGGACCTGGTCAAGGCCTATATGCTCTATGACCTAGCGAGCCCAGGGTCTAGTAATGATAGGGATGAAGTGGCAGAACGCATGACCGAAGAGGAAGTCGCAGAAGCCATTGCCCGCTCCTGGCAGTGGCAGCTGGAGCGTAATAGCTTCGCCCCCAGCTCCAACGGCTACCGCTACCAGCCCGATGTGAGCGACCTGGAACCGCTGTCCCTCACGCCGGAATCGGATCAATAAAGCCAATGCCTTCAGGGAGGATCGATGATGTTCAACCCCGGTGACGGTGTGATTCTGCTGGGCGATGCCACCACCCACGGCGGGCGGGTGATCAGCGGCCAGGCCCGCTATCAGGTGAATGGCAAGCCGGTGGCGGTGGTGGGCGACAAGGTAAGCTGCCCGAAGAAGGGCCACGGGGTGTGCAGCATCGTCGAGGGCCACCCCACCATCACCCTGGATGGCATCCCGGTGGCCTTCCATGGCTGCCACACCTCATGCGGTGCCAAGCTGATCTCGGCCTCGGGGGGCCGGCACGGGCTGGGGTGAGAGCGCTCAGCCCTTGCGTTCGATATCCACGTCGCTGGCCTGGGTGAAGTCGCCCAGGGCCATCATGTGGCCGAGCTTGCCGGCCTTGGTGGAGAGGTACTGCTCGTTGTGGGGGTTGAGGCCGGTGGTCAGGGGCACCCGCTCGACGACCTTGACCCCGGCGCCGGTCAGGGCATCGACCTTGCGCGGGTTGTTGGTCATCAGCCTGAGCGAGGCGATGCCCAGATGCTCGAGCATCGGCACGCAGAGGTCGTAGCGGCGCAGGTCGGCGCCGAAGCCGAGCTGCTCATTGGCCTCGACGGTGTCGGCGCCCTGGTCCTGCAGGTGGTAGGCGCGGATCTTGTTGAGCAGGCCGATGCCGCGACCCTCCTGGCGCAGGTAGAGCAGTACTCCGCGCCCCTCGGAGGCGATGCGCTTGAGCGCCTCCTGCAGCTGATAGCCGCAGTCGCAGCGCATGGAGAAGAGCGCGTCGCCGGTCAGGCACTCGGAGTGAACCCGCCCCAGCACCGGCTCTCCGTCGGCCACGTCGCCGAGGGTCAGGGCAATATGGTCCTTGCCGGTAGCCTCGTCCTCGAAGCCGTGCATGGTGAAGGTGGCCCAGGGGGTGGGCAGTCGAGAGGCGGCGATGAAGCGAATCGTCACTGGGTACCTCGGTATCAGGCCGCGGGCGGTGCCGCAGAATGGGGCAATAGTCTAACAGGAACCGCGGCGGTGCTCACGGCCGCGTAGAGCCTGTCGAGCTTGGCCTCGGTCAAGCCTCGCGTGCGGCGATGCGCTACAATGGCGCCACATTTCCCGTGGATGACCGCCTGCATGGAACTCAAGAACGATCGCTTTCTGCGCGCCCTGGCGCGTCAGCCTGTGGACCGCACGCCGGTATGGATGATGCGCCAGGCTGGCCGCTACCTGCCGGAGTACCGCGCCACCCGCGCCGAAGCCGGCGACTTCATGGACCTCTGCCGCAACCAGGACCTGGCCTGCGAGGTGACCCTGCAGCCCCTGGAGCGCTATCCGCTGGACGCGGCGATCCTCTTCTCGGATATCCTCACCATCCCCGATGCCATGGGCCTGGGGCTCTACTTCGAGACCGGCGAGGGGCCGAAATTCCGCAAGCCGGTGCGCAGCGCCGAGGATGTGGCGGCGCTCAGCGTGCCCGATGCCGAGCGCGACCTGGACTACGTGATGCGGGCGGTCTCCACCATCCGCCGCGAGCTCAACGGCCGGGTGCCGCTGATCGGCTTCTCCGGCAGCCCCTGGACGCTTGCCACCTACATGGTGGAGGGCAGCTCCAGCAAGGACTTCCGCCACGTCAAGACCATGCTCTACGATACGCCTAGCGTGATGCATGACCTGCTCGACACCCTGGCCACCTCGGTCACCGAGTACCTCAATGCCCAGATCCGCGCCGGCGCCCAGGCGGTGCAGATCTTCGACACCTGGGGCGGCGTACTCTCTACCCCGGCCTACCTGGAGTTCTCGCTGCGCTACATGGAGCAGATCGTCGCCGGCCTGATCCGCGAGCACGACGGGCGCAAGGTGCCGGTGATCCTGTTCACCAAGAACGGCGGTCAGTGGCTCGAGGATATCGCCCTGGCGGGCCCCGATGCCGTGGGCCTGGACTGGACGACGGAGTTGTCCGATGCCCGCTCCCGGGTCGGCCACAAGGTGGCCCTGCAGGGCAACCTGGACCCCAATGTGCTGTTCGCACGCCCGGCGGCGATTCGCGCCGAGGTGGCGCGCATCCTCGACAGCTACGGCGAGGGCCCCGGCCATATCTTCAACCTGGGCCACGGCATCAGCCAGTTCACCAACCCGGACAACGTCACCGCCTTCATGGAGGCGCTGCACGAGCTGAGCCCGGCCTACCACCGCCGTATCCAGCATGGCTGACAGGGGTCGCCCGACCTGGCTGAAACGCCTGCATGACCAGCGCCGCCTGTGGGCGGCGCTGGCCGTTGTGGGGGCAGTGGCGATTGCCATCGGCAGCCTGACCCCGGGCAGCCAGATGCCTTCGAACCTGCCCTGGGACAAGCTCAACCACTTCCTCGGCTACGCGGGGCTGGCCGGCCTATTGGGCCTGGCCGGGCTGCGCCTGCCGCTCGCCTTCCTGGCTGCCGTGTTCTACGGCCTCGCCATCGAATACGCCCAGATCCCGGTGCCGGGCCGCAGCGGCGGCGACTGGGCCGATATCCTCGCCAACACCCTCGGCGCCGCCTGCGCGGTGCTGGTGCTGGCCGGGGTGCGGCGAGGGCTGGGTCTGCGCTGAAGGGAGTGGCCGGCGCCCCCGAGATGCCGCGACAGGCTGCCTAGAGGCGTGGCTCCCGGGATGGCGGGGTCTCTGTCTGGTCGCTGGCCATGTCCAGCGAGGGCTCGCGGGGGCGCAGCCGATCGGCCGGGCGCCTTACCCGGGGGCTGCCCACTACGCTGTCGTCGGGGTCCAGGGCGCGGGCATCGCTGGTCCAGGCCGCCTGGGGATCATGCACCGCTGGGCGGCGCTCGTAGGAACGCGTGATCACCGGGCCGGCCCCGGCGGCATTCGCCAGGTGGTGAGGCAGCAGCCACAGCTCGGCGAGCAGGCGCAGGGCCACGGCGGCCAGCAGCCAGAGGCCGCCGCCGAGTGCCAGCGGCGGCCAGGCCTCGGCCCAGCTCAGGGGCGCCAGCCATGGCGTACGCGGGGCGAGCCAGAGGGCGGCACCGGCGACGAGGCCAAGCTGCAGCAGCAGATGACAGAAGAGCAGGGTGCCGCGGGACAGTGGGCGGCGGGGAAACAGGAACTGACGCATCGGGCTCCTCCCGGAAGCACATCGTGGAGATGAGACGTGCCGGCATCCCTGCCGGTCATGGGCGGATGCTACCCCAGATCAAGCTCCCGTGCAGTTTCCCCATGTCAGGACGTCATTCGGGTTGACCGGGTCCGGACGGCTTGCCACTGTTGAGTAAGTAGTGCCGCCGAGGCCCAGGGCCCGGTTTCATGACAACCTGCATCAAGGAGTGGCTATGACGACCTATATCGTGGTGGCAGACGCCGCGCGGGCCAGGATCTTCACCCGCGACGCGCTCAAGCTGGTCGAGCAGGACAGCCTGGTGCATGCGGCCAGCCGGCTGCATGAGGGGGATCTGGTCACCGATCGCGGCGCCGACGTGCACGAGTCGACCTCGGTCACATCGCGTGCTTCCGGCGGCGAGAACACGGCGCGCACCCATGAGGAGCTGATCTTCGCCAAGGAGGTAGCCGAGCGCCTCTACCGGGCGCGGGTCGACAACTCCATGGAGAAGCTGATTCTGGTCGCTCCCCCGCGTTTCCTGGGCCAGCTGCGCGACAAGCTCGACGGCCCCACCACCAAGCTGGTGATCCACTCCCTCTCCAAGGACCTCTCCAAGGCCAGTCTGGAAGACATCCAGGAGGCGGTCAGCGATATGCGTTGACCCCGCTCCCCGGCGCACCCCTACCGGCGGGCCCGGCCATCATGGCCGGGCCCGCTGCCGTTCCGCTCCTGCGGGCTCAGGGCACCGGCGGCAGGTCGATCTGGTCGCTGCGCGTCACCCCTTCGGTCATCTGCCGGCAGAGCTTGAGGAACTCGCGCATGCCGGTGGCCATGTACTTGTGGCGGTGCCAGATGAAGGCGAACTGGCGGCTCAGGTCCAGCTCCGGCGTGGGGATCGCCACCAGGCTGCCGCGGCGGAAGGCGTCGCGCAGCGCCAGCTTGGAGACGCAGCCGATGCCGAGCCCCGACTCCACGGCGCGCTTGATCCCCTCGGTGTGCTCCAGCTCCAGCAGAACATTGAAGCGGCCGCGGCGGTGTCGAGCGGCCTGCTCCAGGGTCAGGCGGGTGCCCGAGCCCTCCTCGCGCATGATCCAGGCCTCGCGCAGCAGCCGTTCCAGCGCCACCGGACCGCTCCCTGCCAGGGGGTGGTCCGGTGAGCAGAATACCGCCAGCTCATCCTCTACCCAGGGTTGGGTCGTCACGTCCTCCGCTTCGCAGTGCCCCTCGATCAGCCCGAGGTCCAGCTCATGGTGGCGAACCCCCTCGATGATGGCGCGGGTGTTGCGCACCGCCAGCCGCACGCGACTGCCGGGAAAGCGCTGCATGAAGTCGCCGATCAGCAGGGTGGCCAGGTAGTTGCCGATGGTCAGGGTGGCACCCACATCCAGGGTGCCGACCCCCTGCTGGCCGCGCAGCAGCTCCTCGATCTCCTCGGCGCGATCCAGCAGGGCCACCGCCTTGGGCAGCAGCTGGAAGCCCAGGGCATTGAGCTTGAGGCGCTTGCCGATGCGATCCAGCAGCTGGCAGTCGAACTGGCGCTCCAGTTCGGCCAGGGCCGTGCTGGTAGCGGACTGGGAGAGCGACAGGACCCGGGCGGCCCGGGAGACGCTCTCGTGCTGGGCGACGGCGACGAAGACCTCCAGCTGGCGCAGGGTGAAACGCATGGGGCTGAGCTCCTGTGATCTATATCAAGGACGCGGATAAGTCTTATCCATACAATCCATTTAACAGATAACGCCCCTTCTCTTAGAATTCAATGCAAATATCCATTGCCCATCTATTCCTTTTGGGAATATGTGGCCTGCGCTATCTCAAGGAGTCGGCATGAGCAAGTTCGCCCTGGAAGAGGTCCTGAGCGTTCACCACTGGAACGACACCCTCTTCAGCTTCCGTACCACCCGCGACCGCGGCCTGCGCTTCAAGAATGGCCAGTTCGTGATGATCGGACTGGAGGTCGACGGCAAGCCGCTGATGCGGGCCTACTCCATCGCCAGCCCCAACTACGAGGATCACCTCGAGTTCTTCAGCATCAAGGTGCCGGACGGCCCGCTTACCTCGCGTCTTCAGCACCTCAAGGTGGGCGATCAGATCATGGTGAGCCGCAAACCCACCGGCACCCTGGTGACCGACGACCTGCTGCCGGGGCGTAACCTGTACTTCCTGTCGACAGGCACGGGGCTCGCTCCCTTCATGAGCCTGATCCAGGACCCGGAGGTGTACGAGCGCTTCGAGAAGGTGGTGCTGGTGCACGGCGTGCGCAGCGTCAGCGAGCTGGCCTATGCCGACTTCATCCAGCAGGAGCTGCCTGCCCACGAGTACCTGGGCGAAGAGATCGCCGAGAAGCTGGTCTACTACCCCACGGTAACCCGGGAGGCGTTCCACACCATGGGGCGTCTCACCGACCATATCCGCACCGGCAAGCTCTTCGAGGATACCGGCCTTGCGCCCATGGACTCCAAGCAGGACCGCGCCATGATCTGCGGCAGCCCGGCGATGCTCGACGAGACCAGCGCCCTGCTCGACGACCTGGGCTTCAAGATCTCCCCGCGCATGGGCGATCCTGGCGACTACGTCATCGAGCGCGCCTTCGTCGAGAAATAAGCTGGAAGCTTGAAGAGCGCCGCTTCGCGGCTGGAAGCTGGAAGAAAAACCGCCCCCATGGCTCTTGCCACGGGGGCGGTGTCATTAAGGCTGTCTTCCAGCTGTCAGACCGCGTCCTTGCCCGTCTCGCCGGTACGGATGCGGATCACCTGCTCCAGCGGGGTGACGAAGATCTTGCCGTCGCCGATCTTGCCGGTATTGGCGACCTGGGTGATGGCGTCGATCACCTTCTCGGCCATGTCGTCGTCCACGGCCACCTCCAGCTTCACCTTGGGCAGGAAATCGACCACGTACTCGGCGCCGCGGTAGAGCTCGGTGTGCCCCTTCTGGCGGCCGAATCCCTTGACCTCGGTGACGGTGATGCCCTGAACCCCGATCTCGGAGAGGGACTCCCTCACGTCGTCCAGCTTGAAGGGCTTGATGATGGCGGTCACCAGTTTCATGGTCGAATTCCTCGTCTGTTCGCAGCGGTGGCCGGGCCACCCGAGTGTGCCTGATTGCTCTCTAGCATACACCGCGGCGAGCAGGATGAAAAAAGGCCCCCGAAGGGGCCAGGAGGAGCACGCCAGCTCACTCGGTGGGCGTTGCCGTCACTTACTTCTTGGCGACGCTGAACTCGGGGTAGGCCTCCAGACCGCATTCGGCCAGGTCGACGCCCTCGTACTCTTCTTCCTCGCTGACGCGGATGCCCATTACTGCCTTGAGGATCAGCCAGACGATCAGGCTCGCCGCGAAGACCCAGGCGAAGATGGCGATGATGCCGAGGAGCTGGGCACCGAAGGTGGCGTCGCCGTTGGTCAGAGGCACCGCCAGCAGGCCCCAGATGCCGACCACGCCGTGCACCGAGATGGCGCCGACCGGGTCGTCGATCTTCAGCTTGTCCAGGCCCACGATGGAGGCCACCACGATGGCGCCGCCCACGGCGCCGATCAGGGCGGCACTCAAAGCGGAGGGGGCCAGCGGCTCGGCGGTGATGGCCACCAGGCCGGCCAGGGCGCCGTTGAGGGTCATGGTCAGGTCGGCCTTGCGGAACCAGATCTTGGCCAGGATCAGGGCGGCGATCACGCCGCCGGCGGCCGCGGCGTTGGTGTTGACCAGCACCTGGGCGACGTTGTTGGCGGAGTCCACGTCGGAGACTTTCAGCTCGGAGCCGCCGTTGAAGCCGAACCAGCCCATCCACAGGATGAAGGTGCCCAGGGTGGCCAGCGGCAGGTTGGCGCCGGGGATGGCGTAGATGCTGCCGTCCTTGCCGTACTTGCCCTTGCGGGGGCCGAGGATCAGCACGCCGGCGAGAGCCGCGGCCGCACCGGCCATGTGGACGATGCCGGAGCCGGCGAAGTCGGAGAAGCCGGCGGCGTCGAGCCAGCCTTCGCCCCAGGTCCAGTAGCCGGAGACCGGGTAGATGAAGCCGGTCATCACCACGGCGAAGGCCAGGAAGGCCCACAGCTTCATGCGCTCGGCCACGGCACCGGAGACGATGGACATGGCGGTGGCCACGAAGACGACCTGGAAGAAATAGTCGGCCCGCATGGAGTAGTAGGGGGCGTCATCGCCGCCGGCCAGCACCGCATCGACGCTGTTCTCGCCGCCCAGCAGGAAGCCCAGGTTGGGCAGGAAGCCCCCCTCGGCGCTGGAGTACATGATGTAGTAGCCCACCAGCAGGTACATGGTGCAGGCGATGGCGAACAGGGCGATGTTCTTGGTGAGGATCTCGGCGGTGTTCTTGGAGCGCACCAGGCCAGCCTCGAGCATCGAGAAGCCGGCGGCCATCCACATCACCAGCACGCCGCAGATCAGAAAGTAGAAGGTATCGAGCGCATAGCTCAGCTCTGTCAGTTCACTCATGGCAGTCTCTCCAGAGGCAGGAAACGATCAGACGGCGTCGGGGCCGCGTTCACCGGTGCGGATGCGAATCACGTCCTCCAGCGGCGTGACGAAGACCTTGCCGTCGCCGATCTTGCCGCTGTTGGCCGCGCTGCAGATGGCATCGAGCACCGTCTCCAGGCGAGAGTCATCCACGGCGACCTCGACCTTGACCTTCGGCAGGAAGTCGACGACGTACTCGGCGCCGCGATAGAGCTCGGTGTGGCCCTTCTGGCGGCCGAAGCCCTTGACCTCGGTGACGGTGATGCCTTGAACGCCGTTGTCGGCCAGCGCCTCGCGGACGTCGTCGAGCTTGAACGGCTTGATGATGGCGGTGATGAGTTTCATCCCTTGTCTCCCCGGTTGCGTTGGGTATCGGCGCGGTGGCCGCATGCCCTGACATGGCCATAATCGTGCCATCGACACTTTGCAGTCTTTTAAATCAAATGGTTGGGGTCGCTTTCGAGGCTGGTCGGACGAGGTGGTTGCAGCGCAGCAAAGGCTTCTGCACCGTCTTGGTGCCGGCTGTCGGTGCAGGCGCGCCATCCTGGCGCAGCGGTGGGGCATGCGCTCGCGGCGGGGCATGCGTATCCTGTAGCCGGCATTCCCACGTTCAGGAGAGACCCATGGTGAGCCATGACCGTATCGGCCGACTGGCCCAGCAGATCGGTGAGCGCCTGCAGGGCGCGTCCCAGGCGCCGGAAGAGGTGCAGAAGGGCATTCAGCAGGTGGTGCGCGGCGCCTTCGACCGCCTGGAGCTGGTGTCCCGGGAGGACTTCGACATCCTGATGGATGTGCTGCAGCGCACCCGGGCCCGGGTCGAGGCCCTGGAGCAGCAGGTCGCCGGGCTCGAGGCGCTGCTGGAGCAGCGCACCGGCGAGGCGCCGACCGACGCCCCGGCGGCCGCCGCCGAGGGCGACACGCCCCGCCCCGAGGAGGACGCCGGCGGCGGCGAAGCCGGCCGCTGATCCGACGCCGGGCAGGGGGGCCGGCTCTGGACTAGCCTTGGGGGCATGACTCCAGGCGAGGGAGCGCCCATGACGCTGGCGATCGTCCATACCCGAGCGGGCCTCGGCCTCGAGGCCCCCGAGGTCCAGGTGGAGGTCCACCTGGCCAACGGCCTGCCGGGGGTGACCCTGGTGGGCCTGCCCGAAACCGCCGTGAAGGAGAGCCGCGAGCGGGTGCGCAGCGCCCTGGTCAACGCCGGCTTCGACTACCCCCTGCGTCGCATCACCCTCAACCTGGCCCCCGCCGACCTGCCCAAGGAGGGCGGGCGCTTCGACCTGCCCATCGCCCTGGGGCTGCTGCTGGCTTCGGGCCAGCTCCCCCCCGATGCGCTGAAGGCCACCGAGAGCGTCGGCGAGCTGGCGCTGGATGGGCGCCTGCGCCCGGTTCACGGCGTACTGCCCCTGGCCATGGCCACCCGCCGGGCCGGCCGGCGACTCATCGTGCCTCGGGCCAACGCCGATGAGGCGGCACTGGCCGGCGATCTCGAGGTGCTCCCCGCCGACCACCTGCTGGAGGTGGTTGGCCATCTGCTGGGGCGAGCGCCCATTGCGCCGCACCGGCTCTCCCGCCCGCCCGAGGCGTCGGTGGCGCTCCCCGACCTGGCCGAGGTGCGCGGCCAGCACCAGGCGCGCCGCGCCCTGGAGGTGGCCGCCGCGGGTTCCCATAACCTGCTGCTGGCCGGCCCTCCCGGCACCGGCAAGACCATGCTGGCCAGCCGCCTGCCGGGCATCCTGCCGCCGCTTACGGACGAGGAGGCGCTGGAGGTGGCGGCGGTGCGCTCGGTGAGCGGCCTGCCCCTGGCCGCGGAGTGGGGCCGCCGCCCCTTCCGGTCGCCCCATCACACCGCCAGCGCCGTGGCCCTGGTGGGCGGCGGGGCCAAGCCCCGCCCCGGCGAGATCTCGCTGGCCCACCACGGGGTGCTCTTCCTCGACGAGCTGCCGGAGTTCTCCCGCCATGTGCTGGAGGTGATGCGCGAGCCCATGGAGTCGGGGCGGATCCATATCGCCCGGGCCAGCCATGAGCGCCGCTATCCGGCCCGCTTCATGCTGGTGGCGGCCATGAACCCCTGCCCCTGCGGCCATCTGGGCGATCCGCGCCAGGCCTGCCACTGCACCGCGGCCCAGATCCAGCGCTACCAGGCGCGCCTCTCGGGGCCGCTGCTCGATCGCATCGACCTGCAGGTGGAGGTGCCGGCGCTGCCGCCGGAGCAGCTCACGGCGGCGGCCGAGAGCGAACCCTCGGCGGCGGTGCGGGCCCGGGTGGTGGCGGCCCGGGAGCGGCAGCTGGCGCGGGGTGCCCTCAATGCCCACCTGGCCGGGCGGGAGCTGGAGGCGGCCTGCGGCCTCGCCGCCGCCGATCGCGCCTGGCTGGCCGGTGTGCTGGAGCGGCTCAAGCTCTCGGCCCGGGCCTACCACCGGGTGCTGCGGGTGGCGCTGACCCTGGCGGACCTGGCCGGCGAACCGAAGCCGGCCCGGGAGCAGCTGATCGAGGCGGTGGGCTACCGCCAGCTGGATCGGCTGCTCAAGGGGTAGGCAGGGGCTGGCCTAGAGCGCCGTGGCGTCCAGGGCGCCCTGCAGGCTCTCCTCCCACTGGGGCGAGTCGCTGCCGGGGCGGCGCAGCACCAGGGTCAGCCGGTAGGGCAAGAGCTCCCGGTCCGAGAGCCGCAGCCGCGGTCCGTCGGCCATCAGCCGACTCTCCAGCCGCCACTGATTATCGCCGGCGCCGTCGCCCATGCTATCGCTCCAGTCGAGCACCTGGGGGCCGTCGCTCACCGCCAGCAGCGCCCGGGTCAGGCTCTCCAGGAAGCGCTCCTGGCCGATGCTGAGCTCCCCGTTGACCTCCGGGGCGGCCAGCAGCAGCACCTGGTCGCCGGGCGGTTTCGGCAGGGGAGGCGCCTCCATGACCCGATCGGCGGCGCGCTCGCCCAGGTTGAACATTGCCTGGCGCAGTGTCTCGGGGCGGTCGGGGGCCGCGGCGCAGCCGGCGAGCAGCAGAGGCGCGAGGAGCAGGGGGGCAAGCAGCGGGCGTGGCGTGCGGCTGGCGTTCATGGGGAGTCGGTCTCCGGGTGGGCAGCGACAGGCGCCAGGTCGTCGATAAAGCGGTCCAGGCTCTCGAAGAGCGCCAGGCGGATCGGCTCGGCCTCGTTGACCAGGTGGTGGCGCGCCTCGGGGTGGCGGTGAATCTCGGCATTGGGAAACTTGTGGGCCAGCACGCCCAGATTCCACTCCCAGTCCACCGTCAGGTCCTGCTCCCCCTGGAGAATCAGGGTGCGCACCGGGTTGGGAGGCAGCGCCAGCAGGCGCGGCATCCAGCGGCGCATGGCGCTGACCCAGTCCACGGCGACCCGGTCGGCCTGGAGGGGATCCTTGTCGCGCAGGAAGGCGGCGAACTCCTCGTCGGTGGAGTTGGGTCGGAACTTGCGCGGGACGGAGCTCAGGAAGGGACCGGCCAGCAGGTGCAGCCAGCTGGCCTGGCGCCAGCCCCAAGGACGCACCAGAGGGGCCAGCAGCGCCAGCCCCGCCCAGTGGCTGTCCTCGCCGCGGGTGAGGGCGTCGGTGGCGAGGATGGCCGCCCCGGTGCTCTGGCCGACGCCCAGCCAGGGGCGCGGGGCCAGCTCCTCCTGCTGCAGGTGGGTCTGCAGCGCCTCCAGGCAGCCGCCGTAGTCGGCGAAGTCCTTGATCGAGGCGCGGGCCCCGCTGGAGAGGCCGTGGCCGGGCAGGTCCCAGAGGACCACCCGCCAGCGGCGCTCCAGCAGGCGTTCCAGCAGATGACGATAGAGGCCCAGGTGGTCGAAGTAGCCGTGCACCACGAAGGCGGTGCCCACCGGCTCGGCGGGGCTCCAGACCTGGGTCCAGAGGCGGAAGCCCTGGGCATCCACATAGCCCACGTAGAGGCCGACATGCTCGGCCAGCAAGGGGGCCAGGCCATAGTGGCCCAGGTAGCGTTCCAGGTGGTCGCCGCCGGGCACCGCATCGAGTGATTCGATCAGCCGAACCGGGCCCAGCGCCTGTAGGGGGGTGAAGTCGCTCATCGTGTCCTCCGCGGCGCCCGGCTATGCTAGCGTCAAGCCAGGCGGTGCACCACGAGCAAGCCACGCCTGCCCGGTCTCACCTTATCTTTTGGTCTAGCTGGCCGCCTTACCGAGGCTTTTCGGGTTTACACATGGAAGTATTTTCCACAAAATCGAGGCCAGAGCAGTCACACAACCCCTGTCCCGGCAGACTGGCACGCGACACGCCGGCTGCCAAGCACGAGGAGATCCACCATGACCCAACGTGTTACCCGCCATCGCCTCCAGGTGGCCGCCGAGCTGGACCGCTTCATCAATGAGCAGGCGCTTCCCGGTACCGGCGTAGATGCCGAGGCGTTCTGGGCCGGCGTCGATGCCCTCTTCCATGATCTGACCCCGAAGAACCGCGAACTGCTCGCTGAGCGTGAGCGTCTGCAGGAGCAGCTCGACGGCTGGCACCGCGAGAACCCCGGCCCGGTGGGTGACATGGCGGCCTATCGCGCCTTCCTGAAGGAGATCGGCTATCTGGCCGAGGCCCCGGCCAGGGTCGAGGTGACCACCGGCAACGTGGATCGCGAGATCGCCGTCCAGGCCGGTCCCCAGCTGGTGGTGCCGGTGAGCAACGCCCGCTATGCGCTGAACGCCGCCAATGCGCGCTGGGGCAGCCTCTACGACGCCCTCTACGGCACCGATGCCATCTCCGAGGAGGACGGCGCCGAGAAGGGCACCAGCTTCAATCCCAAGCGCGGCGAGAAGGTGATCGCCTACGCCCGCGGCCTGCTGGACCGCGCCGCGCCGCTGGCCACCGGCTCCCACCGCGACGCCGTCAAGTACGCCCTGCGTGACGGCCATCTGGTGGTGACCCTGGAGGGCGGCCGCGAGACCGGTCTCAAGGAGCCCGGCAAGCTGGTGGGCTATACCGGCGAGGCGGCGACCCCCGAGTCGGTGCTGCTGGTCAATCACGGCCTGCACCTGGAGATCCAGATCGACCCGAGCCACCCCATCGGCAAGACCGACCCGGCCGGCGTCAAGGATCTGGTCGTCGAGGCGGCGCTGACCACCATCATGGACTGTGAGGACTCCGTGGCCGCGGTGGACGCCGAGGACAAGGTGGGCGTCTACGCCAACTGGCTGGGCCTGATGAAGGGTGACCTGGAGGAGCAGGTGGAGAAGGGCGGCAAGACCATCACCCGCCGCCTGCACGCCGATCGCCAGTTCACCACTCCGGACGGCGGCAGCCTGACCCTGCCCGGCCGCTCGCTGATGTTCGTGCGCAACGTCGGCCACCTGATGACCAACCCGGCGGTGCTCGACGCCGAGGGCAATGAGCTGCCCGAGGGCATCCTCGACGGCATCGTCACCGGTCTGATCGCCCTGCACGACCTGAAGAAGGGCGAGGGTGAACCGCGCAACTCCCGCGAGGGCTCCGTCTACATCGTCAAGCCGAAGATGCACGGTCCGAAGGAAGTGGCCTTCTCCAACGAGCTCTTCGGCCGCGTCGAGGACCTGCTGGGCATGGCCCGCGATACCCTCAAGATGGGCATCATGGACGAGGAGCGCCGCACCACGGTGAACCTCAAGGCGTGCATCAACGAGGCCGCCTCCCGCGTGGTCTTCATCAACACCGGCTTCCTGGACCGCACCGGCGACGAGATGCACACCGCCATGGAGGCGGGCCCGATGATCCGCAAGGGCGACATGAAGGGCGCCGCCTGGATCCAGGCCTACGAGAAGAACAACGTCCAGATCGGCCTGGCCTGCGGCCTGCGCGGCCGCGCCCAGATCGGCAAGGGCATGTGGGCCATGCCGGACCTGATGGCCGCCATGCTGGAGCAGAAGATCGGCCATCCCAAGGCCGGCGCCAACACCGCCTGGGTGCCGTCGCCCACCGCGGCCACGCTTCACGCCCTGCACTACCATCAGGTGGACGTCACCGGCATCCAGCGCGAGCTGGAGGCCCAGGGCGAGCCGGACTACCTGGACGAGCTGCTCAGCGTGCCGGTGGCCGCCGAGGCCAGCTGGTCCGACGAGGAGATCCAGCAGGAGCTCGACAACAACTGCCAGGGCATTCTCGGCTACGTGGTGCGCTGGGTGGAGCACGGCGTGGGCTGCTCCAAGGTGCCGGACATCCACGACGTGGGCCTGATGGAGGACCGCGCCACCCTGCGGATCTCCAGCCAGCACATCGCCAACTGGCTGCACCACGGCGTGGTCGACGCCGCCCGGGTCCAGGAGACCCTGGAGCGCATGGCCAAGGTGGTGGACGAGCAGAACGCGAACGATCCGGCCTACACGCCGATGAGCGCCGACTACCAGGGCTCCAGCGCCTTCCAGGCGGCCAGCGACCTGATCTTCAAGGGCCGCGTGCAGCCCTCCGGCTACACCGAGCCGCTCCTGCACCACTGGCGCGCCGTGCACAAGGCCAAGTAAACCAGAGGCCAGGCAAGCCAGCGCGGTGTCACCGCTGAACCAGAAGCGCCCCGGGTACCTGCCCGGGGCGCTTTCGGTTATGTTGACGCCAGCGTCAATTCGCCCCATTCACTGCAAGGAGCCCGCCGATGACCGTGATGACCGCCGCCACCATCGAGGATTTTCTCGACGAGGTGTTTCCCCAGCGTATCGGTACCATCGAGGCCGTGGACCATATGCGCGCCACCATGAGCCTGGCCATCGATGACGAGCACCTGCGCCCCGGCGCCAGCGTCTCCGGCCCCACCCTGATGGGGCTGGCCGACGTCTGCCTCTACGTGGCGATCCTGGCCCAGATCGGCCCCGAGCCCATGGCGGTCACCAGCGACCTGCACTGCCGCTTCCTGCGCCGTCCCCGGGGCGACCGCGACATCATCGCCACCGCGCGCATCCTCAAGCTGGGTCGCCGCCTGGCGGTGGGCGAGGTGCAGCTCTTCTCCGCCGGCGACGAGCAGCCGGTGGCGCTGGTGACCGCCACCTATGCCCTGCCCGACCGGGACTGAGCCGGCTCAGGCCCGCGGGGCGCGCAGCACGGCAGCGGCCAGGGCCAGCCAGCCGGCGATCAGCAGCACCCCGCCCAAGGGGGTGATCATGCCCAGACCGCCGGCGCCGGTCAGCGCCATGGCGTAGAGCGAGCCCGAGAAGAGCCCCATGCCGGCCGCCCATAGCCCCATGGCCAGCCGCTGCCCGGCCAGGGGCATCGCGGCGCGCCAGGCCAGCACGGCGAGCAGCGCCAGGGTGTGCCACGCCTGATAGCGCACCCCGGTCTCGAAGGCCGCCACCAGGCGCGGCGTCAGGGTTCCCTCCAGGGCGTGGGCGCCGAAGGCCCCCGCCATGACCACCAGGGCGCCCGACAGTGCCGCCCCCAGCCACCAGCCTCTATCCTGCATGTCTGCTCCTCCCGTTGCGTCCAGGGTCGCTACCGTACCCCGGCCGGGCGGACTCGGCTACAATGGATGCCCGCGATTGGCGCCCGCCCGGCGGGCCCCGCGGTCCATGACGACAGCAACGACAAGCGCAGAGAGAACGCCATGCAGATCCAGCTCAATGGCGAGGCGCATACCCTGGCGCCCGACCTCACGCCGGCCCCGACGATCGCCGCGCTGATCGAGTCCCTGGGACTCGCCGGCCGCCGCATCGCCGTGGAGGTGAACGAGGAGATCGTGCCCCGCAGCGAACACGCCGCCACTCGCCTGGCCGAGGGCGATCGGGTCGAGGTGGTGCACGCCATCGGGGGCGGCTGAGCATCCCGCGCCCCCACACCGTGAAGACAATCACAGTAAGGCAGACTCGATGACAGACTTCTTCCAGGACCAGCCCCTGCGCGTCGCCGGGCGCGAATTCTCCTCCCGCCTGCTGGTCGGCACCGGCAAGTACAGGGACTTCGACGAGACCGGCGAGGCGATCGCCGCCTCCGGCGCCGAGGTGGTCACCTTCGCCGTACGGCGCACCAACCTGGGCCAGGAGGCGGGGGAGCCCAACCTGCTGGACGTGGTGCCGCCGGAGCGCTTCACCCTGCTGCCCAACACCGCCGGCTGCTACACGGCGAAGGACGCGGTGCGCACCTGCAAGCTGGCCCGGGAGCTGCTCGACGGCCACAGCCTGGTGAAGCTCGAGGTGCTGGGGGACGACTCGACCCTCTATCCCAACGTGGTGGAGACCCTGGCCGCCGCCGAGGCGCTGATCAAGGACGGCTTCGACGTCATGGTCTATACCAGCGACGACCCCATCGTGGCCCGTGAGCTGGAGCGTCTGGGCTGCTGCGCCATCATGCCGCTGGGCTCGCTGATCGGCTCCGGCCACGGCATCCAGAACCCCCACAACATCCGCCTGATCATCGAGCAGGCCAGCGTGCCGGTGCTGGTGGATGCCGGCATCGGCACCGCCTCCGATGCCGCCATGGCCATGGAGCTGGGCTGCGACGGCGTGCTGATGAACACCGCCATCGCCCATGCCCGCCAGCCGGTGCTGATGGCCAGCGCCATGAAGAAGGCGGTGGAGGCGGGGCGCGAGGCCTTCCTGGCCGGGCGCATGCCGCGCCGCCAGAGCGCCGACCCCTCTTCGCCCTTCGCCGGCCGCATCAACGGCTGAGCTCCCGAGACCCGACAAGAGCCCCATGATCCATGAGTGACCAATCCCGCGACGATACCGCCACCACCGGGCCGGAAGGGCCCGATGCCCCCCTGCACCGCCGCGGCATCAAGAGCTATGTGCTGCGCGCCGGGCGCATGACCCAGGCCCAGACCCGGGGCCTCGAGGAGGTGTGGCCGCGGCTGGGGCTGACCCTGGCCGAGGGCCGCCAGGACCTGGATGCCCTGTTCGGGCGCCGCGCGCCGCGGGTGGTGGAGATCGGCTTTGGCATGGGGGCCTCCCTGGTGGAGCAGGCGGAGACCCACCCCGATACCGACTTCATCGGCATCGAGGTGCACGCCCCCGGCGTGGGCAAGCTGCTTGACGAGGCCGACAAGCGCGGCCTCACCAACCTGCGGGTCTATCGGGAGGATGCGCTGCGGGTGCTCGAGGAGTGCCTGCCCGAGGGAAGCCTCGAGACCCTGCAGCTCTTTTTCCCCGACCCCTGGCCGAAGAAGAAGCACCACAAGCGGCGCATCGTGCAGCCCGCCTTCGTCGAGCTGGTGCGCACCCGGCTCAGGGTCGGCGGCACCTTCCACATGGCCACCGACTGGGAGGCCTACGCCGAGTGGATGGCCGAGGTGATGGACGCCGCCCCGGGCTATGCCAATACCGCGGCGCCGGAGACCGCCCCCTATGTGCCGCGGCCCGAGTTCCGTCCGCTGACCAAGTTCGAGGCCCGCGGCGAGAAGCTGGGCCACGGCGTCTGGGACCTGATCTACCGCCGCGCCGACTGATCACGCCCCTCCCACGCTCCTCGAAGCCCCCGCCCATGCGGGGGCTTCGTTGCTTCTGCGATACAAAAAGATTCTTCGCAGACTGGCGTGACATTGCCCAGTAGGAGCTCGGGTTCCCCGAGCGAATGGCGCCGCAGGCGCCCCGGCGGTATTGCAGGCGCTGGTGCCTGCCGCCGGAAGTCCTTCGGCCTCCATTCGTCGAAGCGTCGAACCGCCACCAAAAAAAGCCGCCCTCGATGGGGCGGCGGCAAGACCCTGGGGTGGTAAGGAGCAGCAATGAGGAGGGACCCTCCAGACCAAAAAAAGCCGCCCTGGTGAGGGCGGCGGCAAGACCGTGACTAGCAATGAGGAGGGAGAAACCATGGCAGGTGACTGGCGGTACCTGCGATGGCCGTGGCGGCTCATCAACGCCACTGGAAACAAGAGTAATCATTCTCATTTGCGGCGTCAACAGTAATGCGAATATTTTTTATTTGCGTTTGTCCTGGCGGCGCCCTTAGCCGGCCAGGCGCAGCCAGAGGGGCAGGGTGGCCATGGCCAGCAGGGTCTGGGCGGTGATCAGGGCCGCCATCATCTCGGCGTCGCCGCCCAGCTGGCGGGCGAGGATATAGGCGGAGGTGGCGGTGGGCAGGGCGGCAAACAGCAGTGCCACGTCGCGGCTCACCGGGTCGAGCCCCAGCGCCAGGGCGAGCAGCAGTACCAGGGCGGGCATCAGCCCCAGCTTGATGGCGTTGGTGGCCCAGATGCCGCGGTCGAGGCGCAGCAGCGCCTCCGGGCGCAGCGCCACCCCTACCGCCACCAGGCCCAGCGGCAGGGCGGCGCGCCCCAGCAGCTCCACGGTATCCGCGCTCCAGCCGGGGAGGCCGATGCCGCTCACGTTCAGGCCGATGCCGATCAGGCAGCCGAGGATCAGCGGGTTGCGGGTCAGTGCGGTCAGGCTCTTGCCGAGGCTGCCGGCCCCCAGGGTGCCGGCGGCGATAAAGCTCGCCACGCACATGACGTTGACCACCGGTACCATCAGCGCCACGGCCACCGCCGCCACGGTGGCACCTGGGGCACCGTGAAGCGCTGCGGCACCGGCCACCCCCACATAGGTGTTGAAGCGTAGCGCCCCCTGGAAGGCCGAGGTGAAGGCGGCAGGCTCGAGGCCCAGCCAGCCTCGCAGCCTCCAGAGCAGGGCGCCGAAGAGTCCCATGGCGCCGAGCAGCGCCAGGGCGACCCGGCCCACCGGCACCTGGCTGACGTCGGCGGTGGCCAGGGTCGAGACCAGCATGGCGGGAAACAGCAGGAAATAGATCAGCCGCTCCAGCTGCGGCCAGAAGTCCCCTCCCGGCTGGCGCAGGCGGCCCAGCACGGCGCCCAGCAGGATCAGCAGGAAAAGGGGGCCCAGTGCATTTGCCACGCCCGTCATCGCGATCTCCTTGGTCGAGTTGCCCTGCGACATCCTTGCGCACTCTGCCACAGGCGAATGCTGATAAGCTTAACCCGACATTTCCTTTAGTGAATGCCCTCACACGCTGCCATGACAACGCCTGCCTCCACCGAACCGGCCGTTTCACGCCCGCCGCTGCTGCGGCTGCTGGTGCTCTTTACCCTGGGGACCGTGGCCGTGGCGCTCTGGTATCTGGCCAGCTACAGTCTTCGCGGAGACGACAATATTCTCTGGTATCCGGAGGAGGGTGGCTGCGACCTGGCCCAGGGTGCCTGTCGGGCACCCCTTGGGGAGCGAGGAAGCCTGACGCTGGACCTGGGCGCCGACGGTGAGATCCGCGCCCTGGAGGTCCTGCCGATGACGGTGGCCCTGGAGGGCATCGAGGCGGAGGCGGTGGTGGTGGACTTCGTCGGCCGCGACATGGACATGGGGCTGCATCGCTATCCGCTGACGCGGCAGGACGATGGCCTGTTTCGCGGCGACGGGCAGATTCCGATCTGTACCGAGCAGGTCATGCCCTGGCGGGCACGAGTCATCGTGAGCCAAGGCGAGGAGCGCCTGGGCAGTGGATTCAACTTCGACGTGGAGAGAAGTCAGCTATGAAACGACAGGGGCTGCTGGCGGGTATCGCGCTGCTGGTACTGATGCTGGGGGTGGCAGGCTATGGCCTCTTCCAGCAGCAGATGAACACCGGCGGCAGTGGCAACGGACTCAGTGGTGGCCCCATCGAGCTGCCTTCCACCCGGGGTGACTTCTCCCTGACCCAGCTCGAAGAGGACCAGGTGGCGGTGGTCTTCTTCGGCTATACCTACTGTCCCGACGTCTGCCCCATGAGCCTGGCCGTGGTGCGCCAGGCGCTGGCCGAGCTGGACGAGGCGGAGCGCGAGCGGGTGGTGCCGCTGATGATCTCCGTGGACCCCGAGCGCGACACCATCGAGCGCCTGGCGGAGTACACCGGCTATTTCGGCGAGGCCTTTATCGGCGCCACCGGCAGCGAGGCCGAGCTCGAGGAGCTGGCCGGTCGCTACGGCGCGGTGTGGCGGCGAGTCGAGACCCCGGAGTCGGCCATGGGCTACACCATCGACCACAGCTCCTCGCTCTACCTGGTGGATCGCGATGGCGACATCCTGCGGCGCGTGCTCTATTCGCCGGCCCCCCACGCCCTGCTCTCCGCCCTGGACGAAGCGCTGTGACCCGCCAGGTCCGCGTCAGCTGAACCTGCGACCCCGCCTCAGCGCGGGGTCGCTGCTTCCTGGAGCCGGTCGATCATGCCCATCAGGGCGCGAACCTGGGTGCCGTCGCGGCTGTCATGGAGCGGGTCGAGCTGCCAGGTGCTCTCCGCAAAGCCCCACCAGTCCCAGCACCCCTGGGGGTTGGCCAGGCTGGTCTCGGCCTGGGGGTAGAGCACGACCCTGTCGTTGGCGGCGGCCCACTCGTTGAGGCCGCTGTGGCGCACGAAGAGCTCGCCGATCTGCTCGGCGCCCATGGCGCAGCCGTGGAGGGCCACGGTGAGCTCACAGCCGCCCTCGTGGCAGGCATCGGGCACGAAGAGATAGCCCGAATCATCCAGCCCCTTGACCGCGAAGTCGCGCTGATCGAAGTGGATCAGCTCGCCTGACCCTTGCCCGTCCCCTCCTCCGTCGTGCAGCCAGTTCATCGCCTCGTCGGCGATCTCCAGCCCGCAGCTCAGCAGGTGGGTGCCACCGCCCTGTCGGCAGTCGCCCAGCTCCGTGGCCGGGGGTGGGGTGTCGCGGTGGCCGATGGGCCAGCCGTGGCCGATGCCCTCGCTCTCGACGAAGCGCAGCTGCTCATCCGGCGCTTCCAGCCAGGTGCCGAGCTGCTCGGCCAGGGCCGCCCCCAGGGCCGGGGCCACGGTCTCGTCGGCGCTGCCGTGCCAGACGAAGGCGCGCAGCGCTGAAAGCGCCTCGGCGCTGCCGGCGCGATCGAGCTCCCGGTAGCCCGCCAGGCGCTGCTCCAGTTCGGCGAGGTCGGGGGGGCCGAGCCGGGTGGTCATGCACTGGCCCAGGGCGCGGCGCAGAGTCCCCTGAGCGCAGGACCAGGGGCCCGCCCCCAGCACGGCCAGGCCGCTGAAGCGCTCCGGCCAGGCCACCGCCAGCTGGGTGGCCATGTAGCCCCCGGAAGAGACGCCGATCACGCTGGTATCGGCCCGGGAGAGGTCAAGGGCGGGCAGGTCGGGAAGGCGGTCGGCGGCCGCCGGCGACGCGATGACCGCCAGCATCACGCCGGCGGCCAGGAAACGAGGTGGGGTCATGGGGCGCAATCAGTCGGTGGTGACGTCGAGCAGCTCGACGCGGAAGATCAGGGTCTCATGGGGACCGATGGGGCCCTGGCCCTGGGCGCCATAGCCCAGCTCGGCGGGAATCACGATCTCCCAGCTGTCACCGACGCTCATCAGCTGCAGGGCCTCCTGCCAGCCGTCGATCACCTGATTGACGCGAAAGCTGACCGGCTCGCCGCGCTCATAGGAGCTGTCGAAGACGGTGCCGTCGATCAGGGTGCCCTCGTAGTGCACCTCGACGCCGTCCTCGGGGCCCGGGGAGGCGCCGTCGCCGGACTCCAGCACGCGATACTGAAGACCCGACGCGGTGACCTCGACGCCCTCCGCCTCGGCGTTGGCGGCCAGGTAGGCCTCACCTTCGGCGCGGTTGGTCTCGGCCCTCTGCTCGGCCTCGGCCTGCCGGGCGGCCATGGCCTCCTGCTGGAAGCGCATCAGCGCCTCGGCCATCTCCTCGTCGCTCATCGCCAGCTCGCCGCCGGCGAAGACGTCCTGGACCGCCTGGGTGAAGGCGTCGACGTCCAGATCGCGCACGTCCTGCTGGATGCTCTGCCCCAGGGTCACGCCGAGGCTGTAGCCGAGGCGCGCCTCATCGGTTTCCGGGGCGGCCAGCGCCAGGGGGGCAGCGCCCAGCAGGGCGGTCAGGGAAGCGGTGGTCAGCAGTCTCTTCATGAACGAGCCTTGTGGTTAGGCGCTTGGCGCCATCGATGTGTGGAGATCATGGGACTCCGGTGGAACCTTGCCGGTTCCCCGGCACGGGGCCCGGGAACCGGCGCGGCTATCATACCACCAGGGTCGGGCAGTGGGCGGAGCCGGCCACCCGCTGGGCCACGCTGCCCAGCAGCAGGCTCTTGTCGCCGTTGGTGCCCTGGGAGCCGATCACGATCAGGTCGCACTCCCGCTTGCGGGCGAAGCGCACTATGGTGCGCGAGGGGCGCCCCCCCTTGACGAAGGCGCGCAGCTTCTCCGCGGGCACCCCCAGCTCCAGGGCGTGGGCCTTGGCCTGAACGGCGATCTCGGTGGCGTACTCCTTGAGGGCGTCGTCGGGGATCTCCAGCTTGTCCGGGCGCACCATGGAGAGCGACGCCTCAAGCAGGCTGTGATGCTTGAAGACGCACAGGACGTAGAGCTCCGAGCCGGTCAGCAGCGCCAGGCCGACGCCCTTCTCGAGGGCCTTCAGGGCCCCCTTGGAACCGTCCACCGGTACCAGTATCCGATTGAACATCGTCAATGCCTCCTTGGATCAGCGGAACGCCAGGTCGCGCAGGAACAGGGCGATCTGCGGGAACATGATGATCAGTACCGCCGCCAGCACCAGCATGAAGACGAAGGGCGGCGTGCCGCGGATCACCTCCCAGTAGGGGCGCTTGAAGATGGCGATGGCGGTGAAGATATCGCACCCGAAGGGGGGCGTCGCCGAGCCTATCGCCACCTGCAGGGTGATCAGCACGCCGACATGCACCGGGTCGAGGCCGGAAGCGGCGATGGCCGGGGCGAAGATCGGCGTCAGCACCAGGATCACCACGATGGGGTCCACGAACATGCAGGCCACGAAGAAGGCGATGGAGATGGCGATCAGCACGCCCACCGGGCCGGCCTCGTTGATGCCCACGGCGCCGAGCACCGCCTGGGGGATCTGGGCGAAGGAGATGATCCAGGAGAAGCCGTTGCCCACCGCCACCAGAATGAAGACCACGGCGGTGATCAGGCCGGTGGACTTGGCGATGGCGTAGATGTGGTGCAGCTTCAGCGAGCGGAAGACCGCGAACTCCAGGATCACCGCGTAGAGCACGCAGGCCGCGGCGGCCTCGGTGGGGCTGAAGATACCGCCGTAGATGCCGCCCACGATCAGCACCGGGAAGCCCAGCGGCCAGAGGGCATCCTTGACCGCCACGGCGCGCTCTTTCCAGCTGGAGCGCGGCTCGGTAGGGACCTTATTGATGTAGGCGTAGGCGATGCAGTAGGCGGAGAACATGGCCAGGATCAGCAGGCCCGGGCCGATGCCGGCAATGAACAGCTCGCCGATGGAGGTGCCGGAGATGACCCCGTAGATGATCATGCCGATGCTGGGCGGGATCAGGAAGGCGATATCGCTAGAGTTGATGATCAGCGCCAGGGTGAAGGGGTCCTTGTAGCCCGCCTTGAGCATGCGCGGGCGCAGCGGCGAGCCCACCGCCACCACGGTGGCCTGGGTAGAGCCGGAGACGGCGCCGAACAGGGTGCAGGAAGCCGCCGTGGAGACCGCCAGCCCCCCCTTGATATGGCCGACGAAGCTCATGACCATATTGATCAGGCGGTTGGCCGACTGGCCTCGGGTCATGATGTCGGCGGCCAGGATGAACATGGGCACGGCGATCAGCGCCGTGGGGCGGATGCCGCCCATCATCTGCTGGATCAGGGTTTCCATCTGGCCCAGGCCGCCGAAGGTCATGTAGAAACCAACGAAGGCCGCCGTGGCCAGGGGAATCATCATCGGGAACCCGAGCAGCAGGAGCACGATCATGATGGAGAGAATAATGGCTGTCATGGGAATGTGCCTCGCTCGGGATCAGACTTCCGTTTCCGTGTCCTTGTAACCGTCCACCACGTGGGTCGAGAGGTAGACGTCACGGGAGGTCAGGTTCTTGATGGCGGTCAGCAGGTACTGGATCCCGGTGATTGCGAAGCCGATGGGCACCCAGACGTACATGATCCATACCGGCATGCTCAGGGAGGGCAGCACCCGCCCGCGGGAGTAGACGGTGTTGATATAGCCGATCGAGTAGTAGCAGAGCACGAACATCACCAGGGCGGTGAACAGGCAGATGAAGATCATCATCCAGCGGCGCCCGCCGGTAGGCACAGCGTCATAGATGGCCGACATGCGGATATGGCGCCCATGGCGGGCCGCATAGCCGATGCCGGCGAAGGTGATCATCACGATCAGGATGCGATTGATCTCCTCGGAGAAGTGCAGGCTCTCGCCGAGGATAAAGCGGCTCAAGACGTTGGCGATGGTGTTCACCGCCATCAGGATGACCCCCATGGCGAGGATCACCGCCTCGATGCGGCTGATCCAGGTATCGATGGGGCCAAGGGGGCCGGGAAGGGTCGAGCGATAGTTCTTCTCGGCAATGTCGTCTTCGTTCATTTCCATGTCGGCTGACTCCTGTCGTTCCCCGTGCGTTGTGTCGCGTCGCGAGCGCCTGTGGGGCGCCTCTTCCCCTGAGGTTAACGCCTGGGGTGTGGCGTTGCTGCGCTGGCTTCAACGCTGCATGGCCGGATGCAGCGGGCCGCTGCGCCATCCGAAGAGAAGGGGGGCAGCCTTTCGGCCACCCCCCGGTGTGATGCAGCAGGCACTAGCGGCCGGCTCAGTCGTTGGACATCACGGCTTCCAGGTCGGCGTGGAACTGGTCGAGCAGTTCACGACCGCGGTCGCCGGTCATCTCGATGAAGCGCTCCTCGACCTGGGGCGCACGGGCGCGGAAGGCCTCGATCTGCTCCTCGGTCAGGCGGGTCACGGTGACCTCGTCGGAAGACTCCTGAATCCTGGCCAGGGAGTCATCGGCCAGGCCCGAGATGTGCTCGATGATCACCTCGTAGGCGTGGTCGGAGGCATCACGGACCAGCTGCTGCTCCTCCTCGGAGAGCCCGTTGAAGAAGTCCTGGTTGGCCATCATGGCGGTGGTGAACCAGCCGTGGCCGGTATAGACCAGGTTCGGGGAGACCTCGTAGAGACCGCCGGACTCGATCCAGAAGATGGGGTTCTCCTGGCCGTCGAGGATGCCGGTCTGCAGGCCGCCGTAGACCTCACCCCAGGGCAGCGGGGTGGGGCTGGCGCCGAAGGCGCGGTAGGTGGCGGAGAGCAGCGGGTTGGTCATGGTGCGGATGTTCTTGCCGCGCAGCTCTTCCGGCGTGGTGAAGGGCTCGTCCAGGGTGACGACCATCTCGCCTTCCGGGTACATCTTGAGCAGCTCCAGGCCCTGCTCGGCGTAGAGCTCCGGGAACATCTCGTTGATGGCCACGCTGGTGTTGAAGAACTCGATGACGGTCTCTTCATCGGTGGGCAGCAGGTAGGGCACGAAGAAGATCTGCGCCTCGGGGATCAGCGAGCCGGTAAAGCCGGGCGACTGGTTGACGAACTGCAGGATGCCCGCCTGGGTCTGCTCCATGATGTCGTCGGACTCGCCCAGCTCGCCGAAGCGGAAGATCTGGACGGTATTATCGGAGTTCTCTTCGATATAGTCCTTGAAGGCGTGGGCGAAGACGTCCTGGACGTCGTCCTGATACTCCTCGTGGGCGTAGCGCCAGTTGGCGGAATGGGCCGCCGCGGACATCCCGAAAAGCAGGGCGCCAACGGTGGCCGTGGTCATCAGCTTGGTTGCCTTCATTCTTGTAGTCCCCTCACGATTTACCTGGTCAATATCGGGTGAAATTGACAGCGTCATGGCAGGCGACTCGCCTGCCCGAGTAAATTCAGGCTAGCGTGGGCCCGGGGGAGGGTCAAGCTGAGCTATCAGCGTTGCGAGCGTTGAAAGGTCGGGTTTTTTCTGTGATGTCAGGCGCGAAGCGAGCACTTTTTCGGCATCCGAGCCGCCGGTCGTGCAGAGCGGAAAACCCTCCGAGGTGGCGAGCCGCTCCAGCCGGCTCAGCGTCTCCCGCTCGGCCTGCAGTTCGGCGTGCTTGAGGGTCTCGCGCAGCTCGGCCACGCCGCCGGCGGTGGCCGCCTCGGCCTTGAGACGGCGGCGCAGGGCGCGCAGGGGGGCGGTGACCTCCTGCTGCCAGGCCAGGGCGGCGGGCAGCGCCGCCTCGAGTGCCCGGGAGGGCCTGGCGCCGTGCCGCAGCAGCCAGCAGCGCCAGAGCAGCTCGCAGACGTCCACGCCGGCCTCGTCCTGGAGCCGCAGGCAGGCCGCCTCTACCCCGGGCCTGGCGTAGAGGGCCAGGGCGAACTCCCATAGGGGGTGGTCAAGCAGGCGAGCCCGCAGAACGGCCATCATTTCGGTAGAATCAGCGCTCATCATTTCCGCCGCCGCTTTCACGGCGGCCCTGTACGCCCGTGGAGCCCGCATGATCGCACTGCGCCAAGTTTCCCTGCAACGCGGCACCCAGGCCCTGCTGGAGGGCGCCGACCTGACCCTGCACGCCGGCCACAAGGCGGGGATCGTCGGCCCCAACGGCGCCGGCAAGTCGAGCCTCTTCAAGCTGCTGCTCGGCGAGCTGGCCCCGGACCGCGGCGAGGTCGAGATGAGCGGCGGCCAGCGCATCGCCCATATGGCCCAGGAGGTGGAGGCCCTGGAGCGCGCCATCGTCGACTACGTGCTGGATGGCGACCGGGAGCTGCGTGCCACCGAGGCGGCCCTCGCCGCGGCCCGGGAGGCCCATGACGCCCATCGTGAGGCGGAGCTGCACGGCGTCATCGAGGCCCTGAACGGCTACAGCGCCCCGGCCCGGGCGGCCCAGCTGCTGGTGGGGCTGGGCTTCAGCCAGGCGGACCTGGCGCGTCCGCTGTCGGACTTCTCCGGCGGCTGGCGGATGCGGGTCAACCTGGCGCGTACCCTCTTCATGCCTTCGGACCTGCTGCTGCTCGACGAGCCCACCAACCACCTGGACCTGGACGCCCTGCTGTGGCTGGAGCAGTGGCTGACCCGCTATCCCGGCACCCTGCTGCTGATCTCCCACGACCGGGACTTCCTCGATGCGGTGTGTGACCACATCGTCCACTTCGACCGCCAGAGCCTGGTGCTCTACCGCGGCAACTACTCCACCTTCGAGCGCACCCGGGCCGAGAAGCTCGCCCTGCAGCAGGCCGAGGCGGCCAAGCAGCAGGCCAGGCGCGAGGAGATCGAGCGCTTCGTGGCGCGCTTCCGGGCCAAGGCCACCAAGGCGCGCCAGGCCCAGAGCCGCCTGAAGATGCTGGAGCGCATGGGGGATATCGCCGTGGCCCACGCCGACTCCCCCTTCCACTTCACCATTCCTGCCGCCGACAAGGCCTCCCACCCGCTGCTGGTGCTGGACGAGGCGCGGCTCGGCTATCGCGACGAGGCGGGGGAGGAGAAGGTCCAGCTCGACCAGGTCAAGCTGACCCTGCTGCCCGGACAGCGCATCGGCCTGCTGGGGCCCAACGGCGCCGGCAAGTCGACCCTGATCAAGTCGCTGACCGGCGAGCTGCCGCTGCTGGGCGGGGCGCGGGTTCCCGGCGAGCACCTGGCCATCGGCTACTTCGCCCAGCACCAGCTGGAGGGGCTCGACCTCGCCTCGACCCCCTTCATGCACGTGCAGCGGCTCTCACCGAAGGCCAGCGAGCAGGAGATCCGCAACTTCCTGGGCGGCTTCGGCTTCCAGGGCGATGACGCCTTCGGTGAGGTGGGGCGCTTCTCCGGTGGCGAGAAGGCGCGCCTGGCGCTGGCCCTGGTGGCCTGGCAGAAGCCCAACCTGCTGCTCCTCGACGAGCCCACCAACCACCTGGACCTGGAGATGCGCGAGGCGCTCACCGAGGCCCTGGCGGCCTTCGAGGGCACGGTGATCATCGTCTCCCACGACCGCCACCTGCTGCGCGCCACCGTGGACGAGTTCTGGCGGGTGGCCGACCATCGGGTCGAGCCCTTCGACGGCGACCTGGAGGACTACCGGGCCTGGCTCAAGGCGCGCCTCGAGGGGGAGCGGCGCGAGGCCCGGGCCGAGAAGGGAGAGCGCCAGGCCGAGAGCGCGGCGCCGAAAGAGGATCGCAAGGCAGCCCGGCGCGCCGCCGCCGAGCTGCGCGAGAAGCTGCGCCCGCTCAAGAAGCAGCGCGACCGCGCCGAGCAGGCCATGGAGAAGGTCCAGGCGGAGCTCGCCGCGGTGGAAGAGACCCTGGGCAACGCCGAGCTCTATACCGATGCCGGGCGCAAGGAGGAGCTTACCGCCGCCCTAGCCCGCCAGGGCGAGCTCAAGTCGCGCCTGGATGGCCTTGAAGCTGAGTGGCTTTCCGCCGAGGAGGCGCTGGAGGCCATGGAGGCGGAGCTCAGCGGTAGCTGAGGTAGCGTGCGTCAAGCACCGCCGGGCAAGCGCGAAAGCGACATATACCCCGGGTTGCTGGCGCAAGCGAAGCGACGTCCGGCGCTCGCCAGGGATGGCGAGCGAGGGTCACTCGTGAGGGATTATGTTGTGACCCGACGGACAGGTCGCGAGCGCAGAGCCAGGGTTTCAACCCGGGGGCGCGACTCGTGCTTGCCCGGCGGGCATGGGCTGTGCGGCCGTACCCTCAGCTCTCCAGCAGAAAGGTCACCGGTCCGTCATTGACCAGCGAGACCTGCATGTTGGCGGCGAACTCGCCGCTCTCCACCTTCGGCCAGGCCGCCTCGGCCCGCGCCAGCAGGAGGTGGAAGAGGCGGTCGCCCTCGGCGGGCGGCGCGGCGCTGGAGAAGCTGGGCCTGAGCCCCTTGCGGGTGTCGGCGGCCAGGGTGAACTGGGAGACCAGCAGCAGCCCGCCGTCGACCTGCTGCAGGTTGAGGTTCATCTTGTCGTCGGCATCGGCGAAGACCCGGTAGTGCAAGAGCTTGTGCAGCAGCCGGTCCACGGCGGCCTCGTCGTCCCCCTTCTCCACGCCCACCAGGGCCAGCAGCCCGTGGTCGATGGCGCCCACGGTGCTCCCCTCCACGGCCACGCTGGCCCGGGTGACCCGCTGAATCAGTGCCTTCATCTCTGTGCTCCCTCGCTGTCACTGGCGGCTCGCTCTCGAGCGGCGCCAAGGGTAGCACGTTCCAGGCCCGGCTCAGCGCCGCCCCAGCAGGGCGTCCCGGAAGTCATCCCGCAGCGGCTGGTCGCCGAGCCAGAGCCCGAACAGGGCGCTGGCCAGGGCCGGGTCGTCACCGGTATAGAGCGTCTCGCCGTTGAGGGCCAGGGAGAGGGTGTCGTGGTGCCAGGTCAGGGCGTAACGGTCGCCGGGCTCGACGCTGCGGTAGGCCCGAGTGAAGGCGTTGAGCGCCGGCAGCAGCTCCCGGTAGGCGGTCTCTCCCAGGCGCTCGCGGACGCTGTCGCGGGTGACGCCGGCGAAGTCCTCGGCGGCGATGGCGTGGAAGTACTCCAGCTCCAGGCGCCTGGGTACGGTGGCCAGGGGCGCCGGCTCGGCGGTCTCCGGGGCCTGGTAGTAGGCCCCGGCGTAGGCGGTCCAGATCAGGTAGCGGAACAGCCCGTGGCCCACCAGGGCCAGGGGCTGGCCGTCGAGGTCCAGCTGGGTGGCGAAGCGTGCGCCACGCACCTCCACGCTCTCGGCGGCAGGCGCCAGAGGAGCGACGAGCAGGAGCAGGGCGGTCGCCAGGGTAGCAAGGGAAAGGGGCACGGGGTGAACCTCCACGCGGGGATCGGGTATTGTGCAGACCGATATTTTGCGTGAAGGTTCTGTATAGGTATCTACCAGGCGCGGCAGAGCATGATGTCGCAGTGGGGCTCGGCCAGCAGCTGTTCGGTGATATGGCTCTGGCGCCCCAGCTGGCCGCGGCTGCCCAGGGCCAGCAGGTCCGGGGGCTGGCGGCGCAGCCGGGTCATCAGCACCTCCAGGGGGTCGCCCTGCTCCAGCACCAGCTCCAGCTCCGGCACGTCGTCGAGCTCGGCCATCAGCTGCTCGGTCTCGCGCTCGAGCTGGGTGCGCAGCCGCGCCACCTCGCGGTCCCGCCAGCGGGCGTAGTCGCCGTCGGAGCCCAGCTCGCGCTCGCCGGGAATGTCCCAGGCGTGGAGCAGGGTGAGGCGCGCCTCGGGGAAGCGCTTGAGGGTCTCGCGCAGGGTGTGGCGGGAGGTCAGCGAGAAGTCCACCGGGACCAGGATGTCGCGCCACTCCTGGCTGGCCAGGTGGCTCACCGTGAGCACCGGGCAGGGGGCGCTGCGCAGCACCCGGGCCAGGGTGGTGCCGGCGACGAGATCGGGCTGGCCGCGCTTGCGGTGGGCGCCCAGCACGATCATGTCCACGCTGCGCTCATGGGCCTCGCGGATGATCTCGGCATAGGGGGAGCCTGCCACGGTCTGCAGCAGCACCTGGGGCTCCGGCAGGGCGTAGTCCTCGCGGATATCGGTCAGCATCGCCTGCATGTCCTCGACCACGGCCTCCTCCAGGTCGCGGAGCACCCGGCGCGGCAGATAGGGGTCGAGGACGTGGATCACGTCCAGGCGGGCGCCCTGCTCGCCGGCCAGGCGGAGGGCCCGGGCGAAGGCGGCACGGTTCTCGGCCGAGAGGTCACAGGCGAACAGCAGGGTCTGAGTCATGGTGGCGGTCTCCGCTTCCCGTAAGTGGGACCTTCAGGATGGGAGGCCGACGCTCCCCCTGCAAGGGGCAGGCGCCGGAAAGGCGCTACCACCAGGCGTGGAAGTGGTGAACCGGGCCGCGCCCTTGACCCACATCAAGGCGCCGGCTCGCCTCCAGCGCCGCACCGAGCCAGCGCTTGGCCCGGGTCACCGCCTCGGGGAGGTCATCGCCCAGGGCCAGGCGGGCGGTGATCGCCGATGAGAGGGTGCAGCCGGTGCCGTGCAGGTTGGCGGTATCCACCCGGGCCCCCTCCACCCAGAGCGCCGCGTCGGCGGTGATCAGCAGATCGGGGCACTCCTCGCCGGCGAGGTGGCCGCCCTTGAGGAGGGTGGCGCCGGCGCCCAGGGCGCGCAGCGCCGGGGCCAGGGCGACCATGCTCTCCCGGTCGTTCGGCTCCGGAGCGCCGAGCAGCACCGCGGCCTCCGGCAGGTTGGGGGTGATCAGGTCGGCCAGCGGTACCAGCACCTCGCGCACCGCACGGATGCCGGCGTCGTCCACCAGGATATCGCCGCTCTTGGCCACCATTACCGGGTCGAGCACCACCCAGCGCGGCCGGCGCCGGGTCAGCGCCTCGCGAATCACCTCGGCCACCTCCCGGCTTGCCACCATGCCGATCTTCACCGCGTCGATGCGCACGTCGTCGAGCAGGGTCTCGAGCTGGGTGGCGATGAACTCCGCCGGCACCGGGTGCACGCCGCTGACGCCGCGGGTGTTCTGGGCGGTCAGGGCGGTGATCACGCTGCTACCATAGGCGCCCAGCGCCGAGAAGGTCTTGAGGTCGGCCTGGATGCCGGCGCCGCCGCTGGGGTCGGAGCCGGCGATGGTCAGCGCATTGGGTATCGCGGGTCTGGCAGTCGATGAGGAGTCGTTCATGGCATTACCTGGCAGGATGAGTTCATGCTGAGTCTGTTTCTGGTGGCCCTGGTCAGCGCCACCCTGCTCCCCGGCGGCTCCGAGGTCTGGCTGGCACGCCTCTGGTGCCTGGGCGAGCCGGCCCTGATGCTGTGGGCGGTGGCTACCGCCGGCAACACCCTGGGCAGCCTGATCAACGTCTGGATGGGGCGCTATGCGCGCCGCTTCCAGGACCGGCGCTGGTTTCCCGCCTCCCCGGCGGGGCTGGCCCGGGCCGAGCGCTGGTACTTCCGCTTCGGCGAGTGGAGCCTGCTCTTCTCCTGGGCGCCGGTGGTGGGTGACCCGCTCACCGTGCTGGCCGGCGTCTTCCGGCTCCCCTGGTGGCGGGCCATCCTGCTGATCACCCTGGCCAAGGGGGGGCGCTATGCCCTGGTGCTGCTGCTCGCCCACCAGTGGCTGGCGCCCCTCTGCCAATAAACCGTCCCCGGGCCAGTAGGCCGCTGAGGGGCCACCCTACATGATCGAGGGCAGCCAGGTGGCGAGCCCCGGCATCAGCGCCAGCGCCAGCAGCATGCAGAGCTGCATGGCGATAAAGGGGATCACCCCCCGGTAGATCGCCGAGGTGGGCACCGAGGCCGGCGTCACCCCGCGCAGGTAGAAGAGCGCGAACCCGAAGGGCGGCGTCAGGAAGGAGGTCTGCAGGTTCACCGCGATCATGATGCCGAGCCAGATCGGGTCGACCCCCATGGCCAGCAGCACCGGCCCCACGATGGGCACCACCACGAAGGTGATCTCGATGAAGTCGAGGATGAAGCCGAGCAGGAAGATCACCACCATCACCACCAGGGTGGCGCCCACCACGCCGCCGGGCAGCGCCTCGAACAGCTCGGTGACCAGCTCCTCGCCGCCGAAGGCGCGGAACACCAGCGAGAAGAGCGCGGCGCCGATCAGGATCAGGAACACCATGCTGGTGACCTGGGCGGTGGACTGCACCACCTCCCGCAGCACGGGCAGGTTCAGGCGACGGTTCACCAGGGCCAGCAGGAAAGCGCCGAAGGCCCCCACCGCCGAGGCCTCGGTGGGGGTAGCGAAGCCGCCCAGGATCGAGCCCAGCACGGCGACGATCAGCAGTACCGGCGGCACCAGCCCCTTGAGCAGCAGCGGCCAGAGGCTGCCGGTGTGGCCCAGCTCCTTCATCAGGGAGTCGCGGTTGGCGGGCGGTGCGGCCTCGGGCTTCACCCAGGCGGTGATCACCAGGTAGAGGATATAGGCGCCCACCAGCAGCAGGCCCGGCACCAGGGCGCCGATGAAGAGGTCGCCCACCGAGAGGGTGCGCGGGCTCCAGACCCCCATGGAGAGCTGGGCCTGCTGGTAGGCGTTGTTGAGCACGTCGCCCAGCAGCACCAGGGCAATGGAGGGCGGGATGATCTGGCCCAGGGTGCCGGTGGCGCAGATGCTGCCGGTGGCAAGCGACGGCGCGTAGCCGCGCTTGAGCATGGTGGGCAGCGAGAGCAGACCCATGGTCACCACGGTGGCGCCGACGATGCCGGTGGAGGCCGCCAGCAGCATGCCTACCAGCACCACGGCGATGCCCAGGCCGCCGCGCAGGGCGCCGAAGGCCAGCGACATGGCGTCGAGCAGGGTCTCGGCGATGCGCGACTTCTCCAGCAGCACCCCCATCAGCACGAAGAGCGGCACCGCCAGCAGCGTCTGGTTGGTCATGATGCCGTAGAGGCGATTGGGCATGGCGCCCAGGTAGCGGGTCTCGAAGGGCACCGGCACGCCCATCTGGATCAGCGCATAGCCGATGCCGGCGAAGATCAGGGCGGTGCCGGCCAGCGACAGCGCCACCGGGTAGCCCAGCATCAGCACGCCGCAGACGGCGGCGAATATCACCAGCGGCATGAACTCGAGGAGAGTGGCCAGCATTACAGGAGTTCCTCATGCTGCGGGGTGTCGTTGGGCAGGCGGTGACGGATGATCAGTACCTGGCGGATCAGCTGGGCGATGCCCTGGATCAGCAGCAGCGCCATCATCACCAGGATCAGGGTCTTGAGCAGGTAGACGCCGGGAATGCCGCCGTCCGGCGAGCGCTCGAGGATGGCCCAGCTGCTGCGTACATAGGCGAAGCTGCCGATGGCGATGAAGAGCACCACCGGGATCAGCAGGAAGAGGGTGCCGAAGAGGTCCACCCAGGCGCGGCCCCGGGCGGTGAGTCGCCGATAGAAGATATCCACACGCACATGGCCGTCGCGGCGCAGGGTCCAGGCGGCCCCCAGCATGAAGACGGCGGCATGCATGTACATTACCGACTCCTGCATCACGGTGCTGTGGATGCTGAAGACGTAGCGCATCACCACGATGGCGAACTGCACCAGCATCATGATGATGACCAGCCAGGCGACGGCGGTGCCGACGCGGTCGGTCAAGGCGTCCAGGCCCCGTAGCAGGGCCGGTTCGCGGGCGGGGGTGGTCATGGGAGCTCTCGTGCTGAAGCGGAAACGACGGGCATCATCGCCGATTAGACGCTGATCGTCATCCCCGTGGCCTCAACGGCGCCTAGGCGTCCTCGTTTCTCAGCCTGGCGGTAATGACCTGCAGGCAGGCGGGGGGGAGCTGAAGGTCCACGGCGATCGGCAGATGGTCCGAGAAGAGGTGATCCAGCACCCGTACCTCGGCGGCCTCCAGGGAGTTGGAGAGCAGGATGTGGTCCAGCGCCCGACGCGGCTGCCAGGAGGGGTAGCTGAGCAGTGGGCGTACGGGATGCAGCGGCAGCGAGGCGCAGAAGCGCTGATGGCCGTGGAGCTGCTCCGGCGTGCAGTTGAGGTCACCCATCACCACCACGTGGCGCAGGGGCTGGATGATCTCGGAGAGGTAGTCGAGCTGGCGCACCCGGGTGCGGTGCCCCAGGGCCAGGTGGGCCACGAAGAGGTGCAGCGCATCGGGGCCGTCACCGAAGCGGGCGTGGATGGCGCCGCGCCCCGGCAGGGTGCCGGGCAGGCGGTGCTCCTCGATGCGGTCCGGCGTCAGCCGCGACAGCAGCCCGTTGCTGTGCTGGGCGATGCGGCCCAGGTTGCGGTTGAGCTGCTGGAAGTGGTGGGGAAAGCCCCCGCGGCTGGCCAGATACTCCACCTGGTTGACGTTGCTGGAGCGGAAGCTGCCGCCGTCGACCTCCTGGAGACCGACGATATCGAAGCGCCCCAGCACCTCGCTGACCATGTCCAGACGCCGCAGGCGCTTGGGATGGGGGAGCAGGTGCTGCCAGCTGCGGGTCAGGTAGTGGTGGTAGGCCGAGGTCTGGATGCCCACCTGCATGTTGAAGGTGAGCAGCTTCAGGTGGCCGCCCTCCAGGGGCGGCGTCCTTGCCTCGGCCAGGTGCGACATCTCAGCTGTCACCACGCTCTTCGCGCACCTTCTCGATCAGGGCGTCGGCAATCTGCGGCATGTTGGAGAGGCTGCCGGCGCTGCTCGGGGTGACCAGGTAGCGGCCGTCGATGATCAGGGCCGGCACGCCCATCAGGCGCATGGCGCGCAGCCGCGAGTGTGCCTGGTTGACCTTGCTCTTCACCGCGAAGGAGTTCAGCGCCTGCTGTGCCTCCTCCTCGCTGACGCCGTAGCCGCTGAAGAAGGCGGCCAGCTCGCCCGCCTCGGTCAGGCGGCGGTTCTGCTGGTGGATGGCCGCAAAGAAGTCGGCGTGGACCGCCTCCGCGATGCCCAGCTCCTCGGCGGCATAGTAGGCCGCCGCATGCTTGTTCCAGTCGCCGCCCATGGTGCCGGGCAGGTGCACCACGCTGACGTCGTCATCCAGGGTCTCGTACCAGGGGGTCACATGCTCCTGGAGGTTGTAGCAGTGGGGGCAGCCGTACCAGAACGCCTCGGTGACCTCGATCTGGCCTTCGGCGACGCGGGTCTCCACGGGCTGCGGCAGCACCTCGTAGTGCTGGCCCTCGACCAGCGGGGAGGCGGTGGCCAGGGTCGACAGGCCGAGGCCGGCCAGGGCAAACAGCAGGGGCTTGAACATCGTTGACTCTCTCCTTGAATGGCGTCGTCCCGGGGCGGGCGTCGCTGCCTTTGAGCGCACCTTTCGCCGAGGGTTCCCGCAGCGCTGCGGGTGGGCCGGGTCAGTACAGATACGGCTCGGTACAGATACGACAAGGGCGGCCTCGGGGCCGCCCTGGCGTGTCGCTGATGCGGTGGCGATGCTCGCCTCGCGTCAGGCTCAGTGCAGGCCGTAAAGGTAGTTGGCGACGGCTTCCATGTCGGCATCGCTCATCTTGGCGGCGATATCGCGCATCATGTTGGCCGGGTCGTTGGCCCGCTCGCCGGCGGCGAAGTCCTGCAGGGTAGAGACGGTGTAGTCCACGAACTGGCCGGAGAGGGCCGGGTAGGCCGCGCTGCCGATGCCCACGCCGGTGGGGCTGTGGCAGGCCGCACAGGCCGGGATGCCCTTGGAGAGGTCGCCGGCACGGTAGAGCTCCTCGCCGCGGGCGAGCTGCTCGGCGTTGTCCGGGTCGACCTGGCCCAGGTTGGCGTCCTGCTGGGCGTAGAACTTGGCGACGTCCCAGGCGTCCTGGTCGGAGAAGTTGTCGACCTGCCCGGCCATCTCGGGCACCAGGCGGTGGCCGTCACGGATATCCATGATCTGCTTGGCCGTATAGGAGGCCTGCTGCCCTGCCAGGTGCGGGAAGGCCGAGGCGGGGCTGACGCCCGTCGGGCCGTGACAGGCGGCGCAGGTCTGAGCCTTCTCGCGGCCCGCCGCCGCATCGGCGTCGGCCTCCAGGTCGGCGTGGGCGGCGCCGACGGCGCCCATGGTAATTGCCAGGCTTGCCAGTAACTTTCTCATCGCTAATCCACTATGCCGTTACGTTGTTGACCGGTACGTACCCTGGGTGCCGCCCGGATCGCGAGGCCGCTCGACCCCTGCCAAGGTGCCGGTGGTTCGCGGACGTCGAGGGCGCGGTGGTACACTAGCGTGCCCCGGGTCGCAGACAAAAGACACTGCATTATACCGAATCACCCCGGCCGCGGGAATGCAAGCCGCGCCCCGTCCCCCTTCGACCATCGTCAGGATGTCATCGCCATGGCGCGACTCAACTACCAGACCGCCCGTTTTCTCATCAGTGCTCCCACCCTGGCCCAGTGCCCCGCCGACAGCGGCGCCGAGGTCGCCTTCGCCGGGCGCTCCAATGCCGGCAAGTCCAGCGCCATCAATGCCCTGACTCGCCAGAAGGCCCTGGCGCGGACCTCCAAGACGCCGGGGCGCACCCAGCTGATCAACCACTTCTCCCTGGGCGAGAACGCCGAGCTGCGCCTGGTGGACCTGCCCGGCTACGGCTACGCCAAGGTGCCGGAGAAGGTGAAGCTGGAGTGGCAGCGCCATCTTTCCGACTATCTGCAGCGGCGCGCCTCCCTGCGCGGCCTGGTGCTGGTGATGGACGTGCGTCACCCGCTGACCGAGTTCGACCAGACCATGCTGGGCTGGGCCGATGACCAGGAGATGCCGGTGCATATCCTGCTGACCAAGGCCGACAAGCTCAAGCGCGGCGCGGCGGCCAGCGCCCTGCAGCAGGTGCGTAGCCGGCTGCGGGAGTGGGAGGACCTGGTCAGCATCCAGCTCTTCTCGGCCCTCAAGGGCCAGGGCATCGATACCCTGGAGCAGCGCCTGGACGCCTGGCTGCTGGACTAGTCTCCGGCACCTTTCGCTATCGGAGCATGTCGTTATCGCTGCCTTTCCAGCCAGCGGATCAGCGCCGGCAGCTCGCGCACATGGTCCAGGCGGTGGATGCCGCCGGGGAGCGGGCGGTCGTCGGGGCCGATCCAGGCCGCCTGCATGCCCAGCCGCCGGGCGGCCAGGGCGTCGTCCTCCCAGTGGTCCCCCACGTGCAGCGCCCGTGACGGGGTGGTGCCGAGCCTGGCCAGGGCGGCCAGGAAGGGGCGCGGGTCGGGCTTGGGAGCGAGCAGCTCGCCGGCGGCGATGGCCACCGGGAAGTGGCGCCCCAGGGGCAGGCGGGCGATCTCCACGTTGCCGTTGGTGATGCTGGCCAGCCGGTAGCGCCGCCCCAGCGCCTCGAGCAGCGCCTCCACTTCCTCGAAGGGTACCACCTCGTGGCGCAGCGCCATGAAGCGCTCCATGGCGCGCCTGGCCCAGTGCGCGGCCTGCTCCGGGGGCAGGCCGTAGGCCTCCAGCAGCTCGCCGAGCGCCCGGTGGCGCAGCCAGGTGAAGTCGCCGCGGCGCAGCGGGTGCTCGGCGGCGAGGCGCAGGCGATGGGCGATAAAGGCCTCCAGGGGGAAGCGCTCGGCGAAGCGGCCGGCGGCGTCCGCCGGTGGCGCTCCGCCACCCTGCTCGCCGAGCCGCCCCTCCCGCCATTCGTTCAGCGCCTGATCCAGCCAGGCGTAGTGCCCGGTCTCGGTGCGCTGCATCACCCCGCCGTTGTCCCACAGGGTGTCGTCCAGGTCGAAGGTGATCGCCTCGAGTCTCATGTCGGGGCCTCGTCGTCGCGGCCGCGCGCCCGGCGTGCCCTGGGGTGGGCGGCGTCGTAGCTGGCGGCCAGGTGCTGCCAGTCCAGGCGCGTATAGACCTGGGTGGTGGAGAGGTTGGCGTGGCCGAGCAGCTCCTGGACGGCGCGCAGGTCCTGGCTCGACTCCAGCAGGTGGCTGGCGAAGGAGTGGCGCAGGCGGTGGGGGTGCAGGTGCTCGTCGAGGCCGCGGCGGCGGGCGACCAGGGCCAGGCGCTGCTGAATGGCGCGATGGCCGAGGCGGGCGCCCCGGGCGCCGACGAAGAGCGCCGCCTCGCCGGGGGCGGCCAGGGTGCCCCGCACCACGAGCCAGAGGTCCAGCGCCTGAAGGGCGCGGCGACCCAGGGGCACCTGGCGGGGCTTGCCGCCCTTGCCCTTCACCCGCACCCGCTCCGGCTGAAGGTCGCCGAGATCGAGGCCGGCCAGCTCGGCCAGGCGCAGGCCACAGGAGTAGAAGAGCTCCAGCATCGCCTGGTCGCGCACCGCCAGGGGGGAGCCGTCGTGGGGGGTGTCCAGGAACCGGGAGAGACGATCCACGTCCACCGGGCTCGGCAGGTGGCGGGGCTGGCGCGGGGCGCGCACCAGGGCGACCGGGTTGTGGTCGAGCAGGCCGCGCCCCACCAGGTGGTCGGCCAGCCGCGAGAGCGCCGAGCGGCGCCGGGCCAGGCTGCGCGGCGCCAGGCCCCGGGCGCGCTCGCTGCCCAGGAAGCGGCGCACCAGGCCGACATCCAGCGCCGGCCACGCCTCGACCCCCTGGGCCTCGAGGAAGGCCAGCAGGGCGGCCAGGTCGCGGCGGTAGGCGTCCAGGGTGGCGGGGCTCGCCGTGGGGGCGAGCCCCGCCAGGAAGGCGTCGACCTCGCCGGTAAGGGAAGCTGCGGCGCCTCGTTCAGCCATGGTGCGACACCTAGCGCACCAGCAGCCGGGCCACCACGTCCCCGACGTACTCGGTGAACAGGGTGTCCATGCTGGCCCGGTAGTGGTCGGCGTCGGGGCTGGCCAGCACCAGGTAGCCCAGGGGCTCGCCCAGGGTCAGCCGGGTGATGGCGCAGGAGCCGGAGCGGCGCGGTGCGGTGGCGTGGGGCAGCAGCCGCTTCCAGTCGGTGGGGGTGAGCCGGGCGCAGCGGCTGGTGCGGCCGTCGAGCAGCGCCGCCAGGCGAGAGCCGGCGTGTTCGTCGAGCACCTGGCGGGGCGCCTGGGGCGGCCGGGGCTCGGCGTCGGTGAGGCTGGCGGGGCACCAGAGCGCCACCGCCGGGGTGGCGAAGTGCTCGCTGAACTGGCTGGCCAGGGCCTGGCCCAGGGCGTCGTTGTCCTCGGCCTCCAGCAGCGCCAGCACCAGCGCCCGGGTACGCCGGTACTGGGCCTCGTTGTGGCGGGCCGACTCCAGCAGCTGCTCAAGGCGCCATTCGGCCTGCTCGGCCCGGGTGCGCAGGTCGTGGACCAGGCGCTCCAGCAGCGAGGTGGCGCCGCGTGCCTCGGGATGGGGCACCTTGAGCTGCTGGAGCAGCCCCTCGCGCCCGACGAAGAAGTCCGGGTGGGTGGCCAGCCATTCGGCCACCCGGTCCGGGTCGAGGGTCTTGCGCGGTTCGGGAACGGCTCGTGACATCACAACTCCTCGGGCGGTGGTTCCTGGCGGGTCAGAACAGGACGATGCGTCCGTCGAAGACCCGTTCGGCGGGGCCGGTCATGGCCAGGGGCGTGCCGGGGCCTTCCCACTCGATGGAGAGGTCGCCCCCGGGCAGGTGCACGGTAACCGGGCTCGTCAGCAGCCCCTGGCGGATGCCGCTGGCCACGGCCGCGCAGGCGCCGGTGCCGCAGGCCAGGGTCTCGCCGCTGCCCCGTTCGAATACCCTGAGACGGATCTCATGGGGCGACACCACCTGCATGAAGCCGACGTTGACCCGCTTCGGAAAGCGGGGGTGGGCCTCGATGGCGGGCCCAAGGCGCTCCACCGGGGCGCTCTCGACGTCCTCGACGCGGAGCACCGCATGGGGGTTGCCCATGGAGACGACGCCGATCTCGAGGCGCTCGCCGTTCACTTCCAGGGCGTGCAGCGGGCGATCCTCGGCGGCGTCGCAGGGCTCAGGCGTGAAGGGCAGGGCCTCGGGGGCGAAGCGCGGCTCGCCCATGTCGACGCGGATGCGGCCGTCGTCCTCCACCAGCAGCACCAGGGGGCCACCGGCGGTCTCCACCCGGATCTCGTGCTTGTGGGTGAGGCGCTGATCGCGGACGAAGCGGGCGAAGCAGCGGGCGCCGTTGCCGCAGTTCTCCACTTCGCTGCCGTCGGCGTTGAAGATGCGGTAGCGGAAGTCCAGGTCTGGATCCCGGGGCGGCTCGACGATCAGCAGCTGATCGAAGCCGACGCCGAAGCGCCGGTCGGCCAGGCGACGGATCTGCTCCTCCTGCAGGCGCGCCCGCTGGGTGACCAGGTCGACCACCATGAAGTCGTTGCCGAGGCCATGCATCTTGGTGAAGTGCAGCAGCATCAGTCGGCGTCCTCCGGCAGCAGCGCCTCGCCGGCCCACAGCTCCTCCAGGCGCTCGCGGCGGCGCACCAGATGGGCTCGGTCGCCGTCCACCATCACCTCGGCGGGGCGCGGGCGGCTGTTGTAGTTGGAGGCCATCACGAAGCCGTAGGCCCCGGCGGAGCGCACCGCCAGCAGGTCGCCCGGGGCGATGGCGAGCGTACGCTCCTTGCCCAGGAAGTCGCCGGTCTCGCACACCGGGCCCACCACATCATAGGTGGCGCTCTCCCGGGGGCGGCGGGTATCCACCGGCAGGATCGCCTGCCATGCCTGGTAGAGGGCGGGGCGGATCAGGTCGTTCATGCCGGCATCGATGATGGCGAAGTTCTTGGTCTCGCCGGGCTTGAGGAACTCCACCCGGGTCAGCAGCACCCCGGCATTGGCGGCGATGGAGCGGCCCGGCTCGAAGAGCAGGGTCAGCCGCTCGCTGCCCTCCCAGGCGGCGAGGCGCTCGAGCAGGGCGGAGGCGTAGTCGAAGGGGGCCGGCGGGCGCTCGTCCCGGTAGGGCACGCCGAGCCCGCCGCCCAGGTCCAGGTGCTCCACCTCGATGCCGCGGCCGCGCAGGGTCTCGAGCAGCACCAGCAGGCGGTCCAGGGCGTCCAGGAAGGGGGCGATCTCGGTGAGCTGGGAGCCGATATGGCAGTCAAGGCCGGCCACCTTCACATGGGGCAGGCTCGCGGCCAGCTCGTAGACGGCCAGGGCCTCGTCCACCGGGATGCCGAACTTGTTGTCCTTGAGCCCGGTGGAGATGTAGGGGTGGGTGCCGGCGTCCACGTCCGGATTGACCCGCAGCGATACCGGCGCCACCTTGCCGAGGCGCCCGGCCACCTCATTGAGGCGTTCGAGTTCGGGGCGCGACTCCACGTTGAAGCACTTTATGCCCACCTCCAGGGCCCGGGCCATCTCGGCCTCCTGCTTGGCGACGCCGGAGAAGACCACCCGGGCGGGGTCGCCACCGGCGGCCAGCACCCGCTCCAGCTCGCCGACGGAGACGATATCGAAGCCGGCGCCCATGCGGGCCAGCAGCCCCAGCACGGCCAGGTTGGAGTTGGCCTTCACCGCATAGCAGATCAGGTGGGGGTGGTCGCCCAGGGCTTCGGTATAGGCGCGGAAGTGCCGCGCCAGGGTGGCCCGGGAGTAGACGTAGCAGGGCGTGCCGAACTGCTCGGCGATACGGGTGAGGGGCACCTCCTCCCCGTAGAGCACGCCGTCGCGGTAGTTGAAGTGATCCATGGCTTAACCGTTCTCGTTGTCCTGGGGAGCCGCCTCAGGGGCGTCGTGGCGCTCGGCGGCCCGCTCGTCGTCGGGCAGGGTGAGGGGGCCCTTCTGGCCGCAGCCGGCGAGGCCCAGGGCCAGCGCCAGGGCCAGCATCGGGGCCAGGGAAGCGGAGAGGCGGCGCATCAGGCGCCGGCTCCCGGGGTGCTCGCGAGAGCGGCCAGGGCGTCTCGGGCGCGCTGGGCGGCGGCGCGCACCTGGTCCGGGGCGGTGCCGCCGATATGATTGCGGGCCGCCACCGAGCCCTCCAGGGTCAGCACCTCGAAGACGTCCGCCTCGATGACGTCGGAGAACTGCCGAAGCTCCTCGAGGCTCATCTCGGAGAGATCCTTCTGCTGCTTCAGGCCGTAGGCCACGGAGAGGCCGACGATCTCGTGGGCGTCGCGGAAGGCGACGCCCTTGCGCACCAGGTAGTCGGCCAGGTCGGTGGCGGTGGAGAAGCCGCGACGGGCTGCCTCGGCCATCTGGGGCTTCTTCGGCTCGATGGCGGGCACCATGTCGGCGAACGCCTTGAGGCAGTCCTTGACGGTATCTACGGCGTCGAACAGCGGCTCCTTGTCCTCCTGGTTGTCCTTGTTGTAGGCCAGCGGCTGGGACTTCATCAGGGTCAGCAGGCCCATCAGGTGGCCGTAGACCCGACCCGACTTGCCGCGCACCAGCTCAGGTACGTCCGGGTTCTTCTTCTGCGGCATGATGGAGGAGCCGGTGCAGAAGCGGTCGGGCAGGTCGATGAAGTCGAACTGGGCGCTGGTCCAGAGCACCAGTTCCTCGCTCATCCGCGACAGGTGCATCAGCAGCAGGCTGGCGAAGGCGGTGAACTCGATGGCGAAGTCGCGATCGCTCACCGCGTCCAGGCTGTTCTCGGCGGGGCGCTCGAAGCCCAGCAGCTCGGCGGTGACGTGGCGGTCGATGGGGTAGGTGGTGCCGGCCAGGGCCGCGGCCCCCAGGGGCATCACATTGACTCGCTTGCGGCAGTCCAGCAGGCGCTCGTGATCCCGGGCCAGCATCTCCTGCCAGGCCAGCAGGTGGTGGCCGAAGGTCACCGGCTGGGCGGTCTGCAGGTGGGTAAAGCCGGGCATGATGGTATCGGCCTCGCGGTCGGCCAGCTCGATCAGCCCGTGGCGCAGGCGGCCGAGCTCGGCGGCGACCTGGTCGATCTCGTCGCGCAGGAAGAGGCGGATATCGGTGGCCACCTGGTCGTTGCGGGAGCGGCCGGTGTGCAGCTTCTTGCCGGTGATGCCGATCTTGTCGGTGAGTCGCGCCTCGATGTTCATATGCACGTCCTCCAGGGCCACCGACCACTGGAACTCGCCGCGCTCGATCTCGTCGCGGATCTCGGTGAGCCCCTCGACGATGGCGTCACGCTCCGCGTCGCTCAGCACGCCGACCCGGGCCAGCATGGTGGCGTGGGCCACGGAGCCCTGGATGTCGTGGAAGGCGAGGCGCCGGTCGAAGTTGACCGAGGCGGTGAAGCGGGCGACGAAGGCGTCGGTGGGCTCGCTGAAGCGGCCGCCCCAGGACTGGTTGGTGCCGTTGGTGGTGGAATCTGCGCTCATCGGGCTTGGCATCCTGCGTGACTGATTGCGGTGAAACGGGCCGCGAGGGCGGCCCGGCGCCGCCGTGGCGGCACCTCTGGACATGCCCGGCAGTGTACCAGAGTCCATCGGCCTGGCGAGCGGCGGACCCGCCGGGGCCGGCGCCGATTTCTCCTGCCCCGCCGGGTGCTTTATGATGGCAGCCTATATGCTGTGAAGAACGCCATTAGCACCGGGCGCCGGCACCGCTGGACGCCGGCAGGGGAACCGGGACAGGGAGAACCTCGTGCAAGCCATCAACAAGCTGCGTATCGCCACCCGCAAGAGTCAACTGGCCCTGTGGCAGGCCGAACACGTTCGCGACCGCCTCATGGAGATTCATCCCGGCCTCGAGGTCGAGCTGGTGGCCATGTCCACCCGCGGGGACAAGATCCTCGACACGCCCCTGGCCAAGGTGGGCGGCAAGGGGCTGTTCGTGAAGGAGCTCGAGGAGGCCATGCTCGACGGCCGCGCCGATATCGCCGTGCACTCCATGAAGGACGTGCCCATGCACTTTCCCGAGGGGCTCGGCCTCTCGGTGATCTTCGCCGGCGCCGAGGCCACCGACGCCTTCGTCTCCAACCACTACAAGAGCCTCGACGAGCTGCCCGAAGGGGCGCGCATCGGCACCTCCAGCCTGCGCCGGGGCCTGCAGATGCAGGAGGCGCGCCCGGACTTCGAGATTCTCTCCCTGCGCGGCAACGTCCAGACCCGCCTGGCCAAGCTCGACGCCGGGGAGTTCGATGCGATCATCCTGGCCACCTCCGGCCTGAAGCGCCTGGGCCTCGACGACCGCATCGCCATGGAGCTGCCCCCCGAGGTCTGCCTGCCGGCCTGCGGCCAGGGCGCGCTGGGCATCGAGTGCCGCCTGCACGACCCCGAGCTGATCGGCCTGCTGGCGCCCCTGGACGATCCCGATACCGCCACCCGGGTGCGCGCCGAGCGCGCCATGAACACCCGCCTGGAGGGCGGCTGCCAGGTGCCCATCGGCGGCCATGCCATCTTCGAGAACGACGGCCAGACTCTCTGGCTGCGCGCCCTGGTGGGCACCCCGGACGGTACCCGAGTGCTGCGCGCCGAGGGGCGCGGCTCCATCCATGAGCCGGAGGCGCTGGGCATCCGCGTCGCCGAGGAGCTGCTGGAGATGGGCGCCGGCGAGATTCTCGCCGAGGTCTACGGCGCCGGCTGATGGGGGCCCAGCCGGTCGTGATCACCCGCCCCGGTGAGCGGGGCGACGTGCTGGCGGCGGCCATCGAGGCTCGCGGCCTGCCGGTGGCGCGCCTCGAGTCGATGCGCGTCGAGGCGCTGCCCGAGACCCCGGCGCAGCGCGCCGCCTGGCTCGATTTCGACCAGTTCCGGCGGGTGGTGGTGGTGAGTCCCTTCGCCGCCGAGTGCCTGGAAGCGGCGCTGGACCGCTACTGGCCCCAGCTTCCCGTCGGCATCGACTACTATGCGGTGGGCGCGGCCACCGCCGAGGCGCTGCACCGGCGCCTCGGCGTACGCGTCCATGTGCCGCCGGCGGAGGCCGGCGAGGACACCAGCGAGGCGCTGCTGCGCCTGGGCTCCCTGCGGCGGCTCGACGACGAGAAGGTCCTGCTGGTGGCCGGTGAGGGGGGGCGCACCCTGCTGGCCGAAACGCTTACCGAGCGCGGCGCCCGGGTCACGCGCCTGGCGGTCTATCGCCGCACCCCTCTCCCTCCTTCCCCCGACATGCAGCACCGCCTGGCCCGGGGCGACTTTCGCGCCCTGGTGGTCAGCAGCGGTGAAATCCTCGAACATCTGGCAAGATGGTGCACGGGCGCCGCCTTGAACCAACCGCTAATCGTTTCCAGCACCCGGTTGGCTACACTGGCCGGCAAGCTGGGGTTCCGTGCCCCCGTCGTGGCGTCCGGCGCCACGCCGGCTGCGCTGACGGCGGCGTTGGCCACCGCCTGTGACCCTCAGGAAGCCGATGTCGATCAAGACGATCTCGAAAAGGGCTAGCGACAAGATGAGCAAGCAACCACAAGAGCAGGACGAACAGAAGGCGTCTGACGGCGCGCAATCGGCGACCTCGGGAGGCGACGCCGGCAAGGGCGGCCACCAGGGGCGGCGACGCTCCCGGCGTTACGACAAGGCGAACCCGGGCGCTGCAGCCCAGGGCAAGCCCGAGACGACCGCCCAGGCCGCCAGCAGGGCGGAGAGCGCCGGTTCAGGCGCGGCTCCTGCCGGCGAGAGCGGCGCCAAGGCGGCCGAGAGCAAGCCCGAGCCTGCCGCCCAGCCGAGCAGCGGCGCTGCCGGCAAGCCTGCCGGCGAGAAGGGCGGCGCTGACAAGGGCGGTGCCGACAAGGGAAGCCCCGCGCCGAAGCCGGCCCCGGGCAGCGACAAGCCGGCCGCCACGCCTCCGGCCGGCGGTGGCGGGGCCTCTCGCCCGACCGGCGGCGGTGACGGTGGCAAGGGCGGCAAGGCGGGTCTCGCCGCTATCGTGCTGGTGATCCTTCTGGCCGTCGGCGTGGTGCTCTTCGGCTGGCAGGCCTGGCAGAAGCTCGACGCCCAGCAGGCGCGCATCGCCGAGCTTGAAAGCGCTACCGGCCAGTTCGCCAGCGCCTCCGAGCAGTTTGCCAGCGCCGCCGACCTGGCGGACCTGGCGCAGCGTCTGGAAGAGGGCGAAAGCGAGCGCGACGCCGCCCTGGACAGCGCCCTCGAAGGCCTGCAGGGCGAGTTCGCCAGCTACCGCGGGGAGGTCAACCAGACCCTCGACCGGGTGCTCGACGAGCTCTCCAGCGAGCAGGAGACCGACGAGCGCGACTGGCTCCACGCCGAGGCCGCCTACCTGCTGCGCCTGGCCAACCAGCGCCTGCAGCTGGAGCGCGACGTCATGGGGGCCGCGGCCCTGCTGCGCACCGCCGATGACCGCCTGCGCGAAGCGGACAATCCCGCCCTGGTGCCGGTGCGCCGCGAGATCGCCAGCGAACTGGCCGCCCTGGAGGCCGTGCCGCGGGTCGACCGCACCGGCCTGTGGCTGGCCCTGGACGCTCAGCAGCGCCAGATCGCCGGCCAGCCGCTCTCCCAGGAGATCGAGGAGCTGGCGGCGCGCTCCGGCATCGAGGAGGCGCCCACCGGCACCTGGCAGCAGCAGCTCTCCCGCTTCGGCCAGGAGCTCAAGGACCTGGTCACCATTCGCCACCATGATGCCGAACTGGAGGCGCTGATCACCCCCGAGCAGGAGTCCTACCTGCGCCAGAGCGTGCGCCTGGTGATCGAGCAGTCCCAGCTGGCGCTGCTCAAGGAGGAGCAGGAGCTCTTCGAGGCGAGCCTCGACAAGGCCCTGACTCTGATCGAGGGCTACTACGACACCTCCGCCTCCGGCGTGCAGTCGGTCGTCGAGCGCCTGGGGGAGCTCAAGGCTGCTGCGATTCGCCCGGAGCTGCCGGACATCAGCGGCTCCCAGCAGGCCCTGGCCACCTTCATCGAGCGCCGCTTCGAGTCGCGCCGGGGAGATGACGCATGAGAAAGCTGATCCTACTTGTCGTTCTGGGCCTGGCGCTCGGCGCGCTCTTCGGCCAGCTGATGATGGCGGTGCCCGGCTACTGGCTGGTGCGGGTCGGCGACACCTCCTTCCAGACCTCCTTCTGGTTCGGCCTGGTCATCCTGCTGGCCGGTTTCCTGGTGCTGCACTTCGTCCTGCGCCTGCTGGTGCATCTGCTCCATCCGGTCTCCAACTTCAAGACGTGGAACGGCCGCGCCCGCAACCGCAACGCCATGAAGCGTACCGTGCGCGGCCTGGTGGCCCTGGCCGAGGGGCGCTGGAAGAAAGCGGAGAAGTCCCTGGTCAAGGCCGCCGACGACTCCAGCACGCCGCTGGTCAACTACCTCTCCGCGGCCCTGGCGGCCCACTACCAGGGCCGTTTCGACCAGGCCGATACCCTGCTCAAGCGGGCGCATCTGAGCACCGAGGGGGCCGACACCGCGGTAGGCCTGATGCAGGCCCAGCTGCTGCTGGACCGCCAGCAGTACGAGGAGGCTCTCGCCATCCTCACTCGCCTGGACCGCCAGCTGCCCAACCACCCCCAGGTGCTCAAGCAGCTCAAGCAGGCCTACCTCAGCGTCAGCGATTGGGATGGCCTGCGCCGCCTGATGCCGCGGCTGGGTGCCCAGCAGCTGATCTCCCGGGAGGAGCGCGACCAGCTCGAGCAGCGCGCCTACCGCGAGCTGATCGTGCGCGAGGCCCGCGAAGGCACCGATATCGAGAAGGTGCGCGGCCTGTGGGCCGACATGCCCGACCACCTGCGCGGCAATATCGAGCTGATCGTGCTCTACGCCGAGGCGCTGGTGCGCGGCGGCCAGGAGCCCATCGCCGAGCGGCTGCTGCGCCACTCCCTCAAGGAGGGCTGGGACAGCCGCCTGGTGCTGCGCTACGGTCTGCTCGACGTGGACGCCGCCCGTCAGCTGGTCACCGCCGAGAAGTGGCTGCAGGAGCGGCCCAACGATCCGGACCTGCTGCTCACCCTGGGTCGCCTGTCGCTGCGCAACGCCTACTGGGGCAAGGCCCAGGAGTACTTCGAGGCGAGCCAGCGCCAGCGCCCCAGCGGCGTGGTCTGTGCCGAGCTGGCCAGGCTCTATGCCAACCTGGGCGAGCACAACAAGAGCCAGCTCTTCTACCGCCAGAGCGTTGAGCTGCTCGACAAGTCGCTGCCCTCCCTGCCCCAGCCCCGTGAGGACAAGGACGTGCTGGCCGAGAAGACGCCCTCTCACGCCAGGAGCAAGGGCAAGGATGACGGCAAGGCCGCCGGTGGTCAGCCGCAGGAAGCGAAAAGCGGTGCCGCCGCGGAGAAGGTCAGCGCCGCCGAGAAGACCGAGAAGAAAGCCGACGAGAAGAAGTCGGCCTGAGGCCAGGCGGCCCCGGCCGCCTCGCCATCATTCAGTAAGGGGGCGCCATCCGGCGCCCCCTTCGCGCTTCTGGCGAGGCATCCTACGGCCTGCATTCGCCCAGCAACGCCAGGCTCCCTCTGAGCACGTCTTGCCGCACAGGCTCACGCCGAAGTGCGATGAACCAAAAAAGCGGGGCTGCCGATGGCAGCCCCGCTTGGGTATTGAGGAGAGAGCCGGCGGCTCAGTCCTCGTCGTCGAAGTCCCCCTTGAACTCGGGGTTGGGCTTCGAGCGAGGGTCCTCGGAGCCGGCTCGGCTGCTCTCGCCGGAGCGGGGCTGGCCGCCGGGGCGCCCGTCGATATCGAAGGGCTGCTGCATGACGCGCAGATTGGCCGGGGGCGCCTCGCCCTCCTTGCCGACACCGAAGTAGAGAGTGGTGTGGGGGAAGGGAATCTCGATGCCCTTGGCGTCGAAGTGCAGCTTGACCAGGCGGTTGAAGGCGCGGCCGGTGGCCCACTGGGTGCCCGGGGTGGTCTTGATGCGTACCCGGATGTTCACCGAGCTGTCTGCCAGGGCGACGACGCCGGCCACCTCCAGGGGGGCGAGGATGTTCATCTTGTGCTCCTCGTCGGCCGCCAGCTCGTCGAAGGCCTCGCGCATGGCCACGATGGCGTCATCGATGCTCTCGCGGTAGGCGATGCCGTACTCGCCCACGTGGTAGCCGAACTCGCGCATGTAGTTGGAGACGGTGTCCACGCTGGAGAAGGGCACGATATGGTAGGTGCCGTTGAGGTCGCGGATGCCCACCGAGCGGATGCTCAGTCGCTCGGCGGTGCCGGTGATGCCGCCTACCGTGACTACATCGCCGGTGTTCATGGCGTTCTCCACCTGGATGAAGATGCCGGTGATGATGTCCTGGACCAGCTTCTGGGCGCCGAAACCGATGGCCAGGCCCAGCACACCGGCACCGGCGATCAGCGGGCCGATATTGATGCCGATCTCCGCCAGCACGATCATGGCGGTGATGGTGACCAGGGCGATGGCCAGGGCGTTGCGGAACAGGGTCAGCAGCGTCTTGGCCCGGGCGTCGGGCTCGCCGGTGCCGGTATCGGGGTTGAGCTTGTGCTCGATCAGGCTGGCCAGCGACAGCCAGAGTCCGATGGCGAAGGCCAGGATCACCGCCACGCTGACCAGCTTGCCCACCAGGCCGCTGCCCGCCTCGGAGGCGTACCAGGCGGCCAGGTCGAAGGCGCCCCAGGCGTCCAGCACCAGCATGATCACCAGCACCACGATGACGGTGCGGATCAGCCGCAGGGCGTTGGGTACATAGCTGTTGAGGCGCGGCTCCAGCAGCGGCAGCTTGAGACGCAGGTCATCGGAGAGCCGGATGCGCCGGCCGATGGTCTGGGTCAGGAAGCTGGAGACCAGCAGGCCCACCACCACGGCGGCGATGGTCTTCAGGGTGGCGAAGAGCACGAAGGGCAGGGCGTCCACCGGGCGCGTTAGGGTCACCGTCAGCACCATGACGAAGTAGGCCAGGGCGAAGAGGTGCCAGGTGCGCGCAAAGAGCTGCAGCGAGATGCGGCTGGCGGTCATGGTGGTCTGCGCCGCCTTGGCGTTGATGGCATCGCGCAGGCGCCGGCGGTTCTTGAGCACCACGATCACCGCGTAGAGGAAGGCCCCCACCATGATCAGGGTGCCCAGGCCCTGGCCCACGGCCGGCGAGACATAGGCGTTGACCAGGGGCACCACCACCATCAGGCCGTAGCCCACCAGGCCGATCAGGCGGGCGATCCAGCGGTTCCAGTAGGAGGCCTCTTCCGCGGAGATCGGCAGCAGGCGAAGCCCCTCGTAGCGGGAGGCGAACAGCATGCGCACCGCCGCCTTGAGCAGCTCGATCACCAGGAAGGCGTTGAGGAAGAGCGAGGCGCGGGTGGAGAGCTCGCCGGTCTCGCCGATGGCGAAGGTGGCGATCAGGTTGCCGCCCAGGTAGGCGAAGGCGACGATCAGCACATCGACCACCGCGGCCAGCGCCACGCAGATCACCAGGCGTAGCACCGGCGTCAGCCCCTCGCCGTTCTGTGACCACTGGCTGACGCCGGTGAACAGGGGCCGGGCCAGGCGGCGGAAGGCCATGAACAGCACGAAGGTGGCGAGGATCACCAGGCCCAGGTTGATGGCGGCGCTGGTGAAGGCCTCCACGTCGAAGGTGCTCTCCAGGTCGCTGTCGAACATGCCGCCGATGGCACCGACGATGGCCGTGAACTGGCTGCCGATATCGCTGGCCACGTGGCTGGTGATCTCGGCCAGCTGGCGGGGGAGGGATAGCTGGGCCTGCTCCGGCGGCGGCTCGGCGGCCGTGGCATCGGCGGCGCCGCGCAGCTGGTCGATCAGCTGCTGGCGGCTCTGCTCGTTCTCGAGCAGGTCGGCCAGGGCGGCATTGGCCGAGGGTTGGCCGTCCGGTGCGGCGGGCTGGGCCTGCGCCGGCCCGGCGAGCGCCAGCAGGGCGATCAGCAGCCAGCCGAGCATCAGGGGTAGGGCTCGCATGGGATTCACGCTGTGACCTCCGTCTCGTGCGTGTGGAAGATGCTTGTTGAATAGAACCTGGGATGTTGCCTGCGGCTCATGATACGGACTTTGCCCCATGACCACGAGCCGCCCTTGTTACCATTCCGTTGCCATGTAGAAGGGCTGTATACCCATGTGGGTGGGGTGTCCCGGGCTCAGAATCCGGGAATCGTCCAGCGCTCCGGGCATTCGGCGGCAGGATAGAGGCGCTGGGCAGTGGCGGGGGTGCTCCGCTCGACCAGCGCTCTCCTGCCGGCGTCGAGGGCGGTCATCAGCGCCTCACCGGGGTGGCGCACCGTCAGCAGGGACAGCCCCTCGCGGTGTGTCACTGCTCCGCACGCCCCGAGCCGCGCCAGCAGGGGTGCGAGCCTTTCCCCCTTGTGGTCCACCACCAGTCGCAGGCGCTGAGCCTCCATCTCGAGCAGGTTGGCATTGAGCCCCTGCTCGGCCAGGGCGGCGAGGGCCTCGGCCATCAGGCCCGCCTCGATAAAGCCCGCCTCGCGGGGACTGACCTCCAGCAGCACCTGGTCGTCGCGCAGGATCAGGGCGGGCCGGCGGTCGCCGTCCCCCGGTGCCGGGCCGATGGTGCTGGGTGGGGCCTCGGGCTCCAGGAAGGAGCGTACCGTCAGCGGAATGCCGGCGCGCTGCAGCGGCGCCAGGGTTCGCGGGTGGATCACCTTGGCGCCGTGCCAGGTCTGCTCCAGGGCCTCGGCGTAGCTGATCTGCCGGATCTGGCGGGCGTTGGGGAAGCGCCGCGGGTCGGCGTTGAAGAGTCCCGGCACGTCCTTCCAGACGGTCAGCGCCTCGGCGCCCAGGGCCTCGGCGAGGATGGCCGCGCTGAAGTCCGAGCCTTCACGCCCCAGGGTGGTCATGGCGCCCCCTGGGGTGGCGCCGATAAAGCCCTGGGTCAGCAGCAGCTCGTCGCACTCGGCGGCAAGGGAGGCGATACGCTCGCGGGTGGCCGCCCAGTCGATCTCGGCGGCCTGGTGGCGGTCGTCGGTGATGATCAGCGAGCGGGCGTCGCACCAGCGGGTCGCCACGCCTTTCTCGTTGAGCCAGGCGGACAGCAGGGTGGTGGAGAGCAGCTCGCCCATGCCCACGGTCTGGTCGTAGTGGAAGGGGTAGGGGGCCTCGCGGTGGGCGGCATGGGCGGCATCCAGTTCGGCCAGCCGCTGCTCCAGGGCGTCCGCCACGGGGGAGTCCGGGCCGAAGAGGTCCTCGGCTACGGCCAGGTGGTCGTGGCGAATCGATTCGAGCCACCGGTGATAGTCCGCCGCGTCATCGCGACGGGCCGCCGCGTCATCGCGACGGGCCGCCGCGAGGAGCGCCTCCAGGGCGTTGGTGGTCTTGCCCATGGCCGAGACCACCAGGGCCCGGGGGCGCTCGCGCTCATCTGCCAGCAGCGCCGACAGGCGGCGAATGGCCTCGGCGTCCTGGATCGAGGCGCCGCCAAACTTGTAGACCCTGCATCTTGCGACCTGCGTCATCACGCACTCCCTCCACGATGGCTTTCCTCCACCTTAGAGGCCGGGGCCGCCGCGGGAAAGGGCGGCTTTCGCGCCTTGCGCTCCGGGCAGCAAGGCGTGCGAGTGCCAGAACGAAGTGAAGCCCCGCGAGGGGGCTTCAGGGTGGTGCGGGCCGTGCGGCAGTCGGCTCAGCTGAGCCGCTGCATATAGTCCACGTAGCCGAAGGTCCTGACCGTGCGCACCTCGCGGCTCGCCTCGTCGATGCGGCAGATCGACGGCAGGCGGATGCCGTTGAAGGTGGTGGTCTTGACCATGGTGTAGTGGGCCATGTCGGTGAACACCAGGCGGTCGCCGATCTCGAGCGGCGCATCGAAGGAGTAGTCGCCGATCACGTCGCCGGCGAGGCAGGTCATGCCCCCCAGGCGGTAGGTGTGGGCCTTCTCGTTCGGTTCGCCGCCGCCGATGATGTGCGGGCGGTAGGGCATCTCCAGCACGTCGGGCATGTGCGCGGTGGCGGAGGTGTCGAGGATGGCGATGGGGCCCTGGTTCTCGACGATATCCAGCACCGTGCAGACCAGGTAGCCGGTGTTGAGCGCGATCGCCTCGCCCGGCTCCAGATAGACGGTCAGGTGCGGATGGCGCTCCCGGAAACCGCGAATCACCCTCACCAGGCGCTCGACGTCGTAGTCGGCGCGGGTGATATGGTGGCCGCCGCCGAAGTTGACCCACTTGAGGCCGGCGAGGTAGTGGCCGAAGCGCTCCTCGAAGGCCGCCAGGGTCGACTCCAGGTCGTCGCTGTTCTGCTCGCACAGGGTGTGGAAGTGCAGCCCCTCGAGCCCCTCCATCACCTCCGGGGTGAGGTCGGCCGCCCTTGTACCGAGCCGGGAGCCCGGCGCGCAGGGGTCGTAGAGCGGCACCGAGCCGGTGGAGTGCTCAGGATTGACCCGCATGCCGCAGGAGACTCGGCGGGGCGCGCCCGCGATGGTCTCGCGGAAGCGCCGCCACTGGCCCGGGGAGTTGAAGCTGAGGTGGTCGGCGTAGCGCAGCACCACCGCCATCTCCTCCTCGGTGAAGGCCGGCGAGTAGCAGTGCACCTCGCCGCCGAAGGTCTCCGCCCCCAGGCGCGCCTCGTCCTGGCCGCTGGACGTGGTGCCCACCAGGTACTGGCGCACCAGCGGGAAGGTGTCCCACATGGCGAAGCCCTTCAGGGCCAGCAGGATGCGCGCGCCGCTGCGCTCCTGAACCTGGCCGAGCAGCTCCAGGTTCTTGCGCAGCAGGGCGTCTTCCACCACATAGGCCGGTGAGGGGCAGGCCTGGACATTAAAGTCCAGGCCCTGCTCGCGTGCGTTCGCCATGGCTCAGGCCAGGGGGTCGTGGTCGGGGTCGAGCTCGACCACCTGCCAGGGCAGGCCCATCTCGCCGATGCGCGCCATGAAGGGGTCGGGGTCGAGCTGCTCGACGTTGAAGACGCCCGCGCCCTTCCAGACCCCTTCCAGCATCAGCATGGCGCCGGTCACCGCCGGCACGCCGGTGGTGTAGGAGATCGCCTGGGACTTGACCTCCTCGTAGCACTTCTCGTGGTCGCAGATGTTGTAGATGTACACCTTGCGACGCTTACCGTCCTTGATGCCGTCGGCGATGATGCCGATGTTGGTCTTGCCCTTGGTGCGCGGGCCCAGCGAGGCCGGGTCGGGGAGCACCGCCTTGAGGAACTCCAGCGGGGCGATCTCGGTGCCGTTCACCGTGATCGGCTCGATGCTGGTCATGCCGACGTTCTCGAGCACCTTGAGGTGGGTGATGTACTTGTCGGAGAAGGTCATCCAGAAGCGGATGCGCTCCAGGCCCTTGATGTTCTGGCACAGGGACTCGAGCTCCTCGTGGTAGAGGAGGTAGATGTCCTTCTCGCCGATGCCGTCGAAGTCGAACTTGCGCTTCACCGCCAGCGGGTCGGTCTCTTTCCACTCGCCCTGCTCCCAGTAGCGACCCTTCGCGGTGATCTCGCGAATGTTGATCTCCGGGTTGAAGTTGGTGGCGAAGGGGTAGCCGTGGTCGCCGCCGTTGGCGTCCAGGATGTCGATGCGGTGGATCTCGTCGAAGAGGTTCTTCTGGGCGTAGGCGCAGTAGATGTTGGTCATGCCCGGATCGAAGCCGCAGCCCAGGGTGGCCATGTTGCCCGCCTCGGCGTAGCGATCCTGGAAGGCCCACTGCTCCTTGTACTCGAACTTCGCCTCGTCGGGATGCTCGTAGTTGGCGGTGTCGAGGTAGGGCACGCCGGTCTTCAGGCAGGCCTCCATGATGGTCAGGTCCTGATAGGGCAGGGCCACGTGGATCAGCACGTCGGGCTTGAAGGACTCGATCAGCGCGACCAGGTCATCGACGCTGTCGGCGTCTACCTGGGCGGTCTGGATCGGGCGATCCAGCTGGGCGGCGATCGCCTTGCATTTCGCTTCGTTGCGGCTGGCCAGCAGGATCTCGCTGAAGACCTCGGGATGCTGGGCGCACTTGTGGGTCACGACGCCGCCGACGCCGCCGGCGCCGATAATCAGGACTTTGCTCATGGGGTTTCGAATCCAGATCGGGAAATGTCAACAGTGGTAGGGTCTTATCGGTAGTGAAGCGCCTCGGCGCCCCCGACCCGATGCCACCCCGGTCTTGGCCTCGCCCGGCTCCCCGCAGGGGGGTAGACGAGTGGGCGCTGATAATGGCGCCCCCTGAGGCTGGTATCAAGTGGTTTTCGCGTCAAGGGCGCGACCAAAGTCGCAACAGGGGCTGCGGCGACCCGCCTGCGCTCGCGGTGGGGCGCCGCCGGAGGCCCCGGGGTGGTGGCATAAGGGAGTCGGCTAGAGGCAGAAACGAAAAAAGCACCCGTAGGTGCTTGATTCGTCGACTTGTTTGGTGGAGGCGGCGGGAATTGAACCCGCGTCCGCCAGCACTCGCCCATTGGCTCTACATGCTTAGATTCCGTTATTTGATTTAACGCCTCTGGCTCCAACGGTCAGGATCCAGCGACGCGATTCCTCTTAGATTTAGCAACCGGCATGAGGACGCTACCGATTGCGATCCCATCAGTCTTGGCTCATATCCCCTCGGCGATGAATGGGCACATCGCGTTGGGGCCGGACAAGAAGCTAACAGCGTTTAAGCTGCCAGCGCGCCCTGAGCGTAGTTGTCGTCGTTTGCGACTATTTAGTCGTGATGTTGGATTTACGAGATACATCACGCTCTCGGCATGCACCGCAGGGGTTGTCACCGGCGTCGAAACCATGTCGCCCCCTTGATCGCGCATCCTATCAGGATGTGCAGCCTTATGACAGCCTACCCCCGGTTTTGTTCCCGCATCACGCGTCCCTTCTGGCGCTGCCAGTCGCGGTCCTTCTCGGTGGCTCGCTTGTCGTGCAGCTTCTTGCCCGTCACCAGGGCCAGCTCGCACTTCACGCGATTGCCTTTCCAGTAGAGCTTGAGGGGCACGCAGGTATGCCCCTTGTCCTGGGTGCGCGAGAAGATCCTGGCGATCTCCTTCCTGTGCAGCAGCAGCTTGCGGGTGCGCGTCGGGTCGGCCACCTCGTGGGTGCTGGCGGTGTTGAGCGGCATGATATGGCTGCCCAGCAGCCAGGCCTCGCCGTCCTTGACCAGGATGTAGGTGTCGGTGAGCTGGGCCTTGCCGGCGCGCAGGCTCTTCACCTCCCAGCCGGCCAGCACCAGGCCTGCCTCGAACACCTCATCGATGTGATATTCGAAGCGCGCCTTCTTGTTCAAGGCGATGACGTTGCTGCCGGGGCCCTTGCCCTTGCCTTTCTTGTTGGCCATGAAACCTCGTGTCTGTCCGTGCCCGTGGCGGCTTTCCCTTCGATATGGGGGGAAGCGTGATACCATTCAAGGCCTGAAATAACGGCTCATGATACGCCCTGGGCACTGTGAAGTCAGCGGAGAGCTCAATGCCAACGGTCAACCGAACCGCCATGGTGCGACACACCCCCCAGCAGATGTTCGATCTGGTCAACGACTTCGAGCGCTATCCGGAGTTCCTGCCCGGCTGTCGGCGTGCACGCCTGATCGAGCGGGATGACTCCCACCTGATCGGCGAGATGACCCTGGGTCGGGCCGGCATCGAGCAGAGCATTGCCACCCGCAACGACCTGATCGAGCCGGAGCGCATCGAGATGTCGCTGGTCAGCGGCCCCTTCAAGCGCCTGCGCGGGCGCTGGATGTTCATCCCCATGGGAGAGAACGCCTGCAAGGTGTGCCTGGAGATGGAGTTCGAGTTTGCCAGCCGGCTGCTCGGCATGGCCTTCGGCAAGCTGTTCCAGCAGGTGGCGGGCCAGCTGGTGGAGGCCTTCACCCGCCGCGCCGATGACCTCTACGGGCGCTGAGCCATGGCCGAAATCCCGATCGAGATCGCCTTTGCCCTGCCCGAGCGGCAGGCCGTGGTGGCGCTGAATGTGCCTCTGGGCACCACGGCCAGCGAGGCGGTCGCCCTGGCCGACCTCCCCGCACGCTTTCCCGACTTGCCGGCCGAGACCCTTGCCGGGGCCGACCTGGGCATCTTCGGAAAGCGGCTGCGCGAGCCTCAGGCGCACCGCCTGCGTGCCGGCGATCGCGTCGAGCTCTATCGTCCACTGCTCATCGACCCCAAACGGGCGCGGCTGGCCCGGGCGGCCGAAAAGCGCTGACGCCTCGCCCGGGAGGGGCGAGGCGTCAGGGGAGCCGGACGTGATGTCTCAGAAGCCCTGGGCTGGCTCGCCGCCCATGGGCACGGTAGCGCCCCCTTCCGGCTGCGGTTCCTGGGTGGGCGTGGTCTCGAGGGGCTCGGCGCCCTCCACCTGGGGGCCGGCGCCTTCGATGGAGCGCAGCTCGATGTCACGCTCCAGGTCGCCCTCGCGCTGGATGTCCGCCAGCCGGTTGCCATCGAAGGTCAGGGTGACCCGGCGGCGCTCCACGCCGCCGTAGGCCTCGTCGAGGCGGAACACATAGTCCCACTGGTTCGAGTCGAAGGGAGCCTCCAACAGCGGACGGCCCATCACATAGACCACGTCGTCGCGGGTCATGCCGGGGCGCAGCTGTTCCACCATGTCGGCGGTCACCAGGTTGCCCTGGGGGATGTCGCGCTTGTAGACCCCGAAGTAGCTGCAGCCGCTGACCATCAGCAGAGCGGCCGAAAGGGTGACGATTCTTGTCAACTTTTGCATTTGCGCCTGTTCTTCACTATCGTGGTTTCGGTCGATAATACCCGACCCTACCTGATACTGCGAAGAGCGACCATGGCCGACCAGAACCATGAACTACGCAAGGCCGGTCTGAAGGTGACCCTGCCCCGCGTAAAGATCCTGCAGATTCTCGAGAACGCTCAGGGTGAACATCACATGAGCGCCGAAGATGTCTACAAGACCCTGCTGGACGCGGGTGAAGACGTAGGCCTGGCCACCGTGTACCGCGTGCTGACCCAGTTCGAGTCCGCGGGGCTCGTGGTGCGCCACAACTTCGACGGCGGCCACGCCGTCTTCGAGATCTCCCAGGAGGACCACCACGACCATATGGTGTGCCTTGAGAGCGGTGAGATCATCGAGTTCTTCGATGAGACCATCGAGCGGCGCCAGCAGGAGATCGCCGAGGAGCACGGCTTCGAGCTGGTGGACCACGCCCTGGTGCTCTACGTGCGCCCGCGTGGCTCCAGCGTGACCCGCCAGGATGGCACGTCAAGGAAGTAGCGCCACCTCGCCCCTTGCCAGAGCGTGAAACGGCCCCGATCCATGATCGGGGCCGTTTGGTCGTGGCCGCCATGCGGGCCCAGGTGGTGGGGTATGCGAGGTCCCTCAGTGGTGGGGGCGCTGGCTGGCGTCGAGCATCTCCCGGGCGTGGGCCAGGGTCTGATCCGACAGGTTGACGCCGCCCAGCATGCGCGCCAGTTCGCCCACCCGCCCGGCCTCATCGAGCAGCGCCATGCGGGTCAGGGTGGTGTTTCGCTTGGCGCGCTTCTCGATATGCAGGTGCTGATGGGCCTGGGCGGCCACCTGGGGCAGGTGGGTCACGGTCATCACCTGGCCCTGTTCGCCCAGCCGGCGCAGCAGCTGGCCGACGATCTCGGCGGTGGCGCCGGAGACGCCTACGTCCACCTCGTCGAAGACCAGGCTCGGGATGGTGGAGTGGCGCGCGGCGACTACCTGGATGGCCAGGCTGATGCGGGAGAGCTCGCCGCCCGAGGCGACCCGGGCCAGGGGGCGTGCCGGCTGGCCGGGGTTGGCGCTGATCAGGAAGCGGACGCCCTCCAGGCCTTCGGCGGCCGGTGTCTCCCGCGTCACCAGCTCGGCCTCGAAGCGCGCCTTGCCCATGGCCAGGAAGGCGAGCTGCTCCTGCACCGCCTGACCGAAGCGAGCGGCCGCCTGGCGGCGTGCCTCGCCGACCTGGCGGGCCTGCTCCCGCCACCGCTCGCGCAGGGCGTCCACCTCGGCTTCCAGGGCCTCCAGGCTCTCCTCGCCGCCCTCCAGCCCCGCCAGCTCGTCATGCAGCTGGCGATGGCGCTCGGTGAGCTCTTCCGGCATCACATGGTGCTTGCGGGCCAGGCGGTGCACCTCCCCCAGGCGCTCCTCCACCCGGGCCAGGCGCTCCGGGTCGAGCTCGGTGGCAGCGGCGAAGTGGTGCAGCTCCCGGGCCGCCTCCTCCACCTGGATGCGCGCCTCGCTCAGCATGCCGAGCGTCTCGGCCAGGCGGCCGCGATCGCTGCCCGGCAGCGCCGAGAGGCGGTTGATGGCCTGGGTCAGCAGCGTCATGGCGCCGCCCTCGTCGCTGTCGCAGCACTCGGCGGCGAACTGCGCCTCGCGCAGGCGCTCCTCGGCGTGGGCCAGCGCCTCCTGCTCCTCCTCCAGCGCCTTGAGCTCCCCTTCTGCCAGGGCCAGCTGGTCAAGCTCCTCGACCTGGTAACGCACCAGCTGGCGGCGGGCGGCGAGCTCGTCGCCGTCCTCGGCCAGCCGCTTGAGGCGGCGGCGCGCGGCCTGCCAGGCGCGGAAGGTCTCGGCCATCTCGCCTACCGCCTCCCGGTGACCCGCGAAGTCGTCGAGCAGGCGCAGGTGCGTCTCCTCGCGGAGCAGCGCCTGGTGCGCGTGCTGGCCGTGGATCTCGATCAGCCGTTCGCCCAGCGCCTTGAGGTCGCCCACGGTGGCGGGCTGGCCGTTGATCCAGGCCTTGGAGCGGCCGTTGGCGGCGACCACGCGTCGCAGCAGGCAGTCGTCGTCGGGGAGCTCCCTGGCGGCCAGCCAGGCGCGGGCCTCGGGGAGCTGGCGGATATCGAAGCGGGCGGAGAGGTCGGCGCGCTCACGGCCGTGGCGGACGCTGGTAGCGTCGGCGCGCTCGCCCAGGCAGAGGCCCAGGGCCCCGAGAAGGATCGACTTGCCGGCGCCGGTCTCGCCGGTGATGGCGGTCATGCCGCCACCGAGCTCCAGCTCCAGGTGGTCGACGATGGCGAAGTCGCGAATGGCAAGCTCTGTCAGCATGGTGCCTCCCGGGAAGTCTGCGGCCCTGGCCGGGCAACTGGGTATCCATCCAATATGTGTGCGTTTATACAGTAGTCGAGGTTGGCCAGCAATGCACGTGCGCCACCCGCCTTGAGTTCCGCGCGCCTGTCCCCATATACCCGGCAGCCCCTTGCGAACCGTCATTCAATGCCGAGTCGGCGGCCCGTGCCGCCGCCTACCCGATCAGGAGAGACCCATGGCCAAAGACCCACAGACCCCGCTGGACGATGAGCTGGCCCGCCGCGAGCAGGAGGCCGACGCGCAGCCGGTGGAGGGGGAGCTGGAAGAGGCCCTCGAGGCGGCCGAGCAGGCCGAGACCGAGGTGAGCGACAACCCCGAGGCCGAGCTGCTGGCCGCCCGGGTCGAGGAGCTGGAGCAGGGCCTGGCCGACGCCAAGGACCAGGCGCTGCGCGCCGCCGCCGAGGCCCAGAACGTGCGTCGCCGCGCCGAGCAGGAGGCCGAGAAGGCCCGCAAGTTCGCCCTGGAGAAGTTCGTCAAGGAGCTGCTGCCGGTGGTGGACAGCCTGGAGAAGGCCCTCGAGGCCATGGCGGACGAGGCCACCGAGGCTCACCGCGAGGGCGTCTCCATGACCCTCAAGATGCAGCTCGATGCCATGGCCAAGTTCGGCGTCGAGGCGGTGGAGCCCGCCGGCGAGCCCTTCGACCCCCAGCTCCACGAGGCGATGGCCATGGTGCCCAACCCGGAGCTGGAGCCCAATACCGTCATGGAAGTGATGCAGAAGGGCTACCTGCTCAACGGTCGCCTGGTGCGCCCGGCCATGGTGGTGGTCAGCCAGGCCGCCGGTTGAGCAATGAATTCCGGCCGCTGGACTTGAAATGGTGACGGCGGCCCCCAGATAGACGTCAACTCCGCGGCCCAGGCCGCTGAACACGACTCCCGGATACAACCGCAACCACTTCGAGGATTTCCTATGGGACGCATCATCGGAATCGACCTTGGTACCACCAACTCCTGCGTGGCCGTGCTGGACGGCGACAGCGCCAAGGTGATCGAGAATGCCGAAGGCGGCCGCACCACGCCTTCCATCATCGCCTACACCGAGGATGGCGAGATCCTGGTGGGCCAGTCGGCCAAGCGCCAGGCGGTCACCAACCCGACCAACACCCTCTACGCCATCAAGCGCCTGATCGGCCGTCGCTTCAAGGACGAGGTCGTCCAGAAGGACATCAAGATGGTGCCCTACACCATCTCCGAGGCCGACAACGGTGACGCCTGGGTGGAAGTGAAGGGCAAGAAGCTGGCGCCGCCCCAGGTCAGCGCCGAAGTGCTGAAGAAGATGAAGAAGACCGCCGAGGACTACCTGGGTGAGCCCGTCACCGAGGCGGTCATCACCGTGCCGGCCTACTTCAACGACAGCCAGCGTCAGGCCACCAAGGACGCCGGCCGTATCGCCGGCCTCGAGGTCAAGCGCATCATCAACGAGCCCACCGCGGCGGCGCTGGCCTACGGCATGGACAAGTCCCGGGGCGACAAGACCATCGCGGTCTATGATCTGGGCGGCGGCACCTTCGACATCTCCATCATCGAGGTGGCGGACGTCGACGGCGAGACCCAGTTCGAGGTGCTGGCCACCAACGGCGACACCTTCCTGGGTGGCGAAGACTTCGACATGCACCTGATCAACTACCTGGTCGATCAGTTCAAGGCCGACAGCGGCATCGACCTCTCCGGCGACAACCTGGCCATGCAGCGCCTGAAGGAAGCCGCCGAGAAGGCCAAGATCGAGCTCTCCAGCGCCCAGCAGACCGACGTCAACCTGCCCTACATCACCGCCGACCAGACCGGTCCCAAGCACCTCAACGTCAAGGTGACCCGGGCCAAGCTGGAGTCGCTGGTGGAGGATCTGGTGCAGCGCTCCCTGGCGCCCTGCAAGATCGCCCTGAAGGATGCCGGCCTCTCGGCTTCCGAGATCGACGACGTCATCCTGGTCGGTGGCCAGACCCGCATGCCCCTGGTGCAGCAGAAGGCGGCCGAGTTCTTCGGCAAGGAAGCGCGCAAGGACGTCAACCCGGACGAGGCGGTGGCCGTGGGCGCTGCCATCCAGGGCGGCGTGCTGGGCGGCGACGTCAAGGACGTGCTGCTGCTCGACGTGACCCCGCTGACCCTCGGCATCGAGACCCTGGGCGGCGTGATGACACCGCTGATCGAGAAGAACACCACCATCCCGACCAAGAAGACCCAGACCTTCTCGACCGCGGATGACAACCAGACCGCCGTGACCATCCATGTGCTGCAGGGCGAGCGCAAGCAGGCGGGCGGCAACAAGTCGCTGGGCCGCTTCGACCTGGCCGACATTCCGCCGGCGCCCCGCGGCGTGCCGCAGATCGAGGTCGCCTTCGACCTGGACGCCAACGGCATCCTGAACGTCTCCGCCAAGGACAAGGCCACCGGCAAGGAGCAGTCCATCGTCATCAAGGCCTCCAGCGGCCTCTCCGACGACGAGATCGAGCAGATGGTCCGCGACGCCGAGGCCCACGCCGACGAGGACAAGAAGTTCGAGGAGCTGGTCCAGCTGCGTAACCAGGCCGACGGCATGATCCATGCTGCACGCAAGACCGTCCAGGAAGCCGGCGATCAGGCCAGCGACGAGGAGAAGGAAGCCATCGAGAGCGCCGCCAAGGAGCTCGAGGAGGCGATCAAGGGCGACGACAAGGATGACATCCAGGCCAAGCTCGACAAGCTGACCGAGGCCTCCGGCAACCTGGCCCAGAAGATGTATGCGGCCCAGGCCGAAGCGGCCCAGCAGGGCGGTGGCGAAGGCCAGGAAGCCGGCGCCAAGCAGGAAGATGACGTGGTCGATGCCGAGTACGAAGAGGTCAACGACGACCAGAAGAAGCAGTAAACCACGCATCTGAACTGCGCATATAAGCCATGGATGACACCAGCGCGGGGGCCTGACTCCCGCGTTGGTGTTTCCGAGGGACCGCGACGGAGGCGGACAGACCCATGTCCAAACGTGACTATTACGAGGTGCTGGGCGTAGAGCGTGGCGCCGACACCAAAGAGATCAAGAAGGCCTACCGGCGGCTCGCCCAGAAGTTTCACCCCGACCGCAACCCGGATGACGAGACGTCGGCGGAGAAGTTTCGCGAGGTGTCCGAGGCCTACGAGGTGCTCTCCGACGGCGAGAAGCGCGCCGCCTATGACCAGTTCGGCCATGCCGGCGTGGACGGTCAGGCCGGCGGCTTCGGGGGCGGCGGGTTCGGCGGGGGAGGCCCCGGCGGCTTCAGCGATATCTTCGGCGATGTCTTCGGCGACATCTTCGGCGGTGGCGGCGGGCGTCGTAACCCCAATGCCCCGGCCCGGGGCAGCGACCTGCGCTACAACCTCGAGCTCGACCTCGAGAGCGCCGTGGCCGGCACCACCGTGGATATCCGCGTGCCGCGCCACGTGGAGTGCGAGCGTTGCGACGGCTCAGGCGCCGAGCCGGGCTCCAGCAAGGAGACCTGCCCGACCTGCCACGGCCACGGCCAGGTGCGCATGCAGCAGGGCTTCTTCGCCGTGCAGCAGACCTGCCCGACCTGCCACGGCTCCGGGCAGCACATCAAGGTGCCCTGCCACAAGTGCAACGGCGAGGGCCGGGTGCGCGAGACCCGCACCCTGTCGGTGAAGATTCCCGCCGGGGTGGATACCGGCGACCGCATTCGCCTCAACGGCGAGGGCGAGGCCGGTATGAACGGCGGCCCGCCCGGGGATCTCTACGTCCAGGTGCACATCAAGCCGCACCATATCTTCCAGCGCGACGGCAAGCACCTGCACTGCGAGGTGCCGATCAACTTCGTCGACGCCGCCCTCGGTGGCGAGCTGGAGGTGCCGACCCTGGACGGCCGGGTCAAGCTGAAGATCCCGGCGGAGACCCAGACCGGCAAGCTCTTCCGCCTGCGCGGCAAGGGCGTCAAGCCGGTGCGCGGCGGCGCCCCCGGCGACCTGCTGTGCAAGGTGGTGGTGGAGACCCCGGTGAAGCTCAACGAGGAGCAGAAGGAGCTGCTGCGCCAGTTCCAGGAGAGCCTCGGCGGCACCAACAGCGCCCACCACTCGCCCAAGAAGAGCGGCTTCTTCGACGGCGTGAAGAAATTCTTCGAGGATATGAAGCCCTGACGCTATCACCTTAGCGGCATCACGCCTCGCAGCGCCAGACGGGCCCCGGCATCGCCAGATGCCGGGGCCCGTCGCGTTCATGGCCGCCTCAGCGCTGCAGGTGATCCAGCCGCCAGGCTGTGTCTCGATAGACCTGGCGCTACGTTATCACGGCGGCTGCTATCGAATGCGGGGCAGCGTGTAGAGGCGCCCGCTTGGCTTCGACGGTGCGGCGGCATAGTCTGGTGGCTCGATGAAACTGCCAGGAGATCTGCGATGCCCATTTCACGCGCCGAGCTGCCCGCCGAGGATGCGGCGGCCCTGATCGACCAGCTCTGCGAGCGCTGGTCCGATGCCAAGGCGATCGATCGCGCAAGCGACCCGGTCCGGATCGATTTCGCCAGCGGCAGCTGCTACCTCCAGGCCCAGCCGGACAAGCTGCTGGTGGTGGTGGAGGCGGTCGATGACGAGGCTCACAACCAGCTGGAGGGGGAGGTGGACAATACCCTGGACGCTCTCAAGGGCGTCGAGCTCGATATTGTCTGGGAGGCCTGACCCATGGAATCAGGCGTAATCGGTGCAAGGGCGCAGATCGCCACCGAGTCCGGCGAGAAGCTGATCCGGCGGCTCTGCAAGCACTGGGCCCATAAGCTCGAGGTCCACTACACCGAGCGGGAGGGCCGGGTGCGCTTCGAGGGCGGTAGCTGCCGGATGCTGGCCGAGCCCGGTGCCCTGACGGTGGTGATCGAGGCGCAGGATGCACAGCGGCGCGAGCGCCTGGAAGAAGTGGTCGCCAGCCACCTCGAACGCATGGCCGGCGGTGAGCCGCTCGATATCGCCTGGATCCGTTGAGCCAGTCGGTCTCGGCCCGCAGCGCCCACCTGGGCATGCTGCTCTGGGCGTCGTTGGTGGGGCTCTCCTTTCCCGCCGTGGGGCTGATGAACGAGCTGCCGCCGCTTTCGCTCACCGCCCTGCGCTTCTTTATCGCCTGCGCCGGCCTCTGGTGGCTGGCCAGGCGCTCGCCGGACTTCCTGCCCGCGCCGGGCCTGCTGCCCCTCTACGCCCTGATGGGGCTCTGCCTGGCCGGCTTCTTCGGGGCCATGTTCTGGGCCGCCCACCACGCCACGGCCCTCTCCATGGCGACCCTGCATGTGAGCGTGCCGCTGCTGGCCTTCCTGCTGGGGCTGGGCCTTGGGGTGGAGCGGTCTGGCTGGCGGCTGCCGAGCATTCTCGCCCTGGGAGCGCTGGGGGCCCTGGGTCTGGCCGTCGCCGAGGGGAGCCAGCAGGGTGGCGGGCCGGCCTTCGGTCGCGGCGAGGCGGTGTTCTTCCTCGGCTGCATCGCCACGGCCTGCTATCCGGTGCTCAGCCGCTGGGGGCTGGCCAGCGGGCGGCTGCCGGAGTCGGCGGCGGTGCGCACCTTCTGGAGCCTGGGGGCGGGCGGCGTGCTGATCGGCCTGGCCGGGCTCGCCGTGGAGCCGGTGGGGCGGCTGGCGGCCATGACGGCCCTGGATCTCGCCCTGCTGGTCTATCTGGGGCTCTGCTCCAGCGCGCTCACCTTCTGGCTGATGCAGCGGGCCACCGCGGCGCTGACGCCGGGGGCGGTCACCGCCTACGGCTATCTGGTGCCCTTCGTCTCCATGCTGCTGCTGTTCGTGCAGTCGCCGGACCGCATCGGCTGGGTCTGGCTGCCGGGCAGCCTGGCCGTGCTGCTGGCCATGGGGCTGCTGATGCGCGGTGACGGCAGGGCGGGCGGCTGACGGGGTCTCGCCTCTGGTATACTGCCGCCCATTCCCGAACCGCTACCGCTTTCACAGGAGTCCACATGACCCGTATCGCCATCGTCGGTGTCGCCGGCCGCATGGGCCGCACCCTGGTCAACGCCGTCCAGCAGGATGACGGAGCCACCCTGGCCGGCGGCATCGTCGAGCCGGGCAGCTCGCTGGTGGGTGCCGATCTCGGCGAGCTGGCCGGCGCCGGCCGGGTGGGCGTGGCCGCCGTGGATTCGCTTGCGGCCATCGTCGACGACTTCGACGTGCTGATCGACTTCACCGCACCCCGGGTGACGCTTTCCAACCTGGCCTTCTGTGCGGCCCACGGCAAGCGCATGGTGATCGGTACCACCGGCCTCTCCGATGACGAGCTTGCCGAGCTCGACGGCTTCCGCGAGCGGCTGCCCTTCGTCTTCGCGCCCAATATGAGCGTGGGGGTCAACCTGACCCTGAAGCTGCTGGAGACCGCCGCCAGGGCCCTGGGCGACGAGGGCTACGACATCGAGGTGATCGAGGCCCACCATCGCCACAAGGTGGACGCGCCCTCCGGCACCGCGCTGAAGATGGGCGAGGTGGTGGCCGAGAGCCTGGGGCGCACCCTCAAGGAGCACGGCGTCTTCGAACGCGTCGGCCAGTGCGGGCCGCGCACCGACAAGGAGATCGGCTTCGCCACGGTGCGCGCCGGCGACATCGTCGGCGAGCACACCGTGATGTTCGCCACCGAGGGCGAGCGCATCGAGATCACCCACAAGGCCTCGAGCCGCATGACCTTCGCCAAGGGAGCGGTGCGCGCGGCGCGCTGGGTGGCCGACCAGGACAAGGGGCGCTACTCCATGCAGGATGTGTTGGGTCTCACAGGCTCGGTCTGACAGTTCGTGTCTGACAACCGTGTCTGACAGACCGTGTCTGAAGTGGCCGGGCCTGGACTGGCCGGGCCTGGACTGGCCGGGGCGCCTCGACCAAAGGGGTAGTCGAGGGGCGGCAGATCCTGTAATATCCCCAAAATTTTGGCCGGGCGCCTGGGCGAGAGCCCTGACACAGCGCTTGTTGCTTCGGCCCCCAGTGTTCTGATGTTCTGAGCGAATCAGTTCCGAGCGAATGACAACAAGCGGGATGAAACCGGTCTCAATCGGCTTTCGTCCCGCTTTTTTGCGGGCGTGCCACCGGTAGCACTATTCCTGACGAGCTGTTGTTACATGGCTGTCGTTACATAAAGATGGGAGGACGTTGCATTGAACAGACCCGCGATACTGGCCCTGGAAGACGGAAGCGTATTTCACGGCACGGCGATCGGCGCCGATGGACAGACCAGCGGTGAGGTGGTGTTCAATACGGCCATGACCGGCTATCAGGAGATCCTGACCGATCCCTCCTACACCCGCCAGATCGTCACCCTGACCTACCCCCATATCGGCAACACCGGCGTCAACGCCGAGGACGTGGAGTCCGGGGGCATCGCCGCCGCGGGCCTGGTGATCCGCGACCTGCCGCTGCTGGCCAGCAACTTCCGCTGCGAGCAGACGCTCTCCGACTACCTCAAGAGCCAGAACGTGCTGGGCATCGCCGATATCGATACCCGCCGCCTGACCCGCATCCTGCGCGACAAGGGCTCCCAGAACGGCGCCATCCTGGCCGGCGCCGAGGCCGAGGGCGAGGACGCCGTGGAGCGTGCCCTGGCCGCCGCCCGCGCCTTCCCGGGCCTCAAGGGCATGGACCTGGCCAAGGTGGTCTCCTGCCAGGCGCCCTACAAGTGGAGCGAAGGCGAGTGGAGCCTGGGCGAAGGCTACGCCGATACCACCCAGGGCGAGCGTCCCTACCATGTGGTGGCCTACGACTTCGGCGTCAAGCGCAACATCCTGCGCATGCTCGCCTCCCGCGGCTGCCGCCTCACCGTGGTGCCGGCCCAGACCCCGGCCGCCGAGGTGCTGGCCATGAACCCGGACGGCGTCTTCCTGGCCAACGGCCCCGGCGACCCCGAGCCCTGCGACTACGCCATCAAGGCGATCCAGGAGATCCTCGAGACCGAGCTTCCGATCTTCGGCATCTGCCTGGGCCACCAGCTGCTGGCCCTGGCCAGCGGGGCGAAGACCGTGAAGATGAGCCACGGCCACCACGGCGCCAACCACCCGGTGCAGGATCTCGACAGCGGCAAGGTGATGATCACCAGCCAGAACCACGGTTTCGCCGCCGACGAGGCGAGCCTGCCGGCCAACGTGCGCGCCACCCATCGCTCGCTGTTCGACGGCACCCTGCAGGGGATCGAGCGTACCGACCGCCCGGCCTTCAGCTTCCAAGGGCATCCGGAAGCCATGCCCGGCCCCCAGGACGTGGCGCCGCTGTTCGGCCGGTTCATCGAGATGATGAAGGCCCGCCAGGCCTGAGCCCGGCGCAGTAGCCCGAGACACGTCGCCCCTCGTCACCACATTCTGCGGGAAGCACCATGCCCAAGCGTACAGACATCCAGAGCATCCTGATCATCGGCGCCGGCCCCATCGTCATCGGCCAGGCCTGCGAATTCGACTACTCCGGCGCCCAGGCCTGCAAGGCGCTGCGCGAGGAGGGCTACCGGGTCATCCTGGTGAACTCCAACCCGGCCACCATCATGACCGACCCGGCCATGGCCGATGCCACCTACATCGAGCCGATCACCTGGCAGGCGGTGGAGAAGATCATCGAGGCCGAGCGCCCCGACGCCATCCTGCCCACCATGGGCGGCCAGACCGCGCTCAACTGCGCCCTGGACCTGGACAAGCACGGCGTGCTCGAGAAGCACGGCGTGGAGATGATCGGTGCCAACGCCGACGCCATCAACAAGGCCGAGGACCGCGACCTCTTCGACCAGGCCATGAAGCGCATCGGCCTTCAGTGCCCCAAGGCCGAGGTGGCCCACAGCATGGAGGAGGCCTGGCGCATCCAGTCCACTCTGGGCTTCCCGGTGATCATCCGCCCCTCCTACACCATGGGCGGCTCCGGCGGCGGCGTGGCCTACAACAAGGAGGAGTTCGAGGAGATCTGCACCCGCGGCTTCGAGCTCTCCAACAACCACGAGCTGCTGATTGACGAGTCGCTGCTGGGCTGGAAGGAGTACGAGATGGAGGTCGTTCGTGACAAGAACGACAACTGCATCATCGTCTGCTCCATCGAGAACTTCGACCCCATGGGCGTGCACACCGGTGACTCCATCACCGTGGCCCCGGCCCAGACGCTGACCGACAAGGAGTACCAGATCATGCGCGACGCATCGCTTGCGGTGCTGCGCGAGATCGGCGTCGAGACCGGCGGCTCCAACGTCCAGTTCGGCGTGGACCCGGATACCGGCCGCATGGTGGTCATCGAGATGAACCCGCGGGTGTCGCGCTCCTCGGCGCTGGCCTCCAAGGCCACCGGCTTCCCGATCGCCAAGATCGCCGCCAAGCTGGCGGTGGGCTATACCCTGGATGAGCTTTCGAACGATATTACCGGCGGGCGCACCCCGGCGTCGTTCGAGCCGGCCATCGACTACGTGGTCACCAAGATCCCGCGCTTCACCTTCGAGAAGTTCCCCCAGGCCAACGACCGCCTGACCACCCAGATGAAGTCGGTGGGCGAGGTGATGGCGATCGGGCGCACCTTCCAGGAGTCGCTGCAGAAGGCGCTGCGCGGCCTGGAGACCGGCAACGACGGCCTCGACCCCAAGTTTCCCGATTTCAAGCCCGGCGACTTCTCCGCCGAGGCCATGGCGCACATCAAGGCCGAGCTGCAGGCCGCCGGCGCCGATCGCATCTTCTACGTGGCCGACGCCATGCGCGCCGGCATGAGCCGCGACGAGATCTTCGCGCTGACCAAGATCGACCCCTGGTTCCTGGTCCAGCTCGAGGACCTGGTCGCCACCGAGGCCGAGGTGTCCCGGCGTTCGCTCTCCGAGCTCGACGCCCGGGAGCTGTTCCGCCTCAAGCGCAAGGGCTTCTCTGATGCTCGTCTGGCGAGCCTGCTCGGCGTCTCCGAGAAGGAGTTCCGCAAGACCCGCCAGAAGGCCGGCATCCGCCCGGTCTACAAGCGCGTCGACACCTGTGCCGCCGAGTTCGCCTCGGATACCGCCTACATGTACTCCACCTACGAGGAGGAGTGCGAGGCGGAGGTCTCCGGTCGCCAGAAGATCATGGTGCTGGGCGGTGGCCCCAACCGCATCGGCCAGGGCATCGAGTTCGACTACTGCTGCGTCCACGCCGCCTTCGCCATGCACGACGACGGCTATGAGACCATCATGGTCAACTGCAACCCGGAGACCGTCTCCACCGACTACGACACCAGTGATCGCCTCTACTTCGAGCCGGTGACCCTGGAGGACGTGCTGGAGATCGCCGACAAGGAGCAGCCGGTCGGCGTCATCGTGCAGTTCGGCGGCCAGACCCCGCTGAAGCTCGCCCGGGAGCTGGAGGCCGCCGGCGTGCCGATCATCGGCACCACCCCCGACGCCATCGACCGCGCCGAGGACCGCGAGCGCTTCCAGCAGATGATCGACAAGCTGGGCCTCAAGCAGCCGCCCAACGCTACCGCGCGCAGCTTCGAGGAGGCCTTTGCCAAGGCCGAGACCATCGGCTACCCGCTGGTGGTGCGCCCGAGCTACGTGCTGGGCGGTCGCGCCATGGAGATCGTCTACTCCGCCGACGAGCTGGAGAACTACATGACCCACGCGGTCAAGGTCTCCAACGACTCCCCGGTGCTGCTCGACCACTTCCTCAATGCCGCCGTGGAGATCGACATCGATGCGGTCTCCGACGGCAAGCAGGTGGTGATCGGCGGCATCATGCAGCACATCGAGCAGGCCGGCGTGCACTCCGGCGACTCCGCTTGTTCGCTGCCGCCCTACTCGCTGCCCGCCGAGGTGCAGGACGAGATGCGCGAGCAGGTGCGCCAGATGGCCGTGGAGCTGGGCGTCAAGGGCCTGATGAACGTGCAGCTGGCCTGGCAGGACGGCGAGATCTACGTCATCGAGGTCAACCCCCGGGCCTCGCGCACCGTGCCCTTCGTCTCCAAGTGCATCGGCACTTCCCTGGCCCAGATCGCCGCGCGCTGCATGGCCGGCACCAGCCTCGAGGCGCAGGGCTTCACTCGGGAGATCGTGCCGCACTTCTTCAGCGTCAAGGAGGCGGTCTTCCCGTTCAACAAGTTCCCGGGCGTCGATCCCATCCTGTCGCCGGAGATGAAGTCCACCGGCGAGGTGATGGGCAGCGGTGACACCTTCGCCGAGGCCTTCTACAAGGCGCAGCTGGGCGCCGGCGAGGCGATTCCTGCGCTGACCGGCGAGCGCAAGGCGTTCCTCTCGGTGCGCGAGCCGGACAAGGCGGGTGTTATCGAGGTGGCCCGTTCTCTGGTAACATTGGGCTTCACGCTGTGCGCGACCCGCGGTACCGCCGCTGCCCTTGAGGCCGCCGGACTCGACGTCGAGGTCGTGAACAAGGTCTTCGAAGGCCGCCCGCATATCGTCGATCTGCTCAAGAACGACGACATCGCCTATATCGTCAATACCACCGAGGGTCGCCAGGCGATCCAGGACTCCTCGGTGATCCGCCGCACCGCGCTTGCCCGCAAGGTTCCCTACGCCACCACGCTGGCGGGGGCCAACGCCGTTTGCATGGCGCTTGAATACGGCAACGAGATCACGGTGCGGCGGCTTCAGGAACTGCATGCAGGAGCTGCACAATGAACAAGGTCCCGATGACCGTTGCCGGAGAGGCGCGCCTGCGCAAGGAGCTCGAGCAGCTCAAGGGCGAGGCGCGTCCGAAGGTGATCGCCGCCATCGCCGAGGCTCGTGAGCACGGGGATCTCAAGGAGAACGCCGAATACCATGCTGCCCGGGAGCAGCAGGGCTTCATCGAGGGGCGCATCCAGGAGATCGAGGGCAAGCTCGGCAGCGCCCAGGTGATCGACGTCACCAAGCTGCCGCGTACCGGCAAGGTGATCTTCGGCGTCACCGTGGAGCTGCTCAACCTCGATACCGACGATGAGGTGACCTACCGCATCGTCGGCGAGGACGAGGCCGACATCAAGCAGGGGCTGATCTCGGTGACCTCGCCCATCGCCCGCGCCCTGATCGGCAAGGAGGAGGGCGACGTGGTGGTGGTCAAGACCCCCGGCGGCAACGTCGAGTACGAGATCGCCGGCGTCGAGCACTTGTAGGCGCCGAGCCTGTAGGAGCCCGATTCATCGGCGGTGCGACGCTTCGCCGAATGGCGCCGGCAGGCGCCCCCGCTGCTGCGCAGCGGATCGCTCAGCGGAGCTGAGCTCCTACAAAGTGCCAATTAAAAGGCCCGCGGCAGTGTGAACTGTGCCGCGGGCCTTTTGCTTTCTAGGCTGGGTAGGGCTCGGCGCTCAGTGCCGGCCGTGGTGCCCCTCGAAGCGCTGCACGTTGGAGAGCTTCGGGTTGGCCTGGGGATTGCGGCGATAGAGCAGCGCCATCTTGCCGATCTTCTGCACCAGCTCGGCGCCGCTGGCGGTGACCAGCTCGTCGAGGATGGCGGCGCGGTCGTCGCGTTCCGGCAGGGCCAGCTTGACCTTGATCAGCTCGTGGTCGGAGAGGGCTCGCCCCAGCTCCGCGAGGACCCCTTCGGAGATGCCGTTCTCGGAGACCGTCACCACCGGGTTCAGGTGGTGGCCGATGCTGCGAAATGCTTTCTTTTGTGCCTGTGACAAGCTCATGGTATCTTGCGTCTTCCCGGTTGCGCGCAGCCATCCATGGTACGCGGAAAATGCCATGGGCGAAACGTCGCGCAGTGAAAGCACGGGGCATTCGGCCAGCGTCGAAGTGGCCGGTCAGCACTCTTCAGTTCTGCGTGCCACTCCCGCACTCCGCTCGACCGCCTGTCTGTCCCTTCACCCGTCCCCTTACCACAGGTGATGCCGTGGCGCGTTCCCGCACTTCATCTCCCGCTTCCGGCAAGGCGCCGGCCAGCAAGAGTGCCGCCAGCAAGGCCAGCCCATCCAGCAAGACCAGCAAGGGCTGGCTGAAGGAGCACTTCGACGACCAGTACGTGCAGCGCTCCTGGCAGGACGGCTATCGCTCCCGGGCCAGCTACAAGCTGCTCGAGCTGGACGACAAGGATCGCCTCTTCAAGCCCGGCATGACGGTGATCGACCTGGGAGCGGCCCCCGGGGGCTGGAGCCAGGTGGCCGCCGAGAAGGTGGGGCCGGAGGGGGTGGTGATCGCCTCGGATATCCTCGAGATGGACGCCCTGGCCGGCGTCGACTTCATCCAGGGCGATTTCACCGAGGAGAGCGTGCTCGAGGCGATCCTGGCGGCGCTGGGCGAGCGGCCGGTGGACCTGGTGATGTCCGACATGGCGCCCAACATGAGCGGCATGGCCGCCATCGACCAGCCCCAGGCGATGTACCTGGTGGAGCTGGCGCTGGACCTGGCCGGCCAGACCCTGCGCCCCGGCGGTACCTTCCTGGCCAAGGTGTTCCAGGGCGAGGGGTTCGATGAATACCTGAAGACCCTGCGCGAGCGCTTCACCCGGGTGGTGACGCGCAAGCCGGAAGCCTCCCGGGCGCGCTCCCGGGAGGTCTACCTGCTGGCCCAGGGGTTTCGCGGCTGAGCGAGCGCTCGGCTCGGATAACGTGGCGGCAGGCGCAATCAATAGCCCCAGACTAATGGGCTGATTGCCGGACAGCAGGCGCCAAAGTGTGTCACAGTGCCCCCTGCGGTGGACCGTCCGGGATGGGCGGTGGCTGAACGCGGCGGGCTTCTGTAGTGTCCTATACAGAGCGTATACAAGGCGCCAGGCCATGGCGGCCGACAGATTTCTGACATTGAGGGTAGTCCCTTGAACGATATGGCGAAGAACCTGATCCTCTGGTTGGTCATCGCGGCGGTGCTGCTGACGGTGTTCAACAACTTCAGCGTCGACAGCTCCCCCCAGTCGATGAACTACTCCCAGTTCGTCCAGCAGGTGCAGAACCAGCAGGTGCGTAGCGTCACCATCGACGGCTACCGGATCTCCGGCGAGCGCACCGACGGCTCGTCGTTCCAGACCATCCGCCCCGCGGCGGAGGATCCCAAGCTGATCGATGACCTGCTCTCCAACAATGTGACCGTGGTGGGCAAGGAGCCGGAGCAGCAGAGCCTGTGGAGCCGGCTGCTGATCGCCAGTTTCCCGATCCTGCTGATCCTGGCCATCTTCATGTTCTTCATGCGCCAGATGCAGGGCGGCGGGGCCGGCAAGGGCGGCCCCATGAGCTTCGGCAAGTCCAAGGCCAAGCTGCTCTCCCAGGACCAGATCAAGACCACCTTCGCCGACGTGGCGGGCTGCGACGAGGCCAAGGAGGAGGTCGAGGAGCTGGTCGACTTCCTGCGCGACCCCACCAAGTTCCAGCGCCTGGGCGGGACCATTCCCCGCGGGGTGCTGATGGTGGGCCCGCCGGGTACCGGCAAGACCCTGCTCGCCAAGTCCATCGCCGGCGAGGCCAAGGTGCCCTTCTTCTCGATCTCCGGCTCCGACTTCGTCGAGATGTTCGTGGGTGTGGGTGCCTCTCGCGTGCGCGACATGTTCGAGCAGGCCAAGAAGCAGGCGCCCTGCATCATCTTCATCGATGAAATCGACGCCGTGGGCCGCTCCCGCGGGGTCGGCATGGGCGGCGGCAACGACGAGCGCGAGCAGACCCTCAACCAGCTGCTGGTGGAGATGGACGGCTTCGAGGCCAACGAGGGCATCATCGTCATCGCCGCCACCAACCGCCCCGACGTGCTGGACCCGGCGCTGCTGCGTCCGGGCCGCTTCGACCGCCAGGTGGTGGTGCCGCTGCCCGATATCCGCGGCCGCGAGCACATCCTCAACGTGCACCTGCGCAAGGTGCCGCTGGCCGACGACGTCAAGCCGTCGCTGATCGCCCGCGGTACCCCGGGCTTCTCCGGCGCCGACCTGGCCAACCTGGTCAACGAGGCCGCCCTGTTCGCCGCCCGTCGCAACAAGCGCCTGGTGGGTATGGAGGAGCTGGAGCTCGCCAAGGACAAGATCATGATGGGCGCCGAGCGCCGCTCCATGGTCATGACCGAGAAGGAGAAGCTCAACACCGCCTACCACGAGTCGGGCCACGCCATCATCGGCCTGGTGATGCCGGAGCATGACCCGGTCTACAAGGTGACCATCATCCCTCGCGGCCGCGCCCTGGGCGTGACCATGTTCCTGCCCGAGCAGGATCGCTACAGCCTGTCGCGCCAGCAGATTCTCAGCCAGATCTGCTCGCTGTTCGGCGGCCGCATCGCCGAGGAGATGACCCTGGGGCCCAACGGAGTCACCACCGGCGCCTCCAACGATATCAAGCGTGCCACCGAGCTGGCCCACAGCATGGTCGCCAAGTGGGGCCTCTCCGAGGAGATGGGCCCGATCATGTACGACGAGGACGAGTCCCACCAGTTCCTCGGCGGCCCGGGCCAGGGCGGCGGCAAGATGAAGTCCGGCGAGACCATCTCCAAGCTCGACAAGGAGGTGCGCAAGGTCATCGACGACTGCTACGAGCAGGCGCGTGTCATCCTCGAGGAGAACCGCGACAAGCTCGACGCCATGGCCGAGGCGCTGATGAAGTATGAGACCATCGACGCCGACCAGCTCAAGGACATCATGGAGGGCCGCGATCCGCGTCCGCCCAAGGACTGGGAGGACGGTGACTCCTCCGGCCCCGGCGCGCCGGTGACCGAGGCGCCCGAGGCCGAGGCGGCTCCGGAAGCCCCCGACGAGGCCGACGGTGGCGAGGAGGATGACGACGAGCCCCGTCGCCGGCCCTCCGACCCGCTGGGCGGCCCGGCCGGCTCCTGAGCCCGCTGCGTTCCTCCCTGCCAGGCGCCCCACTTGGGGCGCCTGCGTTTTTCTGAGTCCTGCAAGGCGGCAAGCTCCGCAACGCCTCCCGCAACCTCTCCCATAACAGCCCGACGCTTCGAGTGATGATGACTTCCACCTCTGCCTTCCTGACCTGCGGCCGCCATCGGCTGGACCTCTCCTTCCCGAGGGTGATGGGGATCCTCAATGTCACCCCCGACTCCTTCTCCGACGGCGGCCGCCATGTGGCCCTGGATGACGCCCTGCGCCATGCCGAGCGGATGCTGGCCGAGGGGGCGGCGATCATCGACGTGGGCGGCGAGTCGACCCGGCCCGGCGCCGAGCCCGTCTCGCCCGCGGCGGAGCTCGACCGGGTGGCGCCGGTGGTGGAGGCCCTGGTGCGCGAGCTCGATGCCCTGGTCTCGGTGGATACCAGCTGCCCCGAGGTGATGCGAGAGGTGGCCGGCCTGGGGGCGGGCTTGCTCAATGACGTGCGCTCCCTGGACCGCGAGGGTGCCCTGGCGGCGGCCATCGGCACCGGTCTGCCGGTCTGCCTGATGCATCGTCAGGGCGAGCCCCGCGACATGCAGCAGGCGCCCCGCTATGATGTGCCTATCGAAGAGGCCGTGGTCGACTACCTCGCCGAGCGGGTGGCCGCCTGTGAGGCCGCCGGGCTGCGCCGCGAGCGCCTGCTGGTGGATCCGGGCTTCGGCTTCGGCAAGACCGTGGAACACAACCTGCGCCTGCTCAACCGCATGGAGCGCCTGGCCGAACTCGAGTTGCCGCTGCTCGTCGGCATGTCCCGCAAGAGCATGATCGGCAAGGTGCTCGAGCGCCCGGTGGAGGAGCGCCTGCCCGGCGGCCTGGCGCTGAGCGCCCTGGCGGTGGAGCGCGGCGCACGAATCCTGCGCGTTCACGATGTGGCCCCCAGCGTGGATGCGGTGAACATGACCTGGGCCGTTCTCAAGGAAGGATGCTGAATGACACGACGCTACTTCGGCACCGACGGTATCCGCGGTACCGTCGGTGAACCGCCGATCACCGCCGACTTCATGCTCAAGCTGGGCTGGGCCACCGGCCGGGTGCTGGTGGCACGCCACGGCCAGCGGCGCCCCCGGGTGCTGATCGGCAAGGACACGCGGATCTCCGGTTACATGTTCGAGTCGGCCCTGGAGGCGGGGCTCTCCGCCGCCGGCGTCGACGTGGCCCTGCTCGGCCCCATGCCGACCCCGGGCATCGCCTACCTGACCCGTACCTTCCGTGCCGATGCCGGCATCGTCATCTCCGCCTCCCACAACGCCTTCCCCGACAACGGCATCAAGTTCTTCTCCACCGCCGGTGCCAAGCTGGGCGATGAGCTGGAGGAGGAGATCGAGGCGATGCTGGAGGAGCCGCTGACCACGGTGGCGGCGGACAAGCTGGGCAAGGCGACCCGCATCAATGATGCCGACGGGCGCTATATCGAGTTCTGCAAGTCCACCATTCCCGACCGGGTCAGCCTGAACGGCCTCAAGGTCGTGCTGGACTGCGCCCATGGCGCCACCTACCACATCGCGCCCAGCGTGTTCCGGGAGCTGGGCGCCGAGGTGGGCCTGGTCGGGGCGAGCCCTGACGGCCTCAATATCAACCAGGGTGTCGGCTCGACCCATCCCGCGGCGCTGCGCGCGGCGGTGATCCAGCAGGGGGCCGATCTCGGCGTGGCCTTCGACGGCGACGGGGACCGCGTCCTGCTGGTGGACAGCGACGGCCGGGAGATCGACGGTGACGACATCCTCTACCTGATCGCCCGGGATCGTCACGCCCGGGGCGAGCTGGGCGGTGGCGTGGTGGGCACCCTGATGTCCAACTTCGGCCTGGCGGCGGCCCTGGAGCAGCTGGGGGTTCCCTTCGAGCGGGCCAAGGTGGGCGACCGCTACGTGATGGAGCGCCTGGCGGCCAACGGCTGGCAGCTGGGCGGTGAGTCCTCGGGGCACATCGTCTGCGGCCATGTCCAGACCACCGGCGACGGCATCGTCTCGGCGCTGCAGGTGCTGGCGATCATGGTGCGCGAGGAGAAGCCGCTGCAGCGCCTGCTGGCGGGGCTTGAGAAGGCGCCCCAGGCGCTGGTCAATGTACGCCTCACCCCGGGCAGCGACGCTCGGGCGGTGATGGAGATGCCGGCGCTGCAGGCGGCGGTGGCGGAGGTCGAGACCGAGCTGGGCGACGAGGGCCGGGTGCTGCTGCGTCCCTCGGGTACCGAGCCGCTGATCCGCGTCATGGTCGAGGGGCGGCCGCACCTCGACGTCGATGGCCTGGCGCGCCGCCTGGCCGGCGAGGTCGAGGCGCTGCTTGCCTGAGCCTGATACCCGGACTCGGGAGTCGTCCTGCGGTTGTCTTGACAGGGCCGCTCCTATACCATTTCGCAGCCTTTTTGAAGAGGACACGCCATGCGTACCCCGCTGCTTGCCGGCAACTGGAAGATGAACGGCTCGGCCGACCTGGTCGAGGCGTTTGGTCGTGCCTTTGCCGAGGCGGAGCTGCCGAAGGGGCTCGAGGTAGTGATTTTTCCGCCGTTTCCCTACCTGGAGGCGGCGCAGCGCGTCTTTGCCGGCACGCCGTTGCGCCTCGGTGCCCAGACCCTCAATCCGCTCCACTCCGGCGCCCATACCGGCGAGGTGAGCGGGCGGATGCTCTGTGAATTCGGGGTGCGCTATGCCCTGGTGGGGCACTCCGAGCGTCGCCAGCTCTACCGCGAGGGCGACGAGCAGGTCTTCGACCGGCTGCTGGCCGCCCTCAGCGTCGGCCTCACGCCGGTGCTCTGCGTGGGCGAGACCCTCGAGGAGCGCGACGCCGGGCGTACCATGGAGGTGGTGCTGCGCCAGGTGGGTTTCGCCATGTCGCGCCTGGAGCCCGAGCAGCGCCGGCTGATCGTCATCGCCTACGAGCCGGTATGGGCCATTGGCACCGGCCGTACCGCCACGCCGGAGCAGGCCCAGGAGGTGATGGCCGCCATTCGCGCCTATCAGGCGGAGTATGACCGCGAGCTGGCCGCCGAACTGCGGCTGCTCTACGGGGGGAGCATGAATGCTGGCAACGCCGCCGAGCTGCTCGCCCAACCCGATATCGACGGCGGCCTGGTGGGCGGTGCCTCGCTCAAGGTCGACGATTTTCTAGCCATCTGTCAGTCAGCAGGTTGATTCCATGCAAGTTGCCATTCTCATGATCCATGTGGCGATCGCCATCGCCCTGGTCGTCCTTATCCTGCTGCAGCAGGGCAAGGGCGCCGAAGCCGGTGCCGCCTTCGGTGGCGGTGCCTCCCAGACCGTATTCGGCTCCCGCGGCAGCGGTGGCTTCCTGTCGAAGTTCACCGCTATCCTGGCGGCCGCTTTCTTCGCCACCTCCCTGACTCTGGCCTACTACGCCTCCCAGGCGGGCCAGGCGCCGGAGGCCGGTATTCCCGATTCGCGGCTGATCGAGCAGCAGCGCGGCATTCCAACCCTTGACGACACCCCCTCGGGTATGGATAATGCAGCGCCAGTGCTGGAGGGAAGCGACGACTAGGTCGCTTGGTAGTTTCCAGCCTCCCCTGATGCCGAAGTGGTGGAATTGGTAGACACGCTATCTTGAGGGGGTAGTGACCTTACGGTCGTGCGGGTTCAAGTCCCGCCTTCGGCACCATCTGATACACCGCCTTGCCGTCGGCAAGGAGAGGTCCTTCAGAAAGCAGGATTGGCATAGCGGTGAAGCTCCCTTGACGAAAGTCTCGGCGATGCGTAGAATCACCGACCTAGATTGATGCGGGGTGGAGCAGTCTGGTAGCTCGTCGGGCTCATAACCCGAAGGTCGTCGGTTCAAATCCGGCCCCCGCTACCATCTTCCGGTCAGGCGCCTTTCGAGCCGCAGCAGCAAGCTGGGGGGTCGAGCAGAAGGGGCAGCCAGATCTGCCGGAGTGGTCTAAAGGTTTCATGTAAAAGCCCCTTCCTGTGAAGGGGCTTTTTGTTAGCAGCTTGCCCAGGGCGCCAGGCGCCGGGGCACTGTTCCGGGCAACGCCAATCAGCCACCTGACTTTCCTGTTCACTCCCGGCCAGGTGCCTGATGCAACGGCTGTAGGAGCGATATTTCCGTGGCTATCAAGGATGCTGCACTTCACGCAATGATCGAACCCGTGGTGACCGCCATGGGCTTCGAGCTGTGGGGCATCGACTATCAGTCCCAGGGCAAGCACTCACGCCTGGTGATCTATATCGATCACGAGAACGGCGTCAGCGTCGATGACTGCGCCGATATCAGCCGTCAGGTAAGCGCCGTGTTCGACGTCGAGGATCCGATTCGCGGCGAGTATCGCCTCGAGGTCTCCTCGCCGGGGATGGATCGTCCGCTCTATACCCTCGACCACTTCAGCCGCTACCGCGGCCACGAGGTAGCGCTCAAGCTGCGCGTGCCCTTCGAGGGGCGGCGCAAGTTCCAGGGGCTGCTGGCCGGCGTCGAGGGCGACGAGGTGCTGCTGCAGCTGGACGGCGAGGAGTACTGCTTCCCCATCGACAGCATCGATCAGGCCCAGGTGGTACCGAGGTTCGATGATCAGGATTGACGATCCGGCCGCCGCTTGGCACGGCGCAATGAGCGTGAGGCTCGAGGACAGGTTTTCTGGCGAGGCAATGGCATGAGTAAAGAGATTCTGGCGGTCGTTGACGCGATCTCCAACGAGAAGGGAGTCCCCCGCGAGGTGATCTTCGAGGCCGTCGAGGCGGCCCTGGCCAGCGCGTCCCGCAAGCGCTTCGAGGACGAAGAGGCCAGCGTGCGGGTGCATATCGATCGCCGTACCGGTGAGTACGAGACCTTCCGCCGCTGGACGGTGGTGGAGGACGACGACTTCGACGGCCCCGACCACGAGATCAAGCTCTCCTTCGCCGAGCGTCGTGACCCGCCTCTGGGGCTGGGTGACGTGGTGGAGGAGAAGATCGAGAACGCCGACTTCGGTCGTATCGCCGCCCAGACCGCCAAGCAGGTGATCGTGCAGAAGGTGCGCGAGGCCGAGCGGGCCGAGGTGGTGCGCCTCTACGCCGAGCGCGAGGGCGAGCTGGTCTCCGGCATCGTCAAGAAGACCACCCGCGACGGCCTGATCATCGACCTGGGCGAGAACGCCGAGGCGTTCCTGCCCCGCGGCGAGATGATCCCCGGCGAACGCTATCGCATGAACGAGCGGGTGCGCGCCCTGCTGACCAAGGTCGACCCGGAGGCGCGTGGCGCCCAGCTGATCCTGTCGCGGACCTGCCCGGAACTGATCATCGAGCTGTTCAAGATCGAGGTGCCGGAGATCGCCGAGCAGCTCATCGAGATCAAGGGCGCCGCGCGCGATCCGGGCTCCCGGGCCAAGATCGCGGTCAAGACCAACGACCGCCGCATCGACCCGGTAGGCGCCTGCGTCGGCATGCGCGGCTCCCGGGTCCAGGCGGTCTCCTCGGAGCTGCAGAACGAGCGCGTCGACATCGTGCTGTGGGACGACAACCCCGCCCAGCTGGTGATCAACGCCATGGCGCCGGCGGACGTCGCCTCCATCCTGGTGGATGAGGATGCCCACGCCATGGACGTGGCCGTTGCCGAGGACAACCTGGCCCAGGCCATCGGCCGCAGCGGCCAGAACGTGCGCCTGGCCTCTGAGCTCACCGGCTGGCGGATCAACGTCATGACCGAGGACGAGGCCGAGGCCAAGCGCGAGCAGGAGATCGACAGCCTAGTCGAGCACTTCATCCAGCACCTGGATATCGACGATGAGGTCGCCCGCCTGCTGGTGGAGGAGGGCTTCACCTCCCTGGAGGAGATCGCCTACGTGCCGGTGGAGGAGATGCTCGAGATCGAGGAGTTCGACGAGGAGACCATCGAGGAGCTGCGCGCCCGGGCCAAGGATGAGCTGCTCAACCTGGCCATCGCCTCCGAGGAGGAGCTCGACGGCGCCCAGCCGGCCGAGGACCTGCTCGAGATGGAGGGTATGGAGCGCCACCTGGCCTTTATCCTGGCCAGCCGGGGGATCGTCACCATGGAGGATCTCGCCGAGCAGTCCGTCGATGACCTGCTGGACATCGAGGGAGTGGACGAGGAGCGCGCCGCGGCACTGATCATGACCGCCCGTGCGCCCTGGTTTGAAAGCGAATAGTTCGAAGGCGCAGCGCGCAACAGGCGTATGACGCCCGGTGGATGCCGGGCCGCAGCATTCGAAGCGAACAGATTTGGGGTCACGGGCTCAGGAGGGTCGTAATGTCAGACATGACCGTTAAGGATTTTGCAGCAAAGGTGGGGCGCGATGTGCCTCGTCTGCTGGAACAGATGAAAGAAGCCGGACTCGAGCACAAGTCCGAGAGCGATGCCGTGTCCGAGGAGGACAAGCGTCAGCTGCTCGACTACCTCACCAAGAGTCACGGCGGTGACACCAGCGCGGCGGCGCCCAAGAACCGCATCACCCTGACGCGCAAGACCCGCAGCCGGATCAAGACCGGCGAGCGCGGCAAGACCATCGAGGTGCAGGTTCGCAAGAAGCGCACCTACGTGAAGCGGGAGGAGCCGGCCGCCGAGGAAACCAAGGTCGAGGATACCGGTCCGCGCCAGCTGGTCGGCGACATGGCCGACTCCCAGCAGGCCCAGGCCGAGCAGGAGGCCCGTGAGGCCGAAGCGGCCAAGGCGCGCGCGGCGGAAGAGGCCGCCCGCGAGGCGGCGGCCAAGCTGGAGGCCGAGAAGGTGCCCGAGGTGCCGGACATCCCGGTGCCGGAGCTGGTCGAGCAGCCGGCCGGCGACGAGCCGCCCGCACCGCCCAAGGAGGGTCGCACCGACCGTCGCACCGCGCCGCCCAAGAAGGCCGCGGCCAAGAAGGGGCGGCACGAGCGTGACGACGACGATCGCGACGAGCGTCGTCGCGGCGGCGGCAAGAAGGCCAAGCGCGCCGAGCGTCGCGGTGGCCGCCGCGGTGGCTCCCAGGGTGGCGGCAAGCACGGCTTCCAGAAGCCGACCCAGCCGATCGTCCGCGAGGTCTCGATCCCCGAGTCGATCAGCGTCGCCGACCTGGCCGACAAGATGTCGATCAAGGCCAACGAGGTCATCAAGGCCATGTTCACCATGGGTGCGGCGGTGACCATCAACCAGACCATCGACCAGGACACCGCGGCCATCGTGGTCGAGGAGATGGGCCACAAGCCCAAGCTGGTCAAGGACGATGCCCTGGAGACCGAGGTCCTCGAGGGAATCTCCTACGAGGGCGAGGAGCTGACCCGGGACCCGGTCGTCACCGTCATGGGTCACGTCGACCACGGCAAGACCTCGCTGCTCGACTATATCCGCAAGGCCAAGGTGGCGACCGGTGAGGCCGGCGGCATCACCCAGCACATCGGCGCCTACCACGTCGATGCGGCCAAGGTGAACGGCTCCCACGGTGTCACCTTCCTGGATACCCCCGGCCACGCGGCCTTTACCGCCATGCGTGCCCGCGGTGCCAAGGCCACCGACGTGGTCATCCTGGTGGTGGCGGCCGATGACGGCGTCATGCCCCAGACCATCGAGGCGGTGGAGCACTCCAAGGCGGCCGGCGTGCCGATGGTGGTGGCGGTCAACAAAATCGACAAGCCGGCGGCGGACCCGGACCGGGTCAAGAACGAGCTCTCCCAGCACGGCGTCATCTCCGAGGAGTGGGGCGGCGACACCCAGTTCGTCCACGTTTCCGCCAAGAGCGGCGAGGGCATCGACGAGCTGCTGGAAGCGGTCCTGCTGGTCTCCGAGGTGCTCGAGCTCAAGGCCGTGCCGGAAGCGCCCGGCAAGGGCGTGGTGGTCGAGTCCCGCCTGGACAAGGGCCGCGGCCCGGTGGCCACCGTGCTGGTCCAGAACGGCACCCTGAAGAAGGGCGACATCGTCCTGGCCGGCCTGCACTATGGCCGCGTGCGGGCCCTGACCAACGAGCTGGGCAAGCAGGTCGACGAGGCCGGTCCCGCCATGCCGGTGGAGATCCAGGGCCTCGGCGGCACCCCGGACGCCGGTGACGACTTCATGGTGGTGGCCGACGAGAAGAAGGCCCGCGAGGTCGCCAACTTCCGTCAGGGCAAGTACCGCGAGGTGCGCCTGGCCCGCCAGCAGAAGGCCAAGCTGGAGAACATGTTCAGCCAGATGGGGCAGGACGAGGTGGCCAAGGTCAACATCGTGCTCAAGGCCGATGTGCAGGGCTCCCTGGAGGCGATCAAGGGCGCTCTCGAGGAGCTCTCCACCGACGAAGTGCAGGTGGCCGTGGTCTCCTCTGGCGTCGGCGGCATCACCGGCACCGACGCCAACCTGGCGCTGGCCTCCGAGGCCATCGTGGTCGGCTTCAACGTGCGTGCCGACGCCGCTGCCCGCGAGATCATCGAGCGGGAAGGCCTGGACCTGCGCTACTACAGCGTCATCTACCAGCTGATCGACGAGGTCAAGCAGGCGATGACCGGCATGCTGGCGCCGGAGTGGAAGGAGGAGATCGTCGGCGTGGCCGAGGTCCGCGACGTCTTCCGCGCGCCCAAGATCGGCGCCGTGGCCGGCTGCATGGTGGTCGAGGGCACCGTCTTCCGCAACAAGAAGATCCGCGTGCTGCGCGACAACGTGGTCATCTACGAAGGCGAGCTCGAGTCGCTGCGCCGCTTCAAGGACGACGTCCAGGAAGTGCGCAACGGCATGGAGTGCGGCATCGGCGTGAAGAACTACAATGACGTCCAGGTCGGCGACAAGATCGAGGTCTTCGATCAGGTCAAGGTCGAGCGGACGCTCTGAGCGTCAGGAGCCAAGCATGCGCGAGTTCAAGCGGACCGACCGGGTAGCCGACCAGCTCCAGAAGGAGCTGGCGGTGCTCATCCAGCGCGAGGTCAAGGACCCGCGCCTGGGCATGGTCACGGTCAGCGGCGTCGAGGTCAGCCGTGACCTCGGCTACGCCGATGTCCATGTGACCCTGCTGGGTGAGGACACCCCGGAGCGGATCAAGGAGAACCTCAAGGTTCTCAAGCAGGCCGCCGGCTTCCTGCGCGGGCAGATTGCCAAGCGCATCAAGCTGCGTCACGTGCCGGAGCTGCGTTTCCACTACGACGAGAGCGTGGTGCGCGGCCAGCGCCTCTCCTCGCTGATCGAGGAGGCGGTACAGAGCGACCGCGCCCGCTCCGGCGAGCAGGGCGACGACGAAGGCGGCGACGGGGACGAGAGCCGCTGATGGCGCGTCGTCGTCGCGGCCTGCCGGTCAACGGGGTGCTGCTGCTGGACAAGCCCGGCGGCATGTCCAGCAACCACGCCCTGCAGCGGGCCCGGCGGCTCTTCCAGGCCCAGAAGGCCGGTCATACCGGTACCCTGGACCCCATGGCCACCGGCCTGCTGCCGGTCTGCTTCGGCGAGGCCACCAAGTTCTCGGCCCACCTGCTGGCGGCGGACAAGGTCTACCGCACCCGGGTGGAGCTGGGGGCGGTGACCGACACCGGCGACGCCGAGGGTGAGATCATCGAGCGCTGTACGGTGCCCGCACTCACCGCGGCCGACGTGGAGGGCGTGCTCGAGCGCTTTCGCGGCGAGATCGAGCAGATCCCGCCGATGTATTCAGCGCTCAAGCACCAGGGGCGCAAGCTCTACGAGCTGGCCCGGGAGGGCAAGTCGATCGAGCGTGCAGCCCGGCGCGTGACGGTGTATGATGCCCGGCTTCTCGCCTTCGAGGGCCACGCCTTCGAGCTGGAGGTGAAGGTCAGCAAGGGCACCTATGTGCGCACCCTGGCCGAGGATATCGCTCGGGCCCTGGGCAGCGGCGGGCATATCAGCATGCTGCGACGCCTGGCCACCGGCCCCTTCGACGGCGACAGCCTGGGGGGGGAGGGAATGCTGAGCCTGGAGGCCCTCGAGGCGCTGCCCGACCAGGCCGCCCGGGAGGCCGTGCTGCTGCCGGTGGACGTGCTGGTCGAGCACCTGCCGCGGCTCGAGGTCGATGCGGCGGCGGCGCAGCGGCTGACCCACGGCCAGTCCGCTCGCCTCGATGCCGCAGGCATGGCGGTGGGCGAGACGCCAAGACTCTACTGCGACGGGGCCTTCCTGGGCCTCGGCGCGGTGACGTCGCCACAGGAGGTGGCGCCGAAACGGCTGCTGAGCACCGCAGCCGATTGAAGGGAGCAACGCCGAGACTGCAAATATGCGTGGTCTCACACACTCATCATTCAGGCATATTGCTTACTGGAGAGACAGATGGCACTGACAGCCGAGCAGAAGTCCGCAATCGTCAGCGAATTCGGTCGTGGCGACAACGACACCGGTTCCCCCGAAGTGCAGGTAGCCCTGCTGAGCGCCAACATCGATGGCCTGCAGGACCACTTCAAGACCAACAAGCAGGATCACCACTCCCGTCGTGGCCTGATCCGCATGGTCAACCAGCGCCGCAAGCTGCTGGACTACCTGAAGCGCAAGGACTTCGAGCGCTATCAGGCGCTTATCCAGCGTCTCGGCCTGCGTCGCTAAAGTAAAGGGTAATTCGCTACTGCGCTCGATAGCCTGGCCGCCGGCGGTGCCGGTGCGCCGGCCCGATCGCCCTCCTCATGTAGCGGGCTACACTCCGGGAGCTGCGCTCCGGCGGCGACCAGCCTCTCATCGCTCGCAACGCGAATTCCTCCTTTCCTTGTTCTCGACGTGTCAACGGGCAGTCCCCTCAGGGGGCTGCCCGTTTTGCGTCTGGTGGGTGGAAATGTCGCTATCCGGTGGCCGCGGGGCGCGTCAACCCCTAAAATGGTCGCCGAGTCGAAACGACCCCAACACAGAAAAGTAGATATGAAGGAAGTCGCCGTGAATCCGGTCAAGAAGACATTTCAGTACGGTCGCAGCACCGTCACCCTGGAAACCGGGCGCATCGCCCGCCAGGCCTCCGGTGCCGTCATGGTCACCATGGACGACACCGTGGTGCTCTGCACCGTGGTGGCCCGCAAGGAAGCCAACCCCAACCAGCCGTTCTTCCCGCTCTCCGTGCACTACCAGGAGAAGACCTATGCGGTCGGCAAGATTCCCGGCGGCTTCTTCAAGCGCGAGGGGCGTCCCACCGAGAAGGAAACCCTCACCTCGCGGCTGATCGATCGCCCGATCCGCCCGCTCTTCCCCAAGGGGTTCATGAACGAGGTGCAGGTGGTCTGCTCGGTGCTCTCCACCGACCGCAACCATGACCCGGACATCGCTGCCATGCTCGGCACCTCCGCGGCCCTGGCCATCTCCGGGGTGCCCTTCAACGGCCCCATCGCCGCGGCCCGCGTCGGCTTCGACGAGGAGAAGGGCTACTTCCTCAACCCCACCGTCGAGGAGCTCGTCGGCTCCGAGCTCAACATGGTGGTGGCCGGCACCGAGAAGGCGGTGCTGATGGTGGAGTCCGAGGCCGCCGAGCTGCTCGAGGACGAGATGCTGGGCGCCGTGCTCTACGGCCACCAGGAGATGCAGGTGGCCATCCAGGCCATCAATGAGCTGACCGCCGAGGCGGGCAAGCCGAAGTGGGAGTGGCAGGCCCCGGCGGAGAACACCGAGCTCAAGGCCGCCGTGGCCGGCGCCTTCGAGGCCAGGGTGGGTGAGGCCTATCGCATCACCGACAAGATGGCCCGCCAGGATGCGCTCTCCGCGCTCAAGGCCGAGGCGGTCGAGCAGCTGGCCGGTGAGGAAGAGGGCAAGTTCGACGCCGATGAGGTCAAGGGCGCCTTCGCCGGCCTCGAGAAGCGGGTGGTGCGCTCCCGGGTGGTCAAGGGCGAGCCGCGCATCGACGGCCGCGACCACAAGACGGTGCGTCCGCTGGCCATCGAGGTGGGCGCCCTGCCCAAGACTCACGGCTCGGCGATCTTCACCCGTGGCGAGACCCAGGCCATCGTGGTGGCGACCCTCGGCACCCTGCGCGACTCCCAGCTGATCGAGTCCCTGGAGGGGGAGCGCAAGGATCGCTTCATGCTCCACTACAACTTCCCCCCCTACAGCGTGGGCGAGGCCGGCTTCATGGGCGGCCCCAAGCGTCGCGAGATCGGCCACGGCCGCCTGGCGCGCCGGGGCGTGCAGGCCATGCTGCCCGATGAGGCGGAGTTCCCCTACACCATCCGCGTGGTCTCCGAGATCACCGAGTCCAACGGCTCCAGCTCCATGGCGTCCGTGTGCGGTGCCTCCCTGGCGCTGATGGACGCCGGCGTGCCGATGAAGGCGCCGGTGGCGGGCATCGCCATGGGCCTGGTGAAGGATGACGACGGCTTTGCCGTGCTCACCGACATCCTGGGCGACGAGGACCACCTCGGCGACATGGACTTCAAGGTGGCCGGCACCAGCGAGGGCGTCACCGCCCTGCAGATGGACATCAAGATCGAGGGCATCAACGAGGAGATCATGGAGCAGGCGCTCCAGCAGGCCCTGGAGGCCCGCCTGAGCATCCTCGAGCAGATGAACGCCGTGATCGGCCAGAGCCGCGCCGAGGTCTCCGAGAATGCGCCCTCCATGGCCACCATCAAGATCGACCCGGAGAAGATCCGCGACGTCATCGGCAAGGGCGGCTCCACCATCCGCAAGATCTGCGAGGATACCGGCGCCTCCATCGATCTGGACGACGACGGCACCGTGCGCATCTACGCCGAGGACAAGAAGGCGGCCAAGGCGGCCATCGACACCGTCCTGGCGATCACCGCCGAGGCGGAGATCGGCAAGCTCTACCGCGGCAAGGTGGTGCGTATCGCCGACTTCGGCGCCTTCGTCAACATCATGCCCGGCACCGACGGCCTGGTGCACATCTCCCAGATCGTGCCCGAGCGGGTCAACGACGTGCGCGACTTCCTCAACGAGGGCGACGAGCCCGTCGTCAAGGTGCTCGATATCGATAACCGCAACCGGGTGAAGCTCACCATCAAGGAGATCACCCCGGAAGAGAAGGCGGCGTTCGAGGCCGAGGAGGCCGCCGAGCCCGAGCTGTAAACCGCCTTCGGCGAGCTGAAAGCCGGAAGCTTGAAGCTGGAAGACAAACCGCCCCCATGGCCTGGCCATGGGGGCGGTTTTCTATGCGAAGTAGCGTAGTAGGCCGAAAAAGACGTGCCCCGGGAGCCGGTCCCGGGGCACGCTGTAGAGCTTCTAGCTTCTAGCTTCTAGCTTATCGCTCGATGGCGAGCGCCACCCCTTGCCCACCGCCGATGCACAGCGTCGCCAGGCCCTTCTTGGCGTCCCGGGCGATCATCTCGTGGAGCAGGGTCACCAGGATACGGCAGCCGGAGGCGCCGATCGGGTGGCCCAGCGCGATGGCGCCGCCGTTGACGTTGACCTTGCTGACGTCCCAGCCGAGCTCCTTGTTGACGGAGAGGGCCTGGGCGGCGAAGGCCTCGTTGGCCTCGACCAGGTCCAGGTCATCCAGGCTCCAGCCGGCCTTGTCCAGGCAGCGGCGGGTGGCCGGGGCCGGGCCGATGCCCATGATGGCCGGGTCGACGCCGGCGTTGGAGTAGGCGGCGATGCGCGCCAGGGGCGTAAGGCCGAGCGCCTTGGCCTTCTCGGCGGAGCAGAGCATCACCGCGGCGGCGCCGTCGTTGAGGGAAGAGGCGTTGCCGGCGGTGATGGTGCCGTCCTTCTTGAAGGCGGGACGCATGCCGCCGAGCTTCTCGGCGCTCACCTCGCGGGGGTTCTCGTCGGTGTCGAACACCACCGGGTCGCCCTTGCGCTGGGGGATCTCCACCGGGACGATCTGGCCCTTGAACTTGCCGTCGCGGATGGCGGCGGCGGCCTTCTGCTGGGAGGCGGCGGCGAACTCGTCCATGGCCTCGCGGGTGATGGCGTACTTCTCCGCCAGGTTCTCGGCGGTGATGCCCATATGGTAGTTGTTGAAGGCGTCCCAGAGGCCGTCATGGACCATGGTATCCACGGCCTTCCAGTCGCCCATGCGCTGGCCGTTGCGGGAGTTGGGCAGCACGTGGGGTGAGGCGGACATGTTCTCCTGGCCGCCGGCGATGATCAGCTCGGCGTCGCCGCAGCGGATCGCCTGGGCGGCGAGGTGAAGGGCCTTGAGGCCGGAACCGCACACCTTGTTGATGGTCATGGCGGGAACGGCATCCGGGAGGCCGGCCTTGATGGCGGCCTGGCGCGCCGGGTTCTGGCCGACGCCTGCGGTCAGCACCTGGCCCATCAGCACCTCGTCCACCTGGTCGCCGGCCACGCCGGTGGTGGCGAGCAGGTCCTTGATCACCAGGGCGCCCAGGTCGCTGGCGGGAATGCCGGCCAGGGAGCCGCCGAAGGAGCCGACGGCGGTACGACGTGCGGCAACGATCACCACTTCTTGCATGGGAGAGTTCTCCTGAATGGAAGACGACGGGCTTGCGGCCTTGCCGCTCAGCTAGGGAGGCAGGGCCGGGTCTGTCCAGCATAGGTGACTCTTGTGCGACGCGGCAATGCTTCCATGGGCGCAGGAGGGGAGAAAACGCGGAGCGAGGAGGGGCAGGGTGGCCGGGGAAGGTTAAGGCGAGGCGGCCGGCAGGGTCGCCGGCCGCGGCTCGACGTCAGGATCAGGCCATCTGCACGGGGATGGCGTTGCTGGTGTGGCTGACCGCGTTGCCTTCCTGCAGGTAGACCAGGGCGGGCTGATGGTTCTCCAGCTCGGCATCGCTGTAGTGGGCATAGCTGCAGATGATCACGCGGTCGCCGGGGCCGGCCAGGTGGGCGGCGGCGCCGTTGATGGAGATCACCCTGGAGCCCTCCTCGGCGCGGATGGCGTAGGTGGTGAAGCGCTGGCCATTCTCCACGTTGTAGATCTGGATCTGCTCATTCTCGCGAATGCCGGACATGTCGAGCAGCTCGCCATCGATGGCACAGGAGCCCTCGTAGTTGAGCACGGCGTGGGTGACGCGGGCCATGTGCAGCTTGGCCTTGAGCATGATGGTGTACATGGAAGCGGGTTCCTCCGGGTGTGCCGATTCAGCGCGGCAGGGTAAGGGTCAGGTTGTCGATCAGGCGCGTAGTGCCGAGTCGGGCGGCGACCAGCAGCACGGCCTCGCGGGTGGCGGGCGTCACCGCTCCCAGGTCGACGGCGCGCAGCTCCAGGTAGTCCGGCACGAAGCCGGCCTCCTCCAGGCGCCGGGTGCCAGCGGCCAGCGTGGCCTCGATGTCGGCATCGGCCTCCAGGGCGTCGCGCAGCTCGCAGAGGGTCTGGTAGAGCCGCGGTGCGGTGGCACGCTCCTCGGCGCTCAGGTAGCCGTTGCGGGAGGAGAGCGCCAGGCCGTCCTCGGCACGCACGATGGGCACGCCAAGGATCTCGATGGGGAAGTGCAGGTCGGCCACCATGCGGCGGATCACCGCCAGCTGCTGGTAGTCCTTCTCGCCGAAGCAGGCCAGGTCGGGCTGCACCAGGTTGAAGAGCATGCCGACTATGGTCGAGACGCCGTCGAAGTGGCCGGGGCGCGAGGCGCCGCACAGCCCCTCGGTGACCTCGGGGACCAGAATGCGGGTCTGGGCCTCCAGGGGACGCGAGTAGACCGTGGCGACCTCGGGGGCGAACAGCAGGTCGCAGCCTGCCGCCTCCAGTCGAGCCTGGTCCTCCTCCAGGGTTCGCGGGTAGGCGTCGAGGTCCTCGCCGGCCCCGAACTGCATGGGGTTGACGAAGATGGTGGCGATCACCACCTCGGCCCGCTCCCGGGCCGCTTCCACCAGGGCGAGGTGCCCCGCGTGGAGGTTGCCCATGGTGGGCACCAGGGCGATGCGGTCGCCGCGACGGCGAGCGTCCGCCAGCGCCTCGCGCAGGGCGGGAATCTCTCTGAGAGTGCGCATTGCGGGCTCCGGGGCTAGAAGCAGTGTTCCTCGGCGGGGAAGCGGCGAGCCTTGACGTCCTCGTGGTAGCGCCGGAAGGCGCCGTGGATGTCCTCGGCCTCGGCCATGAAGTTCTTGACGAAGCGCGGCTTGCGGCCCGCCGTGACGTCGAGCATGTCGTGCATCACCAGTATCTGGCCGTCGGTATCGGGGCCGGCACCGATGCCGATCACCGGGACGTCGAGGGCCTCGGTGATGGCGCGGCCCAGGCTCGCCGGCACGCACTCCAGCAGGATGATGGAGGCGCCGGCCTCCACCAGCACCCGGGCGTCCTCGAGGATCTGGGTGGCGCGCTCGGCATCACGCCCCTGCACCTTGTAACCGCCCAGCTGATAGACCGTCTGGGGGGTAAGGCCCAGGTGGGCGCAGACCGGCACGCCGCGGCGGGTCAGCTCGCGGATGCCGTCGGCCATCCAGGCCTCGCCCTCCACCTTGACCATCTCGGCGCCGGCGCGCATCAGCTCGCCGGCGTTCTCCAGCAGGCGTTCGGTACTGGCGTTGCCCATGAAGGGAAGGTCCACCATCAGCAGGCTGGCGCCCTTGCCGCGGGCCACGCAGCGGGTGTGGTAGCAGATCTCCTCCAGGGTCACCGGCAGGGTGCTGGCGTGGCCCTGGAGGACCATCCCTAAGGAGTCGCCGACCAGCAGCACCTCGATGCCGGCATCGCTGGCGGCACGGGCAAAGGAGGCGTCGTAGGCGGTCAGGCAGCTGAAGGACTCACCGGCGCGCTTGAAGGCCTGCAGCGTGCTCAGGGTGACGGTTTTCATGGCGTGCTCTCGTCGTTATGGCGCATCGGGAACGGGCTAGCCGATCCGGCGTGTAACCTGCAATTGTTACCCGAACCCCGGTGGCGTGTCGATAGGTAACACTTGCGGCGATGGGCTCAGGTGCGGGGTAACAGTGCCCTCAGGCCGCTCGTCTCCAGGGTCTCTGCCAGCGCCGCCAGGCGGCGACCATCCGGCAGGATGGCCTGCGGCGCCAGCTCCAGCAGGGGCACCAGCACGAAGGGGCGCCGCGTCATCTCCGGGTGCGGTACCGTCAGGCGGGGCAGTGCCAGGCGGTTGTCATCGAACAGTAGCAGATCCAGGTCCAGGGTGCGGGGCCCCCAGCGGCACTGGCGGATCCGGCGGTGGCGCTGCTCCAGGGCCTGGAGCTGGTCGAGCAGGGCCAGCGGCGAGAGGTGCGTCTCGAGGAGCGCGACGGCGTTGATGTAGTCGGGCTGGTCCTGGGGGCCTACCGGTCGGCTGGCATAGAGTCCCGAGGCCGCGATTTGCCGGGTCAGCGGAAGCCCGTCGAGCTCAGCCAGGGCGCGCTCGACGTGGCCGCGGGGGTCGTCGAGGTTGCTCCCAAGCCCGACCCAGGCCCGATGCTGGCTCATGCGTTGCCGTTGCCGCCGTTGCCGCCGTTGCCGCCGTTGCGAGGCTTGCGGCGGCGGCGCTTGCGCTTGCGCGGGGCGCCGCTGCCGGCGGGATTGGCGCCGGCCTTGTCGAGCAGGCGGCGCTGCTCGTGCTCGTCGGCCTCCTGGAAGGCGGTCCACCAGTCGCCCAGGCCCGGGGCAAGCTCGCCGGCCGCTTCCCGCAGCAGCAGCAGGTCGTAGGCGGCCCGGAAGCGGGGGTGTTCCCGGGTCTGGAAGACGCGGCGGCCGCGGCGCAGGGGCAGGCGCTGCTGCAGGTCCCAGATGTCCCGCATCGGCAGGCTGAAGCGCTTCGGAATGGAGATATGCTGCAGCTGGCGCGAGACCACCTGCTGGGAGGCGGCCTGCAGTGCGGGGATCGGCGGCAGCCCCTGGGCCTCCTGTTCGGCCTGGCGCAGGACCACCGGGCCCCACAGCAGGGCGGCGAACAGGAAGGCCGGGGTGACCGGGCGCTCCTCGGCGATGCGCCGGTCGGTGCTGGCCAGCGCCGCCTCCACCAGGGGCTCGGCCCAGGGCAGCTCCTCCATGGCCTCGGCGGCTTCCGGGAAGAGCATCTCGAAGAGCCCGTAGTGGCGCAGCAGGCGGAAGGTCTCGACGCCGTGGCCGCCCATGAAGAGCTTGAGGATCTCGTCGAACAGCCGGGCCGGCGGGATCTGCAGCAGCAGCGGGGCCAGCTCGTGGATCGGCGCCTCGGTGCTGGGCGCCAGGTGGAAGTCGAGCTTGGCCGCGAAGCGTATCGCACGCAGCATGCGGACCGGGTCCTCCCGATAGCGGGTGGCCGGGTCACCGATCAGGCGTAGGGTGCGCGCCTCGATGTCCGGCACGCCGCCGGCGAAGTCGTGGATCGAGAAGTCGGCGATGCTGTAGTAGAGCGCATTGATGGTGAAGTCGCGGCGCAGGGCATCCTCCTGGATGTTGCCCCAGACGTTGTCGCGCAGCAGCAGACCCTCGTCGGACTGCTGGGCGATATGGTCGCCGTGGTCGTCGCCGGGCTTGCCGCGGAAGGTGGTGACCTCGATCACCTCGCGGCCGAAGCGCACGTGCACGATGCGAAAGCGTCGGCCGATGATCCGCGAGTTGCGGAACAGCGCCTTGACCTCCTCCGGCGTGGCGTCGGTAGCCACGTCGAAGTCCTTGGGCATGCGGCCGAGCAGGGAGTCGCGAATGCAGCCGCCCACCAGATAGGCCTGGTAGCCGGCGTTGTGCAGCCGGTAGAGCACCTTGAGAGCGGCATCGCTGAAGTGCTGGCGCGACACCGGGTGCTCCTGGCGGGGAATGATGCGCAGCTCGGGCGTGCCGGCGGCGGCGCTGTCGGGGCCGAAGAGGGACTTCAGGCGTTCGCCCGGACTCTGCAGGAAACGGGTAAATCCTTTGAACATGCGTCGATATCGACTCGCGGGGCGGAAAAAGGGTGCGAAAGGGATTGAGTGTAGCCGACGCCCGGGACCTTGCATAGCGTGATGCCGGCCGAGGTGGGCCCACAGTAGAAGGGGGAGACCTGTCGGCCTCCCCCTCAAGCGTTCATGCAGCGTCCTTGCTGCTGGTTCTTCTTCGTGATGGCACATCGCCTTGAATACGCACCGCAGTCACCAGGGTAGTGATCAGGCTAGCTGTGTTGTTGTCCTTGTTGGCGCCCCTGGGGGGTGACCGCCTCGTATTCAAAACAATAATCCAACCACGACGGCAGCTAATCTGCCTCCCCCCGGCTTGTTGGTGTTGTTGCCGGGGGTGCATCTTCGACGGCGCTTGTTCTTGTTGTTGGCCGTACCGATGCGTCGCGTCCTGGGTCTTCCGGTACCTTGCGACGGCTTGTTGTTGTTCTTGGGCAAGGGGCCGGGCGTGTCGGCTGTTGTTCTTGTTGGTCGACTGCGCCTGTGCTGCTCTGGCCCGCTGACTTGTTGTTGTTGGCTAGCGGGTCTGGTCACGTCCGGCTGCGGTGTTGTTCTTGTTGTTGCGCTAGGGCAGCGGGTGACACCGGAACTTGTTTTTCTTGCCCAGATATACTGCACCCCGCGTGCCACCTTGTTTTTATTCCATATGGAACAGTGGCTTATGGATATGGTGCGGCCTGTGCTCCGGGCGCTTCTGGAGAAGTGTTACCCGTCAGGCACCATCTGAGCGCACAGGCTGTGTGGGACGGTAACAAATGGGGCAGAGTGGGTAGCCGGTGCCCAGACGACAGCGCCCGCGGCCTTGGCCGCGGGCGCTTGCACTATGGTCGTAGAGCCAGCTACTCGCTCTTGCGCCGGGGGCTCTTCTTGCGGGGAATGCCGAGGCGCTGGCGTCGCTCCCATAGCGACTTGCGGCTGATGCCGAGCTTCTGGGCCAGCTCCGTCTCGCTCATCTGGTCCTGGTGCTCCAGGACGAAGTGCTGGAAGTAGTCCTCCAGGGAGAGGTCATCCTCACCGCCCTCGGCCGTGGCAGGCTTGGCGGGCTCCTCCTGGGCGGGGGCCGGCGGGCGGGCGGCGGGGGCGGCAGCGCTGGGGGGGGAGAGTCCCAGGTCGTCCGGATGGATCAGGTGGCCCTCGGCCAGAATCACGCCGCGCTCCAGGGCGTTCTCCAGCTCGCGCACGTTGCCGGGCCAGGGGTAGTCGTGGATCTCGCGGCGGGCGGCCCGGGAGAGGCGCAGCCCTTCGCGGTCATGGCGCCGGCACGCCTTCTCCAACAGGGTGTCGGCGATCAGCAGGACGTCATCCTCGCGCTCCCGCAGCGGCGGCAGATCGATCTGCATGACGTTGAGCCGGTAGTAGAGGTCGAGGCGGAACTCGCCGGTCTTCGACAGGGCGCGTAGGTCGCGGTGGGTAGCGGCGATCAGGCGCACGTCCACGTGGCGGGTCTCCACCGAGCCTATCTTGCGGATCTCGCCCTCCTGGAGCACGCGCAGCAACCGGGCCTGGGCGTCCAGGGGCAGCTCGCCGATCTCGTCGAGAAAGAGGGTGCCACCGTCGGCGGCCTCCACCAGGCCGGTGCGCGCCGCGCTGGCGCCGGTGAAGGCGCCCTTCTCGTGGCCGAACAGCTCCGACTCGATCAGGGTCTCGGGAATCGCCGCGCAGTTGACGCAGATCAGCGGGGCCTGGGCCCGCCTGCTCTGCTGATGAAGGGCCCGGGCCACCAGCTCCTTGCCGGTGCCGGACTCTCCCTGGATCAGCACGGTGACGTCGGCGGGGGCGGTCTTGCGGATGCGCGAGTAGACCAGCTGCATGGCCGGGCAGTTGCCGATCATCGGCTGGGCCTGGCCGCCGGGCTCGGTGATGTCGGGGGGCTCCGCCCGCCGCGAGGCCTGCAGGTGCAGCACCCGGGCCACGGTCTCGAGCAGCTCGTCGTGGTCGAAGGGTTTGGCCACATAGTCCACCGCGCCCTGCTTCAGGGCATCCACCGCCGAGCGCATGCTGGCGTAGCTGGTCATGATCAGTACGGGGACCGGTGCCGCCCGGGGAATCAGCTCGGTGCCGGGGGCGCCGGGCAGGCGCAGGTCGCTTATCACCAGGTCGAAGCGCTGGGGGTCCAGGGCCAGGGCCTCATCCACCGAGCCAGCCTCCTCGACGCGGTAGTCGTGGCGCTCCAGCAGGCGGCGCAGGGCGCTGCGGATGATGGCTTCATCTTCTACGATCAGGATCCGGCTCATCGCGGTGTCTCACCCTCCTGTGGGTTCAGCGGCAGCCAGAGGCTGATGCGGGTGCCGTGCTCCTGGCCCGGCAGCGGCGACTCGATATCGATCTGGCCGTGGTGCTCGGCGACGATGCTGTAGACCAGCGGCAGGCCGAGCCCGGTGCCCTCCCCGGGCGGCTTGGTGGTGGTGAAGGGCTCGAAGAGGTGGTCGCGGACCCGCTCGTCGATACCGTGCCCCTGATCGGTGACGGTCACTCGAAGCCCGCTCCCCTCCGGGGCCGCCTCGATGATGACGCTGTCGCCGGGCTGGCTGGCGTCGCGGGCGTTGCCGAGCAGGTTGACCATCACCTGAAGCAGCCGCTGGGCGTCGCCCTGTACCCGGGGCGCGTCGGGACAGCGATTCTCGAAGCGCACATCCTCCCCCGAGCGGGCGAGGTGGATCAAGTGGATGGCCTCGTCGACCACCTCGGCCAGGGAGACCGGCGCAAAGGCCTGCCCGCCCAGGTGGCGGCCGCCGTGGGCGAAGCCCACCAGGGAGGAGACGATGCGCGAGACGCGGTCGGTGAGCTGCTGGATCTGGGCGGCGGTGGCCAGCACCTCGGGGTCGTCGGTGTCGTAACGCAGGTTCTGGGCGAGCGACGAGATGCCGGTGATGGGGTTGCCGATCTCGTGGGCGACGCCGGCGGCGAGCTGGCCGATGGAGGCCAGGCGGGCGGCATGTACCAGCTCATCCTCCAGCCACTTCATCTCGCTGTGGTCCTCCACCAGGACCACCAGGCCGCCGGGCTCGCTGTCGTCACCGGCCAGTTCGGCCTTGTGCAGGCTCAGGAAGCGGACGCCGCCTTCCAGGGGCACCGGCTGCTTGTAGAGCTGGTTCTGGGGCTCGGCCAGGATACGCCCCAGCAGCTCGCCCCAGGGCGCGGGGAGGCTGTCGCGGCGGGCGCCGATCACGCTGGCGCCATCGATGCCGCTGAGCTGGGCCAGGGCGTCGTTCCACATCAGCAGCTCGCCATCCTCGCCGAAGGCGCAGAGCCCGATGGGCAGGCGGGTCAGGGTGCGGCGATGGTAGCGGCGCAGGCCGTCCAGCTCCCGGGCCAGGCCGGTGAGCCGCGAGCGGTAGGCCTCCAGGCGGCTCTCCACGAAGTGGATGTCGTCGGTAGCGCCCGGCACGTCGTGCCGGTAGGGCAGGTGGCGGTCGACGATGTCCTGGGCCACCGAGGGCCCCATCAGCCCCGAGAGGTTGGCCTGCAGGCGATCGCGCAGGCGGCGCAGGGCGTAGGGGCGGCCATCCAGGGGCGAGAGGCCCAGGTCATCCAGGGCGCGGTCCACCTCGCGGTGCGCCACCTGCTCGCCCAGGGCCCGGGCCAGGTACGCCTTGAACTCCTCGCCGTTGGTGGCCTCCAGGGGGAGCCGCTTGGGCCGGATCACGGCATCCACCGAGCAGGCCTCGGCGGCGGCACGCTCTCCCTCGGAGGTGGGGGTGGCCAGGGAGACCAGGATGAAGACCAGGGCGTTGCCGGCCAGGGAGACCAGGGTCACCACGAACCACTCCGGCTCGCCGGCCAGCCCCTCGAGCCCGGGGGGGACCAGCAGCAGTGCCGGCAGGCCGGTGAGCAGCGGGAGCCAGAGGCCGAACAGCCACACCAGCAGGCCCACCGACAGGCCGGCCACCATGCCCTTGCGGTTGGCGCCGGGCCAGTAGAGCAGCGCCAGCAGGCCGGGCAGGCACTGGGCCATGCCCACGAAGGCGGCCAGGGCCAGGGTCGAGAGGTCGTGGTGAACGCTGACGGTGCGGTAGAAGAGCCAGCCGCCCAGCACCACGGCCCCGACCAGGGCGCGGCGCAGCCAGAGCAGCCAGCGGTAGAGGTCGAGCTGGGCCTCCGGGGGGTGGGCCACCAGCAGCACGTGGTTGAGGATCATGCCGGCCAGGGCCAGGGCGATCATCACCATGGTGGCGCTGGTGGCGGCGAGCCCGGCGATGAAGGCCAGCGCCTGCACCCAGGGAGCGTCGGACAGCGCGAAGGCCAGGTAGGCGGAGGGCAGCTGCGCCTGGCCGCCGAGGCTCTGCCCGGCCCACAGGATCAGCGGCACCGGCAGCGCCATCAGCAGCAGGAAGAGCGGCAGCGACCAGCTCGCCTGGAGCAGGGTGTGGCGGGTGTGGGTCTCGGTAAAGGTGATATGGAAGATATGCGGCATCAGCAGTGCCGCGGCGAAGAAGAGCAGCAGCAGGGTGCGCCAGTGGGCAGGGTCGGGCTGCACGACGCCGGCCTGGAAGGCCTGGCCGGGCCCGTCGATCCACGCCTGGAGGTCGGCGGGGCCGTCGAAGACCACGAAGAGGGCGAAGGCGCCGAGGCTCAGCATGGCCACCAGCTTGATCAGGGAGGAGAGGGCGAGCACCGCCAGCAGGCTGTCATGGTGGCCATCCACATGACGGCGGCGGGCGCCGAACAGCATGGCAAACAGGGCGATGATGGCGCAGAAGGCCAGCGCCAGCAGCGAGGGCGAGGCGGCGCCGGTCATCAGGAAGATGGCGTCCCCCATGGTCTGCACCTGCAGGGCCAGCAGCGGCATCACCGCCAGCAGGCTGACCAGGGTGATCAGGGTGCCGACCCAGCGCGAGCGGAAGCGGAAGGCGAATAGGTCGGCCAGGGAGGCAAGCTGGTAGGTGCGCACCATACGCTGGATCGGCACCAGCAGCACCGGGGCGAGCAGGAAGGCGCCGGCCACCCCCAGGTAGTAGGCCAGGTAGCCGTAGCCGGAGGTGGAGGCCATCTCCAGGCTGCCGTAGATCGCCCAGGCGCTGGCGTAGACACCCAGCGCCAGGGTGTAGACCACCGGATGGCGGGTGATCCGCGGGCCGATCAGGCCGCGCTCCACGGCCAGGGCGCAGAGAAAGAGCACCAGCAGAAAGCCGATGCCCAGGGCGAGCATGCCGGCCAGGCTAGCGTTCATCGAGCTTCCTCTTCTGTTCCAGCCAGAGGGTCAGGGCGATCAGTACGCCCCAGATCATGAAGGGCCGGTACCAGGCGACCCCCGGGCTGGCCCAGCCGCTCATCATCAGCGGCGAGAGCAGATAGCCGCCGAGGACCAGGAACAGCAGGATGCGGTAGACGTACATGGCATCTCTCAGTCGGGAAGGGCGGCGTCCGCCCCGTGGGTGCGGTGCGGCTCGGCACTCAGCCGTGCCACCTGCCAGTGGGCGATGGCCCAGGCCAGCTGCTCCGCCACCGGCGCCGCGCGGAGTTCGGCCGGCGGGGCCTGGTCCAGGGCCGTCAGCGCGCCATGCAGCAGCGGGCGCACGGCCTCGTCTTCGGTGGGCAGGGCCGGCGCCAGATTCTGCTTGGAGAGCTTCTGCCCATCCTCGCCGAGGATCAGCGGCAGGTGCAGGTAGCGCGGCTCCGGGTAGCTCAGGGCGTGCTGCAGCTGGCGCTGCCAGGGGGTGTTGTCGAGCAGATCGAAGCCGCGCACCACGTCGCTGATGCCCTGGTCGGCGTCGTCCACCACTACCGCCAGCTGGTAGGCCCAGAGCCCATCCTTGCGCTTGAGCACCACGTCGCCGAGGTCGGCCGGGTCGAAGCACTGCTCGCCGAACAGCCGGTCCTGCCACACCACCGGGCGCAGGCCCAGGTCGCTGCGCAGCCGCCAGGCCACCGGCCTGCCGGGCTCGCGCACGCCCTGACGGCACCAGCCGGGATAAACGGGGTAGTCGCGCCACTGCTTTCGCGAGCAGCTGCAGGGGTAGGCCAGGCCCTGGTCGACCAGCCGCGTCAGGGCGGCCTGGTAGGCGTCATGGCGATCGTGCTGCCAGAGCGCCGGCCCGTCCCAGTGCAGGCCGAAGGCCTCGAGCTGGCGCTGGATGGCATCGGCGGCCCCGGCGGGGCAGCGTGGCGGGTCGATGTCCTCGATGCGCAGCCGCCACTCGCCGCCGGCGCGGCGGGCATCCAGGTAGCTGGCCAGGGCGGCTACCAGCGAGCCGAAGTGCAGCGGGCCCGAGGGGGTCGGGGCGAAGCGTCCGCGATAGAACGTCATGCAGGGCTCCGGTTGTCAGACACGCAAACGGGCACCCTGAGGTGCCCGTTGCAGCGCGATGGAAAAGGCATCGGCACGCCGACTCAGCCGCCCAGCTGCTTTTCCTTGAGCTCGGCCAGCGTCTTGCAGTCGACGCAGAGGGTGGCCGTGGGGCGGGCCTCCAGGCGACGGATGCCGATCTCGACGCCGCAGGCCTCGCAGAAACCGTAGTCGTCCTCGTCGATCTTCTCGAGGGTTTCATTGATCTTCTTGAGCAGCTTGCGCTCGCGATCCCGGGTGCGCAGCTCCAGGCTGAAGCCCTCTTCCTGGGTGGCGCGGTCGGCCGGGTCGGCGTAGTTGTTCGCCTCTTCCTGCAGGTGACGTACGGTGCGGTCCACCTCTTCCATGAGCTCCTGCTTCCAGCCCAGCAGGATCTGTCGGAAGTGCTCCAGCTGCTGCTCGTTCATGTACTCTTCACCCGCCGCCGGCTCGTAGGGGGTGAACTTCTTGGGAGCTTCCGCTTTCTTGTCGGCTACTGGCATGGGACTGCCTCGTTACTTGAGTGACTGCTGATCAATACCCGCCGTGATGCAAGGTATCTCACGCCAAAGGCATGCTTGTTTAGCGGAAAAACCGAGGCTTTGCAACCTCATGCCCCCCGCCGGCTGCGAACCTGCCACCAAAGTCGCTACACTGGCACGTTTCGAGGCGATGACCGTTCGACCACGGCGGGGAGTCCGCGCTCCCCGTGCGTAGGATTATTCCTCCGGCAGGCATGATGTCATGCCCGCCGACAGCTGACAGGAGTCTTGCCATGGCGTGGAGTCCACGCATCGACCGGGTCGCTCCCTTCCGGGTGATGAGCCTGCTGGAGACCGCCCAGGCCCGTGAGGCCGCGGGCCACGACGTGATCCATCTGGAGGTGGGCGAGCCCGACTTCGCGACCCCCGAGTCGGTGGTGGCGGCCGGCCAGGCGGCGCTGTCGGCGGGGCATACCCGCTACACCCCGGCGGCGGGGCTGCCGGCCCTGCGCGAGGCGATCGCCGGCCACTATGCCGAGTACTTCGGTGCCGAGGTGGACCCGCGGCGCATCCTGGTCACGCCGGGGGCCTCCGGGGCGCTGCTGCTGGCCAGCCAGCTGCTGGCCGGCCCCGGCGATCGCGTGCTGATGGCCGATCCCAACTACCCCTGCAATCGCCACTTCATGGCTCTGGCCGGGGCCGAGGTGGATGCCGTACCGGTGGGCCCCGAGAGCGGCTGGCAGCTGGATGCGGGCCTGATCGAGGCCCACTGGCGCGATGCCACCCGCCTGGCGATGCTGGCCACCCCCTCCAACCCCACCGGCCATATGCTGGATGCCGACCGGCTCGCGGCGGTGGCGGAGACCGTGGCGGCCAGGGGCGGGCACCTGCTGGTGGACGAGATCTACCAGGGGCTCTGCTTCGATCTCGAGCCGCTCTCGGTGGCCTCGCTCACCCCGGACGCCTTCGTGGTCAACAGCTTCTCCAAGTACTTCGGCATGACCGGCTGGCGACTGGGCTGGCTGTTGGCGCCGGAGGCGGCGGTGGAGCCGCTGACCCGGCTGGCCCAGAACGTCTTCCTGGCCGCCCCTACCCTCGCCCAGCATGCGGCGCTGGCGGCCTTCACCCCCGAGTGTCGCGGGATTCTCGAGGCCCGTCGCAGTGAGCTGGCGCGCCGTCGGGACGCCCTGCTGGCGGCCCTGGCGCCCCTGGGGCTTGCGCCCTCGCTGCCGCCCCAGGGCGCCTTCTACCTGTGGCTCGACATCTCCCGCTACAGCCACGACAGCCAGGCCTTCTGCCGGCGCCTGCTGGAGGAGGAGAACGTGGCGATCACGCCGGGGGTCGACTTTGCCCTCGAAGGGGGCGAGCACCATGTGCGCATCGCCTTTACCACCGGGGTCGAGCGCCTGGAGGAGGCGGTGAGCCGCCTCGCACGCTTCCTGGCCAGGCGGTAGGCGGATGGAGTATCCCGACCTGGTGCCGGGCACCCTGCTGCGGCGCTACAAGCGCTTTCTGGCCGACGTGCGCCTCGACGACGGCCGCGAGGTGGTGGCCCACTGCCCCAATACCGGCTCCATGCGGGCCGTGAACGTGCCGGGCTGCCGGGTGTGGCTCTCGCCCAGCGACAACCCGAAGCGCAAGCTGGCCTGGACCTGGGAGCTGATCGAGCTGCCCCAGCCCGATGGCGGCGTGGCGCTCGCCTCGGTGCAGACCGGGCGGGCCAACCGCATCGTCGAGGAGGCGCTTCGCGAAGGGCGGGTGGTGGAGCTGGCCGGCTATGCCGAGCTGAAGGCCGAGGTAAGGGTGTCGATTGGCGACGAGAAGGCATCGCGCCTCGATTTCCGCCTCGATGACCCCGAGCGCGGCAGCGCCTTCGTGGAGGTCAAGCAGGTGACGCTCCGGGAGGCCGACGGCCACGGCTACTTTCCGGACGCGGTGAGCGAGCGGGGCAGAAGGCACCTGGAGGTGCTGTCGGCGCTGGCCGAGCGCGGTGAGCGGGCGGTGCTGCTCTTCTGCGTGGCCCATGAGGCCATCCCCGACGTGGCGCCGGCCGAGCACCTCGACCCGGCCTATGCGGCGGCGCTGAGGGCGGCGGCGGCAAGCGGCGTGGAGGTGCTGGCGCGGCGCTGCGAGGTGGGGCGCCGCGGTGAGACACCGGTGGCGATTCGCCTCGGGCCGGTGCTGCCGGTGGCCCTCGAGCGACGTTTCAACGACTGATCGCCGGCGCCGGGCAGGCCCGGCGGAGACTCAGCGGTCGATGTAGAAGCGCTGGATAAAGCTGACCCGGGCCGGTTCGGCGTTGCGGTCGTGGAGCACTTCCAGGTCGAAGCGCATGGGCTCGTCGTCGTGGATGCGGAAGACCGCCACCTGGGAGGGGGCGTCGCCACTGCGCAGGGTGCGGAAGCTCAGTGGGGCGCTCGGATCGCTGCTGTTGAGTCCGCCTACCGTGCCGTTGACGCTGACCGGCAGGGCGCGGGTGGTGCCATCCTCGCGCTCTTCGAGCACGCTGACGTTGAGCAGCGCCATCACCTGGCTGCGCTGGATATTGTGTTCCCGTGCCACCTCTTCTGGCAGGAAGCTGGTGTTCACCGCGCTGTAGTGGATCTGATAGTTGCCGACCTGCTCATACTGCTGGGCGACGGCGGTGCCCGCCAGCAGCATCATGCCGGCGGCGAGCAGCCCGCTCAGGAAGCCTTGCCTCATCGTGAACCCTCTTGTGCCGTTGCCGGGTCAACCGCGGGCGACCCGGAAGATCGCGATTTCGCCGAACAGGTTGGGCCACAGCCGCGAGGTCCAGTGGCCCTCGTGGTCGCCGATGCCCACCGCTCGGTCGACGATAATGAGACCCTTGTCCCGGCAGAGTTGTTCAAAGTCGTTGAAGGTCGAGAGGTGGATGTTGGGGGTGTCGTACCAGGCGTGGGGCAGCGACTTGGAGACCGGCATGTAGCCGCGAATGCCCAGGTGCACCCGATGGCGCCAGTAGGCGAAGTTGGGGAAGGTGATGATCGCCTCACTGGCCACCCGCAGCATCTCGTCCAGAGCGCGGTCGGGGCGACGCAGGGCCTGCAGGGCCTGGGTCATGACCACCAGGTCGCAGGCGTCATCCTCGAAGTTGGAAAGCCCCTCGTCGAGGTTCTGCTCGATGACGTTGACGCCCCGGGCGACGCAGGCCGTGATGCCGTCGGGGTCGATCTCCAGACCGTAGCCGGTGACGTTCTTGTCCCGGGCCAGGGCCGCCAGCAGGGAGCCGTCGCCGCAGGCCAGGTCGAGGATATGGGCGCCCTCGGGGATCCAGTCGTGGATCAGCTTGAAGTCGGGCCGGTTCATCATGGGCGGGTCTCCAGGCCGATGTCGCGGGCGACGCGATCCATGAAGGCGGCGAACACCGCCTGGTAGCGAGGCTCCGGCATCAGGAAGGCATCGTGGCCATGGGTCGAGTCGATATTGGCATAGCTGACCGCCTTGCCGGCGCGCACCATGGCGTTGACCAGCTCCCGGGAGCGCGAGGGCGGGAAGCGCCAGTCGGTGGTGAAGCTGACCACCAGGAAGGGGCACTGCGCCGGGGCCAGGGCCCGGGCCAGGTCGCCCTCGTGGGCCGCGGCCGGGTCGAAGTAGTCCAGGGCCTTGGTCATCAGCAGGTAGGTGTTGGCGTCGAAGGAGGTGGAGAAGGTGTCTCCCTGGTAGCGCAGGTAGGACTCCACCTGGAACTCCACGTCGAAGCCGAAGTTGAGGTCGTCGCTGCGCAGGTCGCGGCCGAACTTGCTGCCCATGGCATCTTCGGAGAGGTAGGTGATATGCCCCACCATGCGCGCCAGCTTGAGGCCGCGCCGCGGCACGGTGCCGTGCTCGGCGTACCAGCCGTCGTGGAAGTCGGGGTCCGAGCGAATGGCCTGGCGGGCCACCTCGTTGAAGGCGATGTTCTGGGCCGACAGCTTGGGGGTGGCGGCGATCACCGCGGCGCTGGCGACCCGCTCGGGGTAGGCCAGGGCCCACTGCAGCGCCTGCATGCCGCCGAGGCTGCCGCCGATCACCGCGGCGAAGCGCTCGATCCCCAGGCGGTCGGCCAGCCGGGCCTGGCTGTTGACCCAGTCGCTGACCGTCATCATCGGGAACTCCGGCCCCCACAGCCGGCCGCTCTCGGGATTCTCGCGATTGGGGCCGGTGCTGCCGTGGCAGCCGCCCAGGTTGTTGAGCGAGACCACGAAGAAGCGCTCGGTATCGATGGACTTGCCGGGGCCGATATGGGTATCCCACCAGCCCGGCTTGCGCTCGTCGGCGCTGTGGTAGCCGGCGGCGTGATGATGCCCGGAGAGGGCGTGGCAGATCAGCACCGCGTTGGAGCGCTCGGCGTTCAGGGTGCCGTAGGTCTCGTAGACGAGGTCGTAGGCCGGCAGCGTCCTGCCGCAGGCCAAGGCCAGGGGGTCGTCGAAGTGCGCCGTTTGCGGCGTCACCAGGCCGACCGAGTCACCAGGGAGCTCGGGCATCAGTGGTTCCGTGTCCAGTCGTTGTGGTGGGGCTGAATGGGCGCGTCGGGCATCACAGCCCGACCAGGGCGCCGGCCACGCCGGCGGCGCGGGTCAGCGAGCCCACCACGATACCATCGATCATGCTGATGGCGATGAACGCCACGATGGGCGAGAGGTCGATCATGCCCAGGGGCGGGATCACCTTGCGCAGCGGGGCCATGATCGGCTCCACCAGCTGCATCACCAGCAGCGCCCCCGGATGGCTGGCGTTGGGCGCCACCCAGCTGAGGATGATCATCACGATCAGCGCGAAGAAGTAGATCTTCAGGATGGCATTGGCCAGCGCCGCCACGGCGCCGATGGCCACGCCGGCAATCGGCGCCATGCCGAAGCCGGCGATCTGCAGGATGATGACGATGCTGACCGCCTTGATCACGAAGCCGGCGGCTAGGGTGGCCATGTCGAAGCGACCCATCACCGGGCCCAGGAAGCCCTGGAAGGGGCGCACCGCCGGCTGGGTAATCTTCACTACCGTCTGGCTGATGGGGTTGTAGTAGTCGGCCTGTGACGCCTGCAGCAGGAAACGCAGCATCAGCAGGAAGATGTACAGGTTGACCAGGGTGTTGACCAGCAGCAGGCCGGCATTGCCCATGAGGATTCCTCCATGTCGTGGCTGGCCGCATCGGGCGGCCAGCCGGTAGCGGTGTGTGCTAGCGCTTGCCGAGCTCGGCGGCCATCTCGCGGGCGCGTTCGGCGCACTCTTCCATGGCCTCGGCCATCAGCTGGCGCAGGCCACCCTGCTCGAGGCGTGACACGGCGCGCTCGGTGGTGCCGCCCGGCGACATCACGTTGCGGCGCAGCTCCTCCGGCGGCTTGTCGCTGGCCATCGCCATCTTAGCGGCACCCAGGGCGGTCTGCATGGCCAGCCGGCGGGCGGTCTCGGCGGGCAGGCCGAGCCTGACGCCGGCCTCCTCCATGGCCTCGAACATCAGGAAGAAGTAGGCAGGCCCGCTGCCGGAGACGGCGGTGACGGCGTCGAGCAGGGGCTCCTCCTCGACCCAGGCCACCAGGCCCACGGCCTCCATCAGCTCGGTTGCAAGCGTGCGCTGCTCATCGCTGACCTTGGCGTTGGCGTAGAGACCGGAGGCGCCGGCGCCCACCAGGGCCGGGGTGTTGGGCATGCAGCGCACGATGGCCAGGTCGCCGCCGAGCCAGGCTTCCAGGGTCTCGGCGTCCAGGCCAGCGGCCACCGAGATGAGCAGCGGACGGCGCTGCTGCACCACGCTGGCGAGCCCCTCGCACACCTCTTTCATGATCTGGGGCTTTACCGCCAGCACCACCACGTCGGCCTGGGCCACGGCGGCGACGTTATCGGTATTGGTGTGGATGCCGTAGCGCTCATGGACCGGCGCCAGGAAGGCGTCGCTGGGCGAGGTGGCGGTGATCGAGGAGGGGGAGTGGCCGCTCTCGATCATTCCGCCGATGATGGCGCTGGCCATGTTGCCGGCGCCGATGAAGGTGACTCTGGTGGCCATGGGGGGTGTCCTGTATCGCTCGACGATGGGGCGCCGCGGGGTATCCGGCGGCGGCGTTGTTCGTTGGTGGCTCAGCGGGGCGGCTCGCGCTCCCCGAAGATGGCGGTGCCGACGCGTACCAGGGTAGCGCCTTCCCGCACGGCGGCTTCGAGGTCGCCGGTCATGCCCATGGAGAGGGTATCCAGCGGGGCCTCGGGGAAGCGCTCACGCAGCGCCTCCAGGGCCTCGCGCAGGCGGGCGAAGGGCTTCCGCTGGGCTTCCCGGTCCTCGGCGGGGGCCGGGATCGCCATCAGGCCGCGCAGGCGCAGGCGCGGCATCGAGAGCACCGCTTCGGCCAGCGCCGGCAGCTCGGCCAGGCTGGCGCCGGACTTGGTGGCCTCGTCGCTGATATTGACCTGCAGGCAGACCTCCAGCGGTGGCAATCCTTCGGGGCGTTGATCGTTGAGGCGCCGTGCAATCTTCTCGCGGTCTACGCTATGTACCCAGGCGAAGTGTTCGGCGATGTCGCGGGTCTTGTTGGACTGCAGCGGGCCGATGAAATGCCAGACGATGCCGTCGAGGTCGGCCAGCGCCGCCTGCTTCTCCAGGGCTTCCTGGACGTAGTTCTCGCCGAACTCGCGCTGGCCGAGGTGCCAGGCCTCGCGCACCAGTGCCGCCGGCTTGGTCTTGCTGACCGCCAGCAGGCTGGCCTCGGTGGCCGGGCGACCGGCGTCGTTCAGGGCCTCGGCCAGTCGAGTGCGCACGGCGGCCAGGGACTCGGCGAGCGGACTGTGAGCAGAAGAGGCCGTCATGTGGCAAGCTCTGTCATACTGTTCATTACAAGATGTCACCAGGGCTTCGGGAGCAAGGGAAAACGCATGGATATTACCGAACTGCTGGCGTTCTCGGCAAAACAGAAGGCCTCGGACCTGCACCTGTCGGCGGGCCTGCCGCCGATGATCCGAGTCGATGGCGATATACGCCGCCTGAACGTGCCGGCCATGGAGGACCGCGAGGTCCGCAAGCTGATCTACGACATCATGGCCGACCGCCAGCGCCGTGACTACGAGGAGTTCTACGAAACCGACTTCTCCTTCGAGGTGCCGGGCGTGTCGCGCTTCCGTGTCAACGTCTTCAACCATGCCCGTGGCGCGGGGGCGGTGTTCCGGACCATCCCCTCCGAGGTGCTGACCCTGGAGGATCTGGGGCTCGGGCAGGTGTTCCGTCAGCTCTCCATGCTGCCCCGGGGCCTGGTGCTGGTGACCGGCCCCACCGGCTCGGGCAAGAGCACCACGCTGGCGGCGATGATCGACTACGTCAACGACAACCGCTACGAGCATATCCTGACCATCGAGGACCCGGTGGAATTCGTCCACCGCAGCAAGCGCTGCCTGATCAACCAGCGCGAGGTGCACCGCGATACCCACGGTTTTGCTCCGGCCCTGCGCAGCGCCCTGCGCGAGGACCCGGACGTGATCCTGGTCGGCGAGATGCGCGACCTGGAGACCATTCGCCTGGCGCTGACCGCGGCGGAGACCGGTCACCTGGTGTTCGGCACCCTGCACACCACCTCGGCGGCCAAGACCATCGACCGGATCATCGACGTCTTCCCGGGTGATGAGAAGTCCATGGTGCGTTCGATGCTCTCCGAGTCGCTGCAGGCGGTGATCTCCCAGACCCTGCTCAAGCGCATCGGCGGGGGGCGCGTGGCGGCCCATGAGATCCTTGTCGCGACGGCGGCGGTGCGCAACCTGATCCGCGAGGACAAGGTGGCGCAGATCTACTCGGCCATCCAGACCGGCGGCAATCTGGGCATGCAGACCCTGGATGCCTCGCTGGCCAAGCTGGTGGCCGACAACGTGGTGGCTCGCGACGAGGCCCAGGCCAGGGCCAAGGGTGTGCTGCAGAGCCTCTGATACGACAGCGATGACAGGAGCAGGGACATGACGGCGAAAGAGTGGCTCTATCAGCTGCTGGACATCATGGTGCAGAAGGAGGCGTCGGACCTGCTGATCTCGGTCAATGCGCCGCCGACGCTGAAGATGGCCGGCAAGCTCACTCCCATGGGTGACCAGGGGCTCACCGTGGAGCAGGTCAACGAGCTGGTGAGTGCCGCCATTCCCGAGGGGGGGGGGACGGAGCGCTTCCGGGTCGAGCGGGAGGCCAACTTCGCGCTCAGCCTCAAGGGCAAGGGGCGCTTTCGCGTCAGCGCCTTCCAGCAGCGCAACCAGAAGGCCATGGTGATCCGTCGCATCGCCTTCGATATCCCCCACCTGGAGGAGCTCTCGCTGCCGCCGGTGCTGGGGGAGCTGGCCAATATCAAGCGCGGGCTGGTGTTCGTGGTGGGCGGTACAGGCACCGGCAAGTCGACCACCCTGGCCTCGATGATCCAGCAGCGTAACGAGACCCTGGGGGGCCATATCATCAGCGTCGAGGACCCCATCGAGTACGTGCATCCGCACAAGAAGGCGATCATCAACCAGCGCGAGGTGGGTATCGATACCGACTCCTTCGAGGTGGCGCTGAAGAATACCCTGCGCCAGGCGCCGGATGTGATCCTGATCGGCGAGGTGCGAACCCGGGAGACCATGGAGCACGCGCTGACCTTCGCCGAGACCGGCCACCTCTGCCTGGCGACCCTGCACGCCAACAACGCCAACCAGGCGCTGGATCGCATCATCCACTTCTTCCCCCACGAGCGGCACGAGCAGGTCTGGCTGGACCTTTCGCTCAACCTGCGGGCCATCGTGGCCCAGCAGCTGCTCCCCACGGTGGATGGCGGCCGCTGCCCGGCCATCGAAATCATGCTCAAGTCGCCGCTGATCGGCGACCTGGTACGCAAGGGGGAGGTCAACGAGGTCAAGAACGTCATGGCCCGCTCCCGGGATCTGGGCATGCAGACCTTCGACCAGGCGCTCTACGACCTCTTCCGGGCGGGTAGGATCACCGAGGAGGTGGCGCTGGTGCACGCCGATTCGGCCAACGACCTGCGCATGATGATCAAGTACGGCGATGAGGGTAGCGAGGGGCTGGCCCAGGCGCGCAAGGCGGCGAGCCAGCTCTCGCTCAAGCGCGACGAGGACTTCTGATGTGGCGGCTGCCCCCGGCTCAGGGGGCGTAGACCCCGCCCAGCACTCGGGGGCCCGCCGCGCCGGTCACCGAGGGGAGGTTGCCCGGCAGGCCGCGCAGCCTTCGCCAGGCCAGCCAGGCGAAGGCGCCGGCCTCCAGCCAGTCGGCGGGCCAGCCCGAGTCGGCGCTTGAGACAAGCGTGGTGGTGGGCAGCCGGCGGGCCAGCCGGGCCAACAGGTCGCGGTTGTGGGCGCCGCCGCCGCAGGGAATCAGCCGGGCCGGTTCGGGGGCCTGCAGCCGCTCCCGCGCCATCTCCACGGCCAGGGCCACGCTGGCCGCCGTCAGCTCGGCCAGGGTGGCCTGGACGTCCTCGGGACGCTCCCGGCCGCTCAGCCGTTTCTCGAGCCATTCCAGATGAAAGAGCTCGCGGCCCGTGCTGCGCGGCGGGGGCAGGTGAAAGAAGGGCTCCGTCAGCAGCCGGCCGAGCAGGGCCTCGTCGACTCGCCCCGAAGCGGCCCAGGCGCCATCGACGTCGAAGTGGCCGCCGCGGTGGCGTGAGTGCCAGGCGTCCAGCAGGGCGTTGGCGGGTCCGGAGTCGAAACCCAGCGGTGGCCGCGGGTCCTCGCACGGCGGCAGCAGGGTCAGGTTGGCGAAGCCGCCCAGGTTGAGCACCAGCTGCCACTCTCCCTCCGCGCGGAAGAGCGCCTGGTGGAAGGCCGGCGCCAGGGGTGCCGCCTGCCCCCCCGCGGCCAGGTCCCGTCGCCGGAAGTCGGCCACCACGCAGAGCCCGGTGAGCTCGGCCAGCAGGCTGGGGTTGTCCAGCTGCAGGGTGTAGGCGGGGCCGCCGGCGTGCCCCAGCGGGGCGTGTTCGATGGTCTGGCCGTGGCTGGCGATGGCCTCCACCGTCTCCCGGGGCGTGCCGCTGACTTCCAGCAGGGCCGCCACGGCATCTGCCTGCAGACGGCAGAAGAGATCCTCGGCGGCGGCGAGCTCCGCAAAGCTCGGACGCTCGGTGTGGCACAGCGCCCAAAGGGAATCGCGCAGGGCGGCGGGCATGGGTTCTGCGTGGGAGGCGAGCAGACGCGGGCGGCCGCTCTCCGAGGTGTCGTCCATTTCCACCAGGGCTGCGTCGATACCGTCCAGGCTGGTGCCGGACATCAGGCCGATATAAAGGGGCATGGCACTCTCTCGGGTCGTTGGGGCGTCACTGCAAGGCGTCGACTCATGCTACCATTCCGCCCCATTCGATGGTCCCGGCCGGGGCCCGGCAACCGTACACGTGGAGTAGGAGACGATGAGCGACGTGGCTAGCGCACTGGCGCTGCTCAAGCGAGGCACCCAGGAGATCCTGCTGGAAGAGGAGCTGATCAAGAAGCTGGAGTCCGGGCGCAAGCTGCGGATCAAGGCGGGTTTCGACCCCACCGCCCCCGACCTGCACCTGGGCCACAGCGTGCTGCTGACCAAGATGCGTCAGTTCCAGGACCTCGGCCACCAGATCATCTTCCTGATCGGCGACTTCACCGGGCGCATCGGTGACCCCACCGGCAAGAACGTCACCCGCAAGCCGCTCACCGAGGAGGAGGTCCGTGCCAACGCCCAGACCTACAAGGAGCAGGTGTTCAAGATCCTGGACCCCGAGAAGACCGAGGTGCGCTTCAACTCCGAGTGGTTCGGCGAGCTCAACGCCGCCCGCATGATCGAACTGGCCGCCCAGAGCACGGTGGCGCGCATGCTCGAGCGGGACGACTTCGACAAGCGCTACAAGTCCGGGCAGCCGATCTCCATCCACGAGTTCCTCTATCCGCTGGTGCAGGGGTACGACTCCGTAGCGCTTGAAGCCGACATCGAGATGGGCGGCACCGACCAGAAGTTCAACCTGCTGATGGGGCGCGAAATCCAGAAGCATTACGGCATGGAGCCCCAGGTAGTCATTACCATGCCGCTGCTCGAGGGGCTGGACGGCGTGCAGAAGATGTCCAAGTCGCTGGGCAACTATGTGGGAGTGGATGAGGCCCCGGGCGCCATGTTCAACAAGCTGGTCTCCATGCCTGACAGCCTGATGTGGCGCTACTTCGAGCTGCTCTCGCTGAAGTCCAACGAGGAGATCGAGTCGCTCAAGCGCGACGTTGAGACCGGCGCCAACCCCCGCGACATCAAGATGGTCCTGGCTCGCGAGCTGATCGGCCGCTACCACGGCGAGGAGGCCGCGGCCAATGCGCATCGCTCTGCGGGCAACCAGCTGGCCGAGGGTGAGCTCCCCGAGGACCTGCCCGAGGTGGAAGTGGACTTCGAAGGCAGCGAGCAGGTGCCCATCGCCGCGGTGCTCAACCGCTCCGGCCTGGCCAACAACAGCGCCCAGGCCAAGGACATGCTGGGCAACGGCCGGGTCAAGGTAGACGGCGAGGTGGTCGAGCGGGACCATATGTTGGCGACCGGCAAGAGCTACGTGATCCAGGCGGGCAAGAAGCGCTACGCCCGGGTGACCCTCAAGTAGCGAGCCGCCGGCCGCCCGGCTCAGGTTGGCAGATGCTGCGCCCGCTACGTGCGGGCGCAGCCGTTTCCGGGCTCCGCGTTTATTGCCTGGTGCTAATCGGCGCTGGCTGTCACTTATCTCTTGCCAGGCTATCCACAGCCCGGGGCGCCAAGGCGCTGTGGATAGCCGGGGCTGGCGCGCCGGATTCGCCCTTCGATCACCCTCCTGAAACTTTTTTACCGGAAGGGCTTGCAGGGCCCCGGGGAAAACCGTAAAGTACACATCCGCTGCCGGTGACCAGCAAGGTTGCAGGCGGTAATAAGTGGCAGAAGTGATTGATCTGTCTGAGTTTTTTGAAACGCTTCGAAAAACTTTCAGTTGACAATCACCGCAGATTCGCTAGAATGTGCGCCACTGGGTTCGCAGTCGCCTCGGCAGGATGAGGCGGGCAGTCAGCGGAAATCGGTCGGGATGCAGCGCGTCGCCAACCGCCGCTTGACACGCTGAAGCGAATCGGTAGAATACGCCTTCCTCGCAGGGCGCTGACGACAGGCGGAGAGCTCAAGAGAGCCTGCTCCGGTCGACAGTACAGCGAGACGCTTCACTCCACAGGGTTCGCCCGAGAGTTCGAAGCCGCTCTTTAACAATCGATCAGGTAATTCATGTGGGCGCTTGTCGATGAGTTCGGTGACCAGTCACAGAACCATCAAGGCAAGCGACTCGTCTAGACCTTCGGGTCTTTTGAGAAACGTTTGAACCTTGAGCCAAGTTTGGTGCACTTAATGCACTATATGATCTTAAACTGAAGAGTTTGATCATGGCTCAGATTGAACGCTGGCGGCAGGCCTAACACATGCAAGTCGAGCGGAAACGATGGAAGCTTGCTTCCAGGCGTCGAGCGGCGGACGGGTGAGTAATGCATGGGAATCTGCCCGATAGTGGGGGATAACCTGGGGAAACCCAGGCTAATACCGCATACGTCCTACGGGAGAAAGCAGGGGATCTTCGGACCTTGCGCTATCGGATGAGCCCATGTCGGATTAGCTTGTTGGTGAGGTAATGGCTCACCAAGGCGACGATCCGTAGCTGGTCTGAGAGGATGATCAGCCACATCGGGACTGAGACACGGCCCGAACTCCTACGGGAGGCAGCAGTGGGGAATATTGGACAATGGGCGAAAGCCTGATCCAGCCATGCCGCGTGTGTGAAGAAGGCCCTCGGGTTGTAAAGCACTTTCAGTGGGGAAGAAAGCCTTGGGATTAATACTCCCGAGGAAGGACATCACCCACAGAAGAAGCACCGGCTAACTCCGTGCCAGCAGCCGCGGTAATACGGAGGGTGCGAGCGTTAATCGGAATTACTGGGCGTAAAGCGCGCGTAGGCGGTCTGATAAGCCGGTTGTGAAAGCCCCGGGCTCAACCTGGGAACGGCATCCGGAACTGTCAGGCTAGAGTGCAGGAGAGGAAGGTAGAATTCCCGGTGTAGCGGTGAAATGCGTAGAGATCGGGAGGAATACCAGTGGCGAAGGCGGCCTTCTGGACTGACACTGACGCTGAGGTGCGAAAGCGTGGGTAGCAAACAGGATTAGATACCCTGGTAGTCCACGCCGTAAACGATGTCGACTAGCCGTTGGGGTCCTTGAGACCTTTGTGGCGCAGTTAACGCGATAAGTCGACCGCCTGGGGAGTACGGCCGCAAGGTTAAAACTCAAATGAATTGACGGGGGCCCGCACAAGCGGTGGAGCATGTGGTTTAATTCGATGCAACGCGAAGAACCTTACCTACCCTTGACATCGAGAGAACTTGGCAGAGATGCCTTGGTGCCTTCGGGAACTCTCAGACAGGTGCTGCATGGCTGTCGTCAGCTCGTGTTGTGAAATGTTGGGTTAAGTCCCGTAACGAGCGCAACCCTTGTCCTTATTTGCCAGCGCGTAATGGCGGGAACTCTAAGGAGACTGCCGGTGACAAACCGGAGGAAGGTGGGGACGACGTCAAGTCATCATGGCCCTTACGGGTAGGGCTACACACGTGCTACAATGGACGGTACAAAGGGTTGCAAAGCCGCGAGGTGGAGCTAATCCCATAAAGCTGTTCTCAGTCCGGATCGGAGTCTGCAACTCGACTCCGTGAAGTCGGAATCGCTAGTAATCGTGAATCAGAATGTCACGGTGAATACGTTCCCGGGCCTTGTACACACCGCCCGTCACACCATGGGAGTGGACTGCACCAGAAGTGGTTAGCCTAACTTCGGAGGGCGATCACCACGGTGTGGTTCATGACTGGGGTGAAGTCGTAACAAGGTAGCCGTAGGGGAACCTGCGGCTGGATCACCTCCTTATCGACGACGTCACCGACTCGCGACAAGTGCTCACAATGAATTACCTGATCGACCAGAGCAAAAGACTGTTTGGGTATAGGCCCAGCGTGACCAATGGGTCTGTAGCTCAGTTGGTTAGAGCGCACCCCTGATAAGGGTGAGGTCGGCAGTTCAAATCTGCCCAGACCCACCATTCTCTGAACGGCCGGGTAGCTCAGTTGGTTAGAGCACACCCCCAGAAGTTCTGTAAAGAGAAGGGTGAGGTCGCGGGGTTTATTCAAATCTGCCCAGACCCACCAAATTTTATCCAGTCCTGCGTTATTTTGTGACTCGCATAGCAGGCTATGCGTCGCCACAAAATGCCTTGGCCTGAATAAAATTACCCAGAAGTATCGGGTATCAGTGGGGCCATAGCTCAGCTGGGAGAGCGCCTGCCTTGCACGCAGGAGGTCAGCGGTTCGATCCCGCTTGGCTCCACCATCGTCTCCTCTGCAACAGTCTTACCTGATCGGATCCGCAGTCATAAGCCAGCATCGCAGCAAAAGATGTCAGGTTTATGACTGTCGATTGACAGTCGCTCTTTAACAATGTGAATCATGCTGACAAACGTTCCTTCTGGAGTGATCCAGAAGAAACAAGTGATACGTCTCAAGCGTATCCGGCAATGTCGTACGTTATCGCAGACCAGACCCTTTGGGGTTATATGGTCAAGCGATTAAGCGCACACGGTGGATGCCTAGGCAGCCAGAGGCGATGAAAGACGTGGAAGCCTGCGATAAGGCTCGGCGAGGTGGCAAACAACCTGTGACCCGGGCATCTCTGAATGGGGAAACCCACCCAGCATAAGCTGGGTATCCCGCACTGAATACATAGGTGTCGGGAGGCGAACCAGGGGAACTGAAACATCTAAGTACCCTGAGGAAAAGAAATCAACCGAGATTCCCCCAGTAGCGGCGAGCGAACGGGGACCAGCCCTTAAGCATGTGACTGATTAGGCGAACGCGCTGGGAAGCGCGGCCATAGTGGGTGATAGCCCCGTAGTCGAAAATCTGATCATGTGAAATCGAGTAGGTCGGGGCACGTGAAACCTTGACTGAACATGGGGGGACCATCCTCCAAGGCTAAATACTCCTGGCTGACCGATAGTGAACCAGTACCGTGAGGGAAAGGCGAAAAGAACCCCGGAGAGGGGAGTGAAATAGATCCTGAAACCGTGTGCGTACAAGCAGTGGGAGCAGACTCGTTCTGTGACCGCGTACCTTTTGTATAATGGGTCAGCGACTTATTTTCAGTGGCGAGCTTAACCGTATAGGGGAGGCGTAGGGAAACCGAGTCTTAACTGGGCGACCAGTCGCTGGGAATAGACCCGAAACCGGGCGATCTATCCATGAGCAGGTTGAAGGTTGAGTAACATCAACTGGAGGACCGAACCAGGATCTGTTGAAAAAGATTTGGATGACTTGTGGATCGGAGTGAAAGGCTAATCAAGCCCGGAGATAGCTGGTTCTCCTCGAAAGCTATTTAGGTAGCGCCTCACGTATCACCGCCGGGGGTAGAGCACTGTTTCGGCTAGGGGGTCATCCCGACTTACCAACCCGAGGCAAACTCCGAATACCGGTGAGTGCAAGCGTGGGAGACACACAGCGGGTGCTAACGTCCGTTGTGAAAAGGGAAACAACCCAGACCGTCAGCTAAGGTCCCCAAATCCTGGTTAAGTGGGAAACGATGTGGGAAGGCTCAGACAGCTAGGAGGTTGGCTTAGAAGCAGCCATCCTTTAAAGAAAGCGTAATAGCTCACTAGTCGAGTCGGCCTGCGCGGAAGATGTAACGGGGCTCAAACCAGGTACCGAAGCTACGGGTTCGTCGAATGACGAGCGGTAGAGGAGCGTCGTGTAAGCCGATGAAGGTGAGTCGAGAGGCTTGCTGGAGGTATCACGAGTGCGAATGCTGACATGAGTAACGACAAGGGGAGTGAAAAACTCCCCCGCCGGAAGACCAAGGGTTTCTGTTCGACGCTAATCGGAGCAGAGTGAGTCGGCCCCTAAGGCGAGGCCGAAAGGCGTAGTCGATGGGAAACGGGTCAATATTCCCGTACCTCACTGTATTGCGATGGGGGGACGAAGAAGGCTAGGTGAGCCAGGCGTTGGTTGTCCTGGTGAAAGCCAGTAGGCTGGGATCTCAGGCAAATCCGGGATCCTAAGGCCGAGAGGCGAGACGAACTGACTACGGTCAGGAAGTCATCGATGCCACGCTTCCAGGAAAAGCCTCTAAGCTTCAGATACAGTGAGACCGTACCCCAAACCGACACAGGTGGTCAGGTAGAGAATACCAAGGCGCTTGAGAGAACTCGGGTGAAGGAACTAGGCAAAATGGTGCCGTAACTTCGGGAGAAGGCACGCCGCACTAGTGTGAAGGCCCTTGCGGCCGGAGCACGAAGCGGTCGAAGATACCAGGTGGCTGCAACTGTTTATTAAAAACACAGCACTCTGCAAACGCGTAAGCGGACGTATAGGGTGTGACGCCTGCCCGGTGCCGGAAGGTTAATTGATGGTGTTAGCGCAAGCGAAGCTCCTGATCGAAGCCCCGGTAAACGGCGGCCGTAACTATAACGGTCCTAAGGTAGCGAAATTCCTTGTCGGGTAAGTTCCGACCTGCACGAATGGCGTAATGATGGCCACGCTGTCTCCACCCGAGACTCAGTGAAATTGAAATCGCAGTGAAGATGCTGTGTACCCGCGGCTAGACGGAAAGACCCCGTGAACCTTTACTATAGCTTCACACTGGACGCTGATGTTGCTTGTGTAGGATAGCTGGGAGGCTTTGAAACCCGGACGCCAGTTCGGGTGGAGCCAACCTTGAAATACCAGCCTGGCATCATTGGCGTTCTAACTCAGGTCCGTTATCCGGATCGAGGACCGTGTGTGGTGGGTAGTTTGACTGGGGCGGTCTCCTCCCAAAGCGTAACGGAGGAGCACGAAGGTACCCTCAGCACGGTTGGAAATCGTGCATTGAGTGCAAGAGCATAAGGGTGCTTGACTGCGAGACAGACACGTCGAGCAGGTACGAAAGTAGGTTCTAGTGATCCGGTGGTTCTGTATGGAAGGGCCATCGCTCAACGGATAAAAGGTACTCCGGGGATAACAGGCTGATACCGCCCAAGAGTTCACATCGACGGCGGTGTTTGGCACCTCGATGTCGGCTCATCACATCCTGGGGCTGAAGTCGGTCCCAAGGGTATGGCTGTTCGCCATTTAAAGTGGTACGCGAGCTGGGTTTAGAACGTCGTGAGACAGTTCGGTCCCTATCTGCCGTGGGCGTTGGAAGTTTGAGAAGAGCTGCTCCTAGTACGAGAGGACCGGAGTGGACGCACCTCTGGTGTTCCGGTTGTCACGCCAGTGGCATTGCCGGGTAGCTATGTGCGGACAGGATAACCGCTGAAAGCATCTAAGCGGGAAGCCCCCTTCAAGATGAGACTTCCCTGAGGCCTCGAGCCTCCTGAAGGGCCCAGCGAGACCAGCTGGTTGATAGGTCGGATGTGGAAGCGCTGCAAGGCGTTGAGCTAACCGATACTAATGGCCCGTGAGGCTTGACCATATAACACCCAAGGGGTCTGTCGATAACAGACGACGCCGGGTACGCGAGACGTATCGCAGCATGATTCACACCCTTTTCGCCTGACGACCATAGCGTGCGTGAACCACCTGATCCCATGCCGAACTCAGCAGTGAAACCGCTCAGCGCCGATGGTAGTGTGGGGTCTCCCCATGTGAGAGTAGGTCATCGTCAGGCACTTATACAGAAAAGCCCCGATCATCGTGAGATGGTCGGGGTTTTTTCATGGCCATTCGGCGGGTACCTATTCAGAAAAGCCCCGATCATCGTGAGGTGGTCGGGGCTTTTTGCGTCTGGCGACGCGGTCGCTGTCGGTCAGCGGCAGATTGCCTCCAGGGCCTCCATCAGGCTGTCCATCTCATCCTCGGTGCCGATCGTGATGCGCAGGTAGTCGCGCAGGGCCTCGGTGTTGAAGTGGCGTACCAGGATGCCGCGCTCGCGCAGGCCGACAAACAGCTGGGCCGCATCGTGTTCCGGGTGGCTGACCAGCACGAAATTGGTCCGAGAGGGCAGTACCTTAAAGCCCAGCTTCTCAAGCCTGCCGCGGGTGCGTTCGCGGGTGGTGATCACTTTCTCGCGACACGCCTCGAAGTGCTCCCTGTCCTCCAGGGCGGCGATGGCCACGGCGCTGGCCAGGCTGTCGATAGGGTAGGAGTTGAAGGAGTCCTTGACCCGGTTCAGCCCCTCGATCAGCTCCCGGGAGCCCACTGCATAGCCCAGTCGCAGGCCGGCCAGGCTGCGGGACTTGGAGAAGGTGCCGGTCACCAGAAGGTTGGGGAAGCGAGCCACCAGGGGAGTGGCGCTTTCACCGCCGAAGTCCACGTAGGCCTCGTCCACCAGCACCACGGACTCCGTGACGCGACCCAGCAGCGCCTCGATGGCGTCGCGGCCATGGCCGTGCCCGGTGGGGGCGTTGGGGTTAGCGAAGATCGCCCCGCCGCTGCCGGCCGAGAAGGCGTTCAGGTCCACCTCATGGCTAGCCGTGAGGGGGAGGGCGCGGCGCTCGATGCCATAGAGCCGGCAGTAGACGGGATAGAAGCTGTAGGTGATCTCGGGCATCTCCAGCGGCTTCTCCTGACAGAAGAAGGCCTGGAAGGCCAGCGCCAGCACCTCGTCGGAGCCGTTGCCGACGAATACCTGCTCGGCCTCGACGCCGAACTCCAGGGCCAGGGCCTCGCGCAGGGCGCGGGATTCCGGGTCCGGATAGAGGCGCAGGTGGTCGGTGCGGAATTCGCGCAGTACGGCACCCACGCCGGGGGCCGGCGGGTAGGGGTTCTCGTTGGTATTCAGCTTGATCAGGCGCTCGCGGGGCTGCTCACCGGGGACATAGGGCGTCAGCTCGCGCACCCTGGGGCTCCAGAACTTGCTCATGTTGGCTCGCTTCGTTGGCAAGGGACAGGACTCGGCTCATGTTGACCTGCCCGCGGCAGCCGTGCAAGCCGGCACCGTGCTAGTCTGTGGAGCGCTTGCATAGATTCGAATCCACTGGAATCCCCATGACCGCCCAGATTCTTGCCACCCTGCTGCCGGTATTCCTGATCGCCGGCTGCGGCACCCTCTACGGCCGCTTCCGGACGCCGGATATTCGCAGCATCAATACGCTCAATATGGAGCTGTTCGTGCCGATGCTGGTGTTTGCCGTGCTGGCCGACGGCGAGGCGCCCCTGGAGGAGTATGTGGGCCTGGCGCTCGGCGGCGCGGTGATCGTGGTGGGCTCCGGCGTGCTGCTCTGGCCGCTGGTGAAGTGGCTGAAGCTCAACCCGAAGACCTTCCTGCCGCCGATGATGTTCAACAACTCCGGCAACATGGGGATACCGCTGCTGCTGCTGGCCTTCGGCGAGGCCGCGCTGCCCGCCGCTGTGGTCCTCTTCATCGTCGAGATGCTGCTGCACTTCTCGCTGGGGCTCTGGATGCTCAGTCCTGGCACGCCGCTGTGGCGCATCCTGCGCATGCCCATCGTGCTGGCCAGCATCGCCGGCCTGGCCGTCAACCTGGCCGGTGTCGGCCTGCCGGGCTGGCTGCTGGAGGCGCTGCATATGCTGGGCGGCGTCTGTATCCCGCTGCTGCTCTTTGCTCTCGGGGTGCGGATGCTTGACATCGACTTCGGCGACTGGAAGACCGGGGTACTGGGGGCGCTGCTCTGCCCGCTCTCGGGGCTGGTGCTGGCCGTCCCGCTGATCTGGCTGCTGGGCCTTTCCGGCCTCCAGGCGGCGGCGCTGTGGGTCTTTGCCGCCCTGCCGCCGGCGGTACTCAACTACCTGGTGGCCGAACAGTACCGCCAGGAGCCCCACAAGGTGGCCTCCCTGGTGCTGATCGGCAACCTGGGGGCGCTGGTGGTGATGCCGGTGGTGCTGGCCCTGGTCTTCGGCTACGTCCATCCGGCGGCGGGCTGAAGGACGGGCGGACTGTCCGCCGCTGGCATGAGAGGTTATGCTGTCAGACAGGCCGCCGTGAATGACGGTGTCATTGCCCACTGCTCAGGAGGACACATATGCAAATCAGGACCTTGCTCGCGGGATCGGCCATGCTGGCACTGCTGGCCGGCTGTGCCGCCGGACCGGCTCCCGGGCCCGATGCCCCTGGCGTCGAGGTGGCAGAAGAGCGCTATCAGGGTACCCTGCCGTGCCGCAACTGTGACGGCATCGATCTGGACGTCGTGCTGCAGGGGGCCGAGCAGAGCCAGCCGGAGGAGCGGACCTTTACCCTTCAGGCCTCCTATCGTGCCCATCCCCAGAACCCGCCCGATGAGAACTACGCCGGCAACTGGGAGGTGCTCAGCGGCACCGCGACCGACCCGGATGCCACCGTCTACGAGCTGACGCCGGACGGCGAGGGGCAGATCTACTACTTCCTGCGCCTGGACGAGCAGACCCTGGAGCTGATCGACCCCCAGCGTCGTCGCTTCCAGAACAGCGAGATGCTTCAGCTGCAGCGCCGCTGATCCACTGCGGTCAGGGACGAACCCCCGGGGCGGCCATGGTGCCGCCCCGGGCGTTTGCGGGCTGCTAGAATGCCCCTCCAGCCAGGATCCGGGAGTCGAAACACCATGGCCAAGGCAAAGAGCGCCTTCGTCTGCACCGAGTGCGGTGCCGAGTACCGCAAGTGGCAGGGGCAGTGCACCAGCTGCCAGGAGTGGAACACCCTGAGCGAGGTTCGACTGGCCGCCGCGCGGCCCGGTGCCGGGAGCACAGGCGCCGGCGGTGGGCGCAGCGGCTATGCCGGGGCCCTGACGCGGGAGGTGGTGGACCTCGCCAATGTGGATCTCACCGAGGTGCCGAGGCTCTCCTCCACCTTCGGCGAGTTCGACCGGGTGCTGGGGGGCGGGCTGGTGCCGGGGTCGGCGGTGCTGCTGGGGGGGCACCCCGGCGCTGGCAAATCGACCCTGCTGCTGCAGACCGCCTGCAAGCTGGCCCAGTCCCGCCGGGTGCTCTATGTCACCGGTGAGGAGTCGCTCTCCCAGGTGGCGATGCGCGCCCACCGCCTGCAGCTGCCGGTCCAGGGGCTCAAGATGCTGGCCGAGACCAGCGTCGAGACCGTGCTCGCCGTGGCCGAGCGGGAGCGCCCCGAGATACTGGTGATCGACTCCATCCAGACCATGCACCTGGAGGATATCGCCTCGGCGCCGGGGGGCGTGGCTCAGGTCCGCGAGTCCGCCGCGGCCCTGACCCGCTTCGCCAAGCAGAGCAACACCGTGCTGCTGCTGGTGGGCCATGTGACCAAGGATGGCACCCTGGCCGGCCCCAAGGTGCTCGAGCACATGATCGACGCCTCCCTGCTGCTGGAGGGAGGGGCCGACTCGCGCTTTCGCACCCTGCGTGGGCAGAAGAACCGCTTCGGCGCGGTCAATGAGCTGGGGGTCTTCGCCATGCTCGAGCACGGTCTCAAGGAGGTGAAGAACCCCAGCGCCATCTTCCTCTCCCGGGCCGAGGAGCAGTCGCCGGGCAGCCTGGTGATGGTGGTCTGGGAGGGCACACGGCCGATTCTCGTCGAGGTGCAGGCGCTGCTCGACGACTCGGCGCTGGGCAACCCCCGGCGGGTCGCCGTGGGTCTCGATCCCAATCGCCTGGCCATGCTGCTGGCGGTGCTGCACCGCCACGGTGGGCTCTTCACCGGCGACCAGGATGTCTTCCTCAACGTGGTGGGCGGGGTCAAGGTGCTGGAGACCAGTGCCGACCTGGCCGTGCTGCTGGCGGTGGTCTCCAGCCTGCAGAGCCGGCCGCTGCCCCGGGAGCTGGTGGTGTTCGGCGAGGTGGGGCTTTCCGGCGAGATCCGCCCGGTGCCCAGCGGCCAGGAGCGCATCGTCGAGGCGGCCAAGCACGGCTTTACCCGCGCCATCGTGCCTCGCGGAAATGCACCCAAGTCATCGCCTCCCGGCATGGAGGTGGTCGCCGTGGACAAGCTCGCCGATGCGCTGGAGGCACTCTAGCTGCCGGGCCGAGCCCTTAACCAGCGGTCGTGTCCTGGCCGATGTGCAGAGTAGAATAGTCCCACCGTTTGCCAAGGAGATCCCGATGAGTGCCATTCGCCTGACCCAGTACAGCCACGGCGCCGGCTGTGGCTGCAAGATCGCCCCCGACGTGCTCGACGGCATCCTGGCCAAGGCCGGCCCGGGCGCCTCCCTCTCGCGGCTGATCGTCGGCAACCAGGGGCGCGAGGACGCCGCCGTCTACGACCTGGGCGACGGTCGCGGCATGATCGCCACCACCGACTTCTTCATGCCCATCGTCGACGACCCCTTCGACTTCGGGCGCATCGCCGCCACCAATGCCATCAGCGACGTCTTCGCCATGGGCGGCACCCCGGTGATGGCGCTGGGGATTCTTGGCTGGCCCCTGGACAAGCTGCCCGCGGAGGTGGCCGGGGACGTCCTGGCCGGAGCCCAGGCGGTATGCCGTGAACTCGGCCTGGCCCTGGCCGGTGGCCACTCCATCGACGCTCCGGAGCCGATCTTCGGCCTGGCGGTCAACGGCCTGGTGGAACTCGACCACCTCAAGCTCAACAAGGGGGCGAAGCCGGGGGACCTGCTGTTCCTGACCAAGCCGCTGGGGGTGGGCATGCTCACCACCGCCGAGAAGAAGGGGCTGCTGGCGGCGGGCCACCAGAGCCTGGCCCGGGAGACCATGCTCAAGTCCAACCGCATCGGCGTGGACCTGGCCAGGGTGGCCGGCGTTCACGCCATGACCGATGTGACCGGCTTCGGCCTGGCCGGGCACCTGGCCGAGGTGTGTGCGGCCAGCGGCGTGGCGGCCCGCATCGACTTTCGACGTCTGCCGCGGCTGGCCGAGGCCGAGGCCTACCGCCGCCAGGGCGCGGTGCCAGGCGGTACCCTGCGTAACCGTCAGGCCCTGGGCGAGAGCCTGCCCGAGATGGACGAGGTCCACTGGCAGTGGCTCTGTGACCCTCAGACCTCCGGCGGCCTGCTGCTCTCGGTGGACCCGGCCTGGGAAGATGACGTGGAGCGCATCGGCCGTGAGCACGGTATCGAGCTGGTTCCCTTCGGTGAAGTGGTCAAGGCCGAGGGGCCGGCGCTGATCGAGGTCATCGGATGAGCGAACTGCCGCTGGTGGCCCCCGACCTCGGCCTGCTGAGTGAGCGTCGGGTGCTGATCGATGTCCGCGCGCCGGTGGAGTTTGCCCAGGGCGCGCTGCCCGGTGCGGTGAATCTGCCGCTGATGGAGGACGAGGAGCGCCGCCTGGTCGGCATCGAGTACAAGCAGCGCGGCCAGCAGGCCGCCATCGAGCTCGGCCAGCGGCTGGTCAGCGGCGACATCAAGGCGGCCCGGGTGAACGCCTGGCTGGAGGCCCTGGAAGCGCACCCCGAGGCCATCGTCTACTGCTTTCGCGGCGGCCTGCGCTCGCAGATCGCCCAGCAGTGGATCCAGGAAGCCGGCGTTACCCGGCCGCGCATTCGCGGCGGCTGGAAGGCGATGCGCCAGGCACTGTGCGCGCGCATCGACGCCGCCGCCGACCAGCCCCTGCTGGTGGTAGGGGGGCTGACCGGCTGTGCCAAGACCGCGCTGATACAGACCCTGGACAACGGCCTGGACCTGGAGGGCTGTGCCCGGCACAAGGGCTCGGCCTTCGGCCGTCATCCGCTGCCGGCCCCCAGCCAGATCGACTTCGAGCACGCCATGGGACTGCGCTTGCTGTCACTGCCTGGCCCCGTCGTGGTGGAGGACGAGTCCCGCCATATCGGCGCCGCCAACCTGCCCCTCAGCTTCTGGCGCGCCATGGAAAAGGCGCCGCGGCTGCGCGTGGAGATGCCCCTGGACTGGCGCCTGGCGCAGATCCACAAGGACTACATCGACGATCTCTGGGAAGTCTATCGCCACCAGTGCGGCGAGTGGCTGGGCTGGGCGCTGATGCGCAAGCAGCTGGCCGGCGCCCTGGGGCGGCTGCGCAAGCGCCTGGGCAGCGCCCGGCTGGCGCGGCTGCAGCGCCTGCAGCAGCTCGCCTTCCGCGAGCACGAGCGCGGCAACCGCCAGGCCCACGAGGCGTGGCTGGCACCGCTGCTTACCGAGTACTACGACCCCATGTACCGCTACCAGCTCGAACGCCACCCGGAGCAGCACTTCCTCCACGTGGGTGACTGGGAGAGCTGCCTGGCCGCTGCCCGGGAGTGGAGTGCTGCCCAGGCGGCAGAAGGTTCGGCGGCGGGCGCCCGGGTCGGTGCCGCCGGGTGAACCCGGGCCTCGCTCAGGCCGCCAGGGGACGCAGCCACTGGCTGAGCAGGCGGTCGAGCAGCGGCGCCAGCTTCACGAAGCGCTGAGGGTCGGCCAGCAGGGCCTCGTCCGGTTGAGCGTGGGGGCTGTCGGCATGGCCATCGGGCCTGGGGCCGTGCTCGAGCAGGGCGGCCACGCTCTCCGGCGTGGCCTCCAGGTGGCAGAGCAGGCCGATCACGCGGCCACCATCCCAGCTGAAGCCCTGCAGCGGGCTCGCCTCGCTGCCACCCAGCGTCACGGCATCCTCGGGCAGGGCAAAGACATCCCGGTGCCACATGAAGGCCTCGAACTGCTCGGGCAGATCCAGGGGGCTCTCCGCCGCCAGGGTCACCCGGTGCCAGCCGACTTCGGCGCAGCGCCCACGAGCCACCACGGCCCCCAGCGCCTCGGCGATCAGGCGAGCCCCGTAGCCGATGCCCAGCAGCGGCTTGTGGCTGTCCAGGGCGCGCTCCACCAGCCGGCGCTCCCGCTTCAGCCAGGGCTGATCGGCAGGATCGAGGGGGCCGGCCGGGCCGTCGAGCAGCACCAGGGCGTCGCAGTCGGCGAGCCGGGGGGGAAGCTCTCCCGCCGCCAGATGGAACACCGTATGGCTATGGCCCATGCTGGAGAGCCAGTCGGCCAGGCGCGCCGGGCCCTGGTGGGGGCTGTGCTGGAGCAGGTGGAGATGCATGGGGAACCTCACCGTCGAAGGAAGTGCCAGGGGGCGCAAGGGTACATGAAGCCGACATGGCGAGAACAGGTGTTCAGCGTAATGGCCGCGATCCCGGCCGGGCGGGTGACCACCTACGGGCGCATCGCCGCCATGGCCGATGGGGTCACCCCGCGGATGGTGGCTCGCGCCCTGCGCGAGCTGCCCGCGGGGCACGGGCTGCCCTGGTATCGGGTGGTGACCGCCTCGCGGAAGCTGGCCGACCACCCCGGCGCGGCGGAGCAGCGAGAACGACTGGCGGCGGAGGGCGTGGTGCTGGATGACCGCGGCCGCGTGCCGGTAGAGCGGCTATGGCCGTAAGACAGCGTTATTCAAAGGAGAATCCATGAGCGGTTTCTACCAGCGCCTGCAGGCCCTCGAGCCGCGTCGCCAGCAGGCCTTCATGGCGGCGCTCTGCGAGCGCCTGCTGCCAAACTATGCCCTATACGCCCAGACCGCCGATCAGGGCAACCCTCGGGCGCTGCGTGCGATCCTCGACCTGGTGTGGGAGCGACTCTCGGTGAAGGAGGCGAAGATCGATTTTGCCCTCCAGGCCGAGAAGCTGGCCGAGCTGGCGCCAGGCGAGGAGGACGACAGCTTCGGCGCGCGCCGCGCCTCGGAGGCGGTGGCGGCGCTCTCGGCCCTGCTGGATACCCTGCAGGGGGAGGCGCCGGAAGCGGTGCTGGAGGTGAGCCGCGCGTCGCGAGGGGGTGTCAGGGCCTTTATCGAGCTGACCGAGGGCGAGGAGGACGGCGAGCGGCTGGCCGCCCTGGTGCGCGACCACCCGCTGATGGCGGACGAGAACGACTTCCAGGATGCAGTGCTCGAGGCCGTCGAGGGCCCGCTGGGTCGGGATGAGCTCAAGGCGCTGCGCCGCCTGGGGCGCAACGACGGGTTCAGCAACCTCGGGCTCTCCCCTGACTAGCCGGGTTCAGAAGCGCCAGCCGGCGGTCACCATCAGGCCGGCGGCACCGAAGATGATCAGGTCCGTCTCCAGGCGCCTCCAGCTGACGCCCACCGTGGGCAGGATGCCCGGGGCCACCTCGTAGCGGTTGAAGGGGATCTTGTCACGGTACTCGCCGCGATAGCCGTGCAGGATGCCGGCGGAGAGCTTGGCGCGGATGCGGGTGTCGCCGGACGCCCACATGGTGAGCTCGCGGCCCACGTAGAGGTAGTGGGAGTCCTGGTTGAAGGAGTTCTTGAAGCGCGCGAAGCCGGCGAACCAGAGCTCGGGGTTGTGGAGTTCCACCCCGATCAGCCGCTGGTTGTTGGTGTGCTCCGGGTCAGGGCTGAAGTGGTCGGTATAGAGGCTGGTCTGCACCAGCACGCTGTCGAGCTCCATCACCGGCGGCCAGTCGATTCGCTCGCGCCAGCCCTCTGCCGGCTCCTCCGCCAGGGCGGGGAGGGCCGGCAGCAGGAGACCGAGCAGCAGGGCGGCCAGGGCGTTGCGTAGCGGCATCCGGTCGTCTCCCGAGGCGCTCAGAGGCGCATCTCGATGCCGCGCTCGGCCATATAGCGCTTGGCCTCGGGGATGGTGTACTCGCCGAAGTGGAAGATGCTGGCGGCCAGCACCGCATCGGCGCCGCCCTCGAGCACACCCTCCACCAGGTGGTCGAGGTTGCCGACCCCGCCGGAGGCGATCACCGGCACGCCCACCGCATCGGTGATGGCGCGGGTCACGCCCAGGTCGAAGCCGGCCTTGGTGCCGTCGCGGTCCATGCTGGTAAGCAGCAGCTCACCGGCGCCGTACGCCACCATCTTCTTCGCCCACTCCACGGCGTCAAGCCCCGTGGGGCGGCGCCCGCCGTGGGTGAAGATCTCCCAGCGCGGCGCCTCGCCCTCGGCGGAGACCCGCTTGGCGTCGATGGCCACCACGATGCACTGGCTGCCGAAGCGTTCGGCGGCCTCGCGCACGAACTCGGGGTTGGTCACCGCGGCGGTGTTGATGGAGACCTTGTCGGCGCCGGCGTTGAGCATGGTGCGGATGTCATCGCAGGTGCGGATGCCGCCGCCCACGGTGAGGGGAATGAAGACCTCGCCGGCGATGCGCTCCACCATCTCCACGGTGGTGTCACGGTCCTCGTGGCTCGCCGTGATGTCGAGGAAGGTGATCTCGTCGGCGCCCTGCTGGTTGTAGCGCTGGGCGATCTCCACCGGGTCACCGGCGTCGCGGATGCCGATGAAGTTGACGCCCTTGACCACGCGGCCGGCGTCGACGTCGAGGCAGGGGATGATGCGCTTGGCGAGTCCCATCTCAGGCTCCTTTCGCGGCGGTGAGTTCATCGCAGAGCCGCTGCCCTTCGGCGACATCCAGGCTGCCCTCATAGATGGCTCGGCCGGTGATGGCGCCCAGGATGCCGGGCTCGCCGGCGGCCACCAGGGCGCGCAGGTCGTCGAGGTTGGTGACGCCGCCGGAGGCGATCACCGGCAGGCCGCCGTCCCGGGCCAGGGCCGCGGTGGCCTCCACGTTGACGCCGTTCATCATGCCGTCTCGGGCGATATCGGTGTAGACGATGCTGGAGACGCCGTCGTCGGCGAAGCGCTTGGCGAGAGCCACGGCCTTCACCTGGGAGACCTCGGCCCAGCCGTCGGTGGCCACGAAGCCGTCATGGGCATCCAGGCCGACGATCACATGGCCCGGGAAGGCGCGGCACATCTCGCCGACGAAGGCGGGCTCCTTGACCGCCTTGGTGCCGATGATCACATAGGAGACGCCGGCGGCCAGGTAGTGCTCGATGGTCTCGGCGGAGCGGATGCCACCGCCGATCTGGATCGGCAGCTCGGGAAAGCGGCGGGCGATGGCGGTGACCGCCTCGCCGTTGACCGGCTTGCCCTCGAAGGCGCCGTTGAGATCCACCAGATGCAGGCGGCGGGCGCCGGCCTTCACCCAGCGCTCGGCCATGGCCACGGGGTCGTCGCCGTAGGTGGTGGCCTCGTCCATGCGGCCCTGCTTCAGGCGCACGCACTGGCCGTCCTTGAGATCGATGGCGGGAATCACCAGCATGTCCAGCTCCTCTTGGGTGCCTCAGCGGGCCCCGGTTGAAAATTGTGGTCGGGCTCAGGGCGCCCAGGTGACCCGGCGCGGCTCAGGGCGCCCAGGTGACAAAGTTCTCGAGCAGCTTGAGGCCGGCCCGGGAGCTCTTCTCCGGGTGGAACTGCACGGCGAAGGTGGCGTCGCGGCCGATGGCCACGTGGGCCTGCACCCGACCATAGTCGGTGGTGCCGAAGACGGTGGCGTCCTCGGCCGCCTCGACGTAGTAGCTGTGTACGAAGTAGAAGTGCTCATCCTGGTCGATATCGGCCCACAGCGGGTGGTCGCGGTGCTGGTGCACCAGATTCCAGCCCATGTGCGGCACCTTGAGCCGCTGGTCGTGGTCGTCGCGCATCTCGGCGGGGAAACGTTTCACCTGGCCGCCGATGAAGCCCAGGCAGTCGATGCCGCCGTTCTCCTCGCTGCGGTCGAGCAGCATCTGCTGGCCCACGCAGATGCCCAGCAGCGGCTTCTCCTGGCGAGCCAGCAGCTCCTCCACCAGGCCGCGCAGCTCGGTCTTCTCGAGCTCGCCCATGCAGTCCCGGATCGCCCCCTGGCCGGGCAGCACCAGGCGGGTGGCGCCCAGGATGCGGCGGGGGTCGCGGGTCACCACCACGTTCTCGTGGGTGACGTGCTCCAGGGCCTTGGCAACCGAATGCAGGTTGCCCATTCCGTAGTCGATGACGGCGATGGTCATGGGGCGCTTCTCCTGGCGGCGTGGGGCTTGGGGTTCAGGTTCACAGGCAGCCCTTGGTGGAGGGCATCTGGCCGGCCATGCGGGGGTCCTCTTCCAGGGCCATGCGCAGGGCGCGGCCGAAGGCCTTGAAGATGGTTTCCGCCTGGTGGTGGGCATTGAAGCCCTTCAGGTTGTCGATATGCAGGGTGACCATGCCGTGGTTGACGAAGCCCTGGAAGAACTCCCAGAAGAGCTGGGTGTCCAGGCGGCCGATGGCGGCACGGGTGAACTCCACGTCCATGAACAGGCCGGGGCGGCCGGAGAAGTCCACCACCACTCGGGAGAGCGCCTCGTCCAGGGGCACATAGGCGTGGCCGTAGCGGCGGATGCCGCGCTTGTCGCCCACCGCCCGGGCGAAGGCCTGCCCCAGGGTGATGCCGAGGTCTTCGACGGTGTGGTGGTCGTCGATATGCAGGTCGCCCTCGGCCTTGATGTCGAGGTCGATCAGACCGTGGCGGGCCACCTGGTCGAGCATATGATCGAGGAAGGGCACGCCGGTCTCGCAGGCCAGCTTGCCGGTGCCATCGAGGTTGACGGTGACGGTGATCCGGGTCTCCTGGGTGTCACGGCTGACCGTGGCGATACGCTCGGACATTGAGGCTTCTCCAGCGCCTGGGCGCGTGTCGAGGCGGGCCGCTGGAGCAGCGACCCGCAGAAACGGGGGTGGCGGCGGGCCTCACCCGCGGCCGCAAAACCGCCATTATAGAGAATCGCCGACCCCATCCGCTACAATGCACCCAATGCGCGGTGGCGACCCTCGCCGCCCCGGCCCAGGGAGACCCATCTATGCCGGTGACTCTTCACCCCGTCGACCGAGCCGCCTGGGAAGCGGACGCCCAGGCGCGGCTCGACCTGTCCCGCATCTATGCCGATGCCCCCCCCGAGCGTCTGCCCGCCTCCGCGGACGCCTTTATCGAGGAGCATCTGGGGGAGGGCGGCTGTTTCCTCTGCGCGCGCTTCAACGACCGCCTGATCGGCGCCGTGGCCCAGCGGGATGACGGTGAGGCCTGGTGGCTATCGCACTTCTGCATTCGCAAGCCGACCCGGCGCCGCGGCGTTGGCACCCGGCTGCTGACCCTGGTGGGGCAGTCGGCCCATGGGGCGGGCAGGCCGCTGCGTGCCGAGCTGGATCAGCTGCGTATGGCCGACCAGGTGCTGCTGGTGCGCCTGGGCTACCGGCTCGAGCAGCGCGATGGCTTCCATGAGCTGCACTTGCCCGAGGGGTGTCAGCGATGAAGCGTGTGCTGAGTACCCTGCTGGCCGCCATCGGCATCCTTGCCGTGCTGGCCGTGGCCGCCGTGGTCTATGTCACCACCTTCTTCGACCCCGAGGATCTCAAGCCGCGACTGATCGAGGTGGTGCGCGAGCAGAGCGGCCTGGAGCTGGTGCTGGAGGGCCCCCTGACCTGGTCCTTCTACCCGCGGCTAGGCGTCGGGGTCGAGAAGGCCGATGCCTGGCTGCCCGACCAGGCGGTGAGCGAAGAGGCCTCTTTCGTGGCCTTTCGCCGTGCCGAGGTGAGCCTGGCCTTCGCCCCCCTGCTGCGGGGTGAGGTCGCCATCGATGGCATGACCCTGGAGGGCATGCGCCTGAACCTCGAGCGCGACGAGACGGGCCGTGGCAACTGGGAAACCCTGATGGAGCGCCTGGCCGAGCGCAGCGAGGCCGCCGAGGAGGTGCTGGCCCCGGCCAGCGCCACGACCGGGCCGGTGCCGGATGTCCAGAGTGGCCTGCGGGTGGCGCTCAATATCGCCAGCGTACAGGTGCGCGATGGGGAGGTGAGCTATCGGGACCTGGGGGCAGACCAGGAGCTGCGCCTGGAGAACCTGGCGGTGACCGGCAGCAACGTCAATCCGCGTAACGCCTTCCCGCTGCGCGCCAGCTTCCGCCTGGTCCGCTACGACGACCTGGAGTGGCAGGCCGAGGAGTTGCCCCCGCGCCTGGCCAGCGATGTCACCCTCGAGGGGCGGGCCACCCTGGGCCTGGCAGAGCGCCGCTACCTGCTCGACGGGCTCTCCCTGACCACGGCCAGCCGGCTGGCGGCAGTGGAGGGGGAGCAGAAGCTGAACCTGCAGGGCAGCCAGCTGCGCCTGGACGCTCTGGAGCGCCGCCTGCACCTCGAGGACGGTCGCCTGGAGTCCACGCTGCGCCATCCGGCGCTGGGCAGCGCGCCGCTGCCGCTCTCCATGACCTTCGCCCTGGAGGCCGACCTTCAGGAAGAGACCGCTCGCCTGCGCGACCTCGAGCTGAGCGGCGAACATGGCCTGAGGCTGAGCGGCAACCTCAATGTCAGTCAGCTGCTGGAGGCCCCCGCCTATGATGGTCAGGTGCGCCTGGCCCCCTTCTCGCTGCGCCCCTGGCTCGACCGGTTCGACAGTCTGCCGACGACCGCCGACGCCGAGGCGCTCACCGACGTGGCGCTGACCAGCTCCCTGCAGGGTGATCTGTCGCGGCTCGAGCTGCCTGGCCTGACCCTGATCCTGGACGGCAGCACCTTTACCGGGCGCCTGGCGGCGGGTCTGGACGGCCATGCCCTCGACTTCGACCTGCAGGGGGACCGCCTGGACCTGGACGCCTACCTGCCGTCGACACCGCCCGCCGACGCGCGCGCCTCCACCGGCCTGCCCACCATTGCCAGGGCCCATGCCCAGGAGCCGGGCAACCTGGTGCCGGCGGAGTGGCTCGCCGAGCTGGCGCTGAGGGGCGAGTTGCGGCTGGGCTTGCTGGGGCTCGGAGGGCTCGAGTTCCGCGACGTCGACCTGGCCCTGGAGGGGGGCGACGGCCGCCAGCGCCTCAGTCGCTTCGAGGCCGGCTTCTACGAGGGCAGCCTGGCCGCCAGCGGCGAGCTTGACCTGACCCGCGACCCGATCCGCTGGCAGCTCGAGCCGCGCATCGAGCGGGTGCGTGCCGATGAGCTGCTCGAGGCGCTGGGCGACGAGAAGGCCCCGCTGCGCGGGCGCTTCTCCGCCGAGGGTGAGCTGACCTCCCGGGGTAATACCTGGCCCGCGCTCAAGCGCCATCTAGATGGCCGCGTCGAGTCTCGTATCGACGACGGCGCCATTTTTGACGTCAACGTCTCCCGGGAGCTGTGCACCGCGGTGGCGGCCCTGGAGGGGCGCGAGACCACCCGCGACTGGCATCCGGATACCCGCTTCGATGAGGCCGGCGCCACCTTCGTCATCCGCGACGGCACCCTCAACAGCGATGATCTGCTGGTGCGCATTCCGGGTATCGAGCTGGGGGGCGAGGGCTGGCTGGATCTCACCAGCGAACGCTTCGAGCTGCTGGCTGCGGCACGCATCGTCGACACCGCCGATGCGGCCTGCCGGGTCAACCCGCGGCTCGAGCGGCTTCCCTTCCCGGTGCGCTGCGAGGGGAGCCTCTCCGGCGAGCGCAGCGAGTGGTGCCGCTTCGACCGCGCGGCCTTCCAGTCCGCCATCGGCGAGGCGCTGCGCGACGAGCTGGGAAGCCGGGCCGGCGAGGAGCTGGAGCGTCGCCTCGAGGGCACCCTTGAGCGCCTCGATGAGCGGGTCGGCGAGGGTGCCGGCCGGGAACTCCGCGACGCCCTGCGCGGTCTCTTGAATTGAGCAACGTCAGTCCCTGCGCCGGCATCCCTGTCGGCGCTTTTTTATGCCCGTCCGCTTTTCCACACAGGAGGGAGCCCCGATGACGGAAGCACCAGCCCCGGTGCTGCCCGCCGCCGCTTTCCAGCGGCGCCTGCTGGAGTGGTTCGACGACCACGGCCGCCACGACCTGCCCTGGCAGCAGGCGCGCACCCCCTATCGGGTGTGGGTCTCGGAGATCATGCTGCAACAGACCCAGGTCACCACCGTGATCCCCTACTTCGAGCGCTTTATGGCTCGGTTTCCTGATGTTGCCGCTCTGGCAGAAGCAGAGCAGGACGAGGTGCTGCACCTCTGGACGGGGCTCGGCTACTACGCCCGGGGGCGCAATCTGCACAAGGCGGCCCGGGCCATCGTCGCCGAGCACGGCGGCGAACTGCCCGTCGAGGTCGAGGCCCTGGCGGCGCTGCCCGGGATCGGGCGCTCCACCGCCGGGGCCATCGTGGCCCAGAGCAGTGGGGAGCGGGCGGTGATCCTCGATGGCAACGTCAAGCGCAGTCTCTCCCGGCTGCATGCCGTGGCAGGGTGGCCGGGTCGCCCGGCGGTGGAGCGCCGGCTCTGGGCCCTGGCCGAGCACTATACGCCCCATGAGCGGCTCCCCGACTACACCCAGGCGATGATGGACCTGGGCGCCACCCTCTGCCGGCGGGGTACGCCGGAGTGTCGCCGCTGCCCCTTCGCCGATGTCTGCGTGGCCCATGCCCGGGGCGAGGAGCGCCGTTTTCCCGAGTCGAAGCCGAAGAAGGCGCTGCCGACCCGCGTCACGCGGATGCTGATGCTGCGCGACGGCCAGGGCCGCGTGCTGCTGGAGCAGCGACCGGCCAGCGGCCTGTGGGGCGGGCTCTGGAGCCTGCCGCAGTTTGACGACGAGGCGGCGCTGCAGGCCTGGCTCGACGTGCATGCGCCGGCCAGCCGCCTGGAGGCCCCGCGGCCCGCCTTTACCCACGTCTTCAGTCACTTCCGGCTGGAGATCACCCCCCAGCTGGCCCGGATCGAGCGACTCGATGCGGTGGGCGAGGCGCGCCGCTGGTACGATCCGGAGAGTCCCGATGCCATCGGCCTGGCGGCGCCCGTCAAGGCGCTGCTGTCCGAGCTGCGCACCTTCTCCCTGAGCGCCCCGCCGGGGCCCTGATACCCGCACGCCACAGCGTATGCCACTGCAGACCACAAGGAGACCTTCCCATGAGTCAGACCGTCCACTGCCGCAAGTACCAGCGCGAGCTCGAGGCGCTGCCGTTTCCGCCCCTGCCCGGCAAGAAGGGCCAGGAGATCCAGGCCAGCGTGTCGAAGCAGGCCTGGGAGGAGTGGCAGGCCCTGCAGACCCGCCTGATCAACGAGAAGCACCTCAACATGCTCGACCCCGCCTCCCGGGAGTATCTGATGGACCAGATGGAGCGCTTCCTCGACAACCGCGAGACCGACCAGGCCGAAGGCTATGTGCCTCGGGAGGAGGGCTGAATCACCGCCGTTGGCCCGGCCATCTTTTTGAAAGCCAAGGGGTTGACGCGGAACGCCAGCTGAGGTTTAATACGCACCGTTGGCAGCGGCCAGATAGCTCAGTTGGTAGAGCAGGGGATTGAAAATCCCCGTGTCGGGGGTTCGATTCCCTCTCTGGCCACCACACTGCTGGGGTATCGCCAAGTGGTAAGGCACCGGTTTTTGGTATCGGCATTCCCAGGTTCGAATCCTGGTACCCCAGCCATCGCCAACCTTGATTCTGAAAGGCCGTGGACTCGAGTTCACGGTCTTTCTCGCTGAAGAAGATTGTGCTGTGTTGCAGGTCGTGCCTTTGCCGGCATAGCTCAGTTGGTAGAGCAACTGACTTGTAATCAGTAGGTCCCGGGTTCGACTCCTGGTGCCGGCACCATTGCAAACAGTATGATACAGCGATATTTCAGCCGCCCTCGAGGCGGTTTTTTGTGCTTGTCTTGTGCTTGCCGGACGGCAGTCGGCGAGCCTTGAAAAGTGCCAGGCCCATCCCGATATGACTTTCGCGGCTCCTTGCCTGGGGTCGCCCGCGGCTGTCTCGCCGTCGGAATGCTTGCTGAAACTGATCACGGACACACAGGAGGTGATTGGATGTCAGTCAAGACGTCTGACCGTATGCTGCATGAAACCGTTTCCCATCAGGCCGTTGTCGACTCGCCCGACCCCCAGAGCCGGGTCCGGAGCGCGCCTCGCCCCGGCCAGGACCCCTATCCTACTCGTCTGAGCGAGCCCCTGGACATGCCCTGGCTCAGCCGCCGCGAGGCGGTGGTCAAGGGGGGCGCCGACGACGGTCCCCTGAGCCAGGCGCAGCTCGACGAGTTCGATCGCAAGGGCTTTCTCTTCGAGCCCGACTTCATCAGCGGAGAGGAGCTCGACGAGCTGCGCCAGGAGCTTGCCGCGCTGCTGGAGCGCGATGACTTCCGGGGGCGTGACTTCGCCATTACCGAACCCTCGGGCAGCGAGATTCGCTCGCTCTTCGCGGTCCACTGCCTCTCCGAGCGGCTCGGTAAGCTGGCCCGGGATGCGCGGCTGGTGGGGCGTGCCCGTCAGATCCTCGGCGGCGAGCCCTATGTGCACCAGTCGCGCATCAACTACAAGCCCGGCTTCGAGGGCAAGGGCTTCAACTGGCACTCCGACTTCGAGACCTGGCACGCCGAGGACGGCATGCCCGCCATGCATGCGGTGAGCGCCTCCATCGTGCTCACCGACAACCACCACTTCAACGGCCCCCTGATGCTGATTCCCGGTTCCCACCGGGTCTTCGTGCCCTGCCTGGGCGAGACGCCGGATGGCAACCATCGCCAGTCGCTGAAGCAGCAGGAGCTCGGCGTGCCGAGCCGAGAGGCGCTCAGTGCCCTGGTGGAGCGCCACGGCATCGAGGCGCCCACCGGGGCCGCCGGCGGCCTGCTGCTGTTCGACTGCAACGTGCTGCACGGCTCCAATGCCAACATGTCCCCGGATCCGCGCAGCAACGTCTTCTTCGTCTACAACCGGCGTGACAACCGCTGCGTGGCGCCCTTCGCGGCGCGTCGGCGGCGCCCGGAGTTCCTGGCCCATGAGCCTGACGAGGCCTGGGCGCCGGCGGGCTGAGGCAATCTGCCCGGCCGCCGGAGGTGGTACGGGGCGCACGGTGCGGTAGACTGTGTGGCTTGTCGCCGAGATGCGGCACGCAAAACGAGAAGGAGAAGACCCGCCATGCGCTTTGTTCCACGTTTTACCGATGGCCAGGAGTTTCCCCACGCGCTCGGCAAGATAGTCTGCATTGGCCGCAACTATGCCGATCATGCCAGGGAGCTCGACAACCCGGTGCCCAGCGAGCCGCTGCTCTTCATCAAGCCGGCCACCTGTGCCGTGCCGCTGGAGGAGCCCATCGATGCGCCTTTCTCCCGGGGCGAGGTGCACTACGAGACCGAGCTGGCACTGCTGATCGGCGAGGAACTCTCCCACGCCACCGCGGATGAGGCCGAGCGTGCCATCGTGGGCATCGGCCTGGGGCTTGACCTGACCCTGCGGGACCTCCAGACCCGCCTCAAGGAGAAGGGCTACCCCTGGGAGACAGCCAAGGCCTTCGATGGCGCCTGCCCGCTGTCGGTCTTCCTGCCGCTCTCCCAGGTGCCCAACTGGAGCGCGCTCTCCTTTGCCCTGGAGATCGACGGTGAGCCGCGCCAGCGCGGCGAGGGCGCCGACATGCTCTTTCCGGTGCCGACCCTGGTGGCGGAGATGAGCCGCCACTTCACCCTGCAGCCGGGGGACGTGGTGCTGACCGGCACGCCGGCGGGAGTGGGGCCGCTGCCCCGCGGTGCCGAGCTGCACTTTACCCTGACCGGCGGCCTGGAGGTCACCACCCGCGTGGTGGAGTAGCGCGCAGGTCCCGAATGCAAGACGCCCCGCATCAAGCGGGGCGTCTTGCGTTCAGGATGCCGGGCAGGCTACTCCAGATAGGTGTAGCCGGAGAGCCCCTCCGAAAGGTCGTCGAGGAAGCGCTGCTGTTCGGCTTCCTCCAGGCCGCTGGCGGCCAGCTGCTCGGCCAGGTTGTTGCGCAGCACCTCGGCATCGAAGTTGACGTAGCTCAGCACGTCGGCCACCCGGTCGCCCTGCTGGATATGGCTGAAGGTCCAGTTGCCCTGCTCGTCGAGCATTGCATCCACCGAGTCGGTGTCACCGAAGAGGTTGTGCAGGTCGCCGAGGATCTCCTGGTAGGCGCCCACCAGGAAGAAGCCCAGCAGCTGCTCGTCGCCCTCCTGCCACTCCGGCAGCGGGAGGGTGGTCTCCACCCCCTGGCCGTCCACGTAGCCGTCGATGCGTCCGTCACTGTCGCAGGTGATGTCCTGGATCACCCCGCGGCGTACCGGCTCCTGGTCGAGGCCGGTCAGGGGCAGCACCGGGAAGATCTGCTGGATGCCCCAGACGTCGGGTACCGACTGGAACAGCGAGAAGTTGACGAACAGCTTGTCGGCGAGCTTCTCGGCCAGCTCGTCATCGATCTCCCGATGGACCCGGTTGCGGGTGTCCAGGCGCGCGCGCAGCCGAGCGCAAGCGGCGAAGTAGACCGCCTCGCCCTCGGCTCGGGCGGTGATGTTGGTGAGTCCCATCACGAAGCGCTCATGGAGGTCGCCCATGGCCTGCACCAGGTCGTGCCACGCCTCCACCAGGCCGCGCTGGTCGGGGGAGTTGCCCAGCAGCTCGTGGACACGCCACAGCTCGTCCACCTGGGGGTCGCCCTCGACCCGCCGCTCAGGGGCGGCGTCGCTGACTCGCTCCTCGCCGATCACGTTGGTGATCAACACCGCATGGTGGGCGGTCAGGGCCCGGCCGGACTCGCTGATCAGGTGGGGCTCCGGCAGGTCCTGCTCCCGACAGGCCAGGCGGAAGGCGTAGACCACGTTGCGGGCATACTCGAGCATGGAGTAGTTGGCCGAACAGAAGCTGCGCGAACGGGTGCCCTCGTAGTCGACCCCCAGGCCGCCGCCCACGTCCACGGTATCCACCGGCGCCCCCAGCTCCACCAGGCTCTGGTAGAAGCGGGCGCACTCGCGCAGGCCGCGCTGGATATCGCGGATATTGGCGATCTGGGAGCCCAGGTGAAAGTGCACCAGCTGCAGGCTGCCCAGGGCGTCGGCCTCGCGCAGCTGCTCCACCACGGCCAGGATCTGGCTGGCGGTGAGGCCGAACTTGGACTTCTCGCCGCCGGTGTTCTGCCAGCGCCCGCGGCCCACGCTGGCCAGGCGGGCGCGCAGGCCGATGCGCGGCTTGACGCCGAGCTCGGCGGCCTCCTCGAGGATCAGCGGCAGCTCCGAGAGCTTCTCCACCACCAGGTAGACCCGGTGGCCGAGCTTCTCGCCCATCAGCGCCAGGCGCACGTACTCGCGGTCCTTGTAGCCGTTGCAGACGATCAGCGAGGGGCCGTCGCCGGAGAGCGCCAGCACGGCGAGCAGCTCCGGCTTGCTGCCGGCCTCCAGGCCCACCCGGTCGCGGCCGCGCTCGGGGGTGGCCAGGATCTCCTCCACCACGCGGCGCTGCTGGTTGACCTTGATGGGGTAGACCGCCGTATAGCCGCCGCCGAACTCCTCTTCCGCCATGGCGGTGTCGAAGGCGGCGCAGAGCTGCTCGACCCGGTCGTGGAGAATGTCGATGAAGCGCACCAGCACCGGCAGGCGCAGGCCGGCACGCTTGAGGTCGGCCACCAGGTCGTCCAGCGGCAGGGCGGGGCCCTCGATCTCGCTGCCCAGGGGGCGCACCAGGGCGTGCCCGGAGTCGTCCACGTCGTAGTAGCCGCTGCCCCACTGGTCGATGTTCCAGATGCGCCGCGCGCGCTTGGCGGGGCTGCCGGCACTGGCCATGGAGAGACTCATGCATTCACCTCCGGAAGGGGTAGGGCGCCGTGTTCGAGGCGTGCCCTGAGAATGGTGCGGAACTGCTCGGGATCATGGGGCGTGAGGTCGTGGGCCGGCGGGTCCACGTAGACCACCAGAAGCCGCGAGAGCCAGTAGCGCAGGGCGGTCATGCGCAGCATCATCGGCCATACCTGGCGCTCGGTGTCGGTCAGGGGGCGGCGCGCCTGGTAGGCGGTGAGGATGGCGTCGTGGCGCTCGGCGTTCAGGCGGCCGTCGGGTTCGGTGGCCCAGTCGTTGATGACGATGGCCAGGTCGAACAGCAGATCACCGGTGCAGCCGTTGTAGAAGTCGATGATACCGCCGAGCCGGTCACCCTCGTAGAGGGTGTTGTCGCGGAAGAGGTCGCCGTGCAGGGTGCCCTGGGGCAGCTCGAGGCTGCCGCCGAAGACCTCCTGGTAGATCTCCACCTCGTCCTTCATCAGGGTCTGGTCCTGCGGTGAGAGGTAGACCAGCACCTTGTGGTGCATCGGCAGCAGCCAGTTGATATCCCGGGGGTTGGGGCGGTGTCCGGGGAAGTGCTTCGAGACCTTGTGCATATGGCCCAGGGCGTCGCCCAGGGCGCGACACTGGGCCAGGTTGGGATCCCTGGGGTGCCGGCCCGGCAGGCGCGGGAAGAGCAGCGCCGGCTTGCCCGCCAGGCGGTGCAGCGCCACGCCTTCACGGTCGTGCAGCGGCCCGGGCACCGGCAGGCGGTGCTCCTCGAGGTAGTCGAGCAGGTCGACGAAGAAGGGCAGCTCGCCGAACTCGCCCTGCTCGAACAGCGTCAGCACCAGGGCGCGCTGGTCGGTGGTGACGAAGAAGGTGCTGTTCTCGGTGCCGGCGGGCACCCCTTCCAGGGAGACCAGCGAGCCAGCGTCGAAGCGTGCCAGAAAGTCCGCGACCTGGGTCTCGGTAAGCGGTGTGAATACGGCCATGTGTCTCTCACCCGGGAATGCCAAGCCGCCTATTGTAGCGACTTGACAGTGCGATGCACGCGTCCGGATTCGGGGCAGGGCGATTGATGAGGATCGAGGGCCCGGGGTGCTGGCTCAGAAGGTCCGCAGGATCCACTGGGGCACGGCGATACGGTCGCCTTCCTGGCGCTCGAAGTTGCCGTCGCCGTCGTGGTCGACCAGGTAGTAGGCGGGGCCACGGGAGGGGCGGATCTCGATGGCATAGAGCTCGCCGTTGATGCGGTACTCGCGGATGGTGCGATCCTCCTCCTGGCGGATGGTGATATCCGGTTCCAGGTCGGCGGAGGACTGGGCCAGGGCGGGGCCAGTGGCGACCAGGGCAAGCCCCAGCAGCAGGGCGGTCAGGGTGCGGCGTGGCATGATGGCCTCCAGGCTGCCTATGGCAGGGTCGATGGGGATATCCGCAGTGTAAGGCGGCGGGCCGCTCCTTGCCCACTGCCGCGGCAAAACCCGTCGGCAATGCGTATCATGGATGACCAGAATCACGCTTCCCCGCACCTTCCGGGTGCCCAGACCCAATGGATGCCCCCATGGCCGATACTCCCATCGTACTCGTCGACGGTTCCTCCTATCTCTACCGCGCCTTCCATGCCCTCCCGCCGCTGACCACCTCCAAGGGCCAGCCTACCGGGGCCATCAAGGGTGTGCTCAACATGCTCAAGCGGCTGATCAAGGACTATCCGGACAGCCCCATGGCGGTGGTCTTCGACGCGCCGGGCAAGACCTTCCGCGACGAGCTTTTCGAGGAGTACAAGTCCCACCGGCCCCCCATGCCCGACGACCTGCGCTCCCAGGTGGCGCCGCTGCACGCCTGCGTGAAGGCGCTGGGCCTGCCGCTGCTCTGCATCGAGGGGGTGGAGGCCGACGACGTCATCGGCACCCTGGCCCGCCAGGCCACCGAGGCGGGGCGTGACGCCGTGATCTCCACCGGCGACAAGGACATGGCCCAGCTGGTCAACGAGCACATCACCCTAGTCAACACCATGAAGGACGAGACCCTGGACGTCGAGGGCGTGAAGGGGAAGTTCGGGCTGCCGCCCGAGCTGATCATCGACTTCCTGGCGCTGATGGGCGACAAGGTGGATAACATTCCCGGTGTGCCCGGCGTCGGGGAGAAGACGGCGCTTGGCCTGCTGCAGGGCATGGGGGGCGGCCTCGAGGCGATCTACGCCGATCTGGAGCGGGTCAAGACGCTGGAGTTCCGCGGTGCCAAGACGCTGCCGAAGAAGCTCGAGGCGCATCGCGACCAGGCGTTTCTCTCCTATCGGCTGGCCACCATCAAGACCGACTGCGAGCTGCCGGTGGGCCTCGACGACCTCGATATCGCTCACCCGGATCGCGAGGCGCTCCTCGAGCTCTACCGCGAGTTCGAGTTCAAGGCCTGGCTTGCCGAACTCCTGGAGGGCAGGGACGAAGGGGTGGATGACGTGGCCGGGGGCAGTGCGGCCACGGAGGCCGTCGAGGAGGCACCAGGCGCCGGCAGCCCTCCCCGCGAGGACCAGGTGATCCTCGACCAGGAGGCGCTGGATGCCTGGCTCGAACGCCTTCAGGCGGCCGAGGCCTTCTGCTTCGATCTGGAGACCACCAGCCTCGACTACATGGAGGCCCGGATCGTCGGCGTGGGGCTTTCCCTCGAGCCGGGGGAGGCGGCCTATATCCCGCTCGCCCACGACTACCTGGACGCTCCCGATCAGCTCGACCGCGACACCGTGCTGGCTGCCCTCAAGCCGCTGCTGGAGGATGCCGACAAGACCAAGATCGGCCAGAACCTCAAGTACGACATCTCGGTGCTGGCGAGCCACGGCATCGCGGTGGCCGGCCCCCTGGAGGACACCATGCTGGAGTCCTATGTGCTGGACTCCACCGCCACCCGCCACGACATGGACTCCCTGGCGCTCAAGTACCTGGGCGAGAAGACCGTCTCCTTCGAGGAGATCGCCGGCAAGGGGGCCAAGCGGCTCACCTTCAACCAGATCGCACTCGAGCAGGCGGCCCCCTACGCCTGTGAGGACGTCGACATCACCCTGCGCCTGCACGGCGAGCTGCGCCCGCGGTTGGCCAAGGAGGGGCGCCTGGTCGAGGTGCTGGAAGAGATCGAGCTGCCCCTGGTGCCGGTGCTGTCGCGCATGGAGCGCACCGGCGTGGCCCTGGACCCGGCTCGCCTCCACGACCAGAGCCGGGAGCTGGAGGTAAGGATCGGCGAGCTGGAGGCCCGCGCCCATGAGCTTGCCGGGCGCGAGTTCAACCTGGGCTCCCCCAAGCAGCTCGGCCAGATCCTCTTCGAGGAGCAGGGCATTCCGGTGCTCAAGAAGACCCCCAAGGGGGCCCCCTCCACCGCGGAGGCCGTGCTCGAGGAGCTGGCGCTGGACTACCCCCTGCCCAAGGTGATCATGGAGCACCGGGGGCTCGCCAAGCTCAAGTCCACCTACACCGACAAGCTGCCGCGGCTGGTCAACAAGGCCACCGGCAGGCTGCACACCAGCTACCACCAGGCGGTCACCGCCACAGGACGCCTCTCCTCCTCCGATCCCAACCTGCAGAACATCCCGATCCGCACCGAGGAGGGGCGCAAGATCCGCCAGGCCTTTATTGCCCGGCCGGGCTACCGCATCGTCGCCGCCGACTACTCCCAGATCGAGCTGCGCATCATGGCGCACCTCTCCGAGGACAGGGGGCTGCTCGACGCCTTCGCCGAGAGACAGGACATCCACGCCGCTACCGCGGCGGAGGTGTTCGGCGTGCCCCTGGAGAAGGTGTCCCCTGACCAGCGGCGCAGCGCCAAGGCGATCAACTTCGGGCTGATCTACGGCATGAGCGCCTGGGGCCTGGGCCGCCAGCTGCATATCGAGCGCAACCAGGCCCAGACCTGGATCGAGCGCTACTTCGACCGCTACCCCGGGGTGGCCCGCTACATGGAGCGCATCCGCGCCCAGGCCGCCGAGGATGGCTTCGTCGAGACGGTGTTCGGCCGGCGTCTCTACCTGCCGGAGATCCACTCCCAGAACCGCGCCCGCCGCCAGGGGGCCGAGCGCACGGCGATCAATGCCCCCATGCAGGGCACCGCGGCGGACATCATCAAGCGGGCCATGATCGACGTCGACGCCTGGCTGCAGGCCGGCGAGATGGACGCCTGGATGGTGATGCAGGTCCACGACGAACTGGTCTTCGAGGTGGCGGAAGCCCAGGTGGAGGCCTTCATCGAGCAGGTGAAGGAGCGCATGCAGGGCGCCGCCGAGCTCAGCGTGCCGCTGATCGTCGAGGCGGAGAGTGGGGCGAACTGGGACGAGGCCCACTGACTCTCCCTCATAACACAAATCTCTCCTTTTCCTATCTACTGAGTGGAATCCATAGTAAGAACGCCACCGTCCTGTCTACTGGCTGAAAGCCGAAACAGGAACGCCACCGCAGCTGCGGTGGCGTTCCTGTTTGCGCGGTAGGTGCCGCTGGCTAGTCCCTGAGCACCGTGGCGGTGCGCTGGGGCTCCAGGCTGACCTGCTCGCCCACCTTCCACAGGCTGTGGCTGGGGGTGATGGCGCAGAACTGCTGGCCGTGCTGCTCCAGCAGGTAGAAGCAGTCGTGGCCGCGGAACTCGCGCTCCACGATGGTGGCGCCCTGGCCCTCGGGGGCCGAGGAGAGGGAGAGGTATTCCGGGCGCAGCGAGAGGCGTACCGGGCCGCGGCGGTGGCTGTCGATGGCCACCGGGCCGAGGGCGGTGCGGGCGATCTCGCCGTCGGCCTCGCCCTCCAGCAGGTTGGTGTGGCCCAGGAACTCCGCCACGAAGGAGGTGGCCGGTGCCTGATAGATACGCTCGGGGCGGTCCACCTGGATCAGCTGGCCATAGTGCATCACCCCCACCTTGTCGGCGAAGGAGAGCGCCTCTGCCTGGTCATGGGTGACCAGGATCACCGAGGTGCCGGCGGCCTTGAAGAGGCGGCGCACCTCCTTGCGGGTCGACTCGCGCAGGGCGGCGTCCAGGTTGGAGAAGGGCTCGTCGAGCAGCACCAGCTCGGGCTCAGCGGCGAGCGTGCGGGCCAGGGCCACGCGCTGCTGCTGGCCGCCGGAGAGCTGATCGGGCATGCGGGCGGCAAGGTCCGCCAGCCCCACCAGGTCGAGCCACTCCCGGGCGCGGGCCGCGCGCTTGGCCTTGGGCACATGGCGCATGGCGAAGGCGACGTTCTCGCCCAGGCTCATGTGCGGGAAGAGGGCGTAGTCCTGGAAGACGATGCCGATGCGGCGCTGCTGGGGCGGCAGGCGGGTGACGTCCTGGCCGCGCAGCATGATCTCGCCCGCATCGGGGCGCTCGAAGCCGGCGATCATGCGCAGGGTAGTGGTCTTGCCGCAGCCGCTGGGCCCGAGCAGGGCGAGGATCTCGCCGTTGTCCAGGGAGAAGCTCACGTCCTCCACCGCCAGCGGATCCTGGTGGCGATAGCGCTTGTGCAGCCCGCCCACCGAGAGCAGGGGTTCCGGCAGTCGGGTCGGCACGCCCTGGGGGGCGGCCTTGAGGTTGAGGTTGGACATCATTTGCCCTCCTTGGTGAGCAAGAGGCCCACGGACAGGCTGGAGAACACCACGATGGCGGCGGCAAAGGGAGCCGCTTCGGCCAGCATGCCTTCCGAGGTACGAGTGAAGACGGTCACGGCCAGGGTCGTGTAGCCGGTGGGGGCCAGCAGGAAGGTGATCGGCAGCTCCTTCATGCACAGCACGAAGACCAGCACCACGCCGGCCAGGATGCCGCGGCGCAGGCGCGGGAAGATCACGTGGGTGAAGGTGCTGATGGGGCCGTGGCCCAGGGAGTGGGCGGCCTCCTCCATGCTCGGCCGGGTCTGCAGCAGGGCGCTGCGGATCGGGCCCAGCGCCAGCGCCAGGGAGGCCATGGCCCAGGCGATGATCAGCATCGCCAGGGTCTGGTAGAGGAAGGGCGCGGTACGCAGGGAGAAGAACACCATGGCCAGCGCCAGGGCCAGCGGCGGAATCGCATAGCCGATATAGGCGGAGCGCTCCACCAGGGTGGCAAAGGGTGAACGGTAGCGCACTGTCAGGAAGGCGATGGGCAGGGCAAAGGCCGCAGCCAGCAGGGCCGCCGGCAGGGCCGCGCCGGCGGAGCGCAGCAGGGTGCCGGGCACCCTGGCGAAGAAGCTGAGGTCAGGCGGTGCCAGCAGCAGCCAGTAGGCCAGGATCATCACCGGCAGGCCGATGGAGGCGGTAAACAGCGCCACCAGGTAGGGCCAGGCCAGGAAGCGTGCCCGGCCGAGCGGCTGGGGCGTCAGCGGGCGGGCCACGCCGGTGCCGATGCGCGCCAGCTTGCGCTTCACCACCAGGCTGTCGAGCATCACGAAGCAGGTGGCCAGCGCCAGCAGCATCAGCGCCAGCCAGGCGGCGTAGACGCGGTCGAAGGCGCCGGAGTACTGGGTGTAGATGGCGTAGCTGAAGGCCTCGTAGCGCATCAGCGCCACGGCGCCGAAGTCGCCCAGCACGTAGAGGGTGATCACCAGCCAGCCGGCCATCAGCGCCGGCATCAGGTGGGGCAGGGTCACCCGGCGGAAGATCTCGCCGCGGGAGTAGCCCAGGCTCCGCGCGCTCTCCTCGAGGTTGCCGTCCAGGCCGCCCAGGGCAGCGCGCAGGTTCAGAAACAGGTAGGGGAAGGTATAGAGGGCCAGGGCCAGGGTGGCGCCCCAGTAGCCCTGGAGGCGTGGCAGCTGGAAGCCGGTCAGCTGGGCCAGCACTCCGTAGTTGCCGCCCAGCCCGATCAGCGCATAGGCCATCACATAGCCGGGCACCGCCAGAGGCATCACCCCCAGCACGGTCAGGGTCCTCTTGAAGCGGATATCGGTGCGGGTGACCAGCCAGGCCAGCGGAAAGGCCATCAGGGTGGTCAGCGCCACCACCCCGGCGGCCAGGGCCAGGGTGTTGATCAGCAGCTGCAGGTTGCGGGGGCGGAAGACCAGGTCGACCAGGGTGGCGCTGTCGGCCTCGAAGGCCCGCAGTCCCAGATAGACCAGAGGCACCAGCATGGCCCCTGCCGCGATCAGCGAGGGCAGCAGGATATGCAGCGGAACGCCGCGCGGCAGCAGCCGGGGAAAGCCCGGTGCGCGGCGCGGCGAAGTGGTCGGGTGCGTCTGGTTCATGATGTCTCGTCAGTCAGGACCTGCCGCTCATGGGCGGCAGGTCGCGGCAGGGCTTACAGCAGGCCGGCCTCGCGCAGCAGGTTGAGGGTGCCCTCGAGGTCCTCGAGGTCGTCCAGGTCGATCTGCGGGGAGACCTCCAGCAGGCGGTCGAAGTCCTCGAGCACCGGGTTCTGAATCACGTCGCGGGTGACCGGGTACTCATAGACGTTGCCGGTGAAGTACTGCTGGGCGGCGGGGGAGAGCAGGAAGCGCACGAACTCCACGGCGGCCTCCTGGTTGCTGCTGCTCTCCAGCACCGCGATGCCGGCCACGTTCACCAGGTTGCCGATGTCGCCGTCGGCGAAGAAGGCCTGTTCCACCGGGAACTCGGCGTCGGAGCCCAGGAAGCGGGGCAGGTAGTAGCTGTTGACCAGGGCGAAGTCCACTTCACCGTCGGCGATGCCCTGGACCTGGGTGGTGTTGTTGCGGAAGGTCACGGCGCCGTTGTCCTTCATGCCCTCGAGCCATTCGAGGGTGCGCTCGTCACCGTGCTCCACGCGCATGGCGGTGATAAAGGACTGGAAAGAGCCGTTGGTGGGCGCCCAGCCCACGCGGCCCTCAAAGCGCTCGTCGGTGAGGTCGAAGACGCTCTCGGGCAGCTCATCCTCGCTGGTCCGCTCCGGGGAGTAGGCGACTACCCGGGCGCGGCCGCTGGCGGCGACCCAGTTGCCGGTTTCGCTGGTATAGATGCCGGGCAGGCCTTCGTAGATGTCCTCGGGCAGCGCGGCCAGCAGGCCGGCCTTGCTCAGGGCCCCCATGGCGCCGGCGTCCTGGCCCCAGTAGAGGTCGGCGGGAGAGCGGCTGCCCTCCTCCTGCAGCAGCACCGCCAGCTGGGCGGTGTCGCCGTAGCGCACGGCGACGCTGATGCCGGTGTTCTTCTCGAACTGGGAGATGATCGGTTCGACCATGGACTCGCCGCGGCCGGAGTAGAGGGTCAGGTCGGCGGCGGATGCCAGGGGCGCGGCCAGCAGTGTGGCGGCAACGGCGGCGGAGGCGAACAGAGACTTCTGCATGTCTGGATGATCCTGTCGTTGGCGATTTTGGATCCGCTCTGCGGCGGTTAAGGTTCCACTGCCAGTCTTGGTCTATCGGCACGATAGCAAAATTCTTGTCTGCTGCAAATGATAATGATACGCAAAAGGGTTTTCATGACATGCGTCAACACTTCTTTCTGCCGGCTCGTTCCCTGCAACGAAGGGTGCCCGCCGTGCATGGCACGGCGGGCACCCTTATCGACGGCAGTGAGCGGCCTCAATAGCCGAGCAGCGCCGAGGGCAGGCCGGTGATCAGCACCGGGAAGAAGGCCATCAGCACGCAGGCGAGCACGATCAGCGCCACGAAGGGCAGCACCGCCTTGTAGAGATCGACGATCTCCACCCCCTTGGGCGAGACCCCCTTCATGTAGAAGAGCGCATAGCCGAACGGCGGCGTCAGGAAGGAGGTCTGCAGCACCACTGCCACCATCACCACGAACCACAGCACGTCGACGCCCAGCTGCTGGACGATCGGCAGCATGATCGGGAAGCTCAGCAGCACGATGCCGGTCCAGTCCAGGAACATGCCCAGCAGGAACACCAGGAACAGCATGAAGATCATCGCGCCCACGGTGCCGCCGGGCATCGCCAGCACCAGGTCGCTGATCACCGTCATGCCGCCGCCCCGGGAGAAGACCCCGGTGAAGGCGGTGGCCCCCACCAGCACCAGCATCACCATGGTGGTGGTCTTGCCGGACTCCAGCAGTGTCTTGAAGCAGGTGCTGGGCTTGCGGTCACCGAAGATCAGGAACAGCAGGAAGGCGATACCGACGCCGATGGCCGAGGCCTCGGTGGCGGTGGCGATACCGGTGAACAATGCCCCCAGCACGCCGAGGATCAGCGCCATGGGGGGCAGCACGTACTTGGCCAGCATCACCAGCAGCTGCCCGGTGGAGACCTCGGCGCGCTCCGCGGGGGGCACCGGGGGGCCATAGCTCGGCTTGACGAAGCAGATCACCAGTACGTAGAGGGCATACATGGCGCCCAGCATCACGCCCGGCACCAGGGCGCCGGCGAACAGCGCGCCCACCGAGACCGGCGAGTAGCTGGCCATCAGGATCAGCATGATGCTCGGCGGGATCAGGATGCCCAGGCAGCCGCTGGCCATGATCACCCCGGTGCTGAGCTCCTTGTTGTAGCCGTGCTTGAGCATCGGGGCCAGCGCGATCATGCCCATCACCGCGATGGAGGCGCCGACGATGCCGGTGGTGGCGGCCAGCAGTACCGAGACGATGACCACGGTGAGCGCCAGGCCGCCGCGCAGGTTGGCCAGCAGCAGGCGCATCACCGCGAACATCTTCTCGGTGACCCCGGAGTCGTTGAGGAAGCGCGCCATCAGCACGAAGAGGGGAATGGCCACCAGGACATAGTTGTCCATGGCGTTGCCGTAGATGTTGTTGATGATGGTGCCGAGCACGCGCTCGCCGGGGCCCAGGTAGGCGCCGATGACGGCGACGCCGCCCAGCACGAAGGCCAGCGGGTGGCCCATGAACAGGCCGATCAGCAGCCCGCCGAACATCACCAGGGTGAGCAGTTCGGGACTCAGGTTCATGCGCTCTCCTCCCGCAGCTGCTGGATGGCACGGATGACGATGGCAATGGCCTGCAGGCCGATCAGGAAGGCCGCCACCACGATGACGCCCTTGATCGGGTAGACCGGAATCGACACCACCCCGTAGGTGGTCTCCAGACGGCTGTAGGAACGCATGAAGAAGCTCCAGCCGAGCGTCAGCAGCATATAGATGAAGGGCACGAAGAAGATCAGGTAGCCGAGGATCTCGACGACGGCCTGCTTCTTGCGCGAGAGCAGGCGCTTGAGCACGTCGACCTCGACGTGGGCGTGATGGCGCAGGCCGTAGGCGGCCATCAGCATGAAGTGGGCGCCGAACAGCATCTTGGTGATGTCGAAGGCCCAGTCGCTGGGCCGCCCGGTGAAGAAACGCAGGGCGATATCGTAGAGCACCACCAGGGTGATGACGGCGATCAGCGGCGCGATGAGTCGCCCAAGCACCTCGTTGAGCGTATCGATCGCCTTGGCAATCGCATTCATGAATCGGTCTCCGCAGTCGGGACGCAGGCCGCCCCGGGCGTGGCCGGGGCGGCGGGCAGGGGCCTTACAGGCAGGCTTCGATCTCTTCCAGGGACGGCAGGTTGTCCATGACGCGGCTCATGTTGAAGGGCGCGGAGATATCACGCCAGGTCGCGTAGTGCTCCAGGTAGCTGATCATGGAGTGGTAGACCTTTGCGTGGTCCGGGTGCTCACAGGCGCCGCGCACGATCACCTCGTTGGTGATCTCCTGGATGCGATCCAGCTCCTCCTCGGAGAGCTGGTTGATGGTCACGCCGGCCTCGATGAAGTTCTCGGTGCCCTCGGTGGAGCCGCGCTCGGACCAGGCCAGCGACCAGGCCATGGTGGCGTCGGCGGCGATCTTCAGCTTCTCCTGGGTCTCCTCGGAGAGGGCGTCCCAGGCGTCCTTGTTGATCATCACGCCGAAGACGCTGGCGGACTGGTGCCAGCCGGGCACCGACCAGTATTCGACCACCTCGGCGAAGCCGGCGTTGTAGTCCACGCCCGGCGTAGAGAACTCGGCGGCGTCGACCACGCCGCGCTCCACCGCCTGGTAGATCTCGCCCCCGGCCAGGTTGACCTGGGAGCCGCCGAGCTGCTCGAGCACGCGACCCTGGTCGCGGCCGGAGAGGCGCAGACGCTTGCCGTCCAGGTCGGCCAGGCTCTCGATGGGGGTGCGGCCCATGAAGCCGGATTCGTTGTTGGTGATGCCGTAGGGCAGGTAGACCATGTCGTACTGACCGTAGATCTCCTGATAGATCTCGAAGCCGCCCCACTGCTGGATCCAGTTCAGGTAGTCCACGCCGTTGAAGAGCATGGTGGTGGTCGCCAGCGGCGAGAAGGCCGGGTTGCGGCCGGCCCAGTAGCCTGGCCAGTCGCCAGCGGCCTCGATGCTGCCGGTTTCGGTGGCGTCGAACACCTCGGTGCCGGGCATCAGGGTGCCGCCGGCGCGGAATTCGATCTGCAGCTCGTCGCCGGCGATCTTGTTGACGAGATTCACCCAATGGCGGTCGACCTCGATCAGGTCGATGCTGTCTGGCCAGGTGGAGGTCATGGTCCAGCGTTCCTGGGCCTGGGCGGTGGTGGAGAGGGCGGCCAGGGCCACGCCGGCGGCCAGGCCGGTGAGGGCGAACTGGGTCATCTTCTTCATGTGGTGCTCCCTGTGCGGGTTATTGGTGTTGGTCGAGAAGACGTTGCGAGTGCCGGGCCACCCCCTGTTGTGTCACCTTGGTGGGGCGGCGGCGCCTGCGTTCGGCAGTTGACCGGTCGTGCAGGCGTGGCAGCCTAGCCAAGCTAGCACGCTGCCACTGTCATAATCGATAGCCTGCTGGAGACGCCTCCTGGGGGGCCAATACGGCGGGGGCGATGGTCTGGGGAGTGCTAATTATCATTTTTTATCAGTGTGTTAAGAGCTTTCTGGGGTGCCGGAGATGAGGCCGGCAGCGTTGAATGAGGCGAGCATTGCGACCATGGTCGTAGATGCTGTCGGGAGGAGTGCATGGGTAAAGCCGCTGGGGGTGAGCCTCTCCTGAGGGAGCGGGTAGCAGCGCTCTTGGACCGGGCCGGCGCGCTGGCGCGTCGGCGCTGGCGCGGCCTGATATGGCTGACCGGCGAGGCCCCGGCCTGCCGCGCCGCTGCCCTGGCGCTGTGGCAGGCCGGGGGCTGGCGAGCTCCGCTCTGGGTGGCCCCCGAGGCGCCGCCGGGGCTAGCCGACGGGGAGCGCCTGGCACCGGGCAGGGCTCGCACTCGCCTGGGCGGCGAGCAGGACCTGCTGGTGGTGGATGCGGTGTCCGAGGGGGCCGGCTTCGACCCCGACGCCTTCGGTGCCCTGGCCGGCACCCTGCGCGCCGGCGGGCTGCTGGTGCTGATGACCCCGCCGGACTGGGGCGCACGGCCCGACGCCGACTACGCCCGCCTGGCCGAGCATCCGTTCCTGCCGGAGCGGCTCAGTGCCCGCTACCTGGCACGCCTGGCGCGCCTGCTGGGCGATGCCCCCGAGGTGATCCGCTGGCGGGCGGGGGAGGCACCTCTCCTGCCGCCCCTGTGCGAGGCGGCCCCGGCGGTGCTGGCCCCCGCTGGGGATCCCGACTGCCTGACCGCCGACCAGGCCGAGGCGGTGGCGCGGCTGGTGGGGCAGCGTCGGCGGCGCCCGTTGGTTATTACCGCCGACCGCGGTCGCGGCAAGAGCGCGGCCCTGGGCATCGCCTGTGCCCGCCTGCTGGCCGCCGGCGAGCGCGAGGTGCTGGTCACCGCCCCGCGCCCCTCGGCGGTGGAGAGCCTGTTCGAGCGCCTGGCGGCGCTCTGCCCCGAAGGGCAGCGCCAGGGCACCCAGTTCTGCCTGGCAGAGCGGCGGGTGCGCTTCGTGGCGCCTGATGAGCTCACCCGCCGGGCTCGCCTGGGCGAGGTCGGCGGTGCCGGCGCCCGGCTGCTGGTGGACGAGGCGGCGGCGATCCCTGCCGCCCTGCTCGGCGAGTGGCTGGGAGCCTTCCCGCGCATCGCCTTCGCCACCACGCTGCACGGCTATGAGGGCTCCGGGCGCGGCTTCGCGGTGCGCTTTCTACCGCGGCTTACGCGGGAGGCGCCCGGCTGGCAGGGCGTGCATCTGGGCGAACCGATCCGCTGGGCGGCGGATGATCCCCTGGAGAGGCTGATCAACCGGCTGCTGCTGCTGGACGCCGAGCCGGTGGCGCCGGCGCCGGAGGCTGAGGCGGTCTGGCAGCGGGTGACGCCCGCCGAGCTGGCGGAAGATGAACCCCTGCTGCGCTCGCTCTTCGGCCTGCTGGTGCAGGCCCACTACCGCACCACGCCTTCGGACCTGCGCCGCTTGCTGGATGGCCCCGGCGCCGGCATCGGGGCGCTGATGGCCGACCGCTCCCCGCTGGGCGTGGTGCTCACCGGCGACGAGGGGGGCTTCGATGCCGAGCTGGCCGAACGGGTGGCCCGCGGCGAGCGCCGCCCCCGCGGGCACCTGATGGCCCAGTCGTTGGCCGCCCACGCCGGCAGCCGGGAGGCGCTGACGGCCAGGCTGCGTCGCGTGGTGCGTATCGCCGTGGCGGAGCCCCAACGACGCGCCGGGCTTGGCTGGCGGCTGATCGAGGCGGAGGCGGAGCGGTCTGGCCGGGAGGGCATCGACCTGCTGGGCTCGAGCTTCGGCGCCGAACCCGGGCTGCTCGCCTTCTGGCGCTCCCTGGGATTTGTCACCCTGCGCCTGGGGCTGACCCGGGAGACCGCCACCGGAGAGCATGCGGTGATGGTGGCGCGCCCGCTGACCGAGCGGGGCGAGGCGCTGGTGGCAGGGCTCGCCGCACGCTTCCAGCGAGCCCTGCCGGGGCTCTTGGCCTTCGAGCTGTGCGAGCTGGAACCTGAGGTTGCTGCCGCCCTGCTGGCGGAAGGGGCGGGCTCGGCGCCGGGCGCCGATGACCGCCGCGACGCCGAGGATGTGGCCTTCGCGCAGCGAGAGCCGGCCCTGGCCCGTCCGGCACTGCAGGCGCTGGTGCGCCACGCTCTGGCCCGCGGCGTGCCGGCAAGCGATGCCTCGCTCTGCCTGCTGGTGGCCTGGGGGTTCCAGGGCGCGAGCGCCGAGCGGCTGGCCGCCCGGCTCGGCGTCTCCGGGCGCCGGGAGGTCACCGCCCGGCTGCGCCAGGCCGTGGCGGCGCTGCTTGCTGCCACTTCCCCTGCCAGCATGGGCTGAGTAAGGTAGGCCGGTTATCGTGGAGCAGACATCTCATGAACGAACATCTCGAACGGCTCGAGCCGCAGCCACTGTGGCGTCACTTCCGCACCCTTTGCAACACGCCGCGCCCCTCCGGGCACGAGGCGGCGCTGGTGGCGATTCTCGAGCAGTGGGCCGACGAACAGGGGCTCACCCACGACCGTGACGCCTTCGGTAACCTGCGCCTGTGCAAGCCGGCCACGCCGGGGTGCGAGGGCGCCCCCGGGGTGATCCTCCAGGCCCACCTGGACATGGTGCCCCAGGCCAATGCCGGCTCCAGCCACGACTTCACCCGGGACCCGATCCGCACCCGCATCGGCGACGACGGCTGGCTGCGTGGCACCGACACCACCCTGGGCGCCGACAACGGCCTGGGTGTGGCCGCGGCGCTGGCCATCCTCGAGGATGACACCCTGACCCACGGCCCGTTGGAGGCGCTCTTCACCCTGGAGGAGGAGACCTCCATGGGCGGGGCCCTGAATCTGGCCGAGGGGTGGCTTGCGGGACAGTTGCTGCTCAACCTGGACTCCGAGGACCGCGGCGAGGTCTATATCGGCTGCGCCGGCGGGGCCGATGTGGTGGTGGAGGCCCAGCTGCCTACCGCTCCTGTCGCCGAGGAGGAGGTCGTGATGCGGCTCGCTCTGACCGGACTGAAGGGCGGTCATTCGGGCATGGATATCCACAAGGGACTGGGCAGCGCCAACCGCCTGCTGGTGCGGGTGCTGCGCGCCCTGGAGGGCTGCGAGGTGCGCCTAGTGGACTATCATGGCGGTACCCTGCGTAACGCCCTGCCCCGGGAGGCCTTCGCCGTGCTGGCCCTGCCCGTCGACCAGCGCGAGGCGGCGTTGGCGCGGGTGGCGGCCCTGGAGGCGGAGCTGCGCGCCGAGCTGGCCGGGGTCGACGAGGGCCTGACGCTGGCGCTCGAGCCGTCGGAGCAGGCCGCCGAGGAGGCGCTTACCGCCCAGGCGAGCCACCTGCTGGTGGCGGCGCTGCACGCCGCGCCCTGCGGGGTGGAGCGCATGAGCAGCGAGGTCCCTGGGGTGGTGGAGACCTCCAACAACCTCGGGGTGGTCAACCTGGAGGCGGGCCGTTTCTACCTCTGTGCCCTGGTGCGCTCCCTGCGCGACAGCGCCACCGCCGACCTGGCCGAGCGCTTCAAGGCGCTTTTCGAGCTGATCGGCGCCCGGGTGCGGGTGGAGAACGCCTACCCGGGCTGGACGCCCCAGCCGGACAGCGAGCTGCTGGGGCGCTTCTGTCGCCTGCACCGCGAGCGGCTGGGCAGTGACCCGGCGGTCAAGGTGATCCACGCGGGTCTCGAGTGCGGCATCCTCGGCGGCAAGTACCCGCACCTGGAGATGGTCTCCTTCGGCCCGCTGATCCGCGGCGCCCACTCCCCCGACGAGCGTGTCGAGATCGCCTCGGTGGCGGAGTTCTGGGGCCTGCTGCGGGCCCTGGTCGGGGACCTGGCCCGCAGGGAGGCATGAAGGGTCAGTGATTGACCTGGATACGCACCGCCGGGTAGCCGCCCACGGTCACCAGCGGGATGTCGGTGCTGCCGCGATGGTGGCGGCGATGGTCCCGGCGGGGCTCGCGATAGCGGGGCGGCGAGGCGTAGTAGTGGTGTTCCACGACGCGGCTCGGCGTGCGGTGGCGATGCTTGGCCCGCTTGGGGGCCTTGTGGCGCTTCTGGTAGTGATGCCGGCCGCGGTCGGCGCGGCGGTCATGATGGTGGTAGTGGTGGTGCACCTGGGGGTGATAGCCGCCGTGGCGGTGGCGGTCTGCCATGGCGGGCAGGCTCATGGCCAGTGCCAGGGCGGCCATCAGGGTAGCCAGCAATAGTCGGTTCATGGTCTCTCCTCCATGTCGGGCCAAGGTGGGGCTCGTTCCAGTGCCCATGGAGGCAGTATATCGCCGTGTTCATGGGCGGCCGCTCGCCCGGCGGGGGTTGCCCAATCTCTTCATATTCGCGGCGGGGTGACCGAAAACGGCGACACCGCCCGAAGGCGGTGTCACGCGGTGCCGGCTGCTGCGGTGGCTCAGCCGAGATAGGCGTTGAGCATCCAGACGGTCTTCTCCTGCTCGCGGATATAGTCCCCGGCCTGGGCGGCGGTGCCCTCGTCGTCGGCGTCGGAGGCCAGCGAGAGCAGCTCGCGCTGCAGTTCGATCAGGGTCTGGAAACCCTGCAGGGTGCCGCGCACGCAGGCCTCGCCGTCGGTGACATTCTTCTCCTCGGCGATGCGTGACATGGTCACGTAGTCGCTGTAGGCGTGCACCGGCTGATGGCCCAGGGTCAGGATGCGCTCGGCCACCTCGTCCACCTTGGTCAGCAGGTCGGTGTAGAGCTCCTCGAACTTGGCGTGCAGCTCGAAGAACTGCGGGCCCTTCACGTTCCAGTGGTAGCCGCGCACGTTCATGTAGAAGATCTGGTAGTTGGCCAGCAGCTCGTTGAGCTTCTCGGCCAGCTGGCTGGCGCTGCCTTCGTGCAGGCCGATGGTATTGGTGTTGCTCATGCGGATACCTCCTTGATCGCGATGGGAAAAGTGTACTCCGGCGCCCATACTTCGGTGGAGTCACTGGTGAACATGACCACCATAGCCGATTTTGATGAGATGCAGGTGAGCGAGGCGGATTTCAAGTGAGCTGGGTCAGGGCTTGCCCGCGGTGAAGAGTCGCACCGTGCTCTCGGCTCTGTCGGCGAGCAGCTCGGCGCAGCGCGCAAGCGCCTCCTCCAGTGGCATGGGGCCGTCGGCCAGGGCGAAGGCGGCGGTGATGCCTTCCTCGTAGGCCGCCTGCCAGCCCGGCGCCAGGCGGCCGGCCAGCACCGCCACGGGTACGCCCTGGGCGCGGGCCGCCCGCGCGACCCCGATCGGCGTCTTGCCGGCCAGGCTCTGGCCGTCCAGCTGTCCTTCGCCGGTGATCACCAGGTCGGCATTGGCCAGCAGCGCCTCGAAGCCCGCCTGAGCCATGATCAGCTCGATGCCGGGAGTGAGCTCGGCGCCCAGGAAGGCCCGAGCAGCAAAGCCCATGCCGCCGGCGGCGCCCGCGCCGGGAAGGTCGCGATGGTCCTGGCCCAGGGCGGCGGCGCTGACGTCGGCGTAGCGTGCCAGGGCGGCGTCCAGTCGTCGGACATCCTCGGGGCCGGCGCCCTTCTGGGGGCCGAACACCGCGCTGGCGCCGCGCTCCCCCAGCAGGGGATTGTCCACGTCCACGGCGGCCTCCACCCGAAGATGGGACAGTCGCGGGTCCAGCCCCGAGAGGTCGAGCTCGGCCAGCTCGACCAGTGCCGCCCCGCCGGGGGGCAGGTCGCGGCCGGCGCCGTCACGCAGCCGGGCGCCCAGGGCCACCAGCATGCCGGCGCCGCCGTCATTGGTGGCGCTGCCGCCCAGGGTCAGCAGCAGCCGCTCGGCGCCGGCGTCCAGCGCCGCGCGGATCAGCTCGCCCACGCCATGGGTCGTGCTGTGCAGGGCGGTGCGCTCCTCCGGGGCCAGGGCCTGGATGCCGCTGGCCTCGGCCAGCTCCACGAAGGCGATGCGCCGCTTGGGCAGCCAGCCCCAGTCGGCGCGAGTGGGGCGGCCCAGGGCGTCCTGTACGGTGATGCTGCGGCGTTCGGCGCCGGTGGCGGCCAGCAGGGCGTCCAGGCTGCCTTCGCCGCCGTCGGCCAGAGGGCACTCGATGAGCTGGAGGCCGTCTCCCAGGCGGCGAATGCCGCAGGCGATGGCGCAAGCGGCGGCGGCGGCGGGAAGGGCGTCCTTGAAACTATCCGGGCAGATGAGAATCTTCATGGAAGGCTCGCGGCAGGGGGTTGCCCCCAGCTTAGCGCCGAGGTGCGACGAGCTGAAGCAGCGGCGTTCCCAGCGGCGGGTCGTCTGCGTACACTGCACGCCAGTGCACCCACAGGAGAGAGACCATGCGCCTCAGGCTGTGGCCCCCCGTATGGAACAAGGTGAGGGGCAAGGCCCTGGTCGGCGGCCTCGCAGCGCTGCTGCTGGCCGGTTGCCAGACCACCCCCTCCACGCTGCCGGTGGCGGAGCCCCGGCCCGCGGCGGCGTGCACCTGGCCGCTCGGTGACCAGGAGCCCAGGGCGCTGTTGCGTGCCTCCGTGGATGCGCTGGAGGCCGAGGGCTTCCTGATCCGCCATACCGACCTGGCCCTGGGCCTGGTGAGCGCCGAGCGCACTCGCATCCTGCCGGGCTACGGCGACCGCCATGATCGCTGGGACAGGGGCGGGATGTTCGGCGGCATCGGCATCGGCGGTGGCCGCGGCGGGGTGAGCAGCGGCGTGATGATCGGCTTCGGCGGCGTGGGCAGCCTGACCCGGGATGCCACCCAGCTGGAGCGCGTCTCGCTGCTGGCCGGTGACGGCGAGGTGCGGATCAGCCGCGATATCCAGGTGATCGACTGGCGCGGCGAGCTCGCCGAGGCGCGCAGCGCCAGCAGCGCCGACTTCTGTCAGCGGCTGCGCGATGCCATCGAGGCCGGAGGTCGGCCATGAGTCGCTGGCTTGCCATGTCGCTGCTGGCTCTGCTGCTGACCGGCTGTGCGGCGCCTGCGGTGCAGGAGCCCCCTCGGGAGCTGGACTTCGCCTATGCCCCGGAGGCGACGCTGCGGGCGTCGGCCCAGGTGCTGATGGCCAACGGCTATGTGGTGCGCCACGCCGACGCCGAGCTGGGCCGCCTCGAGGCGGTATTCTCCCGCTGGCCCGGCTACCGGGTGCTGGTGGAGGTCTCCGGTGAGGGTGAGCAGAGCCGGGTGAGCCTGACGGCCAGTCGCGGCGGGAGGCCCCTGCCCCCCCAGACCCTGGACCTGCTGCTGGTGGAGATGCAGGAGCAGCTGGGCATGTGGCGCTGATGCCGTCAGCACATCCTGATGAGAAGAACCTTGAGAGATGCTGAAATGATGGACGACCTGCGACGCTATTGCCGCACGGCCGCCTTGGCCCTGCTCTGCCTGACCGCCAGCGGCCTGGCCCAGGCGCACCCCCACGGCTGGATCGATCTGCGCATGCGCCTGGTGGTGGACGACGAAGGGCAGCTGACCGGGCTGCATCAGTCCTGGCTGATGGACCCTTTCTACAGCCTGGTGGTCATGGAGGAGCTGGGCCGAGCGGGGGGAGAGGGCGGGCTGGACGCCGCCCTGGATCAGCTCGGCAGCGAGATCCGCGACAACCTGGTGCCCTACGGCTACTACACCGAGCTGCGCCTGGGCGATGACAAGCTGACCTTTGACCCGGTCAACGACTATACCGTGCTGGAGCGCGGCGGCCGGGTGGAGTTCATCTTCCTGCTGCCGCTGGCGGAACCCCAGCCGCTGGCCGGCCAGGCGCTGAGCTACCAGGTCTTCGACCCCACCTACTACATCGAGATGGTGCACGAGGACGAGAACGGCGTACCGGCCGAGGACTCGCTGCGGGTGGGCGGCGAACTCGACTGCGAGACCCGCATCCATCAGGCCGACCCCGACCCCGAGATGGTGATGCGCGCCGCCATGCTCGACGTCACCGACGAGGCCGAGCCGGGGCTGGGCCGCCACTTTGCAGAGACCGGGGAGGTGGTATGCCGGTAACGTTCAAGCGGCTGCTATGGCTGGCAGGCGCCCTGCTGCTCACCCTGCTGGCCTGGCAGCTAGTGCTCCAGGAGGCGCTGCAGAGCCTCAGCTTCCAGCTGGTGGCCTGGCAGCGGGACTTTCACCGCGCCCTGACCCTAGCCATCAGCGAGTTCTCGGGCACGCCCTCCTCCACCGCCTGGTGGGGGCTGCTCGGTATCAGCTTCGGCTACGGGGTCTTTCACGCCGCGGGGCCCGGCCACGGCAAGGCAGTGCTCGCTACCTACCTGGTCACCCAGGGCGGTGCGCGGCGCCGGGCGCTGGGGCTCTCCTTCGCGGCGTCGCTGCTGCAGGGGCTGGTCGCCATCGCCCTGGTGGTGGTGCTGGTGCACGGCCTGGGCTGGCTGACCCGCCAGGCCATGGGCAGCGTGGTATGGGTGGAGCAGGCCAGCTTCATCATGGTGGCGCTGCTGGGGCTGTGGCTCTGCCTGCGGGCGGTTCGGCAGCTGCGGCGGCGGCCGGCGCTTGCCGGGCATGCCCACGCCAGCGCCGTTCAGGGTCGGGACCCTGGTCACGCTCACGGTGAGGGGCACCAGCATCACGATCATCACCATGGCCATCAACACGGCCATGACTGCTGTGGCGGTCAGCACCATGTGGACCCGGCGCAGGCCGCCGACTGGCGCACCGCCCTGGCCACGGTGGTGGCCATCGGCATCCGCCCCTGCAGCGGCGCGGTGCTGCTGCTGGGAGCGGCGACCCTGCTCGGCCACTTCCTGGTGGGTGTCGCCGCGGTGCTGGTGATGTCCCTGGGCACGGCGCTCACCGTCTCGGCGCTGGCGCTGGCCAGCGTCTATGCCAGGGATTGGGCGGAGCGCCGCCTGGCCCGCCAGGAGCGGGCGGCACGGGCCGGACGGCTGCTGCACTGGGCGTCGCTTGCCGGCGGTATTGCCATCCTGGCGCTGGGGGTGTCGCTCAGCGTGACCGGCGCAAGCCAGCCGTCCGGGGTGCCCCTGCTGGGGGACCCCGCGTCGCGCGGCGCCCCGGTGGCAAGCCCTTCCAGCGAGGGAGCGCCTCCTCGCCACCCCCTGGGCGGCTAGTCGAGGTCGAGCCCCTCCACCATGGCCAGCACCCGGTCACGCATGGCGGCCAGGGAGTCGAGATCGTGGCGGCGGGGCTCTCCCTGGCCCCATACCGGCCCGGGCCAGGCTTCGTCGTCCTGGTGACGCAGCACCAGGTGAACATGGAGCTGGGGCACCACATTGCCAAGGCTCGCCACGTTGAGCTTGTCGGCACCCAGCATCGCCTTGAAGGCGCATCCGATGCGGCTCGCCTCGCGCCACAGCTGCTGCTGGTCGGCCTCGTCGAGGTCGAAGACCTCGCTGACGCCCGGGCGCCGTGGAATCAGCAGCAGCCAAGGATAGCGGGTATCGTCCATCAGGCGCAGCTGACACAGAGGCAGCTCGGTGACCGGGTAGCTGTCGTTTTCCAGGCGTTCATCGAGTCTGAGCTCGGCCATGTCCTTTCCTCATGCCGGGTCGTGGCCCTCCATCATGACACAGCGGCGCGGCTCGAGTTCTGCCCTGGCACCGGCTATGCTGGCGCTTCTGCCCGGGCATCGTGACAAGGAGGTCCCATGACCCTGCTCGAAGCGCTGGCCCTGCTCGCCATCGGCGTGGTGGCCGGCTTCATCAATGTGCTCTCGGCGGGGGGCTCGATGCTGACCCTGCCGCTGCTGATGTTTCTGGGCCTCTCCCCCCAGGCGGCCAACGGCACCAACCGGGTCTCCATCGTGCTGCAGAGCGTCGCCGCGGTGGCCAGCTTTTTCCGCGCCGGTGCCCGCCATGTGGGGCTCTCGCTGCGTCTTGCGGCGCCGGCGGTGGTGGGCTCGCTGATTGGCGCCTGGCTGTCGCTGCAGGTCAGCGATGCGCTCTTCGAGGCGATCCTGATCAGCGTCATGGCGGGGTCGGCGGTGCTGATGCTGCTGCCCCAGCCCCGGCTCGATACCCGGCCGCTCACCGCGGAGCGCCTGACGCCGGCGATCTATCTGGCGATGTTTGTCATCGGGCTCTACGGCGGCTTTATCCAGGTCGGGGTGGGGATCCTCTTTATCGTGGTGCTCTACCGCATGCTGAAGATCGACCTGGGCCAGGTGAACGCCTTCAAGGTGTTGATCGTGCTGCTCTACACCCTGCCGGCACTGCTGGTCTTCGTCTTCAACGACCAGGTGCGCTGGGGCTATGGCCTAGTGCTTGCGGCGGGCAGCATGCTGGGGGCCTGGCTTGGGGTAAAGGTCAACGTGAGCCCGCGGGGGGCGCTCTGGGTCAAGTGGCTGACCATCGGGGTGATCGGCGCCATCATCTTGCGGCTGCTGCTGGGGTAGCGCGGCAGATCGCCGCCGGCAGTGCTAGATTGGGTGAGGGTACTCAAGATCCACGGGCAAGGAGGCAATCCGATGAAACGCACCATGGCCATCGTGCTGCTGTCGCTCTTCTCCCTCTCGCTGCTCTCCGGCTGCAACACCATTCGCGGTGCCGGCGAGGATATCGAAGCGGGCGGCGAGGCGATCCAGCGCTCCACCCAGTGAGTGTTTGATTTGAAAGGTCCCGCCACAGGCCGGAGCGAGTCGACTCGCTCCGGCTCTTTTCATCACGGAAGAGGAGAAAGCCATGCCCTTCAAGGTACTTCCCCCCGTCATCGCGGGCCTGCTGCTGGCCGGCTGTGCCGGAATGACCGCCCCGCCGGCCCATGAGTCGGCGCCGCCTCCGCCCAGGGTGGAGAGCCGCGCCGAGTGCGGCGCCGCCCAGGTCCAGGACCGCGTGGGACGCGAGTACAGCGAGGCGCTGGGGGAGTCCATTCGCGCCGAGAGCGGTGCGGCCGCCATGCGGGTGATCCGCCCCGGCGACGCCGTCACCCTCGACTACCGCCCCGACCGCCTCAACGTGCGCCTGGATGACGACGACGTCATCAGCGAGATCGGCTGCGGCTAATCCTCCTAGGCGCCGTGCTCGTCCTGAGTGCGGCGCTCCTCTTCCTCGGCCTGCTTGCGCAGCTTCTTGCGCAGCGCCGCCTTCTCGAAGCGCAGCCGCTGCAGCCTGGTGTCAAGTTTCAGCGGTGGCACCCGGGCGGGCTGCCCCGCGTCGTCCACCGCCACCATGGTCAGGTAGCAGCTGTTGGTGTGGCGGATCAGCTTCTTGCGGATATCCTCCGCCACCACCTTGATGCCGATCTCCATGGAGGAGCGGCCCACGTGGTTGACGCTGGCCAGGAAGGTGACCAGCTCGCCCACGTGGATCGGCTGCTTGAACAGCACCTGATCCACCGAGAGGGTCACCACGTAGTGACCGGAGTAGCGGCTGGCGCAGGCGTAGGCCACCTCGTCGAGCTTCTTGAGGATGGCGCCACCATGCACCTTGCCGCTGAAGTTGGCCATGTCGGGGGTCATCAGCACGGTCATGGAGAGCTCGTGCTGACCGGGCAGGTCGGTATGTTCCATATCAGTCTCCGTGGCGGTGGGCCGGGTCCGGTTCGCCGTTCTTCATGTGGTGGTCGCGACGCTGGGGCGGGTGGGGCGGCTGCCAGGGCCAGTGACCCTCCACCTCCACGTGCAGGGTGAAGCCCAGGAAGGCGCGAATCAGCACCACGGCGGCCAGGGTCACCACGCTCTCGCCGCTGTTGAGCACGATCACCGTCTTGATCAGGTCGCCGGCGATCAGGAAGTCGAGCCCCAGCAGGATGGAGCGCCCGATGCCGTGGCGGTACTCCAGATAGGCGTGGCGGCTGTCGTAGAAGTTGCGATGCTGCAGGAAGCGCCGGGTCGCCATGGCGAAGCCGGCGACGATGATCATCACGCCCAGGCCCTCGATGATCAAGGCGACGATGTCGATCAGCTGCAGGAACCAGTTCACTCGCTTCGCTCCATGAAGGCAACAGCATGAAAGAAAGAGCGCCCCCGAGTCCGGGGGCGCAGGTGGTTCAGAACCAGGTCAGGCCGATGGCGATGACCGCCCCGGTGATGAACAGCTGGATCAGGCAGAAGCCCATGATGTCCTTGGCCTTGAGGCCGGCGATGGCGAGCACCGGCAGGGCCCAGAAGGGCTGCAGCAGGTTGGTCCAGGCGTCGCCCCAGGCCACGGCCATGGCCACCCGTGACACGTCCACGCCCAGCGCCTCGGCGGCGGGCAGCATCACCGGCGCCTGCACGGCCCACTGGCCGCCGCCGGAGGGCACGAAGAGGTTGACGATGCCGGCGCTGATAAAGGACCAGAAGGGCAGCGAGGTCTCGGTGGCGAACGACACCAGCGCCTCGGACATGCTGGCGGCCAGTCCCGACTGCACCATGATCGCCATGATGCCGGCATAGAAGGGGAACTGAATGACGATGCCGGCGCCGCCCTTGATCGCCTCGTTGAGGCTGGTCAGCAGGCTGCGCGGGGTGCGATGCAGCACGATGGCCAGGAACAGGAACAGGAAGTTGACGATGTTCAGGTTCAGGCCGCCGCCGCGCAGCAGGAAATGGTCGAGCAGGAAGAGCAGACCGGGGATGCCCACCAGCCAGGCCAGAGTCGTGCTGTTCTCCAGGCGGTCGGCGGGGCGGTGGATGCGCACCCGGGTCTCCTCGTCATCGGCCAGCAGCTTGGGGTCCACGTAGACGCTCTCCTTGTCGTCGGGAAGCATCAGGCGGTTGACCAGCGGGATGACGATGAACAGGCAGATCACGATGGCCAGGTTGAAGAAGGCGAAGATGGTGGAGCCGGTACCCACCACGCCGATCTGGTCGGCGCTGAAGTGGCCGTCGGTGGCGATGGTCAGGGGGATGGAGCCGGCCAGGCCGCCGTGCCACACCACGAAGCCGGAGTAGGCGCTGGCCACCAGCAGGCGGTAGTCCACCTTCACCAGTCGGGCGAGCTCCTTGGCGAACAGGGCCCCCACCACCAGGCCGAAGCCCCAGTTGATCCAGCTGGCCGCCAGCGACACATAGGTGACCAGCAGGATGGCCCCACCGGGTCCCTTGGCCAGGGCGGCGAGGCGCTGCAGCAGCTTCTTCACCGGTGGGGAGCTTGCCAGCATGAAGCCGGTGACCAGCACCAGCAGCATCTGCATGGAGAAGGTCAGCAGTCCCCAGAAGCCATCGCCCCACATGCGCATCACCGCCAGCGGCGTCTGGCGCTCCACGGCGATGGCCGCCACGGCGGCGATCACCGTCAGCAGCAGCACGAAGATATAGGGGTCGGGCAGGTAGCGTTCGACCAGCTTGACGGCCGGTCTCGAGAGGGCCTTGAGCATGGGAGTTCCCTTCTTCTGTTGTCGATCTTCTTATGGATGGCGTGTCTCACAGAAAGTAGCGCAGCTTCAGGGGCTTGCGCTAGCCGGCTCGCCAACGCACCGGTTCAGGCCGCCTGTCCGGCCGGGTCGCACCAGCGGGTGCGGCGATAGCGCAGGTAGTAGGCGGCCAGCACGCCGGAGCGTACCGCGGCGAAGAGGGTGAAGGCGAACCACAGGCCGTGGTTGGTCAGCGCCTCGGGGAGCAGCGCCTGGGTGAGCCACCAGGCGGGCAGGTAGGCCGCCAGGGCGATGAAGATGCTGTTGCGCATCTCGCGAATCGCCGTGGCGCCGATAAAGACGCCGTCCAGCAGGTAGCTCCACACCGCGATCAGCGGCATGGCGACCATCCAGGGCAGGTAGGCGCCCGCCGTGGCGCGCACCTCCGGCAGGCCGGTGAGCAGGGCGATCAGCCAGGGGCCGCCGAGTGCGAAGGCCAGGGACGCCGCCCCGGCGGTGGCAAGCGAGAACCAGGCGGCGCTCTTCACCGCCTGGCCGAACTCGTCCCAGCGCCGGCGGCCCACGGCGCGGCCGGTGATCGCCTCGGCGGCGTGGGCGAAGCCGTCCAGGGCGTAGCTGGTCAGCAGGATGAACTGCAGCAGCACGGCGTTGGCGGCCAGTACGGTGTCGCCCTGCACGGCGCCCCGGGAGGTGAAGAAGGCCATGGCGAAGAGCAGCCCCAGGGTGCGCACGAAGAGGTTGGCGTTGACAGCGAAGAGCTCGCCGTAGGCGGCAAGGGCCAGCAGCCGTTGGCGCAGGAAGCGCCCCTCAAGCAGCTTGAGCTGGCGCGAGACCAGCCAGAGCCCGAAGGCCAGCGCCGTGTAGTCGGCGATCACCGTGGCCCAGGCCACTCCGTCGCTGGTCATGCCGAGCCCCACCACGAAGAGCAGGTCGAGGGCGATATTGACGCTGTTGGTCAGTACCAGGATGGCGAGCGTCACCCGGGAGTTCTGCTGGCCCAGGAACCACCCCAGGATGGCGTAGTTGGCCAGCACCGCCGGGGCGGAGAGGATGCGGATGGCAGCGTACTCGGCGGCCAGCGCCGTGGCCGCCGCGCTGCCGTCCAGCAGCCAGAGGCCGAGAGTGATCAGCGGTCCCGAGAAGAGGATCAGCAGGGTGCCGATCACGCCTGCCAGCAGCAGCGACTGGCCGAGCAGGTTGCGCACGTCGCCGTCGTTCTCCCGCCCCACCGCCTGGGAGGTGAGCCCGGTGGTCCCCATGCGCAGGAAGCCGAAGCCCCAGTAGAGGAAGCTGAAGAGGGTGGCGCCCAGGGTCACGCCGGCCAGGTAGCGGGAGTCCGGCAGGTGGCCCATCACGGCGGTATCCACCAGCCCCAGCAGCGGTACGGTGATGTTGGAGAGGATGATCGGCCAGGCCAGGGTCCAGATGCGACGGCGGGAGGCGTCGGGGGCTGAGGCCAGGGCGGGGGAGGAGCGGTTCACGGCAAGCCTGCTGAGGATCCAAACGGGCCATCCTCGCCCTGCCGCGCCCATAACGCAACCGCCCTGCATGGAGGCGGGGCGGTTCAGGAACAGCGGCGCCGGCTCAGAAGCGGTAGCCGATGCTGGCGGAGATCAGGTCGATGTTGAGGTCCTCGCCGCCTTCGCTGATGTCATAGCGTTCGAACTCGAGGCGCATCATGACCTGGTTGACCACATACTCGGCTCCAATACCGTAGAAGGGGTCGGTACCGTCTTCACCAAAGCTCTGAGAGCCAGTATTGTCACTTTCATTCAAGTCAGCATCCCAGGCGATCAGGCCCAATTTACCGTAGACGCTGAATCCATCTTGGATGGGAAGCTTGCCGACCAGTGCCGCAGTGAAGCCGTCCACGCTTAGCTTCGCCCGGCCACTTCCATCATTGTCACTGGCAGTGAAATCACCGAAGTCCACATAGCTGGCTTCCACGGCAAAGTTCGGATTGAACTGGTAGCCGACAAACAGTTTGAACGCGGTGTCGGTGTCGTCAGAGCTAACATTCGGGTAGCCCTGGTCCCGGTAAAAACCGGCTATATCATATTTCAGCTTGGATTGGCCGAGAGCGGTGCCAACATAGACACCCTCATCGGGCACGCCGGGGTAGCTCTGGGCGAAAGCGGGGACGGCGACCAGGGTGGTCAGGGCGGCAGTGGCGATCAGACGCTTCATCATGCGCTCCATTGCATGCTGGGGCAGGCGTTGCCTGCGGGCTTGGGCAAGCGGCCAAAGCCGTCTACCCTGATGTAAGATCCTGTGAAAGGATGTAATCTTGACGATTCTAGAACCTAATCATCATGAGTGCCATGCTTCTCATGCCATCAGCGGCTATCGGGCAGCATGACAGACGCCGCCAGGGCGGCAGGGAGCAGGGGAGAGCACGATGGGCAAGCGTACCTTTATCTTCGTATTACTGGCGCTGGTGGCGATGCTGGGCACGTCCCCGGCCATGGCCCAGCAGCAGCGCATGGAGGCCCAGCCCAGCGGTGGGGCCATGGTGGCCGATGCGCTGATCGCCCGGCCGCTGCTGGCGGTGGCTACCGTAGCCGGCACGGCGGTATTCCTGGTGTCGCTGCCCTTCACCGCCCTGGGCGGCGGGGTGGACACCGCCGCCGAGGCGCTGATCAAGACGCCGGCCGAGGCGACCTTCCGCCGCTGCCTGGGGTGTACGGTCAGCCGCCGCGCCGACGAGATGTAGGCGCCGCTCGAAAACGCAGAACGCCCCGCCATGAGCGGGGCGTTCTGCATTGGCGCGGGTGCAGGAGTGCGCCGGGCCTTCAGGCCGCGGTGATGACGTGATACTTCGCCATCAGCTCCTCGCGGCTCTCCTCGTGCTCCGGATCCAGGGGGATGCAGTCCACCGGACAGACCTGCTGGCACTGGGGCTCGTCATAGTGGCCGACGCACTCGGTGCAGAGGTTGGGGTCGATGACATAGATCTCCTCGCCGGGGGAGATGGCGCCGTTGGGGCACTCGGGCTCGCATACGTCGCAGTTGATGCACTCATCGGTGATCATCAGGGCCATGGGGATACCTCGCACAGGTCGCTGGCCGTGGCCCCGGGTCGGCGCCTGGCGCAAACCCGAGACGGCGGGTCAAGTATTGTAATGGCTCTTCAGCGCCGCGGCGACCCCGGGATGTACGTGCTGCGACACGTCGCCGCCCAGCTTGGCGATCTCGCGGATCAGGGTGGAGGAGATGTAGGAGTTCTCCACCGCAGGCGTCAGGAAGACGGTCTCGAGCTCGGGCATCTGGGCGCGGTTCATGTTGGCCAGCTGCAGCTCGTACTCGAAGTCCGAGACCGCCCGCAGGCCGCGCAGCAGGATACGTGCCTCCTGCTGCTTCATGAACTCGGTCATCAGCCCCGAGAAGCCGACGACCTCCACATTGTCCAGGCCGGCGACCACTTCCCTGGCCAGGGCGATCCGCGCTCCGAGCTCGAAGGCGGGCCCCTTGCCGGGGCTCGAGGCGATAGCGACCACCACCTTGTCGAAGAGCCGGGCGGCTCGCTCGATGAGGTCGAAGTGACCGTTGGTGATGGGGTCGAAGGTGCCGGGGTATACCGCGATGTTCATCAGTCTGCGTCCGAGAGTCGTCCGTAGGGGTTGTTCACCGCCAGCGAGACGGGGCGTGCGTAGCCGGGGATCTGCAGCTCGGTATCGCTCATGGTGAGCTCGGGGCCTTCCAGCACGCCTTCGCCGAAGCGGTAGCGCGCATCGAACTGGCCGCGATCTGCCTGACGGTGATAGCCGGCGGCGGCCTCGCGGGTCGCCTCCCGGCGGGCCTGCCAGGCGGCCACCGCCGTTTCACCGTGGCGAGCCGTCAGCAGCCGTTCGGTAACGGCGGGGGAGAGCACGACCCCGGTGGCGTTGTTGCCGCCGAAGCCCTTGGCGTTGATAAAGGCGGCATCCGCGTCGAAGGGCTGCGCCTCCCGGGAGAGCCGCAGGCGCTCGCCGTGGACGTCGTCGGCCACGGCGTCCAGGGTGCTGATGCCGGGCAGCAGGCCGTGGGCGAAGCTGCCCAGGGCGCTGGCGATCTGGTCGCCGGCGGCGCTGCCCTGGGAGTGGCCGACGAAGGCCTTCACCGCGACCACCGGCCAGGCGGTGATGCCGTAGGCGCGCGCCACCAGGTCGAAGACGTGGGATTCGGTGGTGCGGTTCTTGGGGGTGCTGGTGCCGTGGGCATGCAGGAAGGTGCGCTGGCGCAGCGCTTCCGCGCCCAGCATCTCCCGCACCAGGGAAGCAGCCTTGCCCAGGGTGATGTAGTTGCCGATGCCGGGGGCGGAGATGGAGCGTTTCCAGCCGTCGGCGTTGACGAAGACGCCGGGCACGCTGCCGAGTATCTCGGCGCCCACTTCCATGGCCAGGCTGTCGTCCATCAGCATCACGAACTGGCTGGATTCGGCGATGGTGAAGCCGCAGTTGCGGGCGAAGGGGCGGCAGGCGCGCTGATAGTCGGCGTCGGTGAGCAGGCTGAGGGCGTCCAGGGCCTTGAGGCTGTCGTCGTCGGCGAGCGCCCCCATGGCGCGGAAGCCCTCGATGATTTCCGGGGTGACCGGCGCATCCGCGGTGCCCACCATGACCACCCGGCGGCGACCGGCCTGGATGTCGTCGACTCCCAGGCGCAGGTTGTAGAGGAAGCTGGCGCAGGCGCCCAGCGCTGCGCCGGTGCCGCCCACGCTGCCCAGCACATAGGCGTTGAGGAAGTCGGCGGGCATCTGGCCGTAGCCCAGCGGCATCTGCTTGGAGGTGGCGCGGTTGCCGGAGACGAAGCTCTTGAGCAGGCCGCCCCAGCCCTCGTCGTCGAGCTGGCCGATGGAGTTGCCGGCATAGACGGCTACCTCGTCGGGGTCGAGGCGGTCGCGGAGGCTATCCCACTCCAGGCCGCTGTCGCCCAGGCAGTCGCTGGCGGCGAAGATCGCCATGGAGAGCCCGCGGGGGTGGTGCACGCTGCGGTAGAGCTGGCTCGGCTCGAAGCCCGTGGGCAGCTGGCCTGCGGCACGCACCTGGGCCGGGCGGCGTTCCGGTAGCATCACCTCCATCTCGCCGGCCGGTACCGTGACCTCCAGGGTCTGGCGATCGAGTTCGCTTACCTGCCAGGTGGGCGGCAGCGCTTCCGGCAGCTGGCGGCGGCGAATGCGGAAGGTCAGGGGAGCGTCCAGGGCCAGGTTGGCCCGACGGTTAGCGGGCAGGCCAGCCTCGTTGAAGCGCGGGTCCTCGATACGCCGGACCAGGGTGTGGTCGAGCACCTGCTGGCGGGTCAGGGCAACGATCTCGGTGGCGTCCAGGGCGTTGCCCTCGGCGTCGTGCCAGCTGCCGTCGTTGCCGACGCTGGCCAGGCGCATCATGGCCGCCAGCCCGAGCAGGGTGCGGGCCTGATCGTCGTCGGGCAGGGTGTCGAGCACGGTGCGTCGAAACGCCTGGTGGCCCGAGGTTCTGCCGGCAGGGTTCACGCCGCCCATGCCGACGATCACCGGTAAATGTGACAAGCCGGGTTCCTCGTTGTGCTGTTGGTGTCTACGAGTGGTGTCGAGTCGTTATAGGTATCAGGGCATGGATCATAGCACCCGCCCTGCGGCGGCGTCATGCGGCCGCCGCGGCTTGTCGAACGAGCCGGAATAAAACATTTGTTTGAATGTGCCGTCTGGCTATGCCAGGATAAAACGGCTGTTTGAGTCATACGAGTGGTCATGGGCGTGCCTCGCTGGGGGCGCGCCCTTTTTTTCGAGTCTGCTTCGAGTTTCCGGACGTTACATGGGGTTTCAGCTTCCAGTGGCGGACGGCCGGCGTCGCGGCTAGGGTAAGGAGTGGGTCGCCCCTGGCGGCTATTGATCGGAACCTTTCTCAGGAGGAGAAGAGATGACCCATGACGTGCTGAAGAAACTCGGACTGGCGCTGCTGGTGGGGCTGCTGACGGCGGGACTGGTGGGCTGCCAGGATGATCCTGGTCCCGCCGAAGAGGCCGGCCAGGAGATCGACGAGGCCATGGAAGACGCCGGCGAGGGCGTGGAGGAGATGGGCGAGTCGATCCAGGAGGCCGCCGAAGGCGACTGATCCTCGGTGTTTGCTCAAGGACCCATGACGAGAGAGGCCGGGCGCCAGCGCCCGGCCTCTCTGCGTTCACCCGTTCTGCTCGATGCCCTGGACGTACCAGGGGGCGTCGTCGCGCAGGTCCCGCACCAGGTGCCAGGTCTCGTTGAACTCGTTGTGCTCGCCGTTCTCGTCGAGGATGCCGTGGAAGATCACGGTGGCCTCGGCCTGCTTGCCGACCTCCTGCACCATGCCCAGCTCGGCAAACAGGCGCACCACTTCGGTGCGGTTGTTGGCCGGGTGCTTGTCACGCTCGGCGCGCAGCAGGTTGTAGAGCTCCGGCGTCACGTACTCCTGGATGCCGGAGAAGTCGTTGTTGTCCCAGGCCCGCTGCAGGGTCATGAAGTGCTCCTTGGCACCGCCCAGGAAGCGCTCACGGTCGAACCACTCCGGTTCGCTGGCGAAGGCGGCACCGCCTCCGACGGGAGCGTCGGCCTGGAAGGCCTGGGCGGTGGCGGCGGTCTCATGCCGGGGAGACGGCTCGGTGCGCGCCTGGGGCGCCGCGCCACCGGCGCCTGCGCCAGCACCGGCCATGGCGGCGCGGCGGCGCAGGAACCAGATCACCGCAAAGGCCAAGCCGGCGATCAGCAGGATATCCATCATGCGCAGCTCGTCGAAGGCGCCGCCGAAGAAGAGCGCGGCGAGCAGGCCGCCGGCGAGCAGGCCGCCCATCATACCGCCCATGCCGCCGCGGCGGGCGCCGGCGGCAGCGCCCTGCTGCTGGCCCTGGCTGGGGGTGGCCTGCTGCTGGCTGGGTGAAGAGGAGGGCCGGTCGGCGGAGCGGGAGAAGCTGCCGACGTTACCGCCGCCGCCCATGCGGCGGGCTTCGGCGAATTCGAGGGCCGGGCCGAGGGTAAAGAGGCCGACGACCAGCATGACCAGGAGGTGTCGCATCAGAGGGTCTCCAATGGTGAGTGATTCATTGTGATTGAGTGGTGAGGAGTCGAGTCGGTTCATTCTACCGGCTATGCTGGTGGCCACCACTACAAACCGACGTTGATAGCCGAAAACCGACAACGATAACGAAAGGAGTAACGCCATGCGCCTGACGCGAGAAGAGAGTCTGCTGCTGATCGTCGACCTGCAGGCGGGGCTGCTGCCGCTGATCGAACACGGCGACCAGGCGGTGACCGAGGCGGCCTGGCTGGGCGGCCTGGCCGAGTTCCTCGAGGTGCCGGTCTGGCTCACCGAGCAGTACCCGGAAGGGCTCGGCGGCAGCGAGCCGCGCCTGCTGGAGGCGCTGCCCGGCCACCGGCTGTGGCAGAAGCTGACCTTCGACGCCTGCGCCAACCCCGAGTTTTCGGCCGCCCTGGCCGAGAGCGGCCGGCGCCAGGTGGTGCTGTGCGGCACCGAGGCGCATATCTGCGTGATGCAGACGGGGCTCGGGCTGCTGGCAGCGGGCTATGAGGTCTACTGGCTGGTCGAGGCCTGCGCCAGCCGCCGCGCCGGCGAGGCGCGCCTGGCCCGGGAGCGCATGGTGCAGGCGGGAGCCGTGCCGGTCAGCGCCGACATGGTGGCCTACGAATGGCTGCACCGCTGCGACGACGAGCGCTTCAAGCAGGCCCACCGCCGCTTCCTCAAGGGGCGCTCGGCGCGGCCGCTGGTGTTTGCCTAGCGTGGTGGCCATTCCCCGGGGCCTACGCCCTCCATATCGCGCAGAATCTGCGCTCCTACGCCTCGGTGTGGGAGCCCGAGTGGTCGGCGATGGAGGGCGCGCTCTGTGCTCCTGAAGCGAGTCAGGCGGCGCCTTCCGGGCGGGTAAAGACCAGGGTGTCGCCCTCGCTCATGGCCGGGCTGTAGGCGTAGCCGGCGACGTTGAAGTCCTTGAGGTCCTCCGGGTCGTCCAGGCGCTCGCGGATCATCCAGGCCGCCATCAGGCCCCGGGCCTTCTTGGCGTAGAAGCTGATGATCTTGAGCTTGCCGTTCTTCTCGTCCTTGAAGACCGGAGTGATCACCCTGGCCTTGAGTGCCTTGGCGTCGATGGCCTTGAAGTACTCGTTGGAGGCGAGGTTGACCAGCACCGGGCTGCCGCTCTCGGCCACGGCGTCGTCGAGAGCCTGGGTCAGGGTGCCCTTCCAGAAGGCGTAGAGGTCCTTGCCCGCAGGGTTCTCGAGTCGGGTGCCCATCTCCAGGCGATAGGGCTGGATCAGGTCCAGGGGGCGCAGCAGGCCGTAGAGGCCGGAGAGGATGCGCAGGTGCGCCTGGGCGAAGGCGTTGTCGTCGTCGCCGAAGGTCTCGGCGGCGAGCCCCACATAGACGTCGCCCTGGAAGGCCTGGACGGCGGGCTTGGCGTTGTCGGCGGTGAAGGGCGTCTGCCACTCGCCGAAGCGGGCGGCGTTGAGGGCGGCCAGCTTGTCGCTGATGCCCATCAGCTCGCCGAGCCGCTGCGGCGAGTAGTCGCGCAGGATCTCGATCAGCTCGCGGCTGCGGTCGAGGTAGTCCGGCTGGGTATGGATGGCGGTGGTGGCCGGGGTCTCGAAGTCCAGCGACTTGGCGGGCGAGATCACGCTCAGCATGGGGGCGCTCCTGATCCGGTGGAAGTGCTATCGAGTATATCAAGAGCGCGGTACTCCCGGGGCTATGGCGTCGATAGCCCCGGGGCGAGGGGGCCGGACCTCAGGGGGCCGGGTTGGGCTGGCGCCGATGCACCGCCTCGATGGCCTCGAGCACCTCGCTGTCGAGCCGGAGCCCCTCGCTCTCCAGGTTGCTCTCGAGCTGCTCCATGCTGGTGGCGCCGATGATGTTGCTGGTCAGGAAGGGGCGCGAGTTGACGTAGGCGAGTGCCATCTGGGCCGGGTCCAGGCCGGCATCCCGGGCGATCTGCACGTACTCGGCGGCGGCGGCCTCGGCCTCGGGGTTGGTGTAGCGCTGGAAGCGCTCGTAGAGGGTCAGGCGCGCCCCCTCGGGGCGGGCGCCGCCCAGGTACTTGCCGGAGAGCACCCCGAAGGCCAGCGGCGAGTAGGCAAGCAGGCCCACCTGCTCGCGGTGGGCGATCTCGGCCAGCCCCACCTCGAAGGTGCGGTTGAGCAGGTTGTAGGGGTTCTGCACCGAGGCGACCCGGGGCAGACCCAGGGTCTCGGCCAGCTGCAGGGCGCGCATCACCCCCCAGGGGGTCTCGTTGGAGAGCCCGATGGCGCGCACCTTGCCGGCGTCCACCAGCTCCTTGAGGGCGGAGAGGCTCTCCTCCAGGTCGGTGCTCTGCTCCTCCTCGTCATGCTCGTAGCCGAGGCGGCCGAAGAAGTTGGTCTTCCGGTCCGGCCAGTGCAGCTGATAGAGGTCGACGTAGTCGGTCTGCAGGCGCTCGAGGCTCGCGTCGACGGCCCGGTGGAGCTGCTCGCGGCTCAGTCGTGGACCGCCGCGGATATGGTCGAGGCCCGGCCCCGCCGCCTTGGTGGCTATGATCACGTCGTCGCGGCTGCCGCGCTGCTTCAGCCAGCTGCCGATATAGGCCTCGGTGCGGCCCTGGGTCTCCGCCTTCGGCGGGACCGGATACATCTCGGCGGTATCGATGAAGTTGATGCCGAAGGCCACGGCGCGGTCGAGCTGCTCATGGGCCTCGGCCTCGCTGTTCTGTTCGCCGAAGGTCATGGTGCCGAGGCACAGGCGGCTGACCTCGATGCCGGTGGTGCCCAGCGGACGCGTCTGCATTCTCTCTTTCCTCTTGCCGGGGCCCTGAAGGGTAGGGGCATGGGGTAAATGCATGGAGTAAAGGCATGGTAGGGGAGGCCGGCGGGGGCGGCAAATCCCCCCGGGGTTGAGTCCCGGGCGGGGCGGGCGTATGCTGGCCGCCGCTTGCGCGCCCCAGGATTCCGGGGCGTTTTGCTTTCGCAGATGACAGACGCCGTGCACAGGGTGGTGCCGGGTGTCTCCACCTTGCGTCAACAGGACTCGGTTACTGGCCATGACACAGGCATCATCACTGTTCACCCGGCTCGAATACCGCCTGGCGGAGCAGCTCTTCCATACCCGCTGGCTGCCGCGCTCCCCGCGCACCCAGCGGCTGACCATGCACCTCTTCCAGCGCTGCGCCGAGGCCGGCCATCCGGCGGCGCTCTCGGTCTATGGCCATATGCTCTTCCACCGCGGCCTGACCCCCCAGGACAAGGCCCGCGGCGCCCGCTACGTGCTGGAGGCGGCCCAGGCCGGCGACCTGCGCGCCCAGTACCAGGCGGGCCAGATCCACGAGCACGGCTGCGCCCTCTATCCGCGTCGCGACGACCATGCGGTGACCTGGTATGCCCGGGCCGGGGAGGCGGGACACCCCCTGGCGGCCCAGCGCCTGGCCCGCGCCTACCGCGAGGGGCAGCTGGGGCTGCCGGTGGACGCCGAGCGCGCCGCCCACTGGCAGCGCCAGGCCGACCAGGCCTTCGATCTCGGCGAGGCGCTGGACAGCGGCGAAGCCGAGACGCGACACTAGCCCCTGGCCGCCGGCTGGCGGCGTCCCCTTTTCCCGTAACGGCCTCGAGGAGCCGCGCTTTCGTGACGCTACCGACACTGCTCGACATCGAGGCGTCCGGATTCGGGCGTGGCAGCTACCCCATCGAGGTCGGCCTGGCCCGGCCCGACGGCAGCCATTGCGCCTTCCTGATCCAGCCCCTGCCCGAGTGGACCCACTGGGATCCCAAGGCGGAGCTGCTGCACGGCATCAGTCGCGCGCGGCTTCGGCGCGAGGGGCATCCGGTGGTTCAGGTGGCGCGCTGGCTCAACGATGAGCTGGGCGAGATCGGCATCTGCTACAGCGACAGCTGGGGCTACGACAACACCTGGCTGTCGCTGCTCTTCCATCACGCCGGCATGCTGCCGGCCTTTCGGCTCGAGGCGCTGCGCCTGCTGCTCAGCGAGAGCCAGCTGGCGCTCTGGAAGCAGACCAAGGAGGCGCTGATCGAGGAGCTGGGCATCTGCCGGCATCGCGCCGGGGAGGATGCCCGGCTGCTGCAGCTCACCTATCAGCGTACCCGGGAGCTGACCGGCCAGGCGTGACTCATCGGCCCAGCCGGGCCTCCAGCAGGTCCAGCAGCTCCGCCGGCTCGGCGGCATCCAGCAGCTCGTCGCGGGTATGGGCGTTGAGGAAGCCGTGTTCCACGGTGCTGTCGAGGAACTCCAGCAGCGGGCGGTAGAAGCCGTCACAGTCGAGCACGCCGATGGGCTTGTCGTGCAGCCCCAGGTAGTGCCAGGTCCAGGCCTCGAAGAACTCCTCCAGGGTGCCGATGCCGCCCGGCAGCACGATAAAGGCGTCGGCGTGGGCGGCCAGGCTGGACTTGCGCTCGTGCATGTTACGCACCCGAATCAGCTCGGTCAGCCCGTGGTGGGCCTGCTCCCTTGCCACCAGGTGGTCCGGCATCACGCCGATCACCTCGCCCCCCGCGGCCATGGCGGCATCCGCCATGGCCCCCATCAGGCCGATACGGGCGCCACCGTAGACCAGGGTATGGCCGCGGCCGGCCAGCTCGCGGCCCAGGCAACGGGCCGTTTCGATGAAGCGCGGGTCGTTGCCTTCCCTCGCCCCCAGATAGACACAGAATCTCGGCATGCTCTTCTCCTTGGCGGGTGCCCTATCCTCGCCTCGCGAGGGGGTGGTCGCAAGTCCTGCGGGGCGCTCCAGAACGCCGAAGGGCGCCATGATGGCGCCCTTCGTGGCGGTCTGCCGCGGCGGCTCAGCGTGCGCCTTCGGCGTCGCGCTTGATGGCCTGGCGCAGCAGCTTGATGCCGACGCCGGTGATCACGATCATGCTGGCGATCAGGACGAGACTGGCAACCACATGGGTATCAAGGTACATCGGGGGCTCCTTGGTCGGTGCACTGTGGGTCAGGGGGGGGAAAGGGGGCGAGCACCGCCGGGCAGGCAGTCGGCCACGCCGTACTCGGCGTCCATCCACCGGCCGATGACGTTGTCACCGCACAGGTGGTGGGCGTACTGGGTGTGCAGGCAGCGGACCTGATCCCAGTTGGCGATACCGCCGATGCCGCGCTCGGTCAGCACGCCATCATAGCCCAGCCGCATTACCTCAGCCTTTTGTGCCTCGCTCATATGGCGCCAGCGGGCGGCCACATAGTCGCGGTGGCTGGCATGGTAGGCGGCGAGAAACTCGGGCTCCTCCTGCAGGCGGGCCTCGAGCCGCTTGATCACGCCGACCGCCTCTATGCGCGAGATCTCCACCTTGAGCCGCTCCGAGCAGAGCCAGTAGAGGGTCGGAAAGGGCCTGCCGTCGACGATGGGCGCCATGCGCAGCACCAGCGGGGTGCCCTCGTGGTCGGTAGCCGCCACGGCCTCGAGGCCGCGGGGCGCGCGGCCCAGCTGGGCGGTGATGATCGCCAGCTGGCGCTCGTCAGGGGTCTGATCGGTGCGGATCACCATCGTCTGGGTCCCGTAGAAACTTGTTGGACTGGCCGACGGCCAGGAAGAAGGCGCGATTGAGCTGCTCGGGGGTGGCCACATAGCGCCACTTCCGCTCGCAGTACTCCGCCGCCCGGGCCATCAGCACGTCATAGAGTCGATTGAACGGGGCATCATAATCGTAGGGGTCGGCGCCGAACAAGCGGATGTGGGGATAGTCGGCGAAGCGCTCGACGAAGTAGCGGATCAGGTCTGCCTCCACGGCGCGGTGGCGGGCGACGTTGTCGGGATCCAGCCAGAGGGTGTAGCGGATGGCCATGCCGGGCTCCTTCAGGGTGGGTGGCCGGCGCTGCCGGAAACGGGGGTGTCTGGGGGTGAGACAGGCGCCGCGGCCATTCGGCTCAGCGCCGGGCCAGCGGCGTCAGTCGGGCGCCGGTGAGGCGCATCAGGTCGGCGGGAGCCAGACGGATCTCCAGGCCGCGGCGACCGCCGCTGACGTTGAGGGCCGGCAGCGCCTCGGCGCTTTCGTCCAGGAAGGTCGGCAGCCGACGCTTCTGGCCCAGGGGGCTGATGCCCCCCACCAGGTAGCCGGTGGCGCGCTGGGCCTCCGCGGACTCGGCCATGACGGCTCGTCGGGCCCCGGCAGCGCGGGCCAGGGCCTTGAGGTCAAGCTGGCCCGATACCGGCACGATGGCCACCGCCAGGCGGCCGTCATCGAGCTTGGCGAGCAGGGTCTTGAACACCTCGTCGGGGGAGAGACCCAGGGCGCGAGCGGCCTCCTCGCCGTAGGCGGGGCTGCGCGGGTCATGGGCGTACTCGGCCAGGGTGAAGGCGATGCCGGCCTTCTCCAGCTGCTTGATGGCAGGGGTCATGCGGCGACCGGCTCCTCCCGGAGGTGGGCCTCCAGGGCCTCGCGCAGCTCGCCCTCGATGGGGACGGCCTTCTTGGCCTCATGGTCGAAGTGGACCATCACGGTGCGTCCCAGGTTGGTCATCTGTCCCTCCTGATGGGCCTCCTGGGTCACCGTGAAGGAGCTGTTGCCGAGCCGCGAGACATAGGTGCGGATTTCGATATTGCTGCCGTACTGCAGCTCGGCGCGGTACTCCACCTCCATCCGGGCCATGATCAGGCGCCACCGGCGAGGGTCCAGGTCCGGGGTGAAGAGCCGGAAGAGGTCGTTGCGGGCCAGCTCGAACCAGGCCGGCAGGCGAGTGTTGTTGATATGGCCCAGGGCGTCGGTGTCGTAGAAGGCGGGCTCGACGGTGCGGGTGAACATGGCGGGGCGCTCCTCGTTGTTGTCGTCCGGGTTGTCGTTCCGGCTGCAGTGATCCGGGCAGGTTAGCTTTGCCCCAAGCAAGCGCTCGGTCAAGCTTCGGCGGTGCGCCGCCCCTGTCGCCACGCCTGCAGCCGGGTCCAGCCCAGCAGCCAGAGGGTGGCCACGGCGAAGCCGGCCAGGGTGCCGAGGCCAAGCCCGAGCACGGGGTAGGCCAGCGATACGCAGAGGGTGTAGCTGAGCAGGGAGCCGAGCCCCGCCGGGTAGTGCTTGATCACGGTAGCCACCGGGCCGGGGCCGTGGGTCAGGTGCAGGATCACCAGGAAGGGGTACATGGTGACCGGGAAGGCAGCCATCACGCCGGCCCAGGCCGCCGGCAGGACGTGGGCGAGGCCGGTGATCACGAAGATGATGGCGGCGGCGAGCAGGGCGCGCACGCCCAGCGCTGCCCAGGAGAAGCGTCCCCCGGGGCGAGCCTGGCTCTCAGGCACCCGCCGGTAGAGCCAGGTGAAGAGCAGGATGGCGGCCAGGGTCGTCAGGGTGCCGGTCAGGCGGTCAAACTCCACCCGGGTGAGCAGCAGGCTCACCGCCAGGAAGGCGGCCAGGCCCGCCGCGGTGCCGGCCAGCACCCCGGGCAGGCCCGGGCGGCGCCCCGCCAGCAGGTAGCCGCCGCCCAGCGCCAGGGTGGCGGTGAAGCCGGCCAGGGTATGCACGGCGCTCTCGGCGGCAAACCCGGTGGAGAGCTCCAGGCCGATGAAGAAGAGCGCGATGGCGGTGCCCAGGGGATAGCCGGCCAGCAGGCCGGCGACGCGGGGGCTGACGCGCACGGCGATGGCGCCGAGGCCCAGCACCATGCCGATCGATACCGCCAGCTTGGCCAGCTGCCAGCTCAGGGGAACGTCCATCCTGTCTTCCTTGTGTGGTCGTGTAGGGCCGGGAGTCAGATCAGCCGCAGGCCCTGGCGGTCGTGCCAGGCGGCCTTGAGAGCGGCGGCCAGGGGCTCGCGCAGGTGGTCCGGCAGAGCGGCGTGTGCGCTCTGGTGGTCGGCGAAGTCGCGGTTGCGCAGCCAGCAGTAGGCCCAGGCGCAGGCCTCGTCGTCGCCTCGGGGCTTGGGCCGTGCCGGCATCTGGATCAGCAGGAAGGCGGCGGTGCGGGCCGCCCAGAGCGGCACGTCGTCGCCGGCCTCCGGGGCGCTCCAGGCGTCAAGGGTCGCCCCCTCCGGGGTCGCCGCCGGTTGCCCCAGGCCGGCCACGCGGGCGGTCTCGGCCAGGATCAGCGCCAGGCGGTCGGGCTCGCCCTGGCCCAGGGCGAGCCACTGGCCGATCAGGGCGGGCAGGCCGCGGCGTACCTTGGCATAGAAGTCATCCTGGGGCATCGTCTTGGTCATCAGTGATCCCGATCATCGAGGAGTAAGCGCATGGCCTTCGATTTTGCCACGCCCGTGGAGCGGCGGCACCCCGGCGCTGGCCTGCAACACGGTGGGCCGTCCAACTGGCCGTCCAACTGGCCGTCCCAGAAGTGGCACCGCTACGGCGAGGAGGTGCTGCCGCTGTGGGTCGCCGACATGGACTTCATCTCGCCCCCGGCGGTGCTCGAGGCGCTGCGCGCCCGGGTCGATCACGGGGTGTTCGGCTACGGCCTGGTGCCGGACTCCCTGCGCGAGACCCTCTGCGCCTGGAGCGAGCGCCACTACGGCTGGCCCATCGAGCCTGACTGGCAGCTGTGGCTCCCCGGGGTGGTGCCGGCCCTGCATCTGGCCAGCCTGGCGCTGACCGAGCCGGGGGATGGCGTGCTGACGGTGACGCCCATCTATCCGCCCTTCCTGCGGGTAGCCGAGCGCACCGGGCGCACGCCCCAGCAGGCCGCCATGGCCGAGCCCGAGGCGCCCGGCGAGCCCTGGCGGCTCGACCTCGAGGCGCTGGAGGCGGCGATCACCCCGCGCACCCGGCTGCTGCTCTGGTGCCACCCCCACAACCCCACCGGGCGGGTCTGGCGTCGCGACGAGCTGGCCGGCCTGGCCGAGCTGGTCGAGCGCCACGGCCTGTACGTGGCCTCCGATGAGCTGCACTGCGACCTGCTGCTGGAGGAGGGGGCGCGCCATGTGCCGCTGGCGGTGGCCTTTCCGGAGCTTGCCGCGCGCACCCTGACCCTCTGGGCCCCCTCCAAGACCTTCAACCTGGCCGGGCTCACCACCGCCTGCGCGGTGATTCCCGACGCGACCCTGCGGCGGCGCTTTGCCGCCGCGATCAAGGGGCTGGTGCCGGACGGCAACGTGCTGGGGCTGGTGGCGGCCGAGGCGGCCTACGGCCAGGGAGACCCCTGGCGCCAGGCGCTGCTCGAGGTGCTGCGCAACCATCGCCGGGCCCTGGCGGAGCGGGTGGCCCGCTGGCCGGGCGTCACGATGAGCGCGCCCGAGTCCACCTACCTGGCCTGGCTGGACCTGCGGCGGGCGCCGGCGCTGGCCGGTGCGGCCTCGCCCCAGCGGGCGCTGTTGGAGCGCGCCGGGGTGGCGCTCTCCGACGGTGCCGACTTCGGCTGGCCTGGGTTCGCCCGGCTCAACTTCGGCACCACGGCGACCCAGCTGGAGGCCGCCCTGGCGAGGCTGGATGGCGTGCTGGGCGGGTAGCTCAGTAGAGCAGGGCGAACAGCCTGCGGCGGTAGGTGACCGTCAGCGGGTGGTCGGCGCCCAGGGCGTCGAAGACCCGCAGCAGGGTCTTGCGGGCGGCATCGTCGCCCCAGGCGCGGTCGGCCTTCATCAGCGCCAGCAGGGCCTCGAGGCCCGTCTCGTAGTCGCCGTCGGCGACGCTGCGCAGGGCGCGCAGGTACTGAGCCTCGCTGTCGTCGCGATCGCCCAGGGCGGCCAGCGCCTCGGCGTCGGGGGCCTCCTCGCCGAACTCGATGCTGGCGCGCACCCCGCGGGCCGGCGCGGCGTCGCGCTCCTCCGGGGGTAGATTGTCGAGCAGGGCGCGGGCGTCGGCGGCGCGACCCTCGGCCACCAGGGCCCGGGCCAGCTCCACCTGGTAGGGGTAGTGCTGGGGGTTCTGCTGCGCGAGCTCTTCGTAGAGGGCCCGGGCCGTGGCGGCATCGCCGGCGGCCAGCGCCTCGGCGGCCTGCTCCTCGGGGCTGGCCGGGGCATCTTCGGGAGCCGGGAAGTAGCGGCCCAGCCATTCGCGGATCTGCTTCTCGGGCAGGGCGCCCTGGAAGTGGTCGACCAGCCCGCCCTGGCTGATCAGCTTGACGTCCGGGACCGAGCGCACGCCGAGCTGGGCGGCGATCTCCTGATTCTCGTCGATGTTGAGCTTGGCCAGCAGGAAGGTCCCGCGATATTCACGGGCCAGCTTCTCCAGCACCGGCATCAGGTTCTTGCAGGGCTCGCACCAGGGCGCCCAGCAGTCGAGCAGCACCGGCACCTGCATGGAGAGCTCCAGCACCTGCTGGATATTGCCGGCGTCGACGTCGAAGATCACCTCGGGCATCGAGGCGTCGGCGGCCTGGGCGGCTTCGCTGGTGGGGGTGTCGGCGGCGAGAGGTTCGCCGGTGCGCGGATCGACGATGGGCATGTTCGGGGTTCCCGGGATCGAGTGGATTTGTCCACGAGATGCGGGTGACGAGGGCGGGATTCAAGGGGGCGTGTGGAAATCGGGAGGGAGTCGACGAGGAAAAACGCCAACGAAAAAGCCGGCTCCCTGAGGAACCGGCTTCTTGCGATATTTGGTAGCGGGGACCGGATTTGAACCGATGACCTTCGGGTTATGAGCCCGACGAGCTACCAGACTGCTCCACCCCGCATCAATGTGAAGCATATGATACAGGACTTACCCCTTTAGTCAAGAGGCGTGTTCAAGCGCTCGTCCCGGCAGCGGTTCCTGGTCCATACTGGGTTGGGTTGTCATCAAACTGGCAACGTTCCACAGTACAATTGGTGACCCGGCCCAGCCGGTCGGGCACAGCGTCATGACAATCAGGGAGGTTACAATGGCCAACAACGCAATCGTTGCTTGGGTGACCGGGGGAACCGGCGGGATCGGCAGTGCAATCTGCCGCTCACTGGCCGATGAGGGCTATCAGGTGGTCGCCGGCTACCATAACCCCGAGAAGGCCAAGAGCTGGCTCGAAGCCCAGAAGGCGGATGGCTACAGCAACATCGATATCGCCGGCGTCGACCTGGTGGACTACGAGGCCTGCGTCAGCGGTGTCAAGGAGATCGAGGCCAAGCACGGCCCAATCGGGGTGCTGGTCAACTGTGCGGGCATCACCCGCGACGGCACCATGAAGAAGATGACGCCCGAGCAGTGGCACGAGGTCATCGACACCAACCTCAACAGCGTCTTCAACACCTGCCGCAGCGTGCTCGATTCCATGCTGGAGAAGCAGTACGGCCGGATCATCAACATCTCCTCCATCAACGGCCGCAAGGGCCAGTTCGGCCAGGTGAACTACTCGGCCGCCAAGGCGGGCATGCACGGCCTGACCATGGCGCTGGCCCAGGAGACCGCCACCAAGGGCATCACCGTGAACACCGTGTCACCGGGCTACATTGCCACCGATATGATCATGAAGATCCCCGAGAAGGTGCGCGAGTCCATCCGCGAGACCATCCCGGTCAAGCGCTACGGCAAGCCGGAGGAGATCGGTCGCCTGGTGGCCTACCTGGCCCACGAGGAGTCCGGTTTCATCACCGGTGCCAACATCGACATCAACGGCGGCCAGTTCATGGGCTGATCGTCCGGCTCTCTGCCTCCCTGGCCACCGATCGGCCAGGGAGCAGCCGCCATCCCGGAAGCGCGAGGTGACCCCTCGCGCTTCTGTTGTTCTGGCCTAAGGGTTCTGGCCTCAGGGCGGCGGCAGGCGGGTCAGGCGCTCCAGCATGCGGTCGAGCTCGCCCACCTCACGGCTCCACAGTTCGGGGGGCACCGGCCCCGTGGCCAGCAGGTCACGCAGTACGCCATGCACCTCCTCGGCCCGGGAGAGCTCGCGGCCGAGGTTCTCGTTGAGGCGCTCTACCTGGATCGCCAGGCGAAGCGGCTCGTCTCGATGGCTGACGCTGCCCACCGCCAGCAGCGAGAGGTGCACGCGTACCCGGGCCAGGCGCTCTTCCACCTCATCAACGCCCGGTGGATCCTGGCGGGCCGCATTGCGCCTCCGGTGGGCGCTACGCATGTCGTCGTCCAGGGTGAGGCCTTCCGGCAGCGGTACCTCGCCCGGGGGGCCTCCACCCAGTCGCTCGGCATCGGCCTTCAGGTGGGCGAGCAGCAGCGGCTGGGTATCGCGCCAGGCCCGGACCTCCTCGATCACGGCGAGGCGCTCCAGGCGTTCGCGACGCGCACGAATGATGCCCGACCAGCGGCGCCGCATGCCCTCGGTGCGGCGGCCGCCGGGGAGTGGCTCCAGCGAGGCCGCTTCGGCGATGGCGGCGCCGAGCGTCGCTTCGTCGCCGCTGCCGGCCGGCTGCCAGGCATCCAGGCGGTCGATCAGCGCCTGCATGGCATCGAGGCGCTCCCGAGCCTGTCGGGCACGGCTGTCTCGCTCGGCCTCGCGGGAGGCGAAGACCTGGTCGCACAGGTGGCGAAACTCTCGCCATAGCGCCTGCTCCTCCCCCCTGGGTGCCCGGCCCAGCTCGCGCCATTGGCGCTGCAGGGCCTTGACCTGCTCGGCGCGGCGCGCCGGTGGCCCCTCCCGGGCGAGCAGGCCGCGGGCCTGCTCGATAAGCTCGCGTTTGGCTTCGGCGATCTCCCGGGCGCGGCCGTCGATCAGCGCCTGGAGGGCGTGGCGGATGCGCCCGAAGCGGCGGCCGATGGCCTCGGCCCGGTCACGGGGTACCGGTGAGGCGCGTCGCCACTGGTCCCGGGCACGGTCGCGGATCTCGCGCAGGGCATCGGGGTCGGCGCTTTCCGCCGGCTGGGCAAGCAGGGTCTCGAGCTGCTCGCAGAGGGCTTCTCGGGTGGCCAGGTTGGCCTGGCGCTCCTCGTCGAGCCGGGTGCGCCAGGGGGTCAGCCGCTCATGAATACGGTCGGAGGCGGCGCGGAAGCGGGTCGCCAGCTCGCGGTTGGCGGCGGCGTCGCCCAGTGCCTTCCACTCCTTGATCAGCTGGCGGTGGCGGCGGTCCAGCGGCGCATCGGCCACGCTCTGGTCGTCGGCGAGGGCCTCGATGGCCTGAAGCAGCTGGTCGCGCTTGGGGCCGGCGACAAAGCTGCGCCAGTCGCGCAGCTCGGCCAGCCTGGCGCCGAGCTGCCTGAGGCGCGCTTCATGGGGGCGGCGGCTGGCGGGGGCGAGCGACTCGGCGGCCTGGCGCAGGCGCTGATGGAGACGGCTGGCGCCCTTGAAGGCGCCTCGCTCCAGCAGCTGCTCCAGTTCATCCAGTTCCTTGCCCAGGCGAGCGGCCTGCTCGTCCTCGTCCTCATGGCGGGTCTCGGGTCGCGCCAGCTGCCGGCGTGCCCGCTGCAGCAGCGGAGTCGGGGGGAGGTCCTCGGGCCACTCCAGGGCCTCCACCAGGGCGGTGAGGCGTTCGTCGTCGCCGTCGGTCAGGGCGCGCTGAAGCTCCGTGCTGCGCTCATCGAAACGTACCCAGCTCTGGCTGACCCGGTCGAAGCGTTGGCGAGCCGCATCGTAGCGATGGCGCAGCTGCTCATCGGCCAGGTGGTGGTCGGAGAAGGCCTGCCAGCGGTGCGCCAGCAGCTGCTTCTGGGCGCGCAGGCTGGCGATATCCTGGGCGGTGACCACGTCGCTGCGGGCCAGGGCGTCGAGACCCTCCTCGAGGGCCTCGACCAGGGCCTCGCGGGCCTGGTCGGCGCTCTCGCGGCGTGCCTCGGCGGCCTCGCTGGCACGCTGCTGGGCCTCATGGTCGCCGACCACCTTGCGACAGCGCAGGCAGGCGTCCTGGTAGCGCCGCTCCTGGGTGGCGTCGGGCTGGTCCTTGAGGGAGGCCCACTCCCGCATCAGGTGGCGAAAGCGGCCGGCATAGAGGGGCTCCCAGGGGGCGGCAGCATGCCGTTCCAGGTCGCTCAGCAGCGCCTCGCGCTGCTCTCGGGCGGCGGCCAGCTCCGCGGCATCGGCGCGCAGCCGGTTCAGGCGCTCCCGGGCCTGGCGCATCACCTGGCGGTCGCGGCGGGCCTCCTGGGCCAGCCGGGCCAGCCCCTCCTCACTCTCTACCCTGGCAGCGGCGGCATGGCGCACCGCGGCGATGCCGTTGTCGCAGGCCTGGCGGATCAGCGCCTGTTCGTCCTGGAGCCTGGCCAGGGCGGCCAGGCGCAGCTGCTGGTTGTCGCCGTTCAGGCAGAGCTCGGCCAGCAGGGCGGGGGCCTCGATTCGCTCGACCAGGGCGATTCGCTGGTCCAGCTCCGTGCTTCCCTCCCGTCCGGCCAGCAGGGCCACCAGGCGCTGGGTGAGCTCACGGGAGGCGCCGCCGTCCTGGTAGAGCCCCAGCAGGGTTTCGGGGCTATCCAGATGGCTCAGGGCGGCGGCGCGCACCTCGGGGGCCTCGTCATGGACGAGCCGCTCCAGGGCCTGGCGGTGGTCGTCACGGCTGGCGTCGAGGCGCGCAGCGGCCTGGCAGCGTACTCGAGGGTCGGGGTGCTGCCAGCGGGGAGCGAAGAGGCGACGAAAGAGTCCGGACATGGGCGATCCTGATAAAGGGCGCATCACGCACCGGGACGCGCCGGCCTGTTGTTGTCGTGCAGTCTAGCCTGGCAAGGGCCTTGGACGAAGGTCGTGCCGAGGCTCAACCGGTATCTAAGCATGCGCTGCCGCTGGGGAAAAGGCCGGACTGTGACCATCTGGAGACACTGACAGGGGCGTGCCGCTGGGCGTATCATCAGTTGCAGGGGGAGTGGGACTCGCTTAGCTTTGATTCCTACCCCGACCAACACCGATGTGGAGTTCGGCAATGAGCCTCAACGTGGACAGGGACAGCCTGGCCTTCACCTTCAAGGGCGGCATGCTGCCGATGACGGTCATGGAACTGGCCAGCGCCGACCCGGAGCAGATTCGCGACCAGCTCGCCGGCAAGCTCAGCCAGTCGCCGGCCTTCTTCCAGCACACGCCGGTGGTGCTCAGCGTCGAGAGGCTCGATGAGCCCCACCTGGCCCTGGAGCGGATCTGCGCGGTATGTCGCGCCCACAAGCTGCTGCCCGTCGCGGTGCGCGGCGGGGCCGACCCGGTCAAGCAGTCCGCCTGGGCGCTGGGGCTGGGCTGGTTCCCGCCTCTCGATGCGGGCCGTCCTCGCTCCCTGGAGAGCGTGGCCCCGGTGGAGCCCGACGCCTCGATCGAGGAGGGGCCGCTGGCCTCCCCCCCCGGGGTCGGCAGCGGCGGCAGGATCTTCCGCGGCACGGTGCGTTCCGGCCAGCAGGTGACCGCCCCCGAGGGCGACCTGGTGGTGGTAGGGGCCGTCAATGCCGGCGCCGAGGTGCTGGCCGCGGGCAGCGTGCACGTCTACGGCGCCCTGCGCGGCCGCGCCCTGGCCGGTATCCACGGCGATCCCCTGGCGAGCATCTTCTGCCGTGAGCTCCACGCCGAACTGCTCTCGGTGGCCGGCAACTACAAGCGTCTCGAGGATGTCGACCCCTGCCTGCTGGGCAGTGCGGTGCAGGTACGCCTCGACGGGGATCAGCTCGGCATCACCGCGCTCTCCTGAGTCCTCGGCGGACCGGGCGCTACCCCAATACCATTCAACGACAGACAGGAAGCGACTCTTGGCCAAGATCATCGTTGTGACCTCCGGGAAGGGAGGCGTCGGCAAGACAACCAGCGCGGCAGCCATCGCCACCGGTCTGGCGCTGCGCGGCAACAAGACCGCGGTCATCGACTTCGACGTGGGGCTGCGCAACCTCGACCTGATCATGGGCTGCGAGCGCCGCGTGGTCTATGACCTGGTCAACGTGATCCAGGGCGAGGCGGGGCTCAGCCAGGCGCTGATCCGCGACAAGCGGGTCGACAACCTGCATATCCTTCCGGCTTCCCAGACCCGCGACAAGGATGCCCTGACCCTGGAGGGCGTGGAGAAGGTGCTCGAGACCCTGGCCAAGGATTTCGACTTCATCCTCTGCGACTCCCCGGCGGGGATCGAGCGCGGCGCCCAGCTGGCCATGTACTTCGCCGACGAGGCGATCGTGGTCACCAATCCCGAGGTCTCCTCGGTGCGGGACTCCGACCGTATCCTCGGCCTGCTCGCCTCCAAGACCCGGCGCGCCGAGCGCGGCGAGGAACCGATCAAGGAGCACCTGCTGATTACCCGCTACAACGCCTCGCGGGTCGACAGCGGCGATATGCTCAACCTCGAGGATATTCGCGAGATCCTGGCCATCGATCTGATCGGCCTGATCCCCGAATCCGAGGCGGTGCTGCGTGCTTCCAACCAGGGGGTGCCCGTGACCCATGACGCCGACAGCGATGCCGGCCAGGCCTATTCGGACACCGTGGCACGCCTGCTGGGTGAGGAGGTGCCGCTGCGCTTCCATGAATACCAGAAGAAGAGCCTGCTGAGCCGCATGTTCGGAGGAGGTCGTCGGTGAAACTGCTTGAATTCCTGAAGCGAGAGCGCAAGAAATCCGCGTCGGTCGCCAAGGAGCGGCTGCAGATCATCGTGGCTCACCAGCGCAGCCAGCGCGGGCAGCCCGACTACATGCCCCTGCTCGAGAAGGAGCTGCTGGAGGTGATCCGCCGCTACGTTCAGGTGGATGATGATGCCATCAACATCAGCCTGGACAGCGAGGACAACTGCTCGGTGCTGGAGCTCAACGTGACCCTGCCCAAGGGGTCGCCCGGCTGAGTGCAGCGCGGGGCTGTGCTAGGCTGTGGCCTCCATGCTGATTCGCCGGAGAGACCTTGCCCATGGCGCCGCCTGACGCCCCGCAGACCTTCCTGTGGCACGACTACGAGACCTTCGGTGCCGACCCGCGCCGGGACCGCCCGGCCCAGTTCGCCGCGATTCGCACCGACGCCGACTTCAACGAGGTGGGCGAGCCGGTGGAGTGGTTCTGCAAGCCCGCCGATGACTTTCTGCCCCATCCCCAGGCCTGTCTGATCACCGGCATCACGCCCCAGCAGGCCCGCCGTCGCGGCCTGCCCGAGGCGGAGTTCGCCGGCCAGATCGAGTCGCTGATGAGCGTGCCCGGCACCTGCGTGGTGGGCTACAACAGCCTGCGCTTCGATGACGAGGTGACGCGTCACCTCTTCTATCGCAACCTTATCGATCCCTACGCCCGGGAGTGGCAGAACGGCAACTCCCGCTGGGACCTGATCGACGTGGTGCGCGCCTTCCACGCCCTGCGCCCCGCCGGCATCGAGTGGCCGACCCGCGAGGACGGCGCCCCCAGCTTTCGCCTCGAGGACCTGACCGCGGCCAACGGGATCGCCCACCAGGGCGCCCATGACGCCCTGGCCGACGTGCGCGCCACCATCGCCCTGGCCAGGCGCCTGCGCGAGGCCAACCCGAGGCTCTTCGACTACCTGCTGGGTCTGCGCGGCAAGCGCGCGGTCGGCAAGCTGATCGACGTGGCGGGGCGCAAGCCGCTGCTGCATATCTCGCGGCGCTATCCGGCCAGCCGCGGCTGCGCCGCCCTGGTGGTGCCCCTGGCCGAGCACCCCACCAATCCCAACGGGGTGATCGTCTACGACCTCTCCGTGGATCCGACACCGCTGTTCGACCTCTCCGCCGAGCAGATCCGTCAGCGGGTCTTCGTCAGCAATGATGACCTGGCCGAGGGGGAGGCCCGCATCCCCCTCAAGGTCGTGCATGTCAACAAGTGCCCGGCCCTCTTCCCGGCCTCGGCGCTCAAGGACGTGGAGGGGCCCCACCGGGGCGAGCATGGCGAGATCGTGGCGCGGCTGGGGCTCGATATGGCCGCCTGCCGCGAGCACTGGAAGCGGCTGCGGGAGCATCCGGAGGTGGCGGCCCGGGTGGCGGAGGTGTTCGCCGCCCCGCCGCCGGCCGGGCCCGAGGACCCGGATCTGATGCTCTACGCCGGCGGCTTCTTCTCGCCGGCGGACCGCCAGCAGATGCAGCGGGTGCGCGACAGCGACCCCTGGGATCTGGTGGGCGCGCGCTTCGCCTTTCAGGATCCACGCCTGGAGGAGATGCTCTACCGCTATCGGGCGCGCAGCTATCCGGAGACCCTGGAGGGCGAGGAGCGTGCCCAGTGGGAGGCCTATCGCTGGGCGCGCATGAACGACGGTGCCGTGGCCGGCCTGACCCTCAAGGGGTTCGCCCGGGAGATCGAGCGGCTCAACCAGGTGGCGCTCGGCGATCGTGAGCGCCAGATCCTCGAGGAGCTGGTGATGCATGTGGAAGCGATCATGCCCGCCCAGGCCTTCGATTGATCCCCGTCCGCCGCCCCCGAGATGAAAGCGCCCGGCCATAGGCCAGGCCGGGCGCTTTCGCTGTGGCGCTGTCTCGAGGGCTGTGGCACTGCCTCGAGGGCTACTCCTCGGCTTCCGGCATCGGCTCCAGGTGCTGGGCGAGGGCCAGGACGTCGTCCGGCTCGGCGCCCGGGTCGAAGGCGACCCTGGCCACCGCCGCCCGACGCAGCTCGGGCCACAGCGCACGCAGCTCGTCGGCGCCGACCGCCAGGGCCCGTTCGGCGAGCCGCTCGCGACGGTCGAACTCCACGTCACCGAAGGACATCGCCTGCCACAGTCGGCCGGCGCGGCCGGACAGGCTGGTGTCGCGCCGGGTCAGGCGGTCGTGGACCGCCTGGCGATAGGGCGCCAGGGCCTCGTCCTCCAGGCCGGCCAGGGTGGCCTCGAAGTCGTCGAGGAAGGCGTCGATGCGCGCCTCGATGGCGTCGCTTTCGGTGTCCGGTGACTGCACCAGCAGGGCCAGCCCCGGCGCGTCGAGCATCGGCGAATAGCCGGCGTGGACCACGTAGCCGAGCTGCTCCTCGGTGCGCAGGCGCTGATAGAAGGGGGTGTCGATCAGCTGGCCGAGCACCGCCAGCCGTGCCTGGCTCTCCAGCGTCCGGTCGGGCCCCTGCAGGTAGCGCAGCACCACCGACTCCTCGCGGCTGGTGTGGGGGGTCAGGCTCGGCAGGTCGGCGTCGGCGCGCAGCGGGGTGAGGTCGGGAATGGCCGCTGCCGCAAGGCTCGGCGCCAGGCGGTCGGCCACCTGCCTGCCCAGCGTCTCGGCCTGCTCGGCCGCGAGGTTGCCCACCGCCATGGCCTCCAGGCGCAGCTCGGCCAGCAGGGTGTCGCGGAAGTCGCGCAGATCCTCCAGGGTCAGCTCGCGACTGGCGTCCAGCAGGGCGGCGCTGGGCCACTGGGGACGCACCAGGGCCTCGGCAAGGGTCCTGCCGGCCTGGCGGTGCAGGGCGGCCTGGGGGGCGTTGCGCCACTCTCGTTGCAGGCGATAGCGCACCCGCTCGAAGCTGGCGGGCTCGATCTCGCCGCTCTGCAGCTGCTCCAGCACCCGCTCCACCATGCGCTCCTGGCGGTCCCGCCAGCCGGAAAAGGAGAGCGTGATGCCCCGGGCGTGGGCGTAGGCCTCGAAGTGCTGGCCGGCCAGGCGCGCGGGGTAGAAGGCCTCGTTGAGGCTGTCATCCAGCCAGCCGGCGAGCAGGCGGGCCAGGGCGGCGTCCCGGGCGGAGCTGGCCGCGCCCGGGTTCTGCAGGCTGAAGCGCCACTCCACCTTGGGGGTGCTGAAGCTGGCGTCTGCCATGTGCCAGAGGTCGAAGGCGGACTCCTCCACCAGCCGCCGCGGGCGCTCGTCCTGGGCGTCGAGCAGCTCGAGGTCCTCGGCGATATAGGGGTTGGCCGGCGGCAGGGCCAGGCCGGCGAGCGCGGGGGCCTCGCCGCCGTGGTGATCTTCCCGCTTCCCAGCCTTGTCTTCAGCCCAGGGGGCGTGGAACCAGGGGGAGCTCTCTTCGCCCTCCACGTCCGGTGCGCTGTAGAGACGGATCAGGTTGTCGGGGACGAGGGCGTCGAGGTAGGCCTCGCTGCGCTCGCGGTCGAAGCCCTCCATGCGGTAGGCGGCGTACTGGACGTCCTCCACCGGGAAGCGCGAGAGGTTCATGGCGAGCCGCATGGCGCCCTGCAGCGGGGAGCCGTGCTGCTGGAAGCGGAACTCCTGCTCGGCGAGGCTCGCCTTCTCGTCGTAGCGCCACGCCTCCAGCCCTGCGTCGCGGATCAGCTCGATGGCGGCGAAGAGGGTCGCCTCGATGGCATCGCGGGCCTCGGCGCCATCCGGCGTCAGGCTGACGTTCACGCTGAACAGGGCGTGCTGGCCGTCGCCCCGGGAGACGCCGGCGGAGAGGCCGTCGGCCCAGCCCGCCTCGCGCAGCAGCGCCAGCAGGCTGCCGTCCCCCTCGTGGCCCAGCAGGTGGGCGATCAGGTCCGCGGGCTTGTGGCGATACTCGGCGATGGGGTCGGGGATCGGGAAGAGGAAACGCAGCTGGCGGCTGTCGCGCACGGACTGCAGGGCGACCCGCCGGGGCAGCGTCTCGGACCGCGCCAGGGGCGCGGAGATCTCCGGTATTGTCAGTCCGCGGTCGGGGATGGCGGCGAAGCGCTCGGCCACCAGCGCCTCCAGTTCGTCCAGGTCCTGCGGGCCGATCAGCGCCAGGTGCATGACGTTGGCGTCGTAGTGGCGCTCATAGAAATCGATCACCCGCTCGCGCAGGCTGGGTTCGCCCTCCGGGCGGTCGGCCAGGGTCTCGCGGCTGCCCACCGAAAAGCCGGTGGTGGGGTTCTCGGGGTTGAGCAGCAGGTTGAGCACGTCGTTCTCGCGGCGGGCGTCGTCGCGGATACGCGCCATGTACTCGGAGTGGACGATATTGCGCTCGCTCTCCAGCTGGTCGGCGTTGAACAGCGGCGAGATGAAGAACTGGCTGAAGCGGTCCAGGGCCCCTTCCAGGGCGGCCGGGTCGATATCGAAGAAGTAGTTGGTGTCCTGGGGGGCGGTGAAGGCGTTGTGGCTGCCCCCGTGGCGCGAGATGTAGCCCTGGTAGGCGTCGGCCTCCGGGAAGGGCTCGGTGCCAAGGAACAGCATATGCTCCAGGAAGTGGGCCAGGCCGGCGAGGTCCTCCGGGTCCTGGGCGCTGCCCACCGAGACGTTCATGGAGGCGGCCGCCTTGTCGGCCTCGGGGTCGCTGACCAGCAGGACGGTGAGGCCGTTCTCCAGGCCCAGCACCCGATAGTCTCGAGTGTCGTGGGGGCTGACCAGCGGCGTGGTCACCTCGGCGACGGGGTCGGGGCGTGCCTCGGCCAGGGCGGGGCCGGCCATCAGCAGGCCGGCGGCCGCGACCAGGCCGCAGCGGTGTGTGATCGGGGTGCGGGACATCCTTTCTCCTGATGGGGCTGGGCCCAGGTCAGGCGCATCGGCGTCACTCCGGCTGACGCAGCATGGGGCCGACCGGATGGGCGCAGGTGGCGTCCTGATGCGCGGGGTTGTTCACTCGTCTTGATACCGGGAAAGCGCCCAACAGTTCCCCGGGTGCCGGTTTCAGCAGGGCACGTACCTCTGTCAGGGGCGTCTGAGGGTCGAGCCAGCGGCGTGCCTGGTCCGGGGCGATCACCGCCGGCAGGCGGTCGGTCAGCGGCGCCAGCAGGGCGCTGGTGGGCACCGTGATCAGCGCCAGGGAGTCGGTGTGTTGCGCCAGGGTGGTATGGAAGCGGCACCAGAGGCCGGCCAGCAGCAGCGGGCCACGATCGACCCGGGTGATCAGGAAGGGCTGCTTGAAGCGCGGCTGTGCCTTCCAAGCGTAGATGCCGCTGGCGGGGACCAGGCAGCGCCGCGCCTGGAAGGCCTCCCGGAACATCGGGCGCTCCTCAAGGGATTCGGCCCGTGCGCAGTGGGGGGCGTGGTCGAGCACCTCCAGCCAGGGCGGCGTCAGCCCCCAGAACAGCCGGCCCAGCCGTGGCCTGCCCGCCTCCAGACGGATCGCCGAGAGCATCTGCCGCGGTGCCAGGTTGGGGCTGGTCAGCAGGGGGGCGTCGATGGCCAGCTCCGGCAGCAGGTGCGGCAGGTCGATGGGGGCGATATGGAGTCGTCCGGCCATGGGGGCTCCGCAGGCGCAGGCAGTGGGTCGCTCAGGGTACCCAAGGGGAGCGGGCGAGGAAAGGGGTATCGAAAACAGTGTTCGATCTGCGCTATCCTAGTGCATCAGATTGGCGCCACTCTGCGCCGACCCTGCCTTTGCAACCGCCCGCTCGAGGCTCGTGAGGAATCGATGGCCCGTCCCAGACAGCATGCCCCCGAGGCGCTCCATGCCCAGGTGATGGCCGCCTGCGATGCCTGGCTGCAGGACAATCCGGTGCATACCCTCTCCCTGCGCGCCTTGGCTCGGGAGGTGGGCTGTGCCCCAAGCACCCTGCTCAAGCTCTACGGCAGCTTCAACAATCTGCTTCAGCACGTCAATATCGAGACCCTGGCGCGACTGCGCGAGGTGATCGAGCCGTTGACCAGCCAGGCCACGCCGAAGGAGCGGCTGCGCGCCCTGGCCCGGGCCTACTGGCAGTTTGCACAGCGCGACGCCTACCGCTGGCAGCTGCTGTTCGACTACCCCCTGGCCCAGGAGGGTGAGCTGGACCAGCGCCAGACGGATATGATCGAAGGGCTCTTCCTGCGGGTGGAGGCGACGCTCAAGGAGTACCAGCCGGCGCTGGGGGATCTCGAGGCGCGCCGCCTGGGGCGCACCCTCTGGGGCAGCGTCCATGGCCTGGTGCTGCTGGGGCTCAACGAGCGCCTGGGCTACTGGCAGGGCCAGCAGCTGGAGGTGGGCGAGCTCCTCGACCAGCTGCTCTGCACCATCCTGGCCGGGCTCGAAGCGAGGCCTGACGCCACGTGAGCGCGCTGCTGTGGGGGGCGCTGGCCGGCCTGGGGCTGGCGCTGATCGGGTCGGTGGCTCGCCGTCCGCGTCCGGTGGTGCGCTGCCTGGTGCACCTGCTGGTGCGGCTGCTCTACCGGCTGCGCCTCAGCGGCACCGAGCATCTGCCCCCTCGGGGAGCCGCCCTGGTGGTCTGCAATCATGTCAGCTTCATGGATGCCCTGGTGATCGGCGGCGCCAGCCGCCGCCCGCTGCGCTTCCTGATGGACAAGCCCATCTACGATTCGCCCTGGCTCAACTGGCTGTTTCGGCTGGTGGGTGCCATTCCGGTGGAGTCGGAGCGCCGTGATCCGGCCAGCGTGCGCCGAGCCCTGAACGAGGTAAGCCGTGCCCTGCGCGAGGGGGAGGTGGTGATGCTCTTCCCCGAGGGGCGCCTGACGCCGGATGGCGATATCCATGCCTTCCGCCGGGGCATCGAGTCGATCCTGGCCCGGGACCCGGTGCCGGTGATCCCGGCCGGGCTCTCGGGGCTCTGGGGCTCCTGGACCTCGCACAGTCACGGACCGGCGCTCAGCCGTCCGCCGCGGCGCTTCCGGGCGCGGGTGGCGCTCTACTTCGGTGAGCCGCTTGCCCCGCAGCAGGCTCGTCGTCAGGTGCTGGAGTCTCGCGTCAGGGAGCTCAAGGCCGACGCCGACCGCTTTGCCGAGCCGGCGGTGGCCACGGCGCTGCCGCGGCGCTGAGGGTCAGCGCCGCCGCGACACCTGCCAGCAGCGCGCGGCGGTGATCAGGTTGTCACGCACCTCGAGGATCTCCATGCGCACGCTGCCTACCTGCAGGCAGGCGGGGCCGTCGGGGAAGGCCTCCAGGTGCTCCAGGATCAGCCCGTTGAGGGTCTTGGGGCCGTCGGTGGGCAGCTGCCAGCCCAGCGTCTTGTTGATGTCGCGGATATTGGCGGTCCCGTCGATGAGGTGGCTGCCGTCCTCCTGGCGGTGGATCTCCTGCTCCATGCCCGCCACGTCGGTGGTGAACTCGCCGACGATCTCCTCGAGGATATCCTCCAGGGTCACCAGGCCCTCCACGTCGCCGTACTCGTCCACCACGATGCCGATGCGCCGCTTCTGCTTCTGGAAGTTGAGCAGCTGGGTGTGTAGCGGGGTCGACTCGGGAATGAAGTAGGGCTCCCTCGCCTCCTGGACGATGGCGGCCTTGGTCACCTCGCTGCGGGAGAGGAAACGCGCCGCATTGCGCAGGTGCAGCATGCCGATGATGTTGTTGATGTCGCCCTTGTAGACCGGCAGCCGGGTGTGCTGGCTGGTGCGGATCTGGGTCAGGATCTCTTCCAGGCTGTCGTCTAGGTCGATGCCCACCACCTCGTGGCGGGGCACCATGATGTCGTTCACGGTGACGTTCTCCAGGTCGAGGATCGACAGCAGCATCGCCTGGTGGCGCTGGGGAATCAGGGTGCCCGCCTCGTGCACCACGGTGCGCAGCTCGTCCCGGGTCAGGTGGTCGCCGCTGCCGTCGATGCTCTTCACGCCGAGCAGCCTGAGCAGGCCGTTGGAGATGACGTTGACCAGCCACACCAGCGGGTAGAGCAGCTTGAGCAGCGGCTCCAGCACCCGGGAGGCGGGGTAGGCGATGCGCTCGGGCGTTACCGCGGCATAGGTCTTGGGCGTGACCTCGGCGAAGATCAGGATGGTGATGGTCAGCAGTGCCGTGGCCACCGCGGGGCCGGTCACCTCGCCGAAGTAGTGGATGGCGATGATGGTGGCGATGGAGGCGGCCAGGTTGTTGATGAAGTTGTTGCCGATCAGGATCACGCCGATCAGGCGGTCCGGGCGGGCAAGCAGGCGTACGACGCGCTGGGCGCGGCGCTCTCCGCTGTTGGCCTGATGGCTCAACCGGTAGCGGTTGATCGACATCATGCCGGTCTCGGAACTGGAGAAGAAGGCGGAAAGGCAGATGAGCAGGAAGAGCAGGCTGAACAGCAATCCCAGCGGGAAGTCGTCGCTCAAGTCGAAGGGTCCTCGTTGCGTGTCAGGCCCGATTTGACGGGAGAGGCGCGCGCGCTGTCAAGGCGCCGGGGATGGCGGCCTCAGCCGCGGGCCAGCAGGACCTCCAGCACGAACTTGCTGCCGAAGTAGGCGATCAGCAGCACGGCGCAGCCGCCCAGGGTCCAGCGTACGGCGCGCATCCCCCGCCAGCCCAGCCGGTGGTGGCTGAAGAGCAGGACCGAGAAGATCACCCAGGCCGCCAGGGAGAGGATGGTCTTGTGGGCCAGATGCTGGGCGAACATGCTGTCGAGGAACAGGAAGCCGCTGAGGATCGACAGGGTGAGGAGCCCTACGCCTGCCCAGATCAGTTCGAAGAGCACGCGCTCCATGGTGGTCAAGGGCGGCAGCGCCTGGACCAGGCCGCGGATATGGTGCTGGCGAAGGGCGCGGTTCTGCAGGCCCAGCAGCACCGCCTGCATCGCGGCGATGGCCAGCACGGCGAAGGCCAGCAGCGAGCTCAGGGCGTGCACGGCGATGCCGGGCGTCAGGCCGTCGACCCGCTCCGGGCTCGGCAGTCCGGCGGCCAGCACCAGGGCCAGGCCGGCCAGCGGCAGGATGCCCACGGCGGCGTTGAGGATCGGTTTGAACAGGCTGACCAGCAGCAGGACCGCCACCGCGGCGGCGCTGATCAGGATGATGCTGGTGGAAAGCCCCGGCAGGACCGGTTCGCCGTGGCCGAACAGGCCGATGGCCAGGGGAAGCTGGCAGAGCAGGCCGAGGGTGGCCATGCCGCGGACCAGCAGCGGCTGCGGAGAGGCCCGGCGCAGCAGCACCAGTACCTGCCAGGAAGCGGCGGCCAGATAGAGAACGAAGGCCAGAGTGGCCAGAGCGAGCGCCTGCATCGATTGCGTTCCGTGCGCCGGTTGGAAATGACGGACCTACTATACCCAATCCCCCCGGCCGCGCACAGCGGTGCGCCTCGGGTGCGGCAGCGTGCCGCCGGGGCGGGTCGCATGGAGACTGCCGGCCACAGCGCGTATAATCGTTTCCACTTTCGGGCCGTCGTCACTGGAGAGGCCAATGTTTCAGAATCTCAGCGAGCGTCTGTCGCAGACGCTCAAGTCCATCAAGGGTCAGGCGCGCCTGACCGAGGACAACATCAAGGACACCCTGCGCGAGGTGCGCCGGGCGCTGCTCGAGGCGGACGTCGCCCTGCCGGTGGTCAAGGACTTCATCGAGCGGGTGCGCGAGCGTGCGGTGGGCCAGGAGGTCTCCAAGAGCCTCTCGCCGGGCCAGCAGTTCGTCAAGATCGTCCAGCAGGAGCTCGAGGCGACCATGGGCGAGGCCAACGAGGGCCTCTCCCTCAAGGGTTCGCCGGCGGTGGTGCTGATGGCGGGCCTGCAGGGGGCGGGCAAGACCACCTCCCTGGCCAAGCTGGCGCGCTACCTGCGTGAGCGCGAGAAGAAGAAGGTGCTGGTGGTCTCCGCCGACGTCTACCGTCCGGCGGCCATCGACCAGCTCGAGACCCTGGCGAAGGAGGTCGGCGTCGACTTCTTTCCGTCGCGCTCCGACCAGCAGCCGGTGGCCATCGCCGAGGCGGCGATCAAGCACGCCAAGATCCAGTTTCACGACGTGGTGCTGGTGGATACCGCCGGCCGCCTGGCCATCGACGAGGCGATGATGGCCGAGATCCAGGCGCTGCATCAGGCCGTCTCGCCCCAGGAGACCCTGTTCGTCGTCGACGCCATGACCGGCCAGGACGCCGCCAATACCGCCAAGGCCTTCCACGAGGCGCTGCCGCTGACCGGGGTGATCCTCACCAAGGCCGACGGTGACGCCCGCGGCGGCGCGGCGCTGTCGGTGCGCCATATCACCGGCAAGCCGATCAAGTTCATGGGCGTGGGCGAGAAGGTCGACGCCCTGGAGCCCTTCCACCCTGACCGCATCGCCTCGCGGATCCTCGGCATGGGCGACATGCTGTCGCTGATCGAGGAGGCCGAGCGCACCGTCGACAAGAAGAAGGCGGAGCAGCTGGCCAAGAAGGTCAAGAAGGGGGAGGGCTTCGACCTCGAGGACTTCCGCGACCAGCTCCAGCAGCTCAAGAAGATGGGCGGCATGGGGGGCCTGCTCGGCAAGCTGCCCGGCATGGGGCAGATGGCCGAGATGGCCCAAGGCCCCGGCCCGGAGAAGGAGCTGGGCAAGCTCGAGGCGCTGATCAACTCCATGACCCCCCAGGAGCGCCGGCGCCCCGAGATCATCAACGGCTCGCGCAAGCGGCGCATCGCCGCCGGTGCCGGCCTGCAGGTGCCGGACCTCAACCGTCTGCTCAAGCAGCACAAGCAGATGCAGAAGATGATGAAGAAGGCCGGCAAGAAAGGCGGCATGCAGAAGATGATGCGCGGCATGTCCGGCATGATGGGCGGCGGCGGGCCGGGCGGCCCCGGCGGCATGGGTGGTCCCGGGGGCATGCCCTGGCGCTAGGCCCGAAAAAAGGTTCCAAAGCGGGGCTGTTTTCCGTAGAATGCTGCCTCTTCACTGGCAGGACCGCGCTTTCGCGGCGCCTGTCGTGACCGAATCCAACTCAACCGAAGGACTGACTAGGCCATGGTTACCATTCGTCTGGCTCGTGGTGGCGCCAAGAAGCGTCCCTTCTACCACCTGACCGTTTCCGATTCCCGCAACTCCCGCGACGGCCGCTTCATCGAGCGCCTGGGCTTCTTCAACCCGATCGCTCGCGGTCAGGAAGAGCGCCTGCGCGTCGACCTCGAGCGCGTTGCCCACTGGCAGAGCCAGGGCGCCCAGCTCTCCGACCGCGTTGCCGAGCTGGTCAAGGAAGCCCGCAAGCAGGCCTGAGCCTGACTTGCCGTACCATCAGCGATCATGAGGTCGTCAATGAGCGAACGCGCCAACGTGCAGCCTGCTGACGATCATGTGGTGCTGGGCAAGCTGACCAGCCCCTACGGTGTCAAGGGCTGGCTCAAGGTGTATTCGTACACCGGCCCCATGGAGGGCATCCTCGACTACCCCGAGTGGGTGCTGCGCCGTGGCGAAAGCCTCGAGCGTCGGCGTCTGCTGCAGGGGCGTCGTCATGGCAAGGGCCTGGTGGCGCAGCTCGAGGGATGCACCAGCCGCGAGACGGCCGAAGCGCTGGCCGGGGCGGAGATCCTGCTGCCCAAGGTCGAGCTGCCGGCCCTCGAGGCCGACGAGCTCTACTGGCACCAGCTGGAAGGCCTGCGCGTGGTAACGCGCGAAGGCAGCGTGCTGGGTCGCGTCGACCACCTCTTCGAGACCGGCGCCAACGACGTCATGGTGGTCAAAGGGAGCCTCGAGGCCGACGCCATCGACGCCCGGGAGCGTCTGCTGCCCTTCCTCCCCGAGGAGGTGATCCTCGAGGTGGATCTCGAGGGGGGCGTGATGACCGTCGACTGGGATCCGGACTTCTGATGGAGCCCGACGCGCTGGAGCAGGCTGCGGCGGAAGCGCCCGCGGCCGATATGTGGATCGGGGTCGTGTCGCTGTTCCCGGAGATGTTCGAGGCGATCACCCGTCACGGCGTTACCGGCAGGGCGGTGGAGCGAGGCCGTATCGCGCTGGAGTTCTGGAACCCCCGCGACTACGCCACCGACCGGCACCGCACCGTGGACGACCGCCCCTATGGCGGCGGCCCCGGGATGCTGATGAAGGTCGACACCCTGCGTGCCGCGATCCATGCCGCCCGGGAGCGGGCCGAGCAGGCCACCGGGCAGCGCCCGAAGGTGGTCTACCTCTCGCCCCAGGGGCGACGGCTCGACCAGGACGGCGCGCAGGAGCTGGCGTCGGGACCGCCGCTGGTGGTGGTGGCCGGACGCTATGAAGGTATCGATGAGCGGGTCGTGGAGACCGACATCGATGAGGAGTGGTCGATCGGCGACTATGTGCTGAGCGGCGGCGAGCTGCCGGCCATGGTGCTGATCGACGCCGCGGCAAGGCTGGTGCCCGGGGTGCTGGGTCATCAGGACTCCGCGGTCGAGGACTCCTTCAACGACGGGCTGCTGGACTGCCCGCACTATACGCGCCCGGAAGAGATCGACGGGCGGCGAGTGCCGGATGTCCTGCTCAGCGGCAATCACGGCGCCATCCGGCGCTGGCGGCTGAAGCAGTCCCTGGGGCGCACCTGGCAGCGGCGTCCCGACCTGCTGGAAGGCAGGACGTTGAGCAAGGAGCAGCGCAAGCTGCTCGAGGAGTACCTCGAGGAACACGCCCTGACGGCCCGGTAGGCAGGGCGGAGGTGCGGAGGCGTCGAGACGCCGGCCCGCGTCACCCATCATCTCCCGCGCTCTCGAGCTCGCTCGGGCGCCGGGATCACGATTCATCGGCATCCCAAGCCGACCGGTGGATCAACATTTTGAGGAGTTATCCGTCATGAGCAGCAAGAACAAGGTGATCCAGGCGCTCGAAGCCGAGCAGATGAGCAAGGAAGTCCCGGCCTTCGCCCCCGGCGATACCGTGGTCGTCCAGGTCAAGGTCAAGGAAGGCACCCGCGAGCGTCTGCAGGCCTTCGAAGGCGTGGTGATCGGCAAGCGCAACCGCGGCCTGAACTCCGCCTTCACCGTGCGCAAGATCTCCCACGGCGTCGGCGTCGAGCGTACCTTCCAGACCTACAGCCCGCTGGTCGACTCCATCAGCGTCAAGCGTCGCGGTGACGTGCGCCAGGCCAAGCTTTACTACCTCCGCGAGCGCAGCGGCAAGTCTGCCCGCATCAAGGAAAAGCTGGCCTGAGGCTGACGCCTCGGTCGCTTTCGGGTCGGGCCTCGGCCCGGCCCACCGGGACCCCGTCACCGCTTGCGCGGGGCGGGGTCCCGGCGCATCTGGGGCCTGCTGCCTGGCGTCTACCATGAACCAGACCGACGACGGTGCCCGCATCGACGCCTTCCTCGATGCCCTCTGGCTGGAGCAGGGGGTAAGCGAGCACACCCTGGCCGCCTATCGTCGCGACCTCACCGCCTGGTCGGCGCGGCTGGCCGAGCGTGGGGAGGCGCTGCTGACGCCTGCGCCGGACGCCCTGCCGGCCTGGCTCGACGAGCGCCGCGAGGCGGGGTACCGGTTGACCAGCAACGCTCGGCTGCTCGCCGCTCTTCGACGCTTCTATCGCTGGTGCCTGGAGTCCGGGACTCTCGCTCGGGACCCCCTGGCCGAGGTGCGGCTGCCGCGGGTGCGGCCGAGCCTGCCCAACACCCTGGAGGAGCACGAGGTGGAGCGGCTGATCGTCGCCCCCGACGTGACCACGGCACTGGGGCTGCGCGACCGGGCCATGCTGGAGCTGCTCTACGCCACGGGGCTGCGGGTCTCGGAGCTGGTGGGGCTGAGCGTGGAGGCGGTCAACCTGCGCCAGGGGGTGGTGCGGGTGCGCGGCAAGGGCGACAAGGATCGCCTGGTGCCCCTGGGGGAGGAGGCGGTAGAGTGGCTGACACGCTACCTGGGTGGCGCTCGGGGCGGCCTGATGCGCGATGCGACGCGACCGGCGTTGTTTCCGGGCCGCCACGACCGGGCCATGACGCGCCAGACCTTCTGGTATCGCATCAAGGCCCATGCGCGCACGGCGGGTATCGAGCGGCCGCTGTCGCCCCATACGCTGCGCCACGCCTTTGCCACCCATCTGTTGAATCATGGGGCCAACCTGCGTGTCGTACAGCTGCTGCTGGGCCACAGTGACCTGTCGACCACGCAGATCTATACCCATGTGGCGCAGGCGCGACTGGAGCGTCTGCACGCCGACCATCACCCGCGAGGTTGAAGAGACACATGAAGAATTCGTTTGGGATGCTGCTGAGCGGCCTGCTGGCTGTGACCCTTGCCACTCCCCTGCTGGCCCAGGCCGACTCCCGGGAGGCGACGGCCGAGCGCCTGGCCGAGCGCCTGGCGGTGAACGGGCAGCCGATGCCGGTGGAGGGCGTGCGCGCCACGCCGCTGGAGGGCTTCTTCGAGGTGCGCCTGGCCACCGGCGAGCGCTTCTACAGCGATGCCGAGGGTGAATATTTTCTGGTGGGGGACCTCTACGAGAATGCCTCCGGCGGGCTGGTGAATCTCACCGAGCAGGGGCGCAACGGCGAGCGGGCCGAGCGCCTGGCCGAGGTTCCCGAGAGCGAGCGGGTGATCTTCCGCGGCGCCGGCGAGAGCCGCGCCGAGGTGCTGGTCTTCACCGACCCCACCTGCCCCTACTGCCGCCAGCTCCACGAGGAGGTGCCTCGCCTCAACGAGCTGGGCATCGAGGTGCACTACCTGGCCTTCCCGCGCACCGGCATGAACGCCCAGGGCGCGCGCAGCATGCAGCAGATCTGGTGCGCCGACAATGCCGCCGAGGCGATGAGCGCCGCCAAGCGGCAGGAGACGCTTTCCGGCAGCGCCAACTGCGACAATCCGGTCGAGTCACAGTATCATCTGGGGCTGGAGCTCGGGGTGCAGGGTACGCCGGCCATCGTGCTGCCCGATGGCCGCCTGGTGCCTGGCTACGTGCCGGCCGAGCGCCTGGCCGCCATGCTCGGCCTCGACGGCTGAGCTCGGCCTCGATGGCTGACGGCTCCCGAGCCACGACATCATAGCCCCGGCCGACGAGCCGGGGCCTGGCCTGCCCGCAGGCAGGCCGCCACGCTGAGACACAACCCGACACGCGAGCAGGAGCGAGACATTGAAACCGGTGAGAGTAGGAATCTGTGGGCTGGGTACCGTCGGCGGCGGTACCTTCAACGTGCTGACGCGTAACGCCGATGATATTGCGCGGCGTGCGGGCCGGCCCATCGTCATCGAGCAGGTCGCCTATCGCACTCCCAACCCCGAGTGCGACCTCACCGGCCTCAAGACCACCGCCGATGTCTTCGAGGTGGCCACCAACCCCGACGTGGACGTGCTGGTGGAGCTGATCGGCGGCTATGACGTGGCCCGGGAGCTGGTGCTGACCGCCATCGAGCACGGCAAACACGTGGTCACCGCCAACAAGGCGCTGATCGCGGTGCACGGCAACGAGATCTTCGAGGCGGCCCACGCCAAGGGCGTGATCGTCGCCTTCGAGGCCGCCGTGGCCGGCGGCATCCCGGTGATCAAGTCCCTGCGCGAGGGCCTCGGCGCCAACCGCATCGAGTGGGTGGCCGGCATCATCAACGGCACCGGCAACTACATCCTGACCCATATGCGGGATGAGGGGCGCGCCTTCGAGGACGTGCTGGCCGAGGCCCAGGCGCTGGGCTACGCCGAGGCCGACCCCACCTTCGACGTCGAGGGCATCGACGCCGCCCACAAGCTCACCATCCTGGCCTCCATCGCCTACGGGGTGCCGCTGCAGTTCGAGAAGGCCTACACCGAGGGCATCTCCCGGGTCACCGCCGAGGACGTGGAGCAGGCCGACAACCTGGGCTATGTGATCAAGCACCTGGGGATCTCCAAGCGCACCGATCTCGGCCTCGAGCTGCGGGTGCACCCGACGCTGATTCCCAAGGAGCGGCTGCTGGCCAATGTGCACGGCGTCAAGAACGCCATCGCCGTGATGGGCGACGCCGTGGGCCCGACCCTCTACTACGGCGCCGGCGCCGGTGCCGAGCCCACCGCCTCCTCGGTGGTGGCCGATATCCTCGACGTGGCCCGCGATATCGCCACCGACCACCACTACCGGGTGCCCTACCTGGCTTTCAGCGGCATCAGCGAGGACGTCAGCCAGCTGCCGATCATGCCCATGGAGGAGATTCACTCCGCCTACTACCTGCGGCTGCTGGCGGTGGACCGCCCCGGCGTGCTGGCCCGGGTGGCCACCATCCTCTCCGAGCAGGGCATCTCCATCGAGGCGCTGATCCAGAAGGAGGCCACCGAGGGCGAGCTGGTGCCGATCATCCTGATGACCCACCGCACCATCGAGAAGCAGATGAACGAGGCGATCCGTCAGATCGAGGCCATGGCCGACATCGCCGGGCCGGTGACCCGGATTCGCGTGGAATCACTGGACGAGCAGGAGTAAGCCATGCGCTACATCAGCACCCGCGGGCAGGCGCCCGCGCTCTCCTTCGAGGAGGTCGTGCTCACCGGCATGGCCAGCGACGGCGGTCTCTATGTGCCGGAGACCATTCCCCAGCTCTCGGCCGACGACCTGACCGAGATGGCGGGTCTCTCCTATGCCGAGATCGCCTTTCGGGTGATGCGGCCCTTCGTCAACGGCGAGATCGATGACGACACCTTCCGTCGTCTGGTGACAGAAGCCTATGCCACCTTCAGCCATGACGCCGTGGTGCCGCTCAACCAGCTCGACGCCAACCACTTCCTGCTCGAGCTCTTCCACGGCCCCACGCTCGCCTTCAAGGACGTGGCCCTGCAGCTGCTGGGGCGCCTGCTCGACCACTTCCTGAAGAAGCGCGGCGAGCGGGCGGTGATCATGGGGGCTACCTCCGGGGACACCGGTTCCGCGGCCATCGAGGGGTGCCGCCACTGCGACAACCTCGATATCTTCATCCTCCACCCCTACCAGCGGGTGTCGGAGGTGCAGCGTCGCCAGATGACCTCGGTGCTGGCCGACAACGTCTTCAATGTCGCCATCGAGGGCAACTTCGACGACGCCCAGGCCATGGTCAAGGCGAGCTTCGCCGACCAGTCCTTCCTGAACGGCACCCGGCTGGTGGCGGTGAACTCCATCAACTGGGCGCGCATCATGGCCCAGATCGTCTACTACGTGGCCTCCGCCGTGGCCCTGGGTGCGCCGCACCGCAAGGTGAGCTTCTGCGTCCCCTCGGCCAACTTCGGCAACGTCTTCGCCGGCTACATGGCCTACCGCATGGGGCTGCCGGTGGAGCGCTTCGTGATCGCCACCAACGCCAACGACATCCTGCACCGCACCCTGGCCGCCAACGACTTCTCCAAGCAGGAGCTCAAGGCGACCCTGGCGCCCTCCATGGATATCGTGGTCTCCTCCAACTTCGAGCGGCTGCTGTTCGAGGCCTACGACCGCGACGGCGCCGCCGTGGCGGCGCTGCTGGAGCGCTTCCAGGCCGAGCCCACCGCCCTGGCGGATGCGCCCCTGGCCCAGCTGCGCGAGCGCTTCGCCAGCCACAGCGTGGATGACGCCACCATCCTGGAGGTGATTCGCGAGGCGCATCACCGCACCCAGGAGATCCTCGACCCCCACACCGCCACCGGCTACCGCGCCGCCGAGCGCGAGCGGGGCGAGGCGAGCGTGCCGATGGTGACGCTTGCCACCGCCCACCCGGCCAAGTTCGCCGAGGCGGTGGTCAAGGCGGGCTTCCCGGGCGTGCCGCTGCCGCCGCACATGGACGACCTGCTGGAGCGCGAGGAGCGCTACACCGTGCTGCCCGCCGAGCTCGCTGCGGTGCAGCAGTTCGTGGTCGAGAATCGCCGCTAGTGGAGGGCGTCTTGAACGCCGCAAGCGACCCCATCGACCTGAATGAGCGCCTGAGGCCGCGCATCCTGCCGCGGCCTCGGGACGCTGCCCTCTACGCCCGCGCCCAGCGCGAGGGGCTCTCCGAGCTCCAGGCGCGGGTGCTGGCCGGGCGCCTGAAAGGCTTCACGGGCGAGCTCGCTCCCCTGGTGAGGCCCAGCCTGCGCCATCTGGCCCATCCCGAGCGGCTCGCCGACGGCCGCCGCGCCGCGGAGCGCATCGCCCAGGCGGTGGTCGACGGCGAGCATATCGGCATCCTCACCGACTACGATGTGGACGGCATCACTTCCCACGTGGTGATTCGGCGCACCCTGGTGGAGCTCTTCGGCGTGCCGGAGGCGAAGCTCCACAGCCTGATCGGCCACCGCATCCACGACGGCTACGGCATCAGCCTGCCGCTGGTGGAGCGCACCCTGGCGCTGTCGCCGCGCCCGACCCTGGTGATCACCGCCGACTGCGGAAGCAGCGATGAGCCGCGCATCGCGCGGCTGGCCGCAGAGGGCATCGAGGTGGTGGTCAGCGACCACCACGCCCTGCCGGTGGAGGGGCCGCCGCCCTCGGCCCTCGCCGTGGTGAACCCCACCCGGGAGGACTGCGACTACCCCGACCCCACCATCGCCGGCTGCATGGTGGCCTGGCTGGTCATGTCCCTGAGTCGTTCGGTGCTGATCGAGTGGGGCGCGCTGCCCGAGGCGACGCCCAAGCTCTCGCCCTGGCTCTCCTATGTGGCCCTGGGCACGGTGGCGGACTGCGTCTCCCTGGGCGGCAGCCCCGCCAACCGCGCCGTGGTCACCCACGGCCTGGCGCTGATCAACCGCATGGAGGCCGCCTGCTGGCGGGCCATGGCCGAGCGCCTGGGCGCCGACAGCGTGCCCTTCGACGCCGAGACCCTGGGCTTCCAGATGGGGCCGCGGATCAACGCCCGCTCGCGCCTCGACGACCCCTATGCGGCGCTGCACTTTATGCTCGCGGCGGATGACGCCACGGCGGCGCGGCACCTGGAGACGCTCGATCAGGACAATCAGTCCCGCAAGGCGATCGAGGCCGACATGGCCGAGGAGGCGAGGGCGCTGGCGCTGCCGTCCCTGGCCGCCGACGCGCCCGCCGTGGTGGTCTTTCTGGAGAGCGGCCACCCCGGCGTGCAGGGCATCGTGGCCTCGCGGCTGGTGCAGGCCTTCGGCCGGCCGGCCCTGGTGCTGACTCCGGCGCCAGCCCCCGGCATGCTCACCGGCTCCGGACGCTCCATCGAGGGGCTGCATCTGCGTGACGCCCTGCAGCGCACCTTCGATCTGGCCCCCGAGGCGCTGCCTCGCTTCGGGGGGCATCGCGGTGCCGCCGGCGTCGGCGTGCCCGCCGAGCGGCTCGACGCCTTCAAGGCGGCCTTCCTGCAGGCGGTGGGCGAGCAGCTGGGCGGGGCCGAACTCTATCCGAAGATCCTGACCGACGGCGACCTGGCCCCCGAGGCGCTCAGCCTGGAGACGCTGGCGAGTCTGGAGACCCTGGGTCCCTACGGCCGCGAGTTCGAGGCGCCGCTCTTTCAGGGGGAGTTCATCGTCGAGCGGCTGCGGCCGGTGGGCGCCGACGGTACCCACCTGATGCTGGAGCTCTCCCTGGGAGCGGCAAGCCACCGGGCGATCTGGTTCCGGGCGCTGACCCCCGGCGAGGTGCCGGCCTTCGGGGTGGGCGACCGGCTGCGCTGCGCCTACCGTCTCAACCGCAATCGCTGGCGGGGGCGCGAGAGCCTCCAGCTGATGGTCGAACACGCGGAGCCTCAGGCGCAAGGATAGCCCCATGGACCCTCAGGAACTGCCCACCGACCCCCACCGCCTTCACGAGGATGCGATGGCGATGCTGGTCGGGACCCTCTTCGTCGCCCTCGGCGTCACCTTCTACACCCAGGCCACGCTGCTCACCGGCAGCACCGCGGGCCTGGCCTTCCTGCTGCAGTACGCCACCGGCTGGGCCTTCGGCGTCTGGTTCTTCCTGATCAACCTGCCCTTCTACTGGCTGGCGATCCGCCGCATGGGCTGGAGCTTCACCCTGCGCACCTTCGTCACCATCGCCCTGGTGTCGCTCTTCTCGGAGCTGACCGGGCGCTGGGTCACCCTCGAGGGGCTCAACCCCCTCTATGCGGCACTGATGGGCGGCTCCCTCATCGGTATCGGCATGCTGATCCTGTTTCGCCACCGCTCCAGCCTCGGCGGGGTCAATATCCTGGTGCTCTACCTCCAGGACCGCTACGGCTGGCGCGCCGGCTACGTGCAGCTCGGCATCGATGGCGTCATCATGCTGGTGGCGCTGATGACGCTGCCCGTGGAGCGTGTGGGGCTCTCGGTGCTGGGGGCCGTGGCCCTCAACCTGATCATCGCGCTCAACCACAAGCCCGGGCGCTATATGGGGGTCAGCTGAGTGGTGGACGGACGAGAGGGTCGGCAATCACGCATGGGGGAGGGCGTTCAGCGCATGGCAGGAACCGAGTTCGTGGTGGTAGGGGGCGGCGTCATCGGCATGATGACGACGCTGCAGCTGGCCGAGGCCGGCCATACGGTAACCCTGGTGGAGCGCGGCCTGTGCGGCCGGGAGTCCTCCTGGGCCGGCGGCGGCATCGTCTCGCCGCTCTATCCCTGGCGCTACGGGCCGGCGGTGTCGCAGCTGTCGCGCTGGTCGGAGGGGTTCTACCCGGAGCTGGCCCGGCGTCTGAAGGAGGAGAGCGGCATCGACCCGGAGTATCGCCAGGAGGGGCTGCTCTACCTCAGGGTCGACGACGCCGATGCGGCGCTGGCATGGGCGGACGAGCTGGGCAAGCCCCTGGAACGGGTCGGCGGCGACTTCCTCTATGCCCGGGAACCCGAGGCGGCGCCGGGCTTCGAGGAGGCGCTGTGGATGCCGACGCTAGGCAGCATCCGCAACCCGCGCCTGGTGCGGGCGCTGCAGGCCAGGCTGGCGGCGATGCCCGAGGTGACCCTGAGGGAGGGGACCGAGGTGACCGGCTTCGAGGTGGCCGGCGGACGAGCGCTGGCGGTAAAGACGGACGCCGGGCCGATCGCCGCTGGCCAGGTGGTCGTCTGCGGCGGGGCCTGGGCGGCGGGGCTGCTCGAGACGCTGGGCGTTGCCCTGCCGGTGCGTCCGGTCAAGGGGCAGATGATCCTGTTCAAGGCGCCGCCGGGGCTGGTGCAGCGGGTGGTGCTGATGGACGGCCGCTACGTGATTCCCCGCGCCGACGGGCGCGTGCTGGCCGGCTCGACCCTGGAGGAGTGTGGCTTCGACAAGGCGACCGATGCCCGGGCGCGTGAGTCGCTCTGGGCCAGCGCCACGGCGATCATCCCGGCCCTGGCCGACTGCGAGGTGGAGCACCACTGGGCCGGGCTGCGGCCGGGCTCGCCGGACGGCGTACCCTTTATCGGTGGGGTGCCGGGCATCGACAACCTGCACGTCAATGCCGGCCACTACCGCAACGGCCTGGTGCTGGCGCCGGCCTCGACGCGACTGCTGGTGGACCGACTGCTGGGCCGCGAGCCGATCCTCGACCCGGCCCCCTACTCCCTGGCGGGGCGCTTGTAGAAGGCGCTACTCCTTCTCCTCCGGCCCCTGCTCCTTCTGCTCCTGAAGGTAGCGGTCGAGGTGGGCGCTGGAGCAGAACCACTCGCCCTGGTCGCGCAGGGCGTCGCTTTCGGGCACGTGCACCTTGCACCAGCTGCAGCGCACCATCTGGCCGCCTTCCTGGCGGGTGTCGTCACTTTCCAGCAGTTCCTCGCGGTCAAGCTTCCACTCTCGGTACATGCGGTAGAGCTTGAGGCCGGCGAAGAAGAGCACGGCGAAGATGATCAGGCGGATGATCAAGAGGTTCATTCCGGTAGGGACTCCCAGGTGAGGGCGGGTCGGCTTTGCCAGTCGGCGGCCCTTGCGGGACAATGGGTGTATTCATCGATTCTCGAGAGATTTCCAAGCCCATGCAAGACCTGACGCTGGTGATGGCTCAGCTGGACCCCCTGGTGGGGGATATTCCCGGCAATACCGAACGCGCCATCGAGTCGGTGCGCGAGGCGCGCATCGAGCATGGCGCCGACATCGTGGTGCTGCCCGAACTCTTCCTAACCGGCTATCCACCGGAAGACCTGCTGCTGCGCCCCTCCATGGAGAGCCGACTACGCGCGGCGCGCACCCGCATGGCCGAGAAGGTGGTCCGCGACGTGCTGGTGATCGTCGGCTACCCAGGCCGCCGCGAGGGGCAGCTCTGGAACCTGGCCGGCGCCCTCTACAACGGCGAGTGGCTGGGTGAGTATGCCAAGCAGGCGCTGCCCAACTACGAGGTGTTCGACGAGCAGCGCTATTTCGCCGCCGGCAGCGAGCCGCTGGTGCTGACGCACAAGGGCCTGAAGCTGGGCCTGCTGATCTGCGAAGACCTCTGGGACGAGGCGCCGGCGCGCCAGGCCAGGGAGGCCGGCGCCCAGCTGCTGGTCAGCCTCAACGCCTCCCCCTTCCACCAGGACAAGCCCGTCGAACGGCTGCGCCTGCTCGAGCAGCGGGCCGCCGAGGTGGCGCTGCCCATCGTCTACGTCAATATGATCGGCGGCCAGGACGAGCTGGTCTTCGACGGCGGCTCCGCCTGCGTGGATGCCGAAGGAAAGCTGATGCTCCAGGCGCCCCACTGGCAGGTGGGGCTGATGCCGGTGGCGCTGGTCCAGGAGAAGGGGAGATGGATCCCCCGCCCCGGCGAGACTGAACCCGACGTCGAGCCCGAGGAGAACCTCTACTGCGCGCTGGTCACGGGGCTTCGCGACTACGTCAACAAGAGCGGCTTCGAGGGCGTGGTGCTGGGGCTCTCCGGCGGGATCGACTCGGCGCTGTCGCTGGCCATCGCCGTGGATGCCCTGGGCCCCCAGCGGGTGCAGGCGGTGATGATGCCCTATCACTACACCGCGGATATCTCGAAGCAGGACGCCGCCGAGCAGGCCGACCTGCTCGGCGTCCACTATGAGGTGCTGCCCATCGAGCCCATGGTGGAGGCCTTCATGGGGACCCTCTCCGGGGTCTTCGAGGGCACCGAGCGCGATACCACCGAGGAGAACCTGCAGTCGCGCTGTCGCGGCGTGCTGCTGATGGCGATCTCCAACAAGAAGGGCCTGATGGTGCTGACCACCGGCAACAAGAGCGAGATGGCGGTGGGCTACGCCACCCTCTACGGCGACATGGTGGGCGGCTACAACGCCCTGAAGGACGTCTACAAGACCTGGGTCTACCGCCTGGCCCGCTGGCGCAACACCCAGTCGCCGGCGATCCCCGAGCGGGTCATCGAGCGCCCGCCCACCGCGGAGCTCGCCCCCGGCCAGCAGGACAGCGACTCCCTGCCCGACTACGACGTGCTCGATGCCATCCTGGTGCGCTATATCGAGGGGGACATGAGCGCCGAGGCGATCATCGAGGCCGGTTTCGACCGCGACGACGTCTACCGGGTGGTGCGGCTGGTGGACCGCTGCGAGTACAAGCGCCGCCAGGCGCCGGTGGGGGTCAGGGTGACCCGCCGCGGCTTCGGCCGCGACCGCCGCTACCCCATCGTCAACGGCTGGCAGCCCGGCGAGTAGGTCCACGAAGGCAAGATGGCTCGGAGCGCCACCTCCCGTCGGGGAGGTGGCGCTCTGCCCTCAGGGGCCCGGTGGGAGATGGCGCTCTGCCCCAGTGAGCGAAGAGGAGGCGCTCAGCGGGGAGCGCTGCCGCTCAGGGCCTCGTCCAGGGCTCGGTCGTAGAGTCGCCAGGTATTGCGCCCGGCATCCTTGGCGCGATACATGGCCGCATCGGCGGCCTTGAGCAGATCGTCGGCGCTGCCTCCGTCGGCGGGATAGAGGGCCACCCCCACCGATACGCCGATGGTGACCTCCGTGCCGTCGATGGTGAAGGGGGTCGTCAGTGCGTCAATGATCTTGCGGGCCACTCGGATGGCGCTTTCGGCATCCTGCAAGGGGGCAGCGGCGACCACGAATTCATCACCCCCCAGGCGGGCCAGGAGGTCATTGCTGCGCAGGTTGGCCTTGAGCCGTCGGGTCACGCTCTGCAACAGCAGGTCGCCTGCCTGGTGGCCGAGGGTGTCATTGACCTCCTTGAAGTGGTCCAGGTCCAGAAACAGAACGGCCAGCTGCCCCTTCGTCGAGCCGGCCTGATGCAGGGCCCGTTGCAAATGCCGCTCCAGCTGGGTGCGGTTGGGTAGCCCGGTCAACTTGTCATGCAGTGCCTGGTGGCGCACGGCCTCCTCGGCGGCCTTCTGCTCGGTGACGTCGTTGAAAATATGGATATAGCGCAGCAGCTTGCCGCTGTCGCTGCGCACGGTGCTGATGGTCTGCAGGGCCACCAGGGTATCGCCATCGGCGCGCCGGTAGTGGACGTCGCCCTGCCAGGTATCCTGTTGCTCCAGGTGTTTCTCGCCTTCTTGCAGCCGCTCCGCGCTGTCGGCCTGCCAGGCGAGCAGCCGTGACATCGGCCCGCCAAGCAGGGTTTGGCGGGAGTAGCCCAGATGGTCGGTGAAGGCGGGGTTGACGTCGATGATCCTGTGTTCGGGGTCGGTGATGGCGATGGCCTCCTGGGCGCTGCGAAAGACGCTGGCGGCCAGCAGAAGCTCTTCCCGTGAGCGCTCCAGCTGACGAGTCTGCTGGTCCACTCGGATGAGCAGCGGGTGCAGGGCCCGGCTGATGATCCAGGTGCCGCCCAGGGCGAGCAGCAGCATGGCGAGAGCCGGCCACGCCAGCAGCTTGATGGCCTCGTCGTGGAAGTGGTGGGTAGGGACTTCGACCAGCAGCTGCCAGCCGTGATCACCCAGGTCGGCGGCGAGGGGAACGCGAGTGATATCGTCCTCCGCGGTCGGCGACGCGATGTCGGTCAGCGCCAGGGTGCCGGCGTCGAGCATCAGCTCCTGGCCGCTGCTGAGGTTGCGCAGCCGTATCGGAGTGTCATCGCCAAAGCGGCGCCTGCCGCTCAGCAGCTCCCGCAGGGCGTCGGCGTGGAAAAAGACCAGGTCGCGGCCGATGACTGCGCCCGACGCGTCGAGAATGGGTGCGCATCCCTGAATCAGCACCTTGCCCTGGGGCATCTGATGAAAGCGGCAGGGGTAACCCTCCGGCGACGCGAGGGCGGGCTCGGGGTTCGGCGGCACCTGGCCCAGCCGGGCGATGGTCTCGTGACCGGGTCCCTGGCGGAGCAGGCCGGCTATCTGGGACGCCTGTGCCATGGAGTCGGCCAGCCGCGGGGTGCTGTAGGCGGAGACGGTCTCCAGGGATATCTCGCCGCGAGCGTATTCCTCCAGCCGCCGGCGAATCTCGGTGCGGCCGGCAAGCTGCCGGGTGACCTCCTGGTAGTGCCTGAACTGGTGGTGAAGCGACTCCGCGTGCGCCTCCAGGCTGAGCTGGTAGATGTGCTCGATGCTGCTGCGGGCCGAATGATAGAAGGGCAGGGCGGTGGCAAGGCCGGCCAGCAGGGCGGTGGTCAGGATGCCCAGTGCCGCCAGGGTACGCACGCGCCGATGCATGCGTCGGATGAAGTGCGCCGATCGGGAGGGGGAGGCTGATGACATGATGGGGACTAATGCCCCGCCCGTGGCGGGGCATGCTGTCTCTGTAGAGGGGTCAGGTCGAGAGCGACTGGGCGCGCACGTGCTTGGGCTCGAAGGTGCGGCCGCGCAGCTGCTCGTGGCGCGGGTCGTTCTCGATCAGTACTTCCAGCACCTCACGGGCGCGATCACGCATCTCCAGGCCCAGGTAGCCCTCGACCATCACCGCCAGGGCATCCCGGGTCGCCTCGCTCTCCGGGTAGTTCTCGATCACCCAGCGGCCGCGCTCAACGGCGGCCAGGTAGGCCCCGCGGCGCAGATAGTAGTCGGCCACGTGCAGCTCGTGGCGGGACATCAGGTTGCGCAGGTAGACGATGCGCTGCTGGGCGTCCGGAGCGTACTGGCTGTTGGGATAGAGGCGGACCAGCTCGCTGAAGTCGGTATAGGCGTCCCGGGAGGCGCCCAGGTCCCGCCGGGAGATATCGATCAGCTTCAGGCGCTCGAGGCTGAAGCGTCCGGCCTGCCAGGAGGCCAGGCCACGCATGTAGAGCGCATAGTCGGCCTGGGGGTGGCTCGGGTGGAGGCGGATGAAGCGGCTGGCGGCGGCGCGGGTGGCCTCCCAGTCGCCGAGTTCGTAGTGGGCATAGATCAGCTCCAGCTGCACCTGCTCGGCGTGGCTGCCGAAGGGGTAGCGAGTGTCCAGCGCCTCCAGTCGAGTGATGGCCGCGGTAAAGTTGCGGCGTTCCAGGGAGCCGCGCGCCTCTTCATAGAGCTCGCGTTCGGCAACGCCGGCGAACTCGTCCTGTTCTTCTTCGCTGGAGCCGCTGCTGGCACAGCCCACCAGCAGGCTGGAGGCCACCAGCAGGGCCGCAAGTCGGGCGGTAGGGCGGAATACGCGCATCGTGATCCTCGTGGCAAACAACGCGGACAGGCCGTGATAGAATCGACCGAAACCCGCTCACTATAAAGCACTGCGCGGCAAAACGCAGTCACCGCGCGCTGCTCTGATCCACTCCCTGCTGACAGGCAGCCTCTCGCCCATGCCCCAGATTCTGGAAGCCCAGCAACGCGTTCCCGACGCCATGGCCGGCCTGCGTCTCGACCAGGCCGCCGCCGAGCTCTTCGCCGACCACTCCCGCGAGCGCCTCAAGGCCTGGATCAAGGCCGGCGACCTGACCCTGGACGGCCGGCCCGCCAAGCCGAAAGAGAAGGTCTACGGGGGCGAGTGGCTGCGCCTCAACGCCGAGGTGGCGGAGGATACCCGCTTCGAGCCGGAGGACATTCCCCTGGCCGTGGTGTATGAGGATGACCAGGTGCTGGTGATCGACAAGCCCGCGGGGCTGGTGGTGCATCCGGCGGCGGGCAATCCCGACGGCACCCTCCTCAATGCGCTGCTGCACCACTGCCCGGCCCTTGCCGGGGTGCCCCGGGCGGGCATCGTCCACCGCCTCGACAAGGAGACCACCGGCCTGATGGTGGTGGCCAAGACCCTGGCCGCCCAGACCTCCCTGGTCGAGCAGCTTCAGGCGCGTACGGTCTCCCGGGAGTACGATGCGATCTGCGTGGGGGTGATGACGGCCGGCGGCAGCGTGAATGCCCCCATCGGTCGGCACCCCAAGGACCGCAAGCGCCAGGCGGTGACCGCCTCCGGCAAGCCGGCGGTGACCCACTATCGGGTGGTGGAGCGCTTTCGTGCCCATACCCATGTGCGCTGCCGCCTGGAGACCGGGCGTACCCACCAGATCCGTGTGCACCTGGCCCACCTGCGCTATCCCCTGATCGGCGATCCGGTCTATGGCGGTCGACTCAAGCTGCCGCCGGGTGCCGCCGAGCCCCTCAAGGAGATCCTGCGCGAGTTTCCCCGCCAGGCGTTGCACGCCCGCAAGCTGGCCTTCGTGCATCCCGGCAGTGGCGAGACGGTGACCTTTCGCGCGTCGCTGCCGGATGACCTGCTGATGCTGCTGGACTACCTGCGCGACGATCACGAAACCATGCGTTGAAGCGACTGCGCCGAGGACCCTGACATGAGCGACGCTCCCGACCTGCGCCCGACCCTGATCCTGCCCGACTGGCCGGCGCCCACCTCCGTGGGGGCCTTCGTGACCACCCGCGAGACCGGCCCCAGCCAGGGGGAGTTCGCCTGCTTCAACCCGGCGGAGCACGTGGGCGACAACCCCGATCACGTGGCGCTCTGTCGGCGGCTGCTGGAAAAGCAGGTCGACGGCGAGCGACCGCTGCTGTGGCTCAACCAGGTGCACGGGGCGCGGGTGCAGCAGCACTTCGAGGCCACGCCACCGGAGGCCGACGCGGCGGTGGCGCTGAATCACGACTATGCCTGCGTGGTGATGACCGCCGACTGCCTGCCGGTCTTCTTCAGCGACCTTCGCGGGACCCGGGTGGCGGTGGCCCATGCCGGCTGGCGCGGCCTGGCCGGCGGCGTGCTCGAGGCGACCGTGGCGGCGCTGGGCGTGCCGCCGGAGGAGCAGCTCGCCTGGCTCGGGCCGGCGATCTCCAACGCCCAGTTCGAGGTGGGACCCGAGGTGCAGCAGGCCTTCGTCGGCGTCCACCCCGAGGCGGCCGACGCCTTCGACCCCAGCCCCTATCGCCTCGGCCACTATATGGCCGACCTCTATCGCCTGGCGCGCCTGCGCCTGGAGCGGCTCGGCGTCGCCCATATCAGCGGCGGCCACTTCTGCACCGCCTGCGAGCCGCGCTTCTACTCCCACCGCCGCGACAGCGGCCGCACCGGACGCATGGCCAGCGTGATCTGGCTGCGCTAGAGGGGCCTTGACCGGCGTCAACTGGCTCGTACCTTCCCCTGGCGGCCGACTTGAAACCGGGCCAGCCTGACTCCATTGAGTGTGTCAAGACGAATTGACAGGGCCGAGCGGGGCGTCCGAACGCCTCGCTACCCCGATGGAGGAAGTGTTTCATGCGTTTCGACAAGTTCACTGCCAAGCTGCAGAACGCCGTGGCCGACGCCCAGTCCCTGGCCGTGGGCCGCGGCCACAATCAGCTGGAGCCCGGCCACCTGCTGCTGGCGCTGCTCGAGGCCACCGATACCGGCGTCAAGGCGCTGGTGCAGAAGGCCGGCGGCGACGCCGCCCGGCTGCGCGACGGCCTGGCGGGGCATCTCGATGACCTGCCGAAGGTGGCCCACTTCGACGGCGAGGTGCAGCCCTCCCGCGACCTCATCAAGCTCTTCAACCTGACGGACCGTGAGGCCCAGAAGCGCGGCGATCAGTTCATCGCCAGCGAGCTGGTGCTGCTGGCCGCGCTGGAGATGGGCCATGCGGTGAGCAAGCTGATGACCCAGGCCGGGCTCTCCCGCCAGACCCTGGAGAGCGCCATTGCCGGCGTGCGCGGCGGGGCGAGGGTCGATGACCCCAACGCCGAGGATCAGCGCGAGGCCCTGGAGAAGTACACCCTGGATCTCACCGAGCGGGCCGCCAGCGGCAAGCTCGACCCGGTGATCGGCCGCGATGACGAGATTCGCCGCACCATCCAGGTGCTGCAGCGGCGCACCAAGAACAACCCGGTGCTGATCGGCGAGCCCGGCGTGGGCAAGACCGCCATCGTCGAGGGGCTGGCCCAGCGCATCATCAACGGCGAGGTGCCCGAAGGCCTCAAGGAGAAGCGCGTGCTCTCCCTGGACATGGGCGCCCTGCTGGCCGGCGCCAAGTTTCGCGGCGAGTTCGAGGAGCGCCTGAAGTCGGTGCTCAAGGAGCTGGCCCAGGAGGAGGGCCGGGTGATCCTCTTCATCGACGAGCTGCATACCATGGTCGGCGCCGGCAAGGCCGAGGGCGCCATGGACGCCGGCAACATGCTCAAGCCGGCCCTGGCCCGGGGGGAGCTGCACTGCGTGGGCGCCACCACCCTGGACGAGTATCGCCAGTACATCGAGAAGGACGCCGCGCTCGAGCGCCGCTTCCAGAAGGTGCTGGTGGATGAGCCCAGCGAGGAGGACACCGTGGCGATCCTGCGCGGCCTCAAGGAGCGCTACGAGGTGCACCACAAGGTGGATATCACCGACGGCGCCATCATCGCCGCGGCCAAGCTCTCCACTCGCTATATCACCGACCGCCAGCTGCCCGACAAGGCCATTGACCTGATCGACGAGGCCTCCTCGCGGATCCGCATGGAGCTCGACTCCAAGCCGGAGGAGATGGACCGCCTGGACCGCCGCCTGATCCAGCTGAAGATGGAGCGCGAGCACCTCAAGAAGGAGACCGACGAGGCCTCGAAGAAGCGCCTGGAGAGCCTCGAGGAGCAGATCCACGAGCTGGAGCGCGAGTATGCCGACCTGGACGAGATCTGGAAGGCCGAGAAGGCCAGCATCCAGGGGGCGGGGCAGTTCAAGGAGGAGCTCGAGCGCGCCCGCATCGATCTGGAACAGGCGCGCCGCCAGGGCGACCTCGCCCGCATGTCGGAGCTGCAGTACGGCGTGATCCCGGCGCTGGAGAAGAAGATCGCCGAATCCAGCGAGGCGGAAGCCGATACCTCCGGACACAAGCTGCTGCGCTCCAACGTCACCGAGGAGGAGATCGCCGAGGTGGTCTCCCGCTGGACCGGGATCCCGGTGGCCAAGATGCTCGAGGGCGAGCGCGACAAGCTGCTGCGCATGGAGGAGGCGCTGCACCAGCGGGTGATCGGCCAGGAGGAGGCGGTGGCCGCGGTGGCCAACGCCGTGCGTCGCTCCCGGGCCGGACTCGCCGACCCCAATCGTCCCAACGGCTCCTTCCTGTTCCTCGGCCCCACCGGCGTGGGCAAGACCGAACTGTGCAAGGCGCTGGCCCATTTCCTCTTCGATACTGAGGAGGCCATGGTACGCATCGACATGTCGGAGTTCATGGAGAAGCACTCGGTGGCGCGGCTGATCGGGGCGCCCCCCGGCTATGTGGGCTACGAGGAGGGCGGCTACCTGACCGAGGCGGTGCGCCGCAAGCCCTACTCGGTGCTGCTGCTCGACGAGGTGGAGAAGGCCCACCCGGATGTCTTCAATATCCTGCTGCAGGTGCTGGAGGATGGCCGCCTCACCGACGGCCAGGGCCGCACCGTGGACTTCCGCAACACCGTCATCGTGATGACCTCCAACCTGGGCTCCGAGATCATCCAGCGCCTGGGCGGCGATGACGCCGACTATGCGCAGATGAAGGAGATGGTGATGGAGGTGGTAGGCAGCCATTTCCGCCCCGAGCTGATCAACCGCATCGACGAGGTGGTGGTCTTCCATGCCCTCGGCCAGGCGCAGATCCAGTCCATCGCCGAGATCCAGCTCGACCGCCTGAGGGCGCGGCTCGCCGAGCACGATCTCGCCCTTGAGGTCAGCGACGCGGCGCTGGCGCAGCTGGCCGTGGTCGGCTTCGACCCGGTCTACGGCGCCCGTCCTCTCAAGCGGGCGATCCAGGCCCGACTCGAGAATCCGCTGGCCCAGGACCTGCTGGCCGGGCGCTTCGCGCCGGGCGATGTCATCCACGTGGAGGCGGAGGGCGACCAGCTGGTGTTCCAGAGCTGAGGCCAACAAAGCGTTACGCACTCGGCCAGGCGCCGGGTCGATAGCCGACTACACTAGTATCAGGTTGCGTCCTGTAACCCCCCTTGCCCGCCTGGCGCCCGCCCGGCGGGCTCTTTTACACCACACCCCGCCGAGGGCCCTTGCATGTCCCGCTGAGGGCTCTTTTACACCCCGCTGAGGGCTCTTTTACACCCCGCGGCGGCTCTCACACTTTTTATGCGGTTGACACCATTGCGCCGCTAATGGAATCTTGGGCCTTCCTGATTTGCGGGCGCGGAACTCTGCGGGTAACCCCCCATCCCCGCGCGAAGGGTAGGCCAGAGGGCCTCTACCCGCCGAAGGACTTCCGAGTGCGGGTCAACCGCCCGGCTCGGCCAACGCCCCGACGCGGCGATCCGCCGCGATGAGAGTGCAGGCCCCATCCGGGTCTATCAACGCCAGGGTTTGGCATCAGGTGCCGGCGCGTCCGGCAGCGGCATACCGCCGCACTCGACCCCGCGTGCCCCATTTGGCACGCGGATCGCACTCGAGACCTCCAGGGGAGAGACATCAAGTGGAACTGCTTTCCGGCGCAGACATGATCGCCCGCTTCCTTCAGGATGAGGGCGTCGAATACATCTATGGTTATCCGGGCGGTGCGGCGCTGCACATCTACGACGCCCTCTTCCGTCAGGACAAGGTCAAGCACATCCTGGTGCGCCACGAACAGGCCGCCACCCATGCCGCCGACGGCTATGCGCGCGCCTCGGGCAAGCCCGGCGTGGTGCTGGTCACGTCCGGCCCCGGCGCCACCAACGCCGTGACCGGCATCGCCACCGCCTACATGGACTCCATTCCCATGGTGGTGCTGTGCGGCCAGGTGATGAGCCACCTGATCGGCGATGACGCCTTTCAGGAGACCGACATCATCGGCGTGACTCGGCCCATCGTGAAGCACAGCTTTACCATCAAGCACCCGACCGAGATTCCCGAAGTCCTCAAGAAGGCCTTCTATCTGGCCTCCACCGGCCGCCCCGGCCCGGTGGTGGTGGACATTCCCAAGGACATGACGGCGCCCACCGAGCGCTACGAGTACGTCTACCCGAAGAAGGTCAAGCTGCGCTCCTACAACCCGGTCACTCGCGGCCATACCGGCCAGATCAAGAAGGCCGTGGAGATGATGCTCAAGGCCAAGCGGCCGGTCTTCTATACCGGTGGCGGCGTGGTCACCGGCCGTGCCAGCGAGGGGCTGACCGATCTGGTCAAGCGCCTGGGCTATCCCATCACTACCACCCTGATGGGTATCGGCGCCTACCCGCAGAGCGACCGCCAGTGCCTCGGCTGGCTGGGCATGCACGGCTCCTATGAGTCCAACATGGCCATGCATCACGCGGACCTGATCATCGCCATCGGGGCGCGCTTCGACGACCGGGTCACCAACAACACCTCCAAGTTCTGCCCCACCGCCAAGATCATCCACGTGGACGTCGACCCGAGTTCCGTCTCCAAGACGGTGCGCGCCGACGTGCCGATCGTCGGGCCGGCGGGCAGCGTGATCAGCGAGATGATCAGCCTGGTGCAGGGCAAGGAGATCGCCCATCCCGAGGCCCTGGCCGAGTGGTGGCAGAAGATCGACGGCTGGCGCGAGGAGCGCGTGGGCAAGCTCTACGAGCCCTCCAAGGCCGGTGAGACGATCAAGCCCCAGGAGGTGATCGAGGCGCTCTGCCGGGTGACTCGCGGTGAGGCCTATGTGACCACCGACGTGGGCCAGCACCAGATGTTCGCGGCCCAGTACTACAAGTTCGACAAGCCCAACCGCTTCATCACCTCGGGCGGCCTTGGCACCATGGGCTTCGGCTTCCCGGCCGCGATGGGCATCAAGCAGAACTTCCCGGAGGAGCAGGTGGTCTGCGTCACCGGCGAGGGTAGCTTCCAGATGATGATGCAGGAGCTCTCCACCTGTAAGCAGTTCGGGGGCGGTGTGAAGATCGTCAACCTGAACAACGCCTCGCTGGGCATGGTTCGCCAGTGGCAGGACCTCAACTACAAGTCCCGCCACGCCCACTCCTACATGGAGTCGCTGCCCGACTTCCAGAAGTTGATCGAGTCCTATGGCTTCACCGCCCTGAAGGTCGAGACCCTCGACGAGCTTGAGCCGGCGCTGGAACGTGTCTTTGCCGACAAGCACGAGCTGGTGTTCCTCGACGTTGCGGTCGACCCGCACGAGCACGTCTATCCGATGCAGGTGCCCCTGGGCTCCATGCGTGACATGCTGCTTTCCAAGACGGAGCGGACCTGATGCGCCATATCATCTCGATTCTGATGGAAAACGAACCGGGCGCCCTGTCTCGCGTGGTGGGGCTCTTTTCTCAGCGCAATTTCAACATCGAGACGCTGAACGTGGCGCCCACCGAGGACGAGACCCTGTCGCGCCTCACCGTCACCACCGTGGGTGATGACCGGGTGATCGAGCAGATCACCAAGCACCTCAACAAGCTGATCGACGTGGTCAAGCTGGTGGACCTCACCGAGGGCAACCACATCGAGCGCGAGCTGATGCTGGTGAAGGTCAAGGCGCTCGGCGCGGCTCGCGACGAGGTCAAGCGCACCGTGGATATCTTCCGTGCGCAGATCGTCGATGTGACGCCGAGCCTCTACACCGTGCAGATCACCGGCGACGCCGGCAAGCTGGATGCCTTCCTTCAGGCCATGGCGCCGGTGGGGATCCTGGAGGTGGCGCGCACCGGGGTGTCGGGCATTGCCCGCGGCGACAAGGTGCTCGCACTCTGATCGATGGCTGCGCTCGCGCTGCATCACAGGGCCGCCCTTCGGGGCGGCCTTCTCGATGTTGGGGAGGCCGTTCGGTAGCGGGCGTCCGCGGTCAGCGCGCCTGCACCTCGTCCCAGAGGGCGCGGATCAGCGGGCTCTTCAGGCGGCGCTCCAGCACGCAGAGCCCGACATCGTAGTGGGGCAGCTCCGGTTTCACCGCGAGCACCCGCACGCGCTCCTGCAGGGGGCTGTTGTCGAGCACGATCTTCGGCACCACGCCGATGCCGAACCCCAGTCCCACCATGCTGACGATGGCCTCGTGGCCGGCCACCTGGGCGTAGATCTGCGGCGTGACTCCCAGCGCCCTGAACCAGGTGTCGGCAAACTCCCGGGAGAGGCCCGCCTCGGAGAGGATCATCGGCACTTCGCGCCACTGGTCGGCGCTGGGGGACTCCGGCGTGGCGGGAATCCAGGCGGCGGATGCCTGGGGGGCGATGAACACCAGGGGGGCGCGGGTCAGCGACTTGAAGGCCAGGGCCTCCGGCGTGCGCCGCGGCCGCGGGGTGATCGCCATGTCCTCCTCACCGGCCAGCACCCGGGCCATGGCCTCGGCGGGGTCGCCGGTGTGCAGCTTGAGTTCGATGCCGGGGTGGTGGGTGCGAAACTTGCTGAGCAGGGCGTAGAGAAAGCTGTAGCTGGCGGTGACCGAGCAGTAGACGCTGATCTCGCCGGTAAGGCGCTGGGCCTCGCTCTGCAGCGACAGGCGCAGCTGCTCCCACTGCTCCAGCGCCTCCCGGGCGTAGGCGAGAAAGGTGATGCCGTGGGGTGTCATCACCACATGGCGGTTGTCGCGTTCGAAGAGCACCACGCCCAGGGTCTCCTCCAGCTGACGGATGGAGCGAGAGAGCGTCGAGGGGCTGACGTGGCAGGCGTTGCTGGCGCGGCCGAAGTGCAGGGACTCGGCGAGAGCCAGAAAGTGCTTGAGGGGTCGCATGTCCATGGGTGTCATTATTTCATATCCCGGCACGTCACGTTGCAAATATCGCGTTTTACGCAATGGTGGGGCTGGCGTATGGTGAGTCCATCGGATGCCGCGAGCCCAGTCCCGCGTCAGACGGGGCGGGTGGCCATCAGCGCTGACACCCTCTTTCATCGACGTTCCAGGAGTAGGACCATGCACGTGTATTACGACAAGGATTGCGACCTCTCCCTCATCCAGGGCAAGAAGGTCACCATCGTGGGTTACGGCTCCCAGGGCCATGCCCATGCCAATAACCTGAAGGAGTCCGGCGTCGACGTCACCGTCGCCCTGCGTGAAGGTTCCTCCTCCGCCGCCAAGGCCGAGGCTGCCGGCCTCAAGGTTGCCAGCGTGCCCGAGGCGTGCAAGAACGCCGACGTGGTCATGATCCTGGCCCCGGACGAGAACCAGAAGGCGATCTACGAGAACGAGGTCGAGCCGAACCTGAAGCAGGGCGCTACCCTGGCCTTCGCTCACGGCTTCAACATCCACTATAACCAGATCGAGCCGCGCAAGGACCTGGACGTGATCATGATCGCGCCCAAGGCCCCGGGCCACACCGTGCGCTCCGAGTTCGTCAAGGGCGGCGGCATCCCCGATCTGATCGCCATCCATCAGGATGCGTCCGGTACCGCCAAGGAGCTGGCGCTCTCCTACGCCGCCGGCGTCGGCGGTGGCCGTAGCGGCATCATCGAGACCACCTTCAAGGACGAGACCGAGACCGATCTGTTCGGCGAGCAGGCCGTGCTGTGCGGCGGCGCCGTGGAGCTGGTCAAGGCCGGCTTCGAGACCCTGACCGAGGCGGGCTATGCTCCCGAGATGGCCTACTTCGAGTGTCTGCACGAACTCAAGCTGATCGTCGACCTGATGTACGAGGGCGGCATTGCCAACATGAACTACTCCATCTCCAACAACGCGGAGTATGGCGAGTATGTCACCGGCCCCGAGGTGATCAACGACGAGTCTCGTGCCGCCATGCGCAACGCTCTCAAGCGCATCCAGACCGGCGAGTACGCCAAGATGTTCATTCAGGAAGGCAACACCAACTACCCCTCCATGACCGCGCGTCGTCGCCTGAACGCCGAGCATGAGATCGAGGTCGTGGGTGCCAAGCTGCGCGGCATGATGCCGTGGATCGCTGCCAACCAGCTGGTGGACAAGTCCAAGAACTGATCGCTATCGGTTCACGGGACCTTCAGGGGCGCGGATATCCGCGCCCCCTGCGCGTTTATGGGGTGGTCGGACGAGGCGGGGCGGCGTTGTGAGAGCGCAGCGGGCGTGTAGAATGAAGCCAGTGCCTGCGGGCACCCTCATTTCGGCAATGGACGAAACGCATGAGTCAGGACTCCCGCAATACCGAACACCCTCCTTCCCGCCCCGGTGCCGAGCCCGTCGACAAGCTCGCGCCCGACGCCGAGTCGCCGGCCGAGGAGGATCTGGCCGCGGCCTTCGTGCGCGAGACCGAGGTGATCGAGGAGGCCGTCGAGAACGGCAAGAAGGTGCGCCGCAAGGGGATCTACCTGCTGCCCAACCTCTTCACGACCTCGGCGCTGTTCGCGGGGTTCTTCTCGGTGGTGGCCGGCATCAACGGCGACTTCACCGCGGCGGCGGTGGCCATCTTCATCGCCATGGTGCTCGACGGCCTGGATGGCCGGGTGGCCCGCATGACCAATACCCAGAGCGCCTTCGGCGCCGAGTACGACAGCCTCTCGGACATGCTCTCCTTCGGGGTGGCGCCGGCGCTGGTGGCCTTCACCTGGATCCTCCAGGATATCGGCAAGACCGGCTGGGTGGTGGCCTTTCTCTATGTGGCCTGTGCCGCCCTGCGCCTGGCGCGCTTCAACGTGCAGATCGGCAGCGTCGACAAGAAGTGGTTCATCGGCCTGCCGAGCCCCTCCGCGGCGGCCCTGGTGGCGGCCAGCGTCTGGACCTTCCACAGCTTCGATGCCGAGGCCTTCGGCTTCAAGCTGCTGATGCTGGTGATCGTCGGCGCTGCCGGCGTCCTGATGGTCAGCAATATCCGCTACTACAGCTTCAAGGATATCGACCTCAAGGGGCCGGTGCCATTCGTGGTGCTGCTGGCCATCGTGCTGGGCTTCGTGGTGATCTCGGTACAGCCCTCGGTGATGCTGCTGCTGCTGTTCGGTGCCTATGTGGCTTCCGGGCCCGTCATGGCAGCGATGCGCAAGGTGAAGCATGCGCCTCCCGGGGCCTGATGCTCGCCCGGTGGACCGCCTTCGGATGAACCAGGATCAGCAGCGCCCGCCCCGTGCGGGCGCTGTCGCGTCTGCCCTCTGAGATATCCACAAGGGGGCCGGCCTGCACGCCTGTGGGCAAGGTCTGAAACTTTTTTACCGGAAGGGCTTGCAGGGCCCCGGGGAAAACCGTAAAGTACGCATCCGCTGCCGGTGACCAGCAAGGTTGCAGGCGGTAATAAGTGGCAGAAGTGATTGATCTGTCTGAGTTTTTTGAAACGCTTCGAAAAACTTTCAGTTGACAATCACCGCAGATTCGCTAGAATGTGCGCCACTGGATTCGCAGTCGCCTCGGCAGGATGAGGCGGGCAGTCAGCGGAAATCGGTCGGGATGCAGCGCATCGCCAACCACCGCTTGACACGCTGAAGCGAATCGGTAGAATACGCCTTCCTAGCAGGGCGCTGACGACAGGCGGAGAGCTCAAGAGAGCCTTCTCCGGTCGACAGCACAGCGAGACGCTTCACTCCACAGGGTTCGCCCGAGAGTTCGAAGCCGCTCTTTAACAATCGATCAGGTAATTCATGTGGGCGCTTGTCGATGAGTTCGGTGACCAGTCACAGAACCATCAAGGCAAGCGACTCGTCAAGACCTTCGGGTCTTTTGAGAAACGTTTGAACCTTGAGCCAAGTTTGGTGCACTTAATGCACTATATGATCTTAAACTGAAGAGTTTGATCATGGCTCAGATTGAACGCTGGCGGCAGGCCTAACACATGCAAGTCGAGCGGAAACGATGGAAGCTTGCTTCCAGGCGTCGAGCGGCGGACGGGTGAGTAATGCATGGGAATCTGCCCGATAGTGGGGGATAACCTGGGGAAACCCAGGCTAATACCGCATACGTCCTACGGGAGAAAGCAGGGGATCTTCGGACCTTGCGCTATCGGATGAGCCCATGTCGGATTAGCTTGTTGGTGAGGTAATGGCTCACCAAGGCGACGATCCGTAGCTGGTCTGAGAGGATGATCAGCCACATCGGGACTGAGACACGGCCCGAACTCCTACGGGAGGCAGCAGTGGGGAATATTGGACAATGGGCGAAAGCCTGATCCAGCCATGCCGCGTGTGTGAAGAAGGCCCTCGGGTTGTAAAGCACTTTCAGTGGGGAAGAAAGCCTTGGGATTAATACTCCCGAGGAAGGACATCACCCACAGAAGAAGCACCGGCTAACTCCGTGCCAGCAGCCGCGGTAATACGGAGGGTGCGAGCGTTAATCGGAATTACTGGGCGTAAAGCGCGCGTAGGCGGTCTGATAAGCCGGTTGTGAAAGCCCCGGGCTCAACCTGGGAACGGCATCCGGAACTGTCAGGCTAGAGTGCAGGAGAGGAAGGTAGAATTCCCGGTGTAGCGGTGAAATGCGTAGAGATCGGGAGGAATACCAGTGGCGAAGGCGGCCTTCTGGACTGACACTGACGCTGAGGTGCGAAAGCGTGGGTAGCAAACAGGATTAGATACCCTGGTAGTCCACGCCGTAAACGATGTCGACTAGCCGTTGGGGTCCTTGAGACCTTTGTGGCGCAGTTAACGCGATAAGTCGACCGCCTGGGGAGTACGGCCGCAAGGTTAAAACTCAAATGAATTGACGGGGGCCCGCACAAGCGGTGGAGCATGTGGTTTAATTCGATGCAACGCGAAGAACCTTACCTACCCTTGACATCGAGAGAACTTGGCAGAGATGCCTTGGTGCCTTCGGGAACTCTCAGACAGGTGCTGCATGGCTGTCGTCAGCTCGTGTTGTGAAATGTTGGGTTAAGTCCCGTAACGAGCGCAACCCTTGTCCTTATTTGCCAGCGCGTAATGGCGGGAACTCTAAGGAGACTGCCGGTGACAAACCGGAGGAAGGTGGGGACGACGTCAAGTCATCATGGCCCTTACGGGTAGGGCTACACACGTGCTACAATGGACGGTACAAAGGGTTGCAAAGCCGCGAGGTGGAGCTAATCCCATAAAGCTGTTCTCAGTCCGGATCGGAGTCTGCAACTCGACTCCGTGAAGTCGGAATCGCTAGTAATCGTGAATCAGAATGTCACGGTGAATACGTTCCCGGGCCTTGTACACACCGCCCGTCACACCATGGGAGTGGACTGCACCAGAAGTGGTTAGCCTAACTTCGGAGGGCGATCACCACGGTGTGGTTCATGACTGGGGTGAAGTCGTAACAAGGTAGCCGTAGGGGAACCTGCGGCTGGATCACCTCCTTATCGACGACGTCACCGACTCGCGACAAGTGCTCACAATGAATTACCTGATCGACCAGAGCAAAAGACTGTTTGGGTATAGGCCCAGCGTGACCAATGGGTCTGTAGCTCAGTTGGTTAGAGCGCACCCCTGATAAGGGTGAGGTCGGCAGTTCAAATCTGCCCAGACCCACCATTCTCTGAACGGCCGGGTAGCTCAGTTGGTTAGAGCACACCCCCAGAAGTTCTGTAAAGAGAAGGGTGAGGTCGCGGGGTTTATTCAAATCTGCCCAGACCCACCAAATTTTATCCAGTCCTGCGTTATTTTGTGACTCGCATAGCAGGCTATGCGTCGCCACAAAATGCCTTGGCCTGAATAAAATTACCCAGAAGTATCGGGTATCAGTGGGGCCATAGCTCAGCTGGGAGAGCGCCTGCCTTGCACGCAGGAGGTCAGCGGTTCGATCCCGCTTGGCTCCACCATCGTCTCCTCTGCAACAGTCTTACCTGATCGGATCCGCAGTCATAAGCCAGCATCGCGGCAAAAGATGTCAGGTTTATGACTGTCGATTGACAGTCGCTCTTTAACAATGTGAATCATGCTGACAAACGTTCCTTCTGGAGTGATCCAGAAGAAACAAGTGATACGTCTCAAGCGTATCCGGCAATGTCGTACGTTATCGCAGACCAGACCCTTTGGGGTTATATGGTCAAGCGATTAAGCGCACACGGTGGATGCCTAGGCAGCCAGAGGCGATGAAAGACGTGGAAGCCTGCGATAAGGCTCGGCGAGGTGGCAAACAACCTGTGACCCGGGCATCTCTGAATGGGGAAACCCACCCAGCACAAGCTGGGTATCCCGCACTGAATACATAGGTGTCGGGAGGCGAACCAGGGGAACTGAAACATCTAAGTACCCTGAGGAAAAGAAATCAACCGAGATTCCCCCAGTAGCGGCGAGCGAACGGGGACCAGCCCTTAAGCATGTGACTGATTAGGCGAACGCGCTGGGAAGCGCGGCCATAGTGGGTGATAGCCCCGTAGTCGAAAATCTGATCATGTGAAATCGAGTAGGTCGGGGCACGTGAAACCTTGACTGAACATGGGGGGACCATCCTCCAAGGCTAAATACTCCTGGCTGACCGATAGTGAACCAGTACCGTGAGGGAAAGGCGAAAAGAACCCCGGAGAGGGGAGTGAAATAGATCCTGAAACCGTGTGCGTACAAGCAGTGGGAGCAGACTCGTTCTGTGACCGCGTACCTTTTGTATAATGGGTCAGCGACTTATTTTCAGTGGCGAGCTTAACCGTATAGGGGAGGCGTAGGGAAACCGAGTCTTAACTGGGCGACCAGTCGCTGGGAATAGACCCGAAACCGGGCGATCTATCCATGAGCAGGTTGAAGGTTGAGTAACATCAACTGGAGGACCGAACCAGGATCTGTTGAAAAAGATTTGGATGACTTGTGGATCGGAGTGAAAGGCTAATCAAGCCCGGAGATAGCTGGTTCTCCTCGAAAGCTATTTAGGTAGCGCCTCACGTATCACCGCCGGGGGTAGAGCACTGTTTCGGCTAGGGGGTCATCCCGACTTACCAACCCGAGGCAAACTCCGAATACCGGTGAGTGCAAGCGTGGGAGACACACAGCGGGTGCTAACGTCCGTTGTGAAAAGGGAAACAACCCAGACCGTCAGCTAAGGTCCCCAAATCCTGGTTAAGTGGGAAACGATGTGAGAAGGCTCAGACAGCTAGGAGGTTGGCTTAGAAGCAGCCATCCTTTAAAGAAAGCGTAATAGCTCACTAGTCGAGTCGGCCTGCGCGGAAGATGTAACGGGGCTCAAACCAGGTACCGAAGCTACGGGTGTGCCTGCATCACTTAAGGCTATTCGATTAACGTCGCGAAGCGACGTTCAAGCGCTCCCCGAACGTTGAGTTGGGTGGGCGGATCATGATGAGTAGGCTTAAGGATGCAGGCACGCGGTAGAGGAGCGTCGTGTAAGCCGATGAAGGTGAGTCGAGAGGCTTGCTGGAGGTATCACGAGTGCGAATGCTGACATGAGTAACGACAAGGGGAGTGAAAAACTCCCCCGCCGGAAGACCAAGGGTTTCTGTTCGACGCTAATCGGAGCAGAGTGAGTCGGCCCCTAAGGCGAGGCCGAAAGGCGTAGTCGATGGGAAACGGGTCAATATTCCCGTACCTCACTGTATTGCGATGGGGGGACGAAGAAGGCTAGGTGAGCCAGGCGTTGGTTGTCCTGGTGAAAGCCAGTAGGCTGGGATCTCAGGCAAATCCGGGATCCTAAGGCCGAGAGGCGAGACGAACTGACTACGGTCAGGAAGTCATCGATGCCACGCTTCCAGGAAAAGCCTCTAAGCTTCAGATACAGTGAGACCGTACCCCAAACCGACACAGGTGGTCAGGTAGAGAATACCAAGGCGCTTGAGAGAACTCGGGTGAAGGAACTAGGCAAAATGGTGCCGTAACTTCGGGAGAAGGCACGCCGCATTAGTGTGAAGGCCCTTGCGGCCGGAGCACGAAGCGGTCGAAGATACCAGGTGGCTGCAACTGTTTATTAAAAACACAGCACTCTGCAAACGCGTAAGCGGACGTATAGGGTGTGACGCCTGCCCGGTGCCGGAAGGTTAATTGATGGTGTTAGCGCAAGCGAAGCTCCTGATCGAAGCCCCGGTAAACGGCGGCCGTAACTATAACGGTCCTAAGGTAGCGAAATTCCTTGTCGGGTAAGTTCCGACCTGCACGAATGGCGTAATGATGGCCACGCTGTCTCCACCCGAGACTCAGTGAAATTGAAATCGCAGTGAAGATGCTGTGTACCCGCGGCTAGACGGAAAGACCCCGTGAACCTTTACTATAGCTTCACACTGGACGCTGATGTTGCTTGTGTAGGATAGCTGGGAGGCTTTGAAACCCGGACGCCAGTTCGGGTGGAGCCAACCTTGAAATACCAGCCTGGCATCATTGGCGTTCTAACTCAGGTCCGTTATCCGGATCGAGGACCGTGTGTGGTGGGTAGTTTGACTGGGGCGGTCTCCTCCCAAAGCGTAACGGAGGAGCACGAAGGTACCCTCAGCACGGTTGGAAATCGTGCATTGAGTGCAAGAGCATAAGGGTGCTTGACTGCGAGACAGACACGTCGAGCAGGTACGAAAGTAGGTTCTAGTGATCCGGTGGTTCTGTATGGAAGGGCCATCGCTCAACGGATAAAAGGTACTCCGGGGATAACAGGCTGATACCGCCCAAGAGTTCACATCGACGGCGGTGTTTGGCACCTCGATGTCGGCTCATCACATCCTGGGGCTGAAGTCGGTCCCAAGGGTATGGCTGTTCGCCATTTAAAGTGGTACGCGAGCTGGGTTTAGAACGTCGTGAGACAGTTCGGTCCCTATCTGCCGTGGGCGTTGGAAGTTTGAGAAGAGCTGCTCCTAGTACGAGAGGACCGGAGTGGACGCACCTCTGGTGTTCCGGTTGTCACGCCAGTGGCATTGCCGGGTAGCTATGTGCGGACAGGATAACCGCTGAAAGCATCTAAGCGGGAAGCCCCCTTCAAGATGAGACTTCCCTGAGGCCTCGAGCCTCCTGAAGGGCCCAGCGAGACCAGCTGGTTGATAGGTCGGATGTGGAAGCGCTGCAAGGCGTTGAGCTAACCGATACTAATGGCCCGTGAGGCTTGACCATATAACACCCAAGGGGTCTGTCGATAACAGACGACGCCGGGTACGCGAGACGTATCTCAGCATGATTCACACCCTTTTCGCCTGACGACCATAGCGTGCGTGAACCACCTGATCCCATGCCGAACTCAGCAGTGAAACCGCTCAGCGCCGATGGTAGTGTGGGGTCTCCCCATGTGAGAGTAGGTCATCGTCAGGCACCTTTTCAGAAACCCCAGCCCTATGGCTGGGGTTTCGTCGTTCTGGGGGTCTCCCCATGGACCCGTTTGTCGGGAACAAACGGGAACCGCGTCAGCGGGCCCGTAGGGCGAGTCTCAGGATGAGACGAGTAGAGTCCCGGAGTGCCGGCCCCCGGAGCCCGGCGCGATCATCGTCAGGCACTTATATAGAAAAGCCCCGATCATCGTGAGATGGTCGGGGTTTTTCGCTTTTCGGGCATCCTGTTCGCCCGCCATGCGGTGGAGCGGTGGGGCTGCTAGAATCGTCGCTCCTTCGCTTTTCGGTATCGCCATGCATGCCAGCTCTCGCTCCATCGTTACCAATCAGTCCGGCCCCCACGAGGATCTGAGCCGGCGAGTGGCCCGTGCCCTGGCGAACCCCCTGCGCAAGCCGGTGGCGGAACATACCCGCACGGCCTTCGAGGCGGCCAGTGAATGGCTCGAGGCGCGTTCTCATATGCCTCTGGTGCTGGACGCCGGCTGCGGGGTGGGGCTCTCCACTCGCCGCCTGGCGGCGCGCTTTCCCGATAGCGCGGTGATCGGCGTGGACCGCAGCGAGAGCCGTCTGAACCGGGAGCACGGGACCCTGCCCGACAACGCCCTGCTGGTCCGCGCCGATCTGGTCGACTTCTGGCGCCTGGCACTGGCCGATGGCTGGAAGCCGGCACGGCACTACCTGCTTTACCCCAACCCCTATCCCAAGGCGTCCCATCTCAAGATGCGCTGGCAGGGGCATCCGGTCCTCCCGGTGATCCTGGCCCTGGGCGGGCGCCTGGAGCTGCGCTCCAACTGGAAGCTCTATGTGGAGGAGTTCGCCCTGGCCGTGACCCAGGCCACCGGCCGTGAGGCCGAGGTGCTGCGCCATGAGCCTGGAGACGACTTCCTGACCCCCTTCGAGCAGAAGTACCATGAGAGCGGTCAGCCGCTGTGGAAGCTGGTGGTAGAGCTGCCCCATGCCCCCGGCCTTGTGCGGCTTGCCGCTTCGATCGCCAGCCGCTGACCCTTCTTCGTCCTGACCCAACCCCTGGTGTTGCCATGCGTCGTCCTCTGTCGAGACTCTGCCTCTTCCTGTTCTGCCTGCTGCCGGTGATCGCCCTGGCCTCGGGTTTTCCCCAGCTGGGCCGCCTGGCCGACAAGGGTTTTCTGATCAGCGCCGAGGCGCGGCTGATCGATGAGAGCAAGGTGCTGGGGGCCATCGAGCCCGATCGCCAGCTCTCGCCGGCCTCGGTGACCAAGAGTTACCTGGCGGCGGCGGCGCTGGATCGCTGGGGACCCCAGCATCGCTTCGCCACCCGGCTGGTCAGCGAGGTGCGTCCGACCAGTAACGGCCTGCTCTCCGGCGATCTGATCCTCGACGGCGGAGGAGATCCGGCCCTGACCACCGAGGACCTCTGGCGACTGGCCCAGCGCCTGCACCAGGCCGGGGTGCGCGAGGTGGAGGGGCGGCTCCTGATCAGCCAGTGGCGATTCGGCCCGGTGGAGTGCATTACCACCGATCGCTGCCAGGCCCGGGAGCGCTCGGCCAACGCCTACAGCGCGCTGCTCTCCTCGGCAGGGGTCAACTACGGCAGCTGGTGCGTCAGCGTGGCACCGGGTGACGCGCCGGGGCAGCCGGCCCGGGTGGCCGGCTGTGACAGCCAGGCGGCGGTTCTCGAGATCGATAACCGAGTGGAAACGCGCCCGGACAACAGCGGCACCGAGCTGCGCGCCGAGCGGGTCACCCGGGACGACCGGGACATCATGGTGCTGAGCGGCCAGATCTCCACCAATGCGCGGCCCCGCGACATCTATCGGGCGAGCTCCGACCCCGCCGAGCAGATGGCCGTCACCCTGCTGGCGATGCTCGAGCAGGCCGGTATCCAGGTGCGGGGTGGCGCCGAGACCACCCTGGCCGAGCCGCCGGCCGTTTCCCGGACTCTCGCGGAGGTGGAGAGCAAGCCGCTGCAGGAGCTGCTGCTGCGAGTGATGAACTACTCCAACAACTTCATGGCCGACGTGCTGGCCCTGAACCTGGTGGAGACGCCCCGGGCGGACCTGCGCCAGGGCGGCGCGGCCATCGAGACCTTCGTGGCTGGGATCCCCGACCATGGCCCGTTGACGCTGTTCAGCGGCAGCGGCCTGACCACCGAGAATCGCACCTCCGCCCGGGGGGCCAATGCGCTGCTGGAGAGCATCTACTATCGTCCGTCGCTCTTTCCGAGCTTCGTAGCGACCCTGCAGTCCCCCGGCAACGGCGTGATGCGCTTTATCCGCCGCGGTTCGCCCACCTTCCAGCATCATGTGATGCTCAAGACCGGCACCCTCAACCAGCCGGTGGCGGTGAGGGCGGTCAGCGGCTATTTCCGTACCCGCAGCGGCCGCTGGGGCGTGTTCACGGTGCTGGTCAACGGCACCGGCAGCACGCCCTATCTCAGCTGGCCCGAGGTGCTGGACCCGCTGTCGGTGGACCTGGAGCGGATCATCGACACTCACTGAGCCGCCTGGCATTCAAGGAAACCCTGCGATGAAACCCGGACATACCGGCTGGCGCCACCTGGTGCACTCTACCCGCTACTCCCTCAAGGGTCTCAAGGCCGCCTGGCGCCACGAGTCGGCCTTTCGCCAGGAGCTGGCCCTCTGCGTGCTGCTGCTGCCCCTGGCCTGGTGGCTCGGCCAGGGCCCGGTGGAGTGGATCCTGCTGGTGGGCAGCTGCCTGCTGGTGCTGGTGGTGGAGCTGGTCAATAGCGCCATCGAGAGCGTGGTGGACCGCATCGGCCCCGAGCACCATGAACTTTCCGGACGCGCCAAGGATCTGGGCTCCGCCGCCGTCATGGTGGCGCTCTTTCTGGCCGGGCTGACCTGGCTGCTGCTGGCCGGCCAGAAGCTGTTCGGCTGAGCGAGCCATTGCAGTGGGTGCCCCTGGCGGCCGGGCTTCGCTATGCTGGGGGCATTCGCCACACGGATGCGAGACGCCGATGCCTTTGCCCGATGACTTCCTGCCGCTGATCGATATTCCCGAGCCCCTCAAGGCGCCCCTGGGACGTACCCACGAGCGCCTGGCCGAGGCGCTGGCCCGGGCCGATAATCTGGCCGGCATGACGGGCCGGGAATCCCCCCTCGAGGATTGGCTGGGACTCTCGCCAGGGCGCCGTGAGCAGCTGGCCCGGGTGCTGGCGATCTCCGAGTTCGTGGCCGAGACCCTGGTGCGCTACCCCGAGTGGCTGCTGCATCTGGATGCCAGCGGCGAGCTGGATGAGGCTCCCTCGGCCGAGGCGCTGGGCAGCTGGCTCGAGGAGCGCCTGGAGGCGGCCGAGGACGAGGCCGCCATGCAGGCCGCCATCCGCCGCTTCCGCCGGGCGCGGATGACCGGCATCGTCTGGCGCGACCTGACCCGCCCCGAGGGTAGCGACATGTGGTCGACCGCGGCGGCGGTATCGCACCTGGCCGAGGTGTGCCTGGAGGGAGCGCTCGGCTGGCTCGAGGGGTTTCTCGCGCCGCGCTGGGGGCGGCCGGCACCGCGTCGCGACGGCAGCGAGCAGCGCCTGGTGGTGCTGGGCATGGGCAAGCTCGGGGCCGGCGAGCTCAACCTCTCCTCCGATATCGACCTGATCTTCGCCTTCCCCGAGGGAGGCGAGACGGAGGGGGGCCGCAAGGCCCTGGCGCATCAGGAGTACTTTACCAAGCTTGGGCAGCGGCTGATCGGCGCCCTGGATGCGGTGACCGCCGACGGCTTCGCCTTTCGGGTCGACATGCGCCTGCGCCCCCTGGGCGACGGCGGGCCCCTGGTGGGCAGCTTCAACTCCCTCTCCAGCTACTACCAGGACCAGGGGCGTGAGTGGGAGCGCTATGCCATGCTCAAGGCGCGCCCGGTGGCCGGCGACCTGGACGCCGGGGACGAGCTGCTGGCCGGGCTGCGCCCCTTCGTCTACCGCCGCTACCTGGATTTCGGCGCCATCGAGTCGCTGCGCGAGCTCAAGGGGATGATCAATCGCGAGGTGCGCCGCAAGGGCATGGAGGGCAACATCAAGCTCGGCCCCGGCGGTATCCGCGAGGTGGAGTTCGTGGTCCAGGCCTTCCAGCTGATTCGCGGCGGGCGGGATACCGAGCTCCAGGTCACCTCCCTGAAGAGCGCCCTGGAGCGGCTGCCGGCGCTGGGGCTGCTGCCCGCTGAGGTGGTGGAGGAGCTCACCCCCGACTACGTCTTCCTGCGCGACCTCGAACACGCCCTGCAGGCGCTGGAGGATCGCCAGACCCAGAGCCTGCCCGTGGACGACCTGGATCGTGAGCGGGTCGCCCTGGCCCTGGACATGGAGGACTGGCCGGCCTTGATGGCGCGCCTCGACGAGGTACGGGCCCGGGTTCGCCAGCATTTCGACGCGGTGATCGCCGACCCCGAGGAGGAGGTCCAGGAGAGCGAGGAGAGCGCCGCTGGGGGGATCTCCCTGGAGCAGTGGCGGGCCCTGTGGCGCGGTGAGCTCGAGGAGGAGGAGGGCGCGCAGCTGCTGGACGACGCCGGCTTCGAGGAGAGCGCCACCGCGGCACGGCGGATCGCCTCTCTCTACCACTCCCGTGCGGTGCAGGGCATGCAGCGCATCGGCTTCGAGCGCCTCGAGGCGCTGATGCCGCTGCTGCTCGATGCCGTGGCCCAGAGCGAGGCGCCCGACACGGCCCTGGAGCGGGTGCTGCCGCTGATCGAGGCGGTGCTGCGGCGCACCGCCTACCTGGCGCTGCTGCGCGAGAACCCCGAGGCGCTGAGCCACCTGATGACCCTCTGCGCGGCGAGTCCCTGGATCGCCGAGCAGCTGGCCCGCTACCCCATCCTGCTCGACGAGCTGCTGACTCCCGAGACTCTCTACACCCCCGCCGACAAGGCGCGCCTGGCCGATGAGCTGCGCCAGGCCCTGGCGCGGATTCCCGAGGAGGACGAGGAGGCCCAGCTCGAGGCGCTGCGGGTCTTCAAGCACGCCCAGATCCTGCACGTGGCGGCCTCGGACATCGCCGGCACCCGGCACCTGATGAAGGTGAGCGACTACCTGACCTATATCGCCGAGGTGATCCTCGAGGCGGTGCTGGCCATGGCCTGGAAGCACCTGACCCGCAAGCACGGCGTCCCGGAGCTGGCCGACGGCAGCCGTGCAGGAGCCGAGCCCGCCTTCCTGATCGTCGGCTACGGCAAGCTGGGCGGCATCGAGCTGGGCTACGGCTCGGACCTGGACCTGGTGTTCATCCACGACGGCGCCACCCAGGGCAGCACCGACGGCGCTCGCCCCCTGGACAACGCCGTCTTCTACACTCGCCTTGGGCAGCGCATCATCCACTTGCTTACCGCGGTGACGCCGGCGGGGACCCTCTATGAGGTGGACATGCGCCTGCGCCCCTCGGGGAACTCGGGGCTGCTGGTCACGTCGCTTGCCGCCTTCGGCGACTACCAGCGCCGCGACGCCTGGACCTGGGAGCATCAGGCCCTGGTGCGGGCTCGGGTGGTGGCCGGCCATGAGCGGCTGGGTGAGGCCTTCGATGCGGTGCGTGCCGAGATCCTCGGCCGTGAACGCGACGCCGAGGCGCTGCGCGAGGAGGTGGTCAAGATGCGCCACAAGATGCGCGACCACCTGGGTGGCAGGAGCGGAGAGGGAGAGTTCGACCTCAAGCACGACCCCGGTGGCATGGTGGATATCGAGTTCCTCTGCCAGTATGCGGTGCTGGCCATGGGCCACGAGACCCCTGAGCTGCTGCGCTGGAGCGACAACATGCGCCTCCTCGAGACCCTGGAGGCCACCGAGCGGCTTCCGGCGCGGGAGTGCCAGCGCCTTCGCGAGGCCTACCTGGCCCTGCGCAGCGCCGCCCACCGCGCCTCCCTGACCCGGGAGCCCGCCCGGGGGCGCAGCGACGCCTTCCAGGACCACCGCCGGGTGGTGATCGAGGCCTGGCAGCGGCTGCTGGAGCCCGACGAGAGCGGTATCGACAAGGACTGATGGAGCATGGATTCCCGATGAAGAAGATACTGGTACTGCACGGCCCCAACCTCAACCTGCTGGGTACCCGCCAGCCGGAGATCTACGGCCATGAGACCCTGGAGGACATCAACCACGGCCTCTTCGAACAGGCCGCCCTGGCGGGCTGGGAGATCACCTGCCGGCAGAGCAATCACGAGGGAGAGCTGATCGACTGGATCCAGGGGGCGCGCCTGGATGGCACCGCCGCCATCATCATCAACCCCGCCGCCTATACCCACACCTCGGTGGCGATCCTCGACGCCTTGAACGCTTTCGAGGGGCGCGTGATCGAGGTGCACCTCTCCAACGTTCACCAGCGCGAGAGCTTCCGCCACCGCTCCTATGTCTCGCTGCGTGCCGACGGCGTGATCGCGGGGCTCGGCAGCCAGGGCTACCGTGCCGCCCTGGACGCGGTGATGGTCGCGGAGCGCTGAGGGCGGGCCGGCAAGGTCAGGCCGGCAGCAGGCCGAAGAGGGTCAGCGCCCAGAGCATCAGGCTCAGGGTCACGAAGGCGCAGAGGGTGCCCACCATAAGGGCCGCCGCGCTGGTCTCGCCCTGGCCGTAGGTCTGCCCGAAGAGCGGATAGAGGCTGATCATGGGGGCGCTGGCAAACAGCAGGCCGCCGGCGATCATCAGCGGGCTGGGGTCGGACAGCAGGAGCAGGAACAGCAGCACGGCCAGGGGGTGAAGGACCAGCTTGCCGAGCACCACCTGGCCCATGCTGGCCGCCATGCCCTGGACCCGAATGCCGTGCAGCATGGCGCCGATGGTGAACAGCGCCGCGGGCCCCGCCGCATCCGCCAGCATCTCGATGACCTGCTGAAGCGGGCCCGGCAGACGCAGGCCGCTCAGCGCCAGCGAAAGACCGATGAGCAGTCCGATCAGCACCGGGTTGCGGGAGAGCCTGGCGAAGGTCTGGCGCGCCACCTGGCCCAGGTTGCCGCCGTTCTGGCGGCTGGCCTCGGCGAGGATCAGGGCGGCGGGAATGATCAGCAGCGTCTCGATCACCATATTCAGGGCCATGAAGATCGCCGCCGGGGGGCCGATGGCCATCAGGGCCACCGGATAGCCGATGAAGCCGCTGTTGGCGGCCGACATGCCCAGCGCCTCGATGGCGCTGGCGTCCAGGCGCTGTCCCCGGGCGCGGGAGAGGGCGATGCCGATGATAAAGACCAGCGCCGACCCCAGGCCGTAGGCCACCAGGTAGCCGACGTTGAGCACCTCGGCCAGGGGATAGTCGCTCAGGGCGCGGATGATCAGCGAGGGCAGCGCCAGGTACATCACGAAGGTGGCGACGCCCTGCATGTTGTCGCGGCTGATCAGGCCGCTGCGGGCGGCGACGAAGCCGGTGCCGATCAGCAGGAAGATCGGCAGGGTGATGGCCAGTATCTCGAGCATGGGGGCCTTCCTTCCTTGGTGCGGTGGGCGCTCAGCTGACGAGGGAGCGGATCAGTCGCGCCTTGGCCTGCAGCAGCGGGAGATACTCCTCAAGCAGGGTGTCATGGTCGATGCGGGCGGCGTTGGTGCTGATGTTGAGGGCGCCCAGCAGCTTGCCGTTGGCGTCGAAGGCCGGCACGGCGATGGAGCGCAGCCCGGAGTCGAGCTCCTGGTCGGCGATGGCGTAGCCCTGCTGGCGCACCGCCATGATGCACCTGCGAAGCTCGGCCTTGTCGGTGATGGACTTTTCGGTATACCGCTCCAGCACGGCACGCTCGAGCCAGGCGTCGAGCTCCCTGTCGGGCAGCTGGGCCAGCAGCACGCGGCCCATGGAGGTGTAGGCGGCCGGCAGGCGCGTACCCACCGAGAGGGTGATCGCCATCAGGCGGTGACGAGAGGAGGAGCGGGCCACATAGGTGACCTCCTCGCCGTCCAGCACGCCCAGCGACGAGGACTCGCCGCAGGCGGCGGTGATATCCTCCAGCACCTGCTGGATCACGCTGCGGTAGTTGTTGGCCGACAGGAAGGAGTAGCCGAGCTTCAGCACCTTGGGCGCCAGCTCGAAGACGCGCTGCTCCTTGCGCACATAGCCCAGGGCGTGCAGGGTCAGCAGGAAGCGCCTGGCCCGGGCGCGGTTCATGCCGGTGCGCGCCGCCACCTCGCTGAGGGTCATGCGCGGGTGCTCCTCGTCGAAGGCCAGTATCACCTCCAGGCCGCTCGCCAGGGCGGTCACGAAGTCGCGATCCTCGGGGCTCAGTACCTCATCCTGCTCTGCGCTTGCCATCCTTACATGTCCTTGGTCGTGTTGCTCGAATCCACGCATCAATCTAGCATAGTGTTCGAATTGCGAACACTTGTACGGGCTTGGGCTTTAGTCGGTCCGTCAGGCCCTTTCAGCCCCTGGTTTCAGCCCCTGGAGAGATCATCATGCCTGCCCTCCTGCTGCAGCACCCCTTCATGAGCGCATCGGCCCTGGCCGAGTGCAACGGTCAGGCCATGGTCGCCGCCATGCTGGCCTTCGAGCTGGCCCTGGCCGACGTCCAGGAGGCCCGTGGCGCGCTGCCGGAGGGCGCCAGCGGGCAGATGCGTCGCCTGCTTGAGGCCCATGCGTTCGACCTGGAGGCCATCGCCGCGGGGATCGCCAGCGGCGGCAACGCGGCGATTCCCTTCGTCAAGCAGGCCAGGGCGGCCCTGCCCGCCGAGCTCAAGCGCTACTTCCATCAGGGGGCCACCAGCCAGGACGTGGTGGACTCGGCCCTGATGCTGTTGCTCAGGCCGCGCCTGGCGGCCCTGGATGCCCTGCTGCAGCGCTGTCGCGCCGCCGCGCTGCCCCTGATGCGGGCCCATGGCGAGACGGTCATGGTGGGGCGCACCCTGATGCAGCAGGCGCTGCCGATCACCTTCGGGGTCAAGGTGGCCCACTGGGCCATCGGCCTTGAGCAGGCGCGCCGTCGCCTGGCCGGGGTCGAGCTGCCGGTGCAGTTCGGCGGTGCCGTGGGCGTGCACTCGGGTCTAGAAGAGCCGGGCGGGGACAACCGTGGGCTCGACTTCATGGACGCCATCGCCCAGCGGCTTGGCCTGGCGGCGCCTGTGCTGCCCTGGCATACCGACCGCCAGCCGATTCACGCCCTGGGCACGGCCCTGGACGCGGCGGCCGGTGCCGCCGAGAAGCTGGCCCTGGATGTGGCGCTGCTGACCCAGACCGAGGTGGGCGAGGTCGCCGAGCCTTCGGCTCCCGGCATGGGCGAGTCCTCCTCCATGCCCCACAAGCGCAACCCGGTGCGCTGCGCGCTGATCCGCGGCGCGGCCCGCCAGGTGCACGGCCACACCACGGTACTGCTCAACGCCGCTGCCCAGCCCCTGGAGCGGGGGCTTGGGGAGTGGCACGCCGAGTGGGCGCCGCTGATCGACAGCGCCCTGCTGCTGGAGGGGGCCCTGGAGCAGGCCGCGGTGCTGCTGGAGGGGCTGGAGGTGAACCCCGAGGCGATGAAGCGGAACCTGGCGGTGACCGGCGGCGGCATCATGGCCGAGCCGGTAGCGAAGCTGCTGGCGCCGACCCTGGGGCCGGACGCCGCCAAGCGCATCAGCGCCGAGGCGGCCGAGACGGCTCGCCTTCAAGGGGTGCCCTATGCGGAGGCCCTCGCGGCCCATGCCGAGGTGCAGGGCAACCTGACGGACGACGCCCTGGCCCGCGTCACGGATCCGTCATTATACCTTGGTAGCGGTCGGGCCCAGGTGGCGCGCGCCGCTGACTGGCTGATGGCGATATAACCAATTGTTAAGCAAAGTGTTGTGATGCCCACGAGGGGAAGGCCTGGCCTTCCCCTCGGCGTTTCCGGGCGCCGGAAAGTTGACGCTGGCCGACGGCGGGAGTAGTTTGTTCGCATCACAAAACAAAGTTCGCTATTCGAACTTTGCGAGAGTCACCGCCAGGAGGAGATCCCATGGCCGAGTTCCTTAGCCTGCATGACGCGGTTGCGCGCTACGTTGAAGATGGCGCCACCGTGGCCATGGAGGGCTTCACCCATCTGATTCCCTTCGCCGCGGGTCACGAGGTGATTCGCCAGAAGAAGCGCGACCTGACCCTGATCCGCATGACCCCCGACCTGGTCTATGACCAGCTGATCGGCGCCGGCTGCGCGAAGAAGGTCATCTTCTCCTGGGGCGGCAACCCCGGCGTGGGCTCGCTGCACCGCCTGCGCGACGCCGTGGAGAAGGGCTGGCCCCACAGGGTCGAGATCCTCGAGCACAGCCATGCCGCCATGGCCTGCGCCTTCGAGGCCGGCGCGGCGGGCCTGCCCCTGGCGGTGCTGCGCGGCTATGTGGGCAGCGAGCTGCCTAGCGTCAACGACCAGATCAAGTTCATCGAGTGCCCCTTCACCGGCGAGCGCCTGGCCGCCGTGCCCTCGGTGCGCCCGGACGTCTCCATCGTCCACGCCCAGAAGGCCGACCGCGCCGGCAATGTGCTGGTGGAAGGCATCGTCGGCGTGCAGAAGGAGGCGGTGCTGGCGGCCAAGCAGAGCATCGTCACCGTCGAGGAGATCGTCGAGGACCTGCGCAGCGAACCGGACTACCACCCCAACGCCTGCATCATCCCGGGCTGGGCCATCAGCGCCATCGCCGTGGCCGAGAAGGGCTCGCTGCCCTCCTATGCCCACGGCTACTACCCGCGCAACAACGCCTTCTACAAGGAGTGGGATGCCATCGCGCGGGATCGCGACACCTTCACGGCCTGGATCGAAGAGAACGTCATGAACGCAGGGGGGAACGCCTGATGAGCCTCGAATACACTTCCTCGGAAATGATGACCGTCACCGCGGCCCGCGCCCTGGAGAACGGCACCACCTGCTTCGTCGGCATCGGCCTGCCCTCCGAGGCGGCCAACCTGGCGCGCCTGACCCACGCCCCCGACGTGGTGCTGATCTACGAATCCGGCACCCTGCAGACCAAGCCCGACGTGCTGCCGCTCTCCATCGGCGATGGCGAGCTGGCCGAGACGGCGCTCACCACCGTGGCGGTGCCGGAGATGTTCCGCTACTGGCTGCAGGGCGGAAAGATCGACGTGGGCTTTCTGGGCACCGCCCAGATCGACCGCTACTGCAACCTCAATACCACCCTGATCGGCGACTACCGCGAGCCCAAGGTGCGCCTGCCGGGCGGTGGCGGGGCTCCCGAGATCGCGACGAATGCGGGTGAGGTCTTCATCACCCTGAAGCACTCCAAGCGCGCCTTCGTCGACCGGGTCGACTTCGTCACCACCCTGGGCTTCGGCCGAGACGGCAAGGGGCGCGACGGCGTGCCTAATATCGGCAAGGGTCCGACCCGCGTCATCACCGACCTCTGCGTGATGAAGCCGGACCCCGAGACCAAGGAGCTCGTCGTGGTGTCGCTGCATCCGGGCGTGACCCGCGAGGACGTGATCGAGGCCACCGGCTGGGAGATCCGCTTCGCCGAGCGGCTTGAGACCACCCCCGAGCCCAGCGGGCAGGAGCTCGAGATCCTGAGGGATCTCAAGGACCGCACCGCCCGTGCCCACGCCGGCGAGTGACGCCGCGATCGCAGCGACTTTCAGGAGATAAGGCAATGACCGACGTATTCCTCTGCCATCCGCGGCGCAGCGCCGTGGGCCGCTTCGGCGGCACGCTGGCCAGCGTGCGCCCCGACGACCTGGCGGCCGCCATCTTCAAGGCGGTGCTCAATGATGCGCCGGATCTCGACCCGGCCGCCATCGAGGATGTGTTCATGGGCTGTGCCAACCAGGCCGGCGAGGACAACCGCAGCGTGGCGCGCATGTCCGCGCTGCTGGCCGGCCTGCCGACCTCGGTGCCTGGCACCACCCTGAACCGCCTGTGCGGCTCCGGCATGGACGCGGTGGGCACCGCCTTCCGCGCCATCAAGGCCGGCGAGATGGACCTGGCGCTGGCTGGCGGCGTGGAGTCCATGTCCCGGGCCCCCTATGTGCTGGGCAAGGCCGACAGCGCCTTCTCCCGGGGCCAGCAGATCGAGGACACCACCATCGGCTGGCGTTTCATCAACCCGCTGATGAAGAAGGCTTACGGCGTCGACTCGATGCCGGAGACCGCCGAGAACGTGGCCGAGCAGTTCAAGATCTCCCGGGAGGACCAGGACGCCTTCGCCCTGCGCTCCCAGCAGAAGGCCGCCGCCGCACAAGAAGCCGGCCGCTTCGCGCTGGAGATCACCGCCATCGAGATCCCGCGGCGCAAGCAGGAGCCGCTGATCTTCGACCAGGACGAGCACCTGCGCGCGACCACCCTCGAGAAGCTTGCCGGCCTGCCGACGCCCTTCCGCGAGGGCGGCAGCGTCACCGCCGGCAACGCCTCCGGGGTCAATGACGGCGCCGCCGCCATGCTGGTGGCAAGCGCCGCCGCGGTGGAGCAGCACGGTCTCGTCCCCATGGCGAAGATCCTCGGCATGGCCACCGCCGGCGTCGAGCCGCGTATCATGGGCATCGGCCCGGTGCCCGCGGTGCAGAAGCTGCTCAAGCGTACCGGCGTGTCGCTGGACGAGATCGAGGTGATCGAGCTCAACGAGGCCTTCGCCGCCCAGGCGCTCGCCTGCATGCGCGAGCTGGGGATCGCCGACGACGACCCGCGGGTCAACCCCAACGGCGGCGCCATCGCGCTGGGCCACCCGCTGGGCATGTCCGGCGCCCGCCTGCTGCTGACCGCGGCTCATGAGCTGCAGAAGAGCGGCAAGCGCTACGCCCTGTGCACCATGTGCGTGGGCGTGGGGCAGGGCATTGCGACCCTGATCGAGCGGGTTTAACAGGAGAGTTTCCATGGCATTTCTGAACATCAAGGGGCGCAGCGTCGCCTATCGTCTGCTCGGCGCCGAGGCCAACCCCCTGGTGGTGCTGGCGCACCCCCTGGGGATGAGCCAGGCGGTATGGGACGACGTCCTGCCGGCGCTGCTGCCGCGCTACCGGGTGCTGACCTGGGACCTGCCCGGCCACGGCGCCAGCCAGGCCTGGGGCGAGGCGCCCATCGCCCCGTCCGACCTGGCCGCGGAGGCCCTGGCCCTGGCCGATCACGCCGGCGCCGAGCGCTTCCATTTCGCCGGCACCTCCATCGGCGGCGTGGTGGGCCAGCAGCTGATTGCCGAGCACGCCGAGCGCCTGCTCTCCGCCACCCTGACCAACACCGGGGCGGTGATCGGCACTGCCGAGCTGTGGAGCACCCGCGCCGGCTGCATCCGCGAGGAGGGCCTGGCGGCGATGGCCGAAGAGATCGTGCCGCGCTGGTTCGCCCCGGCCTGCTTCGAGGCCGAGCCGGCTCTCAAGGCGGGCTGGTGCACCCAGATGGGCCGCGGTGACGATGACTCCTACGCCAGGCTCTGCGAGATGCTGGGCAGCCACGCCTTTACCGGCAAGCTCAGCGGCAAGCCGGTGAAGGTGCAGCTGCTGGGCGGCAGCGAGGACCTGGCTACCCCGCCGGCGACTCTCGAGGCCCTGGCCGCCGAGCTCGACGGCGCCCCCCTGGAGATCCTCGAGGGCGTGGGCCACGTGCCCTCCGTGGAGGTGCCCGGCCGCTTCGCCGAGACGCTGCTGGCGGTGATGGCGGTGGACCTGGGCGATGTCGGCAACCAGGGCGTCGACTACGCCACCGGCCTTGAGACCCGCAAGCAGGTGCTGGGCGAGGCCCACGTGGCGCGCTCCACCGAGAACGCCACCAGCCTGGACGCCCCCTTCCAGCAGATGATCACCCGCCTGGCCTGGGGCGAGCTGTGGAGCAACGAGGATCTGACCCGTCGCGAGCGCAGCATGATCACCACCGGCATCCTGGCCGCCCTGGGCCGCGAGGAGCTCACGCTCCACCTCAAGACGGCGAAACGCATCGGCCTGACCGAGGCGGAGCTTCGCCAGGTGCTGATGCACGTGGCCATCTACGCCGGCGTGCCGGCGGCCAACCACGCCTTCGCCCTGGCCAAGGAGCTGGGTTGGGGAGAGGCTGCCCGCTAAGTGACGGTCCGCCCCGCGCTCGGCGGGGCGGCTTCGGTGCCCCTTGCGGGCACCGGCAGGAGGTGGACATGCTCAATGCCCGGATCAAGCTGCGTCACCTGCAGGCCTTTCTCGAGGTGGCGCGACAGCGCAGCTTTGCCCGTGCCGCGGAGCGCCTGGCGATTACTCAGCCGGGGATCTCCAAGACCATCCGCGAGCTCGAGGAGACGCTGGGGACCAGCCTCTTCGATCGCACGCCCAAGGGGGTGGCCCTGAACCAGGCCGGGCTGACGCTGCTGCGCCATGCCGGGCCGGCGCTGCGGGCCCTGGAGGAGGGCGTCCAGGCCATCGGCGATACCGATGGCGTTCGCCAGCTGCGGGTGGGGGCGCTCTCCACCGTGGAGAGCCGCCTGCTCCCCGACGCGCTGCGGGGCTGGCACGCCGAGGGGACCCCCCATGCCGACGTTGGCGTCAGCGTGGTGACAGGCCCCAGCGCCTTCCTGCTCTCGCGGCTGAGGCGGGGCGAGCTGGACCTGGTGGTGGGGCGCATGACCGAGGCGCGCGAGATCCAGGACCTGGCCTTCGAGCATCTCTACTACGAGCGGCTGCTGCTGGTGGTGCGTGCCGGCCACCCCCTGGCCGGCATGAGCCCGCTGCCTCCGGAGGCGCTGAGTGCCTACCCCTGGGTGCTGCCGCCGCCCCGGACCACCCTGCGCCAGCAGGTGGACAGCTTCTGTGTGCGCCACTCCCTGGCCCTGCCGGCACGGCGCCTGGAGACGCTGTCGCTGCCGCTGAGCCGGGGCTACACCCTGGGCAGCGAGGCGATCTGGGTAGCGCCCGAGGAGGCCGTGGTCGAGAGCCTGGCGGCGGGAGAGCTCTGCGAGCTGGCCCTGCCGCTGGAGCAGCAGGGCGGCTCGGTGGGGCTCTGCACCAATGCCACGCTGCGGCCCTCGCTGGCCCTGGAGGCCTTCTGCGAGCGCCTCCGCGAGGTGGCGTCCCGGCTGGGACGCGGCGCGCCCTCGCCATAACCCCTGGGTTATGGGGGCGGGGCGAGACGTCAATAGGCAAGCGGCCCTTAGGCAGCGACACTGCCCCAGGTCAATAACATCCACCCCGGAGACGATCGTCATGCCGCAAGACAACAAGCGCTTCGTCGAGCGCGACCGCAACTGGCATCCGCCGGCCTATGCGCCCGGCTACAAGACCTCCGTGGCCCGCTCCCCGCAGCAGGCCCTGGTCAGCATGCAGAAGCCCACCGTGTCGGAGCTCTCCGGCCCCGATTTCCGGCATCTGCGCATGGGGCCCCATGACAACGACCTGCTGCTCAACTTCAGCCAGGGCCAGGGCCTTCCCCAGGGCGAGCGCATCATCATGTTCGGCCGCGTGGTCGACCAGTTCGGCAAGCCGGTGCCCCACACCCTGGTGGAGATGTGGCAGGCCAACGCCGGTGGCCGCTATCGCCACAAGAACGATCGCTACCTGGCGCCCCTGGATCCCAACTTCGGTGGCGTAGGCCGCTGCCTGACCGATGACCAGGGCTGGTACCGCTTCCGCACCATCAAGCCGGGCCCCTACCCCTGGCCCAACGATATGAACAGCTGGCGTCCGTCCCACATCCACGTCTCGGTGATGGGCCCGTCGATCTCCACCCGCCTGATCACCCAGATGTACTTCGAGGGCGATCCGCTGATTCCGCTGTGCCCCATCGTCAATACCATCAAGGATCGCGACGCCGTCGAGACCATGATCGGTCGCCTGGACATGGCCCGCAGCAATCCCATGGACTGCCTGGCCTATCGCTTCGACCTGGTGGTACGCGGCGAGCTGCAGACCTATTTCGAAAACCAGTAATCGGTTCGAGAACCAGTGACAGGATGGGGTAACCAGACAATGAACCAGCCGAATTCCCGACCCAGCAGCGAACTGATGCTGCGCGAGACCGCCTCCCAGACCGCCGGGCCCTACGTGCATATCGGCCTGGCCCTGGCCGCCGCCGGCAACCCGACCCGGGACGAGGAGATCTGGAACGAGATGGCCCGTGAAGGGGCAGAGGGCGAGCAGATCGAGGTCGTCGGCACCGTCATCGACGGCAACGGCGACCTGGTGCGCGACGCCTTTATTGAGGCCTGGCAGGCCGATGCCAAGGGCGAGTACCAGCGCGAGTTCGACCTGAAGAAGCCGTTCAACAGCTTCGGTCGCACCGCCACCACCTTCGACCACGGCAGCGAATGGTCGCTCAAGACCATCAAGCCGGGCCCGGTGGCCCACGCCAGCGGCCAGCCCCAGGCGCCGCACATCAACCTGTCGATCTTCGCCCGCGGGGTCAATATCCACCTGCAGACGCGCCTCTACTTCGAGGACGAGGCCGAGGCCAACGCGGCCTGCCCGGTGCTGACCCGCATCGAGTCGCCGACCCGCCGCCAGACCCTGATCGCCCGCCGCGAGGAGGTCGACGGCAAGGTGCGCTATCGCCTCGATATTCGCCTGCAGGGCGAAGGCGAGACGGTCTTCTTCGATTTCTGACGGACGCCCTGGCCTCCAGGGCTCCTGTCAGCTGCGCCGCCCTTCGGGGCGGCGTTCGGCGTTTGATGCCGAACCACAGCCGTAGGGGGCACTCCCCCAATGATAACGAGCCAGGGCGCCCCCGCGGCGCCCAGAGAGAGGTCACGATGTCCAACCCCTGCATCATCTGTGTCGCCATTACCGGCAGCCTGCCGCGCAAGGAGAACAACCCGGCCGTTCCCATCACCGTGGAGGAGCAGGTCGAGAGCACCCAGGCGGCCTTCGAGGCCGGCGCCACCATCGCCCACTGCCACGTGCGCAACGATGACCAGACCCCCAGCTCAGACCCGGAGAAGTTCGCGCGCCTGGTGGAAGGCCTGAAGAAGCACTGCCCGGGCATGATCATCCAGCTCTCCACCGGCGGCCGCTCCGGGGCCGGCGAGGAGCGCGGCGGCATGCTGCCGCTCAGGCCCGATATGGCGAGCCTCTCGGTGGGCTCCAACAACTTCCCCAACCGCGTCTATGAGAACTCCCCTCAGCTGGTGGACTGGCTGGCCGAGGAGATGCTCAAGTACGACGTCAAGCCCGAGATCGAGGCCTTCGACCTGTCGCATATCCACCAGGCGGTGAACCTGTCGAAGCAGGGCAAGCTCAAGGCGCCGCTCTACGTGCAGTTCGTGATGGGCGTGAAGAACGCCATGCCGGCCGACAGGCCGACCTTCGACTTCTATATCGAGACCCTCAAGCGCCTGGCGCCGGATGCCCAGTGGTGCGGCGCCGGCGTCGGTTCCAACCAGCTCCAGCTCAACGAGTGGTCCATCGCCGCCGGCGGTCATACCCGCACCGGCCTCGAGGACAACGTGCGCCTCGACCGCGACACCTTGGCCCCCTCCAACGCCGCTCTGGTAGAGCGCGCCGTGGCGCTGTGCGAGAAGTACGAGCGCCCGGTGGCCAGCTGGCAGCAGGCCCGCGAGATCCTCGGCCTCGGCCAGCCCGCCTGAGCCATCCGCTCGGGTGACATGCCGCCTGCCGTCTCTCGACAGGCGGCGTTCATGTTGTGGCGATACCAGAAGGAGAAGTGCATGAACACGACAGTCGACGAACGCACGCCCGATCATGACGAGATCGTCCGCGTGGTGCAGTGCTATGTGGAGGGCTTTCAGGGCCGTCTGGACAAGCTCCAGCAGGCCTTCCACGAGGACGCCTGGATTCTGGCGGTGGACGCCGAGGGCGGCTTCAGCAAGGACCTGATCAGCGATCGCTTCGAGCGCTGGGCGGCGAGCCATCGTCCGGTAAAGAGCCGCTTCATCTCGGTGACCCAGGCCGGCGAGGTGGCCAGCGTGCTGCTGGGCTTCGACAACACCGAGACCCCGGCGGACTCCTGGGTGGACGTGCTGGCGCTGCTCAAGCTCGACGGCCGCTGGCAGATCACCCACAAGAGCGCCGTGCACAGCACCCGGGCGGCCTGGGCCAGCCCGGTCGCGTCCTGAGTCAGGCCTGAGGGCGGGCGCCGAGCGCGCGCCCGCCCTCAGCGCAGCCCGTACTTCTTGAGCCGATAGGCGTAGGCGGGGCGGGTCATCCCCAGGCGGCGGGCGGCGGCGGCGATATTGCCCTCGTTCGCCGCCTGGGACGCAATCAGCATCTCCCTCTCGATATCCTCCAGCGTCAGGCCGGCCTCGAACAGCGCCTGGATCTGCTGCTGCGCCGAGCCGACGGCATCGGACTCCCGAGGAGCGGTCAGCCGACCCCGCTCATCCAGCCCCTGACTCTTCTCCCGCTTGAGCGTCGGCACCTGGTAGTCGCCGAACAGTGCCCGCTCGGTGATGTGCTTGTGATCCGTGGTCAGGATCACGCCGCGCTCGATGGTGTTCTTGAGCTCGCGAACGTTGCCGGGCCAGGCGTACTGGGTCAGGGCCGAGCGCGCCTGGTCGGAGAAGCCGAGGGTGCGGCGCTGGTAGTGGTGCTCGCAGCGCGCGAGGAAGTGCTCGGCCAGGGCGTGAATATCCTCGTGCCTCTCACGCAGGGGCGGCACGGTGAGGGTGAAGGCGTTGAGGCGAAAGAAGAGGTCGCGGCGAAAGCGGCCCTCCTCGACGCGCTGGTGAAGATCGGTGTGGGTGGCCGCCACCACCCGCACGTCCACCTCCCTGACCGCCTGGCCGCCGACGCGCTCGATCTGCTGCTCCTGCAGGGCGCGCAGCAGGGCCGCCTGGGCGCGGGGCGAGAGCTCGGAAAGCTCGTCAAGGAAGAGGGTGCCCCCGTGGGCGCGTTCGAAGCGCCCCAGGCGGGACTGGGTGGCGCCGGTGTAGGCGCCCTTCTCCACGCCGAACAGCTCCGACTCGATCAGCTCCGGCGGAATGGCGGCACAGTTGACGGCGATAAAGGGGCCGCCGGCCCGCTGGCTCTGTTCGTGAAGCCGCCGGGCCAGGATCTCCTTGCCGGTGCCGGTCTCGCCCAGCAGCAGCACCGGCACCTCGGCGGCCGCGGCGCTGTCGAGCATGGCGAGCATCTCGCGAAAGGCCGGGGCCGAGCCGATGGGGCTCCAGTCCTCGTCCCGGGAGCGCCGGGCGAGGTCCCCTTCCAGGGTGGCCACCCGGGCCTGGAGGTCATAGAGCTCGTCGATCAGCGGCGCTTCGCGCAGCAGGGCGGAGAAGGCCTCATGGTCCGGCCACTCCTCGGCAAACCTGCCCACGATGCGGCACTGGGCGTCTCCGCAGCCCATGCACTCCACCTCACGATACTGCACCTCGCGCTCCAGCAGCTGGGTCGCATAGCCGGAGGCGTAGCCCAGCAGGGTCCAGCAGACCGGATCCTCCTGTACGCCCCGGGAGCGCCACACCTCCACCTCGAAGGAGCCCTTCCAGATGAACTCGCTGTAGAAGCGGTTGCGCTCGGGGTCGATATCGACGCTGACCGGGATCGCCTGCACGTGCCCCTGCAGGGCATGCAGCTGGGGGCCGGCCAGAAAGCTGTCGCGCAGCCCGAGCTGCTTGCCCCGCAGGGCCTCGCCCAGCTCGGCATCCTGCAGCCCCGAGTAGTAGCCCAGGCGGATAAACACGCCCCGGGCGCGCTCGATGCCCAGGGTGGTCACCAGCTCGTTGCGGAAGAAGGCCGAGGCCTGCAGCGACATCAGCAGCATGCGCTGCTCTCCCAGCCAGATCTGCCCCTCTTCCGGCAGGAAGCGCAGGGCATCCATCAGGTCGCGGGCACTGGGATAGTCATTGGGCGTGGCAGGCATGGCGATCTCGCTGAACACCGGGAAGTAAGCCGGCACAGGATAGCATCCCGGCCCGCCTCCCGGTGCGCCGCGGGTTGGGAGAGGCGCTGCGGACGGGGTGCTGATTTGCTCACGGGGTTACCAAATGGTTAAGCGAAAATGTCGAACAGATGTCCGCATACCGCACGAGAGGCGGGGAAAAGCCTCCGCAGGTCGTTGATGTCGCGCATTTTTTCGAATCCGGCACGGTTCTTGAGAGGTAATTGGGGCGGAGCTTGACGCTAACCTCTTGATTTATACGAAAGTCTAAGGGTGGCGTCGGCCCGATCGACAGGCGTAATGCCCTTGACGACGAAGCGAGTGAGATGGATATGCAGAACACAACAACGCTGCCCAAGCGGCGCTTTTCATCACTCGGGTTGGGAACCCTGATGCTGAGCGGGATCCTGGTGCTGCCGACCCAGGCCGCTGCCGACGAGGCGGCCGCCCGCGAGCCCGCCGAGGTCTATCGGCAGGTCTGCGCGCACTGCCATGCCCCGGACAAGGCGGTCGGCCCCGAGATCACCATGGCCTTTCCCGAGGCGGCTCATGAGAGCTGGCGGGCCTATATCGAGACGACGGTACGCCATGGGCGCGCCGCCATGCCCTCCTTCCGTCCGGCCAAGATCAGCGACGCCGAGCTGAAGGCACTGAGTGCGGCCCTGGCCCGGGGTGAGCTGGCCGAGGACGACGGCGGTGAGGAGTGATGCCATGAAACTGACACGTCGACAGCTGCTCCGGAACGGTCTGCTGCTGGGCTCGGCGGCGCCGCTGACCATGGCCGCCGCCTGGGCCGGCCAGGCGACCCCGAGCGGGTCGCCCGTCCATGGCGCTATCTCCCTCTATGGCGTGGACCGCTCCACCACCGAGCTGGGTCTGGGGCTGCGCCAGCAGGGCTGGGAGCCCCGCTACGAGGGGCGCCTTGATCCCCTGGCGCTCAATGCGCTGCCGGCGGGAACGCTGGCGGCCGGCTTTACCGACGAGGCGGGGCTGGTGCTGCTGACCAGCCTGCTGGCCGGCCGGGGGCAGATCCTGGCCCTGGGGCGCCATGACGAGGGTCGCCACCACCTGCTGAGCCACCGCGGCCCGGTTGCCGAGCCGCTGGCGCTCTCCGGCGGCAGCTGGCAGTCCGCCCTGGGGCGCGAGTACGCCCGCCTGGCGCTGGCCGGCGCTGCCGGTCGCGAGGCGCGCCAGTTCCGCCGCCCTGCCGATGCCGGCGGTCGCGAGCTGAGCTTCCTGGTCCGGGTCTGAGCCCCGCACACAACAATCGAGAGAACACCCCATGAGCACGACACAGCGCATTCTTCCCAAGGGCGTCAGCGAGGCGGACTTCGATGCCGCCCTCGGCCGCTTTCGCGAGATCATCGGGGCCGACAGTGTCCTGACCGAAGGGAGCCAGCTGGCGCCCTACACCAAGATCATGATGGCCGGCGACGACCGTGACTACATCCCCTCGGTGGCGGTGATGCCGACCAGCGCCGAGCAGGTCCAGGAGATCGTGCGCACCTGCAACGAGTTCAAGGTGCCGATCTGGACCATCTCCACCGGCAAGAACCTGGGCTACGGCTCGGCGGCGCCGGGGGAGACCGGCCAGGTGATCCTCGACCTGCACCGCATGAACCGCATCCTCGAGGTGGACCCGGACTCCTGCACGGCGCTGGTGGAGCCCGGCGTCACCTATCAGCAGCTCTACGACTATATCCAGGAGAAAGGCTACAAGCTGTGGCTCTCGGTGCCGGCGCCCTCGGCCATCGCCGGCCCGGTGGGCAACACCCTGGACCGCGGCGTGGGCTACACCCCCTATGGCGAGCACTTCATGTTCCAGTGTGGCATGGAGGTGGTGCTGGCCAACGGCGAGATGATCCGCACCGGCATGGGCGGCATCGAGAACTCCACCTCCTGGCAGGTCTTCAAGTGGGGCTATGGTCCCTACCTGGACGGCATCTTCTCCCAGTCCAACTACGGCGTCGTGACCAAGATGGGCCTCTGGCTGATGCCGGAACCGCCGGCCTATCGCCCCTTCCTGATCCAGTATCCGGACCCGGAGGATATCGAGGAGATCGTCGAGATCATGCGCCCGCTGCGCATCGCGCAGATCATCCCCAATGCCGTGGTGATCGTGCACACCCTGTGGGATGCCGGTACCCACGTGGAGCGCAAGGAGTACTACGACGGCACCGAGTCCATCCCGCGGGAGGCCATCGAGCGCATCAAGCAGGACGAGGGGATCGGCGAGTGGAACATCTACGCCGCCCTCTACGGCACCCCGGAGCAGATCGAGGTCAACTGGAACATCATCGAGCAGGCCTTCAGCAAGAGCGGCAAGGCCCAGATCATGTACGGCGAGGAGGCCGAGAAGCGCGGCGGCGGCTTCTCCTACCGCTCGGCGCTGATGAAGGGCGAGATGAACCTGCAGGAGTTCGGCCTCTATAACTGGCGCGGGGGCGGCGGCTCCATGTGGTTCGCCCCGGTCTCCCAGGCCAAGGGCAGCGAGACCCGCGACCAGACCGAGCTGGCTCAGCAGATCCTCGGCAAGTACGGCTTCGACTACGTGGCCGAGTACATCGTCGGCTGGCGCGATATGCACCACGTCATCGACCTGCTCTACAACCGCCAGGACCCGGAGGAGACCCAGCGCGCCCACGACTGTTTCGCCGAGCTGATCGACGAGTTCGCCAAGCGAGGCTATGGCCTCTACCGTACCAACAACGAGTTCATGGAGCAGGTAGCCGGCACCTTCGGCGAGCCGCTGCGCGAGGTACACACCACCCTGAAGCGTGCCCTGGACCCCAACGGGATTCTCTCCCCGGGCAAGTCCGGCATTCGCCTGTAACCGTCCGTCGATGAACCGACCGTAAGGAAGAGATCAGATGAGCACTGCATACAGCGACTTTCAGCTTCAGCCCATCGCCGGCGAGTGGCGCAAGGGCAGCGGCGAGCGCACCGCCCGGGTGACCAACCCCTACGACGGCAGCGAGCTGCTCGAGATCCAGCTGGCCACCCGGGATGACCTCGACGCCGCCTTTCTGGCCGCCGAGAAGGCCCAGGCCGCCTGGGCGGCGACCCCGCCGGCCCAGCGCAGCGCCCTGCTGCAGCGCGTCGTGGCGATCTTCGATGCCCGCAAGGAGGAGATCATCGACTGGCTGATCCGCGAGTCGGGCAGCACCCGACTCAAGGCCAACGTCGAGTGGGGTGCGGCCCGCGGGATCACCCTGGAGGCCGCCAGCATGCCGGGCCGGGTCCACGGCATGACCCTGGCCTCCAACGTGCCGGGCAAGGAGAACCGCGTCTATCGCAAGCCCCTGGGCGTGGTCGGCGTGATCAGCCCCTGGAACTTCCCACTGCACCTCTCCCAGCGCTCCATCGCCCCGGCGCTGGCCCTGGGCAATGCCGTGGTGGTCAAGCCGGCCAGCGACACGCCGGTCACCGGCGGCCTGCTGCTGGCGAAGATCTTCGAGGAGGCCGGCCTGCCCGAGGGGCTGCTCAGCGTGGTGGTGGGTGCCGGCAGCGAGATCGGCGACGCCTTCGTCGAGCACCGCGTGCCGCGCCTGATCTCCTTCACCGGCTCCACCCAGGTGGGCCGCGGCATCGGCCGCATCGCCAGCGGCGGCGAGCATATCAAGAAGGTCTCCCTGGAGCTGGGCGGCAATAGCCCCTTCGTGGTGCTGGACGACGCCGATATCGAGCAGGCGGTGAATGCCGCGGCCATGGGCAAGTTCCTGCACCAGGGCCAGATCTGCATGGCGGTCAACCGCATCATCGTGGACGAGAGCCGCTATGACGCCTTCGTCGAGCGCTTCGTCGAGAAGGTCAAGGGACTCCAGGTGGGCGACCCCGACGACATGGCCACCGTGGTGGGCCCGGTGATCAACGCCAAGCAGCGCGAGGGGCTGGAGGAGAAGATCGCCACCGCCAAGCGCGAGGGCGCGACCGTGCTGCTGGAGGGCGAGATCCAGGGCCAGCTGGTGCCGCCCCATGTGTTCGGCGACGTCACCGCGGAGATGGAGATCAGCCGCGAGGAGATCTTCGGTCCGCTGGTGGGCATCCAGAAGGCCCGCGACGAGGCCCACGCCCTGGAACTCGCCAACGGCACCGAGTACGGCCTCTCCAGCGCCGTGTTCAGCGGCGACCTGGCCCGCGGCCTGCGCTTCGCCCAGGGCATCAAGGCGGGCATGACCCACGTCAACGACATGCCGGTCAACGACGAGGCCCACGTGCCCTTCGGCGGCGAGAAGAACTCCGGCCTCGGCCGCTTCAACGGCGACTGGGCCATCGAGGAGTTCACCACCGACCACTGGATCAGCGTGCAGCACGCGCCGCGTGGCTATCCCTTCTGAGCCAGATGGCCAGCGCCCCTGCCGCCCCGAGGGTGGCAGGGGCGGGCCACAACAAGAATAGAGACCGAGATGACGACGTATCACAAGAGAGCCGCCCTGGCGGCGCTGCTGGCCGGCCTGGCCTCCGCGCCGGCGCTGGCGGTGAATGGCCACTACCCCCCGGGGATCGAGGGACTGGGGGCGGCGACGGCGCCGCCAGAAGGGGTCTACTACCGCGGCTACCTGCTGCACTACGACGTGGATCGCTTCAATGACGCCGGCGGCGATGCCGCGCCGGGGCGCAACAGCGGTTCCGTGACCGCCCTGGCCCATCGCTTCATCTGGATGACCGGGCAGCAGTTCCTCGGCGCCGACTACGGCGTGGAGGCGATCATCCCGACCCTTGATCTGCGCTTCGACCTGGATGTCGCCGGGGGCGACCGCTTCAGCGACAAGGGCGTCGGCGACCTGTTTGTGGGCCCGGTGATCCTGGGGTGGCACGGCGAGCGCTGGGACGCCACCTTCGCCGCCGGCCACTGGTTCGATACCGCCAGCTTCGATGCCGACAACCCGGCCTCGGTGGGCAAGGGCTACGGCACCACCATGCTGACCCTGGGCGGCGTCTGGCACCTGGATGCCGACAGGACCTGGAGCCTGTCGGCCCTGTCGCGCTACGAGATCAAGGGCAAGCAGGACGACACCGGGATCACGCCGGGCGACAGCTGGCTGCTGGAGTGGGGCATCGGTCACCGCCTGGCCAACGGCCTGGAGCTTGGCCTGGTGGGCTACGACGCCTGGCAGCTGGAGGCCGACAGGGGGGCGCCGACCAGCGACAAGGCCGAGCGTCATGCCGTCGGCGCCGAGGCCGGCTACTTCTGGCCCGCGGCCGGCATCATGCTCAAGGGGGCCTATTACCATGAGTACGACACCCGAGCCGGTGGCCTGAAGGGGCTCGAGAGCGAGGGCGATGCCTTTCGCCTGCAGCTGACCAAGTTCCTGTAGGCCCCCGCAGGCTCGCCCTGCGGGTCCGCGAGGATGAGCCATTCTATCGCCCCTGTCCGGCCACCGGTCGGCCAGGGGCCATGTTCAACTGAGGAGAAGATCCATGCAGATCAAGGCGGCTGTGACCCTGGAGCAGGGGCGTGATTTCGAATGGCAGGCGGTGGAGCTGGCCGAGCCTGGCCTGGGCGAGGTGCGGGTGCGCATCGTGGCCACCGGCGTCTGCCACACCGATGCGGTGGCCCGGGACCTCGGCATCGCGCCCTTTCCCATCGTGCTGGGCCACGAGGGCGCCGGCGTGGTGGAGGCCCTCGGCGAGGGGGTGAGCGGGCTCGAGGTGGGCGACCACGTGGTGCTCTCCTTTGCCCACTGCGGCGGCTGCGGCCACTGCCTGACCGGTCACCCCACCGTCTGCGATACCTTCAACGAGCTCAACTTCGGCGGCGCCATGGATGACGGCAGCCACCGCCTGGCGCTTGGCGACGACTCCCTGGCCACCTTCTTCGGCCAGTCCTCCTTTGCCACCCACGCCGTGGTCAACGCCCGCAACGCGGTCAAGGTGGACCCCGAGGTGGACCTGGCGCTGCTGGGCCCGCTGGGCTGCGGCATCCAGACCGGTGCCGGCACCGTGCTCAACCGCCTCAAGCCCGAGTTCGGGTCGAGCCTGGTGGTCTATGGCTGCGGGGCGGTGGGGCTCTCCGCCATCATGGCGGCGCGCATTGCCGGCTGCCAGCAGATCATCGCGGTGGATGTCCACGACAGTCGCCTCGAGCTGGCCCTCGAGCTGGGTGCGACCCATGCGATCAACGGCCAGCAGGAAGACACCGTCGAGCGGGTGCGCGAAATCACCGGCGGCGGCAGCCAGTTCGCCGTGGAGACCACCGGGGTGCCCGTCGTGGTGCGCCAGTCGCTGCAGGCCCTCAAGCCGCTGGGCGTCTCGGCCATCGTCGGCGTCACCCCCGAGGTGACCCTGGACGTGCACCACGACCTGATGGCCGAGGGCAAGTCGATGATCGGCGTGATCGAGGGCGACTCCGTGCCGCGGGTCTTCATCCCGCAGCTGGTGGCCTACTACAAGGAGGGCCGCTTCCCCTTCGACCGGCTGGTGAAGTTCTACGCCCCCGAGCAGATCAACGAGGCCTTCGAGGACTCGAAGAACGGCACCACCGTCAAGCCGGTGCTGAAGATCGCCGACTGACCCCGCACCTTCGGCCATCGCGAGGCGGCGCCTGCCCTGGCAGGTGCCGCCTCTTTCTATTCCGCAAACATCGCGAAGAGCAGGCCGCGCAGCCAGCGGTTACCGGCGTCGCGGTGGTAGCGGCGGTGCCAGAAGAGGTTGATGGGGATCTCGGGAAAGGGCAGGGGGTGCTCGCGCACCGCCAGGCCGAAGCGTTTCCGGGTCGCCTCGGCGAACTTGTCGGTCACCGTCACCACCAGGTCGCTCTCGCTGATGATGTAGGGCACGGCGGCGAAGTGGGGCAGCTGCAGCCGGACCGGGCGGTCGATGCCCGCCCGGGCGAGCTGCTCCTCGACGATGCCGTGCCCGGTGCCCTTCGCCACCACCACCGCGTGGGTGGACGCCGTGAAGGCCTCCATGCTGAAGTCGCCCGCTGCCAGTGGGTGGCCCGCCCGCATCAGGCAGACATAGCGCTGCACGAAGAGCCGCTGCTGGTAGAAGCCGGCCCCCAACTGGGGGATCAGGCCAGCGGCCAGGTCGATCCGTCCCTCCTCCATCTCCCGTTTCAGGTCCTCACGATGGCTGCGCACCGTGCTGAGCCGGATGCCGGGCGCCTCCCTGGCCAGGTGCTCCAGCAGCCGCGGCAGGAAGACGATCTCGCCGATATCGGTCATGGCCAGCTGGAAGGTACGCTTGCTGCTGGCCGGGTCGAAGTCATCGCCCAGGTTGAGGGTCTCATGCAGCCGGGCCAGCGCCTCGGCGATGCCGGGGTGCAGCTGGTCCGCCCGCGGCGTCGGCGAAAGCCCCCTGGAGGTTCGTTCGAAGAGCTCATCGCCGAGCAGCCGGCGCAGGCGCTTGAGTGCGTGGCTGACGGCGGGCTGGGTCACGCCGAGCCGTTCGGCCACCCGCTGGGTGTTGCCCTCGCGGTAGAGCAGGTCGAAGACCACCAGCAGGTTCACATCGATATCCGCCAGCCGCAGCATGCCCAGCCTCGCCTAGTTGACTGTATTAGATAGAATATTACTGCTGTTTATTAATAATATGAAAGAGGCTGTGTTGTGTGAATATCGAGGGGGCTCTAGCCTGCGCGTCATCAGCTGACGCCATGCCAATAACGGCGTCATTCCAACAACAACCTCCCTGATGGAACGCGCACCATGCCCAATCACAATACCGCGTCCCCCTCTGCTTCTCGCCTGTCCGTCGCCATCATCGGCGGCGGCATCGGCGGCGTGGCCTTCGCCGTGGCCCTCTCCCGCCATGCCGATCTCGACGTGCAGCTCTTTGAGGCGGCGCCGCAGTTCTCCGAGATCGGCGCCGGGGTCTCCTTCGGTCCCAACGCCGTGCGCGCCATCCAGCGCCTCGGCCTCGAGGCGGCCTACCGTCGCATCGCCGATTCCTCGCCGGCACCCTTCGAGGATGTCTGGTTCGAGTGGCGGCGCGGCAGCGACGACGGCTACCTGACCGCCACCCTGGCCCCCGGCTGCGGGCAGTCCTCGGTGCACCGGGCGGACTTCCTGGACGCCATCGTGGCCCAGCTGCCCGCCGGCATTGCCCATTTCGGCAAGCGCTGCGTCGAGGTCACCCAGAAGGGTGATAGCGCCACCGCCCACTTCGCCGACGGCACCTCCTTCACCGCGGATATCCTGATCGGCTTCGACGGCATCAAGTCGGCGGTGCGCGCCAACGTGCTGCCCGCCGAGGAGCATGGCGAGATCGCACCCGTCTGGAGCGGCACCTACGCCTATCGCGGCATGATTCCCACCGCCCAGTTGGAGGAAACGCTGGAAGCCAGGGGCGCCGACCGGCGCCTGGCCCTGGTGCCCCAGATGTATCTGGGCCACGACCGCCATATCCTCACCTTCCCGGTCAAGCAGTCGGAGCTGATCAACGTGGTGGCCTTCATCACCGACCGCTCCACCCCCGAGCCAAAGCTGCCCGAGGGGGAGGAGTGGGTCCAGGAGGTGAGCCAGCAGGAGATGCTGGAGGTCTTCGCCGGTTGGGGCGCGGCCTCCAAGGCGATCCTCGAGTGCATTCCCGAGCCGACCCGCTGGGCGCTTCACGAGCTGCCCGAACTGCCCTGCTACCACCGGGGTCGCGTGCTGCTGGTGGGCGATGCCGCCCATGCGCTGGTGCCCCACCAGGGTGCCGGTGCCGGCCAGGCCCTGGAAGACGCCTACGTGCTGGCCAGCCTGCTGGGCGACGATGCCTGCACCCGAAACAGCGTGGAGCAGGTGCTGGCGGCCTTCGAGGCGGTCCGTCACGCGCGCACCTGCCGGGTGCAGCGCACCTCCCATGAGGCGGGTAACGTCTACGAGTACGCCGGTGAGGGGATCGGCGACGATGAGGCGAAGCTGATCGAGAACCTCGAGACCCGCTTCGACTGGCTCTGGAACCACGATCCCGAGGAGGATGTGGTGGCGGCGCGGCGGGTCCTGGAGCGGGAAGGCGCCGTGCCTTAGGCGTCCCTGGAAACGGATCTATAGCTGGCCCCGGGAGTTGCGCTCTCGGGGCCTTGCTGTGGAAGTGGAAGCTTGTTGGGCTTAATGCTGCTCTACGGCGAGATCGATCAAACCCGACAGTCGCCTGGAGTGGCCTTGGTCACCACACCAGAATAAGGTCGTAGGTCATGTTGAGCAGCGAGACGCCGATCAGGGTATAGACCAGGGTGCTGACGGCACGGCTCGACAGCCGGACGACCAGGGGACGACCCAGCATCACCCCCACGGCCCCGCCCAGAGTTACCAGGAGGGCGAGAAGCGGCTCGAGGTGCCCGCCGCCGCCGAACACCAGGCCGGTGCAGGCCGACAGCAGCAGGCCGATGACCGTCGAGGTGCCCACCACCACCTTGATATCGGCGCCGCTCATGGCCCGCAGGGTCGGCACGATAAGTACCCCCCCGCCGACCCCCGTGGCGCCCACCATCGCCCCGCAGGCCGAGGGCATCAGTCCGCCCAGCCACTGTCCCACATGCTGCAGGACCTGGGGCCGGAAGCTGACCAGCACCGCGAAACCCGCTGCAGCCAGCACGGCCAGCTTGAGACCATGCTGCACGCCCGCCCCCCAGGGGGTGTTCAGCAGCAGAGTGATGACCAGGGCCAGCAGCAGGCAGCTGGGCAGCGCCCAGCGCGAGAAGCGCCTGAAAAGCGCCCAGTCGATACGGCTGTCGCGGCCGTGGGCATAGGTGGCCACCAGCTTGATCAGCACCGAAACCAGGCTGGCGGTCCCCACGGCCGTGGCCGGTGCCACGCCGAACAGCAACATCAAGCCCGGCACCATGATCACCCCGGCACCGACCCCGGAGAGCAGGATAAGCAGGCCGCAGAGGAGACCGAACAGCAGGGCTGTGACTTCGAACATCGGCTGACTCCATGGCAAGGGCGGGGGAGGGGGGAATACGAAGCGGCATGGCCGCCTCGTCCTGCGATTCAGCATCGTAATCATGCCCTGGTCATTGCGATTCCAAAAATTCATTTTTAATATTATAGAATAAAGTTTTTGAATGCCTGAGACGATGAGGGCGCCTCCATGGAAGCCAAGCACCTGATGCAGCTGGCCATCATTCTCGACTGCGGTTCCATCAGTCAGGCCGCCAGTAAATTACATATCAGCCAGCCGACCCTGACCAAGAACATGCAGACGCTGGAAATGCAGGCCGGCGGTACCCTTTTCACCCGCAGCCGTCACGGGGTGCGCCAGACGGCGCTCGGCGGCGTGCTGGCCCGGGAAGGCCGCGCCATTGCCAAGTCGGTCTGGGCGGCCGAGCAGTCGGCCACCCGCTTCGGTCTGGGCATGCAGACCGAACTGCGCATCGGGGTCGGCCCCCTGGTGGCCAGCCTGCTGATGCACACCGTCACGGAAGCCTTGCTACGTCACTCTCCAGGCCTCTCACTGGTAATCCAGGTGGACACTCCTTATCGGCTCTTCGAGAAGATCAATGATGATGAGTTGGATATCGCCGTGGCGCCCACGGTGATCTCGGCAAGCCAGGAGCTTGACCAAATCACCCTCTTCGAGGATCGACTGGCCATCTTTGCCTCTCGCCATCACCCTCTTACTCAGCAAGAGCGCATCGAAATCAATGATTTGATTCACTACCCCTGGGTCAATATCGCCACCTACGCTAAGTTCGAGGAGTCGCCGGTGGAGCGCCTGCAGAAGGCCGGCCTCAAGCAGGTGAACACTCATATCGCACTGGCCGGTGATGCCACTATCTGCCTGAATATCCTGCCCACCGGCGACTACCTGAGCATCATGCCCGAGCGCCTCACCAACATCGCCGCCCCGCGCTTCGGTCTGCAGAGCCTGTCCGTTGAGGCCGACTTCGGCGAGCGAAACATGCATCTTTGGCACCCCCCCGCCCTGGCCGGCGATGCCATGCTGGATACCGTGGCCCGCGTTTTCATGGAAACGCTGGAGGCGGCCACTACGGGCGAGTCGGCATAAAAAGGCTCGGCAGGCGCTATGCCTGCCGAGCCAAGTCAGCTAGTCAATCATACTGCGATCACCGACCTTAGAAGCTGACGCTGATGCCCGCTGCCACGTTGTTGTCGGTACTGTCGTAGCGCCCTGCCTCGAGGAAGGCGTAGACATTTTGGTTGAAGTGGTGGCGCACGATGCCTATCAGGGCGTCATTGTCGAGATCTAGGTTCTTGTCGTTCTCGGCATAGCCCAACGAGACCGACCAGTTATCGTTTAGGTTGGCCGAGACATTGACGCCCCAAGCATCGAAGTCGGCTGGTCCCTCGCTATTCTCGCGGTCGTCATTGTGCTCGTAGACGCCAGCCAGTGTGACCATGCCCCAATCATAGCCCGCACTTAATACGGTACGGCCCAAGTTGCTTATTCCGGGTCGCTGAGCTTCAAGATGGCCAATTGCAAATTCTAGGGGGCCTTCACTGTAAACCAGTCGAGCCCCATAGATATCGAAGTCGTTTCCACTAGAAGAGTTGGATGTTATCCCGAAGCCGATGAATTGGAAGCCACCGAAGTGAGGGGAGCCGTAGGAGAGCACATCCGAGGCCTGCTCCGCCTGGCCGAAAATGGCATTCTGTCCGGTTTGGGCATGTAGGCGGTTGTATTCGAAGGTGTCGATGTTGTTGTAGATCTGAGCCCATTGGCCAGAAGGCACCCGCGGCTGCAGGCCAAAGGCGCCATAGTCTGTCAACAGCAGGACTCGCGCAGTGCGGATATAGATCTCGCTGTCATCCTGGCGGTGGGCACCGGGTGTCCATGTCTGGTTGTCCACGGAATTGATGGCGTTTGCGAAGTCGGCCACCAGGTCATAGCGGATGCGCAGACCGTCATTCACGGTATAGAGCCCGCCTAGGCCGGCCTCGGCCTTGAAGGCCCAGAGGTCCAGGTCTCGGTCGCTGACGTCCAATACGCCACCGGTGAGGTTGCCCGAGAAGCGGGGCCCGGCATGGTGCGTATCGGCATACGTCATGCCGGAAAAGGCGGCTGCCAGGGATAGGGTCAGGGGCGCAAGTGCCCGTCGTGTCGCTATTGTCATTGGGCGTTCCCATTATTGTTTCGTTGCGATCAACATGCTCGGATGCTGGGGGCACAAGCTTTTAGGAACGGCGTACTGTTTGCAATAATGTTTTTTCACCCAGTGAAATTAATGGATTCTCTGACCTGTTTGATACAAGCCCATGAAGGAAGGCCAGGCAAGGTAAAGGCGGCGAAGGGGAGGGAACGCTCCTGGCACAGCCGCTGCGACGTCCTGTCAGCTGAGAAAGGAGCGAAGGGCTTCCGTCAATAGAGCTCCTGAGTGGCAAAAATCTGTCCCAGTTCATCGGCCGCTAGCTTCAGGCGTGAATAGTAATATTGCTCCATTTCTTGATTGTCATAAGCCTCCTGGAACCACACTACATTGATGGCTGCCTGGATATCGCCCATGACCATGACCGGCACCGCGATGGCCCGAAATTCCTCAGCCCGGTAGGTGGGCAGCACCCAGCTGCCAGGCTCCCGTCGGCCGTAGCCGCAGCCCTGTACCTCGGCGACCAGTGCTTTCACATAGTCTCTATTGGCTGCCAGTTTCCCCTCCTCACCGGGCAATTGTTTAAGCTGTTCAAGGATAGTGTTGCGACGTCGGTCATCGCTAAAGGCCAGGAAGCAGCGCCCCATGGCGGACTTCAGCATGCTGGGGCGGTAACCGACTACCTCGCGGTTGACGGTGATGGGACTATGGCGCCGGGACGTCTCGATGATGGCTACGCTCTCGCCGTCATAGACGGCGATATCGGAGGGCCAGCGGAGGTCTTTCTGCAAGTTGTCGAGAACAGGGCCTGACGCCTGAGCAATGACGTCATGAACGCTGACACCATAACCGATCTCCTGGAGGGCATAGGCGAGCCGATAGCGCTTGTCTCCCATGCCCCGGTATACCCAGTGGGCCTCCTCCAGGGTAGCGAGGATACGCAGGATGGTGGCCCTGTCGAGTCCAGTAACCTCGTGCAGCTCTCCCAGGGTCGGCGGCTGCGGCGCCTGCTGGATCGCTTCAACCACCTCTAGCCCTCGGGCGAGGGCTTGAATCTGCTTGACCATGACAACGCTCTCTCTCTCACTTTTCACTTTGTGAAAATACTGGGTTGCCGGGTTGGTGGCGTCAAGAGAGAGTGGCGGGTATGCCGTGCCACCCATAACAGTGGCCAGACTACGAATGAAATCCTGACGATAGGACCATCTCATGACCCGACCGCCTAACCTGCTGTTTATCATGGCCGACCAGCTGCGCGCCGATTACCTCGGCTGCAATGGCCATCCGACCATCCGCACGCCGCATATCGATGCCTTGGCGGCACGTGGCGTCAACTTCAGCCGTGCCTATTGCCAGGCCCCGGTGTGCGGTCCCTCGCGGATGTCTTTCTACACCGGGCGCTACGCCACCAGCCACGGCGCCAGCTACAACGGCGTGCCGCTGCGGGTGGACGAACGCACCCTGGGCGACCACCTGCGCCCGCTGGGCTACCGGGTCGGCCTGGTCGGCAAGACCCATATGAAGCGCGATAACGAGGGAATGGCCCGTCTGGGGATCGACCCCGACTCCTCGCGTGGCGTGCTGGTCAGCCAGTGCGGCTTCGAGCCCTTCGAGCGTGACGATGGCCTGCACCCTGACGAGACGGCCGACCCCGACCTGCCCTACAACCGCTACTTGCGTGACCGGGGCTACGCCGGCGTTAACCCCTGGCACAGCGCCGCCAACTCGGCGGAAGGGGAAAGCGGCGAGCCGCTCAGCGGCTGGTATATGCGCTACGCCCACCTGCCGGCACGGGTCAAGGAGGAGCATTCAGAGACCGCTTACACCACCAATCGCGCCATGGACTTCATCACGGAGGCCGGCGATCAGCCCTGGTGCCTGCACCTCAGCTACATCAAGCCTCACTGGCCCTATATGGCGCCGGCGCCCTACCACGCCCTGTATGGACCCGAGGATATCCTCCCCGCGGTGCGCAGTGACGCCGAGCGCGAGCGCCCCCATCCGGTGGTCGAAGCCTTCATGGGCCACGGCGAGTCGAGCGAGTTCGCCCGCGACGAAGTGCGCGAGCGCGTGATTCCCGCCTACATGGGGCTGATCACCCAGCTCGACGACCATCTCGGCCGGCTGGTCGACTTCCTCGAGGCCAAGGGGCTGCGCGAGAACACCGTGATCGTGGTGACCTCCGACCACGGTGACTACCTGGGAGATCACTGGCTGGGCGAGAAGGAGTTGTTCCACGAGCCCAGCGCGCGTATTCCGCTGATCGTAGTCGACCCGCGCCGCGACGCCGATGCCACCCGCGGCAGCCGCAACGACCAGCTGGTGGAGGCCATCGACCTGGTGCCTACCTTTGTCGACTATGCCGGCGGCAACAGCCAAGCCCTGAACCATGTGCTGGAAGGGCGCTCACTGCACGGCCTGGTCACCCGGGGCCCGGCCGAGACTTGGCGGCGCTACGCCTTTAGTGAAGCGGACTACGCCTGGCGCCCGGCAAGAAAGGAGTTGGGATTGGCGCCAGACGAAGCGCGTGCCTTTATGGTTACGGACGGGCGCTGGAAATATGTGCACTACGCCAACCATCCGCCTCAGTTGTTCGACCTGGCGACGGATCCCGGCGAGCTAGAGGACCTGGCCCACCGCGATGGTTGCCGGACGGTACGCGGCGAGCTGGAGGCGGCGCTTAACGATTGGTTCAAGGCGCGGCGGCTGCGAACCACCATTGGCAACGACGAGGTGGAACGGCGGACCGGAACCGCGCGAAAACGCGGCATTCTGTACGGCATCTGGTAAGGGGCCATGGAAGCCCCCGGGTGCACAACGACCAGACACTCCGGTTGGCGAAAGGCTACAGTTCGGCAAGCCGAAGGATCAGCGTCGCCATATGCTGTGCGATGGGGGTTAAGGGTTGATCACGCCGATAAATCAAGTTCAGTCGATTGACGGGCAGGTCATCGATGGAGAGTATCGAGAGATCGGCCGATATTCCCGGGACACTCACCCACTCGTCGGGAAACAGCCCAAGCATATCCGACTTCAGCACGAGTGGGAGTGCGCTGGAGAAGGAGTAGCATTCAACAACCTTTTTCGGTGCCGGCAGCCCTTTCGATAGATAAGCTTCATTGATTAAAGGGCTGACACTGGCGCCGGAAACAATATTGACCCACCTGGCTTCTTGCAGCTCCTCAAGCGAGGACACCTGATCGTAGGGACTGTCCTTCCTTGCCACAACCTTGAGTGAAGTGTCGAAAAGAGGTGTGACTACAAACTCACGTTCCGAGATAGGGGAAAAGACTGGGCAGATAGCCAGATCCAGCATGCCTGTCCGGAGATTATCCACTGCGAAAGTCTGTAAGCCCTCGTAAAAATGCAGCCTCGTGCCGGGCATCGACTTGAAGAAGTCGGTGAGCACCAAGGGCGCAACCTTCAACGCAGCGGCTGGCGCCATGGCAATCGACACGCTGCCTCCCGCATGACCCAAAAGCTGCTGAATCTCCTCCCTGGCCTTCAGGCTTTCATTCTGTATGGCAGCGGCGCGGTGGTAAAAAAGACGGCCAAACTCGGTCAGCTCGACCCCCTTGACACCGCGCGTCAGCAAGCCCACACCCAGCTCCTCTTCAAGGGCACGAAGCACTTTGGACATTGCCGGCTGAGACAACCCTATTTTACGGGCTCCTGACCGAATACTCCCGGTTTCGACAATTGCGAGAAATGCTTCTATGGCCTGCAGCTTCATGCCAACCCCTCCGCTTAGACTTTAGGATTATTCTTGCACGTTATCATAGCTGAAAAATGCACATCTGATAAGCAGGTTGGAGAGCTGATAGATTAAAAATCGTACCCCCTTTTACAACCATCAGCCTCGGAGCCGATCCAATGAACAAACATAAGGTACTGAGCAGCACTTTCGCGGGCCTGATCCTCGCGGGTTTTATATCCCAGTCGGCATATGCTAATACCTCTTTGGTGATGAACACGTTCTTCCCGCCGGGCCACTTTTTTACGCAGACCATGCACGAGTGGGCAGGCCAGGTTGAAGAGAAAACACAGGGTAGGGTGACCATTGACATCCCGGCGGGTGGGCTGACCAATGCCTCGCAGCAGCTCAGCTCCGTCAGAAGCGGCATCGCGGATATTTCTGTGACTGCCAACGTACATATTCACAGCCAAGCTCCTCTGATGAGCTTCTCCTCACTACCGTTCCAGATTCAGGATGCGGAAGCTGCCTCAATTGCCTCATGGTTGACCTACCAGGAATTTCTTGCCGACTCCTCTCCTCTAGAGAGCATGGGTGTTCACACCCTTAGTGTGTTCAACTTGTCGGGCGGTTATCTCTATGGCGTGCAGGAGAAGCCAATCGAGACAGTGGAAGAACTTCGCAGGGCACGGCTCTGGACACTGCCAGGGTTTACAACGGAAACCCTTGTCAATGCAAATGTCAGCCCTGTCACAAGCCCTGCCGTCGAGGTGGGTGAATATGTAGCAAGAAGCGTTGTAGATGCCGTGTATGGAATCACTCATGAAAGCATGACCGACTTCAAGGCTTCTGCATATCTGAAGAACATTGTAGAGTTTCCACTAGCTGCCACCTCTACAAGCTTCTCCATGGTCATCAATCCTCGTGTATGGTCAAGAATTGATGAGGCAGACCGTAAGATTCTTGAAGAGCTTACCGGTGAGCATCTCGCCAGAATGGTGGGCGCTGCGGCACAAGAGGCAGCAGATAATGCGCTAAAGCAAATGACGGAAATTGATGGTATTCCAGTTTACGCGGCGACAGATGAGCTCTATGAAGCACTGAAGAAGGCCTCGGAGCCTCTTTATGAAAACTTCTTCCAGCAAGCCGAGGGTGCTGGTATCGATGGCGAGGCACTTCTTGAAAGCTTTAGGCAAGAGTATAGGGGTGCAAAGGGAGAGTTGTAATAAGGTATTCGCAAGCCATTGTTATGTACTCATGGGGCTGCGGTAGCATCCTGCCGCAGTCCTGCCCCATCTCATCAGCGGTGTAGGTTTTTGAATGCTTAGAATTATATATGGGATAAATCAGTGGGTGTGTACGCTTATATTATGCTCTATTGTGGTTATAACGGTTGTTGATATAGTGATGCGCAAGCTGTTAAATTCGCCAATCTTCGGTTCTGGCGAGATGATTACCTACCTGCTTGCCTTGTCAGTAGGCAGTGGGATGGTTATTGCTTCTGCCAGGAGTTCACACATCAAGGTAGACCTTCTGGAAGGTGTGCTTTACCGACTTTTGGGAAACTTGCAAGTAAGGTTGTCAAAAGTGATTGAGGCGGTTGGTACATTCTTTCTGACTGCATTGATTGCTGTCTTCGCTTATGATGCATGGCGCTATGGGGATACCTCCTCGGTGCTTAAGATTCCGACAGGGTATGTGTTCTTTGCAGTCGCTGGCCTCATGACCATATCTCTGGTTTATATATTCACCAGTAGGCATGGAGATACTAACAATGACTGAAGCCATGATAGGTTTTGCGGCGCTAATTGCGATCAGCTTGGTCGGCGTCCCTCTTGCATTTTCAACTCTCATAGTTGGAATTGTTGGGTTTGCTTACTTTAGGGGGTACGAGGCTGCTGTCTATATGGCTGGCCAGCAGGTTGCCGACATGATAACCAGCTCAAGCCTGGTAGTAGTGCCTATTTTCATTCTTATGGGGGAGTTGATTCGCCGCTGTGGCATCACGGATGAACTTTATGAGTTTTCCCAGTCTGTTGTGGGCAGGTTCCGAGGCGGCCTGGCGATGTCAACCGTAGTGTCAAGTGGCGCATTTTCAGCTGTATGTGGCAGTTCTATTGCGACTGCAGCTACGATGACAAAAGTTGCAATGCCCCCCATGAGGCGTTATGGATATCATGACGCCCTATCCAGCTCTACCGTTGCGGCGGGGGGGACGCTAGGCATGCTGATACCTCCCAGCGTCCCTATGGTAATATATGCTATATTTGCACAGGAAGATATTGGAAGATTGTGGATTGCAGGTGTTCTCCCCGGGATGCTGATGATGGGACTGTTTGTCCTGGCAATCATGATAATGGTCAGAGTTGTTCCGTCCTTGTTAGGCAACGTCCCGGCCGAAAATTCCGAAAATAGTGTGCCGGCTAGAAAAGGGTCAGCTTTCCGTGCTCAAGGGTTCCTTGTCCTGTTTTTGGTAATCATTGGCGGTATTTATCTCGGTATTTTTACGCCAACTGAAGCAGCCAGTGTTGGTGCTTTCGGTGCTTTCCTTTTTGCTCTACAGCGAGGGAAGATGAGACGCCTTGTCGAATACCGTGAGGTAATCAGCTCCGCGGCAGGGATCTCCGCAGCAATTTTCGCTATTGCAGGCTGCGCCCTTATCTTTGGTCAGTTTGTCAATATCAGTGGTCTCCCCTATGACCTTCTGGCACTGACAAGGGAGTGGGAACTGACAGGGCTACAGCTCATTCTGGCCATTAGTGTCTTGTGCATACTCCTGGGTATGGTGTTCGAGTCACTTGGAATCCTGGTCTTGGTGATTCCAATTTTCTTGCCATCTTTGTCGGCACATGGGGTGGATCTCATATGGTTCGGTGTCATCGCCATTATACTCATCGAGATCGGCCTTATTACACCGCCGTTAGGGATCAATGTTTTTACTGTGAAGGCGGCGCAGAGGGATATCAATATTCTTGATACATTCAAAGGGATAATCCCCTTCGTCTTTGCCATGATCGTCACGGTAGGCCTGGTGATAGCCTTCCCGACCATCGCTCTATGGATGCCCGACCTGATGAGATAGTCGGCCAGGCATAGACACGAGACATGAGAATTTTCGACTGACAGCACTGTCCGGCTCAATGCGAACCGGGAAGTGGAATGGACTATTCCCTCCGAGCGGGCGGATGGCAGTGGTCCTGAGAAAAACTTTATCACTTCCTAAATGGAGGCTCATATGTATAAAGTGGCTATTACTGGTGGAACTTCCGGCATAGGTCGCGAGACGGTTAGAATATTGAAGAAACGTGGCTGTCATATCACGGTTTTTGATATCGCTGAGCCGGAATTCGAGGTTGACGATTTCATCTACCTGGATATTGCCTCCGATGCCTCTATTGATGCAGCCTTGTCTAAGTCCTCGGGCCCTTTCGATGCGCTATGCAATATCGCAGGCGTTCCGCCCAGGGATGGGAACCAGGAAAAGGTACTTGCGATAAACTGGATAGGCTTGAAACTCTTCACCAACGGATTCCTGGATAAGCTCAACGAAGGTGGAGCCATCGTCAATATGGCTTCTCGAGCTGGAGCGATGTGGAGAGAAAACCTCGAGCAGGTCGAACGACTTCTTCGAGTAGAGGGGAGAAATCAGCTTGCTGATTTCTGTCATCAGGAATCGCTGGATTCCGTACGGGCCTATGCACTATCAAAGGAGGCTGTTGTCGTCTGGACCATGATGGAGTGCGAGCGAATGCTGAATCGGGGGCTACGTATCAACTCGATAAGCCCCGGGGCTATCGAGACGAGTATAAAACAGGACTTCCTTAATGCCTTCGGCGATGGCATGGTCAAGAATATCGAGCGCGTCGGTCGGGCTGGGTTGCCCTCCGAGGTTGCAGAAGTTACCGCTTTCCTCGCCCTCCCGGCGAGCAACTGGCTGAAGGGTATTGACATCACCGTCGATGGTGGGATGAGCGCCTGTGGCTTTGCCGATAGCCGAAGTTTTGCCTAGCTGCTTGGAATAGATACATCCTTATCACGACCACTAATGACAACAGGAAATCAGACATGCACAACTCCAACATCCCTGTCTACTCGGAAGATGTTTACAGCGATGAATTTATTCTCGATCCTTATCCTCGCTATCGTGAGATGCGAGAACTTGGTCCGGTGATCTGGCTGGAGCAGCACGGCGTTTACGCGGTCGCCCGCTATAACGAAGTCACCCAGGTGCTGCGCGACCATGAGACCTTCGTCTCGGGAAAGGGGCTGTCACTCAACCAAAAAACTAACGACAAGCTCGTCGGCAGCACTCTTAATTCTGACTCGCCGGCCCACGAGAGAACCCGTGCCATAACAGGTGCTCCTCTGCTGCCGGGCGCCCTGACCGAGATCGAGCCGCGTATCCGCCAGGCCGCCGAGAACCTGATCGACGAACTGTCGGCCCGCGGCTCCTTCGATGCCGTGGCTGATCTTGCACAGTACCTGCCACTGACTATCGTCGCCGAAATGGTGGGGCTGCCCAGCGGCGGGCGCGACAACATGCTCAGGTGGGCCTCGGCCACCTTCAACCTCTTCGGGCCGGAAAACCAGCGGGCACTGGAGTGTCAGGAGGATCTCAAGGATCTCTTCGCCTTCCTCGATGAGAATGGCAGGCCCGAGAAGCTCAAGGAGGGCGGCTGGGCCAAACGAATCTTCGAAGTGGGAGAGAAAGAGGGGATTCCCTTCGAGACCTGTGCTCAACTGATGCGTGACTACATCAACCCCAGCCTCGACACCACCATCTCGGCCACCGCCCAGGCGATCAAGTTCCTGGCCGACGCGCCGGAGCAGTGGGAGATCCTGCGCCGCGAGCCGGATCTGATCCCCAATGCCGTGGAGGAGAGTGTGCGTCTCGCCTCTCCGATTCGCGCCTTCTCCCGCTATATCGCCAAAGATACCGAACTGGCTGGTACGACCCTTGGGGCCGGTTCGCGCATCTTGGTGTTCTACGCCTCGGCCAACCGCGACGAACGCAAGTACCCCGAGCCGGATCGCTTCGATGTACGCCGAGACGTCCACAATCACGTGGGCTTCGGTCACGGCATTCATATGTGCATGGGCATGCATCTGGCCCGCCTGGAAATGGTCTCTTTGCTGCAGTCTCTGGCACGACGCGTCTCGCGTTTCGAGCTCACCGGTACGCCCAGCGTTGCTATGAACAACTCCATCCGGGCCTATGCGAGCCTGCCGGTCAGAGTGGAAGTCGATCATCTCGATGATGACGAGATCACCCATGCATTGCACAACGGAGACCACTACTGGCAGGAGGTGACCATCGCAAGGCGGTACCAGGAAGCCGAGGATATCCTCTCTTTCGAACTGATACCGCATCAGGGGCAATACCTGCCATGTTTTGCGCCAGGCGCCCATGTGGATGTCAACGTTGCCGACGGTATCATTCGTCAGTACTCGCTTGCCAACGACCCGCGTGAAAGCAGCCACTACCGGATCGGCGTGCTCCGGGAGACTGCATCGCGAGGAGGTTCGGAGCGCATTCACGCCAACTGGCAGGAGGGTGACACCGTACGCATCAGCCGGCCACGCAACCATTTCCCCCTGGAGTCCGGGGCGCCCCACTATGTGCTGTTGGCCGGCGGGATCGGCATCACCCCTCTGCTTGCCATGGCCCACCAGCTGCAGTTTGAAGGTGCTTCCTTTGAACTCCACTACTGCGCGCGCAGCCTGGTGCGGATGGGCTTTCGTGACGAGTTGGCGGCTTTTGGCGAGCGCGTCCACTGGCACGCCGATGACGGTCCGGCGGAGAGTCGATTCGACATCCAGTCCGTCCTCGACGCTGCCCCCGACGGCACACGTTTCTACACCTGTGGCCCGAGCGGTTTCATCGACTTCGTCGAGGAGCGTGCCATGGCTGCAGGAAAACCGCGCGACCATGTGCATTTCGAGCGCTTTGGTGCCGAGATCGATACCGACGGCGAGAGCTTCGAGGTCACGGCCAGGCAGAGCGGTGTCACGGTGGTGGTCGAGCCGGGAGAGACCATTGCAGAGAAGCTTATCGAGCAAGGCGTCCCCATCAACATGTCTTGCCAGTCAGGGGTCTGCGGCACATGCCTGACCCGGATCCTGGAAGGTACTCCGGACCATCGTGATCTCTTCCTGACCGACAAGGAGAAGTCTCGCAACGAATCGATGACGATCTGTTGCTCGCGCTCCCAGACACGCACCCTCGTGCTCGATATCTGATCATCACACCGCCACGTAGCGTGGCGCTGTCATCCCATTTACCGAGGTTTCAGCCAATGACCGAGCAACAGCTGACCGAAACGGAACTCTTTATTGACGGTGTGGCTCGCCCAGCCAGTTCCGGCAATCGCTATGAGCTCTATAATCCCGCACGTCCCGAGGAGCTGGTAGGGCATGCGGCTTCCGCTGACCCTGAGGATGTCGAGCTGGCAGTCGACGCTGCCCACAAGGCCTTCCCCGCCTGGGCGGCCTTGAGCTATCGGGAGCGAGGAGAGCAACTGAGGGAGGTGGCTATCGCCCTCACCGAGGATCCCGTCGATGTGGATTTCCGCTCCCGCCTATTCTGCCGGGAGCACGGTAAGATTCTGCGCGAGACCCACCTGGAGATATCAAGGCTGGGAGAGCGATTCTCCCAGTGCGCCGACTATGCGCTTCGGCTGGCACGAGATGAGCTGGTATCAGGCCCCCCCTTTGACACCTTGATCAGCCGTCAACCCCGAGGGGTGGCGGCCCTGATCGTGCCCTGGAACTGGCCTCTGGCGATCCTCGGCGCCAAGCTGCCTCAGGCACTGATCGCTGGTAACACCGTGGTCGTCAAGCCGGCCAACAACTCATCCCTGGCCACGACCCTGACACTGCACAGGATTGCTGCGCTGCTCCCCCCGGGGGTGGTCAATGTTCTGACCGGAAGCTCCGGTCGGATCGGGGACCCTCTCGTCGGCCACCCTCTGGTGCGAAAGGTCAACTTCACCGGCTCAGTCGAAGTCGGTCGGCATGTCATGAAAATCGCGGCAGAGAACATCACCCCGGTCACGCTCGAGCTAGGCGGCAATGATGCCGGCATTATCCTGGATGATGCCAAGCTGGACCCTGAGGCCTTTCGTCGGCTTTACCTGGGCGCCTTCATGTCCAGTGGGCAGGTCTGTATGGCCCTCAAGCGACTCTATGTCCATCGCTCACGCTATGAAGAGGTGGTCGCCGGGCTCACGGCGGAGTGCGAGCGCCAGGTGATCGGTGATGGCCTGCTCCCCGAGACCACCATGGGGCCGATGAACAATGCCAAGCAGCTTGGTGTCATTCGCCAGATGTTGAAAGAGGCTGAAGAGGCTGGCGCCGATCTGCGTGAGCTGGGACAGGTCCCGGACCCCGAGCTCTATGACAAGGGTTACTTTCAGCGACCTGTTCTGGTCCTCGACCCCGACCCCTACCTTTCGGTCGTCAAGGACGAGCAGTTCGGCCCATTGCTTCCCATCATTCCGTTCGATACGGAAGAGGAGGCTGTAGCAATGGCAAATGACAGCATCTTTGGTCTCTGCTCATCCGTCTGGACTGAAGATCGCGATCGTGCCGTCAGCCTGGCCCGCAAGCTGGAAGCTGGTTACACCTACATCAATGCCCATGGCCCCAGCGCTCAGGATGGCAGAGGGCCCTTCGGCGGTTTCAAGCAATCCGGCATCGGTCGCAACATGGGGTACGAGGGAATTGTTGCCTTCCAGGGGTATCACTGCATATCCGCACCTGCGGCGCCAAGTGGCTGGCTGGATACTGAGTAGTTGAACGTGATAAATATGCGCACAGCCGGACCAACTGTCAGGGCTGTGCGCTGTTTTTTGTAAGGTGATTTATAAAAAGTAAATCCAAAAACCTCATCCCTTGGTCCTGTGATATGAGCCTTTTCAGAGCCCCTCCCAGTGTAATAATTGTTTTGGCTGGAATTGCTTCAGCACTCCATATGGGTAAGGTTCCACCAGCCCTGCATGTGCTGGGGGGTGACTTCTCCCTTTCCCTTTTTCAGTCAGGGCTGCTACTTTCTCTGATCCAGCTGGCCGGGATGTGTGGTTCAATATTCATTGGGCTATATGCCGATATTACCGGGCTAAAAAGAAACATCATGGCTGGGCTTTTTGTCTTGTCATCAGCCTCCTTGCTTGGAGCCCAGTCTGGAAGTGGAGTTCTTCTCCTGTTTTTCAGGGCCTTGGAAGGAGTTGGATTTCTTTTGGTTGTATTGCCTGCCCCAGCAATGATAAGGCATGTTGTAAAAGAGGAGAATTTGAACTTTTCCCTAGGTGCCTGGGGGTGCTTTATGGGGGCTGGAATGGGAATGGCCTTGTTGATAGGTCCCTTTGCCATCCAGCTCGTAGGCTGGGAAGGATGGTGGCTGGCCATTTCAGGCTGGACACTTATCATTCTTGCCTTGGTGTACCTTCGGGTCCCTAGCGATACTTCAAAGACCAGAGAAAGAAAGGAAACCCATCCTAAGCAGTGGGCGAGTGAAATAAAAGTGACGCTCTCTCATCCTGGGCCATGGTTAATAGCGGGTTGCTTTGGCCTGTATGCTGGTCAGTGGCTCGCTATTATAGGGTTTCTTCCGTCAATATATATTCAAGCAGGCCTTGGGGGAACCTCTGTAGCATATCTGACTGCATTGGTTGCCAGTAGCAATGTGCTGGGGAATCTTTCCTCTGCGTATATGATGCACCGGGGTGTGGCGCCTCACAAAATCCTCTATACGGGATTCGTGTTGATAATAATATTTTCGATAACAACCTTTAGCGGCGCCGATGGTCAGCACTTCTTTTTGGGTTTCCTTTCTGTGCTGGCATTTTCAACCCTGAGTGGCTTGATTCCGGGGGCGCTGTTTTCTCAGGCAGTCAAGCTCTCTCCGAAGAAAAACAATGTTTCTACTACCGTTGGGTGGATGCAACAGGTATCTGCGTTCGGGCAGTTCGCCTTTCCTCCTGTAACTGCCATGCTGGCATCCTGGGTTGGTGGTTGGCAATGGACCTGGGTCTTGACAACTACCGCTTCGCTTATGGCCCTTTTGTTGGTTTTCCAGCTGGGGCGCCTATCCGACGGTCAGGTCGGTGACGCAGCTAAAGAGCAACTGCTTCCTGCGAAGAGGTAGGTCGGCTGAGTCAGTAACCCCGCCTTATTCATGAGGCCGGCCTGAAAACGAAGATAGCGGATGGCATTCTCTTGTAAAATCAGTGTGTTCCGCCAAGAACCTGATCCAAGAGAGCCATCCGCTATGGGTGAAAGCGTATCTCCCTGGATTCCGTCCTGCAACGGGTCCATCCGCGTTGAGCTCGACGGCCAACGCACCACCAGCGACAGCGGCGCGCTGCTGCTGCGGGAAGCCCTCGACAGCAGCGGCGTGATCGAGGCGCTCGACGACAACCTGGTCGATCCGCGCCATCCGCTGCGCATTCGCCACTCGCTGGCCAGCCAGATACGCACCTTGGTGCTACAGCGGGCGATGGGCTGGATCGATCTCAGCGATACCGACACGCTGCGACGTGATCCGCTCTGGCAGCTGGCCTGCAGTGATGCGCGTGGGCTGACGCCCCTGGCCCAAGACCGGCCCTCTCAAGCCACGCTGTCCAGGCTGCTCACCTGCCTGGGCCGCAACGACAACATCGATGCCGTGCACGAGGGCCTGCTGCGGCTGGTGGTCTGGCGCCTGACCGCGCTGAAGAACGGCGAGCGTCCCAAGCAGCTGACGCTGGACATCGACGGCCTGCCGATCGAGGTTCACGGCCACCAGGGCGGTTCGGCCTATCATGGCCTGTACGGCACCCGGATCTATTCGCCGCTGGTGGCCTCGCTGGCCGAGACCGGTGATATGGTGGGCGGCCTGCTGCGAGAGGGCAACGCCGGTCCGGCCGAGAACGCCGACACCTGGATCCCCCATCTGGTGAAGCGGCTCAACGAGAGCACCGGCGCCCAGGTTCGGGTGCGCACCGATGCCGGATTTACCGACAATGACACCTTGGAGGCCCTGGAAACGCGCGACATCGAGTATCTGGGCCGGTTGCGCAGCCACAAGGGCCTGCAGACACTGGCGGCGCCCTACCTGAAGCGGCCCCGCGGCCGACCGCCCGAACAGCCTCGCGAATGGTGCTATGACCTTGAATACCAAGCCGGTTCCTGGCCAGCGCCACGACGCGTGGTGTTGGTGGTGCAGGAGCGCCCCGATGACTTGCTGCTGCATGCCTTCTTCCTGGTCACCAACCTCGGCAAGTTCGACTGGCCGCCGGAAAAGGTCTTGGCGCTCTATCGCAAGCGCGGCAGCGCCGAGGCCCACATGGGCGAGGTGAAATCGGCGCTGGACGTGCACCTGTCGTCGACGGATCGCGGTGCCTCCACGGTCCAGGACGTCATGGCCCGCAACGAGGTGAGCCTGCTACTGAGCCTCTACGCCTATCAGGTCCTGCATGGCCTGCGCTGCTTGCTGGTGCGTCAGACCCGGCAGGGCTGGAGTCTGAGCCGGATGCGCGAGCAGGTGCTCAAGGTAGCGGCGACGCTCTCGCTTCACGCTCGGCGCATCACCATTCACCTCGGTGATGCGGCTGACAAATGGTGGCCTGCCTTGCTGAAGGGGCTGCCAAAGCTGACCGCGCTGGACTGACTCGTCGGCGATACCACCACCGATCCATGCGTACAGCAGCCCCACCTCGGCTGATGATGACGGCTGCATGAATGACGGCAGTCCATTCCTGTAGGCTATAAACATAACGGAAAGATGCGCTGTTTTTGCATATGGCAGCGGATTCTCATGCTGCCAACGCAGTGCCGATGGTTCGGTATTGGCAGCGAGGGCTGATAATCCACTCAGCCCGCGCTCTCATGAATAAGGCGGGGTAACGCTCTGTCGCTTGGCGAAGTAGCCGCGTCCTCTGGGCCTCCTGGCGAGTCAGCCGGGCCCGTGGCAGGGCCCGGCGGCGGGCAGGCTCTCCATCGCTCAGCCCGCCTGGCGCACCGGCACTCGGCTCAGGTGGTTGTTCTCGTCGGCCAGGGTCTGCAGCAGCCGGCACAGGGTTTCGCGCTCATCCGTCTCCAGAGGGGCAAGGATCTCTTCCTGCACCTCGGCGACGGAGGGTTCGGCGGCGTGGCGCAGGCGCTCCCCTTCCCCGGTCAGGGTCACCAGCATGGCGCGGCGATCCTCGGGGTTGCGCTGGCGAGTCACCAGGCCACGCTCCTCCAGCTTGCGGACCACCACGGCCACGGTATTGCGGTCCAGGGCCGTATGGCCGCCCAGAGTGATCTGGTCGATGGAGCCATGCTCCTCCAGCGCACAGAGGATGATGTACTGCAGCTGAGTCAGCTGATGGATCTCGCACTTGCGCAGGAAGATCGCCACGCTGATCTGATGGCAGCGCCGGAGCAGGTTGCCGGGAAACTGGCTGGCTTCCGAGAAGGGGGCTGCGGTCATGGTCAGGTTCTACTCGAGGGTGGACTGGGCGCTAACTTAGCAGAGTCAGGGAGTTCGGGCACCCGCCGGGCCAGGCCGGCGGGTGGCATCAGCGGAAGACGCTGACCAGCCAGGGGTTGAAGATGGTCACCAGGATCACCAGGCAGGCCGCCAGCACGAAGGGCATGATCCACCTGGTGATGCGCGGCAGACTGACGTCGCTGATCGCCGAGGCGACGTAGAGGCCGGCGCCCACCGGCGGCGTCAGCAGCCCCAGGCTCAGGGTCATGCAGGTGACGATGCCGAAGTGGATGGGGTCGATGCCGTAGCTCTGCTGGGCCACCGGCAGCAGGATCGGTACCAGGATGATCAGGGCGGCGATGCCGTCGAGCACCATGCCCACCACGATCAGCATCACGAAGACCAGCAGCATGAAGACCAGCGGGCTCTCGGTGGCACCCTGCATCAGCCCCGCCACCTGCTGGGGAATCTGGTTGTAGACCAGCACCCAGCCGAAGGCCTTGGCCGCGGCGATCAGGAACAGCACGATGGCGGTGTTGCGCGCCGTCCGCTGGAGCACCCCGGGGAGCTGCCCCCACTTCAGCTCGCGGAACACCAGGCCGCCGATGATCAGCGCCATCAGGGTCGCCGCCGCCGCCGACTCGGTGGGAGTGACGACGCCGAAGGCGATGCCGCCGACGATGACCACGGGGATGGCCAGGGTCAGCAGGGCGCCCCGGGTGGCACCCCACAGCGGGATCCGCTGCTTGTTGCCGGTGTCCCGCCTCTTCGCCCGCCCGGCCATCAGCGCGATCAGGCCGCTGATCAGCAGGAAGAGCACCAGGCCGGGAAGGATACCGCCCAGGAACATTGCCCCGATCGAGACCTGGGCGATCACGCCGTAGATGATGAAGACCATGGAGGGCGGGATGATCGGTCCCAGCAGGCCGCTGCCCGCGGTGAGGGCGGCGGCGAAGCCCTTGTCGTAGCCGTCGCGCTCCATCTCCGGGGTCATGACCCGGCTCATGATGGCGATCTGCGCCGTGGCCGAGCCCATGATGGAGGCCAGCATCAGGTTCGAGGTGAGGGAGACATAGGCGATGCTGTGGGGGATCCAGGCGAACCAGGCGCGGGCCGCGAGGATGATCCGGCGGGTAATGCCCCCCTCGTTCATGATCTCCCCCAGCAGGATGAAGAGCGGGATCGCCAGCAGGTCGAACACCTCCAGGGAGCCGAAGATCACCTGGGGCAGGTTGTCGAGCAGGCGGTAGTTGCCGGAGGTGAAGATGAAGGTGAAGGTCGAGGCCAGCAGCACGAAGGCGATGGGCATGCCGAGCAGCATGAAGAGCAGGAAGGCGGCCAGGGTCACGGGGTCACTCCTCGTCGCTGGCCAGGGTGAAGACCGTGCGTGAGCGGTCCGGCAGCCTGGCGATGAGGTGGAAAATGGAGGTGGCACAGAAGATCGGCACTATCAGGTAGAAGTGCCACTTGGGCCAGTCGAGGGTGATGGCGATATCGAAGGCGACCGAGGGCGAGCGCAGCCAGCCGATGGAGTACCAGAGCATCACCGCCAGGATCGCCAGGCAGACCAGTTCGGTCAGCCAGTAGCAGACCCGCTGGGCCGGTGCGGGCAGCAGGCCCACCAGCATGGTCAGGCGCACGTGCTGGTCGTGATGGATCGCGATGGAGATGGCCAGAAAGGCCATCCAGATCAGGATGTAGACCGCCAGCTCGTTGGCGAAGTAGAGCGGGCTGTTGAGCACGTAGCGAGCGAAGACATTGGCGATCAGCACCGCGCCGAAGGCGGCAATCAGCAGGCTGCAGAGAAACTGCTCGACCCGGGCCAGCCCGTGGCTGGCCCGGGTCAGCCAGGTGTCGTGTCGGGTGTTCATGGGGAGTCTCTTCCGGTACGGGCTTCCGGTACGGGGCGCCTGGGCGCCCCGACAGGCCTTATTCGGCGTCAAGCAGCTCGGCGGACTGCTGCTGGAAGGCCTGGATCAGCGGATGATCGCCGAAGCGCTCCGCGAAGGCCTGGTTGGCCGGGGCGAAGACGCTCTCGGCATCCTCGAGAATGAAGACATCGATGGCTTCCTGGAGAGTGGCGAGGTTGCGCTGCTCGGCCTCGATCTGCGCCTCGATGCCCCAGGCCAGGGCCTCTTCCATGGCCTCGTCGATGATCTGACGCTGCTCGTCGGAGAGGGAGGCTCGCGTCGCCTGGCTCATCACCGAGACGGCGGGGAAGGCCATATGGCTGGTCAGTGTCAGGTGCTCGGCGACCTCGTAGAAGCCGGAGCCCACCAGGGCGTCCAGGTCGATATCCACGCCGTCGAGCATGCGGTTCTGCAGCGCCTGGTAGACGTCCGGCAGGCTGATGGGGGTAGGGCGGGCATCCATGGCGCGCCACCAGGCGTTCATGGCGGCGAAGGGGATGATGCGCATGTTCTTGCGGGCGACATCGTCCACGCCTTCGGCGCGGGTGTCGCGCATCAGGATGTGGCGCATGCCGGCGAAGGTGTAGCCGAAGGCGTGCAGCCCCTTGCTCTCCAGGTTGGCCAGCATCTGCCGGGCGGCCTCGGTCTCGGTGGCCTTGGCCGCCTCTTCCACGCTGCTGAACAGGAAGGGGGTGAACCAGCCGACCATGGAGGGTTCGCGCTGGCTGGTCAGCGCCGCGGTCATGATGCCCATGTCGAGCAGGCCGGTCTCCATCTGGGAGAACATGGCGGACTCGTCACCCAGCTGGCCGGCGGGGAAGAGGGCGATGGTCAGCTCGCCGTCGCTGCGCTCGGCCACGGCCTCGGCAAACTGCTCGGCGCTCTGGCTCCAGATGTGCTGGGGCGGGGTGATCATCCCCAGGCGCAGCTCCTTGGCCAGGGCTGGCGCGCTGGCGGCCAGCAGGGAGGCCGAGAGCAGCGTCAGGGCCAGGGGGCGACGGGTGGCTTGGCGTGCGGTGGTTGTCATTGTCGGCTCGCTTGTCGGTGGTCAGGGATCGGTTGACAGAGGGGTGGTCACTTTTTGATCTGCGTCAGTATTGTGATCATCACACAGATGATCAATTATCCGAAAGTCGGGTTGTTCGCCGCGAAACCAATCACAATACTGACGAATGTCGCAATGGCAGATGGCTGCCGCCGAAAGTCTCGACCCCCTGATCGACCCCCAACAACGATGACCCGTAGCGCACGGGATGGAGCGAAACGATGCAGTACTTCCTCGACGGTTACCGCAGCGGCGACCCGCGAATTCAACCCCTGGCCGAAGGGCGCAGCGAGGAGCAGGGTCCGCTGCCGGAAGAGGTGGATGTGCTCATCGTCGGTACCGGCCCCGCCGGGCTGCTGCTGGCTGCCCAGCTCTCGACCTTCCCCGGGATCGTTACCCGCGTCGTGGAGAAGGCCGACGGGCCCCTCGAGGTCGGGCGCGCCGACGGGATCGCCTGCCGCACGGTGGAGATGTTCGAGGCCTTCGGCCTGGCCGAGCGGATGACCACCGAGGCCTACTGGGTCAACGAGACCCATTTCTGGGGCCCGGCCCCCGGCGACAAGTCGCGGATCACCCGGCTCGGCCGCGTGCAGGACGTGCGCGACGGCCTCTCCGAGTTCCCCCATGTGATCGTCAACCAGGCCCGCCTGCTCGACTTCCTGCTGGAGTACATGCACAACTCCCCGAGCCGCCTGAAGGTCGACTACGGCCACGAGACCCTCAGCGTGGAGGTGCCCGAGGCCCCCGGCGAGCGCGTCGCGGTGACCCTCAGGACGGCGGAGGGCGAGAAGACCGTGCGCGCCCGCTACGTGGTCGGCTGCGACGGCGCCCATAGCGTGGTGCGCGACTCCATCGGCCGCGTGCCCCAGGGCCACGGCGAGGACAAGGCCTGGGGCGTGATGGACGTGCTGGCGGTGACCGACTTCCCGGACATCCGCTTCAAGTGCACCATCCAGTCCGCCGAGGCGGGCAATATCCTGCTGATCCCCCGCGAGGGCGGCTACATGGTCCGGCTCTACGTCGACATGGGCAACATCGCCCCTGACGCCTGGCTGACCGAGCAGGAGGTGCTGGCCAAGGCCCAGGCGGTGCTGGCGCCCTACACCTTCGAGGCGAAGGAGGTCGCCTGGTTCTCCGTCTACCGCGTCGGCCACCGGGTCACCGACAAATTCGACGACGTCGACGACGACCAGATGGCGAGCCGTACCCCGCGGGTCTTCATCGCCGGCGACGCCTGCCACACCCACACCGCCAAGGCCGGCCAGGGCATGAACGTGTCGATGCAGGACACCTTCAACCTGGGCTGGAAGCTGATCTCGGTGCTCGAGGGGCGCAGCCCGGCCAGCCTCTTGCACACCTACAACGCCGAGCGCCATGTCATTGCGGAAAACCTGATCGAGATGGATACCCGCTGGTCCCGGGCGATCGGTGCCGCCCAGGACGCCGACGATCCCGAGGCCGCCATGAAGGGGCTGGCCGAGGTGCAGCGACAGTTCGTCACCAACAGCGAGTTCACCGCCGGCTTCGCCACCCACTACGCGCCGGCCCTGCTCACCGGTGATGATACCCACCTGGGGCTGGCCACCGGCTTCCCGCCCGGGCGCCGCTTCCATTCGGCCGAGGTCATCCGGCTCGGCGATGCCAAGCAGATCCACCTGGGCCACGTCCATCGCGCCGACGGCCGCTGGCGGCTCTACGCCTTCGCGGACATGGTCGACCCGAGAAGCCCGGGCTCGCGCTTCAAGGCGCTGATGGACTTCCTGGCCAGCGACGCCTCGCCGATCCGCCGCTTCACCCCGCAGGGAGCCGATCCGGACGCCATCTTCGACGTTCACGGCATCATCCAGCAGTCCCACCTCGAGGTGGACTGGGCCGACATGCACGACGTCCTCAAGCCCCACAAGGGCCCCCTCGGGCTCCAGGACTACCAGAAGGTCCATGCGCCGGTGCTGGGCACCGACCGGGACATCTTCGACCTGCGCGGCATCGACCGCGGGGCCGGCGCCCTGGTGGTGGTGCGGCCCGACCAGTACGTCTCCCTGGTGCTGCCGCTGGACGGCGTCGAGGCGCTGACCGAGTTCTTCTCCCGCTTCATGGTCGAAGCCGACTGAGCCGCGGGGCGGCATCGCCGCCTGGTGGTCTGCCTGTCAGCCCGGAGCACGCCCCGCATGCTCCGGGCTTTTTCATGTCATCAGTGGAAAAAGATGCGAATAGTCCAGTTTTTTGATCGCTTTGTCCTGGTCGGCGGCGGCGGAGTGCCGCTGCGGTCAGGCACGCAACAACCTTCGCTATAGACGAATGTCGATTGTTAAGGCCTGCGGGAGTGGGGTAGCTTTGCGGCATATCCGAACTGATATTCGGATGCCGAACATATGATAAGTCCATTATAACGACACCCCGGAGGCACCCCATGAACCGCACCCTGACTCGCTGCCTGCTCGCCGCTTCCATTGCGGGCCTCGCCGCGGCCTCTACCGCCCAGGCGTCCACCACCCTGCGCATGTCCCACTTCTGGCCCGACGGCTCCGGCATCAACCAGGAGATCTTCCAGGCCTGGGCCGAGACCATCGAGGAGCAGTCCGGTGGCGAGCTGCGCGTCGAGAACTTCCCCTCCCAGACCCTGACCCGCGCCGATCAGGCCTATCAGGGCGCGGTCAACGGCATCTCCGACATCGCCATCACCGCCCAGGGCTATACCGCCGGGCGCTTCCCGCTCTCCCAGATAGTCGAGCTGCCCGGAGTTGCCGATACCGCCAGCCAGGGCGCCTGCATCCTCCAGAGCCTCTATGACGACGGCCATATCGCCGGCGAGTACGACGATACCCGGGTGCTGTTCATGTTCACCACCGGCCCCGGCTACCTGCACACCGCGGATCACGACATCCAGTCGCCGGACGACCTTGCGGGCCTGCGCATCCGTCGCCCCACCGCGGTGGCCGGCGAGATGCTCGAGCGTCTCGGCGCCCAGCCGGTGGGCATGCCGGCCCCGGACATCTACACCTCCCTGCAGCGCGGCGTGATCGACGGCCTGAGCTTTCCCTGGGAGGGCATGAAGGTCTTCCGCTTGAACGAGCTGGCCAACTACCACACCCAGGTGCCCTTCTACTCGCTGATCTTCGTGGCCACCATGAGCCAGCGCAGCTTCGACCGCCTGAGCCCCGAGCAGCAGGCGGTGATCGAGGCCAACAGCGGCATGGCCTGGAGCGAGGTGGCGGGTCGGGTCTTCGATGGCCTGGACGAGGCCGGCAAGCAGGAGGCCGAGGAGGCGGGGCACCACATCCGCGTGATCGACAGCCCCCTGGAGCACGATGACTGGGCCGGCCCCCTCAAGGAGGGCATCGAGAACTACCTGAGCGAGCTCGAGGGGCGCGGCCTGGATAACGCCCGCGAGGTCTACGAGGCGGCCATGGCGGCGCGCGACGCCTGCCCGGTCGACCAGAGCTGAGCGAGAGCGATTCCATGCAAGCCTTGTCGTTCGTGAGCCGCCAGCTGGCACGCCTGTGCCTGCTGGTGGCGGGGCTGGCGCTGCTGGCCATGATGGGCGTGACCATCGCCGATGTGCTGCTGCGCCTGACCTTCCGCCTCTCCGGGGGCGCCCTCAACTGGAGCGTGGTGGGCAGCGTCGAGCTGGTGCGCTATCTGCTGATGTTCTCCCTGCTGGCGGCCATGGCCGCCAGCGTCGAGCGTTCCCAGGTGGTGGTGGAGGCCTTCAGCCACGGCCTCTCCCCGGTGCTCAAGGAGCGCCTGGGCGGCCTCTTCCTGCTCGGGTTCGTGGTGCTGGGGGCGGTGATGGCCGTCGGTCTCTGGCAGGAGGCGGGCGTGGCTGCCATGCGCGGCCAGGTCACCCAGGACCTGCGCCTGCCCATGGCTCCCATCTATCAGTTCGGGGCCCTGCTCTGCGCTCTGCTGGCGCTGCGCAGCCTGCTGCACGCCCTGCTGGGCACTTTCTTCGCCACCGATGGGGGAGGTGTCCATCATGAGTAGTGAGATGATTGGCGGCATCGGCCTGATCGGGCTGCTGCTGCTGCTGGTGCTGCGCGTGCCGGTGGCCCTGGCCATGCTGATCGTCGGGGTGGTGGGCTTCGCCCAGGTGATCTCCTGGGGTGCTGCCCTCTCCATGGTCAAGTCGGTGCCGGTGGACGTGCTCTCCAGCTACAGCTTCAGTGCCATTCCCATGTTCATCTTCATGGGGGTGCTGGCGGCCCACTCCGGCATGGCCGGCATGCTGTTCAACTCCACCCGCACCATCTGTGGCGGCTGGAAGGGGGGCATGGCCATCGCCACCGTGGGCTCCTGCGGCGTCTTCTCGGCGATCTCCGGCTCGTCGCTGGCCACCGCCAGCACCATGACCCGGGTGGCACTGCCCGAGATGGAGAAGCACGGCTACAAGCGCTCCCTGGCCACCGGCACCCTGGCCGCCGGCGGCACCCTGGGGATCATGATCCCGCCCAGCATCGCCCTGCTGATCTATGCGGTGATCACCGAGCAGTCGGTGGGTGACATGTTCGCGGCGGGGATCATTCCCGGCCTGATGGGGCTGCTCTTCTATGCCCTGACGGTAAGCGTGGTGATGCGGATCTGGCCCGACATGGCGGTGCCGGGGGAGCCCACTTCTCTGGGCGAGAAGCTGCGCTCCCTGTCGGGGCTGCTGCCCTTCTTCACGGTCTTCGTGATCATCATCGCCGGGATCTACCAGGGGATGTTTACCCCCACCGAGGGGGCCAGCGTAGGGGCCTTTGCCACCCTGCTCTATGCCCTCTACAAGGGCATGCGCCTGAAGGGGCTGTGGCAGAGCGTCCAGGAGACCCTGGCGCTCTCGGCGGTGGTCTTCTTCATGCTGGTGGGGGCCGAGACCCTGGGCTACTTCATCTCGGTGTCCCGGATCTCCTTCACCATCAGTGCCTTCCTGGGCGGCCTGGATGTGCCGACCATGGTGATCCTGCTGCTGATCCTGCTGATGTACTTCGTGCTCGGCATGTTCATGGACTCCATCGCCATGCTGGTGATCACGGTGCCGGTGGTCTTTCCCATCATCACCATGCTGGGCATCGATCCGATCTGGTTCGGCATCCTCACCGTGCTGACCGTGGAGCTGGGGCTGGTGACGCCACCGGTGGGGATGAACGTCTTCGTGATCAAGGCCATGGCGCCCCATGTGACGCTGGGCGAGATCTACCGGGGGGTGACGCCCTTCATCGTCGCCGACCTGCTGAGGCTGGTGCTGCTGATCGCCTTCCCCGTCCTGACCCTCTGGATGCTCTAGCCGCGGGGCGCTCCACCAGCAGAAGGTCCTGCCCTGTGCAGGGCCTTCTGCTTCCTGAACTTGACCTGTCTCAACTGCTGCGCACTTCGCTTCTTGGGCGCCTTGCCCAGCGAGCCGGTTAGGGTCTAGGCTGGCTCTATCACAGTAATGATCAATTTTAGCGTCGAGGGTGCTGCAATGGCACCGATCAGGAGGCCGCCATGACCCGTACCACATCTGACCACGCTGCCGAGTCCACTTCCTGGATGGCCAGGTTTGCTGACTACATGTTTGAGGCGTCGATGCCGAGAGTGGTGCGAGAGGTGCGCACGGAGGCCTCTTCGACGTTTCGGGAGGTCATTACCGACCTGGAGTCACCGATGCCCGCCGCCTTCGAGCGCGAGATCGCACGCACGCTGAACGGTGTGGGAAGCGAGCTGATCCCCGCCGAGACGCTGATGCCGGCGATGATGAAGCGTTTCGGGCTCGCCGAGGAGGCCTTTGTTGATGACGGGGACAAGGCCGTCCGCCAGCTGCAGGCTACCTGCAACCACTGCCCGGAGGTGGGCCGCTGCTGGCGGGCCATGCGCTCGGATACCAGTCGGGAGAGCTGTCGGGCCTTCTGCCCCAACGCCGACGCCTTCGAGGAGAAGGCCGGCACCGCCGCCTGAGCCAGGCGCTCGCCTGGAGACGCCCCCGGTCAGCCCGTCTGGCCGGGGGCGTCCTGTTTGTGGGGCTCCCCCGACTGCTGGCGCAGCCGAAATTCCCGCGGCGAGAGCCCGGTATGGCGCTTGAAGAAGCGGGTGAAGTAGGCGGGCTCCGAGAAGCCCAGGGAGTCGGAGACCTGGCTGACGGTCATGTTGGTATAGGTGAGCTGGCGCTTGGCCTCCAGCAGCAGGCGTTCGTGCAGCAGCTGCAGGGCGCTGCGATCGGCCAGGCGGCGGCACAGGGTGTTGAGGTGGGCGCTGCTCATGCCCAGCTGGGCGGCAAACTGCTCGACGCTGGGCTGGCGGCGAAACTGGGCCTCGATCAGCGCCTGGTAGTTGACCAGGTGCTGATGCCCTCGCTCCTGAGGGCGGTGGCTGCCTCGGGCGCCACGCCCGGCGCTCTCCTGGAGGCGTGACAGTGCTACCACCAGCGCCTGGATCAGCGCCTCCAGCATCCGCGCCCGCCCGGGAGCCGGATGGCGATACTCCTCATCGATCTGTGCCACCAGGGTGGCGATGCGCCGCGCGCTGTCGGGCTGCGTCAGCCGGTGGGAGGCGGCCTGCTGCAGCAGGCCGCCCGAGGAGGCCTGGGCCAGGTGCTCAACCAGGGGCAGCGCCAGAGTGATGATGTGCCCCTCTACGGTCGGCGAGAAGCGGAAGCCGTGGATACTCATGCTCGGCACCACGATGACCAGAGGGCCCTGCAGCGGCTGATGGCTCCCCTCCAGCTCGAGCTCCACCTGGCCTCGGGCAATGTGCAGCAGGTGGACCAGGTCGGCATGGCGATGGGGGCGGATGTGCCAGTCGTGCAGCGCGCTGCGCTCCGGGATCGACTCGCAGTGGAGCAGGTCGGGAGTGGGCCAGTGGTGAGTTTCACCGTAGAGCTTGAAGACCGGAATGGTGGGTGCCGTGCTCATGGATCCTCCCTTGCGCTACGACCAAGGTCGAACGGTAATGTGTCAAAAGTCCAGGTGATGAATCGAATCATGCCTTATTTTGCCGGATGATTCAGTGAAAAATACAATTCACATAGCGAACACTTGTACACCTGGCTGGATAACAACGGAGTATTCCCCATGAAGACACAGGTCGCCATCATCGGCGCAGGCCCCTCCGGCCTGCTGCTCGGTCAGCTGCTGAGCCGCCAGGGCATCGATAACGTCATCCTCGAACGCAAGAGCGGCGAGTACGTGCTGAGCCGCATTCGGGCCGGCGTGCTGGAGCAGGGCATGGTCGACCTGCTGTGCGAGGCCGGCGTCGATGCGCGCATGAACGAGGAGGGCCTGCCCCATGACGGCTTCGAGCTGGCCTTCGACAATCGCCGGGTGCGCGTGGACCTGGCGGCGCTGACCGGCGGCAGCAAGGTGATGGTCTACGGCCAGACCGAGGTCACCCGCGACCTGATGGAGGCTCGCGAGGCTACGGGCGGCACCACCATCTACGAGGCGGACAACGTCCAGCTTCACGACCTGGAGAGCGAAGCGCCCTGGGTCACCTTCGAGAAGGACGGCGAGACGCACCGCCTCGACTGCGACTACGTGGCCGGCTGTGACGGCTTCCACGGCGTCTCGCGCAAGTCGATTCCCGAAGGCCGTATCAAGGAGTTCGAGAAGGTCTATCCCTTCGGCTGGCTGGGGATCCTCTCCGACACCCCGCCGGTCTCCGACGAGCTGATCTATGCCAGCCACGAGCGCGGCTTCAGCCTCTGCAGCATGCGCTCCGAGACCCGCAGCCGCTACTACATCCAGGTGGCTCTGGACGAGAAGGTGGAAGACTGGTCCGACGAGCGCTTCTGGGAGGAGCTCAAGCGCCGCCTGCCCGATGACGTGGCCGAGAAGCTGGTCACCGGCCCCTCCATCGAGAAGAGCATCGCGCCGCTGCGCAGCTTCGTGGTCGAGCCGATGCAGTACGGTCGTCTCTTCCTGGTGGGCGACTCCGCCCATATCGTGCCGCCCACCGGCGCCAAGGGGCTCAACCTCGCCGCCAGCGACGTCAACACCCTCTACCGCCTGATGGTGAAGGTCTATCAGGAGGGGCGTACCGACCTGATCCCCAACTACTCTGCGACCTGCCTCAAGCGGATCTGGAAGGCCGAGCGCTTCTCCTGGTGGATGACCTCCATGCTGCACAAGTTCTCCGAGGAGGAGGACTTCAATACCCGCATGCAGCAGGCCGAGCTGGACTACGCGACCAGCTCCGAGGCGGGGCTGACCACCATCGCCGAGAACTACGTGGGCCTGCCCTACGAGTCCCTCGAGTAGGTTTCGCCTGCCTCGATCTCGATAGCCCGGGCCCGCCGACAGGCGGGCCCGGGTTTCGGCGTGTCCGGCGTTGCGCCAGTCAGCCGCCGTGGCGCTGTGATGGCACCGGCGTCAGGGGTAGCGTCCGCTGCGGCGGTTCTCCACCAGCACCTCGAGGATGGCGTTGGCCTCCTGCATGATCGGGGAGGGCTTCTCGCCGCGGCGGCGGCTGCAGATCACCGGGGAGGTGAGCGAGCGGTCCGCCAGGTAGATGTAGCTGATGCCGTCGCGGCGCAGCCGGCGCACCTGCTCGGGTACCAGGGTGATGCCGATCTCCGAGGCCACCAGGCTCAGCGCCGTCTGCAGCTCGTTGGCCTCCTGCACCACCTCCACCTTTAGCCCCTGGCGGCGGAACATGCCCAGCATGATATCGGCCATGCTGGGGCGCGGCTTGGCGGGAAAGAGGATCAGCGGATAGCGGGCCAGCTCGGCCAGGGTCGGCGTGGTGCCCTCCAGGGGGTGGCCCGCGGGCACCGCGGCCATGATCGGCTCGTCGAACAGCACCTCCTGCTCCACCTCCGGGTCGTCGATTCTCAGCCGCCCGAAGCCCATGTCGATGCGCCCCGCCTTGAGGGCCTGCACCTGCTGCACCGTGGTCAGCTCGGCCAGGGCCAGCTCGACATTATCCTTTTGTCGTAAATCGCGCACCAGCAGCGGCAGCTGCCCGTAGAACACCGATGCCACGAAGCCGATGCCGAACATGACGCGCTTGCTGCGGGCCATGCGGCGGGTGGACTCCAGGGTGGCATCCACCTTCTCCAGTATCTGCAGGGCATGCTGCTGGAAGAACTTGCCGGTGGCCGTCAGCCGCAGGCCGCGCGGTCCCCGCGCGAACAGCTCGGCCCCCACTTCCTGTTCCAACTGCTTGATCTGCCGGGATAAAGGCGGCTGAGACATGTGCAGCCGCTCGGCCGCACTGGTGAAGTTGAGCTCCTCCGCGACCACACAGAAGTACCTCAGATGGCGCAGTTCCATGATACCTCCTGGGTATGGAAGGGCACCCAAACAATATTGGTTCCGCCTTCCCGCTGCAATCAGACTGCCATGCAATCACCACACTGCCCGCATCGGGAGCCCCCATGAGCGCCACTATCCAGTCCATCGAGACGCTGCTGGTCGACCTGCCGACCATCCGTCCCCACAAGCTCTCCATGACCACCATGGCCTGCCAGACCCTGGTGATCGTGCGGATGCGCCACAGCGATGGCATCGAGGGCCTGGGGGAGGGCACCACCATCGGTGGATTGGCCTACGGCCCCGAGAGCCCCGAGAGCATCAAGTGCAACATCGACGCCTACCTGGCGCCGCTGCTGATCGGCCAGCCCTCCGGCAACGTCAACGCCCTGCGCGCCCTGCTCAACCGCCACGCCCGCGGCAACATGATCGCCAAGTCGGCGCTGGAGACCGCGCTGCTCGACGCCCAGGGCAAGCGCCTGGGCCTCTCCGTGGCCGAGCTTTTGGGCGGCGCCCGCCAGGCCCACCTGCCGGTGCTCTGGACCCTGGCCAGCGGCGATACCGCCAAGGATATCGAGGAGGCGCAGCTGCGCCTCGAGCAGCGCCGCCACTGCGACTTCAAGCTGAAGATCGGCGCCAACCCGGTGAAGCAGGACGTGCGCCACGTGGCCGCCATCAAGGAGGCCCTGGGCGATCGCGCCAGCGTGCGCGTCGACGTCAACCAGGCCTGGGACGAGTCCACCGCCGTCTACGGCATCCAGGCCCTGCAGGACGCCGGCATCGAGCTGATCGAGCAGGCGGTTCCGGCCCGCGAGCACGCCGGCCTGATCCGCCTGGCCGACCGCTTCAACGTGCCGATGCTGGCCGACGAAGCGGTGCAGGACGCCCGCGACGGCCTCGACCTGGTCCGTGGCGGCTTCAGCGGCGCCTTCGCCCTCAAGATCGCCAAGTCCGGCGGCCTGCAGGGGGTGCTGGAGCTGGCCCACGTGGCCCAGGCCGCGGGCATCGGCCTCTACGGCGGCACCTTGCTGGAGGGCACCATCGGCACCGCCGCCTCCCTGCACGCCTGGGCGACCCTGCCCGAGATGGCCTGGGGCACCGAGATGTTCGGCCCGCTGCTGCTCAAGGACGACATCGTCGTCGAGCCGCTGCGCTACCGCGAGTTCGGCGTGGACCTGCCGGCCGGCCCGGGTCTCGGCATCACCCTCGACGAAGACAAGCTGGCGCACTACGCGCGCAAGTAAGAAACGACACGACAACCGGAGGATCGAGCCATGCTGTTTCAGGTGGAAATGACCGTCAAGCTGCCCCCGTCCATGCCGGCCGAGCAGGCCGCCGAGATCAAGGCCACCGAGAAGGCCTACGCCCAGGAGCTGCAGCGCTCCGGCAAGTGGCGCCACCTGTGGCGCGTGGCCGGCAGCTACGCCAACGTCAGCATCTTCGACGTCGAGGACAACGCCGAGCTGCAGGAGATCATCTCCAACCTGCCCCTCTTCCCCTACATGGAGATCAGCGTCAAGCCGCTGTGTCGCCACCCGTCCTCCATCCGCGAGGACGACTCCTGAGTCACGGATGAATCACGCCAGCCCCGCCCCGGCGGGAGCAAAGATAACGCAGAGGATATTCCCATGACCGTGAAGATTTTCGACACCCCCGAAGTTCAGGACTTCCTGAAGACCATCGCCGGCTTCGACCAGGAGGGCGGCAACGACCGCGCCAAGCAGATCGTCCATCGCCTGATCTCCGACCTCTTCAAGCTGATCGACGACTTCGACGTTACCGAGGAGGAGTACTGGTCCGCGGTCAACCTGCTCAACGCCCTGGGCAGCCAGACCCAGTTCGGCCTGCTCTCGCCGGGCCTGGGCTTCGACCACTACCTGGACATGCGCCGGGACGCCATCGACGCCGAGGCCAAGCGCACCGGTGGCACCCCGCGCACCATCGAGGGTCCGCTGTATGTCGCCGGCGCCCCGGAGGCCGAAGGCTTCGCGCGCATGGATGACGGCAGCGACCCGGATGCCGAGGTGATGTGGCTGACCGGCCAGGTGCGCGACGTGGACGGCAACCCGATCCCCGGCGCCAAGGTCGAGATCTGGCACTGCAACTCCAAGGGCGGCTACTCCTTCTTCGACAAGACCCAGAGCGAGTACAACATGCGCCGCACCATCTACGCGGACAGTGAAGGCCGCTACACCGCGCGCAGCATCATCCCGTCCGGCTACGGCGTGCCGGAAGGCGCCCCCACCGACGTGGTGCTGAAGTCCCTGGGCCGTCACGGCGAGCGTCCGGCGCATATCCACTACTTCATCTCCGCGCCGGGCCACCAGCACCTGACCACCCAGATCAACCTGGCGGGCGACCCCTACACCTTCGACGACTTCGCCTTCGCCACTCGCGAGGAGCTGGTAGTGCCGGCCAGCCGCATCGAGGACGCGGGCGAGATCGCCAAGCGCGAGCTGGACGGTCCCTTCTCCGAGGTGGTGTTCGACATCGAGCTGGCCAAGACCGACGTGGCCGAGCTGCAGACCCGCCACGCCCGTCCGCGTGCCAAGGAAGACGAGCAGGACCAGGCCAGCCAGCTGGCCGGTACCGCCAAGGTCTGAGGCTGCTCCCTGCCCCTATCCCCTGACGCCAGCGGGCTCTCCACGAGAGCCCGCTGGGCCGAAACGACAGCTTAATAAGACATCGAGGACCTGGACCATGACCAGCAAACTTGACCAGCTCGAGGAGCGCGTCCGCGGCGCCGTCGTCGACGACGCCGAGCAGGGCATCTTCCGCTGCCACCGCAGCATGTTCACCGACCCGGCCTTCTTCGAGCTCGAGATGAAGCACGTCTTCGAAGGCAACTGGCTATTTCTGGCCCACGAGAGCCAGATCAGTGAGCCGGGCGACTACATGACCGTGACCATGGGCCGTCAGCCGGTGGTCATCACCCGCGACAAGGCAGGCGAGCTGCACGCCCTGATCAACGCCTGTGCCCACCGCGGCGCCACCCTGTGCCGCCGCAAGCGCGGCAACAAGGGCACCTTCACCTGCCCCTTCCACGGCTGGACCTTCAAGAACGACGGCAAGCTGCTCAAGGCCAAGAACGAGAAGAATGGCGCCTACCCGGACGGCTTCAAGCAGGAGGGCTCCCATGACCTCAAGCGCGTGCCGCGCTTCGAGAGCTACAAGGGCTTCCTGTTCGGCAGCCTGAGCGAGGACGTTCAGCCCCTCGACGACTATCTCGGGGAAACGAAGAAGATTATCGACAATATCGTCGACCAGGCGCCGGAAGGCCTGGAAGTGCTGCGCGGCACCTCCTCCTACACCTTCAAGGGCAACTGGAAGCTGCAGGCCGAGAACGGCGCCGACGGCTACCACGTCAGCACCGTGCACTGGAACTACGCCTCCACCATGGATCGCCGCAACTACGACGCCGGCGGCACCAAGGCGGTGGACGCCGACGGCTGGTCCAAGAGCCAGGGCGGCTTCTACTCCTATGAAAACGGCCACATGCTGCTGTGGACCCGCCTGCTCAACCCCGAGGTGCGTCCGGTCTACCAGAACCGCGAGTGGATCCAGGAGCAGTTCGGCGAGGCGCGGGCCGACTCCATCGTCAACCAGACCCGCAATCTCTGCCTCTACCCCAACGTCTATCTGATGGATCAGTTCTCCACGCAGATCCGCGTACTGCGCCCGATCAGCGTCGACGAGACCGAGGTGACCATCTACTGCTTCGCGCCCAAGGGCGAGTCCGCCGAGAACCGTCGCGTGCGCATCCGCCAGTACGAGGACTTCTTCAACGTCTCCGGCATGGGCACCCCGGACGACCTCGAGGAGTTCCGCGGCTGTCAGGACGGCTACCACGGCGCCCTGGCCGAGTGGAACGACCTCTCCCGCGGGGCCAAGCAGTGGATCGAAGGCGCCGACGACAATGCCAAGGCAATCGGCATGCAGCCGCTGCTCAGCGGCGCCTCGCCGGAAGATGAAGGCCTCTACGTGCTGCATCACAAGCACTGGGTCGAGGAGATGCTGCGCGCCATCGAGAAAGAGCGCAGCCAGTTTATCGCCACCCAGACCGCCTGAGTCCGGCCCGTACCGAGAAGGGGAGAAGAGAGATGAGCCTTAGCTACCAAGAGATCCAGGCCTTCCTGTACCGCGAGGCGCGCCTGCTCGACGACCGTGAGTGGGACGAGTGGCTGACCTGCTACAGCAAGGACGTCGAGTTTTGGATGCCGGCGTGGGACGACGACGACCAGCTGACCCGGGACCCGCACAGCGAGATCTCGCTGATCTACTACCCGAGCCGCGAGGGTCTCGAGGACCGGGTCTACCGGATCAAGACCGAGCGCTCGGGGGCGAGCACGCCGGAGCCGCGCACCACCCACCAGATCACCAATATCGAGGTGCTCAAGGAGGAGGACGGCAAGCTGGAGCTGCGCTTCAACTGGCAGACCCTGAACCACCGCTACAAGGAGACCCAGACCTTCTTCGGGGCCTCCTTCTACACCCTGGACGTATCGGGCGAGTCACCGCTGATCACCCGCAAGGTAGTGCAACTCAATAACGACTATATCCACCAGGTCATCGATATCTATCACATCTGATCTGGTGTCGGAGGAGAACGATCATGAGCTACACCATTGCCCTCAACTTCGAGGATGGCGTCACCCGCTTCATCGGCTGCAAGGAAGGTGAAACGGTTCTCGATGCCGCCTACCGCCAGAAGGTCAACCTGCCGATGGACTGCTCCGACGGCGTCTGTGGCACCTGCAAGGGACACTGCGAGCAGGGCGAGTTCGACATGGGCGACGAGTACATCGAAGAGGCGCTCTCCGACGAGGAGGCCGCCGAGGGCATGGTGCTGACCTGCCAGATGGTGCCCTCTTCCGACTGCGTCATCCAGGTCCCCGTGGCCTCCAGCCTGTGCAAGACCGAGGTGGGCAAGGTCGAGGGCACGGTCGCCGCGGTCGAGCAGCTCTCCGAAGACAGCATCGAGCTGGTAGTGGATCTGGACGAAGGCGCCGAGATCGCCTTCCTACCCGGCCAGTACGTGCATATCGACGTGCCGGGCACCGAGGTGCATCGCTCCTACTCGTTCAGCTCCCTGCCGGGCGAGCAGCGCGCCACCTTCCTGATCCGCAATATCCCCAACGGGGTGATGAGCGGCTATCTCGGCGAGCGGGCCGCGGCGGGCGATCGCCTGACCCTGACCGGCCCGCTGGGCAGCTTCTACCTCCGCGAGGTGACTCGCCCGGTGCTGATGCTGGCCGGCGGCACGGGCCTCGCGCCCTTCCTCTCCATGCTCTCCCAGCTGGTGGAGAAGGGCTGCGAGGCGCCGATCCACCTGATCTACGGCGTCAACAAGGATGATCATCTGGTCAAGGTGGACGCTCTGGACGAGTTCGCCGCCAAGCTGCCCAGCTTCACCTACGCCACCGTGGTGGTGGACGAGGCCAGCGAGCATCCGCGCAAGGGCTACGTGACCCATCATATGGACGCCGAGGTGATGCACGACGGCGACGTCGACGTCTACCTGTGCGGGCCGCCTCCCATGGTCGACGCCGTGCTCAAGCACTTCGACGCCCAGGGCATCGTGCCGCAGAGCTTCCACTACGAGAAGTTCACCCCCAACGAGGCGGGGAGCAAGTCATGAGCCTGCGCTTCAAGGACAATGTGATGGTCATCACCGGGGCCGCCCAGGGCATCGGCAAGCGGGTCGCCGAGCGCGCGGGCGCCGAGGGTGCCCGCCTGGCCTTGGTGGACCGTGCCGACCTGATCCATGAGGTGGTGGCCGAGCTGACCGAGCAGGGCGTCGAGGCGATCGCGCTGCAGGCCGACCTGGAGACCTGGGCAGGCGCCGCCGAGGTGATGGCGAAGAGCGTGGAGCGCTTCGGCCGCATCGATATCCTGATCAACAACGTGGGCGGGGCGATCAACTTCAAGCCGTTCACCGAGTTCAGCGAGAGCGAGATCGCCGCCGAGGTGACCCGCTCGCTGATGCCGACCCTGTGGTGCTGTCGCGCCGTGCTGCCCACCCTGGTGGAGCAGGGCGGTGGCGTCATCGTCAACGTCTCCTCGGTGGCGACTCGCGGCATCCACCGGATCCCCTACTCGGCGGCCAAGGGCGGCGTCAATGCGCTGACCGAGTCCCTGGCCTTCGAGTATGCTGAGCACGGCATCCGCGTTGCGGCCGCCGGGATCGGGGGCACCGAGGCGCCGCCGCGGAAGATCTCCCGCGGCACTCCGGAGCCCCGCAACGAGACCGAGAAGGCCTGGTTCCAGGCGCACATCGACCAGACCAAGCAGAGCTGTCTGATGAAGCGCTACGGCACCCTGGATGAGATGGCGGCTCCGATCCTGTTCCTTGCCTCGGACGAGGCCAGCTACATCACCGGCAGCGTGCTGCCGGTGGGTGGCGGCGATCAGGGCTAGCCAGCATCGCGCCGATTCGGGAATATCCGGATCGGCGCGTTTCGTTCCATGCCTCTAGCCATACCAACGATAACAACCCTCCCCTGGAGCTCACCGTGAAGCATATCGAGAAGGGCGTGAGCCTGCGGCACGCGCCAAAAGACTTCCTCCGCGACCTCAACGTCGACAACGCCAGCACCGGCCTGGTCGCGGGTATTCTGGGGCTCAGCGTCGGTGTCGTGCACATCAGTGCCGGCACCGCCGCCGGGCTCGACTCCTCCTTCATCATGATCTGGGTCATCAGCTACCTGATGATCAACGGCCTCTTCGGCATCCTGATGCCGGCCTACTACCGGCTGCCGATGCCCATGGCCAACTCCATTCCCGGGGCGCTGATGTTCGCCGCGGTGATTCCCGTGGTGGGCCTGGAGGCCGCGCTTGGGGCGACCCTGATCGCCGGAGCCATCTCCCTGGTGGCGGGCCTCTCCGGCGTCATGGGCATCGTCATGCGCCTGATGCCCATGCCCATCGTCATGGGCATGGTAGCCGGCATGCTGCTCAGCTTCGGTCTCAACATGGTGCGTCCGCTGGAGAGTGCCATCGTGCCGGCGAGCATCATGATCCTGGCCTTCTTTCTCTCGGCGCGTCTGCTGCGCAAGGTGCCGCCGCTGATCGTCTCCATGCTGGCGGGGATCGCCTACCTGATGGCCACCGGCGTTGACCTCTCGGGCGTCCAGGCGACCATCCGCTTCCCCGAGTTCATCATGCCGGAGTTCACCCTGAACGCCTTCCTGGCCTACGGCCTGCCGCTGGCGATCATCCTGGTGGGCATGGAGACGCCGGCCGGCGTCGGCCTGATCAAGGGCATGGGGTACAAGGAGGTGCCGGCCAACGGCATCACCGCCGTGGGGGGCGTGGGCACCATGGTCTCGGCCTTCTTCAACCTGCACAGCACCTGTATCGCCGCCCCCATGACCGGCATCTGCTCCTCGCCGGAGGCGGGCACCCATGAGAAGCGCTGGGTCGCCGCGGTGGTGGCCGGTGCCATCTTCGTGGTGGCCGCCCCCTTCTACGGCTATGTGGTGAGCCTGCTGGAGGCCACGCCGCGCTACTTCATCGCCATCATCGCGGGTCTGGCGCTGATGCGCGTCATCACCTCGGCCATGGCGATCGCCTTCTCCGGCAGGAAGCACGAGATGGGGGCGCTGTTCGCCTTCCTGATCGCCGCCTCGGGCATTCAGATCCTGGATATCGGTGCCACCTTCTGGGCCCTGGTGCTGGGCGTGGTGGTGTCGCTGATCTTCGAGACCAAGGACTTCGAGTTCGCCAGCAACGCCCATCCCCTGAAGAAGCAGCCGACCGACTGAGCCGGCCCGGCGCCGGTGACCTCACCGGCGCCCGACACCCTATCCTCCTTGGCCCGTATCCGCTTCGGCGATACGGGCCCTTTTTTCGGTGCCTGGTGGGTGGGCCACGCATCACCGCCGGCGCCGCTCGAGACAGCGTTCAAGACACCTTGAAACCGGTCCGACCGCACCTATCTTGCAGAGCATGGGGCCCTGTCAGCCTCGCGCCGCTCGGCCCCGTTCCGTCATCTGGCTGTTGAAAGAGAAGGAGGTGTTCGACATGTTCGGAGATCTCAGGGGCCTGGATCCGGCCCGCGCCCAGGGCATGGAGTGGGTTCGCCAGCTGTTCGACGAGATGTTCCCCGGCGGCGGAGCGGCCGATATCCGCTCGGTGCCGTCTGGCAGCTTCCCGCCGATCAACGTCGGACGCACCGACGAGGCGGTGCGCGTCTACGTCTTCGCGCCGGGGCTCGGCGCCGAGGACCTGGAGGTGAGCCTGCAGGACAACGTGCTCACCGTGGCCGGTCGCCGTGAGGCGCCCGCGGGCGATGAGGCGCGCACGCGCTTCCGCCAGGAGCGCTTCCATGGCGACTTTCGGCGAGCGGTGGCGCTGCCCGAGGGGCTCTACATCGATCGGGCCGAGGCGCGTTTCCGGGACGGCGTGTGTGAGATCGTGCTGCCCAAGCGCGATGAGCTCAAGCCGCGGCGCATCGAGGTGCAGGCGGCCTGAGGCCGCCGCACGAGACTCGCATTTCGAGACCGAAGGAGGTGAGAGAGATGAACGAGATCACCCGTCGCGACGCCGACGCCCCCCGCCCCGCTGGGGAGGAGCGCCGGCAGGATACGCTGCTGCCGGCGGTGGATATCCACGAGGAGAATGACGCCGTGCATATCATCGCCGACATGCCCGGCGTGACCCGCGACTCGCTGGTCATCGAGGTAGATAATGGCGTGCTCAGCCTGGAGGGGGAAGTGACGATCCCGATGCCCGAGGGGCTGAGCCCGCTGTACGCCGAGGTGCGCGCCCAGCGCTACGCAAGGCGCTTCACCCTCAGCCACGAGATCGACAGCGAGGCGATCAGCGCACGGATCGACAGCGGCGTCGTCCACCTGACGCTGCCGCGGCGCGACACGCACCGCCGGCGGCGCATCGAGGTCCAGGCGGCCTGAGCAGTGCTCGGGCCACAACGCAAGGGGGCGCGGCCGGCTGGCCGCGCCCCGTCTTGCCTGCTTGCCTCAGGGGTTGATCAGCGGGCAGCGGCTCTTCTCCAGGGACTGGAAGGCCAGCTCCCCGGGAATGGTGCGCAGCATGCGGTAGAGGTCCCACTCGCCCTCGGATTCCTCGGGCGACTTCACCTCCACCAGGTACATGTCGTGCACCATGCGGCCATCCTCGCGGATCACGCCGTTGGTGGTGAAGATGTCGTTGACCGGGTTCTCGCCCATCCAGGCACGCACGGTGCCGGCGTCATCGCTGCCGGTGGCCTCGATGGCGTTGAGGTAGTGCAGGGTGCTGGAGTAGACGCCTGCCTGCACCATGGTGGGCATGCTGCCCATACGCTCGTAGTAGCGCTGGGCCCACTCCCGCGCCTCGTCGTTCATGTCCCAGTACCAGCCGGTGGTCAGCTGCATGCCCTGGGTAGTCTCGAGCCCCAGGGCATGGATGTCGTTGAGGAACACCATCAGCCCCGCCAGGGTCTGGCCGGACTCCGCCAGCCCGAACTGCCCCGCGGTGCTGATGGCATTAACGGTGTCCGCACCGGCGTTGGCCAGGCCGACGATCTGCGCCCCGGAGCCCTGGGCCTGCAGGATGAACGAGGAGAAGTCGTTGCTGTTGAGCGGGTGGCGCACCGTGCCGACCACCTCGCCACCCATCTCGGTGACCACATTGGAGACTTCCTCCTCCAGGGAGTGGCCGAAGGCGTAGTCGGCGGAGATGATGAACCAGCGCTCGCCCCCCTCCTCGACGATGGCTCGCGCCGTGCCATTGGACATGGCGTGGGTGTCATAGACCCACTGGATATGGTTGGGGCTGCAGTGCTCGTTGGTGATGCCGAGCGCGGCGGCGCCGGAGACCATGGCGATGCGGTCGTGCTCGGCCAGCAGCCGGGTGGCGGCGATGGTCACCGAGGAGGCGACCAGGCCGCCGACCATATCGACGTTGCGCTGGTCGATCCACTCGCGCACCGTGTTGGCGCCCACGTCGGCGCTGTTGCGGTCGTCGGCGCTGAACACCTCGATGGGGGCGCCGTGGATCGAGCCGCCGTGCTCCTCGATGGCCATGCGCATCGCTTCGAGGCCGCCGGGGCCGGCCAGGTCGCGATAGGGGCCCGACATGTCGGCCAGGTAGCCGAGGCGAATGGCGCCGTCGGAGATCTCGGCATGGGCACTGCCGGCGACGGCCAGCAGGGCGGCGCCGAGGGTCAGGACGGTGGTCTTGAGCAGGGGGGGATGTTTTCTGGACATGAGTTCTCCCTTACCTCACCGGAAGCGGCGAGGCCGTTGTTGTTGTGACTCAGGCTGTTGGGGAAGTGGCCGGCAGGCGCCGGCGGAGCGATCAGGTGTCGATGGTGCCCTCGGTTGAGGGGGGAGCCTCCCGGGTTGTGATGGATTGGATGGCCTCCAGGTCCTTCTGGAGCTTGTTGAGGTAGTGCAGCAGGCTGACCGTCTCGTCGAAGCCCAGGCTCTTGAGGCCCTGAGCATAGAAGTCATGGATCTGCGGCTGCAGGCTCTCCCAGTAGGCGCGCCCCTGGTCGGTAAGCAGGATCAGCCGGGCGCGGCCATCGTCGGGGTGGGGGATGCGCCGCACGTGGCCTTCCCGCTCGAGCCGCTTGAGCACGCCGTCCAGGCTCTGGCGGCTGACGATCAGGTACTCGACGAGATCGTTGAAGGCGATACCGCCCTCGTAGCCGCGGCGGGAGAGCGCCCCCAGCACCGCCCATTGCACCGTGGTCAGTCCCACGGCGCTCACCGTCTGCTTCTGCAGGATGTTGCTGGCCTGGAAGAGGCGGAAGAACAGGCGGTTGGCGACGCTTCTGTCGTCCTGGGCAGCCATGGGTAGCACTCCTTTGTCGGAAAGCGGCGGCGCCAGGTGGTGGGCGAAGTCCCGGGCCCCGACGATGGCATTCACCGGGGTACCGACTGGCGCGTGATGATGTTCTTCATGATCTGGGCGGTGCCGTCGCCGATCTGCAGCCCCAGCACGTCGCGCATGCGCTGCGAGAAGGGCAGGTCCTCGCCCCAGCCGGTGTGGCCGTGGGCCAGCATGCACTGCTTGATCACGTCGAAGGCGAGCTTGGGGCCCCACCACTTGTTCATGGCCGCCTCGGCCGTGTGGGACAGGTCGTTGTCCTTCAGCCACAGGGCGTAGTAGCACTGCAGGCGGGCGGCCTGGACGTAGGTCTGGTATTCGGCCAGCGGGTGGGTCAGTCCCTGGAAGGCCGCCAGCGGCTGGCCGAAGGCCTCGCGCTCGGTGAGCCACTGCCAGGTCTCGTCCAGCGACTGCTGGGCCACTGCCAGGCACTGCAGGCCGATTAGCGCGCGGCTGTAGTCGAAGCCCTGCATCACCTGCTTGAAGCCCTGGCCCTCCTCGCCAAGCATGTGATCGGCGGGCACGGCCACATTGTCGAAGAAAATCGAGCCGCGGCCAATGGCGCGCTGGCCGGAATCCTCGAAACGGCTGGTGGTGATGCCGGGGAGGTCCATGGGCACCAGGAAGGCGCTGATGCCGCTGGCGCGCTGCTCCTGGGTGCCGGTGCGGGCGAAGACCACTGCCACGTCGGCCTGGTCGGCCATGGAGATGGAGGTCTTCTCGCCGTTGAGCACGAAGTGGTCGCCCTCGCGGGTGGCCTTCAGCTTCAGGTTGGCGGCGTCACTGCCGCCGTGGGGCTCGGTCAGGGCGATGCAGCAGATCTTCTTGCCGGAGGTGATGCCGGCGAGCCACTCCCGGGCCAGCTCGGGGCGCGCATGCTGGGCGATGATCTGGCCGTTCAGCGAGGCGAGCAGCGGCAGGTAGCCGACGTTGAAGTCGCCGCGGGCGATCTCCTCGATGATCACGCCGCTGGTCACGCAGTCCAGGCCGCTGCCGCCGTACTCCTCGGGCAGCTCGCCGCCCAGGCAGCCCATCTCCCCGAGCATCTCGACGATCTCGCGCTCGATGAGCGCCTCTTCCTCGCGCTTGCGATAGCGGGGGGCCAGCATGTCGGCGGACAGCTTGGCGACGCTCTCGCGAATGGCGTCCTGTTGTTCGGTAAAGGCAAAGTTCATGGCCGTATCCATCCTTTCTGGGGAGGCCGCCGACCCGCTGGGCCGGCGGCACCTTCCCTTATCGCCTCTGGGGTATCGCTTCTTGGGTCATCACTTCGTGGGGCATTACTTGTAGTACTTTCGGAACTCTGGCTTGCGCTTCTCCTTGAAGGCCGCGACCCCTTCCTTGGACTCCTCGGTGTCGTAGTAGAGGCTCAGCGCCTGCATGCCCAGGCCGCCGATGCCGGCGATGTTCTCGCTGTCGGCATTGAAGGAGCGCTTGGCAATGGAGAGGGCGGTGGGGCTCTTCTCGAGGATCTCGTCGCACCACTTGCGCACCTCCTCGTCGAGCTGCTCGGGCGGCACCACGGCGTTGACCAGGCCCCACTCCAGCGCCTGCTGGGCGGTGTACTTGCGGCACAGGTACCAGATCTCGCGGGCGCGCTTTTCGCCGATCACGCGGGAGAGATAGGCGGTGCCGAAGCCCGGGTCCACGGAGCCCACCTTGGGGCCCACCTGGCCGAAGATGGCGGTCTCGGAGGCGATGGAGAGGTCGCACACCACATGCAGCACATGGCCACCGCCGATGGCGAAGCCGTTGACCCGGGCGATGACCGGCTTGGGCACCTGGCGGATCAGGGTCTGCAGCTCTTCCACCGGCAGGCCGATGATGCCGCGGCCGTCGTACTGCCCCTCGTGGGCGCCCTGGTCGCCGCCGGTACAGAATGCCTTGTCGCCGGCGCCGGTCAGCACGATCACGCCGATGGACTTGTCCCAGCCGGCGCGGTTGAAGGCGTCGAGCAGTTCCATGCAGGTCTGGCCGCGGAAGGCGTTGTAGCGGTCGGCGCGGTTGATGGTGATGGTGGCCACCCCATCGGTGACGTCGTAGAGGATATCTTCGTAGTTCATTGTCGAGTTCCTGGAATTCGCTGCGGGTAAAGGACGTGGGAGGCGCTTAGCCGGCCATGGTCAGGCCGCCGGACACACTGATCACCTGGCCGGTGATGAAGCTGGCCTCGTCGCTGGCGAGCAGGGTGATGATGCCGGGGTAGTCCTCGGGCTGGCCGATGCGGCGCATGGGAACGGCATTGCGGAAGGCCTCGAGGAGCTTTTCCGGATCGCGGGCGGTATCGGCCACGTCCTTGAGCAGGGCGGTGTCGGTGGGGCCGGGGCAGACCACGTTGAGGGTGACGTTCTTGCTGGCCAGTTCGCGGGCCAGGGTCTTGCTCAGGCCCAGCATGCCGGCCTTGCAGGCGGCGTAGACGGCCTCGCCGGAGGAGCCGACCCGAGCCGCGTCGGAGGCGATGTTGATCACCCGGCCGCCGCCGGCCTCGACCATCTTCGGCAGCACCACGTGGTGCATGTTGAGCGCGCCGGTCAGGTTGACGGCGATCAGCGACTCCCACATGGCCGGCTCGGTCTTGAGGAACGGCATGAAGCGGTCGAAGCCGGCGTTGTTGACCAGCACGGTGGGAGTGCCGAGATCCTGCTCGATGCTCGCCACGGTGGTGGCGATGGCGGCGTAGTCGGTGATGTCGGCGGCGTAGGCCTGTGCCTTGCCGCCGGCCTCGGTGATCAGCTCGACGGTGGCCTGGGCGGCGGCCTCGTCGCGGTCGAGCACCGCCACCTTGGCGCCATGCTCGGCGAAGCGCTTGCACACGGCCTGGCCGATGCCGCCGCCGCCGCCGGTCACGATCACGGTTCTGTTCTCAAGTCCTTTCATGTTGTCTCTCCGCTCGGGTAGTGGGGAATAGGGATGGTTGCTTCAGGCGCCCTGGAGGGGCTGCTCGCGAAGCTTGAATTTCTGGATCTTGCCGGAGGGGGTGCGCGGCAGTTCGTCGAGCACCTCCAGGAATTCCGGCTGGTACTGGCGGGTCACCTTGCGCTCGGTCAGGAAGGCGCAGATCTCCTCGAGGGTCAGCGACTCCTCACCCTCCTTGAGGGTCACGTAGGCGCACAGCCGCTCGCCGAGGCGCTCGTCGGGCTTGCCCACCAGGGCCAGGGTCTGGATCTTCGGGTGCTGATAGAGGGTGTTCTCGATATCGACGATGGGAATGTTCTCGCCGCCGCGGATCACCACGTCCTTGGAGCGCCCGGTGATGCGCACATAGCCCTGCTCGTCGAGGCGCGCCAGGTCGCCGGTGGGGAACCAGCCCTCGTCATCCACCCCGTAGAGCTCCGGCTGCTTGAAGTAGCCGACGAAGAGGCTGGCGCCGCGCATGTAGAGCGGGCCCTCCTGGCCGGCGGGCAGGGGGTTGCCCTCCATGTCGGTGACCTTGAGCTCGATGTAGGGCAGCGGCACGCCGTCGGTATGCACGGCACGCTCCGGGTCGTCCTCGGGCAGGGTGGTGGTCACCGCGCCGTTCTCGGTCATGCCCCAGGCGGAGAGGATGCGCGTCGGCAGGTTCTGGGCGGCTTTCTCCACCAGGGGGCTGGGAATCGGGGCGCCGGCGCACAGGAAGAGCGTCAGCGACTGCAGGTCCGGGCCGTGCGCGATGGCCTGCTCGGCAATATCGGCCAGGAATGGGGTCGAGCCGAGCATCAGGCTGGGCCGTTCGGCGCGAATGATGGCCACAGCCTCTTCCGGCAGCCAGGTGTCCTGTAGCACCACGCTGGCCTTGAGATAGACGGGCAGCATCAGGCCATAGAGGAAGCCCAGCTGGTGGGCCAGCGGGGAGGGCATGAAGACGGTGTCCGCCGCGCCGAGTGCCAGGCGCTCGGCGAAGGGGCGGATATGGCTGAACAGGGTGTTGGAGGTGTGCATCACCCCCTTGGGCTTCCCGGTGGTGCCGGAGGTATAGAGGATCTGCACCACATCGTCTCCCGAGGGGCGGCGCTCCCGGAACAGGGCGGCGGTATCGACCTCGTCCTCCCAGGCGCGTTCCAGCAGCACCCGCTCGAAGCTGTCCTCCCCCTCGCTGCCGATCACCAGCACATGCGCCAGCTTGGGCAGCGAGCGCTTCAGCTCATGGGCCATGGCGCCGTGGTCGAACTTGCGGAAGGTCTGGGGGACCACCAGCACCTTGCTCTCGGCCATGCCCAGCATGAACTCGAGCTCATGCTCGCGGAAGATCGGCATCAGCGGGTTGAGCACGGCGCCGATGCGCACGCAGGCCAGATGCAGCACGGTCATCTGCCACCAGTTGGGCAGCTGGCAGGAGACGATATCGCCCTTTCTTACCCCCAGCTCCGCCAGCCCCGCCGCGATGCGAGTGACCTTCTCGTTCAGCTCACGGTAGCTCAGTTCGACGCGGCTGCCGTCTGCCATGCGGTAGGTGATGATGGCGGCCTTGTCCCCGGCGGAGGCCACCGCCTCGTCCAGATAGTCTGTAATGATCTTGTCATTCCAGGCACCTAGCTCGACCATGGATTGTCTGCGCTCGGGCGTCAGATTCGTATGGATTGGCATGCAAGCTCCTGAAAGTGGTTTGTTTTTGGTCAAATGCTTGTTTGATAACTGGCGCCGCCATCGCCGTGCGCCTTGGAGAAAGCTAGGCCACGATAAAAATTATGTCAATACATTGTCTTTTATTTTGGGGCTGGCTAGACTCGGCTGTAGATCGGGCCCGGTTCGGCCCGAGCGATGCGACAACACACTGTCATGAATCGGCCGGGGAGCCCTTCCGGCCACGGCACTCCGGAGGCATCCATGTACGAGAATCTGCGGGTCGAGTGCACGGGCGCCGTCGGTGTGATCACCCTTCACCGCCCCGAGGCCCACAACGCCCTGAGCGGGGCGCTGATGCGCGAGCTGGGCGGCGCACTGCACGCCTTCGAGCGGGACGACTCCATCGGCGCCATGGTCATCACCGGCGGTGAGCGGGTCTTCGCCGCCGGGGCCGACATCAAGGAGATCCAGTCGCTGACCTTCTCCGAGGCCTATCTCGGCGACTTCGTCACCGACGCCTGGGAAGAGGTGACCCGTTGCCGCAAGCCGGTGATCGCCGCGGTGGCCGGGATGGCCCTGGGCGGCGGCTGCGAGCTGGCCATGATGTGCGACCTGATCATCGCCGCCGACACGGCCCGCTTCGGCCAGCCCGAGATCAAGGTGGGCACCCTGCCCGGCGCCGGCGGCACCCAGCGGCTGACCCGCGCCGTCGGCAAGGCCAAGGCGATGGACCTGTGCCTGACCGGCCGCCTGATGGCGGCCGATGAGGCCGAGCGCAGCGGTCTGGTGAGCCGGGTGGTACCGGCGGAGAGGCTGATGGACGAGGCGATGACCGCGGCGGCCCAGATCGCCTCGATGTCGGCGGTGGCGGTGCGTCTCAACAAGGAGGCCGTCGAGCGGGCCCAGGAGACCACCCTGGCCGAGGGCGTGCGCTTCGAGCGCCGGCTGCTGCACGCCAGCTTCGCCACCGAGGACCATAAGGAGGGCATGCAGGCCTTCATCGAGAAACGCCCGCCGGTCTGGCGGCATCGTTGAGCCCCCTGGCTCGGCCGACAACAACAACCGGGAGAGAACGCGCCATGTGCAACCCCGTCACCCTGACCCGACATGAGAGCTGCGGCCTGGTCACGCTCTTCAGCCCGCCGGTGAATGCCCTGAGCCAGACCGTGCGCTCTGGCCTGGTGGAGGCCCTGGACGCCGCCCTGGAGGATGCCCGGGTGGAGTGGGTCCTGCTGCAGTCCGGCGGGCGCTGCTTCTCCGCCGGCGCCGATATCAAGGAGTTCGGCAAGCCGCCTCAGGCGCCGGTGCTGCCCGAGGTGATCGCTGCCATCGAAGACTCGCCCAAGCCGGTGGTGGCCTGGCTCCACGGCGTCGCCCTGGGCGGCGGCCTGGAGCTGGCCATGGCCTGCCACTATCGGCTCGCCGCGCCCGATGCGCGCTTCGGGCTGCCGGAGGTCAAGCTGGGGCTGATTCCCGGCGCCGGCGGCACCCAGCGGCTGCCGCGGCTCGTCGGGCTCGAGGCCGCCCTGGAACTGATCCTCTCCGGCGAGCCCATCGGCGCCGACAAGGCCCTCGAGCTGGGGCTGGTGGATGGCGTGGCCGACCAGGGGCATACCCCCGAGGAGGCGCGCATCGCCATGGCGGCGGAGCTGGCCCGGCAGGGCGTGCGCCCCACGCGGGAGCGTACGCTCGCCGCCGCCAGCGAGGCGCCGCTCGAGTGGCTGGCCGCCCAGCGCGAGTCGCTGGCGCTGCCCGCCTCGGGCGACCTGTCGCCCCTCAAGGCCGTCGAGGCCCTGGAGGCTGCCATGACCCATCCCTTCACCACGGCGCTCGCCCGCGAGCGGGAGCTCTTCCTGGAGTGCCTGGCCTCGCCCCAGCGCCAGGCCAAGGTCGAGGCCTTCCTGGCTCGCGGCCGCGACAGCCGCTCGCTCAACGCCGGCGGAGACAACACAAGAGGGACCACCCCATGAATATCCATTTCAGCGAACAGGAGCTGGCCTTCCGCGATGAGGTGCGGGCCTTCCTCGAGGCCGAGCTGCCCGCCGATATCGCCGCCAAGGTGCGGCTCGGCAAGAAGCTCGCCAAGGGGGATCACCAGCGCTGGCAGGCGATCCTCTTCCGCCGCGGCTGGTATGCCGCCAACTGGCCGGTGGAGCACGGCGGCACCGGCTGGAGCGTGGTGGAGAAGCACATCTTCGAGGAGGAGTGCGCGGCGGCGGGTGCACCGCGGCTGATCTCCTTCGGCGTCAACATGGTGGCGCCGGTGATCATCAAGTTCGGCACCCCCGAGCAGAAGGCCCACTACCTGCCGCGCATCCTCGACGGCACGGACTGGTGGTGCCAGGGCTACTCCGAGCCCGGCGCCGGCTCCGACCTGGCCGCGGTGAAGACCCGGGCGGTGCGCGAGGGCGACCACTACATCGTCAACGGACAGAAGACCTGGACCACCCTGGGCCAGCACGCCAACTGGATCTTCTGCCTGGTGCGCACCGACCCCGAGGCCAAGCCCCAGGCCGGCATCTCCTTCCTGCTGATCGACATGGAGAGCCCAGGCATCTCGGTGCGGCCGATCATCACCCTGGACGGCGCCCATGAGGTCAACGAGGTGTTCTTCGACAACGTCCGGGTACCGGTGGACAACCTGGTGGGCGAGGAGAACGACGGCTGGACCTGCGCCAAGTACCTGCTGACCCACGAGCGCACCGGCCAGGCCGGCATCGGCATCTCCAAGGCGGCCCTGGCCCACCTCAAGGAGATCGCCCGCCACGAGGTGATCGAGGGCCGTCCGGCGCTGGAGGACCCGCTGCTGCGGCAGCGCATCGCCGAGGTGGAGATGCGCCTGATGGCGGTGGAGATGAGCACCCTGCGCATCCTCGCTCGTGCCCAGGCCGGCGGGGTGCCGGGGGCGGAGAGCTCGATCCTCAAGATCACCGGCTCCGAGATTCGCCAGGCGATCAGCGACCTAGTCCGCCGGGTGCTGGGCCCCCACGCCCTGCCGGTCCTGGCCGAAGAGATGCAGCTCGAGCACGACGGCGAGCCGCTGCACGCTGACTACAGCGTGGCGCCGGCCGCCCAGTACTTGAACCTGCGCAAGCTGTCGATCTACGGCGGCTCCAACGAGATCCAGAAGAACATCCTGGCGAAGGCCCAACTGGGCTTATAGGAGGCCACCATGGACTTTTCCTTCAGTGACGAGCAGCAGATGCTGCAGGACATGCTGGCCCGACTGGTCAGGGAGCACTACGGTTTCGAACAGCGCGACCAGGTGCAGCGCAGCGCGCCGGGCTTCAGCGAGGCCTTCCAGGCCCAGCTGGCCGAACTCGGCGTGCTGGCGGTGCCCATCGACGAGGCCCATGGCGGCATGGGCGGCAGCGGGGTCGAGAACCTGGTGGTGATGCAGGAGCTCGGCCGCGGCCTCTGCCTGGAGCCCTACCTGGAGTCGCAGATCCTCGGCGGCGGCCTGGTGCAGGCGCTGGGCAGCGAGGCCCAGCGCGAGGCGCTGCTGCCGGCCCTGGCCGCGGGCGAGCTCTTGCTCGCGGTGGCCAGCGAGGAGCCGCGCACCCACTATCGGCCCGAGTGGACCGAGACCCGGGCCGAGCGCGCCGCCGACGGCTGGCGGCTGACCGGCCGCAAGTCGGTGGTGATCGGCGGTCAGGCCGCCCACCGGATCCTGGTGGTGGCGCGCACGGCGGGCGAGCCCGACGAGCGTGATGGCCTCTCGCTGTTCCTGGTCGACCCGGCTGCGGAGGGCGTGCAGCGCCGCGCCTATCCCACCATGGCGGGCCCCTGGGCCTGCGACCTCACCCTCGAGGGCGTGGCCCTGGCCGATGACGCCCTACTGGGCGGTGCCGGAGAGGCCTTCGCGGCCCTGGACCACCAGCTGGGGCGCGCCATGGCGGCCCAGTGCGCCGAGGCGGTGGGCAGCATGCAGCAGGCCTGCGAGCTGACCCTGGACTACCTCAAGACCCGCCAGCAGTTCGGCCACCCCATCGGCCGCTTCCAGGTGCTCCAGCACCGCATGGTGGACATGACCACCGAGCTGGAGCTGGCCACCTCCATGGCGATCCTCGCCGCCTGCGTGGCCGACGAGCCGGCAAGCCTCGAGCGCAGCCGCCAGCTGATTGCTGCCCAGCACGTGGTCAAGCGCGCGGCCCGTTTCATCGCCGAAGAGGCGATCCAGCTCCACGGCGGTATCGGCATGACCTGGGAGTACAGCCTCGCCCACCATGCCCGCCACCTGGTGATGCTTGGCCATCGCTTCGGCGATGACGATCGCCACCTCAAGGCCTATGCCGACCTTATCGAGGCCAGCTGACCTCCGTCAGTGCCCCCAACGACAACGACAGGAACCTTCGCCATGTCCCAGATGCCCGCCTTCCACTGGCAGGACCCGCTGCTCCTCGACCAGCAGCTCAGCGACGAAGAGCGCCTGGTGCAGCAGAGTGCCGCCCAGTTCGCCGCCGACAAGCTCGCTCCCCGCGTGCTGGAAGCCTTCCGCCACGAGCAGACCGACCCGGCCATCTTCCGCGAGATGGGCGAGACCGGCCTGCTCGGCGCCACCATCCCCGAGCAGTATGGCGGTAGCGGCCTCAACTACGTCTGCTACGGGCTGATCGCCCGGGAGATCGAGCGCGTCGACTCCGGCTACCGCTCCATGATGAGCGTGCAGTCCTCTCTGGTGATGGTGCCGATCAACGAGTTCGGCAACGAGGCCACCAAGCAGAAGTACCTGCCCAAGCTCGCCAGCGGCGAGTGGATCGGCTGCTTCGGCCTGACCGAACCCAACCACGGCTCCGACCCCGGTTCCATGGTGTCCCGCGCGCGCAAGGTCGAGGGTGGCTACCGCCTGACCGGTAACAAGACCTGGATCACCAATAGCCCCATCGCCGACGTCTTCGTGGTGTGGGCCAAGGATGACGAGGGCGATATTCGCGGCTTCGTGCTGGAGAAGGGTTGGGAGGGCCTCTCCGCCCCGGCGATCCACGGCAAGGTGGGCCTGCGCGCCTCGATCACCGGCGAGATCGTCATGGACAGCGTCTTCGTGCCCGAGGAGAACATGTTTCCCGAGGTGCGCGGCCTCAAGGGTCCCTTCACTTGTCTCAACTCGGCCCGTTACGGCATCAGCTGGGGCGCGCTCGGCGCCGCCGAGGACTGCTGGCGCACCGCACGCCAGTACACCCTGGACCGCCAGCAGTTCGGTCGCCCGCTGGCCGCCAACCAGCTGATCCAGAAGAAGCTGGCCGACATGCAGACCGATATCTGCCTGGCCCTGCAGGGCTGCCTGCGGCTGGGGCGCATGAAGGACGAGGGCACCGCCGCGGTGGAGATCACCTCGATCATGAAGCGCAACAGCTGCGGCAAGGCGCTGGATATCGCCCGCCTGGCCCGCGACATGCTGGGGGGCAACGGGATCAGCGACGAGTTCGGGGTGGCGCGCCACCTGGTCAACCTCGAGGTGGTGAATACCTACGAGGGCACCCACGACGTTCACGCGCTGATTCTGGGTCGGGCGCAGACCGGCCTCCAGGCCTTCTGCTGAGCCCCGGCTCGGCGCACCCAACAACAAGCTACGGGAGATACGCCATGAAAGTCCTCGTCGCGGTCAAACGCGTCATCGACTACAACGTCAAGATCCGGGTCAAGCCGGACAATTCCGACGTCGACCTCACCAACGTCAAGATGGCCATGAATCCCTTCTGCGAGATCGCCGTGGAAGAGGCGGTGCGCCTGAAGGAGCGCGGGGTGGCCACCGAGATCGTCGCCGTGACGGTGGGCCCCAAGGCCGCCCAGGAGCAGCTGCGCACCGCCCTGGCGCTGGGTGCCGACAGCGCCATCCACGTCGAGACCGACGAGCGCGTCGAGTCGCTGGGCGCCGCCAAGGCGCTGGCCAAGCTGGTGGAAGAGGAGCAGCCGGGCCTGGTGATCCTCGGCAAGCAGGCCATCGACACCGACAACAACCAGACCGGCCAGATGCTGGCGGCCCTGACCGGCCTGCCCCAGGGCACCTTCGCCTCCGAGGTGGCCGTGGACGGTGAGAAGGTGCAGGTGACCCGCGAGATAGACGGCGGCCTGCAGACCATCGAGCTGACCCTGCCCGCCATCGTCACCACCGACCTGCGCCTCAACGAGCCGCGCTACGCCAAGCTGCCGGACATCATGAAGGCCAAGAAGAAGCCGCTGGACGTCAAGAGCCCGGCGGATCTCGGCGTCGAGGTGGCCTCGAAGGTCAAGCTGCTCAAGGTCGAGCCGCCGGCCGAGCGCCAGGGCGGCGTCAAGGTGGGCTCCGTGGATGAGCTGGTCGACAAACTGAAGAACGAAGCCAAAGTGCTTTGAAAGGAGCGGATCTCATGAGCATTCTGGTACTCGCTGAACATCACGACGGCGCCCTGGCCGGCGCCATCGCCCATGTGGTCGCCGCTGCCAAGCAGATTGTCAAAGAGAGTGGTGGCGATATCGATGTGCTGGTGGCCGGCGAAGGCGTCGCCGCCATCGCCGAGGCCGCCGCCAAGCTCGACGGCGTCTCCCGCGTTCGCGTGGCCGACCACGCCGCCTACGCCCACCTGCTGGCCGAGCCCACCGCGGCGCTGATCGCGGAGCTTGCCGCGGACTACAGCCACGTGCTGGCCTGTGCCTCCACCACCGGCAAGAACGTGCTGCCCCGGGTCGCCGCACTCAAGGACGTGGCGCAGATCTCCGAGATCATCGCGGTGGCGTCCCCGGACACCTTCAAGCGCCCGATCTACGCCGGCAACGCCATCGCCACCGTGCAGAGCGAGGACGCCCTCAAGGTGATCACCGTGCGCACCACCGGCTTCGATGCCTGCCCTGATAGAGGGACCGAGGGTGGCAGCGCCGCCGTCGAGGCGGTGGACCTGTCCTTCACGAAAGGGGCCGACAACGCCCAGTCCACCTTCCTCAAGGAGGAGCTGGCCCAGTCCGACCGCCCCGAGCTGGGGGCGGCCAAGGTGGTGATCTCCGGCGGCCGTGGCATGGGCAACGGCGAGAACTTCATGCTGCTCGACGGCATCGCCGACAAGCTGGGGGCGGCTATCGGTGCCTCGCGCGCCGCGGTGGACGCGGGCTTCGTGCCCAACGACATGCAGGTGGGCCAGACCGGCAAGATCGTCGCCCCGGACCTCTACATCGCCGTGGGCATCTCGGGTGCCATCCAGCACCTGGCCGGCATGAAGGACTCCAAGGTGATCGTCGCCATCAACAAGGACGAGGAGGCGCCGATCTTCCAGGTCGCGGACTATGGATTAGTGGCCGATCTCTTCCAGGCGCTGCCGGAACTCGAGAGCAAGCTCTAAGGAGGTGAGGCGTGTCGCAGTCAGCGAAAGAGAGGATCGGCGTCGTCGGCAGCGGCGTGATGGGGCGGGGTATCGTCCAGCTGTTCGCCGTGGCGGGCCACGAGGTGTGGCTGCATGACAGCCGTGAAGGGGCCATCGAGGAGGCACTGGGGTTCATCGGCGAGCTGCTGGAGCGCTCGGTGGCCAAGGGGCGCCTCTCGGCGGAAGAGCGTGAGGCGACGCTGGCCCGCATCCACCAAAGCGATGGCCTGGCCGGGCTTGCCGAGTGCGACCTGGTGATCGAGGCGATCGTCGAGAACCTGGAGGCCAAGCAGGCGCTGCTGCGTCAGCTGGAGGAGGTGGTCTCCCATGAGGCGATACTGGCCAGCAACACCTCGTCGCTGTCGGTGACGCGCCTCGCCAGCGCCTGCCGTCACCCCGAGCGGGTGGCAGGCTACCACTTCTTCAACCCCGTGCCGCTGATGAAGATCGTCGAGGTGGTGCGCGGCGAGCTGACCCGCCCCGAGGTGATCGCGCGGCTCGAGCGGCTGGCCCGGCAGGCCGGCCACTTCCCGGCGCTGACCCCGGACACCCCCGGGTTCCTGGTCAACCACGCCGGGCGCGCCTACGTCCCCGAGGCCCTGCGCCTGGTGGACGAGGGGATCGCCACGCCGGCGCAGATCGACCGGATCCTGACATTGAGCCTCGGCTTTCGCATGGGCCCCTTCGAGCTGCTGGACCTGATCGGCCTCGATGTGACCCATGCGGTGATGGAGTCGGTCTACCGCCAGTTCTATGACGACCCCTACTACACGCCCTCCTGGCAGGTGCCGCGTCGCATTGCCGCCGGCCTGCTGGGGCGCAAGAGCGGCGAGGGGTTCTACCGCTACGCGCAGGGCAAACGGCTCGAGCCGGACGTCGTGCCGCCGCCGGCGGTCCCCGTCACGCGCCCCTTCTGGCTGGATCGCCGGGAGCCCGAGTGGCGTGAGCGCATCGCCCGCCTGGCCGAGGCGGCCGGCTCGCGTCTGGAGGAGGGGGCGGGACCCTCGGAGGAGGCCATCTGCCTGGTGACACTCCAGGGGGAGACGGTCAGCGAGACCATCGCCGAGCGGGGCCTGCCGGCGGAGCGCACCCTGGCGCTTGAGACCCTGGCTGGCTTCGATGCCTGCCGGGTGCTGATGCGCCACCCCGCCATCGACGAGGCGGTGCTGGCCGAGGCGAGCGCGGCCCTCGGCGCCGATGGGGTGCCGGTGGAGGTGATTCACGACTCGCCGGGCTTCGTGGCCCAGCGCATCCTCGCCTTCATGGTCAATATCGGCAGCGAGATCGTGCGCCGCGGCGTGGCCGAGCCGGCCACCCTCGACCGTGCCGTCAAGCTGGCGCTGGGCTACCCGCAGGGTCCGCTGGCCTTCGGCGAGCGCTTCGGGCCCCAGACCTTCGCCCGGGTGCTCGGCTGCCTCCACGACCACTATGGCGAGCCACGCTATCGCGTCAGCCCCTGGCTGAAGCAGCGCATCGCGCTGGGACTTCCTTTATGCGAGTCACTATGACACCGGGTGCCCGGTGGCGCCCCTTTGCATCCGCTGCCTGATTATCAACAACGACAAGGGAATCAATATGGCAGATGAGTACATACTGGAAACTCGCGGGTTGACCAAGGAGTTTCGCGGCTTCACCGCCGTGGACGATGTCAACCTGCAGGTCCAGGAGGGGCATATCCATGCCCTGATCGGCCCCAACGGGGCGGGCAAGACCACGGTCTTCAACCTGCTCACCAAGTTCCTGCCGCCCACTCGCGGCGAGATCCTCTATCGCGGCAAGCCGATCACCGGCATGAAGGCCAACGAGATCGCCCGCCTGGGCCTCGTGCGCTCCTTCCAGATCTCCGCGGTGTTCGGCCACATGACCGCCATGGAGAACGTGCGCGTGGCGCTGCAGCGTCCCATGGGCACCTCCTTCCACTTCTGGAAGTCCGAACGCACCCTCGACCACCTCAACGACCGCGCCATCGAGCTGCTCGAGGAGGTGGGCCTGCGCGAGTACGCCGACGTGCTCACCGTGGAGATGCCCTACGGGCGCAAGCGGGCCCTGGAGGTCGCCACCACCCTGGCCATGGACCCCACCATGATGCTGCTCGACGAGCCGACCCAGGGCATGGGCGCCGAGGACGTCGACCGCATCGTCGAGCTGATCCGCCGGGTGGCCCGCGGGCGCACCGTGCTGATGGTGGAGCACAACCTCAGCGTGGTGAGCCGGCTGTGCGATCGCATCACCGTGCTGGCCCGCGGCGCGGTGCTGGCCGAGGGCGACTACGCCACCGTCTCCGCCGACCCGCGGGTCAAGGAGGCCTACATGGGCAGCGAAGCGGCGGAAGAGGAGGCCACGGCATGAACCAGGCAGCCCAGACGATGCAGGACCCGGCGCTCCAGTACCAGGACAACGACGGCGCCGAGATGCTCCGGGTCAGCGACCTGCACGCCTTCTACGGCGAGTCCCACATCCTTCACGGTGTCGATTTCAATGTGAAGCGCGGGGAGCTGGTGACCCTGCTCGGGCGCAACGGCGCCGGGCGCAGCACCACCCTCAAGTCGATCATGAACATGGTCGGCCGGCGCACCGGCTCGATCATGATCAACGGCAACGAGACCCTGGGCATGAAGGCCCACCGCATCCCGCGGCTGGGCATCGGCTACTGCCCCGAGGAGCGCGGCATCTTCGCCAGCCTCGACGTCGAGGAGAACCTGCTGCTGCCGCCCACGGTGCGCTCCGGCGGGATGTCGATCGACGAGATCTACGAGATGTTCCCCAACCTCTACGAGCGGCGGCGCAGCCAGGGCACCCGGCTCTCCGGGGGCGAGCAGCAGATGCTGGCCATGGCGCGGATCCTGCGCACCGGGGCGCGGCTGCTGCTGCTCGACGAGATCACCGAGGGGCTGGCGCCGGTCATTGTCCAGAAGCTCGGTGAGGTGCTGGTCAAGCTCAAGGAGCGCGGCATGACCATCGTGCTGGTGGAGCAGAACTTCCGCTTTGCCGCCCCCCTGGCCGACCGCCACTTCGTGATGGATCACGGCCTGATCGTCGAGGAGATCTCGGCGGCCGAGCTGCCGAGCAAGCGCGAGCATCTGCACACCCTGCTGGGCGTGTGAGCCGGCTCTAATAGGAGACTTTCGACATGACGATGATATTCGGGGTGCCGCTGGCGGTGTTCCTCGGCCAGCTCCTGCTCGGCCTGATCAACGGTGCCTTCTACGCCCTGCTCAGCCTGGGCCTCGCGGTGATCTTCGGCCTGCTGAAGATCGTCAACTTCGCCCACGGCGCCATGTACATGCTGGGGGCCTTCGCCACCCTGCTGGGCATGCGCTACCTGGGCATCAACTACTGGACGGCGTTGCTGCTGGCGCCGCTGATCGTCGGCCTGTTCGGCATGCTGCTCGAGCGCACCATGCTGCGCCGCATCGCCCATCTGGACCACCTCTACGGCCTGCTGCTGACCTTCGGCCTGGCGCTGATCTTCGAGGGGACCCTGGTCAACTTCTTCGGCGTCTCGGGCGCTCGCTACCCGACCCCCGAGCTGCTGCAGGGCGGCTTCCAGACCGGCTTCATGTTCCTGCCCAAGTACCGCGCCTTCGTGCTGGTGGCGGCCATCGCGGTCTGCCTCTTCACCTGGTACATGATCGAGCGCACGCGCCTCGGCGCCTATCTGCGCGCCGGCACCGAGAACCCGGCGCTGATGCAGGCCTTCGGCGTCAACGTGCCGCTCCTGATCACCCTCACCTATGGCTTCGGCGTGGCCCTGGCCGCCTTCGCCGGGGTGCTGGCCGCACCGCTCTACCCGGTGTCGCCCACCATGGGCTCGAACCTCTTGATCGTGGTCTTCGCGGTAGTGGTGATCGGCGGCATGGGCTCGATCCTCGGCGCCGTGCTCACTGGCCTCGGCATGGGGCTGATCGAGGGCCTGACCAAGGTGTACTACCCCGAGGCGGCCAACACCGTGATCTTCCTGGTGATGATCCTGGTGCTGCTGCTGCGACCCGCCGGCCTGTTCGGCAAGGAGGCATGACCATGTCCGCGACCCAGACTCAGACGCTGACCCCCTCCATGAAGCGCCAGCGGCGCGCCGATATGCGCCGCAACGTTTTCTACCTGGTGCTGATCGGCATCGGCCTGGTGGCGCCCTTCGTCGCCTACCCGGTGTTCCTGATGAAGGTGCTCTGCTTCGCGCTCTTCGCCTGCGCCTTCAACCTGCTGCTCGGCTATGCGGGGCTGCTCTCCTTCGGGCATGCCGCCTTCCTGGCCACCGGCGGCTATATCACCGGCTACCTGCTGGCCAGCTACCCGGGGCTGACCCCGGAGCTTGGCATCATCGCAGGCACCCTGGTCGCCGTGGCCCTGGGGGCGGTGTTCGGTGCCCTGTCGATCCGTCGCCAGGGCATCTACTTCGCCATGGTGACCCTGGCGCTGGCCCAGCTGGTGTTCTTCGTCTACGTCCAGTCGCCCTTCACCGGCGGTGAGGACGGCCTGCACGGGGTGCCGCGGGGCGAGCTGTTCGGCATCATCAGCCTGCGCAGCAACCTGGCGATGTACTACTTCGTGTTCGCCATCTTCCTGTTCGGCTTCGCTCTGATCCAGCGTGCGGTGCACTCGCCCTATGGCCAGGTGCTCAAGGCGATTCGCGAGAACGAGCCGCGGGCGATCTCGCTGGGCTACAACGTCGACGCCTACAAGCTGGTGGCCTTCGTCCTCTCCGCGGGCCTCGCCGGCCTGGCCGGCTCCACCAAGACGGTGGTCTTCCAGCTCGCTTCCCTGACCGATGCCCACTGGCACATGTCCGGCGAGGTGATCCTGATGACCCTGCTCGGCGGGGTGGGTACCCTGTTCGGCCCGGTGGTCGGCGCCGGCATCGTGGTCAGCCTGCAGCACATGCTGGCCCAGTCGCCCCTGGGCAACTGGGTGGGACCGATCCTCGGGGTGATCTTCGTGATCTGCGTGCTGAGCTTCCGCAGCGGCATCGTCGGCGAGATCCTCAAGTCCTACCGCAAGAACTTTAAATAAATCGCCGTGAATCACTTGGTGCTAGTTATGAATAGTGTCTACCTCTGTCACCCACGCCGCAGCGCCGTGGGGCGTTTCGGCGGCACCCTTTCCAGCGTGCGCCCCGACGACCTGGCGGCCGCCATCTTCAAGGCGGTGCTGGCCGAGACGCCGGATCTCGACCCTGCCGCCATCGAAGAGGTCTTCATGGGCTGCGCCAACCAGGCCGGCGAGGACAACCGCAATGTGGCGCGCATGGCGTCGCTGCTGGCGGGCCTGCCGGTATCCATCCCCGGCACCACCCTGAACCGCCTATGCGGCTCCGGCATGGACGCGGTGGGCACCGCCTTTCGCGCCATCAAGGCCGGCGAGATGGACCTGGCGCTGGCCGGCGGCGTGGAGTCGATGTCCCGGGCCCCCTACGTGATGGGCAAGGCCGACAGCGCCTTCTCCCGGGGCCAGCAGATCGAGGACACCACCATCGGCTGGCGCTTCATCAACCCGCTGATGCAGAAGGCCTACGGCGTCGACTCGATGCCGGAGACCGCCGAGAACGTCGCCGAGCAGTTCAAGATCTCCCGCGAGGACCAGGACGCCTTCGCCCTGCGCTCCCAGCAGAAGGCCGCCGCCGCCCAGGCCGCCGGCCGCTTCGCGCTGGAGATCACTGCCATCGAGATTCCGCGTCGCAAGCAGGAACCGCTGCGCTTCGACCAGGACGAGCACCTGCGCGCGACGACGCTCGAGAAGCTCGCCGCCCTGCCCGCCCCCTTCCGCGAGGGCGGCAGCGTCACCGCCGGCAACGCCTCCGGGGTCAACGACGGCGCCGCCGCCATGCTGGTGGCAAGCGCCGCCGCGGTGGAGAAGCACGGCCTCACCCCCATGGCGAAGATCCTCGGCATGGCCACTGCCGGCGTCGAGCCGCGCATCATGGGCATCGGCCCGGTGCCCGCGGTGCAGAAGCTACTCGCGCGCACCGGCGTGTCGCTGGACGAGATCGACGTGATCGAGCTCAACGAGGCCTTCGCCGCCCAGGCGCTCGCCTGCATGCGCGAGCTGGGGATCGCCGACGACGACCCCCGGGTCAACCCCAACGGCGGCGCCATTGCGCTGGGTCACCCGCTGGGCATGTCCGGCGCCCGCTTGCTGCTGACCGCGGCCCATGAGCTGCAGAAGAGCGGCAAGCGCTACGCCCTGTGCACCATGTGCGTAGGCGTGGGGCAGGGTATCGCCACGCTGCTGGAGAGGACCTGACCATGACCAACATCATGCAGAGCGTCGTGATCACCGGCCACGGCGGCAACGAGGTGGTCGAGGTCAGGCAGGGGGAGCGGCCTCGGCGACGGCCGGGCGAGGCGCTGGTGCGCCTCGAGGCGGGCACCCTCAATCAGGTCGATCTCTACATGCGCAACAGCGGTGCGGGCATCACCCACGAGCTGCCGCTGGTGATGGGGCTGGACGGCGCCGGCATGGTGGAGGCCATCGAGGAGGGCGAGACGCGCCTGACGGTGGGCCAGCAGGTGGTGGTCTTTCCCAACCTGACCTGCGGGCGGTGCGAGTTCTGCCAGCGGGGCGACGACGTGCTCTGCACCCGCATGAAGCTCATGGGCGAGCATGTGGACGGCACCTTCGCCCAGTGGCTCAGCGTGCCGGTGGAGAACCTCTTCCCCATGCCCGCGCACCTGGACTTCGTGCAGGCCGCGGCCCTGGGGGTCAACTACCTCACCGCCTGGCGGATGCTCTTCACCCGGGCGCAGCTGAAGCCCTGGGAGACCGTGCTGGTGTTCGGCGTCGGCGGCGGCGTGTCGCTCGCCGCCATGCAGCTCGCCGCCAGCATCGGCGCCCGGGTGATCGTCACTTCCCGGGAGGATGACAAGCTCCAGCGGGCCCTGGCGCTGGGCGCACACGAGGCGATCAACGGCAGGACCGAGGAGGTGGCCCGGCGCGTGATGGCGCTGACCGATGGCCGCGGCGTGGATGTGGTGGTCGAGAACGTCGGCGAGGCCGTCTGGGCCTCGGCCATGAAGTCGCTGGTGCGCGGTGGGCGCCTGGTGACCTGCGGGGCAACTTCGGGGGACCAGCCGCCGGCGGACCTTAAGCGGATCTTTATCCGCCAGCTGCAGATCATCGGCTCCACCAGCGGCAACGCCGCGGAGTTCCGGGAGCTGCTCGCCTACGTGGAGCGCCACGGGATCACCCCCGTCATCGACAGCGTCTATCCGCTGGCGGCCATTCACGAGGCGCTGGATCGCCTCGTGTCGGGGAGCCGAATGGGCAAGGTGGGGCTGGCCCTGCAGCCGAGTGGCTAAGAGGGAGCATCAGGCTCCTGACAAGGCGTGAAGTGTTTTCTCTCGGCCGGGGACGACCGGCGGCTTGGCGACGGACAACCCCGTCGCCTTTTTTGTCGGCGTCATCGCCCATTATGCTTTTGTCGCAGGCTTGGCGCCCCGCAGGGTTGACGGAGCGTGACTTCGCCCCAGGCCGGTGCTGCCGGAGCGCCGCCAATCCCGCTATTTGATGCCGTCTCGCCACCGGGCGTGCCCGCCTCGTTGTCGTGCGGCGGCGTCCCGGCGCCGTCGAGCCTGCGGCTCCCCTGGATAATTCACTGGGAAATCATGGATTTTTCCTCGTCGGCCCGGGCGGGGAGGAGGGGAGTGTGGCAGGGCAGGTCGATACCTCAGGGGTATGGCGGGGTACCCATTCGATATTGGTTGGGACTTGCGGCGAGCGCCAGAATCTCCTCGACACCCAGCAAAGCGGACATCAGAGCCGCCCGATTGATGGCCTTGCACTCCCCCTGACGCAGCGCAGGGCACAATGACAATGACGAGGAGATGACCACCATGACCGTAAAGATTTTCGACACCCCCGAAGTTCAGGACTTCCTGAAGACCATCGCCGGCTTCGACCAGAAGGGCGGCAACGACCGCGCCAAGCAGATCGTCCATCGCCTGATCTCCGACCTCTTCAAGCTGATCGACGACTTCGACGTCACCGAGGAGGAGTACTGGTCCGCGGTCAACCTGCTCAACGCCCTGGGCGGCCAGACCCAGTTCGGCCTGCTCTCGCCGGGCCTGGGCTTCGACCACTATCTGGACATGCGCCGGGACGCCATCGACGCCGAGGCCAAGCGCACCGGTGGCACCCCGCGCACCATCGAGGGTCCGCTGTATGTGGCCGGCGCCCCGGAGGCCGAAGGCTTCGCGCGCATGGATGACGGCAGCGACCCGGATGCCGAGGTGATGTGGCTGACCGGCCAGGTGCGCGACGTGGACGGCAACCCGATCCCCGGCGCCAAGGTCGAGATCTGGCACTGCAACTCCAAGGGCGGCTACTCCTTCTTCGACAAGACCCAGAGCGAGTACAACATGCGCCGCACCATCTACGCGGACAGTGAAGGCCGCTACACCGCGCGCAGCATCATCCCGTCCGGCTACGGCGTGCCGGAAGGCGCCCCCACCGACGTGGTGCTGAAGTCCCTGGGCCGTCACGGCGAGCGTCCGGCGCATATCCACTACTTCATCTCCGCGCCGGGCCACCAGCACCTGACCACCCAGATCAACCTGGCGGGCGACCCCTACACCTTCGACGACTTCGCCTTCGCCACCCGCGAGGAGCTGGTGGTACCGGCCGAGCGCATCGAGGACGCGGGCGAGATCGCCAAGCGCGAGCTGGACGGTCCCTTCTCCGAGGTGGTGTTCGACATCGAGCTGGCCAAGACCGACAAGCCCGAGCTGCAGACCCGTCACGCCCGTCCCCGCGCCAAGGAAGACGAGCAGGACCAGGCCAGCCAGCTGGCCGGCACCGCCAAGGTCTGAGCCCCAGCCCCTGACCCCCGCGTCGGCCCCGGCCGACGCAACCCCCCAGATTCGCAGAATGCATGTCTCGCCATGGCGGCTCGCCGCCATGGGTTGGGGGAGCCTTGGCTTCCGCCAGCACGAGACATGCCTGACACAGACAGCGTCTCCCACGAGACCCAGGAGTTCCGATCATGACCAGCAAGCTTGATCAACTCGAAGCGCGCGTCCGCGGCGCCGTCGTCGACGACGCCGAGCAGGGCATCTTCCGCTGCCACCGCAGCATGTTCACCGACTCGGCCTTCTTCGAGCTCGAGATGAAGCACGTCTTCGAAGGCAACTGGCTGTTTCTGGCCCACGAGAGCCAGATCAGTGAGCCGGGCGACTACATGACCGTGACCATGGGCCGTCAGCCGGTGGTCATCACCCGCGACAAGGCAGGCGAGCTGCACGCCCTGATCAACGCCTGTGCCCACCGCGGCGCCACCCTGTGCCGCCGCAAGCGCGGCAACAAGGGCACCTTCACCTGCCCCTTCCACGGCTGGACCTTCAAGAACGACGGCAAGCTGCTCAAGGCCAAGAACGAGAAGGTGGGCGCCTACCCGGACGGCTTCAAGCAGGAGGGCTCCCACGACCTCAAGCGCGTGCCGCGCTTCGAGAGCTACAAGGGCTTCCTGTTCGGCAGCCTGAGCGAGGACGTTCAGCCCCTCGACGACTATCTCGGGGAAACGAAGAAGATTATCGACAATATCGTCGACCAGGCGCCGGAAGGCCTGGAAGTGCTGCGCGGCACCTCCTCCTACACCTTCAAGGGCAACTGGAAGCTGCAGGCCGAGAACGGCGCCGACGGCTACCACGTCAGCACCGTGCACTGGAACTACGCCTCCACCATGGATCGTCGCAACTACGACGCCGGCGGCACCAAGGCGGTGGACGCCGACGGCTGGTCCAAGAGCCAGGGCGGCTTCTACTCCTACGAGAACGGCCACATGCTGCTGTGGACCCGCCTGCTCAACCCCGAGGTGCGCCCGGTCTACCAGCAGAAGGAGTGGATCCAGGAGCAGTTCGGCGAGGCGCGTGCCGATTCCATCGTCAACCAGACCCGCAATCTCTGCCTCTACCCCAACGTCTACCTGATGGACCAGTTCTCCACGCAGATCCGCGTACTGCGCCCGATCAGCGTCGACGAGACCGAGGTGACCATCTACTGCTTCGCGCCCAAGGGCGAGTCCGCCGAGAACCGTCGCGTGCGCATCCGCCAGTACGAGGACTTCTTCAACGTCTCCGGCATGGGCACCCCGGACGACCTCGAGGAGTTCCGCGGCTGTCAGGACGGCTACCACGGCGCCCTGGCCGAGTGGAACGACCTCTCCCGCGGGGCCAAGCAGTGGATCGAAGGCGCCGACGACAACGCCCGCGCCATCGACATGCAGCCGCTGCTCAGCGGCGCCTCGCCGGAAGATGAAGGCCTCTACGTGCTGCACCACAAGCACTGGGTCGAGGAGATGCTGCGCGCCATCGAGAAGGAGCGCAGCCAGTTTATCGCCACCCAGACCGCCTGAGTCCGGCCCGTACCGAGAAGGGGAGAAGAGAGATGAGCCTTAGCTACCAAGAGATCCAGGCCTTCCTGTACCGCGAGGCGCGCCTGCTCGACGACCGTGAGTGGGACGAGTGGCTGACCTGCTACAGCAAGGACGTCGAGTTCTGGATGCCGGCGTGGGACGACGACGACCAGCTGACCCGGGACCCGCACAGCGAGATCTCGCTGATCTACTACCCGAGCCGCGAGGGTCTCGAGGACCGGGTCTACCGGATCAAGACCGAGCGCAGCGGGGCGAGCACGCCGGAGCCGCGCACCACCCACCAGATCACCAACATCGAGGTGCTCAAGGAGGTGGACGGCAAGGTGGAGCTGCGCTTCAACTGGCAGACCCTGAATCACCGCTACAAGGAGACCCAGACCTTCTTCGGGGCCTCCTTCTACACCCTGGACGTGTCGGGCGAGTCACCGCTGATCACCCGCAAGGTAGTGCAACTCAATAACGACTATATCCACCAGGTCATCGATATCTATCACGTCTGAGATATCTATCACGTCTGAGATGGACGATGGCAGTGCGGCAGGGACGCCGCCTCGATAACAAGCGACTCAATAACAAGCAAAGGCCCCAAGCCTTCACCTCTGATCATCCGGTAAAACACAATGAAAACCACCTTCAAGAAGTGCGCCCTGACCTCCCTGATCGCCGCCGGCATGGCCGTGGGCAGCGCCGCCCACGCCAGCGACAACGGTGCCGTCAAGCTCGGCCTGATGCTGCCCTATACCGGCACCTACACCGCCCTGGGCGAGGCGATCACCAACGGCCTGGAACTGGCCATTGCCCAGCATGGCGACCGGCTCGGAGGCCGCGATGTCCAGACCATCAAGCTCGACTCCGAGGCCAACCCCTCGCGGGCCCCCCAGAACATGAGCCGCCTGGTACGCGGCGACAACGTCGACTTCGTGATCGGCCCGGTGCACTCCGGCGTGGCCATGGGCATGCTGCGGGTGGCTCAGCAGACCGGCGCCATCACCATCATTCCCAATGCCGGACTGGGGGCGGCCACCAACGAGCTGTGCATGCCCAACGTCTTCCGCACCTCCTTCAGCATGTGGCAGGACAGCTACCCCATGGGCAAGGTGGCCTACGAGATGGGCCACCGCCGCGTTGTCACCATCACCTGGGACTATGCCGGCGGCAAGGAGGACATTGCCGGCTTCGAGGAGGCCTTCACCGAGGCCGGCGGCGAGATCGTGCGCCAGATCCTGGTGCCCTTCCCGAGCACCGAGTTCCAGAGCTACCTGGCCCAGATCGCAAGCGACAGGCCCGATGCTGTCTACACCTTCTTCGCCGGGGGCGGCGGCGTGAGCTTCGTGCGCGACTACGACGCGGCCGGGCTCAAGGACTCCATTCCGCTGCTCGGCTCCGGCTTTCTCACCGACGGCAACCTGGCCGCCATCGGCGAGGCGGGGGAGGGCGTCATGACCACCCTGCACTACGCCGAGACCCTGGATACCCCCCAGAACCGCGCCTTCGTCGAGGCCTATCAGGAGGCCTACGGCCAGATGCCCGACACCTATGCGGTGCAGGGCTACGACACCGGCATGATGCTGGTCCAGGCCATGGAGGCCGTGGGGGGTGACACCTCCGACCGCGAGCGGCTGATCCAGGCGCTGGCCAATGTCCAGCTGGACAGCCCGCGGGGGCCGATGAGCTTCTCCGCCTCCCACCACCCCATCCAGAACGTCTACCTGCGCGAGATCCGCAATGGCAAGCATGAGGTCGTCGGCATCGCCCACGAGAACCTCGAGGTGCCGGACGAAGCCTGCCGCATGTAACGGCTGCCTCTTGGATAACGGGGCGGGCGTCGCTCGCCCCTTCATCGCGACTCTTGGAGGGGTCTCATGGATCTCGCATTCTTCGGCGTGCAGCTGCTCAACGGGCTTCAGTACGGCCTGCTGCTGTTCCTGATCGCCAGCGGTCTCACGCTCATCTTCGGCATCATGGGCATCATCAACCTGGCCCATGGCGCCATGTACATGATCGGCGCCTACCTGGTCTACGACCTGACCTTTCGCCTCGGCAACTTCTGGCTGGCGATCCTGGTGGCGATCCCCATCGCCATCGCGCTCGGCCTGATCATCGAGCGGCTCTTTCTCGATACGCTCTACAAGCGTGACCACCTCTACCAGGTGCTGCTGACCTTCGGCCTGATCCTGGTGCTCAACGAGATGCAGCGCATCATCTGGGGGGGCGACGTGCACAGCGTGCCGATCCCGGAGCTCTTCAGCGGGCGCATCCAGCTCACCGACAACCTGCAGTACTCCCACTACCGGCTGTTCGTGATGGGCGTCTGCCTGGCGCTGGCCGGGGTGATCTACTGGGTCATCCGCCATACCCGGCTCGGCATCATCATCCGCGCCGGCGCGGTCAATCGCGACATGGTGGAGGGGCTCGGCATCAATGTGCGCACCCTCTTCACCCTGATCTTCAGCGTAGGGGTGGCGCTTACCGCCTTCGCCGGGATGATCGCCGCGCCGCTCACCTCCATCGCCCCGGGCATGGGGGACAGCATCCTGATCACCTGCTTCGTGGTCGTCGTCATCGGGGGCATCGGCTCGATCAAGGGCGCCTTCTGGGGCGCGATCCTGATCGGCATGGCCGAGACCTTCGGCTCGGTCCTGATTCCCAGTCTGGCCAGCATGGTCATCTACCTGATCATGGCCGCCGTGCTGCTGGTCAAGCCACGCGGGCTGTTTGCCTGAGGGAGAATTGACATGTTGCATCGCTATCCCAAGCGCGTCGTCATCATCATGCTGGTGCTGACCGCCTTCGTTGCCATCTTTCCGCTGTGGGGGCCGCTCGTGTTCGGCGCCCAGAGCGACTTCATGATGGAAAAGATGACCCTGATGCTGATCCTGGCGCTGTTCGCCATGAGCCTGGATCTGCTGGTGGGGATCGTCGGCCTGGTCAGCCTCGGCCACGCCCTCTTCTTCGGCCTCGGTGCCTACACCCTGGCGCTGGCCAGTCCCGCCTTCAGCCCTGCCGCCATCTGGTGGATGATGCCGCTGGTGATGCTGATCTCGGCCCTGGCCGCGCTGGTGGTGGGCTTCCTGGTCATCCGCACCAAGGGCATCTTCTTCATCATGACCACCCTGGCCTTCGGCCAGATGCTCTACTACTTCGTCAACACCTCGCGACATACCGGGGGCACCGACGGAGTCTTCATCATGTTCCGGCCCAGCGTGGAGATCGGCGGCACCGTGCTGCTCGACCTCGACAACCCGCTGACCTTCTTCTATGTCTGCCTGGCCATGGTGGTGGTGGGCTACCTCTTCCTGCGCTGGCTGACGCGCTCCTTCTATGGCCAGGTGCTCGACGGCATCCATGACAACGAGCACCGCATGGAGGCGCTGGGCTATGCCACCAGCCACTACAAGCTGGTCGCCTTCGTGATCTCCGGGGTGATGGCCTCCATCGCCGGCATGCTGGCGGCCATGCAGTACGGCTTCGCCAACCCGGCGCAGCTCGGCTGGCACACCTCAGGCGAGGTGCTGATGATGCTGATCCTGGGCGGCATGGGCACCATCTTCGGCCCCATCCTCGGCGCCTTCGTCTACGAGATCCTGCAGCACACCTTCGAGCACATGACCACCCACTGGCCGATTCTGATGGGCATCACCATCATCCTCGCCGTGCTGGTGCTGCCCCGCGGCATCGCCGGGCTGATCATCGACCCGCCGAATCGCGAGTCGCTGGCCAAGTCGCCGCTGCTGAAGTGGCTGAAGCGTGAGCCGACCGCCACGCCACCCGAGGCGGCCAAGCCTGCCGTATCTACCACCAGCAAGGAGGGCTGAGCCATGAGTTCCACCCCACAGCACGGTGCACTGCTGGAGACCCGCGGCCTGACCCGCCGCTTCGGCGGCCTGGTGGCGGTCAACGACGTCGACTTCACGCTCCGCCAGGGCGAGATCCACGCCATTCTCGGCCCCAACGGGGCGGGCAAGAGCACCCTGATCAACCTGCTCTCAGGGGAGTTCCCGCCCTCCGAAGGCGAGATCCTCTTCCAGGGGCAGCCGATCCAGGGCAGGAAGGCGCGCCAGATCGCCCGGATGGGCATCGGCCGCAGCCACCAGAAGACCAACATCTTCCCGCGCCTCACCTGCCTGCAGAACTGCCAGCTGGCGGCGCGCATCCACCTGGGCGGCGTCTTCGGCAGCTGGCGTTCGCGCCACCGGGCCCTCGAGGTGGACCAGCGCGCCCTGGAGGTGTTGGAGACCTGCCAACTGGTGCATCGCGCCCATACCCCGGCCTCGGCGATGAGCTACGGCGAGCAGCGCCAGCTGCAGATCGCCATGGTGCTAGCCACCGCGCCCAAGCTGATGCTGCTCGACGAGCCCATGGCCGGCATGGGCCGCGAGGAGACCGCCCAGGTCACCGAGCTGCTCAAGGGGCTCTCGGACCGCTATCCGCTGGTGCTGATCGAGCACGACATGGACTCGGTGTTCCGCCTGGCCGATCGCATCACCGTGATGGTCGACGGCTGCGTGCTGGAGACCGGTCCCACCGCCCAGATCCGGGCAAGCGAACGGGTTCGGGATGTCTACCTTGGCCGTCACCATGAGGAGTCCGCCGCATGAGCGCTCTATCCATAACCAATCCGCGGGCTTCCGCCTCGGGGGCTTCGGCCCCGCTGATCGATGCGCGGGGCCTGCACACCTACTACGGCGAGAGCCATGTCCTGCATGGCGTCGACCTGCGCCTGATGCCCGGCGAGACCCTGAGCCTGATGGGACGCAACGGCATGGGCAAGACCACCACCCTGAAGTCGATCCTCGGCTTCGTGCCGCCGCGGGAGGGCGAGGTCAGCATCAAGGGCAAGCCCACCGCCAGGCGGCGCCCGTGGCAGCTGATCCGCCAGGGCATCGGCTACGTGCCCGAGGGGCGCGGCATCTTCCCCGGCATCAGCGTGCGCGAGCACCTGATCATGGCGGCGCGCCCCAACGAGCGCGGCGAATCGCCGTGGACCCTCGAGCGGGTGCTGGACACCTTCCCGCGGCTCGGCCAGCGCATCAATCACGACGGCTCCTTCCTCTCCGGGGGCGAGCAGCAGATGCTCTCCATCGGCCGGGCGCTGACCACCAACCCCGACATGGTCATCCTGGACGAGGCCACCGAGGGCCTGGCGCCGCTGATCCGTGACGAGATCTGGAAGATCATCCGCGAAATCAAGGCCTCCGGCATCGCCAGCATCATCGTCGACAAGAACATCGACAACCTGCTGGAGGTGGCCGACAAGCACCTGCTGCTGGTCAAGGGCGAGGTGGTCTACAGCGGTGACTCCCAGGGGCTCAGGGAGGATCCGTCGATACTCGACACTCATCTTGGCGTCGCCTGACGCCCAGCCTGCTACACAACACGGAGCCAATGATGCAATTACACAAGGACTGGTCGATCCCCGCCGTCACGGCGGGCTTCGTGGCGGTGCTGATCTCCTACGCGGGGCCCCTGGCGATCTTCTTCCAGGCCGCCCAGAGCGCGGAGATCTCCACGGCCATGATGACCTCCTGGGTCTGGGCGATCTCCATCGGCGCCGCCGCCTCCGGCATCCTGCTCAGCCTGTGGCTGAAGGTGCCGGTGGTGACGGCCTGGTCGGCACCGGGAACGGCGCTGCTGGTCACCCTGTTCCCGGGCCTGTCGCTCAATGAGGCGGTGGGGGCCTACCTCACCGCCGCGGCGATTATCTTTGTGGTGGGCATCACCGGCTCCTTCGACCGCATCGTCCAGGCGATCCCGCCGGGCATCGCCAGCGCCATGATGGCGGGCATCCTGTTCCAGTTCGGCGTGGGGGTCTTCGTCTCTCTGGAGTCGGTGCCGGCGCTCGCCATCGGCATGGTGATCGCCTACCTGGCCTTCAAGCGGCTCACACCGCGCTACAGCCTGATCCTGCTGCTGATCGTCGGCGTGGCGCTGGCCGTGGTGCTGGAGGGCGCGAGCCTGCAGGGCGTGTCGGTGAGGATGGCCGAGCCGCAGTTCATCCGCCCCGAATGGACCTGGAACGCGACGCTCAGCCTGGCGATCCCGCTGGTGCTGGTCAGTCTCACCGGGCAGTTCCTGCCGGGCATGGCGATCCTGCGCACCTCCGGCTACAGCACGCCGGCCAAGCCCATCGTCACCGTGACCAGCCTGACCTCCTTTGCCACCGCCTTCTTCGGCGGCATCACCACGGTGGTGGCGGCCATCACCGCGGCGATCTGTACCAGCAAGGAGGCCCACGAGGATCCCGACAAGCGCTACGTGGCCGGGGTGGCCAACGGCCTCTTCTACCTGGTGGGCGGCACCTTCGCCGGCACCATCGTGCTGCTCTTTACCTCCCTGCCCGGCGAGTTCGTGGCGATCCTGGCGGGGCTGGCGCTGATCGGCGCCATCACCAGCAACGTTAGCGCTTTCTCCGCCCACAGGGACCACCTGGAGGCCTCGGTGATCACCTTTATCGCCACCGCCTCCGGGATCAGCTTCCTGGGGCTTGGCTCCGCCTTCTGGGGCGTGGTGGTGGGGGCCCTGGCCTACCAGCTGCTGCATCGCCCCTTCACGCTGTCGCGGCGGGATGCCACTGCGGCGGCTTCCGAGAAGCAACAATAGGCGCCAGGCGCCACGTACAGACGGTTCGGGGCACTCCGCTGCCCCGTACCCATGAGGAGAGTCCAGATGCAGACGTTCTATGTAGCCATGGATGAGACCGATGATTCGCTGAGGGGCCTGGCCCTGGGGCGACGCCTGGCGGCCCAGCGGGGGACCCCCCTGGAGATAGTCTCCGTGGTGGCCGACGGGGCTCAGGCCGATCGGCGCCGGGAGGCCCTGACGTCACGCCTCGGCCGCGAGCTGGGGGCAGAGGCCGACAATATCGCCATCGGCGTGGTGGTCGATGACAGTGCCAAGGATGCCCTGGCCAGGCTGGCGGACCGTGAGGAGGTGGGGCTGTGCATGGGGGCCCACGGCCGTCGCCCTGTCCCCGAGATGCTGATCGGCAGCGTCACCGCCGGGGTGGTGCGCCGCGCCAGTCGCCCGGTCCTGCTGTGCGGGCCCCGCTACGCGCCCGAGCGTCACGCCCGAGTGGAGGTGGTCATGGCCTGCGTGGATGGCTCTGCGCTCTCCGAGGCGATACTGCCCCATGCGGTGGCGCTGGCCGAGGGTTTCGGGGCGCGCCTGCAGCTGCTGCAGGTGATCGACGCCAGCGCCATGGCCGCCGCCGCGGGGGAGGGCGGCTCGGGGGACGTGATGGAGTCCGGCTATGTACACGGCCTGGCGCGGCGGCTGGAGAGAGAACATCATATCGAGGCGGACTGGGAGGTGCTTCACGGTGATCCGGCCGATGCCATCGTCAGCTACCTGGCCGACAGTCGCGATGTCCTGCTGGCGATGACCACTCACGGGCGCAGCGGCCTCTCCCAAGTGGTGGCCGGCAGCGTCAGCCACGAGGTGCTCCACGAGGCGTGCTGCCCGGTGGCGGTGCTCAGGCCAAAGGGCTGATGCGGATCAATTTCTGGCCTTCTGAGGTGGGCTAGGCTGGGAGGATCGAATCACCAACGAGGGGTTCCCCATGCTCGCTATCACCTCTGCCATGCGCCGCGTGGCCCACGCCTGGCGCTGCCGCCAGCAGCGCCAGGCCTGGAACGCCCTGGACGCTGACCAGCAGGAGCTGCGGCTGCGCGACCTGGGGCTGGCACGCCTCGACGAATCGCTCTTCTGGTCCGGGGAGCGCTCGCCCCTGGAGCAGCTGCCGCGCATGATGGACGTGTACGGCGTCGAGCATGCCGACACCATCCTGGCCGGCCCCGGCGTGCGCCGCGACCTGGAGCGGGTCTGCTCGCGCTGCCCGGAGAAGGCCCGCTGCAAGCGGGTGCTGGCCAGCGAGCCGGCCGCCGAGGCGTGCGGCTTCTGCCCCAACGCGGCGACGCTGGAGGCGCTGCGGCGTCACTGAGTCGTCGACGCTCCCTTGCCATCATCACGAACGAAATGACCCGCCGAGGCGGGTCATCTTCGTTCTGGCGTCGGCGGAGCCGCTAGCGGGGGGCGTCCCGCTCGCTTCCAGGGCGCTCGTCTTCTCTTACCTCGTAGTCCCCCTCCAGCACCTGCTGTTCGCGGTAGCTGCCGTCTGCGCCCTGGGTCTCGCGATAGCGAGTCTCACGGTAGTGGAAGCCGCCGCCCGCATCCTCGGCCTGGTCGGCGCGCATCTGCTCCATGCGCTTCTTTAGCCGGTAGCGCAGCAGAGGCATCAGCGCCCACCCCAGCAGCAGGAAGAAGAGCCCCAGCACCAGGGCGACGATCATCATGGCGCCGAACAGCAGCCAGGCCAGCAGCATCTTGAGGCTGTCGAGCAGGCCGCCGCCCCGGCTCTGGCGGGCGCGCTGCTGCCACTGCTGGGCGGTGCGCCAGGCGATATTGCGGCGCGGATCCTGGTGGGGCCCCTGGGAGTCACTCATCAACGTCTCCGGTAGAGCGGCGTCTGGCGCCGCGTAAGTGGCTGCCTCTTGGAGAAGCCGTGCCCCGTTTTGTTCCCGGCCGGCGGGATGGCCGCGTCATCCCCGCCACACCTCGGCGACGATCTCGTAGCTTCTCAGGCGATCCTCCAGGGTATAGACGTCGGTATTGAGCATCAGCTCGTCGGCGCCGGTCTGCTCGAGAAAGGCCTCCAGGCCATCGTGCACCGTCTCGGGGCCGCCGACGATGGCGGCGCCCAGGAACTGCTGCAGCTGGTTCTCCTCCATGGGCGTCATCTCCAGGTGCTCCACCGGCGGCTTCGCACAGGTACGCTGGCCGCGAATCATGCCCAGGAACTTCTGGCGGGCGGTGGTCGCCAGATACTCGGCGTGGGCGTCGTTCTCGGCGGCGATCACCGGCAGGCCGACCATGGCGTGGGGCCGCTCCAGCACCTCCGAGGGGCGGAAGTTGTCGCGATAGAGGCGCAGCGCCTCGAAGAGATAACCCGGGGCGAACTGGGCGGCGAAGGCAAACGGCAGGCCCAGGCGGGCCGCCAGCTGGGCGCTGTAGCCGCTGGAGCCGAGCAGCCAGATCGGCACCCTGGTGCCCTGGCCGGGCACCGCCCGTACGCGCTGGCCGGGCTGCTCGTCGCCGAGAAAGCCCTGCAGCTCCTCCAGGCGCTGGGGGAAGTCCTCCACGCCGGCGTAGGGGTCCCGGCGCATGGCGGCCATGGTGGCGCCGTCCGAGCCCGGGGCGCGGCCCAGCCCCAGATCGATGCGCCCGGGGTAGAGGGTCTCCAGGGTGCCGAACTGCTCGGCGATCACCAGCGGGGGGTGGTTGGGCAGCATGATGCCGCCGCTGCCCACCCGAATGCGCTGGGTGGCGCCGGCCACATGCCCGATCAGCACTGCGGTGGCGGCGCTGGCGATGCCTTCGATGCTGTGGTGCTCGGCGAGCCAGAAGCGGGTGTAGCCCAGCCGCTCGGTGAGCCGGGCCAGGGCGACGCTCTCACGGAAGCTGTCCGCCGCGCTGCCACCCTCGCGGATCGGTGCCAGGTCGAGAACGGAGAGGGGGGTATCGGCGAGGCGGGGCATGAGTCCTCCAGAAAGTTGGCCTGCTTACTATCGCCAGGATGGGGGCGGCAGGCGCATCATGCAATCCTGACGCAAGGGCTATGCCATAGCGCTCGCGGAGGCGGGTAAGCGGTTGGATCGTCATGGCAATGCCGAGATGAGCTGATACCATGATCTTGTACAACACCTTCACAAAGGGACTCTTGCATGGCAGACCATGGAGGAAAGACGGTCTTTACCGTCTCTGCACTCATCATCCTGGCGCTGGTCGCGGTCGGGGCGGCCTTCCCGGAGGGCTTTGGCAACACGGCCAGTGCCGCCCTGGGGGCCGTTACCCAGCTGTTCGGCTGGTTCTATCTCTTCTCCGTCTTCGGCTTCGTCATCTTCCTGCTGGGCCTGGCCTTCAGCAAGTACGGCAAGATCCGCCTGGGCCCCCAGGACAGCACCCCGAGCTTCAGCTTCTTTTCCTGGGTGAGCATGCTGCTGGCCGCGGGCTTCGGCGTGGGCCTGGTCTTCTACGGGATGGCCGAGCCGATGTTCCACTATATCGATCCGCCCTACGGCGACGTGCCGGCCGAGACCACCGAGTCCGCCCGCTATGCCATCCAGTACGCCTACTTCAACTGGGGCATCCACCAGTGGGCGGCCTTCTCGGTGGTGGGGCTGATCATCGCCTACTTCCAGTTCCGCAAGGGCCAGGCGGGCCTGGTCTCCTCGGTGCTTTCCTCGGTGACCGCCAAGCATCCCGGTGCGCGTCGCTATGCGCCGGCGCTGGATATCTTCGCGGTGGTGGCCACGGTGATGGGGGTGGCGACCTCTCTGGGCCTCGGCGTGCTGCAGATGAACGGTGGACTCAATGCCGTCTTCGGCCTGCCGGAGTCGGTGCTCTGGCAGTTCCTGATCCTGCTGGTGATGTTTCTCGCCTACATGGCCTCCACCTGGTCGGGTCTGGACAAGGGGATCAAGCGCCTCTCCAACCTCAACATGGTCCTGTGCATCGGCCTGATGCTCTACGTGCTGATCACCGGCCCCACGGTGGCGATCCTCGAGACCATCACCCTGGGGCTTGGCGACTACCTGCAGAACTTCATCGGCATGAGCCTGCGCATCTCGCCCTACAGCGACAACACCTGGGCGAGCAGCTGGACCATCTTCTACTGGGCCTGGGTCATCGCCTGGTCGCCCTTCGTGGGCACCTTCGTGGCGCGGGTCTCCCGGGGGCGCACCATCAAGGAGTATGTGTTCGGCGTGCTGGTGGTGCCGCCGCTGCTGGCCTGCCTGTGGATCGGTGTCTTCGGTGGTGCGGCGCTCAACATGGAGCTCAACGGCGACGTGGGGCTGGCCGCGGCCACCCAGGCCAACATCACCGTGGCGCTGTTCGAGATGTTCGCCCTGATGCCCTTCAGCGGCCTGCTCTCGGTGGTGGCCATGATGCTGATCTTCATCTTCCTGGTCACCTCGGCGGACTCCGCCTCCTACATCGTTGCCCAGATGACCGACAACGGCTCCATCAACCCGCCCCTCTACAAGCGGGTGATCTGGGGCGTGCTGATCGCCGCCATCTGCCTGACGCTGATCGCCGCCGGCGGCCTGACCGGCCTGCAGTCGGCCTCGGTTCTCGCGGCGCTGCCCTTCACCTTTATCCTCTACGGCATGGTGATCGTGCTGGTGCGCGAGCTTCGCGCCGACCGCAAGGCGATGCTGACCCAGCTCTATCGCCGCCACGGCGAGACCCCGGTGGGGGCAGACGCCTTCGAGGCCGAGCAGCTCGGGGAGGAGGAGCGTCTGCGTCGGGCCCCCAACGTGGTCAACCGCCGCATCAACCGTCGCGAAGGCATCTAGCCGCTCGCGAAGGCTGACGTAGCGCCATCGACCTGGGCCGTCGCCACTGGCCTGGCGGCGGCCCAGGCCGTAAGCTCAGGGAAATGGTGAAAACGGATTTCGACCATGTCGATGATGCCCACTGCCCGCGGCCCCCGCCGCGGGGCTACTCGGCGCCGCCAGCCGCGGCGTGGCCCAGGCCTGCCCGGCGGGGCCGGATTTGATCGCTGGCTCGACCGTCTGGTGGATATCGCCGTGATCGTGGCGCTCCTGGTGGGCGGCATGGCCCTGCTCATGACCCTGCTGGCACGCTGAGCCTCTCCCTGCAAGGAACCCCCGATGAGTACCCTGACCAGCGCCGCCCCGCCGCGGACCCGCGCCTCGCGCAAGGAGATCCTCGGCTGGGCGATGTTCGACTTTGCCAACCAGGCCTACACCCTGCTGATCATCACCGTGGTGTTCGGCGAGCTCTTCACCACGGTGATCGTCGGCGACCGCGGCGACGGCTACCGGCTGGCCAACTTCCTGTGGAGCCTGGCGCTGGCGACCAGCTACCTGCTGGTGGTGATCACCGGCCCCCTGTGCGGGGCGGTGATGGACTACCAGGCCTCCAAAAAGCGCTTCCTGTTCGCCAGCTACCTGGCTACCGTGGCGACCACCGCCATGCTCTACTTCGTGGCGCCGGGCTACGTGGTGCTGGGGCTGCTGCTGATCGTGGTCTCCAACTACGCCTACTCCATGGGGGAGTCCTTCATCGCCGCCTTCCTGCCCGACCTGGGGCCGCCGCAGGATCTCGGCAAGATCTCCGGCTTCGGCTGGGCCCTGGGCTACGTGGGCGGGCTCTTCGCCGCGGGCTTCACCCTGGTGGCCCTGGGCGAGGCCACCGCCGAGAACTTCGAGCGCATCCGCTGGGTGGGGCCCTTCGCGGCGGCCTTCTTCCTGGTCACCGCCATCCCCACCTTCCTGTGGGTGAAGGAGCGCGGCACCCCTCAGCCGCCGGGCAAGCCCTACCGGGAGATCGCCTGGGAGCGGGTCTCCACCACCCTGCATGAGCTCCGGCGCTTTCGGGACCTGGGTATCTTCCTGGTCTCGCTGCTCTTCTCCATGGCCGGGGTCTACATCATCATCGCCTTCGCCTTCATCTACGGCGCCCAGGTGATCGGCTGGGACGAGTCGATTCGCAACCTGATGTTCATCATCGTGCAGATCACCGCGGCGGCAGGGGCCCTGGGCTTCGGCTTCATCCAGGACCGCATCGGCACCAAGGTCACCTACCTCTTCACCCTGGGACTCTGGGTGGCGGCGATCGTCGCCATCTGGGCGACCCCTGAGGTTACCGCCTTCCTCAATGCGCGCTTCGAGCTCGGCTGGGAGGCCCAGCACCTCTTTCTGTTCGTCGGCTGCCTGGCGGGGCTCTCGCTGGGCTCCAGCCAGTCGGCCAGCCGCGCCCTGGTGGGGCTCTTCTCACCGACCCGCAAGGCCGCCGAGTTCTTCGGCTTCTGGGGCCTGGCCAACAAGCTGGCCGGGGTCTTCGGCATCGTGGCCCTCGGCCTGCTGCAGTCGGTGGTGGGGCTGCAGGCCTCGATCCTGCTCTGCGCCGCGCTCTTCCTCGTCGCCATCCTGATCTGCCTGTTCGTCGACCAGGCCCGGGGCCAGCGGGCGGCGGCGGAGTGGGAGGCGCGCAATGGCCGCTGAGGCGGCCACTGCGCGCCGGTTCGGCGCTTTCGGAGTGTGGTGAGGTCAGTGCGCCAGGAAGGCGCGCAGGCGATCCCCGGCCTGGTCGATGGCCACCACGCCATCCAGGTGGCCGCGGGTGCCCGTGAGGGGAACCAGCTCCACCGGGGTGCCGTCGGCGGCGATCAGCTCGGCGGTGCGCCGCACGCTCTGGGGGGCGAAGACCAGGTCATCCTCGCTGTAGAGCATCAGGGTCGGCGCCTCGATGGCGGCCAGGCCTGCCTCCAGGCTCTCGCCGTAGCCGGCCATGAAGGTCTGGTTGGCGCGCACCAGGTAGAGGAGGTGATTGGCGTCGGCCACCTCGGCGCGAGCCGCGGCGATATCGTCCAGGGTCTGCTCGATGGCGTAGCGGGCGTCGAGGTCCCGGGCGGGATCGGCCTCCTCGTCGGCCCAGCTGCGGTCGAAGGTCTCGTTGGCCCACTGCCAGTGGTTGGCGTTGAGGGTGACCAGCTTGAGCGCCTCGCGCAGGCCGTCCAGGGGCGGTTCGCCGTCGTAGTAGTCCCCGCCGTTCCAGTTGGCATCCATGCGGATCGGCGCGGCCCAGGCGGCGAGGGTGGCCAGCAGCCAGGGGTCGGCTTCGCCGGCGCCGATCACCGGAATCAGCCGCTCGACCCGCTCCGGGTAGGTGCTGGCCCACTCGTAGGCCTGCAGCGCCCCCATGGAAGCGCCCATCACGGCGTGCAGCCGCTCGATGCCCTGGCTCTCCAGCAGCGCCTTCTGGACGTCGACGAAGTCGCCGATGGTCACTACCGGGAAGTCCAGGCCCCAGGGCTCTCCGGTCTCGGGGTGGGTCGAGGCCGGACCGGTGGTGGTTACCTTGGGGGCATGGGCGTTGAGGTTGACCAGGGTGTCCGAGGCGATGATGTAGTACTCGTCGGTATCCAGCGGCTTGCCGGGGCCGATGATGCTGTCCCAGTAGCCGGCGGGCCCCTCCTCCTCGTAGCGGCCGGCGGCGTGGCTGGTGCCCGAGAAGAAGTGGGTAATCAGGATGGCGTTGTCCCGGGCCTCGTTGAGGGTGCCGTAGGCCTCCCAACCCACCGCCAGGTCCGCGATGGTCTCGCCGCCGCGGGTGGTGTATTCCTCCATCTCGAAGACCTGCTTCTCGACAAGGCCATCCCAGGCGTGGGCCGCGCCCGCCATCAGCAGTGCCGCTCCCAGGCAGAGGCCCAAGGCCAGGGCCCGTCCGGGCGAAGCGCGCAAGGAGGCGTGGACGTCAAGGGGTGTTCGAGCAGGAACGTGAGGCGTGGTGAGGGAATGATGGTGGCTGGCGAGAGTCGAAAGCTGAGTGCTGTCCGGCATGGGGCGTTATCCTTGTGATTGAACGGGTGTCCGGCTGGACGGCATTCAGTACAGTCAGGGGGGAGTGAGGTGTCAACGCGGGCGTGTCAAAGGCCACCAACGCCCCGGGAGGCGTGCCATGAGCGATGACAATAGAGCAGTGCGGCGCACCGGGCTCGGCATGATGCTGCTGTTCTGGATGCTGTTTATCGGCGCCGGAACCTGGTGGTTTCACGGCTACCTGGAGGAGCAGCGCAACCCCAACGCCCACCTGGTCAATGCGGTGACCAGCGACGGCGAGCCGCTGGTGCTGGAGCGCAACCGCGGCGGCCACTTCGTGGCGACCGGGCGCATCAACGGCGAGCCGGTGGAGTTTCTGCTCGATACCGGGGCCACCTATGTGGCCGTCTCCTCGGGGCTGGCCGAGCGCCTGGGCCTGGAGGCCACCGGCAGCGCCTGGTTCAACACCGCCAATGGCCGGGTGCGGGGCGATCTGACTACCCTTGACGAGGTGAGCCTTGGGGGCTTTTCGGCTCGGGAGGTGCGCGGCTCCATCAGCCCCGGCATGGAGGGCGAGGTGGCCCTGCTCGGCATGAGCTTCCTCAATCGTTTCGATATCCAGATCCGCGATGCGCGGATGGTGCTGCACCCCGCCGGCTCGAACTGAGGTGTCCATGGCTTCACCCCATCGCGGACGTCGCGCCATTCGCCCCGTGCAGATTCCCGGCGGCGGCTGGCTCGATATCCTGTGGCGCGTCAAGGAGCAGCTGACCGATGATCGGGTCAATCTCCTGGCCGCCGGCATCGCCTTCCATGCGCTGCTCTCGGTGTTTCCCGCCATCGCGGCGGTCATCTCCCTGTGGGCCCTGGTGTTCGATCCCCAGGACATGGCGCGCCAGATCAGCGAGCTGGCGCGCTACCTGCCTCCCGAGGCGGCGGGCCTGATCGAGCACCAGGCCCGGGAGATCGGCGACAATACCCCCACCGGCCTCAGCCTCACCGCCCTGGGTAGCCTGGCGGTGGCCCTGTTCGTGGCCTCCAAGGGGGTGCGCGGCCTGATCATCGCCCTCAATCTGGTCTATGGCGAGGAGGAGCGGCGCGGCCTGCTGGGGCGCCTGCTGGTGGTCACCGCCCTGACCCTGGGGCTGATCGTGCTGACCCTGGTGACCGTTGTCGTGGTGGCGCTCTTTCCCCTGGCCAGCGGTGCGCTTGGCCTGGCGGGCACGCCGGCCCTGCTGGTGGGGCTGGCGCGCTGGTCGGCGCTGCTGCTGTTGATGATGCTGGTGATCGCGGTGCTCTACCGTTTCGCCCCCTACCGACGCTCGCCGCGCTGGGAGTGGGTCAGCGTCGGTACCGTCACCGCCACCCTGCTGTGGCTGGCCGGCTCCGCCGGGCTCTCCTTCTACGTCGGGCGCATGGCCACCCTGAGCGAGCTCTACGGGTCGCTCGGCGCCGTGGTGGTGCTGATGCTCTGGTTCTGGCTATCGGCCTTCGTCGTCTTGCTGGGGGCTGAGATCAACGGTGAAATGGAGCGCCAGACCCGTCGCGATACCACCGTCGGCGAGCCGCGTCCCCGCGGGGAGCGTGGCGCCTTCGTGGCCGATACCCTGGGGCCCCGACGGCCCTGGCGTCGTGACGCAGAGCCCGACGTTCCACACGACGTTCCACAAGATCCGGGAGAACCCCGATGAGCCTGATCCAGACCCTCGGCATCGCGCTGCCCATCCTCCAGGCCCCCATGGCGGGCGCCCAGGGCAGTGCGCTCGCCATCGCCGTGGCCAGAGCCGGCGGCCTCGGTGCGCTGCCCTGCGCCATGCTCTCGCCCGAGGCCATGGCCGAGGAGCTGGCCGCCTTTCGCGCCGCCACCGACGCCCCCGTCAACGTCAACTTCTTCTGCCATGCTCCGCCCGCGCCGGATGCCGACGCCCAGACGCGCTGGCAGGCGGCGCTGGCTCCCTACTACGCCGAGTTCGGCCTCGATATCGGCGCGGTGCCGGCAGGGCCGGGGCGGCGTCCCTTCGATGCGGCGGCCTGCGATGCCATCGCGCCCTTCCGCCCCGAGGTGGTGAGCTTTCACTTCGGGCTGCCCGAGGCCGCGCTGCTCGAGCGGGTCAAGGCCTGGGGCGCCAGGGTGCTCGCTTCGGCCACCACGGTGGCGGAGGCCGAGTGGCTCGCGGCCCACGATGCCGATGCCATCATCGTCCAGGGGCTGGAGGCGGGCGGCCACCGCGGCATGTTCCTGGCCGAGGCGATCACCACCCAGGTGGGCACCTTCGCGCTGCTGCCCCAGGTGCGCGAGGCCGTGGACCTGCCGCTGATCGCCGCCGGCGGCATCGCCGATGCCCGCGGCGTGGCGGCGGCCCGGGCCCTGGGGGCCGAGGCGGTGCAGGTGGGCACGGCCCTGCTCTGCTGCCCCGAGTCCACCATCTCGGCGCTCCACCGCCGGGCGCTGATGAGCGACGCCGCCCGCCATACGGCGCTGACCAACCTCTACAGCGGGCGTCCGGCGCGGGGCATCGTCACTCGGCTGATGCGCGAGCTGGGGCCGATGAGCGATGCCGCTCCGGCCTTCCCCCTGGCCACCGCCGCCATCGCCCCGCTGCGCGCCGCCGCCGAGGCCCGGGGCAGCGGCGACTTCTCCCCGCTCTGGGCCGGCCAGAACGCCAGCCGCTGCCGCGAGGTGCCCGCCGCCGAGGTGATCGCCAGGCTCGCCGAGGGGCTCTAGCCGGGTGAGCGTCGCGGCCCCTCTCGAGGATCCCTTCTACTACCTGACGAACTTCGAGTTCGTGCTGGGCTGGGTGACCGAGCGCCATGGCGACCTCTTGAGCGACGAGGAGCTGGCCTTCCTGGCCGAGTTCGCGGCGCTGCCCCGGGCCTCCCGGGCGCTTCTGGTGCGCATGGTGATGCGCCGCGGCGAGCACTTTCGCACCTCGAAGCTCGTCTATCCCGAGATCAGCGCCGAGGTCAGCGCCGATACCGCAGACAGAGCCGAGACCGGCGACAGCGCCGCGAGCGACCCTGGCGAGGCGGCCCTGGCGCCTCTGGTGGCCGCCGGCCTGGTCGAGTCGGCTCCCGCCCTCTCTCTGGAGGTCCTCTTCGCCCAGCTGCGCCTGCCGGAGCTGCGCGCCGCCCTGGCCGAGGAGGTTTGCGCCGCTGGCCTGCCGGCCAGGCTCAGCAAGGGGGCGCTCTTCGATGCCCTGGCCCCGCGGCGCCTCGAGGCGCGACCGTTGAGTACCTGGTGGCCCGCGGCGCCGGATCGGGTGGTGCGTCTCACCGTGATGGCCACCTGCGACCGCCTTCGGCTGATGTTCTTCGGCAACCTGCGCCAGGACTGGTCCGACTTCGTGCTCGCCGAGCTCGGGGTGCAGCGCTTCGAGCGGGTGCCCTTCGGTGCCGAGTCCCGGGCCTTCCAGCGCCGTGAGGAGGTGGACGCCTACCTGGCGCTGCATCGGCTGCGCGAGCGGCTCGACGCCGGCGAGCCCGCGTCGATGCTGGCGGCCGAACTGCCTCCGGTGCCGGCGGACAACCCCTGGCTTGCGGCGCGGCGTCGGCGCCTGGAGCTGGCCCTGGGCCGTCAGGCGGAGCGGGACGGGGAGGGCGAGCGGGCCCTTGGGCTCTACCGCTTGGCGGGCTGGCCGGCGGAGACCGGCAGCGTCGAGGCGCGCATCCGCCACCTGCGCCTGCTGGAGCGCCGGGGCGAGCACGCCGAGGCCCATGAACTGGCCGAGGCCCTCGCCGGCGGGTCACCGGGGGAGGCGGAGGCCCAGGCCCTCGCGCGGCTTCGCCCCCGGCTGCGGCGCCGGTTGGGGCTCACACCGCTGCCCCGGGAGGCAGCGCCTGATCCCGAGCGCTTCGAGTGCTGTCTGCCGCGCTCTTCCAGCGTCGAGCGTGCGGCGGGTGAGCACCTGGCCCGGGACGACGCCCCGGTGGCCTACGTGGAGAACACCCTGCTCACCGGGCTCTTCGGCCTGCTCTGCTGGGAGGCGCTCTTCGCGCCCCTGCCCGGCGCCTTCTTCCACCCCTTCCACAGCGGCCCGGCGGACCTCTACCGGGAGGGGTTCGTGGCCCGCCGCCGCGACCGCTTCGAGGCGTGCCTGGCGCGCCTCGACGACGGCCGCCATCGCCCGGCGATCCTCGCCACCTGGCGGGAGAAGCAGGGGCTCGCCAACCCCTTCGTGCACTGGGGGGCGCTGGACGAGGCGCTGCTGTCGCTCTCGCTCGACTGCCTGCCCGCCGAGCACCTGCGCGCCTGCTTCGAACGGCTGCTGGGGGACCTCAAGGCCAATCGCGCCGGCCTGCCGGACCTGATCCAGTTCTTCCCCGAGGCGCCCGCCGGGGAGCCCCGCTACCGGCTGATCGAGGTGAAGGGCCCCGGCGACCGCCTCCAGGACAACCAGCGCCGCTGGCTCGCCTTCTTCCGGGAGCAGGGCATCCCCGTCGCGGTCTGCCAGGTGCACTGGGCGGACCCCGCATGGGCGGACCCCGCATGAGCGAGGCGCGACGCCTGCGGGTGGCGGTGCGCACCCTGTGCGACGTCACCGCCCGGGAGGGGGATCTCGACCACCGCTTCACCCCGGCGCCCAGCGCCGAGGAGGGCATCGCCGGCCACGCCGAGATCGCCCGCCGCCGCGGCGAGGGTTACCAGCGCGAGGTGGCGCTCTCGGGCGTGGTCGAGGGGCTCGAGGTGCGCGGGCGGGCCGATGGCTATGATCCGGGCGCCCGCTGCCTGGAGGAGGTAAAGACCCACCGCGGCGACCTCTCGCGCATGGCGGAAAACCAGCGCGCCCTGCACTGGGCCCAGGCGAAGGCCTACGGGGCGCTGCTCTGCGCCGAGCGGGGCCTGGCCGAGACCACCCTGGCGCTGATCTACCTGGAGGTGGGCAGCGGCCGGGAGACCCGCCTCGAGCAGCGCCTTGATGCCGCGGAGCTTACCGCCTTCCTCGCCGCGCTGTGCCGGCGCTACCGCGCCTGGGCCGAGCGGGAGGCGGCGCACCGCGCGCGGCGGGATGCCGCCCTTCTGGGGCTCGCCTTTCCCCATGCCGACTTCCGCCCCGGGCAGCGGGCGCTGGCCGAGGGCGCCTACAAGGCCGCGGCCACCGGCCGCTGCCTGCTGGCCCAGGCCCCCACCGGCATCGGCAAGACCCTCGGCACCCTCTTTCCCCTGCTCAAGGCGATGCCTCGCCACGACCTCGACCGAGTGCTGTTTCTGACCATGAAGACCCCGGGGCGGGCCCTGGCACTATCGGCGCTTCGCCAGCTGGGGGCCAGGCCTGCGACCGGTGCGGAGGGCGAGCCGGGCGGCGGACCCTCGGAAGCGGTGTCCGAGCGACTGCTGCTGCGGGTGCTGGAGCTCACCGCCCGGGAGAAGGCCTGCGAATATCCCGGCCGAGCCTGCCACGGCGAGGCCTGTCCCCTGGCGGCGGGCTTCTACGACCGCCTGCCGGCGGCGCGCCAGGCGGCAGTGGAGCGTGGCTGGCTGGATCGCGAGGCGCTGCGCGAGGTGGCCCGCCAGCACGGCGTCTGCCCCTACTACCTGGGCCAGGAGCTGGCGCGCTGGTGCGATGTGGTGGTGGGGGACGTCAACCACTGGTTCGACGCCAACGCGCAGCTCCACGGCCTGGCGGTGGCCCACCGCTGGCGGGTGGGGCTGCTGGTAGACGAGGCCCACAACCTGGTGGAGCGGGCCCGGGGCATGTACAGCGCCGAGCTCGACCAGCGCCGGCTCGCCCGCCTGCGCCGCAGTGCGCCGGCGGCGCTCTCCCTGCCACTGGCGCGCCTGGCCCGCCGGTGGCAGGGCCTGGTGAAGGAGGCGGGGCTCGCCGAGGCCGGCGAGACGGGGCGGCCGGCCTACCGGGTGCTCGATGCCCTGCCGTCTGCCATGGTGGGCGCCCTGCAGGGGGCGGCCAGCGCCATCACCGACTACCTGGGCGAGCACCCCGAGGGGGCGAGCCTCGAGCTTCAGGAGCTGCTCTTCGAGGCGCTGGCCTTCACCCGCCTGGCGGAGGCCTTCGGCGACCACTCGCTCTGCGACCTGGCCCGCCACGGCCGCGGCCGGGCCGTGCTGGGCCTGCGCAACCTGGTGCCGGCGGACTTCCTCGCCCCGCGCTTCGCGGCGGCCCACGCTGCGGTGCTCTTCTCGGCGACCCTGGCCCCGCCCGGCTACCACCGCGACCTGCTGGGCCTGCCGGCGGGAACGGTCTGGCAGTCGGTGGCCTCGCCCTTCGCCGCCGACCAGCTGGAGGTACGCATCCGCGCCGATATCTCCACCCGGCTGCGGGATCGCGAGGCCTCGGTGGCGCCCATCGTCGCCGAGCTGGCCGGCCAGTACCGCCGTCGCCCCGGCAACTACCTGGCCTTCTTCAGCAGCTTCGCCTACCTGGAGCAGGCGCGGGCGGCCTTCGCCGAAGCGCATCCGACTATTCCGACCTGGGCGCAGCGCCGCGGCATGGCCGAGGCCGAGCGCGACGCCTTCCTGGCCCGCTTCACGCCGGCGGGGCAGGGCATCGGCTTCGCGGTGTTGGGCGGCGCCTTCGCCGAGGGGGTCGACCTGCCGGGAGAGCGGCTGATCGGCGCCTTCGTCGCCACCCTCGGCCTGCCCCCCTTCGACGACTTCAACGAGGCCCTGAAGGCACGGCTTCAGGCGCGCTTCGGCCGCGGCGACGACTACGCCTACCGGGTGCCGGGGCTGATCAAGGTGGTGCAGGCCGCCGGCCGGGTGATCCGCGGCCTCGAGGACAGAGGCGTGGTGGTGCTGATGGACGACCGCTTCGCTCGGCCCGAGGTGCGCGCCCGGCTGCCGGCGTGGTGGCGGCTGCCGGGAACGCCGGGCGATGCCGGCGGTCCGACCCACACGGCGGGGCCCTCGTCCGGCCCTGCAAGCCAACACTGAGGAGAGTGCCATGCGACTCAATGCCGACTTCGACCAGCGGGTGGTGGTCACCCCCGAGGCCTACCGCTGGGTCGACTCGCCCATGGCGGGGGTCGAGCGGATGATGCTCGATCGCATCGGCGAGGAGGTGGCCCGGGCCACCTCCCTGGTGCGCTATGCGCCCAACAGCACCTTCCCGTCCCATGAGCATGGCGGCGGCGAGGAGATCCTGGTGCTGGAGGGGGAGTTCGCCGACGAGCACGGCCGCTACCCGGCGGGCAGCTACCTGCGCAACCCCATCGGCACCGCCCACGCCCCCCGGGTGGGGGAGCAGGGCGCGACGATCTTCGTCAAGCTGCACCAGTTCTCCCCCGAGGATACCGAGCAGAAGGTGATCGATACCCGCTCGGCCGGATGGCGCCCGGGGCTGGTGGAGGGGCTCGAGGTGATGCCCCTGCACGACTTCGAGGGCGAGCACGTGGCGCTGGTGCGCTGGGCGCCCAACACTCGCTTCCAGACCCACGCCCACTGGGGCGGCGAGGAGATCCTGGTGCTGGAGGGCGTCTTCCACGACGAGCACGGGGCCTACCCGGCCGGCAGCTGGCTGCGCAGCCCCCATGGCAGCCAGCACACGCCCTTCACGGGCGAGGAGGGAGCGCTGATCTATGTGAAGGTGGGCCACCTGCCGCCCGACTGAGCGCGCGAACACCCCGTCACATTTCGCTACCCGGCTTCCTTTGTCTCCCGGTGGTGCGCTGTGCTACCCATGAAAGGGGCAATCCGCCGAATGGACAAGGAGAGGTCGAATGGGTATCGAGGTAGGAGGCCTGCTGGGCCTGATCTGGCTGATCATCGTCATCTTGGCCATCGTCAAGGTGGCCAAGAGTTCCGCGGGGCCCGTGGCCAAGCTGCTGTGGATCCTGATCCTGCTGTTCTTCCCGCTGCTGGGGCTGATCATCTGGCTGCTGCTGGGGCCCAAGGGATAGCGGGGCCACCATCCAGACCAGTCACCTAGCGGGCCGCCCTCGGGCGGCCCGCTCGCGTCAGCCAGGCCGGCAGCTAGCCGGCCTGCGCCGACGCCTTGCCCTGGAGGCGTTCCAGCACGTTCACGCCGATTAAGCCGCTCAGGGCGCCGGTCAGGAAGGCGCCGGCCTCGGTGGCGACCACCGCCGCCGGCAAGGCCAGATAGCCGACGCCGAGCACCCCGGCGACGTAGGCGACGAGGGCCACCATGCCCCCCTCGAGCAGGCGCAGCGGTGTCGATGTCTTGCCGGCTCCCTTGATGAAGCGACGGCCGAACCCGCCCAGGGCGCCCCCGAACAGGGCGGCGAAGATCGGCCCCCAGGGTGCGCGCTGCTGGATGGTCGCCTCACCCCTCAGGCTGCCGGCGACGGCCGTGACGGTCAGTGGTGCCAGGCCGGAGGAGCGCAGGTCGAATGCGGCCGTGGACTCCTCCGGTTCGAGGTGCAGCTCGCTGGGATCGGGCGTTGCGGGTCCGTCGACCGTCAGGGCGATGCGGGTGGGGTGCGTGACCCTTAGCGGTTCGCCGTGGGGTGCCACCTGCTCGACATTGACGACCATCCGGGACAGCCCGAGCCCCACCATGCTGGTCGACTCCGGGCGCACCTCCAGCCGGGGCAAGGCCTCGAGCTCCAGGTTGACGTCCGATAGGGTGGACCTGACCTCCAGAGTGGGTCTCGCGGTCGAGGGCAGGAAGTCGAGCACCAGGGACTGCTCGTTGGCCAGCCCGGGCGCCTCGATCAGCAGAGGAGAGAGCGCCTCACGGGTGGTGAGGCCCCGTAGGCCTATCCTCACCTCGATGGGCTGTTCGAGCGTCTGGCCCGGGGAGAAGCGATCCTCGTCGGAGGGGTGAACGCCGAAGCTGAGCTCGATGTGGTAGGTTCCGGTCAAGGGGTTCCAGGTGGCGGGCACCGGGCTCGCCACGGCGGTGAGGCGCAGCCAGGTGGCCAGCCTAGGTGGCAGTGGCGGCAGCGGCGTGATGCCGAGCCCCGGTGGCACCATGACCTCGGCGGGCTCGTCGGTGGGTGGCAGGAAGAGCCCTCCCGGCAGCACCTGGCGCTCTTCCGAGGTGAGGCGACGAGTCTCCATCGCGTCGCCCTTGACCACGAAGGGGCCCAGGGTCGGCACTCTGAGGCTGACGCGCCCCGGCTCCTGAGGTAGCGGTTCGACCTCGGCGTCGAGTTCACGGCCTTCGAGATCCCGGACTCTCAGGCTCTCCACACCGTGTTCCCAGGCGAAGGTGACCTCCTCGACGGGGGAGAGAGGCGGCGTCGCCTCCTCGTCAAGGGGTGGCGCCTGAGCCCAGGTCACCGCCGCGGCGGCAAGGCCGAAGGCCAGCAGCAGGGTGGGCCAGAGGTGGTGGGCTGACGAAGACATGACGGCTCTCCCCGGTCGGGGCAGACTGTCCGCCAGTATAGCCGAGCTTCGCCGCGGACTGCGGCGCTGGTCACCGGCAGGTCGGCGGGGCCTTGTAGTGGCCCGGGACCCGGACACGCTCCCCGCTGGGCAGCTGGCGGACATGGGCGGGGACATAGATGCGCTTGATGATGCTTCTGGCCATGGCAGGACGCCCTCCGAACGGGGAACTTATCGCCTGCCGGGGCGGCAGGTCCACTCATGGGTTCAGTCTGGGCCCGCGGTGGGCGCTTCGGCAATACTCCCTCCGGGATAGTCGCCCGGAGGGAGTCGTGAGGGGGCTCAGTCCCAGCTCAGCGCGCCGCCCACCTGGTACTCGGTGACCCGGGTCTCGAAGAAGTTCTTCTCCTTGCGCAGGTCGATGATCTCGCTCATCCAGGGGAAGGGGTTCTGGGCGCCAGGGAACTGCTCCTTCAGGCCGATCTGGGCCAGGCGGCGGTTGCAGATGAAGTGCAGGTACTCCTCCATGATCGCCGCGTTCATGCCCAGCACGCCGCGGGGCATGGTGTCCCGGGCGTAGGCGATCTCGAGCTCGGTGCCCTCGAGGATCATCTGGGTCACCTCGTCCTGGAACTCCGGGGTCCAGAGGTGCGGGTTCTCGATCTTGATCTGGTTGATCATGTCCACGCCGAAGTTCAGGTGCATGGACTCGTCGCGCAGGATGTACTGGAACTGCTCGGCCACGCCGGTCATCTTGTTGCGGCGCCCCATGGAGAGGATCTGGCTGAAGCCGCAGTAGAAGAAGATCCCCTCGGTCACGCAGTAGAAGGCCACCAGGTTGCGCAGCAGCTCCTGGTCGGTCTCCGGCGTGCCGGTCTGGAAGTCGGGGCGCGCCAGGGACTGGGTGTGCTTGAGGCTCCAGGCGGACTTGGCGGCCACCGAAGGCACCTCCCGGTACATGTTGAAGACCTCGCCCTCGTCCATGCCCAGCGACTCCACGCAGTACTGGTAGGCGTGGGTATGGATCGCCTCCTCGAAGGCCTGGCGCAGCAGGTACTGGCGGCACTCGGGGTTGGTGATCAGCCGGTAGAGGGCCAGCACCAGGTTGTTGGCGACCAGCGAATCGGCGGTGGAGAAATAGCCCAGGCTGCGCTCCACGATGCGCCGCTCGTCCGCGGTCAGGCCGTCCTGGCTCTTCCACAGGGCGATGTCGGCGGTCATGTTCACTTCCTGGGGCATCCAGTGGTTGGCGCTGCCGTCCAGGTACTTCTGCCAGGCCCACTCGTACTTGAAGGGCACCAGCTGGTTGAGGTCGGCGCGGGCGTTGATCATCTGCTTGTCGTCGACCTGAATACGCGCCGCGCCCATCTCCAGCTCTTCCAGGCCGGCGGCCACGTCGAGCTCCTCCAGGGACTTGCGGGCCCGCGCCAGGCGGTCGCCCTCGGCCACCTGATAGCTGCCATGGCGCTCGGCAACGGCGGCGGGCTGGGCGTCGTCTTGCGGGGCTTCCGGCTGCGGCTTGGCGGCGGGGGCCGGTGCCGCCTTGGCGGCTGGCTCGGTAACGCTCTGTTCGTCTTCGTGAAATTCGTCCCAGTTCAGCATCTTTGTCTCTCCCGGTATGTGGTCCGGATGTCTGTAGGAGCCCGGCTTGCCGGGCGATGGCCGGGCCGCTGGCCACAGCGTCCCCGGGGCGCCTGTCGGCGCCAATCGCGCAGTGAACTGCGCTCCTACAGACTTACAGTTTCCGGCTTAACGCTTTATTGGCAGGCTTCGCAGCCCAGCTCGTCGAGGTCGCCCGCGCTCGGCGCCCTGGAGCCGCTTCCCGCCTTGCCGGTCAGGAAGTCCTCCACGCCCCTTGGTTCACTGGCCGGCGGCTGGGGGGCCGGGGCGTTGGCGCCCGGCGCCTGATTGCTCACCGCATTGAGGGTGCCGCGCTCCACGGTGGACTTCTCCACCGAGGTGGCACCCAGGGCGCGCAGGTAGTAGGTGGTCTTGAGGCCGCGCAGCCAGGCCATGCGGTAGGTCACGTCGAGCTTCTTGCCGGAGACCCCCTTGATGTAGAGGTTCAGGGACTGGGCCTGGTCGAGCCACTTCTGGCGCCGCGCCGCGGCCTCCACCAGCCACTTCGGTTCCACCTCGAAGGCGGTGGCGTATTTGGTCTTGAGCTCGTCGGGGATGCGCTCGATGGGCTGTACCGAACCGTCGTAGTACTTGAGGTCGTTGATCATCACCTCGTCCCACAGGCCGCGGGCCTTGAGGTCGTGGACCAGGTGGGCGTTGACCACGGTGAACTCGCCGGAGAGGTTCGACTTCACGTAGAGGTTCTGGTAGGTCGGCTCGATGGACTGGGAGACGCCGCAGATATTGGAGATGGTCGCCGTGGGGGCGATGGCCATCACGTTGGAGTTGCGCATGCCCTGGTCGGCGATCTTGTCGCGCAGCGCGGCCCAGTCCAGTGTCGCGGAGGTGTCCACGTCGAGGTAGCTCTCGCCCCGCTCCAGGCGCAGCTTCTCCAGGGAGTCGATGGGCAGGATGCCCTGGCTCCACAGCGAGCCGTCGAAGCTCTCGTAGCGGCCGCGCTCGGCGGCGAGGTCCGAGGAGGCTTCGATGGCGTGATAGCTGACCTGCTCCATGGAGCGGTCGGCGAAGGCGACGGCGGCATCACTGGCGTAGGCGATATCCTGAGCGTAGAGAGCGTCCTGGAAGCCCATGATGCCGAGCCCCACCGGACGATGCCGGAAGTTGGCGCGCCTGGCCTGGGGCACCGCGTAGTAGTTGATGTCGATGACGTTGTCGAGCATGCGTACCGCGGTGCGCACGGTGCGCTTGAGCTTGGCGTCGTCGAGCTCGCCGTCGATGACATGGGCGGCCAGGTTGATCGAGCCCAGGTTGCATACCGCCACCTCGTCGGCGCTGGTGTTCAGCGTGATCTCGGTGCAGAGGTTGGAGGAGTGCACCACGCCGGCATGCTGCTGGGGGCTACGCAGGTTGCAGGGATCCTTGAAGGTGATCCAGGGGTGGCCGGTCTCGAACAGCATGGAGAGCATTCGGCGCCACAGGTCCTTGGCGGGCATCCGCTTGAAGAGGGTGATCTCTCCGGTGCGGGTCATCGCCTCGTACTCCTCGTAGCGCCTCTCGAAGGCGGCGCCGTAGAGGTCGTGGAGATCGGGGCAGGTAGAGGGGGAGAAGAGCGTCCACTCGGCGTCCTCGAAGACCCGCTTCATGAAGAGGTCGGGCACCCAGTTGGCGGTGTTCATGTCGTGGGTGCGGCGGCGGTCGTCGCCGGTGTTCTTGCGCAGCTCCAGGAACTCCTCGATATCCAGGTGCCAGGTCTCCAGGTAGGCGCACACCGCGCCCTTGCGCTTGCCGCCCTGGTTTACCGCCACAGCGGTATCGTTGACCACCTTGAGGAAGGGGACCACGCCCTGGCTCCTGCCGTTGGTGCCCTTGATCCAGGCACCCAGGGCGCGCACCGGCGTCCAGTCGTTGCCTAGCCCGCCGGCCCACTTGGAGAGCAGGGCATTGTCGCGAATGGCACTGTAGATGCCGTCGAGGTCGTCCGGCACCGTGGTCAGGTAGCAGCTGGAGAGCTGGCTTCTGACGGTGCCCGCATTGAACAGGGTCGGGGTGGAGGCCATGTAGTCGAAGCGTGAGAGCAGGTCGTAGAATTCGATGGCCCGCGCCTCGCGGTCGTCCTCGTTCAGCGCTAGGCCCATGGCCACGCGCATGAACATCACCTGGGGCAGCTCGAAGCGCACCTCGTCCCGGTGCAGGAAGTAACGGTCGTAGAGGGTCTGCAGCCCCAGGTAGGTGAAGGCGCTGTCCCGGGTATGGTCCAGGGCGGCGCCCAGCCGCTCCAGGTCGAACTCGGCAAGGGCGGGGTCGAGCTGTTCGAAGGCGATGCCGCGTTCGATATAGGCCAGGAAAGCGGGCCGGTAGAGCTCGGCCATCTCCTGGTAGGTAGCCTCCTCGGCGATGCCCAGGAAGGAGAGAGCCTCGCGACGCAGGTTGTCCTGCAGCAGGCGGGCGGTGACATAGGTATAGTTGGGCTCCTTCTCCACCAGGGTGCGGGCAGTCATCATCAGCGCCTGGGAGACGCCGTCGACGGTCACGCCGTCGTAGAGGTTCTTCAGCGACTCCTCGACGATGCGCTGCGGATCGACGTTCTCCAGGCCCGCGCAGGCATCCTGGACCAGGGTGTCGATGCGGCCCAGATCCAGGGGACGGGTGGAGCCGTCGGCCAGGGTTACGTTGAGGCTCGGATGGGGCCTGGCGATGTCGCCGGCCTCGGCGCGGGCCCGGGCATGGGCCTCCCGGTAGAGCACGTAGGCGCGGGCGACCTTCTGCTCGCCGGCGCGCATCAGCGCCAGCTCTACCTGGTCCTGGATATCCTCGATATGCACGGTGCCGCCGTCGGGCAGGCGACGCAGGAAGGCCTGCTCGATAGCGGCGGAGGCCTGCTCGGCTAAGTCGCGCACCCGGGAGGAGGCGTCGGCGTTATCGCCCTCGACGGCCAGGAAGGCCTTGCGCATGGCCACGGCGATCTTGCCGGCATCGAAGGGCACCAGGTCGCCGGTGCGCTTGATGACGCGCAGGCGCTGCGGGGCGGTGACGGTAACGGAGGGCGTATCGGAGGTATCCATGGTGCCGGAAATCCCTGTCTGGTGGTGAAGATAAGGTGGAGGCGCTATCCGCCGGTGACGGCTCGATATACAGCATGTAGTGTCTTTTAGGTTTCGCGGCACAAGATAGTGTGTTGATGCGCCGCCTGCAAGTCGTCGATTCGGGCGCGGCCATACCCGCCTGCGGGGAGGGCCGGGGGCGAGCGCGCCTCCGGGCTGTCGTCATGTGGCAACAGGCAGGCGCATGCGACGATTTCGGGTATCCTTTAGCTATTGGCGGTATGCCATGCGGCGCCGCCCGACCGATCACCTGCCAGTCAGGATGGACCTTTAGGATGGATGAGACCCTGGAACCACGGGAACAGGATCACGTGCTGATCATCGAGGATGATGAGCGCCTGGCCGACCTGACCCGCGACTACCTGGAAGCCAACGGCTTCCGCGTCACGCTGGAGCCCGACGGTGCCCGTGGCGTTGACCAGATTCTGGCGCTGAGGCCGGATCTGGTGATTCTTGACCTGATGCTGCCCGGCGAGGATGGCCTCTCGATCTGTCGCCGGGTGCGCGGTGACTATCCCGGGCCGATCCTGATGCTGACGGCTCGCACCGACGATATGGATCAGGTGCTGGGTCTGGAGATGGGCGCCGATGACTATGTGCCCAAGCCGGTGCAGCCCCGGGTGCTGTTGGCGCGCATGCGCGCCCTGCTGCGCCGCGCCGAGAGCGCCGAGGGGGGCGACGAGCCCCGCCTCAGCTTCGGCAACCTGGAGATCGACAGCGCGACCCGCGAGGCGTGGCTGGAGGGCGAGCGGATCGACCTCACCAGCGCCGAGTTCGACCTGCTCTGGCTGCTGGCCAGCAATGCCGGCCGGGTGCTGACCCGGGAGGAGATCTTTGCCCAGCTGCGCGGCATCAAGTACGACGGCCAGGATCGCTCCATCGATGTGCGAGTGTCGCGCATTCGCCCCAAGATCGGCGACGATCCCAACCAGCCGCACCGCATCAAGACGGTGCGCAGCAAGGGCTACCTCTTCGTCAGGGAGAGCTGAGCCATGCGGCGGGTGCTGGCCGACAGTGCCTTCCTGCGCGTCTATGTGCTGCTGGCGCTGGCCCTGCTGCTGACCTTCGGCCTTGCCCTGCTGGGCGTGGCGATGGTGGATCAGGTGCGTCGCGAGCACCATCGCGAGCAGCTCGCCGAGGTGCCCATGCGCCTGCTCGCCCAGCGCCTGGAGGTGCTGCCCGCCGGCACCCATGCCGATTGGCTCGAGGCCCAGGCCCGGCGCCTCGACCTGACCCCCAGCGTGCTGCCCCTGGAGACCCTGACGCTGGGGTACTTCTCAAGGCTGCGCCTGGAGCGCGGCAAGGTGCTGGTCCAGGAGCGCAGGGAGCAGGGCTGGCGCCTGCAGAAGCTGCTGCCCGACGGCGAGCGTCTGCTGCAGGTGGACCTCGCCAGCCTGAGCGAGCAGCAGCTGCGCGGGCTGACCGAGCTGCTCGGCGAGTGGCTGGCCGAGGCCGAGTCGGGAGAGCGGCGGTCGCGCCTCGACCAGGTGGCCGGCAGCGGTGTGCCGATGACGCTGGGTGATGCCCCGCCGGAGGGGCTGGATGCCTACCAGCTGGGCCGGCTGGTCGACGGCGAGGTGGTCATCCGACTGTTTCCCGGACGCTGGTCCATGGCCATGTACCTGGCGCTGCCCGGCGGGGGCGAGGCGAGCTGGCTGACCATCGGGCCGGTGGAGGCCTTCGACCCGGTGCCGGGGTCGCTGCAGCTGCTGGTGGCGCTGATCCTGCTGGCCGTGCTGGGGGCGACCATCTACCTGCTGATCCGTGGGATAGAGGCGCGCATGGCGCGCCTGGAGCTCGCTGCCACGCGTATCGCCGCCGGCCGACTCGATACCCGGGTCAAGGTGGAGAGCGGCGACTTCCTGGGACGCCTGGGCATGGCCTTCAACGGCATGGCCGCCCAGGTGCAGCAGCTGCTGCGCGCCCAGCAGGACATGATCCGTGCGGTCTCCCACGAGCTGCGGACCCCGGTGGCCCGCATCCGCTTTGCCGTGCAGATGGTCGAGGACATGACCGATGACCCGGCCGTACGCCGTCAGCTGGAGGGCATCGACGGCGACATCGAGGAGCTGGACGGCCTGGTCGACGAGATCCTGACCTATGCGCGGCTGGGCAGCGATGCGGTCAACGGCCGCGAGATGGAGGCCGGTCTGGTGGAGTGCCGTGCCATGGCCGAGCGGGTGATCGCGGCCCTGGCGCCGCTGCACGGCCAGCTCGCCATCACGCTGGCCGACGGGCCCGAGGTGGAGGCGCTGGCCGAGCCGCGCTATCTGCAGCGGGCGCTGCAGAACCTGGTCGCCAACGCCTGCCGCCACGCTCGCTCTCGGGTGGTGATTCGACTCGGCAGCGAGCCGCGCCTGGTGCGTATCGACGTGGAGGATGACGGCCCGGGCGTCCCCGCCGGCGAGCGACAGGCGATCTTCAAGCCCTTCGCCAGGCTCGATGACAGCCGCACGCGCCGCTCCGGCGGTTACGGGCTGGGGCTCTCCATCGTCCAGAAGGTGATGAGCTGGCACGGCGGCAGCGTCGGGGTGGATGATAGCCCCGAACTTGGCGGCGCACGCTTCACCCTGCTGCTGCCCCAGCGGCCCGAGGGCACGGCCACTACGCCGGCTTGATGCCCTCCAGCACCGCGAAGGAGGTTTCCCGGGCGGTGCGCAGGAAGTCCTCCATCCAGGGCGCCTGGCGTGTCTCTTCGCGAATCGCCGCGAAGAGCGTGCTCCAGACTCCCTTCTCACCCAGGGCGACCGCCTTGACGTAGTCCCGCTCCAGGTACTCGGTCAGCGCCCAGTTGGGCAGCGCACAGACGCCGCGGCCGCTGGCCACCAGCTGCATCATCATGATGGTCAGTTCGGCGGTGCGTACCTCTCTGGGGCGTACCCCGGCGGGCTCCAGGAACTGGGTGAAGACGTCCAGGCGCGAGTGCTCTACCGGGTAGGTGATCAGGGTCTCCTCGGCCAGGGCCTCGGGGGTGACGAAGGCCTTGCCGGCCAGCCGGTGCTGGCGTGCCACCGCCAGCAGCCCCTCGTAGCGGAACAGCGGCTCGTAGTGGATGCCGGGCAGCGGCTGGGGGTCGGCGGTGATCACCAGGTCGAGCTGCTCTCGGGCCAGGGCCGGCAGCGGATCGAAGTGATGCCCCCCCGGGATATCGATCTCCACCTCGGGCCAGTGGTCGCGGAAGTGGTCGATGGTGGGCATCAGCCACTGGAAGCAGCTGTGGCATTCGATGGCCATGTGCAGGCGACCCTGCTCGTTGCCGGCCAGGCGCGCCAGGTCCCGCTCTGCCATGCGCACCAGCGGCAGCACCTGCTCGGCCAGGGTCAGCAGCCGCTGGCCGGCGCGGGTGAACTCCACCGGCCGGGTCTTGCGCACGAACAGCGGGTTGCCCAGGCGCTCCTCCAGGTCCTTGATCTGGTGGGAGAGGGCAGACTGGGTGAGGTGAACCCGCTCGGCGGCCTCGACGAGGGAGCCGGCATCGCGCAGGGCGATCAGGGTGCGTAGGTGGCGAAGTTCCAGCATCATTGTGAGCCGCTTTCATTTTAAAGATTAGAAAGTTTAGTTTGATTCACTCCTTGTGGCCAGCCAGACTCTGTTGAATTATTCATGCCAAAGGAGTTTTTCATGACTTTATCTCATGTTTTGGGCTATCCGCGTATCGGCGCCGACCGCGAGCTCAAGCGGGCCGTCGAGGCCTACTGGCAGGGGAGCCTCGATCGTGACGGGCTGGAAAGCGCCGGCCGTGAGCTGCGTGCCCGCCACTGGGCGGCCCAGCGCGAGGCGGGGCTGGACCTGGTCACCGTGGGGGACTTCGCCTTCTACGATCAGGTGCTGGACCTCTCCGTGACCCTGGGGGCCGTCCCGGCGCGCTTCCGGGCCGAGGAGGAGATCGCCGCCGGCGAAGTGGGGCTGGATACCGCCTTTCGCATGGCTCGGGGCCGGGCGCCCAGCGGTGAGCCTACCGCCGCCTGCGAGATGACCAAGTATTTCGATACCAACTACCACTACCTGGTGCCCGAGCTGCACGCCGGGCAGCGCTTCCGCCTGGCCTCCTCGCGCCTCTTCGATCAGGTGGCCGAGGCCCAGGCCCTGGGGCATCCGGTGAAGGTGAGCCTGCTCGGGCCGCTCACCTGGCTCTGGCTGGGCAAGGAGAAGGGCGAGCAGTCCTTCGATCGCCTGGCGCTGCTCGAGGAGCTGCTGCCGGTCTATGCCGAGCTGTTGGCCCGCCTCGGCGAACAGGGCGTGGAGTGGGTCCAGCTCGATGAGCCGGCGCTGGTGCAGGAGCTGCCGACGGCCTGGCAGCAGGCCTATGAGGCCGCCTACAGCGTGCTCGGCCGCGCCCCGGTCAAGCTGCTGCTGGCCAGCTACTTCGGCGGCCTGGGAGACAACCTGAATCTGGCGGTGGGCCTGCCGGTGGACGGTCTGCATATCGATGCGGTGCGGGCGCCGGAGCAGCTCGACGCCGTGCTCGATCGCCTGCCCGGCTACAAGGTGCTCTCGGTAGGCGCCATCGACGGGCGCAACGTCTGGCGGGCCGACCTGGCCCTGCTGCGCGAGCGCCTCGCCTCGGCGCGCATGCGCCTGGGCAGGCGCCTCTGGATCGCGCCCTCCTGCTCGCTGCTTCACGTGCCGGTGGACCTCACGCGCGAGCGCGACCTCGACCCGGAGCTCGCAAGCTGGCTCGCCTTTGCCCGCCAGAAGCTCGACGAGACGGTGACCCTGGCCCGCCTGCTCGATGGTCGCGCCACCGAGGTCGATCGTCGGCGCCTGGAGGCGGCCACCGAGGCGCTGCAGGCGCGGCGCGACTCGCCGCGAATTCACCGCCCCGAGGTGGCCGACCGCCTGGCAGGCGTCGAGCCGGCGGACCATGAGCGTCGCAGCCCCTATGGGGTGCGCGCCGAGGCCCAGCGTCGGGCTCTCAAGCTGCCGCTCCTTCCCACCACCACCATTGGCTCCTTTCCCCAGACCGGTGCCATCCGCGCCGCCCGCCGAGCCCTCAAGGCCGGTGAGCTCTCCCGGGACGAGTACGAGGCGCGCATGGAGGAGGAGATCGCCTACGCCGTGGCGCGCCAGGAGGCGCTCGGCATCGACATGCCGGTGCACGGTGAACCGGAGCGCAACGACATGGTGGAGTACTTCGGCGAGCAGCTCGACGGCTACGCCTTCACCCGCTTCGGCTGGGTGCAAAGCTACGGCTCACGCTGCGTCAAGCCGCCGGTGATCTATGGTGACGTCAGCCGTCCCGGGCCCATGACGGTGCGCTGGAGCCGGTACGCTCAGTCGCTGACCGACAGGCCCATGAAGGGCATGCTGACCGGCCCGGTCACCATGCTGCAGTGGGCCTTCGTGCGCGATGATCAGCCCCGGGAGACCACCTGCCGCCAGATCGCCCTGGCCCTGCGCGACGAGGTGTGCGATCTGGAAGCGGCGGGCATTCGTGCCATCCAGATCGACGAGCCGGCGCTTCGCGAGGGGCTGCCGCTGCGCCAGGGGGAGTGGCCGGCCTACCTGGCCTGGGCGGTGGAGTGTTTCCGGCTCAGCGCCGCCGGCGTGGGCGACGAGACCCAGATCCATACCCACATGTGCTACTCGGAGTTCAACGACATCATCGAGTCCATCGCCGCCCTGGATGCCGATGTGATCACCATCGAGACTTCCCGCTCGGACATGGAACTGCTCGATGCCTTCCGGGAGTTCGCCTACCCCAACGAGATCGGCCCCGGGGTCTACGACATCCACTCGCCCAATGTGCCGGACGTGGCCTGGATGGTGGCGCTGATGGAGAAGGCTGCCGAGCGCATCCCGGTGGAGAGACTCTGGGTCAACCCGGACTGCGGCCTCAAGACCCGTCGCTGGGAGGAGGTGGAACCGGCCCTGGCCAATATGGTGGAGGCGGCACGGCAGCTGCGCCGGCGCTTCGGCTGATTCGGAACGAGGCGCCGCCGTGGGTCGGCCCGAGTGCCCGGGGGCGCAGCGTTGAGCCAGCGCGAGCAGCCGCCGATAGCGGCGGCTGCTATGCTCGGCGGGTCAAGGAATCGCGACCCTCGCAAGGAGATGCCATGTCCCGCCTTATCGCTCCCGCCGTCCTCGGGGCGGCCCTGCTGCTGGGTGGCTGCGCCACCGCCACTTCGCCCGCGCCGATCACCTCGGGCGACCATGCGCCGCTGCTGCCCTCGGTGCTCTTCCCCGGTGGTGCCGAGAGCTTTACCGCCTGGCGCTGCACCCCGGATCAGGCGCTGGTCACGGCCGACCCCCAGGGGCCGGACGGTGAGCTCCGGCTCTGGTCGTCCCACGGCGCCTGGCGGCTTGCGCCCGCCGTGGTGGCCAGTGGCGCCCGCTATGAGCAGGGTGAGGTCAGCTTCTGGAACAAGGGCTCCGAGGCCGTGGTGGAGACGCCGCGGGGCCGGCTGGAGTGTCAGGCCTATGTGCGGCGCCAGGCCCTGACCCGGCAGCAGCGCCCCGGCGTGATGTTCCAGGGGCGCGGTAATGAGCCGGGCTGGATGGTGCACCTGGCTCACGACCGTCCCGAAGCGACCCTCAGCCTGGACTACGGCACCCGGGAGCAGACCCTGCCCTACCGGGTGACCACCATGGACAACGCGGCGGGGCGGGTGATCCTGCAGAGCGGCCGGGGGGATACGCCCTTCGAGCTGCGCATCGAGGCCGGCGCCTGCCTGGACGACATGAGCGGTGAGCCCTTCCCGGCGCGGGTCACCCTGACCGTGGACGGGGAGCAGTATCGGGGCTGCGGCCAGGGCATCGCCCCCTGACCGGGGCTGGCGAAAACTGTCTGCGCTCGATGCCTTTTCGCCAAGCCCCGGCGATTCGATCTTGGTTTCATCGATTTTATCGAACGCGGGGTGCGGATTTTTGCGCTTTTTATGTCAAAAAATGCATCTATCATGGTGACCATCATCCTGATGCCTGACTTCTGGAGGTCACCATGACCACTCGCACTCTCGTGATTACCGCTTCCATCCTCGGTGAGAACGGCCAGTCCAAGGCCCTGGCCGAGCACTTCATCGCCCGGGCCCAGGGCCGCGACGGCGTCGAGGTGACCCATCGCGACCTGGTGGCCAGTGAACTGCCCCACCTCGGACTGGCCGAGCTCGGCAGCTGGCAGGTGAGTGAGGAGGAGCGCACGCCTGAGCAGCGCGAGCTGGCTGCCCGCTCCGACGAGCTGATCGCCGAGCTGCGCGATCACGATGTGGTGGTGCTGGCGGTGCCCATGTACAACTTCGGCATTCCCAGCCAGCTCAAGGCCTGGTTCGACCGCGTGATGCGCGCCGGCGTGACCTTCCGCTACACCGAGAATGGCCCCCAGGGGCTGGTGGAGGGCAAGCGTGCCGTGATCCTGGCCGCTCGCGGGGGGCAGTACGCGGGCACCGAGATGGATACCCAGACCCCGCACCTCAAGCTGATGCTGGGCATGATCGGCATCAAGGAGGTGGAGACCGTCTTCGCCGAGGGCCTCAACATGGGCGAAGGCCAGCGCGATGCGGCGCTCAAGGAGGCTCGTCAGGCCATCGACGGCCTGGCAGAGCGTCTGTAAGGCGGCGCTCTCCCGGTTCGGCGCCCGAGAGCGCAAGTACCGAAACGCAGCGAGGCGGCCATCTGGCCGCCTCGCTGCGTTCCTGTGCCCGCGGGTTCAGCAGTCCTCCGGTGCCTTTTGAACCCAGCCGGCGGCGACGAAGTCGCTGGTGCACAGCGCCGGCTCCGGGGCCAGGGCGCGACCGGCCAGCCGGGCGAGCGCCTCCCGGTTGCCGCGGGAGGGGGCGGCAGGCTGCTTGGAGACCGCCACCGGCTGCCAGTCGCCCCCCTCGCGGGTGGCCAGGGTGAAGGCGAAGGGGTGAAAGCCGGGGAAACCCAGACGCAGGTCGGTGGCCACCAGGGTCTCTTGGCCGTCGAGCTCCCGGGTCTCGTAGCGCAGGAAGGGGCCGGCGAACCAGTCGAGCCGTGCGCCGCGCTCGCTCGCCAGGGCCGCGGCCTCCAGCTCGGCGCCGCGCCGGTAGGTCTCCACCAGGGGCGGGGTATCCCCGTCCAGCACGCCCAGGAGCAGCTCGTGATGGTCGTCGCCGTCCACCACCGTGACCCGCCACAGCAGGGTGTTGAAGGGGGTAGGCTGGACCAGCCGCGGTGCGTCTGTGAGGCCCCGTTCGGCCAGCACCGGCTCCAGGCGATGCTCCACCAGCTGCTTGGCGCCGAAGGCAAACACCAGATAGGCGCTGGAGAGGGCGAGCCCCCAGGCCGGCCCGCGCCGGCCGTTGCCGGTGGCCAGGGCCACGCCGATGCCCACCAGCAGCGGCAGGGTATAGAGCGGGTCGATGATGAAGACGATGGGGTAGGCCACGGGCGGCAGGTTCAGCGGCCACCAGAGCTGGGTCCCGTAGGTGGTCAGGGCGTCGAGCAGCGGGTGGGTGGTCAGGCAGAGCACGTAGAAGAGCCACCAGTGGCCGAGGGGAATCTCCCTGGCCGCTCTCAGTCGCGAGGTGAGCAGGGCCAGCAGGGTGCCGAGCCCGGTGAGCACGAAGAGCGAGTGGGAGAAGCCGCGGTGCTCGGTGACGTTGGCCACGGCATCGCCGTAGTCGATGACCACATCGAGGTCGGGGAGGGTGCCGAGCACGGCGCCGATCAGCACCGCCTTGCGGCCCAGCCGTCGGCCGAGCACGGCACCGCCCACGGCGGCGCCCAGGGCGGCCTGGGTAATCGAATCCATCGGGAGGCGTTCCTCGCTGAGAGTGCCCGGCTATGATGCCACGGGCGGGGGCGGGGTTCCCTTACGCCTCCGCCCAGCGCGGCCCGGCGGCGAGGATGCGTGCCTGCACCGGGCAGTCGTCGCGGTGGGCACCGGGCAGATAGCCGGTGCTCATCAGGAACTCCCCGGTGATCTCCGGCCCGGTGAAGCGGAAGGTGCCCTTGAAGAGTCGGACCCACTCCGCATGGGAGAGCGGGTGGTGGTGGTCGAGCCAGGCGGCGAAGCTGCCGTGCTCATCGCGCAGGGCCTGGAGCACGCCGGCATTATGGATCACCGCCTCGACCTTGAGGCGGTTGCGGATGATGCCGGCGTTCGCCAGCAGCCGGGCCCGCTCGGCCTCGCCGTAGGCGGCCACCCGGTCGATGGCGAAGCCCTCGAAGGCCGCCCGGAAGGCGGTGCGCTTCTTCAGCACCGTGAGCCAGGAGAGCCCCGCCTGGTTGATCTCCAGGGCCAGGCGCTCGAAGAGGGCCTCGTCGTCGGCCACCGGGAAACCGTACTCGCGGTCGTGGTAGGGGCCGTGAAACGGATGGCCCGGGGCCAGGTCACAGTAGTGGCTCATGCTGAAGTTCCCCGTGGCGAGCAGACTTGATCCAGGCCCTTGGCAAGGGCCCCGCCGATGCCGACAATCGTCCCATCACCCTACACCGCGGAGATCCTGCGATGAAGAAGACCCTTCGCCCTCTGGCTGCCGGCGGCCTGCTGGCCGGTGGCGCCCTGGCTGCCTTTCTTGCCTTCATGCCGGGTCCCGGCCCCCAGGCGGGCACCGTGGTCGAGATGTACCAGGACCCCGGCTGCGGCTGCTGCGGCGCCTGGGCCGACCACCTGGAGGCCGAGGGCTTCACGGTGGAGCGCCACAAGACCCGCGAGATGCGTGACATCAAGATCGAGCAGGGCCTCTCGCCTGAGCTCGCCTCCTGCCACACCGCCATGGTGGACGGCTACGTGATCGAGGGCCACGTGCCGGCGGCGGACATCCGCCGCCTGCTGGAGGAGCGCCCCGACGTGGCGGGCCTGGCGGTGCCGGGCATGCCCCACGGCTCGCCGGGCATGGAGACCGGCCGCTATGACGACTACCAGGTGCTGGGCTGGCACCGTGACGACCGTACGCCTGAGATCTTCAGCGAGTACACTCACTGAGCCCCCAAGGGTATTTCGAGTTGTCGATACCGCCATCTGCGATAGCCCCGTGATTCCCCCGACAAGGAGTTGAACATGCAGTACCTGCATACCATGGTGCGCGTCAGCGACCTCGACGCCTCGCTGCACTTCTACTGCGACCTGCTGGGCCTCAAGGAGGTGCGCCGCAAGGAGAACGACAAGGGTCGCTTCACCCTGGTCTTCCTGGCCGCCCCCGAGGACGAGGCGCGCTCCGCCGAGCTCAAGGCGCCGGAGCTGGAGCTCACCTACAACTGGGACCCAGAGGAGTACAGTGGCGGGCGCAACTTCGGCCACCTGGCCTATCGGGTCGACGATATCTACGCCCTGTGCGAGAAGCTCCAGGCCAACGGCGTGACCATCAACCGCCCGCCCCGGGACGGCCATATGGCCTTCGTCAGGAGCCCCGACGGCATCTCGGTGGAGCTGCTGCAGAAGGGTGACGCCCTGCCCCCGCAGGAGCCCTGGGCCTCCATGGAAAACACCGGCAGCTGGTAGGCGGCCGGCCACGCGACAAGGAAGAACGACACCCATGAAGATGACAGTTGCGGCCCGCCTGGGCCTGGTGATGGCGGCCGTTGCCCTGCTGGCGGCCTGTGGCAGCCGCCCCGAGGCGCCGCCGGAGCGCGAGGTGAGCCTCTCGGGGCCGGTGGTGGAACAGCGCTGGAACCTGCTGCTGGTGGGCACCGACGAGCGGCTCTCCCTGCCCGAGCCCGCTTGGTTTCGCATCGCGGCGGACGGGAGTGTGACCGGCAGCGACGGCTGCAACCAGCTGATGGGACGCGCCAATCTCGGCGAGAACCAGCGCATCGAGTTCTCGCAGCTGGCCACGACCCGGCGCGCCTGCCCTCAGGGCGAGGACGCGGCGCGGGTGAAGGGGATGCTGGAGACCGCCTACCGCTATCTGATCGACCACGACCGGCTGGTCTTCTTCGGCCCCGATCAGCGAGTGCTGGGCGGCTGGCGCAAGGCGAATTAGCGCCCCGGCAGCAGCGCCTGAATCCTGGCCATGCCCGCGGTGATGCCGCGGGCCATGGCCGGCCCCACCGGGGTGAGCAGGAACCAGGGGGCAATGATCAGGTTGATGGCGATGGCGCCAAAGTAGACGTCGCTGAACCAGTGGGCTCCGCTCAGGATGCGGGGTGCGCTGAGAATCACCGCGGCCACCAGGCTCACCAGCATCACCTTCAGCCCGGCGAAGCGCCACATGAAGGCGGCGAAGAGGAAGAGGTTGACCCCGTGGTCGCCGGGAAAGCTCGAGCCCGAGCTGTCCTTGGTGGAGAAGTCGACCATCTCGGTGATCAGGTTGACCTCCTGGTAGACCAGGGTGGGGCTGGGGTGAGAGTAGTCGATCACCATGCGTACGCCCTGGGCCATGAACACCGCCACCAGCAGCATGGTGACGCCGATACCGCCCCAGCGCAGCATGCGCTGCTCGCGCAGCGGATCCCGGGAGATGGCCCACAGGTAGATCACCAGCAGGATCAGCAGGCTTACCACGTCGAAGAGTCGCGCGTTGGTGGCCGCTACCAGCCACACCCAGGCGTCGTTCTCCTCGGTAAGCCAGCCGTTGGTGGTAAAGAAGACGGCGTCGTCGATCTCCGTCCAGAACAGCAGGTCCGGCGAGAGCCAGGAGAAGATCAGCAGCGCACCCAGCAGGTTGAACAGCAGCAGGCGCCCGATGGCGAGGGAGGGGTGGGTCTGAGGCATGGCAGCGTCGCGAGTCGGTAAGTGTCCCGGCCCATTCTAGGCGATGAGGTTTTGGTAGAACAGTGTTCCTTAACAGGGGCGTCACACCGATGGGGCAGGGGTGGCCCTAGGTGCCGCCGCTGACCCTACGCAAGCGGCCCGCCGATGGCGGGCCGCTTGCGTGAGGTGACGCAGCCGATTCAGAGCGCGGCGATCTTGTCGCGCTGCTCCACCAGCAGGCGGTGAGCGGACTGGAACTCGGCTAGCTTGGCGCGCTCCTTCTCCACCACCGCTTCCGGGGCCTTGGCCACGAAGCTCTCGTTGGAGAGTTTCTTCTCGATGCCGCCGATCAGCTTCTCCTGCTTCTCGATCTCCTTGGCGAGGCGCGCGAGCTCCGCGTCCTTGTCGATCAGGTCGGCCATGGGCACCAGCACCTCCATCTCACCCACCAGCTGGGTGGCCGAGAGCGGTGCCGCGCTCGGGTCGTCGAGCCAGGCGATGCTCTCCAGCTTGGCCAGCTTGGCCAGGAAGCGGCGGTTGGCCTCCAGGCGCTCGCGGTCGGCGTCGCTGCCCTTGGTGAGCAGCACCTCCAGTGGCTTGCCCGGGGCGATATTCATCTCGGCGCGGATATTGCGCACCGCCACGATTACCCCCTTGAGCCACTCGATGTCGCGGGTCGCCTGGTCATCGAGCAGCGCCTCGTCGGCGGCGGGCCAGGGCTGGGCCATGATGGAGTCGTCCTCGCCCTGGCGGGTGCCGGCGAGCGGCGCCACGCGCTGCCAGATCTCCTCGGAGATGTAGGGCATCATCGGATGGGCCAGGCGCAGGATCGACTCCAGCACCCGCACCAGGGTGCGGCGGGTGCCGCGCTTGGCCGCAGGGCTTGCGTCCTCGTCCCACAGCACCGGCTTGGAGAGCTCCAGGTACCAGTCGCAGTACTCGTTCCAGACGAACTCATAGAGCGCCTGCGACGCGTGGTCGAAGCGGAACTCCTCCATCGCCTTCGTCACCTGGGCCGCGGTCTGCTGCAGCCGCGAGAGGATCCAGCGGTCGGCCAGGGAGAGCTCGACGTCGCCGCCGGCCGCCCCGCAATCCTCGCCCTCGGCGTTCATCAGCACGTAGCGCGAGGCGTTCCACAGCTTGTTGCAGAAGTTGCGGTAGCCGTCCAGGCGGCCCATGTCGAACTTGATATCGCGCCCGGTGGTGGCCTGGGAGAGGAAGGTGAAACGCAGGGCATCGGTGCCGTGGGGCTCGATGCCCTCCGGGAACTCGCCGCGGGTGGCCTTCTCGATCGCCCTGGCCTTCTGGGGCTGCATCATGTTGCCGGTGCGCTTCTCGACCAGCGTATCCAGTTCGATCCCGTCGATCAGGTCGATGGGGTCGAGGACATTGCCCTTCGACTTGGACATCTTCTGGCCCTGGCCGTCGCGCACCAGGCCGTGCACGTAGACCTGCTTGAAGGGCACCTCGCCGGTGAACTTCAGGGTCAGCATGATCATCCGGGCGACCCAGAAGAAGATGATGTCGAAGCCGGTGACCAGGACGCTGGAGGGGTGGAAGGTGCGCAGCTCCGCTGTGCGCTCCGGCCAGCCCAGGGTGCCGAAGGTCCAGAGGCCCGAGCTGAACCAGGTGTCGAGCACGTCCTCGTCCTGGGTCAGGCGCGGCACGCCCAGCTTCTCCATGGTCTTGAGGGCGTCGGGGGTCAGTTCGGTGGTGCCACCCAGCAGCTGGTTGAAGCCGCGCAGGCGCATGGCGGTGTCGAAGTCGCCCTGCTCATGTTCGATGAAGCCGGCCAGCTCGACCAGGTAGTCGCGGGTCGCCTCCACCTCGTTGCGGGCCACGAAGACGTTGCCGTCCGCGTCGTACCAGGCAGGAATGCGGTGGCCCCACCACAGCTGGCGGGAGATGCACCAGTCCTGCAGGTCGCGCATCCAGGCGAAGTACATGTTCTCGTAGTTCTTCGGCACGAACTGGATATCGCCCTTCTCGACGGCCTCGATGGCGGGCTTGGCGAGGCTCTCCACGGCGACGAACCACTGATCCGTGAGCAGCGGCTCGATGACATCGCCGCTGCGGTCGCCGTAGGGGAGGGTGTTGCTGACGGTCTCGATCTGCTCGAGCAGCCCCGCGGCCTCCATGTCGGCGACGATCCGCTTGCGCGCCTCGAAGCGGTCCAGGCCGGCGTAGGCCTCGGGCAGGCTCGGGTCGATATCGGGCAGCGGCCGGCCCTGAATGTCGAAGGCCTCGGCCTCGGGCAGGATGGCGGCGTCCTGGGTAAAGACATTGATCAGCGGCAGCCCCTGGCGCTTGCCCACCTCGTAGTCGTTGAAGTCGTGGGCCGGGGTGATCTTCACGCAGCCGGAGCCCTTCTCCATGTCGGCGTGCTCGTCGGCAACGATGGGGATGCGACGGCCGACCAGCGGAAGCGTAACGAACTTGCCCACCAGGGAGGCGTAGCGAGGATCCTCGGGGTTCACCGCCACGCCGGTATCGCCCAGCAGGGTCTCCGGACGGGTGGTGGCGACCACCAGGTGGTCGAGGCCCGCGTCGGTGGTAACGCCGTCGGCGAGCGGATAGCGGAAGTGCCAGAACTGGCCCTGCTGGTCGCGGTTCTCCACCTCGAGATCGGAGATGGCGGTGTGCAGGGTGGGGTCCCAGTTGACCAGACGCTTGCCGCGGTAGATCAGCCCTTCCTTGTGGAGGCGCACGAAGACCTCCTGGACCGCCTTGTAGAAGCCGTCGTCCATGGTGAAGCGCTCGCGGGACCAGTCGACGCTGGCCCCCATGCGACGCAGCTGGCGGGTGATATGGCCGCCGGACTCCTGCTTCCACTCCCACACCTTGTCGATGAAGGCGTCGCGGCCGAGGTCGTGGCGGCTCTTGCCCTCCTCGGCGGCGACCTTGCGCTCCACCAGCATCTGCGTCGCGATGCCGGCGTGGTCGGTGCCCACCTGCCACAGGGTGTTGCGCCCCTGCATCCGCCGCCAGCGGATCAGGGTGTCCATGATGGTGTCCTGGAAGGCGTGGCCCATGTGCAGGCTGCCGGTGACGTTGGGCGGCGGGATCATGATGGAGTAGGGCTCGCCCTCACCGGAGGGGGCGAAGCGGCCATCGGCCTCCCAGCGCTCGTACCAGCGGGATTCGATCTGCTCGGGTTGGTAGGTCTTGTCCATGGGCGTTCCGGGTCCAGAAATGGGTACCGCCGACCCGGGGGTCGGACGGCAGGAGAGGGCGATGAAAATGGGGCCGATTATAGCCCGGCGAGGTGCCCGGCGTCAGCCGGACTGGCCGCGCAGCTGGTGGGCCTTGACCGGATAGCCGCGCCTTTTATAGGTCTGCCAGCAGGCGCGCTTGGCCACCAGCACCTCCTGGTGCTGGTTAATGATCTCGGCGACCCGTTCGAAGCGCGAGAACCACTCCGGGATGTCCGGTGCCAGGTTGAGCAGCGCCTGCACGGCCTGGTCGGGGGAGGGGGGCGCACCCCAGCCGATGGTAACCGGGATGCGCGGATCGGGGGCGGCCCCGGCCTCTCCTTCCCCCTCGCCCAGCAGGGCGTGAGGCACATAGGCGTCGGGGCGGAAGGTCCAGAGCCGCTCGTCCAGCGCCCGGGCCATGGCCTCGTCCTCGGCGTGCAGGTGCAGCCGATAGCCCTTGCGCTGGATGGTCTCGGCCAGCCGGCAGGCGAAGTCGAGACGCGCCTCCAGGGTGGTATCGGGGAGGACGTAGAAATCGATCTGGGTCATGAATATCCCCTTCGGGGAGCCATAAGCTGAAAGCTTGAAGAGAAACCTCGATCCCAGGGTGCGGGATCATGCTGACTTCCAGCTTCCAGCTTCCAGCTTCCAGCTTCCAGCTTCCAGCTTCCAGCTCGGGGTCAGACCAGGCGCGTCAGCCAGCCGTGAGTGTCTTCCGCGCGGCCATACTGCAGGTCGAGCAGCTTGGTGCGCAGGCGCTTGGCCACGGGGTTGCCGTTGTCCTCCTTCAGGCGAATGGCCCCCTCCTCGGTGACCAGCTCGCCTACCGGGGTGATCACCGCGGCGGTGCCACAGGCGAACACCTCGGTCAGCTCCCCGGAGGCGGCCGCCTCGCGCCACTCGTCGATGCTGATCGGGCGCTCCTCGGGGGTGAAGCCCTCGTCCTTGGCCAGGGCCAGCACCGAGTCCCGGGTCACCCCCTCGAGGATGGTGTCGGTCAGGCGCGGGGTGGCGATGCGGCCATCCTTGAACACGAAGAAGAGGTTCATGCCGCCCAGCTCCTCGATCCACTTGTTCTCGGCGGCGTCCAGGAAGGCCACCTGGCCGCAGCCGTGGTCGCTGGCCTCCTTCTGGGCGGCCAGGGAGGCAGCATAGTTGCCGCCGCACTTGGCGAAGCCGGTGCCGCCGGGTGCGGCGCGCTTGTAGTGGCTGGAGAGCCAGATGGAGACCGGCTCGATGCCGCCCTTGAAGTAGGCCGCCGCCGGGGAGGCGATCACGTAGTAGTCCACCTCCCGGGCCGGGCGCACGCCGAGGAACTTCTCGCTGGCGATCATGAAGGGGCGCAGGTAGAGGCTGCACTCGTCGGCCTCGCTCTTCGGCGTCGGCACCCAGGCGTGGTCCTGGGCCAGCAGCGCCTTGAGGGAGCCGATGAAGTCCTCGTCGGAGAGCTCCGGCAGGGCCAGACGGCGGGCGCTGCGGCGGAAGCGCTCGGCGTTCTTCTCGGGGCGGAAGGTCCACACCGAGCCGTCGGCGTGGCGATAGGCCTTGATGCCCTCGAAGATCTCCTGGGCGTAGTGCAGCACGGCGGCGGCGGGATCCAGGGTCAGGGGCCCGTAGGGGCGTACCTCGTGGCCGTGCCAGCCGGCGTCCAGGGTCCAGCGTACGTGGGCCATATGGTCGGTGAAGTGCTGGCCGAAGCCGGGGCTGGCGAGGATGTCCTCACGGATCGAGTCGGCCGTGGGGGTGGAGTTGGGCAGGAGTTCGAAGCTGGCATTCGACACGGCAAGGGGTCTCCGCTACGCCCGGGGCGTGCCGGCCCCGGGGTGATACAGGAAGCTCGGGCAGGCGAGAGCCTGCCCGGGTCGTGGATTCATCGTCAGTCTCACATGAGAAAGGCGACGCGGGAAAAACGCAAGAGCGAGGCGTTATTCCGCCTCGGTTTCCGCTCCGGTTTCCACTACGGCATCGGCCTCGCGATCCAGCAGGTACTGGGTCAGCAGGCCGACGGGCCGGCCGCTGGCGCCCTTCTGCTTGCCGGAGGTCCAGGCGGTGCCGGCGATGTCCAGGTGCGCCCAGGGGAAGGTGTCGGCGAAGCGCGAGAGGAAGCAGGCGGCGGTGATGGTGCCCGCCGGGCGGCCGCCGATATTGGCCAGGTCGGCGAAGTTGGAGTCGAGCTGCTCCTGGTACTCGTCCCACAGCGGCAGGTGCCAGGCGCGGTCCCAGGCCGCCTCGCCGGCGTCGAGCAGGTCGAGGGCCAGGTCGTCGTCGTTGGCGAGCAGGCCGGTGGCGTGGTGGCCGAGAGCGATGATGCAGGCCCCGGTGAGGGTGGCGATGTCGACGACGCTGGCCGGCTCGAAGCGCTCGGCGTAGGTGAGGGCGTCGCACAGCACCAGGCGGCCCTCGGCGTCGGTGTTGAGCACCTCCACGGAGAGGCCCTTCAGGGTCCTGATGATGTCGCCGGGCTTGGTGGCGCGGCCGTCGGGCATGTTCTCGGCGGCGGCGACGATGGCTACCAGGTTGACCTTCGGGCGAATGGCGAGGATCGCCTCGACGGTGCCGAAGACGCTGGCCGCGCCGCACATGTCGAACTTCATCTCGTCCATGGCCTCGCCGGGCTTGAGCGAGATGCCGCCGGTATCGAAGGTGATGCCCTTGCCCACCAGCACGTGGGGCGCCTCCTCGGGATTCTCGGCGCCCTGGTATTGCATGACGATCAGCCGCGAGGGCTGCTCGCTGCCGCGGCCCACCGAGAGCAGGCTGTGGGCGCCCAGCGCCTCCAGGGCCTCCTCGTCGAGGATCTCCACTTGGAGTGCTCCGCCGGAGGCCTTGCCCAGGGCCTCGGCCCGCTCGGCCAGGTAGCTCGGGGTGCAGACGTTGCCCGGCAGGTTGCCCAGGGTGCGGGCGGCGTTGATGCCCTGGCCCACGGCGTCGCCGATGCGCGCACCCTCCCGGGCGTCGGCGGCGTCGCCATCGTCGCTGACCAGCAGGGTCACCTGGGCGAGGCGCGGGGCGGGGACCTTCTCGGACTTGAAGTCATTGAAGCGGTAGAGGGCGCGGTGGGTGGCCTCGGCGACCATGCGCGCCTTCCAGGCGGCGTCGCGCTCGTCCAGCGGCACATCGGTGAAGGCCACGGCGCAGTCGTCTAGCGGCAGGTCGGCCAGGGCCGTGAAGGCGGCGTCCAGGGCCTTGCGGAAGGCGGCTTCCTGGCACTTGTCGCGCTTGCCCAGGCCCACCAGCAGCAGCCGCTCGGCGCCGAGGCCCGGGGCGAAGGGCACCATCTGCACCTTGCCCAGCCTGGCGTCGAAGTCGCCGCGTTCGAGGAGCTGGCCGATCAGCCTCTCGCTGGCGTCGTCGAGGCGCGCGGCGGCGGGCAGCAGCTCGCCTTCCTGGTACACCGGGATGACGAGGCAGGCGGTCTCGACCTTGGCGGGGTTACCCGTCTTTACTGGGAATTCCATGGCGTCTCCACAGACAAGCGAAATGGGTGACTGTCGCTGGTTTTATCAGCGCCAGGGTTACAAGAGCAGGGGGATTCTGGATAATGCCGGCACGTCGCCGTGTCGCATCAGTGTACCCAAGGCATGGCCCCATTGCATGGCAGACGCCGCATGATCATCTTTCGCTACCTGACCCGTGAAATCCTGCTGACCATGGCCGCCGTTGCCGGCGTGCTGCTGCTGGTGATCATGGGCAGTCGCTTCATACGCTACTTCGCCGACGCCGCCGAAGGCGACATCCCGGCCAGTATCCTCGGCACCCTGATGCTCTTTCATCTGCCGGGGTTCCTCGAGCTGATCCTGCCGCTGGCCTTCTTCCTCGGCATCCTGCTCGCCTATGGCCAGCTCTACCTCAACAGCGAGATCACCGTCCTGGTCGCCTGCGGCACCAGTCCCAACCGGCTGCTCCAGGTGAGCCTGGTGCCGGCCACCCTGGTGGCCCTCCTGGTGGCGCTGTGCAGCCTCTGGCTGACCCCGGCCGGGGCCCTGCACAATGCCGTGATGCTCGAGGATCAGCGCAGCCGCATCGACTTCTCGGCCCTGGCGCCGGGGCGCTTCCAGGAGTTCGGCAGCGGCCGCACCGCCTATATGGAGGGTCTCAGCGACGACGGCAGCGAGATGCGCGGCGTCTTCATCAGCGAGCGCCAGCGACGCAGCGATGGCACCCCGGAGACCGCGGTAACCCGCGCCGAGGGGGGCTACCAGACCCTCGACCCCGACACCGGCAGCCGCTTCCTGGTGCTGGCCGACGGCGAGCGCTATAGCGTCGACCCGGGCCGTCACGAGGCCGAACGGCTGGAGTTCGATACCTATGCGGTGCGCCTCTCCCAGGCCGAGGAGCGCCGCGAGCTCGACTCGCCGGAGTATGCCACCACGGCGGCGCTGTTCGGCGACGACTCGCCCCGCGCCCAGGCCCAGCTGCAGTGGCGGCTTGGCCTGCCGCTGATGGTCTTCATCCTGACCCTGCTGGCGATGCCGCTCTCCCGGGTCAACCCCCGTCAGGGGCGCTTCGCCAAGCTCCTGCCGGCGATCTTTCTGCATGTCTCCTACCTCAGCCTGCTGCTGGCCGCCCTGGACGCCATCGGGCGGGGCAGCCTGCCGGCGGTGATCGGCATGTGGCCGATCCACGGGGCCTTCCTGGCCCTCGGCCTCGCGATGATGGCGCGGGCCCAGCGCAAGGGGATGAGCGGATGATTGCCGATCGCTTCGACCGCTACCTGGCGCGCAACGTGCTGGGGGCCATCATCGTGGTGCAGGTGGTGCTGCTGGGCCTGGACCTGGTGATCACCTACATCAACGACCTGGACGACGTGGAGGGTGGCTACGGTGCCTTCCAGGTGCTGCTCTACCTGATGATGCGCCTCCCCTGGCGCTTCTACCAGTATGCCCCGGTGGGGGTGCTGATCGGCGCGCTGATTGGCCTCGGCAGCATGGCGTCGAGCAATGAGCTCACCGTGATGCGTGCCGCCGGGCGCTCGCTGACGCGGATTCTCTGGGGGGCGATGAAACCGATCATCCTGGTCATCGTGGTGGTGCTGCTGGTGGCCGAGTACGTGGCGCCGCGCACTGAGCAGTTCGCCAATGCCTGGCGCCTGGAGCGCATCCAGGGCGCGGGGGCCGTGGTCACCGAGCGCGGCGGCTGGCAGCGCGAGGGGGACAGCTTCTACCGCTTCGGTGCCATCCGCGCCGATGACACCGTGCTAGACCTGACCCGCTACCGCTTCGAGGGGCAGCGTCTGGTGGAGGCCGCCAGCGCCGAGCGCGCCGCCTGGCGCGACGGCAGCTGGCGCCTGGAGGGCGTCGAGATCACCCGCTTCCATGACGAGCACACCGAAGCCGAGCGGCACGAGACCCAGCCCTGGGAGACCAGCCTGACGCCGGAGCAGCTCAATCGCCTGCTGCGCCCCATCAACAGCCAGGCCCCCAGCGAGCTCTGGGCCTATGCCCGCTACCTGCAGGAGCAGGGGCAGTCGGCCACCCAGCCGCTGCTGCACTTCTGGCAGAAGATGCTGATGCCCCTGACCATGGGGTCCCTGGTGCTGGTGGCCGCCTCCTTCGTCTTCGGCCCGCTGCGCACCGTGGCCGCCGGGACCCGAGTCTTCTACGGCGTGGTGACCGGTCTGGTCTTCAAGTACCTCCAGGACCTGCTGGCGCCGGCCTCGACGGTGTTCGGCTTCTCGCCCGCCTGGGCGGTGCTGGCGCCCACCCTGATCTGTGCCGCCGTGGGGCTCTACCTGCTGCGGCGAACCGCCTGAGCCAAGGAGCCCCCATGCAGCGACGCTTCAGCAACCTCGACGACGTCTGGCCGGCCGGCCTTGCCCGCCGGCTGGGTGCCATGATCTATGACGGCTTCCTAGTGGCGGCCATCTGGATACTCATCACCGGCCTGCACGTGACGCTGATGCGCCATGTGGTGGGGATTCCGGTGGAGGAAGTCGGCACCGGGCTGGTGCAGGTGCTTTCGCTGCGGTTTGCGCTGCTGCTGGGGGCCTTTCTCTTCTTTGCCTTCTTCTGGGTGCGCGGCGGCATGACCCTGGGCATGCAGGCCTGGCGGCTGCGGGTGCAGACCCTGGATGGCTGCTCCATCACCCTGCCTCAGGCGATGCTGCGCTTCGCAGTGGCCTGCCTCTCCTTTGCCGCCTTCGGCCTCGGCTACCTCTGGATCCTCTTCGACCGCGAGCGGCGCAGCTGGCCGGATATCGCCTCCGGCACCCGGGTGGTGGTGCTGCCCAAGCAGGCGAAATGAAATAGAGCGACAGGCAGGGAGCAAAGCAGGCGAGAGGGCAAAAGTGACCGGGATCAGACCTTGGTCGCTTTCTGCTTGCAAGAGTCTATGCGAATCATTTACATTTACTATCGCAGTCGTCAGCGAGGTGATGCCAATGTACGTATGTCTCTGCAAGGGGGTCTCCGACCACCGGATTCGTCAGACCGTCGAGGACGGGGCGCGCAGCTGGCGCGACGTCCAGCGCGAGACCGGCTGTGGCACCCAGTGCGGCAAGTGCGCCGTCCAGGGCAAGGGCATCACCCGGGAGGCGGTGAAGGCCGAGCTGATGGTGGGCGCCGAGGATCTGGCCTACGCCGTATAGGCGAATCGGGATTGTTCTCGATGCCTTTATCATGTAATTGATTTTGTTGGATATTTTCTGATTTGTCGCTAGACTGGTCGTCAGCGCTTGGCAGTGCCCATGCCTGCATGCCAAGCTGCATCCCTACCTGACGACATCCAGAGGTGAGTCCATGAAAGGCGACAGCAAGGTCATCGAGTATCTCAACAAGGCCCTGGGCAACGAGCTGGTGGCGATCAACCAGTACTTCCTGCACGCCAAGATGTACAAGGATTGGGGCCTGCAGAAGCTGGCCAAGTGGGAGTACGACGAGTCCATCGAGGAGATGCAGCACGCCGACAAGATCATCGATCGCATCCTCTTCCTCGAGGGCATGCCCAACCTGCAGGACCTGGGCAAGCTGCACATCGGCGAAAACGTTCGCGAGATGCTGGAGTGCGACCTCAAGATCGAACACGACGGCCGCCGCGACTACATCGAGGCCATCGACTACTGCGAGCAGGTCAAGGACTACGTGACCCGGGACCTGCTGCGCGAGCTGCTGGCCGACGAGGAGAGCCATATCGATCATATCGAGACCGAGCTCGGCCTGATCGACAAGGTCGGCATCGAGAACTATATGCTTAAGCAGATGCAGGTGGCCGGCGAGGAGTAAGCTCTCCCTCCTGCCCCCTTGCTTCGCATCCAGACCGGCGCCCCAGTGGCGCCGGTCTGCGTTTCGGGGACGGCGGCTACTGGAACGCCTTCTCCAGCTCGAAGCGCGGCACCGGTTCGCCCTGGACCTCCACCGTTTCGGTGAACATCGCCAGGGGCCTCACCCAGAGGCCGTAGTCGCCGTAGAGGGCGCGATAGACCACCAGGGGCTCCTCGGTCTCGCTGTGATGGGCAAGGCCCAGAACCTCATAGCGGTTGCCCTTGTAGTGGGCATAGATGCCGGGGACGGGAAGCGGGCGTGACATGGCGAAGACTCCTGGAGGGGGTGGGTCAGGGAGAGGCCTGGGCGCTGCGGGCCAGGCGGGCGAGCACTCGGGAGGCGGCCACGAAGCCGAAGCTGCCGGTGACGAAGGTGGCGGCGCCGAAGCCCGAGGCGCAGTCGAGCCGGGTGGACTCACCGCTGCCCGGCTTCTGCAGGCACACCTCGCCGTCGGCGCTCGGGTAGACCAGCTGCTCGTCGGAGTAGACGCACTCCACCGAGAAGCGCCGCTTGGGGTTGCGCGAGAAGCCGAAGTCGCGGCGCAGGCGCGCGCGCACCTTGGCCAGCAGGGGGTCGTGCTCGGTACGGGCCAGATCCGCCACCCGGATGCGGGTGGGGTCGGTCTGGCCCCCGGCGGCGCCGGTCACGGTGATCGGCAGCTTGCGCCGCTTGCACCAGCTGATCAGCGCCGCCTTGGCCACCACGCTGTCGATGGCGTCCACCAGGTGGTCGGCGTCCTCGGGAATACGCTCGGCCAGGTTGGTGGGGGTGACGAAGGCGATCTCCTCCACCACCTCGATGCCGGGCTGGATGGCGCGGCAGCGCTCGGCCAGCACCTCCACCTTGGGGCGGCCCACGGTGCCGTCCAGGGCGTGGAGCTGGCGGTTGACGTTGGAGACACAGACGTCGTCCAGGTCGATCAGGGTCAGCTTGCCGATGCCGGAGCGCGCCAGCGCCTCCACCGTCCAGCTGCCCACGCCGCCGACGCCCACCACCACCACATGGGCGCTGCGGAAGCGCTCGACGGCGCGGCTGCCGTAGAGGCGACGAATGCCGCCGAAGCGCAGGTCGTGGTCGTCGGTATCGACGCTCTCCTGGGGAACGACGGCGGGGGAAGAGAAGGGAAGGTCGGTCATGGCGGGTGTCGGTCAGTCGATGGCAGCGGGGTGGGGATGCGGCTGGCTCTGGTCCACGGCGTCCACCGGCAGGTGGCCGGCCCAGCCGAAGCGTCGGAACAGCGCGCTCATGGTGGCATCCAGGGCGCCGCTCAGCCTGAGCGGCTGCCCGGTCGCCGGGTGTACGAGGGCGAGCTCGGTGGCGGCCAGCAGCAGGCGCGGGGCGTCGAGGTGCTCGGCGAAGAAGCGGTTGTGGTTGCCCTTGCCGTGCTTGGCGTCGCCGATGATCGGATAGCCCCGCTGCGACAGGTGGCGGCGAATCTGGTGGCGGCGTCCGGTCAAGGGCCGCGCCTCCATCAGCGAGTAGCGGCTGCTCGGGTAGCGGTCCACCTGCACCGGCAGCTCCACGCTGTCCAGGCGGCGGATGTCCGTGATCGCCTCCATGGCGGGCATCTCGGCCTTGGGGCGGCTGCCATCCTCCTCGCGCAGCGGATACTCCAGCCGCTCGGCCTCGGGGCCGATGCCGCGCACCACGGCCAGGTAGCGCTTGGCCACCCGGCGCTCGGCGAAGGCCTCGGTGAGCCGGGTGGCGACGCCTGGGGAGAGGGCCAGCACCATCACGCCGGAGGTGGGGCGGTCGAGGCGGTGTACCGGGTAGACCCGCTGGCCAAGCTGGTCGCGCAGCCGCTGCATCAGGAACTCTCGCTCGCCACGGGCCAGGGCGGTGCGATGGACCAGCAGGCCGGCCGGCTTGTGCACGGCCACCAGGTGCTCGTCTTGGTGCAGGATGCGCAGGGGATCACTCATGCCGATGGAGTCGCCGGAGGGGTCGCCGAAGGGGCGGCCATTGTCGCCGCCGGGGGCGAGGATGTCACCCTCGAGCGCTCACTGAAGAACAGGGGCCAGGCGACGGATCTCCACGTGGGAGAACCAGTCGAGGTCGGCGGCGGCCTCTGCCAGGCGTCGCGCGGCGCTCTGGCTCTCCAGGGGCGAGTCCTCGTCGATGCAGGCCACCACGGTCACGGCTCCCTCCAGGTAGTGGAGCTCCAGGTCGAGGAGCCAGTGCCACTCAGGCAGGCCGGCCCAGCGCTCGGCCAGCGCCGCTTCCACCTCGGGCCGCAGCGGCAGGCCGGGGAGCTGGCTGGGGTCGCCTTCGCCGGCATCATCTTCCGGGTCGACGTGGAAGGTGAGGTCGGTGAGTGCCGGGAAAGATTGTCGCAGGCGGCGGCTCACCTCGTTGCCGATCTCGTGGCCCTCGGAGACGCTGATGCGCGGCGAGACCACCACGTGGAGGTCGAGCATGGTGCGCCCGGCAGACTGGCGGGTGCGCAGGTCGTGGATGCCCTCCACCCCGGGCACGCCGAGCGCCACGTCTCGCATCGCCTCCTGCTGGGCCACCGGCAGAGCGGTGTCCACCAGCTCGCGGCCGGACTCCCACAGCAGGTCCCAGCCCACCTTGCCCACCAGCAGGCCGACGATCACGGCCGCCAGGGTGTCGATCCAGGTGGCGCCGAACTGGCTGCCGAGCAGCGCGATCAGCACCACGCCGGTGGAGAAGACGTCGCTGCGATGGTGCCAGGCGTTGGCCTCCAGCATCTTGGAGCCGATGCGCTGGGCCACGCGCCGGGTGAGATGGAACAGCCACTCCTTGGCCAGCAGCGCCAGGACGGTCAGCAGGATCGCCCAGTAACCCGGCGGCGGGATCTCGGCGGCGGAGATCAGGCGCTCGGTGCTCGACCAGACGATGGCGCCGGCCACGAAGATCAGCACGCTGCCCAGGAACAGGGTAGCGAGGGTCTCGATACGGCCATGGCCGTAGTGGTGGTCGTGGTCGGGCCCCTGGTGGCCATAGTGGGATGCCGCCAGCACGAAGCCGTCGGTGACCAGGTCGGAGAAGGAGTGCACGCCGTCTGCTACCAGGGCGGCCGACCCGACCAGCCAGCCCACGATGATCTTGGCGACCCCCAGGATGCAGTTCACCGCGACGGACAGAAGGGTGACTCGGCGGGTTGCCTGATGCTTCTCTGAATTGGTCTGCATGGCGATTCCTGTGCACTGCTCCTGCTGGGACATGCTGCACTGGCGAAACGACCTAAATAGTACCGAAAAGGTCCTCTTTGATGCAATGGGACCTCTTGCAGCCGCTGGCCGAGTGCGACAGTGTCTTCTTCAGTAAACCGCAAAGGAGAGAGAGTGTCATGGCTTCCACCGTACTGATCACCGGCGCCAACCGCGGCGTCGGCCTGGCCCTGGCCCGCCACTATCGGGAGGCTGGCTGGAGGGTCATCGGGGTCTGCCGCAGCAGCGGCGAGGAGACCGCCGAGCTGCACCAGGTGGCCGAGCGGGTCATCGAGGGCATCGACGTGACCCGGCCGGAAGACGTGGCGCGGCTTGCCGTGGAGCTGGAAGGGCAGCGCCTCGCGCTGCTGATCAATAATGCGGGGCTGCTCAAGGACGAGCGCCTGGGCGAGCTCGACTTCGACTCCATCCGGGAGCAGATGGAGATCAACGCCTATGCGCCGCTGCGGGTCACCGAGGCGCTGCTCGACAACCTCGACGAGGGCTGCAAGGTGGCCAATATCACCAGCCGCATGGGCTCCATCGCCGACAACGACTCCGGCGGCCGCTATGGCTATCGCGCCTCCAAGGCGGCGCTCAACGCCTTCGGCAAGTCGCTGGCCATGGATCTCAAGCCCCGCGGCATCGCCGTGGTCCAGCTCCACCCCGGCTATGTGCAGACCCGCATGGTCAACTTCGGTGGGCTGATCTCCCCGGAGGAGGCCGCCGCCGGCATCGCCGAGCGCATCGAGGCGCTGACCCTCGCGACCACCGGCACCTTCTGGCACAGCAACGGCGAGCCGCTGCCCTGGTAGTCGATCAGCGTTGCACCGACCGGGCGCCTGGGCCGGGATGAGTCGGCCTGCGCTGCACCGTAGGCGGGCGTGATCCGATGCCGGCTGCCGCTGAGGCCTCGAGGCCATGGGTAGCTGGTGGGGCCAACTCTCTGGTTTATCTGGGAATAGTCTGAATTAGGCATGGTGAATGCAGTGTCTCTCCCGTCAACCACGGGAGAGACATTCATGGATGTGCACGATTCGGGTTCCTCGCTACCATTGACGCGGCGCCACTTCCTGCAGGCGCTAGGTGCAGTCGGAGGTGCTGGCATGATGATGTCGGGTCTTTCGGCATTCGGCATTGGTATCGCCTCTGCCCAGGATGTGCCGCCCACCTTGAGAGGAGAGGGCAATGGTAAAAGCGTGATCATTCTCGGCGCAGGGCTGGCCGGACTGGTCGCGGCCTATGAGCTGGGCAAGAAGGGGTATCGGTGTCAGGTTCTCGAGGCGAGAAGTCATGCTGGGGGACGGGTGCAGACTGCGCGTTCCGGGTTTGTGTTGCCGCAGCTGGGCCAGGAAGATGAGGTCTGTGACTTCGACGAGGGCGAATATTTCAACCATGGCCCTTGGCGCATCCCCTACCACCATCGCTCCACCCTGCACTACACCCGAGAGTTCGGGATTCCCCTGGAAATCTTCGTCAACCACAACGAGGCGGCGTTCGTCTATCGGGAGGCGGCCGGGCCGCTGAGCGGGAAGGCCGTGCGGCAGAAGGAGATCATTGCCGACATGCGCGGGCATGCGGCGGAAATCCTGGCCAAGCACGTCGACCAGGATGCCCTGGAACTGCCCCTGACCCAGGAGGAACGCGAGAAGTTTCTCGAGTTTCTCGTGGGGGAGGGGCAGTTGGAGCGCAGCAGCCTGGACTATCTTGGCACGGGGGGAAGGGGCTACCTTCGGGAGCCCGGCGCAGGGCTCAACCCCGGTGAGGCCTCCCTCCCTCATGGCCTGTCGGCACTCCTGCAGTCCGATCTTCATGGCATCGTAAGCTCCGTCAGTGGCTTCACCCAGCAGAAGACCATGTTCCAGCCCATTGGAGGGATGGACAGGATTCCCAAAGCCTTCGAGAAGGTGCTGGGGGAGGTCATCACCTATGGGGCCCAGGTCACCCGCCTGCAGCAGAACGAGGAGCGGGTTCTGGTCGACTACCGCAGCCGGACGACCGGTGAAAGCCACCAGGTGGAGGCCGACTACTGCCTCTGTACTATTCCGCTGTCGGTGCTGCGTGGCATCGAGAATGACTTTACGCCCGAGTTCAAGGGGGCCATGGAGGCTGTCAGCTACACACCGACCTGCAAGTTGGCACTGCAGATGAGAAGCCGCTTCTGGGAAGTCGAGGACCATGTCTTCGGCGGCCACTCCTTCACCCATAACAGCGAGACCGGCAACATTAGCTACCCCTCCACCGGATGGCAGGGGCAGAAGGGCATACTTCAGGGTGTCTACAACTTCGGCTCCAATGCCGCCCAGTTCAGCGCCCTCGATAAGGCACAGCGTATCGAGAAGGCCCTGAGCGTGGGTGAGAGGATCCATGCCGGCTATCGCCGGGACTTCGAGACCGCCTTCAGCACGGCCTGGCATCTAGTGCCGGAAAACCTGGGCGGCTGGGCCAGCTGGTCCAGCGAGGCGCGGGAGGAAAGCTATCCGCTCCTCAATCAGCCCCAGGGGCGCGTGCTGCTGGCCGGCGAGCATCTCAGCTACATGACGGGCTGGATGGCGGGCGCCATCGAATCTTCCTGGCTGCAGATCGAGAAGCTCCACGAGTTGGCGATGGAGGCCGCATGATTCGTGAATCTCTTGGCATCTGCCCGCGGGCAGCACTGAGAGCGGTGCTGCTCACCGCCGGACTCATGGCGGCCGGTACTGCCGCCACCGCCCTGGCCGATATCTCCGGGGAAGCCGGCTATCAGCAGAACTGTTCGGCTTGCCACATGGCCAACGGCCAGGGAATTCCCGGTGCTTTTCCCGCCTTGGCTGGTAACGGCCTTGTGGCAGGAGATGCCGCTGAGGTACTGCGAATCGTGGTCTATGGTCGGGCCGGCATGCCGGCCTTTGGCGACGAGCTATCTCCAGATGCCCTGGCTGCCATCGTTACCTACATACGCGAGCACTTCAACGCGACACCCACCCGGCTGACGGCCGATGACATTGCCGCCGTCAAGGTGGCATCTACCGCCAGAATGGCACGAGAGGACTGACATGAAAATTCGTTACCTTGCGGGCGCTGCCCTGATGATGACTGCGCTGAGTAGCATGGCTCACGACAGCAATATCGAGCGTCACCCAATTCCCGATTCTGACTTTCCCATCCTGCAGGCGGTTACCCTGGAAAATGTCGAGTTGACCTACTTCAGTGGGACTGTGCCGCGGGCCGGTGAGGATGGCGAGTTCGGCGATACCGAGGCCCAGACCGTTTCCGTGCTGGAGCGTATCAAGGCCACCGTGGAGAGCCGGGGACTTGACCTCGGTGACGTGGTCAAGATGACAGTCTTCCTGGTGCCGACCGAGGAGACGGGCCGCATCGATTTTTCGGGGTTCATGGATGGCTACACCCAGTATTTCGGCACGGATGAGCAGCCTAACTTGCCGACTCGCTCCGTGGTGGGGGTGGCCGACTTGGCCAACCCCGAATGGCTGGTCGAAATCGAAGTGGTAGCCGCCCGCGCTCGCTGAGGCCAGGGGCAGTGGGGCCTGGTAGGGAGCCGCCTTGCCCCGCTATTCCGGTACAGAAAGGCTCTGCCTCCGGTAGAGCATGACGAGTTCTGCCGCCTTAGCATCCTCGTGCCAGCCCGCCGCATGGACGCGGCCCCGCTCGGCCAGTCGGCGGCGCAGGGTGTCGTCGGCCAGCACCCGATTCACCTTGGCGGCGAAGTCGGGGTGGCTCTCCTCGGCGATCAGGCAGCCTTCGCCCTCGACGAGCACCTCCCGGGTGCCCATCACCGCGGTCGAGACCACCGGCGTGCCCAGGGCCATGGCCTCCAGCAGCACCAGCCCCTGGGTCTCGGTGCGCGAGGCGAAGACAAACAGGTCCGCGGCGCGGTAAGCCGCCTGCAGGGGGCCGTCGCGGCCCAGGTAGCCGAGGAAGATCACGGCATCGGCCAGTCCGGCCTCCCGGGCCTGGCGGGCCAGGGCCTCCCGTGCCGGGCCTTCGCCGGTAATGACCAGGCGAGCCTCCGGGTGCCTTGCCAGCACCCGGGGCAGCATCTCGATCAGAAAGCCGATGTTCTTCTCGAAGGCCGTACGGCCCACGTAGAGCAGCAGGCGAGCGTTGGCGGGCAGGTCGTAGCGGCTGCGAAAGTCGCACGCCTCCGCCGGTTGAGCGAAGGACTCCAGGGCCAGGCCGGTGGGGATGACCGTCATCGGCGCGGTGACGCCGTAGCGGAGAAGCGCCTCGCGCATGGCGTGGGACGGTGTCACCAGGGCATCGAGCTGGCGGCACTGGTGAACCGCCAGGCGCCGGGCGAGAAAGCGCAGCCAGCGCCGCGGCAGCCAGCGCACGTAGTGGTGCAGGTACTCCTCGAAGAGGGTGTGGTAGCTGGCCACCACCGGAATGCCCAGGCGCCGCCCCAGCCGAATGCCTGCCACATGAGCCACGAAGGGTGTCTGCACGTGAATGAGGTCGAATCCCGCCTCTTCCAGCTCCGGCCCCAGGGCGAGCAGCTCCCCGAGGCGCATCATGCGATCCTCGGGATCTCCCGGCACGCCCCGGGACGCGATCCGCAGCACGCCCGGCTCCTCCACCTGGCCTACCGGATAGTCCGGACAGAGCACCACCACCGCATGGCCCAGGCGCTCCAGGGCATCCCGAAAGCTGGCGACGGAGGTGGAGACACCGTTGACCCGAGGGAAGTAGACGTCCGATATCATCAGTATCTTCAGGGTGGCGTCGCCCGCTCGGTGGCAGGCCAGGTGGCGCGACGTGGGCGCCGCGGCACGCTCGGCACGGAGCTGGCGGGCCATGGCGTTGCCGCGAGCCAGCAACATCAGCTGATCGATCTCCGCTTCGCTGAGCGGCTTGCGCGCTTTTCGAGGCATGCGGTGGGACTCTCCTGAGCATTTCACCCATGCTGGCGTGCCATTGTGACGATCCCATGATGCCTGCCTCGCGTTAAAGCATCGGCGGGAAGAGAGGCACGCTATGCTGAAGGCGAACGAGCCGTTGTGGCTCCACGGACCCAAGGAGAGTGCCCATGCTGGATCTGATCCCTCACTCGGCGGAGCACGTCGTGGCGATGAAGGTGGGGGGCGTGGTGACAGGCCCCGAGCTGCAGCGCGCCATCGATGCCATCGAGGTCGCCAAACGCGACCATCCGGTGATCAGCCTGGTGGTCGAGATCGACAACCTGCGCTTCCTGACCCTTACCGCCCTGCTCAAGGACGTCGGCTACGGCCTGACCCAGCTAGGCGACCTCGAGCGCTACCACCGCGCTGCCGTGGTCACCGACCAGGAGTGGGTCGAGCATATTGCCCATCTCGAGGAGCGTCTCTTCAAGGCGGTGGAGATCCGCACCTTTCCCCTGCGCGACCACGCCGCCGCCATGGCCTGGGCCGCTGAGCTGCCCACCGGCGCCCACGAGAACCCCGAAGAGGATGGCTACCACGGCGCCTGACCCCTCTGCTGCCGACTAGTCCAGGCGCTGGCGGTTGCTGGGGCTTTATGAATGGCTAAGCCAACGCCAGTGACCTAGGGTGAAAGCATTGCCCCGGGTTGGCAGGGGCTCAGGTCTGCTTGTTATGCGATCCCTCCAAGCGCCTATCCCGTTGAGAGCCCGCCTGAAGGAGGCTTTGTCATGTCTGATGTTCTGTCTGGCGCTTCGGCCCGAATCCGTCTTGTCTCGCTGCTGTTCCTGACGATGCTGTTCTCACTAGCGGGGCAGGCGAACGAGGACATCGAAGGCGCTGGCGATCATCCGCTGGTCGAACGCATTGCCGGCTCCTTTATTACCGACAATTTTCGCGATGAGTTCAAACGCGTCGTGCTGCCTGCGGGTCCCTTCGATCGATCGGAGCGGGCGCATACCGAGCAGCTTGCCCTGGAGGGTGAGTGGCTCAAGATGATCTACCGCTTCGATGATCCCGATATCAGCGATCTTCGCGTTCACCGCACCTTTGTGCAGACTTTGCCAGAGGCCGGTTTCGAACTGATCTTCGAGGGAAGTGACCTGGATCTGATCGAGCAGAACACGGGCCGCTCGGCGGATTTCCTGACCAATACCAGTGAGTCCTACCTGCTGACTAACCGAGGGCCTCTCCTGAATCGTCAGCCAGTGCACTATCTGCTGGCGCGCTCGCAGGATGCGCCCGTGCACGTGGCGATCGCCACGTATCAGGCTCCCGGTCCCGGCGGCGGCACCCAGTATGCCATCACCGTGGTAACCGAAGAGGAGATGGAGGTTGCCACGGAGCACCGCCCGCTGTCGGTCAGTGAAATGGAGCAGGGCCTGATGGAATCGGGGCGTGTCGCCATTCAGGATATCCTGTTCGCCTTCGATTCCGATGAAATCCTGGCTGAGTCCAGCTCGTCACTGGCGACCATCGCTGAATTGATGCAGGAGCACCAGGAGCTGGGCCTGCTCGTGGTGGGTCATACCGACGATGTCGGCAACTACGACTACAACCTGCGCCTGTCCATGGAGCGGTCAACGGCAGTGGTTCGCTATCTTGAGCAGCGGCACGGGATTGCCGGGTCGCGGTTGAGATCGGCGGGTGCCGGCATGATGGCGCCGATTGCGTCCAATCGGACCGAGGCCGGGCGGGCACAGAATCGCCGGGTGGAGCTGGTCGAGATGCGCGACTGAGCAGCCGCATCGTTCGGCGCTTGCTCCTTGCTTGCACCCTCCTGTCATGCATCTTGCGAAACCACTCGTTGCGCTTCTGGGAGAGGGAGCCGTCGCGGTAGTGGTCGCCAGGGCATGATAGAGATGCTGGGGGCCATCGTTGGCGATGTCATCGGCTCTATGCGTCGCGACCCCGGCTGCCCGATGACCTGTGCCGCGTGGTGGCGGCCTTTGAGGCGTGCTTTGCCGCGGCCTAGTCGCCTGTCATCTTGCCTGGCGGCTTGGCTCGCTCAGCGTGCCGTCAGGATCTCCCTGAGCTCGGCGTGGCGCTCCGGATGGGCCACCAGCAGGCTGTTCCACTCGGCGGGGTCCAAGTCGCCGGCAAGGTCGGTCACCGTGCAGCCCGCCTCCCGAGCGATGACGATGCCGGCGGCGACGTCCCAGAGGTCGAGCCGGGCGCCCTGGGACCAGAAGGCGTCGAAGCGGCCGAGGCCCGCATGGGCGACCTCGAGCGCCGCCGAGCCGGGCACGCGAATGCCGGCCACGCGAGACATCAGCCGGGTGAGCTGGTCCAGGCTGGTCGCGCAGTCGCCCTTGGCGTGATAGGGCAGGCAGGTGGCGATCAGCATCTCGTGCAGGGCCCTGGCTGGGGAGGCGGTGATGCGGCCGGCGTTGCGGTGGGCGCCCTGGCCTCGCACCGCCCACAGCATCTCGTCCAGCAGCGGCTGGTAGACCACCCCGTGGGTGAGGGTGTCGCCTTCGCGTGCGGCGATGGAGACCGAGAAGTGAGGCACCCGGTGCAGGAAGTTGTTGGTGCCATCTAGAGGGTCGATGATCACCGTGAGTCTCCCGCCCTCGGCGGGGGTTTCGCCCGTCTCCTCGCCAATGAAACCCGCCTCGGGATGGGCCCGCCGCACCGTCTCGATGATGGCGTGCTCTGCTGCCCTGTCGTAGTGGGTCACGAAGTCCGAGGCACCCTTGGCCTCGAAGTCGATGGCGCCGGCGGCGTGGTAGCCCTCGCGCAGCAGCTGGCCGGCGGTGCGGGCGGCCTGCTGGAGGGTCTCGATCAGCGTGGAGGCGAGAAGTGTCATGCGGCTTGCTCCTTGGTCTTGAGCGTATCGTCGAGGCGCCGGCCTGTCTCCCGATGAAAGGGGTGCAGGGCGTCTCGGGTGATATGGAAGTGCAGGCGCTGGCCCTCCGCCACCGCCGGCTGGCCGGCGGTGCGGATCACCAGGGGCTGACCGCTGCCGGCCAGGCGCACATGGAGGTGGCTCTCGGCGCCGGCGGCCTCGAAGAGCTCCAGGGTGGCCGAGAGGGTCAGGTGGGGCCCGTGAGGCGCCTTGAGGCGCAGCGCGTCGGGGCGGATGCCCAGGATGCCGGTGCCCGGCGGCAGATCTCCTAGCAGGGAGCCATGGGACGCCGCGCCCGGGCCGCTCAGCAGAGCGCCCAGGGGCAGCAGGTTCATGGCCGGCGACCCGATGAAGGTGGCCACGAAGAGCGAAGCGGGCCGGGCATAGATCTCCATGGGCGTGCCCACCTGCTCGATGCGCCCGCCGTTGAGCACCACCAGGCGGTCGCCCAGGGTCATCGCCTCGAGCTGGTCGTGGGTGACATAGAGGCTGGTGGTCTTCAGGCGGCGCTGCAGCCGCTTGATCTCCACCCGCATCTGCACCCGCAGCTTGGCGTCCAGGTTGGAGAGCGGCTCGTCGAAGAGAAAGACCGCGGGCTCGCGCACCAGGGCCCGGCCCATGGCCACCCGCTGGCGCTGGCCGCCGGAAAGCTGGCGCGGCTTGCGGGGCAGGAAGGCCTCGATCTCCAGCATCCTGGCGGCCTCCTCCACTCGGCGACGGATCTCGTCGCGCTTGAAGCCGCGGTTTTTCAAGCCGTAGGCCAGGTTGTCGAACACCGTCATGTGCGGGTAGAGCGCATAGTTCTGGAACACCATGGCGATATCGCGCTGGGCGGGCTCCAGCTCATTGACCCGGCGCTCGCCGATATAAAGCGCTCCGGCGCTGATGGTCTCGAGCCCTGCCACCATGCGCAGCAGGGTCGACTTGCCGCAGCCCGAGGGGCCCACCAGCACCACGAATTCGCCGTCGGCCACCTCCAGGTCGACGCCCTTCACCGCCTGCACGCCGCCGGGATAGGTCTTCTCGAGACCCTCGAGCTTGATACTTGCCATCATTACTTCTCCGTCTCGGTCAGGCCCTTTACGAACAGGCGCTGCATGAACAGAATCACCAGCACCGGGGGCAGGGCGGCCATCACCACCGCGGCCATCACCAGGTGCCATTGGGGGTCGCCGTCGGCGGCGGTGGTCATGCGCTGGATGCCCATCACCACGGTGTAATAGTCGCTGTCGGTGGTGATCAGCAGGGGCCAGAGGTACTGGTTCCAGCCGTAGATGAACAGGATCACGAAGAGGGCCGCGATATTGGTGACCGAGAGCGGCAGCAGGATATCCTTGAAGAACCGGAGGGGGCCGGCGCCATCCACGCGGGCGGCCTCCAGCAGCTCTTCCGGCCCCGTCATGAAGAACTGGCGAAAGAGGAAGGTGGCGGTGGCCGAGGCGATCAGCGGGATGGAGAGCCCGGCGAAGCTGTTGAGCATGCCGAGGTCGGCCACCACCTGGAAGGTGGGGATAATGCGCACCTCCACCGGCAGCATCAGGGTGACGAAGATCAGCCAGAAGAAGAACAGCCGGAAGGGGAAACGGAAGTAGACGATGGCAAAGGCCGAGAGCAGCGAGATGACAAGCTTCCCCACGGTGATCGCCAGCGCCATCACCAGGCTGTTGAAGAGCATCTGGCCCACGGGCGGCGCCCCGGCCCTCGAGAGGCCGCTCTCCCACATGGTGCGGTAGTTCTCCAGGGCGTGGCCGCCGGGCATCAGAGGCAGGGTGCCGCGCAGGAACTCTCCCGGGGCCTGGGTGGAGGCGACGATGGCGATGTAGACGGGAAATAGCACCAGGGCCACGCCGGCGATCAGAATCAGGTGCGCGGCCAGCTGGCTCAGGGGGCGGTGTTCGACCATGGGGGCTCCTCCGGGTCAGTAGTTGACGCGCCGTTCGATGAAGCGGAACTGCACCACGGTGAGGAGCACCACGATGGCCATCAGGATCACAGACTGGGCGGCGGAGCTGCCCAGGTTGAGCCCCACGAAGCCGTCGGCGTAGACCTTGTAGACCAGGGTATTCGTCGCCTGGGAGGGGCCGCCCTGGGTAGTGGCGTGAATCACACCGAAGGTGTCGAACATGGCGTAGACCACGTTGACCACCATCAGGAAGAAGGTGGTGGGCGAGAGGAGTGGAAAGACGATGGTCCAGAAACGCTTCACGGGGCCGGCGCCATCGATGGCCGCCGCCTCGATCAGCGACTGGGGGATCGACTGCAGCCCGGCCAGGAAGAAGAGGAAGTTGTAGGCGATCTGCTTCCAGGCGGCGGCGATGATCACCAGCATCATGGCATCGTTCCCTGAGGTGCGGTGGTTCCAGCGGTAGCCCAGCATCTCGAGCGCATAGGGCACGATGCCGATGGAGGGGTTGAAGAGGAACCACCAGAGCACCCCGGCGATGGCCGGGGCGATGGCGTAGGGCCACATCAGCAGGGTGGTGTAGGCGTTGCGCGAGCGCAGCATGCGGTTGACGGTGGCCGCCAGCAGCAGGGCGGCCGACATCGACAGCAGTGTGGTGCCGATGGCGAATACCGCGGTCACCGAGAGCGAGTCGAGGTAGGTGTCGTCGGCGAAGAGCCGTGCGAAGTTGGCCAGGCCCACAAAGGTGCTGTTGAGGCCAAAGGCGTCCTCGCGCAGCAGCGACATGTATAGCGCCTGCAGCGAGGGCCAGATGAAGAAGATCAGGGTCACGATCACCTGGGGGGCCAGCAGGGCATAGGGCAGCCAGCGCCCGGGAAAGGTCATGTGTTTGGTCTGCATCGGAAGGCTCGAAGCGACGATAAACAGGCGCCCCCTCCGCGGGAGGGAGCGCAAAGGCAGGGCTCAGCGGTTGGCGGCCTCGAAGTCGCGCAGCAGGGCGTTGCCGCGGCGGGCGGCGTCGGCGCTGGCCTGCTCGCCGTTCTTCTGGCCGCTCATCACCGCCTCCATCTCCTCGGAGATGATGTCGCGGATCTGCACGAAGTTGCCGAAGCGTAGCCCCTTGGAGTTTTCCGTGGGCGGGTTGAGGTTCATCTGGCGAATGGAGATGTCGGCGCCCGGGTTCTCGGCGTAGAAGCCCTGCGTCTCGCTCAGCTCCCAGGCGGCCTGGGTGATCGGCAGGTAGCCGGTGCGCTGGTGCCAGTCGGCCTGCACCTCGGGCCGGGAGAGGTACTCGAAGAAGGCGGCCACGGCCTCGTACTCCTCGTCGCTGTGGCCCTGCAGCGCCCAGAGGGTGGCGCCGCCGATGATGGAGTTCTGGGGTGCGCCCTCCACCTCCGCGTAGTAGGGCTGCATGGCGAAGCCCACTTCAAAATCGGCGTTGGCCAGCACCCCGGCCCGTGAGGCGGAGGAGCCGAAGAACATGGCGCACTCTCCCGAGTAGAACATCGGCGCGGCATCATCCCCCGGCCCCGGGCCGCCCCAGCGGAAGACCCCTTCGTCCTGCCACGCCTTGAGGTTGTCCCAGTGACTCGCCACCAGGTCATTGTCGAAGACGAACTCCGTATCCAGGCCGCCGAAACCGTTCTCCCGGGTGCCCAGGGGCGAGTTGTGCATGGCGGAGAAGTTCTCCAGCATCACCCAGCTCGGCCAGGAGGTGGTGAAGCCGCAGCGGGCCGCGCCGCTCTCGCGCAGCTGGCGGGAGGCCGCGACGATCTCCTCCCAGGTCTCGGGCGTGCCGCTCAGGCCCGCGGTCTCGAAGGCGTCACGGTTGAGATAGAGGATCGGCGTGGAGGAGTTGAAGGGGAAGGAGAGCATGTTGCCGCGAGTATCGGTGTAGTAGCCCAGCACCGCCGGCAGGAAGGCCTCGCGCTCGAAGGCGCGGCCGTGGTCTTCCATCAGCTCGTGGATGGGGTAGATGGCCCCCTCGGCGGCCATCATGGTGCCGGTGCCCACCTCGAAGACCTGCAGGATATGCGGCTGCTGGCGGGCACGGAAGGCGGCGATGGCGCCGGTCATGGTCTCGGTGTAGTTGCCGCGGTAGCTGGGGGTCACCCGGTAGTCGTCCTGGGAGGCGTTGAACTCCTCGGTGATGCCTTCAAGGATCTCGCCGAGCTCACCTCCCATGGCGTGCCACCACTGGACCTCCACGGCGGCGTGAGCGGACAGCGACAGGGTAGCGGCGGCGATGCCGGCGGCCAGGCCTTTCAGTGTGGGTACGAACATGGGGCTCTCCTTGCGGTGTGATTCACGGCGATGACGTGGGCGGCGGTAAGCCGTTCTGCTCCGTCGCCCGACGTTATCCGCACAAGGTGACGACGGCATGGCGGGGTGGTGTCAGTCGGTTGGCGACGGCGTGACGGCGAGATGGCAGTGCCGTGACAGGTCGCGCCGGTCATGCCTTTGTCACCCGGATGGCCCAGGCTATGGGCCTTCTCGAGCTACCGGGCCACTGGAGGCCGTCATGCGCCTTGCTCTCTTTGACCTCGACGATACGCTGCTGGACGGCGACTGCAGCGCGCTATGGAACGACTGGATGGTGGAGTGCGGCTGGGTCGACTCTCCCGGGGACTATCTCGCCCGTACCCAGGCCATGAACGCGGCCTATCACGCCGGGCGGCTCAAGCTGGAGCAGTATCTGGCCGTGACGCTGTCGCCGCTGGCGGGGCGCCACGAGGCGGAGGTCGCCGCCGAGGTCGAGACCTTCGTTACCGAACGAATCGCGCCGCGCTTCTTTCCCCAGGGGCGTGCGCTGATCACGCGCCACCGGGAGCAGGGCGATCTGCCGCTGCTGATCTCCGCTTCCTCGCGACATCTGGTGGGGCCGGTGGCCAGGCGGCTGGGCATCGAGGAGGTGATCGCCGTGGAGCCGGAGCTTGCCGCCGGCTACTTCACCGGCGCCACCACCGGGGTGCTCTCCTACCGCGGCGGCAAGGTCACGCGCCTGGAAAGCTGGCTGGCTGAGCGCAATGCCACCGCCAGCCACCTCTGCTTCTACTCCGACTCCCAGAACGATCTGCCGCTGCTCAACCGGGTGAATCGCCCCGTGGCGGTCAACCCCGACCCGGTGCTGGCCGAAGTGGCCCGGGTCGAGGGGTGGGAGAGGCTGGAGTGGCGCCAGAATCCTCAACCGGGCGCTTCATCTAGCCCGCGATCGGCAGTCGCTTGCGGCTGAACACCGTCAGTGCCACCAGCAGCGCCGTGGTGGTGAAGATCGCCACGGCGCTCATGGCCATGCCGACGCCGGGGGAGCCCTGCTCGAACTGGCCGAAGACGAAGGTCGAGACCGTGCGCATGCCGGCGGGCGCCACCATCAGCGAGGCGACGAGCTCCCGGGAGGCGATGGCGAAGACCAGCAGCATGGAGACGATCAGGCTGGGCGCCAGGGCCGGGAGCAGGATGCGCCGGAAGGCGGTGAAGAAGCCGGCCCCGCACACCCGGGCCGCGGCTTCCAGGCTCTCGCCCATCTGGCGGAAGGCCGCCGAGGCGTAGCGCACCGGATAGGGCAGCAGCAGGCAGGCGTAGGCGAGCAGCAGCATGGCGCCGGTGTTGTAGACCTGGATCGGCCACCAGCTCTGGTTCCAGGCCAGGATCAGCCCCACCGCCACCACGATGCCGGGCATGGTATTGGGCAGCAGCGAGAGCAGGTCGAGCAGCCCCTTGCCGCGCAGCTGGGCGCGCACCACCAGGTAGCCTACCAGGGCCCCCAGCACCCCGGTGAGCAGCGCCGCACCGATGGCGAGACCCAGGCTGGTGGAGAGCGCCTGCAGGGCGCCGCCGCGGTTGGCGAACAGCGCCTCGAAGTGGCGCAGCGAGAGGTTTTCCGGGGCCAGGCCGCCGGAGAGAGTGCCGGTGAAGGCGGTGGCCAGTACGGCCATGATCGGCACGCCAACCGACACCACCCCCACCAGAGCGAAGAGCGCCATCACCGGCCATCGCCAGAGGCCGAGCTCGATGGGCTCCACCGCCGCCGGCTTACCGGTCTGGCTGACGAAGGAGCGCCGCGTCACCAGCCAGTGCTGCAGATAGAAGGCGGCCATGGCCAGCATCACCAGCAGCAGCGAGAGCACCGCCGCCCCCGGGATGTCGATGGGCCAGTCGGCGAAGCGCTCGTGGATGCCGGTGACCAGCACCTTGTAGCCCGCCTGGGCACCCAGGGTGGCCGGCGTGCCGAACTCCTCGATGGTGAGCGCGAACACCAGCAGCAGGCTGGCGGCGATGCCCGGCGTGGAGAGCGGTAGAGTGATGCGCCAGAAGGCGCGCCAGGCGCCGGCACCGCTGACTCGGGCGGCCGAGGCGTAGCGACCGCCGACGCTCATCATGGTGCGCGACACCGCGAAATAGACCACCGGGAAGACGTTGAGCACCATCACGAAGACGATGCCCGAGAAGGAGAAGAGAAAGCCGCTGGCCGAGAGCCCGGTCAGCTGCTCGGCGTAGCCACGCGGCTGCAGGGTCAGCATCCAGGAGAGGGCGGCGATATAGGGCGGGATCATGAAGGGGATCAGGAAGATCAGGTCCCAGGCGCCGCCGCCGGGTACCCGGGCCAGGGCGCGAAGTGCCCCCAGGGGGATGGCCAGCAGGGCGCAGACTACCACCACGGCGACGCCCAGGCGCAGGGTATTGCCGAGGAGTCCCAGCAGCGCCGGGTCGGAGAGCAGCGGCACGAAGAGGCCGAAGGCGCCGGCGAGTTCCCCTCGGGACCAGCCGGGGAAGATCGCCTGCAGCACCACGTAGAGCAGCGGCAGCCCCACCAGTATCAGCAGTGCCGCCGCCGTCAGCAGCATGACGACGCCTGCCCCGGTGATCCGGGGCAGACGAGACGCGATGGCGGCCGGCATCAGCTACCCGTGGCCTCGCGGAAGCGGGTGAGGATCTCCTCGCGCTGGGCGTTCATCGCCTCGCTGTCCACCTCGATCAGGGTCAGCTCCTCGAGGGTCGGGCGCAGCGCCTCGATGTCGGTGCGGGCCGGCATCAGGTAGCGCTCGGCGACTCTCGCCTGGCCCTGCTCGGAGAGCACGAAGTCGACGAACCGCTCGGCCGCGTCGGGCATGGCGGTGGAGGCGAGGATCATCATCGGTCGCGGGGCGATCACGGTGCCGCTCTCGGGAAAGATCACCTCGATGGCCTCGCCCTCGGCCTGCTGGCCCAAGGAGATATAGTCCACCGCGCCGAACACCACGGATTTCGCCCCCTGCAGCACCGGGTTCAGGGCGCGGGCGTTGGGGCCGGGCACGATCATGCCGTTGTCGGCGAGCGCCTCCATCAGCGACCAGGTAGCGTCTTCACCCTTGGCGGTCAGCAGGCCGGTGATCAGTTCGAAGGCGGCGCCGGACTGGGCCGGGTCGGGCATGGTCACCTGGTCGCGGTAGGCGGCATCGGTGAGGTCGCTCCAGTCGGCCGGCTGCGGCACGCTGCTGTCCCGGTTCCACACCAGCGCCAGGGCCGACACCCCCTGGGCCACATAGTGCTCGGTCTTGAGGAAGTCGGGAACGGTGTCGGCATTGGGAGAAAGGTACTCGTGCAGAAGGCCCTCCTGATGCAGAGACTCGGCGCTGTCCCAGGAGGCGGAGATCACGACATCGGCCAGCGGATTGGCCTGCTCGGATTCCAGGCGCGCCATCACCTGGCCGGTGGTGCTCTGGAAGACGTTGACCTCGATGCCGGTCTGGTCGGTGAAGTCGGCGGCGAGGTTCTCGATCAGGGCGCCGGGGCCGGCGGAGTAGACGGTCAGGGCACCGGCGGCGGCAAGGCCCGGCAGGGCGAGCAGGCCGGCGCCGAAGGCGAGAGCTTTCAAGGGGAACATGTGGGTCTCCTGAATCACGGTGTGAGTGGATAGGCCGGGGTCAGCCGGTGGCGGTGGCCGCCACGTCGGCGTAGGGCATCAGGTCGAGCAGGCGCGCATCGGTGTCCCAGGCGCGCAGGTCGCTGACATCGATGTCGATCCCCACCTGGCAGCCGCGCTCCGGCGCGTGGGGGGCGTGCAGCTTGAGGGAGCGGCCGTCGGCGAGGCCGAGCTGCAGTGACAGATGCTCGCCCTGAAAGAGGCGGCCGGTGATGCGCGCCCGCAGCAGGCCGTCGTCGGGGGCGCAGAGGCGCAGGGCGCGGCGCGGCAGCAGCAGGCGGACTTCGCCTCGATAGCCGCAGGCCGCGGTCATCGGCAGCCGGGTGTCGGCGATAGCCAGGCCGTGAGCATCAAGCCGGGCGTCGAGCAGGGTGCCGGCGTCCACGAAATCGGCGATGGCCGGCGTAGCCGGGGTGTGGAAGAGTGCCTCCGGCGAATCGACCTGCTGCAGGCGGCCCTGCTGCAGCACGGCGACCCGGTCGGCCAGGGCGAAGGCCTCGTGCTGGTCGTGGGTGACGAACACCGCCGTCAGGCTGAGCTCCTCGATCAGGCTGCGGATCTCCAGTGCCAGGCTTTCCCGCAGGCCCTTGTCGAGGTTCGAGAGGGGCTCGTCCATCAGCAGCAGGCGCGGTTTGGCGACGATGGCCCGAGCCAGCGCCACCCGCTGCTGCTGGCCACCGGAGAGCTCACCCGGGGCGCGCTCGGCGTAGTCGGCAAGCCCCACCAGCGAAAGCGCCCACTCCACCTGGGGGCGTCGGGCGTTGGCCTTCACCCCCTGCATTTCCAGCGGGAAGGCCACGTTGTGATAGACGCTCATATGGGGCCAGAGGGCATAGTCCTGGAAGACCATGCCCAGGCGGCGGTCGTCGGGGCTCAGGTGGCGGCCCGGCGCGGCGACGCACTGGCCGTCGAGGTGAATCTCGCCGTCATCGGCGTCGGCCAGGCCGGCGATGCAGCGCAGCAGGGTGGTCTTGCCGCAGCCTGAGGGACCCAGCAGGGCCAGCACCTGGCCCCGGGGCAGGGCGAGGTCGATGCCGTCCAGGGCCAGGGTGTCGCCGAAGCGCTTGTGGAGTCGCGAGATATGCAGTGCGTCTTTCATGGCGGACTCGATCGCTGTTTCCCCTATAGCCTGGGGGTTAACCGTTGCAGTTAGATGAAATTCGACGGTACCTCGCATCGTGAATAAAAGCGTCACCTTCCTGACATGATCCCGGGATATCGTCCTCGGCCATACAACAAGAAGCCACCAATGGCTCGTCTCCAAGTCGGCGCTGTCCGCCGAGACAGGAGGCATCCCTTTGCATATCCCAAGAGATCATTCAAGGAATCCTCTCATGTTCAAGAAGTCACTCATCGCCACCGCCGTGGTTGGCGCGCTGTCCGCTTCTGCTGTCGCCCAGGCGGCCACCGTCTACGATCAGGACGGCACCAAGGTCGATATCTACGGCCGCATCAACTATATGATCACCTCGGGCGGTACCCAGGACTTGACGCCGGGTGCGGACAAGACCAGCGGCAGCGAGTTCCAGAACAACGGCTCGCGCTTCGGCTTCCGTGCCAGCCATGAGCTCAACAGCGACCTGAGCGCCTTCGCCCGCATGGAGTTCCGCTTCAACGCCGACGAGGTCAACCGCGATGCCATGCAGGTACGTAACAGCTTCCTGGGCCTGAAGAGCCAGCAGCTGGGCACTCTGACCATCGGTAACTTCGACAGCGTCTACAAGGAGGCCGTGACAGGCGTCTTCGACAACTACGAGAACGAGGGCTGGGTGACCCATGATGGCGGCTCCACCAGCTCCCGCGGCGATACCGTGGCCTACGCCACGCCGGTCTTCAACGGCCTGCAGGGCCATGTGCAGGTCAAGCACATCAGCGGCAATGACGCTACGGTGGGCGCTCAGGACAACAGCTCCACTACCTCCACGGCGGCAGCGGTCACCTACAGCTGGGAGAATCTCTACCTGGCGGCGGGCTATAACCAGTCCAAGGATGTCTCCGATCGCGGCGCGACCTATGGCGGCGGCAGCAACAACGCTGCCGGCGAGGATATCTGGGGCATCTCCGCCCAGTACAAGTTCCTGCCGAACTTCTCCGCCCGGGTCATGTACGAGGAGCTGGGCTCCGTTAACGAGGGGGCTTCGGCCAGCGCCAAGAAGGAGATCTTTGGCCTGGGTGCCACCTTCAACTACGGCCAGGGCAACCTCTACGCCGACGTCTACGATGTCAGCTACGTGGGCGATATCAGCAGCAGCAACCCCTGGGCCATCGGCGTCGACTATCGCTTCAGCCCGATGCGGGTCTATGCCGAGATCTTCGATGAGGATGCCAGCGGCGAGAATATCGACGATAGCCTGCTCTACACCGTCGGCATCCGCTACGACTTCTAAGCGCTCCCTTCACGTTTGATCCTGCATGACCCTGCCGATCTTCGCCGCCATCAGGCGGTGAGGGTCGGCAGGAGAGTTGCCGAAGACTCTCTTTCATCACCGTATGTCTCGCACTGATTCGATGCTTGCCGGCCGGGATATCCCGCCGGCCTTTTTGTTTGCCTCCACCGAGTAACCAGGCCGGAAGGTCCGGGAATCGGCCATGAAAAAGACCGCCCGAAGGCGGCCTGAGGAGGTGGGCTTGGCGAGCGGCGTCAGATCACCCGCTTGCGGATCCAGGCGCTGACCTGCTCCACGCCGATCACCACCACCAGGATGGCGAGGATCACGGTGAGGGCCTGGTCGTAGCGGAACAGGCTCATGGCGGCGGAGAGCTCCACGCCGATGCCGCCGGCGCCGACGAGGCCCAGCACCACGGCGCTACGCACCGCCTTCTCCACCGAGAAGAGGCTGGTGGCCACGAACGACGGCGTGCACTCGGGCAGGATGGCGCCGCAGACCACGCCGCTGCGCGAGGCGCCGGTGGCGGCCAGGGCCTGGCCGGGGCCGGGATCCACCTCCTCGATGCGCTCCGAGAAGAAGCGCGCGCAGAAGCCGATGGTATCCATGACGATGGCCAGGATGCCGGCCAGCGGGCCCAGCCCCACGGCGACCACGAAGATCAGCGCCCACACCAGGTCCGGGACGGTGCGCAGGGTGGCGACGACATTGCGGGCGATCACCCTGACCACCGGGTGCGGGCTGGTGTTGCGGGCGCAGAGCAGCGCCATGGGCAGGCTCAGGATCACCCCGAACACCACCCCGACGATGGCCATCTGGAAGGTCTCCAGCATGGCCATGGCGATCACGTCCCAGCGGGCGAAGTCCGGCGGCAGGGCCTCGCCGAAGAAGGTGCCGAGGTTCGCAACCCCGCGCAGCAGGCGCTCCGAGTGGATGTTGGCGCTGGAGAAGCCGCTGATGAAGAAGGCGGCGAAGGCCAGCAGCAGGATGAAGGCGATGGGAGAGGGGCGCTCAAGCCTGGGCGGCGCGGCGTGGCGCGGCGATGAATCGCTCATCGGTAGCGGCCTCCTGTGGTGTGACGGTCTGGTAGAGGGCCGTGATGTCGGCGTCGCTGACCTCGGCGGTGGGGCGGTCGAAGGCCAGCTGGCCGCCGTGCAGGCCGATCAGCCGCTCGCCGTACTCCCGGGCGAGTTCGATCTGGTGCAGCACGCAGAGCACGGTCATCTTCCGTTCGCGCACCACCGACCAGAGCAGCTCCATCACCTCGCGGCCCGCGCGGGGGTCGAGGCTGGCCACCGGCTCGTCGGCCAGCACGATCTCGGCGTCCTGCATCAGCATGCGGGCGATGGCCACGCGCTGCTGCTGGCCGCCGGAGAGCGTATCGGTGCGGCGCGGAGCCAGGTGGGCGAGGCCGACCCGCTCCAGGGCCTCCATGGCCGCCTGGCGCGACTGCCGGCTGGCGGTCAGGGCGTGGCTGGCCAGGATGCCGCGCCGTCCCATCAGGCCGAACAGCACGTTCTGCAGCACCGAGAGGTTGCCGACCATGTTGAACTTCTGGAAGACGCAGCCGATGCGTTGGCGCAGGGGCCTGAGCTCGCGACGCGATGCCGAGGCGAGGTCGAGGCCGGCCAGGCTGAGGCGCCCCGAGGTGGGGCGCTCCAGTCCGGTCAGGCACTTCATCAGCGTCGACTTGCCGCAGCCGTTGTGGCCGAGGATGACCACGCCTTCCCCGGGGCTGACGTCGAACGACAGCCCGTCGAGGGCGCGGGTCCCGTCAGGATAGACCTTGGTAATATTGTCGATGCTTAGCTGCATGGAAGCTCCATCAGTCGGAGAGGCCGAGCAGCGCGTAGGACTCGCGCACCATGTCGTACTCGCTGTCGTCCACCAGCACCATCTCGGCGCCGATGTACTTGTCGCGCTCGCCCGGGGCGAGGATCGCCTGCAGCAGGCCGTCGGGGTCGTTCATGAAGGCCTCCTGCATCTCGCTGACGCACTCGGCGGAGATGTGCGGGCCGGCCACCATGGGGTCGCCCGGCATGTCCTGACCACGCTCGATGATGCGGTAGTTCTCCTCGCCGTGCTGGGCGACGAAGGGGGCGAAGTCGCGCACGCCGGTGCCCACGGCATCCACCTCGCCGGAGGCCAGGGCCTGCATGCGGGCGCCGTCCAGCAGCGAGATCCGCAGGTCGCGGTCGATGTCCAGGCCGGCCTGGCTCAGCATGTAGCTCGGCATGATGTGGCCGGTGGTGGAGCCGTGGTCCTTCATGGCCACGTGCTTGCCCTTGAGGTCCTCCAGGGTCTCGATGTCGCTGTCGGTGGGAGCGATGAACACCGAGTAGTACTCGGGGCGCACGATGGCGGTGATCGGCTTGGTGCCCTCGACTCGTTCGGCCATCAGCACGTACTCGGAGGGGCCGGCCAGCACGATGTCGACCTGTTCGAAGCGCAGGGCGTTGATCGCGGTGGTGCGGTTGCCCACCGGGAAGAACTCTACCGTCACGCCCAGGCGTGATTCGACCTCCTCGACGAAATCACTGAAGGCGCGCTGCAGCTCCTCGCTGCCCTCGATGCCGGTATCGGCGAAGCGCAGGGTAGTGGGGCAGGACTCGGCGGCCTGGGCCTGGGTAGCGGCGGCCAGGGCGATGGCGGTAGCCAGGGGGAGCAGGGACTTTTTCACGGTGTCACCTCGGTAGGGTTGCGGGATACGGGTTGGGATGAAGCGCCTCCACCCTGCCGGTGGGGGATGACGATGAGGTGACCCTGAAGTGACGGTCCTGTTACGTCGCGGCCGTTGGGGCTGGCGCCCTCTTGTGGCCCCGGGCCGGCCGCAGGTGGTACTTTCAGGCCAGATAGTTCAGATGCCCCGAGCGGAGAGAGAGTCGATGGCAGAACAGCGCGCGCCGCACCTGGTGGTGTTTACCGGAGCGGGGATCAGTGCCGAGAGCGGTATCCAGACCTTCCGCGCCGAGGATGGTCTCTGGGCGGATCATCCGGTGGAGGAGGTGGCCACGCCCGGCGCCTGGCGGCGGGACCCGGCCCGGGTGCTGGCCTTCTACAATGCGCGCCGCGACCAGGTGCGCCAGGCGCGCCCCAATGCCGCCCACAAGGCGCTGGCGGCGCTGGAGAAGCAGGGCTTTCGGGTCAGCATCATCACCCAGAATATCGACGACCTGCACGAGCGGGCCGGCTCCCGCCACGTGCTCCACCTGCACGGGGAGATCCTCAAGGCGCGCTCCAGCGTGGACCGGCGCATGCACTATCCGCTGCCTCGCGGGGGGATCGAACTGGGCGACATCTGCGACAAGGGCAGCCAGCTGCGGCCCGACGTGGTCTGGTTCGGCGAGGAGGTGCCCCATTTCGGGGAGGCCTGCGAGCTGGTCAGCGAGGCGGACCTGCTGCTGGTGGTGGGCACCTCGCTTGCCGTGATGCCGGCGGCCTCGCTGCTGCAGTACGCGCCCTTCGGCGCCCCCTGCGTGCTGGTGGACCCCGAGGCCGAGGCGCTGTCGCCGCCGGGCGTCAGCCGGCTCAGCCAGCCCGCCGGCAAGGGAGTGCCGGCGCTGGTGCGCCACTGGAAGCGCGAGGGGCGGCTCTGGGTGCCGGAGATCCTGCTGGCCTCCTGAAGGGCGCCGGCGGAGGTGCTAGAATGCCGCGCCTTCTTCTTTGCGGTAGCCGCCATGCAGCACGACAGCCCTGACATCTGTGCCGAGCGTCCTCTGGACGGGGCGCTTTCCCATGACCCCGCCACCGGCCATCCGCGGCCACCGCGGCGTGAGTTCAAGGCCCGGGGCAGCTTCGTCGTGCGCTGCCCGGGCTGCCAACTGCCGGAGCTCAACTGCCTCTGCCCCTATGCGGTGAGGGCCGAGAGCGAGGCGCGGGTGTGGCTGCTCACCCATCCCATGGAGCACCACAAGCCCACCAACACCGGGCGGTTGATCCGCGACGTGCTGCCCGAGACGGAGGTCTTTACCTGGTATCGCACCGCACCGGACGAGCGGCTGCTGGCGCTGTTGGACGATCCCCGCTACGCCCCCTTCGTGATCTTCCCCGACGACCAGCCCGACTACGCCGAGCGGGTGGTGGGGGTCGACGCCGTGGCCGAGGCCAAGGCCGCCGGGCGCACGCCGGTCTATGTGCTGCTGGACGGCACCTGGCGCCAGGCGCGGCGCATCTTCCGCAAGAGCCCCTACCTCGACCGACTGCCGGTACTGCCACTGCACAGCGAGCGGCTGACCCGCTACCGCCTGCGCAAGCCGGCCTCGGCGGCCCACCTGTGCACCGCCGAGGTGGCCGCCGAGCTGCTGCGCCAGGGGGGCGACGGCTCGGCCGCCCAGGCTCTGGACGACTACTTCGACGCCTTCAACGAGAGCTACGCCGCCAGCCGGCGCTTCGAGAAGATCGAAGCGCCGACGGCGGCGATGCGGCGCCTGCTGGCGCGGAAGTGGGAGGGGTGATCAGGCCGTGCCGCTGCCGAAGAGGGCACCGGCGATGCGGAAGCCCGCGACCCAGGTGCCGGCGGCGGAGCCCAGGGTGGCCAGCATGAAGACCAGCAGGGTGCGGGAGACCCGGTTGCGCCACCAGCCCTTCAGTTCGGTGACGTCGTGGCGCAGGGTGGAGAAGTCGCGCACCTTGGGCTTGCGCAGCCAGAGCTCCACCCCGGCGGCCACGAAGCCGGCGCCGATGGTGGGGTTGAGCGAGGTGAGCGGGGCGGCGAAGAAGGTGGCCGCCACGGTCAGCGGATGCGCCAGGGCCACCAGGGTGGCCGCCGCCGAGAGCACGCCGTTGATCAGGAACCACTCGCCCACCAGCTGCCAGCCCAGCTCGGTGTTGCGCGAGAAGCCGATGGCGAAGCCGGTCAGCACCAGGACGGTGACCAGCCAGGGTAGCGCTCGCCACAGCTTCGAAGGCGGCGGGGTCTCCTCCAGCGCCTCGCGCTCCGCCGTGGGCGCCTCGGGCAGCGGCGTCTCGAACTCCTCGGCCATTCCTTTCAGATGCCCCGCGCCGATCACCACCAGAACATGGCGGTAGCGCCCCGGCGGGGCCTCTTCCGCCAGGCGCAGCACCATGTAGCGGTCGCGCTCGCTGATCAGCGGTGTGTAGAGGGTCTCGGACTCGGCGGCGAACTCGCTGAAGGTGGACTCCAGGACATCGCCCTCCTTGAGCCGCTCGATCTCCTCGGCGGAGACGTCCTGGCGCGACAGCACGCTGCCCAGCAGCCCCGAGAACAGCGAGAAGCGCTGCCACCAGGGGACGTTGTGGTAGATGCGCTTGAGAGTGACGCCCACGTCGCGGTCGATCAGCAGCAGCGGCAGTTCGGCCTGGCGGCTCTCTTCCAGGGCGGCGCGCATCTCGGCACCGGGTTCGATGCCCGACTGTTCGGCCACGCGCTGCTGGAAGGCGCCCAGCGCCAGGCTCGCCGCGACCATGCCTGCCTTGCCCTGGCGGAAGATCTCGAACAGGTCCTGGTTGTTCAGGGCGTCGGGATTGTCGAGGCTGTGGTGGCGAGAGTCGCACAGCTCGATGGCCACGGCGTCGAATTCGCCGGAGCGGATCAGGGCGCGCACGTCATCGGCGCTCTCGGCGGAGACGTGGGCGGTGCCCAGCAGGGTGTAGCGGGTCTCGCCGAGCTGGATGACGCGGCGGGGCCCGCTGGTGGCGAGGTCCGCGCCGGGCTGGATCGCAGTGTCCTGAGGGTCGGTCATGGAGGCTCGATCTGAAAGGGTGAGGCAACGATTATCCATGATGCGCCCGGGCGGGCCAAATTCCCTCAGCGCCGCCAGAAGGCGGGGGTGAACAGCACCAGCACGGTGAAGATCTCCAGGCGGCCGAGCAGCATGGCCACCACCAGGATCCACTTGGCCAGGGTCGGCAGGTCGCCGTAGTGGCCGGAGGCCTCGCCGAGTGCCGGGCCCAGGTTGTTGAGGGCCGAGGCGACGGTGGACCAGGCGGTGACCTGGTCGACGCCGGTGGCCATCACCCCCACCAGCATCAGGAAGAAGAGCATCACGTAGACCGAGAAGAAGCCCCATACCGCCTGGGCGATGCCGTCCGGCACGCTCACCTTGCCCACCTTGACCGCGATCACCGCGTTGGGGTGGATCAGACGCATCACCTCGCGCATGCCCTGCTTGAGGATCAGGATGATGCGGATCACCTTCATGCCGCCGCCGGTGGAGCCGGAGCAGCCGCCCACGAAGGCGGCCATGAACAGCAGGAAGGGCAGGGCGCCCGGCCAGAGTGAGAAGTCGGCCACGCCGAAGCCGGCGGTGGTCGCCACCGAGACCACCTGGAAGAGGCCGTGGCGCAGGCCACGCTCGGTGCCATAGGTCTCGGTGAGCCACAGGGAAACCACGGTGATCACCGCCAGGCCCAGCAGGAAGAGCAGCAGGAAGCGCGCCTCGGGGTCCTGGAAGTAGTGGGTCACGCTGCGCTGGCGCCAGGCGACGAAGTGCAGGCTGAAGCTTACCGCGGAGACGATCAGGAAGAAGACGCAGATCATCTCGATCAGGGCGCTGTCGAAGTGGCCGATGCTGGCGTCATAGGTGGAGAAGCCGCCGATGGCCACCGTGGAGAAGCTGTGGCCCAGGGCGTCGAACCAGTTCATGCCGGCGGCCATGTAGGCCAGCATGCAGGTGATGGTCAGGGCGGCGTAGATGTACCAGAGCGCCTTGGCGGTCTCGGTGATGCGGGGGGTGAGCTTGGAGTCCTTGAGCGGGCCCGGGATCTCGGTGCGGTAGAGGGCCATGCCGCCGACGCCGAGCGTCGGCAGGATGGCGACGGCGAGTACCACGATGCCCATGCCGCCCAGCCACTGCAGCTGCTGGCGATAGTAGAGGATCGACTCCGGCAGGTGCTCGATGCCGGTGATCACCGTGGCGCCGGTGGTGGTGAGGCCCGAGAAGGACTCGAAGACGGCGTCGGTCAGGGAGAGCGGGGCCACGTCGGTGAGCATCAGCGGCAGCGAGCCGAACAGCGCCAGCACGCTCCAGAACAGCGCGGCGATCAGGAAGCCGTCCCGGGTGCGCAGCTCCTTGCGGGCGCGGCGGTTGGGCAGGAACATCGCCAGGCCGGTCAGAACGGTGATGCCGATGGCCGCCGTGAAGGCGTGCCACTGGCCGTCGCCGAACAGCAGCGAGATCAGGATCGGCGGCATCATGGTCAGGCTGAACAGTATCAGCAGCAGCCCCAGGATGCGCAGGATCATGCGCAGGCTCATCGAGCGGTGCTCCCCGTCGTTGTGTGGTCCGATTGTCCGGCTAGAAGAAGGTGAGGCCGACCTGGAACAGCCGCTCTACCTCGCGGATGCGGCGCTTGTCGATCACGAACAGGATCACATGGTCGCCGGACTCCACCACCACGTCGTCGTGGGCGATCAGCACCTCCTTGCCGCGCACGATGGCGCCGATGGTGGTGCCGCGGGGCAGGTCGATCTCGCCGATGGCGCGCCCCACCACTTTCGAGGACTGGGTATCGCCGTGGGCGATCGCCTCGATGGCCTCGGCGGCGCCGCGGCGCAGGGAGTGGACGTTGACGATATCGCCGCGCCGCACGTGGGTCAGCAGGCTGCCGATGGTGGCCTGCTGGGGCGAGATGGCGATATCGATCTCGCCGCCCTGCACCAGGTCCACGTAGGCGGCGTTGTTGATCAGCGTCAGCACCTTCTTGGCCCCCATGCGCTTGGCCAGCATCGACGACATGATGTTGACCTCGTCGTCGTTGGTCAGGGCGCAGAAGATGTCGCACTCCTCGATGTTCTCCTCCTCCAGCAGCCGCTTGCTGGTGGCGCTGCCGTGCAGCACCACGGTGCGGTCCAGCCGCTCGGAGAGCACCGTGCAGCGCTCAAGGCTGTGCTCGATGATCTTCACCTGGTGGCTGTGCTCCAGGTGCTCGGCCAGGCGCTCACCGATATTGCCGCCGCCGGCGATGATGATCCGGCGAAAGTCGCGGTCGAGGCGGCGCAGCTCGCTCATCACCGCCCGGATATCGCGGCGGGCGGCGATGAAGAAGACCTCGTCGTCGGCCTCGATGACGGTGTCGCCCCGGGGGATGATCGGCCGGTTGCGGCGATAGATGGCGGCGACGCGGGTGTCCACGCTGGGCATGTGGCGGCGCAGGAAGGCCAGGTCCTGGCCCACCAGGGGCCCGCCATAGATCGCCTTGACGGCCACCAGCTGTACCAGGCCGCTGGCGAACTCCAGCACCTGCAGGGCACCGGGATGCTCGATTAGCCGGCGGATATGGTCGGTGACCACCTGCTCGGGGCTGATCAGCACGTCGATGGGCACCGCCTCGTGGGCGAAGAGCCCCTTGCGGGTCAGGTAGGCGGTGGCGCGGACCCGGGCGATCTTGGTGGGGGTGCGAAACAGGGTATGGGCGACCTGGCAGGCGATCATGTTGACCTCGTCCTGGCTGGTCACCGCGATCAGCATGTCGGCGTCCTCGCAGCCCGCCTGGCGCAGCACCATGGGGTAGGAGCCGGGCCCCACCACGGTGCGAATGTCGAGCTTGGTATGCAGTTCGCGCAGCTTGTCACCGTCGGTGTCGATGACGGTGATGTCGTTCTCCTCCCGGGCCAGGTGTTCGGCCAGGGTGCCGCCGACCTGGCCGGCGCCGAGGATGATGATCTTCATGGAGTCTGAGGTCCGCTTCCAGCGAGTGCGGCGCACCTTGTGCGCCGCAACATGGTAGCGGCAAGCCTAAACCAGCCGCCGGGAGAAGAACAGCTCGCCATCAGTCGAGGGTGAAGCCCACCTTGATGGTGACCTGCCAGTGGGCCACGCGGCCGTGCTCGATATGGCCGCGGGTATCGATGACCTCGAACCAGCGCATGCCGTGCAGGCTCTCGCTCGCCTTGGCAAGGGCGCTCTCGATGGCCTGCTGGATGCCCTCCTCGGAGGAGCCGGTCAGCTCGATATGCTTGTAGATGTGGTTGCTCATCATGCCTCCTGGGTTCAGGTGACTCGGGTTCATGCCTTACGCTTTCTCAGTCTGGCATAGAAGAAGCCGTCATGGCCGTCGAGCTCGGGGAGCAGCTGGCGGCCGGCGCCGGCGGGCCGCCCCCAGGCCACGTCTTCGGGGGTGGTGGCCTCGGCATCCGGGGTGCGCGCGAGGAAGGCGTCGATCTGCTCGCTGTTCTCCTCGGGGAACACCGAGCAGGTGGCGTAGAGCAGGGTGCCCCCTTCGCGCAGCAGCGGCCAGAGGTTATCGAGCATCTTCCCCTGCAGGACGGCCAGGGCCTTGATGTCCGAGGGACGGCGCAGCCGCTTGATATCGGGGTGGCGGCGGATGACCCCGCTGCCGGAGCAGGGCGCATCGAGGAGGATCGCCTCGAAGGGCTCGCCGTCCCACCAGTCGCGCCCGGTGGCGTCGCCGTGGGTCAGGCGAGCCTGGAGGTGCAGGCGGGCCAGGGCATCTTCGACCCGGGCCAGGCGCTCGGCGTCGCTGTCCACCGCCTGCATGTCGATGTCGAAGAGCTCCAGCAGGTGGCTGGTCTTGCCCCCGGGGGCGCAGCAGGCGTCCAGTACCCGGGCGCCGGGGCGGGGTGCCAGGATGGGGCCGAGCAGCACGCTGGTGAGCTGAGCGGCCTCGTCCTGGACGCTGACGTGGCCCTCCTCGAAGCCCGGCAGCAGCTGGACATCACAGGGGGTCTTCAGGGTGATGCCGTCCGGGGCATGGAGGCAGAGGTGAGCCGTGATGCCGGCGGCGGCCAGGCGCTCCAGGTAGGCCTCGCGGTCGCCATGGCGGCGGTTGACCCGCAGCGTCATGGGGCCCGGTGCGTTGTTGGCCTGGGCGATGGCGCGCCAGTCGTCGGGCCAGGCCTGGCGCAGTGCCTTGAGCAGCCACTTCGGGTGCAGCAGCGCCACCGCCGGGTCGCGGTCTACCTCGGCCTGGAGCTCCGCGGCTTCCCGCTGCAGGCGGCGCAGGCAGCCGTTGAGCACCCGGGTGGCCCACTCCTTGCCGAGCAGCCGGGCGGCGCCGGCGGTCTCGCCCACCGCGGCGTGGGCCGGAATGCGCAGGTAGAGCAGCTGGTGGATGCCGAGCAGCAGTAGCGCCTGGACGTCGGCATCCCGGGCCTTGAAGGGCTTCACCAGCAGCCTTGCCGCCAGCGCCTCGAGGCGGGGCAGGGTACGGCAGGTGCCGTAGCAGAGCGCCTTGAACAGGCTGCGGTCCCTGGCGACCACCTGGTGGTCGTCGAGGCCGGTGAGCGACCCCTTGCCGGTGATCACCGGGACCAGGGCGCGGGCGGCGGCGGCGCGTACCGCCAGGCCGCCGTCGTTTTCCAGGCCACGTGCCTCCTGGCGGCCCCTGCGCTGGCGGGAGGGGCGGGGGGCTTGCTCGGAAGGCTGGCTCATGGGAAGGCCTCCTCGGTGCGCTGGCCGAGTCGCTGGCCGGGGGTGAAGCGCTCGGCCCGAGCGCGCAGCAGCTCACTCACCGGCAGCGCCTTGCCGCCGGGCAGCTGGGCCAGGGTCACCCTCAGCACCTCGCTGCCGTCGGGGCCGCAGGCGATGCGCAGGGCCTCGCCGTCGTGGTCGAGCAGGGTGCCGGGGCCGGCGGGTGATTCGTCGGCTCCGAGCCCGCCCGGCTCGGCCATCAGCAGCCGCAGGCGGTCGCCGTCGAAGGCGCACCAGGTCACCGGCCAGGGGTTGAAGGCGCGCACCCGGGCCGCCAGCCGGGCGGCGGGCTCGCGGAAGTCCAGCTCCGCCTCGGCCTTGGAGAGCTTGGCGGCGTAGGTGACGCCGGCCTCCGGCTGGGGCGTGGCGGGAAGCCCCTCGCCCGCCAGGGCGTCCAGGGCCTCGACGATGGCCTTGCCGCCGAGCCCGGCCAGGGTGTCGTGGAGCTCGCCGCCGGTGGTGGTGGCGGTGATCGGAGTGCGCCGGATCAGCAGCATATCGCCGGTATCGAGCCCTTCGTCCATCTGCATGATGGTCACGCCGCTCTCGGCATCCCCGGCCTCGATGGCGCGCTGGATGGGCGCGGCGCCGCGCCAGCGGGGCAGCAGCGAGGCGTGGACGTTGAGGCAGCCGAGCCGCGGAGTCTCCAGCACCGCCTTGGGCAGGATCAGGCCGTAGGCCACCACCACCATGAGGTCGGCGCCGAGTGTGGCCAGTTCGGCCTGGGCCTCCGGCGACTTTAGCGTTTCGGGCTGGAAGACCGGGAGGTCGTGCTCGAGGGCGAGCCGCTTGACCGGGCTCGGCGTCAGCTTGCGGCCACGGCCTGAGGGGCGGTCCGGCTGGGTGTAGACGGCGATGACGCGGTGGCGGCTGGCGAGCAGCGCCTGGAGGCTCTCGGCGGCGAAGTCGGGGGTGCCGGCGAAGATGATGCTGAGGGGTCGAGACATGAATCCGGGCCTTGCCAGTGGGCGATGTCTCCATGATAACGGAGCCGGACGCAAACGACGAAGGCCGGCGCATGGCGCCGGCCTTCCGGAGGAGGAGAGACGCAGCGGAGTCAGGCGCCCTGCATCAGCTTGTGGCGCTTCTGCATCTTCTTCATCACGCGGTCGCGCTTGAGCGGCGAGAGGTAGTCCACGAAGAGCACGCCCTCGAGGTGGTCATGCTCGTGCTGGATGCAGTGGGCCAGCAGGCCCTCGGCCTCGAGCTCGAAGGGCTTGCCGTCGCGATCCAGGGCCTTGAGGTGAACCTTGAGGGCGCGCGGTACCTCGGCATAGTACTCGGGGATCGACAGGCAGCCCTCGGAGAGGAGGTCGCGCTCCTCGCCGATAGGCGTATATTCCGGATTGATCATCACCAGCGGCGCGTTCTGAGCATCGCTGACGTCCATCACGATCACCCGGCGATGCACGTCGACCTGGGTGGCTGCCAGCCCGATGCCGCGGGCGTCGTACATGGTCTCGAGCATATCGTCGACCAGCCGGCGCACCTCGTCGTCGACCGACTCGACCGGCGCTGCCGTGGTGCGCAGGCGCTCGTCAGGGAATTCGAGGATCGGTAATTTGGCCATGGCGTTGGTTTCACCGTTATGCTGTCATTTACAGAATGACACTATTCTAGAGGGGAGCGCTCGGGGCAGAAACCGCCGAATGCGCATCACGTCGATAACCTCAGACTATACCACGCCGGCCAGGTTCACCTAGAGCCACCAGGTTCACCCAGGGTGACAGAGGGCCGGTGCCGAGACGCGGGGGAGAGCAGGGATGAAGCAGAGCAGAGAGGGCAGGCAGCGGCGGTGCTGGCCGACCCGGGCAGCGATGCTGCTGGGCGTGGCGATGGCGCTGGGGGGGCTGGGGCTGGGCGCCCAGGCTCAGGGGCTCAGCTGGGACGATGGCCTGAGAGGCGACGCCCCGGAGCGCTATACGGTAGTGCGCGGCGATACCCTGTGGGATATCTCCGGCCGCTTCCTGCGCCACCCCTGGCAGTGGCCGGAGGTGTGGCAGGTCAACCCGCAGATCCGCAACCCGCATCTGATCTATCCCGGCGACGTCATCTACCTCTACGACTGCAACGGGCGCCCCTGCCTGGGGCTCGAGCGCGGCCAGGGGCAGGTACGGCTTTCACCGGAGATGCGCACCATTCCCCATCGCGAGGCGATCGAGCCGATTCCCCTCGAGGCGGTGCGCCAATTCCTGCGCGACCATCGCATCGCCGATGACCCGGAAAGCCTCGACGAGCTGGCCTATGTGGTGGGCGGGGACGACCGTCGCCTGATGAGTGGCGTGGGGGACCGCCTCTACGCCCGCGGAGAGGTGGAGGGGAGCGGCCGGGTCGGCTTCTATCGCGTGGGCGAGCGCTTCATGGATCCCGCCACCGGCGAGCTCTTGGGGCTGGAGCTCGAGAGCGTCGGCCAGGCGCGCCGTGAGCGTCAGGAAGACGAGATCGTGGTGCTGGAGGTGACCTCGTCCCGCCAGGAAGTGCGCAACAACGATATCGTGCTGCCCCTGGAGGTTCGTGACCTGGTGACCGAGTTCACTCCGCGCGCCCCGGAGCAGGAGGTGGAGGGCACCATCCTGGCGGTGCCGGGTGGCGTGCAGTTCATCGGTCGCCTGCAGGTGGTAGCCCTTGACCGCGGCCGCCGAGATGGCCTCGAGCCCGGCCACGTGCTGATGGTCGAGCAGCGCGGCGAGCTGGTCAGCGACCCTCGCACCGGTGAGTCCCTGCGCCTGCCCGGAGAGGATGCCGGCCTGGTGATGGTGTTCCAGCCCTACGAGAAGATGAGCTATGGCCTGGTGATGAAGGCCAGCCGGACCCTCTCCATCGGGGATCGCGTTCACACTCCGCAGAGCGGCCTGGACGCCGCCCTGCGCTGAGGCTGAGGTGAGCACGGTGCGGCCCGGGGCCCGGGAGTGGCTGGTGCTGAGTCAGCTGCCGGGCATCGGCCCGGCGCGGCTGGCCGAGGTGGCCTCACGTGCCTCGGCCTGGCCGGACGGCTGGCTGGCGCTGCTGCCGAAGGAGGCCGCCACGGCGCTGCGCCTGTGGCTGGACCACCCTGCCCGCAGCCCCCTGAGGGGCGAAATCGCCCGGGCTGAGGCGTGGCTCGCTGCCGCGCCCGCCCGCCACCTGCTCCATCCTGACCACCCCGCCTGGCCGCGCCTGCTGGAGGAAACCGCCGACCCGCCGCCCGTGCTGTGGGCCTGGGGAGACCTCGGTGCGCTCTCGCCACCGCGGTTGGCCATGGTGGGCGCCCGCCGCGCGACCCGGGAAGGGCTGACCAATGCGGCGCGCTTCGCCCGGGACCTGGCGGGGCGCGGCTGGTGCGTGGTCAGCGGCATGGCGCTGGGCATCGATGCCGCCGCCCAGCAGGCGGCGCTGGCGGCCGGTGGGGCCAGCGTTGCCGTGCTTGGCTGCGGCGTCGACGTGGTCTACCCCGCACGCCACCATCGGCTGCATGAGCGGCTCCGTGAGCCCGGCGGCCTGCTGCTCTCCGAGCATCCGCCCGGCACGCCGGCGCGGCCAGCCTATTTCCCGCGTCGCAATCGCATCGTCACCGGCCTCTCCTATGGGGTGCTGGTGGTGGAGGCCGCCGAGCGCAGCGGTTCCCTGGTCAGCGCCCGGCTGGCCGCCGAGCAGGGGCGCGAGGTGTTCGCGCTGCCGGGCTCCATCCACAACCCCCAGGCCAGGGGCTGCCTGCGGCTGATCCGTGACGGCGCGGCGCTGGTCTGCGAGGTGGACGATATCATCGCCGAGCTGAGCCAGTGGCAGCCCGTCCAGGCCGCCGCCGCGCCGCTGGCGGAGGCGGCCGCGGCCAGTAACCCGCGGCTCGGCGACCCCCTGCTGCGCTGGCTGAGCGGCACGCCGACGCCGGTGGATGCGCTGGTGGGGCTCTCCGGGCTTGGCGTCATCGAGTGTCAGCGTCGCCTGCTTGAGCTTGAGCTGGAGGGACGCGTTGCCCATGCCGCCGGCGGCTGGGTACGGCTCTCGGGAGCGTGATAGAATCCGCGCCCGTTCCCGCCTCTTTGCCGCCCAGGAGTCCCCATGAGCCAGGCCAGCCAGATCGCCCATGCCGTTGCCGCCCTGCGTCGGGGCGGTGTCATCGCCTACCCCACCGAGGCCGTGTGGGGGCTGGGCTGCGACCCGGATAACGACGAGGCGCTGGCGCACCTGCTGCGCCTCAAGCAGCGCGACCCCGCCAAGGGGGTGATCCTGGTGGCGGGGCGCATCGAGCAGTTCGCCGCCTGGCTCGAAGGGTTACCCCTCGAGCTTCACGCGCCTCTGGCGGCCAGCTGGCCGGGGCCCAATACCTGGCTGGTGCCCGACAACGGCCGCAGCCATGGCCTGGTGCGAGGCTGTCATGACAGGGTGGCGCTGCGGGTCAGCGCCCATCCCCTGGTCGCCCAGCTCTGCGAGGCCTTCGGAGGCCCCATCGTCTCCACCTCGGCCAATATCGCCAGCGAACCGCCGGCCATGAGCGCCAACGAGGTGCGCGCCATCTTCGCCGACGGCCTGGATGCCGTGGTCGAGGGCGAGCTGGGCGGTCTCGAGCGGCCCAGCACCATCCGCGACCTGGCCACCGGCCAGGTGCTGCGTTCCTGATTTCCCCTGCGCTTTCCGAGGAGACCCCCTTGACCCACGCCCGACTCGACCACGTCAAGACCTACCTGCTCGACCTCCAGGAGCGGCTCTGTGCGGCCCTGGCCGCCGAGGACGGCGGCCGGGGCTTTCGGGAGGACGCCTGGGAGCGCCCCGAAGGCGGCGGCGGGCGCTCCCGGGTGATCGAGGGCGGCCGGGTCTTCGAGAAGGGTGGGGTCAACTTCTCCCACGTCTTCGGCGAGCGCCTGCCCCCCTCGGCCACCGCGGCGCGCCCGGAGCTGGCCGGGCGCAGCTTCCATGCGGTGGGTGTCTCCTGGGTGCTGCACCCCGAGAACCCCCACGTGCCCACCAGCCACGGCAACGTGCGCTTCTTTATCGCCGAGAAGCCCGGCGAGGCGCCGGTGTGGTGGTTTGGCGGCGGCTTCGACCTCACCCCCTACTACCCGGTGCTCGAGGACGTGGTGCACTGGCACCGGGTGGCCCGGGACGCCTGTGCCCCCTTCGGCGAGGGGGTCTATCCGCGCTACAAGGCGTGGTGCGACGACTACTTCTACCTGAAGCACCGCGACGAGACCCGCGGCGTCGGTGGGCTCTTCTTCGACGACCTCAACGAAGGGGGCTTCGAGCCGTGCTTCGCCTTCCAGCGCGCCGTGGGCGACGCCTTCCTCGATGCCTATCTGCCCATCGTGCGCCGCCGCCGCGAGACGCCCTGGAGCGAGCGCGAGCGCGACTTCCAGCTCTACCGCCGCGGCCGCTACGTGGAGTTCAACCTGGTCTGGGACCGCGGCACCCTCTTCGGGCTGCAGAGCGGTGGGCGCACCGAGTCGATCCTGATGTCGATGCCGCCCCTGGCACGCTGGGAGTACGCCTGGGAGCCCGAGCCCCGCAGCCCCGAGGCGGAGCTCTATGCGAACTACCTGCGCCCCCGGGACTGGCTGGGCGAGGCGAACCTCGATGAGTGATCAAGGAGTGACCATGACCGACCGCTACTGTGTCTTCGGCCATCCGGTGGCCCACTCGAAGTCGCCGGCCATCCATGCCGCCTTCGCCGCCCAGACCGGCCAGACCATGGAGTACAGCGCCATCGAGGCGCCCCTGGACGACTTTGCCGGTGCCTGGCGGCGCTTCGTGGCCGAGGGCGGGCGCGGCGCCAACGTCACCGTGCCCTTCAAGGAGGAGGCCTTCCGCCTCTGCGACACCCTGAGCCAGCGCGCCCGGCGGGCCGGGGCGGTGAATACCCTGATCCTGGGCGGCAACGGGGCGACGTATGGCGATACCACCGACGGGGTGGGGCTGGTGCGCGACCTTAAGCGCGCCGGGGTGGACCTGGCCGGCGCCCGGCTCCTGGTGCTGGGAGCCGGCGGGGCGGTGCGCGGCGTGCTGGAGCCGCTGCTGGCCGAGGCGCCGGCGAACCTGGTCGTGGCCAACCGCACCGCCGAAAAGGCCGAGCGGCTAGCCGCCGACTTCCGGGACCTGGGAGAGATCGCCGGTGGCGGCTTCGACGCCGCGGCCGGTCCCTTCGACCTGGTGATCAACGGCACCAGCGCGAGCCTCGCCGGCGACCTGCCGCCGCTGCCCGACGACCTCTTCTCGGAGGGTGCCACCGCCTACGACATGATGTATGGCGCCGAGCCCACGGTCTTCCTGCGCTGGGCCGCCGAGCGCGGTGCCCACGCCGTGGATGGCCTTGGCATGCTGGTGGAGCAGGCGGCGGAGTCCTTCTTCCAGTGGCGCGGCAAGCGCCCCGACACTGCCCCGGTGCTGGAGGCGCTCAGGGCGTCGCTATGATCTCGGCGCCGCTCTCAGCGTCTTTTGACATAGAGCCCGACCATGCAGAGCCCCACCCCGATCACCGACAGCAGCATGCCGCCGTTGACCAGCCAGGGGTAGCGCTGCAGCCAGGAGACGAAGGGCTGCGGGGTGTCACGGCACACCCTCTCCAGATAGTCCCAGTGGCCACCCGAGAGCGTGCACTCCCGTACGCTCGAGTATTCCCAGAAGTAGACCCCCATCAACAGCAGGATGGGGGCGATCAGCAGCAGTAGTCCGAGTCTCAGCATTCGCTTTCCAAAAATGAGTTGGGTCTCAGTGTTTTCCTAGGGGCGCGGGCAGTTGGGCGTCCGCCCCGCCTGACGGGCGCGCTCGTAGCGAGCCAGGGCGTCATCCATGTTGGCCTGAAGGCCGGCCATGCGCTGGCCCTGGCTCGGGTGGGTGGACATCCAGGCCGGGGGCCGGGCGCCGCCGCCGGCGGCCTCCATGTTCTGCCACAGGGTAACGCTTTCTCGCGGATCGAAGCCGGCCTCGGCCATCAGGCGCAGCCCGATGATGTCCGCCTCGCTCTCATGGCGGCGGGAGAAGGGCAGCAGCACGCCGTACTGGGCGCCCAGCCCCAGCGCGCCCATCATCTGCTCGCCGGCCGGCCCCTGCATGCCGGAGACCGAGGAGAGCACCGAGAGTCCGAGCTGGGTGGCGGTCTGGGTGGAGACCCGCTCGTTGGCGTGGCGGGCCAGCACGTGGCCCACCTCGTGGCCGATCACCGTGGCCAGCTGGTCCTGGGTTTCGGCGATGCGCAACAGACCGGTGTTGACCCCCATGTAGCCGCCGGGCAGGGCGAAGGCGTTGGCCTGATCCGACTCGAAGACGCGGATCTGCCAGTCCTGGGCGCGCTGCTGCTCCGGCGGCAGGGCGCCCACGATGGCATCGGCCACGCACTGCACATAGCGGTGGGTGGCGCCGCCCACGGTGGGCAGGTCCTGCTGGTACTGCTCGAAGGCCTGGGCGCCCATCTGATTGAGCTGGGCATCGGACACCAGAGTCAGCTGCTGTCGACCCGTGGGTGAGGTGGCGCAGGCGGTGAGAGTCAGGCAGAGGGCACCGATGGCGAGGGGCTTGATCCAGCGCATTGGGGGTCTCCTTGGCGGGCAAGCGGGAATCCAGACGCATGAGAAGCTGGACGAGGCGTCGAAGTTCGCCACAAGATACCGGGAACGACCTCGAGGTCAACCGCACAATACGGAGAAGGAGCCTTCATGGACGCCGAGCTGACCCGCCGCCTGATGAATCTGCTGGATCATGTGGAGCACTGGTTGCCGCCGCCTCCCCAGGAGGTGGACTGGACCCGGGACGTGGCGGCCCTGTGGCAGCGCCACAGCCTGGGCGGCCGGCTGCTGCCGGTGCCGCCGCGCGATGCCCTGAGCCTGGATGACCTGCTGGGCATCGAGCGCCAGAAGCTGGCGCTGGTGGACAACACCCGGGCCTTTCTCCAGGGCCTGCCGGCCAACCATGCGCTGCTGTGGGGCTCCCGGGGCAGCGGCAAGTCGTCGCTGATCCGGGCGCTGCTCAACTCCCTGGCCGATGAGGGGTTGAGGCTGGTGCAGGTGGATCGCCACGATCTCGCCGGCCTTCCCATGCTGGTCGCCCAGCTGCGCGACCAGCCGCACCGCTTCGTGGTCTACTGCGACGACCTCTCCTTCGAGGGGCACGACGACGCCTACAAGGCGCTGAAGAGCGTGCTGGACGGTGCCCTGACCGGCCCGCCCCCCAACGTGCTGCTCTACGCCACCTCCAACCGCCGCCACCTGCTGCCGGAATCCATGAGCGACAATGAGGGCTCACGGCTGGTGGGCGACGAGCTCCACCACGGCGACGCCGTGGAGGAGAAGATCTCGCTCTCCGATCGTTTCGGCCTGTGGCTGGGCTTCCACCCCTTCAATCAGGATGTCTACCTGGAGGCGTGCTGTCACTGGGTCACCCAGCTGGGCAGCCGCGAGGACTGGAGCGCCGAGGCCCGCGCCGAGGCGATCCGCTTCGCCACCCTGCGCGGCGGGCGCAGCGGTCGCGGCGCCTGGCAGTTCGCCACCCAGTGGGTGGGCCGCCGGCGCCTGCACGGGCAGTAGCCGCCAGCGGGGCCACAGGCGAGGGGCGCCGGGGGCAGGCCTGGAGGGGGTCCTATGCCAGGGATGGCATCGGTAGCGCCCAGGGAGGGGTTCACAGCGCCCCCGATCAGGCCTGTCGCCGGAACAGCCCCGAGCGCATGGCGTAGGACCTACCCCCGCGGAATCAGCCTGCCGTCCTCGCCCACGCCCAGGCGGATGGTGGGGGTGAGCAGGCCGGCGGGCAGGGTCATGCCCAGGCCGCGCAGGTCCCCGGGGGTGATGGCCAGCTCGCTGCCGGCGGGCAGCTCGCCCTGGCGTGCCAGCTGGCTGGCCAGCTCCACCATGGGGCCGAGCCCCTCGCGGCCGCCGGCCAGCAGGTCGAAGGCCACCGGCAGGCGCAGGTTGGCGTCGTCACTCGAGGTCAGGGTCACGTCCTGCTCATACTGGCCGCTGACCGGGTCGACGCCCGGCATGTCCAGGCTCCAGCGGAAGCCCGACATCTCCACCGGCGGCATGCCGGTGGGCAGCCCCAGGCCCATGGCCAGGGTCGCCTGCACCGGCAGGCTGCCGGCGCCCAGGCTCGAGAGCGCCAGGGACATGATATCGCTGGTATCGAGGCGGGCATCCACGGCGTAGGGGCCGATGCGCACCTCCTCCACCCCCAGCGAGGTCACCGCCAGGCGGAAGGCGAAGAGCCCGGTCTGGGGCAGCGCCAGGCAGCCGGCGAGCAGGGCGGAGAGGCACAGCGGGGCAAGCAGCCGCCAGCGCCGGAAACGGGCAGGAACGAGACGAAACATGGGCGGAGATGCCTCCTGTCGGAATGGGGGGTAACGATGGGCGGGGCCCGCGGCGCACTATGCTGCGCTGCAAAATCGGCGCATTAGAGGGCCGGCGGGCCCGGCTGTCAAGCGGATTGTGTCAAGGGGTCGTGCCATGCGGATTCTGCGGGATTCGGCGAGGCGCGGGAAGTGGCCGAAAAGCGACAGCGCCCGGCCGCTCCTCTGTCGTTGCAGGGGCGGGCCGGGCGCTGCCAGGCGGGCTGGACGCGGCGGATTGATTCAGCGGCGGCGGCTGTTGCGTGCCTCCTTGGTGCGGCCCAGTTCGCGCTTCTTGGCCTTCTCGCGGTCGCTGGCATCGGCCATGGGGTCGAAGGGGTTCTTGCCCGAGCGGAATTCGAAGCGCATCGGCGTGCCGCGGACCTTGAGCACCTTGCGGAAGGTGTTGGTCAGGTAGCGGCGGTAGGCCTCGGGCAGCGACTCGGTCTGGTTGCCGTGGACCACGATGATCGGCGGATTGGCGCCGCCCTGGTGGGCCATGCGCAGCTTGATCCGTCGGCCATGCACCATGGGCGGCTGGTGGGACTCCACCGCGTCCTGGAGGATGGTGGTCAGGCGGTTGGTGGACCAGTGGGCGTTGGCCGAGGCGAAGGCGCGCTCGATGGAGGGGTAGAGGTCGCCCACCCCGGTGCCGTGCAGCGCCGAGATGTAGTGCAGGTCGGCGTAGTCGGCGAAGCCCAGGCGGCGCTTGATCTCGGCGCGCATCTTCTCCTTGGCCTCGCTCTCCAGGCCGTCCCACTTGTTGACCACCAGCACCAGGGCGCGGCCGCTGGTCAGCACATAGTCGAGCAGGTGCAGGTCCTGCTCCACCAGGCCGGTGCGGCCATCCAGCACCATGATGGCGACATGGCACTCCTTGATCGCATCCAGGGTCTTGATGATCGAGAACTTCTCGGCGATCTCATGGACGTTCTTGCGCCGCCGGACCCCGGCGGTATCCACCAGCACATAGGGCTTGCCGCGGCGTTCGAAGGGGATCTCGATGGCGTCGCGGGTGGTGCCCGCCTCGTCGAAGACCACCACCCGCTCCTCGCCGAGCAGGCGGTTGACCAGGGTCGACTTGCCCACGTTGGGGCGGCCGATCACGCCGATACGGATGCCCTTGGTGCCGGTGTCCACCGGGATGCTCTCGTCGCGCTCGGGGAAGGGCGAGAGCACTTCGTCGATCAGGGCGGTCACGTTGCGGCCGTGGGCGGCGGCGATGGGGCGCGGCTCGCCGAGGCCCAGCTCCCAGAACTCCGCCACGGCGCTCGGCTCGTCGAGGCCATCGGTCTTGTTGACCACCAGCCAGGTCTTCTTCTGGTTGACCCTCAGGTGGTTGGCGATGGCCTGGTCGGCCACGTTGAGGCCGGCTCGGGCGTCCACCAGGAAGAGCACGATGTCCGCCTCGTCGATGGCGACGAGGGACTGCTCGGCCATGGCGGCATCGATGCCCTCCTCGTCGCCGCTGATGCCGCCGGTATCGATCACCGTATAGGCCTTGCCGCCGAGCACGCCGTTACCGTACTTGCGGTCGCGGGTCAGGCCCGGGAAGTCAGCCACCAGGGCGTCCCGGGAGCGGGTCAGGCGGTTGAACAGGGTCGACTTGCCCACATTGGGGCGGCCGACCAGGGCGATCACTGGGGTCATTGGCGAATATCCAGGGCCTTGAGGGTGCCGTCATTGGCCAGCACGTGGATGCGGCGGCCGTCGGTGATGGGGCGCACGCTGATACCGGAGCGGTCGACCCGGTCGCGGCCCACCAGCTCACCGCTGCGGGCGTCGATCAGGTGCAGATAGCCTTCGAAGTCGCCGAATACCAGGCGGCCGTCGGCGAAGGCCGGGGCGGTGATGCTGCGGCCCTCCAGGGCGGTGTTGCGCCAGATCTCCTCGCCGCTGTTGGCGTCCAGGGCATGGATATGGCCCGCCTCGTCCACGGCGAACAGGAAGTCACCCACCAGGACCGGCGTATGGTAGCTGGAGAAGTCGATGGCCCACAGCGGCTCGCCGCGGGTGGCCTCCAGGGCGACCAGACGGCCGTTGAAGCTGGTGACGAAGAGGCGGCCGTCCGGGGTCAGCACCGGCTGGGCGGCCAGGTCCACCAGGCGCTCGATATCGCTGCGGCCCTGGGCCACGGCGATGCGGCGCTCCCACAGCGGCTGGCCGCTGCGGTTGTCCAGGGTCACCAGGCGGCCGTTGGCGAAGCCGGCGAAGGTCACGGGGTCGATCACCGTGGGGGTGCCGGTGCCGCGCAGGGTGAGCGCCGGGCGACTGGCGCTGTAGCGCCAGCGCTCCTCGCCGCTGGCGCGGTCCAGGGCGGTGACCGAGCCGTCGACGCTCTGCACCACCAGCAGCTGCTGGTTGGGCTGCGGGGCGGCCAGCACCTCGCTGGGGACCCGGGCGCGCCAGCGCACGCTGCCATCGCGCTGGCTCAGGGCCAGCACCTCGCCGTTGCGGGTGCCCAGGTAGACGTCGCCGGCCACGGCAGTCAGGGCGCTGGAGACCGGCACCTCGAGGTCCACCTGCCACTGGCGGTCGCCGTCGTCGGCGGCAAAGGCCGAGAGCCGGCCGCGCTCATCGGCGGCGAAGAGGGTGTCGCCATCCCGGGAGGGGGCGATGGGGTAGCCGGCGCGGCCCAGGCCGCGGCCTGCCCGCTGGCTCCAGGCCGTGGAGAGGGTATCGCGCTCCTCGAAGCTTGAGAGCTCCTTGGGCGGATACTGAGGTTCTACCTGGTTGCCGGCGCAGCCGGCCAGCAGGGCGAGCCCGGCCAGGGCGGCGATCAGAAAGGTCGGTTTCATGAGTCGACTCCAAGACCCAGGTTGTCGAGCTTGAGCTGCACGCCGTAGAGCGGCTGGTCGCGGGCTTCGGCCAGGTCCAGCGCCTCGCGCCAGGCCTCGCCGGCATCGCCTTCGCGCCCCAGGGCGTGGTAGGCGTCGCCGCGCACCTCGGCGCGCTGTGCCGCCAGCGCCTCGGGCACGCCGGCGTCCAGGGTGGAGAGCGCCGCCTCGGCGTCGCCCTGGGCGACCTGCAGGCGCGCCAGGCGCAGGCGTGCCAGGCCCTTGACGTAGTCGCGGCCGCTGGCATCGATCACCGCCTCCAGGGCGGCGCGGGCGCCGGGGAGGTCCTCGTCGGCCACTGCCAGGCGGGCATCGATCAGCCGCGCCAGGTCGGCGTAGAGGGTCTTGCCGTGGTTGTCGGTGATCTCCACCACCAGCTCCCGGGCCTCGGCCAGGGTGGCGTCATCGAGCTGGCTGCCGGCGGTCAGGTTGATCAGGTACTGGTAGCGGGCCGAGGCGGCGCTGGCCTGGTTCTCCTGATAGCTCTGCCAGGCGTTCCAGCCGATCACGCCGGCGGCGGCGATGGCCACCCCGGCGATCAGCGATACGCCGTTCTCCTTCCACCAGCGTTTGAGCGCTTCGAGCTGCTCTTCTTCGGTTCTCAGCTCCGCCACGGGCGGCCTCCTTGTAGGGTTCCGATGGGCGCAGGCGACAGGCCGGCGCCGGAATGATCAGGTGTTACGGGAGGTCAGCAGGCCGCTCAGCACCTCGGCCAGCGCTTCCTGGCGCAGGCTCTGCTGCTCGCGCTCCTCGCGCAGGAACTTGAGCGTGACGGTGCCCTGGGCCAGCTCGTCCTCGCCCAGCAGCAGCGCCAGTCGCGCGCCGCTCCTGTCGGCCTTCTTCATGCGGCTCTTGAAGCTGCCGCCGCCGCAGTGCAGCTGGGCACGCAGCTTGGGAAGCTCGCCGCGCAGTCGCTCGCCCAGCAGCAGGGCAGGGCCGGTGGCCTCATCGCTCATGGGCAGCACATAGAGGTCGAGCTCGCCGAGGGCGGCCTCGGGGACCAGGTCGAGGGTTTCGAGCAGCAGGATCAGGCGCTCGATGCCCATGGCGAAGCCTACCGCCGGGGTCGGCTTGCCGCCGAGCTGCTCCACCAGGCCGTCGTAGCGCCCGCCGGCACACACCGTGCCCTGGCTGCCCAGCGCCGTGGTGGTCCACTCGAAGACGGTGCGGCCGTAGTAGTCCAGGCCGCGCACCAGCCGCGGATTGACCACATAGGCGATGCCGGCGGCGTCGAGCATGGCGCAGAGCGCCTCGAAGTGCGTCCGGGAGTCCTCGTCCAGGTGGTCGATCAGCTTGGGCGCGCCGGCCAGCATGTCGGCCATCTCCGGATTCTTGGAGTCCAGGATGCGCAGCGGGTTGCTTCCCAGGCGGCGGCGGGAGTCCTCGTCGAGCCGGTCATGATGCGCCTCGAAGTAGGCCACCAGGGTGTCGCGATAGGCGGCACGCGCCTCCGAGGAGCCCAGGGAGTTGAGCTCCAGGGTGACGTGCTCCATCAGGCCCAGCTCGCGCCACAGGCGGGCCGAGAGCAGGATCACCTCTGCGTCGATGTCCGGCCCCTCCAGGCCGAAGGTCTCCACGCCCACCTGGTGGAACTGGCGGTAGCGGCCCTTCTGGGGGCGCTCGTGGCGGAACATCGGCCCCTGGTACCAGAGCCGCTGGGTCTGGTTGTGCAGCAGGCCGTGCTCCATGGCGGCGCGCACGCAGCTCGCCGTGCCCTCGGGGCGCAGGGTCAGGCTGTCACCGTTGCGGTCCTCGAAGGTGTACATCTCCTTCTCGACGATGTCGGTGACCTCGCCGATGGAGCGGGCGAACAGGGCGGTCTGCTCGACGATGGGGGTGCGGATCTCGGCATAGCCGTAGCGGGCCAGCAGCGCCCGTACCTTGCCCTCGAAGTACTGCCACAGCGGCGACTGCTCCGGCAGCAGGTCGTTCATGCCGCGGATGGCCTGGATCTTCTTCTTGCTACTGTCAGACTTGCTCAACGCTTGCTCCTTGATGGGTCGCCGCGGCGATCTGGTGCTGAGATTCAGCCGCGGGCGATCATGTCCTTCTCGGCCTGCTCCTTCTCGCGCACCTTGTCGCGGATCAGCCGCTCGAGGTCGTCGACCAGGTGGTCGTTGCGCAGCTTGGAGGCCGGCTTGCCGTCGATATAGACGAGGTTGGCCGGCGAGCCGCCGGTGAGCCCGATATCGCTCTCCTTGGCCTCGCCGGGGCCGTTGACCACGCAGCCGATCACCGAGACATCCAGCGGGGTCATGATGTCCTCGAGGCGCTCCTCCAGGGCGTTCATGGTGCCGATGACGTCGAAGTTCTGGCGCGAGCAGCTGGGGCAGGCGATGAAGTTGATGCCCTTGGCGCGCAGGCGCAGGCTCTTGAGCATGTCGAAGCCGACCTTGATCTCCTCGACGGGGTCCGCGGCCAGGGAGACCCGGATGGTGTCGCCGATGCCGTCCATCAGCAGGAGCCCGAGTCCGATGGAGGACTTGACGGTGCCCGAGCGCAGCCCGCCCGCCTCGGTGATCCCGAGGTGCAGGGGCTGTTCGATCAGGCCGGCCAGCTTGCGGTAGGCGGCCACCGCCATGAACACATCGGAGGCCTTGACGCTGACCTTGTACTCCTGGAAGTCGAGGCGGTCGAGGTGGTCGATATGGCGCATGGCGGACTCGACCAGGGCGTCCGGGGTGGGCTCGCCGTACTTCTTCTGCAGGTCCTTCTCGAGCGAACCCGCGTTGACGCCGATGCGGATGGGGATGCCGTTGTCCCGGGCGGCGCTGACCACGGCGCGTACGCGATCCTCGCGGCCGATATTGCCGGGGTTGATGCGCAGGCAGTCGACGCCGAGCTCGGCGACGCGCAGGGCGATTTTGTAGTCGAAGTGGATGTCGGCCACCAGGGGGACCTCCACCTCACGCTTGATCTTGCCGAAGGCCTCGGCGGCGTCCATGTCGGGGACGGAGACGCGCACGATGTCGGCGCCGGCCTCTTCGAGGCGGCGAATCTGCGCCACGGTGGCGGCCACGTCCAGGGTGTCGGTGTTGGTCATGCTCTGCACCGAGATGGGGGCGTCGCCCCCGACCGGTACCTTACCGACGTGGATCTGGCGGGACTTGCGGCGAACGATGGGGGATGGGGCGTGCATGGTGGCGGATCAATCTCCCAGAGTGAAGCGGGCGACATTGTTGGCGCCGGCGCGGGCGCCGAGGTCAACGGCCTCGCCGGCCCAGGTCAGTTCGACGCCGGTGGCGTTGCCCACGGTGAGGCGGAAAGGCGGCTCCCCTTCGACGCTGGCCGAGGTGCCGGGTTCCTGCAGGCCGACGAAGATGCGCTGGTTGTTGGCATCGAAGATCTCGGTCCAGGACTGCTCATTGAAGGTCAGCTCCAGCCGGCGCGGGTCGGCGGCGGCCTCCTCCACGACGGCTTCCTCGATGGCGGCTTCGTCGGCCATCTCGGGCTCGGCATCGGCCAGGGCCAGGGCGCCATCGGCGTCGACGCTCGCCGCGGCGGCCTCGTCGGCCATGGCGTCAGGGTCCTCCACCAGGCCCAGCCCCTCGTCCTCTTCGGGAAGGGGGGGCAGGCTCTCGGCGGGGGGCGCTTCGCTCACCGCCGGGGCTTCGGGTTCGCTGATGGTGGTGGTGGTGCCGTCAAGCCCATCCACGGCCACCGGGCCACTGTCGCTGATGCCGGGCGGCTCGTTCCCGCCGCGGCTCTGCCACCACATCAGGGTCAGCCCGATCAGGCCGGCGATCACCAGCAGGGTCACCAGCCGGAACAGCCAGGCACCGATTCGCGAGGGGGGGCGCGTCACCTGTACCGGGGTGACCTTGCGCTCGCTCTCCTCGCTGCCGAAGCGGCTGCGGTAGGCGTCGAGTACCGGCCTGTCCTCGATGCCCAGCAGGTGGGCATAGGCGCGCAGGTAGCCCCGCCGATAGGTGGGGATCGGCACCTCCTCGTAGTCGTCCTCCTCCAGGCCGCGGATCACCGCCGGGCGCAGGTTGAGGGCACCGGCCACCTCGCCGATCGAGAGGCCCTGGGACTCCCGCTCACGCCTGAGCTGCTCGCCCGGCGAAGCCGAGATGGCGCTGTCGGCGGGGTCTGGTGTCTGGGTATCGCTCATGGCTGAGCATCCTTCGTCAAGAGTCGTGATTCAGGGCGTGCCGGAGAGGCCGTCCAGTTGTTCGCTGTAGAAGGCCGCGGTGGTCCGGTCGCCTCGGGCCTCGGCAACCTGCCGGGCCAGCCTCAGGGCGTCGGGGCTCGGGCCGGCCAGGCGGATGAAGGTGCCGATCTGCTGCTGGGCGCGATCGAGGTTGCCCGCGGAGTACTCCAGCTCGGCCAGGGTGTAGTAGCTGCGCGGGCTGCGGGGGTCGATGTTCTGGGCCCGCTCCAGGCTCTGGCGGGCGGCGCCGATATCGCCCAGCTCGCGCTGGCACTGCCCCAGGTTGGCGAACAGCTGTGCCCGCTGGGGGTACTGGGCGTCGCTGGAGGCCAGCTCGAGCTGCTCGCAGGCCTCGCGAATGCGGCCCTGATCATAGAGGAAGGCCGCATAGTTGTTGCGCCCGCGGGTAAAGTTGCGGTTCGCCGAGAGGGCGCGGCGGAAGGTCTCATCGGCCAGCTGCCGCTCGCCCTGGCGCTGGTAGATCATGGCCATGGCCTGCAGCGCCTCGGGAGCGTTGGGGTCGATGGCGAGCGCGCGCTCCAGGGCGCCCATGGCGCGCTGCAGGTTGTCACGCTCCAGGTAGGCGATGCCCAGCTGGGTATGGGCATCCGCGGGGCTGGTGTCCCGATCGCTGCCGGCCAGGCCCTGGGACTGGGTGGCGCAGCCGGCCAGCCACAGGCTGCCCAGCAGGATGGCCAGGGCGGGCAGGCGCGAGGCTCCCGATACACTGAGGCGGCGCGTCATGGCGTTCTCCCGACGGTCGACAGGTAACTCCCCGGGTCGAGCCGGTCGCGGCACCTCGCCGGGGGGATGAAAGGCCTGACCATCAAAGCGTCGCGCCCGGTTGAAGTCAAGGTGACCCACCCGCTCAGTCGGCGTCGATCTGGATCGACTGGATATAGCGCTCGTGGCGCTTGGTACGATCCTTGACCCTTCCCACCAGCTGGCCGCAGGCGGCGTCGATATCGTCGCCGCGGGTGGTGCGGATCGGCGCCGTATAGCCAAGCTCATAGAGCCACTGCTGGAAGCGCACCACCTGGTTGCGGGACGGCTTCTCGTAGCCCGAGTGGGGGAAGGGATTGAAGGGAATCAGGTTGATCTTGCAGGGCAGCTCGCGCAGCAACTCGGCGAGCTCCCGGGCGTGCTCCTGCTGGTCGTTGACGTCCTTGATCACCGTGTACTCGATGGTGACCATGCGGGTGTCGTCGCACTTGGCCAGGTAGCGGTGGCAGGCGTCCAGCAGGGTGCGGATATTGTACTTGCGGTTGAGCGGCACCAGTTCGTTGCGCAGCGCGTCGTTGGCGGCATGCAGCGAGATGGCCAGGCTCACGTCGAGCTCGTCGCCGAGCCTGTCGAGCATCGGCACCACCCCGGAGGTGGAGAGGGTGACCCGGCGCTTGGAGAGGCCGTAGCCGTTGTCGTCGAGCATCAGCTTCATGGCCGGCACGACGTTGTCGTAATTGAGCAGCGGTTCCCCCATGCCCATCATCACCACGTTGGTGACCGGGCGGTTGGCGGTGTCCTTGCGCGGGCCCACGCTGCGCTGGGCGACCCACACCTGGCCGATGATCTCGGCGGCGGTGAGGTTGCGCTGGAAGCCCTGCTTGCCGGTGGAGCAGAAGCTGCAGTCCAGGGAGCAGCCCACCTGGGAGGAGACGCAGAGGGTGCGGCGCTTGCCGTTGTCGGCGGGAATCAGCACCGTTTCAACGTAGCTGCCGTCCTCGACCTCCAGCACCCACTTGCGGGTGCCGTCGCTGGAGGTGCCCTCGTAGACCACGCCGGGGCCGCGGATCTCGGCCACGTCCGCGAGCTTGGCGCGCAGCGCCTTGGAGAGGTTGGTCATGGCCGCGAAGTCGTCACAGCCCTCGTGGTGGATCCACTTCATCACCTGGGCGGCACGGAACTTCTTCTCGCCGATGGAGAGGAAGAAGGCTTCCATCTCCTCGCGGGACATGCCGAGCAGGTTGGTCTTCTGGGGTGCGGTATCAGCGGTCATGGCGGTCAGCGGGTCGGGAAAGGGAGAAGCAGGGGAGGCGGGGGCAGGGCCCCCGCCCGGGAGACGCGATCAGCGCGGGCAGATCTCGTCGGCGCCGAAGAAGTAGGCGATCTCGCGCTCGGCGGACTCGGGGGAGTCGGAGCCATGCACGGCGTTGGCGTCGATGGTCTCGGCGAAGTCGGCGCGGATGGTGCCCGGCGCGGCTTCCTTGGGGTTGGTGGCGCCCATCAGCTCACGGTTCTTGGCGATGGCGTCCTCGCCCTCGAGCACCTGGACCACCACCGGGCCGGAGGTCATGAAGCCGACCAGATCCTTGAAGAAGGGGCGCTCCTTGTGCTCGGCGTAGAAGCCGCCGGCCTTGTCGTCGTCCAGGTGCAGCATCTTGGCGGCGACGACCTGGAGGCCGGCCTTCTCGAAGCGAGCGATGATCTCGCCGATGGCGTTCTTGGCAACGGCGTCGGGCTTGATGATGGACAGGGTGCGCTGGGTAGCCATGGGCATGTCTCCAGTAGGGGGTGATGGACAGGGGTGTCGATGAATAGCGCCGCGCCGCCCCTGGGCTCTTGTGCTGGAGCCTGGGCGGCGCGGTGAAACTGATGAAGCTCGGCAGCGGACGCCGATTGGGCGCGGATTATACCGCCCCGGGGCGGCGTTGAACAATCGTCGCTACTGGGGGCGCGTCAGACCGTAAAGCTCTCGCCGCAGCCGCACTGGTCCTTGACGTTGGGGTTGTTGAAGCGGAAGAAGCGGTTGAGCCCTTCGTTGACGTAGTCCACTTCGCTGCCGTCAAGCACCTCCAACGCCTCCGGGGCGACGAAGACCTTGACGCCATGCTCCTCGAAACAGGTGTCGTCGCCCTCGGCCTCGTCGGCGAAGTCGAGTACGTAGCTGTAGCCGGAGCAGCCGCTGGGCTTGACCGAGACGCGCAGGCCGAGGCCCGCGCCGCGCTCCTCGAGCACCCGGCGAATCTGGTCGGCGGCGGCGGCGGTAATGGTCAAATGCGCCATGGGTCTCTCTCCTGAAGTCGATGGGTTGGCCCGAGGCCGATGGGTGTCACTGGGCGCTGCGGACGGCCTGGCGACGCAGCCCGGTCAGGGCGTGGCGCAGGGCGGCCAGGGCCATGTCGATGTCGGCCTCGGTGGTGAAGCGGCCGAAGCTGAAGCGCAGCGAAGCCAGCGCCAGGGCGCGGGGCAGGCCGATGCCCTTCAATACATAGGATGGCTCGACGCTGGCCGAGTTGCACGCCGAGCCGGTGGAGAGCGCCACGTCGCGCAGCGCCATCAGCAGCGACTCGCCGTCGACGCCCTCGAAGGCCAGGTTGAGGATATTGGGCACCGACACTTCCACCGCGGTATTGCGGTAGATGCCACCCAGGTCGGCCAGGCCGGCCAGCAGGCGGTCGCGAAGGGTGGTGATGCGGGCCTGGTCGGCCTCGCCCTCGGCCCCTGCCAGGGCGAAGGCCTCGCCCATCCCCACGATCTGGTGGGTGGGAAGGGTGCCGGAGCGCATGCCGCGCTCGTGGCCGCCGCCGTGGATCAGCGCCTCCAGGCGAATATCCGGGTCGCGCTTCACATAGAGGGCGCCGATGCCCTTGGGGCCGTAGGCCTTGTGGCCGGAGAGCGACATCAGGTCGATCCCCAGGCGCTTCACGTCCAGGTCCAAACGACCCACCGCCTGGGCGGCATCGGTATGGAAGAGGGCGCCCCCAGCGTGGGCCACCTCGGCCAGCGCCGCCAGGTCGTGGATGACGCCCAGCTCGTTGTTCACTGCCATCAGCGAGACCAGCACGGTGTCCTGGCGCATGGCGTCGCGTAGCTGCTCGGGCGTGATGCGGCCGTCGCGCCCCGGGGTCAGCCAGGTCACCTCGAAGCCTTCGGCTTCGAGGGCCAGGGCGGTGTCTACCACCGCCTTGTGCTCGACGGTGGAGGTCACCAGGTGGCGCCCCCGGGCGCGGTTGGCGCGCAGGTAGCCGGTCAGCGCCAGGTTGTCCGCCTCGGTGGCGCCGCTGGTCCAGACGATCTCGCGGGGGTCGGCGTTGATCAGGTCGGCCACCTGGCGGCGGGCATTCTCCACCGCCTGCTCCGCCTGCCAGCCCAGCATGTGGCTGCGCGAGGCGGGGTTGGCGAAGATGCCGTCGAGGGTCAGGTGGCGCGCCATCAGTTCGGCGACGCGGGGGTCGACGGGGGTGGTGGCGGCGTAGTCGAGATAGGCGGGTGTGGTCATGGCCTCGGAATCTGGTTGGGTGCGGTCCGGCGGTCCGGTGGCTCAGGGCGCCGAGGCGAGAATATCGCCGCTGTTGGCCTGGCGGTCGCGCTGGCGTCCGGCGATCTGCTGTACCTCCATGCGGGAGGCGAGCTGGCCCAGGGTGACGCCCTCCAGGAAGCCGTGGATGCGCTCGGAGAGCTCACACCACAGGTGGTGGGTCAGGCAGGTGTCGCCCTGTTGGCAGTCGGAGAGCCCGCCGCAGCGGGTGGCGTCCACCGACTCGTCCACGGCGTCGATCACCCGGGCCACCGAGATCGACTCGGGCGGCTGGGCCAGCAGGTAGCCACCGCCGGGGCCGCGTACGCTCTCCACCAGCTTCGCCCGGCGCAGCCGTGCGAAGAGCTGCTCCAGGTAGGAGAGCGATATCTCCTGGCGCCTGGAGATATCGGCCAGGCAGATGGGGCCCTGCTGGGCATTCATCGCCAGGTCGAGCATGGCGGTGACGGCGTAGCGTCCCTTGGTGGTCAGGCGCATGGCGTCCTCGGCGCCGAAGGAGTCGGCGGTCGGTGAGCGGGCACTCCCCGGGGGAGCACGGTCGATCGTGCATTATGGTAAAGACCAAGCGCTTTGGTCAACCATTGGCCCCGCGGTCGCCGTCGCCCCCGGCGTCGGTGTGCCGGGCAGGCGCCTTTTCCGGCATGGCGCAGGCGTCGGCATCGTCGAGCACGTCGGCGAAATCCTCGTCGCGCAGTTCCGGCAGGCGGCCGTCGCGATAGCTGGCGTCCACCTTGCGCAGGGTCTGGCACATGCGCTCGATGCGCTCGTCCACGGCGTGCATATGGTCGAGCATGGCCTGGATGGAGCGCGCTACCGGGTCCGGCATGTCCTCGCTGATGCCGTAGGCGTCGAAGCCGAACTTGCGACGCATCGCCTCGCGACGCTCTGGATCCACCTCGAGAATCTCGGCGGCATCGGGGTCGGCGCGCTTGACGATCTTGCCGGGAATGCCCACCACGGTGGCGCCGGCGGGCACCTCCTTGGTGACCACGGCGTTGGAGCCGATCTTGGCGCCGGCGCCCACGGTAAAGGGACCGAGGATCTTGGCCCCGGCGCCGACGATCACGCCGTTCTCCAGGGTGGGGTGACGCTTGCCCTTGTTCCAGCTGGTGCCGCCCAGGGTCACGCCGTGGTAGAGAGTCACGTCGTCATGGATCTCGGCGGTCTCGCCGATCACCACGCCCATGCCGTGGTCGATGAAGAAGCGTCGGCCGATCTTCGCCCCGGGGTGGATCTCGACGCCGGTGAGCCAGCGCGAGAAGGTGGAGAGGCTGCGCGCCAGCCACTTGAGATTCTTCTTCCACAGCCAGTGGCTGAGGCGATGGATCAGCAGGGCGTGGAGGCCCGGATAGTTGGTCAGCACCTCGAAGGCGTTGCGGGCCGCCGGGTCGCGGTCGAAAACGCTGTTGATGTCCTCACGCAGGCGTTGAAACATGCGGCGGTCCTTGGGCTGGAAGGGGGCAGGGCGGCATCTGCCGCAGAGGATGATATTTTCAGTGTGGGGGCGCGGTAGGCCCCCTTCAAGGCACGGCCTCGGGCGCCGCTCCAGAATAGCCTCAGGCGTCGTCCCGGGGCGGGGCCAGCTTCTCGGTGTCCGAGAGGATGCCGCGCAGGATGTTGAGCTCCATGCGCTCCGGGCGGGCCCGGAGAGTGAAGCGGCGCAGGCGAGCCATCAGCTGGCGCGGCATGGCCGGGTCGTGGAAGCCGATGGCGATGAGAGTGCGCTCCAGATGAGCGAAGTAGTGCTCAAGCTCCTCGTGGGTGGCCAGCGCCTGGGCGGGCTCCTCGGTGGGCGCTGGCTCCTCTTCCAGCCAGGCCAGGCGGCACTCGTAGGCGAGTACCTGCACCGCGGCGGCCAGGTTCAGGGAGCTGAAGTCGGGGTTGGTGGGGATATGCACATGGGCGTGGCAGCGCTGCAGTTCGGCGTTGGTCAGGCCGCTGTCCTCCCGGCCGAAGACCAGGGCGACCCGGGCGCCGTCGCCGGCCAGCTCCTGGGGCAGGCGCGCGCCCAGCGCCCGGGGGGCGATCATCGGCCAGGGCAGGGTGCGCGAGCGGGCGCTGGCCCCTACCACCAGGGTGCAGTCGGCCACCGCCTGCTCCAGGGTCTCTACCACTCGGGCGCCATGCACCAGGTGGTCGGCGCCGGAGGCCCGCGATACGCTGTCGGCGGTGACCGGCTCGCAGCGGGGTGCCACCAGGGCCAGGTCGGCGAGGCCCATGTTGTGCATGGCGCGGGCGACGCCGCCGATGTTGCCGGGGTGGCTGGTGCCGATCAGGACGATACGGATGCGGTCGAGCATGGTGGGCTTCCCTGGGATGACATGAATCGGGGCGATACCTCGGGGCGGCAGAGTCTAGCATGTTGTGCGGGCCGAGCGCCGCGGGGGCCATCGCCGATGGTCGTGGCGCAACGGGCCGGGGTCTGCTAGGATTCGCGCCGTCCGTTCCAACCGAACGCTTCCACGAACACCCCCGTTCTTTAACACCACCGACTCCCCAAGGCCCGATCATGCATCCGATGGTCCAATATGCGCTGCGTGCGGCACGCAGCGCCGGCGAACAGTTCCTGCGTATCCGTGAGCGTATCGAGAACGCCCACGAAGAGAGCAACCTCGATCGCCTGCTGGAAGACGCCGCCCGCAACGCCGAGGCGCTGATCGTCCGTCAGCTCTCCCGCGGTTACCCCCAGCACGGCGTCGTCGGCCGCTTTACCCCCCACCGCTCCGGTGAGGGTGAAGGTGCCGACACCCTGTGGAAGATCGAACCCTTCCACGGCTACTCCAACCTCGGCGTGGCCGCCTCCGGCTTCGCGCTGTCGGTGGTCTGCATGGTCAAGGGCCGCCCGGAGCATGCGGTGGTGATCTGTCCCTTCAGCGATGACGAGTACCTGGTCAGCCGCGGCCGCGGTGCCCAGCATAACGGCAAGCGCATTCGCGTGCCCAAGACCCACGCCGTGGGCGGTGCCCGCATCGCCATGGGTCTGCCCGAGACCTGGCTGCGCCCCCGCAACCTGCCCGCCTACCTGACCCTGGTCCAGCAGCTGGGCCCGGTCATCGAGGTGCAGCGCGCCTCCGGCAGCGGCCTGCTGGACCTGGCCGAGCTGGCCGCCGGCCGTGCCGACGCCGCCTTCGTGCTGGGCCTGGAGGAGCAGGACATGCAGGTCGGCACCCTGCTGCTCAAGGAGACCGGCGCCCTGATGGGGACCCCGGACGGCCAGCCGAAGGTCGAGGTGGAGGGCCAGCTGATGGCGGCGGGCCCGCGCCTCTACAAGGCCCTGGTCCAGCAGCTCAAGCCGCACTTCTAAGCGGCAAGCGAAAAGCCTGAAGCTGGAAGAAAAACCGCCCCCGCAGCAAAGCTGCGGGGGCGGTTTCGTTTGCAGGCTGCTCTCCAGCTTCCCGCTGTCAGGGCAGCTCCTCCTCGGCCTCGGCGTCCTCCTTCCTGGCGGGAATCAGATCCTCGCGCTGGAGGTGCACGGCGAGCAGCAGGGCCGCGGCTACGTAGATGGAGGAGAAGGTCCCCACCACCACGCCGATGATCAGGGCGATCGAGAAGTGGTGGATCATGTCGCCGCCCAGCATCAGCAGCGCCATCAGCACCAGCAGGGTGGTACCGGACGTCGCCAGGGTGCGCGACAGGGTCATGTTGATCGCTTCGTTGAAGATCGCCGGCATGTCGTCGATGCGTGACTTGCGGATCGTCTCGCGGATGCGGTCATAGACCACGATGGTGTCGTTGAGCGAATAGCCGATCACCGCCAGCAGCGCCGCCAGCACGGTGAGGTCGAAGTCGAGCTGGAACAGCGAGAAGATGCCGACCACGATGATCACGTCGTGCATCAGCGCCAGCAGGGCGCCGATGGCGAACTTGTACTGGAAGCGGAAGGCCACGTAGATCATCACGATGCCCAGCGCCACCAGCAGGCCGAGGCCCGACTGGTCGCGCAGCTGCTCGCCCACCTGGGCGCCGACGAACTCGGCGCGCACCAGCTCCACGCTGTCGCCGCCGGAGCGCAGCAGCTGCACCACGCGGTCGCCCACCTCGGGGTCGAAGGCCTGCTGCAGACGGATCAGCACCTCGGTAGAGGCGCCGAAGGTCTGCACCGAGACGTCGCGGAACTCGGCGGCCTCCAGGGTCTGGCGCACGGCCTCCAGCGAAGGCGCCACGGCGTAGCGCACCTCCACCAGGGTGCCGCCGGTGAAATCCAGCCCCAGGTTGAGCTGCTGGAAGAGCAGCGAAATGATCGACGCCAGGATCAGGGCCGCCGAGATCGCGAAGGCGACCTTGCGCTTGCCCATGAAGTCGAACTGTCGATTGATCAGGGTTTTCATGAGCACCTCTTAAATCCAGAGCTTCTTGACCGGCTTGCCGCCGTAGACGAGGTTCACCATGGCGCGGGTCACCAGCAGGGCGGTGAACAGCGAGGTGATGATCCCCAGCGACAGGGTCACGGCGAAGCCCTTGACCGGGCCGGTGCCGATCGAGAACAGGATCACCGCCACCAGCAGGGTGGTGATATTGGCATCGACGATGGAGGTGAAGGCGCGCTCATAGCCGGCGTGGATCGCCTGCTGTATCGAGAGCCCGCCGCGCAGCTCCTCGCGTATGCGTTCGAAGATCAGCACGTTGGCGTCCACCGCCATCCCCAGGGTCAGCACGATGCCGGCGATGCCGGGCAGGGTGAGGGTGGCGCCGAGCAGCGACATGGCCGCCATCAGCAGGGTCAGGTTCAGCGCCAGCGCGACGTTGGCGATGATGCCGAACACCTTGTAGCGGATCAGCATGAAGAGCACCACCAGCAGCAGGCCGATCTGCACTGACATCACGCCGCGCTTGATGTTCTCGGCCCCCAGGCTCGGGCCGATGGTGCGCTCCTGCACGAAGTAGATCGGTGCTGCCAGCGAGCCGGAGCGCAGCAGCAGGGCGAGCTCGGCGGCCTCGGTGGGCGAGTCGAGCCCGGTGATGCGGAAGCTGTTGCCCAGGGCGCTCTGGATGGTGGCCAGGCTGATGATGCCGCGCTCGGTGTAGGGCTCGCGGACGATCACCTCCTCGCCGTCGACCACCTCGACGCTGTCGCGGGTCTTGTGCTCGATGAAGATCACCGCCATGTTGCGACCGATATTGGTGCGGGTGGCGCGGTTCATCAGGGTGCCGCCGGTGCCGTCCAGGTTGATGTTGACCTGGGGGCGGCCGTTCTCGTCGAAGCTGCGGCTGGCGCTGGAGACGCTGTCGCCGGTGATGATGACGTCGCGCATCAGCTCGGCGGTGCGCGACTCGTCGTTGCGAAAGCCCAGGCGCTCGGTCTCGTTGTCCGGCGTATCCGGACGCGCCTCGAGGCGGAACTCCAGGTTGGCGGTGGCGCCCACTACCCGCTTGGCAGCCACGGTGTCCTGGACCCCGGGCAGCTCCACCACGATGCGGTCGGGGCCCTGGCGCTGCACCATGGGCTCGGCCACGCCCAGCTCGTCCACCCGGTTGCGCAGGGTGGTGAGGTTCTGGTTGACCGCGTAGTCCTGGATCTCGTTGACCGCCTGGTCGGTAAGCGTCATGGCCAGCGCCGCGCCGCGGCCGTCGCCCACGTTCTGGTAGTCGAAGTCGCGGAACTCGCGGCTGATCAGGCGGCGGGCCGCATCGCGGTCCTCCTCGGTGGTGAAGGTCAGCGTCAGGGTGCGCCCCTCGATCTCGGTGCCGCGGTAGCGGATGCGCTCGCTGCGCAGCTGCTCGCGCATGGCGCTGGCATTGACCTCGAGGCGCTGGGTCACCGCGGCGTCCATGTCCACCTCCAGCAGGAAGTGCACGCCGCCGCGCAGGTCGAGGCCGAGCGTCATGGGCGAGGCGGAGAGCGCCTGCAGCCAGGCCGGGGTGGATTCGGCCAGGTTCAGGGCCACCACGAAGTCGTCGCCGAGCATGGCGGCGATGCGGTCGCGGGCCTGGAGCTGTTCATCGGCGTCGTCGAGGCGGATCAGCACGCTGCTCTCGTCGCGTTCGACGGCCTTGATGGTGATACCGGCGTCGCGCAGGGCGCTCTGGATGCGCTCCAGTTCGCCTTCGTCGACGGTGGCGTCGCCGCTGGCGCTGCTGATCTGCACCGCCGGATCTTCGGGGTAGAGGTTGGGCAGCGAATAGACCAGGCCGGCGGCGAGGATGACCAGTATCAGCAGATACTTCCACAGTGGGTAACGGTTGAGCATGGGAGCCCTGCCCTCAGGTTGCGGACATCAGGGTGGTGACGTGAAGACGTCACGATCGCCGCAGGGTTCCTGCGACGATCGAAAGCGGCCCCGCAGGGGCGGGGCCGGAAGGACACGACTCAGATGGACTTGATGGTGCCCTTGGGCAGCACCGCCGCGACGGCGTTCTTCTGCACGTTGATCTGGGTGCCTTCGGCGACTTCCATGGTCAGGAATTCGCTTTCGTCGCTCACCTTGGTGATGCGGCCCAGCACGCCGCCGCCGATGACGATCTCGTCACCCTTGGCGAGGCTGCCGATCAGCTGCTTGTGCTGCTTGGCCCGCTTGGCCTGGGGGCGCCACAGCAGGAAGTAGAAGATCAGCACGAAGCCGAGCAGCATGACGATCTGGGCCATGCCGCTGCCGGCGGCGGCGTCCTGGGCATAGGCCGGAGCGATGAGGAAATCCAGCATGGGTGGGTGTCTCCTGGTTGGTATGAAAAGTTGGTATGAAAGGTCGAGATGGGTAAGGGGTGCTGCCCGCCTGGGCGGGCCAGCGCTCCCCGGCGCGCCCGTCAGGGGCGCCGGGGGCGATCAATTCGGAGCGGGAGGCACCGGCAGGCCGCGCCGTGCATAGAAGCCTTCCACGAAGTTCGCCAATGTACCCGCTTCGATGGCACCGCGCAAACCGGCCATCAGGCGCTGATAGTGGCGCAGATTGTGGATGGTGTTGAGCATGGAGCCAAGCATCTCGCCGCAGCGATCCAGGTGGTGCAGATAGGCTCGGGAGAAGTGCTGGCAGGTGTAGCAGTCGCAGTCGTCTTCCAGCGGGCGGGTATCATGGCGGTGCTTGGCGTTGCGGATCTTGACCGTGCCCTCGGCGGTGAAGAGGTGGCCGTTCCGGGCATTGCGAGTCGGCATCACGCAGTCGAACATGTCGACCCCGCGGCGCACCCCCTCCACCAGATCCTCGGGCTTGCCCACGCCCATCAGGTAGCGGGGTTTCTCCTCGGGCATCCAGGCGGGCAGGTAGTCCAGGGTCCGGATCATCTCCTCCTTGGGCTCGCCCACCGAGAGGCCGCCGATGGCCAGGCCGTCGAAGCCGATGTCGAGCAGCCCCTTGAGCGACTGCTCGCGCAGCTCGGGGTACATGCCGCCCTGGATGATGCCGAAGAGCGCCGAGGGCGACTCGCCGTGGGCCTCCCGGGAGCGCTTGGCCCAGCGCAGGGAGCGCTCCATGGAGAGCGCGGCCTCCTTCTCGGTGGCCGGGTAGGGGGTGCACTCATCGAAGATCATCACCACGTCGGAGCCCAGCGAGCGCTGCACCGCCATGGACTCCTCGGGGCCCATGAACACCTTGGCGCCGTCCACCGGCGAGCGGAAGTGCACGCCCTGCTCGGTGATCTTGCGCATGGCGCCGAGCGAGAAGACCTGGAAACCGCCGGAGTCGGTGAGGATCGGCTTGTGCCACTGGGCGAAGTCGTGCAGGTCGCCGTGGCCCTCGATCACCTCCATGCCCGGGCGCAGCCAGAGGTGGAAGGTGTTGCCGAGGATGATCTCGGCGCCGATCTCCTCCACGGAGGCCGGGGTCATTCCCTTGACGGTGCCGTAGGTGCCCACCGGCATGAAGGCCGGCGTTTCGACCGTTCCCCGGGGAAAGGTCAGTCTGCCGCGGCGGGCCCGGCCGTCGGTGGCCAGGCGCTCGAAGGACATGAAGCATTCGTTACGCATGAGGGTCTCGGATCAGGAAGGCTGGCGGGTCAGGAACATCGCATCGCCATAGCTGAAGAAGGCGTAGCGCTGGGCCACCGCCTCGGCGTAGGCCGCCATGGTGGTGTCGTAGCCGGCGAAGGAGGAGACCAGCATCAGCAGGGTGGACTCCGGCAGGTGGAAGTTGGTGATCAGGGCGTCCACGCAGCGCCACTCGTAGCCGGGGTAGATGAAGATATCGGTCTCGCCGCGATAGGGGGCGATCTCGCCGCTGCCGCTCTTCAGGCAGGCGCTCTCCAGGCAGCGCACGCTGGTGGTGCCCACGGCGATCACCCGGCGGCCGGCGGCGCGGGCGGTGCGCACCTTGGCGCAGACCTCCTCGTCCACCTCCAGCCACTCGCTATGCATGGCGTGCTCGCGGATATCGTCCACGCGCACCGGCTGGAAGGTGCCGGCACCCACGTGCAGGGTGACGAAGGCGCGCTCCACCCCCTTTGCGGCAAGCGCCTCGAGCAGCGGCTCGTCGAAGTGCAGCCCTGCGGTGGGCGCGGCCACCGCGCCGGCGCGGCGGGCATAGACGGTCTGGTAGCGCTCGCGGTCGGTACTCTCGTCCTCGCGGTCGATATAGGGCGGCAGCGGCATATGGCCGTGCGCCTCGAGCAGCGCGATCAGCGGCGTCTCACCCAGGAAGCGCAGCTCGAAGAGGGCGTCCCGGCGCCCCTCCACCACGGCGCGGATGCCGCCCTCGAACTCAAGCTCGGTGCCCGGTTTCGGCGACTTGCTCGAGCGCAGGTGGGCCAGGCCGCGGTGGGCGTCCAGGGGGCGCTCCAGCAGCATCTCCACCTTGCCACCGCTGGCCTTGTGGCCGTGCAGGCGGGCGGGGATCACCCGGGTATCGTTGAAGACCAGCAGATCGCCGGGCTCGAGCAGCTCGAGGAGGTCCGGGAAGCGGCGGTGGGCCAGCTCGCCGCTGGCGCCGTCGACGCACAGCAGCCGGCAGTCGCTGCGCTGCTCGGAGGGATAGCGGGCGATCAGCTCGTCGGGGAGCTCGAAATGGAAGTCGGCGCGCTGCATGGGCGGTATCGGAATCCGGTGTCTTGGCAAGCCGCCTAGGATACCGGCTCGATCGGGGGAAGTCAGGACCCAGATTGACCCGCCGCCGGGCCCACGTATAATGCCTCTCGCGTTGCCGGCGTGGCGAAATTGGTAGACGCAGGAGATTCAAAATCTCCCGGGGGCAACCTCTTGTCGGTTCGAGTCCGACCGCCGGTACCAGTGTTTTGCAGACCCTCTTCCAGAACGGCCGCCCCAGGGCGGTCGTTCGCGTTTGTGCAACGCTCTGGTGTTTGGCTCGCCGCGCCGAGCGCTGCGGGGTATCGTGGTTGCCGAACATCATGTCCCTGCTAATGGAGTCAGCATGAGCGATCACGTCTACGTTCCGTCCCGGGTCTGGAAGTGGGAGCAGCCCAGCGGCGGCACCTTCGCCAGCATCAACCGCCCCGTGGCCGGCCCCACCCACGACAAGGCGCTGCCGGTGGGCAAGCACCCGCTGCAGCTCTACTCCATGGGCACGCCCAACGGGGTCAAGGTCACGGTGATGCTGGAGGAGCTGCTGGCGCTGGGGCATGCCGGCGCCGAGTATGACGCCTGGCTGATCCGCATCGGCGATGGCGACCAGTTCGGCAGCGGCTTCGTCGAGGTGAACCCCAACTCCAAGATCCCGGCGCTGATGGACCGCTCCGCCAGCCCGCCCCAGCGGGTCTTCGAGTCCGGCGCCATCCTGCTCTATCTGGCCGAAAAATTCGGCGAGTTCCTGCCCGACGGTCACGCCGAGCGCACCGAGACCCTCAGCTGGCTCTTCTGGCAGATGGGCAGCGCCCCCTACCTGGGCGGCGGCTTCGGCCACTTCTACGCCTATGCGCCTGAGAAGCTCGAGTACCCCATCAACCGCTTCGCCATGGAGGCCAAGCGCCAGCTCGACGTGCTGGACCGCCGCCTGGCGGAGTCGCGCTACCTGGGGGGCGATATCTACACCATCGCCGATATCGCCAACTGGCCCTGGTACGGTCAGCTGGTGCTGGGGCGGCTCTATGACGCGGGGGAGTTCCTGCAGGTGCAGGAGTACCGGCACGTGCTGCGCTGGGCGCAGGAGATCGATAGCCGGCCGGCGGTGCAGCGCGGGCGCATGGTCAACCGCACCTTCGGCGAGCCCGAGATGCAGCTGCACGAGCGGCACGACGCCGGCGACTTCGAGACCCGTACCCAGGACCGGCTCGGCTCCGAGGGCTGAGGAGCACCACTGCCGGGGCGAGGCGCGACTCGTCCCGGCCTGGGGAACCCCCCGGCGGCCCGCAAGTCTCTGAAGTGGGTACGTTCCATCACTGGAGCGTTCAGCTACCGAGACAAGGAGAGTGTTGCATGAGCTCCCAAGAAGCGTCTTCGCCTTCCGACCCGCCCCTTCGCCGCCACCACCGCCCCAGCGGATTCTCCGACTGGTTTGCCTACCGGCTGGTGCGCTTCATGCGCTTCTTCGCCGACCTGTTTTTCGCCGGGCGCTACGGCCACCGCGCCGTGGTGCTGGAGACGGTGGCCGCCGTGCCGGGCATGGTGGGTGGAACGCTGCAGCACCTGCGCTCCCTGCGGCGCCTGAAGGGCGACGATGGCTGGATTCGTACCCTGCTCGACGAGGCCGAAAACGAACGCATGCACCTGATGACCTTCATCGAGGTGGCGCGGCCCACCCGGTTGGAGCGGGCTCTGATCGTGCTGGCCCAGGGGGCGTTCTACAACCTCTTCTTTCTGCTCTATCTCTGTTCGAGCAGGACGGCCCACCGGGTGGTGGGCTATCTCGAGGAGGAGGCGGTGATCAGCTATACCGAGTATCTCGAGGGCATCGACAGCGGGAAGTACGAGAACATTCCGGCGCCGCAGATCGCCATCGACTACTGGAAGCTTCCCGCCGATGCGCGCCTGCGCGAGGTGGTCGAGGCGGTGAGGGCCGACGAGGCCGACCATCGCGACGTCAACCACGATTTTGCCGACCAGATCGCCGGCGGCCGCTGAGCGCCGGGCGATGGCGCTCGCCTCAGTTGATGGCGGTGATGATCACCGGAGCCACGCCGCGGTTGAGCATGCCGAGCTCCCGGGCGGCGCGCTTGGAGAGGTCGATGATGCGTCCTTTCACGAAGGGGCCGCGGTCGTTGATCACCACGGTGACCTCGCGGCCGGTGTCCGGTCGGGTCACGACGACTTCGGTGCCGAAGGGTAGGTCGGGGTGGGCGGCGGTCAGCTGGTTCTGGTCGAATCGCTCACCGCTGGCGGTGGCTCGGCCGTGGAACTTGTCGTGATAGAAGGAGGCGTAGCCTTCCTGAATCTCCGCCTCGGCCTCATGGGCCAGGGCCGCCTGGGTACCGAGGGTCAACGCGCCTGTCAGGCAGCAGGCGAGGAACAGTCTCGATCGGGTTCCCATCTGGGTTTCCTCAGGGTCTCTCGTAGTGCGGGTCGCGTATGCTGCGATGCAGCGAGTTGCCAAAGGGCGAGTCGATAGTAGCCGCCTTTCCCGGAGGCCACAACCCTTTCTCGGAGATCGGCGAAGATGGCCGCAGAATAGCGACAATCTCCTAATGCAGTGTTCGCTATGAGCCGGGCCCATGACGGCAGGGGCCGCGCCTACCCGGCCATGATCAGCTCCCCCCCTTCGATAAGACCCGGTGCGCCCACCCGCCAGGGGCGATTGTCCAGGCCGTGGCCGACGGGCAGCCCGTGGTAGAGCGGCACGTCCAGCGGGGCCAGGGTCTCGGCGATGATGGCCTCCAGCGGGGTCGCGTCGAAGGCGCTGCACCCCTCGAAGGTGCCCAGGCAGATCGCGCCGGCGGCGTCGAGGGCGCCGCCGTGAACCAGCTGCCAGAGGGCCCGCTCCAGGCGGTAGTAGGGCTCGCCCACGTCCTCGAGTACCACCAGGGCCCCGGCAGGCGCATGAAAGGCCGCCGGTGTCCCCGCCAGGCTCGCCAGGGTGATGAGGTTGCCGCCCACCACCGGGCCCGCCAGGCGTGCGGGGGCCTCGCCCCAGGGGCGGAGGGGCAGGCGCTGTTCGGCAGGGCCGCCTATCAGCGTCAGGGTCTCCTCGAACTGTCGGCGGACAAGGGCGCGGGCCTGCGCGTCGTCCTCCAGGAGTCTGCCCGCCGCCTTGACCACCGGGCCGTGGATGGCCGGCAGCTCCTGGCGGCGCCAGTGATCGAGCAGCACGGTGACGTCGGAGAAGCCCACCAGCGGCTTGGGGTGCGCCTTGAGGTGCGCCCAGTCGATGCCGTCCAGCAGCTGGGCGGCGCCATAGCCGCCGCGGATGGCCCAGACCGCCCGGGTATCGGGGTCGGCGTAGGCGGCATGCAGCTGATCCAGGCGCCACTGGCGCTCGCCCGCCAGGTAGCGGGTCGGACGCTGCAGCGGTTCGGGGCAGTGCACCCGGACGTCCAGGGACTCGAGCCCGCGAATGCCGGCCGCCACGGCGGCGGCATCGGTGACCGAGGAGAGGGCGACGAGGCTGATGGCAAGCGGCATGGTCGGGTTCCGGCAGTGGCGAGGGCTCCAAGGATGGCATGGCCTGGCGCCGCCTGCATCCGGCCTCGGAAACGAAAACGCCCCATCCGAAGATGGGGCGTGGGAGCTGTCGACGAGGGCGTGCGTCAGTGTCGCGGCGCCGTCTCCTCCTCGAACAGTTCTGCCTTGGCCTCGCGCATCACGTCCTCGCAGGCGGCCTGGTGGGCCAGCTGGGTGAGCAGGCTCTGGGTCACGGCGAAGCCCTTGCCCAGGCAGGTGTCGATCTCGTCCCGACTCACCGTCGGGGTCACGTCGCAGTCGATCTTCAGGGTTCTGCTGCCGCCGTCCAGCCGGTCGGCAAAGTCACGCAGCTGCCAGGCGATTCGTTCCTTCCAGCTAGCTGATTCATCCGCGCTCTCGTTTACGCTAAACGTGCACCGCCATTCAGGTTTGTAGACCTTCATGTGAACCTCCGTGCTGGCTTGGAATGAATGATCGATCGTGTATTCTGCTCCGTACAGGGATGTTGCACCCTCCAGCATACCGATTTCGCACCGCTGTTGCAGGCATCAATGCAGCGGCACGACCAATGAGTCAGGAGAGCACCGATGGCGAGCGTCTTTACCCGTATCATCCAGGGAGAGATCCCGGGGCATTTCGTCCACGAGGACGACCAGTGCGTGGTCATCATGACCATCCAGCCGATGAAGCCCGGCCATGTGCTGGTGATCCCCCGGGAGGAGGTGGACCACTGGGATGATCTCTCTGAGCCCCTCTACCAGCACCTGATGAGCGTCTCGCGGCGCCTGGCCAAGGCGATCAAGCGGGCCTTTCCCTGCAAGCGGGTCGGCATGCTGGTGGTGGGACTGGAGGTGCCCCACGTGCATATTCATCTCACCCCCCTGGACGAGATGAGCGATATCCAGGTGGTGGATCTGCCCATGGCCGACCAGGCGGATCTGGCGGCCGCTGCCGAGAAGCTGCGTGCGGCCCTGGCGGCGTAGCGGTAGCGGCCGCCTCTTCGGCCTGCGTGCCGGGCTGCTGGCCGCCGGCCTGGCCCTGCTCTCCGGCTGCGCAGCCCTGGCGCCGTCGCCGCCGCAGGATCAGAGCAACCTCTGTGAGATCTTCCGCGAGCAGCCCCGCTGGTACGACTATGCGCGGGCGTCCGAGGAGCGCTGGGGCACGCCCATCGCCACCCAGATGGCCTTTATCCAGCAGGAGTCCTCCTTCCAGAGCCATGTGCGCCCGCCCCGCAAGCGCTACCTGGGGTTCATTCCCGGCCCCAGGCCCTCCTCGGCCCGGGGCTATGCCCAGGCCCTGGACCCGGTGTGGGGCGAGTATCGCGAGGCGCAGGGTGGCACCCTGGCCCGGCGCAGCCATATGAAGCACGCCACCGACTTCATCGGCTGGTACAACGCGCGCAGCCAGCGGCAGGCCGGCATCTCGCTGCGCAACCCCGAGCACCTCTACCTGGCCTACCACGAGGGGGCGGGGGGCTATCAGCGCGGCACCTGGCGTGGCAAGCCCGCCGTGCAGCGCGCCGCCCGCCAGGTCTCGGCGCGCGCCGGCCGCTATCAGGCGCAGCTGGCGAGCTGCGAGGCGGAGTTCCAGTGCCGGCGCTTCTATCAGGTCGGACCCTTCTGCCGCTGAGCCCGTGGTGGTTCAGGCGAGCGCCTGCCACCCCTCGTGGGCGCAGCTGCCGCAGCGGTAGAAGGCTTCGAAGCCGCCATACTCGCTCTCGCGAATGGTGCCCCGCTGGAAGCGGTAGCTGCGCAGGCTGCACACCGGGCAGCGCTCCACCTCGTCGCGGGGCGCCCTGGGGGGCGGCACGGTCGACGTCGGCGCCGCGGGGGGCTCCTCGCCCAGGCGCTCAAGCTCCTCAGCCAGCGAGCCTGCCAGGGAGCTGGCTCGCTCGCGGTGCTCGCTGGCAGCCAGGCTGGCCAGTTCATCAATCCTGGCCTTGAGGTCGGCCATCCGTGCGGTGATATCGGCCATCGCGCGTCTCCTGCGGGGGCGGTGGGGGCTCTCCTGAGCATAACCTCCCGGCGTCGGTCGGGCACGGGGATCCGTCAGGGTCGGGCCGCATCGGCCTGGATGGCGAGCCAGATGGTGAGCTGGTCACGCAGCTCATCGGCCACCGCCTCGCTCTGGGCCAGGATCTCGTGGATGCGATTGAAGTGCAGCAGGCGCACGCCGGCGGCTTCGGGCTTCAGGTAGAGGTGCGGCGGCTGGCGCTCCAGGGCCTGCCGGATCAGCGACTGCTGCATGATGCTGAAGGTCTTGAACAGCAGGTCGGTGATGCCGGGCTGGGGCTCGCTCGCCGGGTTGCGGCTGCCGGAGACGTCCACGGCGATCACCAGGTCCATCTCCTCCATCAGCAGGTCGTAGGGCAGCGGGTTGGAGGTGCCGCCGTCGATCAGCAGCTGGTCGCCGCGGTGCACCGGCTTGAACAGCCCCGGCACCGCCATGCTCGCCTCGATGGCGGCGAACAGCGGCCCCTCCTCGATGACCACGCTCTCGCCGCTCCAGTAGTCGGTGGCCACCACCGCGAGCGGAATGCGCAGATCGTCGAAGCGCCGCGCCTCGGTGTGACCGGCCAGAAAACGGAGAAAACCGCCGGAGTCGAAGAGGCCGCCGTCGCTGAGGCCCAGCTGCAGCAGGTCCATCAGGTCCAGCTCCGAGCCCGCCAGGCCCGAGAGAGCGTCCAGGGGGGAGCCCGCCACATCGTCGAAGATGTCGAGGATCTCCTCGGCGGAAAGCCCCGCCGCATAGAGCCCGCCGATCACCGCGCCGATGCTGGTGCCGGTGATGCGGTCGGGAAGGATCTCCAGCTCGTCGAGCACCTGCAGCACGGCGATATGGGCCAGCCCGTTGGCGCCCCCGGAGCCCAGTGCCAGGCCCAGGGTGGGGCGCTCCGAGGCGCCGGCCTGGCCGCAGAGCAGCCCCAGGGTCAGGGCAGCGGCCAGCAGATGGCGGACGAGGCGGGGCAGGGGACGAGTGGTCGATTGTCGCACGCTGGGCTCCAGGCGATGTCGGCGGGAAGCGCCCCGAGGGGCCTTGCGCCACTATGCCACAGCCGGGCTCGGCGGGCGTGGTGGGAGGTGAGGTTCGAACGGGTTGCCAGGCGGGAGGCAAAGGGCCATGTTGAAGGCTGTGAGTGCGACGGAGAGTGACATGGCCGAGCCCAGGGGCCCCGCCCCTCGCCCCGACCCTTCCGGCCCCAGGCCGCCCGCTCCCGATGGCGGCGGTGGCGATGACCGTCAGGATGGCGGCCCCCCTGGCGGGAACGGACTGCCGCGCCAGCAGTGGCTGCTGTTCGTCTGGATGGCGGTGGCGATCCTGCTGATGTTTCACTACCTGGAGGGTGCCGACCGCCAGGCCCGGGTGGAGCTGACCTATTCCGACTTCCTCGAGGCGGTGGACGCCGGCCACGTGGGGGAGGTAACGCTGCGCGGCCAGGCCCTGGAGGGCGTCTTCAGCGACTCCGGCCGCCTCGATCTGGACCTGGGCGAGACCCGCGCCTTTACCACCACCCGCCCGGACGTGGAGAGCGAGCGCCTGCTGGAGCGCCTCGAGGCACAGCAGGTACGCATCGCCGCGCGCCCGGCGGAGCCCGCGGGGTGGCAGCGCCTGCTGATGGGGGTGGTGCCCTGGCTGCTGATGCTGGCGCTGCTGTTCTGGTTCTGGAATCGCATGCAGGAGCGCATGACCGGCGGCAGCGGCACCTTCGGCATGGGCAGGTCCCGGGCGCGCCTGGTGGAGCCCCAGCAGAGCAAGGTGACGCTGGAGGACGTGGCGGGCTCCGAGAACGCCAAGCGCGATATCTTCGAGGTGATCGAGTTCCTCCGGGAGCCCGAGCGCTTCAAGGCGCTGGGCGCGCGGATGCCTCGAGGTATCCTGATGATGGGACCGCCCGGCACCGGCAAGACGTTGATGGCCAAGGCGGTAGCGGGCGAGGCCGGGGTGCCCTTCTTCAGCATCAGCGGTTCGGAGTTCATCGAGATGTTCGTTGGGGTGGGAGCCTCCCGGGTCCGCGACCTCTTCCGCCAGGCCAAGGAGAAGGCCCCCTCCGTGGTCTTTATCGACGAAATCGACTCCATCGGCCGCACCCGGGGGACCGGGGTGGGCGGCGGCCATGATGAACGCGAGCAGACCCTCAACCAGATCCTGGCCGAGCTGGACGGCTTCGAGGGCCACGAGGCGGTGGTGGTGCTGGCCGCCACCAACCGCCCCGATGTGCTGGACCCGGCGCTGCTGCGCCCCGGTCGCTTCGACCGCAAGGTGACCCTGGAGAACCCCCATCGCGAGGCCCGGGAGGCGATTCTCGGGGTCCACACCCGGCGCATGCCGCTGGCGGGTGACGTGGACCTGGCGCGGCTGGCCGAGATCACCATCGGCTTCTCGGGGGCGGATCTTGCCAACCTGGCCAACGAAGCCGCCCTGCTGGCCGGGCGGCGCGGCTGCAGCAAGGTGGACTGGGCCTGCTTCCTGGATGCTCGGGACCGGCTGATGCTGGGAGAGGAGCGCGAGATGGGGCTCTCCGAGGCCCAGCGCCGCCTGGTGGCCTACCACGAGGCGGGCCATGCGCTGCTCGCCCATCTGCTGCCCCACGCCGACCGCCTGGAGAAAGTCACGGTGCTGCCCCGGGGGCGCACCCTGGGCGTTACCGCTCAGGTGCCCGACGAGGAGCGAGTCAACTACGGCGAGTCCTGGCTGCGCGACCGCATCACGGTGCTCTTCGGTGGGCGCCTGGCCGAGTCCATCGTCTATGGCGAGGTGAGCAGCGGCGCGGAGAACGACCTGGAGCAGGCGACCCGCCTGGCGCGGCGCATGGTGGCGCGCTGGGGCATGAGCGAGCGGGTGGGGCCCATGGCCCTTTCCCAGGGGCAGGAGCACGCCTTCCTGGGGCGCGAGATGACCCAGCTGCGCGAGCATAGCGAGGCCTCGGCGGGCCTGCTGGACGACGAGATCCGCCGGCTGCTGACGGAGCTGGAGGTGCGAGGACGTCGGCTGCTGGAGCAGCACCGCGGCGAGCTGGATCGCCTGGCCGAGGCCCTGGCGGCTCGGGAGACCCTGGAGGGCGAGGAGATCCGCGAGGTGCTGGAAGGGGGCGCCTCGCGGCTGCCGGTGCGGGCCTGACCACGGTAGCGCCCGGGGGGCCGTTCAGGCACCCCGGGCGCTGCTTCCCTGGTGGGACCTGCCCGGCGGAGTGGCTCAGTCGCCCGGGCCGCACTCCATGCAGCGTTCGGTGATCGCCGGCCCCAGCTTGAGGTTGGCGTTGAGGTCGCGCAGGGCGCCGCGCAGCCCCTCCTCGACCACCGGGTGATACCAGGGCATGGCCAGCATCTGGCCGACGCTGAGCTTCTGCTCCAGGGCCCAGGCCAGCAGGTGTGCCATATGCTCCACCCGGGGACCGAAGAGCTCGGCGCCGAGGAACTGCCCGGAGCCCTGCTCGGCATAGACGCGCATCAGGCCCCGGTTCTCCCGCATCACCAGGGCGCGCCCCTGGTCCTCGAAGGAGGCCTCGCCCACGGCCAGGCAGTCGCAGCCGCCCAGGCGCTTCTCCAGCGTTGCGTAGCCCTCGCCCACGGTGGCCATCTGCGGCTCGGTGAAGACGATGGCGAGCGGCACGTTGCGTCGGCCGGCGCGCAGCTCGGGGAAGCGCCCGGCGTTGTCGCCGGCGATGCGCCCCTCGCTGTTGGCCTCATGGAGCAGCGGCAGCTCCTGGTTGGCGTCGCCGGCGATAAAGAGATGGCTGGGGCTCTCGTCGGCGTTGCAGCACTGCAGGGTGAAGCGGTTGAAGCGCGGCACGCCGCGCTCGTCCAGGGCCAGGCCGGCCTTCTCCAGGTCCAGCCGGTCGACGTTGGGGCGCCGCCCGGTGGCAGCCAGCAGGTGGTCGAAGCGTTCGGTGAGGGTCTCGCCGCTGTCGCGCTCGACGAAGGTGATCACCACGGCGTCGCCGTCGCGCTCGATCTTCTCGACCCGGGCGTCGGGGTCGACGTAGAACTCCTCGTTGAAGGCGGCCTCGGCGCTGGCACGCACCTTCTCGTCCCGGAAGGGGCCCAGGGCGCCGCCCACGCCGAACACCCGCAGTCGCACCCCCAGGCGGTGCAGCGCCTGGCCCAGCTCCAGGCCGATCACCCCCGGCCCGAACACCGCCACGGACTCCGGCAGGTCGTCCCATGCGAAGACGTCATCGTTGATGATCAGCCGGTCGCCGGCGGCGTCGAACATCCCGGGCCAGGTGGGGCGCGAGCCGGTGGCGATGATGATGTTGCGGGCGGTCACCCGAGTGTGGTCACCGACGCTCAGGGTGTGGGGATCCTCGAAGCGGGCATGGCCCTCCAGGCGGTCCTGGTCGGGGATGCGCCGCATCGACTTGAAGACCCGCCCTACGAAGCCGTCGCGCTCCTCCCTGACCCTAGTCATGACGGCGGTGCCATCCACCTCGACCCCGCTCACCCGGATGCCGAAGCCCCCGGCATCCCGGGCCCGATGGGCGGCCTCGGCGGCGGCGATCAGCAGCTTCGACGGCATGCAGCCCACCCGAGCGCAGGTAGTGCCGAAGGCACCCCCCTCGATCAGTACCACGCTGTCGCTGTGCCGGCGGGCGGCGTGCCAGGCGCTCAGGCCGGCGCTGCCGGCGCCGATGATGGCGATATCGACCTCACGTTGCTGCATCGGGCTCTCCTTCCCTCGAGAATCGTTCATCCACTATGGCACAGAGGTGTCTCGCGGGGCCGGCATGCCGGGGCGGCGTCTTGACGCAGGAGCCGCGAGGCCTGTGTTCAGGTCGCCGCCATGACCCGGTTGCGACCCGCTTCCTTGGCGCCATAGAGGGCGGCGTCGGCCCGCTCCAGGGCCTGCTCCGGCGCTTCGTCCCCTTGCAGGCTGGCCACGCCGATGCTGGCGGTGACGGGCACCCGCAGGTGGTTGTGGTCCGGAAAGTGGTGCGTTTCCACGGCCCGGCGAATGCGTTCGGCCACCTCGGCCGCCCTGTCGCCAGGGGTGTTGAGCAGCAGGATGACGAACTCCTCGCCGCCGTAGCGGGCCACGCAGTCGTCGTTGCGCGTCTGGGCCAGCAGCACCCGGGCGAACTCTGCCAGGATCAGGTCGCCGACGGAGTGGCCGTGGGTATCGTTGATCTTCTTGAAGTGGTCGATATCCATCATCAGCACCGCGCAGGGGGTCAGGCTGCCGCTGGACTGCTCCTCGCGGCGCCAGGCCTGGAGCTTCTCCAGATGCAGCGACAGGGCGCCGCGGTTGAGCAGGCCGGTGAGGGGGTCATGGGTGGCCTGGCGGTAGACCCGCATCAGCAGGCTGAGCTGGAAGTGGTTGGCGGCCAGGGAGACCACCAGCAGGCTGGTCAGCAGCCAGAGCCCCTCGAACCCCGCCGGCGTCAGCCAGCTGCCGTCGACCATCTGGGCGAAGGCCAGCAGCCAGAGCAGGGCGAGTCCCGCGGCCAGGGACTCCAGGATGGTAAAGGGGAAGACGCTCAGGGCGGCGACCAGCAGGAAGGGAATAAAGGCATAGCCCGCCAGCCGGGAGGCATCTCCATTGGGCAGTAGTATCAGCACCAGGGCATAGAAGGCCGCCGGCAGCGCGAGCAGGAAGCCGGCGCTGAGGCGAATGCGTCCGATATGCTCGCGGCTGGCCCTGGCCAGCAGCAGAACACCGAGCAGGCCTGCCAGCAGGAGCCCGCGGCCGATCAGAGTGGTGCCCCACAGCTCGCGAGGCAGCATCATGGCGTCCACCAGCGCCCATAGCGGGGTGAGCAGCAGGAAGATGACCCCGACGGCCAGTACCCGATTGCGCAGGTAGTGGGCGTGGGAGTAGGCGAAGTCCAGCGAGTGGTGGCGGTTGCTGAAGGTGTCCCGAATCGACGTCAGGCTGGCTCTCAGCTCACCGCTGCTGCGCGGTGACCCGAAGGGAGGGCCTGGCACATGGCGCCTGCGCTGCTCGGGCCTCGGGGGGCTCCCTCTTTCGGTTGGGCTCGACATGGATAGGCAGCTCGTCTTGACCCCACCTTTCTCGGGGTGTGATGAAGTAGGAATGCAGGCCATCATAGCAGAGAGCCCGGACCGGCTTCGCGGTGAACGGTTTCAGCAGCGAACCGGGTGCCATTCTGCTATCCTGCAGGCCTTCAATTCTCTCGCTTCCCCGGGCTTGCCCGGTCAGCGCCGCTCGGCCTTCGCCGCTTCATAGACTGTCGACTCCGGCCGCTACCGGCCCCGGTCGGCTTGCTGTCGCCGGCGCTCCCTATTTGTCTGCAGGATCTTCCCTTGTCTGATGCCTCCCCCGATACCGCTTTCGCCACGCTGCCGCTGGCCCCGGCGCTGATCGATAATCTCGCCTCCCTGGGCTTTGCCGCCATGACGCCGATCCAGGCCGAGGGCCTGCCGCCGATCCTGGCCGGTCGCGACGTGATCGCCCGCGCCAAGACCGGCTCCGGCAAGACCGCGGCCTTTGGCCTGGGGCTGCTGTCGCGGCTCGCCCCGGCGAGCTTCCGGGTGCAGGGGCTGATCCTCTGCCCGACCCGTGAGCTCGCCGACCAGGTGGCCGGCGAGCTGCGCCGCCTGGCGCGCACCCTGCCCAACGTCAAGGTGCTGACCCTGTGCGGCGGCGCCCCCTTCGGCCCCCAGCTCGCCTCCCTGGCCCACGGCGCCCACCTGGTGGTGGGCACCCCGGGCCGCATCGAGGAGCACCTGCGCAAGGGCTCGCTGGTCCTCGACGGGCTGGCGACCCTGGTGCTGGACGAGGCGGATCGCATGCTCGACATGGGCTTCCAGGCGAGCCTCGAGGCGATCGTCGCCGAGACCCCGGCGTCGCGCCAGACGCTGCTGTTCAGCGCCACCTTCTCCGACGCCGTGCGCCCCGTGGCCGCGGCGCTGATGCGCGACCCGGTGACGGTGGAGGTGGCCGAGACCCACGACGCCGGCAGCATCCATGAGCGGGTCTACCGGGTCGCCGACGGCGACGAGGCGCGCCTGGAGGCGCTCTGCCGGCTGCTGCTGCACTTCCGCCCGGGTAGCAGCGTGGTGTTCTGCAACACCAAGCGCGAGACCGACGAGGTGGCCCAGGCGCTCGGGGCGGCGGGCTTCAGCGCTCTGGCGCTGCACGGCGACCTGGAGCAGGCCGACCGCGACCGGCTGCTGGTGCTCTTCGCCAATCGCAGCGCCTCCATCCTGGTGGCCACCGACGTGGCGGCCCGGGGGCTCGACATCGCCGAGCTGGATGCGGTGTTCAACTACCGGATCGCTCGGGAGCTCGAGGTGCACGTGCACCGGGTCGGGCGTACCGGCCGGGCCGGCAGCGCCGGCATCGCCTGCACCCTGGTCGGCGAGGGCGAGGCCTACCGGCTGGCGCGCCTCAACGACTTCCTCGGCGAGCTACTGGAGGAGGCCCCGCTGCCGCCCCGTGCGGTGCTCGCCCGGGAGCCGCTGGTACCGCCCATGGCGACCCTGCAGCTGGGGTCCGGCAAGAAACAGAAGGTGCGCCCCGGCGATATCCTCGGCGCCCTGACCGGCGAGGCGGGGCTGGCCGGCGACCAGGTGGGCAAGATCAAGGTGCTGGCCAACAGCGCCTATGTGGCCGTGCGGCGCGAGGTGGCCGACGCGGCCCTGGCGCGGCTGCTCGACGGTAGAATCAAGGGGCGCAGCGTGCGCGCCCGGCGGGTCGGCCGGTGAGGCGCCTCGGCGAATTTCGGGAGATGAGATGAAGATACCCAAGCGACTGCAGCCGCTGGTGGACGACGGCCTGATCGAGGCGGTCGAGAGCCAGCTGATGAGCGGCAAGGAGGCCCAGGTCTACGTGGTGCGCTCCCACGGCGAGCGGCGCTGCGCCAAGGTCTTCAAGGAGGCCAAGCAGCGCAGCTTCAAGCAGGCCGTGCAGTACCAGGAGGGGCGCCGCGAGCGTAACAGCCGCCGCTCCCGGGCCATGGCCAAGAAGACCCGCTACGGCCAGAAGGAGCAGGAGCAGGCCTGGCTCAACGCCGAGGTCGACGCCCTCTATCGCCTGGCCGCGGCGGACGTGCGGGTGCCCAAGCCCTATGGCTTTATCGATGGCGTGCTGCTGATGGAGATGATCTCCGACGCCGAGGGCTTCACCGCCCCGCGCCTGGACGACGTCACCCTGAGCGCCGAGCAGGCCCGCGAGTCCTACGCCAAGATCATCCGTGACGTGGTGAAGATGCTGTGTGCCGGCCTGGTGCACGGGGATCTCTCCGAGTTCAACGTGCTGATGGCCGCCGACGGCCCGGTGATCATCGACCTGCCCCAGGCGGTGGACGCCGCCGGCAACAACAGCGCCGAGATGATGTTCGAGCGCGACGTGGACAACATGCGCCGCTACTTCGGCCGCTTCGCTCCGGAGCTTCTGGCCACCGACTACGGCAAGGAGATCTGGGCGCTCTATGAGGCGGGCGAGCTGCATCCGGAGAGCGAACTCACCGGCTGTTTCGTCCACGACACCGCGCCGGTGGATGTGGGCGACCTGATGACGGTGATCGAGGACGTGCGCGACGAGGAGGCCTATCGCCGAGCGGCCCTCAACCGCGGCGACGAGCCCGGGGTGGAGGAGGCCGCCGAGGAGTGGCAGGCGGCCCAGAAGGAGCGCTGAGGCAGCGGTGGTGCCGTGTATCTGCCATCATGGTCCCATCGACCACGGCATGGGAGCGCAGCGATGCGACTGCAGCACGCCACCTGGCAGGAGGTGGAAGCCTATCTGGAGCGCGCCAGGGGCATCATCCTGCCCATCGGCTCCACCGAGCAGCACGGCCCCAACGGCCCGATGGGCACCGACGCCCTCTGCCCCGAGACGATCGCCTGGACCCTGGGCGAGCGTCACGGGGTGCTGGTCGGCCCGACCCAGGCGATCGGCGTGGCGCAGCACCACCTGGCCTTTCCCGGCAGCCTGACCCTGCGGCCGAGCACCCTGGTCGCGGTGCTGCGCGACACCATCGAGTCGCTGGCGCACCACGGCTTTACCCACGTCTTCTTCCTTAACGGCCACGGCGGCAATATCGCCACCGTCAATGCCGCCTTCGCCGAGGTGCTCGGCGAGCGCAGCCTGCGGCGCGAAGTGGCCGGCGAGCTGCAGCTGCGGCTGTTCAACTGGTTCGCCGGTCGCCGCGGCCGCGAGCTGGCCGAGTCGCTCTACGGTGATGCCGAGGGCAGCCACGCCACCGCCTCCGAGGTGTCGCTGGCCTGGCATGCCGCCCCGGCGACGCTGCGCGACGTAGCCATGTCGCCGCGCCGTGCGCCCGCCGGCAGCGCCCAGTGCGACGCCCACACCTTCCGCCGGCGCTTCCCCGATGGCCGCATGGGCTCCGACCCCTCCCTGGCCAGCGCCGAGCACGGTGCGCGCTTCCTCGAGGCGGGGGTCGAGGACGCCTGGGAGGCCTATCGGGCCTTCGTGGAGGGCGCCTGAGGGCGCGCGTGCCGGACGCTTTATGAAACCCGCCGCTGGCGGGTTTCTGCTATCGTGACCTGCCCATTTTCCGTTGCAGGAGGCGTCATGCCCATCGTCACCGTTCAGCAGTTTCCCCGCGACCTGGAGCAGAAGCGCGAGCTGGCGCGGCGCATCACCGAGGCCTTCGAGGAGGTCTACGGCGCCCGGGCCGACTCCGTGCAGGTGTTCTTCCAGGAGGTAGACGGCGAGCACTGGGCCCGGGGCGGCGTGATGGGCTGCGATGCCGAGCCGGGCTGAGCGCCTGCTGACTACACGACCCTGCTGAGACACCACAAGGAGTGACACCATGAAGCCGAGCCACAAGGCCTGGATCCAGGGACACCTGGAAGAGATCTTCACCGCTGTCCTGACCGCCTTCTTTACCGCCCTGATGTTCCGGGTGGGGCAGGGCATGCTCTTCTCCATCGTCAGCGGCCTGGCGCTCGCCTACCTGGTGCGCCTGGTGGCGGTGCCCAGAGCGGTGCGTGCCATCAAGCGTCGCCTGCCCTGGTTCGATGATGCCCGGAGCGACGAGGCCTCTCGCTGACAGGCCATCGCGCTACCCCGCCGGGGCGCCCTCCTGGCGCATTTCGTCTAGGCTTGTTCAGGCGGCGCAGGCCGTCTGCCTGCCGCTGCGGGATGTCAAACCAAGGAGGCGATAACAATGTACAAGTGGAACTGTTCCCTGGCAGTGGGGCTGTTTGCCAGCGCCCTGCTCGCAGCGCCGGCGATGGCGGACCTGGAGCGGGTCTCGGCCCCTGAAGGCGCCGAGGTCTACTTCATCTCGCCCGAGGACGGGGCGACTCTCTCGGGCCCGGTGACCGTGCGCATGGGGCTCAAGGGGATGGGGGTGGCCCCGGCGGGCGCCGACTTCCCCGACACCGGCCATCACCACCTGCTGGTGAACATGCCGCTGGAAGATGTGGACCTGGACGCGCCGCTGCCCTTCACCGACCATACTCGCCACTTCGGCGGTGGCCAGACCGAGGGCAGCCTGGAGCTCGAACCGGGCGAGTACCGCCTGCAGCTGCTGTTCATGGACTACCGCCATGTCAGCTTCGATCCGCCGCTGGTCTCCGACGTCATCACCGTGACCGTGGAGTAATGCGGCCTGCCGTCAGGCGCCGCCGAGGCGACTGACGGCCATTATCCCCAGGGCGCCGGCCAGGGCGAGCCCGATTACCGCCAGCGAGCCGGTCAGGCTCTCCATCAGCTCCGGCGCCACCAGCATGACGCCGCCCAACGCCAGCATCACCATCCCCCCGATCAGCTTCAGGGTGCGGCCGTGGGTCTCCTGCATGCGGCCGATGCTGAGCGTCGCAATGGCGACCGCCAGGATGGCGATCTCGATCGCCAGGTAGACCAGCAGATAGACGGCCAGCAGCCCGGCGAAGGCGATCCCCTCGACCCCGGCCTCGGCCAGCAGCGAGGTCCAGACCACCGGAAAGCCGGCGGTGCAGGGCAGCTCCACCAGGGCCACGCCGCCGGCCAGCACCACGGTGACCAGCAGGGTCACGGGAAGCGGGCGCTCCCGGCGCACCTCGCGGCTGCCGCGATAGATATGGGGCTTGAAGCGTTCGGGAATGCTGAAGGAAAAGCCCTGCCTGAAGGCAAAGTAGTCCTTGACGTTGACCGCGCCGAACACCAGGGCGAACAGCGCCACCACCAGCTGGATACCGGCCAGGTGACGGGCCACGGAGAGGGCGGCGAAGAGCCCGGCGATGAAGAGGCCGTAGAGGCTGGCGGTGACCAGTAGAAAGGTGCCGCCCACCGCGGCGGTGCGGGCCCGGGAGCCGCTGCCCAGGATCATCGCCAGCAGCACGCTGAGGACCCAGATCGAGCAGGGATTGAAGCCGTCCACGAAGGCGATCAGCAGGGTGGCGAAGAGCATCGACTCCCCGGCCAGATCGATGCGCCCCAGGGGGCCCAGGTCGAGCCGCCAGCGGGAGGCGTCGGCCGCCGCTGGCTCCGAGGAGAGCCGCGCCTCCAGCCCCTCCACGATGGCCGGCGAGAAGCCCACCCACACCTGGTCGCCCAGGATGAAGGTGGGCACGGCATTGGGCGTCCTGCCGAGCTCGGCCATCATGGCGAGAAAGCGGGCGCGCCCGTCCGGGTCCTGCACCACCTCGATGCGCCGCACCTCGAGGTCGGGCCGCTCCGTTTCCAGACGATCCAGCCAGGCGGCGGCCTCCTGGCAGAAGGGGCAGTGGTCGCGCCAGAAGTACCAGAGCACCTCGGCCTCGCCGCGCGCCTCCACCGGGGGCGTTGCCGCCTGGGCCTGGGGCGCCAGCGCCAGGAGCAGGGCCAGCAGGGTGCCGAGCAGCAGCCGGGATAGCGTGGTCAGGGAGAGGACGGGAGTGATCATCCGATTTCCTTGCGGGACGCGTCGAGACTCGACAGAGTATGCCGCAGGGAGTCCCCGCAGACGATTGGCAGAGAGGGAGGGTCAGGATGCTGCTGCGCTGGCTTGTCGGGATCGCACTGGTCTATCTGCTGGTGGTGGCGCTGGCCTGGGCCTTCCAGGAGCGGCTGCTCTACCTGCCGCATATGGGCCGCGAGCCCATCGGCACTCCGGCGGATCGCGGCCTGGCCTGGGAGCCGGTGCTCCTCGAGACCGAGGATGGCCTGGCCCTGGACGCCTGGTGGCTGCCCCACGAGCGGCCTCGGGCCAGCCTGCTCTTCCTGCACGGCAATGCCGGCAATATCTCCCACCGCCTCGACTCCCTGGTGCAGTTCCACCGCCTGGGGTTCGCGGTGCTGATCCTCGACTACCGCGGCTATGGCCGCAGCGAGGGGCGTCCCTCCGAGGCGGGGCTGGCGCTGGACGCCATGGCCGGCTGGCGCTGGCTGCGGGAGGAGGCCGGCCAGGCCCCGGAGGAGGTCGTGCTGTTCGGGCGCTCCCTGGGGGCCGCCGTGGCCGCCGAGCTGGCCGAGGAGCGGGAGGCGCAGGGCGAACGGCCGGCGGCGGTGATCCTGGAGTCGCCCTTCCGCTCGGTTCCCGAGCTGGCCCAGCGCGTCTACCCCTTCCTGCCGGCGCGCTGGCTGGCGCGCTTTTCCCACGATACCGAGAGCCACGTCGGGGGCATCACGGCGCCGCTGTTGGTGATCCATAGCCGCGACGACGAGATCATCCCCTTCGCCGAGGGCGAGGCCGTCTACCGGGCGGCGCGTGACCCGAAGCGCCTGCTCGAGATCCGCGGCGGCCACAACACCGGCTTCCTGGAGAGCGAGCCGGACTACTCTGAAGGGATCGACGGCTTCCTGGTCGAGGTCGGCGGGCTCGACCGGCCCGGCGAGTGAGGAGGTGATCCATGGGGGCATGGCAAGCGTGCCGGCGTGGCGGATCGGCCCTGGCGGCGGCACTGCTGCTGGCGCTGCCTGCGGGCGGCTGGGCCGGCGATGACGCGGACGGCTGGAGCCACGAGCGCAAGGCCTTCTGGCTCAACGGGGCCATCGTCGGCGGCGTCACCGCCTACGGCTTCGGCGTCTGGAACTGGGGGGAGTCGAGCTTTCGCACCGAGAGCGAGGGCTGGTTCGGCCGCGACACCGCCTCGGGGGGCGCCGACAAGCTGGGCCACGCCTATGCCGGCGCGGTCTCCACGGCGATCGCCGCGAGCCTCTACCGGCGCTGGGGCTATGCGGAGCGTGAGGCCGCGCGGCTGGGGGCCTTCAGCGGCCTGCTGTTGACCACCACGGTGGAGGTGGGCGATGGCTTCTCGCCGGACCATGGCTTCAGCTGGGAGGACCAGGTGGCCAATATGGCCGGGGTGGGGCTCGAGTACCTGCGCCTGCGCTACCCCGAATGGGGGGAGCGGGTGCAGTTCCGCTGGGAGTACTTCCCCTCGCCGGCCATGCGCGACGGCCGTGAGTATGACATCACCACCGACTATTCGGGCTCTCGCTGGCTGCTGGCCTTCCCGCTGCAGGCCTGGGGCGCCGGGGAGACGCCGCTGCGCTGGGTGGAGCTGCAGGCCGGCTACGGCACCCGCGGCTACTCCTCCACCGATCGCGACTATTTCGATGCGCCCTCGCGGCACCCCTTCATCGGCGTGGGGATCCATGTGCCGCTGGTGCTGGGGCGCATGGGCGCCCCGGCAGGGGTGCAGCGCGTCTTCGAGTACGTGCAGGTGCCGGGTACCGCCTGGCCGCTGCCGCCCTGAGCGGGCGGCAGCAAGAGAGCGTTACTCGGGCAGCTCGGCGTTGTGGAAGACGTTCTGGACGTCGTCCAGCTCGTTGAGCATATCGAGGAATTTCTCGAACATCGCCACGTCGTCGCCTTCGATGGGGGTGGTGGTCTGGGGCACGAACTGGATCTCGTCCACCTCGAAGTCGAGCTCGCCGAAGGCGTCGAGCAGCGCCTGCTTGGCCTTGGCATATTCGGTATGCGGGGCGAAGACGGTGATCTGGCCCGCCTCGTTCTCGATGTCGGTGACGTCGACATCGGCCTCCATCAGCGCCTCCAGGGTGGCCTCCTCGTCGTCGCCCTTGAAGGCGAGGATGGCGCAGTGGTCGAACATGTGGCTGACGGTGCCCGGGGTGCCGATCTTGCTCTTGGTCTTGGTGAAGCAGGCGCGCACGTCGCCGAAGGTGCGGTTGGGGTTGTCGGTCAGGCAGTCGACGATGACCATCACATTGCCCGGCGCGAAACCCTCATAGCGGGCCGGGGAGAAGTCCTCGCCGCCCACGCCACTGGCCTTGTCCAGGGCCTTCTCGATGACGTGGCTGGGTACCTGGTCCTTCTTGGCGCGCTCGATCAGCCCGCGCAGGCTGAGGTTGCCGGCGGGATCGGTGCCGCCCTGCTTGGCGACCACATAGATCTCGCGGCCGTACTTGCTGTAGACCTTGGTCTTGGCAGCGGCCGTCTTGGCCATGGATTCCTTGCGGTTCTGAAAGGCCCGTCCCATATCGTTGTCCTGTAGCGTTCAACACGAGGCTGGATTCTACGAAACCGGGCCGGAGGCGAACAGGGATATTTTCGCTTCCTTCCGCTGGTCTGCGTCGGGTCCGGGGCTACACTGCCGATAGCCCGAGCGCCCCGCTCAGGCTGGCGCTCAAGCGCCCCGCCTTCGCCGGAGAGCCTTCATGGATCACCACGCCTATCGCCACGCCCTGGCCGTTCACCTTGCCGGTGCCGAGCTGCCCTTCGCTCCCGCCGAGTTCGCGGCCCGCCTGGCCCGGGTTCGCGCCGCCATGGGCAGGTCGGGCCTGGAGGCGCTGCTGCTCACCGACCCCGCCGATATCTTCTACCTGACCGGCTATCACACCTTCGAGGTCTCGGTGCACACCGCCCTGGTGGTCTCGGCCGACCGGCGGGTGCTGCAGGTGCCCTCCATCGAGACCGGCCCGGCGGTGGTCACCGCCGAGGTGGACGAGATCCTCGGCTACTGCTGGGAGGGGATCGAGGAGGTGATCGCCCCGCTGGCCGAGACGCTCTCGCCCTTCCGGCGCATCGGGCTGGATGCCTTCGGGGCCGGGCTGCGCTTCGGGGTGATCCGCGAGCTGCAGGCGCGGCTCGGTGCCGAGCGCTTCTCCGACGACGGCGGGGCCCTGCTCGATGCCATCCGCCTGGTCAAGACGCCGGCGGAGCTCGACTGCCTGCGCGAGAGCGCGCGGATCACCGCCGCCGGCCTCGCCGCCGCCGAGGCGGTGATCGCCCCGGGCGTCACCGACAACGAGGTGGCCGCCGAGGGCGCCCGGGCCATGCTGGCCGCCGGCGGGGAGTTCATGAGCCTGCAGCCCATCGTCACCAGCGGGCGGCGCATCAGCGTGATCCACGTCAACCACAAGCGCACCGTCATCGAGGCGGGGGATCCGGTGTTCCTGGAGTTCGGCTCGGCCTTCCAGCGCTACACGGCCCCCATGATGCGCACCGCCGTGGCGGGCCGGGCGCCCCCCGAGATGCAGGCGGTCCGCGACCTCTGCCGGGCGCTGTTCGAAACGCTCACTGCCGAGATGCGCCCCGGCAACACCTTCGATGCGGCGGCCCGGGCCGCCGAGGCGGTGCTCGCCCCCCACGCCGAGCGGCTCTTCTTCTCGTGGGTGTTCGGCTATGCGGTGGGCGCCCAGTTTCCGCCCAGCTGGGTAGAGGGCACCGGCTACATCGCTCGCGGCCAGCCGCGCGAGTTCGCCGAGGACATGGTCTTCCACCTGCCGCTCTGCCTGCGCCTGCCAGGGCAGTGGGGGGTCGGCCTAAGCGATACCGTCAGGGTCACCTTCCGCGGCGCAGTCCCCATTACCGACAATGACTGGCGGCTGGCAGAGGCCTTCGGTTGAGACATTGGTCTACATTGGCGTATTTTTAGTATACAAAAGTTGTGTACACCCTGGCTCTTGGCTAGGCTCAGTCATCGCGACCCCAACCAACGACAAGAATCGCGATGAGCCCCCCGATGAGCACACCACATCCTAGTCAGTCCGTCTTCGACTTCCATGGCCGGCCGCCCCTGGCCAGGGCCCTGCCGCTCTCCTTCCAGCACATCCTGGCGATGATCATGGGCACGGTGACCGTGCCGATCATCGTGGTCGGTGCCGCCGGCGGCAGCCTGGCCGAGCAGATGCTGCTGATCCAGATCTCGCTGATCGCCTCGGCGCTGGCTACCCTGATCCAGCTCTACGGCGTGGGGCGCTTCGGCGCCCGGCTGCCGACCATCTTCGGCGTGGGCTTCGCCTATGTGCCCACTCTGGTCGCCGTGGGTGCCCAGTACGGCATCGGCGGGATCCTCGGTGCCCAGGTGGTGGGCGGCCTGGCGATGATTCTGGTGGGGCTCTTCATTACCCGCATCCGCCACCTCTTTCCCCCCATCGTGGCGGGGGTGGTGGTGCTGGTGATCGGCCTCTCGCTGTATGACATCGCCATCCACTACATGTCCGGCGGGGTGGGCGCCAGCGACTATGGCGACCCGCAGAACTGGCTGGTTGCACTGGTGACCCTGGGGGTGGTGCTGGGGGTCTCCCAGTTCGCCCGGGGCTTCATGAAGCTGGCGGCGATCATCTGCGGCATCGGGGTGGGCTATGCGCTGTCCCTGGCGCTGGGCATGGTGGACTTCACTCCGGTGCGCGAGGCGGGCTGGTTCAGCGCCCCGCGGCTGATGCCCTTTGAGCTCGAGTTTCACGCCGCCGCCATCCTCTCGGTGGTGATCATCTGCGTGGTCAACTCGGTGCAGACCATCGGCGACCTCTCCGCCACCTCGGTGGGGGGCATGAACCGCGAGCCCACCACCCGGGAGCTGTTCGGCGGGCTGCTGGGCAACGGCGCCACCACCGCGGTCGGCTCCTTCTTCGGCGCCATGCCCACCTCCTCCTACAGCCAGAACGTGGGCATCGTGGCGATGACCAAGGTGGTCAGCCGCTTCGTGCTGGCGCTGGCCGCGCTCTTCCTGCTGGTGGCGGGCCTGGTGCCCAAGTTCGGTGCCGTGATGACCACCATTCCCTATCCGGTGCTGGGCGGGGCCACCATCACGGTGTTCGGCATGATCACCATGACCGGTATCCAGCTGATCACCCGGGACGAGCTGTCGGCGCGCAACATGACCATCGCCAGTCTCGCCCTGGCGCTGAGCATGGGGGTCTATGCGGTACCCGAGGCGATCGGCCAGCTCCCGGCGATGCTGCAGCTGGTGGTGGGCGGCTCGCCCATCGTGGTCGCCGCCCTGGTGGCCTTCACCCTCAACCTGGTGCTGCCGAAGCGCAGCCTGGCCGACGAGGCCGCCGAGCGTGAGGCCCTGGCCAGGGCGATGGCCGAGGAGGAAACGGCCGCTCGGCCGGCACGCCGCGCCGAGGCCTCCTGAGGGTGTGCCCCGGGTTGGTCCGGGGCACCAATGGCGGCTCGCCGCGGTCTGAGCCGAGAACCCTGACGATGCTGCCGAGCCTGGCTCGCCGGCTTTCCGCGCCGGCAAGGCAGCGCGTCCTTCTCGGGAGGTCCGTGCATGAGCATGACGCTGCTGCTGGTTCTCGTGACCACGGCGGTGACCCTGGCGGCCTGGGTCTGGCCCCGGCTGCACGCGGCGCTGGTCTACTGGCCGCCCGGCGTGGCACGGGGGCAGTGGTGGCGGCTGCTGGGCCACGGCTTCATCCACGCCGACGGCACCCATCTGCTGTTCAACATGATCACCCTCTACTTCTTCGGCACGGTGATGGAGCTGGTGCTGACGCCGCGCATCGGGCCCTTTGGCTTTCTGCTCTTCTACCTGTCGGGGCTGCTGGTGGCGATCCTGCCCACCCATCTGCGCCACCGTCACGATATGCGTTTTCTCAGCCTGGGCGCCTCCGGAGCCGTGGCGGCGCTGCTGTTTGCCTATATCCTGCTGCGGCCCTGGTCGCTGCTCTTCGTGCTCTTCGTGCCGGTGCCGGCGATCCTCTTCGCGGCGGCCTATGTGGTCTACTCCCTGCGTGCCCAGCGGCGCGGAGGCGATCGCATCAACCACAGTGCGCACCTGTGGGGCGGCGTCTGGGGCGTTGCCTTCATGCTTGCCCTGGAGCCGGCGCTGGCCCTGCGCTTTCTCGATGCGGTCACGTCGCCTGCCAGCGGCAGCCTCTGGCAGGGTTAGCTGCCCCGAGGTTCGGGGCAGCGGTCACTATCGGAGGCGCCCGCCTCATGGCCGATTACCTGCACGGTGGTGGAGAGGGTCAGCCGTTCCCCGGGCGTCTCGGTGAACAGCAGTTCGCCGAACAGCGCCAGGTAGCCGCTCTCGGGGTAGGGCAGTGCGAGGGCTAGCTCCCCGTCGCTGGCCTCAAGGGGGTGGGGGGCCCAGCGGGCCTCGCGGAAGTCGCGTGTCGGCGCCTGTGCCACCCAGGCCCGGGCCTCGCTGACGGATTCCGTGGCGCTCACCCGCAGCGTCACCCTCTCCTCCTTGCAGTGGTACGTCCAGGCCAGCGCCGGCAGCGGCTCGCCACGGCTAACGCGGCGGTGGAAGGCCACCAGGCTCGGCAGCAGGCGGGCATAGTCGCGCAGCCGGTGGCCCTGGTTGGGCAGGTAGAGCAGATGGCGGGGCTCGGGCAGGGCATCCCAGTAGAGGTTGAGGGCGTCCACCGGCCAGTAGGCGTCGTTGCTGGCCAGCACCAGCAGCTTGGGCTGGGTCAGGCGCTCCCGGTAGCGGTAGGGGTCGACCATGGCCTGCAGGGCGCGGCCCGCCTCGCTGTCGAGCCGGGCATCGATACCGCGCTGGGTATAGTCCGCGATCTGCGGTGAAGGAGCCCCCCACACCCGGCGCTGGTGGGCCAGCTGCGGCTCCATGTCGAGGATATCGAACACCATGGGGGCCTGGGCCGCCACCCGCGGGTCCACCGCGGCGGTGAGCCAGGTGGTCCAGCCGCGCTTGGAGGCGCCGGTCAGGGTGAAGGTCTCGAGAGGGGCCTCCCAGTCGGCGGTCAGCGCCTGCAGGGCATCCATGGCGCGCACCGCGCTGTTGACCATGGGCAGCAGCAGCGGCCAGTCGGCCTCTTCGGGGGCGTCGAGAAAGCGCAGGAAGGTCTCGGCGATCAGGGCATCCTCGGTCAGCCCGCCCAGCAGCGGCTGGAAGGGCACCTGGCGCAGCACCGCCACCGGCGTCTCCAACGCCCGGGCCAGGGCCACGAAGCGTGCGGCGTCCCGCGGCGGCTCCCGGGAGGGCTCGCCCACGGTCGGCCAGGTGCCGCTGCCGATGAACAGCAGGGCGTGGCGGTCGCCCTGCCCCTCTGTGGGGTCGATCAGCCAAAGCTGATGGTGCCAGAGGGTGTCGCGCCAGCGCTGGGAAGTCAGTTCGATCAGCCGGGTCTCGGTGCCGAGGAGGCGCTGCCGAGCGACCTCCTCCCAGTGAAAGGCCGCATCCGGCCTTGCCACATAGGCCTCGAGTGGCGTGTCCGGTGAGCGGGCGGGCGTGTCGTCCGCTTCAGCGGCGAGGGGCAGCAGGCAGGCGAGGAGCAGGGTCGCGAGTCGCATGGGCGAGGGCCTCCGCAGGGAGTCTCCTGCAGCATAGCGAACCCGCCAGGCCTCGCGGTATCGTGGCGAGGACTATTGCCCCTACCGATGCGGTGTCGGCGAAAGGCGCAGGAGCAGCCGGGGGTGATGTCGCCATCTGCGACACTCCTGGCCCGCATTCGGCGAGCCGCTATGACTACACTGTGGCCAGGGAGTGACTCCCTGCCCCGACCCCGGTGCCTGACGGTGCCGGTGCTTCTTCATCTCCATCCAGGAGGGTGTCTCATGACACAGACAGTAACGGCGGCCTATGGCAGCGCCGACAAGGCGGTCAATGCCTATGACGAGCTGGTCTCCGAGGGCTATCCCCGGGAGAAGCTCTAGACAGCAATGAGGTCAAGGTGATCGTGCCCGATGCCTCAAGGCCCGAGATCGAGGAGATCCTCGCCCGCCATGAGCCTGACGAGATCCGGGCGCGCCCCTACGAAGACTGAGTAGAGGCGCGGGGAGGGGAGGGGAGCGCGGAAGCCTTTCGGACAGCCGAGTGCCGGGCTGTACAACGGCCTCTCGGCCGCAGGCTGGTGTCTCCCGGCAGCTTAAGCGGCACCCTCCCGTCTGCCGAAGCGGCACAATGCCGCCGCGACCGTTACACTGCTGGTGAGTCCACCTTGATATGCAGGGAACGCTGATAGATGACCGTGACCGCCGCTTTGGATGACGACTCGGTCGAGCGCCGCAACCGCAAGGATCGCCGTATCGCCATTGCCCTCTATGTGGTGGGCATGCTCGTCCTCTTCGCTACCCTGGCCGGCTTCCTGTTCGACCAGTACCAGCGCGACATGCAGGCGGCTCGGGAGCGCACGGCGGCCCGTGCCGACCTGGTGGCGGAGTGGGTGGCCGGCATCTTCTCGGTCAGTGAGGCCGCGCTGACGGGCATGACAGAGGTGCTGGAGCCACCGCAACGCCAGCGCCTGTTCGGGGAGCCGCTGGTAGTCGAGCAGGCCGAGGAGTTTCTGGCCCGGCGGCGCGAGAGCCTGGGGCTCATCGACAAGGTGAGCCTCATCGATGAGGGCGGCCGGGTGGTCGCCTCCTCCAGCCCCCTGCATCCGCCCGGATTCGACATGTCGGGCCTGTCCTTCTTCCGCCTGATGCAGGCGCAGCCGCCCCGAGAGGCCCTGGTGACGCCGCTGCTCTGGTCGGCGCTGGAGCGTCGCCAGGTGGTGGTGCTGCTGCGCCGCCTCGCCGGCGGTGGAACGGTGATGATTCAGCTGGACCCCGCCGTCTTCGGTCAGACCCTCGATGACCTGAGCCTGACGAGGGGCGAGAGCATCGCCATCATCGATACCGGGATGCGACTGGTGGCACGCCGCCCCGGGGTGGGCGAAGCAGGGGCAGAAGAGGAGGCGGGCGGGGTGCTGGGGCGGCGGATCGAGGAGCCCCTGACCCAGGCGTTCATCCAGAGCGGAGAGGCGAGAACCCACTTGCGTACCGCCTCCCCCCTGGACGGCAGCGATCGGCTCTACACCATGCGACGCCTCGATGACCTGCCCTTCGTGGTGGTGGTGGGGGAGGGGCTGGACGTGCTGCTCAGCGACTGGTCCTACCGGCTGTGGGTGCGGGTGATGGTCGGCCTGCTGGTCATGGGGCTGGGGGGGCTGGTGCTGCGGCACTACCTCAATCGACTGCGCCTGGAGGAGGAGATGCGCCGGCAGGCCCGGGAGCGCGAGCTGGCGCGTCGCGATGCTCGCAGCCGGGAGGCGCGCCTGCAGGCCCTGGTGAGCTCGATCCAGGACATTATCTTCGTGTTCGACGCCGAGGGGCGCTTCACCTATGTGCACGCCGCTGATCCCGCTGAGCTGATGGCCGATGCCGCCTCCTTCCTGCAGCGTCACTACCGCGAGGTGCTGCCGGCCCCCATGGCCCGTCAGCTCGACGAGGCCTTCGAGACGCTGCGGCGAGGCGACGGGCCGGTAGAGTACGACTACACCCTGCACCTGCACGGTGAGCCGCGCCAGTTTCACTCGGTGCTTAGCCCGCTGCGGGAGCCTGGAGAGGGAGCGGGCGGTGCCCTGGCGCTGGTGCGAGACGTGACCGATGAGCGCGCCACCGAGGCGCAGCTGCGCATCGCCGCCACCGCCTTCGAGACCCACCTGGGCATGCTGATCACCGATGGCAACAGCCGCATCCTGAAGGTCAACGAGACTTTCACCCGTATCACCGGCTATAGCGAGGCGGAGGTGCTGGGCAGGAACCCGCGCCTGCTGTCGTCGGGCCTCCACGACGAGGCCTTCTACCGGCGGCTGTGGCGCAGCGTGCTGAGCAGCGGCAGCTGGCAGGGGGAGGTCTGGAACCGCCGCAAGAACGGCGAGGTGTTCCCCGAGTGGCTGACCCTCTCCGCGGTGCGTGATACCGAGGGGAAGCCGACCCATTTCGTGGCGACCTTCAGCGACCTTACCGAGCGCAAGGCCGCCGAGGAGGAGATCCACCAGCTGGCCTTCTTCGACCCCTTGACCGGTCTGCCGAACCGCCGGCTGATGCTCGACCGCCTGGAGATGACCCTCAAGGACAGCTATCGCAGCGGCCAGATCGGGGCGCTGATCTTCGTTGACCTGGACCACTTCAAGCAGGTCAACGATACGCTTGGCCACCACGCCGGCGACCAGCTGCTGAGGGAGGTGGCCCATCGCTATGAGGAGGCGCTGCGGGAGACGGATACCCTGGCTCGGCTGGGCGGTGACGAGTTTGCCGTGCTGCTTCACGACCTGGGGCATGAGCCGGATGCCGTGGCGGTGATCGCCGAACGAGTCGCCAACAAGCTGCTGGCGGTGATGCAGACGCCGATACGCCTGGGGGAGGAGTGGGTCAATGTGTCGGCAAGCCTGGGCATCACCCTGTTCCGCGACCATGAGATGACCCTCGACGAGATCATGCAGCAGGCCGATATGGCGCTGTTCCAGGCCAAGGCGGCAGGTCGCAATACCCTGGCCTTCTTCGACCCCGACATGCAGGTGCGGCTGCAGGCCCGCGCTCGCCTGGAGGCGGACCTGAGGCAGGCGCTGCCCAAGGGTGAGCTGCGCCTGTACTACCAGCCCCAGGTGGATGCTCGGGGCCGGCCCGTGGGGGTCGAGGCGCTGTTGCGCTGGATGCACCCGGTGCGCGGGCAGGTCTCTCCCGGCGAGTTCATTCCCCTGGCCGAGGAGAACCGGCTGATCGTGGCGATCGGCTACTGGGTGCTGGAACAGGCCTGTCGCCAGCTGGCGGCCTGGGCGGCCGACCCGGCACGCTCGGCGCTGAGCCTCTCCGTCAACGTCAGTCCGCGCCAGTTCCGCGAGCCGGACTTCGTGGAACGCGTGCTGGAATGCCTCGAGACGACAGGCGCCCCGGCTAACCGCCTCAAGCTCGAGGTGACCGAAAGCCTCTTTCTCGAGGGGCGGGAGGAGGCCCGCGAACGCATGCTGCGCCTGCGCGAGTACGGCGTGCGCTTCTCGCTGGATGATTTCGGCACCGGCTACTCCTCCCTGGCCTATCTCAAGCGCTTGCCCCTGGACCAGCTCAAGATCGACCAGTCCTTCGTGTGCGACCTGCTGGAGGATGAGGCCAGTGGGGCGATCGTCGCCAGTACCATCGCCCTGGCGCAGCGCCTGAGGCTGGAGGTGGTGGCAGAGGGAGTGGAGAACGAGGCTCAGCGCGACTGGCTGCTGGCACACGGCTGCCGCACCTTCCAAGGCTACCTGTTTGCCCGACCTGCGCCTCTGGAGGCCCTCGAGCTGGACGCTTGATCACGCCTCGGCCGGGCTCGAGGAGTTGCCAGTTGCGCCCTCCTGCCTGATACTGTCTATAAATACAGTATCAGGCAGGAGGGCAGCATGCTGCAGAGGCATCAGATGCAGATGGCGCTTGTGGGGTGCGCCGCCGCCGAGGGTGCAGGACCGCCGCGGCCGCTGATGGGCTGCCGGGTACGGGCGGGCTTCCCCAGCCCCGCCGACGACCACCTGGACACCGAGATCGATCTGCACGCCCACGTGGTGAAGCGCCCGGCGGCCACCTACTTCGTGCGCGCCGAAGGCGACTCCATGCTGGGTGACGGCATCCATGACGGTGACCTGCTGGTGGTGGATCGCAGCCTGGAGCCCCTTCCCGGGCGGGTGGTGGTCATCTCCCTGGAGGGCGAGCCCACCGTCAAGCGCCTGGAGCGGCGGGGTAGCGGGGTATGGCTGGTGGCCAGCAATCCACGCTTCGCATCGATTCCGCTGGCCGGGCGCGAATGCGAGGTATGGGGGGTGGTCACCCACGTGCTCCACGACCTGCTGAGTCGCTCGCCGTGATCGCCCTGGTCGATGGCAACAACTTCTACGTCAGCTGCGAGCGGGTCTTCGACCCGCGCCTGGCGGGGCGGCCTGTGGGCGTGCTCTCCAACAACGACGGCTGCGTGGTGGCGCGCTCCGAGGAGCTCAAGGCGCTGGGCGTGGCCATGGGCGCGCCGCGGCACCTGCTGCCTCCCGAGGTGCGCCGCCGGACGGTGCTGCTCTCCAGCAACTACGCGCTCTACGGCGACATGTCGCGGCGGGTCAACCAGGTGCTGGCGGCGTTCTCCCCGGACGTGGAGCCCTACTCCATCGACGAGAGCTTCGTGGGCTTCACCGGCTTTCCCCTGGCGGGCCTGGAGGCCCGTTGCCATGAGCTGCGCGAGACCGTTCGGCGCTGGACCGGTATCCCGGTGGGCGTCGGAGTGGCGCCGACCCGGGTGCTGGCCAAGCTGGCCAATCGGCTGGCCAAGCGTGAGCCGGCCTGCGAAGGGGTCTGCCTGCTCGAGGCCGACAGCGAGGCGACCCGCCGTGTGCTCGAGGCGTGCCCGGTCACCGAGCTGTGGGGCGTGGCACGGCGCAGCGCCGAGCGGCTGGCGCTGATGGGGATCGACACCGCCTGGCAGCTGCGCCGGGCCGACCCGCGCTGGGTGCGCAGCCGCTTCTCGGTGGTGATGGAGCGCCTGGTCTGGGAGCTGCGCGGGCGCCCGGCCATCGCCCTCGAGGAGATGAGCGAGCCGCGCCGACGCCTGCTGGTGTCGCGCTCCTTCGGCCGGCTCACCGGCGAGCGCCACGAGCTGGAGGCGGCGCTGCGCCAGCACGCTGCCCGGGCCGGCGAGAAGCTGCGCCGCCAGGGCAGCCAGGCGCGAGCGGTGCAGGTCTTCCTGCGCACCTCTCCCTTCCTGGCCGGTGAGCCCCAGTACCGCAATGCGGCCCTGGTGGCGCTGCCCGCGCCCAGCGGCGACAGCCGGGAGCTGCTGGCGGCGGCCCGCCGGGCCCTGGACGCCATCTTTCTCGAGGGTTACCGCTACCAAAAGTGCGGGGTGATGCTGCTCGACCTGGTGGACGCCGAGTCGGCCCAGCCCTCGCTGCTGGAGAGCCCGGATGACGACGCGCGCCGTGTCCGCAGCCAGCGTCTGATGGCCACCCTGGACCGGCTCAATCGCGAGATGGGGCGCGACACCGTCCGTTTCGGCCTGCCCCGGGAGGGCAACGCCTGGGCGCTGCGCTGCGCGCATCGCTCGCCGCGCTACACCACCCGCTGGAACGAGTTGATGCGTGTCAAGACAGGCTAGAGATCCCGCTGTCCCGCTGATGAACCGTTAGGGGGTCGCTATCGGCCCCGGCTACACTGGGTCGGCGGGGCATGCTGTCCCGCTCTGTTCATCATCAACAGGGAGTGACCCCATGCGCATGCAGGGAAAGAACGTGATCGTGACCGGCGGTGCCAGCGGCATCGGGCTTGCCAGCATCGAGCGCTGTCTGGAGGAGGGCGCCAGCGCGGTGATCGCCGACCTCGAGGGCAGCGAGGGCGCCGCCCGGGCAGCCGAACTCGACGGCAAGCACGGCGGGCGCTGCCTCTTCAAGGTGTGCGACGTGACCGATACCGCTCAGGTGGACCGGCTCTTCGAGGAGAGCGTGGCGGAGCTCGGCAGCGTGGATGCGGTGTTCAACAACGCCGGCATCGGCGGCATCACCCCCTCCGACGAGGTCACCGACGAGGAGTTTTTGCGCATCATCGACATCAACCTGAACGGCGTCTTCCGGGTCGCCCGGGCCGCGCTGCGGGTGATGTATCGCCAGGGCAGCGGCAGCATCGTCAACTGCGCCTCCATCCTCGGCATGGTCGGCCAGTCCCAGACCGCCGCCTACACCGCCGCCAAGGGCGGCGTGGTCAACATGACGCGCACCCTGGGCATCGAGGCGGCGCCGAAGGGCGTACGAGTCAACGGCATCGGCCCGGGCTATATCGACACGCCGCTGCTTGCGGCGCTGGACGAGGAGCTGCTGCAGGGGCTGATCCGCATGCACCCCATCGGCCGCCTGGGGCGCTCCGAGGAGGTGGCCAACGCCTTCCTGTTCCTGGCCAGCGACGAGGCGAGCTTCATCACCGGTACCACCCTGATGGTCGACGGGGGCTTTACCGCCGGCAAGTCCTGAGCCGGATACGGGAAGACAGGATGGCGGTCGGTTCGCGGGGCTGCCATGCTGCAGGGCAACCATCCAATGTCTCAGGAGGTGACCATGTCACCGCTCCGCTCGTCTTTGCTCTACCTGCTGCTGTCGCTGCTGCTGACCCTGGGCAGTGCTGCCCAGGCCCGGGAGCTGGCCGCACCCCAGGACACGATGGTCGAGGTGGAGGTGGCCACGGTGGGCATGTCGGGGGTGGCCGGAGTGCCGGTGGTGCTGCTGCGCGAGCCGGGGGCCCGGGAGGTGATCCCGATCTATATCGGCGTGACCGAGGCGCGCGCCATCCTGCGCGCCCTGGCCGGCGAGCGCGGCCCGCGGCCGATGACTCACGAGCTGCTGGGTGATGTGCTGGAGGGTGTCGAGGTAACGCTGACGCGGGTCTATGTGGATGCCCTCACCGAGAGTACCTTCCTGGGCATGCTGGAGCTGACGCTGCCCGGCCGTGAGGCGCCGGTGCATATCGATAGCCGCCCCAGCGATGCCATCGCCCTGGCGCTGAAGGCCGGGGCCAGCATCCATGTGGCGCCGGAGGTGCTGGAGGCGGCCCGGCAGATCGAGTTTCAGGGCTTGGACGATCAGGTGGTGGTGGCGCTGGGCATCACGGTGACGCCGCTGGACGAGGACCTGCGCGAGGCCCTGGGCCTGCCGGACCGGGCCGGGGTGCTGGTCAGCGACGTCAGCGGTGAGGCCGCGGCGGCGGGGCTTGCCCCCGGGGACCTGTTGCTGGAGGTCAACGGCGAGACGCCCGAGACGCCGATGCACTTCCTGGAGCTGGTGCGCGACACGCCCCGGGAGTCGCCGGCCCGGCTGCGGGTCTGGCAGCAGGGCGAGATCCTCGAGGTGGAGCTCTCCACCGAGGTGCCGACACCCGCTCCGCGGCGTCGCGCCCCAGGGCTTGAGGCCTGAGTCGAACTTGGCAGCCGGCGCCGGGCGGGCAAGAATGGGCGCCAGGAGGATTGCCCATGCTTGTTTCATTGATTGCTGCCGGCCTGCTCGGCGCCCCCGCCCTTGCCGCCGACGCGCCTGACAAGGTCGATCTGACCGCCCTGGAAGCCCATCACCGGGAGCTGCTCTCCTGCGACCGCCTGACCGGCCACTGGCTCCAGGAGGATGAGTACATGGCGATGCACACCGCCATCGGCGACTCCCGGCAGCGCCTGGAGGCGCTGCGCCCCATGCCCTTCAGCGAAGAGGAGTTCCCGGCGGGCGCGGCCGACCTGACCATCGGCGAGACTCGCTACACCGGTGATGACGTCGCGCGGATGAAGGAGACGCCCGGCGAGGCCGACGTGCGCGAGGCCTACCTCACCATCCGCCCGCACTGCATGCGGCTGATCGGCTACTTCTGACGCGCCTTGGGCTCGACAAGATGGCCACCGCGGTAAGCCGCGGTGGCCATCTTGTCGGAAGGGGAGGTGCCGCAAAAGAAAGGGGTGGTGCCGCAAAGAGGAGTCGAACCTCCGACCTACGCATTACGAGTGCGTTGCTCTACCAGCTGAGCTATTGCGGCGCCTGTCGTGATGGTAGCGCCGCCGAGGGCGCTTCGGCTAGCCCTCGGCGGGCCTGCGCAGCCGAGTCAGTCCCTCCTGGGCGGCGGAGGCCACCAGACGGCCCTGGCGGTCGTAGATGGCGCCGCGGGTGAAGCCGCGGGCGCCGCCGGCCCAGGGGCTGTCCATGTCGTAGAGCAGCCAGTCGTTGACGCGCACGTCGTGGTGGCACCAGAGCGCATGGTCGAGGCTGGCGATCTGCAGCCCGGGGTCGCGATAGTCGAGCCCGTGGGGCACCAGGGCGGTGGTCAGCAGGTTGAAGTCGGAGCTGTAGGCCAGCAGGGAGCGGTGCAGGGCGGGGTCGTCGGGGAGCTCGCCGGCCAGGCGGAACCACACCCGCTTGTGCGCCGGCTCGCCCGCCTGGTGCTCCTCGCCGGCCAGCAGGAACTCGATGGGGTGGTCGTCGAAGCGCACCAGGCGGTGCCCCGTATCGGCCAGCTGCTCCGGCGGCGCCACCTCGGGCATGGTGGGCTGGTGGTCCAGGCCCGCCTCCTCGCCGTGGAAGGAGGCGCTGCAGAAGAAGATCGGCCGGCCCTTCTGGATGGCGGTGACCCGGCGGGTGGTAAAGCTGCCGCCGTCGCGCACGGCGTCGACCTGATAGACTACCGGGCGGCGCGCATCCCCCGGGCGCAGGAAGTAGCCGTGCAGGGAGTGGGCGCGCCGGGAGGCGTCGACGGTCTGGGTGGCCGCCGAGAGCGCCTGGCCCAGTACCTGGCCGCCGAACAGCTGGGGCAGGCCAAGATCCTGGCTGGCGCCGCGGAACAGGTTCTCCTCCAGGGGCTCGAGGGCCAGCAGGCCCACCAGGGCGTCGAGAGCGTTGGACATGCGCGAAATCTCCAGGGGCAGTCGGGGCCTGCGGGCCCTCTCATACGGACGTTTCAGATCAGTCTACATGGAGTCGAGGCCGTTGCGCAGCGATGAGTTCTACATGCACCGGGCGCTGGACCAGGCCCGCCAGGGGCTGGCCGCCGGTGAAGTGCCGGTGGGTGCCGTGGTGGTGAATGCCGAAGGCGAGATCGTCGGCGCCGGCTACAATGCGCCGGTGGCGGGGTGCGACCCCAGCGCCCATGCCGAGATTCGCGCCCTGCGCGATGCCGGTGTGCGGCTCGGCAACTATCGCCTCGACGGCTGCACCCTCTATGTGACCCTGGAGCCCTGTCTGATGTGCACCGGGGCGATCATCCATGCCCGGCTGGCCCGGGTGGTCTACGGCGCGGCGGAGCCGCGAACCGGCATGGTGGAGTCCAGGGCCAACCTCTTTGCCCAGCCCTGGTACAACCACCGAGTGGTCGTGGAGGGTGGGGTGCTGGCCACCCGCGCTTCCCGGCTGCTCAAGGCGTTCTTCGCCGCCCGGCGGGAAGATCAGGGCGGCGCTCCCACCAGCTGAAGCAGTTTCTCCTCTTCGTCATCCGGCAGCCTGGCATTGAGCAGGTAGAACTGCTGCTGGTTGCGGTCCACATAGCTGAGTATCTCGTGGTAGCGGCGAATATTGCGCACATAGATCACCGGCTCGCCGCCCCGGGCGTAGCCGTGGCGGGTCTGGCGGTACCATTCGCGCTCCTGCAGCAGCGGCAGCGACTCGCGTACGTCGGCCCAGCGGTTCGGGTCACCGCCGCGCTGCTCGGTGATGCGCCGAGCGTCGTAGAGATGGCCCAGCCCCACGTTGTAGGCGGCCATGGCCATGAAGAGGCGGTCCTCTCCCCGTATCGACTCCGGCAGGCGATCCTTTAGCTCGCGCAGATAGCGGGCGCCGCCCTGGATGCTCTGGGCGGGGTCGAGGCGGTCGGAAACGCCAAGATCCCCGGCGGTGGGCAGAGTCAGCATCATCAGCCCGCGAACGCCGGTAGGGGAGGTGGCCTTGGGGTCCCAGTGGGACTCCTGGTAGCCCAGGGCGGCCAGCAGTTTCCAGTCGAATCCGGCCTGGCGGGCCGCCTCCTGGAACAGCTCGGTGTAGGCGGGCAGGCGGGCGTGGGCGTGCTGGATGAAGGTGCGTGCGCCGACGTACTCCAGGTAGTCATCGTGGCCGAAGTAGCGTGCCACCAGGGCGTCGAGTTCGCCCTCCTCGTGAAGCGCCTGGAGAAAGCCGTTGGCCGCCTCCGCCAGTGCCAGTCCTCCGTCTGCCGGGAAGGCCCAGGCCAGGGAGAGCGGGTCACCCAGCGAGAAGCCGCGCTCCACGCCGGGAAAGAAGAGCCGGTTGAGGCGAAACTGATGCTCGAAGATCACCGCCGCATCGAGGCGCTCATCCTCGATCAGGCGCAGCAGCTCGGCCACTTCGAGCTCCTGGGAGGCCAGCCAGTTGAGCCCCGGGTGCTCGGCCTCGAGTTCGCCAAGGACCAGGTCGGTACCGGCGCCGGCCAGGGTGCCAAGAGTCAGGCCCGCCAGCCGCTCCGGGCCGTTCACCGGGGGCAGGCCGCGCCGGTAGACCACCACCGGCTGCAGCTCGAGGATCGGGCGGCTGAAGATCACGCCCTCGGCTGTCGGCGTCAGCGGCAGGGCGGCGGCGCCCAGGTCCCCCTCGGTGCGGACCGCCTCGAGGACGCTGGCGATCTGGTGGTCCGAGCGCAGCGAGAGGCTGATACCCAGATGGGCGGCAAAGCGTCGCGCCAGCTCATACTCGAAGCCGGTGGGCCCCTCGCGCCCTTCGTAGTAGGTGGTGGGGGTGTTGCGGGTATGCACCTGCAGGAACTCCCGCGCCAGGGCTTCATCGAGGCGGCGCCCATCCGGCGTGCCGGAGGGGGAGGGCCAGAGGCCGAGTGCCAGGACGGCGAGCAGGGCAAGATAGCCGCGCCGGCGGCGCAGGGGGGGAATCAGGGTCGGAAGCATGCGGGTGACGGCTGGCGGAGACGACCCCTCACCATAACCAGCCCCGGCGCCGCTGTCATCCGTGCGATTTCTCGCCTCGATTTCTTCCGCCCCGAGCTTTCCAGTATCATAGGCGCTCTTTGCCGCTGGCTGCGGCCCCGACCCTGATGATTTCCAGAGGCTCCAGGATATGCTCGAACTGCGCGGCGCCCCCGCCCTCTCCGCCTTCCGTCACGCCAAGCTGCTGGCCGCCCTGCGCGAGGTGGCGGCCGACGTCGAGTCGCTCACCGCGGAGTACGTGCACTTCGTCGATCACGAAGGCGAGCTCAGCGCCGAGGCGCTGGCGGTGCTGGAGCAGCTGCTCGACTATGGTTCTCAACTTCAGGGTTCTCAACTTCAGGGCTCTGACGTCGAGGGCGCCCGAGCAGAGGGCCAGCTGTTCCTGGTGGTGCCGCGTATCGGCACCCAGTCGCCCTGGTCCTCCAAGGCCACTGATATCGCCCACAGCTGTGGCCTCAAGGGCGTGCGGCGCCTGGAGCGTGGCATCGCCTACCGGGTCAAGCTCAAGGGCATGCTCTCGGAGAAGGTCTTCGAGGCCATTCGCGCCACCCTCCACGACCGCATGACCGAGACCGTGCTGGCCGACGCCTCGGACGCGGCCAAGCTCTTCGCCCACCACGAGCCGGCCCCCCTGGGCAGCGTGGACGTGCTGGAGGGCGGCCGTGAGGCGCTGGTCGATGCCAACGTCGCCCTCGGCCTGGCCCTGGCCGAGGATGAGATCGACTATCTGGTGGAGGCCTTCGGCGACCTGGGCCGCAACCCCACCGACGTCGAGCTGATGATGTTTGCTCAGGCGAACTCCGAGCACTGCCGCCACAAGATCTTCAACGCCGACTGGGTGGTCGACGGCGAGGCCCAGAGCCATTCGCTGTTCAAGATGATCAAGAACACCTACCAGGCCTCCCCGGAGAATATCCTCTCCGCCTACAGCGACAACGCCGCGGTGATCAAGGGCACCACGGCGCCGCGCTTCTTCCCGGCGCCGCTGATCGGCCAGGCAGGCGAGCGCGCCGTCTACGGCAGCACCGAGGAGCCGATCCAGATCCTGATGAAGGTGGAGACCCATAACCACCCCACGGCCATCGCCCCGCACCCGGGGGCGGCCACCGGCGCCGGCGGCGAGATCCGTGACGAGGGCGCCACCGGCATCGGCGGCAAGCCCAAGGCGGGGCTGACCGGCTTCACCGTCTCCAACCTGCGCATCCCCGAGTTCGTTCAGCCCTGGGAGGCCTTCGACTACGGCAAGCCCGAGCGCATCGTCTCGGCCCTCGAGATCATGCTGGAGGGCCCCATCGGCGGGGCGGCCTTCAACAACGAGTTCGGCCGGCCCAACCTCGCCGGCTACTTCCGCACCTTCGAGCAGGACGCCCTGGGGGCGGGCGGCATCGAGCGCCGCGGCTACCATAAGCCGATCATGATCGCCGGCGGCTACGGCAATATCCGCGATGGCCATGTCCAGAAGGGTGAGATCCCGGTGGGCGGCAAGCTGATCGTGATGGGCGGCCCCGCCATGCTGATCGGCCTGGGGGGCGGTGCGGCCTCCTCCATGGCCTCCGGCGCCTCCAGCGCCGATCTGGACTTCGCCTCGGTGCAGCGCGGCAACCCCGAGATCGAGCGCCGCGTCCAGGAGGTGATCGACCGCTGCTGGGCCCTGGGCGAGGGCAACCCCATCCGCTTCTTCCACGACGTGGGGGCGGGTGGGCTCTCCAATGCCCTGCCGGAGCTGGTCAAGGATGGCGAACGCGGCGGGCTCTTCGACCTGCGCGCGGTGCCCAACGCCGAGCCCGGCATGAGCCCGCTGGAGATCTGGTGCAACGAGGCCCAGGAGCGCTATGTGCTGGCGGTGGCCCCGGAGGATCTCGACACCTTCGACGCCCTCTGCCAGCGGGAGCGCTGCCCCTACGCCGTGGTAGGAGAGGCCACCGAGGCGCACCACCTGGAGGTGCGCGACGGCCACTTCGACACCAAGCCCGTGGACCTGCCCATGAGCGTGCTCTTCGGCAAGCCGCCGAAGATGACCCGGGAGTTCACGCGCCAGGGCATCGAGCTGCCCGGTGTGATGCTCGACAACCTGGATCTGCGCGAGGCGATGGATCGGGTGCTGCGCCTGCCCACCGTGGCCTCCAAGAGCTTTTTGATCACCATCGGTGACCGCTCCATCACCGGCCAGGTGGCCCGAGACCAGATGGTCGGCCCCTGGCAGGTGCCGGTGGCCGACGTGGCCGTGACCACGGCCAGCTTCGACACCCACACGGGCGAGGCCATGGCCATGGGCGAGCGTCCCCCGGTGGCGCTGATCGACCCCGCCGCCAGCGCCCGCCTGGCGGTGGCCGAGGCGATCACCAACCTGGCCGCGGCCCCCATCGAGAAGCTCGGCGACATCAAGCTCTCCGCCAACTGGATGAGCGCCGCCGACCACCCCGGCGAGAACCAGGCCCTTTACGACGCCGTTCACGCCGTGGGCATGGAGCTCTGCCCTCAGCTCGGCATCGCCATCCCGGTGGGCAAGGACTCCATGTCCATGCGCACCGCCTGGCAGGAGTCGAACGGCTCTGATGACGGGCACGGCGAGGCCGAGGAGAAGAGCGTCACCTCGCCGCTGTCGCTGGTGATCACCGGCTTTGCGCCGGTCACCGATGCCATGCAGACCCTGACGCCCCAGATCAATCTGGAGCAGGACGAGTCCGATCTGCTGCTGATCGACCTGGGCGGCGGCCGGAATCGCCTGGGCGGCTCGGCACTCGCCCAGGTCTACGGCCAGGTGGGCGACGAGTGCCCGGACCTGGACGATCCCGAGGACCTCAAGGCCTTCTTCGCGGTGATCCAGGGGCTCAACGCCGAGGGCAAGCTGCTCGCCTACCACGACCGCAGCGACGGTGGCCTGCTGGTGACCCTGCTGGAGATGGCCTTTGCCGCCCACGCCGGCCTGGAGATCAAGCTCGACTGGCTGGTGGATGAGCCCGTGGAGGCCTTCAATGCGCTGTTTGCCGAGGAGCTCGGCGCGGTGATCCAGGTGAATCGCGAGCACACCGAGGAGGTGCTGGCCCAGTTCGCCGCTGCCGGCATCGAGACCTGCGGCGTCATCGCCCGGCCCCGCTACGATGACCAGGTGCGGGTGACCCTCTTCGAGGAGCCGCTGCTGGAGACCACTCGGCTGCTGGCCCAGCGCACCTGGTCCGAGACCAGCTACCGCCTGCAGGCCCTGCGCGACAACCCTGAGTGCGCCAAGAGCGAATTTGACGGCCTGCTCGACGACCGCGACCCGGGCCTCTCCGCGACCCCGAGCTTCGACGTGAACGAGGATATTGCCGCACCCTACCTCAACCTGGCCCGCCCCTCGGTGGCGGTGCTGCGCGAGCAGGGCGTCAACGGCCAGGTGGAGATGGCCTGGGCCTTCGATCGCGCCGGCTTCGAGGCGGTGGACGTGCATATGAGCGATATCCTCGAGGGGCGCGTCGATCTCGATGCCTTCAAGGGGCTGGTGGCCTGCGGCGGCTTCTCATACGGCGACGTGCTCGGCGCCGGCGGCGGCTGGGCCAAGTCGGTGCTCTTCAACGCGCGCGCCCGGGAGCAGTTCGCGGCCTTCTTCCAGCGCGACGACAGCTTCTCCCTGGGGGTCTGCAACGGCTGTCAGATGCTCGCCCAGCTCAAGGAGCTGATCCCCGGCGCCGAGGCCTGGCCGCGCTTCATGCGCAATGAGTCGGAGCAGTTCGAGGCCCGGGTGGCCATGGTCCAGGTGGAGAAGAGTCCCTCCATTCTGCTGGCCGGTATGGAGGGCTCGCGTCTGCCCATCGCCGTGGCTCACGGCGAGGGTCGCGCCGAGTTCCGCGACAGCGCCCATCTGCGCACCATGCAGGGCAGCGGCCAGGTGGCCCTGCGCTACGTGGACAACTACGGCCAGGTGACCACCCGCTATCCGGCCAATCCCAACGGCTCTCCCTCCGGGATCACCGGCCTGACCACCCCGGATGGCCGCGCCACCATCATGATGCCCCACCCGGAGCGGGTGGTGCGGGCGGTCACCAACTCCTGGCGTCCGGCGGAGTGGAACCGGGACGGCGCCTGGCTGCGCCTCTTCCGCAACGCCCGGGTCTGGGTGGGCTGATTCACCGACTTCGCGTAGCAGCACTCCTCCAGCAGGAGATCAGGGGCGGCCTTCGGGCCGCCCTTGTCGTCTTCGCCCTCTTATGCGATGAAACGGGTGTTTGAATGCGCGGCCCGGTCGCGGCACACTCGAGGCCACGGCCTTCGGATGGAGGGCCGAACGAAGAGCCGAACCAACCGGAGGAGCGAGCATGGAGGAGCAGTTCGAGGGGCGCGTGCGCCTGGTCGTTGCATCGGGGGTGGCCGAGGTCACCCTGGCCCGCCCCGAGGCCCACAACGGCCTGGACTGGGCGATGATCGACGGCCTGCTGGCGGCCCAGCGTCGCCTGGCCGAGCTCGAGGACCTGCGCGCCGTGGTGCTGGCCGGAGAGGGGGAGAGCTTCTGTGCCGGCCTCGACATGGCGGCGATCATGGCCGAGACGGCGAGGGTGCCGGCCCTGCTGGAGGCCGGTGCCGATGGCGCCAACCCGGTGCAGCGCCTGGTGCTGGGCTGGCGTGAGGCCGGGGTGCCGGTGATCGCCGCCCTGCAGGGGCACGTCTACGGTGGCGGGCTGCAGATCGCCCTGGGAGCGGATATTCGCGTGGTGCATCCGCGGGCGCGCCTGGCGCTGCTGGAGATCGCCTGGGGGATTATTCCCGACATGGCGATCAGCGTGACCGGCGCCGGCCTGCGCGGCGATGTGCTGCGGGAGCTGGGCTGGACGGGGCGCAAGGTGGAGGGAGAGGAAGCCGTGGGGCTGGGGCTGGCCACCCGGCTTGGCGAGGCGCCGCTGGTCGTGGCGCGGGAGATCGCCGCTGCCATCGCCGGCCATTCCCCGACGGCAGTGGCCGCCTGGAGCGAGCTGCTCGAGCGGGCGCCGGGGCTGAACACGCGGGAACGCCTGGCCCTGGAGGCGCGCCTGCAGGGCGGGCTCCTCGGCGGGGCCGAGCAGCAGGAGGCCATGGCGGCGCGCCTGGCCGGGCGTGCGGCTCGCTTCCCCCCTGACGAGGGCGCCTGCGGCGGTTAGGATGGGACGCCTGTCAAGGAGTCACCCATGCATGCACCTGCCACCGCCCCGCCCACGCTGCGCCCCTATCAGCAGGAGGCGGTGCGCCGCGTGGTCGCGCACTTTCGCGGCTCGGACGACCCCGCCGTGGTGGTGCTGCCCACCGGCAGTGGCAAGTCCCTGGTAATTGCCGAGCTGGCGCGCCTGGCCCGGGGCCGGGTGCTGGTGCTGGCCCACGTGCGTGAGCTGGTGGAGCAGAATCACGCCAAGTACCAGGCCTACGGGCTTGCGGCGGACATCTTCAGCGCCGGCCTGGGTCGCAAGGAAGCGAGCCGCCAGGTGGTGTTCGGCTCGGTGCAGTCGGTGGTGCGGGGCCTCGGGCGCTTCGCCTCCCCGGTCGATGGCCAGGGAGCCTTTACCCTGCTGGTGATCGACGAGTGCCACCGGGTCTCACCGGCCGAAGATGCCAGCTATCGCCGGGTCATCGAGGCGCTGCGTCGTGCCAACCCGCGCCTCAAGGTGCTGGGGCTCACCGCCACCCCCTATCGGCTCGGCCAGGGCTTCATCTACCACCGCCACCACCACGGCATGGTGCGCGGCGACGAGTCCTGCTTCTTTCGGGACTGCGTCTTCGAACAGCCCCTGCGGCTGATGGTGAAGCAGGGCTATCTGGCCGAACCGCGGCGCATCGATGCGGCGGTGGAGCGCTACGACTTCTCGGCGCTATTCTCCACTTCAGGGCCGGGGTCGAGCGGCCTCTTCCGGGAGGAGGAGCTCAATCGGGTGGCGGCGGGCAACCGCGCCACGCCGGGCATCATCGCCGAGGTGGTGGAGCGCGCCCGGGACCGCCAGGGGGTGATGCTCTTCGCGGCAAGCGTGGCCCACGCCGAGGAGATCCTCGGCTACCTGCCCGCCGCCGAGGCGGCGCTGGTCACCGGTGAGACCCCCTCCGTCGAGCGCGAGCGACTCATCGCCGCCTTCAAGGCCCGCGAGCTCAAGTATCTGGTCAACGTGGCGGTGCTGACCACCGGCTTCGACGCCCCTCATGTGGACCTGATCGCCATCCTGCGTCCCACCGAGTCGGTGAGTCTCTACCAGCAGATCGTCGGCCGCGGCCTGCGCCTCTCGCCGGGCAAGCGCGACTGCCTGGTCCTCGACTACGCCGGCAACCCCTGGGACCTCTATGCGCCGGAGGTGGGCTCCCCCAAGCCCGACGCCGACAGCGAGCCGGTGCAGGTCCCGTGCCCCGCCTGCGGCCACGCCAACCTCTTCTGGGGCAAGCGCGACGGCGAGCTGATGATCGAGCACTTCGGCCGCCGCTGTCAGGGGTTGGTCGAGGACGAGTCAGGCAAGCGCCAGCAGTGCGACTTTCGCTTTCGTTTTAAGACGTGCGGCGACTGCGGTGCCGAGAACGATATCGCCGCCCGGCGCTGTCACGGCTGCCAGACCCTGCTGGTGGATGCCGACGACAAGCTCAAGGCGGCGCTGCGCCTGCGCGACGCTCGGGTGCTGCGGGTGGCAGGCATGCAGCTTGCGGCCACCGTCAACGGCCGCGGGCTACCGAGGCTCAAGGTCACCTACCACGACGAGGATGGCACGACGCTGGCCGAGTGGTTCGCCCTGGAGACTCCGGCCCAGCGGGGCGCCTTCGCCGCGGCCTTCCTGCGCGACCATCTGCGGGCTCCGGGCGTGCCGTGGCGGCCCACCACGCCGGAGGAGGTGGTGGCCGAACGCCGCCGCCTGCGCCATCCGGATTTCGTGGTGGGGCGCAAGGTGGGCCGCCACTGGCAGGTGCGCGAGAAGCTCTTCGACTATGTCGGGCGCTATCGCAAGGCAGAGACGGCGGGGTAGGCGCAGCGGGGCGCCGTCCGGGAGCGGTGGGCCATAAAGGCTGCTAAGGTGGGGACGTAAGCGGCTTGCCTACGACGCTGTGCACGAGGGACTGATGCTGCCGGAGAGCTTCTTTTCAAGCCTGTTGGAGCGCGTTGACGATGTGGTCTGGGCCGTTGGCTGTCCCGATCTTCAGCTCGAGTACCTCAACCCGGCGGCCGCGGTGATTTTCGGGCGCCCGGTTCGGGCCTTCGAGGAGGACCCTGACCTGTGGCTGACCATCGTGCACCCGGATGACCGCGAGGCTGTTGCCGCCTCCCATGATCACCTGCTGCAGGAGGGCGAGGTCGAGCGCCGCTACCGCATCCTGAGGCCCGGCGGCGAAACGGTCTGGATATATGATCGCGCCTGGCTGATGCGGGACTCGGATGGCCAGCCGCTGCGCCTGTTCGGTATTGCCCGGGAGGTGACGTCGGAGATGCTCGAGCGTCAGCGTCTGAACAGCACGCTGCAGCTGCATCGGCGCTTTCTCGAGAGCGCCCTGGATCCGATCTTCGTGGTCAAGGTCGAGTCGGACGATACCTTTGTGTTTCGCTACAACAACCCGGCTCATCGTCAGCAGACCGGCATCTCACTCGAGATGATACGCCACCAGACGCCCGATGCTCTGCTGGATAAGGCCCAGGCGGCGGCGGTCAAGGCGCACTACCGCGAGTGTGTTCAGCTTAAGCGACCCATTCAGTACGAGGAGCGCCTGGCGCTGCCGGCCGGCGAACGTGACTGGCAGACCCAGCTGGTGCCGGTGGAGGACAGCGCCGGCAGGGTGGTCGAGCTGGTGGGCGTCGCCCGCGATATTACCCCCCTGAAGCAGGCCGAGCGACAAAGTCGCGATGCCTTCGAAGCGCTGGACCAGCTGGGGCAGCAGCTGCCCGGTTTCATCTACCAGTATCTGCTTTCGCCCAGCGGAGAGGGGCGGTTCCTCTACGCGAGCCGCCGCAGTATCGCGATCTACGGGGCGACCCCCGACGAACTGGCGCGAAGCGATACGGCGGCCTTCAACGTGATTCACCCCGACGACCGGGAGAGTGTAAGGGCCGCGGTCGAGGTGTCGGCCGCCACCCTGAGTCACTGGCACTGTGAATACCGGGTGCGCCATCCTCGCGGACACGAACTCTGGGCCGAGGGGCTGGCCACGCCGGAGCGTCTCGAAGGCGGCAGCGTTCTGTGGCACGGCTATATCGCCGACGTGTCGGAGCGCAAGCGTCTGCAGCTGGAGCTCGAGGCCAGCGAGGCGCGCTTTCGGCGACTGGCAACCGTGGATATGCTGACGGGGGCGCCGAATCGGCGCTACTTTATCGACTGCCTGGAAGATGAGCTGGCGCGCATGAAGCGCCACGGTGGCAAGGCCTGCCTGGTGATGTTCGATGCCGACCACTTCAAGCGCATCAACGACACTTTTGGCCATGCTGCCGGTGACCAGGTGCTCAAGGCGCTAGTGCATGTCGGCGAGCAGTGGCTTCGTGGCTCTGATGTGCTGGGGCGGCTGGGTGGGGAAGAGTTCGCTATCCTGATGCCCGAGACCGACTATCAGGGGGCTCTGGCGCTTTCCGAGCGCTTTCGGCGCGCCGTGGCGGATCTGCTGGTTGATGCTGGGGAGAGGGTAGTCCAGGTGACCGTCAGTCTGGGGGTCGTGGCCCTGCGGGCACAGGACTCCCCCGACAGCGCCCTGGAGCGTGCCGATCGAATGCTCTACCGCGCCAAGGCGCTCGGTCGCAACCGCACCTGTGGTGAGCGTGACAGGGCGTCCGAGTAACGGGGCCTGTCTGAGTCGCTGTCAACTTGCTAGACTGGCCCGTTGATCCTGCGTCCCCAGAGAGGCACGCCGCGTGAGCGTCACCCCCGATACCGCCAGCCCCGAGCAGACCGCCGTTGCGGCCCAGCAGGCCGCGGTGCTCGGAAGACTGTTCGACGAGCCGATCACCGAGCTGCCGGAGGATCTCTATATCCCGCCGGAGGCGCTGCGGGTCTTCCTGGAGGCCTTCGAGGGGCCCCTGGACCTCCTGCTCTACCTGATCCGCCGCCAGAACCTGGATATCCTGGCCATCGACGTGGCCGCCATCACCCACCAGTACATCGAGTATGTGGAGCTGATGAAGGCCATGGAGATCGAGCTGGCCGGCGAGTACCTGCTGATGGCGGCGATGCTGGCCGAGATCAAGTCGCGGACCCTGCTGCCGCGGCCGCCTAAGGAGGGGGGCGATGATGAGGAAGAGGACCCGCGAGCCGAGCTGATCCGCCGCCTGCAGGAGTACGAGCGCCTCAAGCGCGCGGCCGAGTCCCTGGGTGAGCTGCCGCGGCTGGGGCGTGACTGGTTCCCCGCCCGGGCCGCCCTGCCGCCCCTGGAGACCCGGGTGGTTCATCCCGAGGTGGAGCTCGATGAGCTCCTCGGCGCCCTGGCCGGCATCCTGCGCCGCGCCGAACTGGCCCAGTCCCACCAGATCAGCCGCGAGGTGCTCTCGACCCGGGAGCGCATGCTGGCGATCATGGAGCGACTCACCCATGAGGGGTTCACCCCCTTCGAGGCGCTCTTCACGCTGGAGGAGGGGCGGGCGGGGGTGATCGTCACCTTCATGGCGATCCTCGAGCTCGCCAAGGAGGCGATGATCGAGATCGTGCAGAACGCCCCTCTGTCGCCGATCCACGTGCGCGCCCGGGCGCCGGTGGAGGCGGGCGCGCGGGATGACCTGGAGGTGGAAGGCGAGAGCGCCTTCGCGGACGATGACGAGGGAGGGCGGCCATGACCGCCATGGAGTACCCCGAGGCCCTGGACGAGATCCTCGAGGCGGCGCTGCTGGCCGCCGGCGAGCCGCTCTCCCTGGAGCGCCTGGAGGGGCTGTTCGACGACCATGAGCGGCCGCCCAGGCGGGCCCTGCGCGAGGCCCTGGAGCGCCTCGGCATCCGCCACGAGCGCGGCGCCATGGAGCTGCTGGAGACCGCCTCGGGCTACCAGCTGCGCATTCGCCCGCGGCTCTCGCCCTGGGTCTCGCGGCTGTGGGACGAGCGCCCCCAGCGCTACTCCCGGGCGCTGCTCGAGACCCTGGCGCTGATCGCCTACCGTCAGCCGGTGACCCGGGGCGATATCGAGGAGGTGCGCGGCGTCACGGTGAGCGGCTCGATCATGCGGACCCTGCTGGAGCGTGGCTGGGTCCGCGTGGTGGGCCATCGCGACGTGCCGGGGCGCCCGGCGGTCTATGCCACCACCCGCGGCTTCCTCGACGACTTCGGCCTGAAGACCCTGGACGAGCTGCCGCCGATGCACGAGCTCAAGGCCTTCGAGGAGCCGGGGCTGAGGGGAGGGCTCGAGGAAGAGGGCCCGCCGCCGGCCCAGCATGACCTGCTGGCCCAGGCCGATGCGCCCCTCGACGAGGAGCGGATGGCGCCGGAGGAGGACGAGCAGAGAGATCAGGAGGCACCGGCTGTGGCCGATGCCGCCGACACGACGGCCGGGAGGGCCGACGATGACCACGCCGGGACGGCGTCAGAGCGGTCAGGGCTGAGCTTCGCCGAACTGGAGGCTCGCCTGGCCGAACGTGCCCGGAGCCGCGTCGACGATGACGCTGCCCCGGGGGCGGAATCCACACCCCATGAGAATGATGACCGATGAGCACGACCAGCGAAAAACTGCAGAAGGTCCTGGCCCGCGCCGGGCTGGGCTCCCGCCGCGAGATGGAGGCCGCCATCGCCGATGGGCGGGTCCGGGTCAACGGCGAGGTGGCGACCCTGGGCGACCGCATCGAGATGCGCGACAAGGTGACCTTCGACAACCGTCCGGTGACCCTGCGCGGCGCCGAGGAGGTGCCCCGGCGGGTGATCATGTACAACAAGCCCGAGGGCGAGCTGTGCACCCGCAAGGACCCCGAGGGGCGGCGCACCGTCTTCGAACGCCTGCCGCGGCTCAAGGGCGAGCGCTGGATCGCCATCGGCCGCCTCGATATCAACACCAGCGGCCTCTTGCTGTTTACCACCGACGGTGAGCTGGCCAACCGCCTGATGCACCCCTCCACCGAGGTGGAGCGCGAATACGCGGTGCGGGTGATGGGCGAAGTGACCCGCGAGAACATCGTGGCCATGGTCGAGGGGGTGATGCTCGATGATGGCCCGGCGCGCTTTACCGACGTCCAGGAGTTCGGCGGGGAGGGGATCAACACCTGGTTCCACGTGGTCATCATGGAGGGGCGTAACCGCGAGGTGCGCCGCCTGTGGGAGTCCCAGGGGCTTACCGTCAGCCGCCTCAAGCGGGTGCGCTACGGCAATATCTTCCTCGACAAGCGGGCCAGGGCGGGGGAGTGGACCGAGCTGACCCAGGACGAGGTCGACGACCTCGCCGAGCTGGCCGGGCTACCGGCCCGCAAGGTGCCGGACCTGACCCCGGACGAGAAGAACCGCTGGAGCCGCGACAAGCACAAGCGCAAGCCGGTGCAGGCCATGCGCAAGCCCAAGCCCAGGGGCCGCGGCTGAGAGGCGCTGCGACAAAAGGCAAAAAAGTGCTTGCCAGGCGAGGGGTAGATCAGTAATATCTGCCCCCGTTCGGAAGGGTCGTTAGCTCAGTTGGTAGAGCAGTTGGCTTTTAACCAATTGGTCGTAGGTTCGAATCCTACACGACCCACCATCCGGGCCTGCAAGGCTTGTTCGCAAGCTCGGGTCGTTAGCTCAGTTGGTAGAGCAGTTGGCTTTTAACCAATTGGTCGTAGGTTCGAATCCTACACGACCCACCAGATTCCGCGCCCCGGCCTCCCAGAGGTCGGGGCGTTCTGCTTTATGGCCATGAGTCGGCCGGTGCCAGAACGAGCCGGCAGGGTGAGTGTCCAAGGGTCTGTGCGACCGATTTCTCGGCCGGCGCTGGTCAAGGCACCGGCATTCTGGTCTAGAATGGTAGCCTGCCGACGGAGGCGAGAGACGCCTCGGGCACCAGGCGCATCGTCCGCGCGGAGCGCGCGAGCCGCGATGCACCCGATCATGCAGGGGGAGCCCCTGCCAGTCACAGTGGTAGACACGATGACGATCATGACTTCCCGTGCCGAGGTGCGCAGTCACCTGGCCCGTACCTACTGCCCCACCCGGATTCCCGCCGAGGACGAGGCGCGCGTCGAGGAGATCAAGCGGCTCCTCGAGGCCAACAACGCCGTCCTGGTGGCCCACTACTACACCGACGATGCCATCCAGCAGCTCGCCGAAGAGAGCGGCGGCTGCGTGGCCGACTCCCTGGAGATGGCCCGCTTCGGCGCCCGCCATCCGGCCGAGACCCTGGTGGTGGCCGGGGTGCGCTTCATGGGCGAGACCGCCAAGATCCTCTCCCCGGAGAAGCGCGTGCTGATGCCCACCCTGGAAGCGACCTGCTCCCTGGACCTGGGCTGCCCGGCCGATGAGTTCGCCGCCTTCTGCGACCAGCATCCGGACCGCACCGTGGTGGTCTACGCCAATACCTCGGCGGCGGTGAAGGCCCGCGCCGACTGGGTGGTGACCTCCTCCATCGCCGTCGAGGTGATCGAGCACCTCCAGGCCCGCGGCGAGAAGATCCTCTGGGCCCCGGACAAGCACCTGGGCGGCTATATCCAGAAGAAGACCGGTGCCGACATGCTGCTCTGGGACGGCGCCTGCATCGTTCACGAGGAGTTCAAGGCCAAGGGGGTCGAGGAGCTCAAGGCGCTCTATCCGGAGGCTGCGGTGCTGGTGCATCCGGAGTCGCCGGCCTCGGTGGTGGAGCTGGCCGACGTGGCGGGCTCTACCTCCCAGCTGATCAAGGCCGCCCAGACGCTGCCCAATGACAAGCTGATCGTGGCCACCGACCGCGGCATCTTCTTCAAGATGCAGCAGGTGGTCCCCGAGAAGACCCTCTTCGAGGCCCCCACCGCCGGCAATGGCGCCACCTGCAGGAGCTGCGCCCACTGCCCCTGGATGGCCATGAATGCCCTGGACAACCTGGCCGATGCCCTGCGCCAAGGCAGCGGCGAGATCCATGTCGATGATGCCCTGCGTCAGGCCGCCCTCAAGCCCTTGGAGCGGATGCTCAATTTCCAGGCATAAGGTTCGAGGGGCGAGGTTCGAGGAGCGTTCTGATCAGAACTTCTCCAGCGTCTCCCGATAGCCGATAAACGCCTCGCGGCGCTGCTCGATGCGAGCGGTGGCCGAGGCGTCCCCCTCCTGCTCGGCGACCCGTCGTGCCACCTCCAGCTGTCGAATCCCCTCGCTGACCCGGCCGCTGAGCTGCAGCTGCTCGGCCCGGGCCAGATGCCCCCAGGCCTCGCGTCCGCTGCGTCCGGCGGCCTGGGCCAGCAGGGTGAAGACCTGAGGGTCCTCGGGGCGCCGCTCGGCGAGCTCCCGAAGCACCCGCCACGCCTCGTCGGGATCGCGCTGCAGCAGCGCCTCGCCCAGCGTCAGGGTAGCCGGCAGATAGCCCGGCATCAGCCGCAGCAGCCGCCGGCTGCGTTCGATGGCGTCGTCATAGCGGCCGGCGTCATAGGCCATCTGGGCGGCGGAGGCGGGCAGCAGCCCCAGGTCGGGCTCCTGGCGCGCCAGGGCATCGAGGGCCGAGAGGGCGGCGTCGGTATTGCCCCGGCGCGCCTCCACCAGGGCGTCCAGGTAGCGCCTGGCGGCCTCGGGGACGTCATCCTGGGCGAGGCGGGTGACCGCCTGCTGGGGGTCGCGCTCGTGGATGGTCAGCAGGGCCCGGGCGCGCACCAGATGGTACTGGAGCGCATCGCGGCGGATGCTGCTCGTCGACAGCTGGCCGGCGCGGTCCTCGGCGTCGCTGATGCGCGATTCGGTCAGCGGGTGGGTGAGCAGGAACTCCGGTGGGTTGCCGCCCTGCAGGCTGGCCATGCGCTGCATGGCCCGGAACATGCGCACCATGGCCTCGGGGTCGTAGCCCGCCTGGGCCATGGCCTGGAGGCCGATACGGTCGGCCTCCTGCTCGAAGCGCCGCGAGTAGGCCAGCCGATCCTGGATGAAGGCCGCCTGGGAGCCCATGGCCACGCCGATGCCGGCGTCACCGCCGCCGGCGGCGGCGATCAGCATGCCGGCCAGCATGGCGGCCATGGCCGGCACCTGGGTCTGCTCGGCGCGGGCCTGGCCCCGGGCGTAGTGGCGCTGGGAGAGGTGGCCGAGCTCGTGGGCCAGCACCGAGACCAGGGCGGCCTCCTCCTCGGCGAAGGCAAACAGGCCGGCGTTCACCCCGATGATGCCCCCCGGCACGGCAAAGGCGTTGAGCTGACGGCTGTCGACCAGGGTGACCAGCGTCTGGCTGCCGCCCAGGCCGCTGTGGGGCAGCAGGCCGGCGATCAGCGACTCCACATAGTACTGGGCGATGGGGTCCTGCCACTGAGGCGCCCGGGCCCGGAACTGCCGCAGCCAGGCGCGCCCCAGGCGGAACTCCTCGCCGCTGGCGGCCTGGCTGTCGCTGCTGGCGAGACTCGGCAGGCCGGCGGCGCTGTCCCACTGGGGCTGGGTCCACTGGGCGCCGGCGGGCAGCGCCAGCGCCAGGCACAGGATGCCGACGGCGAGTCGGAAAGGGCGGCGCGGCATGCTCGGTTCTCCTGTGGCGGGGCGGGGTGGCCACGCTCTGACATTGATTCGCTCGGGAAAGTGCCTTTAAATCCCAAGGACCTTCTTGCCGCAGCGCAGTGCGCGCCGGCGGCCACACGCCCTATTCTTCCGGGAGATTACATGGCTCTGCAACCCGACGACCGGCTGGATGTGCGCGGCCTGCCCTGTCCGCTGCCGCTGCTCAAGGCCAAGCAGGCGCTGGCGCGGCTGGCACCGGGCCAGCTGCTCGAGGTGATGGCCACCGACGCGGGCTCCTGGCACGACTTCGAGACCTTCATCAGCCAGAGTCCGCACGAGATGCCGGCTCGCGAGGAGCGCGGCGACGTCTACCACTACTGGATCCGCAAGGGCGGGGAGAGCGCGCCATGACCCTGCGCTCCGTCTTCAAGAGCTGGATCGACCACTACTTCTCCGATGAGGAGGCGGTGATCCTGCTGGTGGTGCTGGTGCTCGGCTTCGCCGCGGTCATCCTCTTCGGCCGCATGCTGGCCCCCTTCCTGACCGCCCTGGTCATCGCCTTCCTGCTCCAGGGCGCGGTGAGCTGGCTGGAGCGGCGCCATATGCCGCACCTGCTGGCGGTCACCCTGGTGTTCCTGGGCTTCATCGGCATGCTGCTGACGCTGGCCTTTATCCTGATGCCGCTGATCTGGAACCAGCTGGTGGGGCTGGTGCAGGAGACGCCGCGGATGTTTGCCAGCGGCCAGCAGCTCCTCGACGATCTCCAGGAGCGCTATCCCCACCTGATCACTCCGGACCAGATCCAGAACTGGATCGCCGTGGCCGGTCGCGAAATGACCCAGTTCGGGCAGCGCGCCCTGACCCTGTCGCTGGCGTCGCTTGGCAATGTGCTGTCGCTGATCATCTACCTGGTGCTGGTGCCGATTCTGGTCTTCTTCCTGCTCAAGGATCGCGAGACCCTGGTGGGCTTCACCCTGTCGCTGCTGCCCCAGAAGCGTACCCTGATGACCCGCATCTGGCACGAGATGGACGATCAGATCGCCAACTATGTGCGCGGCAAGTTTATCGAGATCATTATCGTCGGCACCGTCTCCTTCCTGACCTTCGCCTTCTTCGGCCTGCCCTACTCGGCGCTGCTGGCGGTGCTGGTGGGCTTCTCGGTGCTGGTGCCCTATATCGGCGCGGCGGTGGCGACCCTGCCGGTGGCGGCGGTGGCGGGCTTCCATTTCGGCATGACCAGCGAGTTCGCCTACGTGCTGATCGCCTACGGCATCATCCAGGCACTTGATGGCAACGTGCTGGTGCCGATTCTCTTCTCCGAGGCGGTCAACCTGCATCCGGTGTCGATCATCGTGGCGGTGCTCTTCTTCGGGGGGATCTGGGGCTTCTGGGGGATCTTCTTCGCCATCCCCCTGGCGACCCTGCTCAAGGCGCTGGTCTACGCCTGGCCGCGGGGCATCCAGCAGCACAAGCGCGAGGAGGCCGCCGAGGCCCTGGCCGAGAAGTGAGGTCGGCCGAGCCGACGGGGCCCGCCGGGCCCCGTTCTCCAGCTCCTCTCAGGCGTCGTTCGGGGTGCCGTCATGCAGCGCCTGGGCCGCCTCCAGCACCTCCTGGGCGTGGCCCGGCACCTTGACCCCGCGCCACTCCCGGGCGAGCCTGCCCTCGGCGTCGATCAGGAAGGTGCTGCGCTCGATGCCCAGGTGCTCCTTGCCGTACATCTTCTTGAGCTTGATGACGTCGAAGAGGCCGCACACCGTCTCGTCCTTGTCGGAGATCAGCGCGAAGTTGAAGGCCTGCTTGGCCTTGAAGTTCTCCTGGGCGCGGATGCCGTCCCGGGAGACGCCCAGAATCACGGTGTTGGCGGCATCGAAGGCCGTCTTGAGGTCGCGGAAGTCGCCCCCTTCGGTGGTGCACCCCGGGGTGCTGGCCTTGGGGTAGAAGTAGACCACCACCTGCCGGCCCTTGAGCTCGGAGAGCGTCACGGTGGTGTCGCCGGTAGCGGTAGCGGTGAAGTCGGGAACCGGCTGGCCGATGCTGAGGGTCATGGGAATCTCCTGCGGGTGGGTTGGGGAGTCGATTACACGCAAGCGCCGCGGCGCTGTCAAAGTGGCGCGCCTCGCTGTACAGGCTCCCGCCGCCTGAGTACCATTTGACCCTTGATGCGGGCCGTGGGCCCAGCCCCCTGCCGACCCGGTGGCCACCGGGTCGAGGCGCAGCCGTTGAATCGAGAGGATAGAGAGGATGATCACGGGAAGCATCGTCGCCCTGGCGACGCCGATGAAGACCAATGGCGACATCGACTGGGAGGCGCTGCGTCGGCTGGTGAACTTCCACCTCGACAACGGTACCGATGGCATCGTCGCCGCCGGCACCACCGGCGAGCCCACCACCATGTCCTTTGCCGAGCACTTCGACGTGATTCGCGCCGTGGTGGAAGAGGTAGACGGCCGGATTCCGGTGATCGCCGGTACCGGCGCCAACGCCACCTCCGAGGCGGTGGAGCTGGCGCGCTATGCCAGCGAGGTGGGGGCCGACTACTGCCTGTCGGTCTGCCCCTACTACAACAAGCCGACCCAGGAGGGGCTCTACCGCCACTTCAAGGCGGTGGCCGAGGGCAGCAAGCTGCCGGTGATCCTCTACAACGTGCCCGGCCGGACCTGCTCGGATCTCTACAACGAGACGGTGCTGCGCCTGGCCGAGGTGGACAACATCATCGGCCTCAAGGACGCCACCGGCAACCTGGAGCGCGCCGAAGACCTGATTGCACGGCTCAAGGGCAGCGACTTCATGCTCTACTCCGGCGATGACGGTACCGCCTGCGACTTCATGCTGATGGGCGGCCACGGCGATATCTCGGTGACCGCCAACGTGGCCCCCAGGGCCATGCACGACCTCTGTGCCGCGGCGGTGGCCGGCGATACCGACCGCGCCCATCAGCTCAACACCCGCCTGATGCCGCTGCACACCAACCTGGGGATCGAGTCCAACCCGATTCCGGTCAAGTGGGCGCTCTATCGCATGGGGCTGATCGAGCCGGGCATCCGTTTGCCGCTCACCTGGCTCTCGGAGAAGTACCACTCCACGATCAGCGAGGCCCTGCAGCTGGCCGGCGTGATCGAGGAGTGATCCTCGCCGTGCCGGACCATTGCCGTGGCGGAACCTGGAGAACTGGATGCAAGGTGGACGCATGAACTCTGCGCTGAAATGGCTGCCGCTGGTAGCGGCCCTCGCTCTGGCGGGCTGTGCCCGCGACAGCGGCTACTACCACGACCGCAACGTCGACTACGCCGAGGCGCGTACCGCCCCGGCCCTGACCCTGCCCGAGACCCGGGACCCGCAGCGCTACCGCGATGCCATGCCGGTGCCCCAGGCGGCCGGTGATTTCCAGGCCCCCGACGGTCGCTTCCGGGCACCGAGCCCCCAGGCCCTGGGCGCCGGTCGCGCGGTGGAGCGCGACTTCGTCGAGCGTCGTGCCATCGGCCAGGACGCCTGGCTGGTGGTGGGCGCCGACCCGGGCAGCGTCTGGCCCCAGCTCGAGGATTTCGCCCGCAGCCGCGGCCTTGGCGTCATGGCCAGCGACTCCTCCCGTGGAGTGATCGAGACCCAGCAGGCGCGCTTGAGCGTGCGCCAGGGGTTGCGCGCCGGCGACAGCGAGGTGCGCTGCGACCAGAACGGCAGTCCGGTAGGCGCCTGCCTGGACGCCCTGGAACAGCACTTCGGGGCGCGCAGCGCCACCGCCAGCGCCTCGTCGCTGGCCGCCCAGCGCCTGGCCGGCGAGGCGCGCCTGAGCCTGACCCAGCGCGGCGACGAGTGGCTGGTGGAGATTCCGTTGGACATCGACCGCACCTGGGCCGAGCTCGACCACCAGCTGCGCCAGGACTTCACCGTGGAGGAGCGCCGCGAGCTGCTGGAGAGCGACCCGGCGGGCCGCGCCTTTCTGATCAGCTACATGACGGTGACCGAGCGCAACCGCAATCCGCTGCAGGTCGTCTTCAGCGCCGACGTGCGCCAGATGCATCAGCAGGTCCGCCTGGTACTGGAGTCCGAGGGCCCCCGTCAGACCGTGCTGCGCGCCGAGAACGCCAGCGAGCGCGGCTTCAGCCCCGAGGATCAGCGCGAGCTGCTCGAGCGGGTGGCGGGCCTGCTGCGCTGATGACGGCAGGGCAGGCGGCGGGGAGGCTGCGGTTTGCCTCCCTGGGCAGCGGCAGCAAGGGCAACGCGACCCTGGTCAGCGACGGCGAGACCTGCCTGCTGGTGGACTGCGGCTTCGGCCTGCGCGAGGCGGAGCGTCGCCTGGCCGACCTCGGCCTGCATCCTCGCCAGCTCGACGGCCTGCTGGTGACCCACGAGCACGGCGACCATATTCGCGGGGTGGGTCCCCTGGCGCGCCGCCATGGCATCCCGGTGTGGCTGACCCCCGGCACCTGGGCCTCGGGCCGCCTGGGCGAGCTGCCGGATCGCCGCTGGATCACTCCCCAGCGGCGCTTTGCCGTGAAGGGGCTCACCATCGACCCGGTCACCGTGCCTCACGACGCCCGGGAGCCGGTGCAGTTCCGCGTTCGCGGGGGAGAGCGCAGCCTCGGGATCCTCACCGACCTGGGGCACCCCACCGCGCACGTGGCCGAGGCCTTCGCCGGCTGCGACGCCCTGGTGCTGGAGTGCAACCATGACCTGCAGATGCTCGCCGAGGGCCCCTATCCGCCGCGGCTCAAGCGCCGGGTAGGCGGCGACTGGGGGCACCTGGCCAACGGCCAGGCGGCCGCCCTGCTGCCGCGCCTGGGGCTCGACCGCCTGCAGCGCATCGTCTGTGCCCATCTGTCGGAGCACAACAACCGCCCCGAGCTGGCCCTGGAGACCCTGGTGCCCCTGCTCGACGGCGACGATTCACGGCTCGACGTCTCCTGCCAGGAGGCGGGCCTGGCGTGGCAGGCCATTGCCTGACCCGATCAACCCTTATCTCTCCCAAGCCTCCGGAGGCTTTCATGGAAAAGCGTCAAGAACTCTACGCCGGCAAGGCCAAGTCGGTCTTCGCCACCGACGACCCGGACCTGCTGGTCCTTCACTTTCGCGATGACACCAGCGCCTTCGACGGCGAGCGCATGGAGTCCCTGGCGCGCAAGGGCATGGTCAACAACTGCTTCAACGCCTTCATCATGGAGAAGCTGGCGGCGGCCGGAGTGCCCACCCACTTCGTCAAGCGCCTCTCCGCCGAGGAGAGCCTGGTGAAGCGCCTCGAGATGATCCCGGTGGAGTGCGTGGTACGCAATATCGCCGCCGGCGGCCTGGTCAAGCGCCTGGGCGTCAGCGAGGGGGAGGCCCTGACTCCGCCCACCTTCGAGCTGTTCCTGAAGAACGACGCCCTGCACGACCCCATGATCAACGAGTCCCTGGCCGAGACCTTCGGCTGGGCCACCCCCGAGCAGCTCGCCGAGATGAAGGCGCTCACCTTCAGGGTCAACGAGGTGCTCAAGGCGCTGTTCGCCGACGGCGGCCTGCTGCTGGTGGACTACAAGCTGGAGTTCGGCCTCTTCAAGGGCGAGATCGTGCTGGGCGACGAGTTCTCCCCGGACGGCTGCCGGCTGTGGGACGCCGAGACCCGGGAGAAGCTCGACAAGGACCGCTTCCGCCAGGGGCTGGGCGGCGTCATCGAGGCCTACGAGGAGGTCGGCCGCCGCATCGGCGTCACCTTCGACTGAGGCCGCTGCCTCTGGTGTCTCGGGAAGGGCCCTGCGGGGCCCTTCTTGCGTGGGGCGCTCGTACAGGAGCGGTTCAGGCGGGAACGATATCGACCACGGCCAGGCGTGTGCCGTCCTCGGTTGCCTCGGCGCGAAAGCGCACGTCCACATCGCGCAGGCGCACGCCATAGGTGCGACTCTCGGCGCCTTTCCGGTAGGCGGGGCGGGGGTCCTGGGCCAGCACCTGAACGATCAGCTCGCGCAGGCTGGCACCCTCGGGACGCTTGGCCAGGGCCGCGGCGGCCTCGTCGTTGAACACCACCGCCAGCTGCGGCGGGGCCTCGGGGGCGAAGCCGGCGCGGGCCTCGGGGCGAGACTCCGCCCAGGGCAGGTAGGGTTTGATATCGAGCACCGGGGTGCCACTCACCAGGTCGGCGCCGGCGAGCACCAGGTGCACCCCGCGGCGGGTGTCGATCTCGATGAGCTCCACCAGGGAGAGCCCCAGGCGGTTGGGCCTGTGGGTGCTGCGGCTGGCGAAGACGCCGACCCTGGCGTTGCCGCCCAGCCGCGGCGGGCGCACCAGGGGCGTCCAGCGCTCCGGGCTCTGGTGGAAGACGAAGGTGAGCCAGAGATGGCTGAAGGCCTCCAGGCCGCGCACCGCCAGGGGGTCGTCGTAGGGCGGGGTCAGTACCAGCCGCGCCCGGGCCGCCGGCGCCAGGCCAGGCTGGCGGGGAATGCCGAACTTGTCGGGGTAGTCGCTCTCGATGATGCCGATCGGCGACAGCGTGAAGGCGTCGGGGAGAAGGTGTTCGCTCATGGCCGGATTATGCCCGCCGCAAGACCCGGCGGCGAGGGGATTGGCGCTCGGGGCCGGCTTGTGTAGTCTCCCTGCAACAGTCAGGTTTCGACAGGATTGCCATGAGCCAGATCGCCAGTGCCTCCTCTGCCGCAGCGCCCCCGCCCCGGGGACCGCGCATCTGCTATCGCCAGGCCCTTTCCCGTGACGCGGCCGACCAGGCCGAGGTCTTCCACCATGCGGTGATGCAGGGCGCCAGCGCCCACTACAGCGTCGCCGAGCGCGAGGCCTGGGTGGCGGCGCTGCCCCGAGACGCCAGCGCCTGGGCGGCCCGTCAGGCGCTCTTTACCACCCTGGTGGCCGCCTGCGACGGGCGCTGCGTGGGCTTTCTCGAGCTGGACCTCTCCCGGGGGCGCATCGAGACCCTCTACGTCTGGCCGTCGCTGGCGCGCCGCGGTATCGGCTCGACCCTGCTGGTCCACGCCGAGCGCCTGCTGCTCGAGCAGGGCCAGGCTCGCGTGGATATCGAGGCGAGCCTGGTACTGGCGGAGCACCTGGTCCGGCGGGGCTGGCGCGAGATCGGCGTGGAGTGGGTGGAGCGCGGCGGCGAGCGGCTCTGCCGCAAGCGCCTCGAGAAGCCCCTGGGGCTGGTCGAGACCTGAGCCCGCCGCTCGCCCGGGTCAGCTCCCCTGGGCGACGATGCGCATGGAGAGGTCCACGGCCTTGACGTCCTTGGTCAGGGCGCCGCTGGAGATGCAGTCGACGCCGGTCTCGGCGATGGCGCGCAGGGTGCCCTCGTCGACGTTGCCGGAGGCCTCCAGGGTCGCCCGCCCGGCGGTCCGCCGCACCGCTTCGCGCATCTCCTCGAGGCTGAAGTTGTCGAGCATGATGATATCGGCGCCCGCCGCCAGGGCCTGCTCCAGCTCGTCGAAGGTCTCCACCTCCACCTCCACCGGCGCCTTCGGGGCGATCTGGCGCGCCTCGCCTATCGCTGCCGCGATCCCGCCGCAGGCGGCGATATGATTCTCCTTGATCAGGAAGGCGTCCCACAGGCCGATGCGGTGGTTGTGACCGCCGCCGCAGGTGACCGCGTACTTCTGGGCCAGGCGCATCCCCGGCAGGGTCTTGCGGGTATCCAGCAGGCGCACGCCGGTGCCCGCGATCAGGTCCACGCAGTGGCGGGTGCGGGTCGCGGTGGCGGAGAGGGTCTGCAGCAGGTTGAGCGCCGCACGCTCGCCGGTCAGCAGGCTGCGGGCCGAGCCCTCGAGCTCCAGAAAGGCCTGGCCGGCCTCGAGGCGGTCGCCGTCGGCGGCGCTCCAGCTCAGGGTCACGCCGGGATCGAGCTGGGCGAAGAGGGCCTCGACCCAGGCCAGGCCGCACAGCACGCAGGCCTCTCGGGTGATCACCCGGGCCCGGGCCCGGGCGTCGGCCGGAATCAGTCGGGCGGTGATGTCGCCGTCGCCGATATCTTCCGCCAGCAGGCGGGCCGCGGCGCTGCGGATCTCTTCGTCGAGCTTCTGGCGGTAGGGCAGGGCGTCCTGATGGTCCATGGGGGCACTCGCGGGGTCGGGCCGGCGCGGGGTGGCCGGGATGATCGGGGCCGTCCATTATAGGGAATCCATCGGGATCACGTCAGGGGAGGGACCCATGCCGATCGAACAGGGGTGGCTCGCGGGTGCGCGCCGCCAGCCGTCGCCCAACTGCGACGAGCGCCCGGCAGGCGAGGTGTCGCTGCTGGTGCTGCACTCCATCAGCCTGCCGCCGGGGCAGTTCGGCGGCGAGCATATCGAGCGGCTCTTTACCAACTGCCTGGACCCCGATGCCCACCCCTTCTTCGCCGAGATCGCCCATCTGCGGGTCTCGGCCCATCTGCTGATTCGTCGCGACGGCGAGTGCGTGCAGTTCGTGCCCTTCCAGCGCCGCGCCTGGCACGCCGGCCGCTCCCGCTGGCGCGACGGCGAGCGCGAGCGCACGGCCCTCAACGACTTCTCCATCGGCATCGAGCTCGAGGGCGACGAGGTGAGCCCCTACACCCTGGCCCAGTACCGCGCCCTGGCCGAGGTGACCGCCGAGCTGCTGGCCGCCTGGCCGGCGCTGGACGAAAGCCGCATTACCAGCCACGCTCGAGTGGCGCCCCTGCGCAAGAGCGATCCCGGCCCGGCGTTCGACTGGGCCTTCTTTCGTCAGCAGCTGCGGGGGTGACGCATGAAAGGCTACGCACATTGGGAGGCGTTCAGGGTGAGGCGAGACGGCTTTCCAGGGGCGCCGGCATTCATACGGTAGTTTGGCTACAAGGTGCTGTTTCTCCATGCCTCCAGGCCGGCGTATCTGCCGTAATCCCTTGTGTTGCGTTGCAATATTCGTGTAGTGGAAAATATTTCCAATATGTCTTGAATTGGCAGGGAGCGCGCTTTACGGTATCTTCCTGTGAATCAACGGCAGATTGATCGCGTCGTCTTGTAAAACTACTACACAACCCCCGACATGCGGCGTGTATGCCTCTCCACAAGAGAAGGCTCCATGCTCCCTGCACTGCGGGGCACACGACACCCCATCGTCATTCGGAGAGACGTCATATGAGTCTGGATGCAAGAGAAGATCACGATCCGATCGAGACCACAGAGTGGCTGGAATCCCTCGAGTCGGTCCTGGATCGCGAGGGCGAGGAGCGCGCCCGGTTCCTGCTGACCCGCCTGGCGGATCGCCTGCGCCGCGACGGGACCCAGGCGCCCTTCTCGGCGACCACCCCGCACCGCAACACCATTCCGGTGCACCGCGAGGCGCCGATGCCGGGGGATCTCTTCATGGAGCGCAAGATCCGCTCCCTGATCCGCTACAACGCCATCGCCCAGGTCATCCGCAACAACCGCGCCAATCCGGGGCTGGGCGGTCATATCGCCAGCTTCATGTCGGCGGCGACCCTCTATGACGTCGGCTTCAACCACTTCTTCCGCGCCCCCAACGGCGACTTCGAAGGCGACCTGGTCTATATCCAGGGCCACGTGGCCCCGGGCATCTACGCCCGCGCCTACCTGGAGGGCCGTCTCACCGAGGAGCAGATGGACAAGTATCGCCAGGAGGTGGACGGCGACGGCCTGTCGTCCTATCCGCACCCCTGGCTGATGCCGGATTTCTGGCAGTTCCCCACCGTCTCCATGGGTCTCGGCCCCATCCAGGCCATCTACCAGGCCCACGTGATGAAGTACCTGCACTCCCGCGAGATGAAGGACATGCAGGACCGCAAGGTGTGGTGCTTCATGGGCGACGGCGAGTGCGACGAGCCCGAGTCCCTCGGCGCCATCCATCTGGCCAGCCGCGAGAAGCTCGACAACCTGATCTTCGTGGTCAACTGCAACCTGCAGCGCCTCGACGGTCCGGTGCGCGGCAACTCGCGGATCATGGACGAGCTGGAGGGCGTCTTCCGCGGCGCCGGCTGGAACGTCCTCAAGGTGGTCTGGGGTCGCCTCTGGGATCCGCTCTTCGAGAAGGACAAGAAGGGCGTCCTGCAGAAGATCATGGACGAGTCCGTGGATGGCGAGTACCAGAACTACAAGGCCAACGACGGCGGCTATACCCGCAAGCACTTCTTCGGCAAGTACCCCGAGACCGCCGAGATGGTCAAGGACATGTCCGACGAGGATATCTGGCGCCTGAACCGCGGCGGCCACGATCCCTTCAAGGTCTATGCGGCCTACCACCAGGCCACCCAGAACGCCAATGGCCGCCCCACCGTGATCCTGGCGCACACCGTCAAGGGCTACGGCATGGGCAGCGGCGATGGCGAGGCGGCCAACGAGGCGCACCAGGTCAAGAGCATGGAGCTCGAGGCGCTGAAGAAATTCCGCGACCGCTTCGGCATCCCGCTCACCGACGAGCAGCTCAAGGAGGTGCCCTACTACAAGCCGGAGGATGACTCCCCCGAGCTCAGGTACATGCACCTGCAGCGGGAGCGCCTGGGCGGCTACCTGCCCCAGCGGCGCAGCGACTTCCAGTCGCTGACGATTCCCGCCCTAGAGGACAAGACCTTCGCCTCCCAGCTCGGCGGCTCCAAGGGCCGCGAGGTCTCCACCACCATGGCCTTCGTGCGTATCCTCAACGGCCTGGTGAAGGACAAGGAGATCGGCAAGCAGGTGGTGCCCATCGTGCCCGACGAGGCGCGTACCTTCGGCATGGAGGGGATGTTCCGCCAGCTCGGCATCTACACCTCCGAAGGCCAGAAGTACGAGCCCCAGGACAAGGGCCAGATCATGTTCTACCGCGAGGACAAGAAGGGCCAGATCCTCGAGGAGGGCATCACCGAGGCCGGCGCTATGTCCGCCTGGATCGCGGCCGCCACCTCCTACAGCAACCACAATCTGCCGCTGCTGCCCTTCTACATCTACTACTCGATGTTCGGCTTCCAGCGCATCGGCGACCTGGCCTGGGCGGCCGGCGACCTGCAGGCCCGCGGCTTCCTGGTCGGCGGCACCGCCGGGCGCACCACCCTCAACGGCGAGGGCCTGCAGCACCAGGATGGCCACAGCCACCTGCAGGCGGCGATGATCCCCAACTGCCGCACCTACGATCCCACCTATGCCCATGAGGTGGCGGTGATCGTCCAGGACGGCCTGAAGCGCATGTTCGCCGACCGCGAGAACTGCTTCTACTACCTCACGGTCATGAACGAGAACTACGAGCACCCCGAGCTCGAGAGCGTGCCCGCCGAGGAGATCATCAAGGGCATGTACCTGTTGCGGGAGACCGAGGGCAAGAAGGGCCGTGTCCAGCTGCTGGGCTCCGGCACCATCCTGCGCGAGGTCGAGGCGGCCGCCGAGCTGCTGCGCGACGACTGGGGCGTGGGGGCCGACATCTGGAGCGTGACCAGCTTCAACGAGCTGCGCCGCGAGGCCCTGGCCCTGGACCGCGAGGCCTTCCTCGACCCCGAGGCGGAGCCGGGCAAGCCCCACATCACCCGCTGCCTGGAAGGGCGCGAGGGGCCGGCGATTGCTTCTACCGACTACATGCGCCTCTTTGCCGACCAGGTGCGTGCCTGGGTGCCCACCGACTACCACGTGCTCGGCACCGACGGCTACGGCCGCTCCGACACCCGGGAGAAGCTGCGCTACTTCTTCGAGGTGAACCGGCATTTCGTGACCGTGGCCGCACTCAAGGCGCTGGCCGAGCGCGGCGAGCTGGATCGCAAGGTGGTCGGCGAGGCCCTGAAGAAGTACGGCATCGACCCGTCCAAGCCCAACCCGCTGACCGACTGATCCGCCCAGCGGCGGGCCCCCGGGCCCGCCCATCAGGCACGAGTTTGAAGGAGCGCGACCTTGAGTAGCGAAATCATCAAAGTTCCCGACATCGGCGGCAGCGAGGATGTCGAAATCATCGAGATCGCGGTGTCCGAGGGCGACGTCATCGCCGCCGAAGATACCCTGATCACCCTGGAGTCCGACAAGGCCAGCATGGACGTGCCCGCGCCCAAGGGCGGCCGCGTGGTCAAGGTGCTGGTGAAGGAGGGCGACACCGTCTCCGAGGGCGACGACATCGTCGAGCTTGCGGTCGAGGGTGGCGGCGACGCCGAGCCGTCGGCCGACCAGGCCGAGGAAAAGGCCGAGCCGGCCCCCGAGAAGGCGCCCGATCCCGCCGCCGAGAAGCCCGCGGCCAAGGCCTCCGGTGGCGGCAAGCGCAGCGTGGAGATCAAGGTGCCCGACCTGGGTGGCGCCGAGAGCGTGGAGATCATCGAGGTGGTGGTGGCCGAGGGTGACGAGGTCGAGGAGGAGTCGACCCTGATCACCCTGGAGTCCGACAAGGCCTCCATGGACGTGCCCAGCCCCCACGCCGGCAAGCTGCTCTCCCTGACCGTCAAGGAGGGCGACAGCGTCTCCGAGGGCGATGTGATCGGCACCATGGAGATCGCCGGCGACGACGGTGACGAGGCGCCGGCCGAGCCGGCCACCGCCGAGCCCGAGTCCGGTGCCGCCGAGTCCGCGCCCGAAGCCGAGGAAGAGAGCGCCTCCGGCGAGCCGGAGCGTCGCGAGATCCGGGTGCCGGACCTCTCCGGTTCTTCCGACGTGCCGATCATCGAGATCGCCGTGGCCGTGGGCGACGAGGTCGACGAGGAGGATCCGCTGATCACCCTGGAGTCCGACAAGGCCTCCATGGACGTGCCCAGCCCCTTCAAGGGCAAGCTGCTCGAGCTCACCGTCAAGGAGGGCGACAGCGTCTCCGAGGGCGACCTGATCGGCTATATGGAGGTCGCCGGAGCGGCTCCGAAGCCCGCGGCGAAGGCTCCCGAGCAGAAGGCCGAGGCGCCCAGGGCCGAGAAGCCCGCGCCGGCCCCGGCGGGCACGCCGAGCCCCGAGGCCCAGATGGCCGCCCACAAGCCCCGTGACGGCAAGCTGGTCCACGCCGGTCCGGCGGTGCGCATGCTGGCCCGCGAGCTGGGCGTCGACCTCGGCCTGGTCAGGCCCAGTGGGCCGAAGGAGCGGGTGCTCAAGGAGGACGTCCACGCCTACGTCAAGCAGGTGATGGCCAGCCAGGGCAAGGCCCAGGCCGCGGCGCCGGCCGCCCAGGCGGGCTCCGGCATTCCGCCGATTCCGGATCAGGACTTCAGCCAGTTCGGCGAGGTGGAAGAGAAGCCCATGGGGCGCCTGATGAAGATGGGTGCCACCAACCTGCACCGCAGCTGGGTCAACCTGCCCCACGTCACCCAGTTCGATGAGGCGGACATCACCGAGCTGGAGGCCTTCCGCAAGTCCATGAAGGCCGAGGCGGAGGCCCAGGGCGCCAAGCTCACGCCGCTGCCCTTCCTGATCAAGGCGTGCGCCTTCGCCCTGCGCCAGTACCCGCAGTTCAACGTCAGCCTGAAGAGCGACGGCGAGACGCTGGTGCACAAGAAGTACGTGCATATCGGCATCGCCGTGGACACCCCGGACGGCCTGATGGTGCCGGTGATCCGCGATGCGGATAAGAAGTCGCTGATCGATCTGGCCAAGGAGTCCGTGGAGCTGGCCAAGAAGGCGCAGACCAAGAAGCTCAAGCGCGAGGAGATGACCGGCGGCTGCTTCACCATCTCGAGCCTGGGCTCCATCGGTGGCACCGCCTTCACGCCCATCGTCAACGCCCCGGAGGTGGCCATCCTCGGCGTCTCCAAGGCCTCGATGAAGCCGGTGTGGGACGGTGCGACCTTCCAGCCGCGGCTGATGATGCCGCTGTCGCTCTCCTACGACCACCGGGCGGTCAACGGCGCCGACGCGGCGCGCTTCACCGCTCTGCTGGGGCAGCTGCTCTCCGATATCCGTCGTCTGCTGCTGTAGGCGGCGGGCTCGGTTCGCGGTTTTCTCCGCATGCGACGGCGCCCCAGGGCGCCGTCGTCATTTCCTGCCGATCGGGGCGGCAAGACCAAAGTGCTATTCGGGGAAAGCCTGTTGAAATACAAGGTGTTTTTGCTCGAAAGAAGGCCCTCGACCAGGGGGTGTGCTTGTGCTGCCCACGGGCGACGGTTATCGTTCCCCTCCAAGTTTTCTCATTGCTGACAACCACTTGTATATAAGGACACGAACATGCGTTTGATCCTGTTGGGCGCCCCGGGTGCCGGCAAGGGCACCCAGGCCCAGTTCATCTGCGAGCGTTTCAATATTCCGCAGATCTCCACCGGCGACATGCTGCGTGCCGCCGTCAAGGAAGGCAGCGAGCTGGGGGTCAAGGTCAAGGAGATCATGACCAGCGGTGGCCTGGTGTCCGACGACATCATCATCGCCCTGGTGAAGGAGCGCATCGCCCAGCCCGACTGCGAGAACGGCTTCCTCTTCGACGGCTTCCCGCGCACCATCCCCCAGGCCGATGCCATGAAGGAAGCGGGCGTGAAGCTCGACCACGTGCTGGAGATCGCCGTGGAGGACGAGGAGATCGTCAAGCGCCTGGCCGGCCGCCGCGTGCACCCGGGCTCCGGCCGCGTCTACCACGTCGAGTACAATCCGCCCAAAGAAGAGGGCAAGGATGACGTCACCGGCGAGGCGCTGATCCAGCGCGACGACGACCGCGAATCCACCGTGCGCAACCGCCTGGCGGTCTACCACGAGCAGACCGCACCGCTGGTCGACTACTACCAGGCCTGGGCGGAGCAGGACGCCGTCGCCGCGCCGGCCTACCACCGCGTGGAGGGCGTGGGCAGCGTCGACGATATCAAGGCGCAGGTGCTCAAGGCCCTCGAGGGCTAATCGAGCCCGGCCCGTCGGGGCTTACCCGGCGACAGGCCTGTCCCCGGCGCCCCTCGATGTTGTGCCAGCCTCTACCCAGATGGCCCGCTTTGGCGGGCCATCGTCGTTTGGGGCCCCGGCGCGTATAATGGCCGCCACTTTTCTCCCCTGTGATGGTGCTGCCATGTCGATCCTGCTGGCCCTGGATGCCTCCTCGAGCGCCTGCTCCGCCGCCCTGCTGCGCCGCCGGGCGGGCGCCGAGGATGAGCTGCTCTCCCGCTTCGAGATGACGCCCCGCGCCCATACCCGCCGCCTGCTGCCCATGGTCGACGAGGTGCTGGCCGAAGCCGGCGTGGCGCCCGCGGAGCTGGACGCCGTGGCCTATGGCCGCGGCCCCGGCTCCTTTACCGGCCTGCGCATCGCCGCCGGTGCCGCCCAGGGGCTCGCCTACGGCCTCGACCGCCCGCTGGTCGGGGTCTCTACCCTGGCGGCCCTGGCCCTGGGCGCCCACCGTCGCCACCACTTCCGCTGGCTGGTCACCGCCCTGGACGCCCGCATGGGCGAGATCTACGTGGCGGCCTGGCAGTGCCGCGACGGTCTGCCGGAGCCGCTCCTCGAGGAGGCGGTGATGCCGCCCGAGCGCTTGCGCCTGCCCGCCGGCCATGACGACCACGACTGGGTCGGCGTCGGTTCGGGCTGGGGGCTCTGGGAGCAGATGCCCGCCGAGGTGCAGGCGGGGATGAGCCAGCGTCTGCCGGAGGTGGAGGCCGAGGCGGCCGACATGGCCCTGCTGGCCATGGGCGAGCTGGAGGCGGGGGGCGGTGAGCCGGCCCACCTCGTCCAGCCGGTCTACCTGCGCAACGAGGTGGCCTGGAAGAAGGCGCGATGAGCGAGCCGGTGGCGGTGCACGGGGCGGCGCTGGCCGCCCTGGCCGAGCGGCTGGGGCTGCCCTTCGGCGCCGAGGCCGAGCTCCATCTCGAACAGCGCGACGGCCGCCTGGTGCTGGCCGGCGACGCGAAGCGCTATGGCCACCCCCTGGCAGTGGAGTTCGCCTCCGGGAAGGCGGCCCACCGGCGCCGCTTCGGCGGCGGCCGGGGTCAGCTCATCGCCCGGGCCTGCGGCCTCGCCCAGGGAGTGACGCCTTCGGTGGTGGACGCCACGGCGGGGCTCGGGCGCGACGCCTTCGTGCTGGCGAGTCTGGGGGCGCCGGTGCTGCTGGTGGAGCGAGTCGCGGCGATCTTCGCGCTCCTCGAGGATGGCCTGGCCCGGGCCCGGGCGGATGCCGAGACCGCCGAGGTGGCCGCGCGCATGGCCCTGGCACACGGCGATGCGGCCTGCGAGCTGGCGGCCCTGGTGGCGGCCGCCGGCTTCCCGCCCCAGGTGATTCATCTGGATCCGATGTTTCCCCATCGCGACAAGTCGGCGCTGGTCAAGAAGGAGATGCGGCTCTTCCGCACTCTGGCCGGCGATGACGCCGACGCCCCGCGCCTGCTGGGGGCGGCCCTGGACCTGGCCACCCATCGGGTGGTGGTCAAGCGCCCCCGCAAGGCGCCGCCCATCGCGGGGCCGGCCCCGCGTCACGTGATCGAGGGCAAGACCAGCCGCTACGACCTCTATGTGCACCGCTCCCTGAAGCAGAGCTGATCAGGCCTGACGGGTGACCAGCTGCAGGCGATGGCGCAGCGCCGGGTCGAACAGCTGGCGGGAGTGGTGGGCCGCCTCGCAGAGGCGGTCGTCGAACATCAGGCGCTCCTCCTCCCGCCATAGCCAGCCCTCCTCTTCGAGGCTCTCCACCAGGCTCACGAAGAGCCGGGTATCGAAGAACTCCGGCGCGTCCCGCCCCGAGAGCAGCGCCAGCCGCTCGGCCAGCTGGTGCCCCTGGTCGGCCAGGGCCTCGGCGGTGAGGCGGCCGGGCCCGGCATTCAGCAGCACGGCGAGCAGCAGGTAGCCGCGCTCAAGCGACGGCTGCATCAGCTGACCCAGCAGGTCCAGGCACTCGCCGGCCTCCAGCGGCTCCCGGGGGCGCTGCCAGCCGCTCTCGCCGCGGGCCAGCAGTCCCAGCTCGCCGAGCACCGCCAGCATCGCCGAGAGCGCCTCGCGCAGGGAGGCGGGCGGCTCCACCACCAGCTCCCGGGCGAGAATCGGCCAGCCCGGGGCGAGCAGCGCCTCCAGCTCATCCAGGCCGTGGGCCGGCTGGTGGCGGAAGGCGAAGGCGACGAGCCCGGTGAGCGCAAAGAGGTGCAGGACATTGTTGCGGTACCAGCCGAGCAGGGCGGCCTGGCCGGCGTCGGCCAGGATGATATCGCCCAGGGGCTGCTCGCGCTGCTGTACCATGCCCAGCGCCAGGGCCTGCTCGATCCAGTCGGCGGCTGTGCCCGCCGGCAGGCTGGCGTGGGCGGCGCCGGGCAGCCGGCGCTGGAGCTCGGCGAGCAGGTCGAGCTGGCGCTCCAGCAGCCGCAGCTCGATGGCGTGGTGGGGGGTGGCCAGCAGGGCCAGGGCCACCAGGTTCACCGGATTGAGCGCCGCCGCGGCGTTGATGCGCCGGCAGAGGGTCTCGCCCAGCCGGGGCACCAGGCCGGTCAGCCAGGCAGGGCGAGTCTCGCGCTCCCGGCGCCACTCCGGCCCCAGCTCGCCATCCAGGAAGTCGCCCAGCAGCAGCGGCTCGCCGACGCTGACCGAGACCCGGCCGAAGGGCTGGCGCAGCTGGCCCAGCACCCGCAGCAGGGCCAGGGGGCTCTCCTTGCGCTTTTTGCCGCCGCGCAGCTCGCGCTGGTAGCTGGCATTCTCGATGATCCGCTCATAGCCGATATGCACCGGAATGAAGGCCAGCGGCTGATGGTGGCCCCCGGCCATGCTGCGCAGGTAGGAGCGCAGGGTCATGGCCAGCATGCCGGGGCGGGCCGGCAGCATGCGCCCGCTGCGCGAACGGCCCCCCTCGATAAAGTACTCCAGGGGGTGGCCGCGGGCGATCAGGCGGTGGAGGTACTCGTTGAACACCGCGGCGTAGAGGCGGTTGTCGCGAAAGCTGCGCCGCAGGAAGAAGGCGCCGCCGCGGCGCAGCAGCGGGCCGATCAGCGGCATATCGAGGTTGCGCCCGGCGGCGATATGGGGCGGCATCAGGCCATCGTGGTAGAGCACGTAGGAGAGCAGCAGGTAGTCGATATGGCTGCGGTGACAGGGCACATAGACCAGGGTATGGTCGCCGGCCAGCGCCTTGACCCGCTCCAGGCCGCGCACGTCGACCCCGTCGTAGAGGCGGTTCCAGAGCCGGCGCAGCAGGCCATCCATGAAGCGCAGCACCGGATAGGTCATGTTGGAGGCGATCTCGCGGCCGTAGCGCAGGGCGCGTCGCTGCAGGCGCGGTGCCGAAGGACGCCCCTCGGCGGCCAGCGCCTCGACCACTTCGCGCACCTCGGGGCTCCTGGCCACGCCCTCGATCAGGGTGCGGCGGTGGGAGAGGTCGGGGCCCAGCACCCGGGTGCGCACGCGGCGAAAGTGCACCCTGAGCAGCCGCGCCGCCTTGCGGTTGACCAGGGCGGGGTCGGGTGTCGTCTCGTCGAGCAGGTCGCCGAGGCGCAGCGGGGTGCCGAAGTGCACCTCCACGCTGCGGCGGTTGACCAGCACCGAGAGACTCCGGCGCAGCCGGCCGGTGAGCTGCCAGCTGTCGGCGGCCACCAGGTGCCAGAAGCCGAAGCGCTTGCCCGGGGCGCGCCCCCAGAAGACGCTGACCGGCACCAGCTGGACGTCCTGCGCCGGGCTGGCCAGGCGCTGCTCGACCAGCCCCTGGAAGGGGGCCGCGGGGCGGGTGCGGCGGCGCCAGAGTCCGCGGCGCGGTGAGGGGAGGGGGAGGCAGGCGTCCAGGGTCAGTTCGCCCACCCGGCGGCGACCGTCTGCCCGGGGGAGGCCGTGGCGGCGTGCCAGCGCGGCCAGCAGCCAGGCGTCGCTCATGGCCTGGCTCGGCAGCACGTAGAGCACCGGGAGGCTTGGCTCCAGCGCCAGGGCGTCCGGAGCGGGCTCGACCAGGCGCGGTTCGGTCCAGGCGCCGATCATCCGGCTTGTCAGCGCGCGCAGAGGAGAGGTCACAAGGTGCTGCCAGGCCATCCGTTTGCCCCGCTGCAGGAAAGGGAGAGAAAAGGCCAGTATAGTCTCCCGGGAGGCCACGGGTCAGGCCCGCGGACCGGGACAGGGAGTCTGCCATGCGCGGAATCTGGAGAGATGGGAACCACTTCGAGCTGCTGCCCGAGGCCAGCCGCTTCCTGCCGGCCATGTTCGAGGCCCTGGACGGCGCCGAGTCGTCGATCCTGATCGAGCTCTACCTGATGGAGTCGGGGCGGCTGGCGTCGGCGCTGATCACGGCCCTGGAGCGTGCCGCTGCCCGTGGCGTGACGGTGATGCTGCTCCTCGACGGCTATGGCGCCATGGGGCTCGCCGGTGAGGACCGCGAGCGCCTGGAGGCGGGCGGCGTGGCGCTGCGCTTCTTCAACCCGCTGGGCTTTCACTCCCTGGCGCGCAACCTGACGCGGGACCATCGCAAGCTGGTGGTGGTCGACGGACGGGTCGCCTTTACCGGCGGCTTCGGTGCCGTGGACGAGTTCCTGGACGCCTGGTACGAGGTGGCGGTGCGCATCGAGGGGCCGGTGGTGGCCGACTGGGTGCGGCTCTTCTGCCGGCTCTGGGACTCCCCCCTGACCCGCGGCAGCGGCGCGCCCGGGCTGGTGCGCGGCCTGGGCACCGCGACCCGTGAGGCGGAGGGCTACCGGGGGATGAGCGGACGCGTGGTGTGGGGACAGGGCTATCGCTACCAGGCGATCCGCCTCTCCCTGTACGGCCGCGTCTCGGGCGCCCGGCAGCGCATCTGGGTCTGCACCCCCTATTTCGTGCCTACCTTCGGCCTGCGCCTGCGCCTGGCCCGAGCCGCCCGGCGCGGGCTGGATGTGCGCCTGCTGCTGCCCGGCGAGGCTCACGACCATCCCGGGGTGCGCTATGCGGGCCAGCGCTTCTACGGGCGACTGCTCAAGGCCGGCGTGCGTATCTTCGAGTTCCAGCCCACCTTCATCCACGCCAAGTTCTCCCTGGTGGACGACTGGGTGAGCCTGGGCTCCTGCAACTTCGATCACTGGAGCCTGCACTGGAACCTGGAGGCCAACCAGGAGGTGGAGAACCGGCGCTTCGCCGGCGAGGTGGCCGAGCTGTTCGAGCGCCACTTCGCCGCCAGCCAGGAGATCGAGCCGGCGGCCTGGGCGCGGCGGCCGCGCTGGCAGCGCCTCAAGGAGTGGTTGTTCGGCAGCCTGGACGGCATGCTGACGCGCCTGCGTTGACCCGGCTTCGCCGGGAGCTGTAAGCCATAAGCCTTAAGCTGTAAGAAAAACCTTGTTGCGAGGTCTGGCGGCAACATCTGCCTCGCGCCTCGCGCCTCGCGCCTCGCGCCTCACGCCTTGCGGCGTCCGGCCGGCTTCTTGCGCCGCGGGCTGGGCTTGGGGGTCTCCGGTGGCACCCGATAGTGCAGATAGAGATCCAGCACCAGTTCGGGCAGCTGGCGCACCAGGCCTTCCAGGCGTGTGCCGTCGCCGATGAACTCGGCCATGTCGGGCTCGTCGTCGAAGAGCCCCGAGAGCGCCATGAAGGGCAGCAGTAGGGTCGCCGAGGCCTCCTCGTCCTCCTCGAACCAGGCGGGCTCGTCGAGGAAGACGCCCTCCATGAAGCCGGCGCACCAGTCGCCGATGGGGGTCTCCTCCGCGGGCAGGCCGTCCAGGGTGAGCTCGAAGGGCAGCTCCGGCAGCAGGCCCTGCTCCAGGGCGGCGATGGCGTTGCACCGCAGCCGCTCGAGCAGCCCGAGAATCTCCTCTCGTTCGGCGGCATCGCCAAACGCCGGCTCGCCCTGGAAGAGCTCGGCGATCCAGGCCGACGGCTCCGCCTCGCTGGGGGCGACGGCCAGGGCCACCAGGAAGCCGTGGCTGCCGATCAGGTCCAGGGCATCCTCGCCGACGCGTTCGGAGGCCAGGAAGTCATCGAGCCGCTCGAGCTGCTCATCGTCGAGGAGGGGTTCGGGCTGGGGGGTATCGGACATGGTCACTCTCGCAGTTTCGGCGCTTGTCGCCTGCCGGGTGAGGGGGCATTCTAGCACCCCATGACTCGCCCCGCGCTGCCCCATCCCGACCCCGAACGCCTCGCCGCCCTGGACGACGAGGCCCTGCGCGCCGCCCTGTACGAGCGAGTGGCGGCGGCCTGGCGGCTCTGCCGCGAGGTGCACCCGGGCCTGCCGCATCCGGCGGTGTGGTGCGACCTGCGCGGCAAGTGCGCCGGTCAGGCGCACTTCGGCCGCGGCGGCCTGCGCTTCAATCCGGTGCTCTACGCCGAGAACCGCCTCGACTTCCTGGTCGAGGTGGTGCCCCACGAGATGGCCCACTGGCTGGTCCACCACCTCGTGGATGGCCACCTGGCGCGCCCCCACGGCCATGAGTGGCAGACGGTGATGCGGGACCTCTTCGGCCTGGCGCCGCGCACCACTCATCGCTTCGATACCGCCCGGGCCAGCCCGGCCCCCTATCGCTACGCCTGCGACTGTCGTGAGCACGCCTTCAGCGCCCGGCGCCACTCCCTGGTGCGGCAGGGGCAGCGCTACCGTTGCCGTCATTGTGCTCAGACCTTGGTCTATCTTGGCGTGGCTGCGTTTGAAAGTGTCACTTAACCTATTGTCTTTAATAGGAAAATTGTTCATACCAATGTCTAAGGGGAAGTGGGGGCGGGCGGCGGTATGCTGAGTCCACCTTGAATGGCACCGGCTGCCCCACTGAACAATACCAAGGGGTGGCCGGTTGGCTTCACTCACCTGACGGGGCCATCCCAATTACAGAGGCACTTTCATGAGCGATCAGCAGAACGTCTATCCGGTGCGCGACGACATCGCCGCCAAGGCCTGGGCGGACAAGGAAAAGTACCAGGCGATGTATCAGCAGTCCGTGGACGATCCCGACGCTTTCTGGGCCGAGCAGGCCAAGCGCGTCGACTGGTTCAAGGCGCCGACCAAGATCAAGAACACCAGCTTCGATCCGCACAACGTGGATATCCGCTGGTTCGAGGACGGCACCCTCAACGCCAGCGTCAACTGCCTCGATCGCCACCTCGAGACGCGCGGTGACCAGACCGCCATCATCTGGGAAGGTGACAACCCCGACGAGTCGGCCAACATCACCTACCGTGAGCTGCACGCGCGCACCTGCCAGCTGGCCAATGCGCTCAAGGAGCTGGGCATCGGCAAGGGCGACGTGGTCACCCTCTACATGCCGATGATCCCCGAGGCCGCCGTGGCGATGCTGGCCTGTGCCCGCATCGGTGCTGTGCACTCGGTGGTCTTCGGCGGCTTCTCCCCGGACGCCCTGGCTCAGCGCGTGATCGGCGCCAGCTCCAAGCTGGTGATCACCGCCGACGAGTCCGTGCGCGGCGGCAAGCACGTGCCGCTCAAGGATAACGTCGATGCCGCCCTGACCCGCCAGGGCACCGAGGTGTGCCAGAACGTGCTGGTGGTCAAGCGCACCGGCGGCGACGTCGAATGGAAGGAAGGGCGCGACCTCTGGTACGGCGACCTGGTCGACAAGCAGTCCACCGACTGTGCGGCCGAGGAGATGGGCGCCGAGGATCCGCTCTTTATCCTCTACACCTCCGGCTCCACCGGTGCGCCCAAGGGGCTCAAGCACACCACCGGCGGCTACCTGGTCTACGCCAGCCTGACCCACCAGTACGTCTTCGACTACCAGGACGGCGAGGTCTACTGGTGTACCGCCGACGTGGGCTGGGTCACCGGCCATAGCTATATCGTCTACGGCCCGCTGGCCAACGGCGGCACCACCCTGATGTTCGAGGGCGTGCCCAGCTACCCCACCCATGGCCGCATGGGCGAGATCGTCGACAAGCACCAGGTCAACATCCTCTACACCGCCCCCACCGCCATCCGCGCCCTGATGGCCCATGGCGAGAACGTCATGGATTCCAGCCAGCGCGACAGCCTGCGCATCCTCGGTTCGGTGGGCGAGCCCATCAACCCCGAGGCCTGGGAGTGGTTCTACCGGGTGATCGGCAACTCCAAGTGCCCCATCGTGGATACCTGGTGGCAGACCGAGACCGGCGGCATCATGATCGTGCCGCTGCCCGGCGCCACCCCGCTCAAGCCGGGCTCTGCCACCCTGCCGTTCTTCGGCGTGCAGCCGGCGCTCTACGACAGCGAGGGCAATGCTCTCGAGGGTGCCGTTGACGGCAACCTGGTGATCACCGACTCCTGGCCGGGTCAGGCGCGCTCCATCTGGGGCGACCACGAGCGCTTCATCCAGACCTACTTCTCCACCTACCAGGGCGTCTACTTCACCGGCGACGGCTGCCGTCGCGACGAGGATGGCTACTACTGGATCACCGGCCGCGTCGACGACGTGATCAACGTCTCCGGCCACCGCATGGGTACCGCCGAGATCGAGTCGGCGCTGGTGGCCCACGAGGCCGTGGCCGAGGCCGCCGTGGTGGGCTTCCCCCACGATATCAAGGGCCAGGGCATCTATATCTACGTCACCCTGACCGGCGACGTGGAGCCCAGCGACGAGCTGCGCAAGGAGCTGACCCAGTGGGTGCGCAAGGAGATCGGCCCGATCGCCTCGCCCGACGTCATCCAGTGGGCCCCGGGCCTGCCCAAGACCCGCTCCGGCAAGATCATGCGCCGCATCCTGCGCAAGATCGCCGCCAACGAGTGCGACGGCCTGGGCGACACCAGCACCCTCGCCGATCCGAGCGTGGTGGACGACCTGATCGAGAACCGTGCCGTGCGCTGAGGAGCGGCGAGTCTCCCGCCCATGGAACCGGCCCTTCGGGGCCGGTTTTTTCATGCGCATGGAGGCTATTGTCGACAATAGGTCCGGAGCGCTTGGGAATCGGCTCTGGCATGGGGTAACATGCCCCTCATTCACAAAAGAGTTCGAGTGGCGGTCCTCGCCCGCTGCCTGAGGAACCGGAGGAGAATCCATGGCCTTTGCCCAGAAATTCATCGTCGCCGATGACCATCCGCTGTTCCGTGCAGCCCTGACCCAGGCGCTGCGTCAGCTGGCGCCCCAGGCCGAGATCGTCGAGGCCGACACCATGGAGGCCACCGCCGAGGTGGTGACCCGCCACCCCGATGCCGACCTGATCCTGCTCGACCTGCATATGCCGGGGGCCCACGGCTTCTCCGGCCTGATCCAGCTGCGCGGCCAGACGCCGGATATCCCGGTGGCGGTGGTGTCGGGCAGCGACGAGCCCTATGTGGTGCGCCGCGCCATCGACTACGGTGCCTCCGGTTTCATTCCCAAGTCCTCCTCGCTGCAGCTGATCGCCGAGGCGGTGGGGGAGATCCTCGACGGCGAGGTGTGGCTGCCCGCCGAGCTGGCCAATGCCATGGGCGAGACCAACGAGGAGGAGACCAAGTTCGCTGAGGCGATCGCCTCCCTGACCCCCCAGCAGTTCCGGGTGCTCAACATGCTTACCGAGGGCCTGCTCAACAAGCAGATCGCCTACGAGCTCAACGTCAGTGAAGCCACCATCAAGGCTCACGTCACCGCCATTCTGCGCAAGCTGGGCGTGCACTCCCGCACCCAGGCGGTGATCGCCGCCCAGAAGCTCGAGGTGGAGCCGCCGAAGGTTGAATCCTGAGCCGGATTTCGCCCGGAGCTTTAAGCCATAAGCTGGAAGCTTGAAGAAAAACCGCCCCCATGGCATTGCCATGGGGGCGATTCACATTAAGCTGCTTTCCAGCTTCCAGCTTCCAGCTTCCAGCTTCCAGCTTCCAGCTTCCAGCTTCCAGCTTCCAGCTTCCAGCTTGCGCGTTAGCGCCTACTGCGCCGCGCGGCTGGCCTGGAGGGTGCGGGTAAGCAGGGCGCGCAGCGCGGCGGGGCGCACCGGCTTGAGCAGCAGCTGGTAGCCCGAGCGCCTGACCTCCTCGGCCACCTCCTCGGTGCGGTCGGCGGTGATCACGATGCCGGGGACCGCGCCCTCCAGGCGCTCCGAGAGCGCCTCCAGGGCCATCAGGCCGGTGACCTCGTTGTCCAGGTGGTAGTCGGCCAGTATCGCATCCGGGTCGCTGTCCAGGTGGCGCAGCACCGACTTGGCGCCGCCGATGGTGGTGGCGGTGAAGACCTCGCAGCCCCAGCCCGAGAGCATCGCCTTCATGCCCTCGAGGATCAGCGTCTCGTTATCGATGCAGAGGATCCGGGCGCCGGCCAGCTTGTTGCCGGCGCGCTTCGCCGTGACCGCCTCCTCGGCCTGCTGGGCCGGGCTCTGGGCGGCCACCATTGGCACGCTGACCGCGAACATGGTGCCGAAGCCCTCCTTCGAGCGCACCGCGATGGGGTGGTCGAGCACCCGGCTCATGCGGTCGGCGATGGAAAGGCCGAGACCCAGCCCCTTCTCGCTCTCCTTGTGGCGGGAGGCCTGGTCGAGGCGGCGGAACTCCTGGAAGATCTCCGCCTGCTTGGATTCCGGTATCCCCGGGCCCGAGTCCCACACCTGGATGGAGAGGCGTCCCCCCTGGCGGCGACAGCCCAGCAGGACGCGCCCCTCCTGGGTGTAGCGGACGGCGTTGGAGAGGAAGTTCTGGACGATCCGGCGCAGCATCTGGGGGTCGCTGTCGACCCAGGCGGCGGTCGGCACCACCACCAGGTCGAGGCCGCGATCCTCCGCCATCACCTCGAACTCGGCGCGCAGCGGGCGGATGATGTCGGCCAGGGCGAAGTGGTTGCGCCGCGGGGTGAGGGCACCGGCGTCCAGCTTGGAGATGTCGAGCAGGGTGCTGAGCAGTTCCTCGGCGGCCTGCAGCGAGTTGTCGATATGGCCGATGGTGCGCTTCATGTCGGCGGCTTCCATCTCCTGGGAGAGGGCCGAGGTAAAGAGCCGGGCGGCATTGAGCGGCTGCAGCAGGTCGTGGCTGGCCGCGGCCAGGAAGCGGGTCTTGGAGGCGTTGGCATCCTCGGCCAGCTGCTTGGCCTGGCGCAGGGCCTGCTCCGCCTCGGCGCGGACCCGGTTCTCCTGGCGCAGGGCCGCGTTGGCCTCGGAGAGCGCCTGGGTGCGCTCGCGGACCCGCTCCTCCAGGGTCTCGTTGGTCTCCTTGAGGGCGATCTCCGCCAGGCGCCGCTCGGTGATGTCCTGGTAGAGGGAGAAGAAGCCCAGTATCGCCCCGCTGTCGCCGAAGTGGGGGGTGTAGGTGACCAGCATGTAGCGGCGTCCCTCGGGCAGCCGGATCGAGACCTCGAAGCTGACCCGCTCGCCGGCCAGGGCCCGCTCGATCCAGGGGGCCCGCTCCCGAGCCATCTCGTCGCTGACCACGTCCTGCACCCGCTTGCCGATCACCGCGTTGCGGTCGATGCCGAAGGCCTGCTCGTAGGCGCGGTTGGTGAAGAGGTAGCGGCACTCCTTGTCGAAGTAGGCGATCAGCGCCGGCACGTTGTCCGTGTAGATACGGATGTTGTTCTCCGAGCGGATCAGCGCCTCCTCGATGCGCTTCTGCTGGGTGATGTCCTGGTAGGTGTAGACGAAGCCGCCGCCGGGCATGGGGTTACCCTGCACCTCGAGCACGCTGCCGTCCTGGCGATAGCGCACATAGCGGTGGGGCTGGCCGTCGCGGATATTGTCGAGCAGCAGCTGGACATGCTCCTCGGGGTCGCCGGGTCCGTACTCGCCGCCGTGGGCGTTGTAGCGGAAGATCTTGTCGATGGGGGCGCCGACCCGGATCAGGTGGTCGGGGAAGCGGAACAGCTCCAGATAGCGCTGGTTCCACACCACCAGGCGCAGGTTCTGGTCCACCACGCTGATGCCCTGGTTGATGTTCTCGATGGTGGCCTGGAGCAGGGCGCGGTTGAACTCCAGCACCTGGGAGGCCTCGTCGACGATGGAGATCACGTCGGAGATGCCGATGCCGCGCCCCTGCAGGGCCGAGTTGACCACGATGCGCGCCGAGGAGGCGCCGAGCACCGAGGCCAGGAAGCGCTCGGTGAACTGGATCACGTCGATGGAGGCGCGGGTGCCGTCCTCCAGGGGCTTGCCGCCGCGCCGCGCATAGTCGTCGAAGGCGCGGCTCACCTGGTTGGCGCCGAGGAAGCGTTCGCAGAGCACCTTGAGGTCGCCCACGGTGGTGGCACCGGTCCAGGGGCGGTTCACCGAGGTCTGGCGGGTCTCCACGCTGTCCACGAACAGCGAGGCCTGGATGCGTTCCACCACCCGCTGGGAGGTGATCTGGGAGACGAAGATGTAGCAGAAGAGGTTCAGGCCCAGGGAGAGCATCACGCCGTGGGTGAAGCTGTCGCCCACGTTGAGCCCGAACAGCGAGGTGGGGGCGAGCCAGGCGACGCCCAGGGGGCCACCGTCGAGCCAGTGAGCGGGCAGGACGCCGGCGCCGATCATCGCCGGCATCAGCAGGCTGTAGGCCCAGATCAAAAAGCCGGCGTTCATGCCGACGATGACGCCCAGGCGGTTGCCGCGCTTCCAGTAGAGGCCGCCGATCAGCGCCGGGGCGAACTGGGCGGCGGCGGCAAAGGAGAGCATGCCGATGGAGGCCAGGGAGGAGAATTCGCCGATCAGGTGATAGAAGCCATAGGCCATGGCCAGCACCGCGGCGATGGTCATGCGGCGAGCGCGCAGCACCAGGCGGCCGTAGTCGCGGGCCTTGGTATCGAACCAGCGCAGCCGGAACAGCGCCGGGATGACGATCTCGTTGGAGATCATGATCGAGACCGCCACGGCGGCCACGATCACCATGCCGGTGGCCGCGGAGAAGCCGCCGATAAAGGTGAGCAGGGTAAGCCAGGTGCTCTCGGCGGCCATGGGCAGCGCCAGCACATAGGTGTCGGGTTCGACGTCGCTGCCCGCGAAGAGGGTCAGGCCGGCGGCGGCCAGCGGCAGGATGAAGAAGGCGAAGGCCAGCAGGTAGAGCGGGAAGAGCCAGCGCGCCTTGGCGGCGTCATCGCGGTGGGTGTTCTCCACCACCGCCACGTGGAACTGCCGCGGCAGGCAGAGTACCGCCAGCATCGCCAGCAGGGTCTGGGCCCAGAAGCTCTGGCCGAAGTTCTGCTGGGCCAGCTGGCGCTGCAGCTCCAGCTGCACCTCGGCGTGGGCCATCAGCTCGCCCAGCCCGTCGAACATCCACCAGGTGACGTAGACGCCGAGGACCAGGAAGGCGAGCAGCTTGACCAGGGATTCGAAGGCCACCGCGTGGATCAGCCCCTCGTGATGCTCGGTGGCGTCGGTGTGGCGAGTGCCGAAGAGGATGGCGAAGGCGGCCATCACCACCGCCACGTAGAAGGCGGTGTCGGCGAATAGCGGGGTATGGGTCGGGTCGCCGTCCACGGTCAGCACGCTGAAGGAGGTGGAGACCGCCTTGAGCTGCAGCGCGATGTAGGGCAGGGCGCCGATCAGGGCCACCAGGCTGGCGAAGGCGGCCAGAGACTGGGTCTTGCCGTAGCGGGAGGCGATGAAGTCGGCGATGGAGGTGACGTTTTGGTGCTTGGCGACGCGGATCATCTTGGCCAGCACCGGCCAGAAGAGCAGGAAGGTCAGGATCGGTCCGACGTAGATGCTGGCGAAGGACCAGCCCCCGGTGGCGGCCTGGCCGACGGCGCCGTAGAAGCTCCAGGAGGTGCAGTAGATGGCCAGCGCCAGGCTGTAGATGATGGGACGGCGCTGGCTGGCGCCGTGCTCCCTGGCACGGCGGTCGCCTCGCCAGGCGATGCCGAACAGCACGGCAATATAGAGCAGCGATACGGCAACCAGCAGCCAGCCTGAAAACATGGGCTTCCTCCCTCGAGTCTGGCGCCCATTCTAGGGCAATGTGACCCGGGAAGGCAGACGACCTGCGTCAGCCTCGACAGACCGCCAGGTAGACGGGGTCCTCGGCGTCCAGCTCGCGCATGGCCTCGAGGCGCGGCCGGCGCTCTTCGCCCACCAGCGGCAGGGTCTCGCGGCTCTCGCAGTTCATCAGCCAGGCCTGGTGGGTGACCAGGTCCACATGCTGCTTCTCGAAGCGGTAGCGGATGTACTCCACCAGGCGTTCGCCGTCGGCGGTCTCGCGTGCCCGCATGCTGTCGCTGTCCACGGCGCTGAAGGCGTTGGCCATGGGGAAGGCGTAGGTCCAGGGTCGCCAGAACATGGAAGCGTGCTCCACCTCGACGACGCTGGCGGTGGCGGGCAGCTGGGCCTGCTTGTGAGTGAGCCAGGAGTACTCGTAGTGAACCTGGTAGCCCAGCATGCCGAGGCCGGCAAAGACGGGAATGATCCAGGTGGGCAGGCGCTTGCCGCTGGCTAGCCGCAGCAGCAGGCCGATGCCGGCGGCGCCGAGGCCGGCGAAGATCGCCGCGATCAGATGCCAAATCATGAAGGGTCCTTTCTGAAAGCGCTCGGGCTTCCCTTGGGAAGCCCGAGCGGTGAGAGTTGACTGGCCCGGCGAGCCGGGCCAGGGGGCCATTATGGCCCAGAATGCCCTGAGGGGTTAGTGGTCCACGGCACCACCGGCACCCTTGGGATAGCGGACGCTCTCCACCAGGTCCTGGATCTCCTGCGGGGGCTCTTCGGTCATGCTGGAGACGGTGAAGGCCACAGCGAAGTTGAAGATCGCACCCACCGCGCCGAAGGAGAGCGGCGAGATGCCCAGGATCCAGTTGTCCGGGGTGTTGGGCAGCATGTTGGTGCCCGGAATGAAGAACCAGCCCAGGTAGGTGAAGATGTAGAGCAGGGTCAGGATCAGACCGGTCAGCATGCCGGCAACCGCGCCCTTGTTGTTCACCCGCTTGGAGAAGATCCCCATCATCAGCGCCGGGAACAGGGAGGCGCCGGCGATGCCGAAGGCGAGGGCCACCGTCTGGGCGGCGAAGCCCGGCGGGTTGAGGCCCAGGTAGGTCGCCAGCAGGATGGCGCCCGCCATGGAGATCCGTGCCGCCAGCATCTCGCCCTTCTCGGAGATGTTGGGGTTGATCATGGTCTTGATCAGGTCGTGGCTGATGGCCGAGGAGATGGCCAGCAGCAGGCCCGCGGCGGTGGAGAGCGCAGCCGCGATACCTCCGGCGGCGATCAGGCCGATGACCCAGGCGGGCAGGTTGGCGATCTCGGGATTCGCCAGCACCATGATGTCGTTATTGACCTCCAGCTCGCTGCCTTCCCAGCCCAGGTGCGAGAAGTCGGCGCTGTCATTGTACATCTGGATGCGGCCGTCGTTGTTCAGGTCGCGGAACTTGATCAGGCCGGTCTCTGCCCAGGTGACCATCCACTCCGGAACGTCCGGATGGTCGGTCCACTCGGAGGCCAGGGCATAGCCGGCTGCATCGGTGGTGGTGATCTCGCCGTGCTGGATGGATGACTGCAGCGCCGACTCGACGTCTTCTACCTGACCGGCCATTTCCGGGTAGATGGTGGTGCTCAGGTTGAGGCGCGCCATGGAGCCCACGGCCGGTGCGGTGAGGTAGAGCAGGGCGATGAAGACCAGGGCCCAGCCGGCAGACCAGCGAGCGTCGGCCACCTTGGGCACGGTGAAGAAGCGGATGATGACGTGGGGCAGACCCGCGGTACCCACCATCAGCGACAGGGTGAACAGCACCATGTTGAGCTTGTTGTCCACGTCCGCCGTGTAGTCCTGGAAGCCCAGGGCGACCACGACCTCGTTGAGCTTCTGCAGCAGCGGCACGCCGGATTCGCTATGGGTGCTGAACATGCCGAACATCGGAATGGGGTTGCCGGTCAGCTGGAAGGCGATGAAGACCGCCGGAATGGTGTAGGCGATGATCAGTACGATGTACTGGGCCACCTGGGTGTAGGTGATGCCCTTCATGCCGCCGAATACCGCATAGAGGAAGACGATGGCCGCGGCGATCCAGATGCCCCAGGTGTTGGAGACCTCGAGGAAGCGCGAGAAGGCGACGCCGGCACCGGTCATCTGGCCGATGACGTAGGTCACGGAGGCCACGATCAGGCAGATGACGGCCACCAGGCGTGCCGCCTTGCTGTAGAAACGGTCACCGATGAAGTCCGGCACGGTGAACTTGCCGAACTTGCGCAGGTAGGGCGCCAGCAGCATGGCAAGGATCACGTAGCCGCCGGTCCAGCCCATCAGGAACGAGGAGTTGGCGTAGCCGCCGGAGGCGAGCAGGCCGGCCATGGAGATGAACGACGCCGCGGACATCCAGTCGGCGGCGGTGGCCATGCCGTTGGTCACCGGGTGGACGCCGCCGCCCGCCACGTAGAAGTCCTTGGTGGAACCCGCACGGGCCCAGATCGCGATGCCGATGTAGAGGGCGAAGGAGGCCCCTACGAACAGCAGGTTGATGGCAAATTGGCTCATGCTGGATTACTCCCCCAGACCGAATTTCTGATCGAGCTTGTTCATCTTCCAGGCGTAGAAGAAGATCAGCGCGATAAAGGTAAGGATGGAGCCCTGCTGGGCGAACCAGAAGCCCAGGTCGGTGCCGCCGACGGGAATACCGGAAAGCAGGGGACGGAACAGGATCGCCATGCCGTAGGAAACGAAGGCCCAGACGATCAGGCACCCCGTGATCAGGCGCACGTTCGCCTTCCAGTAGCCTGAGGAGTCGATTTTCTCTTCAGCCATTGTCGTGTTCTCCACTTGTTATTGGTGGGGTTGGGAACTTGAGAGGTGTTGCTTGCGGGTCACCAGGGCAATCGTACGTCTTCTGTCTTGCCGCGCTGGTGGCCGGCGGCCGGCTTCGCGGTGAAGTGCCGGTGAGTCGGGGCTCGGCTCGGCACCAGGGGAATTGTTGTCGTGCGATTGCCCTGCATGATGCCTGTTGGATAGTGGGCAATGAGTGGCGAAAATGAATCCCAGACTTTCGTATCATGAGCTAAATGCGATAAATAGGATTTGTAGAAAACTCTTTTTTATCAGTAGCTTGTTGGTGTGTTTTTGCCGGTTTACAGGGAGGGAATGGTCGCGGCTAGGACGATGGTATAGGGGGGGAGGTGGCCCTCTTGCGCTGCGTCAACGCGGCCCTTTGACGATGGTCTAAGGAGGCCGGAGGAAGACCAACGTCTAGCTTATAAGGGGAAAGGAGAGGTTGCTATGCTGCTTCCAGCCCGCCGGCCACGAGGATGCCCTTCGTTACCGGACGGGCGCTGCTACCCAACAACAACTCAACAACCAGATGGCGGCCATGAAGCCGTGCCCCTTTCCCGCCCCAGCTGCCTACCCGCCTCGGACGCCGCTGCTGCAGGGCGCCCCGGGGCAAGCCGCCTGCGAGGTCTGCGCCATGGTCGAGGTCGATCTGTCCCAACCGCCGTTCACCCTGCTCGACGAAGCCGGTCGCGAGCGGGTTCGCCAGGGCGTGGACCTGGCCTACTTCGATCGCGATGAGATCATCCTCGAGACGGGGCAGGCCGGCGAGAACCTGTTTCTTATCCACAAGGGCGAAGTGGCGGAGGTGGATACCACCCTTCCGGCGGCCCGGGCGCGTATCGGCCACTACACCCGCGGCGACCTGTTCGGCGCCATCAGCATCCTCAACGGCAAGAGCCGCTACCGCTTTCGCGCCGAGCAGGAGAGCCTCTGCTACCTGCTCCCGCGGGCGCTGTTCCTCGAGCTCTGCGAGGACTTCCCTCCCTTTGCCGAATTCTTTCGCCAGACCCTGGCCCACAAGGCACACCTGCTCACCGAGCAGCGTGCCGAAGGGGGCGTCACCATGGCGGGCTTCATGCTGGCCCGGGTCGACGAGTGCATGCGCGAGCCGCTGCTGGTGAAGGCGAGCACCACCATCGCCGAGGCGGTCGCCACCATCAATGAGCGCCACGCTGACAGCCTGCTGGTGGAGGGCGACGCCGGCCCCGGCATGGTGACCAAGACCGACCTGCTCAACGCCCTGGTAGTGGAGGGGCGCGACCGGGAGAGCGCCCTGGACGGCATCGGCAGCGCCGAGCTGATCACCGTGACCCGCGCCCAGTACCTCTTCGAGGCCCTGGTGGTGATGACCCGGCACAAGGTGGAGCGGGTGGTGGTGGTGGAGAAGGAGGCAGCGGTCGGCGTGGTGGAGCTTACCGATGTGCTGAGCTACTTCTCGAGCCGCAGCTATGTGGTCAGCCTGCAGGTGGAGCAGGCGGAGAGCCTGGAGGCGCTGGCCGCCGCCAGTCGCCGTACCCCCGAGCTGGTCAAGGCGCTGATGGCCCAGGGGGTCAAGCTGCGTTTCGCCATGGGCCTGCTGGCCGCCCTCAACGGGCGGATCATGAACAAGGCCTGGGGCTTCCTGGTCGACGAGCGCTACCACCGGGACAGCTGCCTGATGGTGATGGGCAGCGAGGGGCGCGGCGAACAGATTCTCAAGACCGACCAGGACAACGGCCTGATCCTGGCCGACGGCCTGGAGTGGCCCGACTGCGCCGAGCAGATGCAGCGGCTGACCGAGACCCTGATCGAGCTGGGCTACCCGCCCTGTCCCGGCAATATCATGGTCTCCAACCCCGAGTGGGTGGGCACGGTGAAGCAGTGGCACGCGCGCATCGCCCGCTGGGCCGAGAAGCGCGATGGCGACAGCCTGATGAAGCTGGCGATCATGCTCGACTCCCACGCCGTGGCCGGCAACCCGGCGCTGCTCGACCGGGTCCGCGATGAGCTCTTCGCGCGCTGCGCCGGCGATGAGCTGCTGCTCTCCTATTTCGCCCGCACCATCCTGCGCTTCTCCACGCCGCTGACCCTCTTCGGCTCCCTCAAGCGCCCCCAGCACGGTATCGACATCAAGAAGGGCGGCATCTTCCCCATCGTCCACGGGGTGCGGGTCATGGCCCTGGAGCGGCGGATCCGGCCCACCTCCACCCTGGAGCGGCTGGACGCCCTGGCGGCTGACGGACGCCTGGAGCCGCGCTTTGCCGAGGATCTCGGCGAGGCGCTGTCGCTGTTTACCGAGCTGCGGCTCAAGCAGCAGCTGGCCCGGCTGGAGGGTGGCGATGAGGAGCGCAGCCCCGATCGCGTGGTCGTCCAGGAGCTCTCCTCCCTGGAGCGCGACCTGCTGCGCGAGGCGCTGCATATCGTCAAGGACTTCAAGCAGCGCCTCTCGCATCGCTTTCATCTCGAGTATTCATGAGACCGACGGAACGACAACCACAACAAGGAGAATCCGTGATGTTCAAGACACTGAGGCGCGCCGCCGATCGGCGGCGGCATGCCAACGGCGACTACGCCTGGCTCTTTCACCCCTATACCGGGGACGAGATGGTGGTGATCGATACCGAGACCACCGGCCTGGATACCCGCAGCGCCGAGCTGGTCTCCATCGCTGCGGTCAAGGTGCGCGGTGATCGGGTGCTGACCAGTGAATCCCTGGACCTGCGCCTGGCGCGGCCGGCGTCGCTGTGTGGCGACTCGATCCGCATCCACGGCCTGCGTGGCATCGACCTGGACGGAGGGCTGAGCGTCGATCAGGCCCTGGAGCGGCTTATCGACTTCGTCGGCAATCGCCCCCTGGTGGGCTGGCACCTGGAGTATGACCTGGCGATCCTCAACCGCGAGCTGCGTCCGCGTTTCGGCTTCGAGCTGCCCAACGCCACCATCGACGTGGCCCAGAGCTACCTGCGCCGGCTGCGGCGTCTCCATCCGGAGGTGGAGAGCACGCCGCGCTTCGAGAAGGTGGCGGCGCTGCTGGACGTCCCGGTGATGGGGCGCCATACCGCCCTGGGCGATGCGGTGACCACGGCGCTGATGTTCCTGCGGCTGGACCGCGAGGCCAGCGCCGCCCGGCTCTTTTCCTGACCCAGCGCAGGGGGCGCGGCGTCGCCTCGCGGCCCCCGGAGTGGTAGGATGGCGCCCGTCATTTTCCGCCCGCACTGGCAGCGCCAAGACCCATGCAAGACGCCGTGATCTTTGACCCTCGTGAGCGTGACGAGGCCGCCTCCCAGGCCGTGCCCGCCGATCACGAGGCCCCCTCGCCGACCCTCGATGCCCTGGATGCCAGGGGCAAAAGGGAGTTCAACAAGCTCCAGAAGCGCCTGCGCCGCCAGGCCGGCAATGCCATCATCGACTACGGGATGATCCATGAAGGGGATCGGGTCATGGTGTGCCTCTCCGGCGGCAAGGACAGCTATGCCATGCTCTCCATCCTGCGCAGCCTGCAGCGCAATGCACCGGTGAACTTCTCCCTGGTGGCGGTCAACCTCGACCAGAAGCAGCCCGGCTTCCCCGAGCAGGTGCTGCCCGACTACCTCGAGTCGCTCGGCGTCGAGTACCACATCCTGGAGCGCGATACCTACTCGGTGGTCAAGGAGAAGACCCCGGAGGGCAAGACCACCTGTGCGCTCTGTTCGCGGCTGCGCCGCGGCTCCCTCTACGGTTTCGCCGAGGAGATCGGCGCCACCAAGATTGCCCTGGGCCACCACCGGGAGGATATCCTCGAGACGCTGTTCCTCAACCTCTTCTTCGGCGGCAGCCTCAAGGCGATGCCGCCCAAGCTGCTCTCCGATGACGGCAATAACATCGTGATCCGCCCCCTGGCCTACTGCCGTGAGGCGGATATCGCCGAGTATGCGCGGCTGATGGAGTTCCCGATCATTCCCTGCAACCTGTGCGGCTCCCAGCCCAACCTGCAGCGCCAGGTGGTCAAGGAGATGCTGGCCGAGTGGGAGAGGAAACACCCCGGGCGCCTGGAGAGCATGTTCAAGGCGGTCACCAATGTGGCACCGTCCCAGCTGGCCGACCGCGAGCTGTTCGACTTCGTCGGGCTCGAGGAGGCGCAGGCGCGGCGGCAGGCCAGCCGCATCGAACTGCTGAACGAGTAGCCCTGACGCCGGCGCCAGGGCTCGGGAACTCATGACTCGAAAACCAGAACCCCCCATCGGGCACTCGCCCGATGGGGGGTTCTGCGTGAGGGGTTAAGGCCAGGCGGCCCGGGGCTACTTGGCCCCTTCCTCCTCGGCGACCTGGATCAGGGAGTCGAGGTCGAGGATATGCACCTCGCGGCCCGAGACCTCCACCAGGCCCTGGCTCTGGAAGCGGCCCAGGATGCGGCTGACCGTCTCCACGGCCAGGCCCAGGTAGTTGCCGATATCGGCCCGGGACATGGAGAGGCGGAAGCTGTAGGGCGAGTAGCCGCGCCGCCGGAAGCGGTCGGAGAGGCTGGTGAAGAAGCTGGCCAGGCGCTGGTCGGCGGTCTTGCGCGACAGCAGCCGCATCATGCGGCGGTCATCGCGCAGCTCCTTGCTCATGCTGCGGTAGAGCTGGCCGCGCAGCTCCGGCAGCGACTCCGACAGCTGATCCAGGCGGTCGAAGGGGATCTCGCAGACGGTGGTGGTCTCCAGCGCCACCGCGGTGCCCGGGTAGCGCTCCTCGTCGATGCCGTCGAGCCCAACCAGCTCGCTGGGCAGGTAGAAGTTGGTGAGCTGGTCCTCGCCGCTCCCCTCGGTGGTCACCTGCTTGAGGCTGCCGGAGCGCACCGCAAAGACGCTGGTGAAGGGGTTGTCCTGACGGAACAGGGTCTCGCCCTTCTTGAGCGGTGCCCGGCGGCGGATGATGGCGTCGAACTGGTCCATGTCCTGCACCTCGAGGGCCAGAGGCAGGCAGAGCGAACTCAGGCTGCAGGTCTGGCAGCGAGTTTCGTGCAGGACAGAGCGCCGCCGTCCGGTCAGACTGTCAGGCATGGCCGCCTTCTCCTTGATCGTGATCATGGAAGGCATTATGGAGGATAAAGCAGGCGGGGCAAACCACCTCCAAGGAGGTAGCCCCCGGCGGCCGACTCAGGGCGTCGGGTCGGCGCCGGGGTCGAAGGCGGCCAGCAGGCGGGTCAGCCCCCATGCGCCGTCCGGCGTCAGGCGCAGCCGCTCGCCCTGGCGCTCGAGGAGCCCCGCCTCGCAGAAGGGGGCCAGACGCTGCAGATCGTCGGCGAGGAGGACGCCGGCATTGCAGCCATACTCCCTGGAAAGGGCGGTGAGATCCAGCTCCCGGCGGCAGGCCAGCGCCTCCATGGCGGCGGCGCGCAGCCGCTGTTCGGGGCCTGGGCGAAGGCCGCCGGCCACGGGCAGCCGGCTGGCATCCAGGGCGGCCTCGTACTCCTCCAGCTGCCGGGCGTTGCGGGTCAGGGTGGCGCCGACCCGGCTGATGGCGGCAACCCCCAGGCCCAGCTGGTCGCCTGGCGGGTGGGAGGTATAGCCCTGCAGGTCCCGGGCCAGCCGGCCTTCGCTCAGGGCCAGGGCCAGGCTGTCATCGCGGCGGGCAAAGTGACCGAGTCCGATATGCACATAGCCGGCCGCCTGGAGGCGGCCCCGAGCTTCGCCAAGGATCGCCAGGCGCGTCGCCGCGTCGGGCAGCTCCTCGACGCGGATCTCCTGCTGGGGGCGATAGCGCTGGGGCAGGTGCGCATAGCGGTGCAGGGTGATGCGCGCCGGGGCCATGGCGATCACCTGCTCCAGGGTATCTCCGAAGCCCCGGGGCGTCTGCAGGGGCAGGCCCACGATCAGGTCGAGGTTGAGGGAGCGGAAGCCGAGCCGCTCGGCCTCGTCCACCAGGGACTCCGTCAGCACCCGGGGCTGCACGCGGTTGACGGCGCGCTGCACGCGCAGGTCGAACTCCTGGACGCCGAGGCTCAGGCGGTTGAAGCCCAGGGCCTGGAGGTGGCGCAGGGTGAAGACATCCGCCTCGCGGGGGTCGATCTCGATGCTGAAGTCGCGTCCCCGGGCCCCCGAGAGCCCGAAACGGGCGTCGAGGCGGTCGAAGAGGTCGCCCATCTGGTCCAGGGAGAGAAAGGCCGGCGCCCCACCGCCCCAGTGCAGCCGCTCCACGGGCGGACTCTCGCTCAGCAGGCGGCTGACCAGCACCATCTCGCGGTCGAGCCTCGACAGGTAGGGTTCGGCCTGGCGGCTATCCCGGGAGGGCACGCGCTGGCTGGCGCAGAAGCGGCACGCCTGGCGGCAGAAGGGAAGATGGACGTGGAGTGCCAGCGGCCGTGCGCCGCCGCGCTCGCGCAGGGCCTGCTCCAGCGCTTCGGGGCCGACCTCGGCGCTATACCGCTCGGGAGGCGGGTAGGTCAGGTAGTGCGACCCATCGTGGTCATGGAGCTGCAACATGGGGCTGTCTCCGGTGACCCATGATGGCCCGGCGCGATCGGTGAGTTTCGCAGGGACAGACATCGAGGCGCTCCCGGGAGTGGATGTGTTCTCCATGCTAGGGCGACTCGAGGAGTGGGGCGTTGAGCTGTGTCAATCCGGCGTGGAATAGTCGTCGATCAGCCGTGAGCCCCGGCGGGCAGCAGGCTCCAGAGCTGCCAGAGGGCGAAGGCGATGATGGAGAGGGCCGCGATGCTGCGCGTGGCCCGATGGCGGATCAGGCCGCCCAGCTGGCGTGCCGCCAGGCCGGTGGCTAGCAGGGCCGGCAGGGTGCCGAGGCCGAAGGCGCCCATCAGGGCGGCGCCCATCATCGGGTCGGCCATGGCCAGGCTCCAGGCCAGCATGGAGTAGACCAGCCCGCAGGGCAGCCAGCCCCAGATGGCGCCGAGCGCCACGGCCTGGGGTACCTTCACCACCGGCATCAGGCGGCGACCCACCGGCTCCAGGTGGCGCCACAGGCGCCTGCCCAGGGCCTCGACCCGCAGCAGCCCCTTCCACCAGTCGGCGATATAGAGCGCCATCAGGATCAGCATGACCGCGGCAAAGAGCTGCAGCGCGACCCGGGTGGTCGGGGTCAGGGTCAGCAGGGTACCCAGGGCGGCGACCAGGGCGCCGGCGACCATGTAGCTGCCGATGCGCCCCAGATTGTAGCCCAGCAGCAGGCCGGAGAGGCGGGCAGGAGAGCGCATGCTGGGAGGGACGGCGAAGGTCAGGGCGCTCATGATGCCGCCGCACATGCCGATGCAGTGGGCGCCGCCGAGCAGACCGAAGACGAAGGCCGCGATCAGCGGCGGCAGGCCGAGTCCGGTGGGATCCATCAGCGCTCCTCGTCGCCGCTGTCCTGGCGCTCTCGAGAGGCGCGCTCGCGGGCGGCACGTTCGCGCGCCTCGCGGCGACGCTGGCGCTCCTCCGGCGGCAGGTCGTTCTCGTCCTCGTCGAAGAGGATGCGGTGGGCGGGGCCCTCGAGGTCCTCGAACTGGTCGTGCTTGACCGCCCAGAAGAAGGCCCAGACGGCAAGGCCCAGCAGAATCAGCGACAGCGGAATCAGCAGGTAGAGGATGCTCATGCGTTCACCCGATACGGTTCAGGGGAGGGGGCGGGCGGCGGTGTCTGCTCCGGCAGCGCTCGGCTGCGGAAGCGGTTGAGGCGCAGGGCGTTGCCCACCACCACCAGGGAGCTGGCCGACATGCCCATGGCGGCCAGCCAGGGAGGCACCAGCCCCACGGCGGCCAGCGGCATGGCCGAGAAGTTGTAGCAGACCGACCAGACCATGTTCTGGCGCATCACCCGGCGGGTGGCGCGACTGATCTCGACGGCTTCGACGATGCGCGACAGGCGCGGGCTGAGCAGGATGGCGTCCGCGCTGGTGCGGGCCAGGTCGGTGGCGCCGTTCATGGCGATGGCCACATCGGCACCGGCCAGCACCGGCACGTCGTTGATGCCGTCGCCCACCATGGCCACCTTCTCGCCGGCCGCCTGGCACTCGCGGATGCGCTCGAGCTTGTCCTCGGGGGTGGCACCGCCACGCCAGGTGGTGATGCCCAGCCGCCCGGCGAGCTCACCGGCGGCTTCCGGGGTATCACCGGAGAGCAGCTCCACCTCCAGCCCCAGCGCCCGGAGGGCGGCCACGGTAGCGGCGGCGTCATCGCGAACGCGGTCCTGCAGGGCGAACCAGGCCCGCGGCTCGCCCTCCTCGGCGAGCAGCAGCCAGGGCCCCTCGCCGGGTGCCTCGAGGCTGGCCCCGGGAGCGGCGAAGTCAGGCTTGCCGAGCCGCCAGCGGCGCCCCTCCAGGGTGCCCTCTAGCCCCTGGCCGGTGCGGCTGACCACGTCGCTGGCCTGCACGGTGGCGAGGCGGAAGGGCTGAAAGGCCCGGGCGATGGGGTGTTCCGAGCGCGCCTCCAGGGCGGCGGCCAGGGTGCGCGCCCGCTCGGCACCCAGCTCGCCCAGCGCGCGGGTCTCCACCAGGGCCATGCGGCCGGTGGTCAGGGTGCCGGTCTTGTCGAGGATCACCCTATCCACCTGGGAGAGCGCCTCGATGGCGTCGGCACGGGTCACCAGCACGCCGCGACGACGCAGCTGGCCGTGGCCGGCGGTGAGGGCCGTCGGCGTGGCGAGCGCCAGGGCGCAGGGACAGGTCACCACCAGCACCGAGAGCATGATCCAGGGCATCCGCGCCGGGTCGATGAACCACCAGGTGATGGTGACCACGGCGGTGACCAGCAGCAGGCGCAGCACGAAGAGGTGGGCCATGCGCGCCGCCATCTGGGCCAGGCGCGGGCGGCTGGCGAAGGCGCGGTCGGTGAGGTCGACGATGCCGGCCACTCGCGCCTCGCGGCCGGCGTGGGTGACCCTGACCACCAGCGGGCTCTCGATGTTCTGGCTGCCGCCGGTGACGACGTCGCCCTGGCGGCGGGTGACCGGCAGGTACTCGCCGGTGAGCATGGACTCGTCGAGGCTCGACTCGCCATCCTCGATGACGCCGTCGGCGGGCACGCCGTGGCCGGGCTTGACCAGCACCCGGTCGCCGGCGGCGAGCTCGCTGGCCGGCAGGATGCGCTCCTCCCCCTCGTCGGTGAGGCGAATGGCGGAGAGGGGCAGGGCGCCCGCCATGGCGTTGCCGCTGTGGCCGCTGCGCCGCCGGGCCCGGGCCTCCACGTAGCGTCCGAAGAGCAGGAAGAAGGTGAACATGGCCGCCGAGTCGAAGTAGACCTCGCCCTTGCCGGTGATCACCGCATAGCCGCTGGCGGTATAGGCGAAGCCGATGGCCAGGGAGACCGGGACGTCCATGCCCAGCACCCGGGTGCGCAGGTCGCGCACGGCGTTGCGAAAGAAGGGGGCCGCCGAGAAGAAGACCACCGGGGTGGTCAGGGCGAAGGAGAGCCAGTGGAAGAGGGCGTGGAAGTCCTCGCTGATGCCCTCGGGGCCGGCCACGTAGATGGGGATGGAGAACATCATCACCTGCATCATGCCCACCGCGGCGATGATCAGCCGGCGCACGTTCATGCGCTCCTCGTGCTGCAGGCGCGCCTGGGCCTCGTCCGGCTCGTAGGGCTGGGCCTGATAGCCGATGGCCGCCATCTCGGCCAGCAGCTGGGAGAGCCTGACCGCCTCGGGGTCCCAGCTCACCCGCACCCGGTGATGGCTGAGGTTGACGGCGCTGGAGTCGACGCCCTCGATGGCATTGAGCCGGTGCTCGATCAGCCAGGCGCAGGCCGCACAGGTGATGCCGTCCACCGCCAGGGTGGCGTGCACCCGGCCGCTGTCGTCGCCCTCGGGGTGAACGAACTGGCGCTGCAGGCCCGGATCGTCGAAGACCGCCCAGGTCTCGGCGCGGGCGGCTTCGCGTTCGTCGGGGCGCTCGGGCAGCTCGGTGCGGAAGCGATAGTAGCTCTCGAGGCCGCCGTCGACGATGGCGTGGGCCACCGCCTCGCAGCCGGGACAGCAGAGGGAGTGGCGCGTCTCGTCGAGGGTGATCGACCAGGGCGCGTTCTCGGGCACCGGGCTGCCGCAGTGGTAGCAGCCCGCTGCCGCCGTGACCGCGTTACTCATGAGCAGGTGGCTCCTCGCCGGTCACGGCGTCTCAGCTGTCGTCTCCGGGGGCGGCGCGTCCGGGAGTCAGGCGCACGGCCTCTTCGTCGGGGAAGCGGGCCTCGCCCACCAGGCGCCACTCGGGCTCGTCGACGCTGGGCTGCAGCTGCAGGTACCAGCGGTAGCGCAGGTTGTCCGGCGCCTGACCCAGGTAGCGGCCGTCGCGCACGTGCTCGAGCACAAGCTCGATATCCCGGTCGTCCTGGGTGGGGAAGATCAGCTCGAAGTCGAGCTTCTCGGGGAAGCTCTCTCCCCCTTCCAGGTCGAGCACCACGTCGCTGGTCAGCGGGTCGATGCGCAGGCTGGCGGTCAGGCCCAGTTCGGCGGCGCGCTCCTGCTTGGCCAGCACCATGTTGATGGCGCGGCCGTGCTCGTAGTAGTCCTCCTGCACCATGCCGTCGGCGGTGCGCACGGCCATGACGGCAAGGGTGCTGCTGGCCGTGATGGAGGTGAACAGAAGGCCCAGCAGCAGCCAGGGCCAGAATTGCTTGTACCAGGGGGTCACGGGGTGGGACATGTTATCTCCGGATCTCGCCGAGGAAGCGGGTCTCGCGCTCCAGGGTGATGTTGGGGTGGTTATCGGCCTCGAGGCGCAGTGTAATGGGGTGGCTGGGGCTGTCGATCACCGCGGGGTCGGCGGTTATCGAGACCACGGCGCGGCGGGACTCGCCGGCGGGCACCTCGATGCGGTCGGTGTCCAGGCGCAGCTCCGGCAGGCCCGAGGCCTCCAGGCGGTAGCTGTGGTCCTGGCCGTCCAGGTTGCGCACCGTCAGCACATAGACGTTGCTCAGGCGCCCCTCGCGGGTCATCTGGTAGAGCTGGGTGCGCTCGCGCTCCACCTCGAAGCCCAGGGGCATGCGGTCCGCCACCGCCCAGGCGAAGACGCCGATCATTACCAGCAGGGCGGCCAGATACCCCATCAGGCGCGGGCGCAGGATATGGGTGGGCTTGCCCTCCAGGGCGTTTTCGGTGGTGTAGCGGATCAGGCCGCGGGGGTAGCCCATGCGGTCCATGACGCTATCGCAGGCGTCGATGCAGGCCGCGCAGGTGATGCACTCGTACTGCAGGCCGTTGCGGATGTCGATGCCGGTGGGGCAGACCTGGACGCAGAGGTCGCAGTCGATGCAGTCGCCGTGACCGGCCGCCCTCGCCTCGGCGTGACTCAGGTTCTTCTTGCGGGCGCCCCGGGGCTCGCCGCGCCCGGTGTCGTAGGAGACGATCAGGGTGTCGCGGTCGAACATCACCGACTGGAAGCGGGCGTAGGGGCACATGTAGATGCACACCTGCTCGCGCAGCCAGCCGGCGTTGAGGTAGGTAAAGACCAGGAAGAAACCGACCCAGAAGTAGGACCAGCCGTGGGCCTGGAGGGTGGGCAGGTCGATGACCAGCTGGCGAATCGGTGTGAAATAGCCGACGAAGGTCACGCCGGTGGCCAGGGCGATGGCCAGCCAGATGGCATGCTTGGTGCCCTTGCGCCACAGCTTGTCGGCGCTCATGGGCTGGCCGTCGAGCTTGATGCGCCGGTTGCGGCTGCCTTCCAGGCGATGCTCGAACCAGATGAACAGGAAGGTCCAGACGCTCTGGGGGCAGGTATAGCCGCACCAGACGCGGCCGGCGAACACCGTGATGAAGAAGAGCCCGAAGGCGCAGATGATCAGGAGCCAGGAGAGCAGCATGAACTCCTGAGGATAGAAGGTGGCGGCGAAGATGTGGAACTCGCGTCCGGGCAGGTCGAACCAGATCGCCGGACGGTCGCCCCAGGGTACCCAGGGCAGCAGGAAGAAGGCCAGCATCAGCAGCCAGTTGGAGCCGCGCCGGATACGCTGGAAGAGACCCTTGATCTCCCGGACATAGATGTGACGCCGGCTGGCGTACATCTCCTGCTGGACGGGCTCGCCGGGCGGATGCTGGCCTACCGCAGGGTGCTGATCCGGTTCAGGGGTGATATCACGGGTAGGGATCTTGTCGCTCATGGCAGGCTCACGGCAGGAGGAGAGGGGGCCGGCGCGATGGTGCTGCAGCGCAGCCATTGTAGCGAGAGGGCGGCCCAACAAGAAAGGGTGCGACATGGCGCCGCACCCCTTGGGATCGCTCCTGGGCCGGTATCAGTCCCGGAAGCGCAGGCTGTAGACGTAGGCGGCGACCAGGTGGACGCGCTCCTCGCCGATATAGGCGGCCTGTGCCGGCATATGGCCGTTGCGGCCGTTGCGCAGGCTCTGACGCACGGAGTCGGCCACGCTCTGGCCCGGTGCCTGGTAGAGCCAGATATCGTTGGTCAGGTTGGGCGCGCCCAGGGCCTGGTTGCCGGTGCCGTCGGGCATGTGGCAGGCCGCGCAGACCGAGGCGTAGGTGGCGGCACCGCGTTCGGCGCGCTCCTCGTCATGCTCCAGCCCGGAGAGGGCGAGGACATGCTGGGTGACGTTCTCGATGTTGGTCTCGCCCAGCTGCTGCCAGGAGGGCATCAGGCCGTTACGCCCCCGCACCAGGGTCTGCATGATCTGCTCCGGCTCGCCGCCGTAGAGCCAGTCGTCGTTGGTCAGGTTGGGGAAGCCGTAGCCGCCCTGGGCGTTGGAGCCGTGACACACCGCGCAGTTGTTCAGGTAGATGCGCTCGGCCACCTGCATCGCCTCGGCGTCCCGGGCCAGCTCCGGAATCGGGATCTCCTGGTACTGGGCGAAGATCGGCGTGAAGCGCTCCTCGGCGCGGGCGACCTCTTCCTCCCACTGCCCCTCCTGGGTCCAGCCCAGCAGGCCGGCGAAGTTGCCGAGCCCCGGGTAGAGCAGCAGATAGCCCAGCGAGAAGACCACGGTGCCCACGTAGAGCTGGAACCACCAGCGCGGCAGCGGGTTGTCGTACTCCTCGATGCCGTCGGCGGCATGCCCGGTGGTCTCGACGTTGCCATCGGCGTCCGGGGTCTTGTCGGTCTTGCGGTTGGCGTAGAGCAGCCAGAAGGCAAGGCCGATGGAGCCCAGCGTGATGACGATGATCCAGGCGCTCCAGAACCCGGAAAGGGAGTCACCCCAGAGATTGTTCATGTGTTCCTGTCTCCCTTGCTCTTGCGGGAATCGGCCCCGTTCTGCGAGGCGCTCTTGTCACGGTTCGCGAATTCATCATCGTCTTCGGCGAAGGGCAGGTGGGCCGCCTCGTCGAAGTCCGGCTTGCGCCGCTTCGAGTAGGCCCACCAGGTGATCCCGGCGAAGGCCAGGATCAGAAGGCCGGTGATGATGCCGCGGAAGGTCCCGGTATCCATGATCAGCGAGTGCCCTCGAGCACCGTGCCGAGCTGCTGCAGGTAGGCGATCAGCGCGGTGATCTCCTGCTGGCCGCGCACCTCGCGGGTGGCGTTCTCGATGTCCTCATCGGTGTAGGGCACGCCCAGGGTGCGCAGCGCCTGCATCTTGCGCGGCGTGTCGTTGCCATCCAGGGTGCGCTCGAAGAGCCACGGGTAGGAGGGCATGATCGACTCGGGCACCACGTCGCGGGGGTTGTACATATGGGCGCGGTGCCAGTCGTCGCTGTAACGGCCGCCGACACGGGCCAGGTCCGGGCCGGTGCGCTTGGAGCCCCACAGGAAATTGTGGTCGTAGACCGACTCGCCGGCCACGCTGTAGTGGCCGTAGCGCTCGGTCTCGGCGCGGAAGGGGCGAATCATCTGGGAGTGGCAGCCGACGCAGCCCTCGCGGCGATAGATGTCGCGACCTTCCAGCTCCAGTGCGGTGAGCGGGCGCAGTCCGTCCACCGGCTCCGTGGTCTGCTTCTGGAAGAACAGCGGCACGACCTCGGCCAGGCCGCCGAAGCTGATGACCACCAGGATCAGCACGGCGAGCAGGCCAACGTTCTTTTCGACAATCTCGTGTTTCATTGGTGTCGGTATCCCCGGTTGGCTCAGGCAGTCTGCGGAAGCGGCTGGCGAGCCCCTTCACCGCGCTTGACGGTCATGGTGACGTTGTAGGCCATGATCAGCATGCCCACGACCCAGCACAGGCCGCCGATCAGGCGCACGATGTAGCCGGGGCCGCTGGCCTCGACGGACTCGATGAAGGTATACATCAGGGTGCCGTCGGGGTTGATGGCGCGCCACATCAGGCCCTGCAGGATGCCGTTGACCCACATGGAGGCGATGTAGAGCACGGTGCCGATGGTCGCCAGCCAGAAGTGCACGGCGATCAGGCCCACGGAGTGCATCTCGGTGCGGCCGAACAGACGCGGGATCAGGTGGTACATGGAACCGATGGTGATCATCGCCACCCAGCCGAGTGCCCCGGCGTGTACGTGACCGATGGTCCAGTCGGTGTAGTGGGAGAGGGCGTTGACGGTCTTGACCGCCATCATCGGGCCTTCGAAGGTGGACATGCCGTAGAAGGAGAGGGCCACCACCAGGAAGCGCAGGGTCGGGTCGGTGCGCAGCTTATGCCAGGCGCCGGAGAGGGTCATCATGCCGTTGATCATGCCGCCCCAGGAGGGTGCGAGCAGGATGATCGACATGATCATGCCCAGGGACTGCGCCCAGTTGGGCAGGGCGGTGTAGTGCAGGTGGTGCGGGCCGGCCCACATGTAGACCATGATCAGCGCCCAGAAGTGGACGATGGAGAGCCGGTAGGAGTAGACCGGACGCTCGGCCTGCTTGGGTACGAAGTAGTACATCATCCCCAGGAAACCGGCGGTCAGGAAGAAGCCTACCGCGTTGTGGCCGTACCACCACTGCACCATGGCGTCGATGGCGCCGGAGTAGATGGAGATGGAGTACATGGCGGTGACCGGAATGGCGGCATTGTTGACGATATGCAGCACCGCGACGGTCAGGATGAAGGCGGCGAAGAACCAGTTGGCCACGTAGATGTGGGAGGTCTTGCGCTGCTTGATGGTCATCAGGAAGACCAGGGCGTAGGTCACCCACACCACCGCGATCAGGATATTGATCGGCCACTCCAGCTCGGCGTACTCCTTGGTGGTGGTGTAGCCCAGCGGCAGGGTGATCACCGCCGACAGGATCACGGCTTGCCAACCCCAGAAAGTGAAGGCGGCGAGCTTGTCGGACCACAGCCGGGTCTGACAGGTCCGCTGCACCACGTAGTAGGAGGTGGCGAACAGCGCCGAGCCGCCGAAGGCGAAGATCACGGCGTTGGTGTGAAGCGGACGCAGACGGCCGAAGCTCGTCCAAGGCAGGTCCAGGTTGAGTTGCGGCCATACCAGCTGTGCGGCGAGGATGACACCAAGGGTCATGCCCACGATGCCCCACACGACTGTCATGATCGCGAACTGCCGAACTACCTTGTAGTTGTAGGTCGGGTGTTCCAGTGCTGTGCTCATGTCAGGTTCCCATCGAACGCGGTAGCGGGGGTTGAAGCTGCGTCAGTTTGTCACGGACCCAGCTGCCCCAGGATGATGCAGGTCAAGACGGTCGGGATTCTAGCGCAGCCCGCCTCAATCCTGAACACGCCAATCGGTGTAGGCGCCGAACTCGTCAAGGAGTCGCAATGTCGCATTATGCTTATCCGGATTATGCCCCCATTACCTCCGAGGAGTGCGGGGAGCGTCTGGCACAGGGTGAACAGGGGCGCTGGTGGCTGCCTGAAGGTCCCCTGGAGGTGCGCGGCGAGGCGCGTATCGGTCGCCTGCTGATGGCCCACGGGGCGGGCGCCGGCCAGGATTCCACGTTCCTGGAACGCAGCCGCGATGCCCTGGCCGAACGCGGTGTCCAGACCCTGGCTATCGAGTTTGCCTACCTGCAGCAGATGCGTCGTGAGGCGCGCCGACGTCCCCCTCCTAAAGTCGATCGCCTGGTGGAGGAGTTGTCTCGCTGGTGCGACATTCTGACACACCCTGGGCTCCCTCCGCTCTGGCTAGGTGGAAAATCCCTGGGCGGTCGCGTGGCCAGCCTGGTGGCGGCGCGCGACGGCGCCGCTGGCCTGGTGCTGTGCGGCTACCCCTTCCATCCGCCGCGCCGGCCTGAGACTCTGCGCCTTGCCCACTGGCCGCTGATCGGCTGTCCGACCCTGGTGGTCCAGGGAAGCCGCGACCCCTTCGGCAGCCGCGACGAGATCGCCGGCTATGATCTGGGAGCGGCACGGGTCCCCGTCCTCGAGGACGGGGACCATGACTGGCAGCCGCGCCGTGCCAGCGGTTTGACCCAGGGGGGGCTGATCGAGGAGGGGGCTGCGGCGATCGCCGACTTCCTGGCGCGCCAGGCCTGATCCTCCGGCCTCGGGCAAGCCGATGAAAAGCCACCGGAATGCGGATGTGCCCCACCCGTAGCAAAAAGCGTTGACATTGGGTCCGGCCCCTGTAGAATGCAGCGCCACGTGACCAGGGGTGGTTAGCTCAGCTGGGAGAGCACCAGCCTTACAAGCTGGGGGTCACAGGTTCGAACCCTGTACCACCCACCATTGCCCTCGGGCAGTCGTGGATCACGTAGAAAGCACGCAGCGGACCGGTAGTTCAGTTGGTTAGAATGCCGGCCTGTCACGCCGGAGGTCGCGGGTTCGAGTCCCGTCCGGTCCGCCAACGTGTTTTTGCCAGGTGTCATCTTGTGGACCGGTAGTTCAGTTGGTTAGAATGCCGGCCTGTCACGCCGGAGGTCGCGGGTTCGAGTCCCGTCCGGTCCGCCATGATGATGGCCTGACAGCAGTAGCAAAAACGGCAGTAGCAGTAGTAGAAAACGCAGCACGCTTTGCAGTCCTCGTGGGTGATTAGCTCAGTTGGTTAGAGCACCAGCCTCACATGCTGGGGGTCACTGGTTCGAATCCGGTATCACCCACCACGCGGACCGGTAGTTCAGTTGGTTAGAATGCCGGCCTGTCACGCCGGAGGTCGCGGGTTCGAGTCCCGTCCGGTCCGCCATCTGCTGCAAGTGTCGTCTGTCTGTGCATCTGGATGCACACGAATTCCTGAAGCCTCGAGCCTTTCCGCTCGGGGCTTTTTCGTTTTTGCCTTTCCCTTCCCTTCCCTTCCCTTCCCTTCTCCTTCCGGCTCCCTGGTCGTTTCTTTCTTTAGGCTTTGCGCCCTTGCGTCCACTGTCATACAGTTGTTTGAATTTGGACCCGCAGCTGTGGATCAACAGCCGTAGATCAACAGTCCTATATCAACAACAAGGAGCATGCCGTGACTGCCTACCCCCATCTCTTGAGCCCCCTGTCGCTGGGCCACCTGACGCTGCCCAACCGGGTGCTGATGGGCTCCATGCACACCAATCTGGAGGAGGCGCCCGGCGGCTTCGAGCGTCTGGCCGCCTTCTATGCCGAGCGTGCCCGGGAGGGGGTGGCGCTGATCGTCACCGGCGGCATCGCCCCCAACCCGGAGGGCGCCGTCTTCCAGGGCGCCGCCACCCTGGAGGGAGAGGCGCAGCTGCCCGATCATCGCCGCCTGGTAGAGGCGGTTCACGCCGAGGGTGGGCGCCTCTGCCTGCAGATCCTTCACGCCGGCCGCTACGCCTATTCGCCGGAGCTGGTCGCCCCCTCGGCGATCCAGGCGCCGATCAATCCCTTCACGCCTCGGGAGCTCTCCGCCGAGGACGTCGAGAAGCAGATCGCTGACTATGTGCGCTGCGCGACCCTGGCGCAGCAGGCGGGCTATGACGGGGTGGAGGTGATGGGCTCCGAGGGTTACCTGATCAACCAGTTCGTCTGCCGGCGCACCAACCATCGGGACGACGCCTGGGGCGGCAGCTTCGAGAAGCGTATGCGGTTTCCCGTGGAGATCGTGCGGCGCATCCGCGAGGCGGTGGGTGAGACGTTCCTGGTCATCTTCCGCCTCTCCATGATCGACCTGGTGGAGGAGGGCAGCACCCATGACGAGGTGGTGGCCCTGGGGCGCGCCATCGAAGCGGCCGGCGCCAGCCTCATCAATACCGGGATCGGCTGGCACGAGGCGCGGGTGCCGACCATCGTCACCAGCGTGCCGCGGGCGGCCTTCACCGAGGTGACGCGGCGGCTCAAGGCCGAGCTCGCGGTGCCGCTGATCACCACCAACCGCATCAACATGCCGGAGGTGGCGGAGCGGGTGCTGGCCGAGGGCCATGCGGACATGGTCTCCATGGCGCGCCCCTTCCTGGCCGACCCGGCCTGGGTGACCAAGGCCGCCGAGGGCAGGAGCGAGGAGATCAACACCTGCATCGCCTGCAACCAGGCCTGCCTCGACCACACCTTCGCGGGCAAGGCGACCTCCTGCCTGGTCAACCCGCGCGCCGGCCACGAGACCGAACTGGTGATCGAGCCCGCCCATGCGCCGCGGCGCATCGCCGTGGTGGGCGGCGGGCCCGCGGGCCTGGCCGCGGCGGTGACCGCCGCCCGCCGCGGCCATGCGGTGACCCTCTTCGAGCGAAGTGCCGAGCTGGGCGGGCAGTTCAACTATGCCCGGCGCATTCCCGGCAAGGAGGAGTTCGACGAGACCCTGCGCTACTTCCGGGTGATGCTCGACAAGCATGGCGTACGGGTGCGGCTCGGCTGCGAGGCGGATGCCCAGGCGCTGGCGGCCTTCGACGGGGTGGTGCTGGCCAGCGGCGTGCGGCCGCGCCGGCTCGAACTGCCCGGCAGCGACCACCCCAAGGTGATCGGCTACCCCACGGCGATCCTGCATCCGGAGCGGGTCGGCAGGCGGGTGGCGATCATCGGTGCCGGCGGCATCGGCTTCGATGTGGCCGAGCTGCTGACCCAGGTGGGGCGGCCCGCCCTGGACGCCGAGGCCTGGTGCGAGGAGTGGGGGGTGGATCTCGCGGTTGCGACCCCGGGTGGCCTCAAGGCGCCGCGGCGCCCCGAGGTGCCGCGCCGGGTCTTCCTGCTCCAGCGCAAGGCCTCCAAGCCCGGCAAGGGGCTCGGCAAGACCACCGGCTGGGTGCACCGCGCCTCGCTCAAGCAGCGCGGCGTTGAAACGCTGGCCGGCTGCGAGTACCTGGGCGTCGACGATGCCGGCCTGCATCTGCGAGTGGGGGGAGAGCCGCGTCTGCTCGAGGTCGACAGCGTGGTGGTCTGTGCCGGCCAGGAGCCGGTACGCGACCTGCTGGCGCCGCTCCAGGCGGCGGGCGTCGAGGTGCACCTGATCGGCGGCGCCGATGAGGCCGCCGAACTCGATGCCAAGCGCGCCATCGACCAGGGGACCCGGGTCGCCGCGACGCTCTGACCCCGCTCCGCCCTCCCGCCGCAGCCTCTCCGAGCCCCGCTCGGAGAGGCTGCGTCCTTTCAACGTTTAACGGCCGCGGCCTTCGCCTCGAACCTCCTCGTCTCCCCGGGCTCTCAGGGGTAAATGGCTCAAGCGTTGATTCGATGTCCGCTGATATTGTGCAGGCCTGACCTACGCTGAGGTTACCCCGTCCCGGGCGCCCCCCCCCTTGATGAAACGGGCGTCGACTCTTCGGGTTTCAAGGAGGCAGTGATGAGCATCTTCGACCATGTACAGAACCGCTACGCTCGGGTCCAGCAGGAGGAGCTGAGCCTCGAGGAGTATCTGGAGCTGTGTCGCCGGGAGCCCGTGGCCTACGCCTCGGCCGCCGAGCGCATGCTCGAGGCCATCGGTGAGCCCGAGGTGATCGATACGGCCAAGGATCCACGCCTTTCGCGCATCTTCTCCAACAAGGTGATTCGCCGCTACCCGGCGTTCTCGGAGTTCTACGGCATGGAGGAGGCGATCGAGCAGATCGTTGCCTACTTCCGGCACGCCGCCCAGGGCCTCGAGGAGCGCAAGCAGATTCTCTATCTGCTGGGGCCGGTGGGGGGCGGCAAGTCGTCCCTGGCCGAGCGGCTCAAGCTGCTGATGGAGCGGGTGCCCTTCTATGCGATCAAGGGCTCCCCGGTCTATGAGTCGCCGCTGGGCCTCTTCTCGCCCGAGGAGGATGGCGAGCTGCTCGAGAAGGAGTACGGCATCCCGCGGCGCTACCTCAAGAGCGTGATGTCGCCCTGGGCGGCCAAGCGGCTCAAGGAGTATGGCGGCGATATCTCCCAGTTCCGGGTGGTGCGGCTCTACCCCTCGCGCCTCAATCAGATCGCCATCTCCAAGACCGAGCCCGGCGACGAGAACAACCAGGACATCTCGTCGCTGGTGGGCAAGGTGGATATCCGTCAGCTGGAGATGTACTCCCAGGATGACCCCGACGCCTACAGCTTCTCCGGCGGCCTGTGCCGGGCCAACCAGGGGCTAATGGAGTTCGTGGAGATGTTCAAGGCGCCGATCAAGGTGCTGCATCCGCTGCTCACCGCGACCCAGGAGGGCAACTACAACCCCACCGAGGGGATGGGGGCCATTCCCTTCGAGGGGGTCGTCCTAGCCCACTCCAACGAGAGCGAGTGGCAGGCGTTTCGCAACAACCGCAACAACGAGGCCTTCCTCGACCGGGTCTACATCGTCAAGGTGCCCTACTGCCTGCGGGTCTCCGAGGAGGTGAAGATCTACCAGAAGCTGCTCGAGCACTCCTCCCTCAATGAGGCGCCCTGCGCTCCGGACACCCTGCGCATGCTGGCCCAGTTCTCGGTGCTCTCGCGGCTCAAGGAGACCGAAAACTCCAGCATCTACTCCAAGATGCGGGTCTACGACGGCGAGAACCTCAAGGATACCGACCCCAAGGCCAAGTCGATTCAGGAGTATCGCGACTCTGCCGGGGTCGACGAGGGGATGGATGGCCTCTCCACCCGCTTCGCCTTCAAGATCCTCTCCAAGGTGTTCAACTTCGACAGTCACGAGGTGGCCGCCAACCCGGTGCACCTGCTCTATGTGCTGGAGCAGCGCCTGGAGCAGGAGCAGCTTCCCCGGGAGACCTTCGAGCGCTACCTGCGCTTCATCAAGGAGTACCTGGCACCGCGCTACGTCGACTTCATCGGCAAGGAGATCCAGACCGCCTACCTGGAGTCCTACTCCGAATATGGCCAGAACATCTTCGACCGCTACGTCACCTATGCCGACTTCTGGATCCAGGATCAGGAGTATCGCGACCCCGAGACCGGCGAGCTCTTCAACCGCCAGGCCCTCAACGAGGAGCTGGAGAAGATCGAGAAGCCGGCGGGGATCTCCAATCCCAAGGACTTCCGCCACGAGGTGGTCAACTTCGTGCTGCGGGCCCGGGCCCAGAACAACGGCATGAACCCCAGCTGGCAGTCCTACGAGAAGCTGCGCGGGGTGATCGAGCACAAGATGTTCGCCAACACCGAGGAGCTCTTGCCGGTGATCTCCTTCAACGCCAAGGCCTCTCAGTCGGACCAGAAGAAGCACGAGGACTTCGTGGCCAGGATGGTCGATCGGGGCTACACCGAGAAGCAGGTGCGCCTGCTCTCCGAGTGGTACCTGCGGGTGCGCAAGTCGCAGTAGTGCGAGGAGGTCGGCATGACCTATTTCATCGATCGTCGCCCCAACGCTCGGCACAAGAGCGCCGTCAACCGGCAGCGCTTCCTGGACCGCTACCGCACCCATATCAAGCGCTCGGTGGAGGAGGCGGTCAATCGCCGCTCCATCACCGACATGGAGCGTGGCGAGAAGGTGTCGATTCCCGCTCGGGATATCTCGGAGCCGGTCTTTCAGCACGGCACCGGCGGGCGGCGGACCATTGTTGCCCCGGGCAACAAGGAGTTCGTGGAGGGAGATCGCCTGCGCCGCCCGGGCGGCGGTGGGGGCGGGGGCGCCGGCGAGGGCAGCGCCTCGAACCAGGGCGAGGGCATGGACGAGTTCGCCTTTACCCTCTCCCGGGAGGAGTTCCTCGACTTCGTCTTCGACGGCCTGGAGCTTCCCCATCTGGAGCGCAAGTCGCTGGTGGACCTCGACGAGGTGCGCCCGGTGCGCGCCGGGGTGTCCCGGGACGGCGTGCCGGCGCGGATCAACATCGTGCGCTCCATGCGCGAGGCCCAGGCCCGGCGCATCGCCATGCGGGCGCCGATCCGCCGAGCCCTGCGCGAGGCCCGTGAGGCCCTGGAGGTCGAGGAGAGCAAGGATCCGGTGCTGCGCAACCCGGCGCGCATCGCTGAGCTCAGGGTCGAGATCGAGCGCCTGGAGAAGCGCCTCGAGGCGGTGCCCTTCATCGACACCTTCGACCTGCGCTACAACCATCTCGTCAACCAGCCGATGCCGTCGAGCAAGGCGGTGATGTTCTGCATCATGGACGTTTCCGGCTCCATGACCCAGGCCCACAAGGACATCGCCAAGCGCTTCTTCCTGCTGCTCTACCTCTTCCTGGAGCGCAGCTACGAGAAGGTCGAGCTGGTCTTCGTGCGCCACCACACCGCGGCCAAGGAGGTGGACGAGGAGGAGTTCTTCTACTCCCGGGAGACCGGCGGCACCATCGTCTCCAGCGCGCTTGCCCTGGTCGACGAGATCATCGATGACCGCTACCCGCCGGGGCAGTGGAACCTCTATGTGGCCCAGGCCTCGGACGGCGACAACTGGGACGATGACTCCGTGACCTGCCGCGATCTGCTGATCAAGAAGCTGATGCCGCGCCTTCAGTACTACACCTACGTGGAGATCACGCCCCATGCGCACCAGGCGCTGTGGGAGGAGTACGAGAGCGTGGCCGCGGAGTTTCCTGCGCGCTTTGCCATGCGTCAGATCGTCGAGGCCGGCGATATCTATCCGGTGTTCCGCGAGCTTTTCAAGCGGCGCGTCGCCGGCTGAAGGGGCAGCGACTCGCCGAGGAGGCATCCATGACACGACGCAAGCCCATTGCCACCGGTTCCGACTGGAACTTCGAGACCCTGGCCGAGTTCGAGCGCGAGATCGCCCGGCTGGCCGACGAGTACCGGCTCGACACCTACCCCAACCAGATCGAGGTGATCACCACCGAGCAGATGATGGACGCCTATGCCAGCGTCGGCATGCCGGTGGGCTACCACCACTGGTCCTTCGGCAAGCAGTTCCTCGCCGTGGAGCAGGCCTACCGGCGCGGTCAGATGGGGCTGGCCTACGAGCTGGTGATCAACTCCGACCCCTGCATCGCCTACCTGATGGAGGAGAACTCCTTGATGATGCAGGTGCTGGTGATGGCCCACGCCTGCTACGGCCACAACTCCTTCTTCAAGGGTAACTACCTGTTTCGTGCCTGGACCGACGCCGGCTCCATCGTCGACTACCTGGTGTTCGCTCGGAAGTACATCGCCCAGTGCGAGGAGCGTCACGGGGTGCGGGCGGTGGAGCAGCTGCTCGACGCCTGCCATGCCCTGCAGAACTACGGCGTCGACCGCTACAAGCGCCCCTCGCCGATCTCCGCCGAGGAGGAGGCGCGTCGCCAGAAGGAGCGCGAGGAGTACCTGCAGGCCCAGGTCAATACCCTGTGGCGCACCATTCCCGGGCGCCCCTCGGCGGAGGCGCTGGGGGATGGCCATGACGAGGAGGATCCCCTGGGGCTGCACGGCGGCGGCCGCTACCCCGCCGAGCCCCAGGAGAACCTGCTCTACTTCATCGAGAAGAACGCGCCGCTGCTGGCGCCCTGGCAGCGCGAGGTGGTGCGCATCGTGCGCAAGCTGGCCCAGTACTTCTATCCCCAGCGCCAGACCCAGGTGATGAACGAGGGGTGGGCCACCTTCTGGCACTACACCCTGATGAATCGTCTCTATGAGGAGGGGCTGGTGGACGAGGGGCTGATGCTGGAGTTCCTGCAGTCCCATACCGCCGTGGTCAACCAGCCCGACTTCGACAGCCCCTGGTTCAGCGGGATCAACCCCTATGCCCTTGGCTTTGCCATCTTCAGCGATCTCAAGCGCCTCTGCGAGGCCCCCACCGAGGAGGATCGCCGCTGGTTTCCGGACAGTGCCGGCAGCGACTGGCGGGAGACCCTGGAGTTCGCCATGAAGAACTTCAAGGACGAGTCCTTCATCCAGCAGTTCCTCTCACCCAAGGTGATTCGCGACCTCAAGCTCTTCATGGTGGTGGATGACGACCAGGAGGAGATGCTGGAGGTGAAGGCGATTCATGACGAGCGCGGCTACCGGCGCATCCGGGAGGCCCTGGCCACCCAGTACGCGCTCTCGGTGCGCGAGCCCAACATCCAGATCTACTCGGCGGATATCCGCGGCGACCGCTCGCTCACCCTGCGCCACGTCCAGGACAGCCGCCGCCCCCTGGCGCGCAGCGTCTATCCGGTGATTCGTCACCTGCACCAGCTGTGGGGCTTCCCCGTCCATCTCGAGTCGATGGAGGGCGACGAGGTGGTGAGGCGCTATCAGTGGCCGCTGCCCGAGGAGGCTGCCGCTCAGGCCTGAGGGGGCGGCCCTCCCTTGAGCGTCAGGGCCTGAAACGACGAAACCCGCGCCAAGGCGCGGGTTTCGCAATGATCGCAGCGGCGTTATGCTACTGCCGGGAGGGGATCAGGCCTGGGCGGTCCAGGACTGACACCAGCCCTTGGGCTCGACGCTGTTCTGCGGGAACAGGGTGCAGCCTTCGGTGCCTGCCTGGAAGAACATGCAGTTGTCGCAGTACTCGCCTTCCTCATAGGCCGGGTGGTCGGCAGCGTCGGCGGCGACTTCGACATAGTTCAGCGCCTGAGCCTGGTCGGCGCCCGGGTCGAGGCGCGGCAGGGTGTCGGCGAAGGCGCTCTTGGAGAGGATGCCGGCGCCCAGCGGCAGGGCGGCGAGGCCCATGAGGCTGTTGCGCATAAAGTCACGACGGCTCTGATTGGCCATGGGGTCTCCTTGTTCATCACGGTATCAGGCGGCTGCCTGGTCTGCTAATGGGTGGTTGGCCACCTCTTGCTCCGACAGGGCTGGCCCTGCGGAGTTCGCCAGACCATATTAGTAGAGAGAGGGTGGCGATGCGAATGGCACCTTGGGGGTGCGGCAAACTGACGCGCACCCCGTCATGCAACAGGGAGACCCGATGATCTTTAGCCGTTTTGCCTCGCCCCTGGGCGAGATCCTGCTCTGCGCTAGGCCCGAGGGCCTGTGCCAGCTGACCCTGGCCGCCGAGGGCCAGCCCGACCCTGAGGGGGCGGGGCGTGACGACGCCGCCCTGGTGGAGGCTCGCGACCAGCTGCTCGCCTACCTGGCCGGCCGGCGGCGCAGCTTCAGCCTGCCGCTGGCGCCGAGGGGCAGCGACTTCCAGCGCGAGGTCTGGTCGGCGCTGCTGCGGATTCCCTGGGGGGAGACCCGCACCTACGGTGAGCTGGCGCGTCGGCTGGGGCGCGAGGGGGCGGCCCGAGCCATCGGCACCGCCAACGGTGCCAATCCGCTGCCGATCCTGATCCCCTGCCATCGCGTGGTGGCCGCCGGCGGCCTGGGCGGATACAGCGGAGGCGTCGAGCGGAAGCGTCTCCTGCTGGCCCTGGAGGGGAGCCTGCCCGGCTGAGCGGCGATTCAGCCCGGCCCGGTGCGCTGCTATACTCGCGCCACTGCCGGCGGTTGCCGGCCTGTCGTTCACAGCGCCCTAGCGGGCCGCAGCAGGGAGAGTGCCCGATGCAGAATGCCGTCATCCTGATCAACGCCGAGAAGGGGCAGGTAAAGGCGGTGGCCGAGCGCCTTGCCGACGTCGAGGGGATCAGCGAGGTCTACTCCACCTGTGGCCGCTACGATCTGGTGGCCATCGCCCGTACCCGGGACTTCGAGAGCCTCGCCGAGTTGGTCACCGAGCGGCTCAATGTCGTGGAGGGCATTCGCGACACCGAGACCCTCAACGCCATGCAGGTGCACTCCCGCCACGATCTCGAGACCATGTTCTCCCTGGGCTGGTAGCCCCGGCGCCTAGCCGGGTGCCCCCGGGCGCCCGGCAGCCCCGCGCTGATTCCCTGCCCTCACTGGAAGCCGTTCAAGGATGAGTCGTCGTCGTTCCCCCATGACGCGCTGGCGCCGCCAGACGCGCCGCTTCGGCATTACCCTGCTCTTCGTGGTGGTCACCTCCGGCCTCTGGTATGGCCAGGAGCGCCAGGTGCGCGATCAGCTGGTCTGGATGGGGGTGCCGGAGTGGCAGAGCCTGTCGCCGACCAGCTTCCACCGGGTGCTGCGCAACGAGGGCTTTCTGGTGGGCTGGTCCGACGTGCGGGTCAATCCGCTCTGGGTCAGCTATCGCCTGCATGCCGTGGAGGAGCCGAGTGCCGGGCCGCGACCCGCCTTCCAGCGCGACTGGCGCACCCTCTGGCCGGTCGGGGCCGACCACTACGCCGGCAGCGGCTATGACCGCGGACATCTGGCGCCCAACTACGCCATCGCCGTGGTGCACGGCCCCCAGGCCCAGCGCGACACCTTCTACATGAGCAATATGAGTCCGCAGCGCCCCGATCTCAATCGGCGGCTGTGGCAGCGCCTGGAGGAGGTGGTGATCGACCACTTCGTGCCGCGCTTCGGCGAGGTGCAGGTGATTACCGGGCCGGTCTTCCCGGAGCGCTTCCTCGACAACGTGCTCAACCGGGTGGGGCTGGTGGAGATTCCCGAGGCCTTCTACAAGATCATCGCGGTGCCGGGCGAGGAGTCGCGGGTGCTGGCCTTCATCATGCCCCAGGAGGTGCGGGGGGATGAGCCGCTGGATGACTACCTGGTCAGCGTGGCCGAGGTGGAGGCGCGCACCGGCCTGAACTTCTTCCCCAACCTGCCCGAACCGGTCGCCGAGGTCCTGGAGGGGGAGGTGGTGACCCGCGGCTGGGCCCTGGAGGAGGTGGCGAGACGCCCCGGTCGCTTCTGAGGTCGTGGGGCCGAAAGGCGGGCACAAAAAAACCGCGATCGTGTCGCGGTTTCCTTTATGTCACTCTGTTACTGCCGTTTCTGGCTCAGCGGCATGATGCGATATGAAGTGGTGCCCAGGAGAGGACTTGAACCTCCACATCCGTAAGGATACTAGCACCTGAAGCTAGCGCGTCTACCAATTCCGCCACCTGGGCGCATCATGCATCTCGTCGTGTTCGCGGCTCCCGAAGGAGTGGTGCCCAGGAGAGGACTTGAACCTCCACGTCCGTAAGGACACTAGCACCTGAAGCTAGCGCGTCTACCAATTCCGCCACCTGGGCGAAGCACGAGCGAGTCAAACTGTAAAAGAGCGATGGTGCCCAGAAGAGGACTTGAACCTCCACGTCCGTAAGGACACTAGCACCTGAAGCTAGCGCGTCTACCAATTCCGCCATCTGGGCAAGCGACGCGTATGTTACCCGTTTCCGGCGCCAATGCAAGGGGGAAGGGGCGGTCCAGAGGGATTTTTTTGCCAGTCTTCGCCGTCGCCGAGGCATGCCGAGGTTGGGTGGTGGCGTCCGCGGCGCTATACTGCGCCCATGACAATAGACCTTATCAGCAAGACCCCATGCCCGCGGCGCCCGTGCGCCACCTCCCTCCTGCCGTCCCCGACCCTGCCAAGGATGCTTACCGCATGACTCACTGGACGCTCAGCGACGACCCGCACGCCAGCCGCGAGGCCCACAAGTACGATAACCCTGCCCCCAGCCGCGAATATCTGCTCGCCCGGCTCGAAGAGTATGGCAAGCCGATCACTCACGAGAAGATGAGCCGGCTGCTGGGCCTGGATGACGATGAGCTGCAGGAGGCGGTGCGTCGTCGCCTGGCGGCCATGGAGCGGGATGGCCAGGTGCTGCGCAACCGCGCCGGCGCCTATGCGCTGATCGACAAGCTCGATCTGATCCGCGGCAAGGTGCTCGGCCACCGCGACGGTTTCGGCTTCCTGATCCGCGAGGATGGCAAGAAGCCCGACCTGGTGCTGCCACCGCGGCAGATGCGTCGGGTCTTCCACGGCGACTACGTGCTGGCGCGGGTCAGCGGACGCGATCGCCGCGGTCGCGACGAGGCGACCATCGCCGAGGTGCTCTCCCACAACACCCAGACCATCGTCGGCGTCTATCGCGAGAATACCCCCGAGTTCGGGGTGCTGATCCCGGAGAACCCCCGTATCACCCAGGAGGTGATCATTCCGCACAGCGCCTGCGGCGGGGCGAAGGATGGCCAGGTGATCTCGGCGAAGATCGTCCAGCAGCCGGCCACCCGGGTGCAGCCGGTGGGCGAGGTGGTCGAGGTGCTCGGCGAGCGCATGGACCCGGGGATGGAGATCGATATCGCCATCCGCAGCTATGAGATCCCCGCCGAGTTCCCGCCGGAGGTCCACGACCAGATCGCCAGCATGTCCGCCGAGGTGGCCGAGGAGGACAAGGCTCACCGTGTCGACCTGCGCGACGTGCCGCTGGTCACCATCGATGACGAGAGCGCCAAGGACTTCGACGACGCCGTCTGCGCCTGGAAGACCAAGTCCGGCAGCTGGAAGCTGCTGGTGGCCATCGCCGACGTCTCCCACTACGTCCGCCCGGGCAGCGCCCTGGACCAGGAGGCGATCCGCCGCGGCAACTCGGTCTACTTCCCGGGGCAGGTGGTGCCGATGCTGCCGGAGCTGCTCTCCAACGGCCTCTGCTCCCTCAATCCCGACGTCGACCGCCTGGCCCTGGTCTGCGAGATGAACATCTCCCAGAGCGGCGCCATCAGCCGCTATCGCTTCTACGAGGGGGTGTTCCGCTCCCACGCCCGTCTCACCTACAACAAGGTGGCGGCGATCCTCGATGAGGACGACGCGAGCGGCGATGCCCTGCGCGAGGAGTATCGCGAGCTGGTGCCCACCCTGAAGAACCTGCACTCGCTCTACCGGGTGCTGCGGGAGGCTCGGGAGGCCCGCGGGGCCATCGACTTCGAGACCACCGAGACGGCGATCCTCTTCAACGAGGAGCGCAAGATCGAGAAGATCGTCCCGCGCAGCCGCAATGACGCCCACAAGCTGATCGAGGAGTGCATGCTGGCGGCCAACGTGGCCACGGCGCGCTTCCTCGACAAGCACGACCTGCCGGCGCTCTACCGCATCCACGAGCGCCCCTCCCCGGAGCGCCTCGACAAGCTGCGCCTCTTCCTCTCGGAGCTCGGGCTCTCGGTGGGCGGCGGCGACGAGCCGACCCCCCAGCACTACCAGGAGCTGGCCGAGGTGATCAAGGATCGCCCCGATGCCGACGTTATCCAGACGGTGATGCTGCGCTCCATGAGCCAGGCGGTCTATTCGCCCCATAACGAGGGGCACTTCGGCCTGGCCTATCCCGCCTACGCCCACTTCACCTCGCCGATCCGCCGCTATCCGGACCTGCTGGTGCATCGCGCCATCCGCTCGGTGATCCGCGGTCCGCGCCAGACCAATACGGTGCTGCGTGCCGAGGGGGCGCCGGTGGAGCCGCCCAGCAAGTGGTGCCCCTACACCTTCGAGCAGATGCTCGAGCTGGGTGAGCACTGCTCCATGACCGAGCGGCGCGCCGACGACGCCACCCGCGACGTGGAGGACTGGCTCAAGTGCGAGTTCATGTCCGACAAGCTCGGCGAGGTGTTCGACGGCACCATCGCCTCGGTGACCGGCTTCGGCATCTTCGTGCGCCTCGACGATGTCTTCGTGGAAGGCCTGGTGCACGTCACCTCGCTGCCCTCCGACTACTACCACTACGAGCCGGAGAAGCACCGTCTCAAGGGGGAGCGCAGCGGCATGAGCTACCGGCTGGGCGACGGCGTCAGCGTGCAGGTGGCCCGGGTCGACCTCGACGATCGCAAGATCGATTTTGCCCTGGCCGACGACAAGCCCCGCCCCAAGCGTGCGCCGCGCCGCCGCCGCGCGGTGGACGACGCTCCCGACATGGGGCGCGCCCGTGCCGGCGGCAAGGCACCCAAGGGCGAAGCCGACAAGACGGTAGAGAGCGACGGTAAGAAGCGCGGTGGTCGCCGGCGCCGCTCGCGCCGCTGAGCTGGTTTCGATTCGACTGCCAGGGGCGCCGCGGCCTGCCGCCGGCGCCCCTCCTTGTGCCACCGCCAGGATGAATGAGATGAAACAGAAGCGACCCCGCCGCGCCTCCGGCGCGGCTCCGGCCACTCCCGGCGGCCTCGAGGCCGTGTTCGGCGTGCATGCGGTGCGCGCCCTGCTCGAGCGGGGCGAGGCGCCTCGGGAGCTCTGGGTGCAGGAGGGCAGTGCCGGTGCCCGCCTGGCCGAGCTGGTGGAGGAGGCGCGCCGGCGCGGCGCCCGGGTGCAGAGCCGGCCTCGGGACGAGCTCGAGCGTCTGGCTCAGGGGGCGGCCCACCAGGGGATCGTTGCCTTCGCCGCGCCGCTCGCCTTTGCCGACGAGGCGACGCTGTGGTTCCAGCTGGAGGCCTGGCCCCGGGCCGAGCCGCCGCTGCTGCTGGTGCTCGACGGCATCACCGACGTGCACAATTTCGGCGCCTGCCTGCGCAGCGCCGATGCCGCCGGCGCCCACGGCGTGATCGTGGCAAAGGACAAGGCCGCGCCGCTCAATGCCACGGTGCGCAAGGTGGCCTGCGGGGCCGCGGAGAGCGTGCCGGTCTACCAGGTCACCAACCTGGCCCGGGCCCTGGAGCGGCTCAAGGCGCTTGGCGTCTGGATCACCGGTACCGCCGGTGAGGCCGAGGGACTGCTCTACCAGGCCGACCTCACCGGCCCCACCGCCCTGGTGATGGGTGCCGAGGGCAAGGGGATGCGACGCCTCACCCGGGAGGCCTGCGACCTGCTGGTCAAGCTGCCCATGGCCGGTAGCGTCTCGAGCCTCAACGTCTCGGTGGCCACCGGTATCTGTCTCTTCGAGGCGGTGCGCCAGCGTGGTGCACGGTCGCCCGCGGCGTAGCGGGCGTGCCCTGGGAGCATCAACGACAGCGCCTGCCGGATGGCAGGCGCTGTCGTATCGGTGGCAGTGCTGGGCTCAGCCTTCCGAGGTCTCCGCCGCTGCGGCTTTCGCCCGGGCGCTGCGGGGCGCTTCGGGGGCATTGAGGAAGGCCTCCAGGGAGTCATCCATGGCGTCCAGCCAGCGGGTATGGTGGGGTGGCGCCTGGGTGCCGGTCATCAGCGAGCGGTAGGACTTGTCGCGGAAGGTCATGATCCCTTCGTGCTTGTCCTTCTCCCACTCCAGGAAGGTCTGGTTGACCCCCTCGATATCGAAGCTAGGGTAGTCGGTGGCCTCGATCAGTCCCGCCACATAGTCACCCTGGAAGCGGATCATCGCCTCGTCGTCCTCCAGCGCTTCCTCGCGCTCGCGCCAGGCGCGGCTGTCGGCCGCCATGGCGTCGCGGTCGGGCAGGGCGATGCGCCCAAGAATCACGTCGCGCACGTACCAGGCCTGGGCGTCGAACATGTTGAAGGTGTACCACTGATCCTGCATGCCCAGGTAGAAGAGCTTGGGGTTGGCCTCCCAGACCACGCCCCGGTAGAGGTCCAGCGGCCACAGGCGGTTGCTGGTCTGCAGGCGCAGTGACTCCGGCAGGAAGGGGAAGTGGTGCAGATAGCCGGTGCAGAGAATGATGGCGTCCACCTGCTTGCTGCTGCCGTCGGCGAAGTAGGCGGTGTTGCCGTCGACCCGCTGCAGCAGCGGCTTCTCTTCCCAGTTCTCGGGCCAGTCGAAGCCCATGGGGCGGGTGCGATAGCAGCTGGTAATGCTGCGCACGCCGTACTTGTAGCACTGGGAGCCGATATCCTCGGCGGAGTAGCTGCTGCCCACCAGCAGCACGCTCTTGCCTTGAAACTCCAGGGCGTCGCGGAAATCGTGGGCGTGGAGGATGCGGCCGTTGAAGGTGTCGAAGCCCTCGAACTCCGGCACGTTGGGCGTGGAGAAGTGGCCTGAGGCCACCACCACATGGTCGAACACCTCGCTTTCGACCACGTCGCGATCATGGTCATGCACGGTGACCAGGAAGGTGCCGTCCGCCTCGCGGTACTCCACGTGGCGGACCGGGCAGTTGAAGCGGATGAAGCGGCGCACGCCGGCCTTCTCGACGCGACCCTTGATGTAGTCCCAGAGCACGGCGCGGGGCGGATAGGAGGCGATCGGCTTGCCGAAGTGCTCCTCGAAGGTGTAGTCGGCAAACTCCAGGCACTCCTTGGGGCCGTTGGACCACAGGTAGCGGTACATGCTGCTGTGAACGGGTTCGCCGTTGGCATCGAGGCCGGTACGCCAGGTGTAGTTCCACTGGCCGCCCCAGTCGCTCTGCTTCTCGAAGCAGACCAGGTCGACCGGCTCGGCGCCCTGGTCGAAGGCGGACTGGAAGGCTCGCAGCTGGGCCAGGCCGCTGGGGCCGGCGCCGATGATGGCAACGCGTTTGGTCATTCGCTACTCCGTGACGGATGCCGCCGTGGCGCGCTTGGCAGGCGCCCCGGCGGTATCGGGTGAACAAGAGATCCCCCTCCTGCGCCGCTGGTGGGGCGAGGAGAGCATGGATGAGGCTCGATGCGGCCTTTCCCCTGGGGCGGGGCCTGGTCCGGGGCGAGAGGGCGGTGCGGTGCGCCGGGCGCAAGGCGAGCGGGGTGGCGTGCCCGCTTCCAGGCAGGGCCTGTGAAGCGGATCGAGGCAATCCATAATTTTTCGTTATCAAATTATGGGTGTTTGATTATTATTGTCAACACTCCGGCGGCTGTCCCGGTCTCCTGCCCAGGCGCCTTCGGGCGATGGGGCGGGGCCTTGGCTTGCCATCCCCGTCGGTACTCTCTAGAATACCTGCGCCCGTTCGTCCATCGAGCGGGCATTCGTGTTTTTCCGAATCACCTCCTTGCTTCCCTGGAGTCAAGACCTCCCGAGGAAGCTGCCAAACCGCAAGGAGATCCCATGCGTCACTACGAAATCGTGTTCATGGTCCACCCGGACCAGAGCGAGCAGGTTCCGGCCATGGTCGAGCGCTACACCAGCCTCGTCACCGAGAACGGCGGTACCGTGCATCGCCTCGAGGATTGGGGCCGTCGTCACCTGGCCTACCCGATCAACAAGATACACAAGGCTCACTACGTGCTGATGAACGTGGAGTGCGAAGGCGAGACCCTCGACGAGATCGAGAACATCTTCCGCTTCAACGACGCCATCATTCGCAGCCTGGTCGTGCGCTGCAAGGAAGCGATCACCGAAGCTTCCCCGATGATGAAGCCGGTGGAAGAGAAGCGCGCCCGTCGCGAAGACAAGCCCCGCGCCGAAACTGCCTGATCTCACCCATCGCACGTCTGAAGGAGTCTTCACATGGCACGCTTTTTCCGCCGCCGCAAGTTCTGCCGTTTCACCGCCGAGGGCGTGAAGCAGATCGACTACAAGGATCTGGACACCCTCAAGGCCTACATCACCGAGACCGGCAAGATCGTTCCCAGCCGCATCACCGGTACCAAGGCCCGTTATCAGCGCCAGCTGGCCACCGCTGTCAAGCGCGCCCGCTACCTGGCCCTGCTGCCCTACACCGATAGCCACCAGTAAGCGCCTGGCGTGATGCTCGCAATCGCCCGCTGGATGATGCGGGGCACGCCCTACGCCGTCGGCGGGGCCGCCCTCTCCACGCTGATCCCCTGGCTGTTCTGGCTGGGGGCCGCCATCGCGGCCCTGGTCACCCTGCGTCGTGGGCTGTCACCGGCGCTGCCGGTGATCGTCGCGGCCGGGGTGCCGGCCGGCTGGTGGTGGGCCCAGGGCGACGTCATTCCGCTGACCAGTGTGCTGCTGGTGACGCTGATGGCCGTCGTGCTGCGCTCCCGCATGCGCTGGAGCGAGGCGCTGATCGCCGGCGCCCTGGTCGGCGCCGGGATGATCCAGTTCGGCGTCTTCCTGCCGCCGGGCGGGGCGGGGCCCATGCTGGAGCAGCTGCGCCAGGGGTCTCCCGAGGTGGAGCGCCTGCTCAGCGAGCTGGCCAGCCAGGGGCTCGATACCGAGCAGCTGGCCGGAATGCTGATCGGCGGTATCACGGGGCTGGTGGTGCTGATTGCCGCCGTGGCCTGCCTGGCCCTGGCGCGCAGCTGGCAGGCGGGGCTCTACAACCCCGGGGGCTTCCGCGAGGAGTTCCACGCCATGCGCCTCACCTCCCGGGAGCTCGCCGTGCTGGTGGTCCTCGGGGTCGTGGGCGCCGTGCTCGGGCTGCCGGCACTCGGCATGCTGCTGTGGATACCGCTGCTGGTCGCCGGCATCGCGCTGGTACACGGTTATATCGGACTGAAAGGGATGAACGGGCTGTGGCTGATCCTCTTCTATGTGCTGTTGATCACCACCTGGCCCATGATTCTGATCGTGCTGCTGCTGGCCTTCATCGACGTCTTCGCGGATTTCCGCGGGCGCATCGCCAGCCGCAACTGACAAGAGGTTAACGAGATGGAAGTCATTCTGCTCGACAATATTGGCAAGCTCGGCGGCCTGGGTGACCAGGTGACCGTCAAGCCCGGCTACGGCCGCAACTACCTGGTGCCCTACGGCCTCGCCGTGCCGGCCTCCAAGGAGAACATCGAGGCCTTCCAGGCCCAGCGCGCCGAGCTCGAGGCCCAGGCCGCCGAGCGCAAGGCCGAGGCCGAGGCTCGCGCTGAGCAGCTCAACGAGATCGAACTCTCCCTGGTCGCCAAGGCCGGCGACGAGGGCAAGCTGTTCGGCTCCATCGGTCCCCGCGACCTGGCTGAGGCCATCGCCTCTGCCGGCTTCGACGTGGCCAAGAGCGAAGTGAAGATGCCGGAAGGCCCGATTCGTGCCACCGGCGAGTACGACATCCACCTGCAGCTGCATGCGGAAGTCGACGCCACCGTGCGCGTGGTGGTCGTGGCCGAATAAGCCGCGTCCGCAGCGCCAGATGAGGGGCGCGGGGAGAGATCCCCGCGCCCCTCGTCGTTTCGCTACCCCCGGCCAGGCCCTGGCCGCAGACGTTGGGCTCGCCCATGCGGCCTGCCGCTCGTCTGGGGTAGAATAGCCTCCCCGCAACGCCCAGGTTGAGTCACGCCATGTCTGAGATCCTCGAGCAGGACAAGGAAACCGCCGCCCTCAAGGTGCCGCCCCACTCGCTCGAGGCGGAGCAGTCGGTGCTGGGCGGGCTGATGCTCGACAACCAGGCCTGGGATAACGTCGCCGACCGCCTGGTGGCCGACGACTTCTACCGCTACGAGCACCGCCTGATCTTCAACGTCATGGCGGAGCTGGCCGAGGCGGCCCGCCCCCTGGACGTGGTGACCCTCTCCGAGGCGCTGGAAGGGCGCGACCAGCTCGATACCGTGGGCGGTCTCGCCTACCTGGCGGAGCTGGCCCGCAATACCCCCTCGGCGAGCAATATCCGCGCCTATGCCGATATCGTTCGCGAGCGGGCCACCCTGCGCAAGCTGATCCGCGCCGCCAGCCAGATCGCCGACGGCGCCTTCAGCCCCCAGGGGCGGCCGGCGGACGAGCTGGTCGATGAGGCGGAACGCCTGGTCTTCCAGATCAGCGAGGAGCGCCCCAAGTCGGGCGGGCCCATCGGCATGAGCGAGTTGCTCGCCAAGGCGGTGGACCGCATCGACGAACTCTTCAACATGAAGGGGGAGATGACCGGTATCTCCACCGGCTTCCGTGACCTGGACGAGATGACCTCGGGCCTGCAGCCCTCTGACCTGGTGATCATCGCGGGCAGACCCTCCATGGGCAAGACCACCTTCGCCATGAACCTGGTGGAGCATGCGGTGATCGCCAGCGACCGGCCGGTGATGGTGTTCTCCATGGAGATGCCCGCCGAGTCGCTGATGTTGCGCATGCTTTCGTCGCTGGGGCGCATCGACCAGACCCGGGTGCGTACCGGGCAGCTGGAGGACGAGGACTGGCCGCGGCTCACCTCGGCGGTCAATCTGCTCAAGGACAAGCAGCTGTTCATCGATGACACCGCGGCGCTCTCGCCCAACGAGATGCGCTCGCGCATCCGCCGGGTGGTGCGAGAGCACGGCAACCTGGCGCTGGTGATGATCGACTACCTGCAGCTGATGCAGATTCCCGGTTTCTCCGAGAATCGCACCGGCGAGATCTCCGAGATCTCCCGCTCGCTCAAGGGCATGGCCAAGGAGTTCGGCTGTCCGGTGGTGGCGCTCTCCCAGCTCAACCGCTCCCTCGAGCAGCGGCCCAACAAGCGCCCGGTGATGTCGGACCTGCGCGAGTCGGGCGCCATCGAGCAGGACGCCGACGTGATCGCCTTCGTCTATCGCGATGAGGTCTACAATCCGGATAACCCCGACAATCAGGGGCTCGCCGAGCTGATCATCGGCAAGCAGCGTAACGGCCCCATCGGCACGGTGCACATGGCCTTCATCGGCAAGTACACCCGCTTCGAGGACCTGGCGCCGGACAGCTACGGCGACACCTTCGGCGAGTGAGTCGGGCGGACGGGTTGAGCCGGGCCGCTGGGCCCGTATAATGCCCAGCCCCTGGAGCCGAGCGGCACCCCGTGCCGCCGGCCGAACAGCATCGAGCGAAAGGAGAGAACATGGCAGGCGGATTCCGGCGCGGTAATCGGCAGCGCACCCCCAAGCTGGAGGCGCGCGGTGAACTCCAGTCCCTGGAGCGCGAGGGCCCCTTCAAGGAGTGGCTGGGCATGCCCGACCTCTACCGCTATCAGCTGGTGGTGGAGGGGGAGAGCTACAGCTACCAGACCGAAGACGCCGAGCTGCCGGTGCAGGTCGGCGACCGCGTGGTGTTCCGCTACAAGGAGACCAAGGCGGGCAAGTGGATCGACCGCAACTCCCTGGGCAAGGCGATCGATCCCTCCAGCTATCAGTAACTTGCGGAACCCTCCCGGGCATCGATGGTCATAGCGTCCACATGCAGCCGTCATCCAGATGTCATCTCATGGCGTCAGGCTGTGCGGAGCAGCAATCACAAGATTCCCAGGAGGGAAGCATGGAATTCAAGGACCTCAAGGCCTTCGCGGCCCAGCATGACAACTACGAGATCCGCGTCATCGGCCATGCCGGCAGCCGCTTCTATCAGGTGGAGCTGGAGGACATCGAGGGCCAGCGCCATATGCTGACCCACCGGGGCAAGCCGGTGCTCTACCGCGCCCTGGACGACGTCTATCTGGAGCTCAAGCGCGCCGGCATCCATCGTGCCTATCTGGTGCAGTACGTGCCCCACGATGAGGTGATCGGCCGCGACGCTCACTACCAGGATCCGCTCACCTCGCGGATGCCGCTGGTGTTCTAGAGCCCCCACGCCGCCCGGAGCAACAGCGCTCCCTTTCCCGCCTACCGCTTCCGCCGCCGTCCCTCAAGCCAGCGCCCCAGGCGCACCCGGCGGCGGGCAAACCAGAGATACCCAGCGTCCAGCGCGGCCGCCACCCCCGGCAGGCTGCTTAGCCACACCAGCCTTCGATACCCCAGCACGGCGTAGAGCGCCCGGCTGGCGTCCATGCCGATGAACCAGCGCCCCTCGGCGTCCTGCAGGTGCAGTCGTCCCATCATCGCCTCGAAGCGCTTCCCCAGGGCCTCGGCATCGAACTCCGGCGCCTGGATATCCACCAGGGCCACGCGTTCCCGACGCGGGTGGCGCGAGAGCCAGGCCACCTCTCGCTGGCAGAGCGGGCAGTGGCCGTCGTGATAGAGGGTGACCGGGGGGGTGGCGGAGAGGGCGGCGCGTCGACTCATGGGGTGTCCTCAGGATGCGTGGGCTCGTGGGGAACCGGCTCGGAGGCGTAGCCGGCCAGGTGGTGGCGGCGCTGCTCGTGTGCGGCGTCGCGCCAGGCGCTCGAGCGGGGCAGCGCGTCCAGGAAGGCCTGGGCCTGTTCCCGCATGGCCGAGCGCTTCGCGTCGCTCATCCTCGTCAGCGAGCCGTAGATCAGCTTCATGCGCGGGTTGGCGGAGAGGGTCTCGGCGTGGCGCTCGAGGAAGCGCCAGTAGAGGCTGTTGAGGGGGCAGGCGCCCTCGCCGGTGACCTTCTTCGGGTCGAAGCGGCAGTGGCGGCAGTGGTCCGACATGCGGTCGATATACTTGCCCGAAGCGCAGTAGGGCTTGGAGCCCATCAGGCCGCCGTCGGCGTGCAGCACCATGCCCAGCACGTTGGGCAGCTCCACCCATTCGCAGGCGTCGGCGTAGACCGCCAGGTACCAGTCACAGAGCGCCTCGGGGGAGACGTCGCAGAGCAGGGCGATGTTGCCGGTGACCATCAGCCGCTGGATATGGTGGGCGTAGGCATTGTCGCGGGTCATCTCGATGGCCCGGCGCAGGCAGCGCAGCTCGGTGTCGCCGCTCCAGTAGCAGGCGGGCAGCTCGCCGTTTGCTCCCAGGGCGTTGCCGCGCTTGTAGTCGGGCATGCGAGTCCAGTAGAGGCCGCGCACATACTCCCGCCAGCCCAGAATCTGGCGGATGAAGCCCTCCACCGAGTTGAGGGGCGCGCGCCCCTCGAGGTACTCCCGCTCGGCGGCTTCGCACACCTCCCGGGGGGAGAGCAGGCCGATATTGAGCGCCGCCGAGAGCCGGGAGTGGAAGAGGAAGGGCTCGCTGTCGCTGATGGCGTCCTGGTAGCGGCCAAAGTCGGGCAGCAGGTGAGCCAGGAAGTGGCGCAGGTCGACCAGCGCCTGGCGCCGCGTCACCGGCCACTGAAAGCCCGCCAGGCTGCCGAAGTGATCGCCGAAATGCTCCTCGACCAGGGCCATCACCGCCTCGGTGGTGGCGTCCAGGCCGTGGCGGGGCGCGGCGGGTATCTCGAGGGCATCGGGCAGCGGCTCACGGTTGTCCTGATCGTAGTTCCACTTGCCGCCGGCGGCGGCGCCGCCCTCCATCAGCAGGCCTGTACGGCGACGTAGTTCGCGATAGAAGTACTCCAGGCGCAGCGCCTTGCGGCCGTCTGCCCAGGCGGCGAATGCCTCCGGCGTGGTGTAGAAGCGGTCGTCCTCGATCAGGCGCCAGGGGAGGGGGGCGCCCGCACGCGCCGTCATTGCCTGCCACAGTCGCCACTCGCCGGGGCGCACCGCACGGATCTCGTCGCAGCCGTAGAGGGCCGCCAGGCGCTCGGCCTCCGGGATCAGCGACTGCAGGTTGTCGGGATCGTCCAGTGCGCTGTAGTGCACCCGCAGGCCGCGCCGGCGCAGCGCCTCGGCGAAGTGGCGCATGGCGGAGAGGATCAGGGCGACCTTCTGAGGATGATGGGGCACGTAGCGCCCTTCACCGGCCACTTCGCACAGCGCCACCACGGCGTCGTCGGGCAGGTCGCCCAGGCTGGCAAGGTCGGTGCTCAGCTGGTCGCCGAGGATCAGCACCAGGGGGCGGGGCATGTTGTTTACCTCAAGCTGTACAAATAAATTTGATAGTACAACTCGATCACCCCTCAGGGCGAGGGGCCTGATACACTAGCCGCATCACACCATCCAGCGCGCATCGATCAAGGAGCCCAGCCATGACCACCTCGACCAAGGAACCGGCCAACGCTGCCATGGACCGCCCCGGCGAGGGTCGCCTGGCCCACGCCCCCGCCGACCATCCGCCCGTTCGGCGCGCCCGAGTCGGCGTGGTGCTGGCCAACCTGGGCACCCCGGACGCCACCGACTACTGGTCCATGCGCCGCTACCTCAGCGAGTTTCTCTCCGACAAGCGGGTGGTGGACTACCCGAGCTGGAAGTGGCAGCCGCTGCTGCAGCTGATCATCCTGTCGCGGCGCCCCTTCAAGTCCGGGGAGGCCTATCGCAGCATCTGGAACACCGAGAAGGACGAAAGCCCGCTCTTGACCATTACCCGGGAGCAGACCCGCAAGGTGGCCGAGGGGCTCGAGGGGCTGTTCGGCGACGGAGTGATGGTCGACTTCTGCATGCGCTACGGCAACCCCTCCACCGACAGTGTGCTCAAGCGCATGCAGGCGGCGGGCTGCGAGAAGATCCTCTTCTTCCCGCTCTACCCCCAGTACGCCTCGCCGACCACGGCCACCGCCAATGACCACGCCTTCCGCACCCTGATGCAGCTCAAGTGGCAGCCCGCCCTGCGCACCGTGCCCGCCTACTTCGAACACCCGCGCTATATCGAGGCGCTGGCCAATACGGTGCGCGAGGGCTATGCCGCCGCCGAGACCCCGCCGGAGGTGCTGGTGGCCTCCTACCACGGGGTGCCCAAGCGCTTCCTGATGGAGGGCGACCCCTACCACTGCCAGTGCCAGAAGACCACGCGGCTGCTGCGCGAGGCGCTGGGCTGGGAGGCGGACGCCGTCCAGACCGCCTTCCAGTCCCAGTTCGGTCCCGAGGAGTGGGTGGGGCCCCAGACGGTGGAGCACGTCGCCGAGCTGGCCCGCCAGGGGAAGAAGCATATCGCGGTGATCTCGCCGGCCTTCGCCTCGGACTGCGTGGAGACCCTGGAGGAGATCGAGGAGGAGATCCGCGAGGCCTTTATCGAGGCGGGGGGCGAGACCTTCACCTACATTCCCTGCCTCAACGACCGCGACGACCATATCGCCGCGCTGCTGGCGGTGATCGAGAACGAACTCGCCGGCTGGGTCAGCCGCCAGGCCTGAGGCGTGATGCCCGCCCCGTCAGCGGGGCAGGCGTCCCTTGCGCTTCTGGCGGCGGGAGCGCCAGGGGTGGCGCGCCTTGGCCGGGCGCGCCACCCGGCTCTGGCCCACGTCCTCGTCGCGGAACTCCGGCACCGAGCCCCGGGTGCCGGTGGTGAAGCGCAGGTGCATGTGCAGGCCGGTCTTGGCCAGCATATGGCCGGTCACCGGGGCGGTGATGAACAGGAACAGGGTGATCAGCAGCTCCTGGACGTGAAACTCGCCCTGGGTCACCGTGAAGTAGAGCATGGAGGCGATCAGGGTGCAGCCGATCCCCAGGGTGGTGCCCTTGGTGGGGCCGTGCAGGCGCATGAAGAAGTCCTTGAACTGCAGCATGCCCAAGGAGCCGGTAAAGGCGAAGATGCCGCCCGCCACGAGCAGGAAGGCGACCACGGCTTCGGCCAGCAGGTAGAGGTTCATGGTCGGCTCCTTACTCGATGATGTCGCCGCGCAGCAGGTAGCGGCAGATGGCCATGGTGCCCACGAAGCCAAGCATGGCGATCAGGATCGCGGCCTCGAAGTAGGTCTTGGTGTTGAGCCAGAGCCCGAGCAGCACGATCAGCGCGATGGAGTTGACGTAGAGGGTGTCCAGGGCCAGCAGGCGGTCCGGGACATCGGGCCCCTTGGCCAGGCGAAAGACATTCATGGCCATGGCCATCACGATCAGCGTCAGGCTGATCATCAGCGCGATGTCTAGCATTCGAAGATCTCCTTGAGCGGGCGCTCGTAGCGCTCCTGTATCTCGCGCACCAGCGCCTGCTCGTCGTGCATATCCAGCACGTGGATCAGCAGTGAGGAGCGGTCCAGGCGAACGTTGGTGGAGACGGTGCCCGGCGTCATGGTGATGGTGTTGGCCAGCAGGGTGATGGTCAGCGGATCCTTGACCGAGAGCGGGTACTCCACGAATCCGGGGTGGGGCTCACGCTTCGGCGAGAGGATCAGCAGGCTGACCTGAACGTTGGCCTTGACGATATCGTAGAGCACCACCAGCACGAACCTGGCGAGCTTGATGGGGTGCTTGACCTGGGGCAGGGGCTGCCAGAAGCCCCGGGTGAGCAGCGGGATCCCCACGGCCAGGACGGCGCCGAGGATCAGCTGGCCCGGTTCGATGCTGCGCACCAGCAGAAGCCAGGTGATCAGCAGCACCAGCGACAGGGTAGGAGTGGGCAGCAGGCGACCCATGGCTTTCATGGTGACTCTCCCTCGATGGTGAGCCGTCCGAACTGGAGGGCGGGGGATTCGCCGAGCAGCCGGGCGATCACCGCCTGGGGCTCGGCCAGCTGTTCGGCGGTGGCCTGGGTATAGCCGCTGACCGGCCCGGCGAAGGCGACCAGCAGGGGGGCGCTGGCCAGCAGCCAGAGCACCCCCGCCAGCTGGGGCCGGGTGACGCGACCGCTATCGACCTCGCCCTTGTAGCTGGCCCAGAAGAACACCGAGCCGGCCCGGGACATGGCGATCAGCGCGCAGAGGCCGGCCAGCAGCAGCAGCGGCCAGAGCCACAGCCGCGCCGACCCCTCGGCGGCCTGCATCAGCAGGGCCTTGCCGAGCGATCCGGCCAGGGGCGGCAGACCCGCCACCGCCACGGCGGCGACCAGGAACATGCCGCCCAGCAGGTGGCGCTGATGGAGCCGGCGGCCCCGCACCAGGCGGGTGCCCGCCTTGCCGCGCTGCTGGCTGATCAGCTCGGCGATCAGGTAGAGGGCGCCACAGATCAGGGTGGTATGGGGCAGGTAGTAGAGCAGCGCGCCGATGGCATCGACGGAGCCCAGCGCCGTACCGGCCATCAGGGTGCCCACGGAGACCAGCACCAGGTAGGCCACCAGGGTTCGCAGGTCCCGGGCCGCCAGCACCCCGACGCCCGCCAGGGCGATGGTGGCCAGCCCCGACCACCACAGCCAGGTGGCAATCGCCTCGGCTACCGGGGTGTCGGCGAAGATCAGCGACTGCACGCGCAGAATGGCGTAGAGGCCGAGCTTGGTCATGATGGCGAACAGGGCGGCCACCGGCGCCGGCGCCGCCGCATAGGTGCGCGGCAGCCAGAAGTAGAGGGGCAGCAGCGCCGCCTTGAGGCTGAAGACCACGATCAGCAGCAGGGCGCCGGCGGTGACCAGGGCCGCCTGGTCGCCGGACATCTGCGCCACCCGGCGGGCCATGTCGGCCATGTTGAGGGTGCCGGTGGCGCCGTAGAGCACCCCCAGGGCGACGATGAAGAGCGCCGAGCCGGCCAGGTTCAGGATCACATAGTGCAGGCCGGCACCGATGCGCTCCTTGCCGCCGCCGTGCATCATCAGGGCGTAGGAGGCCAGCAGGGTGATCTCGAAGAAGACGAAGAGGTTGAACATGTCGCCGGTCAGGAAGGCGCCGTTGAGCCCCATCAGCTGCAGCTGGAAGAGGCCGTGGAAGTTGGTGCCGCGAGCATCCTCGCCGGCGCAGGCGAAGAGCACGCTGCCCAGTGCCAGCACGGCGGTCAGGATCAGCATCAGCGCGGAGAGCCGGTCCAGCATCAGCACGATGCCGAAGGGGGCGTGCCAGTTGCCCAGCGCATAGAAGAGCATCTGGCCGTCGCCCGCCACCGCCAGCAGCCAGGCGGCCACCAGCACCTGGGCCACGCAGAGGGCGGTGCTGAGCTGGCGCCTCCGGGTATCGCTGGCCTGGTTGAAGAGCAGCAGGGCAAGGGCGCCGATCATGGGGATCAGGATCGGCAGGGTCACGAGGTGCTGGCTCATTTGGCGTCTCCCGCTTCGCCGGACTGGCCGTCCACATGGTCACTGCCCAGCTCGCTGCGAGCGCGGATCGCCAGGATCACCACGAAGGCGGTCATGGCGAAGCCGATCACGATGGCGGTGAGCACCAGCGCCTGGGGGAGGGGGTCGGAGGGCGTGATCGATTCGCCGATGACCGCGGCGGCGTGGGTGTTGAGTCCGCCGGTGGAGAAGAGGAAGAGGTTCACCGCATAGCCGAGCAGGGCCAGGCCGATGATCACCGGGAAGGTGCGCCCGCGCAGCAGCAGGTAGATACCGCTGGCGGTAAGGACACCGACCACCAGGGAAAAGAGGGCTTCCATCAACGTTCCTCCAGCGTCGGGCGGTGGATCGTGGTGACCCGGCCCAGGTTGATCAGGATCATCAGGGTGGCGCCGACCACGGCCAGGTAGACCCCCACATCGAAGAGCATGGCCGAGGCGAGTTCGATCTCACCGATCAGCGGGATATGGAAGTGACCGAAGGTCGAGGTCAGGAAGGGGTAGCCGAAGAGCCAGCTGGCCAGGCCGGTGGCCACGGCGACGACCAGGCCGGATACCGCCACCGCCGGGTAGGAGATCGGCAGTCGCTCCCGAGTCCAGTCGTGGCCCCGGGCCATGTACTGCAGGATCAGCGCCACGGCGGTGATCAGGCCGGCGATAAAGCCGCCGCCGGGCTGGTTGTGGCCCCGCAGGAAGATATAGACCGAGACCAGCAGGGCCAGGGGTAGCAGAATCTGGGCGATCACGGCGAGGATCAGCGGGTAGCGGTGGCGCGACCAGCGGATCCCCTCCAGGTTGCCCGACGGCTTGAAGAGCTTCATGCGGTTGAGCAGCTTGAAGGTGGCCAGGCCCGCCAGGGTGAGCACGGTGATCTCGCCCAGGGTGTCGTAGCCCCGGAAGTCCACCAGGATGACGTTGACCACGTTGGTGCCGCCGCCGCCCGGCACCGCCTCGCGCAGGAAGTAGTCGGCGATGGAGATGGTCTCCCGGGTCAGCAGGGCGTAGTTGAGCATCGCCACCACCAGCCCCAGGGAGGCCGCCAGCAGCAGGTCGCGCAGGATGCGCCGCTGGGAGACCAGCAGCGGCGGGCGCTGGGGCAGGAAGAAGAGCGCCAGGATGAAGAGGATCATCGACACCACCTCCACCGAGAGCTGGGTCAGTGCCAGGTCGGGGGCGGAGAAGCGCACGAAGGTGAGCGAAACGGTCAGGCCTACCACCGAGAGCATCAGCAGCGAGACCAGCCGCCAGCGGTGGCTCAGGGCGCTGCCGACGGCGCCGAAGATGATCAGCGCCGCCCCCAGCACCAGCATACCGTCCAGGGGCTGCATGCCGAGGGGGCCGGTCAGGGTGTCGAGGTTGGCCAGCCCCACGCCCACCATGACCAGCGCACAGAGTACCAGCAGCGCCTGGTAGCGCTGCAGGGAGCCGTTCTCCAGGCGCTGGGTCAGCCAGAGGGTGGCCTTGATCACCTTCAGTACCGCCGCCTCGAAGGTCAGGCTGGCGTCGCGGGTCGGGAAGAGGGCGGCGATGTTGGCCAGGCGGCGATGCTGGCGCACCAGCAGGATGCCGCCGATGACCGCCATCAGGCTCATGGCGAGGGGCAGGTTGAGGCCGTGCCACAGCGCCAGGGAGATCAGCGGGGTGGTGTCACCCTGGACGGCGAGGCTGGCGGCGTTGACCAGCGGGGCGGCCAGGGTCATGGGGAAGAGCCCCACTGCCAGGCTCATGGCGGCCAGGAAGAGGCCAGGGGCCAGCATGCCCCGGGCCGGATCATGGACGTGCATGGGCGGCTCGGCCTTCTGCTCCCGGGTCAGCTTGGGCGCGGCGAAGAAGAGGCTCCAGATCAGGCGCAGCGAGTAGGCCACCGAGAGGGTGGCGGCCACCGTCACCAGCAGCGGAATCAGGCCGCTCAGGGCCCCCAGCACGTCGTTGATCAGGCTCTGCTCGAAGAGCATCTCCTTGGAGAGAAAGCCGTTGAAGGGGGGGAAGCCGGCCATGGCGGCGCCCGCCAGGATCACCATGGTGCCGGTCAGCGGCATCATCGACCAGAGCGCCCCCAGGCGGTCGATGTCCCGGGTGCCGGTCTCGTGATCGATGATCCCCACGCTCATGAAGAGTGCCGCCTTGAAGGTGGCGTGGTTGAGGATATGGAAGACCGCGGCGACGATGGCCAGCGGGCTGCCCAGCCCCAGCAGCAGGGTGATCAGCCCCAGGTGGCTCACCGTGGAGAAGGCGAGGATCCCCTTGAGGTCGCGCTGCAGCAGGGCGAACCAGGCGGCGTAGAGCATGGTGGTCAGGCCCACCAGGGAGAGCGCTACGGCCCACAGCTGGCTGTCGCCCAGGGCCGGAGTGAGGCGTGCCATCAGGAAGACGCCCGCCTTGACCATGGTGGCCGAGTGCAGGAAGGCCGAGACCGGGGTAGGTGCGGCCATGGCGTGGGGCAGCCAGAAGTGGAAGGGGAACTGGGCCGACTTGGTAAAGGCGCCCAGCAGCACCAGCGCCAGGATCAGCGGGTAGTGCGCCGAGGCGCGGATGACGTCGCCGGCGGCCAGCACGTCCGCCATGGCGAAGCTGCCCACCACGTTGCCGATCAGCAGCAGGCCGGCGAGCAGCGCCAGGCCGCCGGCGCCGGTGACCGCCAGCGCCATGCGCGCGCCGCGGCGGGCGTCGCTCCGGTGGCCCCAGAAACCGATCAGCAGGAAGGAGGAGACGCTGGTCAGCTCCCAAAAGAGCCACAGCAGGATAAGGTTGTCCGCCATGGCGATGCCGACCATGGCGGTCATGAAGAGCATCATGTAGGCGAGGAAGCGACCGTCATCCTCGTCGGCGCTGAGGTAGTGGCCGGCGTAGTAAAGGATCAGGCTGCCGATGCCCAGGATCAGCAGCGCAAAGAGCAGGGTCAGGCCGTCGATACGCAGCGCCAGGTCGAGGCCGAGCAGGGGCATCCAGGTCAGGGAGACCGAGACCACCTCGCCGGCCAGCACCGCCGGGGCGTGGATCAGCACCAGGCCCAGGGCGAGCAGGGGGGCAACGAGGGTCGCGAGCGTGCAGAGGCGTCGGCCGTGGCGGGAGGTGGCAATCGGCACCAGGGCGCCGAGAAGAGTGAGAAGGGGAATCCACAGCAGTGCCATCGGTATGCTCGTCCACTCAGTGGCGGAAGCGTACCTTCCAGGCCCTGGACGCCGGGGCGGCGCCTGTGGCCCGGGCAGTCACGTCACCGCCCGGCTCGTCTTCATTCCGCTGGCCAGCAGCCACCGGAGCGCTGGGGTGCGGCAACCGGGCGCGGCCGAAAATCGCATGGTAATCATTCACTAATGATATGATGTCGACTTCCGTTTAAGGTAACGCGCAGCCCGTTCTTGCCACTCGCCGGCGAGAGTCTATAGGCTTTCTCTATTGATAAACAGGCTCCGGGGTGCTGCGCTGCGTCATCCATTAGGCGAATGCTGATCCAGATCAGGCCGCCTGCCATGCGCCCTTGGACCTCAGGACGAACACGACCAGGAGAGCCCCCTTGATCCAATTCGCCGTGCTGTCGGGATTCCTGCTGGCCGCCCTGGCGCCGCTCTTCCACCGCTGGTTCGGCGACCGGACCAGCTTCGTGCTGGCCGTCTTTCCGGCGGCCCTGGCGCTATGGTTCCTGAACCAGCTGCCGGCCGTGATGGCCGGCGAGACCCTGGTGCTCAGCATGGAGTGGGTGCCCTCCCTGGGCATGAGCCTGACCTTCGTGGTCGACGGCCTCTCCATGCTCTTTGCGCTGCTGGTCACCGGTATCGGCACCTTCGTGCTGATCTATGCCGGGGGGTACCTCAAGGGGCACCCGGACCTGGTGCGCTTCCACCTGGCGATCCTGGCCTTCATGGTCTCCATGCTGGGCCTGGTGCTGGCCGACGGCCTCTTCACCCTCTTCGTCTTCTGGGAGCTGACCAGCATCACCTCCTACCTGCTGATCGGCTTCAACCACACCGATCTCGAGGCGCGCAAGTCGGCCCGCCAGGGGCTCTTCGTCACCGTGGCGGGGGGGCTGGCGCTGATGGCGGGCCTGGCCATGCTGGGGGTGGCCGGGGGCAGCTGGTCGCTCGCCGAGCTCAACGCCATGGACGATGTCCTGCGCGAGCACGACCTCTATACGCCGCTGCTCATCTGCCTGCTGCTCGGTGCCTTTACCAAGTCGGCTCAGTTTCCCTTCCATTTCTGGCTGCCCAACGCCATGGCGGCCCCGACGCCGGTCTCGGCCTACCTGCACTCGGCGACCATGGTCAAGGCGGGCATCTACCTGCTGGCGCGGCTGCAGCCGGGCCTCGGCGGCACCGAGATGTGGACGGTGACCCTCTCGGTGGTGGGGGCGCTGACCATGTTCACCGGCGCCTTCCTGGCCATCCGCCACACCAATATCAAGAAGCTCCTGGCCTACTCCACGGTGATGGCCCTGGGCACCCTGACCATGCTGCTGGGTATCGGCACCGAGGGGGCGATGATCGCCTTCGTCACCTTCCTGCTGGCGCACTCGCTCTACAAGGGGGCCCTGTTCATGGTGGCCGGGATCCTCGACCACGAGACCGGCACCAAGGACGTCACCGCCATGGGCGGCCTGCGGCCGCTGATGCCGATCACCGCGGTGATCGCCATGGTGGCGGCGCTCTCCCTTGCCGGGGTGCCACCGCTGTTCGGCTTCATCGGCAAGGAGCTGATGTTCGAGTCGGTGCTCGACGCCAGCGCCTGGCGATGGCTGGTGGTGCTGCTGGCCTTCAGTGCGGCCATCCTGACCATCGCCGTGGCGGCGATCATCGCTTTGCGTCCCTTCTTCGGCCAGCGCCGCCAGACCCCGCGGGTGGCCCACGAGGCGCCGGCCTCCATGCTGCTGGGGCCGGCGGTACTGGCCACGCTCTCCCTGCTGCTCGGCCTGCTGCCTGCCCTGGCCGGCACCGGCCTGCTCACCGCCGCCGCCTCGGCGGTGGTCGGCGCGCCGGTGGAGGTCAAGCTCTCCCTGTGGCACGGCATCAACCTGCCGCTTCTGATGTCGGTGGTGAGCCTGGTGCTGGGCTATCTGCTCTTCCAGCGCTGGGATCGGGTGCGGGCGCGCCTGGCACGGCTCGACCCGCTGATCGCCCGGGGTCCCGAGTCCGGCTATGACGCCTTCATGGACGGCGTGGTGGTGGTCTCCGAGTGGCAGACCCGTATCCTGCAGAACGGCTATATGCGCAACTACATCCTGGTGATGATCGTCACCCTGATCGCCCTGATCGGCAACTCGCTGCTCCTGCGCCACTCCCCCCAGCTGGCCTTCGACCTCGATGTCCAGTTCCACGAGGCGATCGTGGTCGGCACCATGGTGCTGGGGGCGCTGTTTGCCGCCATCTCCCGCTCGCGGCTCGGCGCCGTGGTCTCGGTGGGCATCATGGGCTTCTCCATCGCCCTGACCTTTATCCTGTTCAGCGCCCCCGATCTGGGCATCACCCAGCTGCTGGTGGAGACGCTCACCGTGATCCTGCTGGTGCTGGTGCTGTTCCGCCTGCCGCGCTTCTCCAGCCTCTCCACCCCCATCGAGCGGGTGCGTGACATGGCGGTGGCCGGCAGCCTGGGCGGCCTGATCACCCTGCTGGTGCTGACCTCCTGGAGCATCGATCAGTTCGTGCCGATCTCCGACTACATGATCGCCAACAGCGCGCCCCTGGCCTATGGGCGCAATATCGTCAACGTGATTCTGGTGGACTACCGCTCCCTCGATACCCTGGGCGAGATCTTCGTGCTGGCCCTGGCGGCCATCGGCGTCTTCGCCATGCTGAAGCTGCGCGCCCCGGAGAAGCCGAAGAAGTCCGCCCCGGCCAAGGAGAACGCCGATGGTTAAGTCCGGTACCATCATCCTCAACACGGCGGCGCGGCTGCTGATGCCGCTGCAGCTGCTGTTCTCCATCTTCCTGCTGCTGCGCGGCCACGATGAGCCCGGCGGCGGCTTTATCGCCGGCCTGGTGGCCGCCGGCGCCTTCACCCTCTACCTGTTCGCCTTCGGGGTCAGCGCCACCAAGGAGGTGCTGCGCATGATCGACCCTCGGGACCTGATCGGCATGGGGCTGCTGCTCGGCATGATCTCGGTGGTGCCGGCCTGGTTCGTGGGTGAGGCCTTCCTGACCGCCCAGTGGTGGGAGATTCCCGGCATCGACTTCAAGGCCTCGACGCCGCTGATCTTCGACGTGGGGGTCTATCTGGCCGTGCTGGGCGCGGTGATGACCATGGTGATGACCCTGATGGAGGTGGACAAGGATGAGCCCTGAGAACGCCGCCCACCGGACAGGAGGTGACCAATGGAACCCGTGATGGCCATCGCCATCGGCCTGCTCTATGCCGCGGCGATCTTCCTGATGCTGCGTCGCTCCATCGTCAAGCTGGTGATCGGACTGATGCTGCTCTCCAACGCCGCCAACCTGTTGATCTTCACCTCGGCGGGGATGACCCGGGGGGCTCCGCCGCTGATCCCCGAGGGGATGCTGGCGCCTGCCGGCGCGGTGGCCGACCCGCTGCCCCAGGCGGTGGTGCTGACCGCCATCGTGATCGCCTTCGGCGTGCTGGCCTTCGCCGTGGTGCTGATTCGCCGTGCCTACGAGATCGTCAAGGCCGATGACCTGGACAAGATGAAGGATACCGACACGTGAGGCCCGAAGTCGCACTTCCCGTCCTCCTGCCGCTGCTGTCGGGCGCCATCTCGCTGCTCTTCTGGCGCTCGCGGCCCATGCAACGCTTCACCGCCGTGGCCGGCAACCTGGCGCTGATGGTGGTGGCGCTCTGGCTGCTCGTCTCCGTCCATCAGGAAGGCTATGTGACCATCCAGATGGGCGGCTGGGAGGCCCCCTACGGCATCACCCTGGTGGCCGACATGCTCAGCGCGGTGATGATCGTGCTCACCGCCCTGATCGGCCTGGCGATCGCCATCTACTCCCTGGCCTCCACCGGGCCGGACCATGAGAAGTTCGGCTACTACCCGCTGATGCACCTGCTGCTGGCCGGGGTGGCCGGGGCCTTTCTCACCGGGGATATCTTCAACCTCTACGTCTGGTTCGAGGTGATGCTGGTCGCCTCCTTCGCGCTGCTGATCCTCGGCGGCGAGAAGGCCCAGATGGAGGGGGCGATCAAGTACGTCACCCTCAACCTGCTGGCCTCGGTGATCTTCCTGACCGCCATCGGCCTGCTCTACGGCATGGTGGGCACCCTCAACATGGCCGACATCGCCCTGCGCCTCCACGAGGCGGAGCACCAGGGCATGGTGGAGGTGCTGGCGGTGATGTTCATGGTGGCCTTCGGCATCAAGGCGGCGGCCTTTCCGCTCTTCTTCTGGCTGCCGGCCTCCTACCACACGCCCCCGGTGGCGGTATCGGCGCTGTTCGCCGGCCTACTCACCAAGGTGGGGGTCTACTCGCTGTTCCGGGTCTTCACCCTGATGTTCGACGAGACCCTGGACTACACTCAGGACCTGCTGCTCTGGGGGGCGGCCTTCACCATGGTCACCGGGGTGCTGGGGGCGGCGGCCCAGTACGAGTTCCGCCGCATCCTGTCGTTCCATATCGTCAGCCAGATCGGCTACATGATCCTGGGGCTGGCGCTCTACACCCCCCTGGCCATCGCCGGCGGCATCTTCGCGGTGATGCACAACATCGTGGTCAAGACCAATCTCTTCCTGATCAGCGGCATCACCCGGCGCCTGCAGGGCACCTACCAGCTGAAGAAGATGGGCGGACTCTACAAGGAGCGTCCCTGGCTCGCCGTGGCCTTCTTCCTCTCCGCCTTCTCGCTGGCGGGGATTCCGCCGCTGTCGGGCTTCTTCGCCAAGTTCGTGATCGTGCGCGCCGGCATCGAGGCGGAGGCCTATGTGGTCACCGGCATTGCCCTAGCGGTGGGCCTGATGACCCTCTACTCCATGGTCAAGATCTGGAACGAGGTATTCTGGAAGGCCCTGCCCGAGGACAACCTGGTGCCCGAGCAGGAGACCGTGGTGGGTGACGACGGCCGCATGGTCAAGCCGAGCCTGTGGATGATGACCCTGCCGGTGGGGGTGCTGGCCGCGCTGTCGCTTTTGATCGGCGTCTTCGCCGAGCCGCTCATGGTCATGATGAACACCATCGGCGAGCAGCTGATGACCCCCCAGGGCTATATCGACGCCGTCCTGGGCGGTAACGTGGACGTCAGTGAGGCCCTCATCGAGGCGCCGGCAAGCGAGGAGACAAGCCCATGACCGGAGCCATCTGGAACCTGCTGCTGGCCCTGGCCTGGGTCGTGCTGAGCGGCGACTTCACCGGCCTCAACCTGGTGGTGGGCCTGGTGTTCGGCTATATCGCCCTGCTGTTGATCGAGCCTCAGGTGGAGTCGCTGCAGGGCTATCCGGCGCGTATCCCGAGGATCCTGGGCTTCATCGGCTTCTTCATCAAGGAGCTGCTGATGGCCAACCTCAAGGTGGCCTTCGATATCCTGACGCCCCCCTGGCACATGAAGCCCGGGGTGATCGCCATGCCCCTGGAGGCGCGCACCGAGCTTGAGATCACCATGGTGGCCAACCTGATCTCCCTGACTCCCGGTACCCTGAGCCTGGACGTCTCTGACGACCGCAAGGTGCTCTACATCCACGCCATGTTCCTCGACGATGAGGAGGAGCTGCGCCGCAACCTCAAGGAAATGGAATACCGTGCCCTGGAACTGTTTCGCTGAGCCTGACCGCGAGGTGCCGACATGGAGATCGTGATTCTGATCAGCCAGGTCATCATGAGCCTGGCCCTGGTCCTCGCCTTCGTGCGGGTGGTGCGCGGGCCCAGCCTGCCCGATCGGGTGGTGGCCCTGGAGCTCTTCGCCAGCATCGTGGTGGGCCTGGTGGGCGTCTATGCCATCCAGTCCGATGTCTCGAGCTTTATCGATGCCGCCATCGTCATCGCCCTGATGGGGTTCCTGGCCGCCATCGGCTTTGCCCGCTTCCTGGAACGTGGAGGACCCCGCGATGATTGATTTCATAAAGGGTGTCTTTGTCCTCTCTGGCGCCTCGCTGATGCTGCTGGCGGCGCTGGGGCTGCTGCGGCTGCCCGATCTGCTGACTCGCATGCACGCCACCACCAAGGCGGCGGCCCTGGGCGTCATCCTGATCATGCTGGCGGTGGCGATGCATTTCGCCGAGGTGGGGGTGGCGGCACGGGCCCTGGCGATCATCATCTTTATCCTGATGACCGCCCCGGTGGCGGCCCACGTGATCGGCCGCGCCGGCTACTTCGTCGGCTCCAAGCTGTGGAGCGGCACGGTCAAGGACGAGCTGCGGCCCAACTATGACCCCCTGACCCACGAGCTGAAGAGCGGCTACGAGACCGAGGCCAATGCCCGTCGCGAACCCAGGGAGGGAGAGAGCTCCTGACGCAGTCGCTTGCCCGCCGACGAAGGCCGCCTCCGGGCGGCCTTCTTCGTTGGGGAGTGAGCCGAAGCGGAAAGACTTTTAATTGTACACACCCTGTACGATAATCTATGTATGTCCACTTTTAATGGATGCCGACATGCACCGTAAACCCCACCTGCCGAGCAAGCCGTGCGCCCACTGTCGACGCCCCTTCACCTGGCGGCGCAAGTGGGCCCGCTGCTGGGAGGAGGTTCGCTACTGCAGCGAGCGCTGCCGACGCGAGTCGCGCCAGGGGGGAGGTGCCTCATGGGCGTGACCCTCGCCTGGCTTCGCCATGACCTGCGGCTGGCCGATAATCCACTGTTCCGGTTCGAACGTCCCCCCGAACAGCTTCTCTGCGTCTATGTGCTGGACCGCGACTGGCTGGCGCCGCCGCCCGGGCTGGGCCTCCCGCGCATCGGCCCGGCCCGGCTGCGCTTCCTCTGGCAGAGCCTGATCGCCCTGCGCGGCGAGCTGCTCAGGCGCGGCAGCGATCTGCTGGTTCGTGTCGGGGACCCGGTGGAGGTGGTGGCAGGGCTCGCCGAGCGGCACGGCGCCTCCGAAGTGCGCGTGCGCCGCGATGCGGGCTGGGATGAGACGCAGCAGACGCTGCGGCTGGGCGAGGCGCTGGGGGAGGGCGTCAGGCTGTGGCAGATCGACGGGGGGATGCTGCTCGATGAGGCCAGCCTGCCGATGCCGCTTGCCTCGCTGCCGCCCGGGTTCTCCTCCTTCCGACGCCGGGTGGAGCGTGACTGGGCGGTGCCGGCGGCCTGTCAGGCGCCGGTTACCCTGCCGCCCTGGCCAGACGGGGCCCCCCGCGGGCTGCCGCCGCTGGCTCGCGTCTGTGACGGTGCGGCTCGCTGGCGACCCGATGCGCGGGGCGCGTTCAGCTTTGCCGGTGGGGAAGAGGCGGGGCTGGCGCGCCTGGAGCACTACCTGGCCAGCGGCGCCGTGGCGCGCTACAAGCAGACCCGCAACGGGCTCTCCGGCCCCGATTTCTCCACCCGTCTCTCGCCCTGGCTGGCCCACGGCTGCCTCTCGGCGCGCCAGGTGCACGACGCGGTGCAGGCCTGGGAGGCCCGGCACGGCGCCAATGAGTCGAGCTACTGGGTCATCTTCGAGCTGCTGTGGCGAGACTACTTCCACTGGGCGGCCCGCCAGGAGGGGGCTGCGCTCTTCGGCCCTCGCCGGCTTCCTCCTGAGGAGGCGGCCTTCCTCGCCTGGCGCGAGGGTCGCACCGGGATGCCCTTCATCGATGCGGCCATGGGCGAGCTGGCCGCCACCGGCTGGCTCTCCAACCGGGCACGGCAGAACGTGGCCAGCTACCTGGTGCATGAGCTGGGCGGTGACTGGCGCCTGGGGGCGGCCTGGTTCGAGCATGCCCTCATCGACTTCGACACGGCCAGCAACTGGGGCAACTGGCGCTATATCGCCGGCGTCGGCCGCAGCGCTCAGATGCATCGCTTCGACGTGCTCTGGCAGGCCGAGCGCTACGACCCCGAAGGCGCCTATGTGGCGCGCTGGCAGCCGGAGCTTGCCGAGCTGCCGGGGGGGCGGGCGCGGCAGCGGCCCTGGACGGTGGCGCCCGAGCGCTTTGCGCCACCGCTGGCGGGCACGTCCGGCCAGGGGGCTCGGGCCGGAGCGCGTCAGGGTGGCTGAGGCGCCCGTCCAGCTGGTGTGGTTCAAGCGCGACCTGCGCTGCCACGACCACCTGCCTCTCGCCGAGGCCTGCGCCCTGGGTCCCGTGCTGCCGCTCTACGTGATCGAGCCGTCGCTCTGGCAGCAGCCCGACAGCGCCCAGCGCCACTGGGATTTCATCGCCGAGAGCCTCGAGGCGCTGGCCGATGCCCTGGCCGAGCTCGGTCTGCCGCTCTGCGTGCTGGAGGGGGAGGCGGTGGAGGTGCTGGAGCGGGTCACCGCTGCGCTCGGCCCCTGTGCGCTGCGTTCCCACCAGGAGACCGGCAACGCCTGGAGCTTCGACCGGGACCGCACGGTGGCCGAGTGGTGTCGGCGCCGGGGCGTACCCTGGCACCAGGCACGCCAGCAGGGGGTGATCCGCGGGCTCGGGCACCGCCGCGGCTGGGCGACCCAGTGGGAGGCGCTGATGGCCGAGCCCCTGGCTGTCCCGCGTCCGGCCCGTCCTCCGTCAGGGTGGCAGGAGCTTCCGAGCCTGCCCCGGGCGCGCTGGCAGGCACGGCGGCTGGGCGTGGGGCGAGAGCCCTGTCCGGGGCGGCAGGCCGGCGGGCGCCCGGCGGGGCTCGATGTCTGGCACGCCTTCCTGGCGGGGCGCGGGGTGCGCTTCCATCGGGACATCGGCAGCCCCGACCGCGCCCGCCGCGCCGGCTCCCGGCTCTCACCCCATCTCGCCTGGGGCACGCTCTCCCTGCGCGAGGTGGTGCAGGGGCTGCGCCGGGCCAGGGGCGAGCGTCGCGACGATCCCGAGTGGTCACGGGCGCTGGCCGCCCTGGAGTCGCGGCTGCACTGGCACTGCCACTTCATCCAGAAGCTGGAGAGCGCGCCCGACCTGGAGCATCGCACCCTGCACCCCGCCCTGCGCGGGCTGCGCGAAACCCCCGCCCCCGAGCGGCTGGTCGCCTGGTGTGAGGGGCGCACCGGGGTACCCCTGGTGGATGCCTGCATGGTCTCCCTGCGCGAGACCGGCTGGCTCAACTTCCGCATGCGCGCCATGCTGGTCTCCTTCGCCACCTTCGGACTGGGGCTGCCCTGGCGCGACCCGGCCCTGCACCTGGCGCGGCTCTTCGTCGACTATGAGCCGGGCATCCACTACCCCCAGGTGCAGATGCAGGCGGGGCTCACCGGCACCAACGCCCTGCGCGTCTACAACCCCCTCAAGCAGGCCGAGGAGCGCGACCCGGAGGGGCATTTCGTGGCACGCTGGCTGCCGGCCCTGGCGGGGCTGCCGCCCACCTGGCGACACCGCCCCTGGGCCCTGCCGGTCGCCGAGCGCACCGTTCTGGGCTTCCACCCCGGGCGCGACTACCCGCTGCCGGTGCATGATTTTGAGTCGGAGGCGCGGCGCTGGAAGCGCCAGTTCCACGCCGCCCGGCGCGCCCCCGAGGCTCGAGCGGCCAGCGAGGCGCTGCTTGAGCGGCTCGCCAGCCGCCGGCCTGCGCGTCGCGCCGGAGCGCCCGCCGCCTCGCCCCAGCTCTCGCTTTTTTCGGATTCGGACAAGGAGACGCCATGACCCTCGCCGCCCTGCCTCGACTGCCCCTGGCCCTGGGCCTCGCCGGCCTGATTCCTTTCGTGACCACCGCGGCCATGGCCTGGTGGGCCCCCTTGGCCTGGCAGGTCGTGGCGATCAAGGCCTTTCTGTTCTATGGCGCGGTGATTCTCTCCTTCCTGGGCGGCGTGCAGTGGGGGGTGGCGATGTCCCTGGAGCCGGCGGAGAGTGCCGGCTTTCGAAGGCGCCTGCTGCTCAGCATGGTACCCAGTCTGATTGCCTGGCCGGCGCTGCTGCTGCATCCCTACAGCGGCGCCTGGGTCCTGGCGGCGGGCTTTCTGCTGGTACGCCTGCATGAGGCGGGGCGCGACAGCCGCGAACTGCAGCCGGACTGGTACCAGACGCTGCGCACCCTGCTGACCGTGGCGGTAGTGGCCTGCCATGGGGTCGTGATCTGGCGCCTCTCGTCAGGCTGAACGGGGCTGGTGGCGTGGGCCATTCTGGGCGATGATCGCCCTGAACCATCCCCCCTGAACCTCGCCACGGAGTGCGTAAGCGTGATGAAAAGGACCCTGACCCTCGGCCTGCTGATGCTCCTGCTGGCCGGCTGCCAGAGCGGCCCCGCCCGCGAGGCCAGTGCCGCGGACGGATCGACCCACGAGGCCCCGGCTGCCGGCGACCCCCCGTCCTCCCGGGCCGAGGCCGAGCCGGCCCCGCCCGCGGACTTTCGCGACTGGCTGGCCCGCTTTCGCCAGGAGGCTCGCCGCGAGGGCATCTCGGAGGCGACCCTGGCCAGCGCCCTGGACGGCGTGCGCTATCGCCCGCGGGTGATCGAGCTCGACCGTTCTCAGCCCGAGTTCGTGCGCCCCATCTGGCAGTACCTGGACAGCGCCGTCTCCGCCCAGCGCGTGACCCAGGGGCGAGCCAAGCTCGCCGAGCATCGCGCCACCGCCCGGCAGATGGAGCAGCGCTACGGCGTGCCCGCCGAGGTGATCGTGGCGATCTGGGGCATCGAGAGCAACTACGGTGGCAACTTCGGCAGCTTCTCGACCCTGGAGGCCCTGGCCACTCTGGCCTATGAGGGGCGCCGCAGCGACTTCGCCCGCGGCGAACTGCTTGCCGCCCTGCGCATCATCGACGCCGGCGACATCGCCCCGGAGCGCATGGTGGGCTCCTGGGCCGGCGCCATGGGACATACCCAGTTCATCCCCTCCAGCTTCGAGGCTTACGCCGTGGATGGCGACGGCGACGGGCGGCGAGACATCTGGGGCAGCATTCCCGACGTCATGGCCTCCACGGCCAACTATCTGGCCCGGGCGGGCTGGGTCTCGGGCCAGCCCTGGGGCGTCGAGGTGGTGATTCCCGACGGTTTCGACTACGCCCAGGCGGAGCTCTCCACCCGGCGCAGCGCCGCCGAGTGGGCCTCCCTCGGCGTGCGTCCGGTCGGCGGCGGTCGCCTGCCCGACTTCGACGCGGCCTCGGTGATCGTACCGGCGGGCGCCCGCGGGCCGGCCTTCCTGGTGGGCCCCAACTTCCGCGCCATCCTGCGCTACAACAACGCCACCAGCTATGCGCTGGCGGTGGGCACCCTGGCCAACGAGATCGCCGGGCGCGGCGGCATCCAGGGAAGCTGGCCCCGGGAGGAGCAGCCGCTTAGCCGCGCCCAGATGCGCGAGATGCAGCGCGCGCTCAATGACCGCGGCTTCGACGTGGGAACCCCGGACGGCATCATGGGTCCCAACACCCGTCGCGGGCTGCGCGCCTACCAGCGCTCCATCGGCGTGGCGCCGGACGGCTTCGCTACCTTGCGCCTGCTCGAACGCCTGCAGCGTTAACGGGAGGCCCGGTGCCGGCGAGATAGGACAGATCACTCATCGCCGGCGGGTTCAACGACGGCTTCGGCACCCTCCTGGGCGGTTTCCCAGGCCTCGCGGGCCTGCTCCCGGGCCAGATCCCACCACTCCTGGTCGTAGCGAGGCAACTCCTCGAAGGCCTCTTCGTGGATCTCGACGATCACGTCATGGCTGGTGTGGCCGTCATCGTCTTCGTAGGAAAGCAGGTGATAGCCGTCACTGCCGATCACGACCGAGCTATCACCGATGCCCAGGCTGTTGTGGGGACGCACCACCAGTGCCTCCACCTGCATGGCGTCGTCGAGCAGGATGTCCACGACATCACCTGCCTCGCTGTCCGGTGCGGCCTCGAAGTGAACATCGGCGTCGAGGATCGACATGACCGAGTAGAGCCCTTGGGGGCCGGTCTGGGCCTGGGCATAAGCGGTCAGGCTGGCTGCCAGCAAGGCGGCACCGGTGATCAGAGACGTTTTTGCAACACCTTGATATTCCATGGGTCGACCTCCTGATCTGGCGGTGGCGCCAGTGTCGGGTGGTGAGTTCAGAGTGGACTTGACGACGTCCTGCTCTTCAGCCTTGGAGAGAGAAGCGATATCGTCAAGCAATGGCTGGCAGTGAGCCTGATACGAAAGGAGGAGTTTCCATGCGATCGACCATATCTGGCCGGCGGCTGTCGGCGGCCATGATGGGCCTGCTGGTCGGCCTTGCGCTGGCTACCCCGCAGGCCCTGGCCGACAAGGTGTTCGGCTGGGTGGAGCGAGCCACCATCGAGCCCTGGGGCGTGGCGGTGAAGGCCAAGCTCGACAGTGGCGCCCTGACCTCCTCCCTGGATGCCCGGGAGATCGAGCTCTTCGAGCGAGAGGGGGAGGAGTGGGTGCGCTTCCGGCTCAAGCTCGAGGATACCGAGAGCGAGGAGGTCTTCTCCGAGCAGCTCGAGCTGCCGCTCTATCGCGACCTCAAGGTGCGCGGGGCGGGGGGGCGCGACGAGCGGCCGGTGGTGCTGATGAAGGTCTGCATGGGCGACACCGTCTACGAGGAGCAGTTCAGCCTGCGCGATCGCGGCGAGATGCTCTACCCGCTGCTGCTGGGGCGGCGCACCATCAGCCACCTGGGGCTGCTCGACGTGCGCCGGACCTTCCTGCAGGGTCCCAGCTGCGATGCGGACTCCCCGCTGCAGGCGTATGAGCCGGACGACCTGAGCGAGGGGCACTAGGCGTCGCCGCGGGGGCTTTCAGCGGGAGGCGCTCGGCCCGGGCGCCGGCTCAGGAGAGCCGGGCGAGCAGGGCGAGGGGCACTAGGCGTTGCCGCCGAGGCCGTCAGCGATCAGAAGAGCCGAGCGAGCAGGGCGGTCACGGCGGTCTCCACGCGCAGGATGCGCGGCCCCAGGTGGATGCCTTCACAGCCCGCCTCGAGTAGCTTCTCCACCTCCCAGGGGATGAAGCCCCCCTCGGGGCCCACCAGCAGCAGGGTGGGCGTCTCGATGCCCCGCGGGCAGGCGGCCGCCATGCCCGGGTGGGCCAGCAGGCCGCGGCGCCCCGCCAGCAGGCCCGGCAGCCGGTCCTCCAGGAAGGGGCGAAAGCCCTTCTCCAGGGTCACCGCAGGCAGCTGGGTATCCCGCGCCTGTTCCAGCCCCAGCTCCAGGTGTCGGTGGATCTTCTCGGGCTCGAGCTCCGGCGACATCCAGTAGCTCTTCTCCACCCGGCGGGTGTGCAGCAGGGTGATCTGCTTGACCCCCAGCGCCGTGACATGCTCCAGAGTGCGCGCCAGCATGCGCGGTCGCGGCAGGGCCAGCACCAGGTGGACCGGCAGCGCAGGGGGCGGCGGCTGGTCGAGGACATCGAGGGCGAAGGTGGCCTCGTGGTCGTCGAGGGTGAGCAGCTCCCCCTGACCGATGCCGCCCTCCATGATGCCCAGGGTCAGGCGATCGCCGGGCCTGGCGCGGTGCACCTCGCGCAGGTGGCGCAGGCGGCGGGGATCGGTGAGCCGTGCCAGCCGGTCACTCTCGAGCGCTTCCGGGGCGAGCAGAATCAGGTTCATAAAGCCTCGTGTTGGCGGTATGCCTTGCATGGATGGTGTCGCGGTGCACAATAGCCGTACAGGGGCAGACGCCCCCCACACTGAAGTAGGAGCAGCGCCGTGCGCGTGATTCGCAAGTATGCCAACCGCAGGCTCTATGATACCCAACAGAGCCGCTATGTGACCCTCGAGGATCTGCGTCAGCTGGTGCTCGACAATGAGCCCTTCCGCGTCGAGGATGCCAAGAGCGGTGAGGACCTGACTCGCACCATCCTGCTCTCGATCATCATCGAGCAGGAGCAGGCCGACGGCGATGCCGAGGTGTTCTCCAACGATCTGCTGGCCCAGTTCATCCGCGTCTACGACATGGCCCAGCCGCTGCCCCTGGCCCGCTATCTGGAGCAGGGCACTCGGCTGATGATGGAGCAGCAGCAGCGCATGCAGGACCAGTGGCAGCAGGCCATGCGCCACTCCCCCATGGAGCTGATGCGCGAGCTGGCCGAGGAGAACATGAAGTTCTGGCAGCAGACCATCGGCCAGGCCACCGGCAACGGCGTCAAGGACGACGAGGACGACGACAGCCGTTCATGACGGCCACGCCGGGCGCCCGGGCACGCTTTCTGACATAATGCCGCCTCGGCTCATGAAGCTCTCGATTCGCAGAACGAAGGTGTAACGGATGAAGGTGCTGATCATCGGCGGCGGTGGCCGCGAACATGCCCTGGCCTGGAAGGTCGCCCAGTCCCCCCTGGTGGCGCAGGTCTTTGTCGCTCCCGGCAATGCGGGAACCGCCCGGGAGCCGGGGCTGGCCAATGTGGATATCGGCGTGGAGGACCTCGATGGCCTGCTGGCCTTCGCTCGGGACGAGGGCGTCGACCTGACCATCGTCGGCCCCGAGGCGCCGCTGGTGGCCGGGGTGGTGGACCGCTTCCGCGAGGCGGGCCTGGCGATCTTCGGTCCCAGCGCCGGTGCGGCCCAGCTCGAGGGTTCCAAGTCCTTCACCAAGGACTTCCTGGCCCGCCACGCCATCCCCACCGCCGACTATCGGACCTTCACCGAGGTGTCGCCGGCCCTCGCGTATCTCGCCGAGAAGGGTGCGCCCATCGTTATCAAGGCCGACGGCCTGGCCGCCGGCAAGGGCGTGATCGTGGCCATGACCGAGGCCGAGGCCGAGGCGGCAGTGCGCGACATGCTCGAGGCCAACGCCTTCGGCGACGCCGGTGCCCGGGTGGTGATCGAGGAGTTTCTCGACGGCGAGGAGGCCAGCTTCATCGTCATGGTGGACGGCGAGACCGTGCTGCCCATGGCCACCAGCCAGGACCACAAGCGGGTGGGCGAGGGCGATAGCGGCCCCAACACCGGCGGCATGGGGGCCTACTCGCCGGCGCCGGTGGTCACCGATGAGGTGCATGCCCGCATCATGGAGCGGGTGATCCTGCCCACGGTCCAGGGCATGGCCGCCGAGGGGCACCCCTACACCGGCTTCCTCTACGCCGGTCTGATGATCGACGCTGCGGGCAACCCCAGGGTCATCGAATACAACTGCCGCTTCGGCGACCCCGAGACCCAGCCGATCATGCTGCGCCTGCAGTCCGACCTCGCCGAGCTCTGCCTGGCCGGTGCTACCGGCAAGCTCGCCGGCAAGGCGTGCGACTGGGACCCCCGCGCCGCGGTGGGCGTGGTGCTGGCCGCCGGCGGCTACCCCGGCAGCTACCGCAAGGGCGATGCCATCGAGGGCATCGAAGCGGCCGAGGCGACCGGCTGCAAGGTCTTTCATGCCGGTACGGCGGAGCAGGATGGCCGGCTGGTCACCGCCGGTGGCCGGGTGCTCTGCGTCACCGCCCTGGGCGAGGGCGTCTCGGCGGCCGCCGAGCAGGCCTACCGCGGCGTCGATGCCATCCGCTGGGAGGGCGTGCTCTGCCGCCGCGATATCGCCTATCGGGCCATTGCCCGGGAGCGCGGCCAGGCCTGAGGCCCACGACGGCAAGCGACCTCGACCACAACAAGAGCAACACAAGGAGGCATGCATGGAGCGCGTCAGGCTCGAGTTTCCCGAGACCGCCATCGTGCACCGTCAGCCGCTGACGGTGCGCGTGACCGACATGAACTATGGCCGCCACCTGGGCCATGACACCCTGGTGTCGCTGCTCCACGAGGCGCGCATTCAGGCCCTTGCCGCCCTGGGGCTCATCGAGTGGGACCTGGGGGGCTACCCCAGCGTGGTGGCGGACCTCGCCATCCAGTACCAGTCCGAGGCGCGCTGGCCCGATGCCCTGGTGGTGGAGACGGCGATTCCGGCCCCCGAGGGGCGAGCGATCACCGTCTACCATCGCGTGCTCCATGCCGAAGGGGGGCGCCCGGTGGCCACGGCCCGGCTCAACGTGCTGCTGGTGGACCCGGCGACGGGCCGCCCGGTGGCGGTGCCCGAGGCGGTGACCACCGCCATCGCCGGAGCGGGGGGCGCCTGATGTCCCGGGAGTATCCGATCATCGCCGTGACCGGCTCCTCCGGGGCCGGCACCACCACGGTCAAGCGCACCTTCGAGCGGATGTTCGCCCGGGAGGATGTCCACGCCGCCATGGTCGACGGCGACGCCTTCCACCGCTACACCCGGGAAGAGCTTTCGCGCATCTTCCGCGAGGAGCCCGAACGCAAGGACGAGCTCTCCCACTTCGCCGTGGAGGCTAACCTGCTCGACGAACTCGAGGCGCTGTTCGTGGAGTATGGCGAGCATGGCACCGGCACCTATCGCCACTATATCCACGCCGAGGACAAGCGGATGATCGAGGCCGGCTACCGGGTCGGCACCTTCACCGAGTGGGAGCCGCTGCCCTGCGGCACCGACCTGCTCTTCTACGAGGGGCTGCACGGCGGGCTGGTCACCCCCGAGCACGATATCGCCCGCCATGTGGATCTGCTGGTGGGGGTGGCGCCCACCATCAACCTGGAGTGGATCCAGAAGATCGTGCGCGACACCAAGCTGCGCGGCCACTCCCAGGAGGCGGTGATCGACACCATCCTGGGCCGCATGGATGACTATGTGCGCTATATCCAGCCGCAGTTCTCGCGCACCCATATCAACTTCCAGCGGGTGCCCACCGTGGATACCTCCAACCCCTTCGAGGTCCAGGATATCCCCTCCGATGCGGAGTCCTTCGCGGTGATCCGCTTTCGCGAGCCGGCTACCGTGGACTTCCCCTACCTGCTGGCGATGATTCCCGATGCCTTCATGAGCCGCCCCCACACCCTGGTGGTGCCCGGGGCTCGGGTGTCGCTTGCCATGGAGCTGATCCTGGCGCCGCTGGTGCGCCACCTGCTGGCCCAGCGCCGCTTTCGTTGATCAGCCTCAAGCCACGCTTGCTGCAAGGAGTCGAGATGTCCACGCTGTTCAGCCAGATCATCGCGCGTGAGATTCCCGCCGACATCGTCTACGAAGACGATCAGGTGCTTGCCTTTCACGACATCAACCCTCAGGCCCCGACGCATATCCTGATCATTCCCAAGAAGCCCATCGCCACCCTCAACGATCTCACCGAAGAGGACCAGGCGCTGGTGGGGCGGCTGCCGCTGGTCGCCGCCCGGCTGGCCAGGCAGTTTGGCTTCGCCGACGATGGCTATCGGGTGGTGATGAACTGCAATGACGATGGCGGGCAGACGGTCTACCATATCCATATGCACCTGATGGGCGGTCGACGCTTCACCTGGCCGGCTGGCTAGCCGGCGCCCTGCGGGAAACCGCGCAAGCCCGGGCGATCGACGCATCGGGTGCAGCTTTTTCTATCGATGAGATTGTCATGAACCGCCAACTCTCCCGAACCGACAACCTGATCCACCAGTTCGATACCGTGCTGCGCACCCTGGTGCCCCATGCGGCCCAGGCGTCGCGGCCCTCGCCGGCCACGCCGGAGGTGCGCGACGAGCCCATGGATGACGAGGAGCGCCGCCATGCGGCGGGCCTGATGCGTATCAACCACACCGGCGAGGTGTGTGCCCAGGCGCTCTACCAGGGCCAGGGGCTGACCGCCAAGCTGCCCGAGGTGCGCGGCCAGATGGAGGAGGCGGCAAGCGAGGAGATCGACCACCTGGCCTGGTGCGACGAGCGTCTTCGGGAGCTCGGCGATCGTCCCAGCCTGCTCAACCCCCTCTTCTACGCCGCCTCCTTCGGCATCGGCGCCGCCGCCGGCGCGGTGGGCGACCGGGTGAGCCTGGGCTTCGTGGCTGCCACGGAGGAGCAGGTGGGGCGCCATCTGGAGGAGCACCTGGTGAGGCTGCCGGCGGGGGACCACCGCTCCCGGGCGGTGCTGCGCCAGATGGCCATCGACGAGGCCCACCACGCCCAGCTGGCGCTGGAAGCGGGCGGCGCCCGCTTCCCCGCCCCGGTCAAGTTCGGCATGAAGCTGATGTCGAAGGTGATGACCGGAAGCGTCTATCGGGTCTGATCGGACCGGGGAAACCAGCGGCTGTTCTGGCGGTGGGGCGCGCTACTCTTCAACGATGGTAAAGGAGTGCGTCACCTCGACGCCGCCCTTGACCAGCATGATGGAGGCGCTGCAGTACTTCTCGGCGGAGAGCTCCACGGCCCGGGCCACCTGCTTCTCCTTGAGCCCCTTGCCGGTGACGGTGAAGTGCACGTGAATCCTGTTGAAGACGCTGGGCACGGCGTCGGCGCGCTCCGCTTCGAGACTCGCCACGCAGTCGCTTACCGGGGCGCGGGACTTCTCGAGGATCTCCAGCACGTCGAAGGAAGTGCAGGCGCCCATGCCCATCAGCAGCATCTCCATGGGGCGCGGGCCGGTGTTGCGGCCGCCGTGGTCGGGCGGACCGTCGATCACCACGCTGTGGCCGCTGCCGCTTTCGGCAACGAACTGACGTCCATCGGTCCATTTCACGCTGGCTTTCATGATTCTTGATTCCTTCTCGATTGTCGGGAAATCGCGGCAGCATAGCAGTCGTTGCTAAGCCCCGCACATCGCTCAAGGCTGTTCCGGCGACAGGCCTGTTCGGGGGCGCTGTAAATACTTCCCTGTACGCTACCGATGCCATCCCTGGCATAGGACCCCCTCTCAGACCTGCCCCCGGCGCCTCTCGCTCTAGGAGATATGCCTATCGCGCAGGCGCCGGTCGAGTTCGGCCAGCCGCTCGGGGGTGCCCACGTCGACCCAGTCGCCGCGATAGTGGTGGCCGCCCACGCGGCCATCGGCCATGGCGCGGCGCAGCAGCGGCGCCAGGGCGAAGGCGCCCTCCGGTTCGTCGGCCACCAGCGCCGGGTCGAGCAGGCTGATGCCGGCGAAGGTGAGGCGCGGCTCGCCCTCGGCGTGGACCCGGCCGGCGGCGTCCAGGTGGAAATCGCCACTGGCGTGGTGCTCCGGGTTGTCCACCAGCGCCAGCCACGCCAGGTCGTCGCCCAGGGCCGGCAGTGCGGCCGGGTCCAGGTCGCACCAGACGTCGCCGTTGACCAGCAGGAAGGGCGCCTCGCCGAGCAGCGGCAGGGCCCGGCGGATGCCGCCGCCGGTCTCCAGCGGCGACTCCTCCCGGCTCCAGGCGATCCGCACCCCGTGCTCGGCGCCGTCTCCCAGGGCGGCGATGATCTGCTCCGCCCGATAGCTGACGTTGATCACCACCTCGGTGATGCCCGCCGCGCGCAGGCGCGCCAGGTGGTGGACGATCAGCGGCCGGCCGGCCACCGGCAGCAGCGGCTTGGGGCAGCGGTCGGTGAGCGGGCGCATGCGCTTGCCGAGGCCGGCGGCCAGGATCATCGCCCTCATGCCGTCCCCTCCAGGCGTGCCGCCAGGGCCGGGCGGAAGGTGTCGCCCAGCCAGGCCTTGAAGGCGTCATGGCCGTGGAGTCCCGTCAGGCTATCCTCCAGGTGGGCGAGGAAGTGCGGCAGGCGTTCCAGGTAGCCGCTCTTGCGGTCGCGCAGGGTCAGCCGACAGAAGATGCCCAGCACCTTGAGCGAGCGCTGGGCGGCCATGGCCTGGGCCTGGGCGAGGAAGGTGGCGGCGTCCACGCTGGAGGGGAGACGGCCGTCGGCCACGGCGCGGCGGCGAAAGGCCTCCACCCAGGCGGCGAAGCGTGCGGCGTCGAAGCGGCAGTAGCGCCCCCGCAGCAGCGATATCAGGTCGTAGCTCAGCGGGCCTGCCACGGCGTCCTGGAAGTCGATCAGCGTCAGGGAGTCGCCCTGCACCATCAGGTTCATGGCGTCATAGTCGCGATGCACGGTGACCACCGGCTGGACCAGGGCCGAGGCGATCAGCGCCTCGCGCAGGGCCTCCCATCCCGGCGGCGCGTCGAGGGCGAGCCACTCGCCCAGGCACCACTCGGGGAAGAGGTCCAGCTCACGACCCAGCAGCTCGGCATCGAAGGGGGGCAGCGCATCGGGCCCCGCCCGGTTCTGCAGGGCGTGGATCAGCGCCAGGGCGCGCTCGTGCCAGGCGCCGATCTCGGCGTCGCCGATAAAGCAGCGCTGCAGGGGGGTGTCGCCCAGATCCTCCAGCTCCAGGAAACCCTCCGCCAGGTCGTCGGCGTGAAGCCGCGGCACCGGCAGGCCGGCGGCGGCCCAGCGCCGGGCGATGGCCACGAAGGGGCGACTGTCCTCCTGCTCGGGGGGCGCATCCATCAGCATGCGGGTGGTGCCGTCGGCAAGGTAGAGGCGATAGTAGCGGCGAAAGCTGGCATCGCCGGCGGCCAGGCGCAGGTCGACCTCCGCAAGGGGCAGGCCGTGGCGCTCGGCAACCCACTGCCTGAGCTGCTCGAGGCGCGAAAGGGAGGCGTCGGTCATGGCGGGCTTGGCTCCTGGTCGAAGAGGGTGGGGCAGGGTGGATGCTGTTGCCGGAGGCGGCCTGTATAATACCGATTCACCCTGCCAAGGACATCGAGGAACATGGGCAAGCGACTCACATGGACGGCCCTGGCCGGCCTGGCGACCCTGGGCCTGGGCGGCGCACCCCTGGCGGCGGCCTCGTCCGCCTCCCTCACGGCCGAGTCGCTGGACTTCCGCCCCTGGGGCGATGACCGGCCCGCCGACGCGCTCTGCCGCGGTGTCTACGTGATGCCCGACTACCGCCTGCCCGAGCCGCCTGCCGGGCGGGTCACCAGCGAGTCCGACAGCGCCAGCTACGGCGAGGATGGCGAGACGATTCTGCGCGGCGAGGTGGTCCTGCGCCGCGACGGCGCCCAGCTCGAGACCCCAGAGGTGCGCGTTCCGGGCTCCCGGGAGCGTGCCTTTGCCGAGGGTCCAATGGCCCTGCGCGACCAGAACCTGCTGGTGCGAGGCGAGGCCGCCGAGCTCTCCCTGGTCAGCGATGCAGCAAGCATCGACGACGCCCACTATGTGATTCACGACCGTCACCTGCGCGGCGACGCTCGGCGTCTTGAGCGCCTCGAGGATGGCCGCTACCGGCTCTCCTCGGCGAGTTTCACCACCTGCGACCCGGGTGACGACCTCTGGCGCCTGGTGGGGGGCGACGTGGTGCTCGACCGGGAGAGCGGCTTCGGCACCGCCCGCAATGCACGGCTCGAGGTGGGGCGGGTGCCGGTCTTCTACTGGCCCTGGGTGCGCTTTCCCATCGATGACCGCCGCCACACCGGCTTCTTGTGGCCCAACGTCGGGCTTTCCAGCGACGCCCTGGACTACGCTCAGCCCTTCTACTGGAATATCGCGCCAAACCAGGATGCCACCATCACCCCGCGCTGGATCACTGACCGCGGCCTGCTGCTGGGCGGTGAATATCGCTACCTGCTGCCCAGCGACGCCGGCCAGATCGAGGGGGCTTTCCTCGGCAGCGACGACGGCGGATCCAGCGACGACCCGAACGCCGCCTCGCGCCGCTACGAGGGCGAGGATCGCTGGTACCTGGACTACCGCCACGCCGGCGTCCTGAACCCGCGCAGCCGCTACCAGCTGCGCTACGGTGCGGCCAGCGACGGCCGCTACTTCGACGACTTCGGCAGCGACTTCGCCGAGCAGAACACCTCCGCCATGCCGCGCCTGGCCCAGATCGACTACCGCGGCGACGTCTGGCGCCTCGACGCCCGGGCCCAGGGCTTCCAGAAGCTCGACGACCCCCTGCGTGACCGCGACAAGCCTTTCTATCGGCTGCCGAGTCTCTCCGCCAGTGCGCGCTGGAACCAGGGGGGCTTCTACCAGCAGTGGGGCTCCAACTACACCTACTTCTGGCGTGACGTGGACGAGAACCGAGTGCGTGAGCGTGAGTCCGCCACCGGCTCGCGGCTGCATCTCTCCCCGGCGGCGGGCTGGCGCTTCGACGAGAGCTGGGGCCACCTGGAGCCGCGCCTGGAGTGGCTGGCCACCGCCTACGAGCTCGACTACGGCGAGCGTGACACCGACCGCGACACCAGCCTGACACGCCAGGTGCCGGTGGCTTCGGTGGACGGTGGCCTGGTCTTCGAGCGCGAGCTGGAGCTTGGCGGACGCGGCTACCGCCAGACCCTGGAGCCCCGGGCCAACTACGCCTATGTGCCGGCCCGTGACCAGTCCGAGTTCCCCGACTTCGACACCAGCGAGCGCGCCTTCTCCTGGAATCAGCTCTGGTCGCCGCACCGCTTCTCGGGCAGCGACCGGGTGGGCGACCTCAACCGCCTCTCACTGGGCGTCGACTCGCGGCTCCTCGAGGACGAGCGCGGCCGCCAGCGGCTCGCCGTGGGGCTGGGGCAGGCCTTCTACTTCGAGGATCGCACCATCGATATCAATGGCGATCCCGACGTGATTCCCGACCGGGACAGTGATTTTGCGAACTGGTACCGGGCGACCCGGGACCGCTCGCCCCTGGTAGCCCGCGCCGACTGGCAGATCACCGACCGCTGGCGCACTCGCTGGCAGTGGCTCTACGACGACAACTTCGAGCAGACCGAGCGCACCTCGGTGGACCTGCAGTATCGCTCCCCGGCGGGCCACGCATTGAACCTCGGCTACCGCTGGGAGCTCCAAGGCTTCGACCCCTCGGTCGAACCGGGGGATGACGAGTTCCGCGACTTCAACCGCGAGGAGTACGACCTGTCATTCGCCCTCAAGGCCAGCCATCGCGTTGACCTGATCGGTCGTTTCCTCTACGACAACACCAATGACCGCGCCCTGGAGCAGCTCGCCGGCGTGCAGTGGAACGACTGCTGCTACGGTCTGCAGCTGGTGTGGCGGGAGTGGATCGACGACAACGACACGGCACGCATCGACGATGACTTCACCGATCGCGGGATCTTCCTGCGCTTCGTCTTCAAGGGTCTGGGCGGCGTGGGCCGTGAGGCCGACAGCTACTTCGAGGAGGCCATCCCGGGCTACCGTTCCACCGCCTTCTGACCCGGGTGCCCCTGCCGTTGCCAACTTCCAGAGAGGAAAGATGAAACAGAAGCAGACATTGCGCCGCCGGACCCCCTTCCTGGCCGCCGGGCTCGCCCTGGCGCTGGGCCTTGCCGTCGCCCCCTTGGACGTCCAGGCCCAGCAGTTCCAGTCCATGCAGCGCCAGGCCCTGGATCGCATCGTGGCGGTGGTCAACCAGGGGGCGATCATGGAGAGCGAGCTGGAGGAGCGCCTGGCCCAGACCCGCAGCCAGCTGACCGCCCAGCAGATCGACCTGCCCCCGGAGCGGGTGCTGCGTGAGCAGCTGCTCGAGCAGATGGTCCTCGAGGAGATCCAGCTGCAGATGGCCCGGGATGCGGGCCTCTCCATCGACGATACCGAGCTCAACCGCCAGGTGCGGGCGATTGCCGAAAATAACGGCATGAGCGTGGAGCAGTTCGCCGACGCCCTGGAGGCCGACGGGCTGGCGCTGGCCACCGTGCGCGAGGAGATCCGTCGCGAACTGGTCATCCGCGAGCTCCAGCAGCGCCGGGTGGGCAGCCGGGTCAACCTCTCCGAGCGCGAGGTGGAGCGGCTGGTGGAGCAGGAGGGCGTCAGCCGCCAGCAGGCCCAGCAGAGACTCTTCCAGCGCCGCGCCAATGAGGAGCTGGAGGGCTGGCTGCAGGAGATCCGCTCCGAGGCCTTCGTCGACTACCGCCTCGACGACCGCTAATGGCCTCTATGCCGCGCCCCGTGCTGGCCCTGACCAGCGGCGAACCTGCCGGCATCGGCCCCGAGCTCACCGTCATGCTGGCCGCCGAGGGGGTGGCCGGCGTGGACCTGGTGGCGGTGGGCGACCCTGACCTGCTGGCCGAGCGCGCCGAGCGCCTGGGTCTCTCCGTCGAGATTGTGCCCCTGGCCCTGGATGAGTCGCTGCCGGCACCGCGTCCCGGCCGGCTGCCGGTCTGGCCGGTGGCGCTGCGGGCGCCGGCGCCCCCCGGCCTGCTGCAGGTCGCCAATGCCGACTACGTGCTCGAAACCCTGGACGTGGCGGTGCGCGCCTGCCTGGCGGGGCGGGCCGCCGGCATGGTGACCGCACCGCTCCATAAGGGGGTGATCCTCGAGGCGGGGCACGCGGGCTTCACCGGCCATACCGAATACCTGCGCGACGCCTGCGGAGTGGAGGAGGTGGTGATGATGCTAGCCACCGACCGTCCCCTGCACGCCACCCGCGAAGGCTGGCGGGGCCCGGGGGCGCTGCGGGTGGCCCTGGCCACCACCCACCTGCCGCTGCGCGAGGTGGCCGATGCCATCAGCGCCGAGGGGCTTTCGCGGGTGCTGCGCATCCTCGACGCCGACCTCCAGCGCTGGTTCGGTCTCCCGGCGCCCCGCATCGCCGTCTGCGGGCTCAACCCCCACGCCGGCGAGGGAGGACACCTGGGCCGCGAGGAGCTCGAGGTGATCGAGCCGGCCCTGGCGGCCCTGCGCGCCGAGGGGCTGCGCCTCGACGGCCCGCTCCCCGCCGATACCCTCTTTACGCCGCGCCATCTCGAGGGGGTCGATGCGGTGCTGGCCATGTATCATGATCAGGGCCTGCCGGTGCTCAAGTACGCCGGCTTCGGCAGCGCGGCCAATATCACCCTGGGTCTGCCGCTGGTACGCACCTCGGTGGACCATGGCACCGCCCTGGACCTGGCCGGCAGCGGCCGTGCCGACCCCGGCAGCCTGCGGGTGGCCGTGGCCCTGGCCGCGGAGATGGCCGGGCGCGACCCCATCAAACAGCGATAGAAGGACACCCCTGAATGGCATCTCGCCCCCCGGTACATCGGGCTCGCAAGCGCTTCGGCCAGAACTTCCTGCGCGATCGCGGCATCATCTCGCGCATCGTGCGCGCCATTGGGCCGCGTCCCGGCGAGCGGATCGTGGAGATCGGCCCCGGCCAGGGCGCGCTCACCGAGCCGCTGCTGGAGGCCGCCGAGGGACGCCTCGAGGTGATCGAGCTCGACCGCGACCTGATTCCCGGGCTGCGGGTGCAGTTCTTCAACTACCCCGACTTCGTGATCCACGAGGGCGACGCCCTCAAGTTCGACTTCCACGCCCTGCGCGGCGAAGGGGAGCCGCTGCGGGTGGTGGGCAACCTGCCCTACAACATCTCCACGCCGCTGATCGCCCACCTGCTCCAGGCCGGCGATGCCATCGCCGACATGCACTTCATGCTGCAGAAGGAGGTGGTGGAGCGCCTGGCCGCCGAGCCGGGCGGCCCCGACTGGGGGCGCCTCTCGGTCATGGCCCAGTACCGCTGCCGGGTGGAGTCGCTCTTCGTGGTGCCGCCGGAGGCCTTCGTGCCGCGGCCCAAGGTGGATTCCGCCATCGTGCGCCTGACGCCCCATGCCGAGCTGCCCCACCCGGCCGCCGACGAGGCGCTGCTCTTCACCCTGGTGCGCGAGGCCTTCGGCCAGCGCCGCAAGACCCTGCGCAACAACCTCAAGGGGCGTATCGAGGCCGAGGCCCTGGAGGCGCTGGGCATCGACCCGGCGCGGCGCCCCCAGACCCTCTCGGTCGAGGAGTTCGTGCGCATCGCCAACCACCTAGCCGCCGTCGGCGAGGGGGAAACCCCATGAGCCAGCGGCTGCCCGAGGCCCTGCCGGACCAGGTCCGCGTCGAGGTGGAGCCCGAGTTCCGTGACGAGGAGTCCGCCCCGGGGGAAGGGCGCTTCGTGTTCAGCTATACCATCACGGTGCACAACGCCTCGCCCCACAGCATCCAGCTGATGGCCCGCCACTGGAAGATCACCCAGGGCAGCGGCAAGGTGCAGGAGGTACGCGGCAAGGGGGTGGTGGGCCAGCAGCCGGTGATCGGCCCCGGCCAGCGCTTCCGCTACACCAGCCGCGCCATTCTCGACGGCCCGGTCGGGGTGATGGAGGGGGACTACACCTGCGTGGATACCGCCTCCCAGCGCCCCTTCGAGGTGGCCATCGCCCCCTTCCGCCTGGCCGGCCCCAACCAGGTACACTGAATCCACTGCTTCACCCCTTGCTGGGAGCGCCATATGACCACCTATGCCGTCGGTGACCTCCAGGGCTGCCACGCCGAGTTCGTCGAGCTGCTCGAGACCCTTGCCTTCGACCCGCGCCGCGACCGGCTCTGGCTGGCCGGGGACCTGGTCAACCGCGGGCCGGAGTCGCTTGCCTGCCTGCGCGAGGCGATGGCGCTGGGGGAGGCGGCACGGGTAGTGCTCGGCAACCATGACCTGCACCTGCTGGCGGTGGCCCGGGGCGGCGCCGGGCTCAATCGCAAGGACACCCTGGACGCCATCCTCGCCGCCCCGGACCGCGAGGCGCTGCTGGACTGGCTGCAGTCGCGCCCCCTGCTGGTGGCCGAGACCCGGGACGACTCCCCTGGGGCGGCGACGGTGATGACCCATGCCGGCCTGCTGCCCCAGTGGTCGCTGCCCCAGGCCCGCCGCCTGGCCGGCGAGGTGCAGGAGGTGCTGGGCGGCGAGGGCGCCGGGGCCTTCCTCGAGCGCATGTACGGCAACGCCCCGGCGCTCTGGCGCGACGACCTCGAGGGCATCGACCGGCTGCGCGCCGTCGTCAACGTCCTCACCCGCATGCGCTTCATCGACGCCGAGGGAAGGCTCGACTTCGCCGCCAAGGAGGGGCTCGACAGTGCCCCGCCGGGCTTCGCCCCCTGGTTCCAGTACCCCCGCGGCGACGATGCCCGGCTGCTGTTCGGCCACTGGGCGGCCCTGCAGGGCGCGACGCCCCACAGCCGGGTCGACGCCCGGGCCCTGGATACCGGCTGCGTCTGGGGCGGCAGCCTGACCGCCCTGAACCTCGAGAGCGGCGAGCGCGTCAGCGTTCCCAGCCGCCAGCGCCCCTAGGCGCCGCTTTCCTCATCCCCGACGACGACCTTCCCCTTCTCCGACGACGAGATTTGCCCATGAGCTTCCAGCACCTCGATATCGCGACCCTGACGGCCTGGCTCGATGCCGGCCGCCCCCTCGCCCTGGTGGATATCCGGGACCCCATGAGCTTCGCCCAGGGGGCCATTCCCGGCAGCCGCCGCCTGGACAACGACAGCGTCGGCGCCTTTCTCGACGAGACTCCGGCGGAGCGCCCGGTGGTGGTGGTCTGCTATCACGGCCACTCCAGCCAGCAGGCGGCGGCCTGGCTTGCCGGTCAGGGCCTCGGCGAGGTCTACAGCCTCGACGGCGGCTTCACCGAGTGGCAGCTGCGTCACCCCGACCGCGTGGAGGCCTGAGGTGGGTGCCCCGCGGGATCCTGCCGTGGAGGGCCTCGAGGTCTACTGCGTGGGCGGCGCGGTGCGCGACGCCCGCCTGGGCTGGCCGGTCTACGACCATGACTGGGTGGTGGTGGGCGCCACCCCGGAGGCGATGCGCCGCCGCGGCTTCAGGCCGGTGGGGCGCGACTTCCCGGTCTTCCTGCATCCCGAGACCCACGAGGAGTATGCCCTGGCGCGCACCGAGCGCAAGGCCGGCCACGGCTACACCGGCTTCGTGGTCCACGCCAGCCCCGAGGTGACCCTAGAGGAGGATCTCGCTCGTCGGGACCTGACCATCAACGCCATGGCCGAGAGCCCCGAGGGGGAGCTGGTCGACCCCCACGGTGGCCTGGCCGACCTGGAGGCCCGGGTGCTGCGTCACGTCTCGCCGGCCTTCGTGGAGGACCCGCTGCGGGTGCTGCGCACCGCACGCTTCCTGGCCCGCTATGCCGGCCTTGGCTTCACCATTGCCGAGGAGACGCAAAGCCTGATGCGTCGCCTGGTGGAGAGCGGGGAGATCGCCCACCTGGTGGCCGAGCGGGTCTGGGTCGAGACCGAGAAGGCCCTCGGCGAGCCCTGGCCCGAGGTCTACTTCCAGACCCTGGCCGGCTGCGGTGCCCTGGCGGTACTGATGCCGGAGCTCGCCGCCGACGAGGAGGCCCTGGACGACGCTCTGGGGCGGCTGCACCGCTTGCCCGAGGAGCTCGACGACGAGGCGCTGGTGCGCTGGCGCTGGGCGCGGCTGGTGGAGCACCTGGATGACGGGGCCCGCGGGCGGCTGGCCGAGCGGCTGCGTCTGCCCCGGGCCCATGCGGCCCTGGCCCGCCAGGCGGCACTGACCCGTACCCTCTGCGCCCGGGCCGCCCGGGAGGGGCTCGACGGGGAGGCGGTGCTGGCCTGGCTGGACGCCATCGATGCCTGGCGGCGCGGCGAACGGGTGGCGCCGCTGCTCAGCCTGATCAGCCTGGAGGCGCCGGCGCTGGCCGAGACCCTGGCGCTGGCCTGGCGGCTGGCCGCCCAGGTGCTGCCCAGGGCGCTGGTGGAGGAGGGCTATCAGGGGCGTGAGCTGGGCGAAGCGCTGGCGCGCCGCCGCCAGGAGGCGATCGAGGCGGCCCTGGGCGGGAGCTGAGGTGCGCCTCAGTCGGGGTGGGAGATCTTGCGCCCCGCCCACGCGAAGGGTACCGCCCAGAGGCGCTGGCTGCCGGGGTCGAAGTCGGCCCAGAGAGCGGCATAGGTCGCGCCGCTTTCGGGGTGGCGCGTTTCGGGGAGCAGCTCGGCCAGGGGCTGGAGCACGAAGGCGTGGTGGCAGATCTCGCCCCTGGGCAGCGCCACCCCGTCATGCTCGCCGGTGAGCTCGCCCACGGTAAGCAGGTCGATATCCAGGGTACGGGGGCTGAACTTGGGGCTGTCAGGGCGCCTGCCATTGGCGAACTCCAGCCGCTTGCACCAGGCCTGCAGTTCGCCCACCGACCAGTCGCTCTCGAAGGCGGCCACCAGATTGTAGAAATTGCGCCCATCCTCGAAGCCCACCGGCTCGCTCTCGAACACCCGCGATATCGCCAGCGACTCGAAGGTGGCCGCCAGGGCATCCAGGCAGGTGCGCACATGGCGGTCGCGCTCGATATTGCTGCCGATGCTCACCGTCACCAGGGTCATCAGCTCGCCTCCGGGCGCTGTCCACGCTCGATCTGCACCCCCACCGCGGCGGCGGCGGCCACTGCGCCGGGTTTGCGCACGGCAAGGCGCAGCCAGGGAATGCCGAACTCCTGGCGCAGGGTCTCGGCCAGCCGCTCGGCGAAGGTCTCCACCAGGGCGAAGTCGTGCTCAGCGGCGAAGTCCTGGATACGCTCGCTGATGGCGGCGTAGTCCAGGGTCAGGGCGATATCGTCGTCGGCCGCCGCCGGGCGAATATCCGTGGCCAGCGCCAGGTCGAGCACCAGGCGCTGGGTGATGGTGCGCTCCCAGTCGTAGACGCCGATCACGGTGTCGACGCCGAGGGACTCGATCAGCACGAGATCCATGGTGAGGGTTCCACGCTAGAGAGAGTGAGGCCGGGTGGGAATGGTCCGGCAGGCGTGGCCGGATTGTACGCGAGGCGGCCTTCGGGGAACACCGCCGGCGCTGGGCGCGCCGGGGTTCGCCTGGCAGAATGGCAGCTGTTCGAGTCTCGGGAGGTCCGCCATGGAGGCGCCACTTGTCCTGCCTCTGCCGGCCCTGCTGCCGCCGCTGGTGGCGCTGGGCTATCTCAGCGGCAGCTGGCTGGGCGCGCTGAGCGTCTGCCGCCTGGCCGGCGTGGAGGATCCGCGCCTGGCGGGCTCCTTCAATCCCGGTTTCTCCAACGTGCTCAGGGTGCATGGCCCCCGGCTGGCCCTGGCCACCCTGCTGGTGGATGCCGCCAAGGGCGTGCCGGTCCTGCTGCTGGCGATCCTGCTGGGGCTGCCTCCCTGGGCCCAGGGCGTGGTGGGTCTGGCGGTGCTGCTGGGCCACAGCTATCCGCTCTGGCACCGCTTCCGGGGCGGCAAGGCGGTGGCCAGCGCCTTCGGGGTGATGCTGGTGCTGACGCCGGGGGTAGCCCTGGTGTGCGCCGCCCTCTGGGCGCTGCTCGCCTGGCGGGTGCGCACCGCGGCGGTGGCGTCGCTGGTCAGCGCCGCTGCCGCGCCCCTGACCAGCCTGTGGCTGGCGCCTGACTATGTGGTCGTGGTGATCGCCTTTACCCTGCTGGTGCTGCTGCGCCACCTGCTCAATATCCAGCGCCTGGGGCGCGGCGATGAGCCGGGGCTCTAGCCGGGCAAGGTACTCGCCGGCCGGGTAACGAGACTCGCGATCCCGGGAACGAAACCCTGCCACTTCGCTTGCCGCTTGCACGTCGGGGCACAACATAATCCCTCACGGGTGCCCCTCACTCGACATCCCTGTCGATTGACGTGCGCGGCGGCGCTCGTTGCCAGCGTTCCCGGGTATATATCGCGTCGCTTCGTTACCCGGCCTTCCGCCTTGCCGCCCTCAGTGCCGTTCAGCTTCCGGCAGGAGCCTCCAGGGTATCCATCGGCCAGCGCGGTACCGCCTTCATCACGCCCTGCTCGTCGCGCTCGCCCGCCAGCAGCCGCTGGGCACCCACATAAGCGATCATGGCGCCGTTGTCGGTGCAGAAGCGGCCCCTGGGGTAGTAGGACCGGGCGCGGCGCTTCTCGCACTCGTGCTCCAGTCGCTCGCGCAGGCGCGCGTTGGCGCTGACCCCGCCGGCCATCACCAGGCGCTTGAGCCCGGTCTGGTCCAGGGCGCGGCGGCACTTGATCACCAGGGTATCCACCACCGCCTCCTCGAAGGCGCGGGCCACGTCGGCGCGGGCCTGGTTGTCGAGCCCGCCTGACGCCTCGAGCTGGCGGATGGCGGTGAGGGTGTGGGTCTTGAGGCCCGAAAAGCTGAAGTCGAGCCCCGGGCGGTCGGTCATCGGCCGCGGGAAGCGGAAGCGTCCGGGGTCGCCCTGCTCGGCCAGTCGCGCTACCTGGGGGCCGCCCGGGTAGTCCAGGCCGAGCATCTTGGCCGCCTTGTCGAAGGCCTCGCCGGCGGCGTCATCCACGGATTCGCCGAGCAGCGTATAGCGCCCCAGGCCGCGTACCTCCACCAGCTGGGTGTGGCCGCCCGAGACCAGCAGCGCCACGAAGGGGAACTCGGGGCGCTCATCCTCCAGCATGGGCGCCAGCAGGTGGCCCTCCATGTGATGAACGCCGAGCACCGGGATGCCCAGCGCCCGGGCCATGCCGTGGGCGGTGGCAGCGCCTACCATCAGAGCACCCACCAGGCCGGGCCCCGCGGTGTAGGCGATGGCGTCCAGCTCGCTGCGGGAGAGCCCCGCCTCGTCGAGCACCTGCTGGATCAACGGCAGCAGGCGGCGGGTGTGATCACGGGAGGCCAGCTCCGGTACCACGCCGCCATATTCGGCGTGCATGGCGACCTGGCTGTAGAGCGCATCGGCCACGAGGCCGCGCTCGGTGTCGAAGAGGGCGACGCCGGTCTCGTCGCAGGAGGTCTCGATGCCCAGTACGCGCATGGTGTTGGCTCGGTTGTGCGGAACAGGCCGGCATTCTACGCGGTTTGAAGGGGGAAAGCATTTGCAAAGGCTGGGGCTGACGACTAGACTACCGTGCGCTGCAAGACTGGGTCGTGCACCCAGGTGGCGACTCCCCGCGACCGACACGCTGCCCTCCGGCTCGCTTACGCGCTCCGGAACAGCTGCTGTCGCGATCACTGCCACCCACAGGGGTGTGCGTACTAACCGAACTCTAGTTACCTAAGGTAGGTGAGTGCTTAATGCCTTCTGTTAAAGTACGTGATAACGAGCCGTTTGACGTCGCACTGCGTCGTTTCAAGCGTTCCTGCGAAAAAGCCGGTGTTCTCTCCGAAGTGCGTCGTCGCGAGTACTACGAGAAGCCGACCGCAGAGCGCAAGCGCAAGTCGGCGGCCGCCGTCAAGCGTCACGCCAAGAAGCTCCAGCGTGAGCGCAAGCGCTTCGAACGGCTCTACTGATCCGTACTGGAGGCAGCCAGGGCCCCGGGCCCGGGCGGTCTCAGGAGGACGCCAAGCGGCCGCCATCCGGTGGCCGCTTGTTTTTTCCGGGGCGTTGGCCCACTGGTGCCGGCGACCCGCCGCGATCGCATCGCCAGTCGTCGAGGTGATCCGACCCCATGGCAGGACAGATTCCCCAGCGCTTTATCGATGACCTGCTGGCCCGCGTCGACGTGGTCGAGGTGGTGGGCGAGCGCGTCAAGCTCAAGAAGGCGGGCCGCAACTACTCCGGGCTCTGCCCCTTTCATCAGGAGAAGACGCCGTCGTTTACCGTCAGCGCCGACAAGCAGTTCTACCACTGCTTCGGCTGCGGTGCCCACGGTAACGCCCTGCGCTTCCTGATGGAGTACGACAAGCTGCGCTTCCCCGAGGCGGTGGAGCAGCTCGCCGGCCGGCTGGGGCTGGAGGTGCCTCGCGAGGGCGCCGACGATCCCCGGGCCCAGGCCCGTGAGCGCAAGCGCAAGGAGGGCGTCAACCTGCTGGAGCTCTCGGCGAGCTTCTTTCGCGAGCGGCTGAAGATGCCGGAAGGCCAGGGAGCTCGGGAGTACCTCGAACGCCGCGGGCTCTCGCCGGAGGTACAGCAGACCTTCGGGGTCGGCTATGCGCCGGACGGCTGGGAGGCCCTCAAGCGGCACCTCTCCGAACGCGGCGTCGCTGAGGCGGTGCAGGTGGAGTATGGCCTGCTGGTGCACCGGGAGGAGAGCGGACGCACCTACGACCGCTTCCGGGATCGGGTGATGTTCCCGATCCGCGATATCAAGGGGCGCACCATCGGCTTCGGCGGCCGGGTGCTGGGCGATGCCAAGCCCAAGTACCTCAACTCGCCGGAGACGCCGGTGTTCCACAAGGGACGCGAGCTCTACGGCCTCTATGAGGCGCGCCAGGCGGACCATCGGCTGGAGCGGGTGGTGATCGTCGAGGGCTACATGGACGTGGTGGCCCTGGCTCAGTTCGGCATTCGCAACGCCGTGGCGACCCTGGGCACCTCCACCAGCGAGGAGCACCTGACCCGGCTGTTTCGCATGGTCAGCGAAGTGGTGTTCTGCTTCGACGGCGACCGCGCCGGCCGCCAGGCGGCGGCTCGGGCCCTGGAGACGGTGCTGCCGCTGATGATCGACGGGCGCCAGGCGCGCTTCCTGTTCCTGCCCGAGGGGGAGGACCCGGATACCCTGGTGCGCCGCGAGGGGGCCGAGGCCTTCCAGGATCGCATCACCTGCGCCAGCCCGCTGTCGGAGTTTCTCTTCGACCAGGCGGCGGCGGGGCGCGACCTGGCCAGGATCGAGGATCGCGAACGCTACGCCAGTCAGGTGCTGGCGGCGCTGGCGAGGCTGCCGGAGGGGGTGCTGAAGTCGCTGATGCTCAGCGAGCTCTCGCGGCGTACCGGGGTCGAGGCGTCGAGCTTTGCCACCCTGCTGGCGCGCTCCCGTCAGGCGGCTCCCGAGCCGGCTGCGGGGCCGGGGGAATCAGCGCCGATGGGGGAGGCGGCGGGCGAGATGCCGGAGGCGCCGCCGCTCGGCGAGCGTGCGCCCCCGGCACGCCGCAGCGGCTCCCTGAGCCTGGCGGCTCGGGCGCTGCAGCTGCTGGTGCATGAGCCCGAGCTGGTGGCCCAGCTGCCGGAGGCAGACGACTGGTGCCCGGAGGAGGATCCCGACGGGCGCCTGTGTCGCGAGGTGATCCGCCTGCTGCGTGCCGGGCGCTACCGCAGCGCCCAGGTGCTGCTGGCGCACTTCCACGGCACGCCGGAGGGAGAGCGGCTGGCGGCGCTGGCGCGGCGCGAGCTGCTGATCCCGAGGCCGGCGCGGGGCGCCGAACTGGAGGGGCTGGTGTCGCACTTTCTTCGGCACCGGGAGCGGCGCTCGCCTCAGGAAGAGATCGATACGCTGCTGGCCAGGGAGAAGGCGGGGGAGCGGCTCTCCAGGGAGGAGAAGCAGCGCCTGATGGTGCTGCTGACCGAACTGCATCGCTGACCGTAAGGTCAATAGGGCATTCGCCTGCTTTCTAACGATTAGCTGGCGCCAGGGTTGATTTTTCTCCTACCATCCCCACATAGGAGAGGGCGCTTGGCACCGGCGTAACCAGACAACCTAACACACCTGAATGACCGCGCAAATAGATCGAACTGGCAGGAAGGTGCTTTCTGCCGCTATACTGTTCGGCTTCACGACTTTTCTCCACCCAGCGCTTCAGGTGCTTCATTCTTCTTCGTCGAGATAGGGTTTCTATGGCTGGAAATGCGCAGCAGCAGTCACGTCTGAAGGAGTTGATCGCGCGCGGCAAGGAACAGGGCTACCTGACCTATGCCGAGGTCAACGACCACCTTCCCGAGGATATCGCCGACCCCGATCAGGTGGAAGACATCATCGGCATGATCAACGACATGGGTATCAGCGTCGTTGAGGAAGCCCCCGATGAAGACACCCTGATGATGTCGGATCACTCCACCGACGAGTCTGCCGCCGAGGAGGCCGTGGCGGCCCTGGCCGCGGTGGAGAGCGACGTGGGCCGTACCACCGACCCGGTGCGCATGTACATGCGCGAGATGGGCACGGTGGAGCTGCTGACCCGCGAGGGCGAGATCGAGATCGCCAAGCGCATCGAGGAGGGCACCCGGGAGGTGATGTCCGCCCTGGCCTACCTGCCCGGTGCGGTGGAGTCGATCCTCGACGCCTATGATACCACCCAGGACGAGGAGGCCCCCGGCCGCCTCTCCGACCTCTTTTCCGGCTTTATCGACCCCGATGAAGGCATCCCCGGCGTGGCCGAGGCGGAGCCGCCCGAGCCCGAGGTCAGCGATGACGTCGACGAGGACGGCGACGGCTCCGACGACGAGGAGGAGGACGACTCCACCAGCAACGAGGGTGGCCCGGACCCGGAAGAGGCCCGCGCCCGCTTCGAGCAGATCCGCGAGCAGAACGCCGCCGCCCATGCCGCCATCGCCGCCCACGGCCGCGGCTCGAAGGAGGCCCAGGAGGAGCTGGCGCGTCTGGCCGAGCTCTTCTCGCCGATCAAGCTGGTGCCCAAGCACTTCGAGCGCCTGGTCAACCAGGTGCGGATCAGCGTCGAGCAGGTGCGCGCCCAGGAGAAGGCGGTGATGCAGCTTTGCGTCAAGAAGGCGCGCATCCCCCGCAAGACCTTTATCAAGGCCTTCCCGGGCAGCGAGTCCGACCCCCAGTGGCTGGACCGCTTCGCCGGCGAGCATCCCAAGTATGCCGATCGCCTCGAGCCGCTGCGCGCCGATATACAGCGCGCCCAGCGCAAGATCGCCTTCGAGGAGGAGATGGTCTGTCTGCCGGTGACCGAGATCAAGGAGGTCAACCGTCGCCTCTCCATCGGTGAGGCCAAGGCGCGCCGCGCCAAGAAGGAGATGGTGGAGGCCAACCTGCGCCTGGTGATCTCCATCGCCAAGAAGTACACCAACCGCGGCCTGCAGTTCCTGGACCTGATCCAGGAGGGCAACATCGGCCTGATGAAGGCGGTGGACAAGTTCGAGTATCGCCGCGGCTACAAGTTCTCCACCTACGCCACCTGGTGGATTCGTCAGGCGATCACCCGCTCCATTGCCGACCAGGCGCGCACCATCCGTATTCCGGTGCACATGATCGAGACCATCAACAAGCTCAACCGGGTCTCCCGGCAGATGCTTCAGGAGATGGGCCGCGAGCCTACCCCCGAGGAGCTGGGTGAGCGTCTCGAGATGCCGGAAGACAAGGTGCGCAAGGTGCTCAAGATCGCCAAGGAGCCGATCTCCATGGAGACGCCCATCGGTGACGACGACGACTCGCACCTGGGCGACTTCATCGAGGACGGGACCATGATCCTGCCCATCGACTCCGCCACCGGCGAGGGGCTGATCGAGGCGACCCGCAACGTGCTGGGTGGGCTCACCGCCCGGGAAGCCAAGGTGCTGCGCATGCGCTTCGGCATCGACATGAACACCGACCACACCCTCGAGGAGGTCGGCAAGCAGTTCGATGTCACCCGCGAGCGGATCCGTCAGATCGAGGCCAAGGCGCTGCGCAAGCTGCGTCATCCCAGCCGCTCCGAGCCGCTGCGCTCCTTCCTCGACGAGTAGCCGCCCACCGCACGGTCAGCCTCCGGCTGGCCTGATACGACGAAGCCCCCGTCGGCATGAACTGCCGGCGGGGGCTTTCGCTGTCTGGGTCACCCGGTGGCATGCGGCGTCCGGCCGGGGCCGAACGCGTTGCCCCGTTGGGGTGCTCTACAGCACGTAGTGGGTGGCAGAGCCAGGGCCCACCGGCAGGCCGAGAACAAACACCCAGACGAAGAAGAGCAGGCTCCAGCCCAGCAGCATGATCAGGGTATAGGGCAGCATCAGGGCGACAAGAGTGCCGATGCCCAGGTCCTTCCGGTAGCGTGCTGCCACCGCCATGATCAGGCCGAAGTAGCTCATCATCGGCGTGATCAGGTTGGTCACCGAGTCGCCGATCCGGTAGGCGGCCTGGATCACCTCCGGCGCATAGCCCATTAGCATCAGCATGGGCACGAAGATCGGCGCGGTCACCGCCCACTGGGCCGAGGCGCTGCCCAGGGAGAGGTTGACGAAGGCGCACAGCAGGATGAAGAGAGCGAAGAGCGCAGGCCCCTTGAGCCCCAGGGACTGCATCAGGTCGGCGCCGGCCACGGCGATCACGGTCCCGAAATTGCTCCAGTTGAACAGTGCCACGAACTGGGCGGCGAAGAAGACCAGCACGATATAGAGCCCGAGGCTGCTCATGCTCCTGGCCATGGCGTCGACCACGTCGCGGTCGCCGCGCATGGTGCCGGCCAGGCGGCCATAGACAAAGCCGAGGAGCGTGAAGGAGATCGCCACGATCACCACGATGCCGCTCAGGAAGGGCGACCCGCTGATCAGGCCGGTCTCAGGGTGGCGCAGCACGCCCCACTCCGGGACCACTAGCAGGGCCAGGCCGGCCACCAGGGCGAGGGTCGCCAGGCCGGTGCCCTTGAGCGCCCGTTTCTCCGTCGCCGAGAGGGTAGCCATCTGCTGGCTGTCGATATCCGCCTCGGCATAGGCGGCATCGAAGCGGCCCAGCTTGGGTTCGACGATACGCTCGGTCACCAGGCCGCCGATCAGGGTCACGGCGAAGGTGCTGACGATCATGAAGAACCAGTTGGCCTCGGCGCCGACCGTATAGGCCGGGTCGAGAAGCCGAGCCGCTTCCTGGGTAATGCCGGATAGCAGCGGGTCCACGGTGCCGATCAGCAGGTTGGCGCTATAGCCGCCTGACACCCCGCAGAAAGAAGCGGCCAGCCCCGCCAGGGGGTGGCGGCCCAGGGAGTGGAAGATCATCGCCGCCAGCGGAATCAGCACCACATAGCCGAGTTCGGCGGCCATGTTGGACATGATGCCGGCAAACACCACCGCATAGGTGACGATCCGCGGGGAGCGGTTCAGCACCAGGGCTCGCATGCTGGCCGAGAGCAGGCCGGAGTGCTCGGCTACCCCGACCCCGAGCATGGCCACCAGCACGGTGCCAAGCGGTGCGAAACCGGTGAAGTTGGTCACCATCTCGGTAACCAGTCGCCGCAGACCATCGGCGTTCATCAGGGAGTTGACGGCGATCCACTCGCCCTCGTTGGCGGGACGGGGATCGGCGACCGAAACGCCGAGGGCGCCGGCGATGCCGCTGGCCACCACCACGATGACGCAGAGCATGGCAAAGAGGGTGACGGGGTGGGGCAGCAGGTTACCGAGCCACTCCACGGTGTCGAGGAAGCGGGTGAAGGCACCGCGTCTGATGTGCTCTCCCCGCATACGGGAGCTGGACATGGTTGTTTCTCTTTAGGAGTGAGTTTGTAGTGGTATTTTTTGCCTTGAAGGCATGGCGCGCGACATTACTTCGAAGTGTCGGCGTCTGCAAACTCAATCTCTCTTACCCGTGACCTCACGCAGAGCGATCTCCCTGAGGAGGCCGCTCGGCGTGGTGAAGTAGCGGGTGGCGGGCTAGCGGAGTAGCGGGTGATTCAGGCCTTGCGGCGGGCCAGGGCCCAGCGCCGGGCGAGCAGGGTCAGCTCGATGACCGCGATCAGGATCAGCGCATAGCCGAGCAGCTCCACCACCTCTTCGGCGGCGTCCTTGAAGGTGCGCACATAGTGCTCCTCCATGACCGCCATCCAGAAGTCCTGGCGGCCGTAGAGGCGCGAGAAGACGTAGGTAGTGAGCACCCCTGCGGCAAAGAGGCCGAAGGAGAAGCTGTTGGCGTAGCTGGCGAACTCCTCGACGAAGCGTTTGCGCTCGCGGATCACCCAGAAGAGGATCGGCACTATCACCAGGGCCACCAGCACCTTCCAGGTATGGTAGGCCACCCGAGTATCCAGGAAGTAGTCCTGCTCCCGGATAAAGGAGCTGAAGGTGAAGGCGAACATCAGCAGGGTGACGGTGGGCAGCACCTTCAGCACCTGGCGGGTATAGAGCAGCAGCAGCGACGCCGTGAGCAGCACCGCGCTCTGGGCGAGCTCGGTGAAGCCGTACTCCGAGAAGCGCACCTCGGGGAAGTGCAGCGCCTCGATGTAGGCGCCCTGGGCAAGCCCTGCGATCAGCAGGATATAGAGGGTGGCGCGCAGGCAGGTAGCGGTAAAGCCGATCGGCCAGGGCTGGCCGGGAGGGGGGAGCTGAGACATGGCGTGTAGGGGCTTCCGGATCGAGACATTCATGATTGCATGTATTCTACTACCTAGGTCTCATGTTGCCCATGGTCGGGTAAACTTCTTTCTTTTCAAGGCTCTGTATCAGCTGGACGGTTTGTTTTCAAGCTATTGAAAAGCCTGGAACTACGCCATTGGTCGAGTCATGCCCAACAGGCTATTGCCGTGACGTCTCGACTCCTCTAGCTTACGTTAACGTAAAGTGCCGAACGCGGAGACGCATCGGCCAGTCCGCTGCCGAGATGGCCATAACAACGACAACGGCGCACAACAACGACAACAGCAATAACGGCGGATCGCTTCTGCGATCCAGAGAGGACGTCACATGACCCAGGACTTCATTCTGGAGACTCGCGGGTTGACCAAGGAGTTTCGCGGCTTCACCGCCGTGGACGATGTCAATCTGCAGGTCCAGGAGGGGCATATCCATGCCCTGATCGGCCCCAACGGGGCCGGCAAGACCACCGTCTTCAACCTGCTCACCAAGTTCCTGCCGCCCACTCGCGGCGAGATCCTCTATCGCGGCCAGCCGATCACCGGCATGAAGGCCAACGAGATTGCGCGGATGGGCCTGGTGCGCTCCTTCCAGATCTCCGCGGTGTTCGGCCACATGACCGCCATGGAGAACGTGCGCGTGGCGCTGCAGCGTCCCATGGGAACCTCCTTCCACTTCTGGAAGTCCGAGCGCACCCTCGACCACCTCAACGACCGCGCCATCGAGCTGCTCGAGGAGGTTGGCCTGCGCGACTATGCCGACGTGCTCACCGTGGAGATGCCCTACGGCCGCAAGCGCGCCCTGGAAGTGGCCACCACCCTGGCCATGGACCCCACCATGATGCTGCTCGACGAGCCGACCCAGGGCATGGGCGCCGAGGACGTCGATCGCATCGTCGAGCTGATCCGCCGCGTGGCCCGCGGGCGCACCGTGCTGATGGTGGAGCACAACCTCAGCGTGGTGAGCCGGCTGTGCGACCGCATCACCGTGCTGGCCCGCGGCGCGGTGCTGGCCGAGGGCGACTACGCCACCGTCTCCGCCGACCCGCGGGTCAAGGAGGCCTACATGGGCAGCGAAGCGGCGGAAGAGGAGGCCACGGCATGAATCAGGCAGCCCAAGCGGTGCAGGACCCGGCGCTCCAGTACCAGGACAACGATGGCGCCGAGATGCTCCGGGTCAGCGACCTGCACGCCTTCTACGGCGAGTCCCATATCCTCCACGGCGTCGATTTCAATGTGAAGCGCGGCGAGCTCGTGACCCTGCTCGGGCGCAACGGCGCCGGGCGCAGCACCACCCTCAAGTCGATCATGAACATGGTCGGCCGGCGCACCGGCTCGATCATGATCAACGGTAACGAGACCCTGGGCATGAAGGCCCACCGCATCCCCCGCCTGGGCATTGGCTACTGCCCCGAGGAGCGCGGCATCTTCGCCAGCCTCGACGTCGAGGAGAACCTGCTGCTGCCGCCCACGGTGCGCTCCGGCGGAATGTCGATCGACGAGATCTACGAGATGTTTCCCAACCTCTACGAGCGGCGCCGCAGCCAGGGCACCCGGCTCTCCGGGGGCGAGCAGCAGATGCTGGCCATGGCGCGGATCCTGCGCACCGGGGCGCGGCTGCTGCTGCTCGACGAGATCACCGAGGGGCTGGCGCCGGTCATCGTCCAGAAGCTGGGCGAGGTGCTGGTCAAGCTCAAGGAGCGCGGCATGACCATCGTGCTGGTGGAGCAGAACTTCCGCTTTGCCGCCCCCTTGGCCGACCGCCACTTCGTGATGGATCACGGGATGATCGTCGAGGAGATCTCGGCGGCGGAGCTGCCGAGCCGGCGCGAGCACCTGCATACCCTGCTGGGCGTATGAGTCGGCGCCGCCGCTGCTCCTCGCCGCGGCAAAAACAAATGCAACAACTGTCGTAACAACAACAAGAGCCCCGCCTCGGGGCAGAGGAGAATCACATGACCTTCATCAAGAAGAGCCTTACCGCCGCCGTCGCCCTGGCCGCCACCGCCGCCATGGCCACCACCGCCCAGGCCGAGATCAGCGACGGCGAGGTGCGCATCGGCTACCTGGCCGACATGTCCGGCACCTACCGCGATCTGGCCGGCCCCGGCGGCCTCGAGGCGCTGCGCATGGCCGTCGAGGACTTCGGGGGCAACGTCAACGGCGCACCGATCCAGGTGTTCAGCGCCGACGATCGCAACAGCGCCGACGTGGGCGCCAGCACCGTGCGCGAATGGATCGACACCCGCAATGTCGACATGGTGGCGGGCCTGGTGGCCTCCTCGGTGACCATCGCCGTGACCCGCGTGCTGGAGGAGAACAACAGCTTCGGCATCGTCTCCGCCTCCGCCGCCTCGAGCATCACCAACGAGCACTGCACCCCGAATCATATCCACTGGGTCTATGACACCTACCCGCTGGCCAACGGCACCGCTCGCGCGGTGGTGGAGCAGGGCGGTGACAGCTGGTTCATGCTTACCGCCGACTACGCCTTCGGCCACGCCCTGGAAGGCGATGTGACCCGCGTGGTCGAGGAAGCCGGCGGCGAGATCATTGGGGGCGTGCGCCATCCCTTCCCCACCGACGACTTCTCTTCCTACATCCTCCAGGCCCAGGGCTCCGGTGCCAAGATCATCGGCCTGGCCAACGCCGGCTCCGATACCGTCAACTCCATCATGACCGCCAGCCAGTTCGGCGTGGTCCAGGCTGGCCAGCAGCTCGCCGGTCTGCTGGTCTTCCTCAACGACGTCTACGCCATGGGCCTCGAGGATACCCAGGGGCTGCTGTTGACCACCGGCTGGTACTGGAACATGGACGACGAGTCCCGGGAGTGGTCCGAGCGCTACTACGAGCGCGTGGGTCGCATGCCGACCATGGTCCAGGCCGGCATCTACTCCAGCACCATGCACTACCTGCAGGCCGTCGAGGCCACCGGCAGCGATGACCCGGCCACCGTGCGCGAGTACATGATGGGGCAGGAGATCAACGACTTCTTCGCCCGTAACGGTCGCCTGCGCGAGGACGGCCGCATGGTCCATGACATGTACCTGGCCCAGGTGAAGTCGCCGGCCGAGTCCGAGCACGAGTGGGACCTCTACGAGATCCTCTCCACCATCCCCGCCGAGGAGGCGTACCGTCCGCTCTCCGAGAGCCAGTGCAAGCTGGTGCAGAACTGAAGCGAGCAGACCGGCGGCGGCGCGAGCCGCCGCCCCCTCTGACGGGAGATTCCTGACATGACGATGATATTCGGGGTGCCGCTGGCGGTGTTCCTCGGCCAGCTCCTGCTCGGCCTGATCAACGGTGCCTTCTACGCCCTGCTCAGCCTGGGCCTCGCGGTGATCTTCGGCCTGCTGAAGATCGTCAACTTCGCCCACGGCGCCATGTACATGCTGGGGGCCTTCGCCACCCTGCTGGGCATGCGCTACCTGGGCATCAACTACTGGACGGCGTTGCTGCTGGCGCCGCTGATCGTCGGCCTGTTCGGCATGCTGCTCGAGCGCACCATGCTGCGCCGCATCGCCCATCTGGACCACCTCTACGGCCTGCTGCTGACCTTCGGCCTGGCGCTGATCTTCGAGGGGACCCTGGTCAACTTCTTCGGCGTCTCGGGCGCTCGCTACCCGACCCCCGAGCTGCTGCAGGGCGGCTTCCAGACCGGCTTCATGTTCCTGCCCAAGTACCGCGCCTTCGTGCTGGTGGCGGCCATCGCGGTCTGCCTCTTCACCTGGTACATGATCGAGCGCACGCGCCTCGGCGCCTATCTGCGCGCCGGCACCGAGAACCCGGCGCTGATGCAGGCCTTCGGCGTCAACGTGCCGCTCCTGATCACCCTCACCTATGGCTTCGGCGTGGCCCTGGCCGCCTTCGCCGGGGTGCTGGCCGCACCGCTCTACCCGGTGTCGCCCACCATGGGCTCGAACCTCTTGATCGTGGTCTTCGCGGTAGTGGTGATCGGCGGCATGGGCTCGATCCTCGGCGCCGTGCTCACTGGCCTCGGCATGGGGCTGATCGAGGGCCTGACCAAGGTGTACTACCCCGAGGCGGCCAACACCGTGATCTTCCTGGTGATGATCCTGGTGCTGCTGCTGCGACCCGCCGGCCTGTTCGGCAAGGAGGCATGACCATGTCCGCGACCCAGACTCAGACGCTGACCCCCTCCATGAAGCGCCAGCGGCGCGCCGATATGCGCCGCAACGTTTTCTACCTGGTGCTGATCGGCATCGGCCTGGTGGCGCCCTTCGTCGCCTACCCGGTGTTCCTGATGAAGGTGCTCTGCTTCGCGCTCTTCGCCTGCGCCTTCAACCTGCTGCTCGGCTATGCGGGGCTGCTCTCCTTCGGGCATGCCGCCTTCCTGGCCACCGGCGGCTATATCACCGGCTACCTGCTGGCCAGCTACCCGGGGCTGACCCCGGAGCTTGGCATCATCGCAGGCACCCTGGTCGCCGTGGCCCTGGGGGCGGTGTTCGGTGCCCTGTCGATCCGTCGCCAGGGCATCTACTTCGCCATGGTGACCCTGGCGCTGGCCCAGCTGGTGTTCTTCGTCTACGTCCAGTCGCCCTTCACCGGCGGTGAGGACGGCCTGCACGGGGTGCCGCGGGGCGAGCTGTTCGGCATCATCAGCCTGCGCAGCAACCTGGCGATGTACTACTTCGTGTTCGCCATCTTCCTGTTCGGCTTCGCTCTGATCCAGCGTGCGGTGCACTCGCCCTATGGCCAGGTGCTCAAGGCGATTCGCGAGAACGAGCCGCGGGCGATCTCGCTGGGCTACAACGTCGACGCCTACAAGCTGGTGGCCTTCGTCCTCTCCGCGGGCCTCGCCGGCCTGGCCGGCTCCACCAAGACGGTGGTCTTCCAGCTCGCTTCCCTGACCGATGCCCACTGGCACATGTCCGGCGAGGTGATCCTGATGACCCTGCTCGGCGGGGTGGGTACCCTGTTCGGCCCGGTGGTCGGCGCCGGCATCGTGGTCAGCCTGCAGCACATGCTGGCCCAGTCGCCCCTGGGCAACTGGGTGGGACCGATCCTCGGGGTGATCTTCGTGATCTGCGTGCTGAGCTTCCGCAGCGGCATCGTCGGCGAGATCCTCAAGTCCTACCGCAAGAACTTCAAGTAGGCGGACTCGCGGTATCGACAGCCACGCCAGCGAAGGCGCCCCACGGGGCGCCTTCCTGTTGTCAGGGCGGGCTCGCTTCTGGCCGGAGCTAGAGGATGCCCTTGGACTTGGCCGTATGGATGGCGATGGCATCCATCAGGGGCGGCGAGAGGCAGTCATAGGGCTCCAGTTTCAGCGCCTTCAGCCTGTCGCGTACCTTGCCCATGTTGTCCGGATTGGCGCCGGACTCGATGATCGACGACACGAAGGCCGCGAACTCCGGCGCGGCCCAGCCATCGTCGTCGGAGAGCTCGGTATGGATGAAGTCGAGGCCGTGGAAGGGGTGGCCGGTATTCTCGATGCGGCCGAACATGTGAACCCCGCACTCCTTGCAGGCGTGGCGCTGGATGGCGGCCGAGGGGTCGACGATCTCCAGCTTCTCCTCGTGACCCGTGACGCTGAGGCTGTCACGGGGCACCACGGCCACCATGGAGAAGAGAGCGCCTTCGGGCTTCCAGCACTTGGTGCAGCCGCATACGTGGTTGTGGGCGCACTGGGACTCGACGCTGACCTCGACGCGGTTGCTGGCGCAGTGGCAGTGCAGGGTACCGCCGCTGAAGCTCTCGCTGCCGGCCTTCAGACCGCCATCCACCGCGGGGTGAATTGGGACGCTGCTGTTCGGGGTTGCCTGGGTGCTCGCCGCAACGGATGGCGCCGCCGGGGTGCCCCTGTGCTGGCTGGTTGCGGTGGCAGGGGCGCTCTGGCCCCCGAACCAGCGTTTCAGGGTATCCATCAGGCCCATGGGCTTGCGCTCTTCGTTCAGGCTCAGTCGTGTCAACATGGTCGTTCACCTCGCGTGGCCATTGTTGTTATCGCATTGGCTCCAGGGAACTGGGGCGTGCACTGCTGTCAGTCTAGGTGGCGCGGCGAGGGGAGATTATGCTCCAGCGACACTAGTGCGTTCCCGTCAGGCAACGGTTAAGTGGATTGCGTGTGGTACCACCAGCGGCGGGGAGGCCCGGCCTCCAGCAGGGCCTCCTCGGGACCGCCGGCCGCGACCGCCTCGTTCATGAGCGGCAGAAGATCCGCGACTCGTGAACGTTGCGCGGCGTCAGTGCCCCGACCGTGCCGGCGGCGCCGTCTTCTGCCTCGCGGCGGGCCGCCTCGATCAGGTGGTGGTTCGGGGAGAGCGAGCAGACCGGGTCGGTGGCATCGGGGTCGCCGGTCAGCAGGTAGGCCTGGCAGCGGCAGCCGCCGACGTCGCGATGGCGCTCGTCACAGCTGCGACAGGGCTCCTGCATCCAGGCATCGCCGCGATAGCGATTGAAGGCCTCGCTGTCGTACCAGATCTCGCGCAGCGGCCGGTCGCGGACGCTGGGAAAGGTCATCGGCAGCAGCCGGGCGCTGTGGCACGGCAGCACGGCACCATCCGGGGCCACGGTCATGAAGATCGAGCCCCAGCCGCCCATGCACGCCTTGGGCCGGTCGTTGTAGTAGTCGGGCACCACGAACAGCAGGTCCATGGCGCGTCCCCGCTCGGCGAGGCGTGTCCGCCAGCGGCCGGTGGTCGCCTCCGCGGCCTCGAGCTGCTCGCGGCTCGGCAGCAGTCCTGCCCGGTTGAGGTGGGCCCAGCCGTAGAGCTGGCAGTTGGCCAGCTCCACGGCGTCGGCGCCGAGCTCGTCGCACAGGGCAATGATGGCATCGAGCTGGTCGATGTTGTGGCGGTGCAGCACCACGTTGAGCACCATGGGATAGCCGGCGGCCTTGACCGCCCGGGCCATGGCCAGCTTCCTGGCATGCGCCTTCGCGGAGCCCGCCACCGCCGCGGCCACGTCGGGGTCGGAGGCCTGCAGGCTGATCTGGATATGATCGAGGCCGGCCTCGCGCAGGGCGGCGATGCGGGCCTCGTCGAGGCCCTGGGCCGAGGTGATCAGGTTGGTGTAGAAGCCCAGCCGGCGCGCCTCGGCCACCAGCTGCTCGAGGTCCTGGCGCACCAGGGGCTCGCCACCGGAGAAGCCCAGCTGCACGGCGCCCATCTCGCGGGCCTGGGCCAGGAGGTCGAGCCACTCCGCGGTGGTCAGCTCCTCCCTGACGCCGGCGAAATCCAGGGGGTTGGAGCAGTAGGCGCACTGCAGGGGGCAGCGGTAGGTGAGCTCGGCCAGCAGCCAGAGCGGTGCGCCGCTGTGGGCATTGATGGTGGCGGTGTCGGTGCGGTCAGTCATGCTGGATCCAGCCCTGTTGCGAGGCCTCGACGAGGAACGCCTGGACGTCCAGGGCGATGGCCCCTGCCGGCGCCTGGGGGTAACGCGCCTCGAGCCGCTGGATCACGGCCTCCACGTCGCGCTGGCCGTCGAGTTCGCCGAGGATGGCACCGGCGGTGTCGTTGAGCTGCACCATGCCCTCGGGATAGAGCAGCACATGGCGCTGCTGGGCCTCTTCCCACTGCAGGCGCCAGCCCGGACGCAGGCGGCAGACACTGGTGGCTCGGATCATGGTCGCCATCACGACACCCCCCGATGGTAGACCCGCTGGTCGGTGACGGTGTGGTAGGGCGGCCGGCCGAGCTGGTAGGCCAGGGTCATGGCGTCGAGCATCGACCACAGCACGTCGAGCTTGAACTGCAGGATCTCCAGGGCTCGCTCCTGGGTCGCCCGGGTGGTGCAGACCGCCAGGGCCACCTCGAGCCCGTGTTCGACGTCCCGTCGCGCCTCGGTCAGCCGCTTGCGGAAGTAGCCATAGCCGGCCGTGTCGATCCAGGGATAGTGGGTCGGCCAGGTCGCCAGGCGGCTGCGGTGGGCCTCCGGTGCGAACAGCTCGGTGAGCGACGAGATCGCCGCCTCGCGCCAGTCCGCGCGGCGCACGAAGTTGACGTAGGCATCCACCGCGAAGCGGACCCCCGGCAGGACATGCTCCTGGGACCAGAGCTCGTCGCGGGAGAGGCCCACCGCCTCGCCCAGGGTCAGCCAGGCCTCGATGCCGCCGCCGTCGGCGTCATGGCCGTCATGGTCGAGCAGGCGCTGGATCCAGCGCCGCCGAAAGGCGGCGTCGGGGCAGTTGGCCAGCAGGGCGGCATCCTTCTGGGGGATAGTGATCTGGTAGTAGAAGCGGTTGGCGACCCAGCCTCGCAGCTGTTCCGGGCTGGCGCGCCCCTCGGCCATGTCGACCTGGTAGGGGTGGTGGATATGGTAGTAGGCGCCCTTGGCCATCAGGGCCTCGCGGAAGGCAGAGGGGCTCAGGGCTTCTCTCTGCGCTGTCGTCGACGCGATGCGAGTCATGCGGGACTCCTCCTGCTGGGCCCGACCGGGTCAGGCCCCTTCTGCGTGAGACGGTGGGACGTGCCGAGGGGTTCACACCTCCAGGCGCATGCCGTCGTAGGCCACCTGGAGCGGGAAGCCGCCTCTCGCCGCGGCGCCAAGCACCAATACCTGCATGTCAGTCTCCCCGGGCCGGATCAGCCTGCTGGCGCAGGGGGAAAGAAAAAGGCTGACGCACCCGGGGGCGGCGTCAGCCGTGTCGGAACTTCCTGGCGCTGAAGGTCAGCGATTGGAAATGTACAGCGTTACCTCGAAGCCGAGGCGTAGATCCTGATAGGCAGGTTTGGTCCACATGGGAGTCCCTCCTCGTCGGCCGGTTTTCGTCAGACTGCACACCTCAGTCAAGCACGCCGGGCGAGTTCCGCCTTGCGACCAAGGTCGTAGAGGCCGAGGTGGGAGTCCATCACGACATCCGGCGGGGATCACCAGTCCCGTCACCATGCGCCCCGGCAGGGATGTGGCCGCATTGTTGCCGAGAGGCAAAAGTCTTTTGCTTCGGGCAGAGGCGGAAAACCGCCGGCCAGGGCAAGCGCCGCCGAAAGATGTGCTAGACCTTCTGTTGTCAACACCTGAATCAGGAAAACAATCACAACGAGGTGTGCCGACCCCTGGCACACACTCCAGCGCACTGCGCGGAGACACGCCATGCTACGTCCAATCCTCTATACGGCAGCGGCCGCCGGGATGCTCTCGGCTGCCATTGCCCATGCCAACCAGAATCTGCTGGAGCTACAGCAGAACCCCGAATACTGGCCGACCCAGCTGGGCAACTACCAGGGCAATCGCTACAGCCAGCTGGACCAGATCAACCGCGACAACGTGAATGACCTGCGCTCGGTCTGGCAGTTCTCCACCGGCGTCCTGCGCGGCCACGAGGGCGGTCCCCTCTACGTGGGCGACGGGCGCCTCTACATCCACACGCCGTTCCCCAACAAGGTCTTCGCTCTCGACCTGGAGGACGAGGGGCGCGTGATCTGGAGCTACGAGCCCGATCAGGACTCCCGGGTCATTCCCGTGATGTGTTGCGACACCGTCAACCGCGGTCTGGCCTATGCCGACGGGCGACTCTTTCTCGGCCAGGCCGACAATACCCTGATCGCGCTGGACGCCGAGACCGGCGAGCTGCTCTGGGACGTCAGCAACGGGGACCACTCCGTCGGCGAGACCAACACCATGTCGCCGCTGGTGGTCCATGACAAGGTCATCGTCGGCATCAGCGGCGGGGAGTACGGCATCCGCGGCCACATCACCGCCTATGACGTCGAGAGCGGCGAGATGGCCTGGCGCGGCTACTCCACCGGCCCCGACGACGAGGTGCTGATCGACCCGAGCGTCACCCTGATGATGGGCGAGCCCATCGGTGAGGCAGACCTGGGCCTGACTACCTGGCCGGAGGGCGAGTGGGAGCGCGGCGGCGGGGCCCCCTGGGGCTGGGTCACCTATGATCCCGACCTCGACCTGATCTACTACGGCACCGGCAACCCGGGGACCTGGAACCCCGAGCAGCGCACCAAGGACGGCGAGCCGGCCGACAACAAGTGGGCGATCACCGTCTTCGCCCGTGATCCCAACGACGGCTCGGTCAAGTGGGTCTACCAGAAGGTGCCCTTCGACGAGTGGGACTATGACGGGGTCAACGAGAACCAGCTGATCGACGTCGAGTTCAACGGCGAGGAGCGCAAGGGGCTGGCGATCATCGACCGCACCGGCTTCGGCTTCCTGCTGGATCGCGAGACCGGGGAGCTGCTGGTGGCCGAGAAGTTTGCCCCCGAGACCAACTGGGCCGACAGCTATGACATGGAGACTGGCCGACCCAATGTCAACGAGCAGTACAGCACCTATCGCCAGGGGGTGAACGTCAACACCACCGACATCTGTCCCACCGCCATGGGCGCCAAGAACATGCAGCCCAGCGCCTACTCGCCGAAGACCGGGCTCCTCTATGCGGGGATCAACCGGATCTGCATGAACTATGAACCCTATGAGACCGACTACGTGGCGGGCCAGCCCTATGTGGGGGCGACCCTGACCATGATGCCGGCGCCGCTGCAGAACGGCGGCATGGAAGGCCGCATGGGCAGCTTCATCGCCTGGGATCCGGTAGCCGGCGAGGTGGTCTGGGAGATCGACGAGCGCTTCGCGGTGTGGAGCGGCGCCCTGGCCACGGCCGGCGACCTGGCCTTCTACGGCACCCTCGAGGGGCACGTGAAGGCGGTGGATATCGAGACCGGGGAGGAGCTGTGGCGCTTCAAGACTCCCTCCGGAATCATCGGCAACGTGAACACCTTCATGCACGAGGGCAAGCAGTATGTGGGGGTGCTCTCCGGGGTTGGTGGCTGGGCCGGGATCGGCCTGGCGGCAGGGCTCGAGGACCCTGAGGAGGGCCTGGGGGCCGTCGGCGTCTTCTCAGCCCTGGGCGACTACACCAAGCTCGGCGGGGTGCTGACGGTCTTCGCACTGCCGGACTGAGTGACGTCCCATGCCCATCCGGCGGGGCACGAGCGGTCGCCCGTGCCCCGCCGACCTATCCGACCCCGGGGGCAGGGCCCCCGGTGCCACGAGAAGGACGGTCTGCATGACGGTATTCCAGCGCCTTTACGGCCATTCCCTGCCTGTTGTTCTGCTGAGTCTCTTGCTTGTCCCCCCGGCGGTGGCGAAGGAGCTGGGGGAGGCGCCCTACCGGCCCGGGGACTACGTGGTCGAGGATGGCAAGGTCGACCCCAACACCTATGAGGGGTATCTCGTCTACACCCGCGCCTGCATGGCCTGCCATGGGCCTGATGGCCTGGGCTCCTCCTTCGCCCCCAACCTGATCCGCGCCGCCGAGCGGCGTGGCTGGGCCGATTTCGCCGGCACGGTAGCGGCGGGGCGGGAGGTGCAGCCGGGGCAGGTGATGCCCTCCTTCGCCGACGATCCCTACGTGATGCGCAATATTCCCTACATCTTCAGCTACATGAAGGCCCGCGGCGAGGGTGGGCTTGGACGCGGCCGGCCTCGCATCATCGAGTCGATGGCGGAAGAGGCCGAGGAGCCGGAGGAAGTGAGCGAGTAACGCCTCGAGGAGGCGGAATAGTGCCTCGGCGTCCATGCTGATTCGAGTCCCGCCGCCAACGTACCCTTCCGGCAATGGAGGCCCCATGCCCAACAGAATGCTTCGATGCCTGCCACTGCTGCTGGCCGCTTTACTGCTCGGCTGGGTCCTGGCTCCGGCGGTGGCCGACCTGCCGGAACGGCAGGAGCGCGAGGCCCTGCGGGTCTGTGCCGACGGCAATAACCTTCCCTTCAGCAGCGAGGCCGGCGAGGGCTTCGAGAACCGTATCGCCGAGCTCATGGCCGAGGACCTGGGCGTCCCCCTGGTCTATGTCTGGTCGCCTCAGGTGATGGGGTTCGTGCGCAACACCCTGGAGCTGAGGGTCTGCGACGTCATGATCGGCGCCGTGGCCGGCTACGAGTTCGTGCAGAACAGCAACGAGGTCTATCGCTCGGTCTACGCCCTGGTGGTGCCCGAGGCGTCGGACCTCGAGGTCACCCGCTTGACGGATCCGGCGCTGCAGGGGCGGCGCATCGGCGTGGTGACCGAGACGCCGCCCCTGGTGCCCCTGCGCCGCACCGGAGCGATCCTCCAGAGCTACCCCCTGATGGTCGATACCCGGGTCCGGGCACCGGTGCGCGACGCCATCGAGGATGTGGTGGCCGGCCGCACCGAGGGCGCCGTGCTGTGGGGGCCGCTGGCCGGCTACTATGCCGCCCGCGCGGAGCCGCCGCTCAGGGTCATCCCGCTGGTCGACGACGACTCGGGGGCACGCCTGGACTACCGCATCACCATGGGGCTGCGCCGCGGGGAGCCTCACTGGAAGGACTGGATCAACGACTTCATCGACCGCCGCCGGGACGAGATCCACGCCATCCTCGCCGAGTACGGGGTGCCCCTGCTCGACCGGCGCGGCCAGCTGCTTTCCCCCGGCGCAGGAGGTGACTCATGAGGCTCGCACGGTTGCCGGCACGGGCCGCGCCCGCGCTGCTGGCCCTGGCGCTCGGCTCGGGCCTGCTGCTCTGCGCCGTGCCGTCGGTCGAGGCCCAGCGTGCGGCGGCGGGGCCTCCCGACTGGCCCTGCGTGCAGCGCCTGATCCCGGAGCTTGCCTGGGGCACCCTCTGGACCGGCCCCTCCCTGGACGACCTGGAGCAGCGCTGGTGGGAGGACGAGGAGGTCGGCCGGGTGGTGCGCTTCGCCATGGCTCGCGATACCCCCCCGGAGCAGGCGCTGGCGCGGGTGCGCGACTTCGTGGCATCGCTGGAGGATGACGAGGCACAAGCGCGGCTGACGCTGCTGTTCGCCGGGCTCTTCGAGCTTACCGGCCGCCAGCGCGGCCGCGCCATCGATGCCGTGCGCCAGGCGAGCCGTGCCCAGGTGGCGCGCCTCGACACCATCTCCGCCATGGTCGATGAGCTGGAGGCGCTGCGGGCCGATGAGGGCGCGAGCCCGGAGGAGATCGAACGGCTCTCGGACGCCCTGTTCTGGGAGCAGCGCACCTTTCAGATGCGCCAGCAGACGCTGCCGGCCATGTGCGAACAGCCCTATCTGCTGGAGGAGACACTCAGCCGCATGGTGCGGTTGATCATGGAGCGGATGCCCCAGCGGTAAGACGCCGCCGGGCAGATGACAACAACAAGACCAGCGGCAGCCATGGCTGCCTGAGGAGCCTGCATGAGAACCTTGCCACGCTTACCCCTGCCACACTGGCTGGCACTGGGAGGCATCATCGTCGGCCTGAGCTGGTCGGCGACGCTGCCGGCCGATGCCCCGGAGACCATGACGCTCGGCTATCTGGGCATGGAGCGGCCGGACGACCTGGAGCCGCTCTCGGTGCTCGCCCCGGTGCTCGATGACGAGGGGCGCCAGGGGGCGCGCCTGGGGGTCAACGACAACAACGCCACGGCGCAGTTTCTCGACCAGGAGTTCGTGCTCCACGAGGCCGAGGTGGCGCTGGGTGACGACGTCGGCGAGGCGCTGCAGGGCCTGATCGACCAGGGGGCCGACTGGATCATCAGCGGCCTGCCCTATGATGCACTGCTGGAGGTGATGGCCCACCCGGCCCTGGGTGATCGCGTGGTGTTCAACGCCTGGGCCCCGGACGATGTCCTGCGCGGGGAGTCCTGTCACCCCAACCTCTACCACACCACGCCGAGCCGGCGGATGCTGGCCGATGCCCTGGCCCAGTTCCTCGGCTACAAGCAGTGGGATCGCTGGGCGTTGGTCCATGGCAACACCGACGAGGATCGCCTGCTCGCCGAGACCCTGCGCGCCTCGGCCGAGCGCTACGGCCATCGCATCGTCGGCGACAAGATGTGGCCCCACGACCCCATGGCGCGACGCGCCGAGGGGGGCTTCCATGCCATCCAGCGCGAGATCCCGGTGTTCGTCCAAGACTTCCCGGACCACGATGTCCTGGTGATCGCCGACGAGACCGACTACTTCGGCGAGTACTTCCCCTTCCAGACCTGGATCCCGCGCCCGGTGGTGGGCACCCAGGGGCTGATCGCCACCCCCTGGCACCGTGCCCACGAGTCCTGGGGCGCGGTGCAGCTGCAGCGTCGCTTCGAGAAGCTGGCCGATCGCTGGATGACACCCCGCGACTTCGGCGCCTGGCTCGCCGTGCGCTCCCTGGGCGAGGCGGCGGCGCGCACCGGCTCCGTGGAGCGGGACACCGTCCTCACCTACATGCTCGGCGAGGAGTTCGAGCTCGCCGGCTATCTCGGTTTTCCTGTCAGCTACCGCACCTGGAACCATCAGCTGCGCCAGCCGATCCTGGTCACCGGCCCGCGCATGGTGGCGTCGGTCTCGCCCCAGGAGGGCTATCTGCATCCACGCACGCCGCTCGATACGCTCGGCGCCGATGAGGGGGAATCATCATGTCAATTCTGAGCCGGGGACGCCTGATTCCTGCCATCAAGCATGTCGCCATCGGCCTGGCGCTGGGCGGCGGCCTGCTGGCGCTGCCCCTCGCCGCCCAGGCCGAACGCATCTTCGTCTCCAACGAGAAGGACAACACCATCTCGGTGATCGACGGCGCCAGCCTCGAGGTGGTGGAAACCATCCCTGTCGGCCGCCGTCCGCGCTCCATGGCCTTCAGCAGCGACGGCAGCGAGCTGTTCGTGGCGGTGGGCGACGACGAGTCCATCGACATGATCGACCTGGAGAGCCTGCGCGTGGTGCGCAGTCAGGCCTCCGGCGACGACCCCGAGGTGATCCGCGTCGATCCCAACCGCCCCTATATCTACGTCTCCAACGAGGATGACAACATCGTCTCGGTGCTCGACTACGAGGCCCGCACCCTGGTCACCGAGATACCCGTGGGCGTGGAGCCCGAGGGGCTCGGCATCAGCCCCGACGGGCGCTGGCTGGTCTCCACCACCGAGACCTCCAACATGGCGCACATCATCGATACCGAGACCATGGAGGCGGTCCACCATCGCCTGGTGGGCGCCCGGCCGCGGCATGCCGAGTTCACCCACGACGGTCGCGAGGCCTGGGTCTCGGCAGAGATCGCCGGGACGGTATCGATCCTCGACATGGAGGAGACCTTCGACGTCAAGCACACCATCCGCTTCGAGGTTCCGGGGGTGCCTCGGGAGACCGTCCAGGCGGTGGGAGTCGTCCTGACCTCCGATGGGCGCTACGCCTTCGTGGCGCTGGGGCCCTCCAACCGGGTGGCGGTGGTGGACCAGCAGACCTATGAGGTCCTCGACTACATCCTGGTGGGGCAGCGGGTCTGGCACCTGGCCCTCAACGGCGACGAGAGCCGCCTCTACACCACCAACGGGGTAAGCGGCGATGTCACCGTGATCGAGGTCGATGGCCTGAGGGCGATCCGCTCGATCCCGGTGGGGCGCTTCCCCTGGGGGGTGATCGTCGAACCGTGAGTGATTCGCCCACCAGGGAGGGGGACGCACCTGCCCTCGAGGTCCGGGAGCTGAGCTTCGCCTATGGCGGCCGGCCGGTGCTGGAGACGATCTCCCTGGCCATCGCGGCCGGGGAGTTCGTCGTGCTGCTGGGCCCCAACGGCGCCGGCAAGACCACGCTCTTCTCGCTGGTCACCCGACTGCATGACCGGCGCCGGGGCGAGATCCGCATCGGCGGCTTTGATGTGAAACGCCAGGCGGTGAAGGCCCATGCCCGGATCGGCGTGGTGTTCCAGCAACCGACCCTGGATCTGGATCTCAGCGTTGGCCAGAACCTGGCCTACCATGCGGCCCTGCACGGCATGGGGTCCGGGGAGGCGCGCCGCCGGGCCGATGCCCAGCTGGCCCGGGTCGGCCTCGCCGATCGCCGGCGCACCCGGGTACGCCAGCTCTCCGGCGGTCAGCGCCGGCGCGTGGAGATCGCCCGGGGCCTGCTCCACGAGCCGCGGCTGCTGCTCCTCGACGAGCCCACCGTGGGGCTCGACGTGGCCTCGCGGCGCGAGCTGGTCGAGCATGCCCATCGGCTCTGCGCCGAGGAGGGCGTGGCGGTGCTCTGGGCCACCCACCTCATCGACGAGGTGCGTCCGGGGGATAGGGTGCTGGTGCTGCATCGGGGGCGGCTCTTGGCCGACGGCACGCCCGAGGCACTCTCCGCCCGGCTAGGCGTCGCCACCCTGGGGGAGGCCTTCGATCGCCTGGTCGGGGACGAGGAGGCGCCATGCGACTGATGCCCTGGCTGCACTGCCTGCGCGGCGTGGTGGGGCGCGAGCTGCTGCGCTTCCTGCACCAGCGCAGCCGCTTCTTCGCCGCCCTGGTGCGGCCGCTGGTATGGCTGTTCGTGTTCGCCGTCGGCTTTCGCATGGCACTGGGCGTGGCCATGACCGAGCCCTACCAGACCTACATCCTCTACGAGGTCTACATCGTGCCGGGGCTGGTGGGCATGATCCAGCTGTTCAACGGCATGCAGAGCTCGCTCTCCATGGTCTATGACCGGGAGATGGGCAGCATGCGAGTGCTGCTGGTCAGCCCCTTTCCGCGCTGGTACCTGCTGGTCTGCAAGCTGCTGGCCAGCACCCTGGTCTCGGTGGTGCAGGTCTATGTCTTCCTTGCCATCGCCTGGTGGTACGGCATCCAGGCGCCGCCGATGGGCTATCTGTGGATCCTGCCGGCGCTGCTGGTCACCGGCTTCATGGTCGGGGCCCTGGGGCTCTTGCTCTCCACCTTCGTGCGTCAGCTGGAGAACTTCGCCGGGGTCATGAACTTCGTGATCTTTCCGATGTTCTTCCTCTCCTCGGCGCTCTACCCGCTGTGGCGCGTCCGTGAGGGCAGCTACCTGGTCTACCAGATCGCCGCCTTCAACCCCTTCACCCACGCCGTGGAGATGCTCCGCTTCGCCCTCTACGAGCGCTTCAACGGCGAGGCGATCCTGATCAGCGTGGCGGTGACCCTGGTGCTGCTGGCGCTGGCGATCCTCGGCTACAACCCCTCCCGCGGCCTGATGGCACGCAAGGGCGGCGGCGACTGAAGGCGAGGCGGGGGCTCAGGGCTCGGCGTCGGCGGCGAGGGCCTCGAGGTAGCGGATGATCTGCCGGCGGGGCCGTTCGGCGAGCCCCCACAGCACCATGCGGTTGCCAGGCAGGAACTCCGCCGGGGCGGCGAGGAAGGCGTCGAGGGTCTCGGCGTTCCACTCGAAGTCGGCGGCCTCCAGCACCGGCGAGTAGCCGAAGCCCTCGAGGCCGCCGGCGGGGCGCCCGATCAGCCCATGCAGGCTGGGGCCGGCGATATGCCGCCCCGGGGCCAGGCTGTGGCAGCCGACACACTGGCTGCGAAACAGCCTCTCCCCCTGGCGGCGGTCGGCGTCATCGGCCGCCGCGGGTGTCGCGGCCAGGGCCGCCGAGAGGGCGATGCCTGCCAGACGGCGCCGAAGTGCGAGCAGGTGATGGCGTGCCATGGGGCCTCAGAAGCAGCGCAGGTTGGCATCGGCCTGGGCCTGGTGCAGGGCCTGCACCTGGTCCTGCATGCCGCGCTCGGTACGGAACAGCACCCCCAGCTCGCCGCGCTGGTCCTGCATGCCCATTACCGTGGCGACCTGCTCGTAGGTCTCGTAGCTGAGGTGCTCGGCGATGACGTCGATGCTGCAGGAGCACTTCTGCATGGTCAGGTAGCTGTTGCCGTTGGCCGCCATGCAGCCCAGCACGTAGTCGACCCGGCTCTCCGTGGGGTAGTCGTTGGCCAGGGCGGCGGGGCTGACCAGCAGCGAGAGCGAGAGCAGCGAGAGGACCAGCAGGGGCAGGGCGGAGGAGCGTCCGGCGCCTGGTGGGAGGAAGGTGCGCATCATCGGGACCTCGGGGAGTGGAAGCGCCAGTGCGATACCCCTTCAAGCTATGGCACCTTGCCGCTTTTTTCCACTGCGTCGGTCGTCGAGGGCTCGTCGTGGGCCGGTCCGAAGTTGCGGCGCACCGGCAGCAGCTCCTCGATATGCGCCACCAGGTAGTCGATGAACTGATAGACCTTGGGCGAACGGTGGCGATGGCGAGGGTAGACGGCCCAGACCGCGGTGTCGTCATGGCGATAGGCGTCGAGCACCGAGATCAGCTCGCCGCTGGCGAGGTAGGGGTCCACGTAGTAGTCGGGCAGCTGGGCCAGCCCCAGGCCCTTGAGGGCGGCATCCAGCAGGGCGGGGCCGGAGTTGCCCTCCCAGGGGCCCTCGACGCGCACCTCGCGGCGCACGCCGTGAATGTCGAACCGCCAGTGGTCCCGGGAGCCGACCAGGCAGCGGTGCCGGGAGAGCTCCGAGAGGGTGTGGGGTACCGGCACCCGGGCGAAGTACTCCGGGGAGCCGACGACATACTCGTGGCGCTCGCAGAGCCGCCGGGCGATCAGCGTCGAGTCCTTCAGCGTACCCATGCGGATGGCGATGTCGTAGCCCTCGTTGATGATATCCACCTGGCGGTTGGTGAAGTGGAAGCGCACCTCGAGCTGCGGATTGAGCCGCATGAAGTCATTGATCAGCGGGGCCACGAAGCGCTCGCCGAAGGTGGTCGCCGAGGTCAGCTTGAGGACGCCGCGCGGCTGTGCCTGCAGGTCGTTGATGGCGGCCTCGGCATCGCGCAGACCGTCGAACAGATGGTGGCAGTGCTCGTAGTAGAGCGCCCCGGCGTCGGTCAGCCGAATCTGGCGGGTGGTGCGGTAGAGGAGGGTGGTCCCCAGCTGGGCCTCCAGCTGGCTGACCAGTCGGCTGACATGGGAGTTGGAGACCTTCAGCTGCCGCGCGGCGGCGGCGAAGGTCCCCAGCCGCACCACCTCGACGAATGCCTCTACCCTGTCCCAGCGTTGCATGGTCACCTCATGAGCAAGGATTGTTGCTGTTGGACAATAATGTCATGTCTTTAATGCAGTTTATCCCAGGCCGGCGCTTTGCCTACACTGGTTGCACCTTTCGCCCATCATCAACGAGGATATCGTCATGAAATCACGCGCCGCCGTCGCCCTGGAAGCGGGCAAGCCCCTTGAGCTCGTCGAGCTCGATGTCGAGGGGCCCAAGGCCGGCGAGGTGCTGGTGAAGATCGCCGCCACCAGCGTCTGCCACACCGATGCCTATACCCTCTCCGGCGCCGACCCGGAGGGCAACTTTCCGGCGGTGCTGGGCCACGAGGGGGCCGGCATCGTCCAGGAGGTGGGCGAGGGAGTCACCAGCGTGCGCCCCGGCGACCACGTCATCCCGCTCTATACCGCTGAGTGCGGCAAGTGCAAGTTCTGTCTCTCCGGCAAGACCAACCTCTGTGGCAGCGTACGCGCCACCCAGGGCAAGGGCCTGATGCCCGACGGCACCAGCCGCTTCTCGCTGGAGGGCAAGATGCTGCACCACTACATGGGCACCTCCACCTTCAGCGAGTACACCGTGCTCCCCGAGGTGTCGCTGGCGGTGGTCTCCAAGGAGGCGCCCCTGGACAAGATCTGCCTGCTGGGCTGCGGCGTGACCACCGGCATCGGCGCGGTGATGAACACCGCCAAGGTGGAGCCGGGCGCCACCGTCGCCGTCTTCGGCCTCGGCGCCATCGGCCTCGCCGTGATCCAGGGGGCGGTGATGGCCAAGGCGAGTCGCATCATCGCCATCGACGTCAACCCCGAGAAGTTCAAGCTGGCCGAGCAGTTCGGCGCCACCGACTTCGTCAACCCCAAGGACTACGGCGACCCCATCCAGCAGGTGATCATCGACCTGACCGACGGCGGCGTCGACTACTCCTTCGAGTGCATCGGCAACGTCAACGTCATGCGCTCGGCGCTGGAGTGCTGCCATAAGGGCTGGGGCGAGTCGATCATCATCGGCGTGGCCGGCGCCGGCGAGGAGATCTCCACCCGCCCCTTCCAGCTGGTCACCGGGCGGGTCTGGAAGGGCTCCGCCTTCGGCGGCGTCAAGGGGCGCTCGGAGCTGCCGGGCTACGTGGACCAGTACATGAAGGGTGAGCTCAATATCGACGACTTCATCACCCACGACCTGCCCTTCGAGAAGATCAACGAGGCCTTCGATCTGCTGCATCGGGGTGAGAGCATCCGCACCGTGCTTCACTACTGAGCGCCACGCGCCGCGTAGCCCTTTATCCCTGAAAGTGCGGCCGGGACAGGAGTCCCGGCCGCCAGGAGACCCAACCATGACCATGACCGAGAACCTGGAGCTGGTATCGGCCAACAAGAGCTTCGGTGGCTGGCACAAGCGCTACCGCCACCGCTCCCGGGCGCTGGACTGCGAGATGGTCTTCGCCATCTACCTGCCGCCCCAGGCCGAGGCCGAGCGGGTGCCCCTGCTGTGGTGGCTCTCCGGCCTGACCTGCACCGACGAGAACTTCATGCAGAAGGCCGGCGCCCATCGCCTGGCGGCGGAGCTGGGTATCGCCATCATCTGCCCCGACACCAGCCCCCGGGGCACCGACCTGCCCGGCGAGCACGACAGCTACGATTTCGGCAGCGGTGCCGGCTTCTACGTCAACGCCACCCAGGCGCCCTGGAAGAAGCACTACCGCATGTACGACTACGTTACCGAGGAGCTCCCTTCGGTGGTGCGCCAGCACTTCCCGGTGAACGGTCGCGAGTCCATCAGCGGCCACTCCATGGGGGGCCATGGGGCGCTGATCATGGCCCTGCGTCGGCCCGGCCACTACCGCTCGGTATCGGCCTTCGCCCCCATCGTCAACCCGTCCGACTGCCCCTGGGGCCAGAAGGCCTTCAGCGGCTACCTGGGCGAGGATCGCGGCAAGTGGACCCAGTACGACGCCTGCGAGCTGGTGGCCCGGGGCGCCTCCAGCCAGCCGCTCTTCATCGACCAGGGCGAGGCCGATGACTTCCTCGAGGAGCAGCTTCGGCCCGAGCGCCTGGAAGCGATATGCGCCGAGCACGACCATCCGCTGACCCTGCGCCGCCAGCCCGGCTACGACCACAGCTACTACTTCATCGCCTCCTTTATCGAGGACCACCTGCGCTATCACGCCGAGCGGCTGCACCGGAAGCAGTGAGGCGCCGGGGATTCGAGCCGTTGAGGCAGCGTCGGCCGCTCGTCTCCCCGCCGGGCAAGGCCGTATACTGGCGTCAGGGTTTTCGGCGCACAGGGGCGAGCGGCAGTGGTGAGAAAGATGGTAGCGGCATGGGGGAGACGACTCTGGGGCTGGCTGTGGCGAGCCCTGCTGGGCTTCGTGGTGCTCTCGGTGCTGCTGGTGCTGCTCTTCCGCGAGGCGCCGGTATTCGGCTCCATGGTGATGGTGGAGCGCAAGGTCCAGTCCTGGATCGCCCGGGAGCCACTGGAGATTCGCCACCAGTGGCAGCCCTGGGAGGCGCTCTCCGACCATGCCAAGCTGGCGGTGATCGCCGCCGAGGACCAGCGCTTCCCCGAGCACCGCGGCTTCGACCTGGTGGAGATGCGCCGCGCCTGGGAGTCCAATCGTGCCGGGGGGCGGCTGCGCGGGGCCAGCACCCTGAGTCAGCAGACCGCCAAGAACCTCTTCCTCTGGACCGGGCGCAGCTGGACGCGCAAGGGCCTGGAGGCCTGGTTCACCCTGCTGATCGAGACCCTGTGGCCCAAGCAGCGCATCCTCGAGGTCTATTTGAACATCGCCGAGTGGGACAGCGGGGTGTTCGGCCTGGAGGCGGCCGCCCAGCACTATTTCGGGGTCTCGGCCAGCCAGCTCAATGCGGTGCAGGCCAGCCGCCTGGCGGCCATCCTGCCCAACCCGCGAGGCTGGGATGCGGCGCGCCCCAGTCCCCACGTGGAGCGGCGCAGCGTCTGGATCCGCCAGCAGATGAACAATCTGGGCGGGCCGGCCTATCTTGAGAGACTCTAGCCTCGTTTGCCCGCCGACACCGGGAGTCCGCCATGACCGAATCGACCGTCACGTCCAAGCGCCGCCGCGGCAGGCCTCGCGGCCGCGAGCTGGCGCCGGTGGCGCTGGCCGCCCTGAGGCTGCTGCTTGGCGATGAGCGCGAGCGGCCGGAGCTGCGTCGCCGCGACCTGCTGATCGAGCACCTGCACGCCATCCAGGATGCCCACGGCCACCTCTCCCTGGTGGAGCTGCGGGCCCTTGCCGCCTACATGAACCTGCCCATGGCGGCCATTTACGAGACCGCCACCTTCTATGCCCACTTCGACGTGGTCCACGACGGCGAGGCGCCGCCGCCGGAGGTCACGGTGCGGGTCTGCGATTCGCTCTCCTGCCAATTGGCCGGCGCCGAGGCGCTGCGCGAACGGCTGGCGGCGGGCCTTGACCCGGAGGCGGTGCGGGTGGTGCGCGCCCCCTGCATGGGGCGCTGCGACACCGCCCCGGTGGTCCAGGTGGGGCACCACCACGTGCTCTACGCCACCCCCGAGGGGGTCGAGGCGGTGGTGGATACCGGCCACACCCATCCCGAGGCGATCCTCTGGCAGCGCCTGGCCGACTACCGCGCCACCGGCGGCTACGCGCTGCTGACCCGGTGTCGTGCCGGCGAGGTGGGCGTCGAGGTGCTGATCGATGAGCTCGAGCGCGCCGGCCTGCGCGGCCTGGGCGGGGCGGGCTTCCCTACCTTTCGCAAGTGGCAGGCGGTGCGCGCCGAGCCCGCCCCCCGCTACGCGGTGATCAACGCCGACGAGGGCGAGCCCGGCACCTTCAAGGACCGTGTCTATCTCGAGCGCGAGCCGCACCGCTTCCTGGAGGGGGCCCTGGTCAGCGCCTGGGCGGTGGAGGCCAGCGCCCTCTATATCTATCTGCGTGACGAGTATCCCGGGCTGCGCCGGGTGCTCGCCGAGGCGATCGCCGAGCTCGAGGCCGCGTGCCTGGTCGCTCCCGGTTTCGTGGTGCTGCGCCGCGGCGCCGGGGCCTACATCTGCGGCGAGGAGTCGGCGCTGATCGAGTCCCTGGAGGGCAAGCCCGGCAAGCCGCGCCACCGGCCGCCCTTCGTGGCCCAGCGGGGGCTCTTCGATCGGCCGACCCTGGTCAACAATGTCGAGACCGTCGCCTGGATCCCGCTGATCCACGAGAAGGGCGCCGACTGGTTCGCGAGCCAGGGCCGGCACGGGCGCAAGGGGCTGCGCAGCTTTTCGGTCTCCGGCCGGGTCAAGCGGCCCGGGGTGCACCTGGCCCCCGCCGGCATCACCCTGGCCGAGCTGCTCGAGGAGTACTGCGGCGGCATGGCCGAGGGGCACCGCCTCGCGGGCTACCTGCCGGGCGGCGCCTCGGGGGGCATACTCCCGGCCGGCAAGGCGGATCTCCCGCTGGACTTCGATACGCTCCAGGAGCACGGCTGCTTTATCGGTTCGGCGGCGATCATCGTGCTCTCGGACCGGGACGATCTGCGCGCCGTGGCCGCTAATCTGCTGGCCTTCTTCGCCGACGAATCCTGCGGCCAGTGCACGCCCTGCCGGGTCGGCACCGAGAAGATGCTGACCCTGCTCGAGCGCGACGAGTGGGACGTCGAGGCGCTCGAGCGCCTCGCCCGGGTGATGATGGACGCCTCCATCTGCGGCCTGGGCCAGGCGGCGCCCAACCCGGTGCTGAGCCTGCTGCGCGACTTTCGCGGTGAACTCGAAGCCCAGAACCTCATCGTGAAAGGGTAGGGAGGCAGACCATGCAGACCACTCAGACCCCGAACCCCGAGACCTTTACCCTGACCCTGGACGGCGTCGAGGTGAGCGCCCGACCCGGCGAGACCCTCTGGCAGGTGGCCAAGCGTGCCGGCGAGACCATTCCCCACCTCTGCTTCAAGGACGCTCCGGGCTATCGGGCCGACGGAAACTGCCGCGCCTGCATGGTGGAGGTCGAGGGAGAGCGGGTGCTCGCCGCCAGCTGTATCCGCGAGGCGGCTCCCGGCATGGTGGTGAGGAGCGCCAGCTCCCCGCGCGCCCGCGAAGCGCGGGAGTCCGTCATGGAGCTGCTGCTCGCCGACCAGCCCGAGCGGGAGGCGAGCCCCGACCGCGCCAGCCACTTCTGGGCCATGGCCGAAGCGCTGGCCATCGACGCCGCGGCGGTGGGCGAGCGGCTGCCCGCCCGGGCGGAGCGCGCCGCGCCCACCGTTCACCATGTGCGCTCCCGAGAGGCGCAGCGCTTACAGGATGCCTCCCATACCGCGATGAACGTCAACCTCGACGCCTGCATCGAGTGCGGGCTCTGCGTGCGCGCCTGCCGCGAGGTGCAGGGCAACGACGTCATCGGCCTGGCCCACCGCGGGGCGGCGGCGAAGATCGTCTTCGACTTCGACGACCCCATGGGGGAGAGCACCTGCGTGGCCTGCGGCGAGTGCGTCCAGGCCTGCCCCACCGGGGCGCTGATGCCGGCGACCCTGATCGACGAGGCGGGCCGCGGCGACTCCGCCGCGGCCGACCGCACCGTGGACTCCGTCTGTCCCTACTGCGGGGTGGGCTGCCAGCTCAGCTACCACGTCAAGGATGAGCAGATCCTCTTTGTCGAGGGCAGGGACGGCCCCGCCAACCAGGGGCGACTCTGCGTCAAGGGACGCTTTGGCTTCGACTACCCCAACCATCCGGCGCGCCTCACCCGGCCGCTGATCCGCCGGGACGGCGTGGCCAAGGGGCTCGACCCCGACTTCGATCCGGCAAGGCCGCTCACCCACTTCCGCGAGGCCAGCTGGGAGGAGGCGCTGGAGATGGCCGCCCGAGGCCTCGTCGACCTCAAGTCGGCCCATGGCCCCGGGGCGCTGGCCGGCTTCGGCAGCGCCAAGTGCTCCAACGAGGAGGCCTGGCTCTTCCAGAAGCTGGTGCGCACGGGCTTCGGCTCCAACCACGTGGACCACTGCACCCGGCTCTGCCACGCCAGCTCCGTGGCCGCGCTGATGGAGTGCCTGGGCTCGGGGGCGGTGACGGCGTCGTTCATGCAGGCCCTCGAGGCGGACGTGGTGCTCCTCACCGGCTGCAATCCGGCGGTGAACCACCCGGTGGCGGCCACCTACTTCAAGCAGGCGGCGAGGGGCGGCACCCGGCTGATCATCCTCGACCCCCGCGGCCAGGCGCTGGACGCCTACGCCTGGCGCAGCCTGCGCTTCTCCCCCGGCGGCGATGTGGCGCTCTATAACGCCATGCTCAACGTGATCATCGACGAGGCGCTCTACGACCAGGCCTATATCGACGCCCATACCGAGGGCTTCGCGGCGCTCAGGCAAAGCGTGGTGGACATGACCCCCGAGGCGATGAGCGGCCTGTGCGGCGTCGCCCCCGAGACCATCCGCGAGATCGCCCGCGCCTACGCCACCGCCGAGCGGGCGATGATCTTCTGGGGCATGGGCATCTCCCAGCACGTCCACGGCACCGACAACGCCCGCTGCCTCATCTCGCTGGCGCTGGCCTGCGGCCAGACCGGCCGACCCGGCACCGGCCTGCACCCGCTGCGCGGGCAGAACAACGTCCAGGGCGCCTCGGATGCCGGCCTGATTCCCATGGTGCTGCCCGACTACCAGCCGGTGGGCGACGCCCAGCTGCGCGCCGCCTTCGAGGAGCTCTGGGGTGCCGAACTCGACCCCGAGCCCGGGCTCACCGTGGTGGAGATCATGGATGCCATCCTGGCGGGCCAGGTCCGCGGCATGTATATCCTCGGCGAGAACCCGGCCATGTCCGACCCGGACCTGAATCACGCCCGCCAGGCCCTGGCGGCCCTGGAGCACCTGGTGGTGCAGGATCTGTTCGTCACCGAGACCGCCCAGTTCGCCGATGTCATCCTGCCGGCCACCGCCTGGCCGGAGAAGGAGGGTACGGTCACCAATACCAACCGCCAGGTGCAGCTGGGCCGCGCCGCCGTGGCGCCGCCGGGAGAGGCCAAGCCCGACTGGTGGATCATCCAGGAGATCGCCCGGCGCTTCGGCCTGGCCTGGGACTACGCCCACCCGAGCGAGGTGTTCGCCGAGATGAAGCGCGGCATGCCCTCCCTGGACAACATCTCCTGGGAGCGCCTGGCGCGGGAGGGCTCGGTGACCTATCCCTGCCCCGCCGAGGACGCCCCGGGCCAGGACGTGGTCTTCAGCGACGCCTTCCCCCGGGCCGGCGGCCGGGCCAGGTTCGCCCCCACCCGGCCGCTGCCGCCGGACGAGCCCATCGACGCCGACTACCCTACGGTGCTGACCACCGGGCGGCTGCTGGAGCACTGGCATACCGGCGCCATGACCCGCCGCGCCAGCGTGCTCGACGCCCTGGAGCCCGAGGCGACGGCCAGCCTCTCGCCGGGGGAGCTCAACCGCCTCGGGGTGGCGCCGGGGGAGGCGATCACCATCGTCACCCGCCGCGGCGAGATCACCCTTGCGGCCCGCAGCGACCCGGGGATGCCCGACGGCATGGTCTTCGTGCCCTTCGCCTATGTGGAGGCGGCGGCCAACCTGCTGACCAACCCGGCCCTGGACCCCTTCGGCAAGATCCCCGAGTTCAAGTACGCCGCCTGCCGCCTGTCGCGGGCTGCCCCCTGACCACCAGCACCACCCCGGCGATGGCGACGGCCATGCCGACAAGCGAGATGGGCGGCAGGGCCTCGTCGAAGAGCCACCAGGCCTGCAGGGCGGTCACCGGCGGCACCAGGTAGAAGAGGCTCGCCACCCGGGAGGCCTCGCCGCGCCGGATCAGCGCCATCAGCAGCAGGATGGCGGCGATCGACAGCACCAGCACCAGCCAGCCCAGGGTGAGGGCGAAGGTGGGGGTCCAGGTCACGCTGCGCTTCTCGAAGAGCAGGGCGCCGAGCCCCAGCACCGCCCCCGCCGCCAGGTACTGCACCACGGTGCCGGAGAGTAGCGGCATGCCGGTGCAGTGGCGCTTCTGGTAGAGGGTGCCGCCGGAGATGCCGGCCAGGGCCACCAGGATGGCCAGCAGGGCGCCGGCGCCGAAGCCCTGGAAGAGCGCCTCGCCCGGGTCCAGCTTGCCGCCCAGCACCAGGGCCACGCCCACCAGGCCCAGCACCAGCCCCAGCCACTGGCGGCCGCCCAGCCGCTCGCCCAGCAGGGGGCCGGCCAGCGCCGCGGTGAGCAGCGGCTGTAGCCCCACCAGCAGCGAGGCGAGCCCCGCCGGCATGCCCAGGTAGATGCCGTAGAAGACCCCGCCCAGGTAGGCGCCGTGGACCAGCAGGCCGGAGATGGCGATATGGCCCCAGAGCCGGGCGCCCCGGGGCCACTCCCCGGAGAGCCAGTGGGCCAGGGGTACCAGCAGTGCCAGGGTCAGCGCGAAGCGGATGAACAGGAAGGTGAAGGGCTCGGCGTAGGGCAGGCCGAACTTGGCACCGATGAAGCCGGTGCTCCACAGCACGACGAACAGCAGCGGCATGGCGGCGAGCCACAGGCCGGCGGCACGGGAAGCAGGAGCGGGGGGCATCTGGAACGTCCATGTCAGTTAAAAGGGGAGCCACTGACCATACTGCGCCGCTCGAGTTTCGCCTAGCCCCCGGCAGGCTGCCGGAGGCTCTCCCGGGGAATGAATGTTATTCCCATTCGCCGGCGATGCCTCGAAGCCGCCCATGCCGGGCCTGATGGCGAAGCGATGACTCAGGGTGTCGCTTCTTAGATACGAATGTAACGTTGTGAGAACTTAATGTTTCCAACTATTACAAGAAAATTGTGAACGTGAGGCACTCATCGCCGTCACACTCCCCACATACACGCAACGCCCCTCTGGAGGTATTCATGAAACGGATGACTGCTCTGTTCTCTGCCGCCCTGCTCAGCGCCGGCCTGATGTCCGCCACCGCCCACGCCCAGCAGGATCCGGCGGCCACCCCCGAGCAGCCCCAGGCCGCTGCCCCGGCCATGGACTTCTCCGATGAGCAGCTCCAGCAGTTTGCCGACGCCTCCCAGGAGATCGCCGTGATCTCCCAGGAGTATACCGAGCGACTGCACGCCGCCGAGGACGAAGCCTCCCAGCAGGAAGTGCGCATGGAAGCCAACGACAAGATGGTCGAAGTGGTCGAGGAGAGCGGTCTCGACGTGGATACCTTCAACGCCATCGGCCAGGCGATCCAGCAGGATCCCGAGCTGATGCAGCGCGTCCAGGAGATGGCCCAGTCATAAGGCTGCGTCCTTGCTGAAGCCGACTCCCATCGGCAGCCGAGACGGCCACCCTCCGGGGTGGCCGTCTTCGTGTGGGCGCCTGCCCGCCATACGCTTTACAGCGCCCCGGCGAACTCCCAGACTTGGCGTGACGATACCGCCAGAGGGGAGCGTGACGCATGGAAGTCGAACTGCTGGAAATTCGCCAGCATATGGGGCGCTTCCCGCCCTTTGATGCCCTCTCCGACGAGCTCCTCGACGAGATCGCCGGCCAGGTGGAGGTCGCCTACTTCCAGGCCGGCAGCGACATCCTGCTGCTCGACCAGGAGATCCACGAGCTGGGCTATATCCGCAGCGGCGCCGTGGAGGTCTATCGCCGCAGCGGCGAGCTCTACAACCGCCTCGGCGAGGGTGACATCTTCGGCCACTTCAGCCTGCTGCGAAACCACCGGGCGCGCTTCCCCGCCAGGGCGCTGGAAGACACCCTGGTCTATTTCATCCCCGATGCGCTCTTCCAGCGGCTCTGCGAGGAGGACGAGCACTTCGCCGACTTCGTGGAGCTCGAGCGGCCCCGTCTCGAGTCGGCGGTGGAGCATCAGAAGAAGCAGAACGACATGATGATCACCCGGGTACGCAAGCTGCTGACCCGCTACCCGGTGATGGTGGAGGCGAGCACCACGGTCCAGGCAGCCGCCCGCCAGATCAGCGACTCCGGCGCCTCGGCGGTACTGGTGCTCGACGCCCCCGGCGACAACCCCCGCTACACCTTCCGGGACAGCGAGGAGCGCGCCTGGCAGGTGTGCGGCATCCTCACCGACAGCGACTTCCGGCGCATGATCGCCGAGGGCCGCGGCCCCGAGACGCCGGTGGGGGAGGTGGTGGACCACCACCTGGTGGCGATCCAGTCCGACGAGTCGGTCCACGAGGCGATGCTCACCATGCTGCGCAACAATATCCACCACCTCCCGGTGGTGTATCGGCGCCATCCGGTGGGCATCGTGCATCTCTCCGACATCATCCGCTACGAGACCCACTCCAGCCTCTACCTGGTCAGCAACATCTTCAACCAGTCCTCGGCGGAGGGGCTGGCCAGGCTCGCCCCGGACGTGCGGGCCGCCTTCGTGCGCATGGTGGAGGACGGCGCCGATTCGCGCATGATCGGCAGCGCGCTCTCCACCATTGGGCGCAGCTTCACCCGCCGCCTGCTGGAGCTGGCCGAGGAGGCCCTGGGCCCTCCGCCGGTGCCCTACTGCTTCATGGCCATGGGCTCCATGGCGCGCAACGAGCAGTCCATCGTCACCGACCAGGACAACGCCCTGGTGCTGGATGACGCCTTCGACCCCGAGGTCCACGACGCCTACTTCCTGGCGATGGCCAGGATCGTCAGCGACGGCCTGCACGCCTGCGGCTACACCTACTGCACCGGCGATATCATGGCCACCAACCCGCGCTGGCGGCAGCCGCTGTCGGTGTGGAAGGGCTATTTCCTGGACTGGATTCGAGACCCCACCCCGGAGCGGCTGCTGCACAGCTCGATCTTCTTCGACCTGGATGTCGTCCACGGCGAGAACGTCTTCGTCGAGCAGCTCCAGGACCTGGTGGCCGAGGAGGCGCCGAAGAGTGCCCTGTTCCTGGCCGCCATGGCCCGCAACGCCCTGAACCGTACGCCGCCGCTGGGCTTCTTTCGCACCTTCGTGATGGAGAAGGACGGCAAGCAGAACAACTCCATCAACCTCAAGCGCCGCGGCACCGCGCCGCTGACCGACCTGATCCGCGTCCACGCCCTGGCCTGCGGCTCCCGGGCCCAGAACAGCTTCGCGCGCCTCGACGATATCGACCGCACCCAGCTGCTGGCGCAAGGGGTCAGCGACAAGCTGCGTTACGCCCTGGAGTTCCTCTCCATGGCGCGCATCCGTCACCAGGTGATCGATCTGCAGCAGGAGCGCACCCCGGACAACAATATCGAGCCGGAGAACGTGTCCGACGCCGAGCGCCATACCCTCAAGGATGCCTTCCAGGTGCTCAGCAACGCCCAGAAGTTTCTCAAGTTCCGCTACCCGGTCCCTTCCGGTGCGGCGCGCCGCTCGCGAGGGACCCGGTGATTCGTCTGCCGGGCGCGGCGCGCCAGCAGACGCCCGGCTGGCCCGAGTACCTGGCGGACCGCGCCGCCCGGGTCCAGCATCCGCTGCTCAAGGCCTATTGCGCCGCGGGCTGTCCCGACCCGGCCACCCCCATCGGTGAGCTGCCGATGGCGGCGCTGGATATCGAGACTACCGGGCTCGACCCCCGGCGCCACGCCATCGTCAGCGTCGGCGTGGTGCCCTTTACCCTGGCGCGCATTCCGCTGCGCGAGCGGCGCTACTGGGTGCTCAAGCCGGCCCGGGAGCTCACCGAGCAGTCGGTGACCCTGCACCGCATTACCCACGCCGAGGTGGAGAACGCACCCGACCTCGCCGAGGTCCTGCCCGAGCTGCTGGAGGTGCTGAAGGGGCGCGTCGCCGTGGTGCACTATCGCCAGATCGAGCGGCCCTTCCTCGACAGCGGCATCCAGGCCCGGCTGGGGGAGGGGCTGCGCTTCCCGATGATCGACACCATGTCCCTGGAGGCGCGCCTCCATCGCCAGTCGCTCTGGGCGCGCTTTCGCCGCTGGCTGGGCCGTCCGCCGGTCTCCATCCGCCTGCACAACAGCCGTGAGCGCTACGGCCTGCCCGCCTATCAGGGCCACCACGCCCTGGTCGACGCCCTGGCCACCGCCGAGCTGCTCCAGGCCCAGGTAGCCAGCCGCTACTCGCCGCAGACCCCGGTGGGTGAGCTCTGGAGCTGACTATCCTGCTGTGATCGCGAGGCTTTCGAGCGGCGCCGGCCGGTGGAAGTGGTAGCCCTGGAAGAGGCGACAACCCCGGGAAGCGAGCCAGTCGCGCTGCTCGGCGCTCTCGACCCCCTCGGCGATCACCTCCAGGCCCAGGCTCGCCGCCAGGGTGAGAATGGTCTCCACGATGGCGGTATCCGCCGCATCGTCGGGCACGCCCATCACGAAGCTCCTGTCGATCTTCAGCTCGTCCAGCGGCAGGCGCTTGAGGTAGCTGAGGGACGAGTAGCCGGTGCCGAAGTCGTCCAGCGCCAGGCGAATGCCCAGCGCGCGCAGCTCGGTCAGGGTCCTGCGCACCCGCTCGGGGTCCTCCAGCAGCAGCGACTCGGTGACCTCCAGGGTCAGCCGCTCCGCGGGTGCACCGGTCTCCGCCAGCAGCGCCTCGAGCCGGGCGACGAAATCGGGCTCGTGAAACTGCACGGCGCTGACGTTGACCGCCACGCGCAGCCGGGCCTTCGCCGTGCCGGCCCAGTCGGCCAGCAGCTCACAGGCGCTGCGCAGGACCCAGTGACCGATGGGCAAAATCAGGCGCGTCTGCTCCGCCAGCGGAATGAACGCCACGGGGGGGACCGTGCCGCGCTGCGGATGCTGCCAGCGCAGCAGCCCCTCGACGCCGATGCAGTGCCCGTCGGCGTCCATCTGGGGCTGGTAGTGGAGGGTCAGCTCATGGTGGGCCAGGGCCTGCTGCAGCGCCTGCTCCATGCGCACCCTCTCCACGACCTCGCTCTGGATCTCCTCGCTGAAGAAGCGCAGGGTGGCGCCCCCCGCGGCCTTGGCCCGGGCCAGGGCCAGGTCCACCTGCTGGATCAGGCTGCCGGCATCGGGCTGGCCGTCGGCGAACAGGGTCATGCCGATGCTGGCCGTGGTGCGAGGCGTGCCCTGACAGGGGGGCAGGGCGGAGACGGCGTCGAGCAGCGCTTCGGCGAGCCGCTCCACGCGGTGCGCGGCCGCCGCCATCGGCCCGTCGAGATCCTCGATCAGGATGGCGAACTCGTCGCTGCCCAGGTGGGCCAGAAATCCCGGCTCGGCCAGGCGCTGTTCCAGCGCCTCGGCCACCCGCAGCAGCAGCCGGTCCCCCTGCTCGTGGCTATGCAGGTCGTTGATCAGCTTGAATCGGTCCAGGTCCAGCAGCAGCAGCGCGCCGGGCTTGCCGCGCGACTCGGGGCGCTGCTGGGCGGAAAGGGTCTGCTGAAGCTGGGCGAGCAGCCGGCCGCGGTTGGGCAGCCCGGTCACCGGGCTGTAGTGGGCCAGGCGGTGGCTGTGCGCCTGGGCCTCCTGGTACTGGGCGGTGCGTGCCCGAACCCGATGGCGCAGCAGCAGGCTCGTGGCGGCGCTCAGCGCCAGCAGGAGCAGCAGGCCGCCGAGCCCCCACCACAGCAGCGGTGGCACATGGAAACGGTCGTCACTGCGCACGTTCCAGCCGGCCAGCGCCTGGTGGTAGGGCGAACGGGCGTTGGGCTTCCAGAGCTCGAGATAGTGGTCGATACGCGCCAGAATCGCCTCGCCTTCGCCGGCGGGCGCCGCATAGAAGAGCCCGGCAGGCTGGAACATGATGGGGGTGACCTCGAGGCCCTGGGCGCTGGCCTGCCAGTCGCCGTAGTGGCGATTGGCCACGGCGGCGTCCGCCTGTCCCCTGCGAACCGCCGCGAACCCCTCCTCGAAGCTGCCGACCTCGAGGAGGGAGGGCGTGACGCCGAAGCTGTTGGTGAGCTGGTGGAGAAACTCGCTCTGTATCGACCCCTCAAGGACCGCCAGCCGCCGGCCGTCCAGGTCGACGATGGCATCCAGCGACAGCCCCGGGCGCTGATAGACCTGGGACCAGCTGTGCAGCACCGGCTCGCGGTGAAAGGCCAGGACCTCGGCGCGGGCCGTTGTCCAGGCCACGTCGGGCAGCAGGTCCAACTCGCCGGCCTCGAGGGCCGCCAGGCAGGCCTGCCAGCTGCAGGGGTGCACCTCCAGCTGCCAGCCTTCACGGTCGGCCATGGCCAGCAGCAGGTCGCCAAGGATGCCCCCGGGCTGCTGGTCGTTCAGCATCAGCTTGGGAGGATTGTGGTAGACGCCGACGCGCAGCGGCTCTGCCAAGGCCTCAGTGGAAAGTATTAGCAGGAGTGCCGTGGCGACCAGGATGCGTCGCGCCCCTGATAAGGCATTCTGAGCTGTCACGGTGCGAGTATTCCTTCACCTGCATGGGTGAGTCCTCATCATGACATAAGCGAGAGGGCCATCCGCGCCCGGTAACAAAAAAGGCGACCCGAAGGTCGCCTTTCCACTTTCACGCCGGCTTCGCTTGCCCTTACCTGACGCGAGGCTCGCTCATCAGACCCTTGATGATGGCGTAGCAGCCCACCAGCAGGACCAGGGTGAAGGGCAGGCCGGTGGAGATCACCGCCGCCTGAAGCGCCGCCAGGCCGCCGCCGATCAGCAGGCCGATGGCGATGGCCCCCTCGATGATGGCCCAGAAGATGCGCTGGGGCTTGGGCGCGTCCACCTTGCCGCCGGCGGTGATGGAGTCGATCACCAGGGAGCCGGAGTCCGAGGAGGTGATGAAGAACACCACTACCAGCACGATGGCGATAAAGGAGGTGATCTCGGTGAGCGGCAGCCCGGCGAGCATCACGAAGAGCGCATCCGCCTCGCCCTCGAAGGTGCCGGCCAGCAGCTGGCTGATGCCGGCGCTGCCGAAGGAGGTCATCCACAGCACCGAGACCAGCGACGGCACCAGCAGCACGGCGATCAGGAACTCGCGCACGGTGCGACCGCGGGAGACCCGGGCGATGAACATGCCGACGAAGGGCGACCAGGAGATCCACCAGGCCCAGTAGAAGGCGGTCCAGCCCTGGCTGAAGTTGGCATCCTCACGGCCGAAGGGATTGGAGAGTGCCGGCAGATAGGCGAGATAGTGGCCCAGGTTCTGGAAGAAGCCGGTGGCGATCATCAGCGTCGGGCCGACGACGATCACGAAGGCCAGCAGCAGGAAGGCCAGCCCCATGTTGAGCTGGGAGAGGCGCTGCACGCCCTTGTCCACCCCCAGGGTGATGGAGCCGATGGCCACGATGGTGATGGCCACGATCAGCAGCACCATGGTGACGTTGGTATCGGGAATCCCGAAGAGGTCGTTCAAGCCGTTGGTGGCCTGCTGGGCGCCCAGGCCCAGGGAGGTGGCCAGGCCGAACAGGGTGGCAAATACCGCCAGGATATCGATCACATGCCCCGGCCAGCCCCAGACGCGCTCCCCCAGAATGGGGTAGAAGATCGAGCGCATGGTGAGCGGCAGGCCCTTGTTGAAGGAGAAGATCGCCAGCGACAGCGCCACCACGGCGTAGATGCCCCAGGGGTGCAGGCCCCAGTGGAAGATGGTGGCGGCCATGCCCAGCGCCAGGGCGCCGGCCTCATCGCCCTCGGCGGCACCAAGGGGGGCCCAGTCGGTGCGCGCGCCGCCCTCGCTGCTGATGCCGCCGAGCGCCGCCTGGAAGTGGTCCATGGGCTCGGAGACGCCGAAGTACATCAGGCCGATGCCCATGCCGGCGGCGAACAGCATTGCGAACCAGCCCGCGTAGCTGAAGTCCGGCTTGGCGTCCATGCCGCCGATGCGCACCTTCCCCAGGGGCGTGAAGATCAGCACGACCGACAGCAGCACGAAGATGTTGGCGGCCAGCAGGAAGAACCAGGCCATGTTCCCGGTCAGGAAGGAGAAGGTGGCGCTGAACAGCGGCGCGACCTGCTCCTGCAGAGCCAGGGTGATGATCACGAAGAACAGCACCACGATGGAGGAGACCGCGAAGACCTTGCCGTGCAGGTCCACGTCGATCCCCATGGGCGAGGCGGAAATATTGTCCTGACCGATCACGTAGTCGGTGTCGATCAGGTTGGCGGCCCCCTCCGGGGCCGGTATGCCTTCGGAAGCCTCCGGCTTCCCGTTGGCATTCTCGTTATCAGCCATAACGGCTATCTCCCTTGGGTGGTCTCTGGTTTGCTCGAGTGGCGAATCCGCTCCGGCGGCTCAGCCCTTGCGGGGCCGCACCAGGAATACCGACACATCGGTATGCGTCGCCACCTTGCCGCCGTGGGACGGCATGATCACGTCGATATGCTTCGGCAGGTGGGTGGGCATCACCACCAGGTCGGCGCCGACCTCATCGATGGCCTTGACGAGGTCCCTGTCGAGGTCGGCCACGGGGTCCGGGCTTGCGATGGTGTGGGTGCTGACCGGCTGGCCATGGACCGCAGCGCGCTTCTGGGCAAAGGCCTCGAGCTTGCGGGTGAACTCCTCGGGGGTCCGGGCCACGCTGCTCGGCGTGGTGGAGGTGACCCCGACGTAGCACACTTCGGCATCGTAGTGGCGGGCCAGGTCCGCCACGGTCTCCAGGGTGGGCTCGATCACCTCGATATGGGCGAGGTCGATCGGCACCATGATCTTTCTGTACATCACGGCATCTCCTTGGTCGGCTGCGATGAGGCTCTCGAGGGCGTCCAGGCCCAGCCGCCAACGGCAGGATGGCGACTCGCGTCTCCGTTCGGTCTACCGAGCAAACTATACCTTTGTATAGCGTTGATTCCGAATAAGCGACGGGGCGAAAACGGGGTGGCAAGGCGCCTCATGTGCCAGATCGACTCACTTCCCGAAGGTGCCCGGGGGCCTGGCGGGATTCGTCTTATTTTCTCAAGTGTATGAAAAATAGATGATATTTATCATTTGGGCTGGTCTGGCATGGAGTGTGCTAAATTTGGGAGAGACTTCGACAAGCGAGGAGGTAAGCATGACCCATCAGCGTTCCGATATGCCGATGCCGTTTGGCCGTCGCCTCAAGGCCATGGCCGCCATCGCCGCGCTTTCGCTCGGCAGCCTGGCCTTGGCCGGCTGCGGGAATGGCGATGATGAGCTGCCGCCCATGGAGCCCGCGGATCCGCCTATGGAGGAGCCGGCCCAGCAGGCGCCCATGGAGGATGAGCCCGCCATGGGGCAGGACCCGGCCATGAATGAGGAGCCCATGGACCCCATGGAGAGCCAGGAGCCGATGATGGACGAGCCGGCAATGGACGAACCGGCAATGGACGAACCGGCAATGGACGAACCGGCAATGGATGAGGAGGAGCCGGGCAGCTTCTGATCGGTTTTCCAGCCTGACCCCTGCGTTCCCCCTGCCAGGTGCAGGGGGTTTTTACATCAGGGCCCCGGGCTCAGCGGTCGTCGAGACGGCGATAGAGTGTGCGCCGGGCGATGCCCAGGATGTCGGCGGTGCGTCGCTTGTTGCCGCCGGTGGCATCCAGCACCTTGCGGATATAGCGCTGCTCGACCTCTTCCAGGCTTGGCCAGGGCTGTGCCCCGTCACCGGGCACCAGGCTGCCTGCCCGGACTTCGCTGCCCTCGGCCCGCGAGGGGTGGGGCCGGTCGCGCAGCCGTTCGGGGAGGTCCGCCAGGCGGATCTCCCCGGCCTCGGCCAGGGTCACGGCGCGCATGATGGCGTTCTCCAGCTCGCGCACGTTGCCGGGGTAGGGGTAGCCGAGCAGCGCCTCCAGGGCGGCAGGCTCGATGCTCTCGATGGGCTTCTCCTGGGCGCCGGCGTGCTTGTCGATCAGCGCCGTGATCAGCCGCTCCACGTCCCCCTCCCGCTCCCGCAGCGGCGGGATGCGCAGCGAGAAGGTCTCCAGGCGATAGAAGAGGTCGTTGCGAAACTGCCCCGTCTCGATGGCCTGCTCCAGATCCCGATGGGTGGCGGCGATGATGCGCACATCCACCGGCTCCTCCCGCTCACCGCCCACCGGACGCACCGTCTTCTCCTGCAGGGCGCGCAGCAGCTTAGCCTGCAGCTCCGGTGACATCTCGCCGATCTCGTCGAGGAAGAGGCTGCCGCCCCGGGCCGACTGGAAGAGCCCCTGGCGGTGCTCGCTGGCCCCGGTGAAGGCGCCCTTCACGTGGCCGAAGAACTCGCTCTCCATCAGCTCGCCGGGGATGCTGGCGCAGTTGACCGCCACGAAGGGCCCCTCGGCGCGCGGGCTCTCGGCATGGATCGCCCGGGCCAGCAGCTCCTTGCCGGTGCCGCTCTCGCCGAGCACCAGGATGGGAGCATCGCTCTTCGCCAGGCGGGCGGCGTCATGGAAGAGCCCCTGCATCGCCTCGCTCTCGCCGATGATGCCGTGGAAGTGGCGAGGGGGGCCCTCCCGGTGGAAGCGTTCGGCCAGGCGGCGGTGCTCCAGCACCCGGAAGACCGCCTCGCGGACGTTCTCCAGGTCGAGGGGCTTGGTGAGAAAGTCGTCGGCGCCGAGCTTGAGCGCCTCCACCGCCTGGTCGATGGTGCCGAAGGCGGTGATGACGATAAAGCCGAGCGGGCTCTGCTCGTCGCGCAGCCGCTCCAGCAGCTCGAGGCCACTCATGCCGGGCAGGCGCACGTCGCTGATTACCATGGCCACCGGCGTATGGCTCAGGGTGGCGATGGCCTCCTCGGCGCTGGCGGCACCCAGGGTGCCGTGGCCGGCCTCCTGGAGCTCCTCCTCGAGCAGCTCCAGGATGGCGGGGTCGTCCTCGACGATCAGGATCGGGCAGGGAGGCACGGTGTCCTTTCGTGTCACGTTTGGCGTCCTTGTATGGGCGGTTCATTGACGGGCGTCACGCTCCTGCCGTCGGCCAGGCTGTCCTCCAGCGGCAGGGTGACAAGGAAGCCGGCGCCACCGAGATCGCTGTCGAAGACCGTGATGGTGCCGCCGTGGTCGTTGATGATGCGGTGAACCATGGAGAGCCCCAGGCCGCTGCCCTGGCCCACCGGCTTGGTGGTGAAGAAGGGGTCGAAGACCTGAGGCTTGTCCTGCTCGCGGATGCCGTCGCCGTCATCCTCGAGCCTGAGCCTGAGCTGCTCGCCTCGGGACTCGGCGCTCAGCCGCACCCGGCGGGTGCCCTCGGCCTGGACGGCATTGCGCAGCAGGTTGGTGAGCACCTGGACCAGCTGCTGGCCGTTGGCCAGCAGGCGCGGCGAAGGCCGGGGCAGGGCGGTCTCCAGCACGATGCCGCGCTGCTCCAGATCCTCCTCCACCAGCGCCTGGGCGGCCTGCACCAGGTCGTTCAGCACCGTCCACTCCTTCTCGACGTTGTGGCGCCGCCCCAGCTCCATCAGCTGGCGCACGATCTCCACGATGCGCTCCACCTCGCCGCGAATGCGGGTCAGGCGGGCGCGCTCGTCGTCGCCGATGGTCTCCCGACGGGCCAGGCGCTGGGCCTGGCCGTTGATCACCGTCAGCGGCGCGCCGATCTCATGGGCGACGCCGGCGGCCAGCACCCCGAGCTCGGCCAGCTTGTGGGACTTGCGCAGCTGTTTCTCCAGGGCGATCTCGTTGAGGCGGCGCGCCTCGATGTCGGCGTCCTTCTCGGCCATGGCGTCGAGCATGCCGTTGAGGGCTACCGCCAGGCGGCGGTACTCCTCAGGGCCGCGGGGCTCGGCGCGCTGCTGGCGATCACCGTTCTCGACCCGGGCCATCACCTCGAGCAGGCGATTGAGTGGCCTTTCGATATGACGCCTGAAGCCCCACCAGATACCGAACACGATGCCGGCGGAGCCGACCAGGAAGACCGCCCCGGCCACCAGGGTCAGAAAGCCGGTGTAGTTCTCGATGCCGGTGTTAAGGCGGTTGACCTGCAGCACCCCGCGCACTTCGCCGCCTGGCGTGGCCAGCGGCATCAGTGCCGAGTAGTAGGTCCAGCCGTCGTGCTGGCGATAGGTCCCGGTGAGCTCGCCGTCTTCCACCACGGTGCGAATCTCCTCGGGCTCGAACAGCTCTCGGCCGAGCCCCAGGCCGTAGACCTCCCGACCCGCCACGTCGAAGACGTAGGCGCCATAGATGCGGTGGAAGGAGAAGGCCGAGTGCAGCGACTCCTCCAGGGACTCTGGAGAATCCCGGGCCAGGGCGTAGCCCAGGGAGGTGCCGATGGCGTGGGTGATGATCTGGACCTCGGTCTGCAGCTTGGAGCGGACGTTGTCCTCCAGGGAGTGGATCGCCACCAGGCTGAAGACCACCAGGATCAGGAACAGCGGCACGATGACGGTCAGAATGATCAGGTTGCGCAGTCGCATGCGGGTTCCCGTGGCTGGCGATGGCCGGCCACGCTGAGCGCGTGGCCGGCGTCGTGAGCGACTCTTGCCGACAAGCGTCACTGAGCCGGCATCAGCCGGAAGAGGCTGCCGCGCTCATCGTCATCGAGCAGGTAGAGGGCGCCGTCGCGCCCCTGGCGCACGTCGCGGATGCGGCCGATCTCGCCATCGAGGATCACCTCGCTCTCGGCCACCTCATCGCCCTCCAGCACCAGGCGCTTGAGCAGCTGGCTGCGCAGGCCGCCGGCCAGCAGGCTGCCCCGCCATTCGGGGAAGTGCTCGCTTGCCACCTCGGCCAGGCCCGAGGGGGCGAAGCGCCCCTCGAAGATGTACTCGGCGTCGCGCATGCCGGGCAGAGAGTCCGCGCCGATGGGCGCTCGGGTGGAGTAGTCCACCCCCAGGCTCACCTCGGGCCAGCCGTAGTTCTCGCCGGCCTCGATCAGGTTGAGCTCGTCGCCGCCCAGGGGGCCATGCTCGGTGGCCCAGACCTGCCCCGCCGCGTTCACCACCATGCCCTGAATATTGCGATTGCCGATGCTGTAGAGCTCGTCCAGGGCGTCGGCGTCCTCCAGGTAGGGATTGTCCTCCGGCACGCCGCCAGTCTCGGTCAGGCGCAGTACGCTGCCGGCATGGTCCCCCTGGTCCTGGGAGCGCTCGGGATGGCTGCCGCGGTCGCCGATGCTCATCACCAGGGTGCCGTCGGGCAGCCAGGCCAGGCGCGAGCCGTAGTGGCGGCCGGGGCCGGAGAAGCGGTCCTGGACGAAGAGCTCCTCCACCTCTTCCAGGGCGCCGTCGCCCAGCCGGGCCCGGGAGAGGGCGGTAACGGTGCCGCCGCTGCCGGCCTGGCTCCAGGTGAAGTAGATCCAGTCCTGCTCGCCCCCTTCGCTGCCGTACTCGGGGTGGAGCACCACGTCGAGCAGGCCGCCCTGGCCGCGGGCGTTGACCTCGGGTACGCCCTCCAGATGGCGGATGTCGCCGTTCTCGCTGATATGGGCCAGGCGGCCGGGGCGCTCGCTGACCAGGAAGCTGCCGTCGGGCAGCTGGGCCAACGCCCAGGGGTGCTCGAGGCCGGTGGCCAGGCGCTCCAGGCGCAGGTCGTGGTGGTCGGTGGCGATTCGCTCGATGACTATCTCGGGCAGGGTCTCGGCGGCCAGGGCCTGGCCGCCAACGGCCAGCCCTCCCAGCAGCAGGGCGGTGGGCAGTCTGCGCAGTGGTGCAGGCATGGTCTTCCCCCTCGTTGGCTCGTTCATCGAAAGATGAGGCATCTACCAGCATAGGGACTTTTCGGCGGCGGGCGCGTTCCCTGTCGCCATATGGCAACGCTTGCTTACATCAGCCAGGCCAGCAGCAGCGGCAGATAGAAGAGCGCCATCAGGGTCGAGCAGAACACCAGGCTGGCCACATAGGCGGGCTCGCGGCCGGCCTTCTGGGCGAAGAGGTAGTTGAAGACCGCCACCGGCATGCTCATCTGCAGCACCAGGATGCTCTGGGCCAGGGGGGGCAGTCCCAGCAGGGCGGCGATGCCCCAGGCGAGCCCCGCCGCCACCGGGATGCGCACCAGGCTGAAGCCGACCCCGGAGGTGAGGCTCCTGACCTGGATGCTGGCCAGCGACACCCCCAGGGTGATCAGCATCAGCGGCACGGTGAAGCCGGAGATCAGGTCGACGCTGTTGTCGAGCCAGCGCGGGAGCTCGGTGTCGGTGAGCAGCAGCCCCAGGGAGAAGACGATGGCGTAGACGGTGGGGGTGCGGGCCAGGGTCTTCAGGGCGTTGCCCTGGCTCGCCATGATCGAGCCCACGGTGAACTGGAACAGCGATACCGTCACCATCACCGTGATGCCGAAGGCGAAGCCGGCGCTGCCGAAGGCGTATAGCACTACCGGCAGGCCCATGTTGCCGGTGTTGGGGTACATCATGGGGGCGAGGATCACCCGCCAGTCGCGGCCCAGCAGCCGTGCCATCAGCGGGGTCGCGGCGGCCATGGCGGTCATCACCAGGGCGGCGGCCAGCATGGTGCGCCCGACGCTGCCGGCATCGATCTCGGCGCCGGAGAGGGAGGCGATGATCAGCGCCGGTGTGCCGATATTGAAGACCAGGCGAGTGACGAACTCCACCGGGTAGGGGTGGCCCAGGCGCACCCAGGTATAGCCCAGGCCGGCACCGGCCAGCACCGGGGCCATCACCGCGAAGAGTTCGGCAAGCATGCAGGCGTCCTTGTTGGTCAGGGCGCACTATTGTCCGCAAGGCCAGGGTGGGCGGCAAGGGCGGGCTCAGGCCGCCTGGCGTGCCATCTGCCACGCCTCGGGGACCGCCTGGCGCAGGCAGTCGAGCAGGGCGGTGACCCGCCGCGGCTGATGGCCGAAGGGGTAGAGCAGGGTGATCGGCAGCGGCTCGGGCTGCCATTCGGGCAGGCAGGCCACCAGCTCGCCGGGATGGTGGTGTTCGCGGCGGGCCACCATCCAGTGGGGCAGCAGGCCGAGGCCGCGCCCGCGGGCCACGGCGTCCAGCTGCAGCTCCGGCAGGTCGACCCGCAGCCGCGAGACCGGCGGCTGGAAGTCGAAGCGGCTGCCGTCCCGGTGGTGCAGCGCCACCCCGTCGCGGTTGGCGCCCAGCAGATCGATCCAGGCGTGATGGGCGAGCTCCCGGGGGTGGTCTGGCGCCCCGCGGCGGGCCAGGTAGTCGGGGTGGGCGTGCAGGCCCCGGGTCAGGGCCCCCAGGGACTCCTGGCGCAGCGCCGAGCAGGGCACCTTGCCCAGCCACACGCTCACGCCCCGGCTGTCCGGATGGAGGCAGGGGGTGTCGCAGGTGCGCAGGGTGAGCTCCACCTCGGGATAGCGGGCCAGGAAGGCGTCCAGCACCGGGGCCAGCCAGCTGCGCGTCAGGGCGCAGTGAGCCTCGATGGCCAGCTCGCCGCTCACCTCCTCGCGCAGCTCGTCCAGGGCGGCCTGACTGCGCTTGGCCAGCGCCAGCATGTCGCGACAGTAGTCATGGAAGACCAGACCGGCCTCGGTGGGAATCAGGCGGTTGGCCTGGCGGCGCAGCAGCGGCTGGCCCAGCCGCGCCTCTAGATGGCTGATGCGGCGGCTCAGCGTCGACTTGGCGAGCCCCAGTTCCCGGGCGCTGCGAGTCAGGCTGCCTGAGGCCATGACGGAGGCGAAGGCGTTGAGTTCATCGAAGTCGTGCATGGAAGCAACCGTGGCAGGTGTCCTTGTCCCCGGCAGTATGCCAGCTAATCATGCGGATGAAAATCATTGCTAATTGCTTCTGAGTCTCATGATCTCCTTTGCCACGCACCCGACGCCGTGGCAAAGGGTGTCGACACAAAAAAGCCCCGGCGGTGCCGGGGCGAAGGTCAGGATCGAAACAGTGCCGTCGGGCGACAGCGCTGCCGGGCGCCTAGCGGCCTAGAAGTCGTAGCTGGCGGAGAGCCAGAAGCTGCGGCCGTCCAGGGCCACGCCGTCGGTGGAGCGTCCGGTCTGGGTGAAGCGGTAGGCCTGGTAGGTGTCACCCTGCCACTCGTAGCTGTCGGCTTTGCCGAAGTCCTTGTCGAAGAGGTTGTAGACGGTGCCGGTCAGGCGCACGTTCTCTGCCAGCTGGTAGGAGCTGCGCAGATGGAAGAGCTCGTAGCCGTCCAGCTTGTTGCCCACCTGCTCGTAGAGCGCCAGGTTCTGGCCCGAGGTGGGCAGGCCGCCGGAGAAGCGCTCCCGGGAGGAGTAGTATTCACCGTCCAGGCTGGTGCTCCAGCGGTCGTTGATCTGCCAGGTCACGCCGGCGGTCAGCTTGTGCTTGGGCGTGTTGGTCAGCAGCAGGCCTTCGTTGTCGCCGGAGGTGATCTCGGTGTCGGTCCAGGTATAGCCGCCGCTCAGGTACCAGGAGGGAGTCAGCTCCACCCGGGTGCTGAATTCGATGCCCCGAGTCTCGGCGCGATCGATATTGACCAGCTGGCCGAAGCCCTCCTGGGCGGTGAAGTTGCCCACGCTGATGCAGTTGGCCAGGCCGGCGTTGGGCGTATTGCCGTCGCTATCCACGAACTGGCAGTTGGGAACATCCGCGGCGCTGGCGATACGGTCGGTGAAGCGGTTGTAGAACGCCGTGGCGCTGGCGGTGATGCCCCGCTGGTTGTCGTAGCTGGCGCCCAGCTCGTAGCTGGTGCTTTTTTCGGGTTCGAGGTCCGGCGAACCGATGGTGACGGTCTGGCCCTGAGAGGTGAAGCCGGTTACGCCGTCGTGAAGCTGGTTGAGGGTCGGCGTCTTGTAGCCGCGGCTGATGCCACCCTTGAGGGTCCAATCGTCGCTGGTGTTCCACACCAGATAGCCGCGGGGGCTGAAGTGGCCGCCGAAGGCGTCGTGGTTCTCGTAGCGGCCCCCCAGGGTCAGCGCCAGGTCCTCGGCGAGCCACCACTCGTTCTCGGCAAACAGCGCCCAGCTGTCCTGGCGGAACACCTGACTGCCTGCGGCGCCATCTTCCAGCCGTGAATCGATGTATTGGCCGCCCAGGGTCAGCATATGGTCGCCCAGCGGCATCACGAATTTCGAATCGAAGGTGATATCGCGATTCTCCAGCAGGCGCGGCTCGCCGCCCTCGGCCTCGTAGCCGAAGTCGGGAGCGCTGCCCGCCGGCAGGGTGCGTCCCAGGGTCTCGGTGGTGCTGTGGGTCAGGCTGCTCTCCAGGGTGCCCGCCGGCAGCCGTGCGGTGTGGCCGATCGCCACCTGGTCGCGGTTGAAACGCAGCTCATCCTCGTAGCCGAAGACCCGCTCCGGGGTGTCCAGGTTGCCCAACCGACCATCCGAATTGTCATAGACCTGGCGGGCGCGCTCGAGGTCCAGCCACAGCTCGTTCGTCTCGTCCGGCGTGGCGTTGAGCCGGCCGCCGATGGAGTAGATGCGCGCCTCGCTGGGGCGAGGGTCGCGGCCGGTGCCGTCTTCGATGAGGCGCTCGGAGGCGTCGCGGTCATAAAGGCGGCCGCGCAGCTGGACGCCGAGTCGCTCCTCCACCAATGGGCCTGTGGCATAGAGGTTGAGGGTCTGGGAGTTACCCGCGTCGCGGTCCTGCTGGAAGGTGGTGTCCACCGCCACCGAGCCGCTCCACTCGCTGGCCACCCGGCGGGTAATGATATTGATCACCCCGCCCATGGCGTCGGAGCCGTAGAGGGTCGACATGGGGCCGCGGATCACCTCGATGCGCTCGATGGCGGAGAGCGGCGGAATGAAGCTGGTGGCGGTCTCGCCGAAGCCGTTGGGCGTGACGCTGCCGGCGGTATTCTGACGGCGACCATCGATCAGGATCAGGGTGTACTCCGCCGGCATGCCGCGGATGCTGACGTTGAGCCCGCCGGTCTTGCCGGTGCCCGAACGCACGTCGACCCCGGGCACGTCGGCAATCGCCTCGCCGATATTGGAGAAGCGCCTGCGCTCAAGCTCCTCCCGGGTGACCACCGAGATGCTGGCCGGCGCATCGCGCAGTGCCTGCTCGAAGCCGGCGGCGGTGACTACGATGTTCTCCAGGCGAGCGCTGTCACCGGACTGGGCCTGGGCGGGGAGAGCGGTAACGGCGGCCAGGGCGATGGCGCTGGCCAGCGCCTTGGGCCGGAAGGGGTGGGCTGAGCGAAGCATGGCGTCCTCTTGAATGAGTTTGATTCTCAAATGCAGCGGCGATTCTAGGCCCGAAAGTTCCCCGGCGAACAGCGGCGAGGCCGAAACGCCGCGTTGCCGAAGACGCAACGCGCTCGGTTGCGCTGCCTCGAACGCGGTGTTCCGGCGGGAGGGATATCTACTGGTGATGAGAATCATTAACATGCATGGCTTTCATCCTGTCCGGGAGTTCTCCATGCCACGCCAGCCCTCGTCCCTGTCCCTGATGCCCTCCCTTCGCCTGCTGCTCGGTGGGGCATCTCTGCTCCTGGCGCTGGGGGCCCAGGCGCACAGCGTCGAGACGGCCAATGGTCCCGTCGAGGTGCCAGAGTCCCCCGAGCGGATCGTCACCCTCTATGAGGGCGCCCTGGATGCCGCCCTGGCCACCGGCCGGCTGCCCGTGGCGGCGGTGACCACCCGCGGCGGTGACGGCGTGGCCCGCTATATCGAGTCCCACCTGGAGGCGGAGCACCCCGGCGCCGAGCTGGCCATCGTCGGCGTGGTGAGGGAGATCAACCTGGAGGCGGTACTGGCCCAGCGCCCGGACCTGATCCTGGCCGCGCCGCAGCTCAGCGCCGAGCAGTACGCCCTGCTGTCGCGCATCGCTCCCACCGTGGTGCCGGAGGCTCGCCCCCTGGCGGCGGACAACTGGGAGGCCGAGGCGCGCCTCTTCGGCGAGGCCCTGGGCCAGGCCGACGCCATGGAGGCGGCCATCGCCGAGGTCCACGAGCGCAGCGCCGCCCTGGCCGAGGCGCTGGAGGAAGCCGATGGCCTGGGCAGCGCCAACCTGATCCGTTGGATGCCCCAGGGCCCCATGGTGATGTCGGAGCGGCTCTTTACCTCCGGGCTGATCGCCGAGGCGGGCCTGGATCTCAGCGACGCCGGCCTGGTGCGCGATGGCGTGGTGCACAGCGATACCCTGAGCCTGGAGAGCCTGTCGCGACTGGACGGCGACTGGCTCTTCCTGGCCACTCTCAATGAGGAGGGCCAGGAGGCGCTGGACGCGGCCCGCCGCTCCCCCGCCTTCGCCCGCCTGCCCGCGGTGGCCGCTGACCGGGTGGTGCCGGTGGACGGTCAGCTCTGGACCAGCGCCAACGGCCCCCTGGCCGCCCTGGCGATCCTCGAAGAGCTTGAAGCGGCGCTGCTGCCCTGATGGCGGAAGTGGCGGCCCCTCTAGCCCTGCACGGCCGGCGTTCCCTGGCCGGGATGACGGCGCTGGCCTGCGTCCTGCTGCTGCTGGCGGTGCTGGCCAGCCTGCTGCTGGGCGCCGGTGATGTCGGCCCGGCCCGGGCCCTGGCCGTACTGCTGGGGGCGGGTGACGAGGAGGCACGCTTCGTGGTGGGTTCCTTGCGGCTGCCTCGCACCCTGATCGGTATCGGGGTGGGGCTGGCGCTGGCGGTCTCCGGGGCGCTGCTCCAGGCGGTATCCCGCAACCCCCTGGCCGAGCCGGGGCTGCTCGGGGTCAGCGCCGGGGCCGCCTTCGCCGTGGGCGTGGCGCTCTGGCTGGGCGCCAGCACCGCCACCCTGCGCGTGGCCGTGGGCCAGCTCGGCGCGCTGCTCGGCTGCGCCGCCGTGCTCAGCGTGGTACGCCTGCGTGGCGTGGGCAGCGACCCGGTGCGCCTGGTGCTGGCCGGGGCGGCGCTCTCGGCGCTGCTCGCCTCGCTGACCGCGCTGCTGCTGCTGTTCGATCAGCGCAGCGCCGACGAGATCCGCTTCTGGGTGATCGGCAGCCTCTCCGGGCGGCGCCTGGAGGACCTGCTGGCGGTGCTGCCGAGCCTCACCCTGGCCCTGGGCCTGACCCTGTGGCTGGCCCGCCCCCTGGCGGCGCTGGCCCTGGGCGAGCGGGTGGCCGCGGGCCTGGGGCACCATCCCGGCCGGGTGCGCCTGCTGGTGGTCCTGGCGGTGGCGCTGCTGGTGGGTGCCGCCACGGCCATCGCCGGCCCCATCGCCTTCGTGGGCCTGGTGGTGCCCTTCGCCGCCCGGGCCCTGGCCGGCCCCGATATCCGCCGCACCCTCTGGCTCTGCCTGCCGTTGGGCCCGCTGATGGTGCTCGGCGCCGACGTCGCCGCCCGGCTGCTGGTCAGCCCCGCGGAGATGCCCCTGGGCGTGCTGACCGCCCTGCTCGGCGCACCGGTGCTGGTGGCGGTGGTGCGCGCCCGCCGCCTGCCGACGCTCTAGGAAAAGGAAAAGACGATGGAGACGCAGCGCCTTCGGGGGCAGTCAGCGGCGGCGGGGCTGGACTCGCAGGGCGATAGCCAGCCGCCTTCAGGCTACTGGCACCTGACCGCCGGCCGGGCCAGCCTGCTGCTCGAGCGCCGCGCCCTGGCGGTGAACCTGCTGCTGCTGGCGCTGCTGCTGACCGCCTCCGCTGCCTACCTGATGGCCGGCAGCATCCCGGTGAGCGCCAGCGAGCTGATCCGGGCGCTCGCCGGCGACGGCGAGGTGGTCACCGCCTTCGTGATCCACGACCTGCGCCTGCCGCGGCTGGCGGCCGCCTGGCTTACCGGCGCCGCCTTCGCCGTGGCGGGCTGCCTGATGCAGACTCTGGCCCGCAACCGCCTGGCCACGCCCGGCATCATCGGCATCGACAACGGTGCTACCGCCTTCGCCGTGGCCTCCGTCGTGGGGGTGGGGGTCTCGCTGGCGCCGCCGGCCATGGCCCTCACCGGCGCGGCCACCGCCGCGGCCATCACCTTCGGCCTGGCCAGCGGCGGCGATACCCGGGGCTACCGTTTCATCGTGGCCGGCATCGGCATCGGCGCGGTGTTCGGCGCCGTCACCCAGCTGCTGCTGGCCCGGGTGCCCATCGACACCGCCAACGCCGCCTACCCCTGGACGGTGGGCACTCTCAACGCCCGCCCGGGCAGCGCGGTCAGCGTGCTCGCCCTGGGCCTGGCCGTGGGCCTGCCGCTGGCCCTGGCGCTCGGCCGCTCGCTCTCGCTGATGCGCTTCTCCGACGCCGTGGCCGCCGGGCTCGGCGTCAGGCTGCGCCGCCGCCGCGCGCAGGTGCTGGCGCTTTCGGTGCTGCTGACGGCGCTGGCCGTGGCGGTGGCCGGCCCGGTGGGTATGGTGGGGCTGATCGGCCCGGAGATCGCCCGTTCGCTGTCGTCGTCCCGGGGCGTGCCCCTGGCCGCCTCGGCGCTGGCCGGCGCCCTGGTGATGGTGCTGGCCGACCTGGCCGGCCGGGTGCTGCTGGCCCCCATCGAGCTGCCGGTGGGTATCGTCACCGCCATCGTCGGCGGCCCCTGGCTGCTGTGGATCCTGCTGCGACCCGCCTCGAGGAGGCTCTCATGAATGCGCGAACCCTGCCGCTGCAGCGCCTGGAGGCCGAGGCGCTGCGTCTCGCCCACGGCCGCACCCCGGTCATCGACGGCCTGGATCTCGCCCTGCCGCCGGGCCGGGTGACCGCCATCGTCGGGCCCAACGGCTGCGGCAAGTCGACCCTGCTGGCCGGCCTGGCCCGGCTGCACGCCCCGGACGGGGGCGCGGTGCTTCTCGACGGCGGCGATATCCGCAAGCTGCCGGCCCGGGAGCTTGCCCGGCGCCTGGCGCTGCTGCCCCAGGAGGCCAGTGCGCCGGAGGGGCTCACCGTGCGCGACCTGATCCGCTTCGGCCGCCAGCCCCACCAGGGCTGGCTCAGCCAGTGGTCGGCGGACGACCAGCGGGCGGTGGAGGAGGCGCTGGCCGCCGCGGGGCTCGAGGCCCTGGCCGAGCGCCCCCTGGAGGCGCTCTCCGGCGGCCAGCGCCAGCGCGCCTGGATCGCCATGACCATCGCCCAGCAGACCCCGCTGCTGCTGCTCGACGAGCCCACCTCGGCCCTGGACCTGGGCCACCAGCTCGAGGTGTTCGAACTGGTGCGTCGCCTGGCCGCCGCCGGCCGCACCCTGGCCCTGGTGCTCCACGACCTGGCTAGCGCCTGCCGCTACGCCGACCACCTGGTGGCCATGCGCGAGGGGCGCATCGTGGCCCAGGGCGCCCCGTCGGAGGTGGTCACCGAGGCGCTGGTGCGTGAGCTCTACGACGTCGCCTGCACCCTGCTTCATGACCCGGTCACCGGCACCCCCATTCTCACCGATCTGCGGCGCCTCTCGCCCGGCCGCTGAGGCGGCGCCGGTCGCGCCTTCTGCCTGCTCTTTCTCCACCGATAAGGAAAATCGCCATGTCATCCGCTACGTCCCGCACCCTGCGCCTGCTGCCCCTGGCGGCCCTGGTCGCCTCACCCCTGGCCCTGGCCGCCGAGCCCCTCAAAGTCTTCTCGCCGCGGCTGGCCGACCCCGAGGCGCCGATCTACACCACCTTCACCGCCGAGACCGGCATTCCGGTCGAACTGGTGGAAACCTCCATGGAGGCGTTCACGGACGGCATGCGGGCGGCGGCAGAGGAGGGCGCCACGCCGCCCGCCGACGTGCTGATGGTGGTGGACTCCGCGAATATCCATCGCCAGCGTGAGGCCGGCTGGTTCCAGCCGCTGGAATCCGAGACCCTGGAGGCGCGGGTGCCTGAGGCCCTGCGCGACCTCGAGGCGGGCTGGAGCGGCTACGCCACCCGGGCCCGGGTGATCGTGGTTAACGAGGCGAAGCTCGACTGGGTGCCGGAGAGCTACGAGGCCCTCACCGACCCGCGCCTGGCCGGCAGGCTCTGCCTGGGCGGCGGCGCCTCGGCCTACAACACCTCCCTGGTCAGCGCCATGGTGGCGCACCACGGCGCCGAGCAGGCCGAGGCCTGGGTCGAGGGGCTTTCGGCCAACCTGGCGCGCCCCGCCGGCGGGCGCGACGGTGAGCTCTTCGCCGCCCTGGCCGCAGAGGGCGACTGCGCGGTGACCGTCGCCAACCACTACTACCTGCTGCGCATGCTGGGCGGCGAGGAGGCCGAGCAGCGCGAGCTGGCCGAGTCCCTGACCCTGGTATGGCCCAACCAGGCCGGCGAAGGGCTGGAGGGACGCGGCGCCTACCGCAACGTCGCCGCCTTCGCCGTGGCCCGCGGCACCCCCAACGCCGACGCCGCCCGCCTGTTCCTGGAGCACACCGCTTCCGGCGCGGTGCAGCAGGACGTGGCCGAGGGCATCTTCTACCCGGTGGTGGCGGATATCGGCCCGATCGAGGCCGAGGCGGCTTTCGGCGAGGCGACCATGGATGCGCTCGCCATCACCGCCATGGGCGAGCAGGCCGAGACCGCCCGCGAGATCATGGTGCGCGCTGGCTGGGAGTAAGCGCGGGGAGCCGGCATTGGCCGGGGGCGGGCGCCCTCGGCTATGCTTCGCTGGCTAAGCACAAGGACGCCTCATGACCATCTCCGCCTCATCCGCCAGTGCCTCACCCAACAGCTTCCAGGCGCTGGTGCGCCTGCTGCGCTACGCCCGCGGCTACCGGCGGCGCATCATCGCCGCCACCAGCTGCTCGATCATCAACAAGATCTTCGATATCGCCCCGGAGATCCTGATCGGCGTGGCCATCGACGTGGTGGTCAACCAGGAGCGCAGCTTCGTGGCGCGGCTGGGCTTCACCACGCCCCAGGAGCAGATCATGATCCTGGCCGTGCTCACCTTCTTCATCTGGGCCGGCGAATCGATCTTCGAATACCTCTACAAGATCCTGTGGCGCAACCTGGCCCAGCGCCTCCAGGCCGACATGCGCCTGGACACCTACGAGCACGCCCAGCGCCTCGACATGGCCTACTTCGAGTCGAAGAGCTCGGGGCAGCTGGTGGCCACCATGAACGACGACGTCAACCAGCTGGAGCGCTTCCTGGACGGCGGCGCCAACTCGCTGATCCAGGTGGGCGTCACCGTGGTGGCGGTGGGCGCGGTCTTCTTCGTGATCTCGCCGCTGATCGCGCTGCTCGCCTTCACCCCCATCCCACTGATCATCTGGGGCGCCTTCTTCTTCCAGCGCAAGGCCGGCCCGCTCTACGCCGACGTGCGCGAGAAGGTGGGCGATCTCGCCAGCCGGCTCTCCAACAACCTGGCCGGCATCGCCACCATCAAGAGTTTCACCAGCGAGGCCCGGGAGGCGGCGCGGCTGCGCGAGGTGAGCGAGGCCTATGTGGAGGCCAATCGCCGGGCCATCCGCGTCAGCTCCGCCTTCATCCCGGTGATCCGCATGGCGATCCTCGCCGGCTTCCTGGCCACCTTTACCGTGGGCGGCATGCTCGCCCTGCGCGGCGACCTCAACGTGGGCGCCTACGGGGTGCTGGTGTTCCTCACCCAGCGCCTGCTCTGGCCGCTCACTGGCCTGGCCGAGGTGATCGATCTCTTCGAGCGCGCCATGGCCAGCACCCGGCGCATCCTCGACCTGCTGGCGGTGCCCATCACCGTGCGCGACAACCATGACGCCCCCCTGGCCGAGCCGCTGCGCGGCGAGGTGAGCTTCGAGGGGGTGAGCTTTCGCTATGCGGCAAGCGAGGTCGGGGTGGAGAACATCAGCCTCCGGGTGCCCGCCGGCCATACGCTGGCCCTGGTGGGCGCCACCGGCTCCGGCAAGTCGACCCTGATCAAGCTGCTGCTGCGCTTCTACGACCCCAGCGCCGGGCGGGTGCTGATCGACGGCCAGCCCATCGATCAGGTAAGCCTCGCCTCATTGCGCGGCGCCATCGGCCTGGTCAGCCAGGACGTCTACCTGTTCGAGGGCTCGATTCGCGACAATATCGCCTATGGCAAGCCCGAGGCCGCGGAAGTCGAGATCATCGAGGCGGCTCGCACCGCCGAGGCGTGGGAGTTTATCCAGGCGCTGCCCCAGGGGCTCGACACCCCGGTGGGGGAGCGCGGCATCCGCCTCTCCGGCGGCCAGCGCCAGCGGCTCTCGCTTGCCCGGGCGCTGCTCAAGGACCCGCCCATCCTGGTGCTGGACGAGGCCACCAGCGCCGTGGACAACGAGACCGAGGCGGCCATCCAGCGCTCCCTGCGCAAGATCGCCCACGGCCGCACCGTGATCATGATCGCCCACCGCCTCTCCACCATCGTTCACGCCGACGAGATCGTGGTGATCGAGGGCGGCCGGGTGGTGGAGCGCGGCACCCACGCGCAGCTGCTCGAGGCCGACGGCCGCTACGCCGCCCAGTGGCGGGTGCAGACCGGGGCGCTGATGGAAGGCGAGCCGCTCGGCTGAGGCGCTGCCTGGGGCGGTGCTCTTCATCGCGGCGGCGTTGCTCGCGGTGCCGTTCTGGGCAAGACTCGCTCCATCACCTCGAGACAGGAGCGAGCGTCATGTCAGCGAACGTGGGGTCTGGAATATCGGGGCGTCAGCGGCCTGCGCGGCTAGGGCGCCGGGCGCTGGTCGCCGCCCTCGCGGCGGCGGGCATGGCGCTGCCGGCGGCGGCCGAGCCGCTTCTCACGGCGGCGGAGTCCGATCCGGTGGCGCTGGGCTGGATGCAGGGCTTCCCGCCTCCACCCGAGAAGATCATCGGCCAGCCCGACAGCGACTACTTCGGCTTTCCCAAGCTGCGCTGGACGGTGTGTCATTTTCGCGAGCTGCTGCCGACACGGCGGGTGAGCCGTGGCCTCGAGGCGTCGCGACCCTTGCCCTATGCCCTGGATCCGAATATCGACGCGGTCACCTTCACCCCACTGGGGGGCGGCGAGCCGATGACCTGGGAGGCGGCCTTCGACGCCAACTACACCGACGGCCTGCTGGTGCTGCACGAGGGGCGGGTGGTCCACGAGCGCTACGCGGGCTGCCTGGACGAGGCCGGCGTGCATGGCGCCATGTCGGTGACCAAGTCGGTGACGGGGCTTCTGGCCGAGATCCTGGTGGCCGAAGGGGTGCTGGACGAGACGGCCCTGGTGGCGGAGATCCTGCCGGAGCTCGAGGAGAGCGCCTTCGGCAACGCGACCGTGCAGCAGGTCATGGAGATGACCACCGGGCTCGACTTCAGCGAGGACTACGCCGACCCCGAGGCGGAGATCTGGACCTACAACGCGGCGGCAAGCCCGCTGCCCAAGCCTGACGACTACGAAGGGCCACGGAGCTACTACGAGTTCCTGGCCACGGTGCAGCCCGAGGGCACCCACGGCGAGGCCTTCGGCTACCGTACCGTGAACTCCGATGCCCTGGGGTGGATCATCGCCCGCACCGCCGGCCGCTCGGTGGCGGACCTGGTCAGCGAGCGCTTCTGGCAGCCCATGGGCGCCGAGCAGGACGCCTACTTCACCGTGGACGCCATCGGCACGCCCTTCGCCGGCGGTGGGCTGAGCGCCGGCCTGCGCGACCTGGCGCGCCTCGGCCAGCTGGTGCTGGAGGGCGGCGAGCTCGACGGCGAGCGGCTCTTCCCCGAGGCGGCGGTCGAGCGCATCCGCCAGGGCGGCGACCGCGACGCCTTCGCCCGGGCCGGCTACGCGAACCTGCCCGGCGGTAGCTACCGCGGCATGTGGTGGGTGCTGCACAACGAGCACGGTGCCTTCGCCGCCCGGGGCGTGCATGGCCAGACGATCTACATCGATCCCACCGCCCGCATGGTGATCGTGCGTTTCGCCTCCCACCCGGTGGCGGGCAACGCGGCCAACGACGCCACCTCGCTGCCCGCCTATCAGGCCCTGGCCGAGTATCTGATGGGGCGTGAGGTGGAGTAGCGGACCCGGATTGTCTGCGCCTACCGGTGCCCCAAGCCCCACATGAAGTAGGCGCCGCCCAGCAGCGAGGCCACCAGGCCAGCGGGAATCTCCGCGGGGAACAGCAGCTGGCGGCCCAGCCAGTCGGCCAGCACCATCAGCAGGGCGCCGATCAGCGCGGCCCCGAGCAGCTGCGCCCGTGCCCGGGAGAAGCCCGCCAGCCGGGCCATGTGGGGCGCCAGCAGGCCGACAAAGGAGAGCGGCCCCACCACCAGGGTGGCGCAGGCGGTCAGCAGGGCGACCAGCAGCAGCAGTGCCAGCCGGGCCCGCTCGACCCGCACTCCCAGCGCCGCGGCCGTGGCGGCCCCCAGCGGCAGGATATCCAGCCAGCGGGCGAAGGGGCCTGTCGCCAGGGCCAGCGCCACGGCAAGGCCCGCCACCAGCGTCGCGCTGACGGGATCGACGTAGTAGGTGGAGCCCGAGAGCCAGGCGATCACCTGCTGGCCGCGGGGATCGCCGCCGGCCAGCACGATGGCGCGCACCGCATCGAACAGCGCGGTGATCGCCACGCCGCTGAGCAGCAGCCGTTCGGGCACGAAGCCGCTGCGCCGATTGAGCAGCACCAGCACGGCGAGGCTGGCCAGCGCCCCCAGGGTGCCGGCGGCGACCAGGGTCAGGTTGCCAGGGGCGGGCAGCAGGAAGAGGGCAGCCATCAAGGCGATGGCGCTGCCGCCACTGATGCCCAGTACCTCGGGGCTGGCCATGGGGTTGGCGGTGAGGCGCTGGATCAGGGTGCCAGCGATGGCCAGCATCACCCCGCTGGCGGCGGCGGCCAGCAGCCGCGGCCAGCGCCATGCCAGCACCGCCTCCTCAACAGTGGTGTACCAGCCGCCGGCCGCCTGGCCCAGCAGCAGGGCGATGAGAGTGGCGGCCATGAGTCCCAGGGCCAGCCCCGCGGCCAGGCGTCCGGGGGCGGGGTGGCGCGGGGCCAGAGCGGTGGCTGCGCCGGGTGGGCGGGCGGCCTCCAGGCGCAGCCGGGGAATCAGCCACAGCAGCAGCGGTGCACCCAGGGCGGCGGTGGCGGCCCCGGTGGGGATCAGGGTCGGCAGGGTACCGGCGAAGCGCTGCAGCAGCAGGTCGGTGGTGGCCAGCAGCAGGGCGCCGAGCAGCGTCGACCAGAGGAGACGCGGCCCCAGCCGGCGCGCACCGGCCAGGCGCACGATATTGGGCGCCGCCAGGCCGATGAAGCCGATCACCCCCACCACGCTGACCACGCAGGCGGTCAGGAAGACCGCCAGCCCCAGCCCCACCAGACGCAGGTGCTTCAACGACACGCCGAGGCTCCTGGCGCTGGCGTCGTCGAGTTCTAGCACCGCCAGCGGACGCAGCAGCAGCCAGGCCGCCAGGCCGCCCAGCAGCAGGCGCGGGGCCAGGAAGGCGGCGTCATGCCAGCCGTTCTGGGAAAGCGACCCGGCGCCCCAGATCAGCAGCCCCTTGAGGGTCTCCTGGTGGAACAGCAGCAGCACCATGCCCAGGGCTCCGGCGTAGAGGTTCACCACCAGTCCGGCGAGGACCACCACCGCAGGCGAAAGCCCGCGGCGCCAGGTCAGGGCGAAGACCAGCGCCATGGCTCCGGCGCCGCCCGCCAGGGCCACCCATTCGCGCCCGGCCAGCAGCAGGCCGGGGGCGAGCAGGGTGGCGGCCATCAGCGCCAGGTTGGCGCCGCTGGCCACCCCCAGGGTGGTGGGCGCGGCCAGCGGGTTGCGCAGGACCTGCTGCATCAGCACCCCGGCCAGGGCCAGGCCGCCGCCGGCCAGCAGCGCCATGGCCAGTCGCGGCCACCAGCTGTAGTGGCGCACCAGCGACTCGGCGCTCGCCGGCATCACCGTCGTCAGGGCGTGCAGGCCATCGAGCAGCCCCTCCTCGGCGAGCGAGCCGAGCACCAGGGCTAGCAGCGACAGCCCCGGCAGGAGGCAGACGAGGGCAGGGGCGTGGCGGCGGGTGGCCTCAGTCGTCATGGGATACCTCCTCCAGGGCGGCCACCAGATGCTCGGCGAAGCGTATCGCCGAGGGCAGGGCGCCGAAGCTCCACACTGGGGGCAGGGTGATCAGGCTGTCATTGCGCACGCTGGGCTGCTGCTGCCAGAGGCCGCTGTCGGCCAGTGCCGCCTCGACGCCCACCGGATAGGGCTCCACCACCACCAGCCGTGCCTCCAGGCCGGCCAGCTGCTCCAGGCCGACCAGCGAGAAGCCCCAGGCGTTGGTCTCGCCGCGCCAGGCGTTCTCCAGCCCCAGGCGGGCCATCACGGCCTGGTAGAGGCCCCCCTCACCGAATACCCGGACATGGCGCTCGTCCATGAACTGCACCACCAGCAGCGGCGGCACCCGCTCGGGAAGCCGCTGCCGCAGGGCCGCCAGTCGCGCCTCCGTCTCGGCGATCAGTCGTTCGGCGGCCGCTTCCCGCTCGGCCAGGCGGCCCACCTGGTGGGTCAGCTCGTGCAGCTGGGGCCAGGTCTCGCGGCCCGGAGTATAGAGCGGCACTGTTGCCACCGGGGCGATGTGCGAAAGCCGCGGCGCCAGATTGGCGAACATCGGTGAGATCAGGATGTGATCGGGTGCTAGGTTCGCCAGCAGCTCCAGGTTGGGCTGGCTGCGCAGGCCGAGATCGACGGCCGCCTCGGGCAGGTGCGGCGCGCCGACCCAGGCATGGTAGGCCTCGACCTGGGCGACCCCGACCGGTGTCACGCCCAGCGCCACCAATGTCTCGGCCAGGGTCCAGTCGAGGGTGGCGATGGCCGGCTGGGCCAGGGCGCGAGGTGACGCTGCCAGGCCCAGGGCCAGCAGCAGGGCGAGGAGAGCGCGGCGATGCCACCAGGCAGGTGATCCCGCAGCGGTCACGGCAGTGCACAGGGAAGAGACGATCATCGGGGCGTGGGATTTCGAGGCTAGAGTGGGGGAGTCGCGGCCATGGGAGCGTCAGGCATGAACCAGGGCGACGGGATGGTGGCCGACGGGGTGTGGCAGCACTCGCATGGGGATGCCGTAGATGGCCTCTAGGGTGGCCTCGTTCATCAGCTCGGCCGGCGACCCTTGCGTCAGCACGCGCCCGCCGTGCAGGGCGACCAGGTGGTCGCAGTAGCGCGCCGCCATGTTGACGTCGTGCAGCACGATGACCACGCCGAGCCCCAGGGTCTGGCTGAGCTCGCGGATCAGCGCCAGCACCTCCACCTGGTGGGCGATGTCCAGCGCGGCGAGGGGTTCGTCGAGCAGCAGGAAATCGCTGCCCTGGGCCAGCAGCATGGCCAGCCAGACCCGCTGGCGTTCGCCACCGGAGAGGGTGTCGACCAGGCGGTCGGCGAAGGCCTCGGTGTGGGTGGCAGCGATGGCGCGGTCTATGGCCGCCCCGTCCTCGCGGGTGTGCCGCCCCAGCAGGCCGCGCCAGGGATAGCGGCCCATGGCCACCAGCTCGCGGCCAAGCAGGTTCTCGGTGGCGGGCACCTGCTGGGGCAGGTAGGCCACCCGGCGGGCGAACTCGCGATGCCCCCAGCGGGAGAGTGGGCGACCGGCGAAGTACAGCTGACCCCGGCTCGCCGGCTGCTGGCGGGCCAGCAGCTTGAGCAGGGTCGACTTGCCCGAGCCGTTGTGGCCGATCAGTCCATGCACTCGGCCGCCCTTCAGGGTAAGGTCGGTGGCGCCAAGCAGCTGCCGTCCGTGAACCTCGAAGGTGGCAGCGCGGATCTCGAACATGCAGTGTTTCCTATGAGTTGATCAGAATGCGACGTGGAAAGAGGCAGTAACGCTGCGTTCGGCGCCGAAGTAGCAGAAGTTCAGGTCGTAGCAGGAGGCCACGTACGTCTCGTCGAGCAGGTTGCTGACGTTGAGGCGTGCGCTCATGCCGTCGAGGCCCAGGCGGCTCAGGTCATAGCCCAGGGTGGCGTCGACCAGGGTGGTGTCCGGCACCCGCTGGGTGTTGGCGTCGTCGGCATGGATACCGGCGTGATGGCGCACGCCGAGTCCCGCGTCCAGGCCGGCCAGGCCGCCGGACTGGGCGGTATAGTGGCCCCAGACCGCGAGCTGGTGGCGTGGCACCTGGTGGCTGCGATTGCCCTGGCTGGCGTCGCCGGTCTTCTCCAGGGTCACGTCGGTGTAGCCGTAGGCGGCCTGCAGCGAGAGGGCGTCGGTCAACTGATGGTGCGCCTCCAGTTCGACGCCGCGGGACTGGATCTCGCCGGTGGCCCGATAGAAGGTCTCGTTGGGCCGCTTGGCGGAGACGTTCTCCTGGGTGATATCGAAGAGGGCGAGGCTGTAGCGGTTGCGCGTCCCCGGGGGCTGGTACTTCAGGCCCAGTTCCCACTGTTCGCCCTCAGTGGGGGCCAGCAGGTCGCCGTCCTGGTCGGTGGTGCTGTTGGGGCTGAAGGAGGTGGAGTAGCTGGCATAGGGCGCCAGGCCGTTATCGTACGCATAGAGCAGGCCGGCGCGGCCGCTGACCTGGGTGTCGTCCAGCACGCTTTGGGTGCCGCTCACCGGGTCGCTGTTGGTGATATCCACCCAGTCGTGGCGCAGGCCGAGGTTGGCTCGCCAGTTGCCGAAGGCCAGCTGATCCTGGAGGTAGAGGCCGGTCTGCTCCAGCTCGCGGCGCTGGCGTACCTCCGGGAACATCATGCTGGGCCCGGCGCCGTACTGGGGATCGAAGGCGTCGATGGCGGGGAAGGCCCCGGAGGTCCAGGTGACGTCGTTGTTGCGTCGCTGATGGTCCAGGCCCAGCAGCAGGGTGTGATCCACGCCGCCGGTGGCCAGGCGCGCCTCCAGCTGGTTATCCACGGTCAGGGCATCGAGGGACTCTTCGCCGCCGGAGAAGTAGCGGTTGAGCTCGGTTTGCGAGGCCCAGCCGTAGGCGTAGACCTGGGCCAGCTCCACCTCGGTCTCGGTATAGCGCAGCCGTTGGCGGGCGCTCAGGCCGTCATGGAAGCGATGCTCGAACTCATAGCCGACCATGAGCTGGTCGCGCTCGAATGTCTCGAAGGCCTCCTCGCCCTCGAAGAAGGTGTTGGCGATGCGGCGGCCGTTACGGTCCACCATCGTGCCCTCGAAGGGCAGGCCGGCATGGTAGCCTCCCTCCGGCTCACGCTGCAGGTAGGCGTGGAGGGTCAGGCTGGTGGCGTCGCTGATGTCCCAGCTGAGCTGGGGGGCGATGGCGTAGCGCCGCTCCTCCACCGGGCCGAACTGGGTATCGGCGGCCCGGGCCAGGCCGGTGAGGCGGAAGGCCAGGCGGCGCTCGGCGTCCAGCGGGCCGGTGACGTCGAAGGCGGCACCGCGCTGGGCATTGTTGCCCAGGCGCAGGCGCAGCTCGCCGCTGGACTCGAACTCCGGGCGGCGACTGGTCTGGGCCACCAGGCCCCCCGGGGAGGCGCGGCCATAGAGCACCGAGGCCGGCCCCTTGACCACTTCGATACGCTCCAGGAACCAGGGATCGATCACCAGCGAACTGAAGGAGCCGCCGTCGCTCATCACCTTGAGGCCATCGAGGAAGGTGTTGTTGATGCTGCCGTCGGCGAAGCCGCGCAGCACTAGGTAGTCGTAGCGGTTGGAGGCGCCGATCTGGTTGGTGAAGACGCCGGGGGTATAGTCGGCGGCGCGCTGGACGCTCTCGGCGCCACGGGTCTCCCAGTTCACTCGCTCGACCACCGAGATCGTCTGAGGCGTCTCGATAAAGGGCGTCTCGGTCTTGGTGGCGGCGCTGGCGGTGACCGTCAGGGTCTCCAGGGCCTCGTCGGCCAGGAGCGGGTTGGACAGGGAGATGGAGGCCAGGGCAGTGGCGAGGGTCAGGGGATGCAAGCGGGGCATGGATCACTCTCGGACGATAGATTTGCAAGTGAGAATTGTTCCACTTATTCGCTCCGGTGAGTTATGCGTGCCGCGCAAGGGGTTATGGGCGAGTGCCAGCCTGCTTCAAGGGCGGGAACTCGACAGGCTCCCAGGGGAAACGCCATAGGTGCGGCGGAAAGCGGTGATGAAGTTACTGGCGTGGCGATAGCCGCTCAGATGGGCGACCTGCTGGACGCCATACCCGCCGAGCAGCAGCTCCCGAGCCCGGGCCAGACGCCGGCGGCGCAGGTAGTTGATGGGCGAGCAGCCATAGGCGGCGCGGAAGCGGCGTGCCAGGGTGCTGGGGCTTATGGCGGCCAGGCTCGCCAGAGCCGCCAGGTCATGTTCCCGCTCGGGATGCTCCTCGAGCAGGCGGCGGACCGCCTCCAGGCGTCTGGCCGGCGCCGCGGTGGCCGTGGCTGGCAGACGTTCCGGAGCGGGAGGAGTGAGCCCCTGGGCCAGCAGCTGCAGCGCCAGACCCTGGAAGAAGAGACGGCGTGCCTGGCCGGAGAGGCCGCTGCGGTAGCCCTGCTCCAGGGTCAGAGCCAGGGCGTTGGGCAGCGACCAGGCGTACGGAGCCGCCGGGGGGAGCGAGCCGCACCACTGGCCCAGGGCCTCATCGCTCATTGCCAGGCTGAGGGTGCGCAGGCGCTGGTCGGCAGGCTGATGGGTACCGAGTACCTGACGGTCGTCGAGACACAGGGTGTAGGCCTCGCCGGCGGTCAGCCAGCGCTCCCTGCCCGCCAGCCCCAGGCGTACCCGACCCTCCAGCACCGCCACGATCAGCAGTGCCGCCTGGCCTCGGGAGCGAGACGCATAGGGCTGGATCACCTTCAGGTCGGAGAGCACCAGCTCGGCCCCCGCCGTCAGCGTGACCTCTTCCACCCGGCCCTGGGCAATGGGCAGCCGGGCGGCGCGCTCCGGCTGGCCGGGCGCCACCGGAAAGCGGTAGTCGATCTGGTAGCGGCGACCGTAGCCGAGGAAGTCGGCGACGGTGTGGCGGCGGGTCGGAAACATGGCCTGTCACCTGCGCCTATGGCCTAGGCCGTCGACAGCTCAGCGGGCAGTTACCGCAGACGCCGAGCTCCTCGATCAAATAGCGTATGCAGCACAGGCGACGCACCCGCCGCAGGCTTCCGTCATCACGCTCGACGTAGCGCACCGGCCGGTAGAGCGGGTTGCGACGTCCGTCTGGCAGCGTGCGTCTTTCCACCAGCGCCCTGGCGGGTTCCGCGACGCCCGGCGCGGCCATGGGGTGGTCGGCCAGGGCGCCGGCGAAGTGCTCGAAGTAGTTGCCGGCATTGCTCCAGAACACCTTCGGGGAGGCACCGGTGGCCGCGGCCAGGGCCTCGATCAGCGGTTCCAGATGACCATCGAGCAGGGTAGCGAAGCGCCGACAGGGGTCGAGGTCGGTCAGGGGGCGGCCGGCATGGCGCAGCGCCAGGCCGGTGGTCTGCCCTTCGGGAGACTGCTCGAGGTGCAGCTCGTCGAGCCCCAGCGGTAAGTCGCGCTCAAGTAGCAGGTTGGCGGCCAGGCAGTGGGCCGCCAGGGCGCTGAAGTGCCACTTGGACCATAGCGAGGCCACGGCGCGGCGGTCGCCATGACCGTAGCGGGCGCCGAAGCGCGTGAGCAGCGCGCCCAGCGAGGTTGGATCGATCAGCTGTCGGGCCGGCATGCCGAGGTGGGGTGACAGGGGAGTGACCGCCGGCGGGGCAAGGTGCTGCAATGGGCCGATGTAGAGCTTGGCCAGGGAGGAGGGCATGGCGAGACCACTGGATTCGCGGAAAGCTCTATTATACAAATAATAATCATTATCAAAAGTGTCGGTGTGCGCCATGCCCAGCGCGGTATAGGTGCGCCGCAGCGACTACCCCCTCACCAGCACCGTATCCAGGCTCACCGGCACCTCGTCGCCGATTCGCTCGTAGCCGAGCAGCCGCATCACCGAACGCAGCGTCGGGTCGGCCATCAGCTCGCGGCCGTCCAGCGCCACCCGCTCGGCGTTGGTGACCCGCACCCGCTCAGGCGATTCCCGAGTGAAGCGCACCGCCAGGGGCTCGGTTCGGGAGCTGTTGCCGGACTGCACCGAGAGCATCAGCACCTCCACCAGGGAGTCGCCCACGGCCAGCCGCTCCAGGCGCTCCGGCGGGAAGCGAGTGGTGAGCGTGGCCATGGGCCTCTCGGTGAAGCCCGAGAGCCAGGGCGGCAGGGGCCCCATGCGCTCAATCACGTCGCTCTGGGCCAGCCGCAGCGGCAGCACCAGGGTGCCGTCCGCCTCGGCGACGCCGGTGAGCCGGCGCACCTCGTGCTGGCGGGGGATGGGGCCCTCGGGGGCGAGCTGCACCACGGTGGCGGCGACCCGCGACTGGGCCGGGTCGAGCTCCCAGGCGGCGGCGGGCAGAGCCAGCAGCAGAATGAGGAGGGTAGGGCCAAGCACTGGCAGGCTGGCAATAGAGCGACGTGGCACCGGCGTATCTCCTGAAGGGGCGGGCCCATGAAAGACCGCGGCAACCGGGGAAGGTGCCGCGGACCGCAGGGGAGACCGATCGGGCTATGGTCAGCTCCCCTGCCATTCGCTATCATACGCCGGCGCGTTCGCGCATCCTTCGCTGAAAGGGCCTATAGCTCAGTTGGTTAGAGCAGGGGACTCATAATCCCTTGGTCGCAGGTTCAAGTCCTGCTGGGCCCACCACAAACCAGGCATATGCGCTTGGCCTCCCTTTTGCTTCACTGTCCTCCACTTTACCTGCCCATACAAGACTGTGGCTGATCAGCAGCTGTGGTGACGGGGCTTTATGGCACGATAGGGTAGGCAGGCTACCTATGCGGGCTCTCCCCATCACGGTCCAACCACAGTAGGATGGCATCGGCCTTCCTGGCGGTTTTTATCCCGCTGGCAAGTGTGCTGCGGCTATATCCGTGAGCCAAGAAGGCTGAGTTCAGGCCATGAAAGGAACCCATGACACGATGCTGGTTTACAACGCCACCAAGCAGCAGTTCATCGACGATGTGCGAGCCAACGCCATCGTCGACGCCATTGAAAACGAGGTGGCGCGAAGGCTGAACCGCAACTCGCCGCCTAGTGAGGTGAATGCTTGGGAATGCTCTCTTCGCTTCATGATGAGCGCTTTGCTAGACGAAGCGATTCCCGCATCGGCAGGCGTAGCCATCGAATACAATATTCCGCTGACCAATCGTCGCGTGGACTTCATACTGACCGGCAAGAACCACCAGCGTGACGATGCCGCGGTCATTGTGGAACTGAAGCAGTGGCAGTCCGTCGAGGTAACGAAGAAGGATGCCATCGTGCGTACCCGGCTGGGCGGCGGAGTTCGCGAGACCAACCACCCGTCTTATCAGGCCTGGTCCTATGGCGCGCTGATCGAGGACTACAACGAGACGGTGCGCTCCGAGTCAATTCGCCTGGTGCCCTGCGCCTACCTGCACAACATGAAGCAGGGGGACGCCATCAATGATCCCTTCTATGAGCACCACACGCGCCGTGCCCCAGTCTTTATCTCGCAGGATGCCTTGAAGCTCTCCGAGTTTCTGAGCCAGCACATCAAGTACGGCGACAGCAACGACATCATGTATCGCATCGAGCACGGTGTGATCAAGCCGAGCAAGAACCTGGCGGATGCCCTGGCCTCGATGATGCAGGGCAACGCCGAGTTCCTGATGATCGATGACCAGAAGCTCGTCCATGAGACCGCCCTTGATCTTGCGCATCGCGCAGGCAGCGGCAATAAGCAGTGCCTGATCGTCAAGGGTGGGCCAGGTACCGGCAAGTCGGTGGTGGCCATCAACTTGCTGGTGGAGCTGACGAAGCGCGAGATGATGACCCAGTACGTCTCGCGCAACTCGGCCCCTCGGGAGGTCTTCAAGAAGAAGCTGACCGGCACGCGCAAGAAGACCCACATCGACAACCTGTTCAAGGGCTCGGGCAGCTACGTCAACGCGAAGCCGGATACCTTCCATGCACTTATCGTCGATGAGGCGCACCGCCTGAACGAGAAGTCGGGCATGTATCAGAACCTGGGGGAGAGCCAGGTCAAGGAGGTGATCGCCGCGTCACGCTTCTCGATCTTCTTTATCGATGAAGCGCAGCGCGTGACGCTGAAGGATGTGGGGACGGTTGAGGAGATCCGGCGGCGAGCGGCTGAGTGCGGCGCCGATGTCCAGGAGCTTGAGCTGGCCTCGCAGTTTCGCTGCAACGGCTCGGACGGCTATCTGGCCTGGCTCGATCACGCCCTTCAGGTTCGGACCACGGCCAATACCGACCTGGAGCACATCGACTACGACTTCCAGGTGTTCGATGACCCGAGCGCCATGCGCCGGGCGATCCTCGAGAAGAACCGCAAGGCCAACAAGGCACGCATGGTAGCGGGCTACTGCTGGCCCTGGACGAGCAAGAAGGACAAGCAAGCCATGGACATCGTGTTTCCCGAACATGGCTTCGCGGCCCAGTGGAACCTCGACGACGACGGCATGCTGTGGGCCATCGCCGAGGACTCTGTGGAACAGGTCGGCTGCATCCACACCTGCCAAGGGCTCGAGTTCGACTACGTCGGCGTCATCATCGGCGACGACTTCGTGATTCGTGACGGCCGCGTGGTGACAGACGCGGCCAAGCGGGCAGGGCAGGACCGTTCCGTGCATGGCTACAAGAAAATGCTCAAGGAGCAGCCCGGGCATGCCCGTGCCGCGGCCGACCAGATCATCAAGAACACCTATCGCACGCTGATGACGCGGGGCCAGAAGGGCTGCTACGTCTATGCCACGGACCCCGAGACCCGGGAGTACTTTGCCGCCTTTGCTCGAGCTCAAGCGGCGACCGAGCAGCTGGACGCGGGTCAGGAAGGCGAGAGGCTGGATGGCTTGCACCTTCCCATCGTGACGCGTGACGAGGCAGCGCCGTTCGAACGCCATGTACCCGTCTACGACCTGCGCATCGCCGCCGGCGAATTCAGCGAGATGCAGGTCGCCGAAGCTGAGCGCTGGGTCGAGCTGCCGGATCATGTACGTATGAGCTCCGACCTTTTCGTCAGCCGGGTGGTAGGGGAGTCGATGAATCGGCGCATTCCCAACGGTGCCTGGTGCCTGTTCCGCGCCAATCCCGGCGGTACCCGGCAGGGCAAGGTTGTAGTGGTACAGCATCGCGCCATCGAGGACCCGGACCACGGCGGTAGCTTCACGGTCAAGCTGTACCAGAGCGAAAAGGTCGAGGAGTACGGCGAGCTCGTGAACCAGCGCGTCGTGCTCAAGCCTCAGACCAACGCCTTCGGCTACAAGGATATCGTGCTTGAGGACGAGCTTGAGGAGCTGAAGGTCATCGGCGAATTTCTCTCTGTGCTCTGAGCGAGCGGGCGGCCGGATGGTCGCCTATGCCGATACCGGCTGGATAGCGAGCGGGAGAGCAGGCATGCTCACCGCTATCCGATACCGCAGAACCAGGTGACCCCTAGATGTCAGACCCGTTCAAGCAACTCCGCGACGCCATGGACCAGTTCGCCGTCGAGCGCGACTGGGATCAGTTCCACTCGCCCAAGAACCTGGCCATGGCGCTGACGGTGGAGGCAGCCGAGCTGCAGGAGTGTTTCCAGTGGCTGACCGAGGCGCAGTCCAGGGAGCTGGATGAGCAGCAACTCGCCGCCGTGCGTGACGAAATAGCCGATGTTCAGCTCTATCTGATCCGGCTGGCGGGCAAGCTGGACGTGGATATCGAAGCGGCATGCCGGATGAAGATGGAGAAGAATGCGAAGAAATATCCCGCCGACCAAGTGAAGGGAAGTGCGAAAAAGTACACGCACTATCAGGGGTGACGTGATGTGTGGCCGCTTCCCTCTGCCGTGACTTCCCCTGCCCACGATATCTGACGGCCTCGACCTGCCATGGGTGCGGGGGCGTGCCATTCTCCCGGATCAGCGCTGCTGGTGTCGGCTCCTGCGGCCCGGCAGGGGCTCTGGTTCCGGCTCGCGACGCTCTTGTGGCCTGGTGCCGCAGAGGAGCATGGCCTCGTCCAGGCTGGTGGCTACCGCATCCCAGGGCAGCGGCGAGCCGGCGAGGTGGCAGTGGTAGAGAGCGTCGTCGTCGATCTCGACACGATGGATGTCGTTGCCCTGATCGTCTTGCCACCAGTCGGCGTGGATATGCTGCCAATGGGGGGTGAGCGGGGCGCCAAAGGAGATATTCATATGGCTGTCCCTCCTTGAGCACGAGGCTGGACGTGAAGGATGACGACTTCGCGAAAGGGGTGCCAGGCCTGATGCATCATCGGCCCCTCCCTGCTGCTCGAAGTGCCAGGGGGCTTGCGGCTCTCTGTGATGCTGGCGGGTCAGGGTGGTGACGCGCCGTCGGCATGCTCCCCTTATGCCTCAGGCTAGTTGAGAAACGACGTTTGTAAATACTGTTAACATTTGATCTTTCTCTGTAGTCATCTCACCTGAGGGACAGTAGAAACCTGGGTCATGCTCGAATAACGCCCCCCTGATCCAGCGCAACTGGTTTGTGATGCCGCGGTGCGATACTACCGCCCCGCAGGTTTACACCCCGTCATGTCAGAGGAGACGCAGATCATGTCCCGGCGTACTCGCCCTGATCTCAGCACGGCCATGCAGCGCCTGATCCGGGAGGTACGCACGCAGGTGCCCTTCGATATGCCGGAGGCGAGCCTCTGTCGGGGGCCCTGCAAGGGGTGCTCGAAGAAGCTGCTGGAATTCCTCGATACCGAACTCGAGGAGTGGGAAGGCCGGCTCGAGGAGGGCGAGGTACCCCGCTTCGGCGACCTGACGCGGCTGGAGAGGCTCGCCCGCAAGGTCGTGGCGGCCCTTCGCAAGAACGGCCTGATCGCTACCGTCTGAGACCCGCCGAGGCTTGCGACATGCGGTTCAGGCCCGCTGGCTTCACACGAACTGCCGCCACAGCGCGGCTGCCAGTACCCCGCCGGCGATGGCCGGCAGGGGTTTCCTGAGCGTCAGCATGATCACGGCGGTGGTGAAAAGGGCCAGGCGGGCGGCGTTGTCGCCGGTCACCGCCAGGGGAGCGAGCAGGGCCACCAGTACCGAGCCGGACATGGCGTGGATGAACTGCCGTACCCGGTAGCCGATGGGCACGAAGGACATCACGAAGACACCGCCCCAGCGGGTCGCCAGGGTCACCACCCCCATGGCCAGGATGATGAGAAACACCCCCAGGCCGCCTGTCTCCAGGTTCATTCGCGCTTCCCCCACACCAGACCCACCAGGCCCCCGGCAAGGGCGCCTACCACCACGTGGCTGTTCTCCGGCAAATGGTAGAAGGCGAGCAGGGAGGCGCCGGCGGCTACCGCCCAGATCAGCAGCATCCGCAGGTTCTTCTCGCCGCCCACCACCATGGCGAGCAAAAAGCACCCCATTACCATGTCGAGCCCCAGGCTCGCAGGGTCCTGCACCGCTCCGCCGACGTGCAGGCCCAGCCAGGTGCCGAGCACCCAGAAGCTCCACAGGGCCATGCCGCCGCCCAGCAGCAGCCCCAGCCCGGGCTGGCCGCGGCCGAAGGCCTGCATGGCCATGGCCCAGTTGGCGTCGGAGGCGACCACCATGATGCCGTAGCGCCTGGCCGGCGAGAGCGGCTCCAGCCAGGGGTAGAGGGTGGCGCCCATCAGCAGGTGGCGAGCATTGATGGCAAAGACCGTCACCAGCAGGGTGAAGACGGGAATCTGCGGCCCCCAGAGCTCGAGGGCGGCGAACTGGGAGGCACCGGCGAAGACCAGGGTGCTCATCAGCACGATCTCCAGGTCGCCGAGCCCCACCTGGGTCGCCGCCAGGCCGAAGGCGATGCCGAACACGATCACGAACAGCGAGAGCGGCAGCAGCGTCTTGAACCCTGCCCACACCAGCGCCCTGTCCAGGCGGTATGGGCTCGTTTCCCTGGTCGTCATGTCGTGCTCCCTTGTGCCCGATCGTTCGGCGCTGCCGATACAGTGAATCCGCCAGTTCGCCATGCCCTGCGGAGGGAATCAAGTCGGCCCTTGGCAGTGGGGCTGCGCCCAGGGGGGCCGTCGGCGGGCAAGACGCTAGTCGCTTGCCCCGCCGCTTCCGAACCGGGCCCGATGCTGGCTGGGTGAAAGCCCCGTGTGCTTGATGAACATCTTGCGAAAGGCGCTGGTGTCCTCGTAGCCCACCGTCAGGGCGACCTGTTCCACGCTGTCACGGCGGTTTTCCAGCAGCTCCCTGGCGCGCTGCAGGCGCAGCTGCTGGAGGTATTCGCCGGGGCCGAACCCGGTGGCCTGGCGGAAGCGGCGCATCAGGGTGCGTTCGCCGAGGCCCGCGGTGGCGGCCATCTCGGCGGTGGTCTGGCGGCGGGTGAAATGTGCGTGCAGGTGGTGCTGGAGCCGCAGGATCGCGCGGTCGCCGTGGGCCATCTCGGGAGTAAAGGCGCGGTAGTAGCGCTGCTGGCGCTCGCCGGTGTCGATGACCAGGAAGCGGCCCAGCGACTGCACCACGGAGGGCGGCACGTGGCGTGCAACCAGGTGCAGTCCGAGGTCCATCCAGGCCATGACGCCGCCTGCCGTCACCAGGTCGGCTTCCGGCACCAGCAGCGCATCGGTATCCAGGGCGAGGTGAGGGTAGTGGGCCCGAAACTGTGCCTCGAGCTGCCAGTGGGTGGTGGCCCGGCGCCCTTCGAGCAGGCCGGCCTGGGCGAGAAGGAAGGCGCCCGCGCAGACGGAGCAGACCACCGTGCCGGCGGCGTGCCACTCACGCAGCGTCCGGCAGAGTTCGGGCTGGGCGCTCAGGTAGGCGTCACCCTCCAGGATCGGCGGCACGATGGCGATCTCGGGGCGCACGGTGGGCGTGCTGTCCGTCGGCAGCAGCTCCACGGCAAAGAGCGCCTCGGGTGCTGACTGCAGCTCCTGCAGGATGCGGTTGGCGGTACCAAACAGGTCCTGCAGCCCATAGAGGGCCGATTGGGCGCTGCCCGGCAGGGTCGGGATCGCGATCCGGATGCGGCGGGGCCGCGTGTCATTTATTGCCTGCATTGTGTCACTCCTGCCACCCGACCCCGTGGCCGGGGCCTGCCATGATGCAGTCTCCATTCCCTGAGGAGAACTCCCCATGAGCCAGACCGCCCTGATGATCGTGGACCTGCAGAACGACTACTTCCCCGCCGGCAAGTGGCCGCTGGTGGGCATCGAGCAGGCTGCCGACAATGCCGCCGGCGTGCTCGCCCACTTCCGCGAGCGGTCGCTGCCCATCGTGCATATCCGCCACGAGTTCCCCTCCGAGGAGGCGCCCTTCTTCGTGCCGGGGAGCGAGGGAGCGCGCATCCACGACGCCATGGCGCCGCAGGAGTCCGGAAGCGAAGCCGTGATCCTCAAGAACAACGTCAACGCCTTCCTGGGCACCTCGCTGCACGAACACCTGCAGGAGCGGGGCATCGAGCAGCTGGTGGTCGTCGGCGCCATGAGCCACATGTGCATCGATGCCGCCACCCGGGCCGCCTCGGATCTCGGCTATTCGGTCACGGTGCTGCAGGACGCCTGCGCGACCCAGGACCAGGAGTTCAACGGCCAGACGGTGCCGGCCGCCCAGGTGCACGCGGCCTTCATGGCCGGGCTCGCCTTTGCCTATGCCGAGGTCACCGACACCAGCGGCTGGCTGAAGCGGCAGGGGTAGGGAGCCCCCGGCTGCCTCACAGCAGCAGCGGCGTGGGCCAGCGCAGCTGCAGTGCCACGCCGAGCCCCCACAGCAGGGCGACCAGGCTGCCGGAGAGGGCGAGGCTCGGCAGCCAGGGGCTCCGGTACTGCCACTTCAGGAAGGCCAGCACATAGAGGCCGGCGGCGGGCAGGGCGCCGATCAGCAGAAAGAGCCCCATGAAGCCTGCCATCCAGGCGAAGAAGAGCAGGCCTCGAGCATAGAAGGCCGGTGTCTCTTCCTCTTCGGCCAGGTCGCTGAAGTCGCTCTCTTCCCGGGCGCCCCGGCGAACAGCCTGGCGGCCGAGCTCCAGCAGGGCGAGGAGAATACCGAGGCCGGCCACCACGCTGGGGAAGAGCCTGGCGCCCAGCGAGAAGCCCTGGCTGATCCAGAGGATCGCCACCAGGCAGGCGAGGATCAGCAGCACAAAGGGGGTCTGCAGGTGCTGGGTCAGGGTGGCGATCAGGCGTGCCTTCATGATTTATCCTCCGCGGCGCTCTGCCCCTCATCCTTGTCGTCGGCGTGCTGCAGGGCCTCGGCGCTGCGCTCGGTGGAACGCTTGAGCATCACGCTGCCCACTACCAGGAAGACCGCCAGGGTGCCGATGGTCAGCACCCCGGGGCGCAGCAGCCACTCCCAGTCGTAGAGGTTGTAGGACATCCACAGGTAGCGCTCGGCGAGCCCCGAGAGGATGAAGCCGATCAGCAGCGGGGGCCGCGGCATGCCGGCGCGCTTCATGATCCAGCCCAGCAAACCGAAGCCGAGCAGGAAGGTAAGGTCGGCCCAGTGACGGGTCTCCTGCCAGGCGCCCACGACCACGATGACGATGATCACCGGGGCGATGAACTGGAAGGGGATGAAGGTGAGCCGCGAGATCGGCTTGGAGAGCAGCAGGCAGATCAGGGTGCCGAAGACGTTGGCCAGCGCCAGCGACCAGATGATCACGAAGACCAGGTCCAGGTCCCGGGTGAGCATCTGGGGGCCGGGCTGCACGCCGAAGATCATCAGCGCGGCCAGCAGCATGGCCATGGCCGAGGAGCCGGGCACGCCGAACAGCAGGGTGGGCATCAATACGCCCCCCTCCTTGGCGTTGTTGGCGCTCTCGGGGGCGATCACCCCGCGCACGTCGCCCTTGCCGAACTGGCTGCGGTCCTTGCTGGTCTGGGCGGCGATGCCGTAGTTGACCCAGTCGATGATCGACGAGCCCATGCCGGGGATCGCACCGATCGCCACGCCGATGATGCTGTGACGCACCACCAGCCACTTGTGGTGGAGGGTGTCCTTCGCCCCCTGCACCCAGCCGTGGCCGAGGCCCCGGGAGCGTTCGGCGATGGCCCCGCCCCGGGCCAGCAGGTCGATGATCTCCGGCAGGGCGAAGAGCCCCAGCGCCACGATCACCAGCGAAAGCCCGTCATAGAAGTAGAGGAAGTCGCCGGCGAAGCGGTACTCGGCGGCCACCGGGGCGCCGCCGATGGTGCCCAGCGCCAGGCCCGCCACCGCGGCCAGCATCCCCTTGAGCGGACGGTTGCCGGAGAGCACCCCGATCATCGAGAGCCCGAGCAGGGTCAGCATGAAGAGCTCCGGTGAGCCGAAGGCCAGGATCAGCGGGCGGGCGAAGGGCACCACCGCAGAGAGGGCCAGCGCGCCGATCAGCCCGCCGATCAGCGAGGCGGTGAAGGCGGCACCCAGCGCCCGGGCCGCCTCCCCGCGCCGCGCCATGGGGTAGCCGTCCATGATGGTGGCCTGGGAACCCGAGGAGCCTGGAATGCCCATCAGCACCGAGGGGAAGGTATCGGCGCTGGGCACCGCCGCGGCGATGCCGATCAGCAGGGCCACGCCGGCGTAGGCATCCATGCCGAACAGGAAGGGCAGCACCAGGGCCATGCCCATCAGGCCGCCGAGGCCGGGCAGGATACCCACGGCGATGCCGATGGCCACGCCGGCAAAGAGCATCATCAGGCGGAAGGGGTCGAGCAGGATCCACAGGGCGTTGATCAGGGCGTCGAGCATGCGGGGGAGTTCTCCGGCTTACAGGTACGCAAACGGCCGCCCGAGGGTGTCGGGCGGCCGAAGGGCAGGGGTGGGGGTCAGTCGAACTCGGTGCCGAAGCGCTCGTTGAGCATGTCGCGCAGGAAGTCGAGGACCTCCGGGGAGGCGGCGTCCATGCTGGCCTTGATCTGGCCGAGGTCGTCGCCCCACATGATGTCGTAGCCCTCCAGGATGTTGCCGGCGGCCGCCTGGAAGTCGGGGTCGTTGACCATGCCCTCGACGCCGATGCGCAGCGCTTCCATGGCCTCCTCGGGAATGTCGCCGTGGGCCCAGACGGTGCCGCGGGTGTTCTGTACCAGCGGCACGGTGACCTTGAAGGCTTCCCAGATGGTGCCGGAGGGCAGCTCACCGTGGATCTGCTCGTAGAGCTCGGGCGCGGTGATCATGTCGGGCACCGCCGGGTCGCGCACCGGGTTGCCGTCGGCATCGATGAAGCCGATGGCGTAGAGCGGCATGGCGCGGCCCTCGTCCACCAGCGGCACCACGCTGTTGAGGTAGGCGGGGGTGGACTGGGTATTGATCATCAGCTCGCCGCGTTCGAAGGCGATGCGGGTGTCGCCGCGGCCGCCGTAGCCGGGCACCGCGCGATACTCGAGGTCGAACATCTCCAGCGCCACCAGGGACTCGAGCAGGCCCACCGGGTCGGTGATGCCCTTGGTCAGGCGGCCGCGGGCCTCCAGCAGCTCACTGGGGTCCTCGATGCCGGCCTGGGTCGAGATGGCGGTGACGTGGCCCATGGGGGCGGCGACCACCGGCTCGAGCTCGTCGAGGTCCAGGCGCAGGCCCTTGAGGCCCAGGAAGGCGCGCAGGTTGAGGTGGCCGGAGGCGGTCATCAGGGTGGTGCCGTCGCGGTCGACCCGCTCGGCGAACTCGTTGCTGCCGAGAAGGCCGCCGGCGCCGGTGACGTTCTCGGCCACGATGGTCGGCTCGCCCGGGATGTGCTTGCCCAGGTACTGGCTGATCAGCCGGCCGAAGGTGTCGGTGCCGCCACCCGGCGAGAAGGGGATGATCATGCGGATGTTCTTGCCGTCGTAGTAGTCGGCGGCCTGGGCGGTGCCGGCGAGGCCAACGGTGGCCAGGGCCAGGCCGGCGGCGAGGGCGGTCAGGGGACGGGTCTTCGGCATGGGCATGGAGTAGCTCCGGTCGATGTTCTTGTTGTGCAATCCTGCAGCGGGTCGGTGACAGCCTCGTGACATCGACCCGCTTCGACACGCCAAGCATAGGAGGGGGAAGCGTTGAGGGCTAGGTGGTTCAGGCCGCAGGGGTAGGAGTGGACGCCTCCACCTTCGCCTGGTCCCTGGCGAGCTCCTCGCGCAGGCTGCGGCGGCGGTAGTAGAAGGTGACGAAGGTGGAGGTGATGACGATGAACAGCGAGTACATCACCGGGATCAGCAGCATCTGCTGCTGGATCTCGCCGGCAAACGAGAGGGTGACGATCAGCACCGCCAGCGGCCCATTCTGGATGCCGGTCTCCAGCGACACGGTGCGCGCCTTCTGCGGGTTGAGCCGCGCCGCGCGGCTGAACCAGTAGCCGATCAGGAAGCCGCACAGGCCCAGCCCCACCGAGGCCAGGTAGACCTCGGCGCCGGTGGTCATCAGCAGCTGCCAGTTGCGCGGCACCCAGGTCGCGATCAGGAAGACGATCACCACCACCCCGAGGATGCCGCCCATCAGCTCGGTGCAGGCGCCCACGTTGGCGTTGCGCCGGCGCAGCCACATGCCGAGCAGGGTGGGCACCAGCAGCACGCCCAGCACCGCCACGATATTGCCCGAGGGGATCCGGAAGGCGGCGTCGATGCCGCTGGTGTAGAAGGTCAGCACCAGGGGCACCATCACCACCGCCAGCAGGGTCGAGCAGACCGTCATCAGGATGGAGAGCCCGAGCAGGCTCTTCGAGAAGTAGGCGAAGATGTTGGAGGTGGTGCCGCCGGGCACGCAGCCCATCAGGATCAGGCTGACCGCCTGGATGGGGGGCAGCTGCAGGGCGCGGCCGATCAGGAAGGCTAGCAGCGGCATGAAGAGGTACTGGGAGGCGAAGCCGATGCCGATCGCCTGGGGGTGGCGCAGGGCGATGCGGAAGTCCTTGAAGGTCAGCGACGACCCCATGCCCAGCATGATCACGGCCATCATGATGGCCAGCAGGGTCTCCTCGAGTGGGCTCAGCATGATGGGCTCCCCTCAGTGGCGGCGTGCGGATGATCCTTGAGGTACTGGGCGCGCAGGTCCTTGCGCAGCACCTTGCCGATGGGGCTCTTGGGCAGCTCGTCGACGAAGGCGATCTGCTTGGGCACCTTGTAGCGGGCCAGCTGCTGCCGGCAGTGGGCCTTCACCGCGTCGCGGTCGAGCTCGCCGCGGGTGACGATATAGGCGCGCACCGCCTCGCCGGTGTCCGGGTCGGGCACGCCGATCACCCCCACCTCGTGCACGGCGTCGAGCAGGGCGATGCAGTCCTCCACCTCGTTGGGGTAGACGTTGAAGCCGCTGACCAGGATCAGGTCCTTCTTGCGGTCGACGATGCGCAGGTAGCCGTCCGCGTCCATGGCGGCCACGTCGCCGGTATGCAGCCAGCCGTCGCGCAGGGCCTCGGCGGTGGCCTCGGGCTGCTGCCAGTAGCCCTGCATCACCTGGGGGCCCCGGGCGGTGAGCTCGCCAGGCTCCCCCTGGGCCACCGGCACACCGGCGTCATCCACCAGGCGGACCTCGGTGCCGGGTACCGGAATGCCGATGCTGCCCGGCTTGCGCGTCCCCACCAGGGGGTTGAAGCTGATCACCGGCGAGCTCTCGGTGAGGCCGTAACCCTCCACCAGCGGGGTGCCGGTGATGGCCTCCCAGCGCTCGGCCACGGCGGCGTGCAGTGCCGTGCCGCCGGCCGCCGCGGCGCGCAGCTTGCGTGGCGGGTAGAGGGTGAACCACTCCTCGTTGAGCAGGGCATTGAAGAGGGTATTCACCCCGCTGATCCAGCTCACGGGGTAGTTCTCGATGGCCCGCTGCAGGTTCTGGATCGGCCGCGGGTTGGGCACCAGGACGTTGTGGGCGCCGTGCTTGAAGAAGGCGAGCAGGTTCACCGAGAAGGCGAAGATATGGTAGAGCGGCAGGGCGGTGAGCACGCACTCCTCGCCGTCGCCGATATGCGAGCCGGCCATGGCCTCGATCTGTGCCACGTTGGCGAGCAGGTTGCCGTGGCTGAGCATGGCCCCCTTGGCGATGCCGGTGGTGCCGCCGGTGTACTGCAGCGCGGCGAGGCTCTCTGGCCCCAGGTCGCGCCAGTAGTCGGCGACGCTGACGCCCTGGGCCTGGCCCAGCCGTCGGCCCTCGGCCAGCGCCTCACCGAGCGGGGTCGCCTTGACAGGGCAGGGCGGAATCACCCGGTTCCAGTAGCGGAGCACCGCCTGCACCACCTGGCGCACCACGGGCGGGAAGAACTGGGCGAGGCTCGTCACCACCACGTGGCGGATGGCGGTGTGGGGCAGCACCTCGGGGAGCTTGTCGACGAACATGTCGACGATCACCAGCGCCTCGGCGCCGCTGTCGCGAAACTGGTGGATCATCTCGCCGGCCGCGTAGAGCGGGTTGGTGTTCACCAGTACGCAGCCGGCCTTGAGAATCCCGAACACCACCACCGGGTAGCTCAGGCAGTTGGGCAGCTGCACCGCGACCCGGCTGCCGGGGGCGAGACCCAGGCCCTCGCGCAGATAGACGGCGAAGGCGTCGGAGGCCGCGTCGACCTGGGCATAGCTGAGCGCGCCGTTCATGCCGTTGGGCATGCAGCTGGTGAAAGCGCGCCGGTCGGCGAAGCGCTCGGCGCTCTCGCTGATCAGCGCCGCCAGGTTGGAGTGTTCCGGGGGCGGCAGCTCGGCCGGTATCGCACCGCCCTGGTTGTCGACGCCGGGACGGCGGACCCTGGGGCGGGGGCCCTGGGCGTGAGAGGTGGCGTCCTGGGGTGGCTCCATGGGGGTCCTCGCTGCGGCTCGGGTATTGTTCTTGTGGTGCCTGGCCTGGGGGTCTTACTGTTTCTAATAGCGCCAATTGGCGGCCATTGCACCCCGTGGCACCGGCTGGCTTCAACGCTACCCGTCCCCGACACACCACCTTGGCGCCTTCAAGGGGAGCGGGCCCCAGGGGCTCATATCAGCTATCTTCGGCGCTTTCCGCTACCCTCGAGGAGGGGGTGGTCACGTCGGCCCCATGATGTCGGCGCCTGATGACCCCCAGGCTGTCGCCAATCGGCTGGCCGCCTATCAGCAGGCTGCGCTCGGCCAGGTCGATGAACTCCGCACAGGGGACCGGCCGCCCCAGCAGGTAGCCTTGACCGGCGTCGCAGCCCATGCGCTGCAGCAGCTCCAGCTCCCCGGCCATCTCGATACCCTCGGCCACGCAGGTCATCTCCAGGGTGTGTGACATCTCGACCAGGCAGGCCACCAGTCGCCGCGACTGCTGCTCGTGATCGATCCTGCAGACGAAGCTGCGGTCCAGCTTGACCTTGCTGAACGGCAGCTCCTGCAGGAAGCGCAGCGAGGTATAGCCGGTGCCGAAATCATCCAGCGCCAGCCCCATGCCGTGGGAGCGCACCAGGCGCATGCTGCCCTGGATAAGCTCAAGATCATCGCAGCTGGCATGCTCGGTCACCTCCAGCTCCAGACAGCTCATCGGCACGCCATGCTCGTGACACAGCGCCTGGAGATGGTGAACCAGCGCAACATTGTAGAAGTGCTGGATGGAGACATTGACGCTGATCCGCAGGGTGCCCAGTAGCGCCTTGGGCACCTCGGCCAGCCGCGCGATCACCTCCGCCAGCACGCGGCGGTCGAGCTGGATGATCTGCCCTGTCATCTCGGCCACCGGAATGAACTCGCCCGGCGAGATCTGGCCAAGCTCAGGGTGTCGCCAGCGAATCAGCGCCTCGCCGCCCAGCAGGCGGCCATCGCTCAGGCGGTAGATCGGCTGCACATGAAGGTCGAAGAAGGGGGGACGCGTCGTGTCGGCCAGCGCCGAGGTCAGCTCCTGCTTGAGCTGCAGTTCACGGGGAGTGAATAACGCCGAAGCCGCATCGGCCTGCTCCGTGTCCCTGGCGGGCTCCTCGTCGCCAGCGTTGACCAGCTGCACCCTGTTCAGCTGGCAGAGTTCGTGGATCAGCAGGCCAATCAGCAGCACTACCAGCGGCAGGGCCGCCAGCACCAGCCACATTGCCGTCGGCAGGTCTGCCAGCAGAGCTATCATGCTTTCCATCCGGACTCTCCCTTGTCTGTTGGTTGCCCCGTCGCCCTGCCGGTTCAAGGCGGAGCGCCGGGGCAGGGAGCAGCTGTGAAGCCGTCAGAAGCGGTAGATCACACCGACCTCGAAGGTCGACTCCTCCGGATCGTACTTCACGCCATCGAAGGTGCGACTGTTGTACCAGGTGCGGGCATACTGGGCGCGCAGATCCAGCTGCGGTGCCACCCGGAAGTCGACGCCGGCACCCAGGCGCAGGCCGTCGAAGTTGGCGTCATCGCTGAACACTCCGAGGCGCTGCTCGAAGCTGGTGCGCTGATAGCCCAGCAGGCCATAGGCAGCTACCTCTTCGCTTACATAGCCGCCGAAGCGCGCCGCGATGCCGTAACTCTCCTCGGCGGAAATCGTTGATTTCAGCGACCCGATCGAAGCGCTGGACTTGGCGCCTCCCTGGGCGATATTGGCCTCGATACCGATCAGGAAGGGGGCCGCCACGTTAAAGGAGTCGTAGCCTATTACCGCCCGAAAGCTGGTGCCGCTCCCGCCGACCCCTTCGGTGCTGAAGGGCCCGTAGCCAATGTCGACGTCGATATCCTGATAGCCCAGGCTGAACCCCGCGTAGGGCCCAGCCGCCTGGGCTGCCCCACCGGCCATGAGCAGTGCAAGCGTTGCCCCCAGCATGATTCCCTTGTTGCTTCTCACTACGGTTCTCCTTGATGGTGATATGGATTGGCGGCGTGATACCGCTGGTGGTCGTTAACCGCTGCTATCGTCTGGTACTGCCAGCTGGATGCTTGAGCGGCCCCGCAACGGGCTCTGGATATCGGGAACTCGGATGCCGAAAACGTTCAGGCTGGGGAGTAGTGCCTCAGTTTCCAGGCATACCCTGAGCAGTCCTTCATCGATTTCATACGCCTTGTCGCCGAAGCAGCCCGTCACGTTAAGCAGGCCACCATGGCGATCGATAACGCTTGCGATACGATGACTGATGGCGCTTTCGCTACCTTCATCGTCCATGACAACTGCGCGAGCTGACTGCGCTGCTTCCGACGCCATACCGTTCAGCACATTGAGCTGAGCAAAGCTGACGCCATAGCTGAGAATGGCGTAAAAAACCGCCAGAAACAGTGGAAACAGCAGTGCGAATTCGATGGTGATGGCACCCCGCTGGCGCTGGATTATCGCTGCCTCCTGCATGCTGAGCATCACCGAGGAATCCTTAGCGTTGCGGTCACGCTGGCGCTGGTTTCACGGGGTAGCTTGACGCCCAGCAGCGAAAGCTGGGGCAGCAACCCCTCCTCGACTTCCAGGCAAACCGATAGCCTGTCGATATCATCATCACTGATATCGGGAGAACCGCTGCACCAGTCTGCGGTTGCCGCTGGCCCGCTGGTCCTGCTGCGCAGTGCCGCCAGCGCCTTGTTTATCTCATCCATATCCAACTGATAACTGCCATCATTTTCCTCATACCACTGCTGGTGAATGATCTGGCCGGCCATCTCGGCGGTCATGCCGTTCAGCCCCTGGTAGGCCCAGAACAGGATGGCGTAGCTGACGGTGGCATAGAGCAGCAGGAGCAGGATCGGGAAGATCAGAATCATCTCGATGGCCGCCCCGCCGCGCTGGCGGGGCGCCATGCCATCCCTAAGCTGCCTGGCGAAAAAGGCCATGACTAGAGCAGCTCCGGGGGGCCAGTGTGGTGGTCGATATGGATGATGCGCACCTCGGCTTCACTGATATTGACGCCCAACTCATCGAGCAACGGATCGATAACTCCAGCTGCCAGTGAGCCGACGACGTTACCTACTACCGCATCTACGATGCCCAGCAAAGGTGCAAGCAGGTTGCTGACACCCAAGTCAACGCCGAAAAGCTCGGCTCTAATGTCAATCGCGCCGGCGAGATTCTCCAGTGCTGTCGCTGTGCCTTCCAGGGACCCATCGCCATCAAAGGTCACAGCTGTTTCGGTGGGCCAGTTCAGGGTATGGGAATGGTGAGAATCCGTGGTGCCATGCTGCTGAGCATCGCTTGAAGCAATCCACTCAGCTAAATCATCATGCCAGCCGGTAGTTTCACCACCGCCTGTTTCCAACTCCTCTTCCAGCGTCGGCGTAGGGTCACAGCCAACAGGGAGGATTAACAGCACCCTTCCACAAACCTGTGTTCCGTCACTTGTGATGTAGCTATGGTAGAGAAGGGAAAGGAGAGCAGAAACTAAGCCTGACACCACATTGATCAAGCCGTTAATAAGGTTTGCTACCAAGCTTGTGGCGAGCCCTAGAGTGTTTTGCAGGAACGATGTAATCTCTCCAATTTTAGAGTAATTTTTGTTTTCTTCATCAAACCATGGGATGTGTGAATCAAGAAGGCTAAGCTGTAGTTCAAGCTCTGCGGTTAACGGTGCCTGAGATGCTGAAATATCAATGTTCCATTCGTGATTAGCATCTTCGGTAGCAGGCCTGGCACTTTCGACCCCTGCTCTTGCCCCAGCAGCCGTCACGCCAAGCTTCAGTCCAAGCTTTGCCAGAAGGGGGATCTCGACGTTAGCACCCACACCAAGTACTAGCTGTGCCGTACGCGCTTCGGTCTTCCAGTTTCCTTCGCAAGGTGGCTTGGCATTATCGACACACCCCACAGGCCCAATGGCAATTTGCGGTGGCTCAATCACTGCCAGCATGGCTTCGATATCCGTTACGCCTGGCACGCTGAGATTCAAGCCAGGCAGGGCAACCGCGTTTTCTTGATTGGCAATCAGCAAGGCTGTACTTAGCAAGTCAAGAGCGCTGACTTCTACGTCAAGCGGGGCGCGTTCCGTGCCGATGTCAAGAAGGTCGCCAACAGTAATAATATTTTCAGTCGAGATAAAGGCCGTCAAGCGGTCATTGAGTGCTTGAAGCGCCAAAAGCTCGGGAGCATCTTCTTCGCTTCCGGAGTCATGGTGGGCTGCTTTTAACCTGGTAATTAAATCAAGCAGCTTCAGTTCGGCGTCAAGCAGCTCCTCAGTAGAGCCTACCGTCAACTCGTCTACGCTAACAAGATCCGCGAGGGAAACGGTTGCATCGGCAATGCCGCCAAAGCCGGCCACGCTAGCATCCGCACCAAGATCTAAAAGGCCCCGCAACACGGGAGCAAGTGCTGACTCGTCGGTATCCACGTTAAGCAGTCGCGAGCCCACCGAAAATACTGCATATGGCTCAGCCTGGGGGCGATAGGCAGCGGCCGTGGCGGAGATGGTGATCTCGTCTGCGCCCAGCAGGCTGCCGAAGAGGCTGCGCGGCACCTCATGGCTGGCGATAACCTGAAGGGCATTGAGCTCCCACTCCGGGCAGGGCAGGGGCGACTCGGGATCATCGAGGGGCCTGTGAAATACTCGGATACTGCCGCCTTCTTCCAGTGCCTCTACGCAGATACCGCCCAGGACCAGGCTCAGTTCGCGCTCCCCTTCGGAAGGATCGTGACCGTTGCGGCTGGCGGCCGCTTCAGCAGCCAGGTCGAGGGCGCTCTTACCGTCTGGGTCCTCCTCCACCTGGCTGATAAGCATCACGGCACCGGCGGCTTCCAGGGCGGCCAGGTCCGCCACGCGCTGCATATGCCGTTGTTCCAGATAGAGCCTGCCTGTATCTATCGCCAGGGCAACGCTGATCACCATCAGCAGCATCAGGCCGACCGCCATCAGGCCAAAGACGCCGCGCTGTCGCGGCGGTAGCGGATAGTCAAAGCGTGGCAGGCGCATGGCGGTCTCCTCACGAGTCCGAGTAGAGGACCGGCTGGATCAGTTGCTGAAGCCGTCGTCGATAAAGCGCTCGGGAATCGGCCGCGAGAAGCTGTTTACATAGCGGCGGTAGACCTCCCGCTGCACGTCGCCGGAGAGCCACTGGTCGTTGGACGAGGCGTAATGGCCGGCGCGCTGCTGCTCCAGCAGGCGACGGGTGGCGTCTCCGGGAGCCGGGGTGCTGCGTGCCGATCTCTCCATCGGCCCGTGCGTCTCGCCTCGGGGCTCGGCGGTGGGGCTCGCCGAGTCATTGGCCAGGGCGGGGGCGGCTCCCAGCAGCATGGCCAGCAGCAGGGCGGGGGGGAGTACATGGCACAGTTCAGGGCGTTTCATCTTGGCTCTCCTGGGCGTGTGAGGTATCACCGGGTGCGGCGGGCAGCGATGCGCTTCGTGCCACCGCTGCCTGCAGGGTGGCGAAGGCGTCTGAATCGAGCCGATAGCGTTGCGCGGCGGCCTCAGCGCGGCGCGGCTGGCCGCTCTGCAGCAGCGCCAACACCAGGTTGCTGGCCGCGTTGCCATGGCTTTCATCCAGCTCCAGGGCGGTCAGGAACTCCTCGATGGCGGCCGAATGATCGCCGCGCAGCATCAGCAGATAGCCCAGGTCGTTGCGGATACGCGCATCCGCCGGGCTTGCCTGGCGCGCCCGACGCATATATTCCAGTGCCACTTCCGGGCGCTGGCGCGAGAAGGCGTTGCGGGCCAGGCCGCGCTGGGCGTCGGCCTCCAGGCAGGTGGAGCGCAGCGCCGCATAGACCTCGCTGCTGCGCTCGAGCTCGCCCACCTGGCGCAGCGCTTCGGCCTCCATCAGGCGTGCCTCCGGGTAGGCGTAGCCCAGCGCCTCCAGGTAGGCCAGCGCCGAGCGGGGGCGCTCCTCGTCCAGCTGCTGTTGCACCATGGAGAGCTCCATGCCCTCTTCGGCGCTGTAGCGTTCGCCGCAGGGGCCAGTTCGGCTGCCCTGGGCAAAGGGCTGCAGGGCCCCGGTAACGTCGCTGCCCAGGTTCTCCCGAGTGGTGGTGCAGCCGCTCAGGCCCGCCAGCAGCAGCCCCACCAGCAGTGCACCTTGCCATCCCGCCATCTTGCGCATCGTGAAACTCCTATGGCGTACCGCCAGAAAGGGACTGAAGGAGTCCTCCCAGATTGATTACCGCCGGCCCCGCCACAATGATTAGCAGCACCGGAAACAGAAAGACCATCATCACCAGCGACATCTTGCCGGACATCTTGGTCACCCTTTCCTGCAGGGTGGTGCGACGCCGGTCGTTGAGCAGCTCGCTCAGCGCCTTCAGCGAGCTGCGCGCCCCGCCACCGGATACCGCCACCTGGGCCAGCAGGTTGAAATAGGCCTCGCTCGCCGGGCTGGGCTGCAGGTCGGCCAGGGCCTCCAGCACCTCGCCGCGCTCCTGGCCCGCCTCGATGCGGGCCAGGGCCACCTGGAGCTCCAGCCGGGAAGCGGTCAGCACCTCGCCCAGGTTGTGGATCAGGCTGCGCAGCACCCCCTCCAGGGTCATGCCGGTCTCCCACAGCATGCGGGTCGTCTGGATCAGCAGCTCGGCCTCCTCGTCGAGCTGCTCCCGGCGGGCGGCGACCTGGCGCCGCAGCCACAGCCACGTCAGCACCGCGCCCACCAGCAATCCCGCCACGCCGTTGCCCAGCGCTCCGGCCAGCCCGCCCGCATCGCGCAGGCCATGCAGTGCGCCTGCCGAGCCCACGCCCAGCACCACCAGCCCCAGGGAGAGCAGCACCGAGACCTGGGCGCGGTTGCCCACGTAGCCGGCCTGGCGCAGCAGCCGCGCGAAATCGGCGATGCGCCGACGCCGCTGGGTCTGGCGCCGCCATAGCTGGCTACCACCGCGGATCAGCCGTGCCTCCAGACGGCGTGAATTGGCGGCATCGGGTTCGGCGGGGCGGGGTGTCTCGAGGGCCAGTTCGGCCAGCGGCCGTTCGGCCATGACCGAGGCGATCAGCAGGGCCGCCGCCACTGCCATCATCACCGCCGAAAGGATCATTAGCGCCGCTGGCGACATTCGCTGTCTCCTAGACCGACTTGAGCATGCGCCACAGCGCTACCGCTCCTGCCACCTGCATGGCCGCCGCCACCGCCAGGGCTACCTGGCCGCCGCTGCTCTCGAGCATCGGTCGCATGAACTCATAGTTGAAGAAAAACATATAGGCTGCCATCAGCAGTGGCATCGCCCCCAGCACCACCGCCGTGACTCTTGTCTCGCCGGTCATGGCGCTCAGCTCGCGGCGCCCGCGCTCCTGCAGGTGAAGCATGGCCACGAAGCTGGCCAGCATGTCGCGCAGGCTGCCGCCGTGGACCTGGCTGATCTGCACGGTGGTGGCCAGCAGCTGCAGTTCGAACAGCTTGAGGAGCCGTGCCTCGCGTACCAGGCCATCGTGGAGCTCCAGGCCCAGGTCGCGGCGGATCAGGATACGCTGCAGCGCATCGCCCAGGGGGGCGGGCACTCGCCGTGCGGCCTGGCGAAACGCCACCTCCAGGTTCTTGCCGCTGCCCAGCTCGCGCATCACGCTCTCCATGAAGGGGGCCAGCTGGCTGCGCGACGTCTCGCGCAGGCGCGCGGCGCGCAGGCGCAGCAGGGCATTGGCGAGCAGCAGGCCGCCGGCGACCAGCAGGGGCCCGAAGCGCGAGCCGGCCAGCGCCAGCGCCAGCATCACCAGCAGCACCAGCACGCCGCCCCCGATGGCAACGGCCCGGGGAGTGATCGAGAGCCCCGCCGATACCAGGTAGTCGTAGAGCCACTCCACCAGGGTCTCCCGGGGGGTCAGGGCGCGGCGGCGCCGCTTGGGCACGTCACCGCCGACCGCCTGTTCGGTCTGGCGCCGGGCGCTGCGCATCAGCAGCCAGACGGCCAGCGCCAGCGCCAGCATGGTCAGCGACCAGAGCTGCCACTCGGTCATGTGCCCTCCTGCAGGTGCTTGTTCCAGTCGATCGCGTCGAGGTCCGGCAGCGCCTTGCCGCGGCGGTAGAGGGGCGCCAGGGTAATGGCGCCCTGGCGCACCCCGGTGACCTGCAGCACCTCGCCCACATGGCGGTGCCCCCGGGTGTCGCGATCCACCTGGATGAGCATGTCCAGGGCGGTGGCAATGATCTGGTTGACCAGGGCGTCGGTGCCCTGGAAGTTGGAGAGGCGCACCATCATCTGCAGGCGCACCAGTGAGTCGCGCGCCGAGTTGGCATGCACCGTGCTCATCGAGCCCAGGTGGCCGGTGTTCATGGCCTGGAGCATGTCCAGCACCTCGTCGCCACGGCTCTCGCCGAGAATGATGCGATCCGGGCGCATGCGCAGCGAGTTCTTCACCAGGTGGCGGGCGGTGATCTCGCCCTCTCCCTCGGTATTGGCGGCGCGGGTCTCCAGGCGCACCACGTGCTGGCTGCCCAGCTGCAGCTCGGCGGAGTCCTCGATGGTCACCACCCGCTCGCCCTGGGGAATCGTCGCGCTGAGCACGTTGAGCAGGGTGGTCTTGCCGGTGCCGGTGCCGCCGCTGATCAGGATATTGCGGCGCTCCACCACCGCCCGCTGCAGGAAGGTCATCAGCGGCTCGGGCACCGAGTCCAGCCGCACCAGCTCCTCGGCGGTGAGGGTGTCCTGGCGGAACTTGCGGATGGAGACGCAGGGGCCGTCCAGGGCCAGGGGAGGAATGATGGCGTTGACCCGGGAGCCGTCGGGCAGGCGTGCATCCACCATGGGGCTGGACTCGTCCAGGCGGCGCCCCAGCGGCGCCAGCATGCGGCGCACCACGCGCAGCAGGTGGCCATCGTTGAGAAAGCGCACCGGCGCCGTCTCCAGCAGGCCGCCGCGCTCGACAAATACATGCTGCGGGCCGTTGATCAGGATGTCGGAGATGGCCGGATCCGCCAGCAGCGACTCCAGCGGGCCATAGCCCACCAGCTCGTTGAGCACCTCGCCGGCCAGGGAGGCCACCTTCTCGGGTGGGGCGGCATGGCCGCTCAGGGTGAGGTACTCCTCTATCATCGCCTCGACCCGCTGGCGCATCCGCGTCGGTGCCTCACCCAGCAGCGCCTGGTCATCCTCCAGGCGGTCGATCAGCGCCCGATGCAGCTTGCCGATGAACTCAGGGTCATCGGTGGGCGCCGGCGACCGGGCAGGTTCGACCTCACGCCGCCGCGAGCGAAATACCATGGCCTCCCCCCTTCAGGTTCGCCATCAGCGCGAGAACCCCACGTTGGTGGTGCGCTCGATGCTCTCCACGTCGAGCGGGTCGAACAGCAGCTCGAGATAGCTGGGGCGATAGCCGCGCAGCGCCTCGCCGGGCAGCTCCGGTTCGCTGCCGGCGGCCATGGGCCATACCAGGTGGGGGGTGACGATCATCACCAGCTCCTTCTCGTCTCGCTCCAGACGCGTGGAGCGGAAGAAGGCGCCGAGCACCGGGATATCGCCCAGGCCGGGAATGCGGTCCACGCTCTGAATCACGTTGTGGCTGACCAGGCCGCTGATGATGAAGCTCTCGCCGTGGCCGAGCTGGATGGTGGTGTCGGTGCGGCGCACGTTGAGGGCCGGCACCGCGACGCCGCCGCTCTGCACGCCCTGGGAGAAGTCCAGCTCGCTCACCTCCGGGGCCACCTTCATCATGATGCGGTTCTCGTCGAGCACCGTGGGGGTGAGCTTCAGGCGCACGCCGAACTCGCGGTAGTCGATGCTGACCTCGCCGTCGCGGTTGCTGCTGGAGGGGAAGGGGAACTCGCCGCCGGCCAGGAAGGTAGCGGTCTGGCCGGAGAGGCTGACCAGGCTGGGCTCGGCCAGGGTATAGGCGAAGCCGTTGCTGTTGAGTGCCGTCAACGCCGACATCACGCCGCTGGTGTTGGCGCGAATGATGGAGAAGCCCTCGCTGCCCGGGGCCACGTTGCTGCCGCCCAGGAAGGCGAGGGCGTTGCTGCGGCTGCCCACCGCAAAGTCGGCGGAGCCGCTGCCGGTGCGGCCGATAAAGAAGCCCGAGGCCTGCAGCTTGCGGCGGTTGACTTCGACCACGCGGATATCGGCCTGCACCTGAACCGCGCCCACCTGGCGGGTGGCGTCGATCACGCCATCGCCGAAGCGCTGGCGCGCCTGGGCGTGACGCTCCAGGGATTCGCTGTCGCCGGAGAGCCGGGGCCGGGCGGAGTCCTGGCTGTAGAGGTACTCCTCCTCCAGCCCCACCGAGCCGTCGGGGAGCACCCGCAGGCGCAGCTCCTGGGGGCGGGAGCGCCCCTCCAGCCAGATGCGCAGGGTGGTCATGCCCGGGGCCTGGCCGGTAATCAGCAGGCTGCGCTCGTCTATGGCCACCACGCTGGCGACGTCGCTGCGGCCGATGGCGGTGCGCTCCATGGCGCCGGGCAGCCCCAGCAGCTCCTGATCGCCCACCACGATCTCGAGGATGCCCTCATCGGCCTCGGCTCGGGGAGCCAGCGCCCCCAGGGCCAGCAGCAGCGCCGCCAGCCAGATCATCCAGGCGCCCTGGAGCGCCCCCTCCCGTCTCTTGCCTGTCATCTTCGCTTCCCCACGCTCTCGGCGCGCCCTGGGTCGGTTGGTAAGTTGAGGATGCTGCCATCGGCAGCCCGCGGGTGCAGAGCCCCGCTCGCCGCTCAGCGAACCGGCAGCTCCACCACCCGGGTCTCGCCGCCCACGTGCTGGATCATGCGCCGCGGCTCGGCCTGCCGGGGTGCCCCGCTGGGCGGGGCGTCGCTCGCGGCGTCCTGCGGCGATAGGGTGGTCAGCTCCTCGACGACCACCGCCGGGCCAAAGGCGGGCAGGGGCGCCGCGGGCGGCGCCTCCTGGGCGTTGGCAGGCGCGAACTGCGGCAGCCCGGCCATGGCCGGGATCACGCCTTCCGGCGTCGCCTCCGGCGAGTCGGCCTCCCGGGCCAGCGCCTCGCGCTCGAGCAGCCCGCGGTGCTCCTCGGCGCCGATCAGCGCCAGGCGCAGCCGCCCGGTGGTCTCGGCCAGCAGCAGGGTCGCCGCCTGCTCGCCGTCCATGGCCAGCACGGCGGTGCGCCCGCTGCGGCGCACCGCGGCCTCGCTCTCCTCCATGCCCTGCAGCGCTTCGCCGTAGCTCACCACCTGGACATTGGCGAACAGTCGCCGCGCCATCTGGGGCTGGCTGCCGCCGGCGGTGCGCTGCTGGGACTGGGCCTGATAGAGCACGTCGACGCGGTCGCCGGGGGCCAGGAATCCGCCGCCGCCGATCACCTCGTCAACGCCCACGGCGATGGCGCGTTTGCCCGGCGGCACGGCCTGGGCCATGACGCCGCCGGCGGCGAAGTGGGCGGGGCGCAGGATATCCCCCTCGGGCACCGGCCGGGTCAGGCGGCGGTCGGCCAGCTCGCCCGGCTCGGCGAAGCTGCCCGGCACCGGCTCGGGATAGGTCACCACCCGCAGGGCCCCGGGCTCCGCCTCGGGGTCCAGGCGCTGGCCCAGAGAAAGATCGCGGGCGGCCACCACCACGGCATGGCCCGAGGCCTGTCTCTCCTCAGGCTCCCGGGGGGCGAGCGCCTCAGGGGCCTGAGGAGAGACAGGCGCCTGGACCACGGGTGCCGGCTCGGGGCGCTGGCTGATGCGCCAGCCGATCACCGCCAGCACGGCGGCCACGATCACCAGCAGCCCGGCCAGCAGGCGCAGCAGGGTAGGGGACATCGAGTGTCTCCATCGGATGGGTTAACCGGGTAATCCGGCCCGATATAGGAATATCGGGCCGGGACAACCATCAGATATGGTTATTACTCAGGGGTGGCGCCACCATCTTCTGCCGCAGTGTTTACGATACTCGTAAGCTGAGTGAAGAAGCTTTCGAAAGCTGATGTAAGAGCACTCTCCTCACCAGTGCCAAATGCTGCCGCAAAAATCGCAAAGGCAATCACCGCGGCGATAATCACATACTCGATGGCGCTGGCCCCGCGCTGGCGGCGGGAGGCGGCGGTATTGATGGTGGCGCTGGCCTCGGCGTGGCCGCGCTGGATCAGCTGGGTCATGCGCTGGATCATGGACATGGTGTAACTCCTTGCTCGGGTGGTGGGCGACCGCCATGGCGGCGGCTTCGCCCTGGTGGGTGCTGCGAGAGTGCGACGACCCCTGGGCCGGGCCGGCAGTGCGTGATTAATTCGTTGAACACATAATAAGGCGTCAGCGGATATTCAGGCATCCGTATTACCGCTTTACCCGATATAGCTCACCCGGGCCTTTCATCGCGGCGATCACAGCAGTACTCGTTACCCGCCATTGGTATTAGTTTTCTCAATTCTCCAAGAATGATACTGCGTCATGCCTCAATACTACAATATGTCACAGTGTCACATTGCTGACGCTGACGCCTGGGCTCTTCCTTGGGGCGCTTCAGGCGCGACGGGCAAACCCGAGAGTTCGCTCCGCTAGCTCACATCCCACCCCGCGGCCCATACAGAGGGCTCCAGGCTCAGCCGGCCCACCACCTTCTCCACCAGGGAGTCGTTGCGGCCGCTGGACATCAGCCGGGCGCTGACCACCACCGCCTGGCGCTCCTCCAGATTCTCGCTCTCCAGGCGCTGCAGCTGCATGGCGTCGCCGAGCAGGCCCTGCAGCATCAGGGCGCGGATATGCGCCTCCTCGCTCTCCCGGCAGGTCACGCTGATCTCGTAGGTCCAGTCCACCTCGTCCGGGCTTGCCTCCAGCGGCTGGCGGTTGATCATCACCGACAGCGGCCGCAGCAGGATATTCACGCCGAGAATGCACAGCGTGACCATGATGGCGGCGGCATAGAAGTCGGCGCCGGCCAGCACGCCGATGGCGGCGGAGCACCAGAGGGTGGCGGCGGTATTGAGGCCGCGAATGTTGGCGCCCTCCTTCATGATCACCCCGGCGCCCAGAAAGCCGATGCCGGAAACCACCTGAGCCGCCATGCGGGTGGGGCTGATCTCGTCGGCCACCATCATCGACATCAGGGTGAAGCTGGCTGCCCCCAGCGAGACCAGGGCGTTGGTGCGCAGGCCCGCCATGCGCTGGCGCCACTGGCGCTCTATGCCCACCAGGGCGCCCAGCACGGCGGCCAGGGCCAGCGGTAGCATCAGCTGAAGCTGCATCATCAGTGTCATCTCGAACTCTCCTGTTCGGCCGGCCCTCAGGCCGGCAGCCCCAGCATGGCCGTGGCCAGGGCAAAATAGAGCACCACGCCGACGATGTCGGCGAGGGAGGTCACCAGCGGGGCCGAGGCGGTGGCGGGGTCCAGGCCTAGTCGCTCGAGCCCGAGCGGCAGCAGCATGCCGATGAGGCTGCCCATCAGCACCACCAGCACCATGCTGATCGCCACCACGCTGGCGATCTCGGGCCCGGCGCGCAGGGTGCCGATCCCCAGGATGCAGAGCGCCATGGTGAGGCCCAGCGCCAGGGCCACGGCGACCTCGCGGCCCAGCAGTCGGGCCCAGTCGCTTCGGCGCACCTCGCCGGTGGCCATGCCGCGGACCATCAGGGTGGCGGCCTGGGCGCCGGCGTTGCCGCTGCTGTCCACCAGCAGGGGCAGGAAGAAGACCAGGGCGATATAGGCCTCGATGGTGGCCTCGAAGTGGGCGATACCGGCGCCGGCGAAGATGTTGGCGAACACCAGCAGCACCAGCCAGCCCACCCGCTTGCGGTAGAGCTCGAAGGGCCTGGCCGTGCGCACCGAGCCCTCCAGCCTGGCGATGGACATGCCCTTGTGCATGTCCTCGGTGGCCTCCTCCTCGGCCACGGTCATGGCGTCGTCGTAGGTGACGATACCCACCAGGCGCCCGTCCGCCTCCACCACCGGCAGGGCCAGCAGGTCGTAGCGCGAGATCATCTCCGCCACGCCTTCCTGGGGCGCGGCGACCTCCACCGTCAGGACGTCGCGGGTCAGGTAGCCGGCGAGGGGGGCGCTTGGCCTGGCGAGGATCAGCTTGCGCAGGGAGATGGTGCCGACCAGCTGCCCCGACTCGTCGAGGGCGTAGACCTGGTAGATGGTCTCGGCCTCATCGGAGTGCTGCTGCAGCACCTCCAGCACCTCCTGAACGGTGGCGGTCTCGGGCACCGCGACGAACTGAGGCGTCATCAGCGCGCCTGCGGTGCCCTCCGGGTAGCTCGCCAGGCGCTCGAGCTCGCGCTGCTCTTCCGCCGTCAGGTAGCGCAGCAGGCCCTGGCGACGCCCCGCCTCGACCTGCTTGAAGAGGTCGGCCCGGGCGCCCGGTGCGAGGCTCTCCAGCAGGTCGCCGAGCTCCTCCTCGGTCATCAGCTCGGCGAGGCGTCGCTGGCGCTCCGGTGGCAGCTCGGTAAAGGTGGCCGCCCGGGCCGTGGCGCCGAGAAAGCTCAGCAGCGCCAGGGCGGCATAGGGCATCTCGTCGCGGCAGACCTCGGCCAGGTCGACGGGATGCAGCTGGCTCACGCAGGCGCGAATGGCCTCGGCATCGCTGGCCCGCATGGCCTGCTGGAGCCGCTCCTGAGGGCTTGCCTTGTGCGTTGTCATGACGGCCTCAGCCCGGCAGGCCCAGCACCGCGGTAGCGATGGCGAAGTAGATCAGCACGCCCACGCCGTCGGCGATGGAGGTCACCAGCGGGGCGGAGGCGGTGGCCGGGTCGAAGCGCAGGCGCTGCAGCAGGAAGGGCAGCAGCATGCCGATCAGGCTGCCCATGATCACGATCAGCACCATGCTCATGGCCACCACCATGGCGATCTCGGTGCCGGCGCGGAAGATCCCCACCACGGAAACGGCCAGCGCCATGGTCAGGCCGAGGCCGATGGCGACCGCTACCTCGCGGCCCAGCAGCTTGGCCCAGTCTCGGGTTCGCACGTCGCCGGTGGCCATGCCGCGTACCATCAGGGTCGCTGCCTGGGAGCCGGCGTTGCCGCCGCTGTCCACCAGCAGGGGCAGGAAGAAGACCAGGGCGATATAGGCCTCGATGGTCTCCTCGAAGTAGGCGATGCCGGCGCCGGAGAAGATGTTGGCGAACACCAGCAGCACCAGCCAGACGATGCGCTTGCGGTAGAGATCGAACAGGCTGGCGTTGCGCAGGCTGCCCTCGATCTTGCCCACTGACACGCCCTTGTGCATGTCCTCGGTGGCCTCCTCCTCGGCCACGTCCATGGCGTCGTCGTAGGTCACGATGCCCACCAGACGGTCGCCGCCGTTGGTTACCGGCAGGGCCATCAGGTCATAGCGCGAGATCAGCTTGGCCACCTCTTCCTGAGGGGTCTCCACCTTGGCCACCACCAGCTCCTCGGTCATCAGGCTCGCCAGGGTGTCCTTGGGGTTGGCCAGGATCATCTCGCGCAGCGACAGGGTGCCCTGCAGGCGGCCCTCGTCGTCCACGCAGTAGATCTGATAGATGGTCTCGGCGTTGGGGCCGGTGCGGCGCACCTTCTCCAGCGCCGTCGCCACGTCCGCCTCGGCGGGCACGGCCACGTACTCGGAGGTCATCAGGGCCCCGGCGGTGCCTTCCTCGTAGCTGGCCAGCTTGCGGATGTCCTCGCGCTCGGCGTGGGCCAGGCGGCGCAGCAGGCCCTGCTGGCGGCCTTCATCGAGCATGTTGAAGAGGTCGGCACGCTCGTCGGCATTCATGAAGTGCATCAGCTCGGCGAGGGTGGCGTCCTCCATCTCGGCGGCAAGCGCACTCTGGGTCTCCTCCTCCAGGTAGCCGAAGGCGCTGGCCCGCTGCTCCATGGGCAGGTAGTCCAGCAGGGAGACGGTGGTGTCCTCCTGCTCGTGCTGGATGAACTCGGCCAGGTCGGCGAGCTGCATCTCGGCGACCAGGTGGCGGATGGCGTCGGTGTCCTGACGCTGAAGGGCGCTGCGCAGGGAGGCAGCGAGAACGGCATAGCTCATGGTATGGCTCCTTGGCGCGCGTCGCTGTGGGCGCGCAGGAGCCACGGCCTAGCGGATAGGCAGGGGCAGGCTCCGGCGCACCACGACGTTCGACGCGGCGCGTTCGATCAGATTATCGGTCGTGTAGTGGCGACTCGGAGGTTCCATTGATTCCTCAAAGGGGTTTCGCTGCCATGCAGCAGCAGGGCGCATATTAGCGGGCGACTTGACCCAGGTAAAGTTTCATGGAGAGCCCTGGCGCGACGGCATCGCCGGTGAGTGACAGCGCGCTTGTCGATCGACCCGCCCAGGGTTCACGGCGCCTCTGGGAAGAGATCCACCGCCACCGGGTCATGGTCCGAGGAGCGGAAGGCGTCGGGCCGGATGAGCCCTGCGGCGCTTTCCGGGCCGTCGTAGCCAAGGAAGGGGGGCTCGTCGGCGTTGATGGGCCAGGGGTGCACCGCCGCCACTGCCGCGGCCAGTTCGGGGCTCGCCAGGGCGTGGTCCAGGTAGCCCGACTCGCCGCGGAAGACGTAGGTGTAGCGCTGCTCCGGCGGCAGCTCCCGGGCGATCAGGTCGACCAGGCCGGTATCGGTCAGGGTGCGGATCGGGTCCTCGGCGCCATAGGCGTTGAGGTCGCCGACCAGCAGCAGCTTCTCGCTTCCCTTGGTGGCGAGCCGCTCGAGGAAGGTCGCCATGGCTTGCGCCTGGGCCACCCGGCGCTCGTTCCAGCAGCCCTGGCCGCGGTCGATATCGCCCCGGGCGGGGCAGCCGGTCTTGGACTTGAAGTGGGCGGTCACCACGCCGAAGGGCTCTCCGCCCTCCTGGCCGCGGAAGAAGGCCGCCAGCGGCGGGCGATGGTGCACCGGGTCATTGTCGGCATGGAGCTCGCTGATGGCCTCTACCCGGTCCGGCCGATAGATGAGGGCGAGCTTGATGGCATCGGAGCCGCGGTCGGCGCTGCCGCCCACCGCCCGGTAGCGCACGCCGGTGCGAAGGCTCAGCTGCTCGACCAGGTCGGCCAGCGCCCCCGGAGTGTTCTGGACCTCCACCAGTGCCAGGATATCGGCACTCAGCCCCGCCACTGCGGCGGCGAGCTTGGCCCGCTGGCGCTCCAGCTCCTCGGCGTTGGCCGCGCCGCGCTGGCCCAGGGTGGTGAAGTAGTTCTCGACGTTGAAGGCCGCCACCCGCAGCCGCTCTCCCGGCTCGTCCAGCGGCGCCGGGCGCGGGTTGGCATCCAAGAAGCGCGGTGTCTCGGTGGGGTGCAGGCGCCAGGCGTTGAAGGCGTGGGTCAGCACCCCGGTCAGCCCCGCGACCCGGCTGCCGACGCGTCGGGTGCCGTCGTCGTTCAGATAGGGAATGGGGCTCGGGAAGGCGCGGTAGCTGCCGTCGTCGAGCATCAGGACGGCGCGCTCCTGGTCATGGTCCGGCGCATTGTTAGGGCGGAAGAGCCGCTCATTGGCGAGCCTCAGGGAGCCATAGCGCCCCAGCTCGTAGTTGCCGGTGACGGTGAGGGGCTCAGAGAAGGCGACCAGCCGCCCCTCCAGCCGGGAGAGCGCCTCCTCGTCCAGGGGCCAGGCCAGCGCCTCGGGCTCCGGCAGTTGGTCGCGGGCGCAGATCTCGACGCGCTCGACCCGCTGCAGCTGAATCTGCCCGCGGTACTCGCCGGTGCGGGCGTGGAGCTGGACGTGCTTGCCCGGCACGAGGCGTTCGGCGTCACGCTCGGTGGCCCCGGGCATGTAGACGAATAGCCCTACCGGGCCCTGCTCGGTGGCCTGCTGCAGGTAGAAACCGTTGAGGCGGTCGCGGCCCAGGAAGGCGCCGGTCACCACGCCCTCGGCCACCACCGACTCGCCCTCGGGCAGGGCCTGGGTGTCGCCTATCCCCTTGATGGTGGCCAGGTCGGCGCTGGAGGGCTCGGGGCAGCTGGCCGCCGCCGGCGCGGCCGAAAGCATCAGGGCCAGCAGGCCGGAGAAGAGGGCTGTCAGGGCGGGGGACTTGGTCATGAGATAACGTCAGCAGGGTGTTGAGGGGGAGAATAGTATGCCTCGTCGCGGCGCCATGGGCACGCCGGTCCCGAATCTTGATATCCAAAGAAGTCGGTTCCTGTCGATTGTACCGAAACGCGTTGACACTCGTTTATTGCGCTGCATATACTGCGCCCGCTTTCCACAGGAAAGCAGACGGAAGCATTTAACAGGCTGGCTCTATTCGAGCTGACTTTTAACAGGCTAAGTTTTCACGAGACCTCAGGGGTACACCATGGAAGATCCCAGTAGTCGATTGTTCGAGCGTGGGGTGCCGAGATCGCTGAAAGCCCCCAAGCTGCCTGCCCGCCTGTGAGCCCCTGCCTGCCTCTTCGGTAGCCCGCTCCCAGGCCATCAGCAGCCTGGAGACGCCTTCATCCTCCTCTTCGCCTCGCGCTCGATAAGCCGCGAGCGTTGCCGTGTCTGACGTTTGCCGCCGGGTGGCACTCTACCGTGCTCCCAGGATGCAGCGTCATGCCGCCCGCAGTGCCGCCCGATACTGTTGCTTCATCCGGTGATTCATTTGAATCGCTGTGGAGTATTATTGTTCTTATATTTCTTTCATGTCAGGAAAGACAATATAAGAGCAAGGATCAAGCTGTGCCTCAAGAATGCTGTTAAAGGGCTTTTCAAGACGGGCTCTTTGATAGCGCTGCGTGAAGTTGGCTTGTAAAGGCTGCCGGTGCTTGCCGGCGCCTGTTAACGAAAGTTGCGCGTAGAAAAACTCTTGAGACAAGTCCCCGGTATGCCGCAGCGCTCCCGGGACCAAGCAAAAGGAATCGTGACATGACCACCCAAGCCATTCATCTGTCTGCCGCCGCTCAGGCGGAGAGGAAGGCCGCACACCCCGTCCGCGACGTCATCTGTCAGCAGTTTCTGCGCGCCAGCGCCGACACCCTGGTGGAGGATGCCCTGAGCATGATTCGCCACTCCTTGCTCTCCGACGAGGTCTCCTCGGCGATGTTCGTTCACGACGCCGAGGGCCGCCATCTGGGCTTTGTGCGCCTCAGCGCCCTGCTGCGTGCGCCAGGCCACCGCACCCTGCGCGATCTGGCCCAGGACCAGGCGCTGCACGCCAACGAGGCGCTGGACCAGGAGGCCGCCGCGCGCCTGCTGCAGAAGCATGACCTGCCGCTGCTGCCGGTGCTGACCGACAGCGGCGTGATGCGCGGCGTGCTGCGCTTCGACACCGCCATGGATATCCTCGACCAGGAGGTGTCCGAAGACATCTACTGGAAGGCGGGTGTGGGCGACGTGACTCACCACCTCGACGCCATTCGCAGCGAGAAACTCACCTCGGGCGGCATCGGCTACCCGGTCAAGGTGCGGGTCATGTTCCTGATGGTCACCCTGGCCGGCGGCATGATGGTGGGCGGCGTGATCGACCACTTCGAGGGGGTGCTGGAGTCGCTGGTGGCGCTGGCCATCTTCATTCCGCTGGTCATGGACATGGGCGGCAACGTCGGCACCCAGTCCACCACCATCTTTGCCCGCGGCCTGGCCCTGGGCCATATCGACCTGAACCGCTTCTTCCGCAACCACCTGCTGCGCGAGGTGCGCGTCGGTCTGGTCATGGGCGTACTGCTGGCAACCCTTGCCGGCATCATCGCCTGGGCCTGGCAGGGCGCGCCCAACGGCATTCCGATGCTCGGCGTGGTGGTCGGCGTGTCGCTGTTCGTTTCCGTGGTGACCGCCAGCGTGCTGGGCTTCCTGCTGCCCTATGTGATGCTGAAGATCGGCGTCGATCACGCCCCGGGCGCCGACCCCTTCATCACCACCATCAAGGACTTCACCGGCCTGGCCGTCTACTTCCTGATGGCTTCCTGGCTGCTCGGCCTCTCCGGCTGAGCACGCTATCCGCTGCCTGCAGCGCCCTGTCGACACCGGCAGGGCGATGCGCTGTCGGGTGACTGCTGGAGGAGGGCTAGGCAGCCCGCGTATCATGGGGCGGCATTCGTCGGCACCTGCCGGTCTGCCTCATGAATCCGATAATACGCCGGGAGCCAAGGTGCACGAGAGCCTGGGAGTCTTCAATCTGCTGCTGGTCGCCGTGGGCGGCGCCCTGGGGGGAATGGGCCGCCTGGCGGTTACCAATGTCTTCAGCCGCCGGCTGGGCGCGCGCTTTCCCTGGGGCACCCTGGCGGTCAATCTGAGCGGCGCGCTGGTGGCGGGCTGGTGGGCCGCACGGCTGGGGATTCCCACCACCCTGGATCTCTCCTCGGCCTGGCTGGCGCTGGTGGTGGGGCTGCTGGGCGGCTACACCACCGTCTCCTCCTTCAGCCTGCAGACCCTGACCCTCTGGCAGAGCGGCCATCCGCGCCGCGCCGTGGCCAACGTGCTGGCCACCTGCCTGGCGGGCCTGGCCATGGCGGCGCTCGGCTGGTGGCTGGCGGGAGGTGGCGCATGAGTCGGCGCTATGCTGCTCTGGTGCCCTACGCGGCGGTGGGGCTCGGCAGCGCGATCGGCAGCCTGCTGCGTTACCTGGTCTCGCTGAGCTCTCTGACGCTTTTCGGCTCGCTCTTCCCCTGGGGAACCCTGGCGGTCAATGTCGTCGGCTCCTGGCTGATCGCCTGGCTGGCCACCCTGGGCGGGCGCTACGCCCACGGTCGCGTGGCGCGCTGGCAGCCCTTCCTGGTGGCCGGCTTCTGCGGCGGTTTCACCACCTTCTCGCTGTTCAGCCTGGAGACCCTGCATCTGCTCACCCTTGGCCGCCCCTGGCTGGCCGCGGCCTACGTGGCCATCAGCCTGCCGCTCTGGTTCGCCGCCGCCTGGCACGGGCAGCGGATGGCTCATCGAATGGCGCGCTAGCGCGGCTTGTACTGGGTGGGGCAGTGGGCCCGCTCCACTCCGGCCGGGCGCAGCGCCCGGTGCTTGGTGGCACGTCCGGTAACGCGCTGACGCCAGCGCCGGAAGGCGGCCGGCTTCAGCGCGCGACGCATGATCGCCACGGTATCGGCCTCGCTCAGGCCGAACTGCGCCTCGATCGCCTCGAAGGGAGTGCGATCCTCCCAGGCCATCTCGATCAGGCGCGAGCGCTCGTCGGCAGGCAGCCGGCGGTAGCGCTCGAGAGCAGGATGGCGCATGGAGACTCCTTGTGCGGTCGGCGTATGGAAAGAAGAGCTGGCGGAGGCTGAGACAGCGCCGGGGAGCAAAGGCTCCCCGGCGGATGGCGTCTCGGAGGCGGCACCGGGCCGCCGGCACTCAAAAGAACTGGCGCACCCCGACAAAGGCGCGGCGCCCCGGCTCGCTGCCCAGCTGATCATCGATGCTGGCGTTGAAGAGGTTGTCGACCCCGCCGAACAGCTCGGTGTTGCCCAGGGTCGGTGGCAGGTAGGTGATGCGTAGATCGCTCAGGGTATAGCCGTCGGCGCGTTCGGCGCCGGCGCTGACGACCTGGCTGCCGACGCGGCGCACGCTGGCGTCGATCTGCCAGGCGTGATCGGGCGTCCAGTTCAGGCTCAGCTCGCCGGCGTGACGCGGTGCCAGGGTCAGGCGCTCCCCCGTCTCCCGGTTTTCGCTGTCGAGCAGGGTCCAGCTCAGGCCTGCCCGGAGCGGCTGCGCCAGCCGGTAGCCGACGGCGGCTTCAAGGCCGTTGATGCGCGCCCGACTGGTGTTGTCGAAGGTCGTGAAGTCGCCGCGGTTGACGCGCTCGATGCGGTCGCTGATGCGCGTCTGGAACAGCGCTAGGTCATAGTCCCAGCCATCGCCTCTGCCGCTCAGCCCCAGCTCGATATTGTCGCTGGTTTCAGGGTCGAGGCTGGCCGCCTGCTTGCCGAGGGCGGCGTCGGCCACATTGGCGCCCACCAGCCGCCCGGCGGGGGTCTCGCGGTTGAGAAACAGCTCCGGTGAGTCCGGCGAGCGGAACCCCTGGGCGAAGTTGAGGCGCAGGTTCAGGGCTTCGCTGGCCCGGTACTGCCCGCCCAGATTGACGCTGGTGGCGTTGCTGGCATTGGACGCCCGGTCGTGACGCACGCCGCCGAGCAGGTCGACGCGCTCGCTCAGCGCCCACTCGTGCTGCATGAAGCCTGCCAGGTAACGGTTGGTGGCGGTTTCAGGGATGTTTTCCGGATTGAAGAAGGGTGTGTCGCGCTCCTCCTCGCGGTATTCGCTGCCCACCAGGGTGCGATGGGCGCCTTCTCCCAGGGTGGCAATCAGTTCGTGGCTGTCGATGGTGACCTTGCCGGTGCCGGAAACGCTGGCGGAGTCCGCCTGGCTGGCATAGCCCATCTCTCGCCACAGCGGCGTGGTAATGGTTTCGTCCTTTTCGTAGTAGGTGCGATAGCTGCGCCAGTCGATCTGCAGGGCTTCCCGAGGCTGCCAGCGGGCATCGATGCCCAGGTTCCAGCGGTCGTTTTCCCAGTCGTTGTTAACCGGGGCGTTGCGCACCGGAAGCGAGCCCCTGGGGCCGCTCACATTGGAAGGGTGCATCATGGCGATGAAGTCGCCGCTGCGCCGTTCGTGGGTATAGTCGAGGTCGGCGCCCAGGCGAAAGGCGGGCGCCAGCTGCTGCTCCAGGCGGCCGCCCAGGTTGATCAGCTCCGTGGGCTCGCGCAGGCTGACTCCCACTGGCTGGCTGTCCGGAAGCTGCTGCAGCTGCGGCGAGGGGTGAGCGGAGGGCGGCACCGGCTGGCCCTGCAGCGGCACTTGGGGGCGAGCGGTGCGGGTTTCGCGCCAGGCTTCCTGCTTGAGCGCCGAGAACCAGCCGCTGAAGCCGGTATCGCCCTGGCGGCCGCGGAGATCGCCCTGGAGCCGATAGCGCGCCGCCTCGCTGCCGCCCACGCTGCCCTCCAGCTGGCCCTCGAGGCCATCCTGGGGCGACTTGGTAATGATGTTGATGATGCCGCCCAGGGCGTCAGAGCCATAGAGCACGCCCATGGGGCCCTTGACGATCTCGATGCGCTCGATGCGGGCCACGCTGATGCGGTCCAGCTCGAAGCCCTGGCCCACCTCGCCGGCCAGGCGGCGACCATCGACCAGCAGCAGGGTGCCGTTGGCGCCGGCGCCGCGAATCGATATATCGCCGCGGCCGGGCGTGGTCAGCACGCCCGGCGTCTGGCGCAGCGCATCGCGCAGGGTGGCGGCGCCCAGGGCCTGAAGGTCGCGCTCGGTGATCACCTCGGTGGCGATGGGAGAGCGCTCGGCGCTGCGCTCGGTGCGCGTGGCCGAGACCACGATATCGTCCAGGGCGCGGACGTCGGCCTGGGCCGTGCCGGCGCCCACGCTGAGGGCCAGCGCGGCGGTGGCGGCGGCCTTGAGCACGCCGGGTGTCGGAGAGATGGTTGTCGATTGCATAAGCCGGTGATCAAGGCCGCTTGAAGGGCGCCTCGGGTCCTCCTGAGGGTGAGTTAAGGTAGGGCATGCCTTGCACGTGCCGGGTGGGTGAGCGCCGAGTCGTGCAAAGCGCAGTGGAAGAGGGCGGGCGCTCAGGCGGACCGGCGCCTGCGCCGTTCCATCAGGTGCCGGATCAGCAGGCCCGCCAGGTAGAGCAGGGCGGCGCAGAGCACGATGGTGGCGCCGGCCGGCAGGTCGCCGGCATAGGCGGTTGCCAGCCCCACGCTCACCGCCAGCAGGGCCGCACCGCAGGCGGCAAGCATCATGGCGGGCAGGCGGGCCGTACCCAGCCGGGCGGTGGCGGCCGGCAGGGTGACCAGCGCCATGACCATCACCAGCCCCACGGTGTGGACCAGCACCACGACCGCCAGCGCCACCACGATCAGAAAGCAGGCGTAGAGCAGGCCGGTGGGCACGCCTCGCAGGGCGGCGAATTCCGGGTCGAACAGGGTGGCCGCCAGCGGTCGATAGCTCAGCCACAGCAGCCCCAGCATGAGCGCGTTGAGGCCCAGCATCAGCATGACCTGGTCGCGGGTGGCCATCAGCAGGCTGCCCAGCAGGTAGCTCATCAGATTGACGCTGTAGCCGGGGGCCTGGGCCAGGGCGATGATGCCGACGGCCATGCCCACCGCCCAGAGGGCGCCGATCAGCATGTCCTCGTTCTCCCGGATGCGCAGGCTGGCAAAGGCGATCAGCAGCGCCGAGGCCACGGCCGCCAGCAGGGCGCCGAGCAGCGGCGGGGCGCCCAGCCAGTGGGCGATGCCCAGGCCACCCAGCACGCTATGGGCAATGCCGCCGGCCATGAAAGCGAGGCGCCGTGAGACCACCAGCGGGCCGACCACGCCGCTGGCCACGGCGCTCGCCAGGCCGGCCAGCATCACGATCTGCAGGAAGGGGTAGTGCCAGAGGGCTTGCAGGAAGGTCATCGGTGGCCGGCCTCCCGGTGCGCGGTCGGATGAGCGGTCGGGTGAATGTCGGGTAGCGTCAAGGAGCGTCGCGACAGGCAGCGCTCCACGTGGAGCAGTTCGCCCAGATAGGGCCAGGCCTGCTCGAGGTCGTGGGTGACCATGAGAATCGGCAGCCGCTGCGCCAGCGCCGCCAGGGTGGCCATCAGGGCGTCGCCGCCGGCTCGGTCCAGGTGGGCGCAGGGCTCGTCGAGCAGCAGCATGTCGGGATTCGCCGCCAGGGCCCGGGCAATCAGCATGCGCTGACGCTGGCCGCCGGAGAGCGAGCGCGGCGTGCGCCCCTGCAGCTCGGTGATCTGCAGGGCGGCGAGCGCCTCATCGATGCGGGCGTGGTCGTTCCTTCCCAGGCGGCGCCACCAGCGCGCATCGAGGCGGCCCTGGGCGACGATGTCGCGCACGCTGAGCGGCGTGTCCGCCTGCAGGGTGGGGTGCTGGGCCACGTAGCCGAGCCGGTGGCGCTGCTGTGACACCGTGCCGCCCAGCAGCTCGATGTTGCCGCGGGAGGGTGTCAGCAGGCCGGCGATCAGGCGCAGCAGGGTGCTCTTGCCGCCGCCGTTGGGGCCGCTGATCGCCACCAGGCGCGGGGCGTCCAGGCAGTAGCTGACGTCGCTGAGTATCGGCGTGCCGTCGGCATAGCCGAAGGCGACCCGCTCCAGGCGCAGCAGCGGCGGGGTTAGAGCCACCTTGCCAGCTCCTCGGCAATATGGCGCATGTTGTCCAGCACGTCCTCGGCCAGGGGGGCGATGGCGACGACTTCCGCGCCCACCGCATCGGCGACCGCTCGCGCCACCTCCTGGTTGAACTGGCGCTGCACGAAGATGACGCGTACCTCCTCGGCGAGGGCCGTCTCGATGGTGGCCTGCAGCGCCCTGGGGCCGGGCTCGCGGCCGTCCACCTCGATGGGAATCTGACGCAGCCCGTAGTCCCGGGCCAGGTAGCCCCAGGCCGGATGAAAGACCATGAAGGCGCGACCTTCGACGCCGCTCAGCGTCTCGGCCATGTCGCGGTCCAGCGCCTCCAGCGCTGCGACATGGCGCGCCGCTCCGGCCCGAAACTGTTCGGCATGTTCCGGCAGCAGCCGAGTCAGGGCGTCACGCACGCTACGGGTCTGTTCGATCATGCGGCGTGGGCTGACCCAGATATGCCGATCCAGGCGCTCCGGGTTCAGCGTCATGCCGTCGGGTACGGCGTGTAGGTGCTGGGCGATCGGCAGCAGCTCGATCCCCTCACGGGTATCTACGAAGGTGACCTGCGGGTGCGCCTGCTTCAGGCGCGGCAGCCAGGTGTCCTCGAAGGGCACGCCGATGGAGAAGTAGGCCAGCGCGTCGTTCAGCCGAGTCATCTGGCGGGGGCCGGGTTCGAAGGTGGCCGGGCTCTGGCCCGGTGGTACCAGCACCTCGACACGGGCCAGGTCGCCGGCCACGGCCTCGACCATGGACTTTTGGGGCAGGATGCTGACGAACAGCGTATGGGGTGCGGCGGCGGCCGGCACGGCGAGTGCCAGCAGGCAAGCGGCCAGCAGCAGGCCGCCCAGGCTGCGCCGTCGAAGCATCGAGGCGCGTTGGAAATGGTGGCGCATGGCGGTGCCCGTCCCTGATGTCGTGGATAATTACATGAGTAATTACGTTATAATATAACGACATTGCGGCGGGAGAGCGGCAGGTTGCCGCAGCGCGCGACGGCGTGCGCTGCGGCTCGGCGAGTCAAGGCGGACGGCCGGGGTTTAGGCGACGTCGTTGCCCAGGGACTTGAGCCTTTCGGGGCTGAGGGCCAGGTCGTCGTTGCGATTGACGCCCACGCCCTGCTCGATGATGCCGCGGGCGATCGCCTGGGCCTCTTCCAGGGAGTGCATCTGATAGGTGCCGCACTGGTGCTCGTTGAGCTCCGGAATGTCCTCCATGCGCTTGACCTCCAGCACGTCGCGCATGGCGGCCAGCCAGGCGTCGGCGACGCTCTGCTCGCTCGGGCTGCCCAGCAGGCTCATGTAGAAGCCGGTGCGGCAGCCCATGGGCGAGATGTCGATGATCTCGACGCTGTCGCCGTTCAGATGCTGGCGCATGAAGCCGGCAAACAGATGCTCCAGGGTATGGATGCCCTTTTCGCCCATCATGTCCTCGTTGGGCTTGTTGAAGCGCAGGTCGAAGACGGTGATGACGTCGCCGGAGGGGGAGCGCATGGTCTTGGCAACGCGTACCGCCGGGGCATTCATGATGGTGTGGTCTACGGTAAAGCTGTCGAGAAGCGGCATGTCGACTCCTGCAGGTCAGGGGGAAGGGCGCGGCGGCACGGGCCGCGCCCGGTGCCTGCATGGTATCTCGCCGCGCCGCCTGTTCGCCAGCGCCGGACGTTTGACGAAGGGCCGGCGCTGGACTATCGTAACGTCATTACATGGAGTTTTGGAATGAAGGCAGCGCAAGGAATGGAGAAAACGCAGGGAATGGAGAGACAGCATGGACACCTGTGACGCCCGCGACCATCGCTCGGCCCCGCCCCGCTCGGTGCCCGACGAGCAGCGCCTGGCCCGCACGGCGGGGCTCTTCAAGGCGCTGGGCGACCCCGCCAGGCTGGCGCTGCTGTACCAGCTTCGAGAGGGCGAACGCTGCGTCGGCGACCTGGTGGCGGAGGGCCAGAAGCTCTCCACCGTGTCCGCCAGACTTCAAACCCTGTTGAATGCCAGGCTGGTGGTCAGGCGTCGCGATGCCAAGCACCTTTTCTATCGCCTGGCGGACCAGCATGTTGTCGAGCTTATCGAGAACGCCCTGGCGCATGCTGACGAGCTGACGTCCGCGGGTTCGGGTCAGGCCCACCAGAGCGACGTCTAGCCCCCGACAGGCGACTATCCCAGGAGGTCACCATGAGCTGCAAGATTCATCACGATCATCCCCATGAGCACGGCCCGGACTGCGGCCATACCCGCATCCTGCACAACGGCCACGTCGACTATCTCCACGATGGCCATCTGCATCACCCCCACGATGACCACGTGGATGAGCATGTCATCGAGGTGTCCGACAAGAACCCCGATGCCTGCACGCCGCACCATCAGTGCCAGGGCCACGACCCCGACCACGTGCACGGCCCGGGATGCGGCCACGAGCCGGTACCGCACGGCGATCACATCGACTATCTGGTTGATGGCCACCTGCACCATCCGCACGGCGACCACTGCGACGATCACGGGCCCATCGACGTCATGCGCTGATCGCCGCTGACGGCTCGCCCCGGTGAGCCGTCAGGCCAGTCACCTCCCGTCAACCCCCGGCGCTTGCGCCGGGGGTTGTCACGTCAAGGGATCTCCAGAAAGGCCATGGGCGCTCCCTGAGGGCGTCCGACCAGCCAGGCGCGCGCCGAGGTCGTCGGTCGAGCTCATGCGGATGCCTCCGCGGCGCTTGCCGAAGCGCGCAGGCGCGCCAGGCGGGCCGCCTGGTCGTGGTGCCGAGCCTCCCGGTCGGGGGCCTGGCACTCGGCCTGAAGCCGGGCGATGGCCTCCTCCACGTCCAGGGTGCCGAGATCGCTGCCGTCCCGGTGGCGCAGGGTCACGCGGCCCTCGGCCGCCTCCCGGCCGCCGACGATCAGCAGGAAGGGAATCCGCTGCAGGGTCTGCTCGCGGATCTTGTAGCCGATCTTCTCGTTGCGCACGTCGGCCTCGGCGCGCAGCCCGGCGCCGCACAGCGCCTCGCAAAGCGCCTCGGCGTAGCCCGCCTGGGCCTCGGTGATCGACATCACCACCGCCTGCTGCGGCGCCAGCCAGGCGGGCAGCTTGCCGGCGTGATGCTCGATCAGGATGCCGAGGAAGCGCTCCAGGGAGCCGAATAGCGCGCGGTGCAGCAGCACGGGGCGCTGGCGCAGGCCCTGTTCGTCCACGTAGTCGAGCCCGAAGCGCTCGGGCAGGTTCATGTCCACCTGCAGGGTGCCGCACTGCCAGTCGCGGCCGATGGCGTCGCGCAGCACGAACTCCAGCTTGGGCCCGTAGAAGGCGCCCTCGCCGGGGTTGAGCTCGTAGGCCAGCTCCATCGTCTCCAGGGCGTCGGTCAAGGCCCCCTCCAGGCGGTCCCAGACGGCCTCGCTGCCCATGCGGTTCTCCGGCCGGGTGGAGAGCTTGAGGCGCACCTCCTCGAAGCCGAACTCCCGGTAGATGTCGAGCACCAGCGCCACCACCCGGCGGCACTCCGCGTTCATCTGCTCCGGCGTGCAGTAGATATGGGCGTCGTCCTGGGTGAAGTGGCGCACCCGCAGCAGGCCGTGCAGGGCGCCGGAGGGCTCGTAGCGGTGGACCTTGCCGAACTCGCCCATGCGGATGGGCAGGTCGCGGTAGCTCTTCAGGCCGTGGCGGTAGAGAAGCACGCTGCCGGGGCAGTTCATCGGCTTGAGCGCCAGGGAGCGACCATCCTCCGTCTGGGTGGTGTACATGTGCTCCTGATAGTTCTGCCAGTGGCCCGAGGTCTCCCAGAGGCCGCGGTCCATGATGTCCGGCGTGTTCACCTCCACGTAGCCGCCGGCGGCCTGACGGCGGCGCATGTAGGCGATCAGGGTCTGCAGCACGGTCCAGCCGCCGGGGTGCCAGAACACCGCGCCGGGGGCCTCCTCCTGGAAGTGAAAGAGCCCCAGCTGGCGCCCCAGGCGGCGGTGGTCGCGCTTCTCCGCCTCCTCCAGGCGCTTGAGGTAGGCCTTGAGGGCCTTGCGGTCGGCCCAGGCGGTGCCGTAGAGGCGCTGCAGCTGGGCGTTGCGGGCATCGCCCCGCCAGTAGGCGCCGGAGAGCTTGGTCAGCCGGAAGTGCTTGAGAAAGCGGGTGTTGGGCACGTGGGGGCCGCGGCACATGTCCACGTACTCCTGGTGAAAGTAGAGCCCCAGGGTGGCTTCGTCGGGCATCTCCTCGATCAGTCGCCGCTTGTAGCTCTCGCCGCGCTCGTGGAAGATCCGCAGGGCCTCTTCCCGGGGCACCCGCCGCTTGATGACGTCGTACTCCTGGGCGATCAGCGCCTTCATGCGCGCCTCGATGGCCGCCTGATCCTCCGGCGTGAAGGGGCGCTCGAAGGCGATATCGTAGTAGAAGCCGTCGTCGATGACCGGGCCGATCACCATCTCGGCATCGGGGTAGAGCTGCTTGACGGCGTGGCCCACCAGGTGGGCGCAGGAGTGGCGGATGATCGCCAGCCCTTCGGGGTCGTCTGGCGTGATCACCTGCACCCGGGTGTCCCGGGTGATGGGGTCGCAGGCGTCCACCAGCTCGCCGTCCACGCGGCCGGCCAGCGCCTGGCGGGCCAGGCCGGGGCCGATGGCGGCGGCGATCTCCGCCACGCTGGTGGGGGACGCCAGCGTCAGCTCGCGCTCGTCCGGCAGGGTGATGGTGAGGGTGTCGCCGGCGGCGGGGGAGGGCGTCTCGGTCATGGCGTCGTTCTCATGGGGTTCTCGGGGAGATGGGGCGCAGGAGATAGGGATCAGGCGCTGCCGGTGGCGAGGGTCAGCGGCGCCCAGCGGGGACCTTCGGGCGTGTCGCGCACCTCGGCACCCAGCTCGGCCAGGGCGTCGCGCAGGGCATCGGCGCGGGCGAAGTCGCGCTGCCGTCGTGCGCTTTCGCGCTCGGCGACCAGCGCCTCGATGCGCGCCACCGGCAGGTCGGAGCGCCGGGGCGACAGCGCCGCCAGGGCCTCGGCGGGGGGCTGCTGCAGCAGGCCCAGCAGCCTGGCCGAGGCCAGCACGGCACCCTTGGCGCGGGCGCGCCCGGCGTCGTCGTCGGCGGCCTTCAGGTCATCCACCAGCCGCTGCAGGCGGGTCAGCGCCTCGGCAACGTTGAGGTCCCGGCGCAGCGCCGCCGTAAGCTCGGCATCCGGCGGCGTCGCGGGGTCCGCCTCGAGCCCCTCCACCTCGGAAAGCGCCCGGTAGTGTTCGATCAGGGTGCGGCGGGCGCGCATCAGGCGCTCGCTGTTCCAGTCCAGGGGGCGGCGGTAGTGGGTGGCGAGCAGGGCCAGGCGCACCGCCTCCCCAGGGGCCTGGTCGAGCAGGTCGCGCACCAGCAGCACGTTGCCCAGCGACTTCGACATCTTCTGGCCGTCCACGGTGACGAAGCTGTTGTGCACCCAGGTATGGCAGTAGCGGGCGCCGTGGGCGCAGGTGCCCTGGGCGATCTCGTTCTCGTGGTGGGGAAAGATCAGGTCCTGGCCGCCGCCGTGGATGTCGATGGTGTGGCCCAGGTGCTCGCCGATCATGGCGGTGCACTCCACGTGCCAGCCGGGCCGTCCGCGCCCCCAGGGGCTCTCCCAGCCCGGCTGCTCGGGCGCGGAGGGCTTCCACAGCACGAAGTCCAGCGGGTCGCGCTTGTAGGGCGCCACCTCCACCCGGGCTCCGGCCAGCATCTCCTCGGGGCGGCGCCCGGAGAGCTGGCCGTACTCGGCGAAGGAGCCGACCTGGAAGAGCACGTGCCCCTCGGCCTCGTAGGCGTGGCCGCGCTCGATCAGGGTCTCGATCAGCGCGATGATCTCGGGCATGTGCTCGGTGACCCTGGGTTCGAGGTCCGGCGGCAGCACGCCCAGCGCCCGCATGTCCTCGTGGTAGGCGTCGATATAGCGTTCGGTGATGGTGCGGATCGGCACCCCGGCGTCGGCCGCCGCGGCGTTGATCTTGTCGTCCACGTCGGTGAAGTTGCGCGCATAGACCACCTGGGCATAGTCCTGGCGCAGCACCCGCGCCAGCAGGTCGAAGACCACCGCCGGGCGGGCGTTGCCGATATGGGCGTAGTTGTAGACGGTGGGGCCGCAGACGTAGAGGGTCACGCGGTCCGGCCGTTCGGTGCGCAGCGTCTCGCGGCGGCGAGTCAGTGTATTGAAGAGTTGCATCGTGCTCCCATGGGCGGCGTTGGCGTTACCGATTCAGCGGCGCGGTGATGACCTCCACCGCGTCGTCGCGAATGGCGTTGTAGAAGCAGTTGGGGCGGCCGGTGTGGCAGGCGGGACCCTGCTGGTCGACCCTGAGCAGCACCGCATCGCCGTCGCAGTCCAGCCGCGCCTCGACCAGTCGCTGGCGGTGCCCGGAGCTCTCGCCCTTGCGCCACAGGGTCTGCCGCGAACGCGACCAGTAGCAGACGCGCCCGGTGGTCAGGGTCTCCAGCAGCGCCTCGCGGTTCATCCAGGCCAGCATCAGCACCTCGCCGCTGTCGTGCTGCTGGGCGATGGCGGTGATCAGGCCGTCGGCGTTCCAGGGAATGGCGGCCAGCACCTCGGCCAGCGCATGGCGCTCGCCGCGCTCGGCCTGCTCCAGCTGCAGCCAGATATCCATCACGCCTCCTGCCAGTTCCACTGGCTGCGCGCCACGGCGTCGTGGGCGTGCAGGCTCTCGGCGTGAACCACGCGCAGGGAGAAGCCCTCGAGGCCGGGCTGGTCGCGCAGGGCGTGGTGCAGGCGCCGGGCGGCATCCTCGCAGAACATCAGGTTCTGGCCGTTGGCCAGGGCGAAGGCCTGCTCGTCCACGCGCTTCACGGCGGTCTGCAGGGCGGTGCCCAGCGCCCGCTCCACGCGGTCGACCAGCGCCAGCAGCGGCAGGGCGTCCCGGCCGGCGTCGAGGCGCACGGCCAGGTGCGCCTGGCTGCGCTGGCTATGGGGCGTGGCCAGCACGCCCTGGTCGCTGCCCAGCCAGGCCCTGACCGACTCGCGGGTCACCGGTATCTCGGTGAAGTCCTCGTCGAAGGCCTGCTGGATCAGCTGGCGGGCCAGGGCCGCCGAGCAGGGGCAGGTGGAGGAGTAGCCCACGCTCAGCTCGAGGATGGCGTGCAGGCCCTGGGCATCACGGCGGCAGCGCAGGGTGAAGGGGTAGGTCTTCCAGCCCGACAGGGGGCTGATCAGCGCCGGGCGGCGCAGCAGCGCTTCCCCCTCCAGGTCGAGAAAGGCGCGCTTGGCGAGCCCCTCGTGGCTCCCCAGAAAGGCGTCGAGCACCGCGGCCACCCGGGGCAGCGAGAGCTCCTGATCTTCCAGCTCGGCCAGCGCCAGGTAGAGGCGCGACATGTGGATGCCGCGGGCGGTGGGATCATCGAGGCTGACGCCCGCCGAGGCGCGGCCGGCGATGGCCTGGCCGGCCACCTTGAGCGGCAGGGCGATGCCCTCCATGCCCACCCAGCTCAGGGTGCCGAGGCGGGTGGAGGGCGAGGCCGCGATATCTTCCAGAGGTTGCTTGTTCATAAAGGGCTCATTCGGTGATTGCAGCTGCAAATGTTATAACATAACATTTTGCGTCGACCGATCACCAGTCAAAGGCCTGCCCGAGGTACACCATGTCGCGTCACGCCAGCTCGCTTCCTTCGTCTGCCGACCCGGCCGGCGGTTTCCACCGGCTGAGAAGTTTCCTGACCCGCCACCGATGGCGGCTGGGCGGCCTGGCGCTGCTGGTCATCGTGGCCGCGCTGCTGATGCAGCTGGGCGTGATGCGCGGCCTGAGCCTGCAGATCCTGGCCTGGCAGCGCGAGCTTCACCGGGCGCTCACCCTGGCGGTGAGCGGCTGGTCCGAGACGCCCAGCTGGGCCACCGCCGGCTGGCTGCTGGCGCTGAGCTTCGGCTACGGGGTCTTCCATGCCGCCGGTCCCGGCCACGGCAAGGCGGTGCTCTCCACCTATCTGGTCTCCCAGGGTGGCGGCCTCAAGCGCGCCCTGGGGCTCTCGTTCAGCGCTGCCCTGCTGCAGGGCATGATGGCCATCGCCATGGTACTGGTGCTGGTGCAGGGCCTGGGCTGGCTGACGCGCCGGGCCGTGGGCAGCGTGGCGAGCCTGGAGCTGGCGAGCTTTCTGATGGTGGCGCTGCTGGGGGCCTGGCTCTGCCTGAGGGCCTGGCGGCTGCTGCGGCGCACGCGGGCCGGCGGCGATCACGGCCAGCATGATCACCGCCACGCCCACCACCACCACGACCACCAGGGGGCTCACGGCCATGCGCACGCTCACCGCCATGCCCATGCCCATGACCACAGCCACGAGCATGACCACAGCCATACGCATGACCATAGCCACGTTCATGGGCACGCTCACGGCCATCAGCACGATGGCTGCGGCTGCGGATCGCGCCACCATATCGCCCCGGAGGAGGTCGGCAACTGGCGCACGGCGCTGGCCACCGTGGTGGTAATCGGCCTGCGCCCCTGCACCGGCGCGGTGCTGATGATGGGGGCGGCCAGCCTGCTGGGCCATGCGGCCCTGGGGGCTGCGGCGGTCATGGTGATGGCGCTGGGCACGGCGATGACGGTCTCGGCCCTGGCGCTGGCCAGCGTGCTGGCCCGGGACTGGGTCATGCGCCACTACGGCCGGTTCGCCGGCGGTGGGGGCGCGGCGCGCCTGGGGCGGCTGAGTGGTTGGCTGGCCATGGGGGGCGGCCTGGCGATTCTGTGGCTCGGGGCCTCGCTGGCCTGGCAGGTCGGCAGCGCGCCGACGGGCGGACTGCCGCTGCTCTCCTGAGGGCGCCGCGTTGACGCCTTTATGACTAATATTGTTATGATATAACGTAATATATAACTAGAGGAAGCAAGCAAGTGATCAAGAAGAACGTCAAGGGAACCCTCGCCGGCCTGACCACGGCCGCTCTGATCATGCCGACGCTGGCAGTGGCAGAGAGCGGCGGAGACCGCGACTGGGACATCGATGTCTCGCTGATTCTGGAGGGCATCTACTTCAACGAGGTCTCCAGCGGCAATCAGACGCCGGCAGGCTTCTCGGACCACGACCATGGTCATGACCACGGTCACGATCACGACCACAGCCTGAGCGATGGTTTCAATCTCGGGCACTCCGAGCTGGTGATCGAGTCGCGCCTCGGTGACCTGCTGGACGGCACCCTGCTGATCGGCTTCGACGAGGACCATATCGAGGTCGAGGAGGCCTACCTGGTCACGCGGGCGCTGCCGGCCGGCTTCCAGCTCAAGGGCGGCAAATTTCTCTCCGACGTGGGGTACATGAACAGCCGGCATCCTCACGACTGGGACTTTGCCGACCGGCCGCTGGTCAATCGCTTCCTGTTCGGCGATCACGGCCTGCTGGAGACCGGGCTGCAGGCCAGCTGGGTGGCGCCGACGCGCACCTTCACGCGCTTCGGCGTAGAGGTGCTGCAGGGCGATAACGGCAGCTTCAACCGCTTTATGGCCGCGGGCGGCGGTCACGATCATGAAAGCGAGCACGGCCACGACCATGGGCATGACCATGACCACGGGCACGACCATGGACATGATCACGGCCATGGGCACGACCATGACCACGGCGGCGCCCCTTACTCTCAGACCAGCGCACCGCGTCTGTTTACGGCCTTCGTCAAGACGGGTCCCGACCTCGGCCCGGACCATGCCCTGCAGCTGGGGGCCTCCACCGGCTATAACCGTCAGGTTTCGCGGGTTGAGGACCACGGCCATCACGCCCATGCCCTGGAGGGTGACACCTGGTTTGCCGGCCTGGACCTGGCCTACCGCTACGACGCCGGCCGCGCCTATGGCCAGGGCGACTGGCGTGTAACCAGCGAATATTTCCACGTCTGGCGCAACCTCGATGAGTACGTCGAGCGCAGCACCGGCTGGGAACAGCGCGACGGGCATCGTGAGCGCCAGGACGGCATGTATCTCGAGGCGGTCTACGGGGTGGCGCCTCGCTGGCAGGCGGGGCTGCGCACCGAGGCGCTGGGCCTGACCAACAAGGTGGTCGACTTCCACCCCACCGAGGTCGAGTCCCTGAGCACTTCTTACCGGCACAGCGCCCAGGTGACCTTCCGCCCGGTGGAGCCGGTGTTCCTGCGCGCCCAGCTGAGCCAGAACGACTTCGCGGCCGCCGGCGGGGAGCGCGATCGCGGGCTGGAGCTGATGTTCCAGGTCAATGTGGCACTTGGCGCTCACGGCGCCCACCGCTTCTAAGGAGTATTAGATGCGATTCATGCGCAATCGCGGCGTCGGGGCCCTGGCCCTGGCGCTCCTGCTGAGCCTGCCGCTGCCGGCCCTGGCGGCGCTGAACATCGTGGCGACCACGGCAAGCCTCGGGATGCTGGCCAACGAGGTGGGGGGTGAGCAGGTGTCGGTCACGGTGCTGGCTGCGCCGGACCGCGATGCCCACTACCTGGACGCGCGCCCGAGCTTCATGGCGGCGCTGCGCCGTGCCGATATGCTGCTGGAGGTCGGCGCCGGGCTGGAGGAGGGGTGGCTGCCCGCCGCCCAGCGCGGCGCCGCCAATCCGGCGGTCAACAGCGGCCGGGAAACGCACTTCGTCGGTGCCAGCATCCTGCCGCTGCGGCGCTCCATCACCATGGATGGCCCGAACGTGGGGCACGTGCATGCCGAAGGCAATCCCCACTTCAACGTGGACCCCCTGCGCATGGCGTCGCTGGGCGAGGCGCTGGCGCGGCGGCTGGCGCGTCTCGACCCGGCCCATGCCGAGGCGTATCACGCGCGTGCCGGCGCCCTGGCGGAGACCCTGCGCGAGCAGGCTCGGCAGCTGGCCGAGGGCGTGGCCGAGCAGCGCATCGTGGTCTACCACGAGGACCTCGACTACCTGGAAGAGTGGCTTCCCGTGGAGGTCGTCGGCTATCTCGAGCCGGCGCCGGGCATTCCGCCCAGCGCCCGCCACCTGGGCGAGCTGGTCGGCAAGCTGCAGGGCACCGAGGGGCGCGTTCTCTATGCCAGCTTCCAGCCTGCCAAGGGGGCGGAGTTCCTGCAGCGTCAGCTGGGCTGGCCGGCGACCAGCGTGGCGCTGGAGCCGCAGACGCCGACGCTTGAGGGCTATCTGGCCCTGATGCGGGACTGGGTCGACGCGCTGGACGCGCGCTGAATGGCCAGCGGCAGCGAGGTCGTGGCGCTGGAGCGTGCCACGCTGGGCGTTGCCCGGGCCCTGGTCGGCCCTCTGAGCCTGAGGGTCTCGGCGGGAGCCCGGCTCGCCATCACCGGCCCCAACGGCAGCGGCAAGTCGCTGCTGCTCAAGGCGATTGCCGGCCAGGCGACGCTGTTTTCGGGTCGCCTGCGCTGCGCTCCGGGGCTGACGCTGATGTTGCTGGCCCAGGAAAGCGCCCGGCGCGAGCCCTGGCCGCTTTCCGGCTGCGATTGGTTCGCCGCCATGGAGGTGGTGCCGCCCGCGCTGCCGCGCCTGGCAGCGCTGCTGCCCAGGCGGCTGGATACCCTCAGCGGCGGGCAGTGGCAGCTGCTGCGGCTGGCGGCGGCGCTGTCGCCGCCGCCCGGCGCGGGAGGGCGGGCGCCCCACCTGGTCATGCTGGACGAGCCGGCCAACCATCTGGATCACGCCGTCAAGGAGGCCGCCGTGGAGCTGATGACGGCGCTGGACCCGGGCGTCACGCTGCTGATGACCGGCCACGACAGCGGCATGATCGAGGCCTGTGGTGCGACCGCCCTGCCTCTGGAGGCCTGCCTGGATGCCGCCTGATCTTCTCTGGCTGCCGCTGCTGGCCGGCACCGGCATGACCCTGCTGCTCGCCCTGGCCGGCGTCGGCCTCTTTCTGAAGGGCTCCGCCTGGCAGGCCCTTGCGCTCAGCCAGTGGGCCGCCGTGGGCGGCGTGGCGGCATCGGCGCTGACCTGGCCGGTGCTGCCTCTGGCGCTGGGAGTGAGCGGGGGTATGATGTGGCTGCTGCGCCTGCAGCGACAGGGCGAGCATGCGGCGCTGGCCAGCTTTCTGGCTGGCCTGGCCCTGGTGACGCTGCTGGCGGCCAACGCTCCCCAGGCGAGCCTGGCAGCGGCCCGCTGGGCCGAGGGTCAGCTCTACTTCGTGGCGCCGGCCGACGCCTGGGCGGTTGTCGGGCTGACGCTGCTCTCCCTGCCGCTGCTCCGGCCCCTCAAGCGCATCTGGCTGCGCTCACAGCTGCTGCCCAACCTGGCCTCCTGGGCGGTGCCAGGCCTGCCCATGCGCCTGGCGGAGGCGGCGTGGCTGGTCGCCGTGATCGTCATGGGCGCCATGGTGTTTGGCGTGCCGGCCGCGCTGTCGACGCTGCTGTTTCCCGCCTGGATCAGCGCGCTGCGGGCGCGCCACCTGCAGCACTGGCTGCTTCACGCCGTGCTGCTGGCGCTGGCCGCCTTTATGCTGGCCTGGTGGCTCAGCCTCTGGCTGGACCAGCCTTTTGCCCCCGTGCTGATCGTGACCCACGCGGCGGCGGGCATCACGCTATGGGCGCTGCGCTCCGTTCCCTCTTCAACTCGACGATCAACCCCATGACATCGACTGTGACAGGCTCCGCTTCCACTCCGTCTCGCGCCACCGCGCCTTCCGCCGATGCCGGCGCCTCGCGCACGGCGTCGCCGATCTTCCGCGCCATCGAAGCCCTTCAGGGCAGCCAGCCCTGGGGCAGCTTTCTCGATGCTGGCACCGGCTACAACTCGCTGCGCTGGGTCTCCTCGCTTGAGACCGAGCGCTGGGCCGCGGTCACCGCCTCGGCCGGCATGGCCCGAACGGCCAGAAAGGCGGCGGGGGAGCGCATGCGCGCTCAGGACCGCGTGCTGGTGGCCAACTGGATCGCCCCCGAGCTGTTCTACGGGGAGTGCTTCGACACGGTGCTGCTGGACTACTTCATCGGCGCCATCGAGGGCTTTGCGCCCTACTGGCAGGAGCAGGTGCTGACGCGCCTGAGGCCCCACGTAAAGGGCAGGCTCTATATCGTGGGCACCGAGCCCTATGTGCTCGACGCCCCCGATACCCGGGAGGGGCGCATCGTTCAGGCCATCGGCAGGCTGCGCGACGCCTGTCTGCTGATGGGCAACGGGCGCCCCTACCGGGAGTATCCGGCCTCCTGGGTGCTGCGCCAGCTCGGCACGGCCGGCTTTCGCGTGCTCGAGGTGCGCCAGTTTCCCATCCGCTACCGGGAGCGCTTCGTCAATTCGCAGCTCGACCTGTGCCTGAAGCAGCTGGATCAGCTGAAGGACCCGGCGCTGGCCGAGGCGCTCCGGGGGCGCATCGAAGCGCTGCGCGCCGAGGCGCTCCCCCTGGCGCGCAGCGAGACGGGGCTGCCCTGCGGCGCCGACTATGTGATCGCCTCCGAGCCGCTGGCCCCCGGGCATCATGCGCTATCCCTGCCGACATATCCCGGTGGCGACCCGGCGACGTCAGCCGACGAGAACGCCTGAAAAGCACCAAGGCAAATGAGAATGCTTCAGTTTTGCATTTTAAATGTTATTTGATAACATCCGCGCGTCAAGCCTGTAAGAACAACAACGCCTCTACCTATGCAGTGGAAGCGATCGTGCCAAGCCGAGGGGGGAGGACAGTCCAATACCGTCCTCCAGAAAGGGAACACACCATGCTGCTTTGCCAGAAAAAAGCGCTCCCCAAGGCGCTAGAGGCGCTCGCCCCGGCGCACTCCAGGTCTTCGTTGGGCCGCGGCGTTGTCGCCGCCGGTGCCTGCATGCTGGCCGCGATGAGCGTCAATGTTCACGCCCAGTCCCAGGACGCGCCGTCGGCGGACCTGGAGACCGTTACCGTCACCGGGTATCGCGGCACCTTCATGGACAGCGTGCGCTACCAGCGCAGCGTTCAGGAAACGCCGCGTATCGTGACGGTGTTGACCAGCGACCTGCTGGAAGATCAGAACGTGACCGAGCTGCGCGATGCGCTGCGCAACGTCTCCGGCATCAGCCTGCAGGCGGGGGAGGGCAATCCCCCCGGCGGCGACCAGCTCAAGATCCGCGGCTTCAACGCCCGCGACGATATCAACGTCAACGGCGCCAGGGATCTGGGCAACTACTTCCGCGATCCGTTCTACGTCGAGCAGATCGAGGTCATCAAGGGGCCCAACTCGGCGTTTTCCGGCCGGGGTTCCGCCGGCGGCACCATCAACTTCGTGACCAAGCAGCCCCTCATGGAGGATCGCAACCGGATCGATACGTCGGTCGGCACGGATAACCTCTTTCGCCTGACCGGGGACTTCAACCGCCGCATCGACGACAACAGCGCCGTGCGGCTGAACCTCATGCACCACACCCAGAACGGCCACGGCCGAGACGTGGTGGAGCAGGACCGCCACGGCGTCTATGCCGCCTACGTCTGGGGGCTGCAGGAAGACACACGGGTCGAGCTGGATTTCCTCCACACGCGCCAGAACAACATCCCCGATCAGGGGATACCCATCGACCGGGAAGGCTTCAGCGGCGACCCGGCGGTGCTCAACGATCGCGGGCGCACCTCGGGCGGTCAGCGTGCTGGCGATGGTTACTACACGGGCCGTCTACCGCCGGGCATCGACTACAGCAGCTATTACGGTCACGTGGATGACTACCAGAAGATCAACGTCGACCAGCTGGGCGTGGCGATCGAGCATTACGTCAATGACGGCCTGAGCGTGCGCAACCAGTTCCGCGTCAGCCGCGTGGAGAACGACTCCATCACCTCCTCGCCGCGTATCAAGGTGCCTGAAGCGGCCTGGGGAAGCGGCGACTTCGACCAGGCGCTGGTGCAGGGCGACCTGAAGCCCCGGGACCAGACCGACACCTCCTTCTTCAACCAGACCGACCTGCTGCTCAGCTTCGATACCGGCCAGGTGGCACACGACCTGATCCTCGGCGCGGAAGTGGGCTATATCGACATCAAGAATGACCGCCGCCCCGACCAGAGTGGCCCCCGGACGTCCCTCTATGACCCCGAGCGTCGCGTCCGGCCGGTGGCCTACTACGACGGCACCCGCCATCGCCTGGAATCCGAGCAGCTGGGGCTCTATGCGCTGAACGTGGCCGCTCTCTCGCCCCAGTGGGACCTGCATACCGGGGTGCGCTGGGACCATGTCAAGTCCACGGCAACCGACACCGGCTATGAGGGGCTTCCCGGCGGAAATCTCGGGCCGGCATCGCGAACGGACAGCGAATGGAGCGGCAACCTGGGGCTGGTCTTCAAGCCGACAGCGAACGGCACCCTCTATGCGTCGGTGGGGACCGCCTTCGACGTGACCGGCACCTTCGACCGGGGCCTGGTACAGCTGGCCGGCGGCGCCGATGCCACCGGCCAGAAGCATGGCGGCGATCGGCAGCGGGAAGACATCATCGATGAATCGGCCTTCGACACTGACCCCGAGCGCACCGTGGCCTATGAGCTCGGTACCAAGTGGAGCCTGGGTGAGAACCTGCTGCTGAGCGCGGCGCTGTTCCGTACCGACAAGACCAACGCCCGGACCCCCGCCCAGGGCGGTGGCGACCTGCTCGACGTGCTGGACGGCAAGCAGCGCGTGGAAGGGTTCGAAGTGGGGGCCATGGGCAGTCTGGCGCCCGGCTGGGACCTCTATGCCAGCTATACCTACATGGACTCCGAGGTGCGCAGCTCCAACAACGAGTGGGAGGTGGGCTCACGGCTTGGCGGCACGCCCCGGCATACCTTCAACCTCTGGTCGGACTATGAGGTGACCCCCCGCTGGAGCGTCGGCGGCGGCATGGAGTATGTGGCCAGCCAGGTCAACAGCGTGGCCTCCGAGCCCGGAGCGCGCCGTCGCCAGGTCGAGATCGACGGCTACTCCGTCTTCCATGCGTCCACGGCCTATCGCTTTACCGACGAGCTCCAGCTGCGTGTGAACGCCTTCAACCTTACCGACAAGGACTACATTTCCCAGCTGGCAGAGGGCGGCGCCCAGGGCATTCCCGGGCCGGGCCGGCACGCCATCGCCACGCTGCGCTATGACTTCTAGAGCCATTCCATGATTGTCAGTTTTGAGAACATTCTGACACCTGACGAGCTGGCGGCCATGCGCCGCCAGCTGCTGGCCGCCGAGTGGGCCCGCGGCATCAGCGCGGGGCCCCAGGCCAGGCAGGTAAAGAAGAATCTGCAGATACCCGAACAGTCGGCGGTGCTCAGGGAGCTGCGCACCCTGGTGATGCGGGCCCTCAACCGTTCGCCCGATGTCATGAGCGCGCTGCTGCCCTTCAAGATCATCCCGCCGAACTTCAACCGCTATACCGTGGAGGATAGCCACTACGGCAAGCATATCGACAGCACGCTGCGCCCCCTGCCGGACGGCAGCTACCTGCGCACCGACGTCTCCGCGACGCTGTTCCTGTCGGATCCGGAGGAGTACGACGGGGGCGAGCTGAAGATCATCGACACCTTCGGCGAGCAGACCGTCAAGCTCGCGGCGGGGAGCCTGGTGACCTATCCGTCGGGCTCGCTGCACGAGGTCACGCCGGTGACGCGCGGCGAGCGGCTGGGGTGCTACATGTTCATGCAGAGCCTGATTCGCGACACGGAGAAGCGCCGCCTGCTCTACGAGATGGACAATTCGCTGCGCCGCCTGAGGGCCGAGCAGGGCGAGGCCCAGGCGGACCTGGTGGCCCTGACGGGCACCTACAACAACCTGGTGAGAATGTGGTCGGAGTGCTGATATGAGCTGAAAACCATTCCTTGAGTCCTTTGTTTCGAACGTATTGGCGCATGAAGGCTGAAAAGCATCATGCGCCTTTTTTGTCGTCCTCCTGGGCGGTTTACGGCGGCGTTGGGCTCTGCTCGGCCTGGGGGGCCTGGAAGTAGTCGAACAGCCGGGTCACGGCCTCGGGCGCCACGCCATTGGTGATAAAGACGAAGCGCGAGACCCCGTCTGGGCAGGCCTCCGTCGGCAGCGTCACCGGTGGGTGGAAGATATTCTGCACGCCGTGCAGCGCCAGCGGCTGCTCGCGCCCGGCAATCTTCACGATGGCCTTTACCCGCAGGATCTTCCCCCCCAGCAGCGACATCAGCAGGTCCAGCCAGTCCTCCAGCACCTCAGGTTCAATGAGGTGCTCGACGGTGAAGCAGAAGGAGCGGATCTGCTCGCCGTGGCGGGTGAGCGTCGGGCTGGAGTCAGGCGTCATCATCGAGATCAGGGCGCCCTGTGTCGGCGGTGAGATGCCCGCGGGTGGTGAGACCTGAGCGTAGGACGCCGCGCGCAGCCAATGGTCGGCGCGCCGCCCCTGTGCAGGCAAGCCGCCGCCGATGACATGCTCGGCCGCCAGCTCGCCATGGCGTACCTGCAGCTGCTCGGCGGCCGGGTTGATCGTCGCCAGCTGGCAGGCCAGCCGTGACAGCTGCTCCTCATCCACCAGGTCCGTCTTGGTCAGCAGCAGCCGGTCGGCAATCGCCGCCTGGCGCTGGGATTCGCGATGGGCGTTCAGGGTCGAGACGCCGTTGGCCGCATCCACCAGGCAGACCACGCCGTCCAGGCGAAAGCGGTGGGCGAGCCAGTGGTCGGTCATCAGGGTGTGCAGGATGGGTGCCGGGTCGGCCAGGCCGGTGGTCTCGATGAGCATCCGCGAGATCGGCCGGCCCCCTTCGCGCTCGATCGCCTCCCAGGCCTGCTGGACGCTGCGGCTCAGGTCGCCGCGGATGGTGCAGCAGAGGCAGCCGCTGCTCATCTCCACCACGCTGTGCTCGTCGCCCTTGGCGACCAGCCGATGGTCTAGCCCGATATCGCCGAACTCGTTGATCACCACCAGCGAATCGCGCATGGCGGGCTGGCGCACCAGGTGGTTGAGCAGGGTGGTCTTGCCGCTGCCGAGAAAGCCGGTCAGCACCGTGACCGGCGTGAGGTCTGCGTCGTGCATGGGTTACTCCCAGGCGGGGAAGGGGTCGGGCAGCGCTTGCCATGCGTCCTTGCCGGCCAGCAGCTCCTCCTCGCTGAGCAGGCAGGCGTCCAGGGCCTGGCGGATGCGGGCCTCGTCGAGGTTCTGGCCGATGAAGACCAGCTCCTGGCGCATGTCGCCGAAGGGCTCCTGCCACTTGTCGAGGATGGCGGCGCGGTAGTCGGGGTCCTCCGGCCAGCGCGACTCGGGTACCGCCTTCCAGAACATGCCGGCAAAGCCGTAGTGGGCGATGCCGCCGGCCTGGCTCCACTGGCCGGCGAACTGCGGTCGGGTGGCCAGCCAGAAGAAGCCCTTGGAGCGCAGCAGCTTGCCGCCGAACCAGTCGCCATGCAGCAGCTCGAAGAACTTCTGCGGGTGGAAGGGGCGCCGGGCGTGGTAGGCGAAACTCGAGATGCCGTACTCCTCGGTCTCCGGCACGTGCTCGCCGCGCAGCTCCTTGAGCCAGCCCGGCGCCTGCTGGGCGCGCTCGAAGCTGAAGCGGCCGGTGTCGAGCACCTTCTCCAGCGGCACCTGGCCGTGGGTGATGGGGATCAGCTCGGCCTCGGGGTTGAGCGAGCGCAGCACGGCGGTGAGCTCGTCGAGCTGGGCCGGCGTGAGCAGGTCGCTCTTGCTGATCAGCAGCACGTCGCAGAACTCGATCTGGTCCACCAGCAGGTCGGCGACGTTGCGCTCGTCCTCTTCGCCCAGGCTCTCGCCCGCCTCGGCCAGGGAGTGCGCCTCGCGGTACTGGGTAAGAAAGTTGGCGCCGTCGACTACGGTGACCATGGTGTCGAGGCGAGCGACATCCGAGAGGCTCTGCCCCTGGTCATCGGCGAAGGTGAAGGTCTCGGCCACCGGCAGCGGTTCGGAGATCCCGGTGGATTCGATCACCAGGGTATCGAAGCGCCCCTCCTCGGCGAGCCGGCGCACCTCGATCAGCAGGTCCTCGCGGAGGGTGCAGCAGATGCAGCCGTTGCTCATCTCCACCAGCCGCTCCTCGGCGCGGTTGAGGGTCACCTCCTCGTCGCCGGGGGTGCCGCGCACCAGGGCGGCATCGATGTTGACCTCGCTCATGTCGTTGACGATGACCGCCACCCGGCGGCCTTCGCGGTTGGCGAGAATATGGTTGAGCAGGGTGGTCTTGCCGGCGCCCAGGAAACCGGAGAGCACGGTCACCGGCAGGGGCGTGTGCAGGGATGTCATCAGCCTTCACCTCGGGTCTTGCGGTAGTGGTTCTCGCACTGTTCCTGGCGCTCCTTGGCCTCCAGGCAGAGCTTGGCGGTGGGGCGCAGCAGCAGCCTGGGGAGACCGATCGGCTCGCCGGTCTCCTCGCAATAGCCGTAGTCGTCCGCGTCGATGCGGCGCAGGGCCGCCTCGATGTTGGCCAGCAGGCGGGTCTCGCGGTCGGCCTGGCGCAGCTGCAGGCGCAGCTCCTCCTCGAAGGCCGCCTGGTCCAGCTCGTCGCTGTCGCGCTCATGGGAGGCCATGGCGGCGCGCACCTCGCGCAGGTGTTCTTCCACCTGCGCCTTCTCCTCGAGCAGTCGCTCGCGAAAAAAGGCCAGCTGCTCGTCGTTCATGTAGTCGTCGTCGGGCATCGCCAGCAGGCGCGCCTCTTCGGGGGTATAGGGCATGGTGGTCTCTTGCTGGCGTCAGGCGGGGTCGATGGTCAGCAGCAGGCGCTTCTGCCCCTCGGTCAGCGCGGGGCTGCGGTGCACCAGGGCGCGCTGTTCGTTGCCCTCCCAGCCGCCCCCCTTGAGCAGGGCCAGGTCGCCCGCCACGAGCCGCTGGATGGCTCCGGGGTCGCGCACGATCTCGGGCTTCTCCGCCGAGGGGGCGCCCAGGCCTTCGCGGTTGACGGCCTCCTCGGGAAGCCATTCGCTGCCCGGGCCGTGATAGGTGGTCACCAGGCGCACCGGCAGGTTGTCGACGTGGAAGCGCGGGCACATGGCGGCGTCCAGCAGGCGCAGGCGGATGCCCACCGTGTCGGTATCGAACAGGTAGGCCATGGCCTCGGCCAGCAGCTGGACGTCCTCCACCAGCGCCTCGGCCGCCTCGGCGGCGGGCAGCCGCTTGAGCAGGTCGGCGCGCAGGTCGTCGCCGGGCTGGCCTAGCCAGGCCAGCTGCCAGGCACGCTCGGCCTGGCACTGGGCCAGAACGCTCTGCTGCAGCGCCGCCGAGAGGCGCCGGCGCATCACGGCGATGTTGATATCGTCCTCGAAGATGCGCGGCAGGACGTCGATCTCGTCACCCAGGGCCAGGTGGCGGGCCAGTTCCGTATCGGAAAGGGGAGCGGAGAGGGCGGGCAACGACATGCAGGATCTCCCGTGGGGTTCTGAGAATGTTATAACATATCTATTGGGGCGGCCGTTGTCATCCCTCTGCCCCCTTATGATGGCCATCAAGACGGGTTAGGCTGTAGGCCGCCGTTGAGTGCCTCGAGGGCCTCGTCGATGTCGGGTGACCGCTCGTCGCCGGAGTGCTCAGGCGAAGTCGGGGTCGCTGGTCCTGACGATCAGGTCGCTCTCCTCGCCGGGCAGGGTGACGGAGAACTCGCCGGCGCCCAGGTAGGTCACCGGGTGTCCCTCGCGGGTGCGCAGGGTGGGCTCGCCGCTGACCGGGCCGGCGCGAGTGAGTTCGCCGAGCTCCTTCACGCTGACCAGGATGTCGATCATCACCTCGCGACCTTGGTCATCGAAGGCCATGATGGTGCGTTCGTGTTCGCTCATGGAGTGGCTCCGGGGGCTGATGGGGCTTCCTCCAGTATCGGCGTTGGCGGCCAGAGTGGCGAGGGTGGCAACGTCGCAGGGTCTGCGGCAAGGCGAGCCCTGCGGGGCGATGCATGCGGGAGTCCGGGTGGCTCAGCGCTCCACCCAGCCGCGGCTGATCAGCGGGGCGAACAGCAGGTGATAGAGCCTTCTTGCCACATGGTGATAGAAGGGCAGGATCAGCCAGCCGCGGCTGATGCCGACCAGCGCGGCCACGCCGGTGGCCAGCAGCAGGGCGCCCAGCATGTCCTGGGGGAAGTGCACACCCAGATAGACCCTCGACCAGGCGACCGGCAGGGCCAGCAGTAGCAGGTAGCGGCCGATGCGCCGGGTGCCGCCGTGAAGCATCAGGCTGAAGGCCATGGTCAGCATGATGGTGGCATGGTTGCTGGGGAAGGCCGCCGTGGGCGCGTGCTCCAGAAAGGTCTGCCCCACCGGTACCATGAAGGGGCGCGGCGTGTGCCAGAGAGCGCCGATCAGCCAGCTGGCTGCCAGAGCCAGCAGGGTAGCGATGAAGGCTTCGAGCAGCGGGCGCTTCAGGCGGTCGCTGCCGCGCAGCCAGCCGATGACCAGCAGGGCGGGCACCAGCCAGATAAGGTAGACGGCGAAGACCTTCGCCATCAGCAGCAGGCGAGGGTCGCTGTCGGGAGCGGCGTTGAGGTAAGCGAACAGGGCGAGGTTCAACGAGTTATTGTCCATGAGGCAGGGGTCTTGTGACAGAAACATGACGGCGTGCCCGGACTCTATCGGGGTTTGCCCCCTGTGCCTACACCGTTGGCCCCGTTTTCTTCGGTGTAAATGCCTCTCCGGCCAGGGTGACCAGGTTGCCGAGGGCCGGGGAGTCGTTGCCTGTGCGCCAGGCCAGCCAGAGCGGCATGTCGCAGCGGGCCAGCTCCTCAATCTCCAGGAAGCGAATTCCCGGCATGGGCAGGCAGGCGCTGGCGGCGGGCACGATGGCGACCCCCAGGCCGGCGGCCACCATGCTGAGGATGGCGGTGTTGTCGGCGCCGAACTGGACGATCCGGGGGTGAAAGTCGAGGCGCTGGAAGTGGGCCATGACCCTGTCATAGTAGACCGGCGAGACGCTGCGAAAGCCCCAGATGAAGTCCGCCTGCTCGAGCTCGTGCAGGCGTTGCGGCGGCGAGCCGGCCCAGCGCGAGGAGGACGGCACTGCCAGGATCAGGTGGTCGTTCTGCAGCTGCCGGGTCTCGAGGCCGTGCTGCTCGGCGCTGTCGAGGTAGAGGATGCCGGCATCCAGGGTGCCTTCGCGCAGCCGCTCGAGCTGGGGGCCGGAGAGCAGCGGAAAGACCTCGAAGCCCACCTGGGGGTAGCGCTGCCGGTAGCGGTGCATAAGCCCGGCCACTTCCGGCATCCAGAGGTGGGTCACCGTGACCCCGAGGCTCAGCTTGCCGGTCATGCCGCTGCCCAGCGCCGAGAGTCGCGCCTTGATCTGGGTGCGGCGGTCCAGCAGCGCTACCGCCTCCTCGTAGAGCGCCTGACCCGCCACCGTCAGGCGCACTCCTCGGGCATGCCGCTCCAGCAGCCGGGTCTCCAGGTCCTCCTCCAATAGTCGTAGCTGGCGGGTCAGTGCGGGCTGGGCCACGTGCACGCGGCGGCTGGCGGCGGAGATCGAACCGGTCTCTGCAATCGCAATGAAATAGCTGAGTTGGCGGAATTCCATGGGGCTCACGGCATCGGGCGGAGAGGGCTGCCACTCTACCCATATCAATTCAGCATGTCAGCCATGCAAAAGCTATATTTTTTCTATCGAAAGGGGCGTTTCATAGTGGGAGAACAACCCATAACAAGCCTCGCCCCGTGCGAGCCGGACGACCCCTGGACCTTCGCGATGACCAAGACCTATCACCTTTTGACGGGACTGCACTTTGCCCTGTGCACCCTGGCCATGATCTGGCCCGGCGCCCTGATCGCCAACCGTATCGAGCCCACTGTGCTGGGGCTCCCCTTCCTGTTCTTCTGGTACATCCTCTGGATGCTGGTGCTCTTTGCCGGCATGTGGGTGGCCTTCGTGGTCCGTCACGGAGGTGGCCGCCATGACTGATTCGCTGATCGTCGTCGGTATCACTCTGACCTATCTCCTCGGTGTGCTCTGGGTCGGCCTGCGCGCCCGGGGCCAGGAGAACTCCAGCCTCGAGGGCTATGTGGCCGGGGGACGCCACGTCGGCGTGGTGATCCTCTTCTTTATCCTCGGCGCCGAGATCTTCTCCGCCTTCGCCTTCCTGGGCGCACCCGGCTGGGCCTATCAGCACGGCGCACCGGCCTTCTATATCCTTGCCTACCTGTCGCTGGTGCCCATCACCATCTGGGCCATGGGGCCGCGGGTGGCCTCCCTGGGGCGCCAGAAGGGCTATCTGACCCAGGGCGACATGATCGCCGACCACTACCAGAGCAAGCCGCTGGGCATCCTGGCCGGGGTCATCGGCGTGCTGGCGCTGGTGCCCTACCTGACCATCCAGATCGCCGGCGCGGGCCTGCTGTTCCAGGCGGCCACCGACGGCCTGATTCCCTTCTGGCTCGGCGCCCTGCTGGCCTTCGTGGTGGTGGCGGCCTATGTCTTCACCAGCGGCCTCAACGGCATCGGCTGGACCAACCTGATCCAGGGCATCATGATGATCGCCATCGCCTGGTTCCTGGGCCTGTCGATCTCCGAGCGCCTCTATGGCGGGGTGGGCGAGATGTTCAGCCAGATCCAGCTGACCATGCCCGAGTCCCTGACCATGCCCGGGGCCACCGGCATGAACTGGGGCTACTTCAGCACCGCCGTGCTGGTCAGCGCCTTCGGCGGCGCCATGTGGCCGCACCTCTTCATGAAGTTCTACTCCGCCGACAGCGGCAGGACCCTGCGCAAGGTCAGCGTCTTCTATCCTCTCTACGCCTACCTGCTGGTGCCGCTGCTGTTCATCGGTTTCGCCGGCATCCTGGTGTTCGCCGATGAGCCCCTGGTGCGCTCCGATACCGTGCTGCTGCGCATGGTCATGGACGTGGCCAACTTCTCGCCCTGGGTCATCGGGCTGATGCTCTCAGGTGCCCTGGCGGCGGCCATGTCCACCGGGGCCAACCTGGCGCATACCGCGGCGATCGTGCTGGTGCGCGATGTGATGAGCCCGACGGTCATGAAGGGGGCGAGCGAGCAGAGCGTCGTCAAGGCGACCCGCTGGAGCGTGCTCGGGCTGTCGCTGATCGCCTACCTCTTCGCCCTGGCCAATCCCGCTTCCCTGGTGCTGCTGCTGCTGGGGGCCTATGGGCTGATCGTCCAGCTCTTCCCCATGGTGCTCGGTGCGCTCTTCCTGCCGCAGCTGCGCCGCGCCAGCGTGATGGCCGGTGCCCTGGTGGGCAGCCTGGCCTACCTGCTGATGGATTTCGTCTGGAGCTCGCCGCTGGGCTGGCACGCCGGCGTCTGGGCCATGCTGCTCAACGTGGCGGTGGTGGGGGCCTGGCAGCTGCTGGGTCGCACGTCTCGGGACGGCCAGGCCCTGGCCGGCAAGAGCGTCTAGGGCAAAGGAGGCCAAGATGACAATGCAACTCGACACGCCCCGCCTTGCACATCCGGATCGCCGGGCCGCCATCGGCGGCCAGGTGGAGGCCGCCTTCGAGAGGGTGCAGGCGCTCTATCGTCAGCTTCACCAGTTTCCGGAGCTGCCCTTCCAGGAGCACGAGACCAGCGCTCGCCTGGCCGAGGCCCTGGAGGCCCTGGGCTATGCGGTGACTCGCGGCGTCGGCGGCACCGGGGTGGTGGCCCTGCTCAGGAACGGCGAGGGTCCCACCGTGATGCTGCGCGGCGACATGGACGCGCTGCCGATCGAGGAGAAGACCGGGCTCGACTATGCCAGCGTGCAGACCGCGGAGAGCAACAGCGGCCAGGTGCCCCTGATGCACGCCTGCGGCCACGACCTGCACAGCAGCTGCATCGTGGGAGCGGCGGCGGTGATGGCCGGGCTTCGGGAGCAGTGGTCCGGTACCCTGATGCTGATCTGCCAGCCCGCCGAGGAGATCTTCGGCGGCGCTCGGGCGATGCTCGACGACGGCCTCTACGAGCGCTTCGCACGGCCCGATGTGATCCTCGGCCAGCACAACATGCCGGCGCTTGCCGGCACCGTCGGGCACATCGCCGGCGGCGCCATGGCCGCCTGCACCAACCTGGCGGTGACCATTCACGGCGCCGGTGGCCACGGCTCCATGCCGGCCCAGGCAGTGGATCCGGTGGTGATCGCCGCCCACGTGGTGACCCGCCTGCAGAGCATCGTCTCCCGGGAGGTGCCGCCGGAGGAGACCGTGGTGGTGACCGTCGGCAAGCTGCATGCCGGCACCCAGGCCAACATCATCCCCCACGCGGCGGAGCTGGAGATCAACGTGCGCAGCTTCGACAACGCCCTGCACGCCCGGGTGGTGGAGAGCATCGAGCGCATCATCCGCGCCGAGTGCGAGGCGGGGCGCTCGCCCAGGCCGCCCGAGTTCCGGGTGCTCAACGAGACCATCGCCCTGCACAACGATGCCTTGGCGGTGGAGCAGGTGCGTCGCGCCCATGCCGAGCAGTTCGGCGAGGCGAACCTCTATGCCATGCCGCGCCTCAACGGCAGCGAAGACTTCCCCCTCTTCGGCAGCGCCGAGGCCGGCGGCTTCGGCGGTGACGATATTCCCTATGTCTACTGGTTTATCGGCGCCACGCCGGCCGAACGCTGGGCCGAGACGCCGGGAGCGAGCGTCACCGAGAAGATGCGCCACCTGGAGATGCCCCATTCGCCCTACTACTTCCCGGGCAACGCAGTGACCCTGCGCACCGGCATGGCGGCCATGGCCGCGGGGGCGCTGGCCTGGCTGGCGCCCTAAGGGACGCCAGGCAGCCACTCGGCTCCGACAACGCAGAAGGCCGCCCCTCGGGGCGGCCTTCCTGCGTCAGGGCTTCGGCACCCTCAGCACTCGATGGCGCTGACGGCCAGGCCCCCCGTGGAGGTCTCCTTGTACTTGGCCTGCATGTCGGCGCCGGTGTCGCGCATGGTGCGGATCACCTTGTCCAGGGAGATGAAGTGCTCACCATCGCCGCGCAGCGCCATCTGGGCGGCGTTGATCGCCTTCACCGAGGCGATGGCGTTGCGCTCGATGCAGGGCACCTGCACCAGGCCGCCCACCGGATCGCAGGTCAGCCCCAGGTTGTGCTCCAGCCCGATCTCGGCGGCGTTCTCCACCTGGTCGATGGTGCCGCCCATCACCTCGGTGAGGCCGGCGGCGGCCATGGCGCAGGCGGAGCCCACCTCGCCCTGACAGCCCACCTCGGCGCCGGAGATCGAAGCGTTCTTCTTGCACAGGATGCCCACGGCGCCGGCAGCGAGCAGGAAGTTCACCACGTCGCGCTCGCAGGCGCCTTTCCGGAACTGCATGTAGTACTGCAGCACCGCCGGGATGATCCCCGCCGCGCCGTTGGTGGGGGCGGTGACCATGCGCCCGCCGGCGGCATTCTCCTCGTTGACGGCGAGCGCATAGAGGTTGACCCAGTCCATGGCCGACATCGTCGAGGCGATCAGCGAGTGGTCGTCCTCGCTGGCCAGCATCCGCTGGTAGAGCGCCCTGGCGCGGCGCTTGACCTTGAGCCCGCCGGGCAGGGTGCCCTCGGCCTCCATGCCCTTGACGATGCACGCCTGCATCGCCGTCCAGATCGTCAGCAGGCCTTCGCGAATCTCGGCTTCGCTGCGCCACGCCTTCTCGTTCTCCAGCATCAGCTCGCTGATGCCGAGGCCGCTCCTGCGACACATGGCCAGCAGCTCGTCGGCGCTCTGGAAGTCGTGGGGCAGGGTGGTGGTGTCGGTATCGAGCTCCCCCGCGGCGGCCTGGGCCTCGTCGATGACGAAGCCGCCCCCCAGCGAGTAGTAGGTGTTGCGATGGAGCTCACCGCCATGGCCGTGGGCGATCAGGCGCATGGCGTTGGGGTGGTGGGGCAGGTTCTCCTCCTGCAGCTGAAGGTCGCGCCCCCAGACGAAGGGCACGCTGTGGCGGCCGTCCAGGCGCAGCGCCTCGGCCTCCTGCAGCTCCTCGATGCAGGGGGCGATGATCGCCGGGTCGATACGATCGGGGCGCTCGCCCATCAGCCCCATCAGCACGGCGCGGTCGGTGCCGTGGCCGATGCCGGTGGCGGAGAGCGAGCCGAACAGCTGCACCTCGACGCGGGCGACTCGCTCGAGCAGGTCACCCGCCTTGAGCTCGCCGATGAAGTCGTGGGCGGCCCGCATGGGGCCGACGGTGTGCGAGCTCGAGGGCCCGATACCGATCTTGAAGAGGTCGAAAACGCTGATAGCCATGGGGCGTCTCCTGCGTACGGCTTGTTGTTGCGGGGCCTGGGCAGGCGGTCGGTGCCGGCGGGCGCGGGAGCGCCCGCCGGGCCGTAGCGTTACTTGCCGCGAAAGTAGCCGGGCGCGACGAAGGGCATCTTGCTGACCGTCATGGGCAGGCGCTTGCCGCGCACCTCGGCATGGACGGAGGTGCCGAGCTCGGCATGGGCCACGTCGACGTAGCCCATGGCCACCGGCTTGCCGACGCTGGGGCCGAAGCCGCCGGAGGTCACCACGCCGATCTCGTTGCCGGCCGCGTCGAAGAGCCTGGCGCCTTCGCGCACCGGGGCGCGGCCTTCGCCGAGCAGGCCGACCCGCTTGCGGCGGTGATCCTTGGCCTCCACCTGGTGCAGGATCGCCTCGGCGCCCGGGAAGCCGCCGGGGCGTTCGCCGCCGCGACGGCGCGGCTTGCCGATGGCCCAGATCAGGCCGGCTTCCACGGGCAGGGTGGTGGTGTCGATATCGTGGCCATAAAGGCAGAGCCCCGCCTCGAGGCGCAGGGAGTCCCGGGCACCGAGGCCGATCGCTTCCACTTCCGGCTCGTCGAGCAGGCGCCTGGCCAGGGCTTCGGTCTGGTCGGCGGCCACCGAGATCTCGAAGCCATCCTCGCCGGTGTAGCCGCTGCGGCTGATCCAGACGGGAATGCCGTCGATCTCGAAGTGGCCGTGCTGCATGAAGACCATCTCGCAGGCGGCGGGGCAGAGGCGCTCCATCACCGCGGCGGTCTGCGGGCCCTGCAGGGCGAGCAGGCCGCGGTCCAGCACCTCGATCTCGTGGCCGGCGGGCAGATTGGCGCGCAGGTGAGCGACGTCCTGCTCCTTGCAGGCGGCGTTGACCACCAGGTAGAGGTGGTCGCCGGCGTTGACCACCATCAGGTCGTCGAGGATGCCGCCGGCCTCGCTGGTGAAGATGGCGTAGCGCTGCCAGCCTTCGGCGAGGCCCAGGATATCCGCCGGCACCAGGGTCTCGAGCGCCTTGGCGGGCTCCGGGCCGCGCAGCAGAAGCTGACCCATATGGGAGACGTCGAAGAGGCCGGAGGCGGTGCGGGTGTGCTCGTGCTCCTTCTTGACGCCTAGCGGATACTGCACCGGCATCTCGTAGCCGGCAAAGGGCACCAGCTTGGCGCCCAGGGCCAGGTGCAGGTCGTGGAGGGGAGTGCGGTTCAGTTCGCTCATGGGGAGTCTCCGGTCACGGCGGGAAGGGGCGGCCTGCCACAAGCATAGCGGTCGGGGCCTGGATGGTGACTAGAGTAGACGAAGTTTCCTATAAGAAACAATGGGGCCGTGAAAACTCGCCGAAAGAGGCGAGAAATGCCGGCTTGCTCGCCCTGTGGTGAGGTTGACGGCCATCGCTCCTGATCGAGCGCGGCGGCGGGTTTTCTCATAGGAAACAGGGCGGGGCGCGGTCGGCGTGCCCTGGGTGCGCCGCGGGAGGGCGCGTGACCGCGCTCAGGGGGCGGGCGCGTTCCGCGCCGGCATCGCCTCTACGCGATTGCGGCCGGCGTGCTTGGCCTGATAGAGGGCGTCGTCGGCGCGCTGGAGCAGGGCGCCGATCGTGTCCCGAGGGCCAAGGGCGGCGACGCCGAAGCTGGCGGTCACGGGCCCCCGATGATCAAAGCGATGCTTCTCGATGGCCTCGCGCAGGCGCTCGGCGCTGGCCAGTCCCTCCGCCAGGTCCGCCTCGGGGAGCAGGACCATGAACTCCTCTCCTCCCCAGCGGGCGTGGATGTCCACCTGGCGAATAGTGTCGTTGATCAGGCTGGCCGTCACCTTGAGCACCTCATCGCCTACCTGGTGGCCATAGGTGTCATTGACGCGCTTGAAGTGGTCCAGGTCGTACATCACCACTGCCATGGGGCGCCCGAAGCGCCTGGCGCGCTGCATCTCGGCGGCCAGGCGGCGGCTGAACTCGCCTCGATTGGCGATACCGGTGAGGGCGTCGGTGGTGGCCAGGCGCTTGATGCGCTCCTGATCCCGCTTGCGCTCGGTGATGTCGCGGCAGTTGCAGAAGATCAGCTTGGCACCGTGGTAGTAGGCCGCATTGGTGGTGACCTCTACCGTGAATTCGCTGCCATCCTTGCGGCGATGGCGAGTCTCGAAGAAGTCTCCGCAGGGCTTGACCGATTTCAGCATCTCCATGAGCACGGAGCGCTCGTATTGGCAATCCCACTCCCAGAGGTAGAGGCGCTCCACCTCCTCTGTCGTATAGCCGAGCATGGAGGCGAAGCGGTTGTTGGCGCAGTAGACGCTGCCATCCTCGCGCAGCATCACGATGCCGTCTCGATTCTGCTCGAAGAAGATGCGCCAGAGCGCGGCCTCGTCATCGGAGCGGTCTGCCGGCATGGAGCTTCCGGCGTCGAGGAGCGCGGTGTCGGGAGTGCCGTGCTTGTCATTCATGAGGGGGCTCCGCGCTGGGTCAGCCTGCCAGCGGCCCGCCGTTGATCGCCGAGAGGGCCTCGTTGGCCTCGAGGAGCTGCGCCTCGATGCCGGTGACTCCCATGCCCTCCAGGCGAGCGGTGTGCATCCGGCAGTAGGCCTCGGCGTCCGCCCGGGTGGCGAAGAGATAGACACCGCCGGCGCGTCCGGCCTGCTGGTCTTCCGTCCAGATCTTCCACAGCAGGCCCGGCTCGTCGTTGATGGAGCGGGCCAGCGGGGTCATGGCCTCGACCATGGCGTCGCCGAAGGGGCCGTCGAAGGGGAAGTGCACCTGAAGAATCGTGGCCATGGGGGCCTCCTTGTCGAGAGTGTCGGGGTCAGCCTGGGCCCAGTATCGGTCTTTCGGAGACGAGAGGCGAGTGCTCCAACGACGCGGGGCCTGCCCAAAGGCAGGCCCCGCTGGCTCGTGCAGCAGCGGACCGGCTAGAGCCGGTTGGCCACGGCGTCGAGGAAGCCGTGCATGTCGACCAGGGTCTCGCTGGCCGGATCCTGGGTCTTGCCCTTGAGGTCGCCGGTGATGATGCCGGCGTCCACGGTATCGATCAGCGCCGCCTTGAGGGCATGGGCGTAGTCGATCAGGGCGTCGTTCTCGTCGCGCTCGCCCAGGGCCTCCAGGGCGTTGGCCACGGCGAAGAGCAGGGCGGAGGAGTTGAAGTGCGCCTCCTGGCCGTCGGTCTCCAGGTACTTCAGGTAGAGGTCGTGGGCGGTGCCGTGGGGCGCCTCGAAGAGCATGGTGCCGTCCTTGCTCTCGATGATCGAGCTGGCGGTGGCCAGGCTGCCCCCCAGGGCGGCGGAGATATCGGAGAAGATGTCGCCGTCCAGGTTCTGGGCCGGGTAGAGGGCGTTGCGGGGCGGGTCGGTGATCATCTTGATGAGCTGGCTGGAGGGCCGCATGATCATGAACGACGGCGGCGGGGTGCCGGTCTCGGCGAGCTCGCGACGCACGTCGGTGATCGCCGTGCTGAAGACCTCGTCATACTCCATGTACTCGCGCTTGAGGCCGAAGTAGACCTCCTTCTCCTTGCGCGAGGCGTCGCGGAAGACCTGCAGCACCCAGTCCTTGATCGCCGCCTGGTCGTTGGACATCAGCAGGATGGGGTCGCCCTTCCTGACCCGGCGGGCGTACTTCTCCTCGCCGTCGACGATCACCTTGAGGATGCCGTCCTCCTCGGCGGGAGCATTGAAGCTGCCGTACTGGTCGCCGCCGCCGGCGCTCATGCGTGAGATGGAGACCTGGGCCTTGCGATCCGGGATGCCGTAGACCTTGAGCTGCTCCACCAGCTTGTAGAGCTTGCGGCCGGTGGTATTGTCCGGCACGCCCCAGATGGCCCGCTCCGGCGGGTTGGCCACCAGGCGCGCCGCCTGGGCGTCGATCAGCTCGTAGAAGTACTTCAGCCCCAGCGACTCGACCTGTTCGCGGTAGTGCCGATCGAAGATGCCCTCGATGGCGGCGCGCATCACGCCGTCATAGCCGGCGATCACGGTGTCCTTGAGGCCCAGATAGATATCGCGCTGCTCGTCGATGGCGCGCTGGAAGAAGCGGTGCGCCCAGGCCTTGACCGCTTCCAGGTCATTGGTGGCCAGCAGCCAGGGATCGCCCTTGTTGACCTCGCGGCGGTGCAGCTCCACCGGGTCGCCGCTTTCGCCCACGAACATCAGCTTGACCACGCCGGTGGCCCGGGAGAGCTCGTTGAAGCTGTCCTTGATGCCGCCGCTCTCCATGGTGTCCACCACGATGTCGCGGCCGATCCACTCCGGGCGCTTCACCTTGAGGTTGCGAAACTCGATGTCTTCCCGGGTGATATTGCCGCCGATGCCCTTGCGGATGGCACCGTTGGGCGACTTGGTGGCCAGCGGATGAAGGCGGCTGCTGTCGACCTCGGGGTGCTTGGCGAGCAGCTCGCCGAGCTGGGTGCGGTTGACCGTCATGCCGGCGTTCTTGATCCCCACGCCGTGCTGCTTGAGCGCCTCGATCGCATCGACGATCACCTGTCCGTTGGTGACCAGGCGGTTCTCTGCCGAAAGGTCGATCTCTACCAGCGGGATCTCCAGCCGGGATGTCACGAAGGTCTCGAGGATCTTCTCGAAGGCCACCTGGGCCATCTCGTCGCCGTGCAGGATGACGAGAGGGGCATCGACATGGATTTTGCGGCTCATCACTCTTCCTTGTTTTCCAGGGATCACTCTGTGGTAATCGGTGCGCTGATCGGCAGTCTCCAAGGGTACGCTCGAGGTGCGTCGGGCGCTACGCGCAGAAAGCAGTAGGGCGAAGGGCTCGAGGCTAGGCTATCTGCGGCGGGGCGAGCGGCGCTCGTCCGGGTGCACCTCGTTGGCGGGCAGCACCGGATCATAGCCCTCGGCGCGCAGCGCCTCGATCACCTCCCGGGTATGTTCGCTGCCCAGGGTCTCGAGCGTCGCCTCCACCTCGGTGGCGCGCAGGGAGATATCGGTGAAGGTGCGCTGATGGGCGATCTGGATCACGTTGGCGCACTGCTCGGCCAGCAGCCGGGTCAGCTCCGCGAGTGCTCCCGGCACGTCGGGTATCGCCACCCGCACGCGCACGATGCGCCCGCTGCGCACCAGGCCGCGCTGAATGACCGAAGAGAGCGCCAGCATGTCGATGTTGCCGCCGCAGAGGATCAGTCCCACCTTGCGCCCCCGGTAGCGCTCCGGGTCGGCGAGCACCGCGGCCAGGCCGGCGGCGCCGGCGCCCTCCACCACCGTCTTTTCGATCTCCAGCAGCAGCAGGATGGCGCGCTCGATCTCGGGCTCGTCCACCAGCACGATGTCGCTGACCCTGTCGCGCACGATGGGCAGGGTCAGCCGGCCGGGCTGCTTGACGGCGATCCCCTCGGCCAGGGTGGCGTGGCCGCAGTGGACCTGCTGGCCGGCCAGGGCCTGCTTCATGGCGGGGAAGCGCTGGGTCTGCACCCCCACCACCTCGATGCCAGGCCTGAGCTCGGTGGCGGCGATGGCGTTGCCCGCGATCAGCCCGCCGCCGCCGATGGGAATCACCAGGGTGTCGAGGTCCGGTGTGTCCTGCAGCATCTCGAGTGCGATGGTGCCCTGGCCCGCGATGATACGCTCGTCGTCGTAGGGGTGGACGAACACCAGGTCGCGCTCCTCGGCCAGGCGTCTGGCGTAGTCGCCGGCCTCGGCAACGCCCTCTCCCTCCAGGTGCACCTCGGCGCCGAGGGCGCGGGTGTTGCTCACCTTGAGGTTCGGGGTGTGACGGGGCATGACGATGGTGGCGCGAATACCCAGCCGGGCGGCGTGGTAGGCCACCGCCTGGGCGTGGTTGCCGGCGGACATGGCGATGACGCCCCGGGCCCGCTCCTCGTCACTGAGGCTCAGCAGGTGGTTCAGCGCGCCGCGCTCCTTGAAGGCGGCGGTGAACTGGTGATTCTCGAACTTGAGGTAGAGCTCGCAGCCGGCGATACGGGACAGCGTCCGGGAGTGCAGGCAGGGGGTGCGCTCCACGCTGCCATGCAGGCGAGTGGCGGCGGTGCGGATATCGTCGAGGGTTACGCTCATCGGTGGCCATCCTGGTGCTTGTTGTTGTAGGGAACCTGGGGATCAGGGGTGAGCGGCCTCGTCGATTGAGTCGACCACGCGCCGTGCCAGGTCGAAGACGTGGGGGTCCTCCACCTCCAGCTCGCGCAGGGCCTCGGCCAGGTTGAGCAGGTAGTCGCGGTTGGGGCCGCTGGGGCCGTGGGCCCGGGCGATCTGCTCGGCGATGGCATCCGGCGGAGCGTCGCCGAGGAAGGCGGGGTTCTCCTCGCCGGCCAGGTAGATCAGCCCCTCGGTGCGGCCACCGGCCGCGTCGTCGAAGCAGAGGCTCACCACCTCGCGCAGGTAGCCATTCTTCTCGCGCACATCCAGGGGTGCCAGCACCTCGGGGGTGATGCGATAGGCCATGCCATGGCAGAGGGCGGCCGGGTCGCGCACCAGGGTGGCCACGCGCCCGGGGGCCTCCGGGGTGCCTCGGTGGTCATGGGAGCCCTGCCAGAAACGGCGCGACCAGCCGTGGATATGGGCCGGGCGCCGCTCGAGATAGGGAAAGTCGGCCTTCCAGATCAGCGAGCCGTAGCCGAACAGCCAGATCTGGTCGTGGCCGTCGAAATGGGTCATCTGGCGATTGAGGGCGGTGGTGTCCAGGGCCATGGTCGTCGTGCAATCGGTGGTGGGCGGAAGGCCCCATGATGCGTCTCGGGGTGGCGAAAGTCTAAGGGGAGAAGGGGCGCGACGCGGCCGTGCGGGTGCGGTAGGCTGACGGCCTGTTCATTTTCTGCTGATGGAGCCCGTCCCATGACCGTGATGATACTCGGCCTGTTGATCTTCCTCGGAGTGCACTCGGTGCGCATCGTCGCCGACGACTGGCGCGCTGCGCAGATCGCGCGCCTGGGGGAGCTGCCCTGGAAAGCGGCCTATTCGGTGGTGTCGATCATCGGCCTGGCCCTGGCGATCTGGGGCTACGGCCAGATGCGCCTCGACCCGGCCTGGGTCTGGTTCCCGCCGGTGGGGCTGCGCCACGCCGTCTCGCTGCTGATGATTCCCGCCTTCATCCTGCTGGTGGCGGCCTATGTGCCGGGCAACCACCTCAAGGCGAAGCTGGGCCACCCCATGATCATCGCCGTGAAGCTGTGGGCCTTCTCCCACCTGCTGGCCAATGGGCGCCTGGGGGATATCGTCTTCTTCGGCGCCTTCCTGCTCTGGGCGGTGTTCGACTTCCGCTCAGCCAGGCGTCGCCCGGCCCCTGCAATGCAGGCGCCCAGCATGGCGCGCACCGCCATCGCCGTGGTGGTCGGCCTGGTGGCCTACTATCTGTTCGCCTTCCACCTGCACGTCTGGGTCACCGGTGTACCGGTGATGTAGGGCGATTCGGCTGGCGCTGCGCCTCAGGACGTGGCGCCACCGAGGGAGGCCAGCAGCGCCTCGTGGTCATTGGCGAAGGGGCCGGCGGTGTAGGACACCGCCGGCCCCTCGTCGTGACAGGGAAAGCCCAGTGCCCGGGCCTGCTCCTGGAGCAGGGCCAGGAAGCGCTCCCCGTCGACGCGGTCATTGGCGGCAGGCCAGCGGCAGCCCAGCAGGAAGTGGGCCAGGGCGAAGGCGAGGCTCTCGCGCACCTCGAGATCCTGGCTGGAGCGAAAGGCGGCCAGGCGGATGCGGGCGTGCGGGTAGAGCAGCAGCAGGTCACGAGCGTGCTGCGGGGTCAGCGCCAGGCCACTGATATCGCTCATGAAGGAAGCGGCCTCGGCGTACTGCCCGGCACTGGGCTCCAGCTCCTTGAGCTCCAGGTAGAAGCGGGCGGCCTCCTGGCGCAGGCGCAGCCGAAAGGCCGCATCGTTGCCGCCGGCGAAGCGCGCGGCCTCGGCGAGGTGCAGCGTGTTGCGCGGGGTGTCGATAAACAGCATGGCCGGCTCCCTGATAGCTGTGTCGCTGGCGAAAGCGCCTCCCGGCAATGATCGGGCGTCTCTGCAAACATGGTCACCAACTTGATTTCGGTCAAGTGAGGTTCTGCGTGGCCGTGCTCACCACACCTGCTCCAGCACCGCCAGGGCCTCGCCGATCACCGGCTCCTCGCCGCGGCGCCGCCGCCAGACGAAGCAGAGCGCGCAGGGCAGCCGCACCCCTTCGACTACCGTCAGGCCGCGCTCCTGACGCTCGGCCATGGCCAGCGCATCCCGGGCCAGGCTCAGCCCCACGCCGGCCCGCACCAGGTCGAGCATGCACGCTTCCTGATCCACCCGAGCCACGCCCCGGGGCGTTACGCCGAAGGGCGCCAGCGCCCCGTTGAGCAGTCGGTGGTGCACGGAGTCCGCCGGCGTGACGATCCAGGGCTGCCGGGCGAGCTGGCGCCAGCCGCTCCCCGACAGTCGGCTGCCCCAGCCGGCGGGGGCGATCACCTGATAGTCGAAATGGGTCAGCTCCCGACAGGCGATCTCGTCGTCGGCCTCGCCGGGGCCCTCCCCGGGCTGGGCCAGATAGAAGCCGACGTCGAGCTCGTCGCGGCGCAGGCGCGCCAGCACGCTGCCGCTCATGCCGTGGGAGAGCTCGGTCTCGAGCTGGGGTGCGCGCTCCACCAGGCGGCGCAGGAAGGCCCCCAGGCGGATGAACTCCGGGTCGACGATGGTGCCGATCCGTAGCCGCCCGCGCAGGGTGCTGTGCAGGGTGCCGGCCTGCTGCTCGAAGGCGGCCATGGCGGCCAGGGCCTTCTCGGCGGCGGGCAGCAGCGCCTGGCCGTCGTCGCTCAACGCGAGCCCCCGGGCATGGCGGTGGAAGAGCCGCAGGTCGAGGCGGGTCTGAAGCTGCTTGAGCTTGAGGCTAACCGCCGGCTGGGTCAGGTGCAGCCGTTCGGCGGCCCGGGAGACGCTGCCCTCTCGGGCCACGGTGACGAAGGTGCGCAGGGTGGGCAGGTCGGTCATGGGGAGATCCGGGTGAAGTGATATCAGGAAAATTTATATCTTGCTTTTGAAACTCTCAATTGATTCTCGCGCCTGCCGCGCTAGTCTCGGAGCTTACTGGCGCCTTCGGTGCGCCCCGATACCCCACTAACAAGATATCGCGAGGTCCCCTCCATGAGCACTGCCAGCATCGCACATTATATCAATGGGCAAATGACCGAAGGCTTCTCCGGCCAGACCTCACCGGTGACCAACCCGGCCACCGGTGAGGTCTCGGGCCGGGTGGCCCTGGCGGGCGGCGCCGACGTGGAGGCCGCCGTGGCCGCCGCCTCCGCGGCCTTTCCGGCCTGGGCCGATACCCCGCCGATCCGTCGCGCCCGGGTGATGTTCCGGTTCCTGGAGCTGCTCAACGCCCACAAGGATGAACTCGCGGAGGCGATCACCCGGGAGCACGGCAAGGTCTTCACCGACGCCCAGGGCGAGGTGGCCCGCGGCATCGATATCGTCGAGTTCGCCTGCGGCATTCCGCAGCTGCTCAAGGGGGACTACACCGAGCAGGTCAGCGGGGGCATCGACAACTGGACCCTACGCCAGCCGCTGGGCGTGGTGGCGGGCATCACACCCTTCAACTTCCCGGCCATGGTGCCCATGTGGATGTTCCCGGTGGCCATCGCCTGCGGCAACACCTTCATCCTCAAGCCGAGCCCGCTGGACCCCAGCGCCTCGCTGCTGATCGCCGATCTGCTCAAGCGGGCCGGGCTGCCCGACGGCGTCTTCAACGTGGTGCAGGGCGACAAGGAGAGCGTCGAGGCGCTGATCGACCACCCCGAGGTGCAGGCGCTCTCCTTCGTGGGCTCCACGCCCATCGCCAACCTGATCTACGAGCGCGGTGCCCGCCACGGCAAGCGCGTCCAGGCACTCGGCGGCGCCAAGAACCACATGGTGGTGATGCCCGACGCCGACCTCGACAAGGCCGTCGATGCCCTGATCGGCGCCGCCTACGGCAGTGCCGGGGAGCGCTGCATGGCGATCAGCGTGGCGGTGCTGGTGGGCGACGTGGCCGACGAGATCGTGCCGCGCCTGGCCGAGCGCGCCCGGGCCCTGAAGGTCAAGAACGGCATGGAGCTCGACGCCGAGATGGGCCCCATCGTCACCGCCCAGGCCCACCAGCGCATCACCGGCTATATCGAGAAGGGCGTTGCCGAGGGCGCCGAGCTCGTCGTGGACGGCCGCAACTTCGATGCGGCGAGCGCCGGGGACGGCTGCGAGGAGGGCTTCTGGATGGGCGGTTCGCTGTTCGACCGCGTCACCCCGGAGATGACCATCTATAAGGAAGAGATCTTCGGCCCGGTGCTGGCCTGCGTGCGGGTGCCCGATATCGCCACCGCCATCCGGCTGATCAACGAGCATGAGTTCGGCAACGGCGTGAGCTGCTTCACCGAGAGCGGCAGCGTGGCCCGGGAATTCGGCCGGCGCATCCAGGTGGGCATGGTGGGCATCAACGTGCCGATCCCGGTGCCCATGGCCTGGCACGGCTTCGGCGGCTGGAAGCGCTCGATGTTCGGCGACACCCACGCCTACGGCGAGGAGGGCGTACGCTTCTACACCAGGCAGAAGTCGATCATGCAGCGCTGGTCCGACTCCATCCGCGGCGGCGCCGAGTTCGCCATGCCGACCCACAAGTAGGAGAGGGAGCGCACGCCATGACACAACAACAATTCGACTATATCGTGGTGGGGGCCGGCACCGCCGGCTGCCTGCTGGCCAACCGCCTGAGCGCCGACCCGGCCAACCGGGTGCTGCTCATCGAGGCGGGCGGGCGCGACAACTACCACTGGATTCATATCCCGGTGGGCTACCTCTACTGCATCGACAACCCCCGCACCGACTGGCGCTTTCGCACCGAGCCCGATGCCGGACTCAACGGCCGCTCGCTGATCTACCCCCGGGGCAAGACCCTGGGCGGCTGCTCCAGCATCAACGGCATGCTCTATATCCGCGGCCAGGCCCGGGACTACGACCACTGGGCCGAGCTCACCGGCGAGGAGGCCTGGCGCTGGGAGAACTGCCTGGCGGACTTCATGAGGCACGAGGACCATCACCGCCTGGACGCCGGCGGCGACGCCGACGCTGGCCACCGCGACTTCCACGGCCACGGCGGCGAGTGGCGGGTGGAGAAGCAGCGCCTGAGCTGGCAGGTGCTCGACGACTTTGCCACCGCGGCGGTGGAGGCGGGCATCCCGCGTACCGAGGACTTCAATCGCGGCGACAACGAAGGGGTGGGCTACTTCGAGGTCAATCAGCGCAAGGGGTGGCGCTGGAACACCGCCAAGGCCTTTCTGCACGGCGTCGAGCCGCGGGATAACCTCACCCTCTGGCACTCCAGCCAGGTGCTGGGACTCGAGGTGGCGCCCGGCGGCGAGGCCGGCGAGCCCCGCTGCACGGGGGTGCGGGTCGAGCGCGACGGCAGCGAGGTCGTGGCCCGCGCGGCACGCGAGGTGATCCTCTCTGCCGGGGCCATCGGCTCGCCCCAGCTGCTGCAGCTCTCCGGCATCGGCCCGGCGGACCTGCTGGCCGAGCATGAGATTCCCGTGGTCGTCGACCTGCCTGGCGTGGGGGAGAACCTCCAGGATCACCTGCAGATCCGCTCGGTCTACAAGGTAAGCGGAGCCAAGACCCTCAACACCATGACCGGCAGCCTGGTGGGCAAGGCGAAGATCGGCCTGGAGTACGCGCTGAAGCGCACGGGGCCCATGAGCATGGCGCCCTCCCAGCTCTGCGCCTTCACTCGCAGCGCCGAGGCCTTCGAGCACCCCAATATCGAGTACCACGTCCAGCCGCTCAGTCTGCCCGCCTTCGGCCAGCCCCTGGACACCTTCCCGGCGATCACGGCCAGCGTCTGCAACCTCAACCCTACCAGCCGCGGCACGGTGCGCATCACCAGCCGCGACCCGCGCCGGGCGCCGGCCATCGCGCCCAACTACCTGAGCACCCCGGAGGATCGCCAGGTGGCGGCGGACTCCCTGCGGGTCACCCGGCGCATTGCCGAGCAGCCGGCCTTTGCCAGGTACCAGCCTGAAGAGGTCAAGCCCGGCGTCGAGTTCCAGAGCGACGAGGAGCTGGCGCGGCTCGCCGGGGATATCGGCACCACCATCTTCCATCCGGTGGGCACCACGAAGATGGGCCGGGCCGACGACCCCATGGCGGTGGTGGACCCGCACCTGCGGGTGCGCGGGGTGGCCGGGCTCAGGGTGGTGGATGCCGGGGTGATGCCCACCATCACCAGCGGCAACACCAACTCGCCGACGCTGATGATCGCCGAGAAGGCCGCGGCCTGGATCCTGGCCGGGGAGTAACTTTCTCGTCATCGACGCAAAATAGTATTTGACCTGCGACCGCGAAGGGCGCAAGCTGTGCGCAGTTGGTTAGCAAGTCGAACATCGCAAGTGGTCATCGAAACGCTCTAGTGTCGATTTCCCGGTGAAAGGTTTCTTGTTCTACCCACTGCAACTCGGGTATTTCCCGGAAAATCAAACGCTATTCGAGGAATTCGATAATGGCTACCGGTACTGTCAAGTGGTTCAACGACACCAAGGGCTTCGGCTTCATTTCTCCGGACGACAACGGTGACGACCTGTTCGCTCACTTCTCCGAGATCCAGGCTGACGGCTTCAAGACTCTGCAAGACGGTCAGAAGGTTTCCTTCGACGTCACCCAGGGCAAGAAAGGCCTCCAGGCTTCCAACATCAAGGTCATCGGCTAATCGCCAGCTGACACTGATGTGACTCCCTCGGGAGTATAAGAGGGCCCGCCATGTGCGGGCCCTCTTGCGTGTGCGCCATTTGGCCGGGGAGGGGGCACCGGGGAGCCGGCTCAGCAAAAATCCGCGTGAACCCTCGCCCACTCGCCCGCTAGGGCGGTGAGCAGTCACGCAGGAAGGTAGGATCGTTATGGCTATTTGTGGAATAAGAGAAGTTCTACAAAGAACTTTTTAGAATAATCGGTGGGCGGCAGAATAGGGGCACTCTCGTTGACCGGATACCTGCCATGCCCCTGGACGCCTGGATCTCCCTCGCCGTCGTGATCGCCGTATTTCCGCTGATGGCCTTCTCGCGGCTCGGGCCGGATATTGTCCTGCTGGGCGCGGTGATCCTGCTGTTGACGCTGGGCATCCTCGAGCCGTCCCAAGCGCTGGGCGGCTTCGCCAGCACCGGGCTCTTCACCGTGGCCTTCATGTATGTGCTGGTCACCGCCATTCGGCAGACCGGCGGCATCGACCTGATCATCCGTCACGTACTCGGCCTGCCGCGCCGCGAGAGCGGCGCGCTGCTGCGTCTGCTGCTGCCGGTGGCGGCCCTGAGCGGCTTTCTCAACAACACCCCGGTGGTGGCCACCTATATCCCCGCGGTGCTGAGCTGGAGTCGCCGCGTGCACGTGCCGGTCCACCGCCTGCTGATGCCGCTCAGCTTCGCCTCGATTCTGGGCGGCACCATCACCCTGTTCGGCACCAGCACCAACCTGGTCGTGCACGGCCTGCTGGTGGACCGTTCGCCCGAGCTTGCCATGGGACTCTTCGATCTCGCCTGGGTGGGCGTGCCGGTGGCGCTGATCGGCCTCGTTTATCTGATCCTGCTGGGGCCGCGGCTGCTGCCGGCGCGTCGCGGTGCCGCGGCGGCCTTCGAGAACCCCCGCGAATTCACCATCGAGATGGAGGTCGACCCGGCGGGCCCCCTGGTCAATCGCACGGTGGAAGAGGCGGGGCTGCGTCACCTCCAGGAGCTGTTCCTGGTGGAGATCGAGCGCGACGGCAACGTGGTCAGCGTGGTGGGGCCCGGCGAACGGCTCAAGGGCGGCGACCGGCTGGTGTTCGCCGGCACCAGCGAGGGGGCGGTGGAGCTGCAGCAGGTGCGCGGCCTGGTGCCCTCTCGTCAGGGTGAGTCGAGCCTGGCGAAGGACTTCAAGGAGCGGCGCCTGGTGGAGGCGGTGGTCTCCAGCCAGTGCCAGTTCGTCGGTCAGCGCATCCGCGATGGCCACTTCCGCACCCTCTACGGCGCCGCCGTGCTGGCGGTGTGTCGCGGCGGTGAGCGAGTGGCAGGCAACCTCGGCCAGGTGCGCCTGCAGCCCGCCGACGTGCTGCTGCTGGAGGCGCGGCCGCCCTTCATCGAGCGCCATCGCCAGTCGCGTGACTTCCTGCTGATCAGCCAGCTCAATGGCGCGGCGCGCCCGATCCACGAGAAGGCCTGGCTGGCCTGGGGCATCCTGGCAGGCGTGGTCGCCCTGGCGAGCCTCGGGGTGATGAGCATGATGAACGCCGCCATGCTGGGGGCGGCGCTGGTGCTGCTGACCGGCTGCTGCACCGTCGAGGCCGCCAAGCGCGGGCTGGATACCCAGGTGCTGCTCACCATCGCCGCCTCTTTCGGCCTGGGCGCGGCGCTGCAGAGCTCCGGGGCCGCCGCTTTCCTGGCGGACGCCGCCCTGGGGCTGGCCGACGGCAATCCCCTGCTGCTGCTGATCGGCACCTATCTGCTGGTGGCGCTGCTGACCGAGCTGGTCACCAACAACGCCGCCGCGGTGATTACCTTTCCGGTGGTGATGGCCAGTGCCGAAAGCCTGGGGGTGAACCCGATGCCCTTCGTGGTGGCGGTGATGTTCGCCGCCTCGGCGAGCTTCCTGACCCCGATCGGCTACCAGACCAACCTGATGGTGCACGGACCCGGCGGCTACCGTTTCGGCGACTTCCTGCGGGTGGGCGGGCTGCTTAACCTGATCACCGCCGCGGTGGCCCTGACGCTGATTCCCCTCATCTGGCCCTTCTGACGGGGCGGGCATCTCGCCGTCAGCATCTCGCCGTCAACCGGGCTTTGCGGTAGGGTGAGGCCTTTTCCCCGCGAGAGAGAGTCCCATGAGCCAACCCGGTGAGCTGATCATCGAGCCCCGAAGCGGCAAGCCCGCCGACGCCTGCGTCTTCATCCTGCACGGCCTGGGCGCCGATGGCAGCGACTTCGAGCCCCTGGTGCCGGCGCTTTCACTGCCCGCCGACGCCAGCGTGCGCTTCATCCTGCCCCATGCGCCGCGCCTGCCGGTGACCATCAACGGCGGCATGGTGATGCCGGCCTGGTACGACATCCTCGAGATGAACCTGGGGCGCCGGGTCGATGAGCCCCAGCTCAAGGCCTCCGCCGAGCGCATCCAGGGCCTGGTCCGCGAGCAGATCGGCCACGGCATCGACAGCCGCCGGATCATCCTGGCCGGCTTCTCCCAGGGCGGGGCGGTGGCCTACCAGGCGGCGCTCTCCTTCGAACAGCCTCTGGGCGGTCTGCTGGCCATGTCCACCTACTTCGCCACCGCCGAGTCCATCGAGCTGGCCGAGGCCAATCGCGGTTTGCCCGTCGAGGTGCACCACGGCAGCTTCGACCCCGTGGTGCCCGAGGCGCTGGGCCGCGCCGGCTTCGACAAGGTGAAGGCGCTGGGCTACCCGGCCAGCTATCGCCAGTACCCCATGGCCCATGCGGTCTGCCCCCAGCAGGTGGGCGATATCGGCAGCTGGCTCGGCGAGCGCCTGGCCCGCTGAGGGCTCTGTCAAGCTCGCTGAGGGCTCTCCCAATGTCGCCTCGACAGCCGCGGGGCGGCTCGGCAAACTGAATGACCGATATTTCCAGCACGCCTGCAGGACACGACACCATGAGCAGATCCCCCTTCGCCAACCTTCCCGACGCCCAGGGCTACTTCGGCCGCTTCGGCGGCCAGCTGATTCCGCCCGAGCTCAAGGTGGTCATGGACGAGATCGACGCCGCCTACGAGGAGATCCGCGTTCGCGATGACTTCCAGCAGGAGCTGGCCAGCCTGTTTGCCGACTATGTGGGGCGGCCCAGCCCGATCTTTCACGCCCGGCGCCTCTCCGAGAAGCTGGGCGGGGCCCAGATCCACCTCAAGCGCGAGGATCTCAACCATACCGGCGCCCACAAGATCAACCACTGCCTGGGCGAGGCGCTGCTGGCCAAGTTCATGGGCAAGACCAAGGTGATCGCCGAGACCGGTGCCGGTCAGCACGGCGTGGCCCTGGCCACCGCCTGTGCCCTGGTGGGCATCCCCTGCGAGATCCACATGGGCCAGGTGGATATCGAGAAGGAGCACCCCAACGTCACCAAGATGAAGATCCTGGGCTGCACCCTGGTTCCGGTCACCCGGGGCACCGCGACCCTCAAGGACGCCGTGGACAGCGCCTTCGAGGAGTACCTCAAGGACCCGCAGAACTTCATCTACGCCATCGGCTCGGTGGTGGGGCCGCACCCCTTCCCGAAGATGGTGCGCGACTTCCAGTCGGTCATCGGCCGCGAGTCCCGCGAGCAGTTCCTGGCGCGCCACGGTCGCCTGCCCGACCACGTCACCGCCTGCGTGGGCGGCGGCTCCAACGCCATGGGCATGTTCACCGCCTTCCTCGAGGATGAGTCCGTGCACCTGGTGGGCGTGGAGCCCGCCGGCGAGGGCCTCGATACCCAGCGCCACTCCGCCACCCTGACCCTGGGCAAGCCCGGTGAGATCCACGGCATGGCCTGCTATGTGCTGGAAGACGAGGCCGGCAACCCCATGCCGGTGCACTCCATCGCCTCGGGGCTCGACTATCCCGGCGTGGGCCCCCAGCACAGCTACCTGAAGGAGATCGGCCGGGTTGACTACCAGAGCGCCAGCGACGACGAGTGCCTCGAGGCCTTCCTGACGCTCTCTCGGGTGGAAGGCATCATCCCTGCCCTGGAGAGCGCCCACGCCGTGGCCTGGGCCATGCGCGAGGCGCCCAAGCTGCCGGCGGACCAGCACATCCTGGTCAACCTCTCCGGCCGCGGCGACAAGGACGCCGATTACGTAGCGAACAAGCTCGGCCTGTGAGGCCCGCAGGTGCCTGGTCGAACATTCTGAGGTAGGGTGGAAGCGGGCCCGCAGAGGCCTTTCCACAGGACGCAGGGAGTGTCGTGGCTTGGGCATGGAGAGAATCAGGCAGGCATGGTGGCGCTGGCGGACCGGGAAGCAGGGCGCTTCTCCCGGCCTGTCGGAACGGCTGCTGGCCTACTATCCGGGAGCGGTGATGCTCCTCGACGAGGAGGGCGTGGTGCTCGAGGTGAATCCCGAATTCGAGCGCCATGCGGGGTATCCCGCCGAACAGCTGCTGCGCCGCCGAGCGGTCATCCTCGATGCCGACCCCCTGCACGGCGGCTTCGCCAGGGCCCTGGAGCACTGCCTCACCTCCCGGCAGCCCTGGCAGGGCGTGCTGCTCTGTCGCCGTGCCGACGGCGCCCTGCGCCATCAGACCACCATGATCCAGCCTATTCAGGCGCCCCCTGACGCTTCCCTGCGGCTGCTGGTGATGCAGTATGACGTGACCGGCATGCGCGAGCGCGAACTCCGTGATCGCCAGCTGCTGGCACGGCTCGAGAGCACGGTCGCCCAGCTGCCCGCGGCCATCTTTCGCCTGCATCAGGCGGCGGAAAAGCTGGAGTTTCTCTATGCCAGCGATGGCATCAGGGCCCTGACCGGCCTGGCAGCGGAGCAGGTCATGGATGACGCCGATAGCCTCTTCGGCCTGCTCGTGGAAGGCGAGCGCCAGGCGCTGGAGGTGGGCCTGGCCCAGTCGGCGGTCGGCCTCTCTCCCTGCCAGCAGGCGCTGTGCCTCGACCTGCCGGCGGGGGAGCGCTGGCTGGAGCTGCGGGCCCGTCCCCAGCGTCGTCGCGACGGCAGCACCCTGTGGGATGGCGTGCTGGTCGATATCACCGAACATAAGCAGCGCGAGCGGCAGGTCGAGCGGCTGGTCGGTACCGACATGCTGACCGGCGCCCTCAATCGGCGGGCCTTCTTCGAGCAGGCGGCCGCGCTCCAGGCCCGTGCGCGCCGCCAGGGTCAGGCCATGCCCCTGGCGATGCTGGACCTGGACCGCTTCAAGGCCCTCAACGATACCTACGGCCATGCCGCCGGCGACCTGGCGCTGCAAGCCTTTGCCGCTACCTGCCGGGAGTGCCTGCGCCCCTACGACCTCTTCGCTCGCATCGGCGGTGAGGAGTTTGCGGCGCTGCTGGTGGACGCTTCCCTAGATGACGCCCGGGCCATCCTGGAGCGCCTTCGCGAGGCGGTGGCGGCCATGGTGCTGGAAGTGGAGGGGGCCGATATCCGCTTCACGGTCAGCCTCGGCCTGGCGGTCCTGGAGCCCGAGGCCAACCTCGAGAGCGTGCTGGGGGATGCCGACCGTGCCCTCTATCGCGCCAAGCGTGAGGGACGCAATCGGATTTGCGGGCCCAAGGGCGGGGAGGCGGGAGCCGGTGGGGGTGACCCTCGGTGAGCCTGTCCCTCGCCTGGAGCCTGACGGGGCTGCTGCTGCTGCTGGCGGCCGCCTGCCTGCTCGACCGCCGGCTGCGCCGCGCCTGCCTGGCCTTCGTGGCCTTCGCCCTGGTGATGTCCATCGCCTGGTGGCAGCTGGGGGCGCCCTGGCTGGCCGCCGCGGAGGCGCTGCTCGGGGCGCTGCTCACCGGCGCCGCCTTGCTCCATGCGCTGGGACGGGCCGGCGACGTGCCGCGCCTGCCACCCCGCGACGAGGCGCCGCCCGCGTCGGGGGGCGCTGCGCTGCGCCTGCTGGGGGTGCTGGCCTGGCTGGCACTGGCCGGCCTGGCGGCCAGCTGGCTGCTGGGCGGACGCGGGCTGGTGCCGCCCCGGGCGGCGCTGGCCTCCCTGGTGCCGGCGGGGCTCGCGGTGATGGCGCTGGGCCTCTGGGCCTTCGCCCGCCACCGCCATCTGCTGCGCCAGCTGCTCGCCTTCAATGTGCTCGGCTCCGGGGTCTTCCTGCTGCTGGCCGGACTCGCCGGCACCGCGCCCGAGGTCCAGGGGCTGATCCTGGTGGGCCTGGTGGTGGCGCTGGTCGGCTCGGTGCTGGGGGCGCTGCTGCTGCGTCGCCTCCACGCCCTGGCGGGGCAGGTGAGCCTCGAATCCGAAGGTGAGCCATGAGCGCCTGGCCCAGTGTGCTGCTCTGGGTGACGCTGCTGGCGCCCCTGCCGCTGGGGCTGCTGGCGCTGCGCCATCCGCCGCGGCAGATGCGCCGGGTGGTGCCGGCGGGGGCCCTGCTGCCGCTGATGACCCTGCTGCTGCTGCCGGGCCTGGGGGAGGGGGCCCAACAGGGTTCGCTGAGCCTGGGGGGGCTGGCGCTGCAGTGGCGCCTGGATCCCCTGGCGGCGCTGCTGCTGCTGCTCACTCAGCTGGTGCTGCTGGCCAGCGCTACCTATGCGGTGGGACACCGCCGCGCGGCGCTGCCGGGGGTCGACGCCCATGCCCGCTTCTGGCCGCTGCTGGGCGGCCTGGCGGTGGCCCTGGGGCTGATCTGGGTCGCCGCCGACCTGCTGCTGCTCTACGTGGGGCTCGAGCTGATGGGGCTCACCGCCGTGGGCATGATGCTGCTGCCCGGCAAGGCGGAGGCGATTCGCGCCGGCCTGCGCTATCTGCTCTTTGCCCTGGTGGGCTCCCTGGCCTGGCTGCTTGGCGTGGCCCTGCTGCTGGGCGCCTGGGGCACGCTCTCCCTGGCCGAGCTCGCCACCGTGGCCGAGCCCGATGCGGTCACCCGCATCGCCATGGCCCTGCTGGCCGCGGGGCTGCTGCTCAAGGCGGCGATCTTCCCCCTTCACGGCTGGCTGGCGCCGGTGCACGCCAGCGCCTGGACCCCGGTCAGCGCGGTGCACGGCGCCCTGGTGGTCAAGGGCTCCTTCTTTATCCTGATCCTGCTGTGGCGCCTGCTGCTGCCCGAGGCGGTGACCGCGGCCTGGGCGCTGGGCCTGCTGGGGGCGGCGGCGGTGCTCTGGGGCGGGCTCAAGGCGTGGCGCGCCGACACCCTCAAGCAGGTGGTGGCCTGGTCCACGGTGGGCCAGCTGGGCTATCTGATGCTGGCCTTTCCGCTGCTGGCCGGTGTGGCGGCGTCGGCGGCGGCCCTGGCCTGGCAGGCCACCTGGCTGCAGCTGGCCGGCCACGCTCTGGCCAAGGCGGCGATGTTCATGGCCGCCGGCAACCTGATGCTCTCCACCGGGGCCAGTCGTCTTGAGGAGCTGGCCGGGACCAGCCGTCGCCTGCCCCTGGCGCTGATGACCTTCGGCGTGGCCGCCGTCACCCTGATGGGGCTGCCGCCCAGCGCCGGCTTTACCGCCAAGTGGCTGCTGCTGCAGGCTTCCCTGGAGGCGGGGCAGTGGCTCTGGGCGGTGGTGCTGGTGCTCGGCACCCTGCTCACCGCCGCCTATGTGTTCCGGGTGCTGCGCTGCTCCTTCGTGGAGGAGGCACCGCGCCACGAGTTCCAGGTGCTGCCTCGGGGCACGGATCTCGTCCCGCTGCTGCTGGCCCTGGCCGCCGTGGGGCTGGGGCTGGTGGCCCAGTGGCCCCTGGCACTGCTGCGTGAGGGAGGGGTGCCATGAGCTCGGCCTTCTTCCCGGTGGCCACCCTGGCCACCTCGCTCGCGGCGGCGGCGATCATCTTCCTGCTGCCGGAGGGGGCCTTTCGCGCCCGCACCGGGCTCAACCTGACCGCCGCCCTGCTCAAGGTCGGCCTGGTGGCCTGGATGGTGCGCGGGCTCAGCCAGGGCCACGCCTACGCCGTGGAGTTCCCGGTGCTGGAGGGGCTGGCCTTCGTGCTGCGGGCCGATGCGCTGGGCATCATGTTCGCCGGGCTCTCCTCGCTGCTCTGGCTCTTCACCACCATCTACGCCATCGGCTACCTGGAGGACTCGCCCAATCGGCGGCGTTTCTTCGGCTTCTTCAGCCTCTGCGTGGCCAGCACCCTGGGGATCAGCCTGGCTGGGAACCTCTTCACCTTCCTGATCTTCTACGAGCTGCTGACACTCTCCACCTATCCGCTGGTGGCCCACCGGGGCAATCCGAAGGCGCTGGCGGCGGCTACCCTCTATCTGCGCTTCACCCTCACCGCGGGACTGGTGCTGATGATCGGCATGGTGGCGCTGCACGCCCTGGCCGGGGATATCCGCTTCGGCCAGCGGGAGATCCTCGCCGAGTTCGGCGCCGAGCAGCGCGGCACCCTGATCGCCATCTTCTGGGTGCTGATCGCCGGCCTCGGGGTCAAGGCGGCCCTGGTGCCGCTGCACGGCTGGCTGCCGCGTGCCATGGTGGCGCCGGCACCGGTCAGCGCCCTGCTGCACGCGGTGGCGGTGGTCAAGGCTGGCGCCTTCGGCATCGTGCGGCTGGTCTATGACGTCTACGGTGCCGAGCTCAGTCACTCCCTGGGTCTGCTCACCGGCCTCGCCGCCGTCGCCACCGTCACCATCCTCTACGGCTCCCTGCGCGCCCTGGCCCAGGTGGAGCTCAAGCCGCGGCTCGCCTTCTCCACGGTGAGCCAGGTGAGCTATGTCGTGCTGGGCATCGGGCTCTTCGGCCCCCTGGGCACCATCGCCGCGCTCTCCCACCTGCTGCATCAGGGGCTGATGAAGATCACCCTGTTCTTCTGCGCCGGCAACTACGCCGAGGAACTCGGTATCCACCGCATCGACGAGCTCGACGGGGCGGGGCGGCGCATGCCGCTGACCAGCGTCGCCTTTACCCTCGGCGCCCTGGGCATGATCGGCGTGCCACCCCTGGTAGGTTTCCTGAGCAAGTGGTACCTGGGCACCGGCGCCGTCCAGGCCAGCATGCCCTGGGTGATCGCGGTGCTGATGGTCAGCAGCCTGCTCAACGCCGCCTACTTCCTGCCGATCCTCTACCGGCTCTGGTTCCGGCCCGGCCCCGACCACGGCGTCGGCACCTGGCCCGCGGAGCGCCATCTGGGCCGCCTCGAGACCAGCACCTGGCTACTGCTGCCGGTGGTGGCCACGGCGCTGTTCAGCGTGCTGGCAGGACTCTTCGCCGGGCTGCCCTACACGCCGCTGGAGTGGGCGACCCGGGTGGCCAACCTGGAGTATCTGCCATGAGCCAGGAGATCTTCGCCGCCCTGATGATCGCTGTGCTGCTCTGGCCGCTGCTGCTGGTGCTGCGCGAACCGCTGATGGCGGCCCTGGTCGGGCGTGGCGAGGTGCGCTTTCCCCTTGACCCGCTATGGGCCACGGCACCGCTGCCGGCCCTGGCCCTGGCCGTGCTGGGCGGCGACGGGAGCCTCACGCTGTCGGCCTGGCTGCTGGGCGGCGTCTGGGTGCTGGACGAGCCGCGCCGGGTGCTGCTGGGCTTTACCGCGCTGCTCTGGCTGCTCGCCGGCTGGTATGCCCGGGGCTATCTGGCCGGCGACGGCGAGCGGGCCGTTGCCGGCAACGACAGGGCGGCGTCTCGCCTGGCCCGCTTTGCGCTGCTCTGGCCGCTGACCCTCACCGGCAACCTGCTGCTGCTGCTGGCGGAGGATATCGCCAGCTTCTACCTGGGCTTCGCGGTGATGACCTTCGCCGCCTATGGCCTGGTGATTCACTCCGGCACCCGAGATGCCCTGACCGGCGGTCGCGCCTACCTGATCATGGCGGTGCTCGGGGAGGGGCTGATCCTGGGAGGGCTGCTGTGGGGCGCCGGCAGCCTGGGCACCCTGACCCTTGGCGGCCTGCGCGAGGGGCTCGTCAACCTGGAGCACGGCGTCTGGATCGGTCTGCTGCTGTGGCTCGGTTTCGGCGTGAAGGCGGGGGTCGCGGGCCTGCACCTCTGGCTGCCCCTGGCCCATCCGGTAGCGCCCACCCCGGCCAGCGCCGTGCTGAGCGGCGCCATGGTCAAGGCCGGGGTGGTGGGCTGGATGGCGACCCTACCGCTGGGGGAGCCGGCGGCGACGCAAGGCTTCGTCGAGCTGGGGCGCGCCATGCTCGCGGTGGGGCTCGTCGGTGCCATGGGCGCGGCCCTGATGGGGGTTTGTCAGCGCCATCCCAAGGCGGTGCTGGCCTACTCCAGCGTCAGCCAGCTCGGCATGCTCGCCGCCCTGGTGGGGGCGGGGCTCACCGCGCCTGGTCTGTGGCCGGCGCTGGCGCCCGCGGTGGTGCTCTTCGCCGCCCACCATGGCCTCACCAAGGGGGCGCTCTTTCTCGGCGTAGGCATCGGCGAGCACCCTCCGCGGCTGCCGGCCTGGGCCCTGGCGCTGCTGCTGGCGCTGCCGGCCCTCTCCCTGGCCGGGGCGCTGGGCTCAGGGCTTGCCACCAAGTGGGCCTTCAAGGAGGCGCTCTACGATGGGGGGCATTCGGGGCTGGTGGCCTGGCTCTCCCTGGCCGCGGTGGGCACTACCCTGCTGATGGCGCGGACCCTCTGGTGCCAGTGGCAGGGGGAGCGTCAGGCACGACACAACGGCCTGATGCCGCTCTCCGCCCCCATGCCACTGGCCTGGCTGCTGCTCCTGGCAAGCGGGCTGCTCCTGCCGGCCTGGCTGCCGCTGCTCGGCGCGGAGGGGGGCTCGCCGCCGCGGGAAGAGCTGGCGGGCCTCTGGTGGCCCCTGCTGGCGGGCCTGGCCCTGGTGCTGCCGGCGATCTGGTTCACTCGGCGGGGCGTGTCGCTGGCCTGGCATCGACCGCCGCCGGGCGATCTCTGGTGGCCGCTCTCCCGGGCAGCGGGGCGCCTGGTGGAGGCGGCCCGGGCCGGGGGCGAGCGGCTGGCCGCGATCAAGGGAGGCTGGGTGGCCTGGTGGATGGGGCTTGAGCGTTCGGGGACCGCGGCGCTGGATGCGCTGGGGGAGGGTGAGAGCTGGCTGCGTCGCCACGCTGCCCTGCTGACCATGGCGGTGGCCATCGGCCTGGCCCTGGTGCTGCTGTTCGGCGCCGCCTGAGGTCCTTGCTCCTCAGATCCCTCGGGCCCCGGGCGAACGCGGGTAGCAGGGTGGCGTTCCGGTCACGTCACAGCAGCTCCTCGCCGGCCAGAGCCAGCCGTGAGCGCTCCACGCTCTTCAGGGTCACATGGCCGGCGTGGGGCCAGTCGCGGAAGCGCTGGACCACCGCCGCCATGCCGCAGGTGTTGGCGGTGAGGTAGGGGGTGTCGATCTGGCCGACGTTGCCCAGGCAGACGATCTTGGTGTTGCGCCCGGCCCGGGTGACCAGGGACTTGAGCTGCTTGGGGGTGAAGTTCTGGGCCTCATCGATGATCAGGAAGGTGTCGTTCAGGGTGCGACCGCGCATGAAGCCCGGGGCGCGGATCTGCACCCGGGAGCCGAGCAGCTGGCGGGTGGCGCCGTTGTCCCAGCTGGAGCCGCCATCCTCGTCGCGCAGCAGGTTGTCCATGTTGTCGTGGAAGGCGCCCATCCAGGGTGACATCTTCTCCTCCTCGGTGCCGGGCAGGAAGCCGATATCTTCGCTCATGGAGATGGGGGCTCGGGTGAAGACGATGCGCTCGAAGCGCTTGCTGTCCAGGGTCTGCTGGAAGGCCGCGGCCAGGGTCATGAAGGTCTTGCCGGTGCCGGCGCTGCCGGCGATGGTGACCAGGTCGATCTGGTCATCCATCAGCAGGTTGAGGGCGAAGTTCTGGCGGCAGTCGCTGGCATGCACCCCCCAGACGCTGGCGCCGTGGCGGTAGTTGGTGAGCAGCGCCAGCTGGGCGCGGCGGGGGCCCACCTCGCGCACCACGGCCTCGAAGCCGGCCTCGCAGTCACCGTCGGCCACCAGCATGCCGGGGTGCCAGTCGGTGGGAATCTCGCCGCCGAGATGGTAGGTCACGCGGCGCTCGTCGCGTTCCACGTTGACCTCCAGCGCCAGGCCGTTCCAGAGCTCGCTGCCGGCGTCCGGGTAGACGCGCACTCCCTCCAGCATGGCGTCGCTGTCATCGAAGACCCGGTCGGTCAGGTAGTCCTCCACCGGCACGCCCAGGGCGGCGGCCTTGACCCTCAGGTTGATGTCCTTGGTGATCAGGATCACCGAGGCATCCTGGCGCTCTCGGCAGAGCCGACAGGTCTCGGCGAGAATGCGGTTGTCGGGGCTGTCGTCGAGACCGGTACGGGGCTCCAGGTCCGTGTAGCAGAGCAGCCGCAGGCGTCCCTCGGGGCCGTTCAGGCGCACAATGGGAATGCCGTCGCGGATCTGTTCGAGTCCGACGTTGGCGGTGAGGTCCGAGAGGGTGCGGCTGACCTGGCGGGCGGTGCGGGCGATCTCGCGAGCGCCATTCTTGTGCTTGTCGAGCTCCTCGAGCACGGTCATGGGGATGACCACCTCGTGCTCATCGAACTGGTAGAGGGCGGCTGGGTCGTGGAGCAGGACGTTGGTGTCCAGCACGTAGAGACGGGTGGCCTTCTTGTCGATGCGTACCATCGCGCAGCTCTCCTTTGGTCGCGAGATGGACGTCATGTGACGTCCCTATGTCGACACTGTCAGCGCACGATGTCAGGAAAGTGACAGGGCCGACGGTGTCGTGCGGCGCTGATCCTCCCTCCTGTTGCCTTGGACAGACGGCGGGGCAGCGAGTGCCCCACCCGTTTCCCGAGCATGGTCCGCGCCCCCGGAGCTGGCAAGATGCGTCTCTCGCGAAGTCTCAACGCAGGCCGCCTATTCGGTATCCCGGTAGACGCTCTCCACCTCCAGGGTGGAGTGGCTGCCCAGCGCTTCGAAGTGCTCGGCGAGCCAGCCTTCGGCGGTGTGTCGCCCCGCGTCGCGCAGGTGGCAGAGGAAAGGCCACTCGGCGTTCATCTTGCTCGAGACCGAGAGCTTGCCCAGGGTCTCGTCGCCGGCGATGCGGTGGAAGAGGGTGCCGGCATAGCAGCCGATATCCACGCCCTGGTCGCCGAGCAGGCGCTGCAGCATGGCGATCATGCGCACCTCCTTGATCAGCGAGGCGTTGAAGGTGATCTCGTTCAGGCGGTTCATGATCGCCGCGGCGCTGGTGGGCAGCTCCTCCCGGTAGATGGGGTTGATCTGCACGATGACGATGTCCCGGGTGCCGCAGTGCTCCATCAACGGCATCAGCGAGGGGTTGCCCATGTAGCCGCCGTCCCAGTAGGCCTCGCCGTCGATCTCCACCGCCTGGAAGACCGTGGGCAGACAGGCCGAGGCCATCACCGCATCCACGCTCATCTCCTCCCGGGTAAAGATGCGCTGCTTGCCGCTGCGCACGTTGGTGGCGGTGACAAACAGCTTGAGGTCTGGGCAGCGGCGCACTCGCTCGAAGTCGACCCGCTCCTCCAGAATGTCGCGCAGCGGATTGAGATTGAAGGGGTTGAACTGATAGGGCGAGACCAGTCGGCTCATCAGGTCCATGGCGATGTAGCCGGGGGAGTGGTCGAGGCTCCAGTTGCCGGTGAGCATGTCCAACGGGGTGCGCCTGATCGGGCTGGTCATGCCGGCGCGGCTCACCGCCTGCCAGAAGTCGTGGAGGGCCTGACGGGCGGTGTCGCGGTCGCCCCGGGTGAGGGCGTCGGCCATCACCACGCCGTTCATGGCCCCGGCGCTGGTGCCGCTGATGCCCTCGATCTCGATGCGTGAGTCCTCCAGCAGGCGGTCCATCACGCCCCAGGTAAAGGCGCCGTGGGCGCCGCCGCCCTGCAGGGCCAGGTCGATCCGTTTGGTGTTGCTCATCTGAGTTCCTCTTCAATCAGTTAGTCCGCCAGGGTCAGAATGCGGCAGTGCAGCATCCCAGCATAACGTTGCGCGGGGCGGGCGGTCATGTCCAGCCGCTGAGCCACTTCACGATACGCACCGCACTCCATTGAATCGAAAGGGAGTCGTTGGCTTTCTGGGCCGCTTTCACCCGCCGAGTGCCTCATGTCCGTGACACTTCCGCTGCCGTTTCGGCATGGCGTCTCGCCTCATGCAGGCTGGAGCCCTCTTGGTGATGCAAGAATTTACTCAATACAACAATGGGTTGCAGAGAGTCTTCGTCTGGGTGGCACGCATTGTGCGTTGTTAAGTGCGCTGCGAGCGGGCATTGGCATTCAAGGGTACGGCTGGATGGCGCTGAATACCTGTTCGCAGTCTTGCCAAGCAAGAACAACACAGTCGGAACAGGATACGGAGAGAAGATCATGAAGAGATATCTGGTAGTGGCAGGCACGCCCCTGTTGGCCCTGGCCTTCGCCATCTCGACGGCGCATGCCAACCCGAGCGCCGGAGTGGCGGACACCGTGGATCAGGAGGTGACCTCCACGGCAACAGCGACAGGCGGCAGCAGCGGCGGTGCCGGCGGCGGAGATGGCTTCGGCCTTGGTGTTGGTGGTGGTGGCGCCGGCGGCAACGCCAACGGCGGCAGCAACGATGACACCTTCTTCGGCGGCGGCGGTGATGGCGGTACCGGCGGTGCGGGCACCGGCGGCTACGGGGCTGGCACCGGCACCGGCGGCGGCGGCGGCAGCGTCGGCCGCGGCGGCGATGCCTGGGCCATGAGCGAGTCCTATAACACCTCCACCAGCGTCATCTCCCTGCAGGAGATGAGCTCCACGGTCAATGGCTCTGGCATCACCATCAACGCCGGCGCGGGTGCTACGGGCGCGAGTGGCGGTGCCGGTGGTGATGCGGGCTCCATCAACCTTGGCGTCGGGACCGGCGGTGACGGCGGTGGTGGCACCGGCGGCGGCGGTGGCGCTGGCGGTGAGGCCGTGGCCAATGCGGGCAACGGCGATGACGGCGGTGATGCCACCGGGACCGGCCTGGGCCTGGGTCTTGGCCTGGCCAATGGCGAAGGGGGAGCGGCTGGCGCTACGGCTACCTCCACGGCCACCTCCACGGCAGGCAACGAGGATGCCGGCGATGGCGGCTTCCTGGCGGCTGGTGGCTCTCAGGATGCCGCCTCCGAGGCAGGCTCCGGTGCCACGGCATCAGGCGGCACCGGCGGTGATGGCACCGGTACCGGCAGCGGTGATGGAAGCGGCACCGGGACTGCCACGGCGGGTGCCGGCGGTAGTGGCGGAGATGCCAGCGCCGTGGCCGGCAACGGCGGCAATGGCGCCAGCGGCGCCGGCGGCGGCGGCGGTGCCGGCAGCGGCTCCACCGGCGATGCCATGGCCTCAGCCGGTAACGGCGGTGCCGGTGGCAACGGCGGAGCCGGTGGCAACGCCAACCTGATGACCGGGGCGGCCAACGTCAACGTGGCGTCCGGGGTGTTCGGTGGCATCAACAACATGAACGTCTCCACCGGGCTCTACAACTCCCAGGTCGCCGGTACCAACGTCGCGGCCCACAGCAGCGTGAGCATCGGCAACTAACCTGTCGGGGCAGATACCCGACCCTGAAAGCGGAAGCCGGCGGCACAGCGCTGCCGGTTTCCGCGGCTCTCGAAACACTCTATCCGAGCACTCTATCCGAGAGAGGCAGACCATGAAGAGACACGACGTCGTGGCAGTGACAGCGGAGCGTCCGGGAGCCAGTCGGCCGGCAGCCGGCATCCTGCTGGCCACCGTGGTACTGGTTGCATCCACGTCCCTGATGGCCGATGGCCGCGAGGCAGGGCCCGACAGGGGGTTTGCTGCGCTGGAGCAGCTGGATCTCGAGTCGATGGCATCGACCCGAGGTCGAGAGGGCACCGTGATGCATTTCAAGACCGCCCAGAGCATTCAGAACATGCAGGCCATCGTCAGCGATACCCAGGTCTCGGTGGTGAACGGCGACATGGTGTCGGGCAACATCCGCTTCGACAACAATGCCATGGGAAACTACAACGGCACGGGAATCTTCAGTGCCGTGACCGGCCACGGCAATGCCATCAATAATGCGGTAGGCATCAGCATCTTTATTTCGGCCGACTAGGCAAGGCCGACAAGGGCTCCTGGAGCAGGACGCCGGGAGCGGGTGACTCTCAGGGGAGATCATCATGTCATCTGGAGTTTTCTTGACCTGGCCCGGGTGTTACCGGGTGCGTCGTCTGTCGGCTGCGCTGCTGCTGCTCGGCAGTGCGCTGGCCGCGGCGCCTGCCGAGGCAGCGAGCCAGGTCACCATTGCCAGCCACTTCGGCACCTTTCAGGTGCCAGCCAGTAGCCTTCAGGAGATCGGCTGGAAGCGGGTGGTGCCGCAGCAGTATGACTTCAGCTGCGGCTCTGCGTCGGTGGCCACCCTCTTGACCTACCACTACGAGCGGCCGACCAGCGAGGCCGAGGTCTTCGAATGGATGATCCGGGCAGGCGACGTTGAGCAGATACAGCAGCATGGCTTCTCGATGCTGGACATGAAGCGCTACCTGGATCACCAGGGGCTCGATTCCGACGGCTTCCGTATCTCCCTGGACGACTTCCTGCGCATCGGGGTGCCCGCCATCACCATGGTCGATACGGCCGGCTATCGACACTTCGTCGTGGTGAAGGGAATCGACAGCCAGCATGTGCTGGTGGGTGACCCGGCCGCCGGGACCCTGGTCGTTCCCCGTGATCATTTCGAGACCCTCTGGAACGGTACCGTGCTGGGTGCCAGGGCCGACCTGGAGGTGGCCCAGCGCCACTTCAACCATGAGCGAGACTGGGCCGTACGCCCGAGCTCCCCCCTGGATCAGGGGGTTCGCCGAGTGGGCATAGGGGCCAGCCTCCTGACGCTACCTGCCAGCAACGAATTGGGGCGCTGAACCATGACCTCCTATCAGAGACAGAATTACCGCGGGAGTCAGCGGCTGGCGTCCTTGCCTGGAGGCGTAGCCAGCTGCCGCTGGAAGGCTGCCGTGCTGCTGTTCGGCTGCTGGACGCTGATGGCGCTGGAGGCGTCGGGCAGCGAGCGCTTCTGGGCCGAGGCGTGGGGCGAGCACGATGTCTACTACCGTGGCGAGGTGCTCGAGGAGGCGGCGCTGGACGAGCTTCGGGGCGGCTTTCGCCTTGGCGGCATGGAGCTCGCCTTCGGGGCTGAGCTGACGACCCTGATCGATAACCAGATCCAGCTGGTCTCGCTGGTCAATATCACCGCCTCCGGTGTCGATCTGGTGTCCCGCACCCTGAGCGACCCGACGGGCCAGGCCACCCTGGTGGGGCCGGGAACCGGCATCCGGATCAATGACCTGACGCCCAATGGCGTGGACCTGACGGGGCTGGCCGGCTTCTCCGGTGTGGCCCTGGAGGATAGTCGGGGCTTCACGGCGGCGCTTCACCAGGTCACCAACCAGGCGATCATGAGCGGTGTGGTGACCAACGCCTCAGGTGCGGCCATCGACCAGCGCGTCGAGATCCAGGTGCAGGTCGGCAATATCGGCAGGCTGCAGATGGCGCGCCAGCGTCAGGCGATCGTCGATGCCTTCCCGGGGCTGCTGCGCTGAAGGAGTGTGAGAGAGGGCCATGGGGTCGCCGGTAGCGTCAGCGCCGGCGAGGATAGAGCAAGGCCGCGGCCAGAGCGCCGCGGCCTCGTCGTTATGGCTCGTCGTTGTGGTGTGGGCTCCCGGCCGGCGAGGAGTCTTAGAACAGGTTCATGCCGAAGGGCACACGCAGGGTCAGGACCGTATCCGGTGCATCATCGGTGATGCCAAACTCCAGGTTCAGGTTGATGGCCGTATCGGGGTTGAGCTGGTAGGACCAGCCCAGCAGCAGGGCGCCCACGTTGAGGGTGTTGGAGCTCTGGGTGGTGGAGCGGCCGGTGGTGGGGTCGAAGTATTCGGTACGGGTCTTGCCGATGAAGTCGTTCTTGTAGCCCAGGGTGAAGGAGGTCCGCGGGTTGATGGCGTAGGCCATGCCGAAGCTGACGCGCACCGCATCGCCCGGGTCGACCTTGCCCACGAAGATCTCGTCGCCGACGGCGCGGTTGACGTTATCGCTGAGGTTGTAGGTGTAGCCGAGGTTGGCGAAGTAGACCGCCGGAGCCGAGGGGAAGAGCACGGTGAGGCTGGGTTCGATGGCCTGGAAGCCAGTACCGGTCGGCAGCTCTCGCGGCGAGCCGGCGCTGTTACGCTCGATATCGAAGGGGCCATCGCCGGTGGTGGACTTGTAGCGCAGGTTGCCGATATAGATGGGGCGCCCCTCTCGAGCCCGGTTGAGCTGGTAGTGGGCGGCGATCTCGATATCGCCCAGGCCATGGTTGGAGAGGGTGCGGTCGATATCGAAGGCGGGATCTACCTCTGCCACGCTGACACGAGAGGTCTCGTCGCGATAGACATAGGGCACCTTCATCTCCAGCTCGAGCCGGTCGGTGACCCCGAGGCGACCGGTCAGGGCGGTCATGTAGCTGTCGCGGTCGACGTCCTGGGCGGTGAAGACGCCGATCAGCAGGGTGCTGAGAATCTCGACGCCCTCGAAGGTCATGCGGTTGATGCTCTCGTGGGTGTACTGGAACTCCGGCTCCAGCATCAACCGCCCCCTGGGCGTCAGCACGCCGCCATACTCCGCCATGGACTGGACGTTGAACTGCACCTCCTCGGGAGGGGGCTCCTGGCCGACCGGCTGTATCTCCTGCTGAGCCAGAAGTGGCGCGGCACCGGCCAAAGAGGCGATGCCCGTCACGCTGATGATGAGACGCTGGTAGGGAGTCATGATGGCATTTCCTGTTCCTGTGTCGAGTTAGGCGCGCTCCTCGAGCGTACGGTGGATATGGTGCTTCTCGATCAGTCGGTAGAGGGTCGCCCGGGACACCCCGAGCTCGCGTGCCGCGTGCAGCACCTGGTGCCTGTTACGCGCCAGGGCGGCGATGACCGCCTCGCGCTCTGCGCTGTCCCGGATCATTTCCAGAGACACCCCCTCTCGTGAGAGGCCATTGCGCCTCTCCAGGCCAAGGGCCGCTGGTGTGATCAGGCGCTGCTCGCACATCACCATGGCCCGTCGGACCCGGTTGATCAGCTCCCGGACGTTGCCCGGCCAGGGGTGCTGGCGCATGGTGATCAGGCTGTCGTGACTGAAGCCACGCAGGCGGCAGGAGGCCTCACTCCGGAACTGCTGAAAGAAGTGGCTGGCCAGCTCCTCGATATCTTCCGGTCGCTCCCGAAGCGGTGGTGTTCTGGCCTGCAGGACGTTGAGTCGATGGTAGAGATCTTCCCGGAAGCGGCCCTCCCGGACGGCAAGCTCCAGGTCGATATGGGTCGCGGCAAGCACCCGGACATCCACCTCGCTCTCACGCTGGGCGCCAAGCCGAAGAAAGCGGTGATCCTCCAGAAAGCGCAGCAGGTTGACCTGAAGCTCGAGGGGGAGATCACCGATCTCGTCGAGGAAGAGGGTGCCCCCCGCGGTCGACTCGATGATCCCGACCTTGCGCCGGTCGGCGCCGGTGAAGGCCCCCTTCTCGTGGCCGAAGAGTTCCGACTGGATCAGCCCGGCGGGCAGTGCGCCGCAGTTGATCGCATTGAAGGGGCCCGCCCGCCGAGACGAGCGCTCGTGGATCATCCTTGCCGTCAGCTCCTTTCCCGTGCCGGACTCCCCCGTGATGAGTACCGGAGCATCCACCATGGCAATCTTCTCGATATCCCGGAGCAGCCTCTGGATAGCGGGAGAGTTGCCGACCAGAGTGACACCCGGTCGGGAGGGCGCTGGCTTGCCAAGTGCGGAAGAGGCACGCTTGAGCAGAGACGCCATGGCAAGCGTGCTCTCCAGCACATGGTTGGCCTGGTCGGGGCGAAGGGGAAGGGGTAAGCAGGCATGACAGTGGCGAGCAATGAACCTGGTGGCTCGCTCGTCCTGGAAACTTCCGGGAGGCAGCAGCGCAACCCAGAGAAGGTCTGGCACCAGGTTGAGCAGCCTCTCCAGCTGATCCAGCTGACGGGGAGGGCGGATATGGGGGCCTTCCAGCAGGATGATTCCCAGAGGCGGCGGGCAGGCGCCCAGGATCCTTTCGGCCTCTGTCAGGCAGCCGGTGCGAAGAAACTGCCATGAGTACTGTGGCATCGACAGCGCCGTAATCCCTGCCGGTCGATGGTCGCCCAGCAGCAGGACCCGGCGTGATATGTCCCTCATCGTCCCTGTTTCCGTCTGTTGTCTCTCGATATGTTGGCCAGGTCCTGTGCCCCGGTGCGGCCGGCAGGGATAATACGCCTGCCGCCGTCATTCAGGGGGAGGGCTTGGCGGCCAACCTCAGGAAGCAAGGGAAGTGTTGTCGGCGCCCCATGAATTGTAAAGCATGAGTTTTGTATGGTTATTTTCAGTAATCAATTCCGGGCCATATCGACGACTGAGCAGAAGAGTTGATAAGTGCACGGCGTGTTTATCATGCTGATAATGGGCAGTCGGAGGATGCTTTTCCTTCTTTATCTGGTGATGAAGATCATGATTTAGCTTGGCTGATTTTCATGCTTTTAAGTGAGGAGCCGGCTGCTGTCGGCCCCTTCTTCCGTTAGCGCCTGTTGTCAGGCCTGGATCCACACCTCGTCGCCCTTGAAGCTCACCTGCCAGGTGCGCAGGGTGACGGCTTCGTCCTCCAGGCACTGGCCGTCTTCCAGGCGGAAGTGCTGCTTGTAGAGCGGCGAGGCGACCACCGGCTGGCCCTTGAGGTCGCCGACGATGCCGCGGGCGATGACGTTGGCGCCGGAGAAGGGGTCGTGGTGGTCGATGGCGAAGAGCTCCTGGGCGTGGCCGGGCAGCTGCGACCTGTTCGGGTCGCTTGGCCGCGACGTGTTCGGGTCGCTTGGAAGGTAGAAGATCGCCACCTGGGCGGGGCCTTCCGGGGTTTCCACCCAGGCGGCGACGCCGGAGTAGGGCACCAGGTCGGCGCGGGGGCAGAGGGGTTGCCAGGTCTGGGTCATGGTGTGGGCGGCGGTAGCGGTGGTCATGAAAAAACTCCTGGTTCGGTCGACAAAGGGCGCCTGACGGCGCCAATCGCCCGGCGGAGCCGGCCTCCCACAGGATTCCCCCACCGCGGTGGGAGAAACGCCTTGTGGGAGGGCGCTTTAGCGCGCGAATGCTGGATTGATCGATCAGGCCGGGCGGAGCTGGCCGCGTTCGGTGGTAGTGATGATGTCCGGGTCCGGGCGGGCGTCGTTGACGAAGCTTCTGAAGCGCTTGAGTTTCTCCGGGTCGCTGATGGCATTGGCCCATTCGCACTCGTAGGCGTCGATGACGGTCTGCATCTGCCGGTCGAGCTCCTCATTGATGCCGAGGCTGTCCTCCAGGATCACCTCCTTGAGGTAGTCCAGGCCGCCTTCCAGGTTCTCGCGCCATACCGAGGTGCGCTGCAGGCGGTCGGCGGTGCGGATGTAGAACATCAGGAAGCGGTCGATGGTGCGGTAGAGCGCTGCGTCGTCGAGGTCGGTGGCGAACAGCTCGGCATGGCGCGGGCGCATGCCGCCGTTGCCGCAGACGTAAAGATTCCAGCCGTTCTCGGTGGCGATCACGCCTATGTCCTTGCTCTGGGCCTCGGCGCACTCGCGGGTGCAGCCGGACACCCCGAACTTGATCTTGTGCGGCGCGCGCAGGCCCTTGTAGCGGTGCTCGAGCCGGATCGCCATGCCCACGCTGTCCTGCACGCCGTAGCGGCACCAGGTGCTGCCCACGCAGGACTTCACCGTGCGCAGCGACTTGCCGTAGGCGTGGCCTGTCTCGAAACCGGCCTCGATCAGCTCGCCCCAGATCGCCGGCAGGTCCTCCAGGCGGGCGCCAAAGAGGTCGATGCGCTGGCCGCCGGTCACCTTGGTGTAGAGGCCATACCTCTGCGCCACCTGGCCCAGCACTACCAGCTTGTCGGGGGTGATCTCGCCGCCCGGCACGCGGGGAACGACGGAGTAGGTGCCGTTCTTCTGCATGTTGGCCATGAAGGTGTCGTTGGTGTCCTGCAGCGGGATATGGGCCGCGTCGGTGATCGGCTCGTTGAAACAGGAGGCGAGTATCGAGGCCACCGCCGGCTTGCAGATATCGCAGCCGAGGCCGTGGGTGTCGGCGTTGCCGTGCTTCTCCATCAGCTCGCTGAAGGTCTTGATGCCCTCCACCCGCACGATGTCGTAGAGCTCCTGGCGAGTATGGGAGAAGTGCTCGCAGATCGACTTGTCGACCTCCACGCCGCGGCTCTCCAGCTCGTGATCCACCAGGGTCTTGAGCAGGGCGGCGCAGCCGCCGCAGCCGGTGCTGGCGCGGGTGGAGCCCTTCACGGCGCCGAGGTCCACGGCGCCGCCGTCGATGGCGGCGCAGACGCCCCCCTTGGTGACGTTGTGGCAGGAGCAGATCATGGCGGTGTCGGGCAGGGCGTCCGGCCCCAGGGCGGGGGCGGCGTCGCCGCCGGCCGGCAGGATCAGCGAGGCCGGGTCCTTGGGCAGCTCGATGCGGTTGGCGTAGTACTGCAGGAGGGTGTCGTAGACGCTGTTGTCGCCCACCAGCATGGCGCCCACCAGGCGCCTGCCGTCGCTGGAGACCACTAGCTTGCGGTACTGCTGCTTGATGGGATCGAGGAAGCGGAACTGGCGCGCGCCGGGGGTGCGGTCGCCGTGGGCGTCGCCGATGGCGCCCACGTCCACGCCCATCAGCTTGAGCTTGGTGCTCATGTCGGCGCCCTTGAAGGGCTCATCGCCCTCCAGCAGGGTAGCGGCGGCGGCCTTGGCCATCTGGTAGCCGGGGGCCACCAGGCCGAAGATGCTGCCCTGCCACAGCGCCACCTCGCCCACGGCGAGAATCGCCGGGTCGCTGGTCAGGCAGCGGTCGTCGATCACCACGCCGCCGCGCTCGCCGAGCGCCAGACCGCTGTCCCGGGCCAGCTCGTCCCGGGGGCGAATGCCGGCGGAGAAGACGATCAGGTCGGTCTCCAGCACCTTGTCGTCCTGGAACACCATGCGGTGGCGGCTGGCCTCGCCGTCGACGATCGCCTGAGTGGCGCGGCCGGTGAGCACCTGTACGCCCATGGCTTCGATCTTCTCGCGCAAAAGCTCGCCGCCTTCGCTGTCCACCTGCATCGGCATCAGGCGCGGAGCGAACTCCACCACGGCGGTGTCGAGGTTGAGCCCGCGCAGGGCGCCCGCCGCCTCCAGGCCGAGCAGGCCGCCGCCCACCACCACGCCGGTGGTGGCGGTCTCGGCGGCCGCGCGGATGGCGTCGAGGTCCTCCAGGGTGCGGTAGACCAGGCAGCCCTCCCGCTCGTTGCCGGGAATCGGCGGCACGAAGGGGGTGGAGCCGGTAGCCAGCACCAGGCGGTCGTAGGGGGTGCGCCCCTGGCCGGTGACCACTTCGCCTTTGTTGCGGTCGATGGCGACCACTGCCTCGGCAAGGCGCAGCTCGATGCCGTGTTCGGCGTAGTAGTCGCGGGTGGAGAGGGCGAGGGAGTCGGCGTCGCGCCCGCTGAAGTACTCGGAGAGGTGCACCCGGTCGTAGGCCAGGTGGCGCTCCTCGCCGAATACGGTGATCCGATAGCGCTCGGTGGCGCCGCGCTTGACCAGCTGCTCGACCAGGTGGTGGCCGACCATGCCGTTGCCGATGATGATCAGTTGCGGTTTAGCGGGCGTGTTCATGCGGCCTCCTTCGCGGGGCTGTGCGGTGAGTCAGTGGCAGTGTCGGCGGCGGCGTCGAGCCGCACCCGGGCGTCGGTGGCGCCGAGCAGCAGCGCGGCGCGCCCGGCGCTGAGGTCGCGCCCGGCCAGGGCCTGCTCGAAGTACCAGGGGCCGGCGGCGGTGTCGCCGTAGAGCACGGCGCCCTCCAGGCGGCCGTCTTTCAGCAGCAGGCGGCGGTAGTCGCCCTGCTGGGGGTCGTGATAGGCGAGCACCTCGTGGCCCGCCTCGGGCTCGGTGGGCCCGAAGGCGTAGAGCGCAACGCCGCTGACCTTGAGCTTGGTGGCGCAGGGGGTGTCGACGTAGCCCGCCACCGTCTCGCCGGCCAGATGGGCGGCGAGCACCTCGACCTGGCGCCAGATGGGCTCCACCAGGCCGAAGGTCTGGCCCTCGAACTCGCAGCACTCGCCCAGGGCGTGAATGGCCGGATCGCTGGTGGTGAGCCAGGCGTCGACCACGATGCCGCGGCTGACTTCGAGCCCGGCCGCGCGGGCAAGCGCCACCTTGGGCAGGATGCCGATGGCCACCACCACGCAGTCGGCGGGCAGCCGGGTGCCGTCCTCCAGGTGCACGGCGCCTACGCGACCGTCGTCCCCGGCCTCCAGGCGCTCGAGCCGGGCGTCGGTGTGGATGTCGAGCCCGCGACCGCGCAGCGCGTTTTCGAGCAGCCGGGCGGCGGTGAGGTCGAGCTGGCGATTCATCAGGCGGCCGTCGCGCTGCAGCAGGCTCACCCGCAGGCCGCCCTGTCCTCGTTTACGTAGCCCCTCGGCGGCCTCCAGGCCCAGCAGGCCGCCGCCGATCACCACGGCGTTGCCGCCCTCGTCGGCCCGATGCTGGCCGAAGCGCAGCAGGGCCTCGGCGTCGCGGAGGTCGCGAAATACCTCCACGCCGGGCAGCTCGAGCCCCGGCACCGGGGGGCGGGCCGGACGGGAACCGGTGGCCAGCACCAGGCGGTCGTAGTCGAGGGTGCGGCCGGCATCGGTGGTCAGGCGCCGTGCGGCGCGGTCGATGTCGGCGACCCGCTCGCCGAGGATCAGCGCGATGCCCTGCTCGGCGTACCAGTCGCCGTCATGCAGGGTCAGGGCCTCGCGTGCCATCTCGCCGGCCAGCAGCGGGGAGAGCAGGATACGGTTGTAGGCCGGCTCCGGCTCGTCGCCGATCACGGTGATGTGCGCCGGGCGGCCCGGCTTGCCAGCCAGGGCCTCCACCAGGCGGTGGCCGGCCATGCCGTTGCCGATGATGACCAGATGGTCCGTCACGGCAGAGTGAGAGGTCGCGGGCATGGCGTTCTCCTCCAGGGACATGAAAACGCAAAGGGCGCCTCGACCGCGTCTGGTGAGAGACGGGTGCGAGGCGCCCTTGCCTGAATGATGGTTGGTCGGCGATCCACGTTGACCGCTGCCATACACCAACTAACAAGAAGCTCGCCAGCTTGCCTGTTATTGGAAAAATAAGACGTTAAATCAGCTGGCTACATACATGTGGGAGTCGGCTGGCTCGGCCGCTGCGCCGTCGGGGGTTCGCCGCGGTGGTGCAGGGCGAGGCCGTTATGCACCGGTTTGCAGCAGCCTCCCCGCCGGTGCGCCATAACCCCTCGCCAATGCGCCATAAAAGGTAGGAGCGTCACCCGGCGCCCGCCACCGCCCAGGGAGCCGCCCGGCTGCAGGGGGAGGCGCCGATCTGCTACAGGCTGCCGGCAGCGCTCTGGCATCCTGATTGCGTAGTTGGCATCTTGGTTGCATGGGCTGATGGCACAGAATGCGCTATCCGCTGCGTCAACAGGCGGATGCCCCGGGGCAACGACGCCCGCCACTTTCCGGTTCGCCGGGGAGTGGCGGGCGTTTGCGTTCAGGGCCAGTGGAAGCTCATGAACACCGGAGACTGTCATGCCTCATATCACCCGCCATATCACCACGACCTGCCCCTACTGCGGCGTTGGCTGCGGCATCAGGGCGACGCTGGAGGGCCAGCGCATCACCGCCGTCGAGGGGGATAGCGGCCACCCCGCCAACTACGGCCGGCTCTGCGTCAAGGGCTCGGCCCTGCACGAGACCCTGGGCGAGCAGGGCCGGCTCACCCGGCCGCGGGTCGACGGCGTGGAGGTGGAGTGGGAGACGGCCCTTGCCACCGTGGCCGAGCGGCTGGCGGCCACCCAAGCGCGCCATGGGCGGGAGAGCGTGGCGGCCTATCTCTCCGGTCAGCTGCTCACCGAGGATTACTACGTCGCCAACAAGCTCTTCAAGGGGTTTCTCGGCACCCCGCACCTGGACACCAACTCGCGGCTCTGCATGGCCTCGGCGGTGGCCGCCTACAAGCGCAGCTTCGGCGCCGACGCCGTGCCCTGCAGCTACGAGGACCTGGAAGAGGCCGAGCTGGTGGTGCTGGTGGGCTCCAACCTGGCCTGGAACCATCCGGTGCTCTACCAGCGCCTCAAGGTGGCCAAGGCCCGCAATCCGCTGATGCGGGTGGTGGTGATCGATCCCAGGGTCACCGACAGCTGCGAGATCGCCGACCTCTACCTGGGCCTTCGCCCCGGCAGCGACGCTCGGCTGTTCAACGGCCTGCTGGCCTGGATGGCCGACAAGGGTCGGCTGGACCGAGTCTATCTGGCGCGCCACACCCTGGGCCTCGAGGAGGCGCTGGCCGCGGCCCGGGAAGACGACGTCTCGGTGGCCGCGGTGGCGGCCGACTGTGACACCGACCCGGAGCGTCTGGAGACCTTCTACTACTGGTTCGCCAGCCAGCTGCACGTGGTGACCCTCTACTCCCAGGGGGTCAACCAGTCGAGCAGCGGCACCGACAAGGGCAATGCCATCATCAACTGCCACCTGGCCGGCGGCAAGCTCGGCCTGCCCGGCGCCGGGCCCTTCTCCATCACCGGCCAGCCCAACGCCATGGGCGGCCGCGAAGTGGGCGGGCTGGCTAACCAGCTGGCCGCTCACATGGACTACGACAGCCCCGGGGCTCGCGATCGAGTCACCCGCTTCTGGTCGACGCCCTCGCTCACGCCGACCCTCCCCGAGGCCCCCGGCCACAAGGCGGTGGCGCTGTTCGAGGCGATCGAGCGCGGCGAGGTGCAGGCGGTGTGGATCATGGCCACCAATCCGACGGTGAGCCTGCCCCGTGCCGACCGGGTGCGGGCGGCGCTCGAGCAGTGCCCGCTGGTGATCGTCTCCGAGTGCGTGACCGATACCGACCTGCTGGCCTATGCCGATATCGTGCTGCCGGCTTCGAGCTGGGCGGAGAAGGATGGCACCGTGACCAACTCCGAGCGGCGCCTCTCTCGCCAGCGGGGTATCCTGCCGCCGCCGGGAGAAGCGCAGCACGACTGGTGGATCATCACTCAGGTGGCCAGGCGCCTGGGCTTCGCCGAGGCCTTTCCCTACGCGCACCCGGCGGAGATCTTCGCCGAGCACGCCCGGCTTTCCGGCTTCGAGAACCTGCCCGGCACCCCGGGGGAGCGACTGTTCGATATCTCCGGGCTGGCCGGGCTCGACCGCGCCGCCTATGACGCCCTGTCGCCCATCCAGTGGCCGGTCAATGCCGCGGCGCCGCACGGCACGGCGCGGCTCTTCGAGGAGGGCCGCTTCGCCACCCCGGACGGCCTGGCCCGGCTGGTGGCGGTGCGCCCGCGAGCCCCCGAGCAGAGGCTCTCCGCGTCGCGGCCGCTGCGCCTCAATACCGGGCGTATCCGCGACCAGTGGCACACCATGACCCGGTCCGCCCGGGCACCGCGGCTGATGAACCACCGCGCCGAGCCCTTTATCGAGGTCCATCCCGACGATGCCGCGAGACTTGGGGTCAGCGACCAGCAGCTGGCGCGGCTGCGTGGCGCCGGGGGCGACTATGTGGGGCGGGTGCGGCTCGCCAAGGGGCAGCGCCGTGGCGAGGTGTTCGCGCCCATGCACTGGAGCGACAGCTTCAGCGCCAATGCCCGGGTGGGGCGCCTGCTGGAGGCCCATCTCGATCCCGTCTCCGGCCAGCCCGAGTCAAAGCATGGCGCCGTGGCCCTGGCGCCGCTGCCGGTGGCCTGGGAGGCGACGCTGCTGGTGGCGCCCGCGCTGGTCGGCGAGGTCGACTGGCGTGCCGATACCGCCTACTGGGCGCGCATCCCCCTGGCCCATGGCCAGCGCTGGCAGCTGGCCGGCGCACCCGAAAGCGCTGACCGCGACTGGCTGGCCTGGGCTCAGCGTGCGCTGCCGGTGGCAGCGGCGCTGTGGCTCGATGACCCCGACGGAGGGCGCCTGCGTGCCGCCGGCATCGAGGGCGGTCGGCTGCGCTGGTGGCTGATGGTGGGGCCGCCCGGCGAGCTGCCGGGGCTCGCCTGGCTCGACGAGCGCTTCGCCGAGGCGGCCCGGGGCGAGGCCCTGTCCGCCGCACGCCGTCGCCGCCTGCTGGCCGGCTGCGACGACGGTGCCGCCGACGCTGGCCCCGTGGTGTGCAGCTGCCACCAGGTGGGCCGCGCCACGATTCTGAGGGCGATCCGCGACGGCGACGACAGCGTCGAGGCCCTGGGGGCGAGGCTGGCCTGTGGCACCCAGTGCGGCAGCTGCGTCCCCGAACTCAAATCCCTGATCGAAGACACCCAGGAGGAGAAGGTCCATGAGCGCCTTGCCCCGCAACCCGACGTTATCGATGTCGCCTGACGCCTCCCGAGCCTCCGGCAGTCTCCTGGCGCGCCTGGCCGAAGGGGCCGGACGCTGGCTTATCGGCATGGCGCGCCGTGACGCTGCGCTACCGAGCGAGAGCGGCCGCCGGCCGGCCCCTGTCTATCTGGTGGGGGCCGGCAGCGGGGATGTGGAGCTGCTTACCCTGAAGGCCGCTCGCCTGCTGCAGGAGGCCGATGCGGTGGTTTACGATCGGCTGGTGGGCGAGGAGGTGCTGGCGCTGATTCCCGCCGGCCGGGAGCGTTACGACGTGGGCAAGGCGCGCGGCCACCACAGCGTGCCCCAGGCCGAGATCGGTGCGTTGCTGGTGCGCCTGGCGGGAGAGGGCAAGTCGGTGGTGCGCCTCAAGGGGGGCGACCCGGGCGTGTTCGGCCGCATGGGCGAGGAGCTCGTCGCCCTGGCCGAGGCCGGCGTGGCGGCCGAGATCGTGCCCGGCATCACCGCGGCCTCGGCGGCCTGTGCTGCCATGGGCATTCCGCTCACCGACAGAGCCCATGCCCAGCAGCTGCGCCTGGTGACTGCCCAGCTCTGTCGCGCCGATGGCGAACCCGACTGGTCCACCCTGGCGCGCCGGGACGAGACGCTGATCATCTATATGGGGCTGGCCAAGGTCGACGCCATCTGCCGCGGCCTGCGAAGGGCCGGCCTTCCCGATGACTGGCCGGTCATGCTGGTGGCCAACGCCAGCCTGCCCGAGCAGGCGTCGCTGGTGGGCACCCTGGCCGACATGCCGGCCAGGCTTGCCGCCGAGCCGCTGCCTTCGCCCTGCCTGGTGGTGGTGGGCAGCGTGGTCTCGATGGGGGAGGCATCGCCTGCCCGGCGCAACGGCTGCGGTAATCTCGCACCGCTATCCTGACACGGGCCCAGGGCCTTGGGTCATGACCCGGGGCCCGGCGCCTTGAGCAGCTCGGCCAGGTCGAGAATGGCCCGCGCCAGGTCGGCCATGCTGCGGCTCTGATCCATGGCCGTCTTGCGCATATAGCGGTAGGCCTGTTCCTCGGTAAGGCGCTGGCTCGCCATGATCACGCCCTTGGCGCGCTCGATCAGTTTGCGCTCGCGCAGCGCCTTGCGGGTGCTCTCGAGCTCATGGCCAAGGCTCTGCAGGCGGTCTGCCTGGGTGCGCACCAGGTCGAGCAGCGAACGGTTGAGGGGAGAGGCGAGAGCGGCGGTAGCGGCCTGGCCGTTAAGCACGTCGGAGGCGGCGAGGGGCGCGGTATCGAGCCTGGCGGCGTCGGAGGGGGCGGGAGGCGAGGGGGGCGGCTGCCGGAGAGTGCTCAGGCGCTCGGCACACAGGGCCATCAGCTCCTCCCCGAGCCGCTTCTCGACCTGGTACATGGCGTCGATGCGCCGGGTGGTCAGCTCGTACCAGACTTCGCCCAGACGTGCGGCGTCGCGGCTCTGGCCTGCCGCTGCCTCGGGGTGCATGGCCAGCCGGCGAAGCTGCGGCAGAGGTCCTTCGTCGTCGTTGGCCAGGAGGCTTGCCCAGTGCTCGCGGGCGTCGGGAGAGGCAAATTCCAGAAAGGTCGTGAAGCAGCCGGCCTGAGCGTCGGCCAGGCGGGTCAGCAGCGCGCGATGGGCGTCATCGAAGTGGCCCGCGGTAAAGCCCTGGGCGCCGCAGGCGCGCTCCTGACCCGCCAGCTCCTTGCCCTTGAGCAGATGGCAGAGCGCCACCATGGCCACCGTGATGCGGGTATCGCCGTGGGCATCGACGGTGTCGAACACCAGGCCCAGCAGGGCGCCGATCAGCCGGTTGTAGGCGGCGGTGGAGGCACCGGGGGCCAGCGCTCGGGCCGCCACGGCGCGCCGCAGCTTCGTGAGCTCCTCCAGCGCGCCCCCGACGTCCGCGGCGCGGTAGAGCAGAGAGGCCGCCGGGCTTGTGGCCCCCTCCGCCTCGGCGAGCAGGGCCAGATGACGCCCCATGCTCGCCTCGGCGGCCTGGCTATCGGCAATGCGCGCCGCGCGGTCCGCCGTGAAGCGACGGCCGTCCGAGGCGAGATAGATGGCGCTGGTGCCGCGCTCGCGCTGCAGGGTGTGGATCAGGCGGCCGGCAGCGACGATCAGCTCGGCGGTGGCGGCGAGCCGCTCCAGGGCGCCGCGCTCGCAGCGCCTTGCGGCCAGCAGAAGTGGATGTGACGGCGTCATGGCAGCCTCCTCCCGATATGCTGACCGCCGCCCGTCGGGGCGGCGGCCATGAGTATAGGACCCTGGTGCTGTGGTGATGCGCAGCCGTCGACCCGCATCAGCGCAGCGACAGAGCGCCGGCACCGGTCTCCTCGCCCACGGCGTCCCGGTAGGCCCTGGCTTCCTCGGCCTCGGTCGCGTCTGAGAAGCGCACCAGCAGGGCGCAGGAGGCCAGCACCAGCACGGTCAGCCCCAGGTAGAAGAGTCCCTGCTGGTAGGTGATCGAATCGCTGCGAAACAGAAAGGCGGCGGCTACCGCGCCGACGTTGCCGCCGGCGCCGACGATACCCGCCACGGCGCCCAGCGCCTTCTTGTTGATGAAGGGCACCACGCCGTAGGTGGCGCCCTCCGCCATCTGCACAAAGAGGCTGAAGACCAGCATGATGCCGATGGCATAGGAGAGCACATGCATCTGCGAGAAGGCCACCAGGGCGATGCCCTCGCAGATCAGGGCGATGAAGAGCCAGCGTACGCGGCCCTTGAGACCGCCGTTTCTGGCGAAGAGATCGGAGAAGACGCCGCCCAGGGTGCGGGCGAAGATGTTCATCAGCCCGAACAGGCCGGCGAGCATCCCGGCGGTGGCCAGGGTCAGGTCGAAATGGTCGAAGAAGTAGATGGCGGCGATGTTGTTGATGGTGAGCTCGACGCCGAAGCAGATGGCATAGACCACGAAAAGGGCCCAGACGCGGATATCCTTGGCGGCGGCCATGAAGCTCTGGCCCGCGCCGTTCTCGCCGCTGGCGGGCGGCAGCTCGCCCCGGGCCCGCAGCTCATCGAAGTTGCCGTCGGGAGCGTCCTGGGTGAACAGCCAGTAGCCGATGCCGGTGATGAACATCACCACGCCGGGCACCACCATGGCCAGCCGCCAGCCGAGGGTCTCGCTGACCCCGAGCATCAGGATCCCGGAGAAGATCAGCGGCATCAGGATCTGGGTGGTGCCGCCGCCCAGGTTGCCCCAGCCGGCGCTGGTGGCGTTGGCGGTGCCCACCACGTTGGGGGCGAACATCATGGTGGTGTGGTACTGGGTGATCACGAAGGCGGCGCCGATGGCACCGATGGCCAGGCGGGCCAGCAGGAAGGTCTCGAAGCTGTTGGCGAAACCGATGCCCATCACCGGGATCGAGCCGAGCAGCAGCAGGCCGGTATAGGTCTTGCGCGGCCCGATTCGGTCGCAGAGCACGCCGATGGCCAGGCGCACGATAACGGTGATCAGCACCGAGGCGATGATGGTGTTGCCGATCTGGGTCTGGGTCAGGCTGAGGTCCTCGCGAACCACCGCCATCAGCGGGGCGATGCCGAACCAGCCGAAGAAGCAGATATGGAAGGCGAACCAGGAGAAGTGGAACGCACGCATCTGGGGAGTACTGAGATCCAACAGGCGGATCCTGTTGGCCTTGCCGCGAATATCCATGGTGGGGGCCTCTCTGACGTCACACTGAAGTGTTCAGGACAAGCCCTTCGCCATTGAAGGAAAGGTTCGACGCACTCGTGCTCCCGGAGCCTGGTCCACGCCCACCTTGTTGCCATGAGCCCTGCAAGCAGGCTGCCAGAATGATGAAAGAGCTGACTGGGCAGGGGGTTGGAGAGGTATGCCGGATTGTACAGAGAGGGGGAGTGAGAAAGATGCCGGCAGAAAAAACGGGGCCGGGCCCCGTCATGGTGCGCGATATCCCCGGCATGCCCGGGGATGGTGCCGAATCAGCGCAGGGCCAGCTGGCGGTCGTCGCGCTCGCAGGCGAGGAAGGCGGAGCTCTCTAGCCACTCCTGGTCCGGGTAGTAGACGAAGAGGTACTGCTCCTCCTTGATGCTGTCGATCAGCGGGTAGGTGACGTCGCGGCTGACCGCGGGGCAGCCGTGGCTGCGGCCCAGGCGTCCGGTCTGCTCGATGAAGGATTCGCTGACGTAGTCGGCGCCGTGGATGACGATGGCGCGCTGGTAGGCCAGGTCGTTGATGCCGTTCTCGAGCCCCTCCAGGCGCAGCGAGTAGCCGTTGCGGCCGTAGTAGGTGTTCATGGTGCGAAAGAGCCCGAGACTCGACTGGTAGCTCTTCGGGATATTCGAGAAGGTGGTGGCCATGGCGTCGCCGGAGCCGCGACCGTGGGAGACCAGCTCCTCGAAGAGCAGCTCGTTACGGGGCAGGTCGAAGACCCAGAGGCGCGGTTCGCTGGAGGGCAGGGAGTAGTCGATCACCGCCAGGCGCTCGGCATCGGGGTCGGCGCAGGCCAGGGCGTTGGCGGCCAGCGAAAGCACCTGGGGGTCGGCGCCCGGAGCCAGGCGGGTCAGCCGCTGATCCAGCGTCTGCCCCTTGAGGACCTCGGGGTGCAGGGCCTGGGCCAGAAAGGTGCCCGCAGGGGCCTGAGTGCTTGCCAGCAGGGCGGCGCCGGCAAGCAGGGAGAGCGTCAATCTTGGCATGGGAAACGGAACCCTCATCGACATGGGAAGTGTTTGAGGGGCGCGCTTCCCTGTGGCCCCGCCTCGGCAGCTATTATGAAGAGTGAAGCAGGGAAAGCCAATTCAGCTTTAAACGATAAAAGGAGTCGAATATGCGGCGATTTGTCGCCATCCTCGCGTTCCTGGCAGTGATGCTCTCGCCGCTTGCCTTCGCCGAGCAGCGCGAGACGGTCCGGCAGGCCCCCCTGGAGGCCGAGATCGCCCGGCAGCTGGCCGATGCGCCGGAGGTGCTGCGCCGCTTCTATGCGACCCGGGCCTATCGCCCCGCATGGGCCGAGCGCCAGCGGGTGGCGGCCTTTGCCGAGGCGCTGCAGACCCTGGAGGGGGATGGTCTCGACCCTCGCGACTATCGCGCCGACGCGCTCGCGGCCGAGCAGCGCCGGCTCAAGGAGGGCGGCGCCGAGGCCGAGGCGCTGGCCCGCTTCGACCTGCAGGCCTCCGAGGCGCTGCTGACGGCGCTGCGCCACCTGCAGCGCGGGCGGCTCGACCCCCGGCAGGTCGATCCGCGCTGGGAGATTCCCCTGGAGGCACCGCCCCTGGACCTCGCCGCCATCTCCCGTGCCGTGGACGGTGAGCGTTTCGACCAGGCCTTCGGCGAGGCGCGGCCACCCTATGCGCCCTACGAACGGCTGCGCAGCGGGCTGGCCCGCTATCGCAATATCGAGCGGCTGGGCGGCTGGCCTGGGCTGCCCGACACGCCTCGGGTGCTGCGGGCAGGAGACGTGGACGACGCCGTAGCGCAGCTGCGCCGGCGGCTGGCCATGGAGGGGGAGCTCGAGGTGATGGCGGCCGACACCGACGCCTTCCCCGGGGCCGAGCTGCAGAGCCCGGACCCGCGGCGCTTCGATACCGCGCTGGAAGCGGCGGTGAAGCGCTTCCAGCGCCGCCACCTGCTGGAGGTAGACGGCGTGGTGGGCCCCCAGACCCGAGCGGCACTGAACGTGCCGGTGGCGGCGCGCATCGACCAGATCCGGGTCAACCTGGAGCGCGCCCGCTGGCTGCTGCACGGCCTGCCCGAGGCCTTCGTGCTGGTGGATATCGCCGGCTATCGGCTCAGCTACTTCCGCCCCAACGGCGAGATCTGGCAATCGCGCATCGTGGTGGGGCAGCCCTATCGGCGTACGCCATCGCTGCGCTCCGAGATCACCCATATGACCGTCAACCCGACCTGGACGGTGCCGCCTACCATCCTGCGCGAGGATGTACTGCCCAGGGTGAGGCGGGATCCAAGCTACCTGCAGAGCCAGAACATGCGCGTGCTGACCCCCTCGGGGCAGCGCCTCGACCCCTGGCAGGTGGACTGGTACAACCCCGGCAACGTGATGATCCGCCAGGATCCGGGGCCCCAGAATGCCCTGGGGCAGGTGGTGATCCGCTTCCCCAACGACCACCTGGTCTATCTGCACGATACGCCTGCCCAGGGGCTCTTTGCCCGGGAGCAGCGCGCCTTCAGCTCCGGCTGCATCCGCGTGGAGGGGGTGCTGGCGTTCGCCCAGCTGCTGTTCGACGATACCGGCAGCGGCCAGGACGTGCGCGCCCTGATCGCCAGCGGCCAGACCCGCAACGTCTCCCTGGGCCGGCCCATGCCGGTGATCCTGCACTACTGGACGGTGCACCCGGACGAGAATGGCCAGCTGGTGTTTCGCCCGGACATCTACGAGCGCGATGACGCCCTGCTGCGGGCGCTCGACCGCCCGCTGGCGCTATAGCGGCGGGTAGCAGGCGTCACTCGTAGCCCTTCGCCTGCAGCCGGAAGAGCCGGGCGTAGCGCCCGTTGGCGGCCATCAGGCTCGCGTGGTCGCCCTGCTCGAGGATCTCGCCGCCGTCGATGACCAGTATCTGGTCGGCGGCGCGCACCGTGGAGAAGCGGTGGGAGATCAGGATGGTCATCTTGTCGCGGCTGTGCTCGCGGAAGTCGGCAAACACCGCCGCCTCGGCGGCGGCGTCCATGGCCGCGGTGGGCTCATCCAGTACCAGGATGTCGGCGCTCTCCCGCATATAGGCCCGCGACAGGGCGATCTTCTGCCACTGGCCGCCGGAGAGCTCCTGGCCCCCCTTGAACCAGCGCCCCAGCTGGGTGTGGTAGCCCCCGGGCATGTCGGCGATGAAGTCGTCGGCCAGCCCTCGGCGCGCCGCCTCCTGCCAGCGCGCCTCGTCCTCGAAGGCCGCCACGTCGCCGGCGCCCAGGTTCTCGCCCACCTTGAGCTGGTAGCGTACGAAGTCCTGGAAGATCACCCCGATGCGCCGGCGCAGGGCGCCGACGTCCCACTCCCGCAGGTCGCTGCCGTCGAGCAGGATGCGGCCCTCGCCGGGCTCGTAGAGCCGGGTGAGCAGCTTGATCAGGGTGGTCTTGCCGGAGCCGTTGGCGCCCACCAGGGCGAGGCTCTGTCCCGGCCTCAGGTGGAGGCCGATGCCCGAAAGCGCGGGCCTGTCGGCGCCGGGGTAGGTGAAGCCGACGTTCTCGAAGCGAATGCCGTCGCTGGGGCGCGCGCCCTCGGTGAGGGTGCCGGCCTGGGGCGCCACCGGCTGCTCCAGATACTCATAGAGGTTGGAGAGGTAGAGGTTGTCCTCGTACATGCCGCTTACCGAGGTGAGGCTCGCCGAGAGCGCTGCCTGGCCCTGCTTGAAGACCATCAGGTACATGGTCATCTCGCCCAGGGTGAGCTGGCCGCCCACCGTCTCCACCACCACCCAGGCGTAGGCGCCGTAGAAGGCCAGGGTGCCCAGCAGGCCGAGGCCGAAGCCCCAGCTCTCGCGGCGAATCGTCAGGCGGCGATCCTCGCCGTAGAGGGTGTCGAAGATCTTCCGGTAGCGGTCGAGCAGCAGCGGTTCCAGGCCGAACAGCTTGACCTCCTTGATGCTGTCCTCCCGGGCCAGCACCGTCTCCAGGTACATCTGCATGCGGGTCTGGGGGGAGCGCCAGCGGAACAGCCGAAAGGCGTCGCCTGAGAACTTGGCCTCGGAGAGGAACACCGGCAGGGCGCCGATCACCAGGATCAGCAGCGCCCAGGGGGAGAACTGCACCAGCAGCACCCCGAAGCTCACCAGGGAGATGCCGTTCTGGGCCAGGCCGAAGGTCTTGTTGACCAGGCCCAGCGGGCGGATCGAGGCCTCGCGGCGGGCCCGGGTCAGCTTGTCATAGAACTCCGAGTCTTCGAACTGGGTCAGGCTCAGGGTGCCGGCCTTCTCGAGGATCATGACGTTGACCTTCTGGCCGAGCAGGGCGCGCAGCAGCGACTGCTGGGCCGAGAGGCCACGCTGGGCCATGGCGATGGCGGCGATCACTCCGGCCTCGGCCAGCACGTAGCGCAGCACCGGCCAGGCGCTCTCGAGGGTGAGGGCCTCGCCGGTCTCGCGGTGATAGGCCATGGCGTCCACCACGGAATCGACGATCAGCTGGCCGATCCAGGCCGCCACCGCAGGCAGCACGCCGGCGATCAGGGTGCAGACCGCCAGGCCGATGGTCAGCGGCCGCGAGGTCTGCCACACCAGTGCCAGGGCGCGGCGGCTGTAGCGGAAGACGCCGAAGAAGGCGGCCAGGCGGCTACTGGGGGGAGGGGCGGGCTGGGCGCGGCGCATATGGGGCGAGGACACCGGGGCTCTCCGTGTCGGACTCTGGGTTCAGGCGGAACAGAACCGCAGCGCCCCGCTCGGGGCGGGGCGCTGCACGGGTGGCGGGGGCGGCGGGATCAGCCTTCGTCGTCGTTGTCGTCGCGACGGCTGGCCACCACCGGGCCGGTCTGACCGCTCTCCAGGGCGGCCAGCAGAGGCTCCGCCTGGCGCTGGAAGGCCATCAGCCTCTCGCCGGTGAGGCTCTTGTTCTCCGGCAGATCCACGGTCATGGCATTGACCTGGGTGTTGTTCACCAGTACCTCGTAGTGCAGGTGGGGGCCGGTGCTGCGCCCGGTGTTGCCGGAAAGTGCGATGCGCTCGCCCATCTCGACCCGGTCGCCACGGCTGACCAGCGGACGCGACAGGTGCAGGTAGCGGGTCTGGTAGCCGTTGTCGTGGCGGATCACCACGTAGCGCCCCGCTACCGGGTGGTTGGCGACCTTCTCCACGCGGCCATCGGCCGGGGCGATGATCGGCGTGCCGATGGGCATGGCGAAGTCGGTGCCGCGATGGGGGCTCACGCGGCCGGTGACCGGATGCCGACGGTTCGGGTTGAAGCCCGAACTGATGCGGTAGTTGCCCTCGAAGGGGTAGCGGGCGAAGGCCGGGTCGAGGCTCTGACCGTCCGGCGTATAGAAGTTGTTGTCGGCGCCGTTGCGCACCAGGGTCAGGTCCAGTCGCTCGCCTTCATAGTGCACGGCGAGCACCCGGGGGTCGAAGCTGGAGCCGTCGATGATGTCGGACTCCACCAGCACCTGGAAACGATCACCGCGCCGAGTGTCGCGGCGAAAGTCGACCCTCTTGCCCAGTACCCGGGTCAGCTCGCTGATCTCGGCGCTGGAGAGGCCGGTGGCCTGGGCGGAGCGAGCGAAGCTGCCGCTGACGGTGCCGGCAAACAGCCGCTGGGTGGACTCCCCGGCGCGTTCGATGGTGGCGACCTCGAAACTCTCGTCGGCGCGCTCGACCAGGAAGCCGTCACGGGCATTGCGCATCATGCGCAGGGCCAGCAGCTTGCCCTCCTCGTCGAGCTGGTACTCGAAGGTGTTGCCGGCACGCCAGTGGGTCAGAGCACGGGGTGAGGGCATTTCGTCAAGCAGGCGCAGCACCTCGCTGTAACCGAGCCCCAGGTGGTTCTGGGCCATCACGGCGAAGGTATCGCCCTGCTGAACGGTGTAGGTCTCCCACTCTGGCACGAAGGGCTCGGTGGCGGCGATCTCCTTCTCGAGAATCACAGGCCCTTTTTCGAACAGTGACAGCTCTTCGTCGGGAATCTCTTCGTAGGAGGTGGCATCGGCTACCAGGGTGCCGTCGTGGTCGAGCATGCCGCTGCCGATGGTGCCCACCACCACCGCCATATGCACGGCGCCCTGGTCGAGCGGCGAGCGAGGGGCGTGCTGCGGGTTGGCCGCAGAGGCCGAGCCGGCGGGGCGGGTCAGCGCCAGGGGTAGGGTGGCATCAGCGGCGGCGCTGGCGCTGTCGATCAGGTCCAGGGCGTCGCCTTCGACGAGCCTGGCCAGAGGAACATGGCTACGGGTGGCATCGAGGGCCTGGCTGGCCATTTCGATGGCATCGCCCACGGGACCGCGTTGGAAACTGAGCGAGGGGAGGCCGGGGGTGGCATCGAGCTCGAGGGGGACAATCACGGTGTCCAGCGTGCGGTGCTCGCGCTGGACATCCTGGTAGGTCGTAACGATCTTCTGTGCGCCCAGCACGGTGACCATGGTGGCAACCGGCAACAGTAACAGCTTGTGCGTGCGGGGCAGCGAATGGAGGATTCGCAGCATGGGGTAAAGGCCAGTGAATAGATGAAAAAGCGAAAAAGGCACCAGAACCTTAACCTATGCCGTATGGTGTGCCTAGCCTGTACATACGCACAGCAGGACCCCACCCTGTCGGTGCAGGGTGGGGTGCAGGTACCAGAACGGCGTTTTCTAACTATCCATTGGGCCCGGGGCTGCAGGAAAAATCAACCCCTGCCAAAGGGCTAGCCGGCGAAGGTGCCGTCGCGGTAGTCCCGCAGCGCCTGCTCGAGCTCTGCCTGGCTGTTCATCACGAAGGGGCCGTAATGGGCAATGGGCTCACCGTGAGGCCTGCCCTGCAGCAGCAGCGCTTCGCCGCCTTCCGCGCTGGCCAGTGCCAGGCGGTCACCGGTGCCGAGCCGCGCCAGGTGGCCCGCCGGCACCAGGGCGTCACCGACCTGCAGTTCGCCGGCAAAGACGTAGGCGAGAAGGGTCGGCGCCTCGCTCTCGAGCTCGAGCCTGCCTCCCGCCGCCAGCCTGGCATGGGCGACGCCGGCGCTGCCGGCCAGGGCGTTGAGGGGACCGTCGACGCGCTCGCCATCGCTGCGGACCCAGGTGCCACCCAGGACGATCAGCTCGGCACCGTCGCCGGCCAGCTGCGGCATTTCACCGCTGCGCACATCCCGATAGTCCGGCTGGCTCATCTTCTCGCTGGCCGCCAGGTTGAGCCACAGCTGGAAGCCGTGGAGGCCCTGGCTGTCGGTGAGCGGCATCTCGGAGTGGATGATGCCGCGGCCGGTGTGCATCCACTGGGCATCGCCGGCACGGATGGTGCTGGAGTGGCCCAGATGGTCCTCGTGGGTCAGCCCGCCGTGTATCACATAGGTCAGGGTCTGGATACCGCGATGGGGGTGGGGCGGGAAGCCGCCCAGATAGTCATCCGGGTGGTCGGAGCCCAGCTCGTCGAGCATCAGGAAGGGGTCCAGGCCGCCGCCGAAGTCATGGATGCGCTGGATCTTGACGCCGTCGCCATCCTGGCTCGGCTGGCTGCGCTGAAGGCGGTCGACCTGGCGAAATGCTGGGCGGGACATGGGCGTCACCTTTTCGAGTCGTGAGGGAATACCTGGCATTCTAGGTCGGTTTTTTCGAAGATTAAGCGCATTCTTTCGCTTTGTTCATTCGAGGAGGTCGAAATGTCCCGCGTCACCCTGGCCCAGTGGCAGATGTTGGCGGCGGTGGTCGATCACGGCGGCTTTGCCCGCGCCGCCGAGGCGATTCACAAGAGCCCCTCCACCCTCAACCATGCGGTACACAAGCTCGAGGAGCTGCTGGGCGTCCAGGTGCTGGAGCCCGTGGGCCGACAGGTGCGCCTGACCGAGGCCGGCGAGCTGCTGCTGCGCCGCGCCCGTCAGCTGATCGAGAGCGCGGCGGCCCTGGAGGACGTGGCCGGGCGTCTGGCCGAGGGGCTCGAGGCCGAGGTGGTGCTGGCCGTGGATCAGGTCTTTCCCACCGATGCCCTCGCCCGCGCCCTGGATGACTTCTCTGAGGCTTACCCCTATGTGCGGGTGCAGCTGCACGAGACGGTGCTCAACGGCGGCATCGAGATGCTCTACGACGGCAGCGCGGATCTCGTGATCTCCGGCCTCTCGGCCCAGGGCTTCCTGGGCGAACCCCTGGTCAGCGTGCGCTTCCTGGCCGTGGCCCACCCCGACCACCCCCTGCATGGCCTGGAGCGCGAGCTGGATCTGCGCGACCTGATCCAGCACCGCCAGCTGGTGGTGCGCGACTCGGCCCTGCGCCAGTCCATGGATGCCGGCTGGCTCAAGGCGGAGCAGCGCTGGACGGTCAGCCACCTGGAAACCTCCGTCGACATGGTGAAGCGGGGCCTGGGCTTCGCCTGGCTGCCGGAGACGCGTATCCAGGCGGCGCTGGCGGCCGGGGAGCTCAGACGGCTGCCCCTGGCGGCCGGCGGTATTCGCGAGATCCCGGTGCAGCTGATCCACCGCGACCGCGACCGCGCCGGCCCCGCCACCCGGGCCCTGGCCGAGGCGCTGATCCGGGAGGCCGCCGGCTGCTCTCGAGATGATTCGGCTGCGTCGAATGGTTGAGCCCAGAATATGCGCTTAACAATCGACGGCTTCGTATTAGGCTAGGGGGAAAGCAAGCAACCGGCGGCAGCGCCGCCCCGCACCAGGAGATTCCCATGGGCCTGTTGATCGACGGCAAGTGGCACGACCAGTGGTATGACACCGACAAGCACGGCGGCGAGTTCGTGCGCGAATCCGCCCAGCTGCGCGACTGGGTGACCCGGGACGGCGGCGCGGGGCCGGCAGGCCAGCCGGGGCTGCCCGCCGAGGCGGGGCGCTACCACCTCTATGTCTCCCTGGCCTGCCCCTGGGCCCATCGCACCATGATCCTGCGCAAGCTCAAGGGGCTCGAGGGTCTGGTGGGCAGCTCCCACGTCAGCCCGCTGATGCTCGACCAGGGGTGGACCTATCACGTGGGCGAGGGCGCCAGCGGCGACCCGGTCAACGGCGTCGAATACCACCATCAGCTCTATACCCTGACCGACCCGCGCTACACCGGTCGTGTCACGGTGCCGGCGCTGTGGGACAAGGCCCAGGGGCGCATCGTCAACAACGAGTCCGCCGACCTGCTGCGGATGTTCAACGACGCCTTCGATGAGCTGACCGGCAACCGCCTGGACTTCTACCCCGAGCCCCTGCGCGAGACCATCGACGCGGTCAACGCCGACGTCTACGACCATATCAACAACGGGGTCTACAAGTCGGGCTTCGCCACCGACCAGAAGGTGTATGAAAAGCACGTGTTGGCGCTCTTCGAGGCGCTGGATCGCATGGAGGCGCGGCTGGCCGAGCACCGCTACCTGGCCGGCGAGTGGCTCACCGAGGCGGACATCCGCCTCTTCACCACCCTGGTGCGCTTCGACGCCGTCTACCATGGCCACTTCAAGTGCAACCTGCGCCGCATCGAGGACTACCCGAACCTCTCGCACTACCTGCGCGAGCTCTACCAGTGGCCGGGCATTGCCGAGACGGTCAACCTCGACCATATCAAGCGCCACTACTACTACAGCCACGACACCATCAACCCGACCCGCATCGTGCCCCACGGCCCGCTGCTGGAGCTCGAGCGCCCCCACGACCGCGAGCGCCTGCCCGGCTGGGGCATCCGCGAGAAGGGTTAAGGGTTCTTCGCCAGCCAGCGGTCCAGAGCGTTGGCGAACTCGCGGCGGTCGCCATCGGAGTAGCCCTTGGGTCCGCCGGTGTGTTCGCCGCTGGAGCGCATCGTCTCCATAAAGTCCCTCATCTGTACCCGCGCCTTGATATTGCCCTTGTCGAGCATCTCACCGCGGGTGGTCATGACCGCGGCGCCTTTTTCGATGGCCTCCAGGGCCAGCGGCAGGTCGGAGGTGATCAGCAGGTCCCCCGGCTGGAGGCGCTCGACGATCTCGTTATCGGCGGCATCGAAGCCATGGCTTACCGCAAGCCCCTTGACCCAGCGCGAAGGCGGCAGCGGCACCGCGTGGTTGGCCACGAACCAGGCGGCGGTCGAGGTACGTTCGGCGGCGCGCACGATGATGTCGCGGGCCACCCTGGGGCAGGCGTCGGCGTCGACCCAAAGCGTCGGCATGGGGAGTCTCCGGCAGGCGGTGGTGTAAGGGACGCGGCGAAACCGCTGGCCACGGCAGGGGGAGGATGGTAGCATGCGCTCTCCTCGCATGTGTTGACCCCACCATCATGTACGACGCCACCGCCGCCGGTCCTCGACCGAAATGAAGGCGGATGGGCGCCACAACGCCAGCCCCAGCGACACTGCTGCTGCGCTGACCGCGTTCGAAGTGTGTAGATGGCGCGCCACCGAGATCCCGCCAGCCTGGCGAGATCGGCGCAAACGGTCGCCACAGAGGTCCATGACGCCATCGGTGATGGCATGGGCCTGATGCCAGGTGCGACCGGCGTCCCCGACTCCGATGTCCCGTGCTGCTGCCCCTGAAGGGCGCTGCGCGCCTGACCGTTTTGCTGCGTCAGGGACGCCAATGAATTTTTGCCGGTGACCCCGGCCTACCAAGGTGTGATTGATGACCCCGACTTCTGTCGCCTCGCCGAGCTTCGGCGACCTCGCTCTGCTGCCCGCCGTTCTTTCTGCCGTCGAGACCCTGGGCTACGAGACGCCCTCTCCGATCCAGATCCAGACCATTCCGGCCCTGCTGGAAGGGCGTGACATGCTGGGCCAGGCCCAGACCGGCACCGGCAAGACCGCTGCCTTCGCCCTGCCGCTGCTCTCCCGGCTCGAGCTGAGCCGCCGCGAGGCCCAGGTGCTGGTGATGGCGCCGACCCGCGAGCTGGCCCAGCAGGTGGCCGTCTCCTTCAGCAAGTACGGCCAGAACCTCCAGGGCCTGGAAGTGGCGGTCCTGTGCGGCGGCCAGGAGTATCGCGAGCAGCTGGGTGCCCTGAAGCGCGGCGCCCAGGTGGTGGTGGGCACCCCGGGCCGGATCATCGATCACCTGGATCGCGGCAGCCTCAAGCTCGACGGGCTCTCCGCCCTGGTGCTGGACGAGGCCGACGAGATGCTGCGCATGGGCTTCATCGACGACGTCAAGCGCGTCGTTGCCGATACCCCCAAGGAAGCCCAGCGGGTCTTCTTCTCGGCGACCCTGCCGACCGAGATCGAGCGCATCGTCAACCGCTACCTGGTGGACCCGGTGAAGGTGGCCATCGAGTCGCGTACCACCACCGGCGAGAATATCGAGCAGCGCCTGGTGCGCGTCGATGGCGGTGCCAAGCTGGAGGCGCTGTCGCGCATCCTCGAGGTCGAGCCGGTAGATGCCGCCATCGTCTTCGTGCGCACCCGGGCCGCCTGTACCACCCTGATGGAGCAGCTCTCCGCCCGCGGCGTCAACGTGGCCAGCCTCTCCGGCGACCTGGACCAGAGCCTGCGTGAGCGCACCATCCAGCGCCTGAAGCGCGGCAAGGTCGACGTGCTGATCGCCACCGACGTGGCCGCCCGCGGCCTCGACGTGCCGCGCATCACCCACGTCTTCAACTACGACCTGCCCCAGGACTCCGAGGCCTATACCCACCGCATCGGCCGTACCGGCCGGGCCGGGCGTACCGGCATCTCGATCACCTTCGTGGGCTTCCGCGAAGGCCGCAAGGTGGGCTGGATCGAGCAGGCCACCGGCCAGAAGATGAGCGAGATGGAGGTGCCCGACGAGGCCGCCATCCGCGCCCATCGCGACGAGGTCTTCCACCAGAAGGTGATCGCCGCCCTGACCGCCGGTGCCGAGGAGCAGCGTGCCCTGGTCGGCCGCCTGGTCGAGGAGGGCTACGACCCCATCGAGCTGGCCTGCGCCTTCGCCCGCCTGGCTCGCGCCGACGAGGCCCCCATCGGCCGCATGCAGGCACCGCGCAAGGAGGCCCGCAACGACCGCGCCTCCCGCGACGGCAAGCCGCCGCGCCGCGAGCGGGGCCCGAGCGAGGGCATGACCCGCTACCGCGTCTCCGTGGGCCACAAGGATGGCGTCAAGCCCGGCCAGCTGGTCGGGGCGCTGGCCAACGAGGGTGGCATCGAGGGCTCGCGCATCGGCCGCATCGATATCCGCCCCTCCTTCTCCGTGGTGGAGCTGCCGAGCTCGCTGCCGGCCAGCATCCTGGCCAAGATGGCCCGCGCCCGCGTTGCCGGCCGTCCCCTGGAGATCAGTGAGGACCGCGGTGCCCCCGAGCGTGCGCCCCGTCGTCGTCGCGACGACGGCGACGCGCCGGTTCGCCGCCCCTCCCGCGCCTGAGGCGCCGGCTGCCGCCCGCCGGGCGGCGCCAACCCCCACCGACAGGTCGGAGCTCTGCTCCGGCCTGTTGTCGTTGGGGCCCCTGAAGCGGGCCCCTGAAGTGCTGTCGGCAAGGAGGAAGTGTGATGTGGAAGCGGCTGCCGTTTCGCCTGCGCGGCTACCTGATCACCGTGACCGGGGTGCTGCTGCTCTCACCGGATGCGCTGCTGGTCAAGGACACCACGGTGGACGTGGCCACCTTCATGTTCTGGCGTGGCCTGCTGCTGGGAGCGGTGCTGCTGCTGATCGCCGCGCTGCGCTATCGGGAGCGTCTGCCCCAGGCCATTCGTGCCTGCGGCCCGGCGGCGCTGTGGTGCCCGTTGGCCTTCGCCGCCAGCGCCTGGGCCTTCGTGGGCGCCACGCGGCTGACCACCGCCGGCAACGTGCTGGTGATGCTCAACCTGGCGCCCCTGGCGGCAGGGCTGATCGGCATGCTGCTGTTCGGCCAGCGGCTGCGCCGCCAGACCTGGGTAGTGATCGCGGTCTGCGTGGTCGGGGCGAGCCTGATGGCCGCCGGCGAGGTGGGGCAGGGCAGCCTGCTGGGCCTGGCCGTGGCGCTGATCATTCCGATCGCCATCGCCGTGAACACCACGGTGGCCAGCGCCCAGCGCGGCAGCGGTACCCGGGGGCTCGACACTACGGTGGTGCTGCCCCTGGGCTGCCTGGCCATGCTGGTGCCGGCGGCGCTGATGGGCGGCGCCCAGCTGCCCGATCCCGAGGACCTGCAGCGCCTGGCCCTGATGGGGATGATCCTGCCGCTGGCCTATTTCCTGATCCAGACCGGCGCGCGCTATCTGCCCGGTGCCGAGGTCAGTCTGGTGATGCTGGTCGAGACCCTGGCCGGCACCCTGCTGGTGTGGTGGTGGGTCGGCGAGGTGCCGGCGGCGCTCGCCTTCCTGGGGGGCGGCATGATCGTCGTCGCCATGCTGGCGAGCTCCCTGCGCGACCTCTATCGGCAGCGCCGCAAGGCCGCCGAGGGCGCCCCGGACGCCCGCCGCCTGCGCGACGAAGCGGCGGAAGCGAGCATCGAGCGCGGCGAACCCGCCCCGCCGGTGGGCGAACGCCACTGATCCTGGGGATAGCTCAGCTCGGCGAGTCGCTTGCCACCGCCGCGGCGAAGCGCACCAGCAGCGAGCTCGCCTCGGGGGTGGCGGTGACGCCGGCGAGCAGCGCCTCCGGGTCCTGGCCCTGGTCGCGCAGCTTGTCGACCTGGTGGGCCAGGTAGGCGCGCATCACCTCTGCGGTGAACTCCGGGTGGAACTGCACGCTCCACTGGCGCGGGCCGTAGCGCAGGGCCTGGTAGGCATCGTGGGCGTTGTGAGCCAGCACCACGGCGCCTGGCGGGGCCTCGAGCACCGATTGGGCGTGGGTCAGCTGGGCGGGGAAGCGCTCGGGCAGCTGGCCGAGCAGGACATCCTCGCGGCCGGCCCGGGTGAGCGTGACCTCATGGGTGCCGGACTCGCGCCCCGCAGGATGGTAATCGCTGACCCCGCCCAGGGCCGCCGCCATCAGCTGGTGGCCGTAGCAGACTCCTAGGATCGCCAGGTTGCGCTCCATCGCCTCCCGCAGCCAGGGCTTCAAGGCCTCGCTCCAGGGCTCGGCGTCGCTGACCATGGCGTGGGAGCCGGTGATATAGAGGCCGTCGATCTCCTCGAGGGAGGGCAGCGGCTCGATGCGGGCGTCGAACACCGCGGCCTCGAAGCCGGCGGCGGCCAGGGCCTTCTGGAACAGCGTCTCGAAGTCGCCGTGGGCTTCCACCACGTCGGGGAAGGCGTCGCCGGTCTTGACGATCAGCAGTCTGGGCATGGAGATATCCTCTTCCTGGATCAGGCGCGGCGCAGCCGCTCGCCGAGAGCGACCATGAAGCGGGCGCCGGCCTCGAGCTGCTCGATGTCGATGTATTCGTCGGGCTGGTGGGCCTGGGCGATGCTGCCGGGTCCGCAGATCACCGTGGGCAGCCCCCGGCGCTGGAACTGGCCCGCCTCGGTGGCGTAGGCCACGGCCCCGGCGGGGCGCTCGCCCAGCAGCGCATGGCAGAGCGCCAGCACCTCGGCGTTGTTGTCGTCGGCCAGCGCCGGCACCGTCTCGTTGAGCGCCTCGGTGACGATGGAGGCCTCCGGGGCGCGGTCGCGCATCTCGGCCTCGAGCTCGGCGGCCCGGGCGTTGACTCGGCCTACCAGCTCCTCGAAGCGGTCCGACGGCAGATGGCGGATCTCCCACTCGAAGGTGCACTCCCGGGCCATGATGTTGATCGCCGTGCCGCCCTGGATCTTCCCCACGTGCAGGCTGGAGTGCACCACGTTGAAGGCCTCGTCCACGCGCCCCTCGGCGCGCAGCTCGGCCATCACCTCCTCGATATAGGTGACCAGCTTGGCTGCCACATGGATCGCCGAGACTCCCTGATTGACCTGGCTGGAGTGGCTGGCACGGCCGGTGACGGTGGTGCGCAGGTTGGTGGCCCCCTTGTGGGCCACCACCGGGTGCATCAGGGTCGGCTCGCCGACGATCACCGCGGCGGGCAGCGGGTGGTCGGCCATGAGCCGCTCGATCATGCGCGGCGCGCCGATGCAGCCCACCTCCTCGTCGTAGGAGAGCGCTAGCCAGATCGGCTTCTCCAGGTCGAGCGCCACCCAGCGCGGCACCTCGGCAAGGGCGCAGGCGATGAAGCCCTTCATGTCGCAGGTGCCGCGGCCGTAGAGGCGGCCGTCGCCCTTGTCCACCAGGGTGAAGGGGTCGCTGGACCAGGGCTGGCCGTCCACCGGCACCACGTCGGTATGGCCGGAGAGCACCACGCCGCCGGCCAGGTCCGGGCCGATGCGCGCCAGCAGGTTGGCCTTCCTGCCATCGTCGCTCTCCACCCGCCAGTGGGGCACGCCGTGCTCATCGAGCAAGCCCTCCACGAAGGCGATCAGGTCGAGGTTGGAATCCCGGGAAACGGTAGGAAAGCCCACCAGGCGTTCAAGCATCTCGGCGGCGGTCATGGCGCGCTCCTTGGTATCTTTGGGGGAAATCCTATCACGCCTGCGCGTCAGGCCGATGGTGTCCGTGTCATAGCCCCAGGCTATCTGGCCGATGCGTCCGCTTTTCTGACAGCAGTCATTAACAGGCTTACGATGTCGGGTATCGGCGGCCATGTGCAGGTCGTCATATGGACATTCACTTCTCAGCAGGAGGCGTCTCGATGCCGGATACATCCTTCCCCAACCCCGGGCTCTTCACCCCGCTACAGCTGGGCAGCCTCAGCCTGCCGAACCGCGTGATCATGGCGCCGCTGACCCGCGCACGCACGCCGGACAGCGTGCCCGGCAAATTGCAGCAGGTGTACTACGGCCAGCGGGCCAGCGCCGGGCTGATCATCAGCGAGGCTACCAATATTTCGCCCACCGCCCGCGGCTATGTCTACACGCCGGGGATCTGGAGCGACGAGCAGGAGGCCGGCTGGAAGGGCGTCGTGGAGGCGGTGCACGCCAAGGGGGGGCGCATCGCCCTGCAGCTGTGGCACGTGGGGCGCGTCTCCCACGAGATGGTGCAGCCCGACGGCCAGCCGCCCGTGGCGCCCAGCGCCCTCAAGGGCGAGGGCGCCATGTGCTTCGTCGAGTTCGAGGACGGCACCGCTGGCCAGCACCCCACCAGCACCCCGCGGGCGCTCGAGACCGAGGAGCTCCCCGGCATCGTCGAGGACTATCGCCAGGCCGCCGTGCGCGCCAGGCGGGCGGGCTTCGACATGGTCGAGGTGCACGCGGCCAACGCCTACCTGCTCAACCAGTTCCTCGCCACCGGCAGCAACAAGCGCACCGACCAGTACGGTGGCTCCCTGGAGAACCGTGCCCGCCTGGTGCTGGAGGTGGTCGATGCGGTGGCCGAGGTGTTCGGCCCCGAGCGGGTCGGCATCCGCCTGACCCCCTTCATCGAGCTCTTCGGCCTCACCGATGACGAGCCCGAGGAGATGGCCTGCTACCTGGCCGATGAGCTCAGCCGCCGCGGCCTGGCCTATCTCCACTTCAACGAGCCCAACTGGGCCGGCGGCGATATCACCTTCCCCGAAGGTTTCCGCGACAAGATGCGACAGCGCTTCAAGGGCCGCCTGATCTACTGCGGCAACTACGACGCCGAGCGCGCCCAGGCCCGCCTGGATGACGACACCGCCGATGCCGTGGCCTTCGGGCGCCCCTTTATCGCCAACCCCGACCTGCCCGAGCGCTTCCGCGTGGGTGCGGCGCTCAACGAGCCCGACCCCGGCACCTTCTACGGCGGTGCCGAGCAGGGCTACACCGACTATCCCCTCCTCGACAACGGCCACGACCGGCTCGGCTGAGTCGGCGTCTGCCCTGGAAGCCACAAGCCCGGTCGGCGAGCCGGGCTTTTTGTCGGCAGGGAGGAGCATCGTCATGCTCACGGCATCGACATATCCCCGAGACATGTTCAAGAAACGCGATTTTTTCGACACGTCCGGCCGACATGTCGATGGCATCGACATGTCCCGAGGACATGTTTAAGAAAGACGATTTTTTCGACACGTTCTCTGGATATGTTGATGCCATCGACATAAGCTGACGACGTGTCGATTCTTCAGGAATAAGTGAACATGAGCTGGCGCCCCGACCACCCCTACAACGGCCTGCCGCCGCTGCCCCCTGCAGAAGAGCTCGAGACGCCGGCTGTGCTCAAGGCCTGCATTCCGGCTCGGGCGGCACTGGCGGAGCTGAAGCAGGCCGGTGAGCTGCTGCCCAACCAGGGACTGCTCATCAACCTGCTGCCTCTGCTGGAAGCCCGCGACAGTTCCGAGATCGAGAACATCGTCACCACCACCGACAGACTCTTTCAGTTTGCCCAGGAAGATACCCACGCCGACCCTGCCACCAAGGAGGCGCTGCGCTATCGCACGGCGCTGAGCCATGGCTACCGAGAGCTGGCCAGGCGACCTCTGTGTACCAACACGGCGGTGGAGATCTGCAGCACCATCAAGGGCGTTGATATGGAGATTCGTCGGGTGCCGGGCACCACCCTGGCCAACCAGGCGACCGGCGAGGTGATCTATACCCCGCCAATGGGGGAGGGGACGCTGCGTGAGCTGCTGGCGAACTGGGAGCGTTATCTCCATGAGGAGGATGGTGTCGACCCCCTGATCAAGATGGCTGTGTCTCACTACCAGTTCGAGGCGATCCACCCTTTCACCGACGGCAATGGGCGTACGGGTCGGGTGCTGAACATCCTTTACCTGATCGAGCAGCGGCTGCTGTCGCTGCCCATCCTCTACCTCAGTCGCTATATCGTGCTTCACAAGCCCGACTACTACCGTCTGCTACTGGCAGTGACCCGTGAAGGGGAGTGGCAGGAGTGGCTGCTTTATATGCTCAAGGCAGTCGAGTACACCGCCCGCTGGACTACCGACAAGATTGCGGCGACCCGCACCCTGATCGAGGATACGGCCCGCCATATCCAGCAGCAGCTGCCTAGGGTCTACAGCCACGAGCTGGTGCAGGTGATCTTCGAGCAGCCCTACTGTCGCATCAACAACCTGGTGGAACGGGACATAGCCAAGCGGCAGACCGCCTCCAGCTATCTGCAGCAGCTGTGCGAGGTCAATGTGCTTGAGGAGATCCGCGCCGGGCGCGAAAAGCTCTTCGTTCATCCCAAGCTGGTTCGCCTGATGACCGAAGACAGTAACGAGACGACCCCGTACGCACAGGATCCTCTATGACCCAGAACGACATCGTCCAGAAGCTGTGGAACCTCGGCGATGTGCTGCGCGAAGACGGCGGGGCGAGCCTTGGAGATAGAAAATCTGCGTGAATGGTGAGGAGACACCAATGCTGAATCGATCAGCGCTATTACTGCGCTACAAGGCTCCGGCTGTGCAGTGGATCAACGACGCCGACCCCTCTCCGGGTGGCACGTCGATCACCGAGGAGGAGGTCAATCGCGACCGCACCGTCTATCTGGTCAGCGATGCAGTCGCGGAGTCGCCTTCGGAGGTGAGGCGGTGGGTCAAGGCCAACTGGCGCAACCTCTTCGAGTCGGAGCTGGAAGGCTGGTACACCGAGCCATCGCTATGGCCGAAGCGCACCCTGAAGCGCTTCGATGAGTGGTTCGAGGTCGAATGCCACAGCGTGATGATCGATACGCTGGGCACGCCCATCGAGGATGATGAGGCGTCAGACTGATCGGGAGGCCCCATGAAGCCCTTCTCCATCCTGATGATCCGGCTGCTGGGTCTCTATCTCTTCCTGAAGACCTTGTTCTCGGTGCTGCCGGCGCTGCTGGGCCCGAATGTCGGGGAGTTCTGGTCAGCCGAGCTGCTGCCGATGCTGCTGGCCACCGTAGGCGTGCCCTTGGTGGGCGGCGTATTGCTGTGGTGCTTCGCCGGCCGCCTGGCGGAGCGGCTGCATGGCGCTGGAGGGGTAGATGAAAAGGCCGACGTTCGGGTCGGGGATGATGACCTGGTGCGTGCCGGCACCTTCCTGATCGGTACCTATCTGGTGGTGCGGCATATCGGCATGCTGGTGGGGGTGTACTCGTCCTCGGGTGCCGTGGCCTACGACGCACTGGTTGTCGTGGTGGCGGGCCTTTGCATGATGCTGGGTGGAGGCTCTCTTGCCGCGTTCTACCGCAGGGCCAAGCATCTGGGGGTGGGCCGGTAGGCCGGCCATGGTGAAGCCCGCTGGCCTGGTCAGATGCCCGTCACCAGGAAATCGACGGCGGCGATGATCTGGTCACGATAGAGGCCGAGATCATGTACCGCCTTACCGAGTCGCTTCCTTGGCGTGGAACTGCGCCATCAGAATGTCCGCTCGCCGTCACCGAAGGTGCCGTTTTCCTCCGCGAACTGGTTGTAGGCGCGGATGGCGTCGGTGTTCTCCCGCTGCCACCGTTCGCGCTGCTCCGCACGTACCTTGTCCGACAGCGCGCTCTCGAAAGTGGCAGAAAGGTTGATGCCCAGGCGCCGGGCCTGCTGGAGCAGGTCGCTGTTGATGCTGACGTTGGTGGCCTTCTTGGGGGCTTGAGTGTCGTAGGGCTGGGTCATGTCAATGGCCTCGCAGCAGGCATGCGCATAGTGTGTGCGCACCAGGCGTGTTCGGTAAGTGTGTCGGGGCCTCACGCCCCGCGCTGGTGCAGCCGTCGGCTCAGGCGCGCCAGAATGGAGACCTCGCCGCGCAGCCAGGGGCCGAGCAGGCGCATGGAGAGCGGGATGAACAGGAACACCATCACCGGGGTGAGCGCGAGGGTGCTGACCAGCACCTTGGGCAGCATCGGCAGCCCCGCCAGCAGGCCACCGAACAGCGCCTGAAACAGCAGCGATACCGGGAAGAAGGCGAGCCAGATGGCGATGGCCTGCTTCCAGCGCGGCGGCGTCTGGCCGGTGGCGTCCTGGAACCAGCCGTCCAGGCCGGTGGCGCGGTGCTCCTGGGGAGCGACGAAGAGCCCCTCGCCTCGGGCCAGCCAGGCGCGGCGCGAGGCGGAGTGTTCCCAGGCCGCCAGGGTGTCGGCATCGCGGAAGCGGAAGATGATCTGGTACTCGTCGTCACCAGGCGGCGGGGCCAGCACGCCGGAGCCCAGGTAGCCGCTGAAGTCGGCAGCCAGCGCGCGGCCCTCCTCCAGCCAGGCGGTGAAATCGGCGTAGCGGCCGCGGGAGACGCGTCGGGCCACCATCAGGGTCAGGGGGGCAGGGGACATCGTGTATCTCCTTGTTCAGGGCGCCAGGGTAGGGCGCCGGAGTCATGCGGGCCGGGTAGGCCCTCGCCATGAACTAAGCAACAAGTATACCAGCAGGCGGCGTGGCGTAGCGGCTCGTGCTGAGGCAGGCTGGGTTGGGTCCGTGCGGGTGCCAGGTCGAGTTGGAGCCGCGGTCAGCGGATGGCATGCTTAGGCCCCGCCGATCAAGGCCTGCTTCGGCAGCGGGCCCCGGCTATTCGGGGCGGTACAGATGGATCTCTGGACAGGTAACAATGCCCATGAAAGAAAAGGAAGTCGCTCAGCTCCCCGGTCTCCGGCAATGGCTGCGCTACTGGCGCAACTCGCTGGCCGATGCCGAGAGCGGGCGAGGCGCCCTGACGCGTCGAGAGCTGGAGCAGAGCCTCCCGGTCGGCAGGGAAGCCTACCGGCAGGGCCGGCTGGCGCCGGAGGTAGTGGGGCGGCTGTTTTCCGGTGAGGCGGAGTCGGTCGAACTGCTGCGGGTAGTGCTGCGCCCGGCCGTCTACATGGCGCTGCTGGAGCATGGCCAGGGGCGGCGGGCGCTGTTTCCGGAGGTCATGACGCCGCTGATCTGCGTGCTCTGGGTCACCCGTGAAGGCCGCCTCATTCCGGCGGAGCCTCCGGTGATTCCCCGTGACCTCCTGGGCCCCCAGGCGGATGATCGCTTCACGCTGAACGACGTCGTCGAGCAGGATCGCTTCCTGACCCTGGAAATGCCGCGGGTCTGGTCGGCACAGGAGGCGCAGGGGCTGCTGGAAGAGCCGGAGGAGACCTGGGCTCCGCTCTGGCAGGGCTACTACGAGGTATCGCGCCGCCTTTTCGAGCAGCTGGTGCCGCCGGAGCGGCTGAAGGCGCATTTCGTCAGCGCCGACCAGGCCCGGCTGCTCAAGGTCGAAGAGTCGGTGACCGGGGCGAGCCAGCATATCCTCAACCTCTACGATTGGCTCGATGGCGCGAACCCGGCGCTGCCGCTGCTGGAAACCTATGCGCTGTCATCTCGGCAGAACCACCGCCCCTGCGTCGATGCGCTGGCGACGCTGGACGCTCGCCTGGGCCACGCCAACTCCGCCTATCCTACCGCGGTGGCGCAGCGGGACGCCCTTGCCCAGGCGATGGCCATGGAGGAGGGCGAGATCCTGGCGGTCAATGGCCCGCCCGGCACCGGCAAGACCACTTTCGTGCTGGATGTGGTGGCCTCGCTATGGGTTCAGGCCGCGCTGGCGGAGGGGGAGCCGCCGCTGATCATCGCGGCTTCCACCAACAACCAGGCGGTGACCAATATCCTGACGGCCTTTGCCAAGGACTTCGAGGAGACCGACCATCCCTTGAGCGGTCGCTGGCTGCCCGACATCCATAGCTACGGCGGCTACTATTCCGCTCCCAGCCGTGAGGCCGAGGCAGCCAGGCACTATCAGACGCCGGCTTTCTATCGCGATAGCGAGCGCCCCGAGTCGACCGAGCATGCCGAAAGCGAATTTCTGCGGATGGCTCGCCGGGCTCTCGAGGAGGACAGCCTGGAGAGCGTCAGAGCGGTACGTCAGCGTCTGCATGCCGAGCTGTCTCGTGTGCACGCCCGGCTGGTCGACATCCACTCGCAGTGGCAGCGCCTGCAAGACCTGGAAGAGGCGCTGGGCCCCGATGCCGAGGCCGATCAGCGGCAGGATCAACAGTCGCTTGAAGCGCTGCAGGCCGCGCTGGCAGAGGTCCAGGAGGATGCGCGGCGCTGGAAGGATTTCCGTGCCGAGGAGCCGCTGTGGCTCTCGATGCTGAGCCTGCTGCCACCGATAGCGCGCAAGCGACGCCTGCGTCGCGAACTGTTCATCGAGGCGTCGCTGAGTGCCCGGAGCCATGACATCCTCGGGGCCGCCACGGGCGATGCCCCCGAGCGGGCGCTGGCGAGGTGGTTGGCTAGCCAGCAGCAGGAGGTGGCGCGCTGTCAGGCGCGGCTCGACGAGCGTCTGGCGCAGCTGGAGGCTCGGGACCTTGCAGCAGAGGCGCTGCGCGCCGAGCTTCCCGACCCGGCGGCGAGCGACAGCCTGGAGGCCATCGACCGCTCGCTGGACACCACGCTGCGTTTTCGGCTGTTTCAACTGGCGGTTCACTACTGGGAGGCGCGCTGGCTGGAGGCGTGTCGCGAGCAGGGCAAGGAGCTGGCCGAGCAGGCGGCCAGCGGCAGGGAACGAAGGGGGCTTGCCACGGTGCGGCCACGCTGGCGGCGGCGCATGATGCTGACGCCCTGCATCGTCTCTACCCTGCACTCGCTGCCGTCTCATATGACCCACAGCGTCTTCGAGGGAGAAGGGCAGTTTCGCACCGAGTATCTGGTCAACGAGATCGACCTGTTGATCATCGACGAGGCGGGGCAGGTGTCGCCGGAGGTGGCCGGTGCCTCCCTGGCGCTGGCCAGGCGCGCGCTGGTGATCGGTGATGTGCATCAGATTCCGCCGGTAGCGACCCAGCTCAAGTCGGTGGATGTCGGCAACCTGTCGCACCAGGGCCTGCTGACCTCGCTCTCCGACTATGATGCCCTGCGCGAGACCGGGCGTAGCGTGGTGGATGGCAGCGCCATGCGTATCGCACAGGTGGCCAGCCGCTACCGCTATCTGGAGGAGGCCGAGCCGGGCATGTTCCTGCGTGAACACCGGCGCTGTCTGAGCGAGATCATCGCCTACTGCAACGACCTCTGCTATGCAGGGCTGCTGCTGCCGAAGCGCACCACCCCGGCCACGGACCCCGAGCTGCCGCCCTTCGCCTACGTCCACGTGGATGGTCGCGTCGAGACGGCGCCATCGGGAAGCCGCTGCAACCGGCTGGAAGCCGAGACCCTGGCCGAGTGGCTGGCCGTTCAGCGCAGGACGCTAGAGGCTCGCCATGGCCTGCCGCTCGGCCAGGTCGTGGGCGTGATTACCCCCTTCAAGGCCCAGGTGGAGCAGATCCAGCAGGCGTGTCGCGAGCGGGGCATTCCGGTGGGCCAGGAAGAGAACGCCGTGACGGTGGGGACCGTCCATGCCCTGCAGGGAGCCGAGCGCCCAGTGGTGTTGTTCTCTGCCGTCTACTCGCGGCATGAGGATGGCGGATTCATCGATCGTGATCCTGCGATGCTCAACGTGGCAGTCTCGCGGGCCAAGGACAGCTTTCTGGTCTTTGCGGACATGGACGTCGTCGCCTCGGCCCCGCCGGGCTCGCCACGTCGCCTGCTGAGCCGCTATCTGCTGGCGCGCGAGGCGAATGCGCTGGCTTTCGCCATCGACAGGGCCAGGCCGGACCTGCTGGTCCAGTGTCGCGAGCCCCAGGTGCTTACCGACGCGGAACAGCACGATGCCTGCCTTCACCGTCTGCTGGAGGAGGCCCGAGCTCGGGTGGTGCTGGTCTCGCCCTGGGTATCGCTCAACCGGCTGGAGGAGAGCGGCCTCCTGCAACAGCTCGGTGCCGCTGCCGGCCGCGGCGTCGAGGTGGCTCTCTACACCGACCACCACTTCAATACCACCGTCAACAACCGCCCCTGCCCGGACAGAACCGCCCGTTTTGCGACCTGTCGCGAGGCGCTGGAGGCACATGGCGTGGCGGTCAAGGTCGTGCATCGCGTACACAGCAAGCTGGTCATGACCGATGATCGTTTCATCTGCGTCGGCTCCTACAACTGGGGCAGTGCCGTGCGCCAGGGGAAATATCGCAACATGGAAACGTCCATCCTCTACAGCGGTCAGCTCAGCGATGAGATTCGCCTGCAGCGCGAGGCCCTGGAGGGGCGCCTGCATCCCAAGTATCCCATCAAGGCGGATACGGCTACCTCTTGATGGTTTCAAGGCTCGGCTCGCCGTCGCGTCGAGCCGAGCCGCGGCAGACCATCTATATGCCGATGCGCATAAATGGCAGAATGATCATCCAGGTAAATGCCCGTTAGCCGACAAAACCCTTGAGACTAAAGGCTAATTCCCTGATATTAATTTCTGAAAATAGAAAAAATCCCCGATAATCAACTGTGTTTCCTATCGTATACTCCCTCGCATCCTGGCAGGTGGGTGGCCCTCTGCTGCTCATCCGCCGCTGTTCTGCACCGCGGCAGCTCACAACGCTGACCTGAAACAGTTCATGGCTTCCGATCGCCCCTGGGCGCCGGGGCCTGTTGCATTGCGAGGTATCGAGACCATGAGTAAACAGCCCTTCCTGATCGCCATGACCTTCATGTCGATCATCATCGGCGGCGGCTTCGCCTCCGGTCAGGAGGTCCTGCAGTTCTTCACCGGCTACGGCCTGATCGGCGTGGCCGGCACCCTGGTCAGCGGGCTGCTGTTCGCCTTCCTGGGCATGCAGATCGCGCGCATGAGCTCGAGCCTGCAGGCGCGCTCTCACAAGGAGGTGCTGGCGGCGCTCTTCGGTCGTCGGGCGGGGCTTGCCATCGACCTGGTGCTCTCCTTCTTCCTGTTCGGCGTGGGCGTGGTGATGCTGGCCGGCAGCGGCTCCATCTTCGCCCAGCAGTACGGCATGCCGCCGCTGTTCGGCGGCGTGCTGCTCAGCGTGCTGGTGGTCGCCACCCTCTGCCTGCGGGTGCGCGGCATCATCAACCTGATCAGCGCCATCATGCCGGTACTGCTGCTGCTGGTGATGACCATCACCGTCTACTCCTTCTTCGCCAGCGACGCCTCCCTGGAGTCGCTGAACACCGCCTCGGGCGAGTTCGCCACCATCAGCGACGGCTGGCCGGTGTCGCACTGGTTCATCGGCGCGCTGCTCTACGCCTCCTTCAATATCGCCGTGGGCTTCCCCATGCTGTCGGTGATCGGCGGGCTGACCTCGGACACCCGCCAGGCGGCGCTGGGCGGCATCCTCGGCGGCGTGGGCCTGGGCGTGCTGATCTTCCTGCTCAATATTGGCCTCTTTGCCAACCTCGACCGCCTGGTGGGCGTCGAGATGCCGTCGCTGATGCTGGCCAGTGCGCTCTCGCCGGCGGTGGCCCTGGCCATGTCCCTGGCGCTGATCTGCATGATCTACAGCACCGCCGTGGGCATGTTCTTCGCCTTTACCGCCCGCTTCGCCACCCCCGAGACCTCGCGCTTCAAGGTGCTGAGCGTGATCTTCACCGCGGTGGGCCTGCTGCTCAGCCAGTTCGGCTTCAGCGCGCTGATCGGTACCGTCTACCCGATGCTGGGCGTGGTGGGCCTGATCCTGATCCTTGCCCTGGGTTACCGCTGGCACACCGCCCGTCGCGAGGCCAGGATGCGTCTGGCGCGCTCCAGCTACTGAGCGCGTGGCGGCCGGGGGACTAAGCTGAAAGGGACCTCTCACGGCGGAGTCCCCCCATGCTGGAGCTCTATCTGCTGCGCCATGCCAAGGCGAAACGCGAAGGTGAGAAGCTGCCCGACGCCGAACGGCCCCTGAGCCAGCGAGGCCGGTGCCAGGCGGCGGCCATGGCGCCGGCGCTGATGCGCTGGTGGGCGTTGGAAGGCGAGGTGGTCTCGAGCCCCGCCCGGCGCACCCGGGAGACCCTCGAGGCGATGGCCGAGGCGCTGCCCGAGGGCACCCCGGCCCCGGTGGCCCACTTCGACGAGGCGCTCTACACCTTCGACGGCGAGGCGCTGCGCGCCTGGCTGCAGGGGCTACCCGAGGGCAGCCGGCGGCTGCTGGTGGTGGGGCACAACCCGGCGCTGCTGGAGCTGGCCCGCTGGCTCAGCCCCGTGGCGCCCGATTCCCTGCCCACCGGCGGACTGCTGCATCTCCGCCTGCCCGGCGAGTCCTGGCAGGCGCTGAAAAAGCACGCCGCCGAGGGTCTGGCGTGCCTGATTCCTGAGCAGGCCAGCCATGCGCTCTTCCTGCGCCGGGCGCCGGCGCCCCCGGAGCTGCGCAAGGCCGACCTGGCCGGCCGCCTCCACGGGCAGCTCGGCCATCTCTATCGGCTGGTTCGGGCCCTGGAGCCCGGCGTGATGGCCGGCATCGATCCCGAGTTCCTGCACCAGTACCGCGTCAACCTGCGCCGCAGCCGGGCGATCGGCGAGGCCGTGCTGGCCACCGTCCGGCAAGCCGGGAACGGGAAGGCGCCCGGGCTGAAGAAGCGGCTGAAGGCGCTCAAGCAGCGTGCCCAGGCCACCAGTGACCTGCGCGACCTCGATGTCTTCCTGGAAAGCCTGGCGCAGGCGCCACCGCCGCTTCAGGCGAGCACTCGGCGAGCGCTTCACGACTGGCTGAACGAGCGGGCCCGGGAGCAGCACGAGTGCCTCTGTCGGCAGCTGGGCCAGCCCGACTACGCCGAGCAGATGCAGGCCTGGCAGGCGTTCCTCGACGGCGACGGCTTTTGGCAGGCGCTTGCCCGGCTCTCTGCGCCGCGGGCCGAGGCGGTGCTGGACGAACGCATCGCAGGCCACGATAGCGACCTGGCCGCCCTCACGCCTGACGCCCCGGATGAGGCCTTCCACGACCTGCGCAAGGCGGTGAAGCGCATCCGTTACCTGGCCGAGCTGGATCCGAAGCGCCACCGCCGTTTCCTCAAGGGGCTCAAGCAGCGCCAGACCCTGCTCGGCGATTTCCAGGACCTCTGCACCCGTCAGGCCTGGATCGCGGCCTTCGCTGCCGGTTCGCCCAAGGCCCCGCGGCGCCGGCAGGAGTGTGACGCCTGGTGCGACGCGCTGGAGGCGCAGAAGCGAGCCCTGCGGGAGCAGATCATGGCGCTGGCACCGCTACGCGAGCCGGGCCCCGCCGCCCGCTGATTCACCCCCTGGCGTCACCTGTGCGGCGTGGCTTCTGGGCTATTCCCGCTCGTCCCGGGTCGAGCGCAGCAGCACCCGGTCCATGCCCCGGGTGCTCAGCACCCGCTTCAGGGCGGCGAAGAGATGAGTGGGCAGGGTGACCGCATAGCGGGGCCTGGGGCGCGGATGCTCCAGGGCGTGGATCAGCTTGGCCACCACCGCCTCCGGGCCCAGGGTGAAGGCGGCCTTGCCCTCGGTGCTGGCCAGCCGCGCCTCCACCTTGCGATAGGTCTCGGCATGGGCGCTGCGCTCGGTATCGATATGGGCCCGGAAGGCGCGGTGGGCGTTCGCGCGAAAGCGGCTGGTGATGGGGCCGGGCTGGATCAGGCTGACGTGGATGCCGCTTCCCGAAAGCTCCTGGCGCAGGGTATCGGTGAGCCCCTCCAAGGCGAACTTGGAGCAGATGTAGGCGCCGCGGTAGGGCAGGGCGGCGAACCCCAGCACCGAGCTGTTCTGCACGATGCGCCCGTGCCCCTGGGCGCGCATCATCGGCAGCACCCGAGCGGTGAGCTCGTGGGTGCCGAGCAGGTTGGTCTCGAGCTGCTGCCTCAGCGTCTCCCGGGAGAGATCCTCCACCGCCCCGGGCTGGCCGTAGGCGCCGTTGTTGAAGAGCGCGGTCAGCCGCCCATCGGTGCGTTCCGCGACCTCGGCCACCGCCGCCTCGATGGAGGCGCTGCTGTCCAGGTCCAGCGCCAGGGCCTCCAGGCCCTCTTCCTTCAGCCGGGCCACGTCTGCCTCCTTTCTGGCGGTGGCAAAGACCCGCCAGCCTCGCGCCGCCATGGCGTGGGCCGCGGCGTGGCCGATCCCGCTGGAGCAGCCGGTGATCAGCAGGCTACGCGTCGCACCTGGGCGTACATCCGTCATTCGTCTCTCCTGGTGATCTTGGCAACTCTGTGTCTTGGCGTTGGAGGGCGGGCGTTACGGGCCGCCCTGCAGCATCTCCCGCGTCGCCTCCATCACCCGGCCATCCACGGTGCGCTGGACCTTGTCCTCGATCTCGCCGAGCAGCGCCTCCACCTTGGGGCCCTCGTTGGCCACCGCCACGAAGGTCCATTCGCTCGCCTCCAGCCGGTCGTGTTCGCCGCTCTCGCAGACCGCCACCGCCGGGTTGCGCCCGAAGCGCTCGTGCAGGCCGCCCATGCGCTGGCGCTTCTCCTTCAGCGACCGGCAGCCGGGCAGCGAGATATGCAGCGTGAGAATCCCCATATGCATCCTGACCCCTCCTTCGCTCTTTTCCTGACCTGGATCATTTCCCCGTCTCGCCCGGGTGTCTACCCTTCTCTGGCACAACATATGGTGCCTGATAGAAGAAAAAGCACCATATATGGTTAATCGGCCAGTGAGGGAACACCCATGCAACGCCAGCCGACCGGCGCCGTCAACGTCGCCTCGACGGTCAACGAATACCTGCAGCGCGCCGACTGGCGCGTCAACGCCAACGCCAACCAGGGCTACTCCCTGGGCGGGCTGATCCTCAACGCCTCGGGCAAGCTGATCGCCAACTACTGGCTGGATGAAGTCTATCCCGCCGCGGTAGGCGAGGCCCACCGGGAGGGCGATCTGCATATCCACGACCTGGACATGCTGAGCGGCTACTGCGCTGGCTGGTCGCTGCGCCAGCTGCTGATCGAGGGCTTCAACGGCGTGCCGGGCCGGGCGGAGAGCGCGCCGCCCCGGCACCTCACCAGTGCCCTGGGGCAGATGGTCAACTTCCTCGGCACCCTGCAGAACGAGTGGGCCGGCGCCCAGGCGTTCAGCTCCTTCGATACCTACCTGGCCCCCTTCGTGCGCCGCGACGCCCTCGACTACCCGGCGGTGAAGCAGGCGGTGCAGGAGTTCATCTACAACCTCAACGTGCCGTCGCGCTGGGGCAGCCAGACCCCCTTCACCAACCTCACCTTCGACTGGACCTGCCCGGCGGACCTGCGCGACCAGGTGCCGATCATCGGCGGCGCGGAGCAGCCCTTCACCTACGGCGAGCTGCAGGCCGAGATGGACCTGCTCAACCGCGCCTACCTGGAGGTGATGGAGGAGGGCGACTGCCAGGGGCGGGTGTTCACCTTCCCTATCCCCACCTACAACATCACCCCGGACTTCCCCTGGGAGAGCGACAACGCCGAGCGGCTCTTCGCGCTCACCGCCAAGTACGGGCTGCCCTACTTCCAGAACTTCCTCAACTCGGACCTGGAGCCGCACATGGTGCGCTCCATGTGCTGCCGGCTGCAGCTCGATCTCAGCGAGCTGCTCAAGCGCGGCAACGGCCTGTTCGGCAGCGCCGAGCAGACCGGCTCGCTGGGCGTGGTGACCATCAACTGCGCGCGCCTGGGCTACCGCTTCGCCGGCGACCGCACGGGGCTCTTCCAGGAGCTGGACCGGCTGCTCGCGCTCGGCCGCGACAGCCTGGAGATCAAGCGCGGCTGCATCCAGCAATGGATGGATGACGGCCTCTACCCCTACAGCCGCCGCTACCTGGGCACCCTGCGCAACCACTTCTCCACCCTGGGGGTGAACGGCCTCAACGAGATGGTGCGCAACTTCTTCGAGGACCGCTTCGATATCGCCAACCCCGAGGGGCAGCAGCTGGCCATCGAGCTGCTGGAGCAGATGCGCGAGCGGATGCGCGAGTTCCAGGCGGCCACCGGTCACCTCTACAACCTGGAGGCGACCCCGGCGGAGGGCACCACCTACCGCTTCGCCAAGGAAGACCAGAAGCGTTACCCCGGCATCCTCCAGGCGGGCACTCCGGATTCTCCTTACTACACCAACTCCAGCCAGCTGCCGGTGGGCTATACCGACGACCCCTTCGAGGCGCTGCTGCACCAGGACCCGCTGCAGACCCGCTACACCGGCGGCACCGTGCTGCACCTCTACATGGGGGAGCGGCTCTCCTCACCGGCGGCCTGCCGCAAGCTGGTGCAGACCGCGCTCTCCCGCTTCCGCCTGCCCTATCTCACCGTGACGCCGACCTTCTCGATCTGCCCGGTGCACGGCTACCTGGCCGGCGAACACGAGTTCTGCCCGAAGTGCGATGACGCCCTTCTGGCAAAGCATGCTCGGGCCGATGCCACGGCCTGAGGCCTTTCCCCGCAATATCACCAACCCGAAAAGGAGCATCCCATGCGTCATAGCGTCGAGAGCCTGCCCACCGAAGTGCGCCAGCGCTGCGAGGTCTGGACCCGGGTGATGGGCTATCACCGCCCCGTCAGCCAGTTCAACCGCGGCAAGCAGTCCGAGCACCGCGAGCGGCGCCACTTCAGCGAGCAGGCCGCCACCCCCTGACCCACCGTCACACAGAGCGCCCTCCATGCCAGAGCGACAGGGGGCGCTCGGCCGGATGACCGCCATGCCCCATCCTGAAACTAACCGGCCACGACTGCCCGTGGCCGGCCTCACCCCCATGACCACCCTGGACTACCCGGACCACCTGGCCTGCGTGGTGTTTCTGCAGGGCTGCCCGCTGCGCTGCGGCTACTGCCACAACCCCGGGATGCTCGAACCACGCCGCGCCGAACCCGGCGAGTGGGCCGAGGTGGAAGCCTTCCTGACCAGGCGCCAGGGGCTGCTCGACGGCATCGTCTTCAGCGGCGGCGAGCCGACCCTGCATGCCGACCTGCCCGTCGCCGCCGCCCGGGCGCAAGCGCTCGGCTTCAAGGTGGGGCTGCATACCGCCGGGGTCTACCCGCGGCGCCTGGCCGAGACGCTGCCGCACCTGGCGTGGGTGGGGCTCGATGTGAAGGGTCCGGCGGCGCGCTTCGATGTCATCGTCGGCCGCCCCGGCCTTGCCGCCGCCCACGCCGAGAGCCTCGAGCTGCTCTTGAGAAGCGGCATCGCCTTCGAGTGCCGCACCACCGTTCACTGGCGGGATTTCGACCTCGAGAGCCTGCGTCGCCTGGCCCTCGACCTCGCCGAAAGGGGCGTGACCCGCTACGCCCTGCAGGTGGCCCGCCCCGGCCGCTGCCTCGACCCCGCCTATGGCCGGCCGGTGCCCGGCGCCCCGACGCTCGGCGAACTGGACGCGCTGGTCGAGACCCTGGCACCGGCCTTCGAGCGTCTTGAACTGAGGGCGTAAGCCAAAGACGACACTGCCTTGTAAGCCTTTGCCCACTGGTGCTCAGGGCACTTTGGTGCCAGGCTGCTAGGTTACAGATTGTTGCCGGCATGGCGCCGCCCAAAGAGCGGTAGGCCAGAGCAGCCAGGTTCAAGATACGCGGGTAACTACCGATGATACTCAAGGAAAAGGATGCCTACAGCGGCACCGATGAGCGCGGCTACTATGGCCACAAGCAGGAGCAGGACGTGGCCTTTCACCTGCGCCGAGAGTTCGGCGACAGCCAGCAGGTTCGCATCATCCACGATCTGGTGATCGAGCACGGCGGCGAGCGCGCCCAGATCGACCACCTGGTGATTCACCCCTACGGCTTCATCATCATTGAGTCCAAGAGCATCGTTGGCGAGGTGCAGGTCAACGCCGAAGGGGAGTGGTCTCGCAGCTACAAGAGCAACTGGACCGGCATGCCCTCGCCGATTCGCCAGGCAGAGCTGCAGCAGGACCTGCTCAAGGCCCTGCTGCGTGACCATGTGGGACAACTGCTGGGCAAGCTTCTGGGCATCCAGACGCAGATTGGCGGCCGTGAATGGCGCACGCTCTGTGCTGTTTCCAGCACCGCCATCCTGCATCGCAAGCAGATGCCGAAGGACGTGGCCGACAAGGTGGTCAAGACCGAGTTTGTGGCCAAGAAAGCGAAGGAACTCATTGGCAGTTTGAGAGGTGGCCTGCTCAAGGGGCGGCCCTGGTTCTCGATGCAAGAGCTCGAGAATATCGGCACCTTCCTCCTGACGCATACCGCAACGGTGCAGGCAGAATCCGAGAAGCCGGCGCAGGTGACAGCGCTTAACGAGCCGATTCCCAGTGCCGCCCCCGTCAGTGAGCCGGCTCCGAGGAGCTATGTGGTGACTGATGCCGAGCGTCTTGCCGCAGAGTCACCTGCAGACACTGCCGTTCCCACCGAAAAGCTGCTGACCTGCAAGCAATGCGGCGAAGCCGACAACCTGGTGGGCATGTATGGCCAGTACGGCTATTACGTGAAGTGCGGCAGCTGCAATACCAATACCTCGATGAAGCAGCCCTCATGCCCTGCCTGCGGCTGGAAGAACGTCAGAGTCTCGAAGGATGGCCCGAGCTACACGGCCGCCTGCCGGAAATGCGACCATCAATATTTGGTCTATCGCCAGGTAGAGGGGAGTACGTAATGGCAGATCACGACCAAGGCTTTTTGCTCATCTCCATGCTTACTGTAGGAGCCCGATTTATCGGGCGAATAGCCGCTATCGACCCAAAGCGGACATGCCGGCAAAGTCAGCGAGCACGTTCATTGGGGATATGCGGCATGTGCGATGATTGGTATTATGTGGCCGAGCTACACTTAGTTTCCAGTATCTTCAATAAGATAAGAGGCGGGCGAGCGCGCAGCATAACATTCTTGAACGCGCGTGCGCGTTCAAGTGGAATATCAAGCGTGCGGTCTAATACCTGTTACACCAAGGAGTAGTTTGTGACTGATGACGTAAGTTTAGAAGAGCGGGAAAAACCTAAATCTCTATCTCTAACCCCAGCAATATCCGCTCTTATTATGCCAACTGCTGAATGCCTTGGTACTGAGTTAAGAGATTTGGTCAAAGATTCCGTCGAAGGCTGGAAGCGTGAAAGAAGAGAGAAGAATCTCAACGCCCACATACACGCCGTTAGAGAACAGCTGAGTGATCAGCCACCGCCAGAGACTGCAAGTACCCCGTCCTTGAAGCAGTTGTCTTTTTTCGAGGAATGGATGTCCGGGGTACAAGATGTAGATCCGGAAGATGAGGAGCTCAGCTCGATTTGGCGAGATCTTCTCGCAAAAGCGGCTAGGGGACAGTCATGTTCTTCCGAAGTGATCGAGGCGCTAAAATCTTTGACGCCTTTGGAAGCCAAATTCTTAGTAGAAATGCGTTCCCGGACTCCTACACTTCCTCTCTTGGGGGGGGCAATCCACTCTGAAGACAGGTTCCTCGCAAAAAGTTTAGAAAGCAGGAATATTTTAGAGAAAGACTATGCTTTCGCTGGGGTTTTTGCATCCAGCCTCGGGCTGTCAGTTGTTTTCCTTTACTACTTTGCCGAAAAATTTGGGATGCCCACAGAGCTACCGATCGTTGGAGTCTTCTTTGCGACGCTTGTCGCAGCAAGCGCCATTTCCCTTCGCTCAGGTCTGGCCCGATGGAGATTAACCTGGCTAGGAAAGCAGTTGGTTTCCACTTCCAAGCCTGCGCGCAATGAGTCGTGAGCACCATGGGTGTAACAAAACGCGTAAGGCGGACGCCCCTGTCGGGCCGCCGCTTCGCGTTCAATGAGGAGGTAGCATGAAGGATTTGTTCCCAGGTCACTTTAAAGAGAGTGAAGGAAAGGTTCGGGAGGTTTGGGATACCTCACTATTTGTTTTTGATGCCAACATCCTTCTAAATCTGTATCGATACTCCGACACTACTCGCAAAGAATTTTTACGTATTCTTGATAAGATTAAAGATCGAGTTTGGATTCCCCATAGAGCTGCTGAAGAGTACTTAAACAATCGACTTTCCGTTATAGATCAGCAAGAAAGATCTTACGATGATACAAAGAAGTCGATCCAGTCTTTACGCAGCGATCTTGAGAATGCTCGCCAACACCCTTTTGTCAGCAGCAGAACTATGGCTAAAGTAAGTAAGGTATTTGATGACCTTTGCGAGGAACTAGACAAAAACCGGTCGGTTCATACCAACAGAATTTCAAATGATGAAATAAAATCGTCGGTTTCGGAAATATTCAAGAATAGAGTCGGACAGCCATATGACAAGGAAAAACTTGTCGAATTAATTGCTGAGGGAGAAGAAAGATATAAGCAAAAAGTACCACCTGGCTTCAAAGATGGAGCTAAGTCAGGTGACAGCGATATATTCACAGAGAAGTGCAGGAAGTACGGCGATTTAATTGTTTGGACGCAAGTCATTGATCAAGCGATAAATTCTGAAAAAGGCATAGTTTTAGTCACTGATGACAAGAAAGAAGACTGGTGGGAAAAGTTTAAAGGGAAGACCGTTGGGCCACGCCCTGAATTGGTAAAAGAGTTCAAAGATCGTACGAATAAGACTTTTCACATGTATCAAGCGGATCGCTTTCTAGAGTTGGCTAGAGAAAACCTAGATGAGCAAGTAAGTGACGAGATAGTTGAGGAGATTCGAGAAGTTAGGAGAAGGGATAAAATAGCTCAAAAACGGATGAGGGAAATGGAATACCTAAAACGGCGAAAAAGTGAGATGAGTCATTTATTCCAAGAACTAGAGCGAAGTAAGAATAAGATGATGGCATACGAAGAAGAACGTCATATGTTGCAGCAGCGTATGCAAGAGTTGGAGTCAGTAAGAAGCGATATGCGGCACCATCAAGAGCATCTACTGAGAGAGGGCATAGATAACCCTGAATTCGAACCGTTTATGGATCATTATGCAACTCTATCCGAGGAGTACTCGAGAGTTAGAAAGAACCTTGAAAACTCATCCATGAAGTATAAAGAAATGCAAATCCATATGATGGAGCTAGAAAAAGAAGTTGCCCATCGGATGAATGTCATTGAACAAGACAATTCAGCGGACTCGTGAACTCGCCGCTGATTTTTGCGTTAGCTTAAAACCAAGGAATCTGATGGAAAACTTCGGAGATACGGCAACAAAGCTATCAAAAAATCCGCTTGGCATAATCGCATTATTTATCGTGCTTGTTTATGGGATAGCTGGCCTAGTTCTTGGTGTTTCAGGTGAATCTTTACTTGAGAGCCACAAAACGGTTCTTGTCTGGTTCCTGGAAATTTTCCCTTTTTCTGTGCTGGGTGCTTTCACTTGGCTGGTAAGTAAGCACCATGCAAAGCTATATTCACCTTCAGATTTCAGGAATGATGAAGGCTTCATAAGGATTCTTTCGCCAGAGGAGCAAAAAAGAAGAATAGAGTCTGAGGTGCAACAAATTAGAGAAAATGAGAGTGATATAGCGAAAACAAATCCACCTAAGTCTGGCCCTAAAAACAATAATCAGTTAATGCAGTCTATTCTTTTGGCAGAAGAGCTTGCCTTTAGAGAGCTTGAAACACTCTACAATGTATCAATCAATCGTCATGTGAGTATTGGGCCAGGGTGCGATACAGGTATTGATGGAATGTTCGTGTCGGCGAATCAGGCTTACGTTGTTGAAATAAAATACGTAAGAAGTCGGATAAACATTTTGACTTTCGATAAGGGATTAAAGGCAATTGCCGAAAGGCTGAAGAGGTTCAACTGGAAGAATTTTCAGATTATTTTTGCCATTGTAATGGAAGATGAGAGCCTGTTAACAAAAGACCAAATGAGTGAAATTTCTAAAAAGTTTTCAGCTACTGGAAGCCAGCTAGGGGTCACGGTGACGCCTAAGGTCTTTCTCTTAGCGGAGCTCAAAGAAAAATTTGGCTATTCGAGCAGCTAACAAGGGCAGGCAGGGGACGCTCCTGACGTCGCGCCCCTGCTGCCAGTGTTGGGTAGAAACTGCAGATCGATTGAGTTTATTGCGCTGCATAGGACGGTTAAATGCTTGAAGCTTTCACAAAGATGAGATCGCACGAATACTTTCTCGAAAGCATCGTGCTGATCCTAATAATTTCTGGCCTGCTGTTTCTCTTTTTTAAGATAGTAATCCCAAATATGGGTGTTAAAGCTGTTCCTGCGAGCTGGCTCACGGCTTTTGGCGCAACTTTAATTCTCGCGTACACGATATTCTATGATCTCAAAGCCGAAATTGGTGAGAAGGATATTAGCACCAGGGTGATATATTCGTTGAACTGGGAGCCGATCAATTGCCTGGTTGATCATGAGCGCGCTTTCATGAGTCTATGCACTGGATTGATGGAGGCTAAAAGAGACGGGTTAATAAAGCTAAACGAAATTCGTACGGCTGACCGTCGAGAAAGACTCTCCATTGCGCCGAGTGAGTTAGTAATTTTGAATGTCGTGGATCATCTTACGTCGACTGTTAGAGATTGGCGAATTACGGGAGTGTCAATCCCACTGGGTTCGCAGGTGAACTTTCGTCAGCCAGCTGGTGCTCAGGGTGAAAGGGTATTTGTGCGCGATGAAATACTGAAAAATGAATGCCAATTCAAGACGATAGATGTTCGGGGTGTTTCTAAAAAGGATAACATGGAAGATTGGTTGGATGGTTATGCGATTTGGCCGAAATTCAGCAGTATTGATGTGAAAGAAAATAAGGTTGTCGTTAATAATCCCAACTTTATCTTCGAAGTGCATGTCTTTCCCGGGAATGGCGCTACTTGTGTTGACGATATTGGCCATTATACGACAGTAAGTGATTCAGAAAGTGGATGCTGGCTAACGAGTCAGCAAGTTACCATTCGATACGCTCTTAAAAAATCTAGAGCTGGACATTGGATGCGGGGCGAATACAAGAGCTTTTGTGAATGGCTCAGTGAAAGTCTTGCGAGTCGCTTGGAAGCACCTCCAGAGAAGTGGCCGAGAGTTATCGAACATGTCGACAATACCCAACAAAGCCATGCAGCAGACGGTCGTTCCTCCCGCAGCTGATGGTGAACGATACATAAGCCCGCCTTATTCATGAGGCCGGCCTGAAAACGAAGATAGCGGATGGCATTCTCTTGTAAAATCAGTGTGTTCCGCCAAGAACCTGATCCAAGAGAGCCATCCGCTATGGGTGAAAGCGTATCTCCCTGGATTCCGTCCTGCAACGGGTCCATCCGCGTTGAGCTCGACGGCCAACGCACCACCAGCGACAGCGGCGCGCTGCTGCTGCGGGAAGCCCTCGACAGCAGCGGCGTGATCGAGGCGCTCGACGACAACCTGGTCGATCCGCGCCATCCGCTGCGCATTCGCCACTCGCTGGCCAGCCAGATACGCACCTTGGTGCTACAGCGGGCGATGGGCTGGATCGATCTCAGCGATACCGACACGCTGCGACGTGATCCGCTCTGGCAGCTGGCCTGCAGTGATGCGCGTGGGCTGACGCCCCTGGCCCAAGACCGGCCCTCTCAAGCCACGCTGTCCAGGCTGCTCACCTGCCTGGGCCGCAACGACAACATCGATGCCGTGCACGAGGGCCTGCTGCGGCTGGTGGTCTGGCGCCTGACCGCGCTGAAGAACGGCGAGCGTCCCAAGCAGCTGACGCTGGACATCGACGGCCTGCCGATCGAGGTTCACGGCCACCAGGGCGGTTCGGCCTATCATGGCCTGTACGGCACCCGGATCTATTCGCCGCTGGTGGCCTCGCTGGCCGAGACCGGTGATATGGTGGGCGGCCTGCTGCGAGAGGGCAACGCCGGTCCGGCCGAGAACGCCGACACCTGGATCCCCCATCTGGTGAAGCGGCTCAACGAGAGCACCGGCGCCCAGGTTCGGGTGCGCACCGATGCCGGATTTACCGACAATGACACCTTGGAGGCCCTGGAAACGCGCGACATCGAGTATCTGGGCCGGTTGCGCAGCCACAAGGGCCTGCAGACACTGGCGGCGCCCTACCTGAAGCGGCCCCGCGGCCGACCGCCCGAACAGCCTCGCGAATGGTGCTATGACCTTGAATACCAAGCCGGTTCCTGGCCAGCGCCACGACGCGTGGTGTTGGTGGTGCAGGAGCGCCCCGATGACTTGCTGCTGCATGCCTTCTTCCTGGTCACCAACCTCGGCAAGTTCGACTGGCCGCCGGAAAAGGTCTTGGCGCTCTATCGCAAGCGCGGCAGCGCCGAGGCCCACATGGGCGAGGTGAAATCGGCGCTGGACGTGCACCTGTCGTCGACGGATCGCGGTGCCTCCACGGTCCAGGACGTCATGGCCCGCAACGAGGTGAGCCTGCTACTGAGCCTCTACGCCTATCAGGTCCTGCATGGCCTGCGCTGCTTGCTGGTGCGTCAGACCCGGCAGGGCTGGAGTCTGAGCCGGATGCGCGAGCAGGTGCTCAAGGTAGCGGCGACGCTCTCGCTTCACGCTCGGCGCATCACCATTCACCTCGGTGATGCGGCTGACAAATGGTGGCCTGCCTTGCTGAAGGGGCTGCCAAAGCTGACCGCGCTGGACTGACTCGTCGGCGATACCACCACCGATCCATGCGTACAGCAGCCCCACCTCGGCTGATGATGACGGCTGCATGAATGACGGCAGTCCATTCCTGTAGGCTATAAACATAACGGAAAGATGCGCTGTTTTTGCATATGGCAGCGGATTCTCATGCTGCCAACGCAGTGCCGATGGTTCGGTATTGGCAGCGAGGGCTGATAATCCACTCAGCCCGCGCTCTCATGAATAAGGCGGGATAAGAATATCTTCAATGGCCGCTCCTGGCCGTAAGCGGCTGTCTATTGCCCTGGCTTCGTCACCCTCCAGCACCCTTCCTGGCAATCATACTCCCCGTGACGCTCGTACTGCTCGATCTCTTACCGATGCTTCTAGCGATGCCCCGTGCGGCGGGGCTGTAGCCACGGGCCTTGAGGAAGGCCGGGAAGCCTGGTGGAGACCCTGGTGCCGGCCTTCGAGCGCATTGAACTTAGGGTGTGAGGTCCGCCACCCTTCACACAAGGCGAGCACCTTGATGTAGGGCGTGAAGGCGTACATTCTGGTTGATAACTGGACAGGCAAGGGGTGCCCCATGACCTGCATCACCGCAACCGAGGCCCGCAGCAACCTGTATCGGTTGATTGACGAGACCGCCGAGTCCCACCAGCCAATCGTCATCATGGGCAAGCGGAACCGGGCGGTCCTGGTCTCCGAGGAAGATTGGGCGGCCATCCAGGAAACGCTTTATCTGCTCTCTGTGCCCGGCATGCGCGAGTCGATTCGCGAAGGGATGGCCACCCCTGTGGAGGAATGTGATGAGGGCTGGACTGGTGACTCTGATTGCAAACACCCCACACCGCAGGCCGCCACCGTTTGAAAAGCTGGTCGGCGATCTTGCGGGGGCCTACTCGCGTCGCATCAATATCCAGCATCGTCTGGTGTATCACGAAAAGCGAGTCGTGAAAGTGCTCCGGCTCTGGAGCCACTACGAGTGATGCACAGGCCGAGGCTGTTATCGGTCAGTGTCCACGACGGCTTGTGGCGTCGAAAGGGTGCAAGGCCCGATGTTCTTTCCGTGCCCTCTGGAAGTCCTCTCCAGCTCGTCAGCGACTGACCTTCGTCATTCTCGATCGACCTTCCTGGCGATATAGAACCCATAGCCGAAATACTCGCCATACCGTTCGTACAGTTCGATCTCCTGCTGCTGCTCCTCGACGATGGTCCGGGCGGCGGAGCTGTTGCCATGGGCCTCGAGGAAGGCCGGGAAGCGCTCCTGCAGCGGGCGGTAGTAGTGCTCTCGCCAGCAGTGCGGCGGTAGCACGAAGTAGCCGAGTGGGGAGTAGCCGTGGCGCTCCAGCACGGCCAGCTTGGCCGAGGCGGTGTCCACTTCGGGGTACTGGGCGCGCCAGAAGGCGTCGAGCTCGGCCGGACGCTGCTCGGTCAGCCAGGTTAGCTCGGAGACCGCCAGGATGCCGCCGGGCTTGAGAAAGCGGCGCCACTCACGCACGCCGCGCTCAAAGCCGAGGCTGTAGATCGCCCCCTCGGACCAGATGGCATCCAGCGATTTCGGCGCGAAGTCGAGTGCCTCCATGGAGGCGTGGCGGGGGGTAATGCGCTCGGCCAGGCCGGCCTCTAGGGCGCGGGCCTTCAAGACGTCGAGAAACGGTTCGAGGAAATCCACCGCCAAGATCTCGGCATCGAGCGCCTCGGCGAGCACCAGGGTCGAGGCGCCGGTGCCGCAGCCCAGATCGGCGATGGCGAGGTCGCGCCGCCCGCAGAGCCCGGCGAGCTGGAGCGCGAGCCGGGTTTCGGCCTGGCCTCCGGGGCCTTGGCGTTCGTTGTGGCGGTGCAGGTCGGCCAACAGCTCCAGTTCGTTCATGGCGGGCTCGCTCCTCGGGTGGCGGCACTACAGAGTCTCTTCCAGCAGCATGGCCAGCCGCCGGTGGTACAGGGCGTCGGCGGCGGGAATGTCGAGGGCGCGAGACATGGGCGGGCTCCGAGTGGCAGTGGGGGAGGCGTCAGGGATGCGGGCGCGGCCGCCAGCCGCCCTGGCGAATGGGCTCGCAGCCGGTCACCTCGGGGTTGTAGAGATAGAGCCAGGCGGGCCCGAAGGCGGTGGGGTGGACGGCGCGGTCGTAGAGCCCCAGGTGGGGCTGGCGCGGCCGGTAGTCCTCCAGCCGGTCGAGGTCAGCCAGCAGCCGGGCGTCCACCTCGAAGACCTCGATCTCCACCCCGCGGGAGGGCTCGAGCTTGGCCCCGGGGAAGGGGCCCAGGTCGTAGAGGGTCACGTCGGCCAGGCGGTCGCTGCCCAGGAACTCGGCGCCGTCGAGCCAGTGGTGATTGCGCAGGCCGCGCTTGAGGGTGCCGTAGACGGCGACCAGCGGTGTGCGGGTGATGGCGAAGACAGGCGCGGTCATGGTGGCGGATCTCCACGGGGCAGAGCTGGGGTCCATGGTAGCCGTTCTCCGCTGGCGTATCACCGCCGGGGCGATGCCCGCCTCAAGGCCGGTTCCTGATCGCATGCCGTTCGTTGCGCGGCTGGCCCATCGCGCTGGCCAGCCGCCGCTGGGCGGCAGACCCTACGCATCCGGCTGCCGCCTAGCCCTGACCGGCCCCTGCTGGCAGGGGGACTCCGAGGCTCCTGCAGGAGGCGGCGACAGGCCGCAAGGTGCTCGCTGCCGGCGTCCGTCAGCGACAGGCGCCGGGTGGTGCGATGGAGCAGTTTGATGCCCAGGCGGGCCTCCATGGCGTCCATATGCTTGGTGGCCATGGCCGGCGACATCTCAAGCGCCCGGGCGGCCGCCGAGAGGCTGCCGCGGGTCGCGGCCTCGACGAAGACGCGCATGCCGGTGAAGCTATAGTGATTCTCACTCCCCGTCACTGGCCACAGGCCTTGGAGCAAGATCATGCAAGACGTTCACGCTTCCGCCGCCCAGCCGGTCCTGTTCATTCCCCACGGCGCCGGGCCCTGCTTCTTCATGGAGTGGAGCCCGCCCGGCACCTGGAGCGGCATGGCCGACTTCCTCGAGGGTGTGGCGGCCACCCTGCCGAGCCGTCCGAAGGCGATCCTGATGGTCTCGGCCCACTGGCTCGCCGAGGACTTCAGCATCACCTCCGGCGAGCGGCCGGAGCTCATCTACGACTACTACGGCTTTCCCGATCACACCTATCGGCTCGACTATCCCGCCCCCGGCTCGCCGGCACTCGCCGAGCGCGTCGAGTCGCTGCTCTCCGCCGCCGGCCTGGCGAGCCATCGGGAGCCACGGGGCTTCGACCACGGCATGTTCATTCCGCTGAAGCTGATGTTCCCCGAGGCGGACATTCCGGTGGTGCAGCTGTCGCTGCGCCAGGATCTCGACCCCGCGGCCCACCTCGCCGCCGGCGAGGCGCTCGCGGCGCTGCGCGATGAGGGCGTGCTGATCGTCGGCAGCGGCATGAGCTTTCACAACATGCGCGGCTATGGCGACCCCAACTTCACCGCTCCTTCGGAAGCCTTCGATGCCTGGCTGACCGAGGCGGTCGAGGCCGCGCCGGCCAAGCGTCAGGCGGCGCTGGGGGACTGGGCCCAGGGGCCCCATGCGCACCGCTGCCACCCGCCCGGCCACGAGGAGCACCTGATTCCGCTGATGGTCGCCGCGGGTGCGGCGGGGCAGGAGGCCGGGCAGAAGGTCTATTCGGAGCGGGTGCTCGAGACACAGCTGTCGGCCTTCCGCTTCGGCTGATTATGGCAACCCGAGCGCGGCACTGGCGGAGAGCTGCTGGCGTCGCCGGCACCAGGGTGGGCTATGGTGAGGCCTGAAGATCACGAACCCGAGGAGCGCTCCATGAGCAACCAGATCAAGGACGCCACGGCGTCATCGTCGCTGGACTGCCCGGTGGTGGAGGGCCGCCGCCAGGTGCAGCATGTGCCGGCCCGCGCGGCCGAGGTGGGCGGCATCCCCATCCATCGGGTGCTGCCGTCGCGGCAGCGCCGCCTGGTGGGGGCCTGGTGCTTCCTCGACCATGCGGGGCCTGCGGTGTTCAAGGGCGACAGCCGCGGCATGCAGGTGGGGCCGCACCCCCATATCGGCCTGCAGACCTTCACCTGGATGATCGCCGGCGAGGTGCTGCACCGCGACAGCCGGGGCAGCGAGCAGGTGATCCGCCCGGGCCAGGTCAACCTGATGACCGCCGGGCGCGGCATCAGCCACACCGAGCAGTCGTTGCCGGATGACCCGCAGCTCCATGCGGCCCAGCTGTGGATCGCCCTGCCGAACGTCCATCGCGATACCGCGCCGCGCTTCGACCACTACCCCGAGCTGCCGACCTGGCAGGAGGAGGGCGTCACCCTGACGCTGCTGGTGGGCGAACTTGCCGGCCGTGAGGCGCCCACGCTCACCTTCTCGCCCCTGGTAGGGCTGGACCTCGCCGCCGAGCTCGAGGCAACGCTGACCCTGCCGCTGCGGCCCGAGTTCGAGTACGCCCTGCTGCCCCTGGAGGGGGCGCCGAGCCTGGAAGGGGAGGCGCTCGCCGTGGACGAGCTGGCCTACCTGGGCCGCGGGCGCGACGCGATGACCCTGGCCCTGCCGGCAGGCGCCCGGGTGCTGCTGATCGGCGGCGAGCCGCTGGGCGAGGAGGTGCTGATCTGGTGGAACTTCGTCGGCCACAGCAAGGCGGAGATCGCCGAGGCCCAGCGCGAATGGGAGGCCGGCGGTGAGCGCTTTGGCCGGGTGGCCGGCTTCAACGACAACGAACGGTTGATGCCGCCGCCGCTGCCCTGGAAGGGGTAGTTCCCCAGGTTCTGCTTGGCCAGAGAGGTAGCAGGCATTGCGCTATATACGTGGCGAAGGTGGCCATCACCGCCAGCACGGCGGTGTCATCGCTAGCCTGACGGGCGGCCCCATGCCAGAATCGGGGGCTGATCTGGACACCGAGCCGCTCGGCACAGGGCGGCCGCAAAGAGAAGAGGACACCATGCCCGAGTACCGTTCCCGCACCACCACCGCCGGCCGCAACATGGCCGGCGCCCGCGCCCTGTGGCGCGCCACCGGCATGAAGGATGACGACTTCCACAAGCCGATCATCGCCGTGGCCAACTCCTTCACCCAGTTCGTGCCCGGCCACGTGCACCTGAAGGACATGGGGCAGCTGGTGGCCCGCGAGATCGAGAAGGCCGGCGGGGTGGCCAAGGAGTTCAACACCATCGCCGTGGATGACGGCATCGCCATGGGCCACGACGGCATGCTCTATTCGCTGCCGAGCCGCGACCTGATCGCCGACAGCGTCGAATACATGGTCAACGCCCACTGCGCCGACGCCCTGGTCTGCATCTCCAACTGCGACAAGATCACCCCCGGCATGCTCAACGCCGCCATGCGCCTGAACATTCCGGTGATCTTCGTCTCCGGCGGGCCCATGGAGGCGGGCAAGACCAAGCTGCTCGACCACGGCCTCGACCTGGTGGACGCCATGGTGATGGCCGCCGACGACAGCGTCGACGACGAGACCCTGGCCGAGGTGGAGCGCAGCGCCTGCCCCACCTGCGGCAGCTGCTCCGGCATGTTCACCGCCAACTCCATGAACTGCCTGATGGAAGCCCTGGGCCTGGCGCTGCCGGGCAACGGAACCGTGGTGGCCACCCATGCCGATCGCCGCCGTCTCTTCGAGAATGCCGGCCATCGCATCGTCGAGCTGGCCAAGCGCGTCTACGAGGGCGACGAGGCGCATCTGCTGCCCCGGGCCATCGGCTCCAAGGCGGCCTTCAAGAACGCCATGACCCTGGATATCGCCATGGGCGGTTCCACCAACACCATCCTGCACCTGCTGGCCGCCGCCCAGGAGGCCGAGGTCGACTTCACCATGGAGGATATCGACCGTCTGTCGCGGGAGGTGCCGCAGCTCTGCAAGGTGGCCCCGAATACCCAGAAGTACCACATCGAGGACGTGCATCGCGCCGGCGGCATCATGGCGATTCTCGGCGAGCTCGATCGCGCCGGGGTGCTGGATACCCGGGTGCCCACCGTCTACGGCGACTCCCTGAAGGCCGCTCTGGATGAGTGGGACATCATGCGCAACCCCAGCCCCGAGGTGATGGAGTTCTACAAGGCGGGCCCCGGCGGCGTGCCCACCCAGGTGGCCTTCTCCCAGGCGGCTCGCTGGCCGAGCCTCGACGGCGATCGCGCCACCGGCTGCATCCGCGACCTGGAGCATGCCTTCTCCCGGGAGGGAGGCCTGGCCGTGCTCAAGGGCAATATCGCCCTGGACGGCTGCGTGGTGAAGACCGCCGGCGTCGACGACTCCATCCTGGTCTTCGAGGGTACCGCCCACGTGGTGGAGTCCCAGGACCAGGCGGTGGCCGACATCCTCGAGGGCAAGGTGAAGGAGGGCGACGTCGTCGTCATCCGCTACGAAGGGCCCAAGGGCGGGCCGGGCATGCAGGAGATGCTCTACCCGACCTCCTACCTGAAGTCCAAGGGGCTCGGCAAGGCGTGTGCGCTGCTCACCGACGGGCGCTTCTCCGGTGGCACCTCCGGGCTCTCCATCGGCCACGTCTCCCCCGAGGCGGCCGCCGGCGGCGCCATCGGCCTGGTGGAGCAGGGGGACATCATCCAGATCGATATCCCCAACCGCACCATCAACGTCAAGCTCAGCGACGAGACGCTCGCCGAGCGCCGCGCGGCCATGGAGGCGAAAGGCGCAGACGCCTGGAAGCCCGCCGCGCCGCGGCCGCGCAAGGTGACGCCGGCGCTCAAGGCCTACGCCATGCTCGCCACCTCCGCCGACAAGGGCGCGGTGCGCGACCTCTCCAAGCTCGACTGAGTCCCCTGCGAACCCCGGCCCGGTGCCGGGGTTCGCCGCTTTTCCCCTTCCAGCACCGCGAGGCGCTTATGCGAATTCAGACCCTTGGCGTGGGCCTGATCGGCTACGGCACCGCTGGCCGTGGCCTGCACGCACCGCTGATTCAGGCGACGCCGGGCATGGAGCTGCTCGCCGTGGCCAGCGGCCAGCCCGAACGGGTGCAGGCCGATCTGCCCGACGTCGAAGCGCTGCCCAGGGCCACGCAGCTGCTTGCCCGGTCCGATATCGACCTGGTGGTGATCGCCACTCCCAACGACACTCACTATCCCCTGGCCAAGGCGGCGCTGGCCGCCGGCAAGCATGTGGTGGTGGAGAAGCCCTTCACGGTGTCGCTCTCGGAGGCGCGGATGCTCAGGGCCCAGGCCGAGGGCGCCGAGCGGCTGCTCAGCGTCTTCCATAACCGGCGCTGGGACAGCGATTTTCTCACCCTGCAGGCGCTGCTCGAAGGCGGCACACTGGGGCGCGTGGTGGCGCTGGAGTCGCGCCTGGACCGCTTCCGGCCCGGGGTGACCGACCGCTGGCGGGAGCAGCACAAGCCGGGCGGCGGTATCTGGTTCGACCTGGGTCCGCATCTGCTCGACCAGGTGCGCCTGCTGTTCGGTATGCCCAAGGCGATTCTGCTGGAGCTGGCCACGGTGCGGGACGGTGCCGAGGTGGACGACGACTTTCTCTGCCTGCTGGAGTATGACGGCCTGCGCGTTACCCTCCAGGCAAGCTCACTGGTAGCCGAGCCCACGCCCCGTTTCCGGGTGCACGGCAGCGGCGGCAGCTATCTGGCCTTCGGGATTGACCCCCAGGAGCAGCGGCTGCGGGCCGGAGAGGCCGTCGTGGGGGCGGATGCGGCGAGCCATCGAGCGCCCCCGGGGCAGCTGACCCGACTGGAGCAGGAGGGGGAGGCGCCGGTGGTGCGGGAGCACCCCAGCCTGCCGGGCGACTGGTCCCGCTACCATGCGGGCATCGTGGAGACCTTGCTGCACCGGTCGCCGCCGCCGGTCAGCCTCGACGAGGCGATGGAGGTGATGACGCTGCTGGAGGCCGGCCTCGACAGCTATCGCCAGGGGCGCTGGCTGCGCCTCCGGGAGGGCAACGGCCTGCGCCAGCGCCTGCATGCCCGGAGGCGTTGAGACCTACCAGAAGCCGGTGCCGCTGTCGCGCTGGGCGAGCAGCTTGTCCCGGGCGATAAAGAGCGCGGCGATGGCCCGGGCCTCGTGGAAGTCCTCCCGGGCGAGCAGGGCGGGCAGTTCGAAGAGCCCGTGGGTCTCGACGATCAGCGGTTCGGGCTCGTCGCCGGGCAGGCGCCTGGGGTAGAGGTCGGTGGCCAGCAGCACCTGCATGCGGTGGCGCATGTAGTTGGGGGCCAGCGACAGCTCCACCAGCGGTTCGATGCTGTGGGCGCCGAAGCCGCACTCCTCCATCAGCTCGCGGTTGGCGGCGGTGACGATATCCTCGCCGGGATCCACCAGCCCCTTGGGCAGGGTCAGCACATAGTCCTCGAAGCCCGCCGCATATTCTCGGATCAGCAGCACATGCTCAGGGTCGGGCATGGCGACGATCATCACCGCGCCGCTGTCGCTGCCGGTCAGCCGTTCGAAGGTGCGCTCTTCGCCGTTGGAGAAGCGCAGGTCCAGGGACTCGACGTGAAACAGGCGGCTTCTGGCCACCGACTGGCGGGCCAGGACCTCGGGCTTCTGCGGCCAGTGCGAATCGGGCCTCGGGGGGGTAGACATGGTCGCTCCGTTTCTGGGGGTGAGGGCGCCTGCTACAATACCACCCCCTGCAAGCCACCACCCGGGAATCCCGATGATCGACTGGCGCGCCATCGATACCGTCCTGCTCGACATGGACGGCACCCTGCTGGATCTGCACTTCGACAGCCACTTCTGGCTGGAGCACCTGCCCCGGCGCTATGTGGAGCTGCACCAGCTCGACGAGGCCACCCAGGAGGTGGTGCGTTCCAAGGTGCTCCACGAGCAGGGCACCCTCAACTGGTACAGCCTGGCCTACTGGAGCCGGGAGCTCGACCTGGATATCGTCGCCCTCAAGCGCGAGGTGCAGCACCTGATCGGCTTGCGCAGCGACGCCCTCGACTTCCTCAAGTGGCTCCGGCAGGCCCACCCGCGGGTGGTGCTGGCCACCAACGCCGACCGGGAGAGCCTCGAGCTCAAGCTGCCGCTGACCGGCCTCGAGGAGTACCTGGACGCCATCGTCTCCTCGGCGGATCTCGGCGTGCCCAAGGAGGTCCAGGCGTTCTGGCCCGCCCTCCAGGCGGTGGAGCCCTTCGACCCGGCCCGGACCCTCTTCATCGATGACAACCCTCGGGTGCTCGCCAGCGCTCGGGAGTTCGGCATCCGCCATCTGCTGGGGATCAAGCAGCCCGACAGCACCCGCCCCGAGCGGGAGCTCGAGGAGTTCGTGGCCCTGGATCGCTTCGCGGCCATCCTGCCCGGCAACCTGCCGCCGGGGCAGGGGCCCGGGGCGCCGAACAAGGGCACCCAGGGAAGTGGTCATGGCCAGGGAGGTGGTCATGGATAGCGTCAGGCTCGACAAGTGGCTCTGGGCGGCGCGCTTCTTCAAGACCCGGGGCCTGGCCAAGAAGGCCATCGAGGGCGGCAAGGTGCACTACAACGGCGCCCGGGCCAAGACCAGCAAGACCGTCGAGCTTGGGGCACTGATTCGCGTGCCCCAGGGGTGGGACATCCTCGAGGTGGAGGTGGTGGCGCTCTCCGATCAGCGCCGCGGCGCCCCCGAGGCCCGTGCCCTCTACCGGGAAACCGAGGAGAGCGCGGCGCGCCGCGAGCGCGAGGCCGAGGCGAGGCGCCTCACCAATCAGGCCATGCAGCACCCCCTCAAGCGCCCCGACAAGAAGCAGCGACGGGATATCCAGCGTTTCCAGCGTCGGCAGTCCGACGACTAGCCTGCCTGCCGACGACCAACAGAGAGTGATGATGAGCGATCAGATCCAGCGTTTTCTCTTCGACAACACCAACGTGCGCGGCGAGCTCGTGACCCTCGAGCGGGCCTATGCCGAGGTGCTCGACCGCCATGACTATCCGCCGGTGGTCAATCGCCTGCTGGGCGAGCTGCTCGCCGCGGTGGCGCTGCTCACCGATACGGTCAAGCTCGACGGCACCCTGAGCATCGAGGTGCGCGGCAGCGGCGCCCTGTCGCTGCTGATGGCCGAGTCCAATCCCGGCGGCGAGCTGCGCGCCATCGCCCGCCTGGCCGAGGACGCCCCCATGCCGGCCGACGATGCGGGTTTCCTCGAGCTGCTCGGCGAGGGGCGGATCATGATCACCCTGGACCCCCGGGAGGGGCACCGCTACCAGGGCATCGTGGCCCTAGACCACGACACCCTGGCCGGCTGCCTGGCCGCCTACTTCGTGCAGTCCGAGCAGCTGCCGACCCGGCTGTGGCTGGCCGCTGACGGGGTGCGTGCCGGCGGCCTGCTGCTGCAGCGCATGCCCGACGAGTCCCAGAACCAGGACCACGACGCCTGGGATCGCACCGTGGTCCTGGCCGAGACGGTCAAGGAGGAGGAGCTGCTGGCGCTCGGGCCCGAGGCGCTGCTGCACCGCCTCTACCACGAGGAGACGGTACGGATCTTCGACCCCAAGGCGCTGCGCTTCGGCTGCACCTGCTCCCGGGAGCGCATCGCCGGCTCCCTGGTCACCCTGGGGGAGGCCGAACTGCGCCAGGTGCTGGCCGAGCACGGCAGCATCGATACCCAGTGCCACTTCTGCCACACCTGCTACCACTTCACAGAGGCCGATGTGGAGGCGCTGCTGGCCGGTGACGATACCCCGCCCCCGGTCCTGCACTGAAACAGACGCTTGATTTGCTGCGCCGCACCATCAACGTGTAGTGAACGGTCTTCATGTTGTAGAAAAACTACATGATTTTCGCCTAAAAACGGCGTTCCCCGCGGCGGCGCTTTTTGACATAATGGCGCCGCTTTTTTCGGCTCGATCGCCTCGCCAGAAGACGGGATACCCGCAGCGGCGATCGATGGCAGGCATCCGCTGCGTCGCTAACGGCGCCCGGCACACGAGAGAGAATCGGCCGCAAGGCCCAGGAACCGACATGACCACAACCCAAGCTCCCAAAGCCCACGTCAACCTCAGCAGCGCCGAGCTCATCGAGCGTGCGGTGGCCACCGGCGAGGGCCGCCTGGCTGCCAACGGGGCCCTGGTGGTGAACACCGGTGAGCGTACCGGCCGTTCTCCCAAGGACCGCTTCATCGTCGATGAGCCGTCCACCAGCGGCCAGATCGACTGGGGCAGCGTGAACCGCCCCTTCGACGCCGAGAAGTTCAGCGCCCTCTGGGACCGCGTCGAGGATTACCTGCTGGGTCGTGAGCACTATGTGTCGGAGCTCCACGTGGGCAGCGACCCGACCTACTACCTGCCGGTGCGCGTGCAGACCGAGACCGCCTGGCAGAACCTGTTCGGCCGCACCATGTTCGTTCGCCCGGAGGCCTACAACCCCTCCGCCAAGGATGAGTGGACCATCATCAACGCCGCCGGCTTCCAGTGCGACCCGGCCCGCGATGGCACCAACTCCGACGGCACCGTGATCATCAACTTCGCCGAGCGCAAGGTGCTGATCGCCGGCATGCGTTACGCCGGCGAGATGAAGAAGGCGATGTTCTCCGTCCAGAACTTCCTGCTGCCCGCCGCCGACGTGCTGCCCATGCACTGCTCCGCCAACGTGGGCGAGGATGGCGAGACCTGCCTCTTCTTCGGCCTCTCCGGCACCGGCAAGACCACTCTCTCCGCCGACCAGGCCCGCTACCTCATCGGTGACGACGAGCACGCCTGGGGCCCGGGCACCGTCTTCAACATCGAGGGCGGCTGCTACGCCAAGTGCATCGACCTCTCCGAGAAGAACGAGCCGGTCATCTGGAACGCCATCAAGTTCGGCACCGTTCTCGAGAACGTGGTCCTCGACGACCGTCGCGAGCCGGATTACGCCGACGACAGCCTGACCCAGAACTCCCGTGCCGCCTACCCGCTGGAGCACGTCGAGAAGCGCGTCCCCGAGAACCGCGCCGGTGAGCCCAACGCCATCGTCTTCCTGACCTGCGACATGAGCGGCGTGCTGCCCCCGGTCTCCGTGCTCTCCAAGGAGGCCGCGGCCTACCACTTCCTCTCCGGCTATACCGCCAAGGTGGGCTCCACCGAGATGGGCTCCGCCGAGGGTCTCTCCTCCACCTTCTCCACCTGCTTCGGCGCTCCCTTCTTCCCGCGCCCGGCCCGCGAGTACGCGGACCTGCTGATCAAGCGCGTGGCCGAGAAGGACGCCCAGGTCTACCTGGTCAACACCGGCTGGACCGGCGGTTCCTACGGTGAAGGCGGCTCGCGCTTCTCCATCCCGACCACCCGCGCCATCATCAGCGCCATCCAGACCGGCGTGCTGCGCGAAGTCGAGACCAAGCGCATCGACGGCCTCAACCTGGAAGTGCCGGTGGCCGTGCCGGGCGTGGACTCCAGCCTGCTCGACCCGCGCGAGACCTGGGAAGACAAGGACGCCTACGACCGCAAGCGCCAGGACCTGGCCGAGCAGTTCGTCGACAACTTCAAGAAGTTCGACGGCGTCAATGAAGCGATCGTCAAGGCGGGCCCCAGCCTGACCTGATCGCGCCGCCCGGGCCCCTGCGGGGCCCTCGGCTCGCATGAAAGAACCCGGTACCCTCAAGGTGCCGGGTTCTTTCGTATGCCGGGTGGCCTGAAACCTCCATGTAGGAGCCGGATTCATCCGGCGATCGGGCTCACGACATCGCCGACGTGTCGGACCACCGATAAATCGGGCTCCTACGAGGTGGGTGGTCCGCAATCATTTCCGGCGATTGGGGGCTCACCCCTTCAGGTCGGGGAAGTCCTCCTCCCGAAACTCCAGCGCCCCGCGCTCGTCGCTGGCCTTCTGCGCCTCGGCCTGGCGCAGCTCCACCCGGCGGATCTTGCCCGAGATGGTCTTGGGCAGGTCGGCGAACTCCAGGCGGCGGATGCGCTTGTAAGGGGCCAGCCGCTCCCGGGCAAAGGCGAGGATGTCCCGGGCGAGCTCGGCGCTGGGCTCATGGCCGGCGGCGGGGATGACATAGGCCTTGGGCACCGAGGTGCGCACCGGATCGGGGCTCGGCACGATGGCCGCCTCGCCCACCGCAGGATGCTCGATCAGCACGCTCTCCAGCTCGAAGGGGCTGATGCGGTAGTCGGAGGCCTTGAAGACATCGTCGGCCCGGCCCACGTAGGTGATATAGCCCTGCTCATCCACGCTGGCCACGTCGCCGGTGCGGTAGTAGCCCCCCTGCATGGCCGCCGCGGTGCGCTCCGGGTCGTTGGCATAGCCCACCATCAGGCCGGCCGGTCGCGCCTCGCCCAGGGCCAGGGCCACTTCCCCTTCGCTTGCCGGCTGGTCCTCGGCGTTAAGCATCACCACCCGGTAGCCGGGCAGGGGACGTCCCATGGAGCCCGCTTTGAGGGGCTGGCCCGGGGAGTTGCCGATCTGGGCGGTGGTCTCGGTCTGGCCGAAGCCGTCCCGGATAGTGAGGCCCCAGGCCCGGCGCACCTGCTCGATCACCTCGGGGTTGAGGGGCTCGCCGGCGGCCACCGCCTCACGCAGGGCGACCCGGTGGGCGGCGAGATCCTGCTGGATCAGCAGTCGCCACACCGTGGGCGGCGCGCAGAGGGTGGTGATCGCGTAGTCCGTCAGCACCTTCAGCAGGGCGGCGGCGTCGAAGCGCGCATAGTTGTAGAGGAAGACGCAGGCGCCGGCGTTCCAGGGGGCGAAGAAGCAGCTCCAGGCGTGCTTGGCCCAGCCCGGCGAGCTGATATTGAGGTGGCGATCCCCCTTCTGCAGGCCGATCCAGTAGAGGGTGGAGAGGTGGCCCACCGGGTAGGACTGGTGGGTATGGGTGACCAGCTTGGGGCGGGAGGTGGTGCCCGAGGTGAAGTAGAGCAGCATGGGGTCGTCGGCGGGGGTCGGCCCGTCCGGAGTGAAGGCGTCGCTTTCGCCGTGGGAGTCGGCGAAGTCGTGCCACCCCTCGGCGGCGCCGCCCACGGCGATGCGCGTCAGGGCGTCTTCGCGGCCGGCAAACTTCTCCAGGTGCTCATGGCCGATCACCAGGTGCTTGACCTGGCCGCGGCTGATGCGGTCCTCGAGGTCTTCGGGGGTCAGCAGGGTGGTGGCGGGAATGATCACCGCGCCCAGCTTGATGGCGGCGAGCATCACCTCCCACAGGGGCACCTCGTTGCCCAGCATCAGCAGCACCCGGTCGCCGCGGGCCACGCCCAGGGAGCGCAGCCAGTTGGCGGCCTGGTTGGAGCGCCGGGACATCTCGGCGAAGCTGAGCTTCGCCTCCCGGCCATCCTCCTCGACGATCCACAGCGCCGGGGCGTCGTTGTCCTGGGCCATGACGTCGAAGTAGTCCAGCGCCCAGTTGAACTCGGTAAAGGTGGGCCAGCGGAAGTCGCGGTAGGCGGTGTCGTAGTCTTCGCGGTTGGCCTGCAGGAAGTCCCGGGCGGCGAGGAAGCGCTCCAGCGCCGGTGAGCTCGACGGTGTTGGCATGTTCCATCCCTTCTTGTTGTTGGTTGGCGGTGCGAAAGGTGATGAGGGTGAAACTCTAGCCAGATTCAGACTCGCCTGTCCAAGACCCGAGCAAGCGCTTGGACTAAAGTTGCCTGCCGCCTGAGGCCCCTCTGCGGGGGCCGCCGCGCGTGGCTCGCCCCGGCGTTTGTGATACCTTGTCGCGATCGTTTTTCGAGCATCAGTGAAGGGGTTACATGGACGCCACCAACCGCATCATCTCGCGCCTCGCCGAGGAGCTTTCCGTACGTCCGGAGCAGGTCACGGCCACGGTGGAGCTGCTCGACGGCGGGGCCACCGTGCCCTTCATCGCCCGCTACCGCAAGGAGGTGACCGGCGGCCTCGATGACACCCAGCTGCGAGCGCTCCACGAGCGCCTGGGCTACCTGCGCGAGCTGGAGGAGCGCCGCGCCGCGGTGCTCGCCGCCATCGAGGAGCAGGGCAAGCTCACCGCCGAGCTCGAGGGGCTGATCCGGGCTGCCGACACCAAGCAGCGCCTGGAAGACCTCTACCTGCCCTACAAGAAGAAGCGCCGCACCAAGGCCCAGATCGCCCGGGAGGCGGGCCTCGAGCCCCTGGCCGACGCCCTGCTGGCCGACCCGACCCTGGACCCGGAAACCGAGGCGGCCCGCTATCTTCGTCCCGCGGAAGGTGACATCCCCGCGGTGGAGGACGCCAAGGCGGCCCTGGACGGCGCCCGCCAGATCCTGATGGAGCGCTTCGCCGAGGACGCCGAGCTGGTGGGCAGCCTGCGCGAGCGGCTCTGGCAGGAGGGCGAGCTCAGCGCCCGGGTGATTCCCGGCAAGGAGGGGGAGGGCGCCAAGTTCTCCGACTACTTCGAGCACGACGAGAAGCTCGCCAGGACGCCGTCGCACCGGGCGCTCGCCATGTTCCGCGGCCGCAACGAAGGGGTGCTGACCCTGGCCATCAAGCTGCCCGGCGAGGACGAGGCACCGCTCCATCCGGCCCAGGTGGCCATCGCCCGCCACTTTTCGATCCGCGACGAGGGCCGCGCGGCGGACAAGTGGCTGCGCGACGTGGTGCGCTGGACCTGGCGGGTCAAGCTCTACACCCACCTGGAGACCGAGCTGCTGGGCCGCCTGCGCGAGTCCGCGGAGCTCGCCGCCATCGAGGTGTTCGCCGCCAACCTCAAGGACCTGCTGCTGGCCGCCCCGGCGGGGCAGAAGGCGACGCTCGCCATCGACCCGGGCCTGCGCACCGGCTGCAAGGTGGCGGTGGTAGATGCCACCGGCCAGTTCCTGGCCCACGCCACCATCTACCCCCATGCGCCCCGCAACGCCTGGGACGCCTCGCTGGCCGAGCTCGCCCGCCTCGTCGAGGCGCACGACGTGGCGCTGATCGCCGTGGGCAACGGCACCGCCAGCCGCGAGACCGACCGCCTGGCCGGCGACCTGGTCAAGGCCTTTGCGGGTAAACGTCAGCTCGCCAAGGTGATGGTCAGCGAGGCGGGGGCCTCGGTCTACTCCGCCTCCGAATACGCCTCCCGGGAGCTGCCGGACCTCGACGTCACCATCCGCGGCGCCGTCTCCATCGCCCGGCGCCTGCAGGACCCGCTGGCCGAGCTGGTCAAGATCGAGCCCAAGTCCATCGGCGTGGGCCAGTACCAGCACGACGTCTCCCAGGTGCAGCTCTCGAGAAGCCTGGAGGCGGTGATCGAGGACTGCGTGAACGCCGTGGGGGTGGATCTCAACACCGCCTCGAGCGCCCTGCTCTCTCGGGTGGCCGGGCTCTCCCCGGCGCTGGCCGAGGCGGTCGTCGCGCGGCGCAACGCCCAGGGGCCCTTCGCCAGCCGCAAGGAGCTGCTGGAGGTGAGCCGGCTAGGCCCCAAGACCTTCGAGCAGTGCGCCGGCTTCCTGCGCATCATGAACGGCGCCAACCCCCTGGACGCCAGCGCCGTCCACCCCGAGGCCTACCCCCTGGTGGAGCGTATCGCCGAGAGGAGCGGGCGTCCGCTGGCCAGCCTGATCGACGACAGCGCCACCCTGAAGGCGCTCAGGCCCGCCGATTTCGCCGACGAGCGCTTCGGGGTGCCCACCGTCACCGATATTCTCAAGGAGCTGGACAAGCCGGGCCGCGACCCGCGCCCGGAGTTCAAGGCCGCCGAGTTCCGCGAGGGGGTCGAGACCCTCAAGGATCTCGAGCCCGGCATGGTGCTGGAGGGCAGCGTCACCAACGTCACCCACTTCGGCGCCTTCGTGGATATCGGCGTCCACCAGGATGGCCTGGTGCATATCTCGGCGCTCTCCCACACCTTCGTCGAGGACCCGCGCAGCGTGGTCAAGGCCGGCGATATCGTCAAGGTCAAGGTGATGAGCGTCGATATTCCCCGGGCGCGCATCGGCCTCTCCATGCGTCTGGACGACCAGCCGGGGGAGGAGGGCGAGGCGCCCCGCCGCGGCGGCGAGCGCCAGGCCCGGGGTGGCAAGCCCCCCCGCAAGGGTGGCGGCCAGGGCAGTGGTCAGCGTGGCGCAGGCGGCCAGGAAGCGCCCATGGGCGCGCTGGGCGCGGCTCTGCTCAAGGCCAAGAAGGGGCGCTGATGCTCTTCGACCTTTGAATAAGTGCTCTCGGGCACCATAATCTGCTTCTTTTACGGGCGCCTCGGGCGCCCCTATCACCGAGCGAGGCGCCGGCGGCGTCTTCCACCACAAGGGGTGTTACCTTGTCCGACTCACTCGCCACCCTCATCACGCGCCTCGAAGGCGCCGCCCGTCAGGGGCAGTTCAGCCGCCTGCGCCGCGGCCTCGAGAAGGAGGGGCTGCGCGTCGACGGCGCGGGGCGCATCGCCCAGACCCCACACCCGGCGGCGCTGGGCTCCAAGCTGACCCACCCGCATATCACCACCGACTACTCCGAGGCGCTGCTGGAGTACATCACGCCGGTCTACTGCCGGCCCGCCGATGCCATGGCGTTTCTCGGCGACCTGCACCGCTTCACCTACCGCTATCTGGGCGACGAGCTGATCTGGCCGGCCAGCATGCCCTCAAGGCTTGCCGGTAACGACAGCATCCCCATCGCCGACTACGGCCCCTCCAACGTGGGCACCATGAAGCGGGTCTACCGCCAGGGCCTGGACGTGCGCTACGGGCGGATCATGCAGGCCATCGCCGGGGTGCACTACAACGTCTCGCTGCCCGACGATCTCTGGGCGCTGCTGCGCCAGATCGACGGCGCCGAAGCGACGCCGATGAACGACTACCGCTCGGCGCGCTACTTCGGCCTGATCCGCAACTTCCGCCGCCACAGCTGGCTGCTGCTCTATCTCTTCGGCGCCTCCCCAGCCCTGGATCGTAGCTTCCTGCCGGATGGCCGGGTGCCCGACAAGCTCGAGCCCCACGGCGAGGAGACCCTGGTCTCCCGCTACGCTACCAGCCTGCGCATGTCGGACCTGGGCTACCAGAACAAGGTGCAGGAGCAGCTCAAGATCTGCTTCAACTCCCTCTCCAACTATGTGAATACGCTGCGTCACGCCATCTCCACCCCCTGGCCCGCCTACCAGGCGAAGGGCGTGCAGGAAGGCGGCGAGTGGCGCCAGCTCAACGCCAATATCCTGCAGATCGAGAACGAGTACTACAGCGATATTCGCCCCAAGCGGGTCGCCCGCCACGACGAGACGCCGAGCCAGGCCCTGGAGGCCCGGGGAGTGGAGTACATCGAGGTGCGCTGCCTTGACCTCAACCCGCTGCTCCCCTTCGGCGTGGACGAGACCCAGATCCGCTTTGTGGACGCCTTCGTGATGTGGTGCCTGCTCAGCGAGAGCCCCTGGATCCCCGACGCTGAGTGCGAGAGCCTCGACGACAACCGTCGCCGGGTGGTGGAGCGCGGCCGGGACCCCGAGCTCAGGCTCTGCGACGGCAACCGCGGGCGCAGCGTAGCGGACTGGGGCGGCGAGATCCTGGCCGAGATGGGCCGGGTGGCCGAGCTCCTCGACCGCCTGGAGGAGGGCGCGCCCCACGCCGACGCCGTGGCCGCCATGGCCCCGCGCCTGGCGGATCCCGCCCTGACCCCCTCCGGTCAGCTGCTGGCCCGGCTCGAGGAGAGCGGCGAGGAGTTCAGCGACGTCATGCTGGCCATCGCTCGGGAGCAGGCGGAGCGGCTGCGCGCCGAGCCCATGGACCCGGCCCGGGAGGCGCTCTTCCACGAGCTGGTGGCGACCTCGCAGCGCCAGCAGGCGGAGATCGAGGCCGGCGACGGCTGCTCCTTCGACGACTTCCTGGCCGACTACTTCGAGCGCGCCCGGGAGTCGCGTCTCGCCGGCCTCGCCGCGGCGGAGCGGGCGCCATGAGGACGCATCTCTCTCGCCTCAGAGTGCGCCACTGGAGCCTTGCAGGCCTCGCCTTCTGCGTGCTGATGATGGCCGTGGCCCTGGGGCTCGAGCATATCGCCGGCCTCGAGCCCTGCCCGCTCTGCATCTTCCAGCGGGTGGCGGTGCTTTCGGCCGCCGCGGTCTTCGCGGTGGCGGCGATCCACAACCCCGAAGGGCGAGTCGGGGCGGGCCTCTACGGGGTTCTGGGCCTGGCCGCGGTGGCCGGCGGCATCGGGGTGGCAGGCCGACACCTCTGGCTGCAGTCGCTGCCCCCGGAGGAGGTGCCGAGCTGCGGCCCGGGGCTCGACTACATGATGGAGCTGCTGCCCTGGCGTGACGTGGTGGCCATGGTGCTCTCCGGCTCCGGCGAGTGCGCCGAGATCGATTTCCTGTTCCTAGGCATCTCCCTGCCGGGCTGGACCCTGATCGGCTTTGTGGTGCTGGCACTCGCGCCGCTGGGCATCCTGCTCTCGGCCTTTCGCGAGCGGGGCTGAAGGCTCCTCCCCCGGGGATTGACACCGTCGGCGCCAGGGGCGAGTCTGGTCTCCCGGCCGGGGCGTCCTGAGCGCCTGGCCCTGGATAACGAGCTCTGGATCGCGAGCTCTGAAAAGCAAGGGAGGCCCCCATGCTGGAAGATTGCAAGAGCGCCCTGGAGCGCTGGGGCGGCGTGCACAAGCTGATCGACCGCTGGCTCGACGAGCGCCGCGAGCTGCTGGTTCACTTCGTGGAGCTCAAGGAGGCCTGCGACGCCGAGCTCGAGGCGGTGAGCAAGGCGCAGATCGACCGCTTCAGCGAGCTTTTGATGGACTACATCAGCGCCGGCCACTTCGAGATCTACCCCCAGCTGCGCGAGGAGGCCAAGGCCTTCGAGGACGAGGCCGCCCTGGAGCTCGCCGACCGCCTGCTGGCGCGGCTGGAGATGTCCACGGAGCTGGTGCTCTCCTTCGATGCCGAATACGAGAGCCCCGGCCGGGTGCGCCAGAATCTCGGCCGCCTGCCCACCTGGCTCGAGCGCCTGGCCCACGGCCTCACCGAGCGCTTCTCCCTCGAGGACCAGCTGATCGGTCGCGTCCACGCCGCCCACGCCCCCGATGCCGCCCGGCAAGAGGCCGCCGCCCGCTCAGGTGTCTGAACCGCGGCGCTCGAAGAGTCCCCCCAGCACCAGCAGGCAGGGCGTAAGCAGCAGCGTCAGGCCGGTGGCGAAGGTCAATCCGCCGGCGATGGCGCTGGAGAGCTGGGTCCACCACTGGGCCGAGGGGGCGCCCAGCCCCAGGCTCGGCGCGAAGAGGTTGACGTTCACCCCGAGCACCATGGGCGCAAGGCCCAGCACCGTGGTGATGGCCGTCAGCAGCACCGGGCGCAGGCGCAGGCCGCCCGCCTCCAGGGCCGCCTCATCGGGGGAGAGCCCCTCCCGGCGCAGCTGGTTGTAGGTGTCGATCAGCACGATATTGTTGTTCACCACGATGCCCGCCAGGGCGATGACCCCCATCCCCACCATGACGATGCCGAAGGGCTGGCCGTTGACCAGCAGACCCAGCAGCACGCCGGCGGTGGAGAGCACGATGGCCGAGAGCACCAGCCCCGCCTGGTAGAGGCTGTTGAACTGGGTCACGAGTATCAGCGCCATCAGCGCCACGGCGACCAGGAAGGCGGTGGTCAGAAAGCGGCTCGCCTCCTGCTGGTCCTGCTGTTCGCCGGCTACCTTGACCATCACCCCCTCCGGCGGCGCCCCCGCCGTCTCCAGCAGGGCGTGCAGCCGCTCGTCGGCCCGGTAGCCCTCCGCCACGTCGGCCTCCAGGGTCACCGCGCGGCGCCCGTCGATGCGGTGCAGGGTGCCCACCTTGGGCGCCGGTAGCAGCTCCACGAAGTGGGCGATCGGCACCTGGCCCCGGGGCGTATTGAGGGTCAGCCGGCCCAGCTGCTCCAGGGAGCGGTACCCTTCGGGCAGGCGCACCCGGATATCCACCTCGTCGCTCACCTCGGCGGGGCGGTAGCTCGCCACCTGCAGGCCGGTGGTCAGCAGCTGCACGGCGCTGCCCACGGACGCCACGTCGGCGCCGAAGCGCGCCGCCGCCTCGCGGTCCACCATCACCCGCCACTCCACCCCGGGCAGGCTGCGGTCATCTTCGATATCGCGAAAGCCGCCCAGCTCTCCCATCCGTGCGCGCAGCGCCTCCACGACGTCATCGGCGGCGGCGGGGTCATGGGCGCTGATCTCCAGCACGATGGGCTTGCCTTCGCCGGGGCCCATCTCCTGCTCCCGGAACTCCAGGGCCAGGCCGGGCAGGTCGGCGGCTCGCTCGCGCATCTCGGTGAAGATCTCGGCCACCGGGCGGCGCCGGTGCCAGTCGATCAGCTGGAACTGCAGCACGCCGATCACGTCGCTGCCGAGCTGCTGGTTGGGCACCGCGAAGGAGCGCGCATAGAGCGCCTCCACCTCGCTCATGCCGGCCAGGCGCGCCTCCACCCGCCGCACCACGGCATCCTTCTCGGCGGCGGAGAAGTCCCCCCGGGCCCGCACCAGCACCTGGGCGCTGTCCGGCTCCACGGCGGGGAAGAACTCCACTCCGTGGTTGAAGCGGGCGTAGGCGGTGTAGATCAGCGCCAGCAGCAGCAGGGCGAAGAGCAGGGTCAGCCCGGGCCAGGCCAGCAGCCGGGCGAGCAGGGCGCGATAGAGCCGCCCGCCGGCGGTGATGTGGTTCTGGTCGACCTCGCGGCGCGAGGCGCGCACCCCGAAGACGCCGCCCAGGGTGGGCAGGAAGACCAGCGCCATGGCCAGCGACGCCAGCAGGCAGAGGATCACCGTGGCCGGCAGGTACTTCATGAATTCGCCTACCACCCCGGGCCAGAACAGCAGCGGCACGAACACCGCCAGGGTGGTGGCGGTGGAGGCGATCACCGGCCAGCTCATGCGCGCGGCGGCGTTGACCCAGGCCTCCCGCGGCTCCTGCCCTTCGCGGAGGTGGCGGTCGGCCAGCTCCGAGACCACGATGGCGCCGTCCACCAGCATGCCGGCGACGAGAATCAGCGCGAAGAGCACTACGATATTGAGGGTGTAGCCCAGGCTCCAGATCAGCAGGATGCCGGTGAGAAAGGCCCCGGGGATGGTCAGCCCCACCATCAGGGCGCTGCGCACCCCCATGGCGGCGAGTATCACCACCAGCACCATCACCACGGCGGTGAGCACGTTGTTGAGCAGCTCGTCGAGCATCTCCTCCACCATCTGGGACTGGTCGGTGATGGTGGTCACCTCCAGCCCCTCGGGGAACAGCCCTCGGGCCTCCTCGAGCAGCCCCTGGACCTGCTCGATGGTGGCGATGATATTGGCCCCGGCGCGCTTGGAGATCTCCAACACCAGGGCCGGCTGGCCGTCGATGCGGGCGAAGCCCTCCGGGTCCTTGAAGCCGGGACGAATCCAGGCCACGTCGCCGAAGGTGACGACGCGGTCGCCGTCCACCTTCACCGGCATGGCCATTACATCCTCCAGGCGCTCGATCACCCCGGGTACCTTGAGCGCCAGGCGCCCGGCGCCGGTGTCCAGGCTGCCCGCCGCCACCAGGCGGTTGTTGCGGGTGACCAGGTCGAAGAGTCGGTCGAAGTCGACCCCGTAGCTGTCCAGCACCAGGGGGTCGACGACGATCTCGAGGAGCTCCTCGCGGTCGCCGCCGATATCCACCTCCAGCACCTCGCCGATGCCCTCGATCTCCTCCTTGAGCCGGCGGGCCACGGCCAGCCGCTGGCGCTCCTCCAGGGGGCCGGAGAGGCCGACGGTCAGCACCGGGAAGAGCCCCACGTTGACCTCCATCACCCGCGGCTCGTCGGCCTCCTGGGGCAGCTCGGCCCGGGCGATATCGACCTTCTCGCGCACGTCGCTGAGGGCCTGGTCCGGATCGAAGCCGGCGTCGAACTCCAGGGTCACGGCGGCGTGGCCTTCGCTTGCCTGGGAGGTCAGCTTGCGCACCCCCTCGATGCTGCGCAGCTCCTGCTCCATGGGGCGCACCAGCAGCCGCTCGCCATCCTCGGGGCTGACTCCCTCCAGGGAGAGCGAGACATAGATGATGGGGATGGTAACGTCGGGGTTGGCCTCCTTGGGGATCGCCTGCCAGGCGGCGGCGCCGGCCAGCAGCAGGGCGGCCAGCAGCAGCAGGGTGGTGCGGGAGCGATCCAGGGCGGCCGCGATCAGGGTGCGCATCTCAGGGGGACCCCTCGGCGCTGGTCGCGGCGACGGGGGTGACCCGCTCCCCCGGGGCCACCAGGCCGCCGCCCAGGGTGATCAGGCGCACCCGCTCGGGCAGCCCCGCGACCCGCGCCTCCTGGGGGGTGCTGTCCACCAGGGTGACCGCCGTGAGCACCACCCGGTCCTCGTCGTCCAGGTGCTTTACCGCCAGGCGGCCGTCGTCGTCCAGCTCCAGCAGGGCGGGGGAGAGCCGCTGCACCTCCCGCTCCGGCAGGGTGATCACCAGGGTGGCGCTGGCGCCGGCGAGGCGCCGCCCCTCGGGGTTGGCGACCCTTGCCTCCACCGGGAAGCTGCGGGTCTGATCCTCGGCGCGGCGGCCCACCAGGCTGACCTCTCCCTCGAGCCGCGAGCCGTCCAGCAGGCGCAGCTCCGCGGGCAGGCCGGCCTCGAGCGCGTGGGCGTCGCGCTGGGGCGCCCAGGCCCTGGCCACCAGATGGCGGTCATCCACCAGCCGGCCGAAGGTCTCGCCGGCCTGGAGCAGCTCGCCGAGCTCCACGTCCAGGTGGTCGAGCACGCCTTCGAAGGGGGCGGTGGGGCGGGTGTCGTCGAGCTGGCGGCGCAGGCTCGCCACCTCGGCGGCCGCCCTGGCGGCGCCGCTCTGCAGGCGCAGGTAGTCGGTGTTGGAGAGCAGCTCCCGGCGGCGCAGGTCGTCGGCGCCGGCGAGCTCGGCTCGGGCCAGGGTCAGCTCCGCCTCGGCCTGCTCGAGCCTGGCCGGCAGCTCGTCCCGGGCCAGGGCCAGCAGCACCGTGCCCGCCTCGATGCGTTCCCCCTCCGCCACCGGCAGCGCCTCCACGCGGCCCGCCTGGCGGGCGCGCAGGGTCAGCTCCCGGTCGGCGGTGAGGTGGCCCTGGAGCACCAGTCGCGGGCGGTGGGGCTCGGCCTGGCGCTCGCTCACCTCCACCCTGGCGGGCTCAGGCTCGGCGGCGGGTTCGCTCTCGGGGGGCGCCTCCTGAAAACGCTGCAGATCGCCCAGGGCCAGCCAGGCGGCCAGGGTCAGGGTAATGGCGATGGCGAGCAGCGGGGGCAGGGGAGGGAGGCGTCGACGGGGCATGCGGTGTGATCCATCAGCGGGCATGAGACGCCAGCATAGCATCCGGCCCTCGTCCTACGTCGCATTGAGTTTTGCCCCGGTCAGGCATACCATCTTGCCGGTTTGATTTCAGGCCCGGCGGTTCGCCCGGCGGGTCCGTCCTCACGGCGACACCCCGTGCGTTGACAACCAAGGAGCATCCATGAAACAGCCCGTCCGTATTGCCATCACCGGCGCTGCCGGCCAGATCAGCTACTCCCTCGCCTTCCGCATCGCCTCCGGCGACATGCTGGGCAAGGACCAGCCGGTCATCCTGCAGCTGCTCGAGATCACCCCGGCCATGGAAGCCCTCAAGGGTGTGGTGATGGAGCTGAACGACTGTGCCTTCCCGCTGGTGCAGGACATCGTCGCCACCGACGATGCCAACGTCGCCTTCAAGGACGCCGACTTCGCCCTGCTGGTCGGCGCGCGTCCGCGCGGCCCGGGCATGGAGCGCAAGGACCTGCTGGAAGCCAACGCGGCCATCTTCTCCGTGCAGGGCAAGGCCCTGAACGACAACGCCAGCCGCGACGTCAAGGTGCTGGTGGTGGGCAACCCGGCCAACACCAACGCCCTGATCGCCTCCTGCAACGCGCCGGACCTGGATCCCAAGCAGTTCACCGCCATGACTCGCCTGGACCACAACCGCGCCCTGACCCAGCTGGCCCAGAAGACCGGCAAGCACGTCACCGACGTCGAGAGCATGATCATCTGGGGCAACCACAGCGCCACCCAGTACCCCGACATCGCCCACTGCAAGGTCGACGGCAAGCCCGCCGCCGAGCTGGTCGAGCGTGACTGGTACGAGAACACCTTCATTCCGGACTTGCAGCAGCGCGGTGCCGCCATCATCAAGGCCCGCGGCGCCTCCTCCGCGGCCTCTGCGGCCTCTTCCGCCATCGATCACATGCGCGACTGGGCGCTGGGCACCAACGGCCAGATCGTCAGCATGGCGATCCCCTCCGACGGCAGCTACGGCGTCGAGCCAGGCATCATCTACTCCTACCCGGTCACCTGCGAAGGCGGCAAGTACGAGATCGTGCAGGGTCTGGAAGTCGACGAGTTCAGCCGTGGCAAGATGAAGGCCACCGAAGACGAGCTGCGCGAAGAGCGCGCCGCCGTCGAGCATCTGCTGGGCTGATCGGGCCTTCGGCCTCCATCGCGCAGAATCTGCGCTCCTACAGGTGGCACCTTCACCTGTAGGAGCTCGATTTATCGAGCGAATCGCCGCGTAGCGGCGGCCAGATACGAAAAACCCCGCCAGGTCATGCCTGAGCGGGGTTTTTACATCATCCATCGCCGATAAATCGGGCTCCTACGGGGCGCGGCGGGCGGGGAGTGTCAATCTCGCAGGCTGATGATCCGCCAGCCACGGGCCTCGGCCACCTCGCGCAGGGTGGGGTCGGGGTCCACCGCCACCGGGTGGTCGACCTTCTCCAGCAGCGGCAGGTCGTTGTGGGAGTCGCTGTAGAACCAGGCGTCGTCCAGGGTCAGCTCCTTGTCGGCCAGCCACTCCTCCAGGCGCTGCACCTTGCCCTCCTGGAAGCTCGGGATGCCCTTCACCCGGCCGGTGTAGCGGCCGTCCACCACCTCGGGCTCCACGGCGATCAGGTCGTCGATGCCCAGCCGCTCGGCGATGGGGCCGGTGATGAAGCGGTTGGTGGCGGTGATGATCAGCAGGGTATCGCCGCGGCTGCGGTGGCGGGCCACCAGCTCCTCGCCCCTGGGCAGGATATGCGGCTCGATCTTGCTGGCCATGAACTGCTGGTGCCAGGCGGCCAGCTGCTCGGGGCTGTTCTCGGCCAGCGGCTTCAGGGCGATGGCGAGGTAGGCGAGGATATCCAGGGTGCCGGCCTCGTAGGCGGCCATATGCTGGTCATTGGCCTCGCGGTAGGCCACCGGGTCCACGGCGCCCTGCTCGAGCAGGAACTCCCCCCAGGCGTGATCGCTGTCGGTCGACAGCAGCGTGTTGTCCAGGTCGAAGATGGCCAGGCTCACGATGACTCCCATGGGTTAGAAAAATGAGATGTGCACGTCGGGTCGAAAGCCGGCGATTATCGCAGAAGCCGACGCCGGCTGCGACCCGGGCCGGCGGCTTGGCCGCAAGGCGTATTGATGCGCTTCATCGGCTTGTGGAAGAATGTCGCCAATACTGGTTTCTACAAGGTGAAGTCCGTGATCGACGCTGACGGCTTTCGCCCCAACGTTGGCATCATCATCGCCAACGAGCAGGGGCAGCTGCTCTGGGCGCGTCGTGTAGGGCAGAATGCGTGGCAGTTTCCCCAGGGAGGCATCAAGGCGAACGAGACACCGAAACAGGCACTTTTTCGCGAACTGTTCGAGGAGATCGGCCTGACCGCCGACGACGTCGAGATTCTTGCCTGCACCCGGGGTTGGCTACGCTACCGCCTGCCGCGACGCATGATTCGTACCAACTCGAGGCCGGTCTGTATCGGCCAGAAGCAGAAGTGGTTCCTGCTGCGCATACGCTGCCAGGAGAGCCAGATCTGCATGGATGGCACCCCCAAGCCGGAGTTCGACGGCTGGCGCTGGGTCAGCTACTGGTACCCCCTGGGTCAGGTGGTACCCTTCAAGCGTGAGGTCTACCGGCGTGCGCTCAGGGAGCTCTCGCCCCAGGCCCAGCGGCTGGCCCTGGGGCACGGCTGAACGACCGGGGCCGAGCACCAGGGCCGGCGGCGAGGAACCTCGCGCCGGCCAGGCAGTCACGATAATAATTCACCAGAATGGAAGACGGCACGCCCATGCTCGAGGTCCTGCGCCGCATCACACAGGAAGTTACCGGGGCCCGCAGCCTGGACGCGGCGCTTGCCACCATGGTGCGGCGCATCCGCAAGGCCATGGAGACCGACGTCTGCTCCTTCTACCTCTACGACGAGGAGATCGAGCGGCTGGTGCTGATGGAGACCATCGGCCTGCGCACCCAGGCGGTGGGCCGCGTGGCGCTGCCGGTGGGCGAGGGGCTGGTGGGCCTGGTGGCCAGCCGTGAGGAGCCCCTCAACCTCGAAGATGCCCAGGCGCATCCGCAGTTCCGCTACTTCGAAGCGACCGGCGAGGAGCGCTACTCCAGTTTCCTTGGCGTGCCCATCATCCATCAGCGCCGCATGCTCGGCGTGCTGGTGGTGCAGCAGGCCGAGAAGCGCCGCTACGGCGAGGAGGACGAGGCCTTCCTGGTTACCATGGCGGCTCAGCTTGCCGGCGTGCTGGCCCATGCGCTGGCCACCGGCAACCTGACCCGCCCGAGCCTGCAGGGGCAGGTGCAGTTCAAGGGGGTGGCCGCCTCCCCGGGCATGGCCATCGGCGAGGCGGTGGTGATCGCCCCGCCCGCCGACCTGGATAGCGTCCCCGACCTGATTCCCACCGACGTCGACTACGAGATCACCCGCCTCAAGGAGGCGATCGGCCGCGTGCGCGAGGAGCTGCGTGCCGCCGCCGAGCGCCTGGCCAACCGGGTCTCGGCCCAGGAGCTGGCGCTCTTCGAGGTCTACCAGCAGATGCTCAGCGAGGCGGCGCTCTCCCAGGAGGTGGAGAAGCGCATCCGCGAGGGGCAGTGGGCGCCCGGCGCCCTGGCCGACGTGGTCAAGCGCCACGTCCAGTACCTGGAGCGGGTCGACGACGACTACCTGCGCGAGCGCTCCGCCGACGTGCGTGACCTGGGGCGCCGCGTGCTGGCGCACCTGCAGGAGGAGACCCCCCAGACCCCGGAGGTCTTCCCCGAGAGCACCATCCTGGTCGGCGACGAGATCAGCGTGGCGCTGCTCGGCGAGGTGCCCCGGGAGAAGCTGGCCGGCCTGGTCTCGGTGCGCGGCTCCAGTACCTCCCACGTTGCGATTCTCGCCCGCGCCATGGGCATTCCCACGGTGCTCGGCATGGTCGACCTGCCGCTGCCGCGGCTCTCCGGCGCCCGGGTGATCCTGGATGGCCACCGCGGGCGGCTCTTCGTGCGCCCCGGCGAGGAGCGGCTCACCCACTACCAGGCCATGATCGACGAGGAGCGGGCCCTGGCCGAGGTGCTCGAGCACGAGCAGGACCTGCCCAGCCGCACCCCGGACGGCCACGACATGCCGCTGATGGTCAACACCGGCCTTGCCGTGGATGCCGTGGCTTCCCTCAAGAATCGTGTCAGCGGAGTGGGGCTCTACCGCACCGAGGTGCCCTTCATGGTCACCGAGCGCTTCCCCGGGGAGCAGGAGCAGACCCGGCTCTACCGGGACCAGCTCGAGAGCTTCGCGCCGCTGCCGGTGGTAATGCGCACCCTGGATATCGGCGGCGACAAGGACCTGCCCTACTTCCCCATCGAGGAGGCCAACCCCTTCCTCGGCTGGCGGGGTATCCGCGTGACCCTCGACCACCCCGAGGTGCTGATGGTGCAGCTGCGCGCCATGCTGCGCGCCTCCCAGGGCATGGGCAATCTCCAGGTGCTGCTGCCCATGATCACCAACGTCGACGAGGTCGACGACGCCCTCAAGCTGCTCGATCGCGCCATCGTCGAGCTCGACGAGGAGGGGGTGAGGGTCTCGCGTCCGCGGGTCGGGGTGATGATCGAGGTGCCGGCGACCCTCTACCAGCTGGATGCCCTAGCCCGGCGCGCCGACTTCTTCTCGGTGGGCAGCAACGACCTGACCCAGTACCTGCTGGCGGTGGATCGCAACAACCCCCGGGTCGCCGACCTCTACGACGCCTGCCATCCGGCGGTGCTCTCCGCCATGGCGACCCTGGCGCGAGAGTCGCGACGGCTCAAGATGCCGATCTCGGTGTGTGGCGAGCTGGCAGGCGACCCGGCCGGTGCCCTGCTGCTGATGGGCATGGGCTTCGACGCCCTCTCCATGAACGCCCCCAGCCTGCCCAAGGTGCGCGCCGCCATTCGCCGCGTGCCGCTGCAGAGCGCCCGGGAGCTGGTGGAGGAGACCCTGCGTCTCGATACCCCCGGCGAGGTTCGCCGTCATCTGGGCAACCGCCTGGACGGCTGGGACCTGGCCCACCTGCTGCCGCCGCGGGATTGACGGCGACAGTGTAGGAGCCCGATTTATCGGCGATTGGCCTATCGGGCGATCCTGACCCGATGGCTGCTCTCCCCCAGCGCCACTCCCCGCGGCCCGAAGCGTCGCTCGCCGATCTCGATATGCCCGCTGGCATGCCAGCTCACCCAGGTCATGGCCCGGGTGCCGTAGTGCTCTCCCAGGATAAAGGCGGAGGAGAGCATGCGCTCCATCTCCACTCCCACTCCGGTCTGTGGCAGCTGTTCGTCATCGGCCCGGCGCGGGTCGGCCATGGCCGCCAGGGCATCCTCGGGCCAGCGGCCGTGGCGCAGGCTGGCGGCGAGCCCCTGGCGCACCTCGATCAGCTTCGGCCAGGGGGTATTGAGGCTGGCATTGGAGAGGCCGTGTAGGCCCGGCGAGACCTCCCGCAGGGTGACGCCGTCGAGCCCACGGTGCAGATGCCAGAGCCGTTCGCCGTCGCCGGCCAGCAGGTTGAAGCCGGCGTAGCGCTCGGCCTCGCCCATGGCCAGGCGGTCGAGCCAGGCGGGCAGGTCGGGGCAGGTGAGGGCGTGGTGGACCAGCTCCCCGCGGCTGGGGGCGCCGTCGGGCACCCGGAGGCGCGGCTCGCGGACGTTGGTCACCGCGGCGAGGCGGCCCCGGCGATGCACGGCCAGCCAGCTGCCACCGGCCTCCAGGTCGCGGCCGCCCAGGATATCGGGGGAGGCGTCCCAGGGAGCCAGGGGGGCAGCAGGGCGGGCGTGGAACTCGTCGCGGTTGGCGACCAGTCGCAGCGGCCATTCGCTGCCGGGGCGATGGTCAAAGGTGATCAGGCACATGGCGGCAGCTTAGCGGCTTCCCCGAAGCCGGGGAAGCGTCCGGGGGCCGGGACGCCGCGCCACGGCCTTTGCGCCGCGCTGCGCCATGACAGGCGCGCGCGCCCGGCGTACACTCGTGCGTCAATCTCGTGACTTGGCCAGGGATGACGATGCGAGTCGATAACGGCCGCCAGCGGCGGCTTCCCGTTCCACTGCGCTGGGCGCTGCTGATCCAGCTAGCCTTGCTGCTGGCCGGCCTCGCCCTGCTGGCGCTGGGCGCCGGCCCCGGCTGGCTGCTGCTGCTGCTGGCGCTGTCGCTTGGCAGTGTCGCCGTGGCGGCCTGGGCTCTCCCGGCCGAGCCTCCGGTGCCCCTGACGCCCGCCATCGGCCCGCGGTTGCCGACGCCGGCCGCGGCGCCGCCCGCGCCTACCGGAAGCGGCGATGAGCAGCTGCGCCGCCGCCTGCAGAGCCTGGAAGAGGACCTGGTCCGCTGCGACCAGCGCGTCGGCCGCCTGGCCGCCGGGCGGGCCCGCGCCCGTGAGGAGTCGCGGCTCAAGTCCGACTACCTGACCCTGCTGGGCCGGGAGCTGAGCCCCCTACGGGAGCAGGTGGAGGCGCTGCTGCAGGAGCCCGCCGATGCCGCGCCCGGCAGCCGGCGCGCCACTCTCGAGGAGCTGCGCGACCGCCTGGGGGATCTCGAGGTGTTGCTCGAGGGGATCGCCGGTTCGGAGCCGCCCCCCGCCGCTGCTGCCCCCGCCGCTGCTCCGACGCCGCCCGTGCGGCGGGGCAGGCGCCTGCTGATCGTCGACGACGGCCCCGTCAACCTGATGCTGGCCCGGCAGGTGCTGGAGCGCGAGGGTTACGAGGTGCGAACCGCCACTTCCGGCGCCGAGGCGCTGGCCTGCCTGGAGCAGGTGCCCTTCGACCTGGTGCTGATGGATATCTTCATGCCCGGCATGGATGGCGTGGAGACCAGCCGCCGCTGGCGCGACGTGGAGATCGAACGCTACCCCGGCAAGCGCAGCGTCCTGGTGGCCCTGACCGCCAACGCCAGCGCTGAGGACCGCAAGCGCTTCGTCGCCGCGGGCCTCGACGACTACCTGGCCAAGCCCTACCGCCCCCAGCAGCTGATCGACCTGGTCAACCGCTGGCTGCCCCCGTCCCGTGAGGAAGTCCCCCACCCATGAGCATGCTGCCCATCCTTCTTGGCTACCTGGCGCTGGGCGCCGCCGCCGGCACCATGGCCGGCCTGTTCGGCGTCGGCGGTGGCCTGATCATCGTCCCCGCCCTGGTGTTTGCCTTCGGCCTGCAGGGCGTGGCCCCGGAGGTCACCATGCACCTGGCGGTGGGCACGTCCCTTGCCACCATCGTGGTGACCGGCGCCTCCTCCGCCTGGGCGCACTACCAGAAGGGCAGCATCCATCGCGAGTGGTTCCTGGCCCTGCTGCCCGGGCTGCTGCTGGGCGCCATCGGCGGTGTCTTCGTGGCGGGAGCGCTCTCCGGCGGCGTGCTGGGCACCCTGTTCGGCCTCTTCGTGCTGGCGGTGGCCGTGCGCATGGTGCTCGACCGCGGCCCGGTGCCCGGCAGCGTGGCGCCTGGCCGCGGCGGCATGGCGGTTGCCGGCGGCGTGATCGGCGGTGTCTCGGCGCTGTTCGGCATCGGCGGCGGCACCCTCTGCGTGCCCTGGCTGACCCGCTGCGGCGCCGAGATGACCCGGGCCGTGGGCACCTCTGCCGCCTGCGGCATTCCCATCGCCCTGTTCGGCGCCGCCACCTTCGCCGTGGTCGGCTGGGGCAATGCCCAGCTGCCCGCCGGCGCCACCGGCTTCGTGATGTGGCCCGCCTTCCTCGGCATCGTGCTGGCCAGCGTGCCCTTTGCCCGCCTGGGCGCGCGCCTGGCCCACCGTCTGCCTGCCCGGGTGCTCAAGCTCGCCTTCGCCGCGCTGCTGACCCTGGTCGGCCTGCGTTTTCTTCTGTAGGAGCCCCCATGCTGAACTACCCCGACATCGACCCGGTTGCCATTTCCCTGGGTCCCTTCCAGGTCCACTGGTATGGCCTGATGTACGTGATCGGCTTCGTGGCCGCCTGGTTCCTGGGGCGCCGCCGCGCCGCCCGCATCGGCCTCACCCATGACGACATCGGCGACCTGCTCTTCTACTGCGCCATTGGCGTCGTGGTGGGCGGCCGGCTCGGCTATGCGCTCTTCTACGGCCTGGGCCAGTGGGCCGGCGATCCGCTGTGGATCCTGCGGGTCTGGGACGGCGGCATGAGCTTCCACGGCGGCCTCGCCGGCGTGCTGCTCGCCTCCTGGTGGTTCGCCCGCAAGAAGGGGCTGGCCTACTTTACCCTGACCGACTTCGTCGCCCCCCTGGTGCCCATCGGCCTCGGCGCCGGGCGCATCGGCAACTTCATCAACCGCGAGCTGCCGGGCCGCGTCACCGAGCTGCCCTGGGGCATGCCGTTCCCGGGCCTCGGGCCCGAGCCGCGCCACCCCTCGGCGCTCTATGAGGCGGTGCTGGAAGGGGCGGTGCTCTTCGTGGTGCTCTGGTTCGTCTCCGCGAAACCCCGCGCCCGCGGCCTGGTCTCAGGGCTCTTCCTCACCCTCTATGGGGTCTTCCGCTTCGCGGTGGAGTTCGTACGCCTGCCCGACGCCCATATCGGCTTTATCGCCTTCGGCTGGGTGACCATGGGCATGCTCCTGACCCTGCCGATGATCATCGCCGGCCTGGCGCTTATCGCCTGGTCGCGCAGCCAGCCGGTGGATGCAAAAGGATCAAACACGTGACCGACCCGACCCTTCCCGCCCTCGAACAGCCCTATCTCGACCTGATGCGCCAGGTGCTCGACCACGGCGTGGAGCGCTCCGACCGCACCGGAGTGGGCACCCGCTCGATCTTCGGCCACCAGATGCGTTTCGACCTGGCCCGCGGCTTTCCGCTCGTGACCACCAAGAAGCTGCACACCCGCTCGATCTTCCACGAGCTGCTGTGGTTCCTGGCCGGCGATACCAACATCGCCTACCTCAAGGAGAACGGCGTCAGCATCTGGGACGAGTGGGCCGACGAGAAGGGCGATCTCGGCCCCGTCTACGGCTACCAGTGGCGCAGCTGGCCCGACCCCCGCGGCGGCCACGTCGACCAGATCGCCGGGCTGATGAAGCAGATCCGCGAGAACCCCCAGTCCCGGCGGCTGATCGTTTCCGCCTGGAACCCGGCGCTGGTGGATGAGATGGCCCTGCCGCCCTGCCACTGCCTGTTCCAGTTCTACGTGGCCGAGGGACGACTCTCCTGCCAGCTCTATCAGCGCAGCGCCGACATCTTCCTGGGCGTGCCTTTCAATATCGCCAGCTACGCCCTGCTGACCCGGATGATCGCCCAGGTGGCGGGCCTCGAGCCGGGGGAGTTCATCCACACCCTGGGGGATGCTCACCTCTACCTGAACCACCTGGAGCAGGCCGAGCTGCAGCTCTCCCGCACCCCGCGCCCCGCGCCGCGCCTGGTGCTCGACCCCGAGGTGAAGGATCTCTTCGACTTCCGCTTCGAGCATATCGCCATCGAGGGCTACGACCCCCACCCCCATATCAAGGCCGCCGTGGCGGTGTAAGCAGAGAGAGGCCCAATGAACGAGACTCTGATCCCCGTGGCGATGATCGCCGCCATGGACCGCAACCGGGTGATCGGCGTGGACAACCAGCTGCCCTGGTACCTGCCCGAGGACCTCAAGTTCTTCAAGCGCATGACCCAGGCCAAGCCCCTGGTGATGGGGCGCAAGACCTTCCAGTCCATCGGTCGCCCGCTGCCCGGGCGGCTCAATATCGTGGTGACCCGCGACTCTAATTTTAACCGTGGGGACTTTCACCACGACGGCATTCGCGTCTGCCACGACCTTCCCTCCGCCCTGGCCCTGGCCGACCAGCAGGCCACCATCGATGGCGTCGAGGAGATCATGGTGATGGGCGGCGCCGAGATCTATGCTCAGGCCCTGGAGCACGCCAGCCGTCTCTACCTCACCGAGGTGGATATCGAGGTGGAGGGTGACGCCCGCTTCCCCGAACTCGACATGGACGAGTGGGAAGAGGTGCAGCGCGTGCCGGGAACCCCGAGCGAAGGCCAGCCCGCCTACGACTTCGTGGAGTATCGTCGCCGCTAGACGACATTTGTCATGGGGCAGCATCTGGCACAGACTGGCCGGCACGGCCTCGCTGTCTGGCTCACGCGTGGAGGAGAACGGTTTGATCGAGGAACGCTCAATTCGCCTGCTGGATGCCCTGGAGGGGCGCACCGATACCCTGCTTGGCCTGCTGCAGCGGGAGCGCGACGCGCGCCTGAGCCTGGAGCAGCGCCTGGCCGAGCTGGAGGCCGCCCACCGCGAGCTCGGCGAGAAGCATCTCGAGCTGGTTGAGGAGCGCCGCGAGCTTGTAGAAGAAAACCGCGAACTCGACGCGCAGAATCGTGAGCTGGAAGAGCACAATCGCCGCCTTCACGAACGCCTGAACCATCAGGCAGAAGGGCAGGGCGCAGGCTTCCCGCGTCCCGCCCGCCGCTCCCAGGGTCTCTCCGCGCTGATCGGCCGGCCAGCCACCGCTGCTGCCACCGCCGACGCCGACGGCAATATCCAATCGCCGATGTGTCGGACCACAGATACATCCGCCTCACACCAGGCAGCTGGCACCGACACCGATGTAGGAGCCCGATTTATCGGCGATCATGAGAAAGCCCCGGATCGTGCAGAAGCCCCATCCCCTCATGCGCTCCTCGCCGAGTGGTACCAGCGCTATCCCGGCGCCTTCTTCAAGGGCCACACCCGCCCGCTCAAGGTGGGCATCCACGAGGCCCTGGCCGAGCAGGAGCCCTGGCCCGAGAAGCTGGTGCGCCGGGCGCTGGCCTGCTACGTGAACCTGCCGCGCTATCTCAAGGCGGTGCGCGAGGGGGCCGAGCGCATCGGTCTGGACGGCAAGCCCGCCGGCCAGGTGGATGCCAAGGCCGCCGAGCACGCCAGAAAGAAGCTGGAGCGCCTTCAGGCCGAAGGGCGCGGCAAGGGGAGGGCTGCGCCGGTCCAGCCAAGGCGGGCCGACGGCAAGGGCAAGCCCGGCCGTGGCAAGACATCAGGCCGGGGGGCGGTGGGCAAGGGGCCCTCAGGCAAGCGCCCGGCCAGAGAGGGTGCCGCGGGTACAGCACCTACCGCCACCCAGGCGGCACCCGGCGCCGAGGGCGGCCAGCCCGCTCGGTCGGCCTCCGCCACCATGGAAGAGAAGCTGGCGGCGCTGGTCGCCAAGCACCGCCAGCGCTGAGCCTCGGCCCGCTTGTGTTCCAGGCCCCCGGCCGGCATGATGTGCTCGGCCGCTGGGGAGCGCGGGAGACCCTCGGCGCAGGGTAAAGTTCCAGCGAAAGGGTGCACCTCGAAGGGAAACAGTGTTTTTTCTTGTTGCGTTCCCCTTTCTCCCGGTATAGAGTTTCTCCTGCGAGCATTGGACTATAACAAGGCTTCGCCTAGGCATGCCGCCGAGCAGCCGTCTCCCGGGAAGGGAGTCGGTCAGCCAGAGAAGAGTACGCCAGGCAAGCCGGCTGCAGCGACCGCCCCGCGGTCCGCAGGTAAACGATCGAAACAGACTGCTAGTCAAAGGAACCAATGATGAAAAAGACTCTGTTAGCGACTGCTATCGCCGGCGCCCTGGGCGTCTCCGCTGCCGCCCAGGCCGCTACCGTCTACGACCAGGACGGCACCCGTCTGGACCTCTACGGCCGCATCGCGCTGGGCGTTCAGGGCGGTGGCCAGGACGAAGCTATCGTAAATGACGCCGGTGAGCAGGTTGGTCAGCGTAAGACCAGCGGCTCCGAGTTTGTCGACGTCCTCTCCCGCTTCGGCCTGCGCGGCAGCCAGCAGCTCTCCTCCGACCTGACCGCCTTCGGTAACTTCGAGCTTCGCCCGCAGCTGGACGAGGTCAACACCGACGGTCAGCAGGTGCGTAACAGCTACCTGGGCCTGCGCAGCAACACCTTCGGTACCGTTCAGGCGGGTAACTTCGACAACTTCTACCTGGACACCGTTGCTGCCCCGTTTGATGTTTACATCAACCAGGGCCTCGAGCTGACCGGCGGTGGCTTCCAGGGTCGCGGCGACTCCCTGGGCTACATCTCCCCGAACCTGGAAGGCTTCCAGGTCTACCTGATGGGCAAGCACTACTCCGGTAACGGCGCTGTAGTTGGCTCCGAGGGCAGCAACTCCTCCACCATCAACACCGCCGGTGGCGCCGTCTACGAAGTCGACGCCCTGCGCCTGGCCCTGGGTTACACTCAGGACCGCGAGAGCGCCGGTGGCAGCGGTGAGAACGTCTACGGCGGCTCCGCCTCCTTCGAGTTCGTCCCGGGCTTCTCCGGTCGTCTGGCCTACGAGTACCAGTCCGAGCGTGAAGACAAGATCGGCGTTGGCATGACCTACGCCATCAACGAGTGGTCCTTCAACCTGGACTACTACCGCATCGAGTCCCAGGGCGACCTGAAGGCTGCTCAGCAGGATCGTGGCGACAGCACCAGCCGCAACGCCTGGGCCGCCGGTGCCTACTACGCGGTCTCCAGCAACTTCGACCTCTTCGCCGAAGTCTACGAGGCCGATCAGGACACCATCGTTGATCGCGACAGCTCCCTGAGCGATGTTGGTGATAACCTGCGCGACGTCCGCGACAACGTCTACTGGCTGGTCGGCGCTCGCTACCACTTCTAATTGGCGACAAGCCTTTAGAAGCAGCGAAACGATACCGCAGTACACAGAAGCCGGCCCCAAGGGGCCGGCTTTCTTGTGTGCGGGCATGCAGTAAAGCCAGCTGCCGGCTGCCGGCCCTCTTGTCCCCTTTTTCCTGAGTTCCCTTCTCCCGGGCGCTCCTCTCCGGCCGATATCCTGCCAGGCTTTCTCCTGCCGGGTTGACCATCATCAAAAGCCCCGGCGCTGGGCCGGGGCGAAGAAAGCGCAACGTGGCGGCGGGTGAACCGCTCAGAAGTCGTAACGCACCATGCCCTGCAGGCGCAGGGCGTCGCCGTCGCGGCCGTCGGCCACCTTGCGGGTGTGGTAGCCGGCCTCCACGCCGTAGCTGACCCGCTCCATGGGCGACCAGATATAGTTGAGGTGCACCGCCTCGAAGCGTTCGTTGGCGCCCGCCACGCCGTCAATGTTTGCCTCCAGGGCGTCGTCCAGGTCGGCCCTGGAGATGCCGTAGCCGAGGTTGATGGCGCCGGGGCCGGCGGTCAGGCTCATGCCGACGTTGGCGCCCCAGGCCTCGATGGTCTCGATGCGCTCACCGTCCCAGTAGCCGGGCGCTGAGGGGTTGTTCTGCAGGTATTCGCCGATGCCGTCGCCCCAGGTGAGGGCGCCGCGCAGGGTCAGGCGGTCGGTGGCCGGGTAGCGGGCGGCGACATTGAAGCCATAGCCGGTAGCCGTGTCGTTCATGCCCTCGCCGTCGTCCACCTCCAGCTGGCGCAGCATGGCGGCGGCGGAGTAGTGCAGGCCGGCGGCCTGGCTCTGGTAGCGCAGGGTCAGGTCGGGCAGGCCGGTCTTCGCATTCTCCTGGGCGACATAGCCGCCGCGCGCGGGGTTGAAGCGTCCGGCCACGGTGTCGGTGTAGTCCTCTGGATCCGGGTTCTCCAGGGCGAGGTGCCAGTTCTGCCAGGAGTAGCGCAGCTGCGCCTTGCGGCCGATCTTGCTCTGGCCGGGCTGGGGGGCGAGATCCACGGTGGGGGTCATGCCCAGCAGGCTGCCGAAGTTGGTCCAGGTCTTGCCCGCCAGGATGCCGTTCCAGCTGCCGAAGGCGTGGCGCAGGCGCAGGTCGCCGCCGTCAGGCGCGTTGTCGAACCAGTCCACCTCGATCTGGGTGCGCAGCTGGCTGCCACCGGCCGGCGTCACCGTCCTGAAGCCGATACGGCTCTCGTAGGCGTGCATGGTGGTGTGCCCGTCGCTGCCCTGCTGGCCGTCGATCAGGATGCGCGGCCGAGCGGCCAGCCCGCCCAGGTCATTGTCGACGTCATAGATCAGGTCGAGCTTGGCAAAGCCGTAGATCGTGGCCGTGGTGTCGCCCACCTCGAACTCGAAGGCGTGGGACGCCGAGGCTACGGCGAGCGCCAGGGCGCTGGTGGAGAGGAGCAGGGCGTGCTTGACGCTGGGTCGGGCTTTCATGGGGCATCTTCCTTCTGCGGGTTCGCCTCTGGATGGGCTGGTCTCAAGCCAGTGGAAATATGCTATCCAGTTGCCGCTGATGAACCCATGGCTCATAGCTGATAAATGCTTGATGCATATCAAGATGCGGAGGAATTTGTCATCAAGTCATTAATTCTCGGGTAACCATGCTGCCGTATGAATTATGGCTGGATTAATGCCCTGATGCGGGTCATTCGGGTGTCGTATTTACTCGCCCCCAACCAACAAAAAGCCCCGGCGCTGGGCCGGGGCGAAGAGATCGAATTTCTGCTTGTACTGGAACCGCTTGAAAGGGTGGCGGCGCTTCCCGCGCCGCCACGGGCCGGGCTCAGAAGTTGTACTGGACCATGCCCTGGAGGCGCACGGCGTCGCCCTTGTCCCCATCGACCTGCTTGCGGCTGTGGTAGCCGGCCTCCACGCCGTAGGTGACGTTGCGAATCGGCGACCAGATGTAGTTGAGGAAGACGCCTTCGAACTTCTCGTTGGCAGTGGCGGCCATGGCGCCATCGGCCACAGCGTCGTCCAGGTCCACGGTGGAGATGCCGTAGCCGAGGCTGACGTTGCCGGGGCCTGCAGCCACGCTCACGCCGGCGGTGCCGCCGGTGCCTTTGATGGTCTCCAGGTTACCGCTGCCGTCCACGTAGGCGGGGGTGCCGACCGGAGCGAGGTACTGGTAGGCGCCGATGCCGTCACCATGGACGATGGAGCCGCGCAGGGTGACATCCGGGGTGACCTTGGCGCTGGCTTCAAGCGCCAGGCCCCAGCCTGTAGTGCTGTCCTTCTGGGAGGCGACGACGTCGTCGAACTCCAGGTAGCGCAGCACGCCGGAGGCGGCGTAGCTAAAGTCGCCGGCGCCACCCTGGAAGCGCAGGGTCAGGTCGGGAAGGCGTGACTTGGAAGCGGCCGAGTCTACTGAGCCGCCAAGGTTTTCGGGATCCTCGAGGGCCACGGAGAAACCTTCAACGGTATAGCGCAGCTGGGCCTGGCGTGCCACGTTGGCCTGGCCCGGCTGGCCGTTGAAGTCGATGGTGGGATTCATGCCCAGGAAGCCACCGAAGTTGGTCCAGGTCTGGCCGGCCAGCAGGCCGTTCCACTCGCCGTAGGCGTGGCGCAGACGAAACTCGCCGCCACCGCTGCCGTAGAAGTCGCCCTCGATCATGGTCTTGATTTCGCTGCCGCCCGCCGGAGTGGCGGTGGTAAAGCCCAGGCGGCTCTGAAAGGCATGCAGGTCGGTGTGACCATCGGAGCCCGGCTCACCATCAAGGCGAATGGCGTTACGATTGATGGCATTGCCCAGCTTGTCATCGACGTCATAGATCAGGTCGAGCTTGGCGTAGCCGTAGATATTGGCGGTGGTGTCCCCTGCCTCGATGGTATAGGCCTGAGCGGCGCCGGAAACGGCCAGGGCCAGGGCGGAGGCGGTGAAGATCGATGCGTTCTTTTTGATTGACACGTGCTGTTCCTTGTTATGCGTATGGCGCCATTCAAGGGCGCTCTATTGTGGTTATTGGTGCTTTCTCGCAGATACGCTTACGTAAACGTCATCACCCGGTCGGCGTAGGAGATGGCTTACGCACCATAGGAAATTATCCAGCCCTACCGTTGATGACAATCACGCGACGGCCAAATTGGACGAAAGGAGTAGAGCTCAGGAGGAACTTTTCCCGGGCCTGCTCGGAGGCAGGGCGTCGATCTTGCCCCTGCCGAGGCAGGATGGGCTACGCTGACTCAGATCAACAAAGCCATCACAAGATGCCAAGGATGCGCGCATGACGACCATCCCCCAACCCTACCGCCGGCCGGGTGAGCTTTACTGCCAGGGCTGCTCGCTTCACTCGGCGTGCATGACCCGCGCGCTCTCCCAGGGGGCCCTGGAGGCCTTCGACGAGATCATCCAGCAGCCGCAGCCGCTCAAGCGCGGCCAGGCGCTGGTGCAGCAGGGGCAGCCCTTTCGCAGCCTCTACCTGGTGCGCACCGGCAGCTTCAAGCAGGTGGTGCGCCAGGCCGGGCGCCAGGACGAGCAGGTGGTGCACTTCTTCCTGCCCAGCGAGGCGGTGGGGCTCGAGGCGATCGGCGAGACGCACTGTCCCGCCTCGGTGGTGGCCCTCGAGACTTCCTTCGTCTGCGAGCTGCCCTTCGAGGCGTTCGAGGCCCTGGCCCAGCGCCACGAGTCGCTGCGCGGCGAGCTGATGCGCAGCATGAGCCGGGAGCTGCGCGGCGATCAGCGCCAGTTCTGCCTGCTCTCCGGGCGCACCGCCGAACAGCGCCTGGCGGGCTTCCTGCTGGGGCTCTCTCAGCGCTTCCACCTCCGGGGCTACTCCCGCTACCGCTTCCAGCTGGCCATGTCCCGGGCCGATATCGGCAGCCATCTGGGCCTGGCCCTGGAGACGGTGAGCCGGGTGATGGGGCGCTTCCAGCGTCAGGGGCTGATCAGGGTGGCCGGGCGTGAGCTGACCATCCGCTCCCTGGAGGGCCTTGAGGCCCTGGGGGAGGACCCTTAGCCACGCTGCGTGATGGCAGGGTTGAAGACGCCCTGGCAGAGGCTGCGGCATAATGCGCCCATGATCCCGCCCCCTCCTGGAGGCTTCTTGGCCGGCTGGTTGAACCTTTCTCTTCGCCTTCGACTGCTTATCGGTATCGGCCTTGGCTGGCTGGTGCTGGTGGTGGCGCTGCTTGGCTATAGCCACCTGAGCGGGAGCTCACTTACCCGCCAGGAAAACCTGGTGCATCTGGAGTACGAGGCGCAGCTGGTGGCGGATCAGCTCTCTCGGGAGCTCGTCGATCGTAAGCAGATACTCGAGAGCCTGGCCGAGGGGCTGGCCATCGACGACCCCGAACTCGAGTCGCGGCTGCGTGAGCAGCGGCCGCTGCTGGCGCTGTTCGACCGCCTGATGGTCTTCGATGCCGAGGGGCACTCCGTGGCTAACTGGCCTCCCTTTCCCGAGAGCGGGCCCGATATCGGGGGCCGAGCCTACTTCCAGCACGTAAAGGCGTTCCGCCGCCCCTGGGTCAGCGAGCCCTACCGTGGCCTAGCCACGGGCATCGACCAGGTCATGGTGATCCAGCCGCTGCTCGGCGAGCAGGGGGAGTTTCTTGGCATCCTCGGCGCCAATACCAGCCTGCGCGACGGCCAGGCCTACCTCAATCTGCGTGGCCGGCGCCTGGGCGAGGCGGGCCATGTGCTGCTGGCGACCGCCGAAGGCCAGGTCATCAGCCACCCCGATGAGAGCCGGCTGATGCAGGCGCTGCCCGGCTCCGAGCCCCATCCGCTGATCGACCAGGCGCTGCTGGGCTGGGAGGGCAGCGGGGAGGGAGCCACCCTCGATGGCCGACCGGCGCTGGCCGCCTTTCGGCAGGTGTGGCCGGCCAACTGGGTGGTCGGCGTCTTCCTGCCGATGGAGCAGGTTCAGGCGCCGATCCGCCGCTACGCCCGGGAGCTTCGCTGGGTCGGCATCGGCAGCGTGGCGCTGATGCTGCCGCTGCTCTGGTGGCTGCTGGGGCTGGGACTGCGTCCGCTGCATCGGCTCGAGCGGCAGATCGCCCAGGTAGGGCAGGGCAAGGCGCAGCGGCTGGAGCTGAGGACCGGCATGGTGGAGCTGCGTCAGGTTGCCGATGCCTTCAATCGGCTGGAGACGAGCCGGCGCGAGGCGATCGAGTCCCTGGAGTCCCGAGAGGCCTTCCTCAAGGCGGTGCTGGCCTCCTCTCCGGTTGGCATGTTCCTCACCGACCCCCAGGGGCAGGTTACCTACATCAACCCCGCTCTCACTCGACTCACCGGCATCGGCCTGGTGGAGTACAGCCCGCTGACCTGGCTGCGCCGGATGCATCCTGAAGACCGCAGCGCCTATCTCGCCGGCTGGCGGGAGGCCCTGCGTCAGGGGGGCAGCCTCTCCGAGAGCTATCGCCTGCGCGGTGCCGATGGCGGCTGGCACTGGCTGGAAGTGCACGCCAGCCCCGTGAGCGGCGGCGGCGGGGTGCTCGGCTACGTGGGCCTGACGCAGGACGTTACCGAGCGCCAGGAGCGCGAACGGCGCCAGCGCTGGGAGGCCGAGCACGATGCCCTGACGCGCTGCCTCAATCGGCGCGGCTTTGGGCGGCGGCTGGAGACGGCCTGTGAGTTCTCCCGGCGTCGGACGGACCATTCGCTGGCGCTGGTGCTGCTCGACCTCGACCACTTCAAGGAGGTCAACGACAGCGCCGGCCATGCGCTGGGTGATGAGCTGCTGCAGCGCGTTGCCGAGCTGCTGGAAGAAGCGGTGCGGGATGAAGATGCCGTGGCGCGCCTGGGCGGCGACGAGTTCGCGCTGCTGCTGGGCGATGCGTCTGACGCCGTGGCCCTGGAGGTGGCCGAGCGGGTGCGGGCGCGGCTGGCCGCCCTCGACTTCTCCCACGACGGCCGGCGCTTCCGGGTCAGCGCCAGTATCGGGGTAGCGATGTTCCAGAGTGATGATGATGACAGAACCCTGATGGCCCGGGCCGACAAGGCCAGCTATGCGGCGAAGCAGGGCGGGCGCAACCGAGTGGTGATGGCCCGCGGCGCACCGGCTGACCTGGCCGAGAGCTGAGGCCTCGAGTGAGCCTCAGCGTCCCGTGGGGAGTCGTCTAAGCGGTGATCAGCACGCCGCCACCGGCCAGCAGTGCCACCACCGCCCAGGCCGGCAGCTTCCAGACGCTGAGCAGCAGGAAGCCGGTCAGCGCCAGGGCAAACTCCCGGGGGCCGAGGATGGCACTGGTCCACACCGGGTGGTAGAGGGCCGCGCCCAGGATGCCCACCACGGCGGCGTTGGCGCCGCGCATCAGCGCCTGGGCGCTGTCCCAGCGGCGAAAGCGCGCCCAGTGGGGCAGCACCGCGACCAGCAGCAGTAGCCCCGGCAGGAAGATCATCGCCAGCGCCAGGGCGGCGCCGAAGATGCCGCCACCCAGCGGCCCCATCACTGCGCCCAGGTAGGCGGCAAAGGTGAAGAGCGGGCCGGGTACGGCCTGGGCGGCGCCGTAGCCCGCCAGGAAGTCGTCGGGGCTGACCCAGCCGGACTGCACCACCTCCGCCTCGAGAAGCGGCAGCACCACGTGGCCGCCGCCGAACACCAGGGCACCGGCGCGGTAGAAGGCGTCCATCACCGCCAGCGTCGTCGAGGGGGTGGCCCAGGCCAGCAGCGGCAGGCCGATCAGCAGGGCCGCGAAGGCCGCGCCCGCCAGGTACCCGGCTCGGGGGGAAACCGGCAGCGTCAGCGGCGCCGTCTCGGTCTCGGCGTGGGCGCGGCAGAGCGCCATGCCGGCCAGGGCGCCGATGACGATGGCCGCCACCTGGCCCAGGGGGCCGCTTACCAGCACCACGGTGAAGACCGCGGCCAGGGCGATGCCGGCGCGCTGCCGGTCGGGGCAGAGGCTTTTCGCCATGCCCCACACCGCGTGGGCGACGATGGCCACGGCGGTGACCTTGAGCCCGTGGATGATGCCCTGGCTGACCGGGCCCTCGAGCAGGGCGGCGCCCAGGGCGAAGAGCACCAGCACGATGGCCGAGGGGAGGGTGAAGGCCGCCCAGGCCGCCAGCGCCCCCCAGGGGCCGCCGCGCATCAGCCCCAGGGCGAAGCCCACCTGGCTGCTGGCGGGGCCGGGGAGAAACTGGCAGAGCGCCACCAGGTCGGCGTAGGCCTTCTCGGTGAGCCAGCGGCGGCGCTCCACGAACTCGGTGCGAAAGTAGCCGAGGTGGGCGATGGGGCCGCCGAAGGAGGTCAGGCCGAGCAGCAGGAAGGCGCGAAAGACCTCCCGGACGCGGCCCCGGGTGGCGGGGGTGTCGGACATGAGGTGGGCTCCTGAAACCGTCGTGCAGGGCTGCCACCCTGAGCAAGAGAGATGACAGCGTCATGACAGCGGAGCATAGCGGAACGGGAGGCCGTGCCGAAGGGGGCGCGATCACTGCGCAGGGTTGAGCCGCGGGTGGGTCTCCTCGCCCCAGACCATGACCAGGGCGCCCGAGAGGAACATGGCGACGGCCACGAACCAGAAGCCGGCGGTGACGGCGCCGGTAAGGTGGGCCACCAGGCCGAAGGCCAGGGCGCCGATGCCGTAGCCCAGGTCGCGCCAGAAGCGGTAGATGCCGATGGCGGAGCTGCGCCAGCTGGGGTGGGAGATATCCGCCACCGCCGCGCTCAGGTTGGGGTAGAGCAGCGCCATGCCAAAGCCGGTGACGGCGGCCGAGAAGGACCACCAGACCACGCCGCTGCCCAGCAGCGTCAGGGCCACGCCGCCGCCGCAGAGCCACATGCCCCAGACGATGGGCCGGAGGCGGCCGATATTGTCCGAGAGCCGCCCGGTCACGAACTGGGAACCGCCCCATGTGAAGCCGTAGATCCCCACGATCCAGCCTATGGCACCGAGCCCGAGCCCCTGCTGGTAGAGGAACACCGGATAGAAGACCCACACCAGGGCGTCGACGAACTTCTCTACCAGACCCGCCTGGCAGAAGGCCGCCATGCGCCGATCCCTCCAGCTCATCAGCGCGAACATCTCGCCGGTGGTGGGGGTGTCCGAGACCAGACGCGAGATCCTGGCCCTCGGCCCATTGTGGTGGCCGCTGGCGTGGCGTGCGCTCTCAGCCCTGGCCCAGGCGTGGGTCTCGCGGATCGAGGTCAGGGTCAGCGCGATGGCGAGTGCGATCACCGCGGCACCGAACACGAAGAGCCCTAGCCGCGGACCGAGCCCCATGGCCAGATAGCCGGTGACGATCCCTGCCACGGCCACCCCCACATAGCCCGAAAACTCGTTCATGCCCATGGTGAAGCCGCGCTCGTCGGCCCGGGTGATATCCATCTTGGCGGTCTGGGTCATCGACCAGCAGAGCCCCTGGTTGATGCCCAGCAGCACGGTGGCGGCGACGATCCAGCTCCAGGAGGGGGCGTACAGCACCATGAATGGGATCGGGATGGCCGATAGCCAGCCGAATAGTAGTACCTGCTTGCGCCCGATGCGTTCAGAGAGCCGCCCCGCTACGAAGTTCAGGGAGCCCTTCACGAAGCCGAAAGCCACCACGAAGGCGGTGAGCATCATGAAGGAGCCCTCGGCGACGCCGAACTCGGATTCCGCCAGTGCCGGCACCACGGTGCGCAGCATGCCGATGGTCAGGCCGACCAGAAAGACCTGGCCCAGCTGGTGGCTGAACTGATGCAGGTTCTCGCGGATACCGTGGCGGTAGTGCTCATGGGACGGAGCGGGGGATGTCATCGGGCCCTCGTATAATTATCATTCAATAGATTGATTGAATGATGGTAATGGAAGCCGCACCCTGTCAAGGGGCACAATGGGCGCCTGGCAGGCAGGAGAGCGTAGATGACCGATCAACAGCAGCTACTGGATATCCTGGCTCAGGTCGCCCGCGCCCTGGGCAACGGCCACCGCCTGGCACTGCTCGAGCGCCTGGCCCAGGGCGAGGCGCCGGTGGAGACCCTGGCCGCTACCGCCGGGCTCACGGTGGGCAACGCCTCCCAGCACCTGCAGCAGCTGCGCCGTGCGGGGCTTGTTACCGCGACCCGGGCCGGCAAGCAGATGATCTACCGGCTCACCGACGAGCGGATCGTCACCCTGATGGGGCTGCTTCGGGAGGTGGCCGAGACTAATCTGGCGGAGATGGAACGCCTGGTGGGCCGGCTCTTCGCCGATGACGATGCGGACGGGGCCCTGGAGGCGGTCTCCCGGGAGGCGCTGCTGGCAGGGCTTGCAGAGGGCCGGGTGGCGCTTCTGGACGTGCGGCCCGAGGACGAGTTCGCCGCCGGCCACCTGCCCGAGGCGATCAACATCCCCTTGGCGCAGCTGGATGCGATGCTGGAGCGGCTGCCACGGGACCGGGAGATCGTCGCCTACTGCCGCGGGCCCTACTGTGCGCTCTCCCACGAGGCGGTGCAGCGGCTGCGGCAGCTGGGCTACCCGGTGCGCCGCTTCGAAGAGGGCTTTCCGGAGTGGAAGGCGGCGGGGCTGCCGGTGGTATAGGGGGTGGCTTTGCCAACGAGAACGGCCACCGCGGCAACAAGTTGCCGGGTGGCCGTCATGGAGTCGGTGGCGCCCCCTTCAGGATTCGAACCTGAGACCTTCCCCTTAGGAGGGGGACGCTCTATCCAGCTGAGCTAAGGGGGCAGCGCGGGGCGCATTATAGGGAAAGTCGGCGCTGAGATAAACCGCAGGCGTCGAGGAGCGGGGCTGCGTAACCTTGCCGCACCGTTGGCCTCGGCCGTTCGTTGCCAGCCCCGGCAAGCGTATAGTAGGCCCCGCTTCATTTTCCTGTCCCGGACCTCCCCATGCTCAAGCGCCTGCTTCCCCTGTTGATTCTCGCCCTCGGCATCGCCGGTTTCATGGCCCTGCGCCTGACCCGCCCCGAGCCGCCCCCGGCCCAGCCCGAGGAGCGCAGTTGGCGTGTGGAGGCCATGGCGGTGGCCCCCGCCGAGCGGGTGCCGGTGCTGCCGCTCTTCGGCGAGCTGGTGGCACCGGAGCGGGTGCGCCTGGTGGCGCCTGTCGCCGCCCGGGTCGCCGAGCGCCCGGTGCGCGATGGCCAGCGGGTGGAGGCGGGCGAGCTGCTGGTGGCCCTGGATGACGCCGACCTGCTGCCGCCGCTCCATCAGGCCGAGGCGGAGGTGGCCGACCTGGAGGCCCAGGTGGAGAACGAGCGCATCCGCCACGCCAACGACCGCACCGCCCTGGCCCGGGAAAGGGAGATCCTGGCCAGTGCCAACCGCCAGCTGGAGCGCAACAGCTCCCTGGCCCAGCGCAACCTGGCCTCCCAGACCGACCTGGATAACGCCCGGGACGCGGTGGCCCGGGCCCAGCTCAGCGTGACCACCAGGGAGAGCGCGGTGGCCGAGCATCCGTCGCGGCTGGCCAGCCTGGAGGCGCGGCTGGCCCGCGCCCGTGCCGCCCTGGCCAGCGCCCGGCGTGACGCCGAGCGGGGCCGGGTGGTGGCGCCCTTCGACGGGGTGGTCAGCGAGGTGCAGGTGGCGCCGGGGGACCAGGTGGCGGCCCGGGCGGCGCTGCTTTCGCTCTACCCGGTGGAGGGGCTGGAGCTGCGCGCCCGGGTGCCGAGCCGCTTCCAGAACGAGCTCGCCGAGAGCCTGGCCCGGGGCGAGGCCCTGTCAGCCGTGGCCGAGGAGGGGGGGCAGCGCTTCTTGCTGTCGCGGCTGGCCGGCGACAGCGACCCTTCCGGCACCGAGGCGATCCTGACCCTTGAGGGGGAGGCCGGCGGGCTGCGCCCCGGGGCCCTGGTGGCGGTGCTGCTCAGGCGCCCCACGGTGGCCGATGCCCTGGCGGTGCCCTTCAGCGCCCTGCACGGCAGCGACCTGCTCTATCGCATCGATGAGGCGTCGCGGCTGGAGCGAGCGCGGGTGGAGCGGCTGGGCGAGACCCTGGGGCCCGACGGCGAGCGCTGGCTGCTGGTGCGTGCGCCGGGCCTCGCCGAGGGGGATAGGGTGATCGCCACTCACCTGCCCAACGCCATGCAGGGGCTCAGAGTCGAGGTCGCTGAAGAGATGGCCGAGGAGCCGACCCCATGAGGCGGCGCGGCGGGGTGATCGGCTTCTTCGTCCACCACAAGGTGGCCGCCAACCTGGTGATGCTGGTGATGCTGCTGGCGGGGGCGCTTGGCATCGCGCGCATGAACATCCAGTTCTTCCCCACCTTCGCCCTGGACGTGGTCAGCGTGCGGGTGGTGTGGTCCGGGGCCTCCGCGGAGGATATCGAGCAGGGCATCACCAACCCCCTGGAGCAGCGCCTGCGCAGCCTCGACGGCCTCAAGCGCATGACCTCCACCTCCGCCCAGGGCATCGCCAATATCACCCTGGAGTTCCAGGAGGGCTCGGACCCGGTGCTGGCCCTGGACGACGTGCGCCAGCAGGTGGACAGCTTTACCAACCTGCCGGCGGACGCCGAGGCCCCGGAGGTGTCGCGGCTGGCCCGCTACGAGCCGGTGGCCCGGCTGCTGGTCCACGGCGACCTGGCCCCGGCGGAGCTGCGCCAGCTGGCCCAGCGGTTCGAGGACGAGCTGCTGCTGGCCGGCATCGACCGGGTGGAGATCACCGGTCTGCCGGCCCAGCAGATCAGCATCGAGGTGCCGGCGGAGCGCCTCCAGGGCCTGGGGCTCTCCCTCGGCGATATCGCCGCCCGGGTGGAGGGGATGTCCCGTGACCTGCCGGCGGGGCTGCTGGGCCAGCGCGATAGCGCCCGGGAGCTGCGCTCCCTCGAGCAGCGTCGCGATGCGCTGGGCTTCGAGAGCCTGCCGATCCTCAGCGGCGACCGGGTGCAGCTGCGCCTGGGCGATATCGCGGTGATCCGCCAGGAGCCCCGGGAGGGGCAGGTGGAGCTCGCCTACCGCGGCCAGCCGGCGGCGGAGCTGATCCTGCAGCGCGCCGAGGCGGGTAACTCCCTGGCCGCGGCCCGGGTGCTGGCGGGCTGGGTGGAGGAGACCCGGCCGACCCTGCCGCCGGGGGTGGAGATGGAGGTCTACGACGAGTCCTGGCAGCTGATCGACGACCGCATCTCGCTGCTGCTGGTCAACGGCGCCAGCGGCCTGCTGCTGGTGGTGATCCTGCTCTACTTCTTCCTGCCGGCCCGGGTGGCGCTGTGGGTGGCCATCGGCATTCCCACCGCCTTCATGGCGGCCCTGGGCGTGTTCTGGGGCATCGGTGGCTCCATCAACATGATGTCGCTGTTCGCGCTGATCATGGCGCTGGGGGTGATCGTCGATGACGCCATCGTGGTGGGGGAGGACGCCGACGCCCACTACCGGGCCGGGGAAGCGCCGCGCCACGCCTCGGCGGGGGCGGCCCGACGCATGCTGTGGCCGGTGGTGGCCTCGTCGCTGACCACGGTGGCGGCCTTCATGCCGCTCCTGATGGTGGGTGGGGTGATCGGCAACATCCTCGGCGATATCCCGGTGATCATGATCTGCGTGCTGATCGCCTCGCTGCTGGAGTGCTTCGTGGTGCTGCCGGCCCACCTGCGCAACGCCTTCGTGCCGAGCGGGAAGGGGAAGTCCGGCCAGGAGCAGGCGCAGCGCCCGCGCGGCATCTCCCGGCTGCGTGAGGGCTTCGAGGCGCGCTTCGATGCCTTCCGTCAGGGCCCCTTCCGGCGCTTCTCGGCGCTGACCCTGCGCCATCGCGGCGCCACCGTGGCCGCGGCCCTGGCCGTGACCCTGGTCACTGCGGGGCTGCTGGCCGGCGGGCGCATGGGCTTCAACTTCTTCCCGGCGCCGGAGTCCAGCGTGGTCTACGCCAACGCCGGCTTCGTGGCCGGCACCGACCGCGCCCGGGTGGCCGACTTCATCGACCACCTGCAGGCGACCCTGGAGGAGACCGACGAGGCGCTGGGGGGCGGCCTGGTCCGGGTGGCGGTATCGCGCTACGGCACCACCCTGGAGGGGGGCTCCCCCGGGCGCACCGCCGATGACGTGGGCTCGCTGATGATCGAACTGATCTCGCCGGATCACCGGGAGGTGCGCAACGCCGCCTTTATCCGCGCCTGGCGGGAGCGAATCCGGGAGCCGGCGGGGCTGGAGTCGCTCAATATCAACGAGCGCGCCGCCGGCCCGCCCGGGCGCGACGTCAACGTGCGCCTGACCGGAGAGGATGCGCTGTCGCTGCGCCTGGCCGCCGATACCCTGGCCCAGGCCATGGCGGGGCTGCCCGGAGTGCTCGATACCGAGGATGACATGCCCTGGGGTCGCGAGCAGCTGGTCTATCGGGTCAACGCCTATGGCGAGGCCCTGGGCCTGACCACCGCCGAGCTGGGGCGCCAGCTGCGCACCGCCTTCGACGGCCAGATCGTGCAGATTCACCAGGCCGGGGCCGACGAGATCGAGGTGCGGGTGCAGCTGCCCCGGGCGCAGCGCGAGCGGCTGGCCACCCTGGAGTCTCTGGCGGTGAGCCTCCCCGATGGCCGCCAGGTGCCGCTGGCCCAGGTGATGGCCCTGGACCACCGCCAGGGCTTCGAGGCGCTGCGCCACGCCGATGGCCAGCTGGCGGTGGAGGTCACCGCCGAGCTCGACACCTCGGTGACCTCGGCGGAGCAGGTGCTGGAGAGCCTCTCTGCCGAGCTGCTGCCCTCCCTGGCCCGGGAGCACCACCTGCACTACAGCTTCGAGGGGCGCGCCGCCGACCAGCGCGAGACCCTGGCCGACATGCGCCTGGGCCTGATGGTGGGGGTGGCGCTGATGTACGGGGTGCTGACCTGGGTGTTCGCTTCCTGGAGCCTGCCGCTGATCGTCATGGCGATCATCCCCTTCTCCCTGGTGGGAGCGCTGCTGGGCCACTGGGCCCTGGGCATCGACCTGACGATTCTCTCGCTGTTCGGCCTCTTCGGGCTCTCCGGCATCGTGGTCAACAACGCTATCATCCTGGTGAGCTTCTATCGGGAGCAGCGTGAGCGAGGACTCGCCATCGACGAGGCGCTCAACGAGGCGGTGGTGCAGCGGGTGAGGGCGGTGCTGCTCACCTCCCTGACCACCATCGGCGGGCTTCTGCCGCTGCTCTTCGAGACCTCTCTGCAGGCGCAGTTCCTGATTCCCATGGCCACCTCCATCGCCTTTGGCCTCGGCGGCTCCACCTTCCTGGTGCTGCTGGTCACCCCGGCGCTGCTCTCCTGGCTGGAGCACGGCCGGGAGCGGCTGGCTCGGCGGCGGGCCGTGACAGCCTCGGGTGCGGAGGGCTAGGCTGGAGCCTCGGCCAGCCAAGCGCAGGAGAGGAGGCAGACCATGGACGTTGGCGACTATCGGGCCCATGACGCCCTGGGTCTGGCGGCGCTGATTCGCGCCGGCGAGGTGAGCCGGGAAGAGGTGTTTGCTGCCGCCTGCGCGGCGATCGAGGCGGATAACCCCGCCCTCGGGGCGGTGGTGCGCACCCGCTTCGAGCGCGCCGCCGAGGAGGCGCGCGCCCTGGACGCCGGCGCCCCCTTCGCCGGGGTGCCCACCCTGACCAAGGACCTGCTGATGGCCATCGGCGGCGAGCCGCTGGCCTTCGGCAGCGCGGCAATGGCCGAGTGGCGTGCCCCCGAGGACTCGAGCCTGGTCCGGCGCGTTCGCGAGGCCGGCTTCGCGATTCTCGGCCAGACCGCCACCCCGGAGCTGGGGCTGATGGGCATCACCGAGCCGAAGGCCTTTCCCCATCCGGTCAACCCCTGGGCGCCGACCCACTCCCCGGGGGGCTCCAGCGGCGGGTCGGCCGCGGCGGTGGCCGGAGGCCTGGTGCCCCTGGCCCTGGCCGGCGACGGCGGCGGCTCCATCCGCATCCCCGCGAGCCACTGCGGCCTCTTCGGCCTCAAGCCCTCCCGGGGCAGGGTGCCCCTGGGCCCCATGTTCGGCGAGGTATGGCAGGGGGCGGTGGTGGAGCACGCCCTGACCCGCAGCGTGCGCGACAGCGCCGCCCTGCTCGACGTCACCAACGGCATGGACGAGGGGAGCCCCTGGCCGCTGCCCCGGGAGGCGGGCTTCCTGGCGGCGCTGGAGCGCCCGCCCGAGGGGCTGCGGGTGGCGGTCTCCCTGGGCGAGCCCCTGGGGGCGCCCCTGGGCACCCGCCTGGACCCCGAGGTGCGCCGCGCCGTGGAGCAGGCCGCCGCGCGCCTGGAGGGGCTGGGCCATCATGTGGAGTGGGCCGACCCGCCGGTAGACGGCGAGGCCCTGGCCGACAGCTACCTCACCCTCTACCTCGGCCACCTGGCGGCGGATCTCGCCTGGATCAGCGAGCAGACCGGCGTGCCGGTCTCCCGGCTCGCCCTGGAGCCCTCTACGCGCGCCATCGGCCGCCTAGGGCGCTGCCTGCCGGCCCGGGACTACGAGAGCGCCAAGCGCTACTGGAACCGGGCGGCCCGGGAGATGGCGGCCTTCCATCGCCGCTTCGATATGCTCCTGATGCCGGTGGCCGCCACCCCGGCCCCCCGACGCGGTGAGCTCTACCCCTCGGCGGCTCGGGAGCGGCTGATGTCTCTGCTGGCCATTCCCGGCAGCGCCCACCTGGCGCTCAGGGCGGGGATGCTCAAGCGCCTGGCGGCGGACTCGCTGCGCCGCACTCCCTACACCCAGCTGGCAAACCTCACCGGCCAGCCGGCCATGTCGCTGCCGCTGCATATCACCCCCGAGGGGCTGCCGGTGGGCGTCCAGATGCTCGGCCCCATGGGCGACGAGAAGCGCCTGCTGGCCCTGGCCGCCCGGCTCGAGGCCGAGGTGGCCTGGGGCCGCCATCTGCCCCGGGTGTAAGACTCGCGCCCCGAGCCACGGCCCTGAATCTCAAGAAGCCTGCTGGAAGAAGGCCTGATTGGCGCGCAGCAGCCGGGCGGTGTGCCGGCTCTGGCGGGCCAGCGCCACCTGCTGGCGGTATGCCAGGGTGCGGGCCAGCCGCTCCAGGGCGGCGGCGGCCTCCTGCGGGCTCTGACGCAGCCGCCCCAGCCGCCGCAGGCTGGCCGCCAGGCGGCGGCGGGTAGCCGCGTCGGCCTGCTCGCCATGGTGCTGCAGTGCCTGCAGGGTCTCCCCCAGGGTCAGTGCGGCCAGGCTGCCGTCCACCACGCGCTGGGTGGCGTCCCCCCGGCGGTGGGACCAGTGCACCAGCTGCATCACCCGGTGGTAGAGGCGCGCCTCCCAGACGGCGGCCCGCTCGGGGGTTCCCTGGCGGGCCAGGGCCTCCAGCTCGTTGAGCATCATCGCCTCGAGGCGGCGCTGGCGGTGCCGGGCGCTGGTGGGAAAGATCAGCCGGAAGGCGATCAGGGCGAGCAGGGGGCCGGCCACCACGGCCAGGGCCACCGCGAGGGAGTGGGAGAAGGTGCCCACCAGGGGCAGGGTGGGCTGGGAGAGCAGCAGCAGGACCATCACATAGTCCACGGTGCCGTTCTGGGTTCGCCGGTGGGCGAAGGGGATCACCGTGACCAGGATGAAGGGCGCCAGCAGGGCGATCAGCTGCCACTCCGCGTCGGCCAGGGGCCACAAGAGCCAGCGTACCGTCAGGGCCAGCAGGGCGGCGATGGCCTGCCAGAGCAGCACATGGCGCATCATCCAGGCCGGGTTCTCCAGGGTGGAGAAGAGGGTCACCATCACCGCGGTGCCGAGCATGACGTAGGCGCCGGCGGGCCAGCCGGTGGCCGCCCAGGTGAGGCCCACCACCAGCAGCACGCCGGTGGTGCGCAGCATGGCATGGCGGGCGTGTACCCAGTCGCGATGGCGCAGCAGGCCCGGGCGGTTGCCCTGGCGCCGGGCGCGTCCGGTGTCGCGAAAGCGCTGGCGCGCCAGGAGGGCGTCGCCCAGGCGCTCGAGCACCTGGGCCAGCGCCGGGTCGTCGGGGCCGGCCAGGGCCTGGGCCCGCTGCAGGTGTCCGGCGACCTCGGGCAGGGGCGCGGCGCGATCCATGGCCAGGGCCGCGGCATGGACGGCCCGCTCCACGGCGGGGGAGATCGTGAGGCCCTTGCCGCGGCGCCGCATCCAGAGCAGAGCTGCGGTGAGGGCCGCGAGGATGGTGCGCTGAGTGCGCGCCGAGTGACGGGCCCGACGGGAGCCGGCGGCGCTGGGCTCCAGCTGCGCTTCCAGCAGGGCGATGTCCACCAGCAGATCGCTGGGCGCCTGGGCGCCCGGGTGGCGGCGGCTGCCCAGCTGTGCTGCCAGCTGGTGCAGCACTCGGGTGGTGCAGCGCCGCCCCTGCTCCTCGAGCTCGCTGCGTCTGGCCCCGGGGGTGAACAGCAGCCCCACCAGCAGCGCCATGACCACTCCCACCAGCACGGTGAGCAGGCGGTCGGCGCCCAGGGCCAGGGTGCCCAGGGAGTCGGCGCTGCCGAGCAGGGCCACCATGGCGGCAGAGTAGCCGGAGAGCAGGGCGCCGTAGGAGAGCAGGCTGTAGAGGGCGTTGCCGGCCCCGGCGCAGAGCCCCACCCAGAGGGCCAGGCCGATGACCAGCCACGGCAGGCTGTCGCTGGCGACCATCAGCAGCAGGAGTCCGACCGCCGTGCCCACCAGGGTGCCGGCCATGCGGTAGAGGCTCTTCTCGACCATCAGCTCCCGCACCGGCTGGGAGGCGGCCCAGACGGTCATGGCCGACCACTGGGGGTGCTCGAGCCCCAGCGACCAGGCGACGACCAGCGCCAGACAGGAGGCCAGGGCGGTGCGCAGCCCGAAGCGCAGCCGCTCGATATCGAAGCCCTTGCCGGCAAGCCAGGCGGTGGTCAGCATGCAGAAACCTCGGAAGGGAAGACAGTTAGCCGGCTAGTCTATGGGGCGCCGCCACTCCTGGCCATGAGCTGTATGCCGCTTCCGGGTAGAATGGTGCCACTTTTTCTTCAGGCAGCCCCCATGACCGCACCCGCTTCTTCGCTCTCCGCCCACGGCGATCGCCACTTCGACGGCCTGGCCGACAAGTTCGCCGCCAGCCTCTACGGCGGCGTGCGGGGTGAGCTGCGCCTGGCGCTGCTCGACCAGCTGCTGCCGGAGATGCTCGAGCTTCACGGCCAGCCGCTGCTCGACGTGGGCGGCGGCCTGGGGCAGCTGGCGGGCTGGTTCGCCGAGCGCGGCCACGTCGTGACCCTGGCCGAGCCCTCCGGCGAGATGCTGGCCCGGGCTGGAGAGTTCCTGGCGGGGCAAGAGGTCCGCCTGATCCAGGCCCCGCTTCAGGCGCTGCCCGAGCAGGCGCCGGGCCCCTGGTCGCTGATCGCCTGCCATGCGGTGCTGGAGTGGCTGGGCGATCCGCGCGCGGCCCTCGCTACCCTGGCGGGCCTGCTGGCCCCCGGCGGGCAGCTCTCGCTGATGGTCTTCAACCGCGACGCCCTGCGCTTCTCCAACGTGGTGAAGGGCAACCTGGAAAAGGCCCTGGCCGATCGTCTGGAGGGCAGGGGTGAGCGCCTGCGCCTGACGCCGATCTCGCCGCTGACCCATGCCCAGGTCGAGGCCTGGAGCGCCGAGTGCGGGCTTGCGATCCGCGGGGTGGCCGGCATCCGCATCTTCAACGACTACCTGCGCCAGCCGCCGCAGAGCGACGCCGACCGCGAGGCGCTGCTGGCCCTGGAGCGCCGCTACTGCCGGGTCGACCCCCACTGGCGCCTGGGGCGCTACCTGCTCTACACCCTGGTGCGCCCCGCCACCTCTCCCGAGACCCGGCCCCCTTTGCCAGACACAGACAAGGAGTCCCAAGCGTGACCCACGAGACTTCGGCGCCCGCTCCAGGCGCTGCCCAGACGCCCACCTGCCAGCTGCTGGCACGCCAGGCGGCCGACTACCGCGGCTGGTGGTGGGTGGCCCCGCCCCGGGACCCCTGGCTGGAGTCGGGGCAGGGCGTGGCCATCAGCGCCGATCTGGCGGTGCGCGCGGCCTGGCAGGCCGCCGGGCGTCCCGCGCACTCTCCCTTCGAACCTCTGCCCCTCGACCCCCAGCCGGCCGGCGATGAAGAGGCGCCGAAGGGGGCCGTGCTGTTCTGGCCCAAGAGCCATGCCCTGGGGGAGTGGTGGCTGCTGTGGCTCTGCGCGACCCTGCCCGAGGGCACGCCGCTGCAGCTGGTGGGGGAGAATCAGGGGGGCATCAAACGGGTGCTCAAGGTGCTGGCGGCGCTGGGGCTCGGCTGTCGCAAGCTCGACAGCGCCCGGCGCTGCTCGCTCTTCGAAACGCGGCTGGGCCCCGTGGGGATCGACCCGGACGCGGCCTGGACGGCCTTCGAAGTCGAGCCGGACGGCGTGCGCCTGCTTCTGGCCAGCCATCCCGGGGTCTTCGGCCACGGCAAGCTCGACGATGGCACCCGGCTGCTGCTGGAGACCCTGCGCGGGGCGCTGCCGCCGGGTGAGGGGAGGGCGTCGGGCGATGGTCCTGGTGAAGGTCTCGGCGCTGTTTTCGGCGATGTTTTAGATATGGGCTGCGGCGACGGCATCCTGGCCGCCTGGCTGGCGCGCCGCGGGGCGGCGGTCACGGCGGTGGACGTCAACGCCTTCGCGGTGGAGGCGACCCGGCGGACCCTGGCGGCCAACGGCTTGGCCGGCGAGGCTTTGTCTGGAGAAGTCCTGTCTGGAGAAACGCTGGAAAGCGACGTCTACTCGGCGCTGGCGGGGCGCACCTTTGATACCATCGTCAGCAACCCGCCCTTCCACCAGGAGCGGGCCATCGACTATGGCCCCGCGGCGCGGCTGATCCTCGAGGCGCCGGCGCACCTCAGGCCCGGCGGCCAGCTGCTCCTGGTGGCCAACGCCTTCCTGCCCTATCCGGATCTGCTGGAGCGCGCTTTCGGCGGCTTCGAGATCCTCGCCGACGACCGCCGCTTCCGGGTCTACCGGGCTATTTCCCCGGATTGCGATAGTCGATCTCGGTGATCACGTAGGTGGTCTCCCCGCCCGGTGCGGCCACCGTCACCTCCTCGTCCAGGGGCTTGCCGAGCAGCGCCTTGGCCAGGGGCGAGTCGACGCTGACCCAGTGCTTCGTCGGCTCGATCTCGTCGTGTCCGACGATGCGTATTCTCATCTCCTCGCCGTCCTCGTCCTCCAGGGTCACGAAGGCGCCGAAGTATACCTTTCCGGTGTCCGCCGGCAGGCGATCCACCACCGTCAGCTCGTCGAGCCTCTTGGTCAGGTATCGGATCCGGGCGATCACCCGGTTGAGCTCCTTCTTGTTGTAGGTGTAGTCGGCGTTCTCCGAACGGTCGCCCAGGGCGGCGGCCTCGCCCACCTTGGCGGAGAGCGCCGGGCGCTTGACCCGGGTGAGGTGGTCGAGGATGCCGCGCAGCCGCTCGGCGCCCTCGGCGGTGATCAGGTGGCTCTTGGGTTCCTGGCGCGGGTCCTTGGCCGGGTCGCGCCAGCGGGTCATGTTGCGGCCTTTCATGCTGTCTCCGGTGTAGAAGGCAAGAGTGAAAACTTGCTCGATACTGCCCTGACTTTCGAATGAGGAAATTTTATTTCTTCGTTTGATTATCGTTTAACCAGGTGTGGTTTGTCTTCCGGTTGGCTGTGCCCAAGCAAATTAAGCATCTTGTTTCCATCATTTTTTCTGGGTGTGGATTGAGCTAAGTCATATTGACTAGGAAAGGGTGACGAAATAGCCTACCCCATATAAAAACTTGAGTACTTCTATCAGCCTTTCTGCTGAGAGGCGCGTAGTGCGTAACCATTATGCGCACTACAGAGGTTGGTATGGGTAAGGTTGGTATGGGTAAGCCGGGAAACAAGGAGGGGGTATGCGTTCCAAAAGGTTTGGATCCCTGATCAGCTGGATGATCGGGGCCTATGCGGTTGTGGCACTGCCCGCGGTGGCGGGGGATGGTCGTGGGCTCAGCTTTCCGGATATTGTGGTACAGCCAGCCGAGCTGAGTACTACTTACCTGCGCACAGGGCAGGATCAGCCCCTGCAGAACCTGCGTAGTGTCACTCCCGGCTCGCCAATGGAAGAGGTGATCGGCCTTCTGGGGCAGCCCTACCAGCGCACCATCCAGGGTGAAACGCGCTACTGGGACTACAACGTCAACTTCCCGATTGCCAATGACGACAGCCTGCTGGTTTGCCAGTACAAGGTGGTGATCGGCGGGGATGGCAAGGTCGCTTCTACCCACTGGCGCCGCCATACCTGTGAAGGCATGTACCAGGCGGCCATCGCCGCACTACCCGAGCAGAAGGTCGAGGTACTGACCCTATCAGCCGACGTGCTGTTCGCCTTCGACGAGCATGAGCTTACGGCCGAGGGGCGACAGAGTCTGAATCGCGTGGCTCAGCAGCTCGGGGCCTCCTACCAGAATCCGGTGATCACCCTGGTAGGGCATACCGATCGTATTGGCCCTTCCGACTACAACATGACGCTCTCCCGGCAGCGAGCCGATGCTGTGCGCCATTATTTCACTGAGCTTGGCTTGCCAAGCGCCTCCATGGTGGCCGAGGGGCGCGGTGATACTGAGCCGGTTGTCTTCTGCCAGGAAGCCGGTAGCAGCGAGCTTGTGAAATGTCTGCAGCCCAACCGGCGGGTGGACATCGAGGTTTTCGAGCGACTGGAACAGCCCCATCGCATGTAAATGACAAGGACAGGCGCCGTGTCCCGCGAGGTCATGGCGCCTTGTGTTGCATGACCGATTCGCAACGGAAGAGTTTCCTGGAGGAAGGCAATGCGTAACCTGGCAACCGTGCTGGTAACAGACAAGGAAAGTGGGCAGAGCGCCGAGGTGCAGCTGGACGAGCTCACCAACCTGACCAACAGCGTCGTCATGCTGTCGGTCGGGCCCGATGAAATTGCCTCTATCGAGGCTCAGTCGGGAGACCTGCTGATCACCCTGAACAGCGGTGAGGCCATTATCATTGCCGGTTTCTTCGATACCCCGGAGGGGGAGCGCAATGAGCTTGTGCTCGAAGATGCCAACGGCATCCTGTGGTGGGGCCAATACGACTCACCCTGGAGCGAATTCTCCTTTGCCGAGATCAACCTGCTGGATGAGGCGGCAAAGGATCAGGAGATCGGCTGGTGGCTGATTGCCGCCGGCCTGGGCGGTGCTGCCGCCATCGCCGCCGCTGCCGGCGGTGGCGGCTCTTCCTCCAGTAGCCCCTCCCGGCCGGAAGAGGATACGACGCCTCCCGATGCCCCGAGCGCCTGGTTCAACGAGACCGGCGATGCCGTAAGTGGCGAGGCCGAGCCGGGCAGCACCGTGATCGTGCGCGACGAAGACGGCAACGAGCTGGGCCGCACTACCGCCGACGAGGACGGCAGCTACACCGTCGAGCTGGACGAGCCGCTGACCAACGGTGAGGAAGTCGAGGTCACTGCCACTGACGAGGCCGGCAACGAATCCGAGCCGACCACCGCTACCGCTCCGGACACCACCGCCCCGGACGCCCCGACGGCGGAGTTCAATGACACCGGCGATGCCGTAAGTGGCGAGGCCGAGCCGGGCAGCACCGTGATCGTGCGTGATGAAGACGGCAACGAGCTGGGCCGCACCACCGCCGACGAGGACGGCAGCTACACCGTCGAGCTGGACGAGCCGCTGACCAACGGTGAGGAAGTCGAGGTCACTGCCACCGACGAGGCCGGCAACGAATCCGAGCCGACCACCGCTACCGCTCCGGACACCACCGCCCCGGACGCCCCGGTCATAACGGGTGCCGTGGATGATGTGGAGCCGGCCGGCGATCTGGCCGACGGTGATGTCACCAACGACAGCACGCCGACCCTGGAAGGTACCGCCGAGGCGGACAGCACCGTGACCCTGTTCCAGGACGGTACCGAGATCGGCACCACCACGGCCGATGGCGATGGCAACTGGAGCTTCGAGGTGCCGGCGCTGACGGATGATACCTTTGTCTTTACCGCCACGGCCACCGATGCGGCCGGCAACATCTCCGCGGACAGCGCCGGCTTTACGCTGACCATCGACACTCTCGCCCCGGACGCCCCGACGCTGGAACTGGCCAACGACACCGGTGACGTCGACGGCGTGACCAGCGACGGCACCGTCAATGTGGGCGGCCTGGAAGAGAACGCCACCTGGGAATACTCCACCGACGGCGGTGCCAGCTGGACCGAGGGCACAGGCGACAGCTTCGTGCTGCCGGAAGGCGACTACGCCGCTGGTGACGTCCTGGCCCGCCAGACCGACGAAGCCGGTAACACCAGTGACAACGGTGAGCTGGGCGCGGTGAGCGTGGACACCACCAGCCCCGGCGGCGAAGACGGCACCGATGCCCCGGTGCTGGCCATCGCCGAAGCCGATAACGGCTTTATCAACGCCGAGGAGCTGGCAGACGGCATCCAGGCGGTGGTGACCCTGACCGAGGGCACCCAGGAGGGTGACACCGTCACCGTGACCCTGAGCGATGCCGAGGGCGTTGAGCACACCTTCGAACACAGCGTCACCGCGGGCGAGGTGACCGCGGGTGAGGTCGAGATGGACCTGACCGGTCCCTTCGCCGAGGGTGATGCCAGCGCCGTGGCGGTGATCACCGACGAGGCGGGTAACCGCTCCGCCGACTCCAACGAAGTGACCTTCGAGATCGACACCCTGGCCCCGGACGCCCCGACCCTGGAGCTGGCCAACGACACCGGTGACGTCGACGGCGTGACCAGCGACGGCACCGTCAATGTGGGCGGCCTGGAAGAGAACGCCACCTGGGAATACTCCACCGATGGCGGTGCCAGCTGGACCGAGGGCACAGGCGACAGCTTTGTGCTGCCGGAAGGTGACTACGCCGACGGCGACGTCCTGGCCCGCCAGACCGACGAAGCCGGTAACACCAGTGACAACGGCGAGCTGGGTGCGGTGAGCGTGGACACCACCAGCCCCGGCGGCGAAGACGGCACCGATGCCCCGGTGCTGGCCATCGCCGAAGCCGATAACGGCTTTATCAACGCCGAGGAGCTGGCAGACGGCATCCAGGCGGTGGTGACCCTGACCGAGGGCACCCAGGAGGGTGACACCGTCACCGTGACCCTGAGCGATGCCGAGGGCGTTGAGCACACCTTCGAACACAGCGTCACCGCGGGCGAGGTGACCGCGGGTGAGGTCGAGATGGACCTGACCGGTCCCTTCGCCGAGGGTGATGCCAGCGCCGTGGCGGTGATCACCGACGAGGCGGGTAACCGCTCCGCCGACTCCAACGAAGTGACCTTCGAGATCGACACCCTGGCCCCGGACGCCCCGACCCTGGAACTGGCCAACGACACCGGTGACGTCGACGGCGTGACCAGCGACGGCACCGTCAACGTGGGCGGCCTGGAAGAGAACGCCACCTGGGAATACTCCACCGATGGCGGTGCCAGCTGGACCGAGGGCACAGGCGACAGCTTCGTGCTGCCGGAAGGCGACTACGCCGAGGGTGACGTCCTGGCCCGCCAGACCGACGAAGCCGGCAACACCAGTGACAACGGTGAGCTGGGCGCCGTGAGCGTGGACACCACCGCGCCGGACTCCGAGGCCAACAGCATCGCCTTCGTTGATCCCAATGAGGACGGCTGGATCAATGCAGCCGAGGTAGAGAGCGTTGAGCTGGAGGGCCAGCTGGACGCTGACGATGACGTGACCATCACCAGCATCGTGATCACCGATGACGTCGGCGGCAGCGTTGTAGTGGACGCGGCGGATATCACCGTCACGGACGGTGTCATCAGCGTGGCCGGCCAGGACCTGAGCGGACTGGCCGACGGCGAGCTGACCGTGACCATGACGGTGACCGATGTCGCAGGCAACGCGATTGAGGTGACCGATACCATCGCTTTGGATGCCACCGCCCCGGACGCCCCGACCCTGGAGCTGGCCAACGACACCGGTGACGTCGACGGCGTGACCAGCGACGGCACCGTCAACGTGGGCGGCCTGGAAGAGAACGCCACCTGGGAATACTCCACCGATGGCGGTGGTACCTGGCTACCGGGCAGCGGTGACAGCTTCGTGCTGCTGGACGGTGACTACGGCGAGGGGGATGTGTTGGCTCGCCAGACCGATGAGGCTGGCAACATCAGTGACGAGGGCATCCTGGAAATGGATGTCACCGTAGATGGCAGCACGCCGACCATCACGATCGACACCATTGCCGGCGATGATGTCCTTAACCTGGCGGAATCCCAGGAGGAGCTGACCATTACCGGCACCACCACCGGGGTGGAGGACGGCCAGGTCGTCACCGTCACGCTGGATGGTGAAACCTACACCGGCGCGGTGACCGGCAATGCCTGGAGCGTTACGGTGCCGAGCGAGGATCTACAGGCGCTCGGTGATGGGCAGACCTACACGGTCACCGCCGATGTGGATAACGCCGCGGGTAACTCGGCGGAGCAAGCCACCCGCGAGATTGGCACCGACTTCACCAGCCCCGGCGGCGAAGACGGCACCGATGCCCCGGTGCTGGCCATCGCCGAAGCCGATAACGGCTTTATCAACGCCGAGGAGCTGGCAGACGGCATCCAGGCGGTGGTGACCCTGACCGAGGGCACCCAGGAGGGTGACACCGTCACCGTGACCCTGAGCGATGCCGAGGGCGTTGAGCACACCTTCGAACACAGCGTCACCGCGGGCGAGGTGACCGCGGGTGAGGTCGAGATGGACCTGACCGGTCCCTTCGCCGAGGGTGATGCCAGCGCCGTGGCGGTGATCACCGACGAGGCGGGTAACCGCTCCGCCGACTCCAACGAAGTGACCTTCGAGATCGACACCCTGGCCCCGGACGCCCCGACCCTGGCGCTGGCCAACGACACCGGTGACGTCGACGGCGTGACCAGCGATGGCACCGTCAACGTGGGCGGCCTGGAAGAGAACGCCACCTGGGAATACTCCACCGACGGCGGTGCCAGCTGGACCGAGGGCACAGGCGACAGCTTCGTGCTGCCGGAAGGCGACTACGCCGAGGGTGACGTCCTGGCCCGCCAGACCGACGAAGCCGGTAACACCAGTGACAACGGCGAGCTGGGTGCGGTGAGCGTGGACACCACCGCCCCGGACGCTCCGACGGCGGCGTTCAATGACGCCGGCGATGCCGTGAGTGGCGAGGCCGAGCCGGGCAGCACCGTGATCGTGCGTGATGACGACGGCAACGAGCTGGGCCGTACTACGGCCGATGAAGACGGTAGCTACACCATCGAGCTGGACGAGCCGCTGACCGATGGGGAAGAGGTGACCGTTACCGCCACCGACGAAGCGGGCAACGAGTCGGCGCCCACGGAGGCCACTGCGCCCCAGGCCCCCCCGGTACTCTCCCTGGCGCTGGCCAACGATACCGGTATCGATGGCGATGGCATCACCAGCGATGGCACCGTCAATGTGGGCGGCCTGGAAGAGAACGCCACCTGGGAATACTCCACCGACGGCGGTGCCAGCTGGACCGAGGGCACAGGCGACAGCTTCGAGCTTTCCGCTGACGAATATGCCGACGGCGCCGTGATCGCCCGTCAGACAGTGGGTGAGCTGACCAGCCCGCCGGGCTCGCTGGGCGCCGTCACGATCGTCGAGCTGAATGCCGTCGACGATGCCGCCGCGCTGGATCTGGGCGAGCAGTCCGTCACCGTCTACCCCTCTGAAACCGAGGAAAACGTTCAGGTGCTGGGTGTCGCCGAGGGCGAAGGTGGCGAACTCTCCGGCACCACCTTTACCGTGGCAGAAGGGCAGACCGGCGAGGTGGCACTGCAGGTCCAGCAGACGGCGCTGGTGGCAGTGGCCGATGCCTTCCGGGTGGAGGTCTATGACGAAGGTGGCAACCTGGTCTATGTGGGGGGCACCGAAGACTCGCTGGTGGGGGATGTCGGTGGTCTGGAAATCCTCGGCCTGACCGGTGATGACACCCTGACCGCGGTACTGACCGACCTGGCGCCGGGCGAGTACAGCGTGGTCGTGCGCAATGAGGAGAGTAAGCTTGCAGGGCTGCTCGGGGAGGGGCTAACGCTCGAAGAACTGGGTGAGGCTGGTGTCGTGCTGGGCCCTGATAATCAGGAGGCGGTGCTAGATGCTGTCGAAGATGCGCTCAATGCCGACCTGCTAATCCCTGGGCTTGATCTCGGACTGGGCACCTTTGTTAGAAACATACTGGAACCGCTGCTTGATGGCACCACGGAGCTTGGCGCCGGCGAGTTGGTCGGTATCTTGACCGGGCCACTGGATGGGCTGGGCATAACGGGTGTGCTCGATACGGTTGTCGATGCTATTGCCGAGGCACTGCTTAGCAATACGCTGACGGCCTTCCAGTTCACCGACATCACCACCACGCTGACCGAGTACAGTTTCGCTGCCAATCAGCCGGTCGAGGGCAATGTGATCACCGGAGAAGGTGAGGGCAATGCAGCCGACCAGCTGGTGCCGGGAAGCGAGATCTCCCAGGTTCAGCTCCTGGATGCCGAGGGCAACCCCTCCGGCGATCCGGTCATGATGCCAGAAGGCGGCTCGGTGGAGATCGCCGGCCTCTACGGTGTGCTGACCATTGCCGCCGACGGCAGCTACAGCTACGCCGCCAACGGCGATCGCGCCTCCCTGGGCGAGTCCGATACCTTTACCTATACGGTATCCGACGGCCTCAACGAGGCGACCGCCAACCTGACCATCGCGATCGACGGCGAGGCGCTGCCGGAGCTTGATGCTCAGCCGGATAGCGTCGCACTGGATATGGGCAATCAGTCCGCTGTGGTCAATGAGCCGCAGACAGAGAGCAACGTCCAGGTGCTGGGCCTGCTGGAGGGCGACTCCGGCGAGATCAGCGGCGTGCCCTTCACGGTCAGCGAGGATCAGCTGGGCGAGATGACCATCCAGGTCAGCCAGACGGCGCTGGTGGCGGTGGCCGATGCCTTCGTGATCGAGGTGGTCGACGCCGCGGGCAACGTGGTCTTTACCGCGGCCACGCCCGACAACCCGCTGGTAGGGGATGTAGCAGGAATCAACCTGCTGGGCCTGACCGGAGACAATACGCTGACCGCTACCGCCACAGGGCTGGAGCCGGGCGACTATACCGTGGTGGTGCGCAATGACCAGGGGGCGCTCGCCGACCTGCTCACCGGCCTCTCCGTACAGGAGCTGGGCGAGGCCGGCGTGATCCTGGGGCCGGAGAATCAGGAGCTGGTGCTCGACGCCGTCGATACTGCCCTGGGTGGCAATCTGCTCTCCGGCACGGTGCGCAGCATTCTCGAGCTGACGCTCAATACCCTGAACGGCCTGGGCGTGGACCGCCTGGTTGATGTGCTGACTGATACCCTGACGGTGCTGGGCCTTGGCGATCTCGTCGATGGTGTGCTCAATGCGGTCGCCGGAGCGTTGGTCAGCAACACCCTGACCCTGCTGCAGTCCACCGAGGTGACTACCACCCTGACCGAGTACGCCTTCGATGGCGATCTCGAGTTCAGCGGCAATGTGATCACCGGCGAAGGTGACGGAAACGTCGCGGACGGTATCGCTCAGGGTAGCGTGGTCACCCGGGTCGAGAACGCCAACGGCGAGGTGGTCGAGGTGTTGGGCAGCGGTAGCGAGGGGGTCACCATTGCCGGTCTCTACGGCGTGCTGACGATCTTCGAGGACGGCAGCTACACCTACGACGCCACCGGCGCCCGCGCCGGCCTGGGCCAGGAGGAGGTGTTTACCTATACGGTGACCGACGGCAGCTTCAACCCTGACGGCTCACGCGTGACCGGGCAGGCGACCCTGACCATCAATATCGATGGCCAGGGCACGGCGGGCGATATCGCCTTTGCTGGAGTGGAGTATGACTTCGCCACCGCAGACGGCGTCGACTGGGATAACGAAATTGGCTTCAGCTGGCTGCTGGGGGCGCTAGGGATTACTGTCTGGACGCGACAGGATCCCACAAGCCGCACCATCGAGGTGGAGGAGAACACCACTCAGGATCTGACCATCAGTGTGACGGGTGGTGACCTGCTCAGTGTGGGGGGGAATACCTCCATTGCACTGGAGAAGCGAGTCGATGGCTCCTGGGAGGTGGAGCGTAGCTTCAACAATGACCAGCTGATTGGCCTGCTGGGGCTTGGCAGCGGTGGGGAGTTTGTAGTCTCTGGCCTCACAGCCGGTGAGTATCGCGTCACCATGGAGGTGGGAACCGGTCTGCTTGGCTTGCCGGGCAGCATTCGTGCGGATATCAGCTCCACCGTGACCCTGCTGGATGAGTTCGAGGTCGATAATGTGGCCACCGCCGAGGGCAATCTGCTCGAGAACGACGTGCTGCGCGGCAGCGACTTCGAGCTGAGTGTCTCAATCGATGGCGAGACCTTCGAAAGCACTGTGGACGGCCCGGTCACCCTGGATGGCGAATACGGTACCTTGGTGGTCCAGGACGACGGCAGCTACACCTATACGCCACGGGAGGACCTGGAAAACTTCGTTGATACGCTTTCCGACTCCTTTACCTATCAGGTGGCCTACGAGGGTGGCCCGACCGAGACGGCCGAGCTGACGGTCTTTGTCAGGTCGACTAACCCTGCCAATGAGCTGTTTGTTATCGAAAGCAATGAGTTCGACCCGATCGATGGTGAGGGCGGCTTCGACGTGCTGCTGCTGGACGGCGAGTTCGACCTGGACTTCACCGATCCGGACACGGCGACCGTTGCCAATATCGAGCGCATCGATCTCGGAGAAGCCGACGGGGAGAACACCCTGACACTGGCGGGCGATGATCTGATCGCTCTCACCGATGACAATGATGTGCTGCAGATTGCCGGGGATGAAGAGGATGCCGTGGTCCTGAGTGGCGATGGCTGGACGAAAGGTGAAGACCAGGTGATCAACGGCGTGACCTATACCGAGTACACCTTCGGCGACGATGCCACCCTGCTGGTTCAGGATGGCGTTAACGTGGAGGGTGCATGATCGGAGCGCATCGCCCCGGCCCTGCACGGGCCGGGGGGCTGCTGCTGGCTCTGCTGTTGCTTTCGGTCTCCGCGCCGGTCCTGGCCATCGGCCTTACCGAGGCGGTGGAGCAGGGGCTTTCGATTCACCCAAGCGTCGCGGCCGCCCGTGAAGAGGCCGAGGCGGCGGGGGCCGATGTGGCTATCGCCCGGGATGGCTACTGGCCGACGCTGCAGGCCTCGGCGGGCCCGGAGAACTCGCTCTGGGGCGAGGTCGGCTACGACATCACCGCCAGTCAGATGCTCTACGACTGGGGACGAGTCAGCTCCCGGGTGGAGGGGGCGTCGGCAGTGGAGCGCCAGTACCTGGAGGCCTACAAGGCTACCAGCGACGAGGCGGCGCTGGATATCGTCGAGACCTACCTGGACGTGCTGCTCTTCGCGTCGCGCCTGGCGGCGGTGGAGCGCTATATAGAACGCCTGGAAGCACTGGCAGAACTCAGCCGGGACCGCAGCGGCCTTGGCTATGTGGATCGCGGGGAGGCGGAGCGCGCCGAGCTGGAGCTGGCCCGCGCCCGGGAGCAGCTCTCGGTGGAGCGCGGGTCGCTGATGGATGCCCGGCGGCAGTTCCGGGAGCTGCTCGACCGGGACCCCGATGGCCTGGAGCCGCCGGCACCGCCGCGCCTGACCGAGCGGCTGCGAGACCCCGCCGCCCTCGAGGCGGCGGTGGTCGAGGCGCCGCTGTTTCGTCAGGCCAGCCAGGAGGTGGAGGCCGCCCGCGCCGAGCGCGAGGAGTCCCGGGCCTCCCTGAAGCCCCAGCTCAATCTGGAGGGTTCGCTGCAGCGTCGCGAGATCGGGGGGCGCATGGAGGAGGATGCGGTGATTGCCCTTCGCCTGCGCATGGAGGCCTTCCAAGGCCTCTCCAACTTCCGCCGGGTGGAAGCCGCGGGACGGCGGATCGAGGCGGCTCGCTGGAGTCAGCGGGCCACGCGCCGAGATCTGCGCCGTGCACTCACCACGCTGATCGAGCAGGATGAAATGCTGGGCTGGCGTCTCGAGTCCCTGGAAGCGCAGCTTGCCAACGCCGCCGAGGTGGCGGATGCCTACCAGGAGCAGTTCGAGGTCGGACTGCGGGATATCGATGACCTGCTGCCGATTCAGCGCGATCTCTTCGAAGCCGAGCGCCAGCGTCTCGAGCTGGAGAGCCAACAGACCCGCCTTCAGTATCGTGCCGCCACCCACCTGGGTGAGCTCGGCACCTTGCTGAACATGAACCCCAGCTTGGAGGAGGGGCGCAACGCCTCGACATGATGGAGCAAGTATCCCTGCCTGATCACCACGACCCTCTGCGCGAGGGTCTGGTGCTTTTATGCCGTCGGCTTGGACGGACCACGTCGGTCGCCGAGCTGGGCGATGGCCTGGCCCTGGAGCAGGGGCGCCTGCCTCTGGACCTGGTGGGCCGTGCACTGCGCCGGGTCGAGGTCGAAGCCCGAGCGCTGGCGATGCCCCTTGAGAAGCTGGGGGAGCGCCTGCTGCCGGCGCTGCTGTTGCTCGACGATGGCAGCGTGCGGCTGCTGGTGGAGTGGCGCGACGGCGAGGCGGTGCTGCTGCTGCCGGAGAGCGGGGGAGGCCAGGAGTGCCTGTCCCGCGAGGCCCTGGCGGCGTGCTATACGGGCACTGCCGTGGTGGCGCGGCTGGCCTACCGGCCCGACGAGCGCGCCGGCGACTTCGCCCGGGAGCGCAAGGAGCACTGGCTGAAGGGGCCGCTCAAGCGGCGCTGGAAGACCTGGGGGGAGGTCGGCGTGGCGGCGCTGATGGCCAACGTGCTGGCCATCTCCACCGCCATCTTCGCCATGCAGGTCTATGACCGCGTGGTGCCGACCTCCGCCTACGACACCCTCTGGATTCTCGCCAGCGGCGTGGTGATCGCCGTGGTCATGGAGTTCCTGCTGCGTACGCTGCGGGCCCACCTGCTCGATGTGACCGGCAAGGGGCTGGATCTCCAGCTCTCTTCGCTGCTGTTCGAGCGGGTGATGCAGCTGCGTCTGGCGGCCAAGCCCGGTTCCACCGGGGCCTTCAGCTCGCAGATCCGCGAGTTCGAGTCGGTGCGCGAGTTCTTCACCTCCTCCACCATCGGTGCCATCAGCGATATGCCCTTCGTGGTGCTCTTTCTGGGGGTGATCGCCTATATCGGTGGGCCGGTGGCCCTGGTGCCGCTGACCGCCGTGGTGCTGATGGTGCTGCCGGGCATTCTGGCCCAGGGCTACCTGGCGCGGCTGTCGCGGCAGAACCTGCGCGAGGGCGCGGTACGCCAGGGCGTGCTGCTGGAGTCCATCGAGAACCTGGAGACGGTCAAGGCGACCCGGGCCGAAGGGCGCAACCTGCGGCTGTGGGAACACCTGTCGGCGGACCTGGCCGAGGTGGGGGTGCGGGTGCGTCGGCTCTCCTCGATGCTGGGCTATGGCGCCAGCATGGTGCAGCAGCTCTGCTATGTGGGGGTGGTGGTGGTCGGTGTCTATCGCATCGGCGCCGGCGAGATGACCATCGGTGCCCTGATCGCCTGTACCATCCTGGCGTCGCGCACCGTGTCGCCGATGACCCAGGTGGCGGGGCTGCTCGCGCGCTGGCAGCACGTCAAGGTCGCCATGGAGGGGCTCGATGAGCTGATGCAGGCGCCGGTGGAGCGCCCGGCAGGCCGCACCTTCGCCCGCAAGCCTTCGCTGCTGGGCCACTATCAGCTGGAGGAGGTCTCGCTGCGCTACCAGGACGACGGCCCGGCGGCCCTCGACCTCAAGGCACTGGAGGTGCGCGCCGGGGAGCGCGTGGCCCTGCTTGGCGGCAACGGTTCCGGCAAGTCCTCGCTGCTGCGGCTGATGGCCGGGCTGGGCGACGCTACCCGGGGGCGGGTGGTGTTGGATGACGTCAATCTCTCCCAGATCGAGCCGGCGGATCGCCGTCGCGCCATCGGCTATCTGCCCCAGGACATCGCCCTGTTCTACGGCACGCTGCGGGAAAACCTCCTGCTCGACGGCGCGGCCCATGACGATGCGGCGCTGATGGAGGCCCTGGAAGCGGTGGGCCTGGGGAACTTCGTGCGCCGCCATCCGCTGGGGCTCGACCTGCCCATTCAGGGCAGCGGCAGTGTCTCCGGCGGTCAGCGTCAGGCGATCGGCCTGGCCCGGCTGCTGCTGCAGGACCCTCGCATCGTGCTGATGGATGAACCGACGTCGGCCTTCGACCAGACCAACGAGAAGCGGGTGATCGATTTCATGAAGCACTGGATAGGCGGACGCACCCTGGTGGTATCGACCCACAAGACCAGCCTGCTGAGCCTGGTCGAGCGCGCCGTGGTGCTGCGTGACGGCCGGCTGGTCATGGACGGGCCGGTGGAGAGCGTGGTCAGTGGCAACCAGGTGAAGGCGCCGCGGCGGCGGCCGGCAACCGGCAAGGGAGAGCGCAGCGATGGCTGACCGGGGCATCGAGCAGACGCGCATCCTGCGCGAGCTGGGTGACCAGCGGCTCAGTCATCATCACCGCGCCAGCCACCCCATCCTCTGGGTCAGCCTGCTGGTGATCCTGGTCTTCATCGCCTGGGCGGCCTGGGCCGAGATCGACGAGGTGACCCGCGGGGAGGGGCGGGTCGTGCCGCTGACCCGGATGCAGACCATTCAGAGCCTCGAGGGAGGGATTCTCGCCGAGCTGCTGGTGCGTCGCGGCGATCGCGTGGAGGCCGGGCAACCGCTGCTGCGCCTGGACGATACCCGCTTTCGCAGCGCCTACCTGGAGACCGTCAGCCAGATCGCCGTGCTGCGGGCGTCCATCGCCCGCCTGGAGGCGGAGGTGCTGGAGCTTGAAGAGATCGACTTCCCGGCGGAGCTGGACCCCGAAGGGGAGCTGGTGCGTTCGGAGCGGGCGCTGTTTCATGCCCGGCGGGATCGCCTGCGGGAGGCGGAGCGCTCGATCAACGAGGAGATGCGCCTGGCGCGCCGCCAGCTCGAACTGGTAGAGCCGCTGGTTCAGCGCCGTTCCGTCAGCGAGATGGAGGCGCTCAAGCTGGGGCAGAGTATCGCCAGCCTGGCGGGCCGCCTGGCGGAGCTGCGCAACACCTATGTGCAGGATGCCTATGCGGAACTCTCCACCAAGCAGGCCGAGCTGAGCACCCTGGAGCAGACCGTGCTGCAGCGCAGCGACCAGCTGCAGCGCACCGAGATCCACTCGCCGGTGCGGGGGCGGGTCAACGATATTCTGGTCAATACCCAGGGCGGGGTGATCCAGTCCGGTGAGCCGATCATGGAGATCACTCCCATCGAGGACCAGCTGCTGATCGAGGCCCGGGTGCGGCCCCAGGACGTGGCCTTCGTGGCGCCGGGCATGCCGGCCAGCGTCAAGATCACCGCCTACGACTACACCATCTATGGCGACCTCAAGGGCGAGGTGGAGCAGATCAGCGAAGATACCATCGAGGAGGAGACCCCGCGGGGCAAGGAGGCCTTCTATGAGGTGCTGATCCGCACCGAGACCGCCTATCTCGAACGCAACGGTGAGGTGCTGCCGATCCGGCCCGGCATGGTGGCCCAGGTGGATATCCAGACCGGCAAGCGGACGTTGCTGAGCTACCTGCTGAAGCCGATCATCAAGGCGAGGCTCTACTGAGGCGGCGACTGGCGAATCATTCAAACGTTCGTTACATTGCGGAGTGGGCGTACCCAACAACCACACAAGATCCCGCAAGGAGTTTCGCCATGTTTCGACGTCGTCTGCTGAGCACTGCCAAGGGCTTGAGCCTGAGCCTGGGGCTGAGTCTTGGCCTCGCCGCCCTGCCGCTGGCCGCGGCTCACGCCTGGGAAAACCGGGTCGAGGGCATGAAGAACCAGTGGGAGCGCCTGATCACCGAGCAGGCGGAGGGCCAGCGCAGCGGCGGCCTGAGGTCGCTTGCCGGCCAGGCCGAACGGCTGGTGGCCGAGCACCCCGACCAGGCCATGCCGCTGGTGTGGCAGGGCATCATCGAGGCCTCCTATGCCCGGGAGCGCAGCGGCCTGGGGGCACTCTCCAGCGCGCGCAGCGCCCGTGATGCCCTGGAGCGCGCCATCGAGCTCGACCCCGACGGTGCCAACGGCTCCGCCTACGTGACCCTGGGTGCCCTCTACGACCGCGCGCCGGGCCGCCCGGTGGGCTTCGGCAACAGCGAAACCGCCGAGCGCATGTTCCAGCGCGCGCTCTCCATTCGTCCCGACGGTATCGACGTCAACTTCTACTACGCCGCCTTCCTGGAGGACGAGGGGCGCATCGACGAGGCCCGGGGGCACGCCCGCCGCGCCGTGGAAGGGGAAGCCCGCCCCGACCGCGAAGCCTCCGACGAGGCCCTGCGCGAGGAGGCCCGGGAGCTCTTCGAACGGCTCTAGTGCGCGCCCAGGTAGGCCTCACTCCTCTTTGGGGTCAGACACTTAAGCCAATTTAGGGGCTGACCCCAAAGCAGGGTAAGGGGGCGCAGCTTGGCATCCGCGCTTCCGGTCACGATAATGGGATCTTTTACGCGACCGGAGAGCGCCATGAGTGACTCCCCCGAGGCCCCGAGCCTCGCCGCGGCGCCCTTTACCCGCGCCGACGTGGAGCTGGTGGAGCGCCGCTGCCTGCATCAGGGCTTCTTCCGCCTGGAGGCGCTGCAGCTTCGCCACCGCCTCTTCGAGGGAGGCTGGAGCGGCACCATGACCCGCGAGGTGCATCGTCGTCACGACGCCGTGGGCGTGCTGCTCTACGACGTGGAGCGCGATGCCGTGGTGCTGGTGGAGCAGTTCCGCGCCGGCGCCCTGGAGGATCCCGCTTCCCCCTGGAAGCTCGAGGTGGTGGCGGGCCTGGTGGAGGAGGGCGAGTCCCCCGCCGAGGTGGCCCGTCGCGAGGCCATGGAGGAGGCGGGCGCCCGGGTGGAGACGCTGATTCCGCTGCATGCCTACTACCCGAGCCCCGGCGCCTGCGACGAGCGGGTCAGCCTCTTCTGCGGCCTGCTGGACAGCGAGGGACTCGGCGGCGTGCACGGCCTGGACGAGGAGCACGAAGATATCCGCGTGCATGTGCTACCGTTTGCCAGGGCCTGGGAACTCCTGCAGGCCGGAAGACTCGACAATGCCATGTGTCTGATCGCCCTCTACTGGCTGGCGGGTGAGCGGGCATCACTGAGAGCGAGGAGATAGTTTGGGGAGCGAGAGCGTGCGCAGAGACGGTGTGCAGCGAAATGCCTATGTGACCGACCTGAGAAGCCTGCAGAGCGAGTGCAGCATCAACTACCTGCGCCTGCTTCGCCTGCTGGGTGACATGGAGGCCGGCGAGAGCCGGGAGGTCGAGCTGATCAGCGACGGCCGCTGGCTGGGCGTGCTGCGCCTGGAGCTGCTGGAGCGGGCGCCCTATACCAGCATGGTGCGGGTCACCCAGAGCGGCGTGCTCGACTCGCTGATCGAGGCCCCGCGCATGCGGGTCCACCTCTATCACGATGTGCGCATGGCCGAGGTCACCGACTTCCAGCGCCAGCGCCACTTCGACGGCCGCTACCGCTACCCCAATGCGCGCATGCATCAGCCCGACGAGAAGCTGCAGCTCAACCGCTTCCTCGGCGAGTGGCTGGAGCACGGCCTGGCCCACGGCCACTCCCTCGACCACCCCCTCGACTCTCCCGTGATCCGCTGACCCCGAGGCCCCTTTGCGATGATGCGACTGATCCAGATCAGTGACTGCCACCTGCACGCCGACCCCGCCGCCCGGGCCCGGGCGGGTTTCCCGCTGCGCCAGCTGGAGGCGGTGGTGGCCGCGGTCAACGGCGAGCGCCCCGATATGGTGCTGGTGACCGGCGATATCAGCAACGACGAGACCCCGGCCTCCTACCAGCTGGCGGCCCGCACCCTGAACCGCCTCGCGGCCCCCTGGTTCTGGCTGCCGGGCAACCACGACGATCCGGCGCTGATGGCGGAGACCCGGGAGCTCCTCGAGGAGCTCGATATCGGCGCCTGGCGCATCCTGATGCTGGATACCACGGTGAGCGGTCAGCCCCACGGCGAGCTTGGGGCCGAGCGCCTGGCGGCGCTGGCGGCCTGCCTGGAGGAGGACGACCGGCCGACCTTGCTGGCCATGCACCATCCGCCGCTGCCGGTGGGCTCGGCCTGGATCGATGCGCTCGGGCTCAAGGATCGCGAGGCCTTCTGGCAGGCGCTCTCCGCCTACGGCCAGGTGCGAGGCATCCTCTGCGGCCATATCCATCAGGCCTTCGCCAGCCATCAGCGCCTCGAGCAGGGGGAAGTTGCGGTGTTCGGCTGCCCCTCCACCACCGACCAATTCCTGGCCGGCGCCGAGACCTTCGCCATCGACGAGGCCTCGCGTCCCGGCTACCGGGTGCTCGACCTGCGCGAAGGCGACTTCACGACCTGGGTCGAGCGCGTCGATCTGTGATGATTGAGAATAGACGGTCTTTGGGTATAAAAAGAGTCCCATTAATTCTTTTGGGTTATTAATAATCCGGCGTTAATCTGGTCCGCATGATTTCCATGCCACCGTCATGCGAGGTAGCCGGGCCATGACCACTCTTCATGCCGCCACCGCTGTGTCCTCCCCCGGGGCCGCCGAGCGCCCCGCGTTGTCGCCGCAGCGGCTGACCCATCTGCAGCAGCTCGAAGCCGAGTCGATTCATATCATCCGCGAGGTCGTCGCCGAGTTCGACAACCCGGTGATGCTCTACTCCATCGGCAAGGACTCCGCGGTCATGCTGCACCTGGCGCGCAAGGCCTTCTATCCCGGGCCGCCGCCCTTTCCGCTGCTCCACGTGGACACCACCTGGAAGTTTCGCGAGATGATCGCCTTTCGCGACCGCATGGCCGAAGAGGCGGGCATGGAGCTGCTCGTGCATACCAACGAGGAGGGGCGGGCCGCCGGCATCAACCCCTTCGACCACGGCTCCAGCGGCTACACCGACGTGATGAAGACCCAGGCCCTCAAGCAGGCCCTGGACAAGTACGGCTTCGATGCCGCCTTCGGCGGGGCGCGCCGCGACGAGGAGGCGAGCCGCGCCAAGGAGCGCGTCTTCTCCTTCCGCGACCGCTATCACCGCTGGGACCCCAAGAACCAGCGCCCGGAGCTCTGGAACCTCTACAACGCCCGGGTCAGCAAGGGCGAGTCGATCCGCGCCTTTCCGCTCTCCAACTGGACCGAGCTGGATATCTGGCAGTACATCTATCTGGAGTCCATTCCCATCGTGCCCCTCTACTTCAGCGCCCTGCGCCCGGTGGTGGAGCGCGACGGCATGCTGGTGATGGTCGACGACGAGCGCCTGCCCCTGGCCGAGGGGGAGGTCCCCGAGGAGCGCTCGGTGCGCTTCCGCACCCTGGGCTGCTACCCGCTCACCGGGGCGGTGGAGTCCACCGCCGCCACCCTGCCCGAGATCATCCAGGAGATGCTGCTGACCCGCACCAGCGAGCGCAGCGGCCGCGCCATCGACCACGACCAGGCCGGCTCCATGGAGAAGAAGAAGCGCGAGGGGTATTTCTGATGTCACACCAATCGACTCTGATCGCCGACAATATCGAGCAGTACCTGCACGAGCACGAGAACAAGGACCTGCTGCGTTTCATCACCTGCGGCAGCGTCGACGACGGCAAGTCGACCCTGATCGGGCGGCTGCTGCACGACTCCAAGATGATCTTCGACGACCAGCTCGCCGCCATCACTCGTGATTCGAAGAAGGTGGGCACCACCGGCGAGGAGGTGGATCTCGCCCTGCTGGTGGACGGCCTGCAGTCGGAGCGGGAGCAGGGGATCACCATCGACGTGGCCTACCGCTTCTTCTCCACCGACAGGCGCAAGTTCATCATCGCCGACACCCCCGGCCACGAGCAGTACACCCGCAACATGGCCACCGGGGCCTCCACGGCGAGCCTCGCCATCATCCTGGTCGATGCCCGCCACGGTGTGCAGACCCAGACCCGGCGCCACAGCTTCATCGCCGACCTGCTGGGCATCCAGCACCTGGTGGTGGCGGTCAACAAGATGGACCTCGTCGACTACTCCCAGGCGCGCTTCGACGAGATCGTCGAGGAGTACCAGGCCATCGCCGACAGGCTCCAGGCCCGGGACATCCGCTTCGTGCCGCTCTCGGCGCTCAAGGGCGATAACGTGGTCAATCGGAGCGAGGCCCTCGACTGGTATCGGGTGGAGGGACAGCCCGGCCCGACCCTGCTGGAGCTGCTCGAGAGCGTCGAGGTGAGCCGCGACCGCAACCTGACCGACCTGCGCCTGCCGGTGCAGATCGTCAACCGTCCCAACCTCGACTTCCGAGGCTATGCCGGGACTCTTGAGGCGGGCGTGCTGCGCCCGGGCCAGGCGGTCAAGGTGCTGCCCTCGGGCAGCCGCTCCAGCATTGAGCGCATCGTGACCTGGGACGGCAACCTGGAGGAGGCCTGGCCGGGCCAGGCGATCACCGTGACCCTGAGTGATGAGATCGATATCTCCCGGGGCGACTGGATCGTGGCGGCGGACGCCGAGGTGGCCATGAGCCACGCCTTCGAGGCGGATATCGTCTGGATGCATGAAAAGCCTCTCGAGCCGGGCCGTCAGGTCGATATCCGCCTGGCCGGGCGCTCGGTGGCGGGGCAGGTGGAGGAGATCCTGTACCAGGTGGACGTCAACACCCTGGAGCGCCACCCGGCCGAGCGCCTCGCGCTCAACGCCATCGCCCGCTGCCGGGTGGGGCTCACCGCCGAGGTCCCCCTGGACGAGTATGCGAAGAGCCCCGGTACCGGCAGCTTCATCGTCATCGATCGGCTGACCAACGTCACCCTGGGGGCGGGCATGATCCGCGCCGTGGTGGAAGGCGATTCGCCGAGCGCGACCGAGGTGGACTGGGCCGGCTTCGAGCTGGAGCTCAACGCCCTGGTGCGCAGGTACTTCCCCCACTGGGAAGCGAAGGATATTCGCAAGCTTCTCTGACGCCGCCGCGCTGCTCCCTGAGACGCCTCGACCCCGGACCATGCCCGGGGTCGAGGCGTTCTGGAGCGGCGCGGGGCGTCAGCGCGCCAGCACCAGGGCGGGGGGCTCGCCATCCGCCACCCTGGCCTCATGGAGCTCGGCGCCGAAGACCCGGGCCAGGCGGCCTGCGCCCAGCACCTCCCCCGGCGGGCCGGCGGCGATCCGTCGGCCCTGCTGCATCAGCCATACCCGGTGGGCGTAGCGCGCCGCCAGATTGAGGTCGTGAAGGACGCAGACCACGGCGAGGCCGCGCTGGTCGGCGAGGCGCCGGAGCAGGCGCATCAGACGCTGCTGCTGGCCGATATCCAGGGCGCTGGTGGGCTCGTCGAGCAGCAGCAGGCTGCCGGAGTCGCCGCCGTCGAGCTGGCAGAGTGCCCGGGCCACCATGCAGCGCTGGGCCTCGCCGCCCGACAGGCCGGTGAGGGTGCGCTCGGCAAGGGCGGTGAGGTCGAGCTCGGCCAGGCTCTCGGCTACCTGGGCAGGCCCCGCCTCGCTGCCCAGCGCCACCAGCTCCCGCACGGTCCAATCGAAGCTGGGCCGCACCTGCTGAGCCACCAGGGCGCGCCGCCGCGCCAGCGCCTCCGGCAGCCAGTCGGCGAGGGGGCGCGCGTCGAGGCAGACGCGTCCCTGCTCCGGCGGGCGAAAGCCGGAGAGCAGGCCGAGCAGGGTGCTCTTGCCCGCGCCGTTGGGTCCCACGATGGCCACCAGCTCGCCGGGCGCCAGGGCGTCGCTCAGGGGGGCGAGCGCCGGGACGGTGGTGAAGCCGGCACCTTCCAGGGTCAGCATGAGCGCCTCCGCTGCATCAGCAGCCACAGGAAATAGGGGCCGCCCAGCAGGCTGGTCAGCAGGCCCACCGGGATCTCGGCGGGGCTTGCCAGGGTGCGAGCCAGGGTGTCGGCCACCAGCAGCAGCAGGGCGCCGCCCAGCATGGAGGCGGGTAGCAGCAGGCGGTGGCCGGGGCCCAGCCAGAGCCGCAGGCAGTGCGGCACCAGCAGGCCGAGAAAGCCGATGATGCCGGCCAGCGCCACGCAGACGCCTACCCCCAGGGTGGTGGCCAGCACCACCCGGTGCTTGAGCGCCGGCGCGTCGAGGCCGGCGCCGTGGGCGGTCAGCTCGCCGAGCTGCAGCAGGTCGAGCCCCCGGGCGCAGCGGCAGAGCCACCAGAGCGCCGGTGGAATGCAGAGCAGCGCGCCGAGGGCCGCGGGCCACAGGGCATGGGCCAGGCTGCCCATGCCCCACAGGCTGAGCTGGCGCAGCTGTTCGTCGCTGGCCAAGAAGGCGAGCAGTCCACCGAAGGCGCCGGCCAGGGTGTTGATGGCGAGCCCCGCCAGTAGCAGGGTGAAGAGGGCCTCCTGGCCCGGGCCGCCGCGCCCCAGGCGAAACACCACCAGGCAGACCGCCAGGGCGCCGAGAAAGCCGGCGGCGAACTGGCCGTAGAGCCCCAGGGGCCCCGAGGCGTCGAAGAGCACGATCCACAGCGCCACGGCGAGGCCCGCACCGCTGGCCAGCCCCAGCAGGCTGGGGTCGGCCAGGGGGTTGCGAAAGAGTCCCTGCATGGCCGCGCCGCTGCCGGCCAGCATGGCGCCTACCAGGGTGGCCAGCAGCAGCCGCGGCAGGCGCAGCTGCCACCACACCTGCCAGTCCAGAGGCGTGGGCCAGTCGCCCAGCAGCAGGCGGGGCGAGAGGCCGAGGCTGCCGCTGAAGGCGGCCAGCAGCCAGGCGGCCAGCAGCGCGAGCACAAGCCCGTTCAGCGCCTGCCGGTCGGGGAAACCGGAGTGACGGCCGATCATCGGTCACTCCTCCCTGTCGCCAGGGCCAGCGGTTCAAGGGCGTCGTAGAGGGCCAGCAGGGTCGCCGGGGTGCGCGGGCCGAAGCCGAGCAGCGCCTGGTCATCGAAGACCACCAGGCGCCGCGCCTGGCCCGCCGGGGTCATGGCTAGCCCCGGCAGGCGCCACAGGGCCGGTTCGCCGCCGAGCCCCTCCAGGCCGCCGCGGGTGGCGATCACCACCTCCGGGGCCTGGCGAATCAGCGCCTCGGCGCCCACCGGCTTGTAGCCCGACATCTCGGCGAAGGCGTTGGTGACCCCCACGGCGTCCATCATCGCCTGGGCCGCGGTGTCGCGTCCGGCGACCCGGGGCGTCATGCCGCCGTGACCGAGCAGGAAGAGGGCGCGCAGGGGCGGCAGGGGCGGCAGCGCCGCCAGCTCGGCGACCTCTGCCTGAAGTGCCTCGGCCAGGGCGCTGCCCCGGTCGATGATGGCCGGGTCGTCGCCCAGCGCCGCGGCCACCTGGCGCACCTTGGCGGGAATGGCCTCCAGGCGCGGCGGCGCGTCGATGCGTGACACCGCAACGCCGCTGGCTTCGAGCTGCGCCAGCACTTCCCGGGGACCGGCGGCACGCGCCACCAGCAGATGCGCTGGGCGCAGGGAGAGCACCCCTTCGGCGGCCAGCTGGCGCAGATAGCCCACCGAGGGCAGCGCCTCCAGGCGCTCGGGGTAGGTGCTGGTGTCGTCGCGCCCCACCAGGCGCTCAGCGGCGCCGAGCGCAGCGGTGATCTCGGCCACGTCGCCGCCGATCACCACCGTGCGCGGCGGGTCGGCGATGCCGGTCAGCGGCCAGGCGGCCAGCAGCAGCCCCAGCAGCACGGCCTTCATGCGGCTACCTCCCGGCCGACGAGCTCCTCCAGCAGGCAGCGCCAGTCGGCGCGCTCCGGCTCCCCCTCCCGGCGCCGGGCGTAGAGCTGCAGCAGCAGCTCGCCATCGGCGTCGAAGGCCTCGAGGCTGGTGACGCCGCCGTCCCGGTTGGGCTTGCGTACCACCCAGGCGTCGGCGATGGCGTCATCCTTGAGGTGCAGGGTGAAGTCGCTGCCGAAGAGATTGAGCCAGCCGCCGCGGCGCTCGGGAGCGGGCAGGGTGCCGCTGCGGATCTGCACCCCGCCTGGGCTGGCCACGAACAGCATCAGCGGCAGCCGCCGCTCGGCGGCGCGCATCAGGGCCGCCTCGATCATGCCGGCGGGCAGGCGGTGGGTAAAGCGCCCCTCCATCAGGGCGTTGGCTTCGTGGCGCTCCAGGCCGTGCCGGCGCAGCAGGGTGAAGAACTGGTGAACGTCGCGCATCCTGCCCCAGTCGTGGGCCAGGCCCGGGGCCTCGGGCAGCGGACGCGAGGCGGCGGGGGAGAGACCGGTGAAGCAGGGCGCCCGGGTGTCGGCGCCGGCCGCCAGGGCGTGCCAGCCGTCGGGCAGTTCGGGCGTCAGGGAGAACGCCTTGTGGAGCGCTCGACCGTGGCGGTCGAAGACCTGCAGGCTGTGGCGCCGGGCCGGGGTGCCGTCGGCGCCCGGCAGCTCGTCCTGGATCAGGCAGGCCCAGTGCCAGCGCTGCAGGTGCAGGCGCAGATCCAGGCCGCCCGGGTCCAGCAGCAGCCCCGCGCTGGCCTCGCCGGCGACGGGATAGCGGCCGCTCTGTTCGAGCACGGCGGCGCTGGAGCGGGTCAGGGCCTTGACGCGCCCCAGGGTATGCAGGCGGCCGGCCAGTTCGGCGGGGGGCAGCGGCAGCGTGACGACGTCGCGGCCCAGCCGTGCGGCCTGCAGCTCCCCTTCGCTGATTCCCAGGCGCTGGGCGATCTCGATGGCCGGCAGCCGGGGCGAAGCGCGGCGGGCGGCGTCGAAGGCGTCGAGGATGGAGCGGACGGTGGCGGATAGCGGGGTAGCAGATACGGTCATGTGAGGCTCCTTTTCAGTGGGGCGGCCCGGGTCACCACTGCAGGCTGACGTTGGCCATTACGCTGCGGCCGTCGCCGAGGCTGCCGTCCGGCCGGTACCAGGTCTTGTCGGCGACGTTGCCAAGGCGCAGCGACGTGGAGAGAGACGGCGTGGCCTGCCAGGCCAGCTGCAGGTCATGCAGGCCATAGCCGGGCTGTTGGCCGTCGTCGCCCTTGGCGTAGGCGTCGGCAAAGCGGCCGCGCCAGCCGAGGGTCAGATCGCCCTGGGCGAGGTGCAGGTCGGCGCCGGCCAGGGCCTCGAGGGGCGTCAGGCGGCCCAGGGCGTCACCGCTCTCGCGGTCGCGGCCGCTCACCTCGGAGAGTCCCAGGAAGGCGTCGATGGGCAGGCTCCCGGGGCGCCACGCCAGACGGGCGTCATAGCCCCAGAGGTGGGCGCTGCTGACGTTGGCGGCGCGGGTGGTGCCGGCCATGAGGTCCACTTCGGTGTCGATGAAGTCGTCGGCACGGGTGTCGTAGTAGCTGGCGCGCAGCTCCCAGTCGCCCAGGCGCCAGGCCAGGCCGCTCTCCCAGGTGCGGCTGGTCTCGGGGGCCAGATCGGGGTTGGGCACCCAGAAATTGTCCGGGGCGCAGAAGAAGGGGCCGGCGCAGAAGCCGGCGAAGTGACGCTCGTCGGCGTAGAGCTCGGAGAGGGTGGGCGCCCGGAAGGCCTCGGCGTAGCCGCTGTAGAGCATCAGGTGGCGGCTCGGCAGCCAGCTCAGCCGCAGCCGCGGGGAGACGCGCCCCTTGTCACTGCGCCGCCCCTGGCTGTCTTCCGCGCGATAGTGGTCGTAGCGGGCGCCGAGGCCCAGTTCGAAGCGCCCGGGGCCTCCCGCGGCCAGGTGCTCACCGGCGCCCAGGGTGCTGTCCAGGTAGAGGGCGGCGGTATCGATATCGGCCCGGGGGAAGCCGGAGGCGCTGCCCGATGGGCGCTGCTGGGCGCGGTTGGCCTCGGCGCCCAGCGCCAGGGTGTGATCGAACCCGCCGTGATCGAACCGACGATAGCCGTCGCTCTGCACGCCCAGGCGCTGCAGGCGGCGCCCGGCGTCGCTGTCGGTACCCGTGTCGTCGATCTGCTGGCGGCTCAGCGTCAGGCGGCTGTCCAGCCGGGTGACGGGGTCGGGCGTCCAGGCATGGCCCAGCTGCAGGTTGTCGCTGCGGGTGGTGCGGTCGCGCAGCGCGTCGTCCGCGGCGCCGAGCTGCTGGGGGTTGGCGGGCTGAGTGCTTGCCTCCCGATAGTGCTGCCAGCTGGCGAAGAGGCGCTGGTCGGGAGCGAAGGCCCAGCTCCCCTTGGCCAGCAGGCTGTCGAGGCTGGCGTCGTCCGGGGCCGTCTCGCCGCCGGCGCGGCGGATATCGCCGGATTCGCTGCGGCCGATGGCGACCAGGCCGTCGACGTCGCCCCGCTCGGTGTCGCGCCTGCCGAACAGGCTGAGGGTGGCGCCGAGCTCGTCGCTGGCGCTGGCGCCGCGCAGGGAGAGGCGCCCTCCGGCGCTCTCGCCCGGCGCCAGCAGATCCGCGGCCTCCACCGTCTCGAAGCTGACGACCCCGCCCATGGCATTGCTGCCATAGAGGCTGGAGAGGGCGCCGCGGGCGATCTGGACCTCGTTGAGCAGCGCCGGGTCGAGAAAGACGTTGCCCAGGTGGCCGGTGTTAATGTCCTGGCGCACGCCGTCGAGACGCACCAGCACGCCCTGGCGGCCGAATCCCCGCAGGCTGAGGGTCTGGCCGTTGCGCCTGCCCTGGCCGGCGACGCCGAGCCCGGGCTGGCTGCCCAGCAGGTCCTCGAGCCGGGTAGCGGTCGCCAGGGTGGGGTCCCGACGGTCGAGCACGTCGATGATCATGGGCGCGCGGAAGGTGTCGGTGGGCAGGCGAGCGTCGGTGATCGCCATGGGCGTCAGCGCCTGGGCGCTGCGGTCGGCCGCTTCCTGCCCGAAGGCGGTCGCGACGGGGGAGGCGTCGAGGGGAGAGAAGGAGAGCAGCGCCAGGGCGCCGCTGCAGCACAGTGCTCGCTTCATGTCCTGAGAGTTCCTGTATCAGGCGATGGGCGGCTGGCTGGGTGGCGTGGGCTACCTGGCTGGCGCTATGTGATGATCGTGAGGGTGTTAACCGGTAAGAATCAGCTTGCCGTTGCGGGTCTCGCGCAGCTGATAGAGGCGGCCTCTGTGTTCGATCAGCAGCTGACCCTCCGAGCCGAGCAGCCTGCGGCTGTCGACGCTGGCGGGTGACGGGGGCTCGGGCGCCGGACGTACGCGGGTTCGGTGAGTGGCTTGGGACGTCATGCTGGGTACGCTCGGGTAATGTGATTGTTTATTAAACGCGAATAATTATTGTTTATATCCTGCGTCGGGTCAAGTCGGGGGAGCGCGGAGCGCCTTCGGATGTCAAAATGCCACCGAAACCGAGGAGGTGAACCGACGTGCTGATACTGCTGATCGCCCTGCTGCTGGCCATCTTCCTGCTGCCCAACGTCTGGGCCCAGTGGGTCATCAAGCGTCACGCCCGCGGGCGCGATGACTACCCGGGCACCGGGGCGGAGCTGGCCGACCACCTGCTGCGCCGGCTGGGCATCGAGGGGGTCAAGGTGGAGCCCACCGACCACGGCGACCACTACGACCCCGAGGCGCGTCGGGTGCGGCTCTCGCCGGAGGTCTACGGCGGGCGCTCGCTTACCGCGGTGACGGTGGCGGCCCACGAGGTGGGCCACGCCATCCAGCACCACCAGGGCTATGCGCCGCTGCTGGCCCGCTCGCGGCTGGTGGCGGTGGCTCAGAAGGCCGAGAAGCTCGGCGCCGTGCTGATGATGGCCGCTCCCTTCCTGTTCGTGCTCACTCGCCTGCCCGGGGGCCTCGCCATCGTGGTGGCCGCGGCGGTGATCAGCTTCGGCACCGCGGCGCTGGTGCACCTGGTGACCCTGCCGGTGGAGTTCGACGCCAGTTTCCAGCGGGCCCTGCCGCTGCTCAAGGAGTACATTCCCCCCTACGACATGCCCGGCGCCCGCCACGTGCTGACCGCCTGCGCCTTCACCTATGTGGCGGCCTCACTGGCCAGCATCCTCAACCTGGGGCGCTGGCTGGTGATCCTGCGGCGTTGACATCCGGATGCTCGGGTGTAATAACTATGTTATTACTTCATGATGTCTGTCAGGAGGCGCGTTGTCGGGGGTAGCTTTGCTGGGAGGCGCTTTGTCGGAAGGAGGCGTGACGTGAGGACACATCTTAGAAAGATCGGAAACTCGAAAGGAATACTGATTCCGGCTGCCATGCTGGCCGAGCTGGAGATCAGCGATGAAGTCGAGATTTATCTGGAGGGGCAGCGGCTGGTGGTGGAGCCGGTCAAGCAGCCGCGTCGTCACTGGTTCGACGGTTATGATGCCAGCCGCGACGATGCGGTCTGGGGCGAGCTGGTCGAAGCAGAAGCCGATGAGGATGAGTGGCAGTGGTAGGCCGCGATATCCACCGCGGGGAGGTCTACTGGGTCAACCTCGACCCTACGGTGGGCACCGAGATTCGCAAGACACGTCCCGCGCTGATCATCTCGCCAGATGATATGAATGCGGTGCTCCCCAGGGTGATCGTGGCGCCGGTGACCAGCAAGGGGCAGCCCCTGGGCTGCCGGCCGACCCTGATCTTTCAGGACAAACCGGCACGGATACTGCTCGATCAGCTGCGCTGCATCGACAAGCGGCGGATTCTCGGCAAGATGGGAGATATCCCGCCATCAATCTGGCATGCCACCCTGCTGGAGATGTTCCAGTAGTGAATCCTCATCTGGGCCGATTGGCAATGACCACCGCGCGGCGCGGGGCGGGGTAGCCCTCCCGGGTCTTCGTCGGGTCCTCGGGGGCGAGGAAGTCGGCGAGCGACTGGAAGGTCATCCACTCGGTGGCGCGCTGCTCGTCCGTGGTGGTCACCGCCTCGTCCACCACCCGCACGTCGCTAAAGCCGCAGCGCCGGAGCCACTGGCAGAGCGCGGCGGATGACGGCAGGAAGTAGACGTTGGGCATGGCGGCGTAGCGCTCCCCAGGCAGCAGCACGGTGGTCTCGTCGCCTTCCACCACCAGGGTCTCCAGCACCAGCTCGCCGCCGGGGCGCAGGGCCTCCTTGAGCTGGTTCAGGTGCTCCAGAGGGGAGGGGCGGTGGTAGAGCACCCCCATGGAGAAGACCGTATCGAAGAAGCCGAGGCCCTCGGGGACCTCCTCGATGCCCACCGGCAGGAAGTGGGTGCGGCCGCCGTCGGCGTCGCCCACGAAGTGGCGCACCGCCTGGAACTGCCAGAAGAAGCGCGGCGAGGGGTCGATCACCAGCACGAAGGCCGCGCCGGCCCCTGCCATGCGCCAGCCGTGGTAGCCGTTGCCGCCGCCCACGTCCAGTACCTTCCTGCCGGCCAGCGGCGCCAGGTGGGGCGCCACGCGCTGCCACTTCCAGTCGGAGCGCCACTCGGTATCGATGTGAATGCCGCCAAGCCGGTAGGGCCCCTTGCGCCAGGGGGCGAGCTTTCTCAGCAGATTCTCGGCCTGGCGGCGCTGGCTCGCGGTGAGGTCGAGCTCGACCTCGAGGGTGTCGGCGTCGAGCCTTACCTCGCGTTGATCCGGCAGGAGTGGCAGCTTGGCTACCGCCTTCTCCCAGGCGGGCAGGTCGCCGTAGCGGCGACGGTCGAGCCCTTTGGTGAGCTGCTCGGGCAGCCGGGCCAACCAGGTGTCGAGGCCCTGATCGAGGAAGGCCCGGTAGAGGGCGCGGTGTTCGGCGGGAATCGGCATGCCTACTCCTCCCGCGGCGCCGGGGCGTCGGCGTCCTTGAAGGCTGGGTCCTTGAACGCCACGAGGGACGCGAAGTTGAGAAACTGGAACCAGGTGTGGCTGCGGGAGAAGCCGGCCCGAGCCAGGCGGGCGTGGTGGGCCGCCAGGGTGTCCGGCACCAGGACGTTCTCAAGCGCCGTGCGCTTCTGGCTGATCTCCAGATCGCTGTAGCCGTTGGCGCGCTTGAAGTCGTGGTAGCGCTCCACCAGCCAGGCGTTCTCCTGCTCGTCCTCTGCGCGGATCTTCTCCGAGAGCACCAGCACGCCGCCGGGCTCCAGCGCCTCGAAGAGCCGGGCGATGACCGCCTCGCGATCCGCCGGGGGCAGGAACTGCAGGGTGAAGTTGAGCACGATCATGCCGGCGGGAGCGTAGTCGAGGGTGCGGATATCGCCCTCGATCACCTCCATGGCGTGGTCGGGGCACTCGGCGGCCAGGGTCTCCCGGGCCCGGGCCACCATCGCCGGGGAGAGATCCACGCCCGTGTAGCGAAAGGCGTCCGGGGAGAGCTGACCGGCCAGCGCCAGGCCGCCGGCGCCCAGCGAACACCCCAGGTCATAGACCCGGGCGCCGTGGCGCAGGTGGCGGCGGGCGATCAGCCCCAGCATGCCCAGTATCTGCCCGTAGCCGGGCACCGAGCGGCGGATCATGTCCGGGAAGCAGGCCACCACCCGCTCGTCGAAGGAGAAGCGTGCGACCCGGTCCAGGGGTGTGGAAAAGATCGCGTCACGGTAAGATGCGTCACTCATGATCGGGCCAGAAAAGCGGGAACGGGCGCCATTCTACGCCCGGCTCGGCGGGTCTGCATCCGCGGTTTTGAAGGACGAGTCAAGGACGGGGCAAGGAGAAGAGATGATCGACCAGACTGCCGCCTGGGGGGCGCTTGCCGCCCACGCCGAGCAAGCGCGCCGGGTCCACCTGCGCGAGCGCTTTGCCAGCGAGCCGGAGCGCCAGGCGCGCTTCACCCGCAGCGCCGCCGGCCTCACCCTGGACCTCTCCAAGCAGCGCTGGTCCGAGGAGACCCTGGCGCTGCTGCTGGCGCTGGCCGAGGAGGCGGGCCTGCCCGACGCGATTCGCCGCCTGCTGGCGGGGGAGCGGGTCAACGTCAGCGAGGATCGCCCCGCGCTGCACACCGCCCTGCGCCTGCCGGCGTCCGCGTCGCTGGTGGTAGAGGGCGAGGACCTGGTGCCCGGGGTGCATGACACCCTGGCGCGCATGGAGACCATGGTGGAGCGCTTTCATACCGGCCAGTGGCGCGGCGCCACCGGCAGGGCCATCCGTCACGTGGTCAACCTCGGCGTCGGTGGCTCGGACCTGGGCCCGCTGATGGTGACCCATGCGCTCTCCGACTACCGCCTGCGCGATGTCCATCGGGTGGAGGTGCACTTCGCCTCCACCATGGACGGCTCCCAGCTCGCCGACTGCCTGGCGCGCCTCGACCCCGAGACCACCCTCTTCGTGCTCTCCTCGAAGTCCTTCACCACCATCGATACCCTCTCCAATGCGCGAACCGCACGGGACTGGCTGATGTCGCGCCTGGAGGACGAGGAGGGGGTCGATGCCGAGCTGGTGATGCGTCAGCACTTCATCGGCGTTTCGGCCAGCCCCGAGAAGATGGCCGAGTGGGGCATCGCCCCCGACCATCAGCTGGCCTTCTGGGAGTGGGTCGGCGGTCGCTACTCCCTGTGGGGCGGCATCGGCCTGCCCATCGCCCTGGTGGTGGGCATGCAGGGCTTTCGGGAGCTGCTGGCCGGGGCCCACGCCCTGGACGAGCACTTTCGCACCGCGCCGCTGGCCGACAACCTGCCGGTGCTGCTGGCCCTGGCGGGGATCTGGAACGTCAACTTCCTGGATATCCGCGCCCACTCCATCCTGCCCTACGACGGTCGGCTCGAGTACTTCGCCGCCTACCTCGAGCAGCTCGAGATGGAGTCCAACGGCAAGTCGGTGACCGCCGACGGCCGCGAGGTGGGCTACGCCACCTGCCCGGTGCTCTGGGGGCAGCTGGGTCCCAACGCCCAGCACGCCTTTTATCAGCTGCTGCACCAGGGCACCCAGGCGGTGGAGTGCGACTTCATCGCGCCGCTGCGGCGCTATGACGAGGTGGCCGACGATGCCACCCGCCGGCATCTCAAGGGGCAGCACCGCCTGACCCTGGCCAACTGCTTCGCCCAGTCTCGGGTGCTGATGCTGGGCGACGACGCCATCGACGACGAGGGACCGCGCCCCGGCCACAAGCGCTATCGCGGCAACCAGCCCTCCACCACCCTGCTGCTCGACGAGCTGACCCCGGCCACCCTGGGGGCCCTGATCGCCCTCTACGAGCACAAGGTCTACGTCCAGGCCACGCTCTGGGGGATCAACCCCTTCGACCAGTGGGGGGTGGAGCTGGGCAAGCAGATCGCCGGCGAGACCCAGCGCATCCTCGAGGAGCGTCGGGGCCTCGAGAGCATGGACGCCTCCACCCGAGCGCTGATCGAGGCGGCCTGGGCCGCCGACGGTAACGGCGGTCGAGGCGTGTGATGCTGGCTGTTTGTACAGGTTTTGCGCTATGCTGAGCGCCCCCTGGCGGGTGGCGCCGGCCAGCGGGGTGCTCTACCTGCACGGCTTCAACAGCGGCACGGGCTCGCCCAAGGCGGTGTGGATGCGCGAGGCCTGCGCCCACCTGGGTCTGCCTTGCGTGACGCCCCAGCTGCCGCACCGGCCCGCCGAGGCCCTGGCCCTGGCCGAGTCGCGGCTCGCCGAGCTCGGCCCCGCGCCGCTCGTGGCCGGCAGCTCCCTGGGGGGCTTTCTGGCCACCTGCCTGGCGGAGCGCCACGGCCTGCCCGCGGCGCTGATCAACCCGGCGGTGGCACCGGCGCGTCTGGTGGCGGACTGGGTCGACGAGGTCTTCGTCAACGAGCACACCGGCGAGCGCTTCACGGTGGGCAGGGCGCACCTGGCCGAGCTCGAGGCCCTGACGCCCGAGCGGATCACCGCCCCGGCGCGCTACCTGCTGCTGCTGGGAAGCGCCGACGAGGTGCTCGCCCCGGCGGCCGCCTTTGCCCTCTACCGCGGTGCGCGCACCCTGCTGCACCCGGGGGCCGACCACGGCTTCGCGGTGCTGGCCCGGCACCTGCCGGCACTGCTGGCCCACGGCGGCCACGCCCTGCCGGCCGCCTGGCAGCCACGATCACACAAGGAACCGGACGACCCATGACGCAATACAGTGCCAGCTCGATCGAGGTGCTATCCGGCCTGGAGCCGGTGCGCAAGCGCCCGGGCATGTATACCGACACCAGCCGCCCCAACCACCTGGTTCAGGAGGTGGTGGACAACAGCGTCGACGAGGCGCTGGCGGGCCACGCTTCGTCGATCAGCGTGCGGCTCTTCGAGGATGGCGGCATCGAGGTGGCCGACGACGGCCGCGGCATGCCCATCGATATTCACCCGGAGCACGGCGTCTCCGGGGTGGAGCTGATCCTCACCCGGCTCCACGCCGGCGGCAAGTTCTCCAACGCCAGCTACAAGTTCTCCGGCGGCCTGCACGGCGTCGGCGTCTCGGTGGTCAACGCCCTCTCGCGGCGCCTGGAGGTGGAGGTGCTGCGCGACGGCAGCCGCCACGCCGTGGCCTTCGAGCACGGTGAGCCGGTGTCCCATCTCTCGGTGATCGGCAGCGTGGGCAAGCGCAATACCGGCACCGTGCTGCGCTTCTGGCCGGAGACGAGCTACTTCGACAGCCCGCGTCTGGCGGTGGGGCGGCTCAAGCACCTGCTGCGGGCCAAGGCGGTGCTCTGCCCGGGGCTGAAGGTCACCCTGATGGAGGCGGACGGCACCCAGAGCGAGTGGCAGTACGAGGATGGCCTGCGCGACTACCTGGCCCAGGCCACCGACGGCTATGAGGTGCTCCCCCAGTCGCCCTTCGTCGGCCACTTCGCCGACGATGAGCAGGGAGTGGACTGGGCGATCCAGTGGCTCCCCGAGGGGGGCGAGTCGCTGATGGAGAGCTACGTCAACCTGATCCCCACCCCCCAGGGCGGCACCCACGTCAACGGCCTGCGCGCCGGCCTGCTCGAGGCGCTGCGCGAGTTCTGCGAGTACCGAAGCCTGCTGCCCCGGGGCGTCAAGCTCACCGCCGAGGATCTCTGGGAGCGGGTCGCCTACGTGCTCTCGGTCAAGATGCTCGATCCCCAGTTCGCCGGCCAGACCAAGGAGCGGCTCTCCTCGCGCACCGTGGCGGGCTTCGTCTCCGGGGTGGTCAAGGACGCCTTCTCGCTGTGGCTCAACCACCACGTGGACCAGGCCGAGGCGCTTGCCGAGCTGGTGATCAGCGCCGCCCAGCGCCGCCAGAAGAGCGCCAAGAAGGTGGCGCGCAAGAAGGTCACCGCAGGCCCCGCGCTGCCCGGCAAGCTGGCCGACTGCTCCGGCCAGGACCCGGCCACCAGCGAGCTCTTCCTGGTGGAGGGCGACTCCGCCGGCGGCAGCGCCAAGCAGGCGCGCAACCGCGAGAGCCAGGCGATCCTGCCCCTGCGCGGCAAGATATTGAACACCTGGGAGGTGGAGTCCCACGACATCTACGGCTCCCAGGAGGTCCACGACATCGCCGTGGCCATCGGCATGGACCCGGCCAGCGACGACCTGACCAAGCTGCGCTACCACAAGATCTGCATCCTCGCCGACGCCGACTCCGACGGCCTGCATATCGCCACCCTGCTGTGTGCGCTCTTCGTGCGCCACTTCCCGGCGCTGGTGGATGCCGGCCACGTCTATGTGGCGATGCCGCCGCTCTACCGCATCGATCTCGGCAAGGAGGTCTTCTACGCCCTGGACGAGAGCGAGAAGGCGGCGATCCTGCGCCGGCTCGAGGGCAAGCGCGGCACCGTGAACGTCCAGCGCTTCAAGGGCCTGGGCGAGATGAGCCCGCTGCAGCTGCGCGAGACCACCATGGCGGTGGAGACCCGCCGCCTGGTGCAGCTCACCCGCGAAGATGGCGACGGCACCATGGAGATGATGGACATGCTGCTGGCCAAGAAGCGCGCCTCCGACCGCAAGAGCTGGCTCGAGGACTACGGCAACCTCGCTGACATAGAGGTCTGAACCCCTTATGACCATGGATATCCAGGTAGCGGAGGGCGACGTCGAGCGCCTCTCGCTGCGCGAATACACCGAGAAGGCGTACCTCGACTACTCGATGTACGTCATCCTCGACCGGGCGCTGCCCCATATCGGCGACGGCATGAAGCCGGTACAGCGGCGCATCGTCTACGCCATGCGCGAACTGGCGCTCAATGCCAACGCCAAGTACAAGAAGTCGGCGCGCACCGTCGGCGACGTGCTGGGCAAGTTTCACCCCCACGGCGACAGCGCCTGCTACGAGGCCATGGTGCTGATGGCCCAGCCCTTCAGCTACCGCTACCCGCTGGTGGACGGCCAGGGCAACTGGGGCAGCCCCGACGATCCCAAGTCTTTCGCCGCCATGCGCTACACCGAGGCGCGGCTCTCCAGGTTCAGTGAAGTGCTGCTGGCCGAGCTGGGCCAGGGCACCGTGGACTGGACCCCCAACTTCGACGGCACCATGAACGAACCCGTGGTGCTGCCGGCGCGCCTGCCCCATGTGCTGCTCAACGGCGGCACCGGCATCGCCGTGGGCATGGCGACGGACATCCCGCCCCACAATGTCCACGAGGTGGTGGAGGCGACCTGCCACCTGCTGCGCCACCCCGAGGCCACTACCGCGGACCTGGTTGCGCACCTGCCGGCGCCGGACTTCCCCACCGCGGCGGAGATCATCACGCCGCCTAGTGATCTGCGCAAGCTCTACGAGAGCGGGCGGGGCTCGGTGAAGCTGCGCGCCCGCTACGTCATGGAGGAGGGCAGCATCGTGGTCACCGCGCTGCCTTACCAGGTGAGCGGGGCCAAGATCCTCGAGCAGATCGCCGCCCAGATGCAGGCCAAGAAGCTGCCCATGGTGGCCGACCTGCGCGACGAGTCGACCCACGAGGAGCCCACCCGCCTGGTGATCGAGCCGCGCTCCAACCGCGTCGACATCGAGGCGCTGATGGCGCACCTTTTCGCCACCACCGACCTCGAGAAGAACATCCGCGTCAACATGAACGTGATCGGCCTGGACGGCCGGCCGCGGGTGATGCCGCTGCCCGACCTGCTCGGCGAGTGGCTGCGCTTTCGCCGCGCCACGGTGCGCCGGCGCCTGGAGCACCGCCTGGGCAAGGTGGAGGATCGCCTGCACCTGCTCGAGGGCCTGCTGATCGCCTACCTCAATATCGACGAGGTGATCCGCATCATCCGCGAGGAGGATGCGCCCAAGCCGGCGCTGATGGAGGCCTTCGGGCTCTCCGAGCGCCAGGCCGAGGCGATCCTCGAGCTTCGCCTACGCCACCTCGCCAAGCTCGAGGAGATGAAGATCCGCGGCGAGCAGGAGGAGCTCGAGGCGGAGCGCCAGCGGCTCCAGGAGCTGCTCGGCAACGAGGCGGCGCTCACCGACCTGATCGAGGAGGAGCTGCGTGCCGCCGGCGAGGCCCACGGCGACGAGCGCCGCTCGCCCATCGTCGAGCGCGAGGAGGCCCGGGCGCTTTCCGAGGTGGAGCTGGTGGGCGCCGACCCCATCACCGTGGTGCTCTCCGAGAAGGGCTGGATCCGCAGTGCCAAGGGGCACGAGATCGACCCGGCGGGGCTCTCCTACAAGGCCGGCGACCGCTTCGCCCTGGCCGCTCGGGGGAAGACCAACCAGCCCCTGGTGCTGCTCGACGACACCGGCCGCGCCTACACCCTGCAGGCCCACAACCTGCCCAGCGCCCGGGGCCAGGGCGAGCCCGTCACCAGCCGCGTCAACGTGGTGGCCGGCGCCCATATGGCCGGGGTGATGCTGGCGCCGCCCACGGCGCGCTTCCTGCTCGCCTCCGACGGCGGCTACGGCTTCGTGGCGCCGCTCGAGGCCCTGGTGGGCAAGAACAGGTCCGGCAAGGCGGCGCTCACGGTGCCCAAGGGGTGCAACGTGCTGCCGCCGGTGGCGGTGCCGGAGGGGGAGGGGACCCTGGTGGCGGCGGTCTCCAACGAGGGGCGCCTGCTGGTCTTCGAGCTGTCACAGCTGCCCGAGATGGCCAAGGGCAAGGGCAACAAGATGATCGACATCCCCGGGCCCAGGGCCGCTCGCCGCGAGGAGCTGGTGCGCGACCTGGTCGTGCTGCCGGCCGGCGCCAGCCTGGTGGTGCATGCCGGCAAGCGCCATCTCACCCTCAAGCCCGACGATCTCGCGTATTATCGCGGCGAGCGCGGCCGCCGCGGCAGCAAGCTGCCCCGGGGCCTGCAGAAGGTTGACCGCCTGGAGGTTTCTGAATGACACGACGAGTACTGATCCGCGCCACCGGCGCGGCGCGCCCGGGCCAGCTGGCCGGGCTGGGCAGGGCGCTGGCCGCAAGCGGCGCGCGACTTTTGGATATCAACCAGAGCGTGACCTTCGGCATGCTCTCCCTGGAGGCGCTGGTGGGGCTCGAGCAGGAGGCCGATCTCGAAGGGGCCCTGGCCGCCGCCGGCGACGCCCTCGCCCTGGACGTGCAGGCGATTCAGGTGGGGGCAGAGGAGTACCAGCGCTGGAGTAGCCAGGCGAGCCAGCCGCGGCTGATCCTGACCCTGCTGGCGCCCCACCTGCCCGCCGGCATCCTGGCCGAGGTGGGCTCACTCACCGCCGAGCACGGCCTCACCGTGGAGCTGATCCACCGCCTCTCCGGCCGCGAGCCCCTGGACGGCGGGGTCCCCGGCGAGCGCGATGCCATCCGGGGGGCCTGCGTGGAGTGCTGGCTGCGCGGCGAGGAGGTCGATCTCGACGCCCTGCGCGAGAAGGCGCTGGCGCTGGGCGCCATGCACGGTGTGGACATCGCCATCCAGGAGGACTCCATCTGGCGCCGGCACCGCCGCCTGGTCTGCTTCGACATGGACTCCACCCTGATCCAGGCCGAGGTGATCGACGAGCTGGCCCGCCGCCACGGCGTCTATGATGAGGTGGCCGAGGTCACCGAGCGCGCCATGCGCGGCGAGCTCGACTTCCAGCAGAGCTTTCGCGAGCGCATGGCCAAGCTCAAGGGCCTCGACGAGTCGGTGCTGGCCGAAATCGCCGAGTCGCTGCCGCTGATGGATGGCGTGGAGCGGCTGATGGCCCAGCTCAAGCGGCTGGGCTACCGCACGGCGATCCTCTCCGGGGGCTTCACCTACTTCGCCCGCCACCTGCAGCGGAAGCTCGGCTTCGACGAGATCCACGCCAACGAGCTTTTGATCGAGAACGGCAAGGTCACCGGCGAAGTGCGCGAGCCGATCCTCGACGCCGAGCGCAAGGCGCAGCTGCTGCGCGAGATCGCCGAGCGCGAGGGGCTCGCCCTGGAGCAGACCATCGCCGTGGGCGACGGGGCCAACGACCTCAAGATGCTGGCCGCCGCGGGGCTCGGCATCGCCTTTCGCGCCAAGCCGCTGGTGCGCGCCCAGGCCAGCCACTCCATCTCGACGCTCGGCCTCGATGCGGTGCTCTACCTGATCGGCTATCGCCAGGTGGACCTGGAGGAGCAGGGGGAGTGAGCGCGTCCTTCGATCTCTGGCGCGACCGCTTCGAGCGGCTGCGCACCAACAAGGCCTTCGAGCTGACGGTGATCACCATCATCGTGGTCTCGGCGCTCTTGATCGGCGCCAAGACCTACGAGGAGGAGGTGAGCCGCTTCCAGGAGGTGATGCTGTGGCTAGACGTGGCGGTCACGGTCTTCTTCCTGGTGGAGATCCTGATTCGCATGGCGGCGGAGAAGCGCCTGCGGGACTTCTTCCGCAAGGGCTGGAACATCTTCGACTTCATCATCGTCACCGCCAGCCTGATCCCCATGGACGACTCGGAGATGGTGCTGCTGGCGCGCCTGCTGCGCATCTTCCGGGTGCTGCGTCTGGTGTCGATGATCCCCGAGCTGCGCCTGCTGATCGCCGCCCTGTTCAAGTCGATCCCGCGCATGGGCTATGTGGCGCTCTTGATGTTCATCATCTTCTACATCTACGGCGCCATCGGCAGCTTCCTGTTCGCCAGCGTCGACGAGCAGCTGTGGGGCAATATCTCGCTGGCCATGCTGACGCTCTTCCAGGTGGCCACCTTCGAGAGCTGGGCCACGGCGGTGCTCTACCCGACCATGGAGCACTACCCCTACGCCTGGATCTACTTTTTGACCTTCATCTTCCTCAACGCCTTCATCTTCCTCAACATGATGATCGGCATCGTGCTCGACGTGATGCAGAAGGAGAGCCTGGCCATCGAGCTGGAGACCGGAGAGGGGGAGGCCGCGGAGCTTCACGGACTGCGCGACGACGTGCGCGAACTGCGCGCTCAGCTGTCGCGGATGGAGTCGCTGCTGGAGCGCAGGAGTTGACAAAGGGGCTCGAGACTGATTCTCTAGAGGGCATGAACATGACTGCTTACGACCTCGCCCTCGACCTACGACTACTAGCCCGCGTCTGAATAGCGTGCGGCGATGCCCCCTGTGCATCGCAACAGTCAGGTCGAAAACGAGGTTGTAGCATGTCCACCACCCCCTGCAGTTTCAGCATGAATGCCCCCTTTGTCGCCCGTGCCGGCCGCAGCGCTGGCACCCGTGCGACCTCTGCCTTCTGCCTCGACGCCCCGACAGGCCCATGCCCGTCGGGGCGCCGTCGTTTGCATACCGCCCACTGATTCGATTGCCCAACCGCCGCCCAGGGAGAACGCCGCCATGATGCTCGACAACCCCGCTTCCAAGTATCGCCCCTTCGTTGCCGTGGACCTGCCCGACCGCCAGTGGCCTAACCGCCGCATCGAGCAGCCGCCGATCTGGACCAGCGTCGACCTGCGCGACGGCAACCAGTCGCTGATCGATCCCATGGATCAGGAGCGCAAGCAGCGCTTCTTCGACCTGCTGGTCAAGATCGGCTTCAAGGAGATCGAGGTGGGCTTCCCCTCGGCCTCCCAGACCGACTTCGACTTCGTGCGCTCCCTGATCGAGGGCGACCGCATTCCCGATGACGTCACCATCCAGGTGCTGACCCAGGCCCGCGACCACCTGATCGACCGCACCTTCGAGTCCCTCAAGGGGGCGAAGAACGCCATCGTCCACGTCTACAACGCCACCGACCCGGTCTTCCGCCGCGTGGTGTTCAACGTGACGAAAGAGGAGTGCATCGGCATCGCCGTGGACGCCACCACCCGCATCCGGCAGCGCATGGCGGAGGCCCCGGAGACGAACTGGACCTTCCAGTACTCCCCGGAGCTCTTCACCACCAGCGAGATGGACTTCGCCAAGGAGGTGGTCGAGGCGGTGATGGCGGCCTACGGTGCCACCGCCGAGAAGCCGATGATCGTCAACCTGCCGGCCACGGTGGAGGCGGCGTCGCCCAACAACTACGCCGACCAGGTGGAGTGGTTCTGCCGCCACGTGAAGAACCGCGATGCCCTGATCGTCAGCGTGCACCCCCACAACGACCGCGGCACTGGGGTGGCCGCCGCCGAGCTGACCCTGATGGCGGGCGCCGACCGCGTCGAGGGCACCCTTTTCGGCAACGGCGAGCGCACCGGCAACGTCGATATCGTGACGCTTGCCATGAACATGTACACCCAGGGCGTGCACCCGGGCCTGGACTTCTCCAACATCACGCCGATCATGCGCGAAGTGGAGTACTGCAACCAGCTGCCGGTGCATCCGCGCCACCCCTACGTGGGCGACCTGGTCTTCACCGCCTTCTCCGGCTCCCACCAGGATGCCATCAAGAAGGGCATGGCGGAGCGCCGCGCCAACCCGGACGCCGTCTGGGAGGTGCCCTATCTGCCCATCGACCCCCTGGACGTGGGCCGCAGCTACGAGGCGGTGATCCGCGTCAACAGCCAGTCCGGCAAGGGCGGCGTCTCCTACCTGCTGGAGCAGGAGCACGGCATCGAGCTGCCGCGCCGCCTCTCCATCGAGTTCAGCCAGGTGGTGCAGGAGGTGGCCGACCGCACCGGCAAGGAGATCACCTCCCAGATGATCTACCAGGCCTTCGCCGACGAGTATCTGGAGCAGACCTCGCCCTATGCGCTGGTCAGCCACCGCCTCTCCTCGGAGCCGGAGAGCCCAGTGGTGACCCTGGAGGCGACCATCGAGGAGCGCGGCGAGCGCCGCACCATCCAGGGCCAGGGCAACGGCCCGCTGGCGGCCTACATCAAGGCGCTGGCCGCCGCCGGCCACGACGTGGAGATCATCGACTACCACGAGCACTCCCGCGGCCAGGGCTCCGACGCCGAGGCGATCGCCTACGTGGAGGTGCGCATCGCCGGCGAGGCGGTGTTCGGCGTCGGCACCGACGAGAGCATCACCAGCGCCTCCATGAAGGCGGTGATGAGCGCCATCAACCGCAAGGTCTCGACCCAGGCCCCAGCGGCCAATGTGACCGCGGAGTCACTGGCGTGATACGCCTCCTGCTGTAGGAGCCCAATTCATTGGGCGATGGAGGCCGGAGGCCTCCCCGGCGCCAGCGGCACCGCCGGGCGCCTGCGGCGCCAATCGCCCGACAAGTCGGGCTCCTACAAGGGCGTCTTGCTTCCTTCGCCGGGGATCTCCCTGACCAGCTTCGGCATCAGGAACCCCGGCAGCACCTCCCTCAGGCCCGCGACCAGTTCGCGGGCCTGGTCGTCTGGCACGTCGAAGTGAGCCGCGCCGGCCACCGGGTCGAGCACGTGGAGGTAGTAGGGCAGCACGCCGGCCTCGAAGAGCCGCTCGGAGAGCTCTGCCAGGGCATCCACCGAGTCGTTGATCCCGCGCAGCAGCACGCTCTGGTTGAGCAGGGTGACCCCGGCCGCCTTGAGCCGGGCGCTGGCGTCGATCACGGCGTCGTCGATCTCCTGGGCGTGGTTGATATGCACCACCACCACCTTCTGCAGCCGGGTACTGCCGAGCCAGTCGAGCAGGGCGGCGTCGATGCGGTCGGGGATCACCACCGGCAGGCGGGTATGGATCCGCAGCCGCCTGAGGTGGGGGATGGCCGCCAGGCGCTCGACCAGCCAGGCGAGCTGGCGGTCGCTGGCGGCCAGGGGGTCGCCGCCGGAGAGGATCGCCTCAACGATCGTGGGGTCGCGTCTCAGATGGTCGAGGCTTGACTCCCACTGGGCCCGGGAGGGGGCGTTCTCGGCGTAGGGAAAGTGGCGGCGGAAGCAGTAGCGGCAGTTGACCGCGCAGGCGGGACTGGTGATCAAGAGTACGCGTCCACGGTACTTGTGGATCAACCCCCGAGCCGGCGTATGGGCGGCCTCCTCGAGGGGGTCGGCCACATAGCCTGGGGTCGGCAGGAGCTCCTCGCCCAGGGGCAGTACCTGGCGCAGCAGGGGGTCGGTCGGGTCACCCGGGCGCATGCGGGCCAGGAAGGCCTCGGGAACCCGCACCTCGAAGAGCCCATGGCCCGCCTCGGCGCCGGGCCGCCAGGCGGGATCCAGGCCCAGGCGACGGCACAGCTCGGCGGGGTCGCGAATGGCGCCGGCCAGCTGGGCCTGCCAGGCGGGCGGTAGCGCCAGCGGTTCGGCCTCGTCGTGACGCTGCAAAAGGGCGGGGCTTCGGGTTATCATGCGGAACACCAGTCAATGCGGACGACGCCCGGCGACATGCCTGGCCTCGTCGAACTATCGTTTCCCAGCGCGCCCCGGGGTCCGGCGGCGCGCTTGAACATGGGTGAGAGAAGATGGCGAACTATTCTACCAACGAATTCAAGGGCGGTCTGAAGGTGATGCTGGACGGCGATCCCTGCTCGATCGTCGAGAACGAGTTCGTGAAGCCCGGCAAGGGCCAGGCGTTCAACCGCGTCAAGCTGCGCAACCTGATCACCGGCCGCGTCTGGGAGCGCACCTTCAAGTCAGGGGAGTCCCTCGAGGGCGCCGACGTGATGGACCTGGACATGGAGTACCTCTACACCGACGGTGAGATGTGGCACTTCATGAAGACCGACGGCTCCTTCGAGCAGTACGCGGTGGAGAAGAAGGCCCTGGGCGACACCATCAAGTGGCTCAAGGAACAGGTGGTCTACACCGTGACCCTGTGGAACGACAACGCCATCAGCGTGACCCCGCCCAACTTCATCGAGCTCGAGGTGGTCGAGACCGACCCGGGCCTCAAGGGCGACACCGCCCAGGGCGGCTCCAAGCCGGCGACCCTCTCCTCCGGCGCCGTGGTTCGCGTGCCGCTCTTTATCAACCAGGGCGAAGTCTTGAAGGTTGACACGCGCTCCGGCGAGTACGTCTCTCGCGCCTGAGTAAAGGCTCTTTAGCCAGCGGCGCCGGGGACAGGTCGTAGAGAGGGTCTTTTGCCAGGGATGGCAAAAGTAGCGTACAGGGAAGTATTCACAGCGCCCTCTCGTCGGTCCGGCGTTCCGGGGCCTGTCGCCGGAAAAGCCGCGGTGATGCTCGATTCCGACGAGCGCATTCTCGTCAAGGCCACGCTTCGGCGTGGCCTTGACGATTCCGGAGGAGAGGAAATGACCGACGACTGGCGCCCCACGGCGACGATCGCGACCCTGCGCGACCGGGCGCGGCTGCTGGCCGAGGTGCGGGCCTTCTTCGCCGAGCGCGGCGTGCTGGAGGTGGAGACGCCCGTGCTGGGCCACGGCGGCAGCACCGACCTGCATCTGGCCTCGCTCTCGGCCCGGGCGACCACGCCGGCGGGACGCGAGCGGCTCTGGCTGCAGACCTCGCCGGAGTTCGCCATGAAGCGGCTGCTGGCGGCGGGGGCCGGGCCCATCTTCCAGCTGGCGCGCTGCTTCCGCGACGGCGAGGTGGGGCGGCGCCACAACCTCGAGTTCACCATGCTGGAGTGGTACCGCCCCGGCTTCACCCTCGACGCGCTGGTCGAGGAGACGGCCGCCCTGGTGCACCGGGTGCTGGGTCGAGAGCCGGGGGATAAGGCGGTACCGCTGCGCCGTCGCCGCTACCGGGCGCTGTTTCGCGAGGCGTTGGCCATCGATCCCTTCACCGCGCCCCTGGCCGAGCTGCGCCGGCTGGCCGAAGAGAAGGGCAGGCTCGCCATGCATGACGCCCCCCGCGACGACTGCCTCGACCTGCTGATGAGTCTCGTGATCGAGCCGGGGCTTGGCCGCGAGGGGGTCGAGGTGGTGGTGGACTACCCGGCCAGCCAGGCGGCCCTGGCCCGGCGTCACCGCGACCCGGAGGACGGCGAGTGGGTGGCCTCGCGCTTCGAGCTCTACCTCGAGGGGCTGGAGCTCGCCAATGGCTACGACGAGCTGACCGATGCCGCCGAGCAGGCGGCGCGCTTCGAGGAGGACAACACCGCCCGGCGGGCGGCGGGGCTGCCGGAGGTGAATATCGACCGGCGCCTGGTGGCGGCGCTTGAGCACGGCATGCCCGAGGGGAGCGGGGTGGCGCTGGGCATCGACCGGCTGATCCAGCTGGCTCTGGGCAAGGCGAGCGTGGCGGAGGTGATGGCCTTCGCCACGCCGCGCTGCTAGAACGCTCCCAGCGACTGCCCCATCTGCACCTTGGCGCCGGGCTCGAGGCCGTCGGCGAAGGCCACCGGCTCCGCGAAGGCCATCACCACCGTGGAGCCGAGCTTGAAGCGCCCCATCTCTGCGCCGCGTTCCAGATGCACCGGGGTATCGAAGCGGATGCGCTGCACGCCGCCCCGGGGCAGCGGGGTGATCTGGCCTGCCCACACCGTCTCGATGGCGGCGACGATCATCGCCCCCACCAGCACCATCACCATGGGGCCCTGCTCGGTGTCGAAGTGGCACACCAGGCGCTCGTTGCGGGCGAAGAGGTTGGGCACGTGCTCGGTGGTGGCGGCGTTCACCGAGAAGAGCCGCCCCGGCACGTAGACCATCTCGGTCAGGGTGCCGGCCAGGGGCATGTGCACCCGGTGGTAGTCGCTCGGGGAGAGGTAGATGGTGGCGAAGCTACCGCCCAGGTAGCGGCGCGCGGCCTCGCCGTCGCCGCCCAGCAGGTCCATGGCCGAGAAGCGGTGGCCCTTGGCCTGGACCAGCTGCCCCGCCTCGAGGGGGCCGAACTGGGAGAGCCTGCCGTCGGCGGGGCTCAAGATCCCCTCGCCGAGGGGGCGGGCATCCGCCTTCAGCTCCCGGGTGAAGAAGTCGTTGAAGGTGGCGTAGGCCGTCGGGTCGGGGTTGGCCGCCTCGTTCATGTCGACCCTGAACTGACGAATGAAGCGCCGTATCAGGGCATTCTTCAGCCAGGGGGTGCGGCATTCGGCGAGCCGCCCCACCAGCCGCGAGAGCAGGTGGTGGGGCAGGGGGTACTGGATCAGGGCAAAGAGCTTGGCGAGTGACAAGGGCGTTCCTGTTGCTGTGCGTTGAAGGCTATTTCTCGATGGGGGTGTCGTCGCGGTTGCCCCACTCCTTCCAGGAGCCGGCGTAGCCGCGGATCTTCTCGAAGCCCAGGGCGCGGCCGACGAGCCAGGTGAAGCCGCTTCTGTGGTGGCTCTGGCAGTGGGTGGCCACCTCCATGTCGGGCGTCAGGCCCAGCGCCTCGAGCTCGGTGATCAGCTCGGCGTAGTCGCGGATGCGCAGCTGGCGCTCCGGGTCCATGGCGCGGGTCCACTCCATGTTCACGGCGCCGGGGATATGGCCCAGCTGGCGGTTGTCACCCTTCTCGCCGCGGTACTCCTCGGGGGAGCGGGCGTCCCAGATGGCGAAGCCCTTCTCGCCCAGGCGCTCCTGGAGCTCGATGCGGTCGATCAGTACCTCGGGCCTGAGCACTTCCGCCTCATAGTCGCTGGGCGTGGGGGCGGTGGACTCGGTGGCGACCGGCTGGCCGGCGGCGCGCCAGGCGTGGATGCCGCCGTTGAGGTAGGAGTAGCGGGTGTGGCCGATCAGCTCCAGGGTCCAGAGCAGGCGCCCGGCCCAGCCGCCGCCCTCGTCGTCGTAGGCCACCACGTGGGTGTCGCGGGTGAGGCCGAGCTCGCTGAAGAGCGCGGAGAGCTGCTCCACCGTGGGCTCCCGGCAGGGCACCTCGCCCTCGCCGCGCATCAGGCGCCCCTTGTCGAGGAAGATGGCACCGGGCACGTGGCCCTCGGTGTAGCTCTCGCCCTTGAGCGGCACATCGATGATCAGCAGCGACGGATCATCCAGGTGCTCGGCGAGCCGTTCCGGCTCGACGATCAGCGGCAGCAGGTTGGCTTCGGAACTCATGGGGCTCTCCTTTCCTTGTTCTGAGAATCAGGCCTTGTTCTGGCAATCAGGCAGTCGGGTGATCAGGACTCGAGCGATTCGACGATGCGCCGATAGCTGGCGAAGCGCTCCGGATGGATCTCGCCGCGCTCCACCGCCTCGAGCAGCGCGCAGCCCGGCTCATGGCGGTGGCGGCAGTCGCGGAAGCGGCAGCGGCCGAGAAAGTCGCGGAACTCGATGAAGCCTTCCGCCACCTGCTGCTCGTCCAGATGGCCGAGGCCGAACTCGCGGATCCCGGGGGAGTCGATCAGCTCGGCGGACTCGGCGTCGGGCAGCGGATAGAGCCGCGCCGTGGTCGTGGTATGGGTGCCCTTGCGCGAGTCCTTCGACAGCGCGCCGATGCGAAGTTCCTCGTCGGGCAGCAGGCGGTCGATCAAGGACGACTTGCCCACGCCGCTCTGGCCCACGAACACCGAGGTGCGCCCGGCCAGGCGAGCGTGCAGGGCGTCGAGGCCGTCCTCGCGCTCGGTGGTGGTGGTCACCACCGGGTAGCCCAGCCCCTCGTAGCGGCGCAGCAGCGCCAGCAGCTCGCCGCCACCCTCGGGCAGCAGGTCGATCTTGTTGAGCACCAGCACCGGCGCGATGCCCGTGGCCTCGGCGGCAATCAGGTAGCGGTCGATCAGGTTGGGGTGGGGCTCGGGCTCCACGGCGAAGACGATCAGGATCTGGTCGATGTTGGCCGCCACCGGCTTGAGCTGGCCGCGGGCGTCGGGGCGCTCCAGCACGCTGTCGCGCTCGCCACGGGCCACCACCACGCCTTCCACCACCCGGCCATCGGGGTCCTCCCGGCCACGCCAGATCACCCGGTCGCCGGTGACCAGCCCTTCGAGGTTGGCGCGCAGGTGGCAGCGCACCGCCTCGTCGCTATCCTCGGGGCGCACGTCCAGGGTGCGGCCGAAGTGGGCGGTCACTCGCCCGGGGCGCTCCTGGCCGTACTCACCGGCGGCCAGTTTCTCGCTCTCACGGGCATCGCGCTTGGCGGCGCGTTCGGCGCGCTCGGCCTGGATCTTCTCGATGCGCCAGCGCTGCTGGCGGCTAAGCTTGCGTTTGCTCATGGGGGCCTGATGCTCGGTACAATACCCGTATTGTACTCATCCACCGCGCCGGCTGTCGCGAAAACCGCGCCGGCGCCCGCAGCCAAGGCAGACTCATGGCCCAGAATGACGACAGGCAGGACCCCCGCCAGCAGCGGCTGGTATGGATCGATCTGGAAATGACCGGACTCGACCCGGAGAAGGAGCGCATCATCGAGGTGGCGACCCTGGTCACCGACGCCGAGCTCAACGTCGTGGCCGAGGGGCCGGTGATCGCGGTGAGCCAGCCGGAGAGCCTGCTCGACGCCATGGACGCCTGGTGCACGAAGACCCACGGCGAGTCGGGGCTGACCGCCCGGGTCAAGGCGAGCGGCGTCGAGACCGCCGAAGCGGAGCGGCTGACCCTCGAGTTCCTGCGCGAGCACGTGACGCCCGGCAGCTCGCCCATGTGCGGCAACAGCGTGCACCAGGATCGCCGTTTCCTGGAGCGCGAGATGCCCGAACTGCTGGCCTTCTTCCACTACCGCAACCTGGATGTCTCGACCCTCAAGGAGCTGGCCAAGCGCTGGAACCCCGGTGCCATGGCGGGCTTCCAGAAGCGCAACGTCCACCTGGCCATGGATGACATCAAGGAGTCCATCGCCGAGCTTGCCCACTACCGCGAGACCTTCCTGCGCCTGCCGGGACGCGATAGCGACGAGGAGGAGTAGGTCAGCCGCTGGCGATCAGCGCCTGGCGCTTCTCTCGCTGGCGGGCCAGCGCCCAGCGCACGTGTTCGCGGACCAGATCGGAGGGGTAGGGCAGCCGTGCCCTGAGGGCGGCCTCCACGGCCTCGCTCCAGGGGGCGTTGCCGAGCCCCACGGCGAGGTTGCGCAGCCAGCGGGCGTAGCCGATGCGGCGTATGGGGCTGCCGGCGGTCTTCTCCAGGAACTCCTCCTCGCCCCAGGCGAACAGCGCCAGCAGGCTGGCGCGGTCCAGGTCGTGGCGCGGCGCGAAGTCGGGTTCCTGGCTCACCCGAGCAAAGCGGGTGAAGGGGCAGACCAGCTGGCAGTCGTCGCAGCCGAACACTCGGTTGCCCATGGCCTCCCGGTAGCGCTCGGGGATGGCGCCATGCAGCTCGATGGTGAGGTAGGAGATGCAGGCTCGGGCGTCCACCACCCGGTCCTCGACGATGGCGTCGGTGGGACAGGCGGTGCGGCAGGCGCTGCAGCTGCCGCAGTGCTCGCTCTCGAAGGGTGGGTCCACCGGCAGCGGCAGATCGGTGTAGAGCTCACCCAGGAAGAAGAGCGAGCCCGCCTTCGGGTTGAGCAGCATGGCGTTCTTGCCGAACCAGCCGAGTCCCGCCTTGCGGGCCAGCGCCCGCTCCATCACCGGCGCGGAGTCCACGAAGGCGCGATAGCCGAAGGGGCCCGCCTCGGCTTCGATCCATTTCGCCAGTGTCGCCAGGCGCTTGCGCATCAGCTTGTGGTAGTCGCGGCCGGTGGCGTAGCGCGACACATAGGCGCGCTCGGGCTGGCCCAGCACCTTGGCGGTCTCCACCTCCGCGGGCAGGTAGTCCAGGCGCACGCTGATCACCCGGATCGTACCCGGCTCCAGCTCGGCGGGGCGGGTGCGCTTGGTGCCATGCTTGGCCATGAAGCCCATCTCGCCGTGGTAGCCGGCGGCCAGCCAGCGCTCGAGGCGCGCCTCGTCCTCGGCCAGGTCCACGTCGGTGATGCCCAGCTGCTGAAAGCCGAGCTCGCGGCCCCAGGCCTTGATGCGCTCGGCCAGGGGATAAAGGTGGGCGTCGGCGGGGGCAGACGGGTCGGACATGATCGCGGAAACACCATGCAGGGAGGCCTCGCCACTTGGCGCAGGCCGGGAAGGCTTTACACTGTTCGTCAGTCGATACCGCCATGGTAAAGCATTGCCCCTCGGGAGACACCGCATGACCGCCACCAGCGTCCATCCCGCGCCGCCGCTGCGCCCCCTCTATCGCGCCGAGCAGGTGCGCGAGCTCGACCGACGCACCATCGCCGGCGGCATCCAGGGCTTCGCCCTGATGCAGCGGGCCAGCGCCGCCGCCTGGCAGCGGCTGCGAGAGCGCTGGCCCGAGACGCGCGCGCTCACGGTGCTCTGCGGCGCCGGCAACAACGGCGGCGACGGTCATGTGCTGGCGGCCCTGGCCGCCGCGGAAGGGCTCGCCGTGCAGCGTATCCTGCTCAAGGGCGTCGACGAGCTCGCAGGCGACGCCCGCCTGGCCGCCGAGATGGCCACGGCGGCGGGCGTGGGCGCCGAGCCCTGGGCGCCCGGCATGGCCTTCACCGGCGAGCTGGTGGTGGATGCGCTGCTCGGCACCGGGCTTGCCGGCGAGGTGCGCGGCGCCTTCCGGGAGGCGATCGCGGCGGTCAACGCCTGCGGCCTGCCCGTATACGCCATCGATATCCCCTCCGGGCTGCATGCCGATACCGGCGTCGTGCTGGGCGAGGCGGTGCGGGCCAGCGCCACGGTCACCTTTATCGGTGACAAGCTGGGGCTGCATACCGGGGCGGCGGCGGAGCACGTCGGCGAGCTGGCCTTTCGGTCGCTCGGGGTGGACGCCCTGGCCGAGACGGACCTGGTGCCCGCCGCGCGGCTGCTCGACGAGTCCCTGCTCGAGGCCTGGCTGCCCCCCCGCCCCCGCAGCGCCCACAAGGGAGACTGCGGCCATGCGCTGATCCTGGGCGGGGCGCCGGGCTTTGGCGGGGCGGCGCTGCTGGCCGCCGAGGCCTGCGCCCGGCTGGGCGCAGGCAAGGTGAGCCTGGCCACCGCCCCCGAGCACGTCACGGCGAGCCTGGTGCGACGCCCGGAGGTGATGGCCCACGGGGTGCGCGGCGCGTCGGATCTCGGCACGCTGCCGGCCCTGGCCGACGTGCTGGTGGTGGGCCCGGGCCTGGGGCAGGGAAGCTGGGGGCAGGCCATGCTGCAGGCGGCCCTCGAGGCCGGGCGGCCGCTGGTGGTGGACGCCGATGGCCTCAACCTGCTGGCCGAGCGCTTCTCGGGAAGGCGCCGCGACGGCTGGATCCTGACGCCCCACCCCGGGGAGGCGGCCCGGCTGCTGGGCGGCTCCGCCGCCGAGGTCGAGGCGGACCGCCCCGCTGCGGCCCTGGCCCTGCGCGAGCGCTTCGGTGGCGTGGTGGTGCTCAAGGGGGCCGGGACCCTGGTGGCCGGGCCCGAGGGCCTCGTGGTCTGCCCCTTCGGCAACCCGGGAATGGCCAGCGGCGGCATGGGCGATTCGCTCTCCGGCATGCTTGGGGCCCTGCTGGCCCAGGGCCTGCCCCTGGAGGCCGCCGCCCGGCTCGGTGTGCTGGTGCACGCCCTGGCCGCGGATCTCGCCGCCGCGAACGCCGGGGAGCGTGGTCTGCTGGCCGGTGATCTGGCATCCTATGCGCGAATTCTGGTCAATCCGACTATCAGCGGGACAATGGGGCGGTGACGATGCGGCTGCGACTCGATGATGAAGCGCGTCAGGTGACCCTGGGCGAGTGCCTGGGGCGGGCCCTGGAGGGGCGTGGGCGAGTCTACCTCGAGGGGGAGCTGGGGGCCGGCAAGACCACCCTGACCCGCGGGGTGCTGCGCGCCTATGGCCACGCCGGAGCGGTCAAGAGCCCCACCTATACCCTGGTGGAGCCCTATGAGCTCGAGAACGCCCGGATTCACCATTTCGACCTCTATCGGCTGGGTGACCCCGAGGAGCTGGAGTTTATCGGCGGCCGCGACCTCTTCGACGATGACGCCCTCTGCCTGGTGGAGTGGCCCAGCCGCGGCGAGGGCTGGCTGCCCGAGCCCGACCTGCGGATCACCCTGACCCTGGCCGGCCCTGGCCGCCTGGCTCGCCTCGAGGCCGTAAGCGAGCTCGGCGAGCGGGTCATGGCGAGGCTCGCGGCGATGCCCGCCCTGGCCGGCTGCGCCGACACCGCGGAGGAGGGCGAGACGCCACGATGATCAAGCGGATGCTGCGCGGCCTTCTGGTCGCAACCCTGCTGTGGCTGCCTCTGACCGGGCTGCAGGCCGCCGAGGTGGAGAACATGCGCCTCTGGGCGGCCCCGGACCATGCCCGCCTGGTCTTCGACCTCTCCGGGCCGGCCAGCGCCAGCGTCTTCGGGCTGGACAGCCCCAGGCGCCTGGTGGTCGACCTCGATGACAGCCGCATGGCCGCGGACGTCGCCGGCATCGACCTCTCCGGCAGCGCCATCAGCCGCATTCGCACCGGAGTGCGGGACGGTGGCGGCCTGCGCGTGGTGCTCGAGCTCGAGCGCGAGGTGGAGCCGCGCCATTTCAGCCTGGCGCCCAACGACCAGTACGGCCATCGTCTGGTGGTGGACCTCGAGTACCCCGGCGAGAGCGCCGTCCAGGATCCCATCGACCCCATCGAGGCGATGCTCCGCGAGCAGGAGATCGCCGCCAATCGGGCCCGGGCCGAGTCCGGGAGTGAGCCGGAGCGGGTAGTGCCGGAGGCGGCGGTGGCGCTGCAGCAGGCTCAGCCCCACCCCAGGCGCGATATCATCATCGCCATCGACCCCGGCCACGGCGGCGAGGACCCGGGGGCCATCGGACCCGGCGGCACCCGCGAGAAGGACGTGGTGATGGAGATCTCCCGGCGCCTGCAGCGGCTGGTGGATGAGGCCGAAGGCTTCCGGGCCGTCATGATCCGCGACGGCGACTACTATGTGGGACTGCGCCAGCGCACCCAGATCGCCCGGGAGCAGAAGGCCGACTTCTTCGTCTCCATCCATGCCGACGCCTTTACCAGCCCGCGCCCCCAGGGCAGTTCGGTTTATGCCCTCTCCCAGCGCGGTGCCACCTCGGAGACCGCCCAGTGGCTGGCGGAGAGCGAGAACCGCGCCGACCTGATCGGCGGCGTGGATGGCAACCTCTCCCTGCGCGACAAGGACGAGGTGCTGCGCGGCGTGCTGCTCGACCTCACCATGACCGCCACCCTCAACGACTCCCTCTCCATCGGCGGCCAGGTGCTCGACCAGCTGGGGCGGGTCAATCGCCTGCATCGCAACCGGGTGGAGCAGGCCGGCTTCATGGTCCTCAAGTCGCCGGATATCCCCTCGCTGCTGATCGAGGCGGGGTTCATCTCCAACCCCGACGAGGAGCGTCGCCTGCGCGATCCGAGCCACCAGCAGAACCTGGCCCGGGCGATCTTCGCCGGCCTTCAGGACCACTTCCGCCGCAACCCGCCGCCGGCCAGCCTGCTGGCCTGGCAGCGCGACAACAACCGCAGCACCGGCGGCAACGAGTATCGGATCCAGCCCGGCGATACGCTCTCGCAGATCGCCGCTCGCCACAACGTTTCGACGAGCCGCCTCAAGCAGGCCAACGAGCTCAACGGCGACGTGATCCGCGTGGGCCAGGTGCTGCGCATTCCCCGTTCCTGAGCGTCCAGCGTGCATGGAGAGATATGTCTGAACAGCGCCGTATCCGGGTCCTTGACCCGCGTCTTGCCAACCAGATCGCCGCCGGCGAGGTGGTGGAGCGCCCGGCCTCGGTGGTCAAGGAGCTGGTGGAAAACGCCATCGACGCCGGCAGCACGCGTATCGAGGTGGAGCTGGAGGCGGGCGGTGCCCGGCTGATCCGGGTGCGTGACGACGGCAGCGGCATCGCCGAGGAGGACCTCCCCCTCGCCCTGTCGCGCCACGCCACCAGCAAGATCCTCTCCCTGGAGGAGCTCGAGGGGGTGGCGAGCCTCGGCTTTCGCGGCGAGGCGCTCGCCTCGATCAGCTCGGTCTCGCGTCTGGAGCTGACCTCCAATGCCGCCGATGACCCCACCGCCGGCTGGCGGGTGGTGGCCGAGGGGCGCAATATGGAGCCCAGGGTCAGCCCGGCACCGCACCCCAGGGGCACCTCGGTGACGGTGCGCGACCTCTTCTTCAACACGCCGGCCCGGCGCAAGTTCCTGCGCACCGAGAAGACCGAGTTCAGCCACGTGGAGGAGGCCTTCCGCCGCCAGGCGCTCTCCCGCTACGACATCGGCTGGATACTGCGCCACAACCAGAAGACCCTCCACCAGCTGCGTCCCGGGGACGACCAGGCCAGCCGTGAGCGACGCATCGCCTCGCTGCTCGGCAAGGCGTTCCTGGAGAACGCCCTGCACCTGGACCTTGCTGCCTCCGGCCTGCGTCTCTGGGGCTGGGTGGGGCTGCCCACCCACTCCCGGGCCCAGGCCGACCAGCAGTACTTCTTCGTCAACGGGCGCGTGGTGCGCGACCGCCTGGTGGCCCATGCGGTGCGCCAGGCCTACCGCGACGTGCTCTTCGCTGGCCGCCATCCGGTCTTCGTGCTCTACCTGGAGGTGGATCCCACGGTGGTGGACGTCAACGTCCATCCCACCAAGCATGAGGTGCGCTTCCGGGATGGCCGCCTGGTCCACGACTTCCTCTTCTCCAGCCTGCATCGGGCCCTGGGGGAGGCGAGGGCCGGCCAGCCGGGGACGGGCCAGTCGGATGAGCTGCCGGCTGGCGATGGCGCCGAGGCCGATGGCGGTGAGCCCCAAGAGGCAGGGCAGGTGCGGGAACGCGACGCCCGCTGGGAGCAGCAGCCCATGGCGCTGCCGGGACGGGAGGAGGGCGAGCGGGTGACGCCGGATCGCGTCCGCGCCTTCATGGAGGGCTACCGCAGCCTGCATCCGAGCCACGAGGAGGCGCTGCTGACGCCCCAGCCTGCGGCGCCCCGGGCCGAGGGGGGCGGTGTCGGCGGCAGCGCCGCCGGGGTGGCCCTGGCCGAGCGCCAGGCGGTGCAGGCCGCCCGTCGTCCGTCGCTGCCCGAGGCCGACGACACACGGGCGCCGCCGCTGGGCTACGCCATCGCCCAGCTCCACGGCGTCTATATCCTCGCCCAGAGCGAGCGTGGCCTGATCCTGGTGGACATGCACGCCGCCCACGAGCGCATCGTCTACGAGCGCATGAAGACCCAGGTACACGGCGGGCGGCTGGATGCCCAGCCGCTGCTGGTGCCGGTGTCGCTTTCGGCCAGCGCCGCCGAGGTGGCCACCGCCGAGGCGGAGCGCGACGCCTTCGCCCGCTTCGGCGTGGAGCTCGACGTGGCCGGCCCCGAGACCCTGCTGGTGCGCCAGCTGCCGGCGCTGCTCGCCGATGCCGACGTGGAGCCGCTGGTGCGCGACATGCTCGCCGACCTGGAGCGCTACGGCCGCTCCGACCGCCTCGAGGCCCATGTCAACGAGCTGCTTTCCACCATGGCCTGCCACGGCAGCGTGCGCGCCAATCGTCAGCTGACGACGGCCGAGATGAACGCCCTGCTGCGCGACATGGAGCGCACCGAGCGCAGCGGCCAGTGCAACCACGGCCGCCCCACCTGGACCGAGATGAGCATGAAGGACCTGGACCGGCTCTTCATGAGGGGGCAGTAGTTCGATGCCGGATACCCGCCCTCCCGCCATCCTGCTGGTGGGGCCCACCGCCGCCGGCAAGACCGATCTGGCCATCGCCCTCCACGAGCGGCTCGGTTGCGAGCTGATCAGCGTCGACTCCGCCATGGTCTACCGCGGCATGGATATCGGCAGCGCCAAGCCCTCCCCCGAGGAGCTGGCCCGGGCCCCCCACCGGCTGATCGACATCCGCGACCCCGCCGAGCCCTACTCGGCGGCGGAGTTCCGCGCGGACGCCCTGCGCGAGATGCGACAGATCAGCGCAGCCGGCGGGGTGCCGCTGCTGGTGGGCGGCACCATGATGTATCTCCGGCAGCTGCTGCACGGGGTGGCCAACCTGCCCTCCTCGGACCCGGCGGTGCGCGCCGAGCTGACCGCCGAGGCGCGCGCCCGGGGGCTTGCCGCCCTGCACGCCGAGCTCGCCCGGGTCGATCCGGCCTCGGCGGCGCGCATCCATCCCAACGACCCTCAGCGGCTGATGCGGGCGCTGGAGGTCTATCGCCTCAGCGGTCGGCCGCTCAGCGAGCTGTGGGCCGAGCAGCGAGCGGAAACCTTTCCCTGGCGTACGCTGTCGATAGGGCTCGCACCCTCGGATCGCAGCGTACTCCACCAGCGTATCGCCCGGCGTTTCGATGCCATGCTGGAGGCGGGCTTTCTCGATGAGGTGGCGGCGCTGCGCGCCCGCGGCGACCTCTCCCTCGACCTGCCGTCGATGAAGAGCGTCGGCTACCGCCAGGCCTGGGAGTACCTCGACGGCGAGCATGACCTCGAGACCCTGCGCCATCGCGGCATCGTCGCCACCCGCCAGCTGGCCAAGCGTCAGCTGACCTGGATGCGCAGCTGGGAGGGCCTCCAGTGGGTCGATACCCTCGGGGACGACCCGCTGGAAGCGGTGCTGAAACTCGTGCGCCCATGCGGCACTTGGCGTAAGATAACTCCTTCGTGAAACAGGCGGGTGGTCCGTGCCAGGCCGCTGAGATGCCGATAAGGCTTGATTAGCCATAAACGATAAAACCTCAACCCCAAGAGACAATTTCAGGGAGAGCAACATGTCCAAAGGGCAGTCCCTTCAAGATCCGTACCTGAACATTCTGCGCAAGGAGCGCATCCCGGTATCGATCTTTCTGGTTAACGGCATCAAGCTGCAGGGCCAGATCGAATCCTTCGACCAGTTTGTCATTCTGCTGCGCAACACCGTGAGCCAGATGGTCTACAAGCACGCCATCTCCACCGTGGTGCCGTCGCGCAACGTGCGCCTTCCGGCCCAGGATCCTGCCGCGCAGCAGGAAACCCAGTGAGGTAGTGATTGTTTTTCGAACGTCCCGACGCCGGTGAAACGGCCGTACTCGTCCATGTGGATTTCCAGGACGAAAAGGAGCGCGAGGATGCGGGTGAGTTCCTCGAACTCGTTCGCTCCTCCGGTGCCGACCCTGCCACGCTGCTGACCGGCAGCCGCAGTCGTCCCGATCCGCGCACCTTCGTGGGCTCCGGCAAGGTGGAAGAGCTGCGCGACGCGCTCAAGGTCCACGGCGCCGAGCTTGTCCTCTTCAACCACGCCCTGAGCCCGTCCCAGGAGCGCAACCTCGAGCGCGAGCTCAAGTGCCGCGTGCTCGACCGCACCGGCCTGATCCTCGATATCTTCGCCCAGCGGGCGCGCACCCACGAGGGCAAGCTGCAGGTGGAGCTGGCCCAGCTCGAGTACATGTCCACTCGGCTGGTGCGCGGCTGGACTCACCTGGAGCGACAGAAGGGCGGTATCGGCCTGCGCGGCCCGGGTGAGACTCAGCTCGAGACCGACCGGCGCCTGCTGCGGGCGCGCATCAAGGCGATCCACAAGCGCCTCGACAAGGTGCGCGTCCAGCGCGAGCAGAATCGGCGCTCCCGGGCCCGGGCCGAGATTCCCAGCGTCTCGCTGGTGGGCTACACCAACGCCGGCAAGTCAACGCTGTTCAACGCCCTGACCGCTTCCGAGGTCTATGCGGCCGACCAGCTCTTCGCTACCCTCGACCCCACGCTGCGGCGCCTGGAGATCGAGGACGTGGGGCCGGTGGTGCTGGCCGACACGGTCGGCTTCATCCGCCACCTGCCCCACAAGCTGGTGGAGGCGTTTCGCGCGACCCTGCAGGAGGCCGCCGAGGCCACCCTGCTGGTGCACGTGATCGACGCCGCCGACCCGGACCGTGAGCTCAACGTCGAGCAGGTCGAGTCGGTGCTCCATGAGATCGGCGCCCTGGAGGTGCCGATGCTCAAGGTAATGAACAAGATCGACCTGCTCGACAGCGCCCCGCGCATCGAGCGCGACGGCGAGGGCCGCCCCGAAGTGGTGTGGCTCTCGGCCAAGGAAGGGAAGGGGCTCGAGCTGCTGGCCGAGGCCCTGGCCGAGCGGCTGGCGGAAGACGTGCTCGAATTTTCCCTCAGCCTGGCCCCGGCGCAGGGCAAGCTGCGCGCGGCGCTCCACGAGCTCGGCGCGGTGCGCGACGAGACCTTCGACGAGGAGGGGCTCACCCGGCTGCAGGTCAGGCTGCCGCGCCGCGACTTCCTGCAGCTGATGGCGCGGCTCGGCGAGCGCGCCGGCGACTACCTCCCGGCCGCGCTGCAGGAGCGCGAGGCCTGGGAGGAGACGCTTCAGGAAGGCAGGTAGGCGCCGGCAGGCGGACGACGATAACGACAAGGTCGACGGGCGCCCCGCTCCCGGCAGGGGTGCCGACAGGATCGCAACCGAGGCCCCGACCGGCTTGCCGGCCGGGGCAGCAACGCACTATGGAGAAGACCTATGGCCTGGAATGAGCCTGGTGGTGGCGGTAACCAGCACGACCCCTGGAGTGGTGGTGGCCGACGCGGCGGTGGCAGTGGCGGCGGCAACGGCGGCGGTGGCAACCGCGGCGGCAACCAGGGCCCCCCCGATCTCGATGAGGCCCTGAAGAAGTTTCAGGACAAGCTCAACGGCATGCTCGGCGGCCGCGGCGGCAAGGGCGGCGGCAAGGGCGGCAAGGGCGGTGGCGGCAAGCCCCGCAACGTCTTTGCGCTCCCGGGCCTGCTGATCATCGTGGCGCTGGCCATCTGGGCGGCGTCCGGTTTCTACCTGGTGGACCAGTCCGAGCGGGGCGTGGTGCTGCGCTTCGGCAAGTTCCAGGAGGTGGTGAGCCCGGGCCTGCACTGGAACCCGCCGCTGATCGACGACGTGCGCATGGTCAATGTGACCCGGGTGCGCTCCCTGACCCAGACCCAGTCGATGCTGACCCGCGACGAGAATATCGTCGAGGTCGAGATCTCGGCTCAGTATCAGGTCTCCAACCCCCGCGACTTCGTGCTTAACGTGCGCAACCCCCAGCTCTCCATCGAGAACGCGCTGGATTCGGCGCTGCGTCACGTGGTCGGCGGCACCGACATGATCGAGATCCTGACCTCGGGTCGTGAGATCCTCGGCAGCTCGGTGTCCAGCCGTCTGCAGTCCTACCTGGACAGCTACGGTACCGGCATTCGCCTGCAGACCATCAACATCGAGTCCACCTCGGCCCCCGCGCCGGTCATCGACGCCTTCGACGACGTGATCCGGGCCCGTGAGGATCGTCAGCGGACCATCAACCAGGGCATGGCCTACGCCAATGCCATCATCCCCGAGGCCCAGGGTCAGGCACAGCGCCTGGTCGAGCAGGGCCAGGGTTACCGCGAGTCGGTGGTGGCGGAAGCGCGCGGTCAGGCCAACCGCTTCAACGCGCTGCTCTCCCAGTACCAGCAGTCGCCGGCGGTCATGCGCGAGCGCCTCTATCTGGATGCCATCGCCGAGGTCTTCGGCAGCACGCCCAAGGTGCTGGTGGACGTGGCCTCCGACAGCCCGCTGATGTACCTGCCCCTCGACCAGATGGGCAACGGCGGCAGCGGTACCTCGTCCTCCGGCGAGCGCCTGGGCGAGCAGGGCGAGCTCGACCCGCGGGTGCTGGAGCGCCTGCGCTCCGGTCAGACCGGCACGAGCTCCAGCAGCAACAGTGGAATCCGCAGGGAGGGCCGCTAAATGATCAATAATCGTTCCCTGCTCATCGTCGGCGGCCTGGCCGCCGTGGCCTGGCTGGCCAGCAACAGCCTCTACGTGGTCGACGAGACCGAGCGCGCCGTCAAGCTGCGCTTCGGTGAGGTCATCGAGGAGAACATCCAGCCGGGCCTGCACTTCAAAGTGCCGATCACCCAGACGGTGCGCAAGTTCGACACCCGGGTGCTGACCCTGGATACCGACACCAGCCGCTACCTGACCCTGGAGCAGAAGGCGGTGATCGTGGACTCCTACGTCAAGTGGCAGGTGGTCAACCCCACCCGCTACTACGAGGCCACCGCCGGCGACGAGATGATGGCGATCCGCCTGATCCAGCCGCGGGTCGACGAGAGCCTGCGTAACGAGTTCGGCCGCTTGGACCTTCAGCAGATCATCGCCGAGCGCCGTGACGACCTGATGATCGGGCCGACCCAGGACCTCGATGCCCTGCTGCGCGAGGAGCTCGGCGTCGCCATCGTCGACGTGCGCGTCAAGCGGATCGACCTGCCCGACGACGTCTCCGCGGCGGTCTTTGACCGCATGCGCTCCGAGCGTGAGCGGGAGGCCCGCGAGTGGCGCGCCCAGGGCCAGGAGGAGGCCGAGCGGATTCGCGCCAATGCCGACCGCCGCCGCCAGGTGCTGCTGGCCCAGGCCACCGAGCGGGCCGAGACCCTGCGCGGTGAGGGCGATGCCGAGGCCGCGGCGATCTTCTCGGAGTCCTACTCCCAGGACCAGGAGTTCTTCGCCTTCTGGCGCAGCCTGAACGCCTACCGCGAGAGCTTCCAGGGCGACGGCAACATGCTGGTGCTGGACCCCTCCAGCGACTTCTTCCGCTACCTGAAGAGCGCCATGCCCGACAACGGGCAGTAACGGCGAAAGCGCCGGGGTTCATCCCCGGCGCAAACGTGGTAGACTCCTGCAACCGGGCGTGGCCCGGTTTTTTTGTGGCCGTCTATCGCCAGATCTCGCGCGCAAGACCTCGCGAGTCCTGTCGCGCCTGGATGCTCGCCGACGCTTCGGTTCGAGCGTCTTTTCCACGGCCTTTTCACTGCCTTGCAGGATGATTCACATGACCATCGCTGACCGCTGGCTGCTGCCCGACGGCATGGACGAGGTGCTGCCGCCTCAGGCAAGCCGCATGGAGGAGCTGCGCCGCGCGCTGCTCGACCTCTACCACCGCTGGGGCTACGACCAGGTGATGCCGCCGACGGCGGAGTTTCTCGACTCCCTGCTCACCGGCACCGGCTCCGACCTGGCGCTGCAGACCTTCAAGCTCACCGACCAGCTGACCGGCCGCATGATGGGCGTTAGCGCCGACGTCACCCCTCAGGTGGCGCGCATGGACGCCCATTCGCTCAAGCGCCAGGGGCCGGTGCGGCTCTGCTACTGCACCAATGTGCTGCGGGCCACCGCCGACCAGCATCAGGGGGGGCGCAGCCCGGTACAGGTCGGGGTCGAGCTGTTCGGCCATGCCGGCATCGAGGCGGACCTCGAGATCCTGCATCTGGCGCTGGCCAGCCTGACCGCCGCCGGCGCCGGCGAGATTCACCTGGCGCTGGGCCATATCGGCATCTACCGCAGCCTGGTGGAGGCCGCGGGCCTCGCGGGCGACGCCGAGCGGGCCCTCTTCGAGGCCCTGGAGCTCAAGAGCCCGGGCGCCATTGCCGAGCGGGTCGCCGAGAGCGTCGCGGACCCGACCCTGGCGGAGATGTTCCTGGCCCTGGGGCGGCTGCACGGCGGCGCCGAGGTGCTCGAGGAGGCCCGGGAGGCCTTCGCCGAGGCACCCGCCGCGGTGGGCGCGGCCCTCGAGCAGCTGCGCGCCCTGCATCAGGGCGTGGCGGCCAGCCACCCCGAGGTGGAGGCCTATTTCGATCTGGGCGAGCTGCGCGGTTACGCCTACCATACCGGCATGATGTTCGCCGCCTATGTGCCCGGCTACGGCCAGGCGCTGGCCAAGGGCGGCCGCTATGACGACACCGGGCGCGCCTTCGGCCGCGCCCGCCCGGCCACCGGCTTCTCCATGGACCTCAAGCAGCTGGCGGGGCTCTCTCCCGCGCTGCCGCCCCGTGAGGGCATCTGGGCCCCGGCGGAGGGCGAGGGGCTGGCAGAAGCGGTGATGACGCTGCGCGGACAGGGCGAGCGGGTGGTCCAGGCGCTGCCGGGGCAGCGCACCGGGCCCGCCGAGCACCGCTGCGATCGCGAACTGGTGTTCACCGATGGCCACTGGCAGGCCGTGGCACTGTAGACTGGGTTAAACCTTGGGCGCGACGGCCAGCCGGCGCGCGGCAACGAGAGACGAGAGAGCAATGGGCAAGAACGTAGTGGTACTGGGCACCCAGTGGGGTGACGAGGGCAAGGGCAAGGTCGTCGACCTGCTGACCGAATCCGCCGCCGCCGTGGTGCGCTTCCAGGGCGGTCACAACGCCGGCCATACCCTGGTGATCGACGGTGAGAAGACCGTCCTGCACCTGATTCCCTCCGGCATCCTGCGCAAGGACAAGACCTGCGTCATCGGCAACGGCGTGGTGCTCTCGCCCGAGGCGCTGATCAAGGAGATCCGCGAGCTTGAGGAGAAGGGCGTGCCGGTGCGCGAGCGCCTGCGGCTCTCCCCGGCCTGCCCGCTGATCCTGCCCTACCACGTGCGCCTGGACCAGGCCCGCGAGAAGGCGCGCGGCGTGGCCAAGATCGGCACCACCGGCCGCGGCATCGGCCCGGCCTACGAGGACAAGGTCGCCCGCCGCGGCCTGCGCCTGGGCGACATGCTGCACCGCGAGCGCTTCGCCTCCAAGCTCGGCGAGGTGCTGGACTACCACAACTTCGTGCTGGTCAACTACCACGGCGAAAAGCCGGTGGACTTCCAGGAGGTGCTCGACGAGGCCATGCAGATGGCCGATGAGCTGCGCCCCATGGTCTGCGACACCGTGGGCCTGGTCCACGACTACCGCAAGGCGGGCGAGAACATCCTCTTCGAGGGCGCCCAGGGCTCGCTGCTGGACATCGACCACGGCACCTACCCCTTCGTGACCAGCTCCAACACCACCGCCGGCGGTACCGCCACCGGTTCCGGCGTCGGCCCGCTCTACCTGGACTACGTGCTGGGCATCACCAAGGCCTATACCACCCGGGTCGGCTCCGGCCCCTTCCCCACCGAGCTCTTCGATGACCACGGCCGTCACCTGGCCGAGAAGGGGCACGAGTTCGGTGCCACCACCGGCCGCCCGCGGCGCTGCGGCTGGTTCGACGCCGTGGCCCTGCGCCATGCGGTGCAGATCAACTCGGTCTCGGGCATCTGCCTGACCAAGCTCGACGTCCTCGACGGTCTGGAGAACATCCGCGTCTGCGTGGGGTACCGCAGCAAGGATGGCGAGGTGCTCGACACCCCGGTGGACTCCGAGGGCTACGAGGCCATCGAGCCGCTCTACGAGGACCTGCCGGGCTGGAGCGAGTCGACCCTGGGCGCCCAGCGCGTCGAGGACCTGCCGGCCAACGCCCGCGCCTATATCCGCTACTTGGAGGAGAAGGTGGGCGTCAGCATTGACATCATCTCCACCGGCCCGGATCGCAACGAGACCATCGTGCTGCGCAACCCCTTCGAGGGCTGAGCGCCGTCGCTCTCCGGCCGCCTGTGGCTGGTCCGCAGGCAGGAAGCAGAAGGCCCCGCACAGGCGGGGCCTTCTGCTTTCCGTTAGCTGCCGCTTTCCGTCAGTAGTCGATGCCGCGGCGGGCCTGCACCCCCGAGTTGAAGGCGTGGCGCACCTCCTGCATCTCGGTGACGGTATCGGCCAGGGCAAGGAGCTCACGGTGGGCGTTGCGCCCGGTGACGATCACGCTCTGCTCCGGCGGGCGGTTCTCGAGGGCGCGCTTCACCGTCTCGATATCCAGGTAGCCGAACTTGAGCATATAGGTGATCTCGTCGAGCACCACCAGGAAGACCTCGGGGTCGGCCAGCATGCGCTCCGCCTCGGCCCACACCTCGCGGCAGGCGGCGGTATCGGTCTCGCGGTTCTGGGTCTCCCAGGTGAAGCCGGTGCCCATGATGGCGACCTCGAGGTTGGGGTCTTCCACCAGCTGCTCCCGCTCGCCGCACTCCCACTGCCCCTTGATGAACTGCACCACTCCTACCTTGTAGCCGTAGCCCAGGGCGCGGGTCACCGTGCCCCAGGCCGCGGTGGTCTTGCCCTTGCCGTTGCCGGTAAAGACCAGCAGCAGGCCGCGCTGCTCGGTGGCGGCGGCGACCTTCTCGTCCACGTGGGCCTTGAGTTTCTGCATCGCCTGCTGGTGGCGGGTATCGCGATCGCTCATCTTGGGTCCATTTCTGTACAGGGTTTGTCGAAGACCTGAGTCTACGCGAGAGCGCTCGCGGCGTCAGCTCCGGTTCATCTGTCCTGGCGCACCTGGGCCTCCATACGCGAGAGGAAGACCCCCATGATGCGCTCGTAGAGGGCGCGGCCCAGCACCGCATCCTCGATGCCGGCGTCGACGTTGGGGTTGTCGTTGACCTCGATCACCACCACCCGCTCGCCGGACTGCTTGAGGTCCACGCCATAGAAGCCGTCGCCGATCAGCCGGCAGGCCCTGAGCGCGGCCTTGATCACCGCCGGCGGCACCTCGGCCGGGTCGTGGGTGGAGAAGCCGCCGCTCTTCACCCGAGCACCGGAGTGGTCATAGATCTGCCAGTGGCCCCGGGCCATGAAGTAGCGGCTGGCGAACAGCACCTGGCCGTCCAGCACGCCGATGCGCCAGTCATATTCGGTGGGCAGCCACTCCTGGAGCAGCAGCAGGGCGGAGTCGCGAAAGAGGCGGGCGGACTCCCGCTCCAGCTGAGCGAGATCCGCGACCTTGACCACCCCTCGGGAGAAGGCGCCGTCCGGGACCTTGAGCACCAGCGGGAAGTCGAGCCGCCCGAGCCGCTCGGCCAGGGGGCGGCGATCGCCGCGCTGCAGCAGCACCCCCTCCGGTGCCGGTACACCCCGGGCGCGCAGCAGGGCGTGCAGGTAGACCTTGTTGGTGCAGCGCAGGATATCCCGGGGCGAGTCGATCACCACCAGCCCTTCGTGCTCGGCGCGCCGGGCCAGGCGGTAGGTGTGGTGGTCCAGCGCCGTGGTCTCGCGGATGAAGAGAGCGTCGAACTCGGCCAGCCGCCCGGCGTCGCGGCGGGTGATCAGCGAGACGTCGATGCCCTGCCGGCGCCCGGCGCGGATAAAGGCCTTGAGCGCCCCGCGGTTGCTGGGGGGCATGGCTTCCCCGGGATCCACCAGGATCGCCAGGTCGAAGCGGTAGCGGCGCCTCGCCTTGGGGGTGCGCCACACCTGGCGGGAGTGGCGGTTGAGCGCGCTGGCAAAGAGGTCCTGCTCGTCGGCGGCCAGGTCGCGCAGGCGCAGCGGCTTCAGGCGCGCCAGCCGCCATAGGTCGTGGCGGCGCACCAGCCTGGCTTCCAGCAGCGGGCAGGGGAGGCGCTCGAAGAGCCGGCGGGCCAGCCGCTCCAGGCCGGGCTCCCGGCACTCGCCGAACATCACCCTCAGGGTCAGGGTGTCGCCGGTCAACGCCCCCTCCCGGGCCAGCTCGCCGAGCAGCGGGGCCAGGGTGTCGAGCTGCAGGTCGATCAGCGCCTTGCGGGAGAGCTCGTTGAGGGTCTCCACCGTGGGCAGCACCCGCTGGCCCCGGGCCTGGGCCAGCAGCGAGACATAGTAGCCGCTGCCCAGGTAGTCGAGCTCGCCGCAGAGGTTGAGCACGTGGGTGGCGCGGTCCTGATGCGCCTCGGTGACCCGGTGACGGCGGTCCTGGGCCAGGAAGTCGGCGGCGCTGATCAGGTCCTCGGAGGGGTAGTAGGGCTGCCAGTCATCGAGGCGGTCGACGACGATTCGCAAGGGGCACATGGTGGCTGTCCGGAACGGAGGGAAAGAAGCGCTGCTGAGGAGGCTCAGCATGGGCCAGACGAGGGCGGCAGACAATTGCCCAGGACGGTGAAAAGATTTCATGATCCTGGAAGGTGACTTTAGCCGGGAGCCTGAGCAGAATCGGCGCGATTGCCATCAGGAGCCCCCCATGACTATCCGCCTGCGTCCGGCCACCTCCCGGGATCTGGACGCCCTCTACCGGCTCGAGCAGAGCGCCTTCGAGGGCGACCGCTTCTCTCGCCGTCAGCTGTGGCACCTGCTCAATCGCGCCCATGCGGTGACCTGGGTGATCGAGCAGCCCGAGCGCCCCGAAGTGCACAGGCCGGCAGCGCTGCTGGGCTACGGCACCCTGCTGTTTCGGCAGGGCAGCCGACGGGCGCGCCTCTACTCCTTCTGCGTGCATCCCGACGCCCGCGGCGGTGGCCTGGGGCGCCGGCTGCTCGAGGCGCTGGCCGAGGCCGCCGGGGAGCGGGGCGCCGAGCGGCTGGGCCTGGAGGTGCGCGCCGACAACCGCGTGGCCCTGGGCCTCTATCGACGCATGGGCTTTCGCCTCGAGCGCTGGCTGCCGGAGTACTACGAGGACGGCTGTGCCGCCTGGCAGATGGTCAAGGCGCTGGAAGCGGGCGCGGTGGCCTGCGCGGGCTGATAGAATGGCCGGCGTCTTCCATCACTACTGCCAGGAGCCGTCATGCCCTCCTTCGATATCGTCTCGGAGTTCGACAAGCACGAAGCCAGCAACGCCGTGGATCAGGCCAATCGCGAGGTTCAGTCCCGCTTCGACTTCAAGGGCGTCGACGCCAGCTTTGCCCTGGAGGGCGACAGCGTGAAGCTCGAGGCCGAGGTGGACTTCCAGCTCAAGCAGATGCTCGACGTGCTGCGTAACAAGCTGATCGCTCGCGGCATCGACCCGCGCTGTCTCGATGTGCAGGAGCCGGTGCTCTCCGGGGTCAAGGCCCGCCAGGAGGCCCAGCTCAAGCAGGGGCTGGAGCAGAAGGAGGCCAAGGATATCGTCAAACGCATCAAGGAGAGCAAGCTCAAGGTGCAGGCCCAGATCCAGGGCGAGAAGGTGCGCGTCACCGGCAAGAAGCGCGACGACCTCCAGGCGGTGATGGCGCTGCTGCGCGGCGAGGAGGGGCCCGACCTGCCGCTGCAGTTCGACAACTTCCGCGACTAGTCGTCCCGGCCGGTGTCGGCGAACCGCCGTCCCGCTTTTCGAGGCCCGCCCAGGCGGGCCTCGCTGCGTCTGGCGCCGGGCCGCCCATGACCCCCATAGGCGATGGCGATTGGCGCGCCGGGCGCGACTGGGCTTCAATGAAGGCTGAGACGCTACCGGAGGCTGTGCCATGTCATCCATCCGCCGCCTGGCCTTCCTGCTGATTGCCTGGCTGAGCTTCGGCCTCGGCGTGATCGGCGTCTTCGTGCCGCTGATGCCGACCACCTGCTTCATGCTGCTGGCGGTATGGGCCGCCTCCAGAGGTTCGCCGCGCTTCGCCCTCTGGATTCGCGAGCATCCGCGCTTCGGCCCCACCGTGGTGGCCTGGGAGGGGGAGCGCGCCATTCCCCGTCATGCCAAGTACCTGGCCGCCGGCATGCTGGTCTTCTCCATGCTGGTGCTGGCGCTTACCGTCAGCCTGCTGTGGCTCAAGCTCTCCCTGATCGGCGGGCTGACCCTGCTGGGGCTGTGGATCATCACCCGCCCGGAACCCGCGCTGGCCCGGCAGTAAGCGCGCTTCGGGCAGTGCTTGGGGCGGGACTTTTGAGCAGGGCGTGGGGCAGGGCTTTGAGATAGGGGTGGCGGGCGCCGTACAATGGTGGCCATTTCCGACAGGAGCATCCCGAATGTCCGATCCCCAGGCGATCCATCTCAGCGACTACCGTCCTCCCGCCTATCGCGTGACCCGCACCGAGCTGACCTTCGACCTGGACCCCGCTGCCACCCGGGTCAAGGCGCGCCTGCATCTGGAACGCCATCCCGAACGGGAGTCCGGCCTGCCGCTTCGCCTCGACGGCGAGCAGCTCGGCCTCAAGGCCATTGCCATCGACGGTGAGCCCCTGGAGGCGGACGAGTATGAGGTCGACGCCGCCGGCCTGACCGTGCATCGGGTGCCCGAGCGTTTTCACCTCGACACCGAGGTGGAGATCGCCCCCGAGGCCAATACCGCCCTGGAGGGGCTCTACCAGTCCAGCGGCATGTACTGCACCCAGTGCGAGGCCGAGGGCTTCCGGCGCATCACCTTCTACCCGGATCGCCCCGACGTCATGGCCACCTTCAGCACCACGGTGATCGGCGACGCCGGCCGCGAGCCGGTGCTGCTCTCCAACGGCAACCCGGTGGAGCGCGGCCAGCTGCCGGGAGGTCGCCACTTCGTCACCTGGGAAGACCCGCACCCCAAGCCCAGCTACCTCTTCGCCCTGGTGGCCGGCGACCTGAAGAAGGTCGAGGACACCTTCACTACCATGAGCGGGCGGGAGGTGACCCTGCAGATCTGGGTGGAGGAGGAGAACCTCGGCAAGACCGACCACGCCATGGCCTCGCTGAAGCGCGCCATGAAGTGGGACGAGGAGGCCTACGGCCGCGAGTATGACCTCGACCTCTTCATGATCGTGGCGGTCAACGACTTCAACATGGGCGCCATGGAGAACAAGGGGCTCAATATCTTCAACTCGGCGGCGGTGCTGACCCACCCCCATACCGCCACCGACGCCGCCTTCCAGCGGGTCGAGAGCATCGTGGCCCACGAATACTTCCACAACTGGTCCGGCAACCGGGTCACCTGCCGCGACTGGTTCCAGCTCTCCCTCAAGGAGGGCTTCACCGTCTTCCGCGACCAGTGCTTCTCCGCCGACACCAACTCGGCGCCGGTCAAGCGCATCGAGGACGTCTCCTTCTTCCGCACCGCCCAGTTCGCCGAGGATGCTGGCCCCACCGCCCACCCGGTGCGCCCGGACCGCTATATAGAGATCGGCAACTTCTACACCCTGACCATCTACGAGAAGGGGGCCGAGGTGGTGCGCATGCTGGCCAACCTGGTGGGCGAGGAGACCTTCCGGCGCGGCAGCGATCTCTACTTCGAACGCTTCGACGGCCAGGCGGTGACCATCGAGGACTTCGTGGGCTGCATGGCCGAGGCCTCGGGCCTCGACCTGGAGCAGTTCATGCGCTGGTATGACCAGGCCGGCACCCCGGAGATCGACGCCTTCGGCGAGTACGACTACGCCCGGGGCGAGTATCGCCTGCGGCTGGCCCAGCGCACCCCGGCCACCCCGGGGCAGCCCGACAAGCTGCCGCTGCATATCCCGGTCCGCCTGGGCCTCGTCGGCACCAAGAGCGGTCGCGACCTGCCGCTGACCCTGGACGGCGAGTCGCTGGGCAGCGATGCGGTGATTCACCTGCGCGAGGCGGAGCAGGAGTTTCTCTTCACCGACGTGGCCGAGGCCCCGGTGCCGTCGCTATTGCGCGGCTTCTCGGCCCCGGTGAAGCTGCGCTTCCCTTACGGCCGCGAGGATCTCGCCTTCCTGCTGGCCAACGACTCCGACGGCTTCAACCGCTGGGATGCCGGTCAGCGCCTGGCCATGCTGGCCCTGGACGACCTGATCGCCGCCCATCGCAACGGCGTCGAGAAGGTGATGGACAGCCGGGTGGTCGAGGCCTTCCGCGGCCTGCTTGCCGCCGAGAGCGACGACAGGGCGGTGCTGGCCGAGATGCTGACGCTGCCCAGCGAGGCCTACATCGCCGAGCAGCAGCCCCTGGTGGACGTGGACGCCATCCATGCGGCGCGCACCTTCGTCAAGCAGGGGCTGGCCACGGCGCTGCGCGACGACTTCCTGCGGGTCTATCGCGACAACCAGCAGGGTGAGGCCTATGCGCCGACCCCGGAGCAGATCGCCCGGCGCAGCCTGAAGAACGTGGCGCTCTCCTATCTGATGGCCATCGAGGACGAGGAGGGCATCGAGCTTGCCCGGGAGCAGTTCGCGGCGGACCACAGCATGACCGACGTGCGCCACGCCCTGACCCTGCTTACCCACAGCAGCCGCGACGAGCTCAGCGAGCCAGCGCTCAGGGCCTTCGGCGAGAAGTGGGCCCACGACCCCCTGGTGATGGATCAGTGGTTCGCCATCCAGGTGACCCGCCCGCAGCCCGATGCGCTGGACCGGGTCAAGTTCCTGATGGAGCACCCGGCCTTCTCCCTGAAGAACCCCAACCGGGTGCGGGCGCTGATCGGCACCTTCGCCGGCCAGAACCGGGTCAACTTCCACCGCCTCGACGGTGCGGGCTACCGCCTGCTGGCCGACGTGGTGATCGAGCTCAACCGCCTCAACCCGGAGATCGCCGCGCGGCTGATCACGCCGCTGACCCGCTGGGCGCGCTTCGACGAGCAGCGCCAGGCGCTGATGAAGGCCGAGCTCGAGCGCATCCGCGCCGAGAAGCTCTCGCCGAATGTCTATGAGGTCGTCGAGAAGGCCCTCGCGTGATCCGAAAGTAACTTGCAGGTATCAACCAAAGCGCCGCCCCAAGGGGCGGCGCTTTGCGTCAGGCGGCAATCAATAAATCAGCCAGCTCAGCACGACGAAGCCCAGCAATAGCCAGATCAGGGTGGCGAGGATCGCCCGGCGCATCAGCGCCCGAAAGCCCTTCCAGAGCAGCCAGAGCCCGATCACCAGCACCACCAGGCTGATCAGCGACGGCGAGATGCCCAGCGCCCCGGAGAGGCCGTCCAGGAAGCCCCGGGCGGCACTGCCGATATTGGCAAAGAAGCCGGTCAGCAGGTCGACCACGAAGCGGATGACCTGCCCCAGCGTCTGGCCGATCCAGGTGAAGAACTCTTCCATCTCCTCGAGGGCTCCGCTACTCGATCAGGTCCATGACGGTGCCCACGATATCGTCCATGGTCACCAGGCCCAGCAGGCGGTTGTCCTCGAGTACCAGCACGCGCTTGACGATGCTGTCGGTCATCAGCCGCGCCACGTGGCGCACGTCCAGGGACTCGCCGACGCCGATGGCCGGCTTGGCGCAGACGTCGTAGACGTTGATCAGATCGATATCGCCGTTCTCGGCGACGATGGTCTTGAGGATATTGGTGTAGGTGATCAGGCCCCAGGCGTCATGGGGGTCCTGCTGCTCCACCACCAGGCACTTGAGGTTGTGCTTCTTCATCAGCGCCAGGGCGTCGCGCAGGGTGGCGAAGGGTGACACCGTCACCACGTCGCGCATCATGATGTCCTTGACCAGCATTGTCTCTCTCCATTGGGTGAGGGATGTGAGGCGCGCTCAGATCTCGTGGCGGATGCGCTCTTCGAAGCGCTTGACCTGCGCCATGTCGATACCGCCCAGGTGTTCGATGGGCAGGGTCATCACCAGCCCCTTGGAGTCCTCTCCCGTGGGGTTGACGACCCGGCGGATCGCCTTGAGCACCTTGAGCGACAGCCCCTTCTCCAGGGTCAGCAGCATGACGCTCTGGCTGCCCTCGAAGGTCAGGCCGAAGAAGGTCTTCTTGCGCTCGCCGCCGATGCCGCGGCCGGACATCAGGGTCATGCCCACGGCGCCGGCCTCGGTGGCGGCATCGATGCACTCCTGCTCAAGCTCTTCTGGCACGATGGCCACCAGCAGGGAAAACTTCATGGTCGCTTCTCTCTCCAGTGGGCCACCCGTTCCATCAGGATGGCATAGCTCATCACGGTCACGATAGGGAAGATCGAGGCGAAGGCGATGAGGCCAAAGCCGTCGATCAGCACGCTACGCCCCTCGATCTGGCCGGCCAGGCCGATACCCAGCGCCGTGACCAGGGGGACGGTGACTTCCGAGGTAGTTACCCCGCCCAGGTCGAAGGCCAGGGCCACGATATAGCGGGGGGCCAGGGCGGTCAGCACAATCACCAGCAGGTAGCCGCCGATGATGTAGTGGTGGATGGAGTCGCCGCTGATGATGCGGTGGACGCCGATGGTGATGCCGATGGCGACGCCCACGGCGACCAGCAGGCGGATGGCGCTGCCCTGGATCTTGCCGGCGGCGGCCTCCTCGGCCTGCTGACCCACGGCGATCAGCGCCGGCTCCGCCATGGTGGTGGCGAAGCCGATGGCGAAGGCGAAGAGATAGACCCACAGCCAGGTGTCGAAGGTGATCAGCTGTTCGGCCATGCGCTGGCCGATGGGGAAGAGCCCGAGCTTCAGGCCCACCACGAAGGCGTAGAGGCCGATGATCACCAGGGCGAAGCCCACGCCGACCTTGACGGGGCTGGCCAGGGGGCGGCGCAGCACCGCGTACTGGAAGAAGAGAATCACCAGGATGATGGGCAGCACGTCGCGCAGCATGCCGAACAGATCGAGGATCATCACCAGGGGGCCGGAGGGCTTCTCCACGTCGCTGCCGGCGGCCACCAGGGCGGCGCCGTTGGCGATATCGCCCGGGTCGGCGTAGACCAGGATCCCGTAGAGCTGCACGCTGATCATCGGCACCATCACGGCCAGTGCCACCAGGCCGAAGCCGTCGATCAGGGGGTTGCGTCCGCGAATGGAGGAGGCCAGGCCGATGCCCAGGGCGGCGATCAGCGGCACCGTGACGATATTGGTGGTGACCCCGCCGGAGTCGTAGGCGAGCCCGACGATCTCCTCCGGGGCGAAGAAGGTCACCAGCACCACGGTGACGTAGCCGGTGATCATGTACCAGTGGAGGGGGTGGCCGAGGATCACCCGCAGCACCCCCAGGGCCATCACCAGGCCCACCGAGGTGGCGACGATCAGGCGCAGGGTGAGGGCGTCGATGCGCCCCTCGCTGATCTCGTAGGCCTGCTCGGCCACGGCGATCAGGGCGGGCTCGGCCACCACCGCCGAGAAGCCGATGGCGAAGCCGAAGGCCATCAGCAGCGGCATGGAGCCGCGTCTCGCGAACTGGTTGGCGAGGCGCTTGCCCACCGGGAAGATGCTGAGTTCGAGGCCTTGCAGGAAGAGTGCCACCCCGACGGCCACGATCAGCAGGCCGATGGCGATGCTCAGGCCGCCGTCGGGCCACTCCCGGAACAGCAGAGCCTGAAAGGCCACCACGACCACGATGATCGGCGTCAGGTTGCGCAGGGCATGAAGAAAGGCGTGGGCGAAGTCCCTGAGTTGCTCGGCCAAGTTCGGCTCCCTGAATCGTCTCGTCGATCATCCCGATGGCGACCCCGGCGCGGTGGCCTGCTAGCCTTCTAGCTGTCGCTGCCGGGCCGGGGAGCCACGATCATAGCATCAACCCCTTGCCTCGACATGACGTTCCCGGTGCCCGGTCGCTTGATATGGGTCAAGCCTGCCGGATTCACAGCCCTATTTCGACAAGGAGTCGACCATGTCTCTCTCGATGATCCTGCCGCTGGTGGTGATCGGCCTGCTGGTGGTCTACGCGGTCTCGGTCTACAACCGCCTGGTGGCGCTGAAGAACCGCTTCGAGAACGCCTTCGCCCAGATCGAGGTGCAGCTCAAGCGGCGCTACGACCTGATTCCCAACCTGGTGGAGACCGCCCGAGCCTATATGAGCCACGAGCGCGAGACCCTGCAGGCGGTGACCGAGGCGCGCAACGGCGCCCTGGCAGGGCTGCAGAACGCCGCGGCCCACCCCGGCGATCCCGGGGCCATGGCGCAGCTGGCCGGGGCCGAGGGAGCCCTGGGCTCGGCCCTGGGGCGGCTCAACGTGGTGATGGAGGCCTACCCGGACCTCAAGGCCTCGGAGAACATGCGCCAGCTCAGCGAGACCCTCACCAGCACCGAGAACCGCGTCGCCTTCGCTCGCCAGGCCTTCAACGATGCGGTGATGCAGTACAACACCTACAAGCAGAGCTTTCCGCCGGTGGTGATGGCCGCCTCCTTCGGCCACAAGCAGGATGCGGCGCTGCTGGAGTTCGAGGATAGCGCCGAGATCCAGGCGGCACCGAAGGTAAGTTTCTGATGGTCGGCTTCTGAGCGGGAGGCGCGAATGGACTTCTTTACCGCCCAGGATCGCGCCCGGCGCCTGACAGGCCGCCTGGTGCTTCTGCTGCTGCTGGCCGTGGCCGGCCTGATCGTGGCGGCCAGCGTGCTGGTGGCCCTGGCCGTGGTGCTGTTCGATGGCCAGCTTGGCGGCCCGGACCCCCTGGCTCGGGCTCTCGAGCCCGAACTCTTTGGCCTGGTGGCGCTGGGGGTGGTGGCCGTGGTGCTGGGTGGCGCCGTGCTGCGCCATCTGCAGCTGCGTGCCGGCGGCAGCGCGGTGGCCGAGGCCCTGGGAGGGCGCGCGCTCAACGCCGATACCCGCAACGAGCGCGAGCGGGTGCTGCTCAACGTGGTGGAGGAGATGGCCATCGCCTCGGGCATGCCGGTGCCGGCGGTCTACCTGCTCGACGACGACGCCATCAATGCCTTCGCCGCCGGCTACGATCCCCAGGATGCCGCCATCGGCGTGACCCGGGGGGCCATCGAGCACCTCGACCGCGATCAGCTCCAGGGGGTCATCGCCCACGAGTTCAGCCATATCCTCCACGGCGACATGCGTCTCAACCTGCGCCTGGTGGCGCTGCTTCACGGCATCCTGGTGATCGGCCTGATCGGCCGGCTGCTGCTGCGCGGGGCCGCCGCCGGCGGCCGCGGCCGGGCCTCGCGCCGCGGTGGCGGCGCCCAGGTGGCGCTGGTGGCCGGGGGCGCGGGGTTGATGCTGGTGGGCTATGCGGGGACCCTCTGCGGCAACCTGATCAAGGCGGCGGTGAGCCGGCAGCGTGAGTTCCTGGCCGACGCCAGTGCCGTCCAGTACACCCGCAATCCCGAAGGCATCGGAGGGGCGCTCCAGACCCTGGCCGCCTACCGGCTGGGCTCACGGCTGATGTCGCCCCAGGCCGCGGAGTTCAGCCACCTCTATTTCGGCAGCGGCGTGCGCGCGCTGAGCGGCTGGACCGCCACCCACCCGCCGCTGGAGGCGCGTATCCGGCGGGTGCTGCCGCACTGGGACGGCACCCTGCCCGAGCCCTTTGCGCCGACGCCGAGGGCGCCGCAGGGGGACGCCGCCTCGGCGTCGTCCCAGCCCCGGGGCGGCGTGCTCGGAGGAGGCGTGCTCGGGGGAAGCGGGGGAGGAGGGGCCGGCGGTGCCCTGGCCGGGGCCGCCATCGCGGGGGCGGTGGTGGCCAGCGTCGGTCAGCCCGACCCGGAGGCGCTGGCCCGGGCCCGGCGTCGGCTGGCGGGGCTCGACGACCGCCTGGTGGTGGCGGCCCACGACCCCTTCGCGGCCCGGGCGCTGGTCTACGGCATCCTGATGGGCGTCGACCCGGCCAGCCGCGAGGCCCAGCGCCGGGTGCTGGCCAACCAGGCGCTGCCGGAGGTGCTGCGCGAACTCGACGCCCTCGACGCGCCCCTGGCGGCCCTCGCTGCCGGAGACCGGCTGCCCCTGATCGAGCTGGCGCTGCCGGTGCTGCGTCAGCTATCGGCGGCGCAGTTCGCCCGCTTTCGCCAGTGCCTGGCCGGCCTGATGGCGGCGGAGACGACCCCGGGCGCCCTGCAGTGGGCGCTGCATCGGCTGGTGTTGGCCGGCGTGGAGGGGGAGCGCCGGGCGCGGCGAGACCGGCCTCTGCGGGACCTGGCGGGTCCGCTGTCGCTGCTGCTCTCCACCCTGGCGCGGGCCGGCCGGGGCGATGCGGACTACCTGATCGAGTCCCTGGCCCAGGCCGGACGCGCCCTGGGCGTGGCGCTGGACCCGGTGCGCGAGCCCTCCAGCGCGGCGGAGCTGGACTGGGCCATGGAGCGGCTGGCCCGTCTGGCGGAGGCCGAGCGCCCGGCGCTCCTGGCCGCCATGGTCTGCTGCGTGGAGCAGGATGGCCATATTGCTCCGGAGGAGGCCGAGCTGCTGCGGGCGGTGGCCTGGAGCCTGGGCTGCCCGCTGCCGCTGCGGGAGGAGTAGCGCCCGGGGCCACGGCGACCTTGCGAGTGGCGGATGGCTCTGGTGGAATGTTTCACCCTGAATTCAGACGTGCGGGAGCATGCACATGCATAACAGACACTGGAAGCCCGCCCTGCTGGCGACGCTGATGGCCCTGGGCCTGACCGCCTGCGGCAACGGCGATGAGCCGGCGCCGCCGGCTACCGAGGCCCCTGCGGCCGAGCCCGCCGCCCAGGAGGAGAGTGCAGCGCCTGTCGAGGAGCCGGAGGCGCTGGAGGACGAGCTGCCCGCCGAGGAGCAGGCGGGCCTGGTGGATGAGGCGGCCGAGGAGGAGGCGCCCGTGGTGCCCGACCCCGAGGCGGTGCCGGAGGAGATACCCGAGGCCGACACCCTGGGAGAGTCCCCCGCCAGCACCCTGGACGAGGGCGCCGCCCTGCCCGGCGAGACCACCCGGGACGAGATCGACGCCATGCTCGAGGAGACCGAGCGACGCTTCGAGGAGGCCCAGCGGCGCATCGAGGAGCAGTTCGAGGAGGCCGAGGAGGAGGCCGCCGTGCCCGAGCCCCTGGAGGGCGATGAGGGCTTCGATGCCGGCATGGAGTTCGACTCGGGCCTCGATGACGAGGCGCTGGGCACCGGTGGGCCCACCAGCACCGATATCGACGCCATCATCGAGGAGCAGGAGCGCCGCTTCGAGGAGGCCCAGCGCCGCCTGCAGGAGCAGTTCGACGAGGTGGAGCAGGAGCTGCCCGAGTTCGAACCCATGGAGTTCGACGATATCGAGCTCGAGCCCATGGAGCTTGATGATCCCTGAGCGCCCTCTGCCGCAGGACCCGCGTGCAGAGCAGGCACAAAAAAGGCCCACCGCGAGGTGGGCCTTCCTGTTGCGCTGGCGACGCGGAAGCCGCGTGGCCGGCCGCGGGCCGAATCAGTCGGCGACGCGGATGTTGGAGGCCTGAAGGCCCTTCTTGCCCTGGGTGACCTCGAAGGTGACCTTCTGGCCGTCCTGCAGGGTCTTGAAGCCTTCAGCCTGAATCTCGGAGAAGTGAGCGAACAGGTCATCGCCGCCGTCGTCCGGAGAGATGAAGCCGTAGCCCTTGGTGTCGTTGAACCACTTGACAGTGCCAGTTGCCATTGTCGATTTCCTTAACATACTTTAATGGTCGTGCCGGGCTCGCCGAGGCGAAGGCCCGAGGTGCGTGGGCAGTACAAGGAAGAAGTGCGCGCCCTGTGTTTCGAGAAATCGAAGTACAACCGACGACTTGTTTCTTGCTGACCTACGCTGCGGTGGGTGATCGAACGTTGCGGTTCGAGCCCCGCGATAGAGCCGCCCTGAAGGCGTTTCCATCGACCGCAGGGTCACTGTAGATCGAATCCCGCCGGGCAGCAAGCCCGCCTCCCCACCCAAAGGTAGCGTCCGCGCCATGTTCATCGATGCCCAGTTCTGGTCCTTTCTGGTGGCCATCACCCTGCTCTCCGTCACGCCCGGGGTGGATACCCTGCTGGTGATCCGCAACACCGCTCGGGGCGGGGTGCGTGACGGCGTGCTGACCAGCCTGGCGATCTGCTGCGGGCTCTTCGTCCACGCCGCGGTGTCGGCGCTGGGGATCTCGCTGATCCTGCTGCAGTCGGCCTGGGCCTTCCAGCTGCTCAAGCTGGCCGGGGCGGCCTACCTGATCTGGCTCGGCCTGCAGGGCCTGCTGGCGGCGCGACGGGGCCAGGGGCTGCCGGTGGCCGGCGTGGCCGGCGAGCGCCGCCCCGTGCCGATGTGGCGGCCGCTGCGCGAGGGGCTGCTCTCCAACGTGCTCAACCCCAAGACGGTGGTCTTCTACATGGCCTTCCTGCCGCAGTTCATTGCCCCCGGCGACCCGGCGCTGGCCAAGTCGCTGTTCCTGGCCGGGGTGCACTTCCTGATCGCCAACCTCTGGCAGATCGGCGTGGCGCTGATGGTGGGCAGCGCCGGGCGCCTGCTGGCCAGCCGCCTCTTCTCCCGGGCGCTGAACGGGGTGACCGGGGCGGTGCTGGTCGCCTTCGGCATCAAGCTGGCCCTTGAGCGGCCCCCGGCCTGAGCCATCGGGCACGGCCACAGCGAGACCGCCCCGGCCGTGGCCGGGGCGGTCTGTTCGGGCGTTGCGGCGTCAGTTCCTGGCCAGCAGCGAGCGGTCGTAGCGCACCGTCTTCTCGGTGGGGCTGAGCATGGAGACCCCCTGGCTCGAGCCGCCGTTGGCCAGGCTCTCGAAGATCGCCCGGTAGCTGAGCACCGCCTGCACGTAGAGGCGGGTCTCGCGGAAGGGGATGCTCTCCACGAAGAGGTCGAACTCCTCCGGGGCATCGGCGAGCCAGCGGTCGACCCGGCCGGGGCCGGCGTTGTAGGCCGCGGCGGCGGCGATCCGGTTGCCCCGGTAGCGGTCCAGCATGTCGCGGATATAGGTGCTGCCCAGGCGGATGTTGAGCTCGGGGTCGAGCACCCCGTAGGGGCCCGGGTCGCTGATGCCGAGCTGGCGAGCGAGCTGGGTGGCGGTGCCCGGCATCACCTGCATCAGGCCCCGGGCGCCGGCGGGGGAGACCGCCTCGGGGTTGTAGGCGCTCTCGCGGCGGGCGATGCCCATCAGCAGGTAGGGGTCGACCCCCGTCATGCGCCCCCAGTGCAGGAAGTGCTCGCGGTAGGCCTCCGGGAAGCGCCACTCCAGGGCATCCCACATGCGGCCGGTGATGGTGGTCTGGACCAGCTTGGCGTGCCAGCCGCGGCGCTGGGCGTAGTCGGCGAGGGCTCGGGCCTCGCGCGCCGTGGCTCGTTCCACCGCGCCATACCACTCGCTGGCGGCGAGTCCCGGCTCGTTGATGCGCAGCAGCGCTTCGGTGCGCTGCACGGCGGGCCAGCGCGCCACCTGGTCGCGGAAGCTCTCGTCGAAGCCGTTGCGCTCCAGGTTGAGGGCGTAGGGCTGTCCCAGGCGGTCGGCGGCGGCGAAGCCGAAGAAGCTGCGCCCCTCGGCGGCGCGGGCATAGGCCTCCCGGGCCCGGGCGTCATCGCCCAGCTGCTCCTGGGCGCGCCCGGCCCAGTAGTGCCAGCGCGTGTCGTCACGGGTATCGGGCTCCATCCGCGACAGCCACTCCAGCACGCCGCGCCAGTCGCGCTCGCCGAGGGCCGCGCGCACGCGCAGCTCCAGCAGGTCGGCGTCGCTGCGCTCGGCCAGGGACTGGTCCACCCAGCCCCGGTTGTGGCGGATATCGCGCACCAGGGAGTAGAAGATCAGGTCGCGCTCGATACCGGCCCGGTGCTCGCGCTCGATGGGCAGGTGGGGGCCAATCTTGCGCCACGCCTCCAGGGCCGCCTCGGTGTCGGCCCGGGTGAAGCCGTGCATGGCGGCGGCGAAGAGCGGCCCGCTGGCCCGACACTCCGGGCCGAGACAGGCGGGCACTCGCGTGACCGCGGCGAAATCACCGCCGAGCTGCTCCATGGCGGCGCGGGCTCCCTCCCAGCGGCTGCCGAGCTGGCGCCCCAGGAAGCTTGCCAGGCCGCTTTCGCCCGCCTGCCAGGCCAGCATCTTGCGCTCCCAGATCTGCTGTTCGCCGATCACCCCCTGGCTGCGCAGGGTGCCGAAGAGGGTGTCGCAGGCGTCGGGCTGGGAGCGGCCCACCATCCACAGGCCCAGCCCCCCTTCGGCCGCGGCGGCGGGGTCGCTGCCCAGCTTGGCCGTGTAGTAGTAGCACTGGCGGGCGGTACCGGCGGGCTCGCCGTCGGCCACGGCGAGCAGGCTGTCGTAGCGGCCGGCATGGCCGTACTGGGCGATGGCCTGGCCGCGCAGCCATTCGCCCAGGGGAGAGTCGGCGTGGCGGTCGATGAAGCCGAGCACCTGGCGGGGCTCCAGCTGCGGCAGGCGGCTGCGCAGGCGGTGGTACTCCACGTAGCCGGCCAGGGGGTGTGCCTCGATGGCGCCGAAGTCGACGCCTTCCCACTGCTGGTTGCGGGCCGCCTCCAGGGCGTCGCGCATGGCGCGGTCGTCGGCCTGGGCCTGGACGAGGGGCAGCGACAGCGCCAGAGCGGTCAGCAGGGTCGCGATGCGACGGGCCCCGCTGCGCCGGGCGCTGAACGGCAGGGCGGAGTGGCGTAGGCGCATGGCAGCGTCTCCGAAGGTGGGGGCGATAGCCCATATCGTGGCCCATTGCGAAGCGCCTGGGTAGAGGGGAAAACGTAACGGAAGGTGGTCCAGCGTTGAGGGGGCGCCTTGTGCGGCGGCGGGAGCGCGACTAGTCTGGGATGGCTTTCAAACGCTTGTTGGAATTCCAGGAGGCCATCGGCGTGACGCCCACTTTCGATCGATCCCCCGCGACCTGGCGGCGCGCCCTGTCGCGCTTCGTTCAGGTCATTCCCCACACCCGCGAGCTGGGCCTCGAGGTGGTCGAGGTGGGGCCCGAGGCGGTCCGCATGCGCCTGCCCTGGAGCGACGACCTGCTGGGAGATGCCTCCCGGGGCCTGGTCCACGGCGGCGTGCTCACCATGCTGCTGGATACCGTCTGCGGCAGCGCCGTGCTGCGTGGGCTGCCGGCCCCCGAGGTGTGCCCGACCCTGGACCTGCGCCTGGACCACTACCGTCCGGCGGTGGCGGGGCAGGCGCTCTTCGCCGAGGCCCGGGTGGTCAGGGTCACCGAGTCGGTGGTCTTTACCGAGGGCTGGGCCTGGCAGGAGGAGGGACGTCCGGTGGCTCGGGGCATCGGCAACTTCGTGCGGCTGGGGCCGCGCAATACCCCGCCCGGCTTCGCCGAGGCGCTGTTTGCCGACGAGGAGGTGGACGGTGATGCCTGAAGGATTCGACAGCGTGGCGTGGCTTTCGCGCACCCGGGCCGAGGGGGACCTCGCTGCCTGGCTGGCGCTGGTGCCCTATGCCCGGCGCATCGGGGTTGACGTGGAGCCGGACTCGGAGGGAGACGGCCTGCGCTTTCGCCTGGCCCCGCAGCAGGACAATATCGGCAACGTCCTGCTGCCGGCGCTGCACGGCGGCGTGGTGGCGGCCTTCATGGAAACCGCCGCCACCCTGGAGCTGATGCTGGCGGCCCGGGAGCCGCGCCTGCCGCGCATCGTGGACCTCTCCATCGACTACCTGCGCACCGCCCGGGTGGCGCCCACCTTCGCCCGCTGTTCGCTGCTGCGTGAGGGACGGCGTCTGGCCAACGTAAGGGTCTGCGCCTGGCAGGAGTCGGAGACGATGCCGGTGGCCACCGCCAGGCTGCATTTCGTGCTGGGGGAGCCGGGGGCCAGGGGGGAGTAGGGCAGGAAAGTGAGCGGGTGGCCGGCGAGGGTTGAAAAGCGCTCCGGGGGCCCCATATCGACGCCAGTGATCAACCGGGCGGCATCCGCCGCCGCTGAACATGTCGATGAGGGTCCGACCACCATGACCACCGCCACGCATGAAGAAACCCTTGGCTTCCAGACCGAGGTCAAGCAGCTGCTGCACCTGATGATCCACTCCCTGTACTCCAACAGGGAGATCTTCCTGCGCGAGCTGATCTCCAACGCCGCCGATGCCTGCGACAAGCTGCGCTATGCGGCGCTGGACAACGACGCCCTCTATGAAGGCGACAGCGAGCTGCGCATCGAGATCGAACACGACGCCGAGGCGGGCACCGTCACCGTGCGCGACAACGGCATCGGCATGAGCCGCGACGAGGTGATCGCGAACCTCGGCACCATCGCCCGCTCCGGCACCGCCGAGTTCCTCAAGCAGCTCTCCGGCGAGCAGCAGAAGGACGCTCGACTGATCGGCCAGTTCGGCGTCGGCTTCTACTCCGGCTTTATCGTGGCCGACGAGGTGAGCGTGCGCACCCGCAAGGCGGGCAGCTCGGCCGGTGACGGCGTGGAGTGGCGCTCGAAGGGCGAGGGCGAGTTCACCGTGGCCGATATCGAGCGCGAGGTCCACGGCACCGAGATCGTCCTGCACCTGAAGGAGGACGCCCGGGAGTTTGCCGACGACTTCCGCCTCAAGAGCCTGGTGCGCAAGTACTCCGACCATATCGAGGTGCCGGTACGCATGCCCCGGGTCGAGAAGGCCCGGGACGAGGAGGGCAAGGAGATCGAGGGCAGCGAGACCCTCTCCTGGGAGACCGTCAACGAGGCCACCGCCCTCTGGACCCGTCCCAAGGGCGAGATCTCCGACGAGGAGTATCAGGCCTTCTACAAGCACGTGGCCCACGACTTCTCCGACCCCCTGACCTGGAGCCACAACAAGGTCGAGGGCAAGCTCGACTACACCAGCCTGCTCTACGTGCCGGGCCGTGCGCCCTTCGACCTCTACGAGCGCGACGGCGCCCGGGGCGTGAAACTCTACGTGCAGCGCGTCTTCATCATGGACGATGCCGAGCAGTTCCTGCCCCTCTACCTGCGCTTCATCAAGGGGGTGCTGGACACCCGAGACCTGTCGCTCAACGTCTCCCGGGAGCTGCTCCAGCAGGATCCCAAGGTCGAGAAGATCAAGTCTGCCCTCACCAAGCGCGCCCTGGACATGCTCAAGAAGCTGGCCAAGGACAAGGAGGCCTACCAGACGTTCTGGAACACCTTCGGCGCGGTGCTCAAGGAGGGACCGGCGGAGGACTTCGCCAACCGCGAGAAGATCGCCGGCCTGCTGCGCTTCTCCACCACCCATACCGACAGCGCCACCCAGGACCAGTCCCTGGCCGACTACGTCGAGCGCATGAAGGAAGGGCAGCAGAAGATCTACTACATCGTGGCCGACGGCTTCAATGCGGCCAAGTCCAGCCCTCACCTGGAGATCTTCCGCAAGAAGGGCATCGAGGTGCTGCTGCTCCACGACCGCGTCGACGAGTGGCTGATGAGCCACCTTCACGAGTTCGAGGGCAAGTCCTTCGTGGACGTGGCCAAGGGCGAGCTCGACCTCGGTGACATCGAAGGCGAGGAGGAGAAGAAGGCCCAGGAGGAGACCGCCAAGGCCAAGGAGGCGCTGGTCAAGCGGGTCAGGGAGGCCCTGGGGGACGAGGTCCAGGAGGTCAAGGTGACCCACCGGCTGACCGATTCCCCGGCCTGCGTGGTGCTGCCCGAGCATGAGATGGGCTTCCAGATGCGCCGCATCATGGAGGCCGCCGGCCAGACGCTCCCCGAGGTCAAGCCGATTCTGGAGCTCAACCCCGAGCACCCCCTGGTGGCGCGTCTTGAGGAGGCCGAGGGCGATGGCTTTGGCGATCTGGCGCGGGTGCTGCTGGACCAGGCGATCATCGCCGAGGGCGGCCATCTGGATGACCCCGCCGCCTACGTCAAGCGGCTCAACGCCCTGCTGACCGCCTGAGCCTGCGCGGCTGAGGAGCAACCATGGCGCCACCCTTCGGGGTGGCGCCGTCGTTTGGGGGTGCGGCGGGGCGCCGCAGGACCGAAAGTCCAACCGGACGGGCGCTCGTTCGTGGCCTAGTCTGAAGGCAGGCGGCGGCTGCCGCCGCCGGCAGGCCATTGAACGGGAGAGTGACGTGAAGATTGGAGCCCCGAGGGAGCGAGCGAAGGGGGAGGCGCGGGTGGCACTGACCCCCGAAAGCGCCATCCAGATCCAGAAGCTGGGCCACGAGTGCCTGGTCGAGGCCGGTGCCGGTGCGGCCGCCGGCTTCGACGACCAGGCCTACCGGGACGCCGGCGTCAGCGTGGTCGACGGCGCCGAGGCGCTGTGGGCCGCGGCCGAGGTGGTCATCAAGGTGCGCGAGCCGGACGAGGAGGAGGTCGGCCTGCTGCGGGAGGGGCAGACCCTGGTCAGCTTCTTCTGGCCGGCCCAGAACGAGGCGCTGCTGGAGGCGTGCCGGGCCAGGGGCGCCAGCGTGGTGGCCATGGACATGGTGCCGCGCATCTCCCGGGCCCAGAAGATGGATGCGCTGTCGTCCATGGCCAATATCGCCGGCTATCGCGCGGTGATCGAGGCCGGCAACCACTTCGGGCGCTTCTTCACCGGCCAGGTGACCGCGGCGGGCAAGGTGCCGCCGGCGAAGGTGCTGGTGATCGGTGCCGGGGTGGCGGGGCTCGCCGCCATCGGCACCGCTGTCAGCCTGGGCGCCATGGTGCGAGCCTTCGACGTGCGTCCCGAGGTGGCCGAGCAGATCGAGTCCATGGGCGCCGAGTTCCTCTTCCTCGACTTCGAGGAGAGCCAGGATGGGGCCGAGACCGGCGGCTATGCGGCGCCCTCCAGCCCCGAGTTTCGCGAAAAGCAGCTGGCCTGTTTCCGGGAGCAGGCCCCCGACATCGATATCGTTATCACCACGGCGCTGATTCCCGGCCGGCCGGCGCCCAAGCTGTGGCTCGAGGAGATGGTCGCGGCCATGAAGCCCGGCTCGGTGATCGTCGACCTCGCCGCCGAGAAGGGCGGCAACTGCGACCTGACCCGCCCCGACGAGCGGGTGATGAGCGACAACGGCGTGGTGGTGATCGGCTACACCGACTTCCCCTCGCGCATGGCCACCCAGGCCTCGCTGCTCTATGCCACCAACGTGCGTCACCTGCTGACCGACCTGACGCCGGGCAAGGATGGCGCCATCGTCCACGACATGGAGGATGACGTCATCCGCGGCGCCACCGTGACCCACGGCGGCGAGATCACCTTCCCGCCGCCGCCCCCCAGGGTAAAGGCCATCGCCGCGGCGAAGCCCAAGCCCAGGGAGAAGGCGCCGACCCGCGAGGAGAAGCGGGCGGCGGAGCTCGCCGAGTTCAAGGCGGGGACGCGGCGCCAGGTGACGATGCTCGGGGTGGGCGGCGCGCTGATGCTGCTGCTCGGCCAGATCGCCCCGGCCTCCTTCATGCAGCACTTCATCGTCTTCGTGCTGGCCTGCTTCGTGGGCTTCCAGGTGATCTGGAACGTCAGCCATTCGCTGCACACCCCGCTGATGGCGCTGACCAACGCCATCTCGGGGATCATCATCCTCGGCGCCATCCTGCAGATCGGCTCCGGCAGCGGCCTCGTGGTGCTTATGGCGGCCGTCTCGGTGCTGATCGCCACCATCAATATCGTGGGCGGCTTCGTGGTGACGCGTCGCATGCTGGCCATGTTCCAGAAGTCCTGAGCCCGGAGAGACAAGATGCTGAGTCAAGGATTCGTGTCCGCCGCGGCGATCGCGGCAAGCGTGCTCTTCATCCTCTCCCTGGGGGGGCTGAGCAACCAGGAGAAGGCCAAGCGGGCGGTGTGGTATGGCATCGTCGGCATGGCGGTGGCGGTGCTCTTCACCGCCTTCGGGCCGGGCATCGGCGGCTACGGCTGGATGCTGCCCATGGTGCTGATCGGCGCCGTGGTCGGCTGGGTCGTCGCCAAGCGGGTGGCCATGACCGAGATGCCCCAGCTGGTGGCGGCGCTGCACTCCTTCGTCGGCCTGGCGGCGGTGTTCGTGGCCTGGAGCGCCGACCTGGAGCGGCGCCGGGTGCTGGCGGCCCGGGCCGCCGAGGCCTCCACCGAGGGCTTCTCGGCCTTTGCCGCCCTGGTGGCCACCAAGGCCCCGGATGAGCTCACCTTCCTGCAGCTGGAGGTGGTGTTCGCCATCTTCATCGGCGCGGTGACCTTCACCGGTTCGGTGATCGCCTACGGCAAGCTGGCCGGCAAGGTGGAGGGCAAGCCCCGCCAGCTGCCGGGGGGGCACAGGCTCAATGCCGGCGCCGCGGCACTCTCCCTGCTGCTGGCCGTGCTCTATCTCAACGGTGCCGGCTTCTGGACCCTGCTGGTGCTGGCGGCGCTGTCGTTCTTTATCGGCTACCACCTGATCATGGGCATCGGCGGTGCCGATATGCCGGTGGTGGTGTCGATGCTCAACAGCTACTCCGGCTGGGCGGCGGCGGCCATCGGCTTCACCCTCTCCAACGACCTGCTGATCGTCACCGGGGCCCTGGTGGGCTCCAGCGGTGCCATCCTCTCCTACATCATGTGCAAGGCGATGAACCGCAACTTCGTCAGCGTGATCCTGGGCGGCTTCGGCGGCGTCAGCGGCCCTGCCGCCGAGATCGAGGGGGAGCAGGTGGCCATCGATGCCGCCGGGGTGGCGGCGACGCTCAACAACGCCGACAGCGTCATCATCGTGCCGGGCTACGGCATGGCGGTGGCCCAGGCCCAGAACGCGGTGAGCGAACTGGTGCGCAAGCTGCGTGCGGCGGGCAAGGAGGTACGCTTCGCCATTCACCCGGTGGCCGGTCGCCTGCCGGGCCACATGAACGTGCTGCTGGCCGAGGCCCGGGTGCCCTACGACATCGTCATGGAGATGGAGGAGATCAACGACGATTTTCCGCGTACCGACGTGGCGATCGTCATCGGCTCCAACGATATCGTCAACCCGGCCGCTCAGGAGGACCCCGCCAGCCCCATCGCCGGCATGCCGGTGCTGGAGGTGTGGAAGTCCCGGGTGGTGTTCGTCTGCAAGCGCGGCCAGGGGACCGGCTACTCCGGCATCGAGAACCCGCTCTTCTACAAGGAGAATACCCGGATGCTCTACGGGGATGCCCGGGAGAGCATCGACTCGCTGCTCTCCCATATCGACTAGGGGGTCGCCAGCGGCGCGGGGCCCGAATCGGCTGCCGATTCGGGCCCCTTTTTCGCTACAATCGTGGCTCCATTCACCCAAGCAGGGCCGACCATGGCAGAGCAACAGATCAAGGTGGCAGTGCTGGGCGGCGGCAGCTTCGGCACCGCCCTGGCCAGCATTGCCGCCGACAACGGCGCCCGGGTGCGCCAGTGGCTGCGCGACCCGGCCCTGGTCGAGCAGATCAACCGCGAGCATCGCAACGGCCGCTACCTGCCCGACTACTCGATCAATCCGGCGGTGGTGGCCTCGAGTGACATGGCCGAGGTGCTGCCCGGCGCCGAGCTGGTGCTGGTGGCCATTCCCTCCAAGGCCTTTCGGGAGGTAGTACGCCAGGCTCGCCCGCACCTGAATCCGGCGCAGATCCTGGTCAGCACCACCAAGGGCATCCAGGAGGAGGGCTTCAAGCTGATGAGCCAGATCCTCGAGGAGGAGACCGGCTTTCCCCATATCGGCGTCATCTCCGGGCCCAACCTGGCCTCCGAGATCGCCCAGAAGCAGCTCACCGCCACGGTGATCGCCAGCGCCGACCCGGAGACCCGCACCCGGGTACAGACGGCGCTGGGCTGCGACTACTTCCGGGTCTATGCCAGCAACGACCGCCATGGGGTGGAGCTGGGCGGGGCGCTGAAGAACATCTACGCCATCGCCGCCGGCATGGCCGCCGCGCTGGGCATGGGCGAGAACACCCGCAGCATGCTGATGACCCGGGCGCTGGCCGAGATGAGCCGCTTTGCGGTGGACCAGGGGGCCAACCCCATGACCTTCCTGGGGCTCGCCGGGGTGGGTGACCTGATCGTGACCTGCTCCTCGGCCCTCTCGCGCAACTACCGGGTCGGCTACGCCCTGGGCGAGGGCAAGACCCTCGACGAGGCGGTGGAGGCCCTGGGTCAGGTGGCCGAGGGGGTCAATACCGTGCGCCTGGTGCGCGACAAGGCCCGGGAAGATGGCGTCTACATGCCGTTGGCCGAGGGGCTCTACCAGGTGCTCTTCAAGGGGGTGCCGGCCAAGGAGATGGCGCGCATGCTGATGCTCGGCGAGCAGAGCAGCGACGTGGAGTTCATCCTCCCCCGGGAGGCGGTGCAGCAGGCCCATCGGGAGACCGGGGGGCGGCATGGCTGAGCCGCTTTTGGTCATGCGCCACGGCGAGGCGGGCCACGGGGTGCCGGACGCCGAGCGCGAACTCACCGCCCGGGGGCGCCGGGAGGCCGAGCGGATGGCCGCCTGGCTGGCCGATCGGGAGGACCTTGCCGGGCTGCGCCTGCTGGCGAGCCCCTATCGGCGCGCCCGGCAGACCGCCGCCATCGTCGGCCAGGCGCTGGGGCTCGAGGCGGAGGCGCTCTCCCTCATCACGCCGGATGATCCGCCCCGGGCGGTGGCCGACTGGCTGCTCGAGCAGCCCCAGGGGCGGCCGCTGCTGCTGGTCAGCCATATGCCGCTGGTGGGCGCGCTGACCGGCCTGCTGGTGGAGGGGCGGGCCGATCGCGGGCTCGGCTTTCCCACCGCGGCCGTCGCCGAGCTCGAGGCCGACGTCTGGGCCGCCGGCTGCGCTCGGCTGGCGCGGTTCATCACTCCCTCCGATCTGAACTAGATCAGCCCCGCCACCTTGAGGGCGAAGGCCCCGAGGGTGACGGTCAGGCTGGCCATCAGGGTGGTCAGGGCAATGATATTGGCAGTGAGCACCGCGTTGCCCCCCATCGCCTTGGCCATCACGAAGGCCGCCGCCGCCGTGGGGCTGGCGAAGAAGAGGAACATCACCCCCAGCTCGCGCCCTTCGAAGCCGGCCAGCCAGGCCGCGCCGGTGGCCAGTATCGGCACCGTGACCATCTTCAGCAGGCTGGCGCCGGTGGCCAGGCGTCCCGAGTCGCGGATCGCCTCCAGGGAGAGGGTGGCGCCGATGCAGATCAGCGCCAGCGGCAGGGTCAGGGAGGCGAAGTAGTCGCCGGAGGTCATCAGCCAGCCCGGCAGGCGCAGCTCCAGGGCGGCGATCGGCACGGCGGCCACCACCGCCAGGATCAGCGGGTTGCGGGCGATATGGGCGAGGATGCTGCGCCAGTCGGCGCGCTGGCCCGCCTGGTAGGTGGCCAGTGCCACCACCGAGAGGGCGTTGTAGGTGAGGATCACCACTCCCAGCAGCAGCCCGCCGGCGGAGAGCCCGTAGTCGCCATACATGCCGGCAGCCAGCGCCAGCCCGACGATGCCGCAGTTGCCGCGGAAGGCGCCCTGGATATAGACCCCGCGCTCCGCGTAGGGCACCCGGAGCCGTGCCCAGCCCCAGCAGAACAGGAAGCTGCCCAGGGTGGCCAGCGCGAAGAAGCCCAGCAGCCGTGGGTTGAGGGTGGCGTCCAGGTCGGCGCGAATGATGCTTAAAAATATCAGCGCCGGCATGGTGCCGCGAAAGACCAGCTGGGAGGCGGTGGTGACGAAGGCGCCGTCGATCCAGCCGGCGCGCCTGAGCCCCAGGCCGATGAACACCATGGCGAATACCGGCAGGGTCACTTCCAGGGTCTGGAAGAAGAGGGCGGATAGCTCCAAGGGGTGCTGCTCCTAGCGGGCCAGCCAGAGGCCGACGACGATGGCGGCAGCGACCGCGGTAAAGAAGAGTTGGTTGCGCAGGCGGGTATCACGGGGTGGCTTGGGCGGCGGGTTCACGGAGGCTCCGGCGTTGGCTGGGGTGTAGAATGGGTTGGTATTCCATGGTAATCCCGTTAGCCTGCTACTGCCACACGGGCCCTCGGCGGCCCGACCATCACGGATGATCCCATGCGCCCATCGTCACGCCTGCCCCGCCTGCTCTTCGCCCACGCCAACGGCTTTCCCGGCTCCAGCTATCGCAGCTTCCTCGGCCCCCTGGCCGAGCGCTTCGACCTCCATCCGCTGGATCGCATCGGCCACCACCCGGACTTCCCGGTGGGCCACAACTGGCTGGCGCTCCGCGATGAGCTGCTGCAGACCCTGGAGCATCTCGATGAGCCGGTGATCGGCGTGGGGCACTCCATGGGAGGGGTTCTGATGGCCATGGCCGCCGAGGCGGCCCCCGAGCGCTTTCGCTGCGTGGTGATGCTCGACCCGCCGCTGATGCTGGGGCTGGACGCCTGGGCCATGAAGGTCGCCAAGCGCTTCGGCTTTATCGACCGGGTGACGCCGGCCGGCCAGAGCCAGGGACGCCGCGCCATCTGGCCCGACCGCGACACCATGCGCCACTCGCTGCGTCGGCGCCGGCTGTTTCGACGCTTTACCCCCGAGGCGCTGGAGGACTACGTGGCGGGGGGCACCCGGCTGCTCGACGACGGCCAGGCGGTACTGCTCTACGACCCCCAGGTCGAGGTGGAGATCTTCCGCCACCTGCCGGACCACCTGGGCGACCTGCCCAGGCGCCTGCGGGTACCCTTCGCTCTGCTCGCGGGGGAGGCGTCCGACCTGCTGACCCCGCGTCGTCGGCGGCGCCTGGAGCGCCATGGCGTGCCGGTGACCCTGGTGCCGGGGACCCACATGTTTCCCATGGAGTATCCCGACGAGGCCCGTCGGGTCCTGCTCGAGACCCTCGATCGGCTGCTGGAGGCCCGATGACTGCTCCCGTTGAGATGACTGCTCCCGCTGAGATGAATGAGCCCGCTGCCCTGCAGCTGGCCGGGGGGCGCCTGGCGGCGCTGGCCTGGGGCGAGGAGCAGGCGCCGACCTGGCTCGCCCTGCACGGCTGGCTCGACAACGCTGCCAGCTTCAGCCGCCTGGCCCCGCGGCTGGCGGAGCGGCTGGGGATCCGGGTGGTCGCCCTGGACTTTACCGGTCACGGCCACTCGGCCCACTCTCCCGGCGACTACGCCCTCTGGGACTACTGCCATGACGTGCTGGACGCCGCCGATGCCCTCGGCCTCGAGCGGCTGACGCTGCTGGCCCACTCCATGGGGGCCGGCGTTGCCTGCCTGACCGCCGCGGCGCTGCCGGAGCGGCTGGCGCAGCTGGTGCTGATCGACGGCCTGGGCGCGGTGACCACCGAGGCCGAGCGCGCTCCGGAGCAGCTGCGCCGAGGGCTGCTGGCCCATCGTCGCGCCGTATCTCCCGCTCCCCACTATCCTGATAGAGAGACCGCCGTAGCGGCGCGGGTGGCGGGAGGCGCGACCCCCATCGATGCCGACACCGCCGCTCCCCTGGTGGCGCGCAACCTGGTCGAGCGTGCCGACGGGAGGGTGGCCCTGCGCACCGATGCGCGCCTGCTGCGCGCCTCGCCGGTGCGCCTCTGCCCGGAGCAGGCGCTGGCCTTCCTCGGGGCGATTCGCGCGCCGACCCTGCTGGTGGAGGGGGAGACGGGTATCCTCGGCGAGAGTGAGCGGGCGCGGCTGGCGCGAGGCGCTCTGCCCGGGCTTGAGCGTCGGGTGCTGGCCGGGGGCCACCACCTGCATCTGGAGCAGGCGGCGGTCGAGACGGTGGCGGAGGCGATCACCAACTGGCGAGACGCAATGGCCGAGGAGGCAGGCTCATGAGTGATTCCACACGAACCGGCAAGCGGGTGGCCCTGGTGCTGGGCAGCGGCGGTGCCCGGGGCTATGCCCATATCGGCGTGATCGAGGAGCTGGAGGCCCGGGGCTACCGGGTGGTGACCATCGCCGGCTGCTCCATGGGGGCGCTGGTCGGTGGCATCTACGCGGCCGGCCAGCTCAGTGCCTATCGCGACTGGGTCTGCCGCCTCGACTACTTCGATGTGCTCAAGCTGGTGGATGTCACCTGGAGCCCCATGGGCGCCATGCGCGCCAGCAAGGTCATGGACAAGCTGGAGTCCCTAGTGGGCGACGTGCGCATCGAGGAGCTGCCGATCCCGGTGACCACGGTGGCCACGGACCTGACCCGTCAGCGGGAAGTGTGGTTCCAGAGCGGGCCGCTGCTGGAGGCGATCCGCGCCTCCATCGCGGTGCCCGGGGTGATTACGCCGGTGCATCGGGGCGAGCAGGTGCTGGTGGATGGCGGCCTGCTCAACCCGCTGCCGATCATCCCCACCGTGTCGGCCCATGCCGACTTCGTGATGGCGGTCAACGTCACCGCCCACAGCCCGCGGCCGGTGACCCTGGAGGAGCTGCTGCCCCCGGAGCAGGCGGCCCAGGAGCTGGCCCGGGAGCAGGAGCGCGACGCCGGTGCCATGGACTTCGGCGGCTGGATGGACGAGGTGCGCCAGGCGGCGGGCCGCTGGCTCAACGGCCTGGGCGGCGGCGAGGCGGGCGGCGAGACGACCGCTGACAACGGCACCGAGCAGAGCGAGGAGGGCACCCGCCGCCGCCAGTGGGGGCGGCTGGACATGGTGCTGGAGTCCTTCGATATCACCCAGGCGGCGCTGGCCAAGTACAAGGTGGCCGGCTATCCGCCGGACGTGCTGATCGAGGTGCCCAAGTCGGTGTGTGGCGCCTATGAGTTCCACCGTGCCGAGGCCTTGATCACCCTGGGGCGCCACCTGGCCGTGGAGGCCCTGGATCGCTTCGAGGGGCGCGGCCACCCCGGCTGGGGGAGCCGGGGGATCGTGGTGGAGCCGCTTCAGGCCGAGGGCCTGATGCCGGGCGAGCCCGAGCCGGGCAGCTGAGGGCTCAGACCTCGCCGCGGCGGCGCAGCAGCACGTAGAGGGCGCCGGTGCCGCCGTCGCCGTCGGTGGCCGAGCAGAAGGCCAGCACGCCGGGCCACTCGCGCAGCCAGGCGTTGACGTGGCTCTTGATCACCGGATAGTCGCTGATGGTCCCCCAGGCCTTGCCGTGAACCACCAGTACGCAGCGCTGGCGGGCCGCTGCGGCCTCGCGCAGAAAGGCCTCCAGCTCGGCTCTGGCCTCCTCCAGCGTGTAGCCGTGCAGGTCGAGCCCCGCCTCCCAGGCAAATTCACCGCGCTTGAGCCGGCTGCGCTCCCGCCAGGGCAGGTCGGGGAGGGCGAACTCCAGGTACTCCGAGGGGCGCACCGCCTCGACCCGGCCGTCGGAGGTGCGGCCGGTGCCGCCGGTCTCGTTGGCCGACTGGGCGGCGGCGCGGCGGGCCTCGGCGGCCGGGTCATCGCGACGCGGGCGGCCGGGGTCGGCGCGGTTGGTGCGCAGGGGGCGCACGCCGGCCTCGCGCAGCGCCTGGCGGAAGGCGCTGATATCGTCATCGTCCGGGCGGTGTCGGCTCATGGCGGTAGCGGCCTGTTGCGTCGGGGGCTGCCCAGTATAGCGAGTGCAGCGTGGCTGTGAACCGCTGCGGCGGTTACAATCTGGCCTTCATGCCGACGACCACAGGACGCCACGTGTCCCTTCGCAACGACTCCTCGACCCTCACGCTCTCCGATGACGAACTGCGCGATGGCCTCGTGACCCTGCGCGACTGCCTGCGCTGGGCGGCCAGCGAGTTCCACCTGGCCGGACTCTTTCACGGCCACGGCACCGACTCGCCCTGGGACGAGGCGGTGGCGCTGACCCTGGGGGCCCTGCACCTGCCCTGGAACGTCGACCCGGCGGTGCTGGATGCGCGCCTGCTGCCCATGGAGCGGAGCCGCATCGTGGCCCTGGTGCGCGAGCGGGTGACCACCCGTCGCCCGCTCCCCTACCTGCTGGGGGAGGCCTTCTTCGCCGGCTTTCCCTTCGACGTGGACGAGCGGGTGCTGATTCCCCGCTCGCCCATCGCCGAGCTGGTCGAGCATGGCTTTGCCGCCTGGTTCCCCGAGGAGCCGCCGGCCCGGGTGCTCGACCTCTGCACCGGCTCCGGCTGCATCGGCATCGCCGCGGCGCTGCATCTGCCCACCTGCGAGGTGGATCTCGGCGATATCAGCGAGGAGGCCCTGGCCGTGGCGCGCCAGAACATCAGCCGCCACGACCTGGGGGAGCGGGTGCGCGCCGTGCACTCCGACCTCTTCGCCGCGCTGCCCGGCCGCTATGACCTGATCGTCTCCAACCCCCCCTACGTGGACGCCCGGGACCTGGCCACCATGCCCGCCGAGTTCCGCCACGAGCCGGCCCTCGCCCTGGGCGCCGGCGCCGACGGTCTGGATATCGTGCGGCGCATCCTGCGCGAGGCCCGCGATCATCTCACCGACCGGGGCGTGCTGATCGTCGAGGTCGGCAACTCCGACCGCCATCTGGAGGCCGCCTTCCCCGAGGTGCCCTTCCTGTGGCTCGAGTTCGAGCGCGGCGGCCAGGGCGTCTTCGCCCTCACCGCCGATGAACTCGATGCCCATGCGGCGTCCTTCGCCTGATCCACCTCGCCTTCGTTTCGCCACCCCGTCTAGGAGAAGCGCCCATGTCCGGCAACACCTTCGGCAAGCTGTTTACCGTCACCACCTTCGGCGAGAGCCATGGCCCCGCCCTTGGCGCCATCGTCGACGGCTGTCCCCCGGGGCTGCCGCTCACCGAGGCCGACCTGCAGCGCGACCTGGACCGCCGCCGCCCCGGCACCTCCCGCCACACCACCCAGCGCCGGGAGCCCGACCGGGTCAAGATCCTCTCCGGGGTCTTCGAGGGGGTGACCACCGGCACCGCCATCGGCCTTTTGATCGAGAACACCGACCAGCGCTCCAAGGATTACGGCAACATCAAGGACCAGTTCCGCCCGGCCCACGCCGACTACAGCTACCACCACAAGTACGGGGTGCGTGACTACCGGGGCGGCGGTCGCTCCAGCGCCCGGGAGACCGCCATGCGCGTGGCCGCCGGGGCCATCGCCAAGCAGTACCTGGCCAGCCAGGGCATTGCCGTGCGCGGCTACATGAGCCAGCTGGGGCCCATCGAGATCGACTTCCAGAGCTGGGAGGCGGTGGGAGAGAACGCCTTCTTCTGCCCCGACCCGGAGCGCGTCGCCGAGCTCGAGGCCTACATGGATCAGCTGCGCCGAGACCAGGACTCGGTGGGGGCGAAGATCACCGTGGTGGCCGAGGGGGTTCCCCCCGGCCTCGGCGAGCCGGTCTTCGACCGCCTGGATGCCGAGCTGGCCCACGGCCTGATGAGCATCAACGCGGTGAAGGGGGTGGAGATCGGCGACGGCTTCGCCAGCGTGGCCCAGCGGGGCAGCGAACACCGCGACGAGATGACCCCCGAGGGCTTTCTCTCCAACCACGCCGGCGGCGTGCTGGGCGGCATCTCCAGCGGCCAGGCCATCGTCGCCCACCTGGCCCTCAAGCCCACCTCCAGCATCACCACCCCCGGGCGCTCCATCGACGTTCATGGCAACCCTGTGGAGGTAGTCACCAAGGGGCGTCACGACCCCTGCGTGGGCATCCGCGCCACCCCCATCGCCGAGGCGATGATGGCGCTGACCCTGATGGACCATCTGCTGCGCCACCGCGCCCAGAACGCGGACGTCAGCGTGGCGACGCCCGTCCTGCGCTGAAAGGGAAAGCGTTGAGGCTGCGGCTGACGGGGCTGCTACACTGGCTGCAAGTTCCCGTGGACAGGACAACGTCATGAAGATCAACGTCGAGTTCGACCTTACTCCCGAAGAGTTTCGCCAGGCCCTGGGCCTGCCCGATGTGGCGGTATTCCAGCAGCAGCTTCTGGAGCAGATCCAGAAGCAGATGGAGTCCGGCGTGGAGGGCTATGACCCCATGAGCCTGATGCAGCCCTTCCTGCAGCAGTCGGGCATGGGGCAAGGGCTGACCCAGGGGCTCTCCCAGGGCCTGTCCCAGGGGCTCTCCAGCTTCGGTACCTATCAGCAGATGATGCTCGACATGCTCAAGCAGGCCGGCCAGAGCGCCGCCCAGGGCAAGTCCGAGGCCGGGCAGGCGAAAGCCGAGGCAAGCCCTGACGACGCCGGCGCCAGCAGCAAGACCTCCGGCCGCAGCACGGCGAAGAAGGGGGCGGCCAGCGCCAGCTCCCGGGCCAAGCGCAACGGCTAGGCCGATATTCGCCTTTTTATCGTCTTGCAACCTTTGGCATGGCAGACTAGGCTTTGTGCAGTGCAACATGGCGGCGGGCGCTTCCCGCACGCCCTGAGTTACAACACGAGGATGCCCCCATGCAGGACAAGATGATCGAAGCCTTCAACGAGCAGACCCGTCAGTTCTTCGAGCCGATGCGCAAGCTCAACTCCCTGATGCTGGACAACATGGAAAAGCTGACCCAGTACCAGATGGAGTCCATGAAGCGCTACAGCCAGCTCGGCACCGAGCGCCTGCGCGATGCCAGCGAAGTGGCCGATGCCGACTCCCTCCAGGAGTTCAGCGCCCGCCAGGCCGAGGTGATGAACCAGCTCTCCCAGCAGATGCTGGAAGACGCCAAGGCGCTCTCCGAGATGAGCCTGGAGTTCAAGGCCGAGCTCGAGAAGCTCTTCGCCGAGCAGGCCAAGGTGGTCGAGCAGGCCCAGAAGAGTGCGGCGCCCGCCAAGGATGAGCCGGCCAAGGCGCAGTCCACCCGGGGCGGCAGCAAGAGCTGATTGCCAGACCGGTCTCAAGCCGGCGGCTCCGCCGGGGCCGCTGACCGAGCCGCCACGCCTCTCAGGGAGGCGCGGCGGCCCGTCTCATTCGTAGCAGGCGTGGCAGGCGCCGCGCGCGTCAGGAGGGGTCAATGCAGCCAGGGGTTGAAGCACCGACACAGGCCGAGCTCGAGGCGTGGAACGCCCAGCTCAAGGAGATTGGCGAGGAGTACCGCGCCCTGATGGGCGACCTGCTGGAGCGCATCGTGCCCAGCGACGCCGCGGGCTCCGTCTATGGCGACATGCGCGAGAGCTTCCAGGCCGCCGCCGAGGCGCTGATGGGGAACCCGCCCCAGCTGTGGCAGGCCCAGGCACAGCTGATGCAGGACCAGTTCCAGCTCTGGCAGCACGGCCTGCGGGCGCTGTCCGGCGAGCCGGTGGAGCCGCTGGTGACGCCCGGACGCGGCGATCGCCGCTTCCAGGACGAGGCCTGGAGCCAGGATCCCTACTACCAGGCGATCATGCAGCAGTACCTGCTCTTCTCGCGCATGGTGGAGCAGCTGATCGAGGGGCTCGAGCTGCCCGACGATCAGAAGCAGCGCCTCGGCTTCTATGCCCGCCAGCTGGTCAACGCCATGGCGCCGACCAACTTCGTCACCACCAACCCCGAGGTGATGCGCAAGACCCTCGAGACCCGCGGGCAGAACCTGGTCGATGGTCTTAACCGGCTGCGCCAGGACCTGGCCAACTCCGCCGAGGGCCTCAACGTCACCATGACCGACCGCAGCGCCTTCGAGGTGGGTCGCAATATCGCCGTGACCCCTGGCTCGGTGGTCTACGAGAATGAGCTGATCCAGCTGATCCAGTACGCGCCGACCACCGAAAAGGTCTTCAAGACGCCGCTGCTGGTCATTCCGCCCTGGATCAACAAGTACTACATCCTCGACCTGCGCGAGGACAACTCCTTCGTCAAGTGGCTGGTGGCCCAGGGACACACCGTCTTCCTGACCTCCTGGCGCAACCCCGGCCCCGAGCAGCGCGACCTGACCTGGGCCGACTACATGCAGCTGGGCCCCATCGCCGCCATGGAGGCGATCGAGCAGGCCACGGGCGAGAAGTCGGTGAACCTGCTGAGCTACTGCGTCGGCGGCACCCTGGCGGCCTCCACCGTGGCCTACCTGACCAGCACCCGTCGCGGGCGCAAGGTGAAGTCGGTCACCTACATGACCACCCTGCAGGACTTCCGCGACCCGGGCGAGATCGGCGTCTTCCTCAACGAGCCGGTGCTCCAGGGCATCGAGGCCAAGATGGAGCGCGACGGCTACCTGGACGGCCGGGTCATGGCCTTCAGCTTCAACCTGCTGCGTGAGAACGACCTCTTCTGGTCCTTCTATATCAGCAACTACCTGAAGGGTGACGTGCCGGCCCCCTTCGACCTGCTCTACTGGAACACCGACGGCACCAACCTGCCGGCGGGCACCCACGGCTGGTACCTGCGTCACATGTACCTGGAGAACCGCCTGGTGGAGCCCGGCGGGATCGAGCTCGACGGCGTCAAGATCGACCTGCGCAAGGTCTCCACGCCGAGCTACTTCCTCTCCACCCGGGAGGACCATATCGCCAAGTGGAACAGCACCTACTACGGCGCCCTGCTGCCCAAGGGGCCGGTCAAGTTCGTGCTGGGGGGCTCCGGCCATATCGCCGGGGTGGTCAACCCGCCCCACAAGAACAAGTACGGCTACTGGACCAACGATGCCCTGCCGGAGACCCATGAGGAGTGGCTGGCCGGTGCCGAGCAGCAGGAAGGCTCCTGGTGGCCCCACTGGCAGGCGTGGATGACCGAGAACGGCTACGCCGACCCGGCAGCCGAGAAGATGGTCCCCGCCCGCCAGCCCGGCGACGGCGAACTCGAGATCATCGAGCCGGCTCCCGGTCGCTACGTCAGGATGACCATTCCCGAGGTGCTGGGCGAGATCCCGACTTCGTCGAAAGCCTGAAGCTGTAAGCTATAAGCTGTAAGAAGAAGCGCCCAGCCGAGTCATCGGCTGGGCGCTTCTTGTTGGGTTCAGCGCAGAGTGGCGTGCCTCCATCGCCCAATGAATTGGGCTCCTACGCGGCGGGGCGGCGGTGCAGCCGCAGCCCGGGCAGCACCAGCAGGGCGGCGAGCAGCCAGGCGGGCCAGCTGCCGGTGCGGGTGAAGGGGGTGAGGCCCGCCATGGGGCGCACCTCGCCGGTGATGCTGGTCATCTCGAACTGGGGCGCCCGGGCGGTGACGTGCCCCTGGGGGTCGACGATCACGGTCACCCCGTTGCTGGTGGCGCGCACCAGGTAGCGGCCGTTCTCGAGCGCCCGCAGCCGGGCCATCTGCAGGTGCTGCAATGGGCCGATGGACTCGCCGAACCAGGTGTCATTGGAGACCGTCATCAGCAAGGCGCTGTTTCGGGCGCGCTCGGCCACCAGGTCGGCGTAGATGATCTCGTAGCAGATGGCGTTGCCGATGGTGGTGCCGGCGGCGACCATCGGCGCCTGGCCCGAGGGTCCCGGGGTCATGGCGGGCATCGGCAGGTCGAAGAAGGCGATGGTGCCCCGCAGCAGGCCTTCCAGGGGCAGGTACTCGCCGAAGGGCACCAGGTGCTCCTTGCGGTACTCCCCCTCGGCGTTGCCGAGGCCGATCACGCTGTTGAAGTAGCGCCCCTGGGCCTCGCGCTGGAGAATGCCGGTGATTAGGGCGGCATCGGGGGAGAGGTTGGACTGCACGCGCTCGAGGATCGGCCGCGCCTGATCCTCGAACATCGGCAGCGCCGCCTCGGGCCAGACGATCAGGTCGAGATCGTCGGGCTGGTTGCGAGTCAGCTCGGCGTAGCGGTTGGCCGCCTCGCGCTGCCCCTCCGGGGTCCATTTGATCAGCTGGTCCAGATTGCCCTGCAGCAGGGCGACCCGCAGCGGCTCGCCGGCGGGCTGGGTCCACTGGGTCGGCAGCGCCAGGGGGGCGAGCCAGAGAGCGGCTACCGGGGCCGCGGCCCACCAGCGCCGGGCCAGGAACTCCACCAGCAGGGTGCCGGTGAGGGCGGTGATCAGCGACAGCAGGTAGACGCCGCCGATGGGCGCCCAGGGGGCCAGGGGGGAGTCCACGTGGGCGGAGCCCAGCAGCAGCCAGGGAAAGCCGGTGAAGAGCCAGGTGCGCAGCCACTCGCCGAGCACCCAGGCGCCAGCAAAGGTGAGGAAGGCCAGCCGCGCCCCGGTGAGCCGGCGATAGAGCCACAGGGTGACGGCCAGGAAGAGCGCCATGCTGGCCACGAATAGCGCGGTGAGAAACACTGCCAGGGGCACGCCGGTATAGCCGTAGTCGTGGATCGAGACGTAGACCCAGGAGGCGCCGGAGCCGAACAGCCCGAGGCCGTAGCACCAGCCGCGCAGGGCGGCCTGTCCGGGTGTCAGGGTGTGGATGCCGAGGTAGACCAGCCCCACGGCCACGGGGCCTAGCCACCACAGCTCGAAGGGCGAGGCGGTGAGGGTCGTCAGTACCCCGGCGGCCAGCGCCAGCAGGCAGCCCAGGAGCGGAGAGAGTCGCAGCTCGGACATGATGACTTTCCGTGTCGGGTTCGGTTGACAGAAATGCCGTGTCAGGCGCGGAGGGCTCAGCCCTCATCCTGCCTGCCGGCGGGCTCGGCTTCCAGCAGGCGGATGCGGCGGTTGTCGGCGTTGAGCACGGTGAAGCGCCAGCCGCCGATCTCGGTGTGCTCGCCGCGCCCGGGGAGGTGGCCGAAGCGCTGCATCACCAGTCCCCCCAGGGTATCGAACTCCTCGTCGGAGAAGCGGGTCGCGAAGCGCTCGTTGAAGTCCTCGATGGGGGTCAGGGCGCGGATGGCGTAGCGGCCATCGCCCAGCTCGCGGATATCCTCCTCCTCGTCGGCGTCGTGCTCGTCCTCGATCTCGCCGACGATCTCCTCGAGGATGTCCTCGATGGTGACGATGCCGGCGGTGCCCCCATATTCGTCCACCACGACCGCCATATGGTTGTGGGTGTCCTGGAACTCCTTGAGCAGGCTGTTGAGCCGCTTGGACTCCGGCACGAAGAGCGCCGGGCGCACCACCTCCTCGAGGCGGAAGGGGCGGGTGCCCTCCTGGCCCCGCTGCAGCAGGGGCAGGAGGTCCTTGGCCAGCAGAATCCCCTTGACCTCGTCGAGGTTCTCGCCGATCACCGGGTAGCGGGAGTGGCCGGTCTCCAGGATCAGCGACAGATACTCCTCCAGGGGCTGGTCGAGGCCGATGGCGGTGACCTGGGAGCGGGGAATCAGCACCTCGCGCACCTGCTGGTCGCTGATCTGCAGGGCGCCCTCGATGATCATCATGGCGTCCTGCTCGAGCTTCAGGCGGCTGGCCGCCTGGCGCAGGAAGGCGAGCAGTTCGTCGCGGGAGCTGGGTTCATCGCTGTCGCTGGACAGCGCGCCCAGCAGCTTGTCCAGCCAGGATCGGCCGCCCTGGCCGCTCGATCGGTCGTCGCTCATGGGTCGGGTCTCTTGTCCTCGGGGTCGCGATGGGGGGCGGGCTGGGTGTCGAGCTGGGTGACGAGATAGGGGTCGGCGATGTCGAACTCGGCGAGGATCTCGCGTTCGAGCCGCTCCATCGCCTCGGCCTCCTCATCCTCGATATGGTCATGGCCGAGCAGGTGCAGGGTGCCGTGGACCACCATGTGAGCGTAGTGATCGGCGAGCGCCTTGTCCTGCTCGGCGGCCTCGGCTACCACCACCGGATGGCAGATCACCAGGTCGCCCAGCAGCGGCAGCGCCACCCCGGGCGGGCTCTCGAAGGGGAAGGAGAGCACATTGGTAGGGCGGTCGCGGCCGCGGTAGTCGCGGTTGAGGGCCTGGCTCTCCTCACTGTCCACCAGGCGCACGGTCAGCTCGCTGTCGGCGGCGACGTCGTGGCGGGCGAGCACCGCGGCCACCCAGGCCTCCAGCTCCGCCTGGCCGGGCAGCCCCTCGGCCTCGATGGCCTGCTGGCGATCGACCACCGGGCTCATGAGTCGCCACGCTCGCGATCGAGACGGTCCTGTCGCTCGAGACGCAGGGCCTCGCGCTCCTGGTCCCTGGCGGCCTTGCGGGCGCGCTCGGCGGCTTCCTGCTCGGCCTCGAAGTGGTCGTAGGCCTCGATGATGCGTTGCACCAGGGGGTGGCGCACCACGTCCTTGGCGGCGAAGTGGGTGGTGCCGATGCCGGGGGTGCCCTTGAGCACCTCCATGACCTGGATCAGGCCGGAGCTCTGGCCCCGGGGCAGGTCGACCTGGGTGACGTCCCCGGTGATCACCGCGGTGGAGCCGAAGCCGATGCGGGTGAGGAACATCTTCATCTGCTCGCGAGTGGTGTTCTGGCTCTCGTCGAGGATGATGAAGGCGTTGTTGAGGGTGCGACCGCGCATATAGGCCAGCGGAGCGATCTCGATCACCTGGCGCTCGATCAGCTTGGCCACCTGCTCGAAGCCGATCATCTCGTAGAGGGCGTCGTAGAGCGGCCGCAGGTAGGGGTCGATCTTCTGGGCCAGGTCGCCGGGGAGGAAGCCGAGCTTCTCGCCGGCCTCCACCGCCGGGCGCACCAGCAGGATGCGGCGCACCTCCTGCTGGTTGAGCGCCTCCACCGCGGCGGCCACGGCCAGGTAGGTCTTGCCGGTGCCCGCCGGGCCGATGCCGAAGTTGATGTCGTGAGCGCGGATGCTCTGCACATAGGCCTGCTGGTTGAGGCCCCGCGGCTTGATCAGGGTGCGCGGGGTGCGCAGCAGCACCTCGTCGCCGCCTTCGCCGCCCTCTTCCTCTTCCAGCGCCTCGAGGCCGGACTCCTGAAGGAAGAGATGCACGGTGTCCGGTTCCAGGTCGCTGGCTTCGGTTTCCCGATAGAGGTGCTCGAGCACGTTGGCGGCGGCCTTGACTCGGGCCATGGGGCCGGCCAGCTGGAAGATGTTGCCGCGGTTGCGCAGGGTGATGCCGAGGCGCGTTTCCACCAGCTTGAGGTGCTCGTCGCGCTGACCGCACAGGTAGGCGAGGCGGCGAGGATCGTTGGGCTCGAGGTTCAGGGTGATGATGCGATTGGCCTGAGAGGATGGCTGGCTCAAGGCTGGCGGGTCCCGTGGAAGATGAATTTAAGGCAGCTTACTGCCCCGACGCGCGCCGGGGCAATACGACGCTGGGAGCGGCCTCAGTAGACCGCCGGGGAGGCGAGCTCGCCGCGCAGGGAGTTGGGCAGCGCCTCGCTGATCTCCACATCGACGAAGAGACCGATCAGCTCGGTGGGGTTGGGGGCGCGGAAGTTGACCACCCGGTTGTTCTCGGTGCGGCCGGAGAGCTGGCCCGGGTCCTTGGGCGAGAAGCCGGTGACCAGGATCCGCTGGGTGGTGCCCACCATGCGCCGGCTGATCTGCATCGCCTGCTGGTTGATACGCTCCTGAAGGATCGCCAGGCGCTGCTTCTTGACCGCTTCCGGGGTGTCATCCTCGAGGGAGGCCGCCGGGGTGCCCGGGCGTGCCGAGTAGACGAAGCTGAAGGAGTGGTCGAAGCCGATACGATGGATCAGGTCCATGGTGGCGGCGAAATCCTCGTCGCTCTCGCCGGGGAAGCCGACGATAAAGTCCGAGGAGAAGCTGATATCCGGGCGCAGGGCGCGGATGCGCTCCATCTTCTCGATGTACTCGTCGGCGGTATGGCCGCGCTTCATGGCAGAGAGGATCTGGTCGGAGCCGGACTGCACCGGCAGGTGCAGGTGGCTGACCAGCTCCGGAATCTCGCCGAAGGCCTCGATCAGGCTGTCGGAGAACTCCACCGGGTGGGAGGTGGTGAAGCGGATGCGGTCGATGCCCTCCACCGCCGCCACGCAGCCGATCAGCTCGGCCAGGTCGATCTCGTCGCCCAGCTGGTTGAGCCCGCGGTAGGCGTTGACGTTCTGGCCCAGCAGGTTGATCTCGCGCACGCCCTGGTCGGCCAGGTGGATCACCTCGTCCATCACCGCCTCGAAGGGGCGCGAGACCTCCTCGCCGCGGGTGTAGGGCACCACGCAGAAGGTGCAGTACTTGGAGCACCCCTCCATCACCGAGACGAAGGCGGTGGCGCCGTCGGAGCTCGGCTTGGGCAGGTGGTCGAACTTCTCGACCTCCGGGAAGGTGACGTCCACCACCGAGATCTGGTTCTGCTGGCGGGCGTCGAGCATGGAGGGGACCCGGTGCAGGGTCTGGGGGCCGAAGACCATGTCCACATGGGGGGCCCGCTTGCGCAGCGCCTCGCCCTCCTGGCTGGCCACGCAGCCGCCCACCCCGATCACCAGGTCGGGGTTGGCCTCCTTGAGCTTCTTCCAGCGTCCCAGCTGGTGGAACACCTTCTCCTGGGCCTTTTCGCGGATGGAGCAGGTGTTGAGCAGGATGACGTCGGCCTCGCGCTCGTCGTCGGTGAGCTCGAGCCGGTGAGATTCGCCGAGCAGATCCGCCATGCGAGCGGAATCGTACTCGTTCATCTGGCAGCCGTGCGTCTTGATGAAGAGTTTCTTCGCCATAGGAGAGAGTGGGCCGTGCCTTGGAAAAGTAGCCGCATATTGTACGCTCCGGCGCGCGGTGGAGCCAGCATGGGCCGTCGGCCCCGGGAGTGTGCTACCCTTGCGCTCTTGTCGGAATACCGTGTCGAGGAACACTCAGCACCATGGCGGCAAAGCCGATCTATCGGGTGGTTTTCCACCAGCAGGGCGAGGTGTGGGAGCTCTACGCTCGCGAAATCTTCCAGAGCGACCTGTGGGGCTTCATCGAGGTGGAGGAGTTCGTCTTCGAGGACGCCTCCAAGCTGGTGGTGGACCCCACGGCGGACAAGCTCAGGCGCACCTTCGAGGGGGTGAGCCGCAGCTACCTGCCGCTCAATGCTATCGTGCGCATCGACGAGGTGGAGCGCGAGGGGCCGCCGCGGGCGGTCAAGAGCGAGGGGCGGGTCACCGAGTTCCCGCGCCCCTTCGCGCCGCCGTCGCCGCCGGAGCGCTGAGGATGTGCTGGTCACGAAATGATCAGTTGGCGCCGAGGGCAGGCCCCATGCCGCCGAGCGGCGCCTTTCCAGCGGTTTTCCCGGCACTTGTCCACAGCAGCTGTGGAAAAGCCTCTGTGGATCACGACCCCCTGGGGGTCGGCTGTCTCATCGCGGTGGCGCCGGCAGGAGGCCGGTGCCCGCTTCCGGTCACGCCAGAGTGGAACCCCGCCAGCTTCAGCAGGATGACGGCATGACACGATACGATCTCAAACGACTCTCCCTGGGCCTGGCCCTGGGGCTCCTGACGCTGCCCGTGCAGGCTCAGGAGAGCGACGCGACCCACTGGGTCAGCGACTCCATCACCACCTATGTGCGCAGCGGTCCCACCGACGGCTACCGCATCGTCGGCACCCTCACCGCCGGTGAGCCGGTCACCCTGCTGGAAACCAGCGGGAACTACAGCCGCGTGCAGAACGGCGGCGGCAACACCGTCTGGGTGCTCTCCAGCGAGCTCCAGGAGACCCCCAGCGCCCAGGTGCGCCTGCCCGCGCTCGAACGCCAGGTGGCCGAACTGACCGCCGAACTCGACGGCATCAACGAGCAGTGGGAGAGCCGCACCGAGGCGCAGCGCGCGACCCTCGAGACCCGCGAGTCGCGTATCGCCGACCTCGAGACGCGCAACCGCGAGCTCGATGCCGAGGCGGAGCAGGCGCGCCAGACCATTCGCCAGCTGCAGGCTCGCCTGGATACCCAGGAGGAGGACCTGCTGATGCGCTACTTCATGTACGGCGGTGGGGTAGCCGGTGCCGGCCTGCTGGTGGGGCTGATCGTGCCACACCTGCCGCGCCGCAAGCGCAAGCGCGACCGCTGGTTCTGAGGAGATGCCCATGGCCAATGAGTGGCTCGAACGCTGGCGCGAGGGGCGCATCGGCTTTCACCGCGACCGCCCCCATCCCATGCTGGTCAACCACTGGCCGGCCCTTGGGGTCAGGCCCGGCACCAAGGTGCTGGTGCCGCTCTGCGGCAAGAGCCTGGACATGCGCTGGCTGGCCGGCCAGGCCCACCCGGTGCTGGGCATCGAGCTGGCGCCGGAGGCGATCGAGCAGTTCATGGCCGAGGGGGAGGGGGTGACGACCCGCTATCCCCAGGCCGGCTTCCAGGTCTGCCGACAGGGCAGCGTGGAGCTCTGGTGCGGGGACTTCTTCCATTTCCATATCGAGCAGGCGGCGGAGATCGGCGCCTTCTACGATCGCGCCTCCCTGATTGCCCTGCCGCCGGCCACGCGCCAGCGCTACGCCTTTCACCTGGCCCAGCTGGTGCCGCCGGGCAGCCGCGGCCTGCTGATCAGCCTGGAGCGGGAGCCGGGCGATGAGGGCGGGCCGCCCTTCAGCGTGCTGCCTGACGAGGTGCGCGATCTCTTCACCCCCAACTTCCAGGTCACCCTGCTGGAGCAGGGGGAGCCGGAGCCCGGCCGCGGCTTTCGGGAGAGCGCCTGGGCGCTGGTGCGCCGCGGGCCGCTGGAGTAGCCGTGACCACGACATGCAGCGAGGGCGCCCGGCGGGCGCCCTCGCTGCGTTAGGCGTGCCGCGCCGAGATGGCCGGGCGACCGTGGGCGCTCAACGCGCCAGCAGCTGGCCCAGCTCCGGGTCCCGGAAGGCACGGTTCAGGCCGTCGGAGAGCAGGTCGTTGACCATACGGGTATTGGTGTCGCGATCCGGACGCACCGCATAGCTCTGGGTGCGTCGAGAGGTGTAGGTGCCGGTATAGGTATTGCCGCCGTTGCGCGCCTCGGCCACGAAGACCGCCTCCAGGCGTGCCTCATCGATCACCGGGCGGCTCTGGCCGCGCTCGTAGCCCAGGTGGTCCAGGGTCAGGGTCAAGCTGGGGCGATTCGGGGCGCTCTCGGTGGTGGGGGAGAAGCCCATGTCGCGCACTGCGCGCTCGGCCTCCCGCTGTAGGTGGGGGATCAGCTCGTGGGCGTTGACGGTGATGGTGGCGGTGGACATGGCGCTGCCGGTGCGGGTGCCGATCACCTCGCTGTCGCGCCCGTCCACGGCGATCACCGTCACCGCCTGGCCGCTGCCGCTCACCGGCACCTCGGCGCTGCGCTGGGGGCTGAGCTGCAGGTAGTGGGGGCTGGCGCAGGCGGCGAGCAGGCCGGCGGCGAGCAGGCCGGCAGAGAGACGAAGGAGGGCGGTACGAAGGCGATGGGGGCGCGGCATGGTGGGCTCCGGTGCGGCGAATCAGGACAGGCCGACAGTATAGCGGCGTGCGCCCCGCGGCTGGAATTCCTGCCCCCGGAGCGGCGGGTCAACGGTACACTGTGAGGAAATGCTTTGGGAGACACGTCATGCTGCGTTCTGCCCGTCCGGACGAGATTCCGCTGCTGGCCGATCTCTGGCTCAGGGCGTCGCTGCGCGCCCACGACTTCATCCCCGCCGAGTTCTGGGTGTCCCACCGGGATGCCATGGCCGCCGAGCACCTGCCCGAGGCCGACGAGCTGCTGGTGCTGGAAGCAGAGGGGCGGCTGATCGGCTTCGCCGCCCTCAACGGAGAGCGGCTGGAGGCGCTCTTCATCGACCCCGAGGTCCAGAGCTATGGCTACGGCTCCCGGCTGATGGCGGAGGCCATGGCCCGCCATCGGCGCCTGACGCTCTGCGTCTTCTCCCGCAACGTGCGGGCGGTCTCCTTCTATCGCCGCCTGGGGTTCCGGGAGCTCGAGGAGCGCCTCGAGCCTCTTACCGGCGAGGCCGAGACCCTGATGCTCTGGGAGCGGTGAGCCTCAGGCCGCCCTGGCCAGGGGGCTCAGGGCCGGGGCCGGAGAGGCATCGGGAAATCGGTGCCAGCGCCTGGGGATAGCGAAGAGCCGCTGGCCCCGAGTGAGCCCCAGGCGCTCATAGTCGGCGTGGCGCACGGTGGCAAGCCAGGGCTCGCCCAGCCAGTCCGCGGCCAGCTCCACGCGCACCTCGGCGCCCACCGGGGAGGTGGCGGTGACCGTCACCGGCAGGTGGGCCTCCGGGGTGGGGGCGGAAGCGAGCCGCAGCTCGTGGGGGCGCAGCAGCAGCTCCTCCGAGCCGTCGGGCAGCTCCACCGAGAGGCGCGCCTCGCCGCAGGTGAGGGTGCCGTCGCGTACCTCCCCCTCCAGATGGTTCACGTCGCCCAGGAACTCGAAGACGAAACGGTTGGCCGGTGACCGGTAGACCGCGTCCGGGGTGTCGATCTGCTCGATGCGCCCGTTGCTCATCACCGCCACGCGATCGGAGAGCTCCAGGGCCTCCTCCTGGTCGTGGGTCACGAAGAGACTGGTGAAGCCCAGCTCGTCGTGGAGGTGGCGCAGCCAGCGGCGCAGGTCCTGGCGCACCTTGGCGTCGAGTGCCCCGAAGGGTTCGTCGAGCAGCAGCACATCGGGGCGCAGGGCCAGCGCCCGGGCCAGGGAGACCCGCTGCTGCTGGCCGCCGGAGAGCTGGGCCGGATAGCGGTGGGCCAGCTGCTCGAGCTGCACCATCTCCAGCAGGCGGTGGACCCGGGCGCGGATCTCGCCGCTGGTGGGCCGGTTCCTGCGCGGCATCACGGTAAGGCCGAAGGCGACGTTGTCGAACACCGTCATGTGGCGAAACAGCGCATAGTGCTGGAAGACGAAGCCGATGCGCCGGTCGCGGACGTGCACGTTGGTGACGTCGCGCTCGCCGAAGAGGATGCGCGCGCCGCCGTCCGGGTCGGCATGCTCGAGGCCGGCGATGATGCGCAGCAGGGTGGTCTTGCCCGAGCCCGAGGGGCCGAGCAGGCCGACCAGCTCGCCGTCGTGGATGTCGAGGTTCACCGGCTCCAGCGCCTGGGTGCGCTGGCGACCGCTGCCGAAGTGCTTGCCGATGTTGTGCAGACGAATGCTCATGGGTGGGCCTCCTGGCGCGCGGCGCGCCATTCCAGCGTGGCCTTGGCGGCCAGGGTGAGCAGGGCAATCAGCGCCAGCAGCGATGCGCTGGCGAAGGCCCCCACGGTGTTGTAGTCCTGATAGAGCTGCTCCAGGTGCAGCGGCAGGGTATTGGTCTGGCCGCGGATGGCCCCGGAGACCACCGAGACGGCGCCGAATTCGCCCACCGCCCGGGCGTTGGTCAGGATCACCCCGTAGAGCAGCGCCCAGCGGATATTGGGCAGGGTGACCCGGCGGAAGATGGTCCAGCCCGGCGCGCCCAGGGTCACGGCGGCCTCCTCCTCCCGGGAGCCCTGGGCCTGCATCAGCGGGATCAGCTCCCGGGCCACGAAGGGGCAGGTGACGAAGATGGTGACCAGCAGGATGCCCGGCCAGGCGAACATCAGCTGGATGTCGTGGCCGTCGAGCCAGCCGCCCAGCCAGCCGTTGCGCCCGTAGAGCAGCAGGTAGACCAGGCCCGCCACCACCGGCGAGACCGCGAAGGGGATGTCGATCAGGGTCTGCAGCAGGCGGCGGCCGGGAAAGGCGAAGCGGGTCACCAGCCAGGCCAGGGCCACGCCGAACACCAGGCAGACCGGAATGGTCAGCACCGTGATGAAGAGCGTCAGGCCGATGGCCGCTACCGTGTAGCGGTCGCTGACGTTGCTCCAGAAGACGCCTGCGCCCTGGGCGAAGGCCTGGGCGAAGATCGCCACCAGGGGCAGCAGCAGGAAGAGCGCCGCCATGGCGACCGCGGCCAGGATCAGGGTGCGGCGCACCCCGGGAGCATCACCGATACGTTGCATCAGCCGCGCCCTCCGTGCAGTCGCTTGATGAAGCGCCCCTGCCAGACGTTGATGGCCAGCAGCAGCGCCAGCGAGACGAAGAGCACCACCGAGGCGATGGCCGAGGCGCCGGCGTAGTCGTACTCCTGCAGGCGCACGAAGATCATCAGCGCGGTGATCTCGGTCTCATAGGGCATGTTGCCGGCGATGAAGATGATGGCGCCGAACTCGCCCAGAGAGCGCACGAAGGCGAGCCCGGTACCGGTTACCAGCGCCGGCCAGAGGTGGGGCAGGATCACCCGGCGAAAGGCCGTGGCATCGCTGGCGCCCAGGGTCAGCGCCGCCTCGTCCACCTCGGCGGGCAGGTCCTCGAGCACCGGCTGCACGGTGCGCACCACGAAGGGAATGCTGGTGAAGGCCATGGCGAGCGCGATGCCCACCCAGGTATAGGCCACCTCCAGGCCCAGCGGCTCGAGCAGCCGACCCATCCAGCCGTTGCTGGCGTAGAGGGTGGCAAGGGTGATGCCCGCCACCGCCGTGGGCAGGGCGAAGGGCAGGTCCATCAGCGCATCGAGCAGGCGCTTGCCGGGAAAGTCGTAGCGCACCAGCACCCAGGCCAGCAGCAGCCCGAAGGCCGCGTTGACCAGCGCCGCCACCGCGGCGGCGCCGATGGTCACCGTGTAGCTGGCCACCACCCGGCCGTCGCTGATGATCGCCCAGTACTCGGCGAGGCTCAGCCCGGCCAGCTGGCCGAAGAGCCCGGTCATCGGCAGCAGCAGCACCAGCGAGACGAAGGTCAGGCTGATGCCCAGCGACAGGCCGAAGCCGGGCAGCACCCGCTTGGGGGTGCGGCCGATGGCGAAGGGGAGGGCGCGGGTGCTCATGGGTGCGAGGCGTCTCCGTCAGGGCGTGAAATCAGCGGCGCTGCAGCTGGTCGAGCAGGCCGCCGCTGGCGAAGTGGGCCTCCATGGCCTCGTCCCAGCCGCCGAAGACTTCCTCGACGCGCAGGAGCTCGGTCTCCGGGAACCGTTCGGCGAACTCTTCCACCACGGCCTCGTGGTGCACCCGGTAGTTGAAGCCGGCCAGGGTGCGCTGAGCCTCCTCGCTGTAGAGGTACTCCACGTAGGCCTGGGCCAGGTCGGTGGTGCCGTTGCGCTCGGCGTTGGGGCCCACCACGGCCACCGGGAACTCGGCCAGAATGCTGACCGGGGGCACGATCACTTCGTAGTCGTCGCTGCCGTACTCGCTGCGGATGTTGTTGACCTCGGACTCGAAGCTGATCAGCACGTCGCCGCGGCCGCGCTCGATGAAGCTGGTGGTGGCGCCGCGGCCGCCGGTGTCGAACACCGCCACGTTGCGCAGGAAGGTGCGCATGAAGTCGTGGATCTGCTCCTCGTCGCCGTCGAAGTGCTGGTCGGCAAAGCCCCAGGCGGCGAGATAGGTGTAGCGGCCGTTGCCGGAGGTCTTGGGGTTGGGAAAGACCATGCTCACGTCGTCGCGCACCAGGTCATCCCAGCTCTCGATGCCCTTGGGGTTGTCCTTGCGCACCAGGAAGGCGGTGGTGGAGTAGTAGGGCGAGGCGGCGTTGGGCAGCGCCTCCTGCCACGCCTCGTCCACCAGGCCGCCATCGGCCAGGGCCTGAACGTCGGTGACCTGGTTGTAGGTCACCACGTCGGCGCGCAGGCCCTGGAGAATGGCCCGGGCCTGGGCGGAGGAGCCGCCGTGGGACTGGCTGACCGCCACCGTCTCGCCCTGGGTCTCCTGCCAGTGGGCGACGAAGTCGGGGTTGATGGCGGAGAAGAGCTCGCGGGCGATATCGTAGGAGGAGTTGAGCAGCTCCCGCTCGGCGGCGCTGGCCGGGCCGATGAGTCCCGCGCCCAGGGCGATGGCGAGCAGGGAGCGCTGGAAGAGGGGGCGCTGGAATAGAGGGCGCAGGGTCATGGGGTCACTCCGATAGGCGTTGAGATTGCCAACAAGGTTAAGTCTGCGCATTGGTAATTACAAAGATATTTTTTATTCTATTTATGAATATGCCTCTGCGGCTCCGCTATGCCCGGCGCTGCCGGATTCGGCGGGCTCTGCTAGAATGCGCGCTTTCGCCAGCGACCCCGGATATCCGCCATGACCGATGCGAACCGCGACTTCCTGATCGCCCCCTCGATTCTCTCCGCCAACTTTGCCCGCCTGGGCGAGGAGGTGGACGACGTGCTGGCCTCGGGGGCCGATATCGTTCACTTCGACGTGATGGACAACCACTATGTGCCCAACCTGACCATCGGCCCCATGGTCTGCGAGGCGCTGCGCAAGCACGGCGTCACCGCGCCCATCGACGTACACCTGATGGTGCGCCCGGTGGACCGCCTGATCGGCGACTTCATCGACGCCGGCGCCAGCATCATCACCTTCCACCCCGAGGCCTCGGACCATATCGACCGCTCCCTGCAGCTGATCCGTGACGGCGGCTGCCAGGCCGGCCTGGTGTTCAATCCGGCCACGCCGCTCTCCTACCTTGACTACGTGATGGACAAGATCGACATGGTGCTGCTGATGAGCGTCAACCCCGGCTTCGGCGGCCAGTCCTTCCTGCCCGCCACTCTGGACAAGCTGCGCGAAGCGCGCCGCCGCATCGACGCCTCCGGCCGCGATATCCGCCTGGAGGTGGATGGCGGGGTGAAGGTGGACAACATCGCCGAGATCGCCCGGGCCGGCGCCGACACCTTCGTGGCCGGCTCCGCGGTGTTCAAGGCCAGAAACGACGCCGATCCGCACCGCTACGACAGCGTGCTGCGCGACTTCCGCGAGCAGCTGGCCGGGGCCCGCTGAGGCCGTGAGCGAGCAGGAGCCCGCCGGGGAGGCGCCGGTCTGGCACCTCTACCTGCTGGAGACCGCCGCCGGCGCCCTCTATACCGGCATCACCACCGACGTGGAGCGGCGCCTGGCCGAGCACGCCGCCGGCCGCGGCGCCAAGGCCCTGCGTGGCCGCGGCCCCCTGGCCCTGCGCCATCATGAGCCGGTGGGTAGCCGCGGCGAGGCGCTGCGCCTGGAGGCCGAGATCAAGCGCCTCTCGGCCGCCCGCAAGCGTTCCTGGCTGGCAGCGCGCCAGGCCTCGTTACCCCAGCCCCCGGCCGGCGTTCCCGCGCCGCCCCAAGGAGAGAGCATGCACCCCATTCTCGACGGCATCGACCTGGTGGCCTTCGACCTGGATGGCACCCTGATCGACTCGGTGCCCGACCTGGCCGCCGCCGTGGACGCGACCCTCAGCGAGCTGGGCCTCCCCGAGGCGGGGGAGAAGAAGGTCAGCCTCTGGGTCGGCAACGGTGCGCTCAAGCTCGTCGAGCGGGCGCTGGCCGATGCCCTGGGCGAGACGCCGTCGTCCGAGCGGTTGGCGCTTGGACACCAGCGCTTCCTTTACCACTACGGCCGGGATGTGGGCTCGCGCACGCGCCTCTATCCCGGCGTTGTCGAAGCCCTCGATGCCCTGCGCGAGCGCGGCCTGCCGCTGGCCCTGGTCACCAACAAGCCCTTCGCCTTTATCGCCCCGCTGCTGGAAGGGCTGGGCCTGGCCGAGCACTTTGCCCTCTGCCTGGGCGGCGACAGCCTGCCCGAGAAGAAGCCGCACCCGGCGCCGCTCTTGCACCTGGCCAGCCACTTCGACCTGGCGCCGTCGCGCTGCCTGATGGTGGGGGACTCCCGCCATGATATCGCCGCCGGGCGCGCCGCCGGCTTTCGTACCCTGGCGGTGCCCTACGGTTACAACCACGGTGAGCCGGTGCAGGCGAGTGGGCCGGATGGCATGGTTGAATCGCTGGCGGAACTCGTTTAACGTGATTTTGGCTAATGCTATAAGCGCGGCCCAATCAATATGTTATTGCTATAAGAAGCGGAAACGACTCGATGACCAGCCGCACCCTGCCGGACACCCTTGCACCCCGCGGTGACGCCTGCGCCGCACCCTGCCTGCTGCCCCTCCTGCGCGGCGGCTGGCGATGGTGACGCTCCCCTTACAACGCTGACTCGCCCATCGAGCAGCGCCGAGCCGCGGCGCCCCTGCGCCTTCCATCGTCACCCCCATACCCCGAGGACTGCGGGCATGATGACCCCCGAACGCTTCCGTGAGCTGGCCGACGCCGGCTACAACCGTATTCCGGTCACCCGCGAGGTGCTGGCCGATCTCGATACGCCGCTCTCCACCTACCTCAAGCTGGCCAACGCCCCCTGGAGCTTCCTGCTCGAGTCGGTGCAGGGCGGCGAGAAGTGGGGCCGCTACTCCATCATCGGCCTGCCCAGCCGGGAGCGCATCGAGGTGCGCGGCTTCACGGTGAGCCACTTCATCGACGATGAGCTGCAGGGCGCCGGCGAGGTGGAGGATCCGCTGGCCTGGATCGAGCAGTTCCAGGCCCGCTTCAAGGTGCCGCGCCTGGACGACCAGCCCCGCTTCGACGGCGGCCTGGTGGGCTACTTCGGCTACGACACCATCCGCTATATCGAGCCGCGGCTGCGCAGCCAGGCCGCCGCCGACAAGCCCGACCCCCTGGGCGTGCCGGATATCCTGCTGATGGTGTGCGACGAGCTGGTGGTATTCGACAACCTCTCCGGGCGGCTGGCGCTCTGGACCCACGCCGACCCCGCCGAGCCGGACGCCTACGGCTGTGCCGTGCAGCGTCTGGAGGAGCTGGAGATTCGCCTGCGCAGCGCCACCCTCAACACCATCAGCCCCGGCACCGGCGGCGCCGCGGTGGAGGAGGGGGACTTCACCTCCGGCTTTACCGAGGCGGGCTTCAAGGCGGCGGTGGAGACCATCAAGGAGTACGTGCTGGCCGGCGACGTCATGCAGTGCGTGCCCTCCCAGCGCATGTCGATTCCCTACCGCGCCGCGCCGCTCGACCTCTATCGGGCCCTGCGCAGCTTGAACCCCTCCCCCTACATGTTCTTCCTGGACCTCGGCGATCATCAGGTGGCCGGCTCCTCGCCGGAGATCCTCACCCGACTGGAGGAGGGCGAAGTGACGGTGCGCCCCATCGCCGGCACCCGCAAGCGCGGGCGCAGCGAGGAGGAGGACCTGGCGCTCGAGGCGGAGCTTTTGGCCGACCCCAAGGAGCGCGCCGAGCACCTGATGCTGATCGATCTGGGCCGCAACGACGTGGGGCGCATCAGCGAGACCGGTTCGGTGAAGGTCACCGAGGAGATGGTGGTGGAGCGCTACTCCCACGTCATGCATATCGTCTCCAACGTCACCGGCCGGCTCTCGCCGGGGCTCACCGCCATGGACGCCCTACGCGCCACCTTCCCGGCGGGCACCGTCTCCGGGGCGCCCAAGATCCGCGCGCTTGAGATCATCGACGAGCTCGAACCGGTCAAGCGCGGCATCTACTCCGGCGCCGTGGGCTACCTCTCCTGGCACGGCAACATGGACACCGCCATCGCCATCCGCACCGCGGTGATCAAGGATGGCCAGCTGCACGTCCAGGCCGGGGCCGGCATCGTCGCCGACTCCGTGCCCGAGATGGAGTGGCAGGAGACCCTCAACAAGGGGCGCGCCCTGTTCCGCGCCGTGGCCATGGCCGAGCGCGGCCTGGACAACCTCGAATAAGGCGCCGGAGAGATCCCATGAAAGTCTGCATGATCGACAACTTCGACAGCTTCACCTACAACGTGGTGCAGTACCTGGCCGAGCTGGGGGCCGAGGTGATCACCCACCGCAACGACGCCATCACCCTCGAGCAGATCGAGGCCATGGCGCCGAGCCATCTGGTCATCTCGCCGGGGCCCTGCACCCCCAACGAGGCGGGCATCTCCATGGCGGCCATTCGCCACTTCGCCGGCCGGCTGCCGATACTTGGCATCTGCCTGGGCCACCAGGCCATCGGTCAGGTCTACGGCGGCGAGGTGGTACGCGCCCCCCAGGTGATGCACGGCAAGACCTCGGCCATTCGCCACGCGGGGCTTGGGGTGTTCGAGGGCCTGGACGACCCCCTGGAGGTGACTCGCTACCACTCGCTGGTGGTGGAGCGTGCCACGCTGCCCGACTGCCTGGAGGTGACCGCCTGGACCGCCGAGGACGACATCACCCCGGGGCTGATCATGGGCCTGCGCCACCGGGAGCTCGACGTGGAGGGGGTGCAGTTCCACCCGGAGTCGATCCTCACCCGCCAGGGCCATGAGCTCCTGGCCAACTTTCTACAGCGTCGTGCTCAAGCGCCGCTGGGCCGTGCCTGAGTCGAGGAGAGCCATGATGCAGATGCGAGATGCCCTGGGCGCCCTGATGCGCCGTGAGAACCTCAGCTTCGCCGAGACGCACGAGGTGATGCGCCAGATCATGACCGGAGAGGCCAGCGACGCCCAGATCGCCGCCTTCCTGATGGGCATGGCCATGAAGGGCGAGACCCCCGAGGAGATCAGCGCTGCCGCCCAGGTGATGCGCGAGCTGATGAAGCCGGTACACCTCGACGCCGAGAACGTGGTGGATATCGTCGGCACCGGCGGCGATGGCGCCAACCTCTTCAACGTCTCCACCGCGGCCAGCTTCGTGGTGGCGGCGGCCGGCGGCCACGTGGCCAAGCACGGCAACCGCGGCGTGTCGTCGTCGTCGGGCAGTGCCGACCTCTTCGCCGTGGCGGGCATCCACCTGGACCTCGATGCCGGCCAGGTGGCCCGCTGCATCGAGGAGGTGGGCGTGGGCTTCATGTTCGCCCCCAACCACCACCCGGCCATGCGCTACGCCGTGGCGCCGCGCCGCGAGATGGGCGTGCGCACCCTGTTCAATATCCTGGGCCCCCTGACCAACCCCGCCGGCGCCCCCAACCAGGTGCTGGGCGTCTACTCCCCGGCGCTGGTGCCTCTGATGGCCGAGGTGCTGCATCGCCTGGGCAGCCGCCACGTGCTGGTGGTGCACGCCGAGGATGGCCTCGACGAGATCTCGCCGGCCGCGCCGACCCGGGTGGCGGAGCTTAAAGAGGGCGAGATCACCGAGTATGTGATCACCCCCGAGGAGCTCGGCATCGAACGCCAGCCCCTGGATGCCCTGAAGGTCGGCTCCGCCGAGGAGAGCCTGCGCCTGGTGGAGCAGGCCCTGGTGGGGGAGGGGCCCGGCGCCGACATCGTCGCGCTCAATGCCGGCGCGGCGCTCTACGCCTCGGGCATCGCCGACAGCCTCAAGGAGGGGGTGGCCCTGGCCCAGGACGCCCAGGCCTCCAAGCTGCCCCTGGAGAAGCTCCGGGAGCTGGCCAACTTTACCCGCGTTTTCCTGCAGTGAGCGAGGCCCTCGTTCAGCGCACCCTCTATCAAGGAGTCACACCATGAGCGCATCCCCGGGGGCGACCCCCACCATCCTGACCCGGATTCTCCAGCGCAAGGACGAGGAGGTGGCCGAGCGCTCCCGCGCCGTGCCCGAGGCCGAGCTGCTGCGCCTGGCCGCCGAGCAGGGGGCGCCGCGGGGGTTCGTGGCGGCCATGCAGCGCCTGATCGCCGCCGGTGACCCGGCGGTGATCGCCGAGATCAAGAAGGCCTCTCCCTCCAAGGGGGTGATACGCGAGGATTTTCGCCCCGCCGAGATCGCCGCGAGCTACGCCAAGGGCGGCGCCGCCTGCCTCTCGGTGCTCACCGATGCCGACTTCTTCCAGGGCCACGAGGACTACCTGATCGAGGCCCGGGACGCCTGCGACCTGCCGGTGATCCGCAAGGACTTTATCACCCACGGCTACCAGGTGAGCGAGGCCCGGGCCATCGGCGCCGACTGCATCCTCCTGATCGTTGCCGCCCTGGACGACGCCAAGATGGCGGACCTCAACCGCCAGGCCATCGAGCTCGGCATGGACGTGCTGGTGGAGGTCCACGACGCTCGGGAGCTCGAGCGGGCGCTCGCCCTCGACCTCTCCCTGGTGGGCATCAACAACCGCGACCTGCACACCTTCGACACCACCCTGGATACCACCCTGAACCTGCTGTCGCGGATTCCCCGGGAGGTGACCGTGGTGACCGAGTCCGGCATCCATACCCGCGACGACGTGCTGCGCATGCGCGAGCACGACGTCAACGCCTTCCTGGTGGGCGAGGCCTTTATGCGCGAGGCCGACCCCGGCGAGGCGCTGCGCCGGCTGTTTTTCTGATGCCGACTGGCTGGCTCCGCCCGGGGCCGGCCGCATCGAGAAGGGCTCGAGTACCGGACGTAAAAAGGCCGGCGGGAAAACCGCCGGCCTTTTGACATCCTGGCTTTAGACGTTCTTGTAGCTTACTCGTCCCCGGTGAAGGGAAGCGACGAGTGATGCAGCACGATGCGCAGGTCGCCCTCGTCGTCCAGGTGGTAGCCCCAGCTCTTGTCCACGGTGGTGGTGTTGCCGTCGGCATCCAGAATCGAGACGTTGCCCATGGTCAGCGCCATGTCGCCGCTGATGAAGATGGCGGCGTTGTCGATGGTGACCTCCTGCCAGCCCTTCAGGGCGAAGCCGCTGTCTGCGCTGTACTCGTCGCTATGGCCGACGAAGTAGGCCAGGGCCCCCTCGGGGGTGGTGCGGAAGGTCTGGGGCGCTTCGGCCAGGGTCGGCTTGAAGAGCACCGGGCCCATGTCGTGGCCGTAGGCGCCGGCGATGATCTCCTCGGCCAGGGCGCGGGCGGCGTCGATGCCTTCTTCCTCGTAGGTGTTGGAGATGGCGACCAGGGCATCGCCCCACGCCTGCTGGGCCTCCAGCACCTGCGCTTCGGTGATGTCGCCGCCCATGTGGGTCACTTCGGTGGCACTGGCCAGGCCGGCGGTGCCGAGACCCAGACCCAGAGCGGTGGCGGTAATCAGTGTCTTCAGCTTCATGATCTCTCCTTGAAAAAAACGGCCAACATCAGAACACGCTACCTTGCTGAAGGTTCAGAATTTTATGGCTCTTCGCAGATCAGCGTGAAGTTGGCCGGTGGGAGGGCGGCTCTGCCGCGCGAATGGCGCCGAAGGCGCCCTTGCAGTGTCCGCTGAGCTTGGCCTTTACCGCCGGGAGACCTGCGGTCTCCAGCAGCGCCGGCGCGCCCCACGCCGCCACCGCCATGGGCAGGCAGCCCAGCAGCCGTCTTCTTGTCCTATGCCCCATGCGCAGTTCCTTGCCGTCTCTATTCCTGCACTGGGGTAGCGTGCTCTCAAGCGCCCACCGGCTGCCACCCCGCTATTCATATTTCCCCGTGCCGGCTGCCCCATGCTGGCATTGAGCCGGGTCAAGGCCTGCGCTTTGCAGTTATTTCATGATTTGCTTAATCTGGTCGACCTAAGAAGATTGAGAAAGCGACGACATAGCACCATCCGGCTATCGCATGGAAGCGGCACCCACCGACCATGCCCGATAGGGGCGGTAGCGTGCCCAGATTCCGCCGAGGGAGCGAAAGGATGATTGAGGCCGGCAAAGGCAGCAGGCGCGTTGATTGGGGGATATGCAGCATGCGTGACGATCGGCTATGCTTAATTTCTAATTATTTCAATCAGATAAGAGGTTGGCGAGCGCGCAGCATAACATTATTGAACGCGCGTGCGCGTTCAAGTGGGATATGACGCGTGCGGTCTAATACCTGTTAGCTGCTCAAGTCATAAAAATTTCCTCTGGATCAAAAATAAAAGATGGATACACAATCAATTCTCACGTTGCCCCAAAAGCACCGGCGAACCTTCGTTGTGCTGTTGATCGCTTTGTTTACGATTGCGTTACTGCTCGATTGGAAGCTCGGCACATTACCCTTCATCGAAACGCTACTTGGATATATTCGAGCTATAGCGGCAGCAATTCTCACGTCACTATTCTTGTTGTGGGTAGTGAGCTCTTTCATTCCTCGGCAAAAAACTGCCGAAGGTATAGTTGAGCTTGAAGCCGGAAAAATAACCAAGGAATTCGACAAGCTATTGAGCACGGCCACGAGGTGGCGTTATAAGGGGAACTTTGGCCGGTATATGAGGGGTAAGGTTCTCCCGACTTTGGCAGATCGACAAAATTGCCATATAAGTGCTTGCGTGATCGATCCTAACAATAAGGCATTGTGCGAAAAACACGCGTCGTACCGAAGCCAAATAAACTCGATCGATAAGGGAAAACAGTATGATGCAGACACCGTCGCCCTTCAGATTCTAGTAACAGTTGTTATTTGTTCTTGGTATTCAAACAATCGACGGGTAAACATAGATTTATATCTAAGTGCTTCATTTGATCCTGTTAGGATAGATTCAAATGACGAGGCAATGATCATAACAGTGGAAGATCGACGACAACCTGCGCTCAAAATCAACCGAGATCATTTCATCTATGAACACTTTGAGACATCAATGGAGTTTGCGCGAGATCAGGGGGCAAAAGTAAACCTTGATGGTATGCGGCGTGGAATTGAATTGGCTCAGATTGAGGAAAGTGATGTATCTGATGCTCTTGACAGGGCCGGAATGACGGAGCTATGTAAAAAAATTACACCGGCGGTTGTCCTGCAGGCGTGTCGGGAGTCGAAGAATCCATATGAAAATTGAAATTTCAGAAATGCTCAGTTTTCTCCGAGAAAACTTTAGTTCTCTCTCGGCCAATTTGGTTCCGCTTTGGCATCCGCTAGGGTTCGTCTCCTGTGTTATCGACGAGGTTTCTTCAAGCCATATTGCACGCGTGCATTATTGGCCTGAAGGTGAGCGAAGAGTTAAAAACCCCGATTGGCCCATTCATACCCATACTTACAGATTGGAGAGCCTCGTGCTGGCGGGAGCGGTGAGGGACTTACAGTATCGTGTTCAGCCGGGGACGGAGTGGTGTGAATACTCCGTCAGTTATTATAGTGGTGGTTCAGAGATAGTTAGAACACCTAATGAGGTCGATACCTTTGCAGAAGTGGATGAATTACGTCGGTCCGGGAGTCGTTATGAGGTTCCTCGTGGTGTATATCACCAAACATTGGTGCCACACGAGCAGTCTGCGGTTACCCTCGTACTATTGACTGATCATAGCTCCGACGCACCAAAAGTATTGGGCTCGAAGCTTGCTGAACGATATCCATACGATCGAGTATCGTTTGATCGCGAACGATTTTGGGGCGCTATCAAGGAGGCTTTGGGAAATCAGCTAACAAATGCAGGCAAGGGACGCTCCTGACGTCGCGCCCCTGCTGCAAGCGTTAGGAGGCAGAAATGTCAGACAGCATCGATGACCTCTTAGGCGGAAGAATGAGGGAGCTCAAGGGCGATGATCAGCTTTTTATTGAGGCTGAAGACTGGTGGATGAATGCTTGTCTTGATTGGTATCACGATCCAACAGAGCTTTACATCGTCGGCTACAAAGAGGCAGGAGATTCTCTTGTAAACTCTGTGGCTGATCGTAGCGGCACTGCCGACTCGCTGATTTTTCCCATTGTATTCCTGTATCGGCATTACATTGAGCTTAGGCTAAAGTCCTTGTTGCATGATGGCAGGCGCCTGCTTGATATAGAGCATAAGCATAAGTCCGAACATCAACTATCTAAGCTGTGGCCAAAGGTGCGCGATATTTTAGTTGAGCTATGGCCAGACGGTAGTAAAAGTGACTTGGCGGCATTTGACAGCTTGATTAATCAGTTTGAGCAAGTCGATCCACGTTCGACGACTTTTAGATATCCAAAGGATTTTAACGGAAATAACTCTCTTCAAATGGACTCCCCGAGAGTTAACCTGAGGAATTTGAAGGAGGTGGTGGGAGCAATGGCAATCATCTTGGAAGGTTCGGCAGCAGCCATTTCAGAATATCAGGGCTACAAAAATGACATGCAGCGCGACTGCTGGTAAGGCTCCTAACAATCAACTGCAGCGGATCAATTTTCGCTGCGCAAAAATTGCCCGCTGAGTTGGGCGTTATTGCCGGGGCTTGGTAGTGTCGGTTGAGGTTGGTGACTTCGGCAAAATGTTCAGGTCGCCGCCACCGTATCGGGCTTTGTTTTAGGTCGTTGCCAGCATCAAGCGGTTGAGCTGTTGCGGGTAATGCAGTCAGAAAATCAGGTGCTGTTGTCTAGGCTGGTGCATCTATCATTCAGTGGTTCAGCCAGTAGGGTGGCAGTGGTTATATTTGGTGGTGTTGGCAATAACAAAGTGCAGCAGTTCGCCGCCTTTGGCGGCCGGATGTCCTTTCCGCTTGCGCTCCAAGGCCACCGCTGTCCACGGCGTTAGCTGTGAATCGAGTACGAGCATGGAAATAGATGTAGCTAAAGAGATGTTCGCGGGAAGAGTTAGTAACCCCCTTGAATGGTTTAAGCATTCGAGGTCTCTCCTTGCGGCAGCAAGGTCAACGAGAGAGCGAGCAGAAGTACTAATCGACATTTCTGAGAAGTCGGACTTGGAGAATGTCGCGACCATGCTCTATGGGTTTTCACTAGAGAATCTATTTAAAGCCATTTGGACTTTAAATAGATTCGGGTCTCCTCACAAAGAAGGCTGGGAGCCTGTAGCAGGCTTTCCTTCTGAGCTCAAGACGCATGACTTAGTAAAGCTCGCGGGTATGATTGATGCGGACTTGGTTAAGGATTATGAACTTTCGCTATCGTTGCTTTCCGACGCATCTACCTGGAGTGGTAGATACCCCTGTTCGTTGAGAGGCGATGAAGGAACTATGGTAAGGTGGCCAAAAATAAATGATGACGCCGAAACTATATTCAAGGCATATAGCAAGCCTTTTACCACAATCAGCTAACAATCGCAGGCACGGCGACGGCTTTTTCATTCCGGCTGCGCCTTCATTACAAAGCCACGCGTGCTGCGGGCGTTATGCGATTCAAAAATCGGAGGATACTTGAAGCATTCCTACGACGTAATTATGGGCATTTTTATCGGGCTAGCAGCACTTCTAGTCTATTATTTTTCGGCTCTAGCAATTGCAGAAGACGTGATGCCCCAGACGTACCAATATGCTTTTAACCTAGCAGTATCCATTATAGGCGCGTTTTCCGGTGCTTGGTTTGCATTCAGGCTTCAAAACGAAAGGGCAAGGAAGGATGCTGAGGCACGTGACGTAACTGCTGCAAACAACGCCATATTTGAACTTTCTAGGTGGTATAACAAGCTTCATGCTTTAAGAACACAGTTCATCGATGAACACCGGACTAACTCTTTACGGCATTTGTATATAATGCCGGTTGCGGGAATGGCTTTGGAAAAACCGAAAATTGACTATGAATCGCTCTCTTTTATCTTCAAATCGTCCGATCCAAATATTCTCGGCACTATAGCCTTAGCAGAACAGGAAATTGCATCAACACTTGACGTAATACTTCAGCGCTCGAAACTTCATGTAGAAGTTCTTCAGCCCGCAGTAGAGCGGGTAGAAAAGCGTCTTGGGCCGTCGTTTCCACCATTGGAACTAGAAAAGGAGCTTGGTACAAAAGATGCTCAGGTGCTTAAAATGCTCACTGACTATATGGTACAAGGAATAGATGCTTCTATGGCAGCTCTACGTACAAATATGAATGAATTGAAGACTGAGAGTCAGTCTATGTATCCTGGTCATGCAATTATTGGGATGATTGATCCGCCATCCGGATCTGCAACTGATCATGGATAGTTGTTTCGCATAACAAACCAAGGCAGCGGGACATATTTTGCTTCGCTGCGCTCAAAGCGCAAAATATGCCCCTGCTTGGGGCGTTAAATTCGGAATCGCTATGACGTCATATGATGAGTTCAGAGGTAGGAGCATCGAAGACCTTAAGAAAAGCTACGACCGGATAGCAAAGACAACTTCGCCAGGTCTTAGTTTCTACAGGGAAGAGATTGCGCGCAGGGAGTCGGAGCTACTCAATCACCAAATGCTGTCAATGACCAAGCATATGAGAAATATGACCATAGCTATCTCGATTCTAACTCTTGTTAACGTGGTTGCGGTATTGGTGCCATTGCTACAAAAAATTTAACAAACCAAGGCAGCGGAAATATTTTGCTTCGCTGCGCTCAAAACGCAAAATACTCCCCTGCTTGGGGCGTTATGTGCCTAGCTAGGAGCACTCTGTGAACGAAATAGCAGAAGAAGAACGCATTGATGCAGAGTGGATTACGCTGAACGCTATGCGCGGTTTAACTAAAATCGCTTCGCACGGCGATATGGCAAAATCGACGTATGACAACGCACTTGAATTGGGCGGCGAACTCTACCCTGAACTCTTAGGGCCAGAAGTAAGTATTCTTAAGCGAGAGCGCGAAAGTGATATTACTAAGGAATATCGCCAAAAAGCCTCTCTCAGGTCAGTTAGAGATGGGACACCAAATGATCCGCTTTCGCTGATCATTACGGATATTGAAGACTTAGAAGGCTTGATCTCGGTCGCTCAGGGTCAGAAAAATAAACAAAAAGTCGATCAACTCCGTCGTCGGGTAGCAATACTGCAAAAGGGTAGAAAAGAACTAGAGCCGCAATCCCACTCGGAAAATCAGCTCATATTTCGGGATGCAACTGTTTCTGATCGTGAACTTAAATCGCTTGCAACCGGGCGTGGTTATCGTGACTTTGAACTGCCAAATGACAACATATTAAGAGTTCGTGTTCTTCATCCAGATCACCCCGAACACATTACGGGGGCTGACATCATATATGAGCGTCACGCGCCGAAATCTGACAAAGTCAGCATCGTAGCGATTCAATACAAAATTTGGCAGGATCGAAAACTGTATTTGTCAGACCCAAGGATGCAATCTCAGCTTGAAAAGTTGAAGTCATTTTTGTGCGACAAAAAACATTGTGAATGTAAAGAGTCCGAGAATAGTTATCGCTTTCCATTCTGTGCTGCCTTTCTAAGGCCTACTGACAAGTTGCAGAATCCGAGTCAGAAGTACATCTCCAGAGGTGAGCACATTCCAGTATGTAGAATCGAAGATTGTGCCTCTACTGGACCGCAAGGTGGCAAGCTCCTTGAATACGAGAAAATGAGGAATGTCTCGCTTTCAACTGAAGCATTTGAGTTCCTATTCAATAGTGGAAAAATCGGCTCGGATTGGATGTCGCAAGATGATTTATATGAAATTTATGCTGATTCACTAGTAGATGCATCCCAAGATAGGGTAGTAATTTACGCACAGGAATTCGGCACATAACAATGCCTTGCAGCCGACCCACTTTCCGCTACTTCCCTTCGGTTATCCGCTCCAAGCGGTCGGCTGAAGGCTGGCGTTAGGCCATGTACCATATTGCTGAAATAACACGTGGAGGAGGCTGTATGCGGTATTCGCTATACTTAGTTAAGGAAGGCACAAGAGGGTATGATTGGGAAGTTAACCTCAAATTAGAAATTGATTGCGACGTTCCGCCAATAGAACTTGCAGAGTTTGAAAGGGGGAGAGCGACATTATTTGATGGATATACAACAAAAACGTCTACTTATTTGCTAGCTTCATCGCAACCAGATGCTCGCAGGATTGATTTCCTTAAAGATGAAGCAGTTGTCGCAACATTGAATCCGGTATTGGAGAGGCTTGTTAATCCTATAGATCCACTTAACACCCTTAAAGCACTCCCCTTGCGCAATGAGCAGATTTTGACCTTGCACTGGAAACAAGAATCAGAAAAGTACTTAATCACCGGTGCGAGCTGGGATTTGCGGTGAAAATGCTTTCTGTGGTGCCTAACAAGTTGCAGCAGTTCGCGCCTTTGGCGCCGGACGCTCGTAACCTCGCGCCGCTGTGCAAAGCGTTAGAGATCAAAGGAGCAATTATGGCAACTGTTCATCTCGTGAAGGATGGCGTTACTAAGCAAGGCACGAGCCTCACGAAAAGCTTTGAGATTCAGATTGAAGACGCCAGGTCATACTTTGGGAACCATAGCCACCATTACTCTAAGGGTGTGCCTCGAATAAACCCGGAAAGGGAAGCCAATCATTTTGCCGAATACCGGCACGTCGTATTGGAAATCTTTGATGGGGAAGAAGGCGGTCCATTCGAATCTCCCGGCTATTACCTACTAAGTAATCTTAGTCCAAGAGACTTCCTGGCTTTAATCAATCAATCGGGGCCACTAGTATGATCTCTAACAAGTCGCTCAAGTTCGTTCCGCGCTTCGCGCTCCACCGGACGCGGCTAACGCCGCGCCGCTTAGCTTAGACGTTAGGTGCCAAACTAGCACTGGCGAAACAACAAACAAAGGGATGTAATGCTTAATGTCAGATAGAATTGCAGATAGCACAATTAAAGGATTTTTATATCAATTTAATAAAACTATTTTTGAGATAGCTAATGCGGACGATGAGGACGTAATTACTGTCGAAGGTGTTGTAGAAGACGTAGATGTTCTGTCCGCCAGTGGCGAGCTGGAAGCCATACAATGCAAATATCATGAGTCCAAAGAAAAATTCATACCAAGCCTAATATTTAAGCCTTTGCTCCAAATGGCCGAAGCGTACGACAAGAATCCAACAGCAAAGATTAAATACACAATTTTTATTTATGTCCCGAATGAAACTCATGGCGAGAGAAGTATTGAGCTTTCAACCTTAGACTCTGCGTTAGCGACCACTGATAAATCACTATTAAAGATCGCATCTAGGATCTCTGGAACATTCGATAAGGATGAATTCTTAAAGAATACAAGGATTGTTTTTGGCCCTTCTTTGGATGAAATCGAAGATAGCACGAAGGATGCACTAGAGTTGCTCGGAATTCAAGGGAGTGATGTTGGTACTTTACTTTACCCAAATTCGATATCAATAATTGCGAAATTGTCGAGCACTAAAAATGAAGCTGATAGACAGATAACTAAGGCAAAATTATATAGCTACCTTTTAAACGCCACACACACAGCAATATCTAAATGGACGCTAGCACTAAAAAATCGGAGCGAAATACTTAAACGTATCAAACAGCAGCTCTCTAGTTCTTTCTCTCAAAACAGCCGAGACAGATATTTTTATATTAACAAAAATGACATTGATGATTATGAAGAGAAGGTTGTTGTATTTTTCGGGAATTACATAAAGAAATACTATTCGAAACCGAGCCATCTCAAGGCACCAACATTTATTATTAATGATAATTTTGACGCAATCAGGGATCTTGAGTCTCGATTGTACAAGAAGGGAATAAAAGCAAATACAGGGCTTGTTGGAAACGATTTTGAATTCGATCATTTTTTCAGAGATCCTATGAAAAAAATAATCAGAAATAATATTGAAGAGCGTGAATTCGATCTTAGGTTATTAGCAATGGACTCTGAAAAAGAAGCAATAAATCATAGAAAAGGTGATGACTTGTATTTGGTTAGCAGCGAGACGCCTAATAATATTGAGCTAACTGATGTAAACTTTTATCAAGTTGGAACAAGCAACTTTAGCGAACTTGAATATGTAATAGGGATGAGGAATAGCTATGAGTAAAGTTGGGCACGTATTATCAAGCTCGCCAGATAAGGTAGCAATTGGAATTGGTAATCTTAAGACACTTGAAGAAAACAAGGCTGATTTACAAGTTGGTAAATTCCTAAAGATTGAAGATGGTAATCAGAACTATGCAGTTGCCATTATAAACAATTTGACGGCTCAAAAATTAGAAAAAGATGGTGCTGTCGAATGGAGCTTTGTGATAGAGGCTTCACCAATCGGAGCTCTAATAAATAATGACGATAAACTTGAATTTAAAAGAGGAACTCAAGTTTTGCCTGTCCCTACGGAGATTGTACATACCTTTGGTACAGAAGATCTTTCCCTAATATTTTCAGATGATAGCAGCTTTGGATTTGAGATTGGTCGCCTGTCAGGCAACCCTACCGTACCGTTTTGTATAGATGGTGATAGGTTTTTTGGCAAACATATCGGGGTAGTGGGGTCTACCGGATCTGGCAAGTCGTGTGCTGTGTCTAGTCTCATTCAAAATGCAGTTGGTATCGCCAATGCAAAAAATTCGAATAGAGAAAGTCAAAAAAACTCACACGTTATAATTTTTGATATTCACTCAGAGTATTCGTCAGCCTTCACTGTTGATGAAAGTGAAAAATTCAGCCTAAACAAACTAGATGTTGATAATCTGAAACTCCCATATTGGCTAATGAATGCTGAAGAATTAGAGTCTATTTTCATAGAAAGCAATGAGCAAAATTCACACAATCAGCTATCCCAGTTTAAGCAAGCCGTTATTTTAAATAAAGAGAAACATAATCCAGGGTTGGGTAAAGTTACATATGACTCTCCTGTGTTTTTCAGTATTGATGAAGTTTATAACTATATTTACAACAAGAATAATTTAACTGTTTATGAAAAGAACTCACTAAAATACTTTGCAACACTTGATGAAGAAATTGAATATGACGAAGAGCGTCTATGGCATAAGATTAACTTTTTATCATCAACTGGAAATGCGAAGCATGAAACTCTTGGTGCAAAGGTTTCAAAGGAGGGAGGTTTTAATGGTGAGTTTGATCGGTTTATTTCACGACTAGAGACTAAGTTAAACGATAAGAGGTTGGCCTTTTTACTCAAGCCTGTTAAAGACGATGGTGCAGCGTTTAAAACGAATGACTTCAGTGAGGTAATTAAACAGTTTTTAGGGTATATCGATAAATCCAATGTTACTGTTGTTGACTTGAGTGGAATACCATTCGAAGTTTTGAGCATAACCGTAAGTCTTATATCTCGATTGATGTTTGACTTTGCATTCCATTATTCGAAGATAAGGCATTCTACAAATCAAACCAACGATATTCCTTTTTTGATTGTGTGCGAGGAAGCACATAACTACATTCCAAAGACTGGCGGCGCCGAATTTAAGGCTTCTAAGAAGTCTATTGAAAGAATTGCAAAAGAAGGACGTAAATACGGTCTGAGCCTCATGGTTGTGAGCCAACGCCCGTCAGAAGTGTCAGATACGATTTTCTCACAGTGCAATAATTTCATCGCGATGCGACTTACAAATAGAGTCGATCAGAACTACATTAAAGCTTTGTTGCCTGATAGCTCAAGTAGCCTTATAGATTTGCTACCATCGCTCAACCAAGGCGAAGCCTTTGTTGTTGGTGATTCTGTAATTATTCCAAGCCTAGTTCAGTTGCCAAAGCCAAATCCTGAGCCTAAGTCTGCAAGCATCGATACTTACAAGGAATGGGCTGAAAGTTGGAAAGATATTACGTTTGATAAAATAGTTGAGCGATGGAGAAAGGAGGGCTAGGTGTGAAGCACCTAACAAGCGGCTGCTGTCGGACTGTTAAAAATTCCGGCTTCGCCTCCTCTTTTAACAGCCGCAGAGCCGAGCGTTAAATACCAAGGAGAGTGTAGGTGTACAAGTCAAATTTTTTAGATGCGCTGGAACGAACAACACGCTTTGGCCTGAGCGCTCCGAGCGTTGAATTAAGTGATACTCGTTTTCTGACCCAAGAGGCCTTGAGCCGCCTTCCAATCGCGATACGAGACATTATGGGCGAGTTGAGTGAAGAGGATGTCGTGGCTCAATGTCTCTCGCTTCATATGAGGCTAAAACCGGTTATCGAAAAAATTCTGGGTTGTGACGCCTACTACACCATCGGCTGGGTGAGCCTTGAAAAAAGCGAAATGTTCAAGCAGACAGAGGAAAACTTGTCTGAGATGCTCAACCGCGGTATCACCGGCCCTAATATAAATATCCATGCGTGGCTGACCCTTCCATCACTGGAGATATTGGACTTCTCTCTTCCAACAACTTACGCAAAGGTTCATGGTCTTGAGGAGGGCAAAGGTGCGGTAGTCTCAAAACATCCATCAGAGCTCACCGGTGGCATGATGTATCAGCCGATGTTAGTTGGTGAGGAATTCCTATCGAAATCGGGCGCCATGAGGTTCTTCGCCACGTACAGTATTTAACAAGCGCATGTTGTCGGACTGGTTTTTCGCTGCGCTCCAAACCAGCCGCAAATGCGAGCGTTAAGCAGGAGAATTCATGCTAAGTCACGGAGTTCCATGGCAGGCGGCGTTAGGACACGCATTCATGAGTGTCATAATATTTTCTGTCATGATGGTTATGAGCCTTGCTAGCGGTTTTTTTGGTTGGTATTCGATATTTACCGCTGTGTTTTTAGTCGCTGGTTTTTTTATAATCGCTTCGCTGCTTCCATTGCTGCTGAATCTCAGCAGATCATTCTTTTGGCTGGTGTTTGCTCTGTTTTTCTTGCATATAGTAGTGACTATTATTTCTTTTGCTATGCACTATAAATATACGGGTCTTCTTGGCGATAACGGAGAATTTTCACCTGACTTCTGGGATGCTCTTTACTTTAGCATTACGACTTTTACGACCCTCGGGTATGGTGATTTTCAACCATTGCCCGAGTATAGGTTAACGACATCAGTTGAAGCGCTTTTTGGCATGATCTCTATGGCTGTTGGGGCCTCATTGATTTGGTTGTGGTGCCAAGAGAATATGGTCCCTAAAGAAATGGCGTTCTTTGATGGTAACCGTCGCCACAAAGGAGACCTAACTGTTACTCGAATCCGAGTTAGGACCATCACCGGTAAAGAGAGGAAATTGAAGGACTGGGCTCTGGCTCCAGAGGAGGGTGAGTCCTACTACTATGATCAAAAAAGACAAGAATGGCTGCTAGTTACCAAGGATACAGAGCTACCTGACAACACCCTTGTAATGGGGCGAAAGTCTGCGGATGAAGATGCTTAACAAGGCCAGGCACGGCGACGGCTTTTCCGTTGCGGCTTCGCCTTCACTACAAAGCCGCGCGTGCTGGCGGCGTTGGGCGCAAAACAGGGGGCGCCGCGGCGTGGCTTCGGTTTTCTTATATTCGGAGGTTAGGATGGGAAGTTCGAGAGGTGCAGTGGTCGCGGATCAGCAGGTTTCCGAGCGCTACGGCGGCCTTTCGCAAGTATGGAGGCATGTCCTAGGTGGTTTCGTTTTCTTTCTTGTCTTCGCTAGCCTGTCATACCTGATCAACATGGTAGCCTTCGCCGAGGCTCACGCCGTAGTGACGTTCTTTCGCGCCGAGGACCATGCGCTTGTGTCTCCGGTCGCGCTGTCGCTCACCACCCTCATCTGGAGTTTCCTTATCTCGCTGAGCTACACCATCTTTGGGAGAGCTTTGCCTGTTAAGGCCGCATGGTTGCGTGGGCTCGTGTACGGTGCGCTGGTCTTCTTCCTGTTCGTATGGCAGCAGGAGATGTTTTACTTCCAGTTTATAGACTTCCCGGTTGGGATTCTGTGGGGCGCGCTGCTCCATATGGCGCTCGCGTTCCCGCTGGGATGCATGTTCATCTCCGTGATACAGACTGGAAGGTGGAGCTAGTTTGGTCGTTTGCCCAACAAGGCCATCGAGCGGACGGGCAAAAAGCTGGCGCTTTTCGCCCGCCGCTCATGTCCGGCGTTAGGAAGTTTCCATCACGAGGGAAAGGGAATGGAAATCAAATGCATCTCCGGCTTTGCTTCCATCACCAAAGACCCGGCGGCGAGTGCGTCGCTGTATCAGGATGCGCTGGGTCTGCCGCTGGAGGCGATGGACGATTATCGCTATATGGATCACTTCCCCGGCGCGAACCATTTCGGTGTCTGGCCGCTGGCCATGGCCGCCCAGTCCTGCTTCGGCCAGGATGAATGGCCCGAGAGTGTGCCCGAGCCTACGGCGACGATCGAGTTCGAGCTGACGGATGCCGCCGCGGTGGAGGCGGCGGTGCAGGAGATGAAAGCGAAGGGGCAGGCGTTTCTCCACGAGGCCAGGACGGAACCCTGGGGCCAGACGGTCGCGAGATTCATAAGCCCCGAGGGCGTCTTGATCGGCCTGAGCTACGCGCCATGGCTTCACCAATGACCACGCTCGAAAGCGCCTTTGCTACCGGAGGCCGGCGGGTATTTCTGGAAGAATATTCAGGAGCCCTGAGCACTGCAGGTGCTGCGTTTATTGCTTGAATTCAGGTTCTGCCACGTGGCGAGCATATCGCCCATAACACACCAGGGGAGCCCTCATTTGGCCAAAGGAAAAAATCAGTTTGTCGGCACCGCAGGACAGTATTACGTGTGCTATGAGCTGGCACGGCGCGGCATCCATGCCAGCTTGACGATAGGCAATGCGCCGGCAGTGGATATTGTGGCCGCCAGGGCCGACGGTTCTCGCAGCCTCTCGATACAGGTCAAGACATCGAACAGCGCCTATCGCCGGCGGCGCTACGGGCGCGAAGGCTGCGAGTGGGACGTGGGAGCCGGTGCCATCGGCAAACACAGTGCGACGCTCTGGTACGCGTTGGTGGATCTGCAGGCTTCCAGCGGTAAACCGCCGCGCGTCTTCATCGTACCCTCGTTCTGGGTATCGGAATTCGTCCTGCCCACCTTCAGCCGCAAGGTGTTCTTCCTGCCCGCGACGGCCTGGGAGCTGACCGAGGCGCGCTGGGACCGCCTTGTGGCCTGCCTTGATGATGCTGCAGAGGTCGCAGATTTTACCAATCACTGGCCCGAAGAGCGGCTGGTGCGCTGGGGTGTACCCCGAGGCCGATACCCGCCCCTAGCGATTGAAGAGCCACATCAGCGCCGATAGGACCACGCTCACCAGAATCATGGTGGTGATCGGGAAGAAGAACGAGAACCCCTCCCGACGCACGGCGACATCCCCCGGCAGCGGGCCGAAGGGGAGCCGGGAGAGCCAGGGCCAGAGCAGGCCCACGGCGATGATGATCAGGCCGATGATGATCAGGGTGCGGTTCATGGCGTCGCCTCCTGTCGCTTGGACCCTTATCAGGTCGGACGGTGCGCCCACCGAAGATCTTCCCCGGTGGGCGCTTGCGGGTGCGGCGGCGCTGGCTCAGCCCGCGCGGCGCAGCAGCGCCAGCAGCCCCTGCAGCGGGTGGGGCAGGGCGGTGTCGGAGAAGCGCTTCACCTGGCTGCGGCAGGAGTAGCCGGTGGCCAGCAGGGTCCCCGCGTTGGCCTCGTCCTCCACCACCGGCTGCCAGGACTGGGCGTAGATGGTCTTCGAGGTCTCCAGATTGCGCGCCTCGTGGCCGTAGGTGCCGGACATGCCGCAGCAGCCGGTGGCCACCAGCTCGAGCTCGAGGCCGAAGGCCGCGAACAGCTGCTGCCACGCCTTGGGGCTGCCCGGAGCGTTGGTCTTCTCGGTGCAGTGGGAGAGCAGCCGATAGCCCGGATCCTCGATGCCGGCGCCCTCCAGGGTCAGGCCGCCGGGCACCAGACTGGCCGCGCGGGTCACCAGCCACTCCTGCAGCATCAGCACCTCGGGCACGGCCTCCGGCCCCAGCGCCTTCACGTACTCCTGGCGGTAGGTGAGGGTCATGGCCGGGTCGATGCCCACCAGGGGCACGTCGAACTCCGCCAGGGCGCGCAGCCGCCGGGCCTGCTTGTCGGCGGTGCGCGCAAAGGCGCCCAGAAAGCCCTGTACGTGCAGCGGCTTGCCGTTGGGGGAGAAGGGCGCCACGAAGACCCGGATATCCAGCCGGCCGAGCAGCTCGACGATATCCAGCACCAGATTGGCTTCGAAGTGGCTGGTGAAGGCGTCCTGCACGATCACCACGCTCCTGGCCTTCTGGGCCTCGGTGAGCCGGCCGAGCGAGGTGGGGGTGGCCTCTGCCACGCCCCAGGCGGCCAGGGTCTTTCTCAGGCTGGCCCGTGAGAGCCGCGGGCTGTCCACCAGCCCCACGGGGCCCGATAGCAGGCGGTCCACCAGGCGATTGCCGATCAGCGCATTGTAGGCGGGCGCCACCCGGGAGAGGACGGGCAGCACGGACTCGGTGGTGCCGATCAGGTAGTCGCGCAGCGGGCGCAGATAGCGGCCGTGGTAGACCTCCAGGAACTGCGCCCGGGAGTCGGGCACGTTGACCTTGATCGGGCACTGGCCGGCGCAGGACTTGCAGGCCAGACACCCGGCCATGGCGTCGTAGACCTCGTGGGAGAAGTCCGCCTCGCGCTTGCGGCGCAGGGTGTTGAGGGTGCGTTTCGGGAAGCTTCTGACAAAGCCCCAGGCGCCCTCGGCCTTCTTCTTGCGCGACTCCTCGACCAGATCGATGCCAGCGTCGCCCTGCAGGCGCAGCCACTCGCGCACCAGGCTGGCGCGCCCCTTGGGGGAGTGCACCCGGTCCCGGGTCGCCTTCCAGGAGGGGCACATGGCGTCGTTGGGGTCGTAGTTGTAGCAGGCGCCGTTGCCGTTGCAGTAGACGGTGGCGGCGTGGGCCTGCCAGGCTCGCTCGTCGATGGTGCGGTCGAGCTGGCCCCGGGTGGGCACGCCGTCGATGGTCAGCAGGCCCGGGTCGACCAGCGTCACGGCCTCCTCTCCCGCGGCGTCGGGGGGGCTCCCCACGGGGGCGGGTGGGGGAAAAGAGGAAAGAGGCGTGGCGATCTTGCCGGGGTTGAGCTGGTTATGCGGGTCGAAGGCCGCCTTGACCCGCTGCAGGCTGGGGTAGAGCTCGCCGAAGAAGCTCGGCGCATACTCCGAGCGCACTCCCTTGCCGTGTTCGCCCCACAGCAGGCCGCCGTACTTCTGCGTCAGCTCGGCCACCTCGTCGGAGACCTCGCGGATCAGCCGCTCCTGCTCAGGGTCTTTCATGTCGATGGCCGGGCGCACGTGCAGCACCCCGGCGTCCACGTGGCCGAACATGCCGTAGTCCAGGCCCCGGGCGTCCAGGGCGGCGCGGAACTCGGCAATGAAGTCGGCCAGGTGCTCCGGCGGCACCGCGGTATCCTCCACGAAGGGGATAGGGCGCTTCTCGCCCTTGGCATTGCCCAGCAGGCCTACGGCGCGCTTGCGCATGGCGTAGACCTGCTGGATCTGCGGCCGGCCTTCGGCCAGGGTAAAGCCCAGGCGCTGAACGCTCTCGTCGCTCTCCAGGTGGCGGCAGAAGGCGGCGACCCGCTCGGCCAGGCGCTCGGGGTCGTCGTCGTTGAACTCCACCAGGTTGATGCCGCGCACCGGGGTGTCGCCGGCGGGGAAGAACGCCGCCACGCTGTCCCAGACGAAGTCCTCCATGGCCAGCATCAGCACCTTGTCGTCCACCGTCTCGATGGAGGTGGGGGACGCCTGTGGCCGACCTTGTGAAGAGCTGCCGCTTGACATTAGGGCCCGAGCGTCGCGCAGGGCGTCCATGAAGCCTGCGTAGCGCACGTTGACCAGGGTGGAGTGCTTGGGGATCGGCAGCACGTTGAGCACCGCCTCGTCGAGCAGGCCCAGGGAGCCCTCCGAGCCGCAGAGCAGGCTGTTCATGTCGAGCCGCCCCTGGTCGTCTCTCAGGTGCGCCAGGTCGTAGCCGGTCAGGCAGCGGTTGAGCGGTGGGAACTTCTCGGCGATCAGCTCGCCCTGGGTGTCGATGATCTCCCGGGCGGTGCGAAAGGCGCGGCCGGTGGCGTCCTGGCGCTCGCAGAGAGTCTCGAGCTCGGCGTCATCCATCGGGCGGCTCACCAGGCGCTCGCCGCCCAGCAGCAGCACCTCGAGCTCCAGCACGTGGTTGCGGGTCTTGCCGTACTCGCAGCTGCCCTGGCCGCTGGCGTCGGTGGAGATCATGCCGCCGATGGTGGCGCGGTTGGAGGTGGAGAGCTCCGGGGCGAAGAAGAGCCCGTGGGGCTTGAGGGCGGCGTTGAGCTGGTCCTTGACCACCCCGGCCTGGACCCGCACCCGGCGGGCCTCGACGTCGATATCGAGGATCCGGTTCATGTGGCGCGAGACGTCCACCACCAGGCCGTCGGTGAGTGACTGGCCGTTGGTGCCGGTGCCGCCGCCCCGGGGGGTGAGCGCCACCTGGCGGTGCTCCACCTGGCCGGCCAGGTGGGCGATGCGCGCCAGGTCCTGGCCGTGGCGGGGGTAGAGCGCGGCCTGGGGCAGGCGCTGGTAGATGGAGTTGTCGGTGGCGAGCACCGTGCGGTCGGCGTAGTCCGGGGCGATCTCGCCCTCGAAGCCGGCGGCCTTCAGGGCCTCGAGAAAGCGCAGATAGGGTGCGGCAAGCCCGTGGGCGGTGCCGGCGTCGGTGGTGTCCAGTCGAGCGATCATGGGCATCTTCAAGGGGAAGCGTAAGTGCCTCTACTTTACCGCGAGAGGGCGGTAGGGCGCATCCCGGAGGGGGCGTCCATGGCGCCCCTGCGGCCTTTTGCCTACAATGGGCGGCCTGTTTGACCCCCTATCGTTTTTATCTTCTATCGTCTTCACGACGCCACTACTGCAACGGACCGGATTCCATGCTCGATCCCAAACTGCTGCGCAGCGACCTCGATGCGGTCGCCCAACGACTGGCCAAGCGGGGCTATGCCCTCGATACCGAGCGCCTCGAGGCGCTGGAGTCCCGGCGTCGCGAGCTGCAGGCCGAGACCGAGTCCCTGCAGAACGAGCGCAACACCCGTTCCAAGGCGATCGGCAAGGCCAAGGCCGCCGGCGAGGATATCCAGCCGCTGCTCGACGAGGTCTCCGACCTGGGCGACCGGCTCGATGCCGCCAAGGCGCGCCTGGCCGAGGTGCAGGCCGAGTGGGATGACCTGGTCAGCGGCATTCCCAACCTGCCCCACGAGAGCGTGCCGGAGGGCAAGGACGAGAGCGACAACGTCGAGCTGCACCGCTGGGGCACGCCCCGGGCGTTCGATTTCGAGGTGCGCGACCACGTCGACCTCGGCGCCCTGCAGGGCAAGCTGGACTTCGACCTGGCGGCCAAGCTGACCGGCGCGCGCTTCGCGGTGATGCGTGGCCCCATTGCGCGGCTGCACCGGGCCCTGGCCCAGTTCATGCTGGACAAGCAGACCCTGGAGCACGGCTACGAGGAGTGCTACGTGCCCTATATGGTCAACGAGGCCTCCCTGCGCGGCACCGGGCAGCTGCCCAAGTTCGGCGAGGATCTGTTCCGCCTCGACGACGAGCGCGGCTACCACCTGATCCCCACCTCCGAGGTGCCGCTGACCAACTTTGCCCGGGACGAGATCCTCGAGCACAAGGCGCTGCCCCTGAAGCTCACCGCCCATACGCCCTGTTTCCGCAGCGAGGCGGGCTCCCACGGTCGCGATACCCGCGGCATGATCCGCCAGCACCAGTTCGACAAGGTGGAGATGGTGCAGCTGGTGGACCCGGCCACCAGCTATGCGGCTCTGGAGGAGATGCGCGGCCACGCCGAGGCGATCCTGCAGGCCCTCGAGCTGCCCTACCGGGTGGTGACCCTGTGCACCGGCGACATGGGCTTCGGCGCCGCCAAGACCTATGACCTGGAGGTGTGGATCCCCAGCCAGGACGCCTACCGCGAGATCTCCTCGATCTCCAACTGCGAGGAGTTCCAGGCGCGGCGCATGCAGGCGCGCTTCCGTCATCCCGACCAGAAGAAGCCCCAGCTGCTGCATACCCTCAACGGCTCCGGCCTGGCGGTGGGGCGCGCCCTGGTGGCGGTGCTGGAGAACTACCAGAACGCCGACGGCTCCATCACCGTGCCCGAGGCGCTGCGCGGCTATATGGGCGGCGTCGAGGCGATCAACCTGCCGGGCTGACGCGCCCGAGCCTGGGCCACCGGCCCTGACGCGAACCCCGCCGGCGGGGGTTCGCTGCGTTCAGGGGAGGCGACGGGAAGGCGACCGACTCACTCGATCTCCCAGTTCACGCTGACCCCGGCCTCGATGTCGATCGTGCCGGGGCGGTACTCGGCCCGGGTGCTCTCGCGGGCGTCGGCGCTCATGGCCATCATGCGCGGCTGGAAAGCCGGCGAGCGGGTCTCGCTGACGCTGGCGACAGGCCCCAGGGCGATGCCCAGGGTCTCGGCCATCAGCTCGGCCTTGTGGCGAGCCCTCTCCAGCGCCTTGACCATGGCCTCGTCGGTGGCGGCGTCGCGGTCGGCGAGGTCGTAGCTGACGCCGTCCAGGGCGTTGACCCCGGCCTCGGTGAGGGCATCGAGCAGCAGCGGCAGTCGCTCCAGGTCGTCGAGCTTCACCTGGAAGGGGCGCTCCAGGCGAGTGCGCACCAGCGGCTCGCGCTCGCCGTCCTCGCCGCGGCTGCCGGCGAGGTGCTCCGGCTGCACCGCCAGCGAGCCGGCGCTGATGGCGTCGCCCTCGAAGCCGGCGCTCTCCAGCGTGTCGATCAGTTCGGCGGCGCGGGCTTCCAGACGCTCCCGCGCTTCGCGCAGCGCCTCCGGGTCGCCGCCGCTCTCCTCCTCTCTGGAAACCGCCGGGGTGCGCTCCCAGAGCCGCGCGCTCAGGGTGGCGCGATCCGGCACCACGGCAAGCGTGGCCTCGGCCTGGACGCTGAGCTGGCGCGGCGTGTCGGCCGCGATTGCCGGTGCGCCCAGCAGCGGGGTGGCGATCAGCAGGCTGCCCAGCAGCAGCCGGGCGGGGCGAAGGGATAACATCGGGGCCTCCTTGCGGGCATGGCGTAGCGGTGTGCCACCCCGCTTCGAGGTGGGCCGACTATAAAGGTTCCCGCGGCGGCCATCATTGTTGCTGGCCCGGCGCGGAGGCATGATGGGGGCTGGCCAGGGAGGACAGGAACTCACGATGTCGGCTAATGAACCGGATGCCCCGAGCATCATTCCGCTCAACCTCATGCTCGGCCTGGCCGCGCTGGTCGTGATCGTGGCCGGCATGAAGGCCGGTGCGAGCCTGCTGGTACCGATGCTGCTGGCCATTTTCATCGCGGTGGTCTGTACCGCGCCGATCCAGTGGCTCAACCGGCTGGGGCTTGGCCTGCGGGCGGCCGTGTGGCTGACCCTGGTGGTGATCGGGGTGCTCTTCTCGCTGGTGGGCCTGCTGCTGGTCAACAGCTTCGGCACCTTCACGGAGGCGCTGCCGGGCATCGAGGAGAAGCTGCAGGCCTACTATGTCGGGCTGCTGGATGGCCTGGCGAACCTGGGGCTAGCCATCGACCCGGACCGGCTGGCCGGTCTGCTGGACGTCGAGGAGCTGGGCGGCTGGATCCCCACCCTGCTCGGCGAGATCGGCAACCTGCTGGTGCAGAGCACCATCGTGGGCCTGCTGGTGCTGTTCATGCTGTTCGAGATGCTGCACTTTCGCGACAAGGTCTCCCGCGCCCTGGCCAACCCGGCGCCTAGCCTTCAGCGCTTCAGCGAGTTCAGCCAGACCCTCAAGCGCTACCTGGCCGTCAAGACTCTGATCAGCCTGGTCACAGGCGCTCTGGTGTGGGTGGCCTGCCTGCTGGTCGGGGTCGATTTTCCTTTCCTGTGGGCGGTGCTGGCCTTCGCGCTCAACTTCATTCCCAATATCGGCTCGGCCATCGCGGCGATTCCCCCGGTGCTGCTGCTGCTGGTCTCGCCGGAGGGCGGGCTGGTCGATGCCCTGCTGCTCTCCGCGGCCTACCTGGGGATCAACTTCCTGCTGGGCAATATCGTCGAACCAAGAGTGATGGGGCGCGCGCTGGGACTGTCGACCCTGGTAGCCTTCCTGTCGCTGGTGGTGTGGGGCTGGATCTTCGGCACGGTGGGCATGCTGCTCTCGGTGGTGCTGACCATGACCCTGAAGATTGCCCTGGACAGCCATCCCCAGACCCGCTGGATCGCCCACCTGCTGGGCCCGGGCGATGCTGGGCATGGGGGCTCGCCCCAGCGTCCCCTGGCGGAGCGAGTGGCCGAGGAGAAGGAACGGCGCTCGGAGCCGCCCCCGGAGTGAGCGGTGTCGAATCGATGTTCTGTAAACGACAACGCCCCGGCCATTGGCCGGGGCGTTTCGCAGGAGTGAGCGCCGCGATCAGGCGTTCTGGTCGATGAACTGCGTCAGCTGGGACTTGGACTGGGCGCCCACCAGGGAGGCGACCTTGGTGCCGGACTTGAACAGCATGACGGTGGGAACACCGCGCACGCCCTGTTCGGCGGCGATCTCCGGGGCATCGTCCACGTTGATGCTGACGACCTTGAGGTTGCCGTTGCGCTCTTCGGCGACCTCGTCGACCACCGGCGCCATCACCTTGCAGGGACCGCACCAGGGCGCCCAGAACTTGAGCAGAACCGGGGTGTCGGCCTTGAGGACTTCCTGCTCGAAGTTGGCATTGGTGACATCGACGTTGTTGGCCATGGGGTTCTCCAGTTTCGTTGCGCTGCATCGAGCGTATTCATGGCGTGCCTCGGGCACGCCTGGCCGGACGATGTTAGCGGTCGGCCGCGGCGCTGGCAAATGGCGCCTTGGGGGCACTGGCCGATCCGCCCCTCTCTTGTATATACTCTAAAGAGCTTAGTAACATGTTTCTTATTTCTGTTTGGCATTGCCGGCGCCCGTCACGGGGCGGCTGCCAGGGAGTTTGCCGCCATGAAGCTGCAGCAGCTGCGCTATATCTGGGAAGTGACCCGCCACAACCTCAACGTCTCGGCCACCGCCCAGAGCCTCTACACCTCCCAGCCGGGAATCTCCAAGCAGATCCGCCTGCTGGAGGATGAGCTCGGCGTGGAGATCTTTGCCCGCAGCGGCAAACACCTGACCCGGGTCACGCCGGCAGGTCAGGCCATCGTCGAGCTGGCCGGCGAGGTGCTGCGCCTGACCGAGAACATCAAGGAGGTGGCCCAGGAGTTCAGCGACGAGCGCCGCGGCAGCCTCGCCATCGCCACCACCCACACCCAGGCGCGCTACGCGCTGCCGCCGGTGATTCGCGACTTTACCCGCCGCTACCCGGATGTGGCCCTGCATATGCAGCAGGGCACCCCCAAGCAGATCGCTCAGATGGTCAGCGACGGCCAGGCGGACTTTGCCATCGCCACCGAGTCCCTGGAGCTCTTCAACGACCTGGTGCTGCTGCCCTGCTACCGCTGGAACCGCTGCATCCTGGTGCCTCAGGGGCACCCCCTGGCCGATGAGCCGACGTTGACCCTCGAGGCCCTGGCGCGCCATCCGCTGGTCACCTATGTGTTCGGCTTCACCGGCCGCTCCCAGCTCGACGAGGCCTTCCGCGCCCGTGGGCTCGAGCCCAACGTGGTGCTGACCGCCTCAGATGCCGACGTGATCAAGACCTATGTGCGCTTGGGCATGGGGGTAGGCATCGTCGCCCATATGGCGGTGGACCCGGAGCAGGATAGCGACCTGGTGGCGCTGGACGCCGGGCATCTCTTCGAGAGCTCCACGACCAAGATCGGCATCCGCCGCGGCACCTTCATGCGCGGCTACATGTACGACTTCCTCAGGGGCTTTGCGCCGCACCTGGAGCGGGAGCTGGTAGACGCCGCCCTGGCGGCGGGGCCCCGCCACGAGGCGCCGCTCTTCGAGAAGATCGAGCTGCCGGTGCGCTAGCCGCGTTCGATACCGGCCTCCCGCCGCGGGGGCCGAAACGCCGAAGGGCGCCCTCAGGGGCGCCCTTCTACGTTAAGGGAGCGTCGTCCCGATCACGCCGGGCGGGTAGCCTGCGGCGAGGCGCCAGTCAGGTTGGTGGCGTGCAGGCCGCACTCCTTGCCGGCCTGCTCCTCCCACCACCAGCGTCCCTCGCGCTCGTGCTGGCCGGGCAGGGTGGGACGGGTGCAGGGCTCGCAGCCGATGCTGACGAAGCCGCGCTCATGCAGCGGGTTGTAGGGGACGTCGAACATGCGGATGTAGCTCCACACCTCCTCGCTCGACCAGTGGGTCAGGGGGTTGAGCTTGTAGAGGGGGCTCTCCTCGCTGCCGAAGGCGAGATCACGCTCGGCGATCTGCAGGCTGGAGCGGGTGCCGGGGCTCTGGTCCCGGCGCTGACCGGTGACCCACATCGGCAGGCCCGCCAGGCGCGCACGCAGCGGCGCTACCTTGCGGATGCCGCAGCACTCCTGGTGGCCATCCCGGAAGAAGCTGAACAGGCCCTTGGCCTGGACCAGGGCCTGCACCGCCTCGGGGTCGGGAAAGCGCACGTCGATGGCGATGCCGTAGTGCTCGCGCACCCGCTCGATAAAGGCGTAGGTCTCCGGATGCAGGCGGCCGGTATCCAGGGCGAAGACGTGCACGGACTCCTTTGGCGCCACCTTGAGCGCCAGGTCGATCAGCACCACGTCTTCGGCGCCGGAGAAGGAGAGCGTCAGCTCGCCGAAGGCCTGATAGGCGGCGCGCAGGATCTCCTTGGGGGTGTCCCGGTCGTGCTCCAGCACGAAACGGTTGGGGTCGAAGCTCGGCATGGGGCCTCCATCATGAAGTCGCTGCCCGCTACCCTACCAAGGGCAGGCGGCGGCGCCCCAATACCGATTTCTTGGGTTTATATGCCTCACTCCTCGCACGAGCAGTCGGCCAGCGCCGCCATCAGGTGGCCGATCTTGTCCAGGGTCTCCTGATACTCTGCCTCGCCCTCGGAGTCGGCCACCAGGCCGCCGCCGCCCCAGAGGTGAAGCCGGCCGGCATCGGCCACTGCGGTGCGGATGGCGATGGAGGTATCCATGCGGCCGCGCACATCCACATAGCCGAGGCTGCCGCAGTAGGCGCTGCGCCGGCTAGGCTCCAGCTCCTCGATGATCTGCATGGCGCGCACCTTGGGGGCGCCGGTGATGGAGCCGCCGGGAAAGGCGGCGGCGAGCAGCTCAAGGGGCGTGCGCCCCGGAGCCAGCTCACCGGTGACCACGCTGACCAGGTGGTGGACGTTGGCATAGTGCTCCAGGCCGCAGAGCTTGGGAACCCGGACGCTGCCCGGACGGCAGACGCGCCCCAGATCGTTGCGCAGCAGGTCGACGATCATCACGTTCTCGGCGCGGTCCTTGAGGCTGGCGGCGAGCTCGTCGGCCAGGGCCTGGTCCTCGACGGGGGAGGCCCCTCGGGGGCGAGTGCCCTTGATGGGGCGTGTCTCCACCTGGCCGTCGCGGCACTCGAGGAAGCGCTCCGGCGAGAGCGAGAGGAGCGCCTGCTCCCCCTGGGGGCCTGGCCAGCTCATGTAGCCGGCATAGGGGGTGGGCGTGGCGCTTCGCAGGTGCCGGTAGGCGTCCCAGAGATCGCCGGCATAGGGGGCGCTGAAGCGCTGGGCGAGGTTGATCTGGTAGCAGTCGCCGGCGCGGATATAGCGCTGTACCGCCGCGAACCGCTCCAGGTAGGCCTCCCGGGAGAGCTCGCCGGCGAAGGGGGCGCTGAGCCGAAACTCGCGGCTGGCGGGGATAGAGGCCGCCAGCCAGTCGAGTACCTGGCGCCGCCGCTCGGCGGTCGCGACCAGCCAGGCCTCGCGGCGGTCATGATCCTGGATCAGCGCCCAGTCGTAGAGGCCGACGCGGCTCGCCGGCAGCGACACCGCCGGCCGGGCGCGCTTGCCCACCGGCTCCAGCAGCCGGCCCAGATCATAGCTCCAGTAGCCGATCAGCCCCCCGAGGAAGGGCAGCTCGCTTTCCTGGCTGGCCAGGGGCAGGCGGTCGAGCAGCGCCTGCTGGGCGGCGAAGGGGGAGAGCCCGGCCAGCTCGGGGGCGCCGGTGACGGCGCCCCGCTCATCGATCTCCAGGGTCACCAGGGGGTCGCTGGAGAGAATGTCGAAGCGGCCGCCGGGCGCCTCCGGGCGGCCGCTGTCCAGCAGCACTGCGCCGGGCCGCTGGCGCAGGCGGGAGAAGCGCGGCAGGGGCGTCTCATGGTAGGGCAGGGGAGTGATCTGAAGGGGTGCGTTCATGACCGGGCCTTGCGAAAACAGGCGGACCATTCTAGGCCCCGCCGGGGCGATTGTCCTCAGGAGAGCCGAGGCGCCGGCCATGATATTGTCGACATCTGCAGAAGCGTTCGCCGGGTTGTCTACAACCAAAGGGGGATAGGCTGGGCGTTTCTGCGTATTGACCCCATTATGGGGAGTGGCTACTCTCTCTTCACCAAATGATTGTCGACAATTGCCATGAACTCAGCCGAAACCGAAACGTCGATCCCGGAAGTGCGTACCCTGGCGGAGCGCGTCTTCCAGCAGCTCCAGGATGCGATCGTACGCGGCGAGCTGGCTCCGGGCAGCAAGATCACCGAGCCGGGCCTCTCCCGGACCTACGGGATCTCCCGCGGGCCGCTGCGCGAAGCGATGCGTCGCCTGGAGGCGCACCGCCTGATCGAACGGGTTCCCCATGTGGGCGCCCGGGTGGTCAAGCTCTCCATGCAGGAGCTGCTGGAGCTGTTCGACGTGCGCGAGGCCCTGGAGAGCATGGCGGCGCGACTGGCGGCGAAGCACATGACCGCCGAGGAGATTGCCGGGCTGCGCAAGCTGCTGGCCATGCATGAAGGCCAGGCCGACCTCAGGAAGGGCGAGGCCTACTTCCAGCGCGAGGGCGACCTGGACTTCCACTACCGTATCGTCCAGGGCAGCCATAACCGCATGCTGGTGAACATGCTCTGCGATGACCTTTATTACCTGGTGCGGCTCTACCGCACCCAGTTCAGCGCCAGCGGCTCGCGTCCCCAGCGCGCCTTCGTCGAGCATCACCGGATCGTTGACGCCATCGAGGCCGGCGATGCTGAGCTGGCCGAGCTGCTGATGCGCCGCCACGTCAGCGCCTCGCGGGCCAATGTCGTCGACCGCTATGCGGCCACGCTGCGCCAGCAGGCCGAGACGACATCCTGACCCGAACCGACCCTTTCAGGCCCGAACACCACAGGAGAGACCCCATGACCCAGCAGACTCCCGGCGCCCGCTTCCGTGCCGCCCTCGAGGCCAACCGCCCGCTGTCCATCGTCGGCACCATCAATGCCTACACCGCCATGATGGCCCAGCGCGTCGGCCACCAGGCGATCTATCTCTCCGGCGGCGGCGTGGCCAACGCCTCCTTCGGCCTGCCGGACCTCGGCATGACTACCATGAACGACGTGGTCGAGGACGCCCACCGCATCTGCGGCGCTACCGACCTGCCGCTGCTGGTGGATATCGACACCGGCTGGGGCGGCGCCTTCAATATCGCCCGCACCGTCAAGGAGATGCAGCGCGCGGGCGTGGCCGCCGTGCACATCGAAGACCAGGTCGCCCAGAAGCGCTGCGGCCACCGCCCCAACAAGGCCATCGTCTCCCAGCAGGAGATGGTCGACCGTGTCAAGGCCGCCGCCGATGCCCGCATCGATCCTGACTTCTACCTGATCGCCCGCACCGACGCCTTCCAGAAGGACGGGCTGGATGCCGCCATCGAGCGTGCCCAGGCCTGCATCGCGGCCGGCGCCGACGCCATCTTCGCCGAGGCGGTGCACACCCTGGACGACTACAAGGCGTTCTGCGAGCGCGTTGACGCGCCGATCCTGGCCAATATCACCGAGTTCGGCGCCACGCCGCTGTTCTCACAGCAGGAGCTGGGCGAGGTGGGCTGCCGCATGGTGCTCTACCCGCTCTCCGCCTTCCGGGCCATGAACGCCGCGGCGCTCAAGGTCTACCAGAGCATCCACGCCAACGGCCACCAGCGCGACGTGGTGGAGCTGATGCAGACCCGCGACGAGCTCTACGACTTCCTGAACTACCACAGCTTCGAGCAGAAGCTCGATGCGCTCTTCGCCGAGAAGGGCGGCGACGCCTGAGGCGCGCCCCCCTACGCTATTACGGATACCTTCAAGAGGAGAGAGATCATGGCAGATAAACCCATCGGCGGCGCCGGCCTGCGTGGCCAGAGTGCAGGTACTACCGCCCTGTGCACCGTGGGCAAGACCGGCTCCGGCCTGACCTACCGTGGCTTCGACATCAAGGAGCTGGCGGAGAAGGCGAAGTTCGAGGAGGTGGCCTACCTGCTGCTCAAGGGCAAGCTGCCCAACCAGGCCGAGCTCGACGCCTACATCGCCAAGCTCAAGGGCCTGCGCGGCCTGCCCGCGGCGCTCAAGACCGTGCTCGAGCAGATCCCCAAGGATGCCCACCCCATGGACGTGATGCGCACCGGCGCCTCCATGCTGGGCAACCTGGAGACCGAGCAGAGCTTCGACGAGCAGCAGGACGTCTCCGACCGCCTGCTGGCCGTGCTGCCCTCCATCATCTGCTACTGGTACCGCTTCAGCCATGACGGCGTGCGTATCGAGACCGAGACCGATGACGAGTCCATCGGCGGCCACTTCCTGCACATGCTGCGCGGCGAGCCGGCCTCCGAGCTCCACGCCCGTGTCATGAACGTCTCGCTGATCCTCTACGCCGAGCACGAGTTCAACGCCTCGACCTTCACCGCGCGGGTCTGCGCCTCGACCCTCTCCGACATGCACTCCTGCGTGACCGGCGCCATCGGCTCCCTGCGCGGGCCGCTGCACGGCGGCGCCAACGAGGCGGCCATGGAGATGATCGAGAACTGGACCTCCGCCGACGAGGCCGAGCGCGAGATCATGGGCATGCTCGAGCGCAAGGAGAAGATCATGGGCTTCGGCCACGCGATCTATCGCGAGTCCGACCCGCGCAACGCCATCATCAAGGAGTGGTCGAAGAAGCTGGCCGAGGACGTGGGCGACACCGTCCTCTACCCGGTCTCCGAGCGCGTCGAGGCGGTGATGTGGCGCGAGAAGAAGCTGTTCTGCAACGCCGACTTCTTCCACGCCAGCGCCTATCACTTCATGGACATTCCCACCAAGCTGTTCACGCCCATCTTCGTGATGTCGCGGGTGACCGGCTGGGCGGCCCATGTCTTCGAGCAGCGCGCCAACAACCGCATCATCCGCCCGAGCGCCGACTACGTGGGCCCGGAGAAGAGCGAGTGGGTGCCCATCGAGCAGCGCGACTGATCGATCGGTCTCCCGGGACGACCCTCAGGGGTCGTCCCTTCCCGCGCTTCCTCGCCTCGCCCCCACCGTCAGCAAGAGACTCCCGACGCCATGAATACCGAATATCGTAAACCGCTTCCCGGCACCGAGCTGGACTACTTCGACGTGCGTGCGGCCGTCGAGGAGATCCAGCCCGGTGCCTACGACACCCTTCCCTACACCTCCCGGGTGCTCGCCGAGCAGCTGGTGCGTCGCTGTGAGCCGGAGCAGCTCACCGATGCCCTCAAGCAGCTGATCGAGCGCCGCCGCGACCTGGACTTCCCCTGGTACCCGGCCCGGGTGGTGTGTCACGACATCCTCGGCCAGACGGCGCTTGTCGACCTGGCCGGCCTGCGCGACGCCATCGCCGAGCAGGGCGGCGACCCCGCCAAGGTCAACCCGGTGGTGCCGACCCAGCTGATCGTCGACCACTCCCTGGCCGTGGAGCACGCCGGCTTCGAGCCGGACGCCTTCGAGAAGAACCGCGCCATCGAGGATCGTCGCAACGAGGATCGCTTTCACTTCATCGAGTGGACCAAGACCGCCTTCGAGAACGTTGACGTCATCCCCGCCGGCAACGGCATCATGCACCAGATCAACCTGGAGAAGATGTCGCCGGTGGTCCAGGCACGCGACGGCGTGGCCTTCCCCGACACCTGCGTGGGCACCGACAGCCACACCCCGCACATCGACTGCCTGGGGGTCATCGCCATCGGCGTCGGTGGCCTCGAAGCCGAGACCGTGATGCTGGGCCGCCCCTCCATGATGCGCCTGCCCGACATCGTCGGCGTGGAGCTGACCGGCAAGCCCAAGCCCGGTATCACCGCCACCGATATCGTGCTGGCGATCACCGAGTTCCTGCGCAAGGAGCGCGTGGTCGGCGCCTACCTGGAGTTCTACGGCGAGGGCGCCAAGAGCCTGACCATCGGCGACCGTGCCACCATCTCCAACATGACCCCGGAGTATGGCGCCACCGCGGCGATGTTCTACATCGACGAGCAGACCATCGACTACCTGACGCTCACCGGCCGCGAGCCGGAGCAGGTCGAGCTGGTGGAGAAGTACGCCAAGCAGACCGGCCTGTGGGCCGACAGCCTGACCAATGCCCAGTACGAGCGGGTGCTGACCTTCGACCTCTCCAGCGTCGAGCGCAACCTGGCTGGCCCCTCCAACCCGCACCGTCGCCTGCCCACCAGTGCCCTGCATGAGCGCGGCATCGCCGTGAACTACGAGAAGGCGCAGGCGGAGGAGAAGGAGGGCAGGATGCCCGATGGCGCGGTGATCATCGCCGCCATCACCAGCTGCACCAACACCTCCAACCCGCGCAACGTGGTGGGGGCGGGCCTCTTGGCCAAGAAAGCCAACGAGCTCGGTCTGGTCCGCAAGCCCTGGGTGAAGTCCTCCTTTGCCCCGGGGTCCAAGGTCGCGCGGCTCTACCTGGAAGAGGCCGGCCTGCTGCCGGAGCTGGAGAAGCTCGGCTTCGGCATCGTCGCCTACGCCTGCACCACCTGTAACGGCATGTCCGGGGCGCTGGACCCGAAGATCCAGCAGGAGATCATCGACCGCGACCTCTACGCCACCGCCGTGCTCTCCGGCAACCGCAACTTCGACGGCCGCATCCACCCCTACGCCAAGCAGGCCTTCCTGGCCTCGCCGGCGCTGGTGGTAGCCTACGCCATCGCCGGTACCGTGCGCTTCGACATCGAGAAGGATGTGCTCGGCACCGACAAGGACGGCAACCCGATCACGCTCAAGGACCTCTGGCCCTCCGACGAAGAGATCGATGCCATCGTCGGCGAGTATGTGAAGCCGGAGCAGTTTAAGCAGGTCTACATTCCGATGTTCGACCTGGACGCCTTCGAGAAGGCCGAGAGCCCGCTCTATGACTGGCGCCCCCAGAGCACCTACATTCGCCGTCCGCCCTACTGGGAGGGCACCATGGCGGCTGCGCGGGAGCTCAAGGGCATGCGCCCCCTGGCGATCCTGCCGGACAATATCACCACCGACCACCTGTCGCCTTCCAATGCCATCATGATGGACAGCGCGGCGGGCGAATACCTGCACAAGATGGGCCTGCCGGAGGAGGACTTCAACTCCTACGCCACCCACCGCGGCGACCATCTCACCGCCCAGCGGGCAACCCTTGCCAACCCCAAGCTCTTCAACGAGATGGTGCGTGACGAGAAGGGCGAGGTGGTGCAGGGCTCGCTGGCGCGGGTCGAGCCGGAAGGCGAGGTGATGCGCATGTGGGAAGCCATCGAGACCTACATGAACCGCAAGCAGCCGCTGATCATCATCGCCGGTGCCGACTACGGCCAGGGCTCGTCCCGTGACTGGGCGGCCAAGGGCGTGGCGCTCGCCGGGGTCGAGGCGATCGTGGCCGAGGGCTTCGAGCGTATCCACCGCACCAATCTGATCGGCATGGGCGTGATGCCGCTGCAGTTCCAGGAGGGCACTACCCGCCACACCCTGCAGCTCGACGGCACCGAGACCTATGACGTCGAGGGCGAGGCGGCGCCGGGCGCGACCCTGGAGCTTGTCATCCACCGCAAGACCGGCGAGGTCGACCGGGTGCCGGTGACCTGCCGCCTGGATACCGCGGAAGAGGTCACCGTCTACTCCGCCGGTGGCGTGCTGCAGCGCTTTGCCAAGGACTTCCTGGAGTCCTCGGCCGAAGCGGTCAGCTGACGCCGGGCAAACGCCTGACGATGTAGAGCCCCATCGACCCGGCGCCGCAAGGCCCGGGTCGATCTTTACTCCCCTTACCTATCAAGGAAGCGACCTTCATGGCTCACGTTCCCCAGATTCGTATTCCCGCCACCTATATGCGCGGTGGCACCAGCAAGGGCGTCTTCTTTCGGCTCGACGACCTCCCCGAGGCGGCGCAGGTGCCCGGCGAGGCCCGGGACCGCCTTCTGATGCGGGTGATCGGCAGCCCCGACCCTTACCAGAAGCAGATCGACGGCATGGGCGGCGCTACCTCCAGCACCAGCAAGACGGTGATTCTCTCCAGGAGCGAGAGCCCCGACCACGACGTGGACTACCTGTTCGGCCAGGTGGCCATCGACAAGGCCTTCGTCGACTGGAGCGGCAACTGCGGCAACCTCTCCGCCGCCGTGGGCCCCTTTGCGGTGGCCAACGGCCTGGTGGACCCGGCGCGCATCCCGGAGAACGGCGTGGTCGAGGTGCGTATCTGGCAGGTCAATATCGGCAAGACCATCGTCTGTCAGGTGCCCATCACCGACGGCGAGGTGCAGGAGACCGGCGACTTCGAGCTCGACGGCGTGACCTTCCCGGCGGCCGAGGTGCCGGTGGCCTTCAAGGACCCCGCCGACGGCGAGGGGGCGATCTTCCCCACCGGAAACCTGGTGGATGACCTGGAAGTGCCGGGCGTGGGCACCCTCAAGGCCACCCTGATCAACGCCGGCATTCCCACCGTCTTCGTCAACGCGGATGAGATCGGCTACACCGGCGCCGAGCTGCAGGAGGCGATCAACGGCGACGCCGAGGCGCTGGCGCGCTTCGAGACGATTCGCGCCCACGGTGCGGTGAAGATGGGGCTGATCCAGGACGTGGCCGAGGCGGCCAGCCGCCAGCACACCCCCAAGGTGGCCTTCGTGGCGCCTCCGGCGAGCTATACCTCTTCTAGCGGCAAGGAGGTGAAGGCCGAGTCCATCGACCTGCTGGTGCGGGCGCTCTCCATGGGCAAGCTGCACCACGCCATGATGGGCACCGCCGCGGTGGCGATCGCCTCGGCGGCCGCCATCGAGGGCACCCTGGTCAACCTGGCCGCCGGCGGCGGCAAGCGCAATGCCGTCACCTTCGGCCACCCCTCCGGCTCGCTGCGCGTCGGCGCCGAGGCGAGCCTGGTGGACGAGCGCTGGGTGATCGACGAGGCGGTGATGAGCCGCAGCGCTCGGGTGCTGATGGAGGGCTTCGTGCGCATTCCCGGCGACAGCTTCTGAAGCTGTCCCCACCTTGGGGAGCGCCGAGTGAACAGAGGCGCCCCTGGCCAGACGGCCGGGGGCGCCTTGCTTCATGGCGCGGACACTCTTCTACACTGGGGGTAGCCAATGCCGATGCCGAAGGAGAGCGAGATGAGTACCGTGGAAGCCAATGTGCGTCCGGACTACGACGCCGAGCTGCAGAAGATCGCCGACTATGTGCTCGGCTACCGCATCGACAGCCCGGAGGCGTGGAACACCGCACGGCTCTGCCTGATGGATACCCTGGGCTGCGGTCTGCTGGCGCTGCGCTTTCCGGAGTGCACCAAGCACCTGGGTCCCTTGGTGGAGGGTACCCTGGTGCCCCACGGCGCCAGGGTGCCCGGCACCGCCTATCGCCTGGACCCGGTCAAGGCCGCCTGGGATATCGGCTGCATCGTGCGCTGGCTCGACTACAACGACACCTGGCTTGCCGCCGAGTGGGGCCACCCGTCGGATAACCTGGGGGCCATACTGGCGGTGGCCGACCACCTCTCCCAGAGGCGGGTCGCCGAAGGGGAGGCGCCGCTTGCGATGCGCGACGTGCTCGAGGCGATGATCATGGCCCACGAGATCCAGGGGGTGTTGGCCCTGGAGAACAGCTTCAACCGGGTGGGGCTCGACCATGTGGTGCTGGTCAAGGTGGCCTCCACGGCGGTGGCGGCCAGGCTGCTGGGCGCCGATCGCGAGCAGCTGCTCTCCGCGCTCTCCCATGCCTGGGTCGACGGCCAGAGCCTGCGCACCTATCGCCATGCGCCCAACGCCGGCTCGCGCAAGAGCTGGGCCGCCGGGGATGCTGCCTCCCGGGCGGTACGCCTGGCCGATATCGCCCTGCGCGGCGAAATGGGCGTGCCCGGGGCGCTCACCGCGCCCCAGTGGGGCTTCTACGATGTGCTGTTCAGCCATACCAATCGCGACCTCGCCACCAAGCCCGAGGCGGAGCGGCGTTTCCGCTTCCAGCGCGACTTCGGCAGCTATGTGATGGAGAACATCCTCTTCAAGCTCTCCTTCCCGGCGGAGTTCCACGCCCAGACCGCCTGCGAGGCCGCCGTGACCCTGCACCCGGCAGTGAAGGGGCGCCTGGACGAGGTCGAACGCATCGTTATCACCACCCACGAGTCGGCGATTCGCATCATCTCCAAGGAAGGGGCGCTGGCCAATCCGGCGGATCGCGACCACTGCCTGCAGTACATGGTGGCCGTGCCGCTGCTCTTCGGTGAGCTGGCCGCCGAGCACTACGAGGACGACTTCCATGCGGCCCACCCCGAGATCGACGCCCTGCGGGCGAAGATGGAGGTGGTGGAGGAGCCCCGCTACAGCCGCGACTACCTGGACCCCGAGAAGCGCTCCATCGCCAATGCCATCCAGGTCTTTTTCACCGATGGCACCTCGACCGACCAGGTCGCCGTGGAGTACCCCATCGGTCATCGGCGCCGGCGCGAGGAGGGCGTGCCGGCACTGGAGGAGAAGTTTCGTCGTAACCTGGAGACCTGCTTCCCGCGGCCGCGCAGCGCCGGGATCCTGGCGCTATGCCGCGACCAGCAGGCCCTCGAGGCGATGCCGGTTCATCGTTTCATGGGGCTGCTGACGCTCTGATCGCACCGGGCTGGCCATGATCTTGACGCCGGTCATGGCCGGGTCCGGCATCCTCCGCTATATTTTCTCTCGAGGGGCTCCCTATGCGTCAACGTAGTTGTCACCCAAACGGATTGAGAGGTGATCAACGTGCGTTACCCCGCAGAACGTAAGGAAGCCATCCTCAAGAAGATGGCACCGCCCATGAGCATGACCATCCCGGAACTGGCCGAGCAGGAAGGCATCACCGCGACAACCCTCTACAATTGGCGGAAACAGGCCAGAGCACGAGGACAGGTTTTGCCATCACGTTCTACCCAGCCAGATCAGTGGACTAGCCAGGAGAAGTTCCAGATCGTCCTGGAGACAGCTCCGATGAACGAGGCTGAAGTCAGCGCCTACTGCCGCGAGCGCGGGCTCTATCCCGAGCAGGTGGAGGCCTGGCGGGATGCCTGCATGAACGCCAACGACGATGCGGCAGCGCAGGCCAAGCAGCTTCGCCAGGCGCGTAAGGCGGAGCAGAAGCGGCTCCGTAAGCTGGAGCGCGAGCTACACCGCAAGGACAAGGCCCTGGCCGAGACGGCGGCGCTGTTGGCCCTGTCAAAAAAGGCCGAGGCGATCTGGGGCACGACCAACGACGAGGACGACTGACCAGCCTCCCGGATCGCCAGCGTATCGTGACTCTGGTGCAAGACGCCCAGCGTGACGGTGCTCGGCTGGCCAAGGCCTGTCAGGTGATGGGCATCAATGTGCGAACCTATTACCGCTGGGTCGCGGAAGGCGAAGTGACGGCGGATCGCCGCCCCGACGCCGACCGCCCAGAACCGGCCAACAAGCTGTCGCCCGAGGAACGAGAGGCGATTGTGGTGCTGTGCAACGCCCCGGAGTATCGGAGCCGCCCGCCGGCCTTCATCGTGGCCGACCAGGCGGACAAGGGCCGCTACCTGGCTTCTGAGTCGACGATGTACCGAGTGCTTCATGAATATGACCAGCAACACCACCGGGGCCGACAGCAGGCCCCACAGCGCAAGCGACCGCCGACCACGCACCAGGCCACGGCACCAAACCGGCTTTGGTGCTGGGATATCAGCTGGTTACCGGGCCCTGCACGCGGTACCTGGTGGTACCTGTACCTGATCATGGACGTCTTCAGCCGCAAGATCGTTGGGCACGAGGTCTATGAAGCCGAGACCGGCGAGCTGGCCGCCGAGCTGATCCAGAAGGCCTGCTGGCGCGAGCACCTCACCGATCGTCACAAGCCTTTGATTCTGCACTCAGATAACGGCAGCCCGATGAAGGCGGCGACCTTCCTGGAGAAGCTCTACGACCTGGGCATCACCCCGTCGTACAGCCGACCAAAGGTCAGCAACGACAACGCCTTCGCCGAGTCGGCCTTCAAGACGCTGAAGTACCGGCCGGGCTTCCCCATCGACGGGTTCGCCACCCTGACTGAGGCTCAGGAGTGGGTCCAGCAATTCACCGAGTGGTATAACCACGAGCATCGGCACAGCGCCCTTCGCTACATCACGCCGAGCCAGCGTCATAACGGCGAGGCCAAAGGCATCCTGGCGCAGCGCCGGGAGGTCTTCGAGGCGGCGAAGCAACGTCACCCGGAGCGCTGGTCGGGTGACATCCGGAAACTCAGCCTGCCAGAGATAGTGCACCTGAATCCCGAGCGGGATCCGGTGCCACAGGCAGCAGGGCTTTAAAGAGCCAGAACCATTTTATATGCCAACTATGTTGACAGACTCCGGGCTTGCAAGGCCCCGGGGAAAACCGTAAAGTACGCATCCGCTGCCGGTGACCAGCAAGGTTGCAGGCGGTAATAAGTGGAAAAAGTGATTGATCTGTCTGAGTTTTTTGAAACGCTTCGAAAAACTTTCAGTTGACAATCACCGCAGATTCGCTAGAATGTGCGCCACTGGATTCGCAGTCGCCTCGGCAGGATGAGGCGGGCAGTCAACGGAAATCGGTCGGGATGCAGCGCATCGCCAACCACCGCTTGACACGCTGAAGCGAATCGGTAGAATACACCTTCCTCGCAGGGCGCTGACGACAGGCGGAGAGCTCAAGAGAGCCTGCTCCGGTCGACAGCACAGCGAGACGCTTCACTCCACAAGGTTCGCCCAAGAGTTCGAAGCCGCTCTTTAACAATCGATCAGGTAATTCATGTGGGCGCTTGTCGATGAGTTCGGTGACCAGTCACAGAACCATCAAGGCAAGCGACTCGTCAAGACCTTCGGGTCTTTTGAGAAACGTTTGAACCTTGAGCCAAGTTTGGTGCACTTAATGCACTATATGATCTTAAACTGAAGAGTTTGATCATGGCTCAGATTGAACGCTGGCGGCAGGCCTAACACATGCAAGTCGAGCGGAAACGATGGAAGCTTGCTTCCAGGCGTCGAGCGGCGGACGGGTGAGTAATGCATGGGAATCTGCCCGATAGTGGGGGATAACCTGGGGAAACCCAGGCTAATACCGCATACGTCCTACGGGAGAAAGCAGGGGATCTTCGGACCTTGCGCTATCGGATGAGCCCATGTCGGATTAGCTTGTTGGTGAGGTAATGGCTCACCAAGGCGACGATCCGTAGCTGGTCTGAGAGGATGATCAGCCACATCGGGACTGAGACACGGCCCGAACTCCTACGGGAGGCAGCAGTGGGGAATATTGGACAATGGGCGAAAGCCTGATCCAGCCATGCCGCGTGTGTGAAGAAGGCCCTCGGGTTGTAAAGCACTTTCAGTGGGGAAGAAAGCCTTGGGATTAATACTCCCGAGGAAGGACATCACCCACAGAAGAAGCACCGGCTAACTCCGTGCCAGCAGCCGCGGTAATACGGAGGGTGCGAGCGTTAATCGGAATTACTGGGCGTAAAGCGCGCGTAGGCGGTCTGATAAGCCGGTTGTGAAAGCCCCGGGCTCAACCTGGGAACGGCATCCGGAACTGTCAGGCTAGAGTGCAGGAGAGGAAGGTAGAATTCCCGGTGTAGCGGTGAAATGCGTAGAGATCGGGAGGAATACCAGTGGCGAAGGCGGCCTTCTGGACTGACACTGACGCTGAGGTGCGAAAGCGTGGGTAGCAAACAGGATTAGATACCCTGGTAGTCCACGCCGTAAACGATGTCGACTAGCCGTTGGGGTCCTTGAGACCTTTGTGGCGCAGTTAACGCGATAAGTCGACCGCCTGGGGAGTACGGCCGCAAGGTTAAAACTCAAATGAATTGACGGGGGCCCGCACAAGCGGTGGAGCATGTGGTTTAATTCGATGCAACGCGAAGAACCTTACCTACCCTTGACATCGAGAGAACTTGGCAGAGATGCCTTGGTGCCTTCGGGAACTCTCAGACAGGTGCTGCATGGCTGTCGTCAGCTCGTGTTGTGAAATGTTGGGTTAAGTCCCGTAACGAGCGCAACCCTTGTCCTTATTTGCCAGCGCGTAATGGCGGGAACTCTAAGGAGACTGCCGGTGACAAACCGGAGGAAGGTGGGGACGACGTCAAGTCATCATGGCCCTTACGGGTAGGGCTACACACGTGCTACAATGGACGGTACAAAGGGTTGCAAAGCCGCGAGGTGGAGCTAATCCCATAAAGCTGTTCTCAGTCCGGATCGGAGTCTGCAACTCGACTCCGTGAAGTCGGAATCGCTAGTAATCGTGAATCAGAATGTCACGGTGAATACGTTCCCGGGCCTTGTACACACCGCCCGTCACACCATGGGAGTGGACTGCACCAGAAGTGGTTAGCCTAACTTCGGAGGGCGATCACCACGGTGTGGTTCATGACTGGGGTGAAGTCGTAACAAGGTAGCCGTAGGGGAACCTGCGGCTGGATCACCTCCTTATCGACGACGTCACCGGCTCGCGACAAGTGCTCACAATGAATTACCTGATCGACCAGAGCAAAGACTGTTTGGGTCGCGGACCCAGTGGTTGGAAGCCGGGTCTGTAGCTCAGTTGGTTAGAGCGCACCCCTGATAAGGGTGAGGTCGGCAGTTCAAATCTGCCCAGACCCACCAAATTTTATCCAGTCCTGCGTTATTTTGTGACTCGCATAGCAGGCTATGCATCGCCACAAAATGCCTTGGCCTGAATAAAATTACCCAGAAGTATCGGGTATCAGTGGGGCCATAGCTCAGCTGGGAGAGCGCCTGCCTTGCACGCAGGAGGTCAGCGGTTCGATCCCGCTTGGCTCCACCATCGTCTCCCCTGCAACAGTCTTACCTGATCGGATCCGCAGTCCTAAGCCAGCATCTCAGCAAAAGATGTCAGGTTTATGACTGTCGATTGACAGTCGCTCTTTAACAATGTGAATCATGCTGACAAACGTTCCTTCTGGAGTGATCCAGAAGAAACAAGTGATACGTCTCAAGCGTATCCGGCAATGTCGTACGTTATCGCAGACCAGACCCTTTGGGGTTATATGGTCAAGCGATTAAGCGCACACGGTGGATGCCTAGGCAGCCAGAGGCGATGAAAGACGTGGAAGCCTGCGATAAGGCTCGGCGAGGTGGCAAACAACCTGTGACCCGGGCATCTCTGAATGGGGAAACCCACCCAGCACAAGCTGGGTATTCCGCACTGAATACATAGGTGTCGGGAGGCGAACCAGGGGAACTGAAACATCTAAGTACCCTGAGGAAAAGAAATCAACCGAGATTCCCCCAGTAGCGGCGAGCGAACGGGGACCAGCCCTTAAGCATGTGACTGATTAGGCGAACGCGCTGGGAAGCGCGGCCATAGTGGGTGATAGCCCCGTAGTCGAAAATCTGATCATGTGAAATCGAGTAGGTCGGGGCACGTGAAACCTTGACTGAACATGGGGGGACCATCCTCCAAGGCTAAATACTCCTGGCTGACCGATAGTGAACCAGTACCGTGAGGGAAAGGCGAAAAGAACCCCGGAGAGGGGAGTGAAATAGATCCTGAAACCGTGTGCGTACAAGCAGTGGGAGCAGACTCGTTCTGTGACCGCGTACCTTTTGTATAATGGGTCAGCGACTTATTTTCAGTGGCGAGCTTAACCGTATAGGGGAGGCGTAGGGAAACCGAGTCTTAACTGGGCGACCAGTCGCTGGGAATAGACCCGAAACCGGGCGATCTATCCATGAGCAGGTTGAAGGTTGAGTAACATCAACTGGAGGACCGAACCAGGATCTGTTGAAAAAGATTTGGATGACTTGTGGATCGGAGTGAAAGGCTAATCAAGCCCGGAGATAGCTGGTTCTCCTCGAAAGCTATTTAGGTAGCGCCTCACGTATCACCGCCGGGGGTAGAGCACTGTTTCGGCTAGGGGGTCATCCCGACTTACCAACCCGAGGCAAACTCCGAATACCGGTGAGTGCAAGCGTGGGAGACACACAGCGGGTGCTAACGTCCGTTGTGAAAAGGGAAACAACCCAGACCGTCAGCTAAGGTCCCCAAATCCTGGTTAAGTGGGAAACGATGTGGGAAGGCTCAGACAGCTAGGAGGTTGGCTTAGAAGCAGCCATCCTTTAAAGAAAGCGTAATAGCTCACTAGTCGAGTCGGCCTGCGCGGAAGATGTAACGGGGCTCAAACCAGGTACCGAAGCTACGGGTTCGTCGAATGACGAGCGGTAGAGGAGCGTCGTGTAAGCCGATGAAGGTGAGTCGAGAGGCTTGCTGGAGGTATCACGAGTGCGAATGCTGACATGAGTAACGACAAGGGGAGTGAAAAACTCCCCCGCCGGAAGACCAAGGGTTTCTGTTCGACGCTAATCGGAGCAGAGTGAGTCGGCCCCTAAGGCGAGGCCGAAAGGCGTAGTCGATGGGAAACGGGTCAATATTCCCGTACCTCACTGTATTGCGATGGGGGGACGAAGAAGGCTAGGTGAGCCAGGCGTTGGTTGTCCTGGTGAAAGCCCGTAGGCTGGGGATTCAGGCAAATCCGGATCCCTAAGGCCGAGAGGCGAGACGAACTGACTACGGTCAAGAAGTCATCGATGCCACGCTTCCAGGAAAAGCCTCTAAGCTTCAGATACAGTGAGACCGTACCCCAAACCGACACAGGTGGTCAGGTCGAGAATACCAAGGCGCTTGAGAGAACTCGGGTGAAGGAACTAGGCAAAATGGTGCCGTAACTTCGGGAGAAGGCACGCCGCACTAGTGTGAAGGCCCTTGCGGTCGGAGCACGAAGCGGTCGAAGATACCAGGTGGCTGCAACTGTTTATTAAAAACACAGCACTCTGCAAACGCGTAAGCGGACGTATAGGGTGTGACGCCTGCCCGGTGCCGGAAGGTTAATTGATGGTGTTAGCGCAAGCGAAGCTCCTGATCGAAGCCCCGGTAAACGGCGGCCGTAACTATAACGGTCCTAAGGTAGCGAAATTCCTTGTCGGGTAAGTTCCGACCTGCACGAATGGCGTAATGATGGCCACGCTGTCTCCACCCGAGACTCAGTGAAATTGAAATCGCAGTGAAGATGCTGTGTACCCGCGGCTAGACGGAAAGACCCCGTGAACCTTTACTATAGCTTCACACTGGACGCTGATGTTGCTTGTGTAGGATAGCTGGGAGGCTTTGAAACCCGGACGCCAGTTCGGGTGGAGCCAACCTTGAAATACCAGCCTGGCATCATTGGCGTTCTAACTCAGGTCCGTTATCCGGATCGAGGACCGTGTGTGGTGGGTAGTTTGACTGGGGCGGTCTCCTCCCAAAGCGTAACGGAGGAGCACGAAGGTACCCTCAGCACGGTTGGAAATCGTGCATTGAGTGCAAGAGCATAAGGGTGCTTGACTGCGAGACAGACACGTCGAGCAGGTACGAAAGTAGGTTCTAGTGATCCGGTGGTTCTGTATGGAAGGGCCATCGCTCAACGGATAAAAGGTACTCCGGGGATAACAGGCTGATACCGCCCAAGAGTTCACATCGACGGCGGTGTTTGGCACCTCGATGTCGGCTCATCACATCCTGGGGCTGAAGTCGGTCCCAAGGGTATGGCTGTTCGCCATTTAAAGTGGTACGCGAGCTGGGTTTAGAACGTCGTGAGACAGTTCGGTCCCTATCTGCCGTGGGCGTTGGAAGTTTGAGAAGAGCTGCTCCTAGTACGAGAGGACCGGAGTGGACGCACCTCTGGTGTTCCGGTTGTCACGCCAGTGGCATTGCCGGGTAGCTATGTGCGGACAGGATAACCGCTGAAAGCATCTAAGCGGGAAGCCCCCTTCAAGATGAGACTTCCCTGAGGCCTCGAGCCTCCTGAAGGGCCCAGCGAGACCAGCTGGTTGATAGGTCGGATGTGGAAGCGCTGCAAGGCGTTGAGCTAACCGATACTAATGGCCCGTGAGGCTTGACCATATAACACCCAAGGGGTCTGTCGATAACAGACGACGCCGGGTACGCGAGACGTATCGCAGCATGATTCACACCCTTTTCGCCTGACGACCATAGCGTGCGTGAACCACCTGATCCCATGCCGAACTCAGCAGTGAAACCGCTCAGCGCCGATGGTAGTGTGGGGTCTCCCCATGTGAGAGTAGGTCATCGTCAGGCACTTATATAGAAAAGCCCCGATCATCGTGAGATGGTCGGGGTTTTTCGCATGGGGGCAGCGTATCGAGCCAGGGCTCTCCCCATGGATCCCGCCTGTCGGGAACAGGCGGAAACCGCGTCAGCGGGCCGGTAGGGCGAGACTCAGGATGAGGCGAGTCGAGTATCAGGACGCCGACCGCCGGGTGGCCGGCCCGGTCATCGTCAGGCACTTTTTCAGAAACCCCAGCCCGATGGCTGGGGTTTCGTCGTTCTGGGAGCTGCCCATGAAGAGATAATGGCAGGGGATTAGACCTTGGTATAAAGACTAAGGTATAATATATGGCAATGTGAACATACCCTGAGGCCCTTTTCCATGAGTAATTCCAAGGCGATCTATCCGACCATCTGGGATCAGGCTGGCGGCCAGCGTTCCGTCATCATGCCCCTGCTCCGCGGCCTGTGGCGTGGGATGATGAAGATGGCCGAGGCTCAGTGCCGGGCCCAGGCTGGCCGTGGATATCTACCTTACGTCTGATCGGCGCCTACCTCTTCCTGTTGATCTCTCATAGGGGAGAAAGGGGAGCCACGAAAAAGCCCAGGCTTCACAGCCTGGGCTTTTGCTTGCTGTCGACTGGTGGGGGAGTGGTTACACCACGCCCTGGTCGATCATGGCGTCAGCCACCTTGCGGAAGCCGGCGATATTGGCGCCGAGCACCAGGTTGGTGGGCTCGCCGAACTCCTCGGCGGTATCGGCACACTGCTTGTGAATGTTGGCCATGATCTCCTTGAGCTTGGCATCCACCTTCTCCAGGGGCCACTGCTCCATGCTGCTGTTCTGGGCCATCTCCAGCTGGCTGGTGGCCACGCCGCCGGCGTTGGCCGCCTTGCCGGGGCCGTAGGCGATCTTGGCCTGGAGGAAGAGGTCCACGGCGTCGGCGGTGGAGGGCATGTTGGCGCCTTCGCTGATGCAGGTGACGCCGTTGTCCAGCAGCGCCTGGGCGTCCGCGACGGTCAGCTCGTTCTGGGTGGCGCTGGGGAAGGCGGCATCGGCCTTGATGCGCCAGACGGCGTGGCCATCTTCCGGATAGTCGCCGGCCGGGATGTAGCGAGCCTCGGGGTGGGTCGCCAGGTACTCTTCCAGGGAGGCGCGCTTGACCTCCTTGAGTTCCTTGAGCAGGTCCAGATCGATGCCGCGGGCGTCGTGGACGGTGCCGCGGGAGTCGGAGCAGGTCACCGGCTTGGCACCCAGCTCATAGAGCTTCTCGATGGTGTAGATCGCCACGTTGCCGGCGCCAGAGACCAGGCAGGTCTTGCCTTCGAGCTCCTCGCCGCGGGCTTCCAGCATGTTCTGGGCAAAGTAGACCGCGCCGTAGCCGGTGGCCTCCTTGCGGCCGATGGAGCCGCCCCAGTTGAGGCCCTTGCCGGTCAGCACGCCTTCATAGCGGCTGGTCAGGCGCTTGTACTGGCCATACATGTAGCCGATCTCGCGGGCACCCACGCCGATATCGCCGGCCGGCACGTCGGTGGTCGGTCCGATATGGCGGTAGAGCTCGTTCATGAAGGACTGGCAGAAACGCATGATCTCGCCGTCCGACTTGCCCTTGGGGTTGAAGTCGGAGCCGCCCTTGCCGCCGCCGATGGGCAGGCCGGTCAGGGCGTTCTTGAAGATCTGCTCGAAGCCCAGGAACTTGATGGTGCCCGAGGTCACGCTGGGGTGGAAGCGCAGGCCGCCCTTGTAGGGGCCGAGGGCGGAGTTGAACTGGACCCGGTAGCCCTTGTTGACCTGGACCTTGCCGGCATCGTCGGTCCAGCAGACGCGGAACATGATCTGACGCTCCGGCTCCACGATGCGCTCGATGATGCTGTGATCCAGGTAGTGGGGGCTCTGCAGGAACAGCGGGCGCAGACACTCGAGGACTTCCTCGGCGGCCTGATAGAACTCGGTCTGGGCCGGGCTGCTCTTGCGGAGGCGCTCCAGGGTGTCGTGAACGTAGGGCATCGAGAGATTCCTGTGTAGAAGGGTGTGTTCGTATCCGTCGTTCAGGCGGATAGCCTGGAAGTGATTTCCAATGGATGCCCAATATAAAGCAATGCACCATTATGCATCAACTGTATGGGTTATGCGCTGGTTAGACATTGATATGAAGCGATAACGCTTGAAATTGGCGAAAAAAGGCGCACCAAATCGGAGCAAAAGAAATTCTTCATAAATGGTAAATAAACGGTGGTAGGTTCTCGTCTGCCGATCTGCCCGGCTGGTATGATGGCGCCCACTGTCATCGATTGCGGAGAGCCCCACTTGACCCTGACCACGCCGGCCCTGCTGTTTCCGGCCATTTCCCTGCTGCTGCTTGCCTATACCAACCGCTTTCTGGTGCTCGCCCAGCTGATTCGCAAGCTGGCAGACGAGGAGCGCAACCAGCATCAGGAGGCCAATGCCCGCCAGATTCTGCTGCTGCGCCAGCGCATCTCCCTGACCAAGCGCATGCAGCTTGCCGGCGTGTTCAGCTTTCTGCTCTGCACCCTGTCGATGTTCGCGCTCTTCCTGTCACTGGAGCTGACCGGCATGGTGCTGTTCGGCATCAGCCTGGTCGCGCTCTCGGTCTCGCTCATCTACTCCCTGTGGGAGATCCAGATCTCCACCAATGCGCTCAACGTCCAGCTGCAGGATGTCGAGGCGCAGCTTCGCGCGAGCGGCAAGCACCTTGGGGGTGACGCATGAGCCTGATACCCAGCGAGCTGCTCTGCTACTGCCGCCCCGGCTTTGAGCGTGACCTGGCCGAGGAGCTTGCCGACAAGGCGCAGCATGCAGGCTGGTCGGGGACCCCGCTGCATGCGGCGGGAGACGGCTTCGTTCGCTTCGCACTGCCGGAGGGGGAGAGCGCCAATGCTCTCCATCGAGCGCTGCCGCTGCATGGCCTGGTCTTCGCTCGGCAGAGCCTGGTGGCGCTTCCTGCGCTGACTCTGGACCGGGAGGACCGTCTGGGGCCGATCGTCGAGCAGGTGGTGGCCAGCGGCTGGAGCTTCGAAAGCCTGTGGCAGGAGACCCCGGATACCAATGACGGCAAGGCGCTCTCGGGCCTGGCCAAGGCGCTGGCACGCCCCCTGGAGTCGCTGCTCAAGAAGCGCGGCGCCCTGCGTCGCAAGGCGGGTGGGCGCCGCCTGCATCTGCTGTGGAGCGCTGGGGATGTCGTCCAGCTGGGGATGAGCTTTCCGGGCAACCGCAGCGAGCAGCCCGGCGGGATACGGCGGCTGCGCTTTCCAAAGGCGGCGCCCAGTCGCTCCACGCTGAAGCTCGAGGAGGCGTGGCATGAGTTTGTGCCGCGCTCGGAGTGGGACACGCGCCTGGCAGAGGGGATGCAGGCCGCCGATCTGGGGGCGGCCCCGGGAGGCTGGACCTGGCAGCTGGTGCATCGTGGCATGCACGTCTACGCCATCGATAACGGGCCCATGGACAGGGCGCTGATGGCCACGGGCCAGGTAGAACATCTGCGCGAGGATGGCTTCGTCTGGGAGCCGCCCTACCGGCTCGACTGGCTGGTGTGCGATATCGTCGACAAGCCCGCCCGGGTCCAGGCGATGATGGAGCGCTGGCTGGTGCGGCGCTGGTGCCGCGAGGCGGTGTTCAACCTGAAGCTGCCGATGAAGCGACGCTGGCCCGAGGTGGAAGTCTGCCTGGGGCGCCTGGAGGCGGCGCTTGCCGCGGCAGGCGTGGCGGCCGATATCGCCTGCCGTCACCTCTACCACGATAGGGAAGAGGTGACGGTTCACGTGCGGCTGCGGGACTGAGGTGCGGTTCCCCGCCGCTTCAGTGGGTGGTGGGTTCGTAGATGCGAATGCGCTCTTCTTCGGTTAGCAGCGGCAGTACGCGCTGCATGACTCGAGACCGCTCCTCGCTGGTGTACCATTCCTTCCAGGCGCGCAGGTCGCGCCATTTGGTGATCATCAGACGCCGATCGCTGTGGCCCAGCTCAACGAGGCTCTCGCCGCCCACAAAGCCCCTGGCGCCAAGGGACTGGCGCATGGCTTCGCGAGCGGCCTCCTCGTACTCCTGCTCAAGGCCCGGCATGATACGGCGTTCGATAATGATCTTGATCATCTAGCATGCTCCGACTGATGAAACCCGACGACGAGGCCATCGATGGTTGATATCCGTGACGCAATGCCCGAGGCGGCACCCGACTTCCAGGTCGAGCTCGACACCACGGGACTCTACTGCCCCGAGCCCATCATGCTGATGCACAACAAGGTGCGCGACATGCACCCAGGCGAGGTGCTCAAGGTCATCGCCAGCGACCCGGCCACCACGCGGGACGTGCCGAAGTTCTGCCAGTTCCTGGGCCATGAGCTGATTCGCCAGGAGGAGCTCGAGGACAGCTACCTCTACTTTATCCGTTTAGGCTAATCCTGTCCCGGGCCAGCCGGGCTGATTCAGCCCGGCGTCGGCGTCTCCGGCATCACCATCAGCGCCAGGGCCTCGAGGGTCGCGGGGTCCTCGCGACGGATACGGTTGGCGATCTGGCGCTGGAAGAAGTAGACGGCGCGGTGGCGGCTATGGCCGGGGTAGAGGCAGGGGTCGCCGGGAAGGATCGGCGTGTTCTCCACCAGGCGCTCGTCGGCGAGAAGGGCCTCCACGGCGCCGTCGCTGTAGAGCCGCCACCCGAATACCTGCTTGAGCTGCCAGGGGGTGTCGTCGCCGTCCATGCAGAGGGCGTGGGTGCCCTGGCTCTCGGGGATCTGCTGGATCAGGGTGACCTGGTCGGTCTCCTCGTAGTCGAAGTAGGCAGCGGCGTGCTCGAGTTCGAACACCTTGTGCTCGGGGGCCACCTCGAAGAGCTCCTCGGTCTCGGGGTCGCGGTAGCCCACGAAGCTGCCGTGCTCCGGGTCGTCCAGGCGGTGACAAGGGGTCAGCGCCTCCATCCAGGGCACCAGGCCGACCACCTCGCCATCCTCGCGCATGCCCCAGGCGAGCAGGGGCATGCCATAGAGGGTGTCGGGGCTCGAGGCCAGGCGATAGACCATCTCCAGGCCGTCCAGCTCAGGAGCCAGGCGGATCAGGCGTCGGCGGGCAAGCTGACGCTGGCGCATCGTCTCCAGGTCGATGACCCGGGCGGAGCGGGGTGACAGCGGGATTCCCATGACGTTCCTCCACATGCTGCGTGATCACGGCATCGGCGCGGGAGCCTGGCTCCACGGGCCGCTCGGAAGCGCTCTGCGTCACTCTCGTTCACACCAATAGCACAGACGCTCCCGGAGGTTAAGCCCCAGGCACCCTCGGCATGCGTTATCGGCAGCGCTCGGCGTGGGCCTCGCGCAGGGCTCTGTGCTCCTCCAGGGCGCTGCGGAAGGCGGGCAGCGGCGCCCCTGGCTCGGTGGTGGAGAGCCAGCTTTCCCGATAGTGCGCCACCGCCGCGGGGGGCGAGTCGAGGAGGGTGAAGAGGGGCGTCAGCGCTTCGAGCCAGCTGTCGGCCGCCTGCTCCAGGGCCGCCAGCCAGTCGCCAGCCGGGCGCGTCTCGGGGGCGTCGAACCCGGTGGGGAGCGCCGGCGTGCGACAGGCGTCGTGGCGGGCCAGCGCCTGCTGAATCAGCGCCGAGGCCTCCTCCAGGCGCTGGGTGGCCAGCATCAGGGTGCGCAGCAGCTCGGCGCTGTAGGGGCGCGCTCTCAGGGCGCTCAGGTGGGACTCCAGGGCGTCCGGATCGGGCTGCCGGGCGCCTGAGAGGGGGGCGGTGCTCAGTGCGTGCAGGTAGTCGAGGGCATCTTGCTGGGCCGCGGGTGGCGCCAGGGCATCCGGGGGCAGGGCGGCGCTGACCCGGGTAAAGTTTCCCGCCCACTCCTCGGAGCCGAACAGGCCGTTCCAGGCGGCGGCGGGGAGCTGCTCGCTCTTGGTGGCGGCGAGGGATTCGAGTCGCGCCAGGTCTGCCTCCCCCAGCCGCTCCGGGACGTCGCTTTCCAGGCAGGCATTGAGTCGTTCCCAGAGGGTCAGCTCGTAGCGCCACTGCTGGCTGGCCGGCGCCACCCGGCCGAGGGCGCTGTTGCGTTCCGCCACCAGGGTGGTGATGTGGCACTCGCGCAGCGCATAGACGTTGAGCAGGCCGGCTCGGGTTTCCGGAATATCCACCAGGCGATCGCGCCGCTCGGGGAAGGCGCCGATATTGTCCGGGGTGGCCGGGGGCGGTGGCGCCAGGTCGAGCTGCGAGGCCAGATGTTGCTGGTAGTCGCGCAGCAGGGCGTCACTCTCGGCGCCACCCTGGCCGCAGCCGGCCAGCAGTGCCCCGGTGCCGGCGAGCAGCAGAGGGGCGAGCCCGCACCTAGTTCGTCTCCAGTCCATGTTGTTCTCCTTCCGCAACCCGTCGGCTGATCCTCTGCAGCCGCATGCCGAGCAGCAGGGCGGCGGCGGTGAGGCCGGCGATCAGTCCCACCCAGTAGCCATGTACCCCCATCGGCTCAATCAGGCCGGTCATCCCGCGGGTACCCAGCCAGTGGCCGCCGGCCAGCCCCACCAGCCAGTAGGAGGCGAGGGTGATCACCATGATGATGCGGGTGTCCTTGTAGCCGCGCAGGGCGCCGGCCAGGTTCACCTGCAGGGAGTCCGATACCTGGTAGATCATGGCCAGTAAGACCAGCGACAGCGCCAGGCGTTGCACCTCGAGATCATGGGTGTAGAGGCCAATGACCGGTTTGGCGGTCAGCCACAGCAGGGCGCTGTTGAACAGGGCCACCGCGACGCTGACGACGATGCCGAACCAGGCGACCTGCCGGGCATAGACGGGGCGCTGCTGCCCCAGGGTGTTGCCGACCCTCACCGTCAACGCCATGCTCAGGGCCAGCGGCAGCATGAACAGGATGGAGGTGTAGTTGAGGGCGACCTGGTGAGCGGCGACCGTCACCTCGCCCAGGCTGGCGATGAACAGGGCAATCAGCGTGAAGAGCGTCACCTCCACGAAGATCGCCACGCCGATGGGCAGCCCCACGTGCAGCAGCTCGCCGATCAGGCGCCAGCGCGGCGGGGAGGGGGAGTGCCAGAGGGAGACTTCCCGATAGGCCGGAGCCCGGCGGGTATAGAGCGCCATGGCCAGGCTCATGGTCCACAGCGACAGCGCCGTGGCGATGCCGCAGCCCAGGGCGCCCAGCGCCGGCATTGCCTGAATCCAGGCGGGCAGCCACTCCCCCAGCAGGGCGGTGAGCCCGTCGCCGCCGTAGATCAACACGTAGTTGCTGGGGATGTTCACCCCGAGCCCGATCAGGCTGATCCACAGCGAGGGGCGGGTATGATTCATGCCGTCGGAGAAGGCGCGTAGCGCCTGGAAAAGCGCCGCGCCGGGCATGCCGAAGGCCACCGCTGACAGGTAGGCGGCGGAGCGACTGGCGACCTCCTCGGGAACGTCCATCAGCCTGAAAATCGGCTGAACGGCGAACCAGAGCAGGAGTGCCGCCATGGCGCCCAGCACCAGCGCGACCCATAGCGCCTGGTGGACGTTGGGGCGAATCTCCGCGGTGCGCTGCCCCCCCAGCAGCTGGGCGACGATGGGCGTCAGCCCCATCAGGGTGCCGGTCATGAACAGCATCAGCGGCATCCAGAGGCTGGAGCCCACCGAGACCGCGGCAAGGTCGGTGGCGCTGAGGCGGCCGGTCATCATGACGTCGGCCACGCTCATGCCGGCCTGGGCCAGCTGGGCACCGCAGATGGGCAGGGCCAGCACCAGCAGGGGGCGAGTCTCGCGGCGGCTGGTGGCGAGCAGGCGAGAGAAGAGGGTGAACAAGGTCGGGCTCCGTACAAGCAGCTGCCGGAAAGGGTGGCAGGCCGGCTATGGTAGCAAGACGGGCCCCCTTTGGCCTGCTGGGTTGGCCCCCTATAATGGTGGCCCCATCGCCTGCGAGGAGTCTGCGTGAATCACCGTCTCGAGGATGTCATCGCCCTGTTCGATGGCCTGTTTCAGTCCAGCTACCGCACTCGGCTGGTCCGCGGTGGCGACGAGCCGCTCTATCTACCCGCCGATGACGGCTCGCCCTTCCATCGGGTGATCTTCGCCCGGGGCTTCTATGCCAGTGCCCTGCACGAGATCAGCCACTGGTGCATCGCCGGGGAGCGTCGCCGGCAGCTGGAGGACTACGGCTACTGGTACCTGCCCGACGGGCGCGATACCGCCGAGCAGCGCGACTTCGAGGCGGTGGAGGTGGCGCCCCAGGCGCTGGAGCTGCTCTTCTGCCGTGCCAGCCAGCGTCGCTTCCATGTCAGCGTCGATAATCTGGGCGGGGAGGCGGAGGTGGACCGGGAGGCCTTCCAGGCCCGGGTCACGGCACGGGCCGAGCGCTTTGAGCGGGAGGGGCTGCCACGGCGGGCCGAGGCCTTCCGGTACGCTCTGCGCTGTTTCTATCGGGAGGGTGCCAGCCTGGAGGCGGCCGTCGAGGCAGGGCGTGGGCGGCTGGTAACGCCGGCAGTGCCGGCCTGAGCGCAGCGGTGACGCCGCGCGGACTGCTCCGATGACGATCACCCCGTCATCGGAGCAGGCGTGCAGAGCAGAGATCGACGCGGGGTGAGAGGCCTCAGGGCGCGTGGCGCCTCAGCGGAAAGCCTTGTCCGCGTCGAGGGTGCGAGTCCAGGGGAGGCCGCTGTTCTGCCAGCCGTTGACCAGTCGCATGCCTTCGCGCTCTCCGCTCTCGGCAGGGTCACCCTGGAAGCCATGGGTCACATAGCGGACCGACTCGAAGCCCTGCTCCAGCAGGTAGGCGGCGCTCGGCTCGCCGCGATCGCTGCCGGAGCGGCACATGGTGATGACCATCGCGGAGCGGTCGAGCCCCTTTTCTTCCAGCGCGGCGGCAACCTGCTCCGCGAAGTCCTCGTTCGGCACCATGGCAAAGTGGCCACGCTCCTCGTTCCAGCTCTCGCGATCCGCGATGCGGAAGGGGATATTCCTGTCCACTTCGTTGGTGGCGCCGATGAACATGACTTCCACCGGATCACGCACGTCGATGAAGAGCACGTTATCGCGCTCTTCCTGCAGGAGCTCGTAGGTCTCCTGCGCGGAAATCCGGTTTTCCGCGCTGGCGGCGGCCGAGACCAGCAGCGCCGCGGCGCCGCCAAGGATGGCGAGTGTCCGTATCATAGTTACCTCTATCGTCTGTCATAGCTGTCAAAGTTCTAACAATATAACAGTATAGCAAGGGCAGGCTCCCTGCCAGGAGATCCACCGCTTCGCTGTGCGCGGCCGCCAGCAGCGCGGGGCGAATCGGCTAGGCTAGAAGCGATATTCCCTGCCGGAGCTCGCCGTGGTGTCACGTCCTTTTGCCGCTTCCGGGCCGCTGCCCCAGGAGGCCCGCTTTTTCGATGCCCTCGCCCGGGATGAGTGGCCCCTGACCGAAACCGATCTGACTCTCGAGGAGGCGGGGCTCTCCCCCGAGGCGCTGCTGGCGCTCTTCGAGTCCCAGCTGATGAGCCGCCACCTCGACCTCGAGGCCAGGCGCCTCCAGGCTCGCGGCGAGGGCTTCTACACCATCGGCAGCGCCGGCCACGAGGGCAGCGCCGCCGTGGCCCGGGCGCTGCGGGCCAGCGATCCCGCCTTCCTTCACTATCGCGATGCCGCCTTCCTGATCGAGCGTTCCCGCCAGCTGCCGGGCCAGCGCCCCCTGTGGGACCTGCTGCTGAGCTTTGCCGCTTCCGCCGAGGACCCCATCTCCGGCGGGCGCCACAAGGTGCTGGGCTCCAGGGCCCTCAACGTGCCGCCCCAGACCAGCACCATCGCCTCCCACCTGCCCAAGGCGGTGGGGGCGGCCCATGGGCTTGGTCTTGCCGGGCGTCTGGGCGTCGAGGGGACCTGGCCCGCCGATGGCGTGGTGCTGTGCAGCTTCGGCGACGCCTCCTTCAACCACTCCACCGCCCAGGGGGCGATCAACGCCGCCGGCTGGGCCGCCTATCAGGGGCTGCCCCTGCCGCTGGTGCTGCTCTGCGAGGACAACGGCCTGGGCATCTCGGTGCCGACGCCGCCGGGCTGGATCGCCGCGGCCATGGCGGCCCGCCCAGGCATTCACTACCTGGCCTGCGACGGCCTGGACCTGCTGGACACCTGGCGTGCGGCCGGCGAGGCGGTGCGCATCGCGCGCACCCGGCGCCGGCCGGTCTTCCTCCACATGCGCTGCGTACGCCTCTTCGGCCACGCCGGCTCCGACGCCCAGCAGGCCTACCTCAGCCCGGCGCGCATCGAGGCAGACGAGGCCCGGGACCCGCTGCTGTTCGGCGCCGGGCTGCTGCGCCGCCACGGGGTGCTGGATGCCGAGACGCTGGGCGAGCGCTATCGGGCGATCGGCGACGAGGTGGCGCGCCTTGCCGAGGCGGCGATCCGCCGGCCCAGGCTCGCGAGCGCCGAGGCGGTGATGGCCAGCATCCTGCCGCCGCGGCGGCCGGGGCGGATGACGCCCGGCCCGGCGGAGATGGCCGAGGCGCCCCTGACCCTGGCCCAGGGGCTCAACCTGGCCCTGGCGCGGACGCTGGCCCGCCACCCGGGCGCGGTGCTGGCCGGGGAGGATATCGGCCGCAAGGGCGGCGTCTATGGCGTGACGCGGGGGCTGCAGAAACGCTTCGGTGCCCATCGGGTGATCGACACCCTGCTCGACGAGCAGAGCATCCTGGGGCTCGGCATCGGTCTCGGGCAGAATGGCCTGCTGCCCATCGTCGAGATCCAGTTCCTGGCCTACCTGCACAACGCCGAGGATCAGCTGCGCGGGGAGGCGGCCACCCTGAGCTTCTTCTCCAACGGCCAGTACACCAATCCCATGGTGGTGCGCATCGCCGGGCTCGGCTACCAGAAGGGGTTCGGCGGGCACTTTCACAACGACAACGCCATTGCCGTGCTGCGCGATATTCCGGGGCTTCCGGTGGCCTGTCCGGCCGGCCCCCGGGAGGCGGTGGGGCTGCTGCAGGAGGCGGTGCGCCTGGCCGACGAAGAGCAGCGGGTGGTGGTGCTGCTGGAGCCTATCGCCCGCTATCACAGCCGCGACCTGCTCGAGGAGGGGGACGGGCGCTGGTGCGAGGAGGACCCGGGGCCCGATTTCCGCCTGCCGGTGGGGGAGCTCGGCCGTTGGGGAGAGGGGAGCGAACTGGCCATCCTGACCTACGGCAACGGGGTGCACCTGGCCCGCCAGGCCCTGGCGGAGATCGACCCGGCCGGGGCGCGAGTGCGGATCGTCGCCCTGCGCTGGCTGACCGGCATCGACCACGACGCCGTGCATGACGCCGTGGCCGACTGCGGCCGCGTGCTGATCGTCGACGAGTGTCGCCGCTCGGGGTCGCTGAGCGAGGCGCTGGTCACCGGCCTGGTGGAGCGCGGCGTGGCCGGCGAGCGACTGTCGCGGCTGACCGCCGAGGACAGCTTCATTCCCCTAGGGCCGGCGGCCACCCTGACGCTGCCCTCCCGGGAGCAGGTCGCCGCCCGGGTGCGGGCGCTGCTGGCGCCCTGAGCCTCAGTCGTCGCCGTGGCCGCCCAGGCGCTGGTGAAGGTGCAGCATCACCTCCACCTCGTGCTCCGGACGCATCGGCTCGAGCCCCAGCTCGCCGAACAGCTCGCCGCGGGCCCGGGCCCAGTCCCCGGGGGAGAGGGCGCCGTAGAGGCTCTCGGCCGGGGCCAGTTCCACGAAGGGGTCGAGGCCGTAGGTGTCGAAGAGCCGCGACAGGGCGGCCTCGTCGTCGCCGACCCCGGCGGTATAGAGGGTGTCGCTGAAGTGGTCGTTCTCCAGCTCCCGGATCACGTCCAGGGGGCTGACCCCCATGCTGTTGAGCTCCTCCAGGCTGTATTCGCCCAGGGAGACCGTCTCGGCATCCAGCCAGTCATCCTCTGGCTGGATCAGGGTGTGCTTGACGCGACCATCGGGCAGGGTCCAGGCGATGGCCAGCGGCAGGCCGCCGTCGTCGCCGGTCTCCACGGCGATAAAGCCGGGCATATCGGCCATGATCAGTTCTCCTCGTGATTGGGGGGCAGCCGAAAGAAGCGGCGCGCCGTCGCGGTGGTGCCGGCGGCCAGGGCGGCCTCGCTCTCGCCGCGCCAGTGGGCGATCTCGCGGACGATCCACGGCAGCAGCGCCGGCTCGTGGCGCCTGCCCTTGAGTTTGGCAGGTAAGTTGCGCGGCAGCAGGTAGGGACAGTCGGTTTCCACCATCAGCCGTGCCAGCGGAATGTCGCCCACCAGCTCGCGCAGGTGATGGCCCCGGCGCTCGTCGCAGAGCCAGCCGGTCAGGCCGATATGCAGGTCCAGGTCCAGGTAGCCATGCAGGGTATCGCGCTCGGCGGTGAAGCAGTGGACCACGGCGTCGCCGATATCGTCGCGCCAGGCGCGCAGCATCTCGCGCATGCGCCGACCCGCGTCCCGCTCGTGGATAAAGAGCGGCTTGCCGCAGGCGGCGGCGATCTCCAGCTGGGCCTCGAAGGCGCGCTCCTGCTCCGCGGGCGTGGAGAAGTTGCGGTTGAAGTCGAGCCCGCACTCGCCCACGGCGACCACCTCGGGCAGGCGCTGCAGGGCCGCCATGGCCGCCGCGAGCTCGCCGTCCCAGCGGCTGGCGTCGTGGGGGTGCACGCCGGCGGTGGCGTGGAGCGAGAGCCCGTCTCCGCCGTGCTCACGACACATCGCCACCGCCTGTTCGGCGTGCTCGCGGTCGGTGCCGGTGAGGATCAGGGTGGTGACGTTGGCCGCCCTGGCGCGGCCGAGCACGGCCGGCAGGTCCCGGGCAAAGCTCTCGTGGGTCAGGTTGGCGCCGATGTCCACCAGGGGCGCCGGCGCGGTGAAGCGCAGCGCCTCGGGGAGGACATCATCGAACTGGGCGGGGTGCTCTGCCAAGGCGGAACTCCTCTGGGGAAGGGGGCGACGGGGCGTCCGAAGGAGGCGCATTGTACCCGCGGCGGCGGCCTCCTGCATGGGGTACACTGGCGCCCCCGGTGAAACGAAGAGGTATTCGCGTGACCCTGCTACGTCTGGAACAGCTGCAACTGGCCTATGGGACCCATGTGCTGCTCGATGGCGCCGACCTGGTGCTGGAGAGGGGCGAGCGCCTGGCCCTGGTGGGGCGCAACGGCACCGGCAAGTCGACCCTGCTGCGCCTGGTGTCCGGCGAGACCCTGCCCGATGGCGGCACCCTATGGCGGGCGCCGGGGCTCAAGATCGGGGTGCTCGCTCAGGAGCTGCCCGAGGCCGACGGCCAGACCATCTTCGATGTGGTGGCCGGGGGACTGCCCGAGGCCGGTGCGCTGCTCTCCGAGTATCACCACCTCGTCGGCGAGGAAGCACCGGACATGCGCCGCATGGCCGAGCTCCAGACGCGCCTGGAGGCCATCGACGGCTGGTCCTTCCACCAGCGCATCGACGTGGTGTTGACCCGCCTGGGGCTGCCCGCCGATGCCGAGATGTCGGCGCTCTCCGGCGGCTGGCGTCGGCGCGTGGCCCTGGCCCGGGCCCTGGTGGCCGAGCCCGACCTGCTGCTGCTGGACGAGCCCACCAACCACCTGGACCTCGACACCATCGCCTGGCTCGAGGAGCAGCTGCTGGCCTTCAACGGCGCGGTCCTCTTCATCACCCACGACCGCGCCTTCCTGTCGCGGCTGGCCACGGCGATTCTCGAGCTGGATCGCGGGCGGCTCGGCCGCTACCCCGGCGACTACGCCAGGTACCAGGCCCAGAAGGCCCACGAGCTGGAGGTGGAGGCTCGGGAGCACGCCGAGTTCGACAAGAAGCTCGCCCAGGAGGAGGCCTGGATCCGCCAGGGCATCAAGGCGCGGCGTACCCGCAACGAGGGGCGCGTGCGGGCCCTGGAGCAGCTGCGCCGGGAGCGCAGCGAACGTCGCGAGCGCCAGGGTACCGCCAACCTGGCCGTGGACGGCGGTGAGCGCAGCGGCAAGCGGGTGGTGGAGCTCTCCCACGTCACCCAGCGCTTCGGCGACGAGGCGGTGATCCGTGACCTCTCCCTGGAGATCCAGCGCGGCGACCGCATCGGCTTCATCGGCCGCAACGGCGCCGGCAAGACCACCCTGCTCAAGATCCTGCTGGGCGAGCTTGCGCCCACCGAGGGGGAGGTCCGGCTCGGCACCAAGCTGCAGGTGGCCTACTTCGACCAGCTGCGCGCCGGACTCGAGCCCGAGAAGACGGTCTACGACAACGTGGCCCAGGGCAGCGACCGGGTCAGCGTGGGCGGCCGCGACCGCCACGTGATGAGCTACCTGCAGGACTTCCTCTTCAGCCCGGAGCGGGTCCGCCAGCCGGTCAAGGCGCTCTCCGGGGGCGAGTCCAACCGGCTGCTGCTGGCCAAGCTCTTCACCCAGCCGGCCAACGTACTGGTGCTCGACGAGCCCACCAACGACCTCGACATGGAGACCCTGGAGCTGCTCGAGGAGCTGCTGCTCGACTTCGAGGGCACCCTGCTGCTGGTCTCCCACGACCGCGCCTTCATGGACAACGTGGTGACCAGCGTGCTGGCCTTCGAAGGCGAGGGGCGGGTGCGCGAGTACGTGGGCGGCTACAGCGACTGGGTGCGCCAGGGGGGCAAGCTGCCGCCGGCGCCCTGGGAGGGGGCGGCCCGCCAGCGGGCAGAGCCCGTCGCCGAGGTGGCAGGTGTCGAAGCGACGCCGGAGACAAAAGCCGAGCCTGCCCCGGCGCTGAAGAAGCCCGCCAAGCTCTCCTACAAGCTGCAGCGCGAACTCGACGGCCTGCCGGCGGAGATCGAGCGGCTCGAGGAGGCAGTGGCCGAGTTCGAGGCCAGGGTGGCGGATCCCGGTTTCTACCAGCAGGAGAGTGCGACGGTCACCGCCGTGCTGGAGGAGATGGCGGCCAAACAGGCGGCGCTGGACGCCGCCATGGAGCGGTGGATGGAATTGGAGGCCATGGCCTCCGGGGAGTAAGTAGGGCAGAACCCGACTAAAGAAAAGGAAGCGCTGATTGGCGTCGCGAGCGCAGCAGACAATCAGTGTTTCCGTTACTCGGCGCTCTTCTCGCCCTTCTTACCCACGCGCACGGCGAGGACATCGCACTGGGCGCCGTGGAGCACGCCTGTGGAGGTGGAGCCGAGCAGCAGGGCGAAGCCGTGGCGGCCGTGGGAGCCCACCACGATCAGGTCCACGTCGTTCTCCTCGGCGAAGCGGTGGATCTCGGTGTCGGGCATGCCCACCAGCACATGCTGGTTCTCCCGGGGGACGCGGTCGTCGGCGATCTCTGCCAGACGCTGCTTGGCGTGCTCGTCGAGCTGGTCCTGGATGCTGGTGAGGTCCATGGGGATATCGCCGCCGTAGGCGAAACCCAGGGGTTCCAGGGTGTGCATGATGGAGAGCTTGGCGTTCTGGTTACGCTCGGCGATCTGGGCGGCACGCTCCAGCACCTTGTGGGAATCCTTGGTCAGGTCCACGGCGACCAGGATATGACGGTACTCGTTGCTCATGGGGAGGCTCCTTGCGAGTTGGCAGAGTCGGCAGATGCCTTCACTCTAGGCCGCCTGACCCGGCAAGACAACGACGTGTATCAAGAATCACGCATCAAACCGATCTGGAGACAACGATGACCTGGCTGTTCATCCTCTTTGCCGTGCTGCTGGTGGCCTCGCCGGTGATGTGGCTCAAGCCCAGCCCCAGGCAGCGCCGCATCTCGGCGCTGCGCAACGCCGCCCTCAAGACCGGCCTTGTGGTCAAGCTGGAGAAGCCCCCGCTGCACGGTATCCAGACGGCCATGCCGGCCTACCGCTGGCGCTATCCTCAGGAGCGGCCCGGGCCCGACTTCGTGCTGGTGCGCGACGACCACGCCAGCTCGGCGCTCAAGCCCTTCGTGCACGGCTGGCGCTGGCGGAGGGAGCCGCTGCGGCCACTGCCCGAGGCGCTGGAGGACCGGCTCAAGGGGCTGCTGGAGCGCCTCCCCCAGGATGCCCTGGTGGTGGAGTCCCATCGCCACGCCCTGAGCCTCTGGTGGTGGGAGTCCCAGGACTTTCCGCGCTTCTCTACCTACCTCGAGGACTTCGTGGCGCTGCGCGACGGCCTGGCCGGGCGACCGGACGACGGCGCCGTGACGGTGCCCTTCGGGCAGCCCCCTGGGGGCTAGTCCTGCGCCTCGGCGTCCCTGGCCTGGATGGCCAGGCCGTTATTCTCGATGCGGGAGAGCAGCTCGGAGAGAGTGGTCAGATCCTGCTCGCTCAGCCCCTCGAACATCTCCCGGCGAGCGTCACGCACCACGGCGTCGATGCGTTCCAGCAGGGGGGTGGCCTCGGCGGTGAGAAAGACCCGTTTGGTGCGCCGGTCCTGGTCACAGGGGCGGCGCTCCACCAGGCCCTGGCGGGAGAGCTGGTCCAGGGTGCGCACCAGGGAGGGGGCCTCCACGCCGATCGCTCGGGCCAGGTCGCACTGGGGCTGGCCGTCGCCGAGCCGCCACAGGTGGTAGAGCGTCACCCAGCGGGTCTGGGTCAGACCCAGGGGGGCGAGGCGCTCGTCGATGATGGCGCGCCAGAGTCTCGGCAGGCGGCTAAGTTGAAAACCGATATTCTCGTACATGGGCACAGGGTTCCAGAAGTTTGGCTCGATTCTGTGAACCCCCAGCGTGGAATGCAAGCCGGCTTATAGTTTCACTCTCCCTCCCGTGAGCCGGGCACCAGTCGGCGCAGCCCCTGGATCCCCCTCAGCAGCTCGCTACCGTCCGCCAGGGTGGCGTGCTCGTCCTCGGCGACGCGGAAGCGCAGTACCCCGATCCGCTGGCCGCCATCGGTCATCACATCGATTCGCCAGCGTCCCTCGGGCCGGCTCGGAAAGTTCTGCTTGTGGCTCCAGGCCCGATAGCCCGCCTCCCGGCCGCCCTCGATGGTCAGCGGGATGCGGTCGACCTCCTCCCCCTCATGGCGCCAGACATGAAAGACCTCCTCCCGGAGCCCCCGCGGGGCGCGGATCGCCGTGTAGGCGTAGAGCCCGCTTGCGGCCAGCGCCTCCGGGGTCAGCGGAAGCTCGCCCCGGGGGGCGCGCGCCTCCACGTCGAAGGCGGGGGAGAGGGCGGCGCTGCCGAGCCAGAGGTTGGCCGGCGGTACCCAGATGCGCCCCGTCCAGGCCAGGCCGGCCAGCAGCGGTAGCAGGGTCAGCATCATCACCCAGCGTCGGCCGCGCTGCCCGGCCGTCAGGTGCAGCAGGCTCGGCAGACTGAACAGCAGCATGGCGGCCAGCGCCAGCTTCAGGCTCTCCGCCGTGGTGAGCTGCAGCATGATCGGCAGGGTGACCAGCACCACCAGGAAAACGCACTGAGCGTGGAAGGCGAGGTAGAGCCAGCGGAGGCGGTCCGCCACCCGGTAGTAGAGGGGGTCGACGATGGAGAAGATCGCCATGCCGATCAGCAGCAGGGTAAAGAGTGCCTGGCCGCTGCTCCAGACGGTGGTGGCCAGCAGGAAGGGCAGCGTGAAGAACAGGGTCTCCTGGTGGATCATCTGGGCGATGAAGAGGGTGACCCCGTGGGGCAGGGTGGGGTAGCCGCGTCGGGCCAGCAGCCGGCCGAGCAGGCTCTCGGAGAGCAGCAGCAGCCAGGTTGCCAGCATGCCCAGGGCTAGCAGGGCGCCCAGCCACTGCTGGCGCTCCACCAGGAAGAAGCTGCCCAGGCCAGCGGCGAAGGCGATGGGAGGCCAGAGCCAGCTCCAGGGACGCAGGCGCGCCACCAGGCGCTCGACCCGCGCCTGCAGTGCGCTGAGTCGCGCGCTGCCCGGCCGGCTGCCGGGAGCCGGAGAGGAAGAGGACATGGGAGATGGCTACCCTGTGGAGTGGCATCGGAAAAGTTTATCAGTCTCCGGCGGCAAGAGGGAGGAGACGAGGTAGACGTCAGTGGGGCTTGACGACGCGGCGTTGGTGAACCAAGCTGTGCGCATTCAAACGGCCGTATGAAATCGGGAGATTCGCGGATGATCTATCAGGGCAATGCCATCACGGTGCAGCGCGGCGACGGCGATATCGCCACGCTCACCTTCGACCTGCAGGACGAGTCGGTCAACAAGCTCTCCAGTGCGGTAGTCACCGAGCTGGAGGAGGCGATCAAGGCGCTGCAGGCGGAAAGCGGCCTCAAGGGGCTGGTACTGGCCAGCGCCAAGGAAGCCTTCATCGTCGGTGCCGACATCACCGAGTTCCAGGGCATGTTCGGCAAGGGAGGCGACTTCCTGGAGTCGATGCTGATGCGGGTCCATGAGATCTTCAACGCCATCGAGGACCTTCCCTTTCCCACCGTCACCGCCATCAACGGCCTGGCCCTGGGCGGCGGCTGCGAGGTGCTGCTGACCACCGACTTCCGGGTCATGAGCGAGACGGCCCAGATCGGCCTGCCCGAGACCAAGCTTGGCATCCTGCCCGGCTGGGGCGGCTGTGTGCGCCTGCCGCGTATGATCGGCGCCGACAATGCCATCGAGTGGATCGCCGGTGGCACCCAGAACAAGGCCGATGCTGCCCTCAAGGTCGGCGCGGTCGATGCCGTGGTGCCGGCCGAGCAGCTCGAGGCCGCCGCTCGGGATATCCTGGCCCGGGCCAACGCCGGCGAGCTGGACTACCTGGCTCGCCGCGAGGAGAAGAAGCAGCCGCTCAAGCTGAACCCCATCGAGCAGATGATGGCCTTCGAGACCGCCAAGGGCTACGTAGCCGGCAAGGCGGGGCCGCACTATCCCGCGCCCGTCGAGGCGATCAAGGTGATCCAGAAGGGGGCCGGCGAAGAGCGCGCCCGGGCCCAGGCCATCGAGGCCAAGGCCTTCGCCAAGCTGGCCATGACCGACGTGGCCTTCAACCTGGTGGGCCTGTTCATGAACGACCAGGTGGTCAAGAAGAAGGGCGGCCAGTACGAGAAGCAGGCGCGTCCGGTCAAGCAGACCGCCGTGCTCGGCGCCGGCATCATGGGCGGCGGGATCGCCTACCAGAGCGCCTCCAAGGGCACGCCGATCCTGATGAAGGACATCAAGGAGGAGGCGATCCAGCTGGGGCTCAAGGAGGCGCGCAAGCTGTTCGCCAAGCAGGTGGAGCGCAAGAAGCTGACCACCGAGAAGATGGCGGAGAAGCTGGTCAACATCCGCCCGACCCTCTCCTACGGCGACTTCGGCAGCGTGGACCTGGTGGTCGAGGCGGTGGTCGAGAACCCCAAGGTCAAGGAGGCGGTGCTCACCGAGGTGGAAGGCCTGGTCGGTGAGGAGACCATCCTCACCTCCAACACCTCCACCATCTCCATCAACCGCCTGGCCGAGAACCTCAAGCGTCCCGAGAACTTCTGCGGCATGCACTTCTTCAACCCGGTGCACCGCATGCCCCTGGTGGAGGTGATCCGCGGCGAGAAGACCTCTGATGCCGCCGTGGCGGCCACCGTGGCCTACGCTCGGGCCATGGGCAAGACTCCCATCGTGGTCAACGACTGCCCGGGCTTTCTGGTCAACCGCGTGCTCTTCCCCTACTTCGGCGGCTTCAGCCAGCTGATGGCGCAGGGCGCCGACTTCCAGCGGGTCGACAAGGTCATGGAGAAGTTCGGCTGGCCCATGGGGCCCGCCTACCTCCTCGACGTGGTAGGCATGGACACCGCCGTGCACGCCGGCGAGGTGATGGCCGAGGGCTTCCCGGAGCGGATGGGCAGCCTGGGTGGCAATGGCGAGAAGAGCGCCATCCAGGCGATGTTCGAGAACGACCGCCTGGGCCAGAAGAACGCCAGGGGGTTCTACGCCTACGAGGAGGATCGCAAGGGCAAGCCGAAGAAGGTGCGCGACGAGGCGGCCATCGAGCTGGTACGCGGCGTGGCGAGGGAGAACCGCGAGTTCTCCGACGAGGAGATCATCAGTCGCATGATGGTGCCGCTCTGCCTGGAGACCGTACGCTGCCTGGAGGACGGCATCGTGGCAAGCCCCGCCGAGGCGGACATGGCGCTGATCTACGGCATCGGCTTCCCCCCCTTCCGCGGCGGCGCCCTGCGCTATATCGATGCCATGGGCGTGGCGGCCTTCGTCAAGCTGGCGGACGGCCTGGCCGAGGAGCTGGGGCCGCTCTACGCCCCCACCGAGAAGCTGCGCGAGATGGCCGCTGCCGGCGAGACCTTCTACGCTGCCCCGGCCCAGAGCTGATACCACCGCGACGAACAGGAGAAGCAAGAGATGAGTTTGAACCCGAGAGATATCGTGGTGGTCGACGGCGTGCGTACTGCCATGGCCAAGGCCAAGAACGGCGCCTTCCGCCACGTGCGTGCCGAAAACCTCTCCGCGGCGGTGATGCAGGCGCTGTTTACCCGCAACGCCGGCCTCGACCCCAGCGAAGTCGACGACGTGATCTGGGGCTGCGTCAACCAGACCCTCGAGCAGTCCATGAATATCGCTCGCAACGCGGCGATCATGACCGGGATTCCGCGTAGCGTGCCGGCCCAGACCGTCAACCGCCTGTGCGGCTCCTCCATGACCGCGCTGCATATCGCCGCCGCCAACATCAAGGCGGGCATGGGTGACTTCTACGTCATCGGCGGCGTGGAGCATATGGAGCACGTGCCGATGGCTCATGGCGTCGACGTCAACCCCGCGGCCAGCAAGCATGCCGCCAAGGCGGCGATGATGATGGGCCTGACCGCAGAGCTCCTGGGCAAGATGCACGGCATCTCCCGGGAGGAGCAGGACAAGTTCGGCGTGCGCTCCCACCAGCGCGCCCAGGCCGCCATGGAGAAGGGCTACTTCGACAACGAGATCGTCGGCGTGGAGGGGCACGACGCCAACGGTTTCCGTCAGCTGGTCCAGCGCGACGAGGTGATCCGCGCCGATGCCAGCCTCGAGAAGATGGCCGAGCTCAAGCCGGTCTTCGACCCGAGAGGCGGTACCGTCACCGCCGGCACCTCCTCGGCGCTCTCCGTAGGCGCCTCCGCCATGGCGGTGATGAGCTATGAGCGGGCCCAGGCCCTGGGCCTCGAGCCCATCGCCCGGGTGCTCTCCACCGGCGTGGCGGGCTGTGACGCCTCCATCATGGGCTACGGCCCGGTGCCGGCCTCGAAGAAGGCGCTCAAGGCCGCCGGCCTCACCACCGATGACATCCAGACCGTGGAACTCAACGAGGCCTTCGCTGCCCAGGGCCTGCCGGTGCTCAAGGACCTTGGCCTGCTCGACGCCATGGAGGACAAGGTCAATCTCAACGGCGGGGCCATCGCACTCGGCCACCCGCTGGGCTGCTCGGGCTCACGGATCTGCACCACCCTGCTCAACGTGATGCAGCAGCGCGACACCACCCTGGGGCTTGCCACCATGTGCATCGGCATGGGCCAGGGCGTGGCCACGGTGTTCGAACGCCTGAAGTAAGCGGCTGTCAGGACCAACGGCCCTCTCCCTCGGGAGAGGGCCGTTTTCATTGGGCCGTTGACGATTCATTCGGCGCCCAATAAGATGCATTTTTTTTACTTCTTAAAGTGGCCACTGCGAGGTAACGCCCATGGGACTGCTCAATAGCCTGCTCAAGAAAGACAAGACAGAAGACAGCACAGCGGAGGAAGGCCAGGTCGTGCAGACCTTCGAGCCTGCGCCGGCAACGGCCTCAGAGACCAGTGTCGAAGCGGCGGCCGGCACCGAGGGGGAGAAGAGCGGCAAGCACGGCGAACCCGGCGTCTGCTGCGGCTCATGCCACTAAGGCGAACCGACCGTCCCTGGCTCTGCCTGGCTGCCACCGGCTACAGAATACCCGCTTCGAGCCCGGCCGCCAGGTAAAGCCCCAGCTCCTCCACCTGCTCGACGAAGGCCTCCTGCCAATCGCCGCGCAGGGTGAGGGGCTCCTGCACCCACCTCCAGCGAAGCCCTGTCACGATGCTCTTCACGGCGCGGCGAGTGCCGGTGCCATCCTGTCCGGCGCGGATATAGAGCGCGCAGGGAAGGCCCTGTTTCTCCTCCAGCAGCGGATAGTAGCAGCGGTCGAAGAAGTCCTTGAGCGCTCCGCTCATGTAGCCCAGGTTCTCGGTGGTCCCCAGCAGGATGGCATCGCAGTCGCGGACATCCTCGGGGTCGGCATCGAGCGGCGCCTTGACGATGACCTCCACGCCGGCGACCTCCGGGTGCCGCGCGCCGCGTTCGGCGGCCTCGCGCAGCGCCAGGGTATTGGGGGAGGGGGCATGGGCGACGATCAGCAAGCGCTTGTTCATGTTGACAGCTCCTCGGCTTTTTCCCACGCTGAATCGGCATTTTCTTGCATTAATCAGGAGGATCAACGATGGCATTCGCCCTGTCGAGCATGCGTGTGACCAGCCCTGCCTTCGATGACGGCAGCGGTATCCCCACCCGTCATACCGGTGAAGGCGAGGATATCTCGCCGGCGCTGGTGTGGCAGGAGGCCCCGGAGGGCACCAAGGGGTTTGCCCTGATCTGCCACGACCCGGACGCCCCTCTGGTACAGAACGGCACCTATGGCTTCGTGCACTGGGTGCTCTACAACATCCCGGCCTCCGTCTCTAGCCTCGAGGAGGCGACCCGGGTCGGTACTCGAGGCAAGAACGACTTCGGCAAGCTGGGCTATGGCGGCCCCATGCCGCCGGAGGGACACGGCGTGCATCGCTACTATTTCTGGATACTGGCCCTGGACAAGCCCACCGACGACCTGCCCGAGGGGCTCAAGATCCACGATCTGCTGGTGAAGGTCGAACCTCATCTGCTCGGCATGAACCGCCTGGTGGGTACCTATCAGCGTGGGTGACGCCGGCGTGCCCCGGTCGCCGCTTCTCAGGGTCTACTACGACGCTGTCTGCCCCGGCTGTCGGCGGGATCGTGCCCGCTACGAGCGCTGGGCCGGCGAGCTGGGGGAGGGGGTGCAATGGTGCGACGTGACCGCACATCAGGAGATGTTGCGTGAGAAGGGCGTCGACCCCAGGGCGGCGCTGCTCTCGCTGCATGTGGAGGAGGAGGGCGGGCGCATCAGGGAGGGCATCGATGCCTATATCCTCCTGATGCGCCGCGTTCCCCGCCTGAGGCCCCTGGCCTGGCTGATCGGCCTCCCGGGACTCAAGCCGGCCCTTCGCAGGCTCTACGATGGCTGGGTCAGGCGCCGCCTGGCCCGGGAGGGACGGCTGCCCTGAGGCCAGCTCCCGGCTATGAGCCGGGTTGGCGCGCTGCCTGCTCCTGGGGCAGCAGGGTGGCGTGGATCATGGCGTTGACCGGCGTGGCCACGGCGGCCTCGCGGCCCAGTCGCACCACGGCGCCGTTCTGGGACTCCAGCTCCGAGGGCAGGCCGGCCATGATGTCGCGCTGCATGGAAGCGGTGCTCGCCTCGGGCAGGGCATCGATGAAGCGCATGGCGCGCTCCACGGCGTCCGCCGGCAGCGCCACGCTACGGGCCCGGGCCACCGCCTCGATCTCGGCCAGGATCTGCTCGATCATGGCCCGGGTCTCGGGGAGGGAGCGGGTCACGCCGATGGGGGCGCGGGTCACGCTGCCGATGCCGCTCATGGCGCAGATGAACAGGAACTTGCTCCACACCGCCACCTGGATATCGTCGGGAATCTCTGCCGTGACGCCCCTGGCCTGGTCGAAGGCCGCTTTGAGGCGCTCCGCCCGCTTGCTGCGGCGATTGTCGCGCTCGCCGAAGCGCACGAAGGGCGACACGCCGGCGTGGCGGATATGGCCGGGCGCCTGCCGCCAGGCGAGGATGCCGCAGAGACCATCCAGCACGTGGGCCTGGCCCAGCCGGTCGGCCAGGGTATCGGCGGCCTCCACGCCGTTCTCCAGGGGCACCACGAAGGTATCCGGGCCGATCATCGGACGGATGGCCCGCGCCGCCTCGGCCACCTGCCAGGACTTGACCGCCACCAGCACGGCATCCACCGCGCCCACCTCCGCGGGCTCATCGGTGGCCTTGACCTCGGGCAGGTGGAGGTCGCCCTCGATGCTCGAGACCTTGAGGCCATGGCGGCGCATCTGTGCCAGGTGCTCGCCGCGGGCGATAAAGGTCACATCCTGTCCGGCCTCGGCCAGGCGGGCGCCAAAGTAGCCGCCAACGCCGCCGCTGCCCATGATTGCCAATCGCATTGTCACTCCCTCGTTTTCGGCTTGAGCCTGACCCAGCCTACACCGGAACGGCTCGGTCTGGCATCGCCACTTGGTCGGCAGGCAGGGGCCCTGGGTCGGCAGGGGACGTCATGACGCCTGTGTGACCGGCTGATACCATGGGCGCTATCCCTCTTGTGCGCGGCTCCGGGCACTCCCGCCGCCGCCTCGCTTCACGGAAGAGCCCCATGACTCGATCCCGCCCCCAGGCCACCATGGACGACGCCCTCTCGCCGCTCTCGCTCAAGCGCGTGGGCATCGATACCTACCGCGAGAACGTGGCCTACCTGCATCGCGACTGCGACCTCTATCGCGCCGAGGGCTTTCAGGCCCTCTCCAAGGTGGAGGTGCGCGCCAACGGTCAGCGCATTTTGGCCAGTCTCAACGTGGTGGATGACCCCGCCATCGTCGACTGCCAGCAGCTTGGCCTCTCCGAGGACGCCTTCGAGTCCCTGGGCGTCGAGGAGGGGCAGCCGGTCAGCGTCTTCCAGGCCGAGCCGCCGGCCTCGATTCCGGCGCTGCACCGCAAGATCAACGGCGAGCGGCTGACTCGGGATGATTTCCGGGCGATCGTTCAGGACATCGCCGAGCTGCGCTACTCCAAGATCGAACTGACCGCCTTCGTGGTGGCCTGCGACCTGGGCGAGATGGACCGCGAGGAGATCTATTACCTCAGCGATGCCATGTGCCGCGTCGGGCGCCGCCTCGATTGGCACGAGCATCCGGTAGTGGACAAGCACTGCATCGGCGGCATCCCCGGAAACCGCACCTCCATGCTGGTGGTACCCATCGTGGCCGCCCACGGCCTGCTCTGTCCCAAGACCTCTTCCCGGGCGATCACTTCGCCGGCGGGTACCTCCGACACCATGGAGATGCTGGCCAATGTCGACCTGCCCTTCGATGAGCTCGAGAAGATCGTGCGGACCCATCGCGGCTGCCTGGCCTGGGGCGGTACCAGCCAGCTCTCCCCGGCCGACGACGTGCTGATTTCGGTGGAGCGGCCGCTCTCCATCGACTCCCCGGGCCAGATGGTGGCCTCGATCCTCTCCAAGAAGGTGGCCGCCGGCTCGACCCACCTGCTGCTGGATATCCCGGTGGGGCCCCATGCCAAGGTGCGCTCCATGCCCGAGGCGCGCCGCCTGCGCAAGCTGTTCGAGTTCGTCGCCGCGCGCATGGGATTGACCCTGGACGTGGTGATCACCGACGGTAGCCAGCCCATCGGTCGCGGCATCGGCCCGGTACTGGAGGCCCGGGATGTGATGCGGGTGCTCACCAACCACCCGGACGCCCCCATGGACCTGCGTCAGAAGTCCCTGCGCCTGGCCGGGCGTATGCTGGAGTTCGACCCGGACGTGCGCGGCGGCGACGGCTTCGGCATCGCTCGAGACATCCTCGACTCCGGGCGCGCCCTGGAGCGCATGCAGGCGATCATCGAGGCCCAGGGGGCCAGGCCCTTCGACCCGGACAAACCGCCCCTGGCGCCTCACGCCTTCGAGGTGGTGGCGCCGGAAGATGGCGTGGTGATCGGTATCGACAACCTCAAGCTGGCGCGGATCGCCAGGCTGGCCGGTGCGCCCAAGGCCGCCGGTGCGGGTGTCGACCTGGCTGCCCGCATCGGGGACGAGGTGAAGGCCGGGCAGCCGCTCTATACGGTCTATGCTGCCTTCCGCAACGAGCTGGCGCTGGCCCACCAGTCCAGCGAGCGCGACAGCGGCTTTACCCTGGGTCATCGCGACGAGCTGACCCGACTCAACGTGGAGATGTGACATGGATGCCGCCCTGCTCCATTTTTCCGACGAGGCCGGGCCGGCGCGGCGCCTGGCCGACGCCTGCCGGCTGCCGGCCCTGGCGGTGGAACGCCACCGCTTCCCCGACGCCGAGCTCAAGCTGACCCTGCCACTTGGCGACGAGCGGCAGGTGCCCGCCACCCTGGTGCTCTACCGCAGCCTGGACCGCCCCAACGACAAGCTGGTCGAGCTGCTGCTGCTGGCGCGGCACGCCCGTCGCCTGGGCGTGGCGCGCCTGGTGCTGGTGGCGCCCTACCTGGCCTATATGCGCCAGGATATCGCCTTCCATCCCGGCGAGATCGTCAGCCAGACCATCATCGGCGGCTTCCTGGCCGAGCTCTTCGATGCGGTGATCACCGTGGACCCCCACCTGCACCGCATCGAACGCCTGGAGCAGGCGATTCCCCTCGATCACGCCATCGCCCTCTCCGGTGCGCCGCGGCTGGCCGAGCTGATCGCCGGAAAGCGCCCCGAGGCGCTGCTGCTGGGCCCCGACGAGGAGGCGCTGCAGTGGGTCGCCCAGGCCGCCGAGCTGACCGGGCTCGACCATGCGACCTGTCGCAAGGTGCGCCATGGCGATCGCGACGTGGAGATAGCGCTGCCCGATGTCGAGGTGGCTGGACGGCGAGTGGTCCTGATGGATGACGTGGCGAGCTCCGGCCATACCGTGGCCCGTGCCGCCGAGGCCCTGCTGGCTGCGGGGGCGCTTTCGGTGGACCTGGCGCTGACCCACGCCCTCTTTGCCGGAGATGCCCTGGCGGTGATTCATGCTGCCGGGGTGGGGGAGGTGTGGAGCACCGACTGCATCGCCCACGACAGCAACGCCATCGCCATGGCGCCGGTGTTGGCCCAAGCGCTTGATGAGGTGCTGGCCGGCTGAGTCGCCCCGGCGTCCTGTCGATCCTGAAACGCCAGCGGGGCACGAGAGCGTCTCTCGTGCCCCGCTGGCGTTGTCGTTGGCCACCCGCCCGGCGAGTGGCGCTGCCGCCGTCAGGCGTAGAGGGCGGTCCCGCTGGCGGCCCGCAGGCGCTCCAGGGACATCACCTGTTGGCCTCGCTCCGGGGTATCGGTGCGAAAGCCGATCTCGAAGCCGCGGTCGGTCAGCTCTTCGATCCAGAACTCTTCACTGGCCATGCCCTCGGCTTCACTGGCGCTGGAAGCATGGAAGAGGCCGCCGCCGAGGTGCATCTCCTGACCGCGGGAGTGGAGGGCGAAGACGTCGACGAGGAAGGATTTCATGGCGCTCACATTGGCTTGGTGTGTGTGGCGCCCATCATAGCCAGGCAGTCGGCGAAGCGAGAGCAGATTCGGATTCTGTTGTAGCAAGTCCCATGCGTCGGCGACATCATTCCGCGACGGCATGAGTGATGCCCGAAACGAGGGGCCCCGTAGACGCAGCACGTCGCACCCGCGGGGCCCCGTGGCGCGGCGCTTAGTCGACGTCGGTGTCCGGCTTGTCACCGCCCCGGTGGGCAAGGGGGGCGGCCTCGTCCAGGCGGGGGTGGTGGTCCAGGAACTCCCGGTGGGGGTCGGGCAGGGTGTCCAGAGCCTGGAGGCTGCGGGTGATGGCGTGGATCGCCGCCGTCACGTCCCGGGTGTTGCCCGTTTCCGAGATGGTGTGCATGTTGCGGATCGGGAAGCCGATGGAGGTGGCCACGCAGTCCACGGCGGCCAGCACGCCGGCCATGCCGTCGGTGCCGGTATCGGCGCCGACGATATCCCGCTGCATGGGAATGCTGTGCTCCCGGGCGGTGGTCTCGATGATCCGGTTGAGCTGCTCGCTGGCGATGGCGCCCACCGAGAGGGTGAAGCCCTTGCCCATCTCCAGCGGCTGCATGCGACGGTCGCCGATGCCCGGGGCCGCCACATAGTCATGGTTCACGTCCACGGCGATGATGGCGTCGGGCCGGAGCTCGCCGGCCAGCACCCGGCTGCCGAAGCGGCCGATCTCCTCGTAGCTGGCGATGGCGAACATCACCCTGACCTGCTCGGTGCCGCCCGCCTCGGCGATCAGCCGCGCCACCTCGGCGGTAACGAAGCAGCCCAGGCCGTTGTCCAGGTAGGCGCCATAGAAGGTGTCCGGGCTGAAGCCGTGGCGAATGGGACGGTTGAAGAGGATGGAATCGCCCGGACGCACGCCCAGGTTCTCCACCTGCTGCTTCTTGTTCTCGCCGTGGATCTGCAGGTCCAGGTAGATCTGCTCCTTCTTGATGCCCTTGCTGCCGTCGCGCTGGGCCGGGTCGGAGAAGTGGATGGCGCCCAGGGCCTCCACGGTGCCGCCCTCGATGCGCCGGTAGCTGCCGGGCGCCTCGGGGTCCTCGCTGAACAGCGTGACCTCATGGCCGATCAGCACGTTGGGCAGGAAAGCGTCGGTGTTGATCCAGACCTTGCCGTCCTCGCCGATGGAGCGCACCTGCATGCGGATCTTGTCGGCGTGGCCGATCACCATCACCTTGAAGAGGTCGTCGCGGCCCGGGTGGGTATCCAGCACCACGCCCGCATGGCCCTTGAACTGGTGCAGCTGCCAGTCCGCGGGGGCGAAGCTCTCGAAGTGGGGTTTGAGCACGCCATAGGTCATGGCCGCCTCCAGGCCCACGGGGCTCGGAGCGGCGAGGATGCGCCGCATCAGCGCGAACTGCGGCTCGGGCATGGGCTCGGTCCAGGGGGTATCGCTCATCGCGTTCTCTCTCGTTTCAGGGTGAGATCATCGTTCCGGAGCTTACCATTCCGGGCGGCTGCGGTCTGTCCGAGGCGTCCTCGATTGCCACTCCCGCGACCGGCCAGGCCAGGCTATGCTGAGCCTCCTGGCCCATCGGTGGGCCTCGAGCGAGAAGGAGAGTCAGGCATGTGGTCAAGGGTGTCGGTGATATTGCCCCTCGGGCTGAGTGTGCTGTTGCTGGGAGGCTGTGCCGGCTCCCCGCCGGCGCCACCCGCCCCGAAACCTGAGGTCACGCCGCCCCCGGAGGTGGTGGTGCCCGGGGTCGGAAGGGAGGAGCAGTACTGGCTGCCGCCGCTGTTTCATGGCGTGGAGGACGAGGTCCACTACTACATCAGCCGCCTGCCGGACCGCCGCTTCGTTACCCGCTATGGCGGGCAGGAGCACCCGCGCCCCTGGTATATCGCCGCGGAGCGGCTCGGGCAGATCGGCGAGCCCGCCATCCCTGCCCTGGCCTCGCGGCTCGACACCCCGGACGAGTATGAGCTGATGCTGGTGCTCTATGCCATGATGCTTGCCTCCCAGGACCCGGCGCTGATGACCGCCACCGGCGGCGATACCCTTGAGCTTGGCAGCGTGCTGGACCCGCGCTACAACGCCGAGAACCTCGCCCTGGCCCGAGCCTGGTGGCAACGACAGGGCTGGCGCTGGGAGTAGCGGGGGAGGGCCCTGGCCCGTCCTCGACAGTGGCTTGAAGCCTGCGGGTGAGCCCCATTGGCGGTTGACATCTATCAAGGCAAAGGAGTCGACCTGGACTAGTCTACCTGTTGCGGCTAGGTGCCTGCGTTCGCAGTGACTGCCGTTCGTCAGAGGTTGTCGTTCCGCTACAGGAGAGTGCCACCATGGCCAAGAAGTCCAAGGATACTTCCCCCTCCACCCAGTCCGAGTCCCGGGAGGTGAGTCCCTTCCAGGAGTTCGAGCGTTTCTTCGACAGCTTCCTCGGGCGGGGCGGCATGCCGTCGCTGCGCTGGGACCACCCGCTGTGGGAGCGCTTCGCCGCCTTCGAGAAGGGGGTGCCTAAGGTCGATGTCATCGAGCGCGACGCCGAGGTGGTGGTGCGCGCGGAGGTCCCCGGCTTCGAGCGCGAGGATCTCGAGGTCTCGGTCACCGACCGCAGCGTCACCGTCAAGGGCGAGCATCGTCAGGAGAAGAAGGAGGAGCAGGGCGAGTTCTTCCGCTCGGAGATCTCCAGCGGCTCCTTCAGCCGCACCGTAGCGCTGCCCAGCGACATCGACGCCGACAGGGCAGAGGCAAGCTTCAAGAACGGCATCCTCGAGCTGACCCTGCCCAAGCTGAAGCAGGCCAGCCGGCGCAAGGTCGAGGTGAAGTGACGGCCTGGCGGGTCGGTTACCGCTTCTCCCGACCCGTCTGCGCGGCGGCCTCGACCGGCGCCGGCTGACTGACGAAGGCGTCGCGATGAAAGGCCGCAGCGGCCTCCACCTCCGCCAGGCCGCGCTGGCCGGGTTCCGGTGGTGCCTCGCCGGCCAGCACGCGCAGCACCGTCCTCACGCCCCGTGACAGGGAGATGAGGTTGTAGCCGCCCTCCAGTACGAACACCAGCCGGCCGCTGCAGTGCCGCCGGGCCAGCGCCTGGAGGATGCCCGTCATGGCGGCAAAGCCGTCATAGGAGACGTTTAGCGCCAGATCATGGCTGTGGGGGTCGAATCCTGCCGAGACCAGGATCAGGTCGGGCTGGAACCACTCCGCCGCCGGCACCAGGATCTCGCGGAACGCCTTGAGGTAGGCGGCGTCACCGGCGTCGGCCGGCAGCGGGACATTGACGTTGGTGCCGTCTCCCAGTCCTGCGCCGACCTCCTCGAGGCTGCCCGTCCCCGGGTAGAAGGGCGAGGCGCGATGGATGTCGAAGAAGAGCACATCCGGGTCCGCCCAGAAGATGTCCTGGGTGCCGTTGCCATGGTGGGCATCCCAGTCCACGATCATCACCCGCTCGCAGCCCAGCGCCAGGCGCGCATGGGCGGCGGCCACCGCTACGTTGTTGAACAGGCAGAAACCTCGGGCGCGCACCGGCTCGGCGTGGTGGCCCGGCGGCCTCACCAGCGCAAAGCCGCTCTCCGTGCGCCCCTGGAGTACCGCCTCCACCGCGGCGATCGCCGTGCCGGCGGCCACCTCGGCCGCCTCGACGCTGCCGGGAGACACCGCCGTGGTATCCACGTCCAGCCAGGCGCTCTTGCCCCGCAGCCGAGACAGGGAGTCCACGTAGGAGAGGGTGTGGACCCGCGCCAGCTGTTCCCGCGTCGCGGCCATGCCGGTCTGGAAGGTGACCCCGGGTACCGGTTCGAGCTCGAGGAGGTGGCGGATGGCGGTCAGTCTGGCGGGGTGTTCCGGGTACTTCCAGGGTACGCCCAGCCCCGACAGCAGCGAGCGGATGCGGGTGTCCATGCGGCCCGGCAGGAACGGCGCCTCGATGTCCGGTTCATGGGCCAGCATGCGTTCGTCGTAGAAGGTGATGACCCGACTCTGGTGGCTCAAGACTCAGGCTCCCTGGTGGGTGGAACCCCTCGCGGGGCCGCTACCACAGCATAGCCATGAAGCACGCCCGGCGTGCCTTTACGTCGTCGACAGTTGGATGTCAGGCTCTGCGTACGGCTGGCTCGGCCCGGATATGCAGGTGCACGGCGCAGGCAACGCGCAGCATCGAGGCCAGGTTGGGTACGGTGCCTTTGGTGGCCATCACTTCGCCATACAGTTCGCTGATGAACTGACCGGTAGAAAGCTGCTGGTCACGGGCTAGCAGGTCGAGGATCTCCCAGAACTCGTTCTCAAGCCGAACGCTGGTGACGCTACCCTGCAGGCGCACCGAGCGGGTGGTGCACTCGTAGCGTTCGGGGGCGGTGGATGCATAGACGTGACACATGGCTTCTCTACTCCGCTGGCGAAAGCATATTTTCGGCGACATGCCGGTTTCGCCATGCCTCGACATTGCCCCCTGTGGCTGCCCTTGAGCATTAGACCATCGTCGATGTAGTACTCCACTGTTACCCCAACTGCGCATCGCAGGCTTACTCTCAGCTGAGGTGTCTGATGTCTTCGGCACCCCGACAACAACAAGAGACCAGGCGCAGGCGCTCACTGGCGACTGGGCCTTCACTCTGGAGAATCCAGCGATGAATTCCCCCAACCTCTCCCGCCGCGTCTTCCTCAAGGCCAGCGGCGGTGTCCTGGCCGGTACCCTGGCCTTTGCCAGTGGTCCGATTGCACTGCTCGCACCGTCCCGCAGCTGGGCGCTCTCCCTGGATACGCTCAGCTCGCGTCAGGGCGAGATGCTCCTCGCCATCACCCGGCAGATGTTCCCGCATCCGGGCCTGGAGGACGCCGCCTACGCCATGGTCGTTAAGAGCCTGGATCGCAAGGCGGCCGATGCTTCGATGCATGCCCTGTTGAAGGAGGGTATCGATGCACTCGACGCGTCCGCCGCCGGCGACTGGTTAGCACTTGACGATGCTGGACGTCTCCAGCACCTGGCCCCCATGGCCGGCCAGCCCTTCTTCGAGACCGTTCGCGGTGATGCGGTGGTTTCGCTCTATGACAATTCCCTGGCCTTCGCCCACTTTGGATACGAGGGCGCCCAGGGCGACGGTGGTTACCTGACCAAGGGCTTCAATGACCTTGACTGGCTGCCCGAGCCGCCCAAGCCCCAGGCCGGGTACCTGCCCTTCGAGAGCGTGGGCTGACGCTGCCAGATCGCTTGCCACGATAACGACAACAACGACGTATCCGGAGACGCCAAGATGGCAATGACCGACAATCAGCAGACCTTTTCCCACGACGATGACAGTGTCGTTGTGGTGATCGGGTCCGGCGCGGGGGGCGGCACCCTGGCCAACGAACTTGCCCAGCAGGGCATCGATGTAGTGGTTCTGGAGGCCGGAGCTCTGCACACTACTGCGGACTTCCTGGCAGACGAGTGGGCTTCCTTCGCCCAGCTTGCCTGGCTGGATACGCGCACCACTTCAGGAAGTTGGCGGCTTGCCAGAGATTTCCCCAACCTGCCCGCCTGGATCGTCAAGGCAGTGGGCGGCACCACCGTCCACTGGGCCGGAGCCAGCCTGCGTTTCCAGCCCCACGAGTTCGCGGCGCTCACCACCTACGGTGAGGTCGAGGGGGCCAACCTGCTCGACTGGCCACTCAGCTATGATGACCTCGCCCCCTACTACGACCGCGCCGAGAAGCGAATGGGCGTAACCCGTACCAATGGCAACAAGGGGTTACCCGGTAACAACAACTTCAAGGTGATGCATGCTGGTGCCGAGAAGATGGGATACTCCTGCGATACCGGTCATATGGCCATCAACAGCGAGCCGCGCGACGGGCGTGCAGCCTGTCAGCAACGTGGCTTCTGCTTCCAGGGCTGCAAGACCGGTGCCAAGTGGTCGACGCTCTATACCGAACTTCCCGAGGGTATCGCCACGGGCCACCTGGAGCTGCGCCCGGAATCCCACGTGGCACGCATCGAGCATAACGACAGCGGCAGGGTCACGGCCGTGGTCTACTTTGATGCCGAGGGCAACGAGAAACGCCAGAAGGCTCGCCTGGTTGCAGTGGCCGGCAACTCCATTGAGACGCCGAGGCTGTTGCTCAATTCCGCCAGCAGCCTGTTCCCGGCGGGGTTGGCCAATGGCTCGGGGCAGGTAGGTCGTAATTACATGCGGCACATGACTGGCTCGGTCTATGCCACCTTCGACGAGCCTGTGCGCATGTATCGCGGTACTACTATGGCCGGCATCATCTCGGACGAGTCCCACCATGACGCCGAGAGAGGCTTCGTAGGCGGCTACGAGATGGAGACCTTGGCGCTGGGCCTGCCGTTCATGGCGGCCTTCTTCGATCCCGGTGCCTGGGGGCCGCGTTTTACCGGGGCGCTCGATCAGTATGAGAACATGGCCGGCATGTGGTTGGTGGGTGAGGATCTCCCCCAGGAGGGCAACCGGATCACCCTGAACCCCGAGGTCACCGATCGGTTCGGCCTGCCGGTGGCCAATGTTCACTACGACGATCACCCCAACGACGTCGCCATGCGCGAGCACGGCTACCGGCAGGGTGCCGAGCTCTACCGCTCGGTGGGGGCGAAGGATGTCTACGAAGTGCCGCCCTATCCCTCAACCCACAATCTTGGGACCTGCCGCATGAGCGAACGCCCTGAGGATGGCGTCTGTAATGCCTATGGCCGCACCCACGAGGTCCCCAACCTGTTCATCTCGGATGGCAGCCAGTTCACCACCTCGGCGGCAGAGAATCCTACCCTGACTATCGTCTCGCTGGCGATCCGCCAGGCCGAACATATTGGCCAGCTTATGCAGCGCGGCGAAGTCTAATTCCTCCAGCCCCCGGCGGTCGCCGGGGGCTGGCCATCCTGGATGGCCCCAGCTTCAGCAATGCAAGGAGACCTCATGAGTTTCAATGGCGAGAAACACCCCGGCGTGCAGACCCCCACCGCCGATTCCGACGGCTTCCGTCTCAACCACACCATGCTGCGTGTGAAAAATCCCGAGAAGGCACTTGCCTTTTATTCTCACGTGTTCGGCATGTGTGTCCTGCGCCGGCTGGACTTTGAGGAGATGCAGTTCTCGCTCTATTTTCTGGCGAAGCTGGAGGCGGACGAAACGGTACCTGAGAACGTGGGCGACCGCACGGTCTGGACCTTCAGCCAGCGCGGCCTGCTTGAGCTGACCCATAACTGGGGAACCGAGACACAGGATGACTTCGCCTACCATGACGGCAACGCCCAGCCGCAGGGCTTCGGCCATATCTGTTTCTCGGTGCCGGACCTCAAGGCCGCCGAAGCCTGGTTCGGCAGCAACGGCGTCGAGTTCATCAAGCGCAGCGACCAGGGCAAGATGAAGGATGTGGTCTTCGTGAAGGACGTCGACGGCTACTGGATCGAGGTGGTTCAGGCCGACCGGCTCGCCGCTCTGGGCGACTGACCCTCAAGCGGGGTGGAAAGGGCCTGTCATCTCAGGGCGCCGCCGGCCCCGGTTGGTGGGCCGCCTGGGCCTCGGCCCAGGCGGCGGCCTCGTGGGCCAGCCGTGACCGCGGCTGGATCATCGAAGCTCCCCGTTCAGGTTGGCAGGACAAGGCCGGCGGCCAGCCGACGACGCAGTGGCCTGATGGCGAGCGCCACCAGCACGATCAGGGCAGCGGCCTCGAGCCACTCCGGCAGCAGCTCCTGCACCCGGTCGACCTGATGCAGCACATCCAGCTGCCATCCGCCCAGCAGTGCATCCACCCCCATCCCCAGGAGCAGGGCGCTGATCACGATCCCTGAGAGATAGGCGGCCAGCGCACGGCTGCCCAGCTCGCGGCGGAACACCCCCAGGGTCGCCAGGCTGGTGACGGGGGCGGCGATCAGGAAGACCAGCACCGTGCCCGGAGAGACGCCGGCCAGCAGCAGACCGGCGGCGATCGGAGTGGCGGCGGTGGCGCAGAGGTACATGGGAATGCCGATCAGCGCCATCAGCAGCATGGCTAGCGGGCCGCTGCCCAGGGCGGACAGGGTGGCGGGAGGCACCAGGGCGATCAGGGCGCCGGCCACCAGCAGCCCGATCAGCAGCCAGCGGCTGATGTCATCGAGAATGTCGCTGAAGGCGTAGCGCAGGCCTGCGGCGAGGCGCCGGGGCAGCGCGGCGGGTGCTGCCCTGGCCTCCCCGCTACAGCCACTGCTGCATCCGCAGCTCGAAGCCGCCGGAGCGGGAGGTGCCGTGGTGTACCGGGTGCGCTCCACCAGCAGTCCGGTGGCGATGGCCGTGAGCACCGCACCCAGGCCGCGGGCCAGGGCCATGAAGGGGCCGAGCAGGGCATAGGTGATCGCCATGGAGTCGATGCCGATGCCCGGCGTGCCGATCAGAAAGGCGGTGGTCGGGCCCCGCGAGGCGCCGGCGCGGTGCAGGGCCAGGGCGGTGGGAATGGCGCCACAGGAGCAGAGCGGCAGCGGGGCGCCGATGACGGCGGCCCGGGCCACGCTGCCGAGGCCGCGACCGCCGACCCAGCGCGTCAGCCGGGCCTCGTCGAGCAGCGCCTTGATCAGCCCGGCAATGGTCAGGCCCAGCAGCAGCCAGGGGGCGGCCGAGAGGGCCACGGAGAGGGTGGCAGCGACAAGTGTCATGCGGGACATCTCCGGCAATGGCGTTGCCCCATTCTGTCACGGGAGAGGGGCAGCGGCGTATTCGGCGTCCGGGCCAGTCGCTGCGTCAGCGGTGTGCCACGCTGCCGAGGCAGGCCGGCAGGCTGTCATGGAGGGTGCGCGGCACGATACCGAGCTCCGCGAAGGTGCCGACGTCCTCGCCGACCAGGGTGTCCTGCTGCATCAGGATCACCTGGTCCCGGGTCAGCGGCGGCGAGGGGAGGGGGCTGAGCAGCAGGGCCGCCAGGCGCCACAGGAAGAAGGGGACCGGCAGAAGGGTGCGCCGGCACTCCAGGTGGGCCAGCACCTGCTCGAGGATCCGGCGGTAGCTCAGCCGTTCCGGACCGCCGAGCTCGAACAGCCGGCGCTCCAGGGGGCGTGACCCGCTCAGGCGTACCGCGGCTCTTGCCACGTCATCCACGTGGACCGGCTGGAGGCGCGTCTCGCCGCGACCGAACAGCGGCACCGCGGGCAGGCGGGCCAGGCGTACCAGGGCGGAGAGGAAGGCATCGTCGGGCCCGAACAGCACGCTCGGGCGCAGCAGGATCGCCTTGGGCAAGGCATCCACCACGCCGTGCTCGCCGGCCCCCCGGGCCCGCACATAGGCCGAGGGCGAGGCGGTGCTGGCGCCGATGCCGGAGACGTGAACGAAGCGCGCCACGCCGGCTTCCCGGGCGAGTCGCGCCAGGCGGGTGGCCCCCTCCACGTGGATCGCCTGGAAGGTCAGGCCCGCCCGGGGCCGCTCCACATAGAGGCTGACCGCATTGATGGCGGCGCTGCTGCCCGCCAGGGCGGCGGCCACCTGGTGCTCGTCGCGCAGATCGCAGGCCAGGGCCTCGACGCTGTCGCCTGGCTCCAGCCAGTCGGGCAGCAGCGGGCGGCGGGCGGCGATGCGCACCGGCCGGCCGGCCTCCACCAGCTCGCGCACGATGGCGCTGCCCAGAAAGCCGGTGCCGCCGAATACCGTGGTGAGGCCCTCGCCCATGACGCTTTCCTGTCGTGTCGGAATCCGTCTCTATCCTGCCAGCCTCGGCCTCGGGCGTCATGCCCTCGGCTGGAGGCCCGGGGCGCGGCGGTGTAGGCTTGGCGGCTTTCGTTGACCTGCCGGAGCCTGACGTGAGCGATCTTCCCCACTGTCCCGCCTGTGACTCTTCCTTTACCTACGACGACGGCCTGCAGTACGTCTGCCCCGAGTGCGGCCACGAGTGGTCCCGGGAGGCGAACGAGGCGGCCGTCGACGACACGCCCCAGGTGCGCGACGCCAACGGCAACCCCCTGGCCGACGGCGACACCGTCACCGTGATCAAGGACCTCAAGGTCAAGGGCTCCTCCCTGGTGGTCAAGGTGGGCACCAAGGTCAAGAATATCCGCCTGGTCGAGGGCGACCACGATATCGACTGCAAGGTCGATGGCATCGGCCCCATGAAGCTGAAGTCCGCTTTTGTCAAGAAGGCGTGAGCGTCAAGAAGGCGTGAGCGATAGCTCTCTTCAATGAGAACGATTGTTGTTATTGATGAGATCGGCGGCGAACGTGCCGCCATCCTGCTCGCCTGACGCCGGAAATTGCCCGCTGGGCTTCACATCGAATCCATACAGGACTAAAATGGTCCGCAATCGAGGCGCGGACATCCTGCGTCCGGGTACTACCGAGGAGGGCAGCATGCTCAAGCTTTCGCGGCTGACTGACTATGCCGCCGTGGTGATGGCGCAGATCGCCCGTCACCCGGAGCAGCCCCACGCGGCCGCCGAGCTGGCCGAATCGGTACAGCTGCCTCACCCCACGGTCGCCAAGACCCTGAAGATGCTGGTCAAGGCGGGGCTCCTGGAGTCGCGCCGCGGCGCCCAGGGCGGCTACTCCCTGGCGCGACCGGCGTCGAAGATCACCGCCATCGACATCATCACCGCCATCGAGGGTCCGGTGGCCATGACCGAGTGCAGTCACGCCGAGGGCGACTGCGACCTCGCCGCGACCTGCGGGGTGGCCGACAACTGGCAGCGCGTGTCCCTGGCCGTGCGCGCCCTGCTCGATAGCGTGACCCTGGCCCACCTGGCCGATACCGCGCCGATCAAGCTGCCCGTGCAGCTGCCCATCCAGAGTGTGACCCTGGCCGCCGATCCGGTCTGAGTCGCCTGAAGAATCATCACTGGCGAGCCCGGCTCGCCGGCCCAACCGCCCGGGAGGGGAGACATCATGGCAAGTCAGGAAATGGAACAGCTTGTCCGTCGCGAGTACAAGGAAGGCTTCGTGACCGACATCGAGAGCGATACGCTGCCGCCCGGCCTCGACGAGGGGACCATCGCCTTCATCTCGAAGAAGAAGGGCGAGCCCGAGTGGATGCTGGAGTGGCGCCTGGAGGCCTATCGCAAGTGGCTGAAGATGACGCCCCCCTCCTGGGCCCATCTCGACTATCCGCCCATCGACTACCAGGCGATCTCCTACTTCAGCGCGCCCAAGCGTGACGAGGACAAGCCCCAGAGCCTCGATGAGGTCGACCCCAAGCTGCTCGAGACCTACGAGAAGCTGGGCATTCCCCTTCACGAGCGGGCGGCGCTCGCCGGCGTGGCGGTGGACGCGGTGTTCGACTCCGTCTCCGTGACCACCACCTTCAAGGAGAAGCTCTACGAGGCCGGGGTGATCTTCTGCTCCATCTCCGAGGCGGTGAAGGACTATCCCGAGCTGGTCAGGCAGTACCTGGGCAGCGTGGTGCCGGTGACCGACAACTACTTCGCCGCGCTCAACTCCGCGGTCTTCACCGACGGCTCCTTCGTCTTCGTGCCCAAGGGCGTCACCTGCCCCATGGAGCTCTCCACCTACTTCCGCATCAACGCCGCCAACACCGGCCAGTTCGAGCGCACCCTGATCATCTGCGAGGAGGGGGCCCAGGTCTCCTACCTGGAGGGCTGCACCGCGCCGATGCGCGACGAGAACCAGCTGCACGCGGCGGTGGTGGAGCTGGTCGCCCTGGACGACGCCTACATCAAGTACTCCACGGTGCAGAACTGGTACCCGGGGGATGAGGACGGCAAGGGCGGCATCTACAACTTCGTCACCAAGCGCGGCGACTGCCGCGGCGACCGCTCGCGGATCAGCTGGACCCAGGTCGAGACCGGCTCCGCCATCACCTGGAAGTACCCCTCCTGCGTGCTGCGCGGCAAGGAGAGCATCGGCGAGTTCTACTCCGTGGCGGTGACCAACGGCCGCCAGCAGGCCGATACCGGCACCAAGATGATCCATATCGGCGAGGGCACCCGCTCCAGCATCATCTCCAAGGGGATCTCCGCCGGCCGCAGCAACCAGTCCTACCGGGGCCTGGTGAAGATCGGCCCGCGGGCCAAGGGGGCGCGCAACTTCACCCAGTGTGACTCCCTGCTGATCGGCGACCAGTGCGGCGCCCACACCTTCCCCTATCAGGAGATCGGCAACAGCACCGCCACCGTGGAACACGAGGCGACCACCTCCAAGATCGGTGAGGACCAGCTCTTCTACTGCCAGAGCCGCGGGATCTCCGAGGAGGACGCGGTGAGCATGATCGTCAACGGCTTCTGCAAGGACGTCTTCCAGGAGCTGCCGATGGAGTTCGCGGTGGAGGCCGAGGCGCTGCTCAGCGTGACCCTCGAAGGCTCGGTCGGCTAACCCCGTCTATTTCCGAGTTCACATTTTTCAGAATTCAAAGGTATTGAAGATGCTCGAAGTCAAGGATCTGCACGTTACGGTCGAGGGCAAGGAAATCCTCAAGGGCCTCACCCTGACCATCAATGCCGGGGAAGTGCATGCCATCATGGGCCCCAACGGCGCCGGCAAGTCCACCCTCTCGGCGGTGATCGCCGGCAAGGAGGGCTACGAGGTCACCTCTGGTTCCATTACCTTCGAAGGCAAGGACGTGCTGGAGATGGAGGTCGAGGAGCGGGCACTTGCCGGCCTGCTGCTGGGCTTCCAGTACCCGGTGGAGATCCCCGGGGTGAAGAACATCTACCTGCTCAAGGCGGCACTCAACGCCAAGCGTGCCGCCGACGGCCAGCCGGAGATCCCGGCCCCCGAGTTCCTCAAGCTGGTCAAGGAGAAGACCGCCGAGATGAAGATGGACGCCAGCTTCCTGCAGCGCTCCGTCAACGAGGGCTTCTCCGGCGGCGAGAAGAAGCGCAACGAGATCCTGCAGATGCTGGTGCTGCAGCCCAAGCTGGCCATGCTCGACGAGATCGACTCGGGCCTCGACATCGACGCCATGAAGATCGTGGCCGATGGCGTCAACAGCCTGCGGGCCGCGGATCGCGGCATCCTGCTGGTGACCCACTACCAGCGCCTGCTCGACTACATCGTGCCGGACCATGTGCACGTGCTGGTCGACGGCCGCATCGCCAAGAGCGGCGGCGCCGAGCTGGCGCTGGAGCTCGAGTCCCGTGGCTATGACTGGGTGCTGGAGGAGTCCGCCGCATGAGTGATGTGACAAGTGAAGTACAGACCTTCCTCGACCGGCTGGCCGAGCGCACCGCCCGGCGCCGCGAGGCCCAGGGGCAGGAGCCGACCTGGATCGCCGCTCGGCGCCAGGCCGGCGCGGCCCGCTTCGAGGCCCTGGGCTTCCCGACCCGTCGCGACGAGGCGTGGAAGTACACCGACGTGCGCGCCATCGCCCGGGGCGATTTTGCCCTGGCCGAGGACGCCGAGTTTTCCCCGGCCTCCGCCGCGGCCCTGACGCTGCCCCTCGACGCCTACCGGCTGACCTTCGTCGACGGCCTCTTCTCGGCGGCGCTCTCCCAGCTCGACGGCCTGCCGGACGGCGTGACGGTGACGCCGCTCTCCCGGGCCCTGGAGGAGAACCACGAGGCGGTGGGTGGCCCCCTGGGCCGGCTGACCGGCGTGGAGTTCTCGCCCTTCTCGGCGCTCAACACCGCCTTCGTCGAAGAGGGGGCCGTGGTGCGCCTGGCGCCGGGCACCGTGGTGGAGAAGCCGATCATCCTGCAGTTCCTCTCCCGGGCCGGCGAGCGGCCGGTGATGAGCCATCCGCGCATCCTGGTGGAGGCCGGCGGGCGCAGCCAGGCGACTCTGGTCGAGCACCACGTGGGGGAAGAGGCCGCGGCCAACTTCACCAACCTGGTGGCGGAGGTCATCGTCGACCGCGGGGCGCATCTGACCCACTACAAGCTCCAGGAGGCACCGCTTTCCGACCTGCACGTGGCCAGCATCCATGTGGAGCAGGGGCGCGACAGCACCTACACCTCGTTCAACCTGAACCTGGGGGGAGGCCTGGTGCGCACCGATCTGATCAGCGACCTCAACGGCCAGAATGCCACCTCCAACTTCTATGGCCTCTTCTACGGCCAGGGTCGCCAGCACGTGGACAGCCACACCGTGGCCAACCACAACGCGCCCCACACCTTCTCCAACGAGAACTACAAGGGCATTCTCGATGACCGCGCCCATGGCGTGTTCAACGGCAGGGTGGTGGTGAAGCGCGACAGCCAGAAGATCGAGGGTTTCCAGAGCAACGCCAACCTGCTGCTCTCCGACCGCGCCGAGATCGACGCCAAGCCGGAGCTCGAGATCTACGCCGACGACGTCAAGTGCTCCCACGGCACCACCACCGGTCAGCTCGACCCCGAGGCCATCTACGCCCTGCGCGCCCGCGGCATCGACGAGCAGACGGCTCGCGGCCTGCTCACCCTGGCCTTCGCCGGCGAGGTGCTCGAGGCGGTTGGCCTGGACGCCATTGCCGAGCGCGTGGAACTCGCCGTGGCCGGCAAGCTGCCCGAGCGTTTCAACCTGGCCGGGCTGGTGGAAGCCGCCGTCGCCCTGGGCGATGAGTGAACCCGACCCCGTTATCCTGAGGAGGAGCCTGCCATGACCGATCTGGCTGCCCGAGTCCCCGAGTCTCCCGTCCTCGACGTGGCGGCGATTCGCGCGGACTTCCCGATCCTGTCCCGCCAGGTGCATGGCAGGCCGCTGGTCTATCTGGACAACGCCGCCACCAGCCAGACCCCGCGGCAGGTGATCGAGGCCTTCGACGCCTACTACAGTGGCTACAACGCCAATATCCACCGCGGTCTGCACACCCTGGCCGACGAGGCCACGGCCGCCTTCGAGGGCACCCGGGAGACGGTGCGCGGCTTCCTGAACGCCGCCGAGCACCGCGAGATCATCTTCACCCGCGGCACCACCGAGGCGATCAACCTGGTGGTCAACAGCTGGGGGCGCGCCAACCTGGGGCCCGGCGACGAGGTGCTGATCTCGCGTCTGGAGCACCACTCCAATATCGTGCCCTGGCAGCTCCTGGCCGCCGAGCTGGGCTTCACCATCAAGGTGATCCCGGTGGATGAGCGCGGCGTGCTGGACCTCGACGCCTATCGGGCGCTGCTCGGCGAGCGCACCCGGCTGGTGGCGGTCAACCACGTCTCCAACGCCTTCGGCACCGTCAACCCGGTCAAGGAGATGGCGGCCCTGGCCCACGCCCACGGAGCGCTGATCCTGGTGGACGGCGCCCAGGCCACGCCCCACCAGGAAGTGGATGTGCGCGACATCGACGCCGACTTCTACGCCTTCTCCGGCCACAAGGTCTATGGCCCCACCGGGGTGGGCGTGCTCTACGGCAAGGCGGCGCTGCTCGAGGCGATGCCCCCCTGGCAGGGCGGCGGTGAAATGATCAGGACGGTCTCTTTCGAGGCCGGCACCACCTTCGCCGAGATTCCCCACAAGTTCGAGGCCGGCACCCCGGCCATCGCCGAGGTGATCGCCCTGGGCGAGGCGCTGCGCTGGGTCGCCGGCGTCGGCCTCTCGGCTATCGGCGCCTGGGAGGAGCGCCTGCTTCAGCGCGCCACCGCCGCGGTGTCGCGTATCGACGGCCTGCGCATCCTGGGCACGGCACCGGGCAAGGCGGGGGTGCTCTCCTTCGTGGTCGACGGGGCTCACTCCCAGGATATCGGCCTGCTGATCGATCAGCTGGGGGTGGCGATTCGTACCGGCCACCACTGCGCCCAGCCGCTGCTGGCCCAGTTCGGCGTGGATGCCACCTGTCGGGCCTCCTTTGCCGCCTACAACACCCTGGAAGAGATCGATACCTTCGCCGAGGCGCTTACGCGCGTCATCGGCATGGTGAGATAGGGCCACGGATACAGAGAGAGCCATGAGCGATATCGAGCAGATAGCCAGCCTCGAGAAGGGACAGACCCTGCCCCTGCAGCGCGACGTCGAGGCGATCTCCATCCCCTTCGGCAAGACGGTGACCCTGGCCGAGGACAGCATCGTCAGCGTGATGCAGGCCAAGGGGAGCACGGTGAGCGTCGGCTTCGAGGGACGCCTCTACCTGATCGAGGGCGCCAACCTAGACGCCCTGGGGCTCGAGGCGCTGCCGCGGCCGACCCTTTCCGAGGACGCCTCCGAGGAGCAGATCGAGCAGTTCGTCTGGGACCAGCTGCGCACCTGCTTCGACCCGGAGATTCCGGTCAATATCGTCGATCTGGGCCTGGTCTACGGCTGCCGCATCGAGCGCCTGATCACCGGTGAGCGCATCGTTACCATTCGCATGACGCTGACCGCCCCCGGCTGCGGCATGGGCGACGTCATCGCCGCCGACGCCCGCAACAAGATCCTCGGCGCTCCCCAGATCAGCAAGGTACATACCGAGATCGTCTTCGACCCGCCCTGGAGTCGTGAGATGATGAGCGAAGAGGCCAGGCTGGAACTGGGCATGTTCTGACGCCCAGAGCTCGTCAGCCTGGAGACCATGAAGCCATGCGAGGCGCTTGCGAGGTGAAACGGGCAGTGTGGAAGGCCTGTCGCGGCCTGCTGATGACCCTGGGGGCCGCCGCCTTGCTGGCGGCCCTGCTGTTCGTGGCGGCGAACCTCTGGGTGCTGGGCCGAACCCATTCGCGCATCGAGCAGACGCTGCCGATGTGCGGGGGCGAGCGGGTGGGTATCGTCTTCGGGACCTCCCACTGGACCCGCAGCGGGGTCCGTAACCCCTACTTCGACGCCCGCATGAGCGCCTCGGCGCGGCTGCTGCGCCTCGGGCGGGTCGATCACCTGCTGCTCTCCGGCGACAACCGCACTCGCTTCTACAACGAGCCCGTCACCATGTGGCGGGATCTGCGCGGGCGCCAGGTGGCCGATGCCGACATGACCCTGGACTACGCCGGCTTCAGCACCTTCGATACTCTGGTGCGAGCGCGGGATGTCTTCGGCGTGGAGGAGGCGGTGCTGATCACCCAGGCCTGGCATCTCCCCAGGGCACTCTATATCGCCGATGCCGTGGGGCTGGAGGTCACTGGCTGTGCGGTGCCATCGCCCTCGCGCCGGGTCAGCGGCGAGTGGCGGCTGCAGGCCCGGGAGTGGGTGGCGCGGGTGGCCATCCTGGGAGACCTCTACCTCTGGGGGCGGGAGCCGCACTTCCTGGGTCCGTTGGAGCCCCTGGAGGTGGCGCCTCCCTTCTGGGAAGCCTGGCTGTTTCCGGAAATGCCCGAGACGCCGGCTCGCTGACGCGCCGTGCGGCGCTATCTCTCAGCGGCGGACTCTCAGCGGCGGCGGGACTTCTGCTGGGCGTAGAGCTCGCGGATCAGCGCCCGGCAGCCCTTCCAGCAGGACTCGATGACCGGCTCGATGGGATCGGGAAGGGGATGGGTGTAGAGGGTAGAGAGGGCCTGCATCAGCACCCGCTCCTGTTCGAGCAGCTCGTTGACCACCACCTGGCTCTCATTGCCGACGAAGCTCTTCAATCGACTCCACAGCCACATGTAGTCATCCCGCTCCACGTCGGCGTCCCGGGGCAGCATTCGCAGATGCTCCCTGGCCAGCTCCTGTAGCTCGCGCATCGACCGGCTCCTGGCCTCGTAGTGAGGTTTTAGAGTGTCACGCAGGCTGGGACGCAGGCGCTCCAGATTGTCCTGAAAATAGTCGATGCTGTCAGCCAGCGCCTCAAGGACGCTGTCCATCGCCACTTGGCGATTGTCGAGAAACATGAGCGGTCACCTCCTCCGGTGACGCAGATTGTGGCGGGGGAAACACTGTTTTGCTACCCCCGGCGATCAATAAATATGCCCTATTGAGAACTTTTCACCCTGGCTGCGCAATTACCCCTTGGGTTTAGGCGGTGCCTTGCGGCTGGGCGCGGCATTCTTCTCGATATGTTCGATGATCAGCCCGGCGATATCCTTGCCGGTGGCGCTCTCGATGCCCTGCAGGCCGGGAGAGGAGTTGACCTCCATGATCACCGGGCCGTGGTTGGAGCGCAGCAGGTCGACGCCGGCCACCCTCAGGCCCATGGCCTTGGCGGCGCGGATCGCCGTGGAGCGCTCCTCCGGGGTGATGCGGATCACGCTGGCGGTGCCGCCGCGGTGCAGGTTGGAACGGAACTCGCCCTCGGCGGCCTGGCGCTTCATGGAGGCCACCACCTTGTCGCCGATCACGAAGCAGCGGATATCGGCGCCGCGGGCCTCCTTGATGTACTCCTGCACCATGATGTTGGCCTTCATGCCCATGAAGGCCTGGATCACGCTCTCGGCGGCCTGGTTGGTCTCGGCCAGCACCACGCCGATGCCCTGGGTCCCCTCCAGCAGCTTGATCACCAGCGGCGCTCCCTTGACCATGGTGATGAGGTCGGGGATGTCGTCCGGGGAGTGGGCGAAGCCGGTGATCGGCAGGCCCAGCCCCTTGCGGGAGAGCAGCTGCAGCGAGCGCAGCTTGTCCCGGGAGCGGGTGATGGCGACGGAGTCGTTGAGCACATAGGTGCCCATCATCTCGAACTGGCGCAGCACGGCACAGCCGTAGAAGGTCACCGAGGCGCCGATGCGCGGGATCACCGCGTCGAAGGGCTCGAGCTCCTCCCCCTTGAGGTGGATCGAGGGGTGGTGGGCGGCGATGCTCATGTAGCAGCGCAGGGTATCGACCACCCTTACGCTGTGGCCGCGCTGTTCGGCGGCCTCCACCAGCCGACGAGTGGAGTAGAGGTTGCGGTTGCGTGACAGCAGCGCGATATGCATCGAAGGGCTCCAGTGGCCGTGAGTCTCGGTGTCGTTCGCTTCAGGGTTCACCGTGCAGGAAGGCGGCGCCGGGCGCCACCAGCAGGCGACGCAGGGCGCGTCGGCCCAGCAGCATGGGGTGGCGCATGTTGCGGCGGTCGGTCAGGGTCAGCTCCACGGGGAACTCCAGCTCGCCCAGGCGCAGGGAGGTCCGGATCACGTAGCGCCACTCCTCCTGGCCGTTGGAGCTGCGCACCTTGCGGCGGTCGTGCAGGTGCATGCGAAACACATGGGGGGGCGTGTCCGGGCCGCCGCTGCGGGTGGTGAAGCTGACCCAGAGGTGGCCATCCTCCTCGAAGGACTCGATATCCTCGGCGTGAAGCGCCGAGGTGCGCGCCCCGGTGTCCGCCTTGGCACACAGGCTCAGGTGCATCTCGGGCAGCTCTACCATCTCTCGACGGCCGATCACCGCCTTGGGGGTATAGGGCAGTTCTTTCATGCTCATGGAAATCCTTGCAGGCGTCTCAACGGGTCAGGGCGGCCAGCCGGCGACCGATGGGGGAGTCCGTCGGCGCCTCGCGCAGGGTCATCAGCACCGGCAGCCGCAGCCTGGGGATCAGCGCCAGGTCCCGCGCCACCGTCATGAAGTCGGCGGACTGGCACTCGGCCAGCCGGCCCAGGAAGCGGGGCAGCCGCTCGCCGTGCTCCAGATGGTGCCAGCCGCGTCCGGCCATGGCGGCCAGCAGGTCGGGGCCGCAGGCGTCGGCGTCAGCCAGCAGGGCGTCGAACCAGGCGCCGGCCAGGCGGCCATCGGCGCCGGCCATGGCGCGTACGCAGGCGCAGAAGCCCTCGATGTCGCCGGCCCTGGCAGCGGCTTCCCCGCGCTCGCGCAGCGCCCCGGCCAGCGCGTCGCTGATATCCACATGTTCCAGACAGTAGCACAGGGAGGCGAGCACCTCGCCCGGCAGCTCGGGCAGCCGGGCCGCCAGGCGCGTCTGGTCATCGGCCTCCATGCGCACCGCGAAGTCGGCCAGCCCCTGCAGCCCTAGGGCCTGCCAGTCGAAGCCCTGCTGGCCGCTCAAGTAGGCCTCCGCCGGCTCCAGGTGCTCGCTGGCGGGACGCCCCAGCGCCAGGGTGGCCCGGGCGTGCAGCATGGCCTGGAAGGGCAGAGAGGGGGTGAAGGCGAGCGGGTTGTCCTTCATCAGGTTGTCCACCGCCTCGCCGTCCTCCCGGCCGACGCTTTCCACGCTGCGGCCCAGGGTCTCGAGCAGGCGCTGCAGAAAGGCATCCCGGGGCGCGGGGCTCAGGTGGCCCTGCTCATCCAGCGGCAGCGCCAGGAACCAGATGACCGGGTTGGGCATGTCGCCCAGCCGGAACACCAGCCCCAGGCGCGCCTGCCCCTGCCAGGGGGACGGCCAGGGTTGATCGCCGGCCTCGAAGGCCGCCAGGGTCGCGAGCTCGCAGGGCGTGACGCGGCGCCCCAGATGGTAGAGGTTCACCTCGGCGCCGCTGCGCACGAAGAAGTCATGAAGAGTATGGATGGGTTGCATGCTCTCTCCCGTCATCGAACCGTGCACTCTACCTTGGCGGCCTGCCGCTGTCAGCTGCCGAGCACAGTGGAGTCGCAGGGGCGTGATCAATTCTTGAGCGATCGCCGCGACCCCCCATGAGCCGTGGCTCTGCGTCGCCTTTCCAGAGATTATCCACAGGCCCGTTCAGGGAAACTGTGAACTGTGTGCCTGGTGTCCCGGGAAGGGGGGCGGGTGTGGACAACCCCTTGGGGTAGCCAGGGGAGGGGGATCATCAGGATAATGGACGGTACACATCACCGAGGTATTTCTCATGAGCGTTCACCAGGAGCTGGCAGTCGCCCTGCGCGAGCTGGAGGCTACCATGCGCGCTACCGGCCAGTGGCGCATGGAGCCCCCCGAGGCGGCTGCCTTTGCCAGCGTTGAGCCCTTCTGTGCCGACACCATGTCACTGTCCCAGTGGCTGCGCTTCGTCTTTATCGTGCGCCTGGAGGCGCTGGTGGAGGCCCGTGCGCCGATGCCGGCGAAGTGCGAGGTGGCCCCGGCGGTGGAGGCCTGGCTGGCCGAGTCCGGGGCGCGCGCCAGCGAGCGGCAGATGATCGCCGAGGCCGTGGCGCGCATCGACCGGCTGGTCACCGAGGGCTGAACAGGGCCCGACATGCTTCCCCACCAGCGCAGGAGGCCCGCCATTGGCGGGCCTCCTGCGTTTCGCGCGGGTGGCGCGAGGATCAGAAGCGGTAGCTGATACCGCCCATGATGACCCAGGGATCGATCTTTACGGTGCCTACCTCAGTGCCGTTGAGGCTGGCGTCGGTTTCGATATCGATATACCAGGCGGCGGCGTTGAGCGCCCAGTTGTCGTCAATCAGGACGTCCACGCCCACCTGGCCGGCGGCGCCCCAGGAGCTGGAGAGGTCGAGGTCGATGCCATCAATATCAAGCTTCTCGCTGGAGAAGCGGGTGTAGTTGATGCCTACGCCGACATAGGGCTGCACCAGGGCCGCGGTGCCGCCCAGGGGGTAGTACTGCACGGTCAGGGTCGGGGGCAGGTGCTTGGTAGAAGCCAGGTTCTGGCCGTCCAGGTTGATGTCATGCTCGAAGGGCAGGGCGGCCAGCAGCTCGACGCCGACGTTATCGTGGAAGCGATAGCCCAGGGTAAAGGCGAAGTTGGTGTCATCCTGGACATCTACCGCCAGGTTGCCAAGAGCCGTATCGAGGTTACCGTTATCACTCTTGGGCGCTACCTTGGCGACGCCCAGGCGGGTAAAGAAGTCGCCCGCGCCGTAGGCCAGGGCCTGGGTGCTGGTGGTAAAGGCGGCGGCGGCCAGGCCGGCGGCGAGCAGGGTGGGGAAGTGCTTGCGCATGGGGCGACTCCTTGACGTTCCGGTTTCAGCAATGCCGTACAGGCCCTTGCTGGCCTGTCGGGGTTAAGGCAATTTTAATCAAGCCGCCTCGGAGCTTTCTTGACGCCGGTCAAGTGGTGCTGCGATGCACAAGGGTGAGAGACACAAAAAGACGCCGCCGGGCTGGGCCCGGCGGCGTCCTTGGTTACCGCAATCATCATGCCATGTGCGGCATCAGAAGCGCAGGGTCACGCCGCCGCCGATGGTCATGGGATCCACCTTGGCGGTGCCGAGGCGCTCGCCGTCTACGGAGATACGCGAGTCCACGTCGGCGTAGTTGGCGAAGCCGTTGAGCATCAGGTTCTCGGTGATGGCGAGATCCACCCCTACCTGGCCTACGGCGCCATAGCTGCGACGGGCATCCACGCCCTCCGGCTCGCCGGAGAAGCGGGTGTAGTTGAGGCCGGCGCCCACATAGGGCTGGACGCGGGAGTCCATGCCGCCCAGGGGGTAGTAGTTGACCAGCAGGTTGACCGGCATCCGGTCGATGGTGTCATCGCCGTTGACGGTGTGTTCGATCTTCTCGGAGCTGTTGAGCTCCACGCCGATGTTGTCGTGGAAGAGGTAGCCGGCGCCGAAGGTGAAGCCGGTCTCGCCGCTGCTGATGCCGTCGGCGACGCCGTTGTCGGAGCGGGTGTCGGACTTGGCGAAGCCGCCGCGCACGAAGGTGTCGCCGGCGCTGTAGGCCAGGGCGGCCTGGCTGGCGAAGGCGCAGCTGGCGGCGATGGCGGCGGCGGTGATCAGTCGAGAGGTACGCATGGTCAGGGATCCTCCTGTTGCTTCACGCGAGAGCCAAGCCGGAGTGCCCGGTGGCCAATGACAGAGTCATTATAGAAAACACTGTTTTCAAATGTCCCGTAGCGAGTCGTCAAGAATTGTGAAAGCCGTTATCACCGGGCGGGTCGCGACGGCACAGACGGCTGCGCCGGGCAGGGCCCGGCGCAGCAGGAACAAAAGAAGCAGAGGGGGGAATCAGAAGCGATAGGTGATGCCGCCGCCGATGGTCATGGGGTCGATCTTGGCCTCGCCGATCTTGTCGCCGCCCAGTCGCACATCCGCCGAGACGTCGGCATAGCTGACGAAGCCGTTGAGCATGACGCCCTGGGCCACGGCCAGGTCCACCCCTACCTGGCCGATAACGCCATAGCTGCGGCGCACGTCGAGCCCGGGCAACTCCTCGCCGGAGAAGCGGGTGTAGTTGAGGCCGGCGCCCACATAGGGCTGGACGCGGGAGTCCATGCCGCCCAGGGGGTAGTAGTTGACCAGCAAATTGACCGGCATGCGGTCGACGCTGCCGATAGGGCCTCCGCCCAGTGTCAGGTCATGCTCGACCTTCTCCTGGCCGCTGAGCTCGATGCCGAACTGGTCGGTAAAGAGGTAGCCCAGGCCGTAGTAGAGCCCGCGCTCGTCGGAGACATCCAGGCGCGCGACGCCTACTCCCGGGACATCCAGGTCACCATTGTTGGACTTGACGTCGGTCTGGGCGATACCGCCGCGCACAAAGACTTCACCGGCCTGGTAGGCCAGCGCGGCCTGGCTGGCGATCAGGGCTCCGGCGGAGAGCAGGGCGGCGGTGAGGAAGCGATGCTGATTCATCAGTGAGACCTCGCGTCGGTCATGGGCGTCAGGGGCCCGGGGAGAAATCTTTTGTTGTACAAGGGTGACTATAGATTATGAGATGGTAGAAGTCTTGAAAAATGTTGCGGCAAGTGAAATGGCCACTGAGTGCGGCCTGTCAGGCAAGAATTGAAGGCCGGCCAGGGGAGGGCTAGGGGGTGCCTGTACAAGAATTGCCGCGTCGCAACGTCGGCGGGTCGCGCATCGGTCGGAAATCGTCTTGACTTGGGGAAGCAGGCCCCTTGGGAGGAACGACCATGCGTATCGCCTCTGATGTCGTACAGGCCCGGCGGGAGCCGGCGCTCTCTCTGCTGGTAGCGGCGGGGCTGGCGGTCTGGCTGCTGCTCCAGCCGGCGCTGATCCAGGGGTTGCCCCTGGGGATGCGCCTGCCGGCGGTGCTGCTGGGCATCTGGGCCCTGGGCGCGGCCTTTGTGCGCCCGCTGGGCCTCTCCCCTGAGCGCCGCTGGCAGCGCCGGCTGGCGACGCCGCCCTGGAGCCTGGTGGCACTGGGGCTGTTTGCCGGCCTGCTGCTGGGTCGCGCACTGCTGGGAGGCTGATGCGAAGAGAGCCTGCTACCGGGTGCCCTCACCAATAAAAAGAGCTCCCGAAGGAGCTCTTTCTCTACCCTGCTCGGGTCACGATGCCCGGCTGTCACGATCGATATGCCGATACTCACCGGCGTCGGCCGTCATGCTGCTCACCGCGATGATGGCGACGAGGGAGGCAATGAAGCCGGGAATGATCTCGTACACGCCGGGGCCACCCATGAATTCGGCGTTCCAGCCAAGCGTGATCCAGAGCATCACGGTGACGGCGCCCACGACCATGCCAGCGATGGCGCCAGCGCCGTTGGTGCGCGGCCACATCAGCGACATGATGATCAGCGGTCCGAACGCCGCCCCGAAGCCAGCCCAGGCGTTGCTGACCAGCCCCAGAACCTGAGAGTCCTCGTCGGAGGCAATGATGGCGGCCACCACGCCGACGATCACCACGCAGAGGCGACCTATGGCGACACTCTCCTTCTCGCTGGCTTCCTTACGCAGGAAGAGGCGGTAGAAGTCTTCGGTCAGCGACGAGGAGGAGACCAGCAGCTGGCTGGAGATGGTGCTCATGATGGCCGCGAGAAGGGCCGCATAGAGGAAGCCGGTGATCAGCGGGTGGAACAGCAGGTTGGCCAGGATGATGAAGATGGTTTCAGGGTCCTGAACGTCCATCCCGTTGCGGATCGCGTAGGCCCGGCCGAATACGCCGAGGGAGACGGCGCCGATCAGGGAGATTGCCATCCAGCTCATGCCGATGTTGCGGGCAATGGGCACATCCTTCAGGGAGCGGATCGCCATGAAGCGCACGATGATATGGGGCTGGCCGAAGTAGCCGAGGCCCCAGGCCACCGCGGAGAGCCAGCCGACGAAGGTCAGCCCCGCCGTCCAGGAGAGCAGCGTCGGGTCGACCGAGTTGAGGGTCTCGGAGGCCTGGGCGAAGCCGCCGCCGCCTTCCCCGAAGAGCACCACCGCCGGCATGAGCACCAGGGCCAGCATCATGATGCAGCCCTGAACGAAGTCGGTCAGGCTCACGGCCAGGAAGCCGCCGACGACCGTATAGGCCAGCACCACGCCCAGGGTGATCACGACGCCCATGGCGTAATCGCTCATCCCGCCGAAGTTGTAGATGCCGGAGAAGGCGCTCTCGAACAGCTTGCCGCCCGCCACCAGGCCAGACGCCGTATAGACCGCGAAGAAGACGACGATGACGACGGCAGAGACCGTGCGCAGGGCGAGTGCCCGGGTCGGGAAGCGGTTGGCCAGAAAGGCCGGAATGGTAATGGCATTACCATAGTGGACCGTCTGTTCCCGCAGGCGAGGTGCGACCAGCGTCCAGTTGAGGAAGGCGCCCACCAGCAGGCCGATACCGATCCAGGCAGAGCCCAGGCCAGAGATGAAGAGCGCGCCGGGCAAGCCCAGCAGCAGCCAGCCGCTCATGTCCGAGGCGCCGGCCGACAGTGCCGCCACCTTGGGACTGAGGGCGCGCCCCCCCAGCATGTAGTCTTCCGAGGAAGAGGTGGCTCTCTGCATGGCATAGACGCCGATGGCGATCATGAGCACGAAGTAACCAATCAGGCTGATCCAGACACCAATGGCCATAGAAGTTCTCCAGTTCGTTGGGACGGAGCGGACTCCGTCCGGTGAGCGCCCTCGCGTGAGTCGTCACTCGGGCGCCGTCTTGTTGTTGATGACGGCAGGCTGCTGCCGATCATTCGTCTCCCAGTGCAAGCAGTGAGGCGTTGCCGCCCAGGGCGGCGGTGTTGACGGTCACCGTCTTCTCGGTGGCGAAGCGCAGCAGGTAGTGCGGCCCGCCCGCCTTGGGTCCGGTACCGGAGAGCCCCAGGCCACCGAAGGGCTGCACGCCCACAACGGCACCGATGATATTGCGGTTTACGTAGACGTTACCAACACGAATTTTCTGCGCTATTTCATCGGCAAAGGATTCATTGCGGCTGTGCACGCCGAAGGTCAGGCCGTAACCGCGGTCGTTGATCGAGTCGATCACCCGGTCGATCTCGCTGCTCTTGTAGCGGACGATATGCAGGATCGGGCCGAACTGCTCCCGCTCCAGGGCCTCGATGCCGTCGATCTCGAAGGCCACCGGCGCCACGAAGGTGCCGTGGGCGGTCTCGTGGGTCTCCAGGCGCGTCTCGGCCACCAGCCGGCCCTCGGCCTTGAGCGTCTCGATATGGGCGGTGAGGCCCGCCCGGGCATCCTCGTCAATCACCGGCCCCACATCGGTGCCCAGGTCGCGGGGGTCGCCCACGCGCAGCTCATCCATGGCCCCCTTGAGGATCTCGATGACCCGGTCGGCCACGTCCTCCTGAAGATAGAGCACCCGCAGCGCCGAGCAGCGCTGGCCGGCGCTCTGGAAGGCGGACTGGATGACATCGGCCACCACCTGCTCGGGAAGGGCGGTGGAGTCGACGATCATGGCGTTCATGCCGCCGGTCTCGGCGACCAGCGTCGGCAGGGCGGCGCCCTCGCGGCCGGCCAGGGCGCGGTTGATCACCTGGGCGGTATCGGTGCCGCCGGTAAAGACCACCCCGGTGATGCGGGGGTCGCCGGTGAGCACGCTGCCCACGGTCGGGCCGTCGCCGGGCAGCAGCTGTACCACCTCCCGGGGCATGCCGGCCTCATGCAGCAGCTCGATCACCCGGTGGGCGACGATGGAGGTCTGCTCCGCGGGCTTGGCCAGCACGGTGTTGCCGGCCACCGCGGCGGCCACCACCTGGCCGCAGAAGATGGCCACCGGGAAGTTCCAGGGGCTGATCGCCGCGAAGACCCCCTTGCCGGCGAGCATCAGCCGGTTGGATTCGCCGGTGGGGCCGGGCAGGGCGGTCGCCTCGCCGAAGAGCTCCTCGGCCTTCATGGCGTAGTAGCGGCAGAAGTCCACCGCCTCGCGGATCTCGTCGACGCCGTCGGTGAGCAGCTTGCCGCCCTCCCGGGAGCAGAGCGTCATCAGCTCCGCCATATGGGTCTCCATCAGGTCGCCCAGGCGGCGAATGATGGCGGCCCGCTCGGCCACCGGGGTGGCCTGCCAGCGGGGGAAGGCAGCCCAGGCGGCGTCCACGGCGCGGGCAGCCTCGTCGGCGCTGGTCCACTGTACCCGGCCTACCCGCTGGCGCCGGTCGAAGGGGCAGAGCACCTCCTGGCAGCGGGCGGGATCAGCGGGCACTTCGAAGGCGAGCAGCGGCTTGACGCTATGCTCGCGCTCCATGTGTTCGGCCATGGCCTCCATCAGCGGCTGATAGTGGCTGCGAACGTTGAGGTTCACCCCCCGGGAGTTGCGCCGCTGCTCGCCGTAGATCTCCGCGGGCAGCGGGATGCGGGAGTTGGCGTAGCGGGGCTGCTGGCGCAGAGTCTCGACGGGATGCACGCAGAGCGACTCCACCGGCACCCTGGGGTCCACCAGCTGGTGGACGAAGGAGGAGTTGGCGCCGTTCTCCAGCAGGCGGCGAACCAGGTAGGGAAGCAGGTCCTTGTGGGCGCCCACCGGCGCATAGATGCGGCAGTAGGTGCCCTTGGGTGCCCGGGGCAGGGCGGCGTCGTAGAGGGCCTCGCCCATGCCGTGCAGGCGCTGGAACTCGAAGGGGCGCGAGGCCTCGTTTGCCTGTTCGAGAATGGCGCTGATGGTGTGGGCGTTATGGGTGGCGAACTGCGGGAAGATCCGCCCGCGGGTGGCGTCGGAGAGCAGGAAGCGCGCGCAGACCAGGTAGGCAACGTCGGTGCAGGCCTTGCGCGTGTAGACCGGGTAGCCCTCCACCCCGAGCTGCTGGGACTCCTTGATCTCGCTGTCCCAGTAGGCGCCCTTGACCAGGCGCAGGGGGATCTCGTCGCCCTGCTGGTCGGCCAGGCGGTTGAGGTAGTGCAGCACCGGCAGGGCGCGCTTGGCGTAGGCCTGCACCACCAGCCCGAAGTGGCCCCAGCCCCGAGCCTCCTGGCTCTCGTAGACGGCCCGGAATACCTCCAGGGAGATCTCCAGGCGGTCGACCTCCTCGGCGTCGATGGTCAGGGCGACGTCCCGCTCCCGGGCCATGGCCACCAGCCGCTTGACGCTGTCGACCAGCTCATGGAGTACCTGATCGCGGCGGCCGAACTCGTAGCGCGGGTGCAGCGCGGAGAGCTTGATGGAGACGGAAGGGGCGGGGGTCCTGTCGGTCAGCGCCTGGCTGGCCTTGCCGACTCGTTCGATGGCGCGGGCGTAGTCGTCGAAGTACTTGCGCGCGTCGCTGCGGGTGCGAGCGGCTTCCCCCAGCATGTCGTAGGAGTAGGTGTAGCCCTTGTCGAAGAGAGGTTGCGAACGCTTGAGCGCCTCGTCGATGTCGCGGCCCAGCACAAACTGCTTGCCCATCACCTTCATGGCCTCGCGCATGGCCCGGCGAATCACGGGCTCACCCATGCGGTTGACCAGCTTGTTGATGAAGCCGGCGGGGCGACCCTCCTTGGGGTGATCCAGGTTGAGCACCCGACCGGTCATCAGCAGGCCCCAGGTGGAGGCGTTGACGAACCAGGAGTCGCTCTGGCCGAGGTGGGACTTCCAGTCGGCGGGGCCCAGCTTGTCCTCGATCAGGGCATCGGCAGTGGCGCGGTCGGGGATGCGCAGCATTGCCTCGGCCAGGCACATCAGCATCAGCCCCTCGTGGGTGTCGAGGCTGTACTCCTGCAGCAGCTGGTCGATGGAGTCCACGGCGGTGTCCATCTCGCGGATCTCGCGGACCAGTTCGGCGGTCTTGCCGGCGATGCGCTGGAAGTCGCGGGTGTCGGCGCTGAGCACCTTGACCAGTTCGGCGACGAAGTCATCTTCATCGATGGCATAGTGCTCGCTGACGCGAGCGAAGAGGGTGTCCAGATCCTGCTGCCAGGTGGCGGTATCCAGCATGGTGGTGGCGTCGAGCATCGGTTTCCCCCGGGAGTCTCGTCAGGCGGAAGGGTGCCGTTTTCCAGGCAGGCGTGATCACTGCGTGAAACGGCCGTACCCCTGACTTTAGGAGCCTAGGGGATGGCGTGCTTGCGGATTTCGCGGGAGTGGCGGCGGATTTCGCGGATTCTGCGGCGTCTCTGTCCGCAAGGGTTAGACTTTAGTCGCGACCTATGCTCGACCCTGGCGGGAAACGCGGTTCAGCGGCCGCGGACGCTCGGCGGGCTGTCGCAGCTGGCTTGGGGGGGCGCCAAAGGCGTTGCGGCAGGCGCTGGCAAAGGCGCTCTGACTGCCGAAGCCGGTACGGGCGGCGACCTCCGCCACGGGCAGGCCGGTGGCGGAGAGCAGATGGCGGGCCGCCTCCAGGCGCCGGCGGCGCACGTATTGCCAGGGCGAGAGGCCGGTCTGCTGTCGAAAGCGCTCCCGGAAGTGGGCCTCGCTCATGCAGGCCTCCCGGGCCAGGTCGCCCACCTGCAGGGGGCTCGCCAGGTGGCGTTCGATAAAGCGGTCGAGGCGTGTCAGGTCCAGGGGGCGGCCCCGGGGCGCCGGTGGGCTACCGCCCAGCCGCTCGTTGAGGCAACCCAGCAGGGTGCCGGCCAAACGCTCCTGCTGGCCGGCGCCAAGGGTGCGGGGGGCGTGCTCGAGCTCGAGCAGCAGGAAGTCCAGGTAGCGGCGTAGGGGGTCGTCCAGGGCGAAGAAGCGCGGGGCATCGAAGAGGCGCGCCAGTTCATGATGGAGACCGGTGAGGCAGGCCGCCTCACAGGGAAGATCGAGGATCAGCTGGCGATTCTCGCCGCTCCCGGCATAGTAGTGCACGTGGTTGGCCGGCACGATGCAGCCCGACAGCGCCGAGATGGCGCCGCCCAGTCCCTCGATCTCGAACTCCGCGCGCCCCTCTAGGCCGATCACGATCTGATGGTAGTCGTGTGCATGGTGGAGGGTGGCGGTATCGAGGGGGATCTGGCGGATGGCGCTCGACATCAGGTCATGCCCGTTTCGGCTGGCGAAGTCCTCAGTCTAGCCTATCGACGCCCCGGGCTCACTCGCCGCGGCGCTGCTGTTCGCGCAGGGCCAGATGGCGGGCGAGGTGGTCGCGCAGGGCCTGTAGCTCTTCCTGCCCGGCGGCATCCAGCAGGGGCTTGCCGCGGCTGACGCGGCCGTGGTTGCCATGCTCGTCCACCAGTCTCTGGGCGCGACGGCGGATGCTGTCCAGGGTCTCGTCGTGGCGGATGGGGTAGCCGATGATGGCATTCCACTCGGTCTCAGTGACCTCGCTGGCCAGGGCGCGATCGATCAGCGCGAGCAACTGGGCGGGCTCGGTGCGATAGCGGGGGGTGCCGGAGAGCAGCAGCAGGGCGGTCATGCCGCCGAAGATCAGCAGGCAGACGGCAAAGACAAGCAGGAAGAGAGTCATGGGCGCTACCAGAGGATGGCCCATACCAGGAGTATTCTGGATCCACGTGAGAAATGAACAAAATTACTGATAAAACGTGGAGCGGGTGAAGGGAATCGAACCCTCGTCTTAAGCTTGGGAAGCTTCTGCTCTACCATTGAGCTACACCCGCTAGGCGGTTTCGATAGTAAAACCAATCGCTTAGCCATGCAAGCCGCGGCGCGGCCTTTTTCGCGTTTGTGCTGCAAGTTGCTGTTTTTAAGGGGTGCTGCCGCATGAGGTTCGAAATGGCAGGAGCGTACATGGGCCCCGGCCAAGAAATTTTCCGCCGCTTTCGAACTTTTCCTCGCAGCACTGTCTGAGTAAGCACAGGCAACAGCGCGATAGCAGTCGCTAACACTGTTGTTCTGGCTCGCAGTTTTTCGATCGATGCTTGGCCGTTTCCCTAGGGAAGCGGCCTTCTTTTTGGCGGGGTGGCGGGCGGCAGCCGCCCGGCCGGGGCGTCACACGAAAGCGCCCCGCCGTGGCGGGGCGCTGCATCGGTGGTGAAGAGCTCAGTGATTCTGCTTGTGGCGCATGCTGAGGATGGCGTTGAGGACATCGCGGCGGGTGACGATCCCCACCAGGCGCTGCTGCTCCACCACCGGATAGACCTTGGGCTTGCTCTTCAGCATCTCCTGGGCCAGGTCGGTGATGCTCTTGTTGGGCGTGACGGTGAGCACCTCGTGGCGCATCAGCTCCTTGACCAGCGGCGGCTCCTCGTTGAGATAGGTGCTCTCCAGCACCTTGCCGAGCACATCCTGCTCCGAGATGAAGCCGATCAGGTGGTCGTGCTCATCGACCACCGGAACGCCGGGCAGCCGGTGGAGCGAGAGTCCCTCGGCCAGGGTAGATACCGCCGTCTTGGCGGTCACCCGGTAGCAGTCACGGGACATGATCTCGCGAACGGTGGTGGGGGCCTTGTTGGGCATGGCAATTCTCCTTGTGCCGGTTGATCATCAGCCCGTAGCGGTTTCAGCATAGTCCACTCCCGGGCCCCGTTGAGTCTTTCGCTATCAACGCTTGGACGTGGCGCTGCATATGGTCGTTCTGGAACCCCCTGGCGCCTTCCTGCCTCAAAATCAAGGCCCGGTATCGATAACCCAGGAGTCAGCCTATGGATGCTCGCGAGTATCTTGCCCGCAAGGGGCTTGACGGCGATCGTGAACGTGAACGCCCCACCACCCTGGAAGAGAAGGCCTGGGCGCGCGCCCGGGAGTCGGGGGATCATCGCCCCCGGGCCGGGACGCCCCACGACTGGGAGGAGTGGGAGCGCTACCACGATGAGCTGGCCGAGGATGCCGGCTCCCTGGAGCAGAAAATCAATCATGAGGCTCACCAGCGCCTGATCGAGCGGCAGGCCCGCGAGGCGCAGGGGGGAGTGGAGCAGTACGATCCGGGCGCTGCCGAGACCGCCTCTCCGCCCCCGGCCGAGGCGGTGAGTGCCGGTGCGCCCCGTACTGCCCTGCTGGCGCTGGCCGTGCTGATGCCGCCGCTGGCCGTGGGGCTGTCTCGGGCGCCGGCGCGCCGCATCCGGCTGAGCCTGCTGTTGACGCTGCTGGGGTGGGTGCCGGGCGTGATCCACGCCCTGCGCCTGTTGGCTCGGCGCTGAGACAGCGGTTCGCCGGGGTTGGCAGAGGCGCCGGCTGGCGTATAATCGCCGTCAACTCAAAATATCAATGAGGTTGACCGTGGGCTATCTCGTCGGCGTCACCGTACTCTGGGCCTTCTCCTTCTCGCTGATCGGCGTCTACCTGGCCGGCCAGGTGGACAGCTACTTCGCCGTCGCCCTGCGCGTGGCCCTGGCGGCGCTGGTCTTCCTGCCCTTCCTGCGCCCTGGCCTGCTGCGCGGGCGCCAGCGCCTGGTGCTGATGGGGCTGGGCGCCGTGCAGCTGGGGCTGATGTATATCTTCTTCTATCAGTCCTTCCTGCTGCTCTCGGTGCCGGAAGTGCTGCTCTTTACCATCTTCACGCCGCTCTATATCACCCTGCTCGACGATGCCCTGTTCGGGCGCTTTACCCCCTTCTACCTGCTGACAGCGGCGCTGGCCGTGGTGGGGGCCGGGGTGATCCGCTACGACGGTCTCGACGGCGGCTTCCTGCTCGGCTTCCTGGTGGTGCAGGGAGCCAACCTCTGCTTCGCCCTGGGCCAGGTGGGCTACCGGAGGCTCTCGGATGAGCTCCCCGCCTCGCTGCCCCGCCACAGCGTCTTCGCCTGGTTCTACCTGGGCGCCTTGGCCGTGGCCCTGCCCGCCTTTGCCCTGCTGGGCAATGCCAGCGCGCTGCCGACTACCGGGGTGCAGTGGGGCGTGCTGCTCTGGCTGGGGCTGGTGGCCTCGGGGGGTGGCTACTTCCTCTGGAACCTGGGGGCGACCCGGGTGGACGCCGGGGCGCTGGCGATCATGAACAACGCCCTGATCCCCGCCGGCCTGCTGGTCAACCTGGTGATCTGGAACCGTGACGCCGACCTCGGGCGCCTGGCGCTGGGCGGGGCGATCATCGCCGGTTCGCTCTGGCTCAACGAGTGGTGGGTGAAGCGCCGCGCGGCCTTGGCCGCCTGAGGCGCGACGCGCCCCGTTTGCCGGGGGGCTGGGCAGTGGCCATAATGGGCCGCTGCAATGCGAGAGGCCCCTGCATGCCATCCGAACAGAGCTCTTCCCCGGAACGCGACGCCAAGACGTCCTTCCGTACCATCGGCCTGATTGGCCGCCTTGGCAGCACCAAGGTGGTCGACACCCTCAAGCGCCTGATCCGCTTCCTGGACGGGCGCGGCCACCATGTCATCATCGAGGATCGCACCGCCACGGTGCTCCTCGACCACGGCCACGTGGAGTCGAGCCGGCGCATGCTCGGCCAGCTCTGCGACCTGGTGATCGTGGTGGGTGGCGACGGCAGCCTGCTGGGGGCGGCCCGCACCCTGTGCCATAGCGGCACCCTGGTACTGGGCGTCAACCGCGGTCGACTGGGCTTTCTCACCGATATCTCTCCGGATGAGCTGGAGGCTCGGGTAGGCGAGGTGCTCGACGGCCACTACGAGGTGGAGGAGCGTTTCCTGCTCGACGCCGAGCTCTATCGCGACGGCACCCTGATGGGCAGTGGTGATGCCCTGAACGAGGTGGTGCTGCACCCCGGCAAGGCGGTGCGGATGATCGAGTTCGAGCTCTTCATCGACGGCCAGTTCGTCTACAGCCAGCGCAGCGACGGCCTGATCATCGCCACGCCCACCGGCTCCACCGCCTATTCGCTCTCCGGCGGCGGCCCCATCATGCACCCCAAGCTCGACGTGGTGACCCTGGTGCCGATGTTCCCCCACACCCTCTCCAGCCGGCCCATCGTCATCGACGCCGCAAGCGAGATCCGTATCCACATCGGCGAGACCAACCAGACCTACCCGCATATCAGCTGCGATGGCCAGACCCGCGCCGTGGCCAAGCCCGACGATGTCCTGGTGATCCGCCGCAAGCCCCAGTGCGTCCAGCTGGTGCATCCGCTGGGTCACAACTTCTTCGAGGTCCTGCGCAGCAAGCTGGGCTGGAGCAATCGCCTGGGAGACTGATGTGAGAACGCAGGCGAGATTCGAAGGCTACGACCTGATCGGCGATGTCCACGGCTGCGGCGCCACCCTGGCCGCGCTGCTGGAGAAACTGGGCTACCACCAGCGGGGCGGCGTCTACCGCCACCCCAGGCGCAGGGTCATCTTTCTCGGCGACCTGATCGACCGGGGCCCGCGCATCCGGCTGGCGGTGCAGATCGCCCGGCGCATGGTGGAGGAGGGCGAGGCGCATATCGTCATGGGCAACCATGAGTACAACGCCCTGGCCTACTGTCATCGCGCCCCGGCGGGAATTGGCCGGGAGTGGCTGCGCGAGCACACGCCGCGCAACAACCGCATCATCAACGAGACCCTGGAGCAGTATCGCGACCACCCCCAGGAGTGGGAGGAGGCGCTGGCCTGGTTCCTGGAGATCCCGCTCTTCCTGGAGCGCGAGGGCCTGCGGGTGGTGCACGCCTGCTGGGACCAGTCGCTGATCGACGACCTGCGCAGCCGCCATCCGGATGCCTGCATGGACGAGGCCTTCCTGGTGGAGTCCACGGCGCCGGGCACCCGCGCCTTCGAGATCCTCGACCGTCTCACCCGGGGCACCCAGATGCCCCTGCCGCTGGGCACCGAGATCCACTCCGGCGACGGCTTCACCCGGCGCAGTTTCCGCACCCACTTCTGGGCGCAGTCACCGCAGACCTGGGGCGATGTGGTGTTCCAGCCCGATAACCTGCCCGGGGACCTGGAGCTGCGCCCGCTCTCTGCCGAGGATCGCCAGCGGCTGGCCTTCTACGGGCCGGACGAGCCGCCGCTCTTCATCGGGCACTACTGGTGCGAGGGGATTCCGGCCCTGCCGGCGCCCAACGTTGCCTGCCTGGACTACAGCGCGGTGAAGTTCGGCCGCCTGGTGGCCTACCGCTGGAGCGGCGAGCGCCAGCTCAACGCGGACCACTTCGTCTGGCTGCGGGTCCCCCGGGAGGAGCAGGTGCGCCCGCGCCCCTGGGAGATCAGCTTCGAATGACGTTTTTACATGACACAAAACTTTACAATATTTTTTGCTCGGTGCCGTGAACTCCTGGTGCCGACCGCCATCAGAGTAGGTGTTCCCTTGAATGATCCCTTGCTCTTATCCGGCGGCCCCCTCCGCCGGATTTTTTATGCGCGCTCCCCGGTCCCGCCCACCCACGCGCACAAGGAGGCGCCATGTACCGCGTGATCCAGCTGCCCCCCGATGCCGATACCCGCGAGCTGCGCCGTGCCCTCTGGGCCCACCGTATCGGCCACCGCATCACCGAGGATGACGAGGGCCAGACCCTCTGGCTGGCGGATCCCCGCCAGCAGGCAGAGATGATGCGGCTGCTGGCCCAGTGGCAGAGCGGCGAGCCGCTGATGCCTGCCCGGGGCCGCGCACGACGCAAAGCCGGGCCGGCGTCCGGCTCGCTGGCCGGGGTGCTGCGCCAGGCGCCGGTCACCGCGGCCACCCTGGGGCTCTGCCTGCTGGTGTTCGCCGCCATGGCGGTGTTTGGCGATCTGGTCATTGCCTTGCTGGCCATCGTGCCCCTGGGCGTCGCCCCCGGCGGCACCCTGGCCGTGGGCAGCCTGGTCGAGGCGCTGCTGGCCGGCCAGATCTGGCGCCCGCTCTCGCCGGCCTTTCTGCACTTCGGCTGGATGCACCTGATCTTCAACATGCTGTGGCTCTGGTACTTCGGACGCCAGGTGGAGGCGCTGCAGGGCAGCGGGCGCATGCTGCTGATCCTGCTCGCCGCCGGCGTGGGTGCCAACCTGGCCCAGTACGCCGCCGGTACCGTGCTCTTCGGCGGCATGTCCGGCGTCGACTTCGCCCTGCTCGGCTACGTCTGGCTGATGTCGCGGCGGGCCCCCGGCAGCGGCTTCTTCGTGCCCCAGATGCTGGTGGTCTTCATGCTCGGCTGGATGGTCTTCACCATGACCGACATGGCCGGCGCCGTGGGCTTCGGCAACGTGGCCAACGAGGCGCACCTGGGGGGGCTGGTCGTGGGCCTGGCCCTGGGCTGGTACTATTCCGGGCGAGCACGCCGTCACCATTGAGAGAGTTTCCGATGAGCGATATGACCTTCGAGCGCATGATCCAGCAGATGACCCCGGCCATCTACCAGAGCCTCAAGCAGGCGGTGGAGCTGCGCAAGTGGCCGGACGGCCGCCTGCTGACCCGGGAGCAGACCGAGCTCTGCATGGAGGCGGTGATGCGCTACGAGTTCGAGAATAACGTCCCCGAGGAGCAGCGGGTGGGCTACCTGCAGCAGCGCACCTGCGGCGGGGCCAGCAGCGGCGCCGGCGTGGACCCGGCACTGGCGGGGCTTGCCAAGGACGCCGGCCGTGACTGACGCCATAGCCGCGGCCGCCGAGGTCACCGGCTGCCTGACCAAGATGGCCATCGCGCCGGGGCAGGGCGGTGAGCCCGCCCGCTATACCCTGCGCGCCGGCGAGGCGCGCCTCGATCTCAACGAGCGCCTGGGGCGGCCGCTGTCGCTCGCCTGGAGCGGCGCCATCGCCTGCACCCACTGCGGCCGGGCCACCAAGAAGAGCTTCGCCCAGGGCCACTGCTACCCCTGCTTCAAGAAGCTCGCCCAGTGCGACACCTGCATCATGAAGCCGGAGACCTGCCACTTCTTCGCCGGCACCTGCCGCGAGCCGGAGTGGGGCGAGCGCCACTGCTTCCAGCCGCATATCGTCTATCTGGCCAACGCCTCCGGGCTCAAGGTCGGCATCACCCGGGGCACCCAGGTACCAACCCGCTGGCTCGACCAGGGCGCGGTGCAGGCGCTGCCGATCTTCGAGGTAGAGACCCGCCAGCAGTCGGGCTTTGTGGAGACGCTCTTCAAGGAGGAGGTCTCCGACCGCACCAACTGGCGGGCCATGCTCAAGGGCGACACCGCCGAGCTGGACCTGCCCGCCGAGCGCGATCGCCTGCTGGCGCGCCTGGAGGGCGGGCTTGCCAGCCTGCGCGAGCGCTTCGGAGCAGACGCCATCCGCCTGCTCGACGCGCCGCCGGTGGCCCTGGACTACCCGGTGCTCGAATATCCCACCAAGGTGGTCTCCCACAACCTCGACAAGACCCCCGAGATCGGCGGTACCCTGCTCGGCCTCAAGGGGCAGTACCTGATCCTCGATACCGGCGTGATCAACCTGCGCAAGTACACCGGCTACGAGGTCCGGGTCGCCGCCTGAGCCCTCGGCTATCCTGTCGGCAGGGCCGGTCTGGACGGCCGAGAGGAGAATGACCATGACCGAGACCATGCGCGCCATGCGCCTGCACGCCCCGGGTCAGCCTCTGGTGCTGGAGGAGGTGCCGCGGCCCGCGCCCGGCCCGGGGGAGCTTCAGCTGCGGGTGCTGGCCTGCGGGGTCTGCCGCACCGACCTCCACGTGGTGGATGGCGAACTGCCCGACCCGCGTCTGCCCCTGGTGCCCGGCCACGAGATCATCGGCGAGGTCACCGCCCTGGGGGAGGGAGTGACCGGGGTGGCGCTGGGTGAGCGCCTCGGCGTGCCCTGGCTGGGCTGGACCTGCGGCGAGTGTGCCCCCTGCCTTCGCGGCGAGGAGAACCTCTGCGAGCGGGCCGAGTTCACCGGCTACACCCGGGGCGGCGGCTACGCGGAATACTGCGTGGCCGACGCCCGCTACGCTTTTCCCATCCAGGGCGACGATGCCCAGGCGAGTGCACCCCTGCTCTGCGCCGGGCTGATCGGCTACCGCACCTGGCGCCTGGCCGGCGGCGAGGCCCCACGGCGGCTCGGCATCTACGGCTTCGGTGCCGCCGCCCATATCCTGATCCAGCTGGCGCTGGCTCGGGGGCAGCGGGTCTTCGCCTTCACCCGTCCCGGCGACGCCGAGGCCCAGGCCTTCGCCCGGCGGCTCGGCGCCGAGTGGGCCGGCGGCAGCGATGAGGCGCCGCCGGAGGCGCTGGATGCGGCCCTCCTCTTCGCCCCGGTGGGGGAGCTGATCCCCGCGGCGCTCTCCCATGTGCGCCCCGGCGGCACCGTGGTCTCCGGCGGCATCCACATGTCCGACATTCCGAGCTTCCCCTACCGGCTGCTCTGGGAGGAGCGCTCGGTGAAGTCGGTGGCCAACCTCACCCGCCAGGACGGCGAGGCGTTCCTGGCCCTGGCGCCGCAGGTGCCGATCCGCACCGAGACCCGCGCCTACCCCCTGGATCAGGCCAACCGGGCCCTCGATGACCTCCGCGAGGGGAGGCTCTCCGGTGCCGCGGTGCTGATCCCCTGACCTTTCCGCCAACTCTGCTAAGATGGCCGGCCCCTTCGCCTGCCGATCCAAGGAGTGGCCTGCGTGAGCGTCATCCCCGATTTCCTGCCTTCTCTCGATAGCCTGGCGGCCCAGCAGGCCGCGCAGCGCCTGGACCGCCTGACCAAGCCGCCGGGCAGCCTGGGCCGCCTGGAGAGACTCGCCGTGGAGCTGGCCGCCATTCAGGGCCAGGCGCTGCCGCAGGTTTCGCCACCGGCCATGCTGGTGTTCGCCGCGGACCACGGCGTGGCCGCCGAGGGCGTCTCCGCCTTTCCTGCCGAGGTGACCGCCCAGATGGTGGCCAATTTCGCCGCCGGCGGGGCCGCCATCAACGTCTTTGCCCGCCAGCATGGGGCCCATCTCGAGGTGATCGACGTGGGCGTGGCCACACCCCTGCCCGAGGGCACGGCCGACTCCCCGCGGCTGGTCGACGAGCGGGTTCGCCTCGGCACGGCCAATATGCTGCACGAGGACGCCATGAGCCGCGACGAGGCGCTGGCGGCGATGGCCGCGGGTCGGCGCGCCGCCGAGCGGGCCGCGGCGGCGGGGTGTCGCAGCCTGATCGTCGGCGAGATGGGCATCGCCAACACCACCGCCAGCAGCGCCCTGCTGGCCGCCCTGACCGGTGCGTCGGTCGAGGGGCTGGTGGGCCCCGGTACCGGCCTGGACGCGGCGGGTCTGGCCCACAAGCGCGACGTGATCGAGCGTACCCTGGCCGCGCGGCGCCCCGACCCGGCGGACCCGCTGGAGGCCCTGGCCAGGGTGGGCGGCCTGGAGATTGCCGCCATGGCGGGGGCCTTCCTGGGCGGTGCGACCCACCGCCTGCCGCTGATCGTCGATGGCTTTATCGCCACGGTGGCGGCGCTGGTGGCCTGTCGGCTGCGGCCGAGCCTGCGCGACTACCTGCTCTTCGGCCACCGCTCCCGGGAGCCCGGCCATGAGGGGGCCCTGGCCGCCCTGGAGGCCCGCCCGCTGGTCGATTTCGAGCTGCGCCTGGGCGAGGGCACCGGGGCGGCGCTGGCCTTTCCGCTGCTCGACTCGGCCTGCCGACTGCTGGCGGAGATGGCCACCTTCGACGATATCGGCATCGACGCCGCCCCATGAGGCCCGGTCCCACCCAGCTCGCCTTCGGCCCAGGGCTCACCCTCGATGCCGCCGCCGACTGCGTATACCTGGCCGCCCCGCGCCCGCTCTGGACCCTGAGCAGCGCCCTGGTGGGCGGCGGCTTCGGCTGGCGACGCCACTTCTGCAACTTCCATGTGGACAAGGACTATGCCGGCAGCGCGCCGGCGGCGGATCTCGCCGCCTGGCTGGCGGCGCGCGGGCTGCCGGAGGGCGACAGCCTGGCCATGATGACCGCGGTGCGCCTCGAGCACCTGCGGGTGGAGGTAGGGCAGGGCGTGCTGGTGGCGGTGACCGCCGGGGCCGGCAACGCCGTGGATATCGTCGCCCCCCTGGCCGGCGATCCGCGCCCGGTAGGCACCATCAATACGCTGGTCGTGATCGATGGCCACCTGACCGATGGCGGCCTGGTCAACGCCTGCCTGTCGGCCAGCGAGGCCAAGGTGCGCGCCCTGCACTCCCTCGGCGTGCAGGACCCCCATAGCGGCACGCCGGCCAGCGGCACCTCCACCGACTGCCTGGCGGTTGCCGCGACCCAGGCGGGCCCCGTGACCCCCTATGCCGGCTCGGGGACGCGCCTGGGTCGCGAGCTGGGCCAGGCGGTCTACCGGGCCACTCGCGCCTCGCTGCTGGCCTCCCGGGAGTGGCGCCGGCGCCAGGAGGAGGCCGCCCATGGCTGAACCGCTGTCGCTTGCGCTGCTGGGCCTGGTGCTTGCCGCCGTGGCCCTGGACCTGGCCATCGGCGACCCCCGCCGCCTGCCCCACCCGGTGGTGGGCATGGGGGCGGTGATCGCCCGGCTGGAGCGGGCCTGGAACCGGGGCTCTCGCCGGGCGCGCCGTGTCCGCGGTGCGCTGATGACCGCCCTGGTGGTGGTGGGAAGCGGCCTGCTGGCCTGGGCCGCCATCGCCCTGCTGGCGCGGCTTCACCCCTGGCTGGGCTGGCTGGCGGAGGGGTGGCTGCTGGCCAGCTGCCTGGCCATTCGCGGCCTGCGCGATGCCGCCCTGGCGGTGGCCGCTCCGTTGGCCCGAGGCGACCTACCCGCGGCGCGTCGCGCGCTTGCCATGATCGTCGGCCGCGACACCGAGGCGCTGGACGAGGGGGAGGTGACCCGGGGGGCGGTGGAGACGGTGGCCGAGAACACGGTGGACGGCATCACCGCACCGCTGCTCTTCGCCCTGCTGGGGGGCGCCCCCCTGGCGGTGGCCTACAAGGCGGTCAACACCCTGGACTCCATGGTGGGCTACCGCAGCGAGCGCTACCTCGACTTCGGCCGCGCCGCGGCGCGCCTGGATGACGCCGCCAACTGGCTGCCGGCCCGGCTCACCGCCCTGACCCTCTGGCTGGGTGCGTGCTGCCTGGCGCGGCGGGAGCGCGGGCTGCGCCTCCGAGGCGCGCTGGCCGCCACCCGCCGCGAGGCCCCCCGCCACCCCAGCCCCAACAGCGGCTGGCCCGAGGCCATGGTGGCCAACCTGCTGGGGGTCCAGCTCGGCGGCACCAACCGCTACCGCGGCGAGATCTCCGAGCGCGCCCGCCTGGGCACGCCCAGGGAGCCGCTGCGCTGCGCCCATATCGGCGCGGCCATTCGCCTGATGCACGGCGGCTGGCTGGGTTTTCTGGCGCTGCTGGCACTGGCGGTGCTGCTCGTGGAGGCCCTGCCATGAGCGCCCCGGGCCGCGGCCTGTCCGCCGGCGGCTGGCCCCTGCACGGGGGCCAGCCCGGCCCCCTGCTGGCGCGCTTCGGCCTGGATGAGACGACCCCGGTGCTGGACGTCAGCGCCAACCTCAACCCCCTGGGGCCGCCGGCCTGGCTGCATGAGTGGCTGAACTCGCGGCTCGCCGAGCCCGGGGCGCTCGCCCGCTACCCCGATCCCGACTACCGCGAGGCGCGCGAGGCCATCGCCGCCCATGAGGGCGTGGCCCCGGAGCAGGTGCTGCTGACCAACGGCGGCGCCGAGGCGGTCTTCCTGGCCGCGGCCCTGCAGGCCCGGGAGCGGCCCGGGGCGCCGGCGGCCATCGTCGAGCCCACCTTCGCCGAGTATGCCCGGGCCTGTGCGGCCCAGGGGCTGCCGGCGGTGACGCTGCCGCTGACGCCGCCGGACTTTCGCCTCGACGTCGAGGCCATCGCCGCGGGGCTGGGTGAGGCGCGGCTGCTCTGGCTCTGCCGTCCCAATAACCCCACCGCCACCCTGGTGCCTCGGGCCGAGGTGGAACGCCTGCTGGCGCTGACCGCCGCCCGGGGCTGCCGGCTGGTGGTGGACGAGGCCTTCGTGGATTTCATCGGCGACGAGGGCGGGCAGGGGGAAAACAAGGAGGCGCTGACGCCGCTGCTAGCCGACCATCCGCACCTGCTGCTGCTGCGCTCGCTGACCAAGCAGTTCACCCTGCCGGGGCTGCGCCTGGGCTATCTGCTGGGCGCGCCCGAGGCGGTGACGGCGGCCCGGGCCTGCCAGCCCGCCTGGAGCGTCAATGCCCTGGCGGCGGCCCTGGTGGCGCCCCTGCTGGCGGACCGCGACTTCCAGGCGGCGACCCGGGCCTGGCTCGCCGCCGAGCGGCCCCGGCTGCGGGCGGGCCTCGAGGCCCTGGGGCTCGCGGTGGTGCCGAGCCATGCCAACTTCTTTCTGGTGCGCCACCCGGCGGGCCGCGAGGCCACGCGGAACCTGCTGCCTGCGCTGCTGCGCCGCGGCGTGCTGGCCCGTCACACCGAGGGCTTTGCGGGCCTCGACGGGGGCTGGCTGCGCCTGGCCCTGGGCAGCGCCTCGTCCAACGCCCGTCTGCTGGCGGCGCTTGGCGATGCCCTGGGCGATATGGCCGATATAGTTCGGTCGGAGGTGCGCCGATGATCACCTTCGTCAGCGGCGGTGCCCGCTCCGGCAAGAGCCGCTACGCCGAGGCGCTGCTCTGCCGCTGGCACGCCCGGCGCGGCGGCCGACGCTGGTACCTGGCCACGGCTCGGGCCTCGGACGCCGAGATGGTCGCGCGCATCGCCCGCCACCGCCGGGAGCGCGGGGCGGGGTGGCACACCCTGGAGGTGCCGCTGGCCCTCGACGCGGCCCTGGCCGAAGTGAGCGATGGCGACAGCGTGCTGCTGGACTGCCTGACCCTCTGGGCCAGCCAGTGGCGCTACGGCGGCGGCGGCAGCGACGCCGAGGGCGAAGCGCTGCTGGCCGATTGCCTGGCGGCGGCCCGGGCGCGGGGGATCGCCCTGGTGGTGGTCTCCAACGACCTCAACGAGGACCTTCCCCCGGAGGACGCCGAGACCCGGCGCTATATCGCCTTCCTGCAGCGGCTGCATCGGCGCCTGGCCCGGGAGGCCGACCGGGTGGTGGAGGTAGTGGCCGGCCTGCCCATCGACTGGAAGCCTATCGACGACCACGACCCGGAGACGCTCCCATGAGAGAGGCCCTTTACGGGCTCGCGCTGGCCCTGCAGTTCCTGACCCGGATTCCTCTGCCCGTCGCCTGCCCCTGGAACGCCGCCACCTGCCGCTGGGCGCTGCGCTGCTTTCCGCTGGCGGGTCTGGTGATCGGTGCGGCCCTGGCGGCCCTGGCCATCCTGGGCCAGGGGCTGCCCACCCCCTTGCTTGCCCTTGCGCTGCTCAGCCTCTGGGTGGCGCTCTCCGGGGGGCTGCATCTGGATGGCGTGATGGATATCGCCGACGCCCTGGGCAGCAATGCGCCCCTGGAGAAGCGCTGGGCGATCATGAAGGACAGCCAGGTGGGCAGCTTCGCCATCCTCGCCCTGGTCTTTCTGCTGGCCTGGAAAGCGGCGCTGATCTGGGCCCTGCTGGAGGCCGGAGCGAGCCCCTGGCTGTGGCTGGCGCTGCCGGCGCTGGCGCGCTTCGGGGCGCTCTTGCTGCTGCGCCTGGCCCCCCTGGCGCGGCGCGAGGGGCTCGCCTGGACCTGGCGCCAGCACCTGGCAAGACGTGACCTGGGCCTGGCGCTGCTGGTGCTGCTGCCGCTCTTCGGCTTCGTGCCCGGCGGCGCCTGGCTGCTCGGCGCCCTCTGCGTCTTTCTGTTTCTGTACGGCCTCGCCATGGTGCGGGCCTTTACCGGCATCAACGGGGATATCGTGGGTGCCGCCATCGAAGGAGGAGAACTATGGCTGCTGCTTATCGCCTGGAGCTGGTGGTGGTTCGCCATGGCGTGACCGCCTGGAACCTTGAGCGCCGCTACCAGGGCCAGCGGGATATTCCGCTGCTGCTGCCCGACGCCGTGCCAGGGCTCGATCGCCTGCGCGACCACCTGGCGAACGAGGCCTTCGACGCCCTCTACTGCAGCGACCTGACCCGCTGCCGCCAGACCCTTGACCATATCGGGGCAGGGCGGGCCTGGGAGGCGAGCTTCGATGCCCGGCTGCGGGAGCTGGACTTCGGCGAGTACGAGGGGCGCACCTGGGAGGAACTCAAGGATGACCCGCACTATCGCGCCTGGGTCGATAGCGCCGGCCGCCGGGCGCCCCCCGGCGGTGAATCCGCCGATGCCCTCTGGGCGCGTCTGGAGGCCTGGCTCGGGGAGGTGCTCCAGCGGGCCGCCGAGCGGGGGCAGCGCCGGGTGCTGGCGGTGAGCCACGGCGGTGCCATCCGCGAGCTGCGTCGTCGCCTCGAGGGCACCGACTTCTGGGAGGGCGTGGTGGGGCAGGCCGAGGGCCGGCGCTTCGAGATCGAGAGCCAGGGAGGAGAGTGGCAATGCAGAGCCTCATCGGCGGTGCCGGCTCGGGCCGACGCCGGCTAGCGCTGGAGCGCTTTCCCAACGCCCGCTGGCATCGGCTGGCGGCGGGGGAGGACGCCGCCGCTTGCCTGGAAGCCCAGGGAGGGGGAGAGGTTCTGGTGGTCGACGGCATCGCCGACTGGCTCGCCGCCGCCCTGGCCGAAACCCCGGACGACGATACCCTGCGCGATACCTGGCTGGGCCTGCTCGACGGCCTCGCCGCTGCCCCCGGCGAGGCGGTGCTGATCCTCGATGAGATGGGGCGTGGGATCGTGCCCATGGACCCGGCGGCACGGCGGCTGCGGGACCACAACGGCTGGCTGGTCCAGGCCGCGGCGGCGCGCAGCCACACCGTCTGCTACCTGCGTCATGGCCTCTGCAAGCAGCTGAAATAAAGGTGTTTTAAATGGGTGTTTCAGCGTCTTGCGTTGACCCCGGCGCGGTGCCTTGCTAGCTTGTGCGCACTCTAAGGTGCCCCAGGCGCGTCGCAGCGCCGGGGTGAAACGGGAAGTCGGTGCCCGGTGCTCTGCCAGAGCGCTCGCCATTCCGACGCTGCCCCCGCAACGGTGATCGAGACAAGAGCGGCCGTGACGCCACTGTGCCAAGGCACGGGAAGGCGGTCGCTTTGAAGGTCCGGCAGAGGTACTGCCCCTTCGCTCGTCAGCCCGGAGACCGGCCTTTGAGCGCATGCCGAACCGCGGAGGGCGGTCTCGGGCAGGGCAGCTGCCACTCGCCTGGCCGCACTCCCGCCTGACATCTCCCTCGCCTCGGCCAAGAACAGACCCGCATCGTACGGGTTGGTACGACAAGCAAGGGACATCCATGACCATCGTTCACACTTCCCGTGGCCTGGCGGCCTTCGCCCTGGCCGCGCTGCCGCTGGCGGTTGCCGCCGCCGAACCCAAGCCCGACACCGCCGCCGAGGCGACCCGCCTCAACCCCATGGTAGTGACCGCCGCCCTGGCGCCGCGCACCGCCGACGAGACGCTCGCCTCGGTGACCCTGCTCGACGAGGCCACCCTGCGCCGCCAGGACCCGACGAGCCTCACCGACCTCTTTCGCGGCCAGCCCGGGGTGGACGTGGTCACCAACGGCAGCTTCGGCAAGTCCAGCAGCGTCTATCTCCGCGGTACCGGTAATGAATCGGCAGCGCTGATGATCGATGGCATTCGCCTGCGCTCTGCCACCGCCGGTGGCGCAGCCTGGCACTACCTTGATCCGCGCATGTTCGAGCGCGCCGAGATCGTGCGCGGCCCGCGCGGCAGCCTCTATGGCGCCGACGCCGTCGGCGGGGTGGTGCAGCTCTTTACCCCGGAAGGCGAGGAGGGGGCTCCCCAGCCGCGCGTTTCGGTAGGCGGCGGCTCCTTCAACACCCAGCGCTACAGCGCCAGCCTCTCCGGCGGCAGCGGTGGAACCCGCTACTACGTCGCCGGCAGTCGTTTAGACACCGACGGTACCCCGGTGCGCGAGGGGGGGGACGACAAGGGCTACGACAATACCTCGGGGGTGATGCGGCTCGCCCACACCTTCGAGAACGACGCCGAGCTCGGTGTGCTGGCGCTGCGCGCCCGGGGCAGCAACGAATACGATGGCGGCGAGATGGACTTCGTGCAGCAGGTGGCCGGGGTCTATGGAGAGATTCCCGTCAGCGAAACGTGGCGCAGCCGCCTGACGCTGAGTGAATCCCGGGATGAGTTGGACAATCATCAGGAAGCCTCCCAGTGGGAGCCGGCGGGCACGTCGGTACTCGATACCCGCACCCGCACGGCCCGCTGGCAGAACACCCTGGCGTTCGGCTTGCACGAGCTGGTGGCCGGCGCCGAGTACAGCGAAGACCGGGTCTCGGGCACCACGGATTTCGATGAGAGCAGCCGTGACAATATGGCCGTTTTCGCTCAGGGGCTGCTCGACTTTGCCCCCTTCGCGCTGCAGGCCGCCCTGCGCTATGACGACAACGAGGCCTACGGCGAGGAGGTCACCGGCAGCCTGGCGCTGGGCTATGACCTGGATGATTCCCATACGCTGCGTGCCAGCGTCGGCACCGCCTTCCGCGCGCCGACCTTCAACGACCTTTTCTGGCCGAACTCGGGCAATCCCGATCTCAATGCGGAGACGTCCGAGACGGTCGAAGTCGGTCTGCGTGGCAGCTATCAGTCCTGGTACTGGGACCTGGCGGCCTACCAGACCGATCTCGATGACATGATCGCCTGGGCGCCCACCGATAGCGGCCTCTGGGCGCCGCAGAACATCGCCGAGGCCCGTATCCGCGGTATCGAGCTCTCGGCAGGGGCACAGATCGATGACTGGACGCTCGCGGCAGCGCTGACCTGGCTCGACCCGGAAAATCGCAGCGGCGCCAATGCGGGCAACCGCATCCAGCGCCGTGCCGGTCAGAGTGCGCGCTTCGACGTCGACCGCGAACTGGGCGACTGGTCGCTGGGCGGCTCCTGGATCCTGCAGGGCGACCGCTACGACGATGCGGCCAACGAGGATCGCATCAGCGGCTTCGGGCTGGTCAACCTGCGCGCCGGCTGGGCGTTCGCGCCCATGTGGTCGGCCCGCCTGACGGTCGAGAATGCCTTCGACAAGGAGTACGAGACCGCTCGTGACTACATCAACGCCGGCCGCGCGGCCTTCGTCAGTGTTCACTTCGGCCAGTAGCGGCCGCCTCGGCGGGGCCCTTGGCCCCGCTGTCGCTGCCAGTTCGCTGCTGGCGCTGTCCGGGCCGGTGGTCGCCGAGGCGCGCGCCGGTTCGCTCTGCGCCATCGACGACCGCGACCGGGAGGTGTGCCTCGAGCAGCCCACCGAGCGCATCGCCGCGCTTTCGCCCGGTGCCACGGAGCTGGTCTACGCCGCCGGGGCGGGGGAGAAGGTGGTGGCGGTGGTGGCCTACAGCGACTACCCGCCCGAGGCGCGCCAGGTCCAGTCGGTGGGCAGCCATACCCGCATGGACCTGGAAACCCTGGTGACCCTTTCCCCCGACCTGGTGATCGGCTGGAAGACCGGCAACCCGCCCGAGCAGCTGGAGACCCTCGAGGGGCTGGGCATGCCGGTGTTCTACATCGAACCGCGCGACTTCGAGGGCGTGTCCAGCGCCATCGAGCGCCTGGCGCGGCTGGCCGATACCCGCGAGGAGGGGGACCGTGTCGCCGCCGAGTTCCGCGACGGCATGGCGGCGTTGGCCGAGCGCTACGCCGACGCCGAGCCGGTCTCGGTCTTCTACCAGGTATGGGACGAGCCGCTGATGACCATCAACGACGAGCACCTGATCGGCCAGGTGGTGGCGATGTGCGGCGGGGTCAACGTCTTCGGCGAGCTGTCGCGGCTGGTGCCGCGCATCGATGACGAGTCGGTGCTGGCCGCCGACCCCGAGGCGATACTCGCCGGCGGCATGGGCGAGGAGAATCGCGACTGGCTGACCCACTGGGAGCAGTACCCGAGCCTGACCGCCATCCAACGCGACAACCTCTACTTCGTGCCGCCGTCGCTGATCCAGCGTCCCACGCCGCGACTGCTGGAAGGCAGCCGCCTGTTCTGCGAGCGTCTCGACCATGCCCGCGACAAGCGCTGAGGCCGGCATGGCCACCCCCCGACGCTCGCTATGGTCGCCGCTGGTCGCGCTGGCCCTGCTGGGTCTGGCGGCGCTGCTGCTCTCGGTCACGGTGGGCAGCGCCGCCCTGTCGCTCTCCGACGTCTGGGCGGTCGCCCGCGGCGAGGGGAGCCCCCTGGCCCGCACCCTGATCCTCGACCTGCGCGTGCCGCGCTCGCTCTCGGCCTTCGCCGTGGGCGGCCTGCTCGCCGTGGCCGGGGCGCTGATGCAGGTGCTGCTGCGCAATCCCCTGGCGGACCCCTACGTGCTGGGGCTCTCCGGCGGCGCCTCGGTGGGGGCGCTGGCGGCGATGCTGGCGGGGCTGGGCGGGGCGGTGATCACCGGCTCCGCCTTCGCCGGGGCCTTTCTCTCCACGCTGCTGGTCTTCGGCCTGGCCCACGGCACCGGCAGCTGGACACCCTCGCGGCTGCTGCTCACCGGGGTGGTGGTGGCCGCCGGCTGGGGGGCGGTGATCACCCTGATGCTGGCGATAAGCCCCGCCGAGCGGCTGCCCGGCATGCTCTACTGGCTGATGGGGGATCTCTCCTACTCCCGCACGCCCTGGCCGCCGCTGGCGCTGCTGCTGCTCATCTGCCTGCTGCTGCTGCCGCTGGGGCGCAGCCTCAACGTCATGGCGCGCGGCCCGCTGCAGGCGGCGGCCCTGGGGGTCAGGGTCCGTCCGCTGGAGTGGACCATCTACCTCGTCGCCAGCGTGCTCACCGCCACCGCGGTGACCACCGCCGGCAGCATCGGCTTCGTAGGCCTGGTGGTGCCGCACATGCTGCGCCTGGTGCTGGGCAACGACCAGCGCCTGATCCTGCCGGCCTGCGCCCTGGCCGGGGGCACCCTGCTGGTGCTGGCCGACGCCCTGGCGCGCACCCTGATCGCCCCGGAGCAGCTGCCGGTGGGGGTGATCACCGCGCTGCTCGGCGTACCCACCTTCCTCTACCTGCTCTACCGGAGCCGCTGATGAGCCGCCTCGAGACCCGCGAGCTGGTAATCGACGTGCCGGAGCGGCGCGACGGCCGGGCGCTGACGCTAAGCGTCGAGCCGGGGCAGGTGTGGGGCGTGCTGGGCCCCAACGGCGCCGGCAAGACCACGCTGCTGCACACCCTGGCCGGGCTGCGTGCCCCTCGCCGTGGCCAGGTACTGATCGACGGCAGCCCGCTGGCGGCGCTGGGCCGGCGCCAGGTGGCGCGCACCCTGGGCCTGGTGTTCCAGGAGCGCCACGACGGCTTTCCCGCCACGGTGCGCGAGACCGCGCTGATCGGCCGGCATCCGTGGCTCTCGGCCTGGCAGATGGAGGGCGGCGAGGACCTGCGCCTGGCCGAGGCGGCCCTCGAGCGGCTCGACGTGGCGCATCTGGCCGAGCGGCTGGTCAGCACGCTCTCGGGCGGTGAGCGCCAGCGCCTGGCCGTCGCCACGGTGCTGACCCAGGCGCCGCAGATCTGGCTCGCCGACGAGCCCACCAACCATCTCGACCTGCACCACCAGAGCGCGGTGATGGCCCTGCTCGCCGGCGAGGCCGCCGAGGGCCGCGCGGTGATGATGTGCCTGCACGATCTCAACCTGGCGGCGCGCTGGTGCGACCACCTGCTGCTGCTCTATCCCGACGGCGAGGCGTGCTGGGGGCCGGCTGACAGCATGTTGGTGACCAGTGCCCTGGAGCGGCTCTATGGCCAGCGCCTGGCCACCGCCGAGATCGACGGCGCCCCCGTTTTCGTACCCGTGAGGTGATATGACGACTTCGACGATTCGCGGCGAGGCCCATGCCGCCCTGATCACCGCCCCCGGCTCCGGCCAGGGCAAATCCATGGTCACCGCGGCGCTGGCGCGGCTGCACCGCAATGCCGGCCGCAGGGTGAGGGTGTTCAAGCATGGCCCCGACTACCTCGACCCCATGGTGCAGGAGGTGGCCTCGGGCCAGCCGGTCTACCAGCTGCACCCCTGGATGACCGGCGAGGCCGAGTGCCGCTGGCGCCTGGCCGAGGCGGCCCGTGACGCCGACCTGATCCTGGTGGAGGGCTCCATGGGGCTCTTCGACGGCGACCCCTCCAGCGCCGATCTGGCGATCCTGGCCGGTCTGCCGGCGCTGCCGGTGATCGACGCCTGGGGCATGGCCCAGACCTTCGGCGCCGTGGCCCAGGGGCTGGCCAACTACCATCCCAAGCTCGCCATCCACGAGGTGATCGCCAACCGCGTGGGCAGCCCCGGCCACGGCCGGCTGCTGGCCGAGAGCATGCCGGCGGGGCTCTCGCTGCTCGGCGCCATTCCCCGCCACGCGGCGATGAAGATTCCCGACCGCCACCTGGGGCTGATACAGGCCGGCGAGCTGGCGGGGCTCGACGCCCAGCTCGATGCCGCCGCCGAGGTGCTCAAGGAGGCGGGCCTCGACCGCCTGCCGGCCAGGGTGACGCTCGAGGCCGTGGCCCCCGAGCCGCCGCCGCGGTTGCTCGAAGACATGCGCATCGGCATTGCCCGCGACGACGCCTTCGCCTTTCTCTACCGCGCCAATCTCGACCTGCTCACCCGGATGGGCGCCGAGCTCGCCTTCTTCTCGCCCCTGGCCGACAGCGAGCTGCCCGGCTGCGACGCCCTGTGGCTGCCTGGCGGCTACCCGGAGCTGCACGGTGGAAAGCTCGCCGCCAACGCGCCGATGCTCGCCGCGATTCGCGACCATCACGGCGCCGGCCGGCCGATCCTGGCCGAATGCGGCGGGCTGATGGCGTGCATGGAGACCCTGGTGAACGGTGAAGGGCAAGAGCACGCCCTGCTGGGGCTGCTGCCCGGCACCGCCCGCATGGCCGGCAAGCTCAGCGCCCTGGGCCTGCAGAGTCTGACGACGGAGGCCGGCGAGCTGCGCGGCCACACCTACCACCACTCGCTGCTGGAGACGCCGCTGGTACCGGCCGCCCATGCCCGCCGCCTGGCCGGCAGCCCCGCCGAGCCGGTCTTCGTGGAGGGCAGGCTGGTGGCCAGCTACTTCCACGGCTACTTCCCCTCGGCGCCGGCCCTTGCCGCCGCCATCTTCCGCGGCGAACCGCTGCGCTTCACCCAGGATCAGGACTGAGGAGACCCCCATGCGCGACAACGCCAAGGATCCCCAGCGCCATGCCCGGCGCATGGCGGCCAAGCAGAAGATCATGCAGGCGCGCATCGCCGGCGCCCAGAAGGAGCAGGGCCTGCTGCTGGTGCTCACCGGCCCCGGCAAGGGCAAGAGCAGCTCCGGATTCGGCATGCTGGCCCGGGCGCTCGGCCACGGCATGAAGGTGGGGGTGGTGCAGTTCATCAAGGGCACGCGGGAGACAGGCGAGGAGGCCTTCTTCCGCCAGGTGCCGGGCGTCGAGTACCACGTGATGGGCGAGGGCTTCACCTGGGACACTCAGGACCGCGAGCGTGACATTCGCGCCGCCGAGGCGGCCTGGGAGGTGGCCCGGCGGATGCTCGCTGACTCGAGCTTTGACCTGGTGCTGCTCGACGAGCTCAATATCGCCCTGCGCTACGACTACCTGGACCTCGACCGGGTGCTCGACGACCTGCAGGCGCGGCCGGCCATGCAGCACGCGGTGGTCACCGGCCGCTACGCCCCCGAGCAGCTGATCGAGCTGGCCGACACCGTCACCGAGATGAAGGTGGTCAAGCACGCTTTCAAGGAGCAGGGCGTCAAGGCGCAGAAGGGGATCGAGCTGTGAGCCTCGACCACGCGTTTCCCCAGGCGCAGCGTGACGCTGTCTACCGCGCCATCCATGAGCGTCGGGATGTGCGCGCCCAGTTCCTGCCGGACCCAATTCCCCCGGAGGTACTGGTACGCCTGCTGGAGGCTGCCCACCATGCGCCTTCGGTGGGCTTCATGCAGCCCTGGGACTTCCTGCTGATCGACAGCCTCGAAGTGCGGCGCCGGGTGCATGCCATCTTCGAGCGGGAGAACGCCAGAGCGGCCGAAAACCATGAGGGTGAGCGCGGGCAGCTGTATCGACGCCTCAAGCTTGAGGGGATTCTGGAGAGCCCGCTCAACCTGTGCATCACCTGCGACAGGGCCCGTGGCGGCGAACACGTGCTGGGGCGCAGCAGCATCGTCGACATGGACCTGTTCAGCACTTGCCTGGCGGTACAGAACCTGTGGCTGGCGGCCCGCGCCGAGGGCATCGGCGTGGGCTGGGTCAGCATCCTCGATCAGGATGAACTGGCGCAGGTGCTGGGCCTGCCGGAACGGGTCTATCCCCTGGCCTACCTCTGCCTGGGCTATGTCAGCGAGTTTCTGGAGCAGCCCGAGCTGGCTCGTCAAGGTTGGCGTCAACGTCTTCCCCTGGCGGAGCTGGTGCATGGCAATGGTTGGGGGCACGCATTGACGGATTCAGCGTTGCAGGAAGCGCTGGGCGAGATGACGCTGCCATGACCACCCTGATGATCCAGGGCACCACCTCGGATGCCGGCAAGAGCACGGTGGTGGCCGGGCTGTGCCGGGTGCTGGCGGGTTGGAGCCGATCGCCGTCGTAAATCCTCGGCATGAGGAGATCATGCGCCTGCAGCTCATCGAGTCTATTCCAGCGACCTACCATCCCCAAGTGTTCAAGCAGCCATAGCAAGCCGCAGAAAAATCAAGATTTGGGCAGGCAAGCCGAAGTCATCTTTAGTAGGCTGAGCGTGACTGGGTGTATCCGGGCAGGGTGTTGCTGTCTCTATCTGGCAATTCTGGCTGCCCGTAGCGAGATGGCGGTGCCAAACGGTACTGCCTGGCGGTAGCGTGCCCACAGATCGGAAAATCCATACCGAGTAGGGCAGGGAGCTTGCGATTGGCCGATATGGACTCTGAGCGGTCATGGTGGTAATGGGAGCATGCTCGTTGATCCTTGTAGGGTTGAGGGAGTCAAACTTGGTAGAAAAAATTGGACATATAAAGAACCCGCTCACCGTAATAGCCATCTTTGCAGCCATCGTTGAGGTTAGCGGCACTACTGTTTTGCCATTCATTGAGCCGGACAACCAGGGTCTCTACATCTGGTTTTTGATGCTTTTTCCTGTTTTCTTGGTCGGCTTATTCTTCCTGACTCTGAATTTCAACCATAAGGTTTTATATGCGCCTTCAGATTATAAAAACGAAAACAATTTTCTGAAGTCGTTTGGCAGAGCGACTGCGGAAGAAAGAGAAGAAAAATACAGGGAGGAGTTTGAAGAGACTGCTGAGGATGTGCAATCGGAGAACACTCAAGATGGCGAAAATCAGGCTGGCCAATGCCAGATAAATTACTCTAAGAAAGATCGACACTCTATGTTGATGGCGAATGTTTTTTTGGCTGAAAGGTTGGCCATCAACAAGCTTTCAAAGGATCTTAACCTAGATTTTAAGACCGACGTTCGGTTTGAGACGCCCAGCGGAAGGAAGATCATCTTTGATGGTTTGGCTCTTGACGGCGACAAGGTACACGCTGCCGAGATAAAGCTATTTCGGAATGAACATGTAAGCCCCTCAAGAATCGATAAGGTCCTACTTGAGTCAGAGGTTATGAAAGGGCACCTCAAGGGGATAGATTCGAAGGAATTTGTTCTCCACTTTGTAGCAGTGATCGATAATCCCGAAGTTGATTTGATGCAAGTAGAAAAAAGGCTCAAGAAGTACATTTCTAGATACGATGCCAACGTGAGGCTGCATGTCGTTAGCCTCGCGGATTTGCGTAACGAGTATCAATACAGCCCTTAACAAGTGGCTGTTGTCGGACGCGCCTTCGCTGGCGCTCCGGCACGCCGCAAAGCCAAGCATTAGATCTTATAAATTTAAATTTGGATCCATAAGATGGAAAGCATACAAACAAGTTCTGCCTCTGTTCGTAATGAGTTTCAAAGGTTTAATCAAAGTAGAGTTGTGTCAGAATATATTTGGAACGCTTTCGATGCTAATGCAAATGAAGTTCACCTAAGATATACTACTGACGACTTGGATACAGTCCAGTCAATAACTATAATAGATGATGGTGACGGCATTGACCTAAATAGTCATGAGTTAACTTTTGGGAAGTTTAAAGATTCCCCCAAAAGGGCATTTCTTTCACCAACGATTAAGGGTCACAAAGGACTCGGGCGGTTTTCATTTCACAAGTTAGCAAGGGCAGTCATTTGGGATAGCGTAACTTCATCAAATTCATGCTCAATTAAAATAGAATCAGATAGCTTGAACAATTATTATGTTGATCATAAGCGTGAGATTTTCTCTCCATCCAGAACTGGAACAAGAGTTGAGTTCTTAGATGTTTCTGATAATAATATCAGTGGTCGCTTTCTGAAATCACAAGTTTTTCCAATTCTCATGCAGGAGTTCTCCTGGCTTCTTGCTTCAAGCAGTAGGAAAAAAATATTCATCAACGGAGAGCCACTAAATCTATTATCACATGAAAAGAAACTTGCAAACTTTTCTCTTTCTGGTGAATATTTCGATGTGGTTTTAGTGAATTGGAGTGAAAAACCAAGAGAGAGCTCTTACGTATATTTCGTTGATTCTGGAGATAAAATAGCGCATAAAATCCATTCTGGCCTTAATAAGAAGAACGGATTTTATTCAAGCGCCTATATCCAGTCAGCATTCTTTGACAATTTTGACTTTTCAGAAACTGACTTGGTTAATGATAAATCGGAAGAGCAGAATGGGATTTGTGAAGAGGTAAAGCACAAGGTGCTATGTCTATTAAAAGATCTGCATGATGAGTTTCGTGAAAAGGCGGCGGATAAACTAATAGATTTGTATGAGAAAGAAGGGGTTTTTCCTGATCATTCTAAAGATTCAATTCCAATGCAGAAATGGAAGTATGAATCTCTGAAGAACACCATTCGAGTCTTGTATAGCGCAGAGCCAAGCATATTCTCTTCCCACCTCAATAAAACACAAAAGAAAATAATTGTTAAGCTATTGGATAAAGTCACCGTTAGTCCAAGTGATGATTTGTTTGATGTTTTGAATGGTGTTGTGTCATTAAGTGGCGAAGAGCAAAGCAAACTTGCCAATATCCTAAAAGATACAAGTTTAGGAAATATTGCAAATGCAATATCTGAAGTTAGAGCAAGGCAAGAAGTAATTGATATTGTGCATGACCTTAATGAGCAGCATACAAAATCAACGAAAGAAGTAGGCGAGGTTCAAAGTGTAGTAGAAAACAATCTTTGGTTATTCGGTGAGCAATATCATTTGCTAACAGCAGAAGAGCCAGATTTTGAACAGGCTCTAAGGGAGCTTCTGTCTATTCATGGAAATGAAGAGTATTATCAAAAAGGTTCCGTTAAGCATCCTGATAAAAACAAAGAGATGGATATTTTTGCTATACGAAGAAATTTCGATGTTGATGAAAAAGGCAACGAATTCTATAGATGCCTTGTAGTAGAGTTGAAGAGACCATCGGACACGTTAAAAGATAAGCATTTAGATCAAGTGCAGAGGTATTTTAAAGTTATCTCCTCTAATCACATTTTCAACGATGGGCTTCATAAGTGGGATTTCGTCCTTGCAGGGCGAAAAATAACGAAAGACCCATTAGCTAGAACAATGATAGATGCTCAATTGGAGAGTTCTAAAAGTCATGGTGAGCCTGGGCTAATAATGAAAACGGATAGATTTAAAATATCTATTAAGCCATGGGGTCAGATATTCTCTGAACATAGTATTCGTCACAAACACCTTTTAAAGCATTTGGAGAGCAATAGAGATAAAGTTGTAAGTGGAAAAGATGTTCTAGTTGATAAGGCTGTTTTAATAGGTAAAGCCATCGGAACTTGTAGTGCAGAGTAGAAGAGATCTAACAAGCGCGTTCACATGACCTTCAGTTACTGCGACCTTTTGTGCTTACGTGTAGGGTCCCGGGTGATTGACCACCCGTTTGGTAAATAACTCAGGTCGCTTGGCCTGCCATTCCTTCATCGCCGTGATCGGCGATTGATGATGTAGCGCTTTCTGCGGGATATGGTGATTGTACAGCCAGCAGTATCGCTTGAGCGTCTGCTCCAGGTCTTCGCCTGAGGTATAGCGCCGGGTCGCCAGCACGTCGCTGATACGGCCGTTGAACCGCTCCACCATCCCATTCGTTTGCGGCCTTCCCGGCTTGATCAGGCGGTGCTCGATGCCGTGGGCTAGGCACTCCTGATCGAAGGGATGGCGCCCGCTGGGCTTGCGCTCACCTGCCCGCGTGAAGCGATCCGTGAACGACTTGCCGTTATCGGTCAGCACCGTCTGAATCTTGAAGGGCGCCTTGTTCTCCACCTGCTTCATAAACGCCCGAGCATCCTTCGCGGACTGGCTGCGTCGAACCTCCAGGTAGACCCAGCGTGTCGCACGGTCGATGGCAACGTACAAATAGCGCTTCTGTTTCTCGTCAGGCATCTGGGGCAGGTGCTTGATGTCGATATGCACGTAGCCCGGTTCATAGTCCTTGAAGGGCTTGTGCCGGGGCTTCTCGTCGTCACCGGCATCCTGCCGCGCCAGTTCCGCCAGCGTCGGCACCTCACGCCGCTTGAGCATGCGATGCAGGGCGGAGCGTGACAAGCCAGGATTCAGGAACTCACGCGCCACGACGAGGAGATCATCCAAGCCGAGGCGCAGGAACTCACGAGCTGTGATCAGCACCTCCTCCTGCTCAGGTGTGAGCGTGGCCAGGAGGTTGTGACGGGTGTGCGGTCGGTCATAGACATCGTCGCGGTAACGCCATCGCCGGATGGTCGCAGTAGCGACGCCATACTGCCGGGCCAGCTCGCTATCCGTGATGCTGGAGGGGGCTGCCTGGATCTCGGCACGGATCTTCGGTGTCGTCGTCGCTTGTTTATGCAGCTTGATGTCCATGAACCTGTTCCCGGATGAATTGCTGAAGAAGCTCCCTGGCGGCTAGCAAAGGATAACTCCTATAGGCGATTTGATCATCCGGGACCCTACACTTACGCACGAAGACTGCCAGTTGCCTCGGCCTGTGACACGGGCATTATTCCTGCAAGCACTGGATAAATAGTGTGTTCTTCCACTCATGTGCTTAAATGCAATGCACGGTGATGTATGGAATCTCGTGAGCATAATACTATTCATGGTGTTGTCTCTTAAAACTGACAAATCAAACCTTTAGGTAATGGTGAGTTTGAGAATTCCTTTACGACAGCTACAACGAATACAGTGTATAAGTTTGTAGCCAATGGTGCAGAAGAAGTCGAAGAAGGTGAGCGTTACAATATTGGATATTATGTTGATAATCGCCGTGGTTTTTTGAAGTGGCTGTAGAAAAAGCTCACGCCCTCAATGGTAAGGCGCTGTGACTTATAACAAGCGTAAGCATTCCCGATTTCGACAAAAAGACATTTAAGTGACTGTTTTTTCTATGATTGAGGTTTCAAGATTGGCACTGCGGAACAGCTGTTTTAATCAGTAGTCTATTGACTTATCTGCCTATAGGAGCTCCTTTGAAGCGTCGCTTTACAGCATCACGATACTATGATGTTAGCTAATATGGCAACTCTGAAGGCTATAATGTGTCACTTCGAGAAAGCTGAAGGCAAGAGGAACTGCTTATTTATATGAGAAACTGTCGAGCCCGGGAATACTCGGATCAAATTTCAGCTGCGCTCCAATTTGCCCGGTGTTACGGGCGTTAAGCGAAAATACGAGTAGAAAGATATGAATTTACTGTTGGGCGTAGCATTGGGCGGGGTGGTGTCATGGTTCATTTCTCGAGCCTATTATAAGGCGTCGGGAGAAGATCTAAAGCGAGAGCTTGCAAGGCAAACACGAGAGATAAACTCTGCGGCGACATTGGCAACATTTGAGCGGAAGTTAACTTTTGATAAATGGGAAAAAGAATATATTGGATATGATGAATATTGGGTCTGCAATTCAGATCGAACATATCAACTAAAGATTGGAGATGATGACAGGAAATTCAAAGAACCTTGGACATCATTTTTTCCTGATCCATACGCCACAATGTTTCATATACATCTTCAAGTAAGCGGTGTCATCATAAAGTCGTTGCCATTTATATCAGCTGATGGGGGTAGGTATATTTTGCCGCTTCCAAAGCAACAGGTGGTTGGAAGTGATCGTTTCTTTTCGTGGTCACCAAACAGCGTTGATTACAAAATTGCTGAGGTGATAGGGCTGCTCTATCGAGAAAGCTGCTTGACAGACGTTGCCAAACTTCTGAAGATTGACATAGCAAGTGAACGGCATGGCGAATAATAAGCACATGTTTCGGATAAATTCGAGCGCAGCGCAAATTTTCCGCAAATGCGAGCGTTAGTGGGTGAGCGACGATGAGTGGTGAGAGTATGGTTCTTGAATATCTCAAAGTTTTTTATCCGGGTCGTTGTTATTCTCATTGGTTGCCATTGTAGTTATCGTTGTTTTCAGAGAAGATATAAAGGCGTTGATGCTGCGCGTAGCGAAAATAAAGCTTCCAGGTGGGGCAGAGTTCAGCACATCCCAATCAAAACAGTTAGATGCTGAAGAAGAAAAGCCAGCTCCCGAGCCTCCTGTGAATGAGGAAGTGCCAATTCCAGAGCTCCCAGGGGGGGCTTACGAAAGAACAAAGGGAGCGTGTGGAGCAGATTGTACGCTCGTATATCGCAACTGCATATACATGGGGGTATCGGTACCTCAACTACTTCTTGGTCAGAGGTGCTCAGATGGTCCTGGATATGGCTGATATATCTTCCGCAGCCAACAACTTACGCCCATTTTGACTCAACTTGGCTTCCCTCAATTCCTTCGACAGAGGAACGGGTAGCCATCATTGGGGCGTTGCGAAACCACCACTTGATTCAACAAGATGAAGGGGGAATGATTGCTGTCACTCCAAAGGGAAGAGAGTATCAACAGTGGCGTGGGATTTTGCCCCACTCACAAGCGGGTCAGACGTCGCGCTTGTTACCCTTGGCATTAATCATATCATCCTAAATATCCGTTACTAGTCGATGTCTGGCTCCCGGGCAACGAATGAAAAGCAAACGCGGTGCCCCTCTTATGCTCCCGCCTTATTCATGAGAGCGCGGGCTGAGTGGATTATCAGCCCTCGCTGCCAATACCGAACCATCGGCACTGCGTTGGCAGCATGAGAATCCGCTGCCATATGCAAAAACAGCGCATCTTTCCGTTATGTTTATAGCCTACAGGAATGGACTGCCGTCATTCATGCAGCCGTCATCATCAGCCGAGGTGGGGCTGCTGTACGCATGGATCGGTGGTGGTATCGCCGACGAGTCAGTCCAGCGCGGTCAGCTTTGGCAGCCCCTTCAGCAAGGCAGGCCACCATTTGTCAGCCGCATCACCGAGGTGAATGGTGATGCGCCGAGCGTGAAGCGAGAGCGTCGCCGCTACCTTGAGCACCTGCTCGCGCATCCGGCTCAGACTCCAGCCCTGCCGGGTCTGACGCACCAGCAAGCAGCGCAGGCCATGCAGGACCTGATAGGCGTAGAGGCTCAGTAGCAGGCTCACCTCGTTGCGGGCCATGACGTCCTGGACCGTGGAGGCACCGCGATCCGTCGACGACAGGTGCACGTCCAGCGCCGATTTCACCTCGCCCATGTGGGCCTCGGCGCTGCCGCGCTTGCGATAGAGCGCCAAGACCTTTTCCGGCGGCCAGTCGAACTTGCCGAGGTTGGTGACCAGGAAGAAGGCATGCAGCAGCAAGTCATCGGGGCGCTCCTGCACCACCAACACCACGCGTCGTGGCGCTGGCCAGGAACCGGCTTGGTATTCAAGGTCATAGCACCATTCGCGAGGCTGTTCGGGCGGTCGGCCGCGGGGCCGCTTCAGGTAGGGCGCCGCCAGTGTCTGCAGGCCCTTGTGGCTGCGCAACCGGCCCAGATACTCGATGTCGCGCGTTTCCAGGGCCTCCAAGGTGTCATTGTCGGTAAATCCGGCATCGGTGCGCACCCGAACCTGGGCGCCGGTGCTCTCGTTGAGCCGCTTCACCAGATGGGGGATCCAGGTGTCGGCGTTCTCGGCCGGACCGGCGTTGCCCTCTCGCAGCAGGCCGCCCACCATATCACCGGTCTCGGCCAGCGAGGCCACCAGCGGCGAATAGATCCGGGTGCCGTACAGGCCATGATAGGCCGAACCGCCCTGGTGGCCGTGAACCTCGATCGGCAGGCCGTCGATGTCCAGCGTCAGCTGCTTGGGACGCTCGCCGTTCTTCAGCGCGGTCAGGCGCCAGACCACCAGCCGCAGCAGGCCCTCGTGCACGGCATCGATGTTGTCGTTGCGGCCCAGGCAGGTGAGCAGCCTGGACAGCGTGGCTTGAGAGGGCCGGTCTTGGGCCAGGGGCGTCAGCCCACGCGCATCACTGCAGGCCAGCTGCCAGAGCGGATCACGTCGCAGCGTGTCGGTATCGCTGAGATCGATCCAGCCCATCGCCCGCTGTAGCACCAAGGTGCGTATCTGGCTGGCCAGCGAGTGGCGAATGCGCAGCGGATGGCGCGGATCGACCAGGTTGTCGTCGAGCGCCTCGATCACGCCGCTGCTGTCGAGGGCTTCCCGCAGCAGCAGCGCGCCGCTGTCGCTGGTGGTGCGTTGGCCGTCGAGCTCAACGCGGATGGACCCGTTGCAGGACGGAATCCAGGGAGATACGCTTTCACCCATAGCGGATGGCTCTCTTGGATCAGGTTCTTGGCGGAACACACTGATTTTACAAGAGAATGCCATCCGCTATCTTCGTTTTCAGGCCGGCCTCATGAATAAGGCGGGATGCTACGTTTCTGTGTGCTCGCGACAGCGGAGGAGACGATGGCCTTCCACAATCCGAATCCTAAAATTCGGGCACTGGAGCAGCGCAATGCCCGATTGCGGGCCGATCTGTTTGCCAGGCTGTTGGGTGGTGCGTGGCGTAGACTTCGCAAGGGCGCCCTGAGACTGTCGCAAAGGCGATACCGCCGACGCTGATACCATCGGCCTTGGCCCTGACCAACGCTTTCGGGGCACAGGCAATCCACCAACAGCAAGGGACGGCGACTAGCATGGCGACACTGATGATCCAGGGCACCACCTCGGATGCCGGCAAGAGCACGGTGGTGGCCGGGCTGTGCCGGGTGCTGGCGCGGCGCGGGGTCTCGGTGGCGCCCTTCAAACCGCAGAACATGGCGCTCAACAGCGCGGTGACCGCGGACGGCGGCGAGATCGGCCGCTCCACGGCGCTGCAGGCGCTGGCGGCGGGGGTGGAGGCGCATAGCGACATGAACCCGGTGCTGCTCAAGCCCGAGAGCGACCGCGGCGCCCAGGTGATCCTGCGCGGCCGGGTACACGGCCACATGGACGCCCTGGACTATCACGCCTTCAAGCGCACCGCGCGGGAGAGCGTGCTGGCGGCCTGGCAGGCGCTGTCGGCGCGCCATGATGTGATCGTCGCCGAGGGAGCGGGGAGCCCCGCGGAGATCAACCTGCGCGAGAACGATATCGCCAACATGGGCTTCGCCGAAATGGTCGACTGCCCGGTGCTGCTGGTGGGCGATATCGACCGGGGCGGGGTCTTCGCTCAGCTGGTGGGCACCCTCGCGCTGCTCAGCGAGAGCGAGCGCTCACGCACCCGGGGCTTTATCGTCAATCGTTTTCGCGGCGATATCGCCCTGCTCGAACCAGGGCTCGACTGGCTGGAGTCCCATACCGGCAAGCCGGTGCTAGGCACGCTGCCCTACCTGCAAGGGCTGCTGCTGGACGCCGAGGACAGCCTGGGCCTCTCCGGCCGCCAGTCGGGCGAACCGGCGCTCCGGGTGGCGGTGCCGGCGCTGCCGCGGATCAGCAACCATAACGACTTCGATCCGCTGAGGCTGCATCCCCGGGTCGAGCTCACCTTCGTGGGCCCGAACCGCCCCATCCCGCCCGCCGATCTGATCATCCTGCCCGGCAGCAAGAGTACGCGTAGCGATCTCGCCTGGCTGCGCGCCCAGGGCTGGGAGGAAGCGATCATGCGCCACCTGCGCTACGGCGGCCGGGTGCTCGGCATCTGCGGCGGCTTCCAGATGCTCGGTCATGCGATTCACGACCCCGAGGGCCTGGAGGGGCCGGCGGGCTCCAGCGAGGGGCTGGGGCTGCTCGAGTTCGAGACGCGGATGGTGGCGGGCAAGCAGCTGCGTAACGTGAGCGGACGCTTGCTAGCCGAGGGCGTGCCGATCGACGGCTACGAGATCCATCACGGGGTGAGCGAGGGGGCTGCCCTGGCGCGGCCGCTTTGCGAGCTGGCGGGGGAGCCCGAAGGTGCCGTCAGCGCCGATGGCCGGGTCTTGGGCACCTACCTGCACGGCCTGTTCGACCGACCCGAGGCCTGCACGGCGCTGCTCGTCCGCTGCGGCCTGGCGGAGGCGGGCGCCGTCGGCCTGGCCGCCCATCGAGAGGCGGAGCTGGAGCGTCTGGCCGACGCCCTGGAGCGGCACCTCGATATCGCCGCCATCGAGGGGCTGCTGGGCCGCTAAGGCGGGGGGGGGGGGCTCGCGGGGGCCTGTTCCGCTACCCCTGCTCCACGTAGGCGCCCATGGCGCGCATCCGCGACTCGAAGCTTGCCACGTTGTCCACCAGATCGTCGGGGCCGAAGGCCACGCACTCCGCCAGCAGCACCTCGATCAGGGTGATGGCGGAGAGTATCGACGGGAAGAAGTGCGGGGTGGCGTTGGCCACCGGGAAGGTGATGGTGGCCCCCGGTACCAGCGGCGAGCGCATGGTGTCGGTGACCACGATGGCGTCGACCCCCGCCGCCCGGGTGATCTCCAGCGCCCGCATGGTCTCGGCGCAGTAGGGCTCGAAGCCGAAGGCCACCACCACGTCCCCCTCGCCGAAGGGGGCAAGCTCGGTCAAGAGCCCCCCCTCCTGGCCGCGAATCAGCTGGATATTGGGCATGGCGATGCGCCCCACGTAGGCGAAGTGGTAGGCGCAGGCGAAGGTGTCCCGAAATCCCACCACGGCGATCTTCTCCGCGGCCAGCAGCCGCCGGGCCGCGTCGCGCACCCGCTGCTGGTTGTCGGCGGTGAAGAGCCGGCCGATGTTATCGAAGGCCGCATCGCCCACGTCGAGAAACACCTGGTCGTCGGTCTGGCTGGCCAGGCTGCGCAGCTGGCTGGCACGCCCGGAGAGCTCGACGGGGCCTGCCTGTACCGCCGACTGGAACACCTCCCGGAACTGATCGAAGCTCTCGAAGCCCAGCCGCTTGGCCAGGCGCACCAGGGTCGAGGCGGTCACTTCGGCGGCGCTGGCCGACTTGCGGATCGACTGGAAGGCGATCTCCACCGGATGTTCGAGCACGTAGCCGGCGGCCAGCTTCAGCTGGGGGCTGAGCTCCGGGTAGGCCTCGGCGAGCTGCCGGTTTACCGCGTCCAGGCGGGCAGGGCCGCTGTCGCTCTCCGGTGCCGCTGGTTCGCGTGGATCCTGTTCCAGCACGGTCGTCTCCTGGGTTGGGTGTCGCAGGGGGCGCCATTGTACCCGATGATCGCCTCGCTAGAGTGAAACAAACGTTTCTCTTCAGAAATTTCCTCGGCACGCACGTATTGACCCGACTGCGACCTTTGGCTAGGATGCCCGCAGAACAAGCGTGCTGAAGTGGTGTTGATAATGACACGTTTGTTTCTCTGGCGAGAAACCATCGTCGCCGCTTATCGAACCCCTCGGACACCATCCGTTCGCCACATCCATGAGAGTGCCGTCACCCATGAGCCAAGCCGAGTACGAGACCCTGATCCTCCGCCGCCACGGCCAGGTCCAGGAGATCCGCTTCAACCGCCCCCATCGCCTCAACGCCGTCACCGAGGCGCTCTATGCAGAGCTCAATGACGCCCTGACCCGCGCCGAGGCGGATGGGGAAGTGCGCGTGGTGGTGCTGACCGGCGAAGGGCGCGCCTTCTGCGTGGGGGCCGACCTCAAGGAGCACAAGCAGGGGCGCACCGCCTTCGATCGCCGCCAGTACCTGCAGGGGGAGCAGATCGTCTGCAAGCGCCTGATGCAGATGCAGACGCCGGTGATCGCCGCGGTGAACGGCTACGCCCTGGGCGCCGGTGCGGAGCTTGCCCTGGCCGCGGACTTCATGCTGATGGCCGACAGCGCCCAGATCGGCCTGCCCGAGGTCTCCATCGGCAACTTCCTGGGCGGCGGCGTCACCTGGCTGCTGCCGCGCCTGGTGGGGCTGGCCAAGGCCCGAGAGCTGGTGTTTCTAGGCGAGCGTATCGACGGCGCCGAAGCCGTCCGCATCGGCCTGGCCAACCGCCACTACCCCGACGAAGGATTTTTTGACGCCGCTCTCGCCTTCGCCGAGAAGGTGGCCAGCAAGGCGCCCCTCTCCATGGCGCTGGCCAAGGAGCAGCTCACCTTCTCCGGCGAGCGCACCCTGGATGCCTGCCTGACCGCCGAGCTCGAGGGGATGACCTTCGTCGGCACGACCCGGGACTGGCAGGAAGGCGTCGACGCCTTCGCCGAGAAGCGCACGCCGCGCTTCCAGGGCAAGTAGGCCCGTCTCTTCCGAATCTCCGTGAATTGCCCGGCCGCGGCCGGGTCTCGACCACTTTCATCGCCCCCAGAGGGCAAGGTCAGCCAGTACATGAATCCCATCGAAGGACATCTCCCCACCCGCAGCCCGCTCCACGACATCCTGGCCCCCGGCGGCATCGCCGTGGTGGGCGCCTCCGCCGACCCCACCAAGCGGGGCTACAAGGCGATGGTCGGCCTGATCAAGGATGGCTACCGGGGCGAGATCTACCCGGTCAACCCCAAGGCGGACATGATCCTCGGGGTCAAGGCCTGGCCCTCGGTCACCGCCATCCCCGGCAATCCGGCGCTGGCGCTGATCTGTACCCCGGCGGCCACGGTGCCGGGGCTGATCGCCGAGTGCGGGCGCCGCGGCATCAAGGGGGCGGTGATACTCGCCAGCGGCTTCGCCGAGATCGGTGAGGAGGGGGCGGCACTCGAGCGCGAGATGATGGAGAAGGCCCGCGCCCACGGCGTGCGCATCATCGGCCCCAACACCTCGGGCCTCTTCAACCTGCACCACAGGATCAACCTGCTCTCGCTGGACAACGTCAAGCCCGGCGGCGTGGGCATCATCTCCCAGTCCGGCAACATGCTGCTGTCGCTGGCGCTCGAGGCCCAGCACAACGGCAACGTGGGCTTCTCCACCTATGTGGGGCCCGGCAACCAGAGCGACATCGGCTTCAACGACTATCTGCGCTACCTGGGCGAGGACGAGAATACCCGCGTCGCCACCCTCTACGTGGAGGGCTTCCGCGACGGGCGCAAGTTCCTCGACGTTGCCCGCGAGGTGACCGCCATGAAGCCGGTGGTGGTCTACAAGTCCGGCTCCACCGAGGCGGGCCAGAAGGCGGCGAGCTCCCATACCGGAGCGCTCGCCGGTAGCTATGCCATGACCGTGGACCTGCTCAAGCAGTCCGGGGTCAGCGTGGTGCAGCACTCCGACGAGATCCTGCCGGTGGCCGAGGGGCTAGGCCTCTTGCAGAAGGCCCGCGGCAAGCGGGTGGCGGTGATCTCCGACGGCGGCGGCCAGGCGACCATCGCCTCCGACCGCCTGGCCGAGGCGGGCCTCGAGCTCGCCGAGCTCTCCGAGGCGACCCGTCAGAAGCTGCGCGACGTGCTCTTTCCCCAGGCCTCCACCGTCAACCCGGTGGACGTAGCCGGCTCCACCGACGCCAATCCGTCGCTCTTGGCCACCTGCATGGAGATCGTCGCCGCCGACGACAACGTCGACAGCGTCTTCCTGGTGGGCATGTTCGGCGGCTACAGCATCCGCTTCGCGGAGTCCCTGCTGGGTGACGAGATGCGCGGCGCCGAGGCCATGGTGGACCTCTCCCGCGCCACCACAAAGCCGCTGGTGATCTACAGCCTCTATACCCCCATCAAGCCGCCGGCGCTGCGCCGCCTGCACGAGGCGGGCCTGCCCATCTATGCCTCCATCGAGCACTCCGTGCGGGTGCTGGCGGCCCTGGGCGAGCGCGGCCAGTACCTGGCCCAGGTGGAGCGCCAGAGCCGCGAGCGCAGCGTCGAACCGCTCCCCGAGCTCACCGCCATGTTCGAGCGTGCCCGGGGCGAGGGCCGCGACCTCTTCGAGTACGAGGCCAAGCGGGTCCTGCGCGACCACGGCATCGAGGTGCCCCTGGAGCTGGTGGTGCGCGACGAGGCGGAGCTGGCCGAGGCCGCAGGGCAGTTCGGTGAGACGCCGCTGGCCATGAAGGTGGTCTCCAAGGATATCCTGCACAAGTCCGACGCCGGCGGCGTGAAGCTCAACGTGGTGGGCGAGGCCGCCATGCGCGAGGCCCGGGAAGCGATCCTGGCGTCCTGCCGGGAGTATGACGCCGATGCCGAGATCGAGGGCATCCTGGTCACCCCCATGGCGAAGAAGGGCGTCGAGGTGATCCTCGGGGTGATCCGCGACCCCATCTTCGGTCCGGTGCTGATGTTCGGTCTCGGCGGCATCTTCGTGGAGATCCTCGAGGACGTGGCCTTCCGGGCCATTCCGCTCTCGCGTCGCGACGCCGAGGAGATGGTGGAGCAGATCAAGGCGAAGAAGATTCTCGGCGGCGTGCGTGGCGAGAAGGCGGTAGACAAGGCCGCCCTGGTGGACCTGCTGCTCAAGGTGTCGCGCATCGTCGAGGCCTATCCCGGGCTCTCCGAGCTCGACCTCAACCCGGTGATCGTCAACGCCGACGGCTATGCCGTGGTGGACGCGCGGGTTATCGTGGAACGCGACGATTCAGCCGACAAGGAAGCCCATTGATGAGCCAGACAGCGACCCAGCCCAGCCTTCCCCAGCTCACCGACGCCCGACTCACCCTGGCGGGGCGGGTGGCCACCCTGACCCTGGAGCGCCACGACGTGCGCAACGCCCTGACCGGCACCGCCCTCACCGACGACATCGTCGCCGTGGCGGAGTGGGTCAACGCCTGCGATGCCGTCTCGGTGCTGGTGATCACCGGCGCGGGCAGCGCCTTCTCCGCCGGCGGCAACGTCAAGGACATGGCGGAGCGCGGCGGCGACTTCGCCGGCGACGTGGCCGAGGTCTCGGCCCGCTACCGCCGCGGCATCCAGCGCATCCCGCTGGCCCTGCAGGCGGTGGAGGTGCCGATCATCGCCGCGGTCAACGGCCCGGCCATCGGCGCCGGCTTCGACCTGGCCAACATGGCCGATATCCGTATCGCCTCGAAGAAGGCAAAGTTCGGCGAGACCTTCCTCAATCTGGGGATCATCCCCGGTGACGGCGGCGCCTGGTTCATGCAGCGCCTGATCGGCTACCAGCGCGCCTTCGAGCTGACCCTCTCCGGGCGGGTGATCGACGCCGAGGAGGCGAAGGAGTACGGCATCGTGCTGGAGGTGACCGAGCCCGAGGCGCTGATGGAGACGGCAGGCGAGCTCGCCGCCCGCATCGCCGCCCAGCCGCCGAAGGCCACGCGTCTTACCAAGCGCCTGATGAAGATGGCCCAGCGCACCGAGCTCAAGGACTTCCTCGACCTCTGCGCGGTCTTCCAGGGCATGTGCCACAACGAGCCCGAGCACCTCGACGCCGTCAACGCCATGCTGGAGAAGATGGCGAAATAGCGATCCTGGCGGCACCTGGCGCCTTTTTCCCGTGTCGCTCGCGACGCCCGGCTTCGGCCGGGCGTCGTCGTGTCGGAAGGGGAAAGATCGCTGCCCGCGCAGAAAACACTTGTCGGCGGGCGGCCCGGCTGGCGATGCTGAAGCCTCTGATACGCACAGGGAGGTGACGGGCCATGGCAGAGAGCACCCTGGTCTTTATCGTGCTCGGGCTGACGCTGGCGGCGTTCGTCTGGGGACGCTTTCGCTACGACCTGGTGGCGCTCGCCGCGCTGCTCGGTTCGGTGATGCTGGGGCTGGTGCCGGGCGAGGAGGCCTTCCTGGGCTTCGGCCACCCCGCGGTGATCACGGTGGCGGCGGTGCTGGTGCTCAGCCGAGCTTTCGAACGCTCAGGCGTGGTGGACGTCATCGCCGACCAGGTGTTCAAGGTGGGGGAGCGACTCTTCCTGCAGCTGGCGGCCCTGACCGGCACCGTGGTGGTGCTCTCCGGCTTCATGAACAACGTGGGCGCCCTGGCGCTGCTGCTGCCGGTGGCCATGCGCCTGGCAAGGGAGCACGACACCTCGCCGTCGCTGCTGCTGATGCCGCTGGCCTTCGGTTCGCTGCTGGGGGGGCTCACCACCCTGATCGGCACCCCCCCAAATATCATCATTGCCAGCTATCGCGGCTCGGTCACCGGCGAGAACTTTGGCCTCTTCTCCTTTACGCCGGTGGGCGCCGCGGTGGCCCTGGCGGGGTTCGCCTTTATCCTGCTGATCGGCTGGCGGCTGGTGCCCCTGCGCGCGGGCAAGGCCTCCACCGAGGCGATGTTCGATACCGCCAACTACCTGGTGGAGCTGCGCGTCGGGGAGGAGGCGAAGGCCAACGGCCTGACCCTGCGCGAGCTGCAGCAGGAGCTCGAGGAGACCATTCCGGTGCTCGCCGTGGTGCGTGACGACAAGCGCCGCGCCGGCCACGCCTTCTTCGGCACCCTCCGGGAGGGGGATATCCTGCTGCTGGAGGCGGGCCCCGATGAGATGAAGCTGCTGGAGGACAAGGCGGGCCTCAGCCTGGGCAAGGACGCCGAGGATGAGGAAAAGGAGGCCGAGGAGAATGCGGCCAAGGAGAAGGACACCGAGGAGCAGCGCAAGGCAGAGAAGGACAGGGCCGACGAGAGTGACCGCGAGCGCTCGACGCAGGAAAAGTTCGAGGAACAGGAGCGCGACAGGGAGGAGGCGAAAAAGGAGAAGCAGGAGAAAAAAGAGAAGCAAGAGAAAAAAGAGAAGCAGGAAGAGAAGAGCGGCGTGGATACCGAGGGCCTGCAGCTGGTGGAGGCGGTGGTGCGCAACGACTCCATGATGGTCAACCACACCGTGACCCAGCTGCGCCTGCACAACCAGTTCGGCCTGCATCTGGTGGCGGTGGCCCGGGATGGCGGGCGCCTCAAGCAGCGCCTGCGCGAGATCCGCTTTCGCCCCGGCGACGTGCTGCTGCTGCAGGGGGGCGAGAGCGAACTCGCCGAAAGCCTGGCCACCCTGGGCTGCCTGCCGCTCGCCAGCCGCAACCTGACCCTCGGCCAGCCGCGTATGCTGCTGGCCTCCATCGGCATCTTCGCAGCGGCGATCGTGGCCATCCTGCTGGGGCTGCTGCCGGCGGCGGTGGCGCTCTCGAGCGCGGCGCTGGTCTCGCTGCTGGTGGGGGTGCTGCCCCTGCGCGAAGGCTACCAGGCCATCGACGGGCCGGTGATCGTGCTGCTCGGCGCCATGATCCCGGTGGGCCAGGCGCTGGAGAGCAGCGGCGGGGCGGCGCTGATCGCCGAGGCCATGCTGGTGTGGGGCGTCCAGTGGCCGGCGGTGGTGACCCTGGTCGGGCTCTTCGTGCTGACCATGATGCTCTCCGACGTGATCAACAACGCGGCGGCGGCGGTGCTGATGGCGCCCATTGCGGTGAGCCTGGCCAACGGTTTTGACGCCTCCGTGGACCCCTTCCTGATGGCGGTGGCGGTGAGTGCCTCCTGCGCCTTCCTGACGCCCATCGGCCACCAGTCCAATACCCTGGTGATGGGCCCCGGCGGCTATCGCTTCGGCGACTACTGGCGCATGGGGCTGCCGCTGGAGGTCGTGGTGGTGGCGGTGGCCATTCCCATGATCCTGCTGGTCTGGCCGCTGTAAACGAAACGCCCCGGCGCTGGGCCGGGGCGTGGGGAGTGGCAGCGTCAGGCCGCCTGGTGGCGCAGCACCTTGGACTTGTCGGTGACGAAGGCGTCGTACTCGAAGTCGTCCACGGTGAGCAGCTCCAGCACCCGAGCCTCGCGCTCGCGCATGAAGGCGGCGTCGTCGGCCGAGATCAGCCCGGCCTCCAGCGCGGCTTCCACCCGCTGCTCGGGATGCAGCGCATCGGCGGGCAGCTCGCCCTTGGCGAAGGCCTTGTTGACCGTGCGGTAGAGGCCCTCGGCGCGCTCCTGGGTCGCCAGCAGGGCGTTGTACTGGGCCAGCGGGTTCTCCTGCACGCCGTCGTCGGCCTGCCAGGTCTCGGCAAGGAGCTTCTGGCGCAGGGCGCTGTCACGGGAGACCGCCTGGGCGATGCTGCGGGCCAGGTCGTCGTGGGGCCGCTTGAAGCGCTTGCCCCGGGGCATGACCGCCAGGCGCAGCACGCCGGCCAGGGCCCGGTTGGGCAGGTTGTCGAGCAGTTCGTCCAGGGCCTGCTCGGCGCGACCCAGCAGCCACTGGCAGGCGTAGTGGAAGAGGGCAGCCTCACCCTCGACCTTGTCGCCCTCGTGCCACTGCTTGATCACCATGGAGGCGAGGTAGAGGTTGGAGAGCACGTCGCCCAGTCGTGCCGAGAGCATCTCGCGCTGCTTGAGGGTAGAGCCGAGACTCGCCATGGCGGCATCGGCGCAGAGCCCGAAGCCGGCGGAGAGCCGCGCGATCTCCTGGGCGTAGCGACTGGCCTCGCCATCGAAGGGGACAGACGGCTTGCCAATGCCCAGCCCCTGGGTGAAGGCCCGGGCGGCATTGCCGAAGATCAGGCCGGCATGGCCGAAGAAGGCCTTGTCGAAGGCCTGGATATCATCGGCGTCCTTGGCGGCCAGCTCCTCGAGCACGTAGGGATGGCAGCGGATGGCGCCCTGGCCGAAGATCATCAGGTTGCGGGTCATGATGTTGGCGCCTTCCACGGTGATCGCCACCGGGTTGGCGCTGTAGCCGATCGCCAGGTAGTTGCGCGGCCCCAGAGTCACCGCCTTGCCGCCGTGGATGTCCATGGCGTCGCCGAGGATGACCCGCTGGAACTCGGTGAGCTGGCTCTTGAGGATCGCCGAGGGCACCGCCGGCTTCTCGCCGCGGTCGATGGTGTTGGCGGTCTGGTAGACCGCCGCCTGGGCGATATAGCCCAGCGCCGTCATGCGTGCCAGGGGCTCCTGGATGCCCTCCATCTCGGCCACGGGCACGTTGAACTGGCGGCGGATGCGGGCGAAGCCGCCGCTCCAGCCGATGGCGTAGCGGGCGGTGCCGGTGGCGCCGGAGGGGAGGGTGATGCAGCGGCCCACCGAGAGGCACTCCACCAGCATCCGCCAGCCCTGGCCGATCATCGCCTCGCCGCCGATGATGGTATCCAGCGGTACGAAGACATCCTTGCCCTTGATCGGGCCGTTCAGGAAGGGGCTGCCGATGGGGTGGTGGCGGCGGCCGATCTCCATCCCTGCGGTGTCGCGGGGAATCAGCGCCAGGGTGATGCCGCGATCCTCCTCGTCGCCCAGCAGCTTCTCGGGGTCGAAGAGGCGGAAGGCCAGGCCCACCACGGTGGCGATGGGGGCCAGGGTGATCCAGCGCTTCTCGAAGTTGAGGCGCACGCCGAGCACCTCCTTGCCGTCGATGGTCTGCTTGCAGACCACGCCGGTGTCGGGCAGCGAGGTGGCGTCACTGCCGGCACGCGGGCCGGTGAGGCCGAAGCAGGGGATCTCACGACCGTCGGCGAGCCGCGGCAGGTAGTGGTTCTTCTGCTCGTCGGTGCCGTATTTGAGCAGCAGCTCACCCGGCCCGAGGGAGTTGGGCACGCCCACGGTGACCATCAGAGTCTCGTTGACCGAGAGCTTCTGCAGCACCAGGGACTGCGCCTTGGCGGAGAAGCCCAGGCCCCCATACGCCTTCGGGATGATCATGCCGAAGTAGCGCTCCTGCTTGAGGTGGTCCCAGAGCTCCTGGGGCAGGTCGGCGCGCTCCTTGGCGATCTCCCAGGCGTTGCACATGCCGGCGGCCACGGAGCACTGGTTGTCGATAAAGGCGCGCTCCTCGTCGCTGAGGCCGTCATCCTTGGCATCCAGCAGTGTCTGCCAGTTGGGCTTGCCGGTGAAGAGTTCGCCGTCCCAGGCCACGCTGCCGGCCTCGAGCGCCACGCGCTCGGTGTCGGAGACCTTGGGCGAGACCTTCTTGAACAGGGCGAAGAGACGCGGGGTCAGCCACTTGCCGCGCAGGGCCGGCAGGCCGGCCACCGCTACGGCGATGGCGCCGGCCAGCAGCAGCAGGCCCAGCAGTGTGGAGGCGAGGAGCAGGCTTGCCAGGCCGGTAACGGCGAGCACCGCCAGGGCGGGCAGGGCGCCCGCCTCGCGGCGCATCACCGCCAGCAGGCCGACGACGGCCACGAGCAGCAGGATCAGGGTGAGCATGAAAAGACTCCGGTTGTTGTGGAAGGTTCTTGGATGAGACAGCGCATTCGAACGAATGTTTGAATTCTTGCAGACTAGCCGAGTTCCCTGCAAGCGGCCAGTGCGCAGGATCTGCCAGCCAGGGGTTGCCAACTGGGCTCGGCATGGGCATAATGCGCCCCGTTGATTGGCGCAAGCCGCGCCCCTCAGCCTTGGCTACGTAGCTCAGCTGGTTAGAGCACATCACTCATAATGATGGGGTCCCCTGTTCAAATCAGGGCGTAGCCACCAGATATCGAACGCCCGCCCGGCCTCCATGGCCCGGCGGGCGTTCTGCATTTCGGTGCTGGACCATCTACCTTTCGGCACTGGGCCATCCGGGCCTTGACCTTCACAAGCGAATCCGTATACTACGCCCCGTGTTCGACGCCGTTCCCGGATAGCTCAGTTGGTAGAGCAAGTGACTGTTAATCACTGGGTCGCAGGTTCGAGTCCTGCTCCGGGAGCCAAGATCGCATCGAGCACGCTGCTGAAGGCCGAGATTCCTCGATAGCTCAGTTGGTAGAGCAAGTGACTGTTAATCACTGGGTCGCAGGTTCGAGCCCTGCTCGAGGAGCCATCGGCTCATATGTTTCGTTCCCGGATAGCTCAGTTGGTAGAGCAAGTGACTGTTAATCACTGGGTCGCAGGTTCGAGTCCTGCTCCGGGAGCCATCTCCTAGTCATCTCACTCTCTCTTTTCTGTTATCGTCCCTGCCGGGCGAATTTTTGCGTGTCTGTCAATCCTGTGTTGCCCGCCTGTCGGGGATTCGGCGTGTCCTACTGCCCGTTTGTCGGACATGAAAACGCCGCCCCGAAGGGCGGCGCGTTGGGCTTTCGGTGCCGGCGATATCAGTTGCGCTGGGCGTAGCGGTAGCCGGGGTCCAGCAGGGCGTAGTCGAGCAGGATATGGGCGGCCTCCTGCACCTGGACCTGCTCCACCGGCTCTTCGTCGCTCTCCTCATCGCGGGCGTCAATCCACTCCTCGAGCAGGTCCAGGCCAAGCGCCTGGCGGCGCGTGTTCTCCAGGGCGAGTTGCTCGGCCTCCTGCTCCTCGACCTCCCGCTGGCGCTGCTCGCGGTTCAGGCTGACGCTGACGGTCTGCTCGCGCAGGCGACGGTTGAGCTCTGCCTGCTCGGTCAGGTAGCGAAAGTTCGGGTGCTCGGCGGCGCGAGTACGGTGGCGGTCCTTGATCGCCTCCAGGTGGCGCCACGGCTCGCCGTAGTGGCGATACTGCACCGAGCGCACGGTATCCCAGTCCAGGGCGTTGTCCAGGCTGCTTTCGCCGATCAGCTCCGGGTCGATCAGGCTCGGGAAAATGATGTCCGGCTCCACGCCGCGGTGCTGGGTGCTGTCGCCGGAGATGCGGTAGAACTTGGCGCGGGTCAGCTTGATCTGGCCGTGGCTCAGGTCGTTGAGGGTCTGCACCGTGCCCTTGCCGAACGTCGGCGTGCCCAGCACCAGGCCGCGGCCGTAATCCTGGATGGCGCCGGCGAAGATCTCCGAGGCGGAGGCGGACAGGCGATTGACCAGCACGCCCAGGGGGCCGTCATAGAGGGTGCCGGCCTCGGTGTCGCCGTAGAGGCTGATACGGCCCCGGGCGTCACGCACCTGCACGGTGGGGCCGCGGTCGATAAAGAGGCCGATCAGCGAGTTGGCCTCCTGCAGGGCGCCACCGCCGTTATTGCGCAGGTCGAGCACAATGCCCTCCACGCCCTCTTCCTTGAGGCGCTCGACCTCCCGGGCCACGTCTCGGGTGGTGCTGCGGAAGTCTTCCTCACCCGCCTGCCAGGCATCGAAGTCCACGTAGAAGGTGGGGATCTTGATGACGCCGATGCGGTGCATGCCGTCATCCCGCTCGATCTCTATCACCTTGCCCTGAGCTGCCTGATCCTCCAGGTTCACGGTGTCCCGGGTGATCTCGACGACCCGCGACCGGGTCATGTCCACCGCCTGGGCGGGCACCACGTCAAGGCGCACCACCGAGCCCTTGGGGCCGCGAATCAGGTCAACCACGTTGTCCAGGCGCATGCCCACCACGTTGACCATCTCGCCCTCTTCCTGGCCGACGGCGATGATGCGGTCGGCGGGTTCCAGCACGCCGGCGCGGTCGGCGGGGCCGCCGGGCACCAGGCTTGCGACCTTCACGTACTCGCCGTCGGACTGCAGCATGGCGCCGATGCCCTCCAGTGAGAGGCGCATCTGGATATCGAAGGACTCGCCCTGGCGGGGGGAGAGGTAGCCGCTATGGGGGTCGATGCTGCTGGTGACCGCCGCCATGAAGAGGCCGAAGATGTCCTCCTCGTTGGTCTGGCGAACCCGGCTGAGCTGCCCCTCGTAGCGCTGACGCAGGTTGGTCTCAACCTGGTCATCGTCCTGGCCGCTGATGGCAAGCGTGAGGGCGGCGTTCTTGAGGCGCTTGAACCAGAGCTCATCGAGCTCCTCGATGCTCTCGGCCCAAGGGGCCTCGTCACGGTCGAGCTCGAGGCGCATGTCGCTGTCGTAGGTGAAGTTCAGCCCCTCGTCGAGCCGTTCCAGCAGCCATTCGAAGCGTGACTCGGCGCGCTCGTGATAGCGGTGGTAAAGCGCGTAGATATCGTTAAGGTCGCCATCGAAGAGGGCGTCGTCGATGCGCGCTTCCAGGTGGCGGAAGTCGTCGACATCCTCGGCCAGCAGGAAGGCGCGTTGGCCGTCCAGGACCGACAGATAGCGCTCGAAGGCCTGGTGCGACCAGGCGTCATCCAGGCTGATGTCGGCGTAGTGGCCATAGCGCAGCGATTCGGCGACCTCGACGGCCGCCTGACGCTGGGCGTCGGTGGGTTGCGGCTGCGCCAGGGCAACCCCGGCAACCAGCAGCAGGCCGACCAGAGCGGCGGCTGGACGTGCCAGGTGGGCAAGCAGGCTCATCGATGAAGCACTCCCGGTTTCATGTACACTCTAGTTCCCTTGACCCTTTTCGGGCCCGCGAGTTGCGCGGACCGAAGGAGTATTGTAGCAGCTTCCCCCGTCATCCCATGACACCTGTTAGTCAGTAGAGGATCTCATGTCCCAGGACGACCTCATCGAGCGCCTGCTCGAATTTCTGCGCCGTTCGCCCACCCCCTGGCATGCCGTCGGCAGCATGGCCGCCCGCCTCGAGGCGGCGGGCTTCCGTCGCCTGGACGAGCGTGACGGCTGGCGGCTCTCGCCCGGCGAGCGCGTCTATGTGACCCGCAACGACTCCTCCATCGTTGCCCTGCAGCTGCCCGAAGGGGAGCTCGCTGCGCTGCGCATGATCGGCGCCCACACCGATAGCCCTGGCCTGCGCCTCAAGCCCAGCGCTGCCCAGACCAGTGCCGGCTGGCTGCAGCTCGGCGTCGAGACCTATGGCGGCATGCTGCTGGCCCCCTGGTTTGACCGAGACCTGGGGTTGGCGGGGCGCCTCCATGTGCGACATCCCGACGGTCGCCTCCAGGGGCTCCTGCTCAGCGTCGACCGTCCGGTGGCGATCATTCCGAGCCTGGCCATTCACCTGGATCGCGACGTCAATCAGGGGCGGCCGATCAACGCCCAGACCGAGATGGCGCCGGTCTTCCTGCAAGGGGGGGAGAAGGCCGACCTGGAGCGCCTGCTCAAGGGCTGGGTCGCCGAGCAGCACGGTCTTGACGGGGTGGAGATTCTCGACTTCGAGCTGGGCTTCCATGACATGCAGCCCCCGGCTCGCGTTGGCGTTGAGGGCGAGCTGATCGCCAGTGCGCGGCTCGATAACCTGCTCTCCTGCTTTATCGGCCTGGAGGCCCTGCTCGCCTCGGATGGTAAGCAGGGTGCCCTGCTGGTCGCCAACGACCACGAAGAGGTGGGCAGTGCCAGCGCCTGCGGGGCTCAGGGGCCCTTCCTCGGCGACGTGTTGCGTCGGGTCAATGAGCAGCTCGGCGGGGGAGGGGAGGAGTCCTTCATTCGCCTGGTTCAGGCGTCGCGGATGATCTCCTGCGATAACGCCCATGCGCTGCACCCCAACTTCACCGACAAGCACGACGCCGCCCACGGGCCGGCGCTCAACGGCGGGCCGGTGATCAAGGTCAACGCCAACCAGCGCTACGCCACCAACAGTGCTACTGCGGCCATGTTCCGGGATCTGTGTCGCGAGGCGGGGGTGCCGGTGCAGACTTTCGTGACTCGTGCCGACATGGGCTGCGGCAGCACCATCGGGCCGATCACCGCCACCAAGCTTGGGGTGCCGACACTGGACGTGGGGGCGCCCCAGTGGGCCATGCACTCCATTCGTGAGACGGCGGGTGTGCGGGACGTGGAATATCTGACCCGTGCGCTCGTCGCCTTCTGCAATCGCGCTGACCTGGCGTGAGCCTGTCCGGCCAGGCAGGATGCGCCGCTGGTCGAGCGCATACAAAAAACCCGGCGCCTGAGGCGCCGGGTTTTGCGGTTCTGGTGGCTACGCCCTGATTTGAACAGGGGACCCCATCATTATGAGTGATGTGCTCTAACCAGCTGAGCTACGTAGCCAGCGGCGCGTACTTTATCCCCCGCCGCAGGTCGTGTCAACTCCCTGATGGCAAAGGGTTCACGTTCGAAAAACCGCCTTCGCGAGGTGCTTGACACCCGTCGGGTGGCTCAGTAACATACGCGCCACCTCGACGAGCCGAGACATTGCGTCCCATTCGTCTAGTGGTCCAGGACACCGCCCTTTCACGGCGGGAACAGGGGTTCGAACCCCCTATGGGACGCCACTCGACTCATCAAGGTGCCGGAGTGCAAGAAAACGCGGGAATAGCTCAGTGGTAGAGCACAACCTTGCCAAGGTTGGGGTCGCGAGTTCGAATCTCGTTTCCCGCTCCATGCGTCCCATTCGTCTAGTGGTCTAGGACACCGCCCTTTCACGGCGGGAACAGGGGTTCGAACCCCCTATGGGACGCCACTTCTCCGGTAGCAACAGGCAGTGCGATCAAGCGGGAATAGCTCAGTGGTAGAGCACAACCTTGCCAAGGTTGGGGTCGCGAGTTCGAATCTCGTTTCCCGCTCCATGCGTCCCATTCGTCTAGTGGTCTAGGACACCGCCCTTTCACGGCGGGAACAGGGGTTCGAACCCCCTATGGGACGCCACTTCGCAACTGCAGGCGGTACTCGACAAGCGGGAATAGCTCAGTGGTAGAGCACAACCTTGCCAAGGTTGGGGTCGCGAGTTCGAATCTCGTTTCCCGCTCCATGTCGTAAAGCCCAGTTAGCCGACTCCCCCAGATATTTCGATGCTTGCCCCCGTGCAGGTGTTTTTGCGTGTCCGGCTCCCGTGGCCGTCCTCGCCCAGCGCCTTGAATCCGCAGGCGCCTGCCCCCATATCCTCATGCCTTTGCGGCATGACCGCCGCTTCCCCTGACCAGCATCAAGGATTGCGCATGGCCGAACCGGCTCTGTCCATCCGTGGCCTCACCAAGGTCTACGGTAATGGCTTCCAGGCCCTCAAGGGCATCGACCTCGACGTCGCCGAAGGAGATTTCTTCGCGCTGCTGGGCCCCAACGGCGCCGGCAAGTCCACCACCCTCGGCGTGGTCTGCTCCCTGGTGCAGAAGAGCGCCGGAGAGGTCTCGATCTTCGGCATCGACATCGATCGTGACTTTGCCCGGGCCAAGTACCACCTGGGCGTGGTGCCCCAGGAGTTCAACTTCAACCAGTTCGAGAAAGTGATCGATATCGTGCTGGCCCAGGCGGGCTACTACGGCATGACCCGCCGGGAGGCGCTGCCCCGGGCCGAGGAGCTGCTGCGCGACCTCGGCCTCTGGGACAAGCGCAATGGCAGCGCGCGCATGCTCTCCGGCGGCATGAAGCGCCGCCTGATGATCGCCCGAGCTCTGATGCACCGGCCGAAGCTGCTGATCCTGGACGAGCCCACCGCCGGCGTCGACATCGAGCTGCGCCGCAGCATGTGGGAGTACATGCGCCGCATCAACCGCGAGGAGGGCACCACCATCATCCTCACCACCCACTACCTGGAGGAGGCCGAGAGCCTCTGTCGCAACGTGGCGATCATCAACCACGGCGAGATCGTGCGCAACACCGGCGTGCGGGAACTGCTCGCCGAGCTCGACACCGAGACCTTCCTGCTCGACCTGGCCGCCCCCCTGGCGGCGCCGCCGGAGGTCCCCGGCTTCGAGGTGAGCCAGGTGGAGCCGGCCCAGCTGGCACTGGTGGTCCATCGGGGGCAGCGCATCAACGACGCCTTCAGCGCCCTCTCCGCGCAGGGGCTCGAGGTGGTCTCCATGCGCAACCGCGCCAACCGCCTCGAGGAGATGTTCGTCACCATGGTGGAGCAGGGCAATGACGCCCGCGACAAGGCCGCCGCCGGCGCGGAGGCCCGTTCATGAACGCCATGCAGACCGCTATCGCCCTCTGGACCCTGGTGGTGAAGGAGATCAAGCGCTTCACGCGCATCTGGCCGCAGACCCTGCTGCCGCCCTCCATCACCATGACCATGTACTTCATCATCTTCGGCAGCCTGATCGGCTCGCGCATCGGCGAGATGGACGGCTTCAGCTACATGGACTTCATCGTGCCGGGGCTGATCATGATGTCGGTGATCACCAACAGCTACTCCAACGTGGCCTCGAGCTTCTTCTCCAACAAGTTCCAGCGCTCCATCGAGGAGATGATGGTCTCGCCGATGCCCAACTGGGTGATTCTCTCCGGCTTCGTGCTGGGGGGCATGGCCCGGGGGCTCGGCGTGGGGCTGATCGTCACCATCGTGTCGCTCTTCTTCACCCGCATCAGCATCGCCCATCCGCTGCTGACCATCGGCGTGGTGGTGCTGACCTCGGCGCTCTTCTCCATCGGTGGCTTCATCAATGCGCTGCTGGCCAACAAGTTCGATGATGTCTCCATCGTGCCGACCTTCATTCTCACGCCGCTGACCTATCTGGGCGGGGTCTTCTACTCCATCTCGCTGCTGCCGGCCTTCTGGCAGGGCGCCTCGATGCTCAACCCCATCCTCTACATGGTCAACGTCTTCCGCTACGGCTTCCTCGGCGTCTCCGATATCCCGGTGGGCTGGGCGCTGGCCGCCGTCGTCGCCTTCATCGCCGTGTTGTTCAGCATCGCCCTGTGGATGCTGGAGCGTGGCAAGGGAATTCGCTCATGAGCCAACATCGCCCCGAGACCCTCGAACACGCGCCCCTGGGGCGCGATTCCGCCTATCCGGAGCGCTACGACGCCGCGCTGCTCTACCCGATTCCCCGGGCCGCCAATCGGGCGCCCCTGGGCATCGGCGAGGGCGCGCTGCCCTTCGTCGGCGAGGACGAGTGGCACGCCTTCGAGACCAGCTGGCTCAATGCCCGGGGCAAGCCGGTGGTGGCCGTGGCGCGTTTCCGGCTGCCCGCGGACTCGACGAACCTGATCGAGTCCAAGTCCTGGAAGCTCTACCTCAACGGCTTCAACCAGACCCGCTTCGAGAGCCGCGAGGCGGTGGCCGAGATCCTCAAGCGCGACCTCGCCGCGGCGGCCGGCGCGCCGGTGGCGGTCGAGCTGTTCGCCGTCGATGACGAGGCGCTCACCCCCCGCTCCCTGCCCGGAGAGTGCCTGGATGATCTCGATATCGAGGTCGACCGCTACACCCCCAGCGCCGAGCTGCTGACGGTGGGCGATGAGATCGTCGAGGAGACCCTCTATTCGCACCTGCTCAAGTCCAACTGCCCGGTCACCGGCCAGCCCGACTGGGGCAGCGTGCTGATCCGCTACCGCGGGCCCAGGCTCGACCGCGAGGGACTGCTGCGCTACCTGATCGGCTATCGCCAGCACCAGGACTTCCACGAGCACTGCGTGGAGCACATCTTCATGGACCTGCTCGAGCGCGCCCGCCCCGAGCGGCTGCTGGTGCTGGCCCGCTATGTGCGCCGGGGCGGGCTTGATATCAGCCCCTGGCGGGGCACCCCCGGCGAGCGCCCGCCGGAGCCCCTGCGCCTGGCCCGCCAGTAGCGCCGGCCAGGCGCCTTGGGTAGAGTGCCGTTAACTCACGCTAACAGGAGCACGACATGGATGCGATGACGCTGCTGCACGAACGCAGCTCCATGGGCAAGCTGATGGGCCCGCCGCCGACGCCCGAGCAGCTCGAGGCGATCTACCGCGCGGCCCTGCGCGCCCCGGACCACAAGGAGCTGCGCCCCTGGCGCTTCGTCGAGTTCAGCGGGGAGGGCCGTGAGCGCCTGGGCGAGCTGTTCGCCGAGGCGGAGTATCGCGAGGATCCCCATGTGGGGGATACCGCCCTGGACGCCGCTCGCAAGAAGCCGCTGCGGGCCCCCATGGTGATCGCGGTGATCGCCAGGGTGACCCCGGATGTGCCCAAGGTGCCGCGGATCGAGCAGGTGATCTCAGCCGGTTGCGCCGCCCACGCCATCCTGCTGGCCGCCCATGCCCAGGGGCTCGGGGCCATGTGGCGCAGCGGCAAGTACGCCTTCGACCCCACGGTCCGCAAGGGCCTGGGGCTCGACGAGGAGGATGAGGTGGTAGCCTTCATCTATCTCGGCCAGCTGGGCGGGCGACACAAGCCCATTCCCGAGCATGATATCGACGCCTTCGTTGAACGCTGGCGCTGAGGGGGGATAGATGCGCGAGATCGGCAAGCCCCACCCGCGGCTCCCGCTGCCCGCCGAGGGCCAGGAGGATGATCCGCAGCGCTTCCTGGCCTGGCTCGGCGAGGCGATTCCCATGGTCGAGCACCTGGGCATCCGCGAGATGCGCCGGGACGGCCAGCGTCTCGTCTGGCAGCTGGCGCTGACGCCCAGCCTCAACGACAAGGGCACCGGCTTCGGCGGAGCCCTCACCGCCCAGGCCACCCTGCTGGGCTGGTGCTGGACGACCCTCTGGCTGCGTCGCCGGGGGCTTGCTCGGGACGTGGTGGTGGCCGAGGCCAGCCAGCGCTTCCTGGCGCCGGTCACCGGCGACTATCGCTTCGAGTGCGAGCCGGAAGCGGAGGTGGGGCCCGAGAACCTCGCCCTGCAGCTGGCCCAGAAGGGGCGGGGGCGTATCACCCTGGTCCAGCGGCTCTGGTGCGGCGAGGTGCTCTGCCTGGAGGCTCGCAGCAATTACGCGGTGTTAGCGGCTTCTTCTTGACCCCAGGTCGGGTAGTGCTGGAATCCGCCTGGCCCAGGCGAGCTGGCTGCGCGAACACGGCTGCCGTCACTTCCAGGGCTTCCTCTATGCGCGGCCCGTCCCGGTCGGCGAGCTCCTCCCTTCGGGAAAAAGCGGCTTGCAATCGAACACTTAAGGCGATAACATATGCGCCGTTCTTGAGCGAAAGGCATCGCGCCTCCAGCCCATGAACTACAACGTGGAGGGGTGTCCGAGTGGTCGAAGGAGCACGCCTGGAAAGTGTGTAAGTCGAAAGGCTTCGAGGGTTCGAATCCCTCCCCCTCCGCCACGAATATCGAAAAAGCCGCTGAGAAATCAGCGGCTTTTTCTTTATCTGGATGCTGGCAGTCCTCCTGCTGGTCTGCTGCCTCCCGTTCACTCGCTGGCCGGCTGTCGTTGCACTACCAACACGCCCCCCGGGGGAAGCGGGTCATCCTGCGTGCCACTGTGTCCGGTTGCGCCCTGCCGCTTTTGCCGCGTAGAGCCCCCGGTCGGCGCGCTTGATTGCTGGCTTCAGTGAGCTCTCGCCAGCGCTGACGAGGGTCACCCCCAGCGAGGCGGAGTAGGCCAGGCGCCCTCCAGCGATCACCTCCTCTCCGACCTGCACCGGCGTCCCTGCGATCGTTTGACGCAGGCGCTCGGCCACCGTCATGGCCTGCTCACGGGTCGTGTCGGGCAGCAGGATGGCAAACTCCTCGCCGCCCATGCGGCATAGCACGTCGCCGTTGCGAAGCTGTTGGCGTGCCGTGCCAGCGAAGGCCTGAAGTACCAGGTCCCCTACGTCATGGCCGTGGGTATCGTTGATGTACTTGAAGTGATCGAGATCGATGGCGATCAGGCTCAGGGGAGCGCCGCTGCGCTGCGCGCGAGCGATCTCCATGGCCGCCTGATCCTCCAGGTAGCGCCGATTCCCCAGCCCCGTCAGCGGGTCGGTCATGGCCTGCCTTTCCAGGCTGGCCTCCAGGCGTTTACGCTCCCTCAGGTCGAAGACGGTAGCTCGGCTGTATTGGAAGCCGGCGGCGGTTACCTGAGCCGTTGCCTGGATGGCCACCGGCAGGGTGGTGCCATCGCGACACAGCAGCTCGCACTCTGCCGCTCCTTCCCGTGCATCGCTCAGCACCTGCTGGAAGGCGGCATCAAAGGCATCCCGGCTGCCGGGCGTGATGAAGTCCCGGTAGAGGCGCCTGCCGATAATCTCATCGGCGCGATACCCCAGCCAGTCGAGTTCGGTGCGGTTCATCTTGACGACCCGCCCCGCGCTGTCCAGCGAGTGGTAGCCACAGGGGGCGTTCTCGTAGAGGTCCTGGACCTCGCCGGCGTACTGACGAGCCTGACGGGAGAGCAGTAGGGCACTCTGTCGCAGGGAGCGTTGGCGGTAATGGCCGAATGTCCACAGGGCGGCAACGGTGATCGACAGCAGATACACCAGGACAATGGCCATGAGCTGGCCGCGGCTCTCCATCAGTACCTTCATCAGGGTTGGCCGGGGCGCCGCAATCCCCAGCCGCCAAGGCTGAGTGTCCGGGTCGCTGACGATCATGCCAGCCTGGCTCTGATAGTGGTGGATGCGGACATCGTGGGTGTGGAAACCCAGCAGGTGCTTATCCAGTTTCGCTTCGCCTCGGGGGCTGGCGGCCATGGCCTGCCATGCAGCGGGCCATTCGGTCGCCAGGGCGCTGCCAAAGGGGATCGCTCGCTCGCCGCCGCCGGCCAGCAGCCAGCTGCCTCGGGCATCTGTCAGTAGGAACTGGGTGTCGCTGTGCTCATGGGGATCCGCGAGGTGAGCGGTGAGGCGTGACCAGTCCAGGGTAAACAGCAACACCCCCAGGCGCCGGCCGCTGGGAGTGAACACCGGTGTGGCGATGTCGATGGCCGCGGTTACTGTCTCATCCCCATCGGCTGCCCCGAGGCGCGGCGGTGATATGTAGAGGTCGCCTGGCTGAAGGGCCGTCGCTTCCTCGAAGAGCGCCGTGTCAGCGTGGTCCACCTTCGGAGGGGGGGGCAGCATGGGAATCGTGGTCGCGGAAAGGCGCTCTCGACCTGCCTGATCGATCAGGGCCAGGCGCGTATAGCGGCCGAAGTGTGTCAGCAGGCTCCGGAACAGGGCATCCATCTGCTCCAGATCACGCTGCAGCGCCACTTCATGCGCCGGAGACTGCGTCTGCTGCACAGTGTCCAGGTATCGCTGCAGCAGAGGGAACTCGACCGTTACCAGCACCTGATTGAGGCTTTCGTTCATAGCCTGTCTAAGCCGCTCATACTCGGCCTCCAGTGTGGTGGCAGCCGTCCCCCGGGCCCTTGCGGTGCGATCATCCAGCTGTGCGTTGAAGATCGGGTAGAGCAGGGCGGTCACGAGGACCACGGGAAACAGGCCGGCCCACGTCAGGCGGGCCCAGAGGGATGTCAGCATGGATGGCAGAGTTTCTCGGGAAGACAGGGGATGACAACCTTGTAGCGCTGTTGCCGGCCGGGCAACAACAGACGAACAGTGCCTCGCGGGAATGCCGGCGCGACACGCAGTATCCGACAGTTTTCTCGGTGATGCACCCCTTTCAAGATGGGGAAGGTCAATGAGTACCAGAGGGCTTGCTGGCGCTTCTGATGCGCTGGGTGCTTTCATCAGGTGTCAGCTGGGGCCGGCATGGCTACCCGGCAGTTGAAAGACCACTGCTGCATGATGCCGTGTCTCGATAATGACTCGCCCCGATAGAAAAATACGGAAGGGTAGTCGCATCGGTAGTTTGGTTGGTTGGTGGTAAGAGTCCACTGATGGTTGGTCTTGCAGGGTGTGTAGAAGCAGTAATTTGATGTAGAAGCCTGGCTTTCCCCATGCCCTTTGCCATGAATTTTTATACGCATGGCGTTAAGGTTTTCATCTGCCTTTTTGCAAGGTTTGCTTGGCGTAGATAAGTAATGATTCGCTGCCAAGGTATAACTATCACACTCTGCTTCTTTGTGGCGTAGAAAAACTTCTCCTCTCCCGTTCTGGTTTTTAGACTCCCTGGGGTGCGGCTTTTTGTCAGGTCGCCCATGCCATGACTGGTGCAGTGGCAGGCTAGCAGGGAAGGTGCCCTCCTGACGTACTGACGATGGTGGTTGAGGGTTTCAATTTCTCTGGAGGGTTTGTTTCAAGATATTGATTTTATTTTTCTTTCTCTCTTGAGGCTCATGGATAGATACTTTCTTTCCAATGAAGTGAGTCACCGGCCTGCGTCGCGTTTTATCCTCAGTAGTCGCAGTGGATAACTGTTCGAACAATGAAGAGTGGGGGGTGGGGCAAAACGCCACGCTGTTTTTAGAATTTTGGTGCTGCTGAGGCAAAACGCCGCGCCTTTTTACATGGTGTATGTGAAGGCCGAGGCAAAACGCCACACCGTATGTCGAGAAAATAAAAATAGAGGAGTCGAAATGTCGCAGCTGAGTTTGGTGCGCAATATTTTTTGACCAGGGTCATGTTTTTCTCGTCACTCTTGCCCTAATGTCTCCTCCCACAAGAACTCCAATGTCTGTCCCCTCGTAAATGCGACCTGAAGCACTTGGGTGCTTCTCCGTTAGTGCCTGTTATTCGATTCTGGAGCAGGTCGCGCTAATGCTGAGTCGCGTGTAGATCATGGTTGATTGTAATGCGCGTGTCTGACATGGAGATCTATCCAATGCGGTTCATTCGAACCTGGCTCCTCATGCTTCTCATCGGGTTGTTCTTGTTGCCTGCTGCCGCCCAGGCGACCGACTGGCTGCCCACGGTCTTTCCCGAAGCGGATGCCGTCGGCGAGCCCATCGAGGAGCCGCCGGTGCTGCCGGTGCTGCGCGACGGCGAGGTGGTGGGCTATGTCTTCGAGACCAACGATATCGCCCCCATCCCGGCCTACTCGGGGCACCCGGTCAATATGCGCGTCGGCATGTCCCTGGAGGGGCGCATCACCGGGGTCGAGGTGCTCGACCACTCCGAGCCGATCATGCTGGTGGGCATTCCCGAGACCGTGCTCGACGACTTCGTCGAGCAGTACGCCGGTAAGTCGGTGCGCCAGAAGGTCCGCGTGGGCCTGTCGCGCCAGCGACGCGAGGGCTACGAGCACGTCGACGCCATCTCCGGCGCCACCGTCACCGTGGTGGTGATGGGCGAGGGGATCATGCGCTCGGCGCGTCAGGTGGCCAGGGCGCTGGAGATTCTCGAGGGGGGCGTGGCCGAGCCCGCCACCGTGCGCGAGGATCTCTTCGAAGAGGCCAGCTGGGCCGAGCTCAAGGCGCAGGGCGCCATCGGCCACCTGCACCTGACCCGGGGCCAGGTGGACGAGGCCTTCGTCGGCACCGACGCCGAGGGCGTCGAGGCGGCCCCCGAGGGGCGCGAGGAGGAGACCTTCATCGACCTCTACTTCGCCTACCTGAACGTGCCCACCGTGGGCCGCAATCTGCTCGGCGAGCGCCAGTTCGAGCAGCTGATGGAGGGGCTTGCCGAGGGCGAGCACGCCCTGGCGATCATGGCCGACGGCCGCTACTCCTTCAAGGGCTCCGGCTTCGTGCGCGGGGGCATCTACGACCGCATCCTGATCCACCACGGCGCGCGCTCCGACCAGTTCACCGATGCGGATATGCGCCGCCTGTGGGGCGTCGAGGCCGAGGGCGCGCCGCGTCTGCCCGAGCGCGATATCTTCATCATGCGCGAGGAGGCACGCTTCGACCCCGCCCAGCCCTGGGAGCTGGAGCTGCTGGTGCGCCGCCAGGTGGGCGCCCTGGACACCGAGTTCGTCGGCTTCGCCGCCGAGCTCAAGGTGCCCGAGCGCTTCCTGGAGATCCCCGAGCCGGTGGCCGACGCCATGCTCGAGGATGACGAGGCGCGGCCGCTGTGGGTCTCGGTGTGGGAAGACCGCGTCATGCATATCGTGGTGCTGGGCGCCGGCCTCGGCGTGCTCACCTTCATCCTGCTGTTCCAGGACTGGCTGGCCAAGCGGCCGCGGCTGCTGCACACGATTCGCTACGCCTTCCTGGTCTACACCGTGGTGTTCATCGGCTGGTACGCCCTGGCCCAACTCTCGGTGGTGAATATCTTCACCTTCGCCAACGCCCTGTTCACCGACTTCCAGTGGTCCACCTTCCTGATGGACCCGATGATGTTCATCCTCTGGAGCTTCGTGGCGGTCTCCCTGCTGCTCTGGGGCCGCGGCGTCTACTGCGGCTGGCTCTGCCCCTTTGGCGCCATGCAGGAGCTGATCAGCGCGGTGGCCCTCAAGCTCAAGGTGCCGCAGTTCGAGCTGCCCTTCGCGCTGCATGAGCGGCTCTGGGCGCTCAAGTACATCATCCTGCTGGCGCTGTTCGCCGTCTCCCTGCAGTCCCTGGGCCAGGCGGAGATCTACGCCGAGGTGGAGCCCTTCAAGACCGCCGTGCTGCTCAAGTTCCAGCGCGAGTGGGGCTTCGTGCTCTACGCGGTGCTGCTGCTGGCGATCAGCGCCTTCAACCACAAGTTCTACTGCCGCTACGTCTGCCCGCTGGGGGCCGGCCTGGCGATTCCCGCCCGTATCCGCCTGTTCGACTGGCTGCGTCGCCACAAGGAGTGCGGCAAGCCCTGCCAGATCTGCGCCCACGAGTGCCATATCCAGGCGATCCATCCCGATGGCCGGATCAACCCCAACGAGTGCCACTACTGCCTGGACTGCCAGATCACCTATCACGACGACCGCAAGTGTCCGCCCATGGTGGTGCAGCGCAAGAAGCGTGAGAAGGCGACTCGCCTGAGCAGCAAGGTGGCCGATAGCCGGCGGATTCCGGCAACCGAGGTGTCCGGCGAAGGCGCCTGAGCCAGCGGAGCAGTGAAGCGTGCAGTGCCGGCAACAGCCGTTGCCGGTACGCCGAGAGAAGAAGGCCGGCAGTCAAGCCGGTACAGCAAGAAGTCAAACGAAACGGAGAAGCGTCATGAGCAAGAACCAGAGCGACGATATGCCCACCGGGGCCTTCAATGAGGGGCGCCGCCGCTTCCTGGCGGGCAGTGCTGCGGTAGGTGCTGTCGGCATGGCGGGTGCCGCCGGCGTGGCGGGCGTGGGCGCGCTGACCCGCAGCCAGCCGGCCCAGGCAGCGAGCAATGGCAATGGGCTGAGCGTCCATGTGGACCCGGGCGAGCTGGATACCTATTACGGCTTCTGGAGCAGCGGCCAGTCGGGTGAGGTTCGTGTGATGGGGGTGCCCTCCATGCGCGAACTGGCACGTATCCCTGTCTTCAATCGCTGTAGCGCCACCGGCTGGGGACAGACCAACGAGAGTCTTGCCGTGCTCGGCGATAGTGCCCAGTTCCAGAACGGTGACCTGCACCACGTGCACATGAGCTACACCGACGGCAAGTACGATGGTCGCTACCTGTACGTGCACGACAAGCTGAACACTCGGGTAGCGCGGATCCGCCTCGACATCATGCGCTGCGACAAGATGGTCACGGTGCCCAATGCCCATGCCATCCACGGTCTGCGCGTACAGAAGGCCCCCAAGACCGGCTACGTCTTCGCCAACGGCGAGAATATCGTCCCGCTGCCCAATGATGGGCGCCATCTGGATGAGCCCGAGCACTACTGGTCCGTGTTTACCGGCATCGACGGCGAGAGCATGGAGATCAAGTGGCAGGTGTGGGTCGATGGCAACCTCGACAACTGTAACGCCGACTACTCGGGCCGCTTTGCCGCCTCTACCTGCTACAACGCCGAGCGTGGTGTCACCCTGGCGGACAAGATGCGTTTTGAGCGTGACTGGGTGGTGGTCTTCGATATCCACGCCATCGAGCGCGCGGTGGAGAGCGGCGACTACATCACCATCGAAGGTTCCGATGTTCCGGTGGTGGATGGACGTGGACCCGACACCCCCTTCACCCGCTATATTCCGGTGCCCAAGAACCCCCACGGCATCAATGCCACGCCGGATGGAAAGTATCTGATTGCCAACGGGAAGCTCTCACCGACCTGTACCGTGATCGATACTCACAAGCTGCCGGATCTTTTCGATAACAAGATCGAGCTGCGTGACACCGTTGTGGCTGAGCCTGAACTGGGCCTCGGGCCGCTTCACACCACCTATGACGGTCGCGGCAACGCCTACACCACCCTGTTTATCGACAGCCAGGTGGTCAAGTGGAACGTCGAGGACGCGATTCGCCACTACAACGGCGAGAGCGTCAACTACATCCGCCAGAAGCTTGACGTTCACTATCAGCCGGGCCACCTGAACGCCACCCTGGCAGAAACCGCCGAAGCCGATGGACAGTGGCTGGTTGTGCTCAGCAAGTTCTCCAAGGACCGCTTCCTGCCGGTGGGCCCGCTCCATCCCGAGAATGATCAGCTGATCGATATCTCCGGCGATGAAATGAAGCTGGTTCACGATGGTCCCGCCTTTGCAGAGCCCCACGACTGCATCATGTGCCGCCCCGACCAGCTCAACCCGTCGCCCATCTACAGCCGCGATGACCCTTACTGGGAGCAGGCCAGAAAGTGGGCCGAGGAGGATGGTGTAGACCTGGATACGGCCAGTGCGGTGATTCGCAACGGCAACAAGGTGCGGGTCTATCTGACGGCTGTGGCGCCGCAATACAGCATGAACAAGTTTACCGTCAAGCAGGGTGATGAAGTCACGGTCATTGTCACCAACCTTGATCGTATCGAGGACCTTTCACACGGTTTTGCCATCATCAACTACGGCGTATCGATGGAGGTGAACCCGCAGCAGACTTCCTCGATCACCTTCACGGCCGACAAGCCCGGTGTCTACTGGTACTTCTGCACCTGGTTCTGCCACGCACTGCACATGGAGATGGCCGGCCGGATGCTGGTTGAACCGGCCTGATCCGGGCCCTGTAAAGGAGGTGGCCATCCGGCCACCTCCCCAATGCGAGAGTTGTCCAAGATGAGACTAAAGCACTTGGCCTGGGTTCTGATGCTTGGTCTGCTGCTGGCCGGAAAAGCCGTGGCAGCGGAGCTTCTTGTGACACCTGGGCAGAGCCCCCTGCAGGAGGTACTGGATGCTGCATCTCCCGGCGACAGGGTGCGAGTCGCCGAGGGAGTTTATGTTGGAAACTTCACGGTTCGTACGCCTATTGAGCTGGTAGGAGAGCCTGGGGCGATACTGGACGGTGCCGGACAGGGGCGTGTCCTCACCATAGAGGCTCCTGGTACCCAGGTTCGCAACCTGCATCTGCGTCATGACGGTGCAGATATGACGGCCATGGATGCGGTGATCTTCATTGATCGCAAGGCAACCGGTAGCCTGATCGAGAATAACCGTCTAGAAGCACGTGGCTTTGGCATCTGGATGGACAGCGTTTCCGATATCAAGGTGATCGGCAACAGGGTCAGCGGTGACACCTCGCTGCGCTCCCAGGACCGCGGTAACGGGCTCCACCTCTACGACGTCACCGGGGCCGAGATTCGCGACAACGAGGTCTGGGATACCCGCGACGGGATCTATATTGACCTCAGCAACCATAACCGACTGATCGGCAACTTTCTGCGTGATCAGCGCTATGGAATTCATTACATGTTTTCCCAGCACAATGAAGTCCGCGACAACCTGACCCGCAACAACCGGCTGGGCTATGCGCTGATGCAGTCCCGTCACCTTGAAGTGGTGGGCAATCGCTCCGAGCGCGACCAGAACTACGGCTTCCTGCTGAACTTTATTGTTGATTCGGTCATTTACGAGAATGTTTCTCTGGATGCCCAGCGTGGTGTGCCCCCCGGTACCGTTGTCGAGTCCGACGGTCATGCCATCAGCGGCAGCGAGGGCAAGGCGCTGTTCGTCTACAACTCGCTATTCAACGAGATCCGCGACAACCTCTTCGCCCGCACCGAGATCGGCATCCATATGACCGCCGGCTCCGAGGACAACGAATTCCACGGCAACGCCTTCGTGGGCAACGAGACCCAGGTCAAGTACGTGGCTGTTCGCGAGCAGGAGTGGTCCTTCGAGGGCCGCGGCAACTACTGGAGCGACTACCTGGGCTGGGACCTAAGCGGTGATGGCTTCGGCGATATCCCCTACGAGCCCAACGACTCGGTGGACCGCCTGATCTGGACCTACCCCATGGCCAAGATCCTGATGAACAGCCCGGCGGTCCAGGTGCTGCGCTGGGTGCAGCGCGAGTTCCCGATCCTGCGCCCGCCGGGCGTACGCGACAGCCATCCGCTGATGGCCCTTCCCGACTGGATGGCGGAGATACTGCAATGACCCAACCCGTGATCGAGATGCGCGCGGTCGGCAAGCGTTTCGGCAAGCTGACCGCCCTCGACGAGGTAAGCCTGACCCTCAAGGAGGGCGAGGTGCTGGGCCTGATGGGCCACAACGGCGCCGGCAAGTCCACCTCCATGAAGCTGATCCTGGGCCTGATTCGCCCGACCAGCGGCGAGCTCAGGGTGTTCGGCCACGACCCCGGCGGTGCCGCGGCCAACGACCTGCGCCTGCGCCTGGGCTACCTGCCCGAGAACGTGCAGTTCTACGAGCAGCTCTCGGGTTACGAGGTGCTCGACTACTTCGCCCGCCTCAAGCGCATCGGTACCGGGGTGGTGACGCCCCTGCTGGAGCGGGTGGGGCTGGGCCACGCCATGCACCGCCGGGTGAAGACCTACTCCAAGGGCATGCGCCAGCGCCTCGGGCTGGCCCAGGCGCTGATCGGCGAGCCGCGGCTGATGCTGCTCGACGAGCCCACCGTGGGCCTGGACCCCATGGCCACCCGTGACTTCTACGGCATGGTCGATGAGCTGCGCAGCCGCGGGGTGAGCGTGATCCTCTGCTCCCACGTGCTGCCCGGGGTGGAGCGCCATATCGACCGGGCGGCGATCCTCGGCCAGGGGCGCATGCTCGCCTCCGGCAGCATCGACGAGCTGCGCGAGGTCGCCGACCTGCCGCTGGTGATGCGCCTGCGCACGACCCGGACCCCCGAGAGCCTGGCCGACTCGTTGCGACCCCACGGGGTAGTGGCCCGCCCCGCCGGGGAGGGCCGCCTCGAGCTGGCGGTGCCGGTGCGCGCCAAGATGGCGGTGCTGCGCCGTCTGATGGCCGACCCGGAGGTCGCCGACCTGGATCTGGAGCCGCCCACCCTGGAGTCGCTCTACGCCCATTTCGACGCCACCATTCGCGACCGTGCGGAGCCCGCGTCGGCCCCGGCGGCCACCCTCGACGCCCAGCAGGGAGTGAGCGCATGAGAAACCTGATGATCGTGGCCGGCAAGGAGTTCCGCGACGGCCTGCGCAACCGCTGGGTGCTGGCCATCACCCTGGTGTTCGGCCTGCTGGCCATCGGCCTGGCCTATTTCGGCGCCGCGGCCTCGGGTCAGGTGGGTTTCACCCGGGTCTCGACCACCATCGTCAGCCTGTCGAGCCTGGCGGTGTTCCTGATACCGCTGATCGCCCTGATGCTGGCCTACGACAGCATCGTCGGCGAGGACGAGCAGGGGACCCTGCTGCTGCTGCTCACCTACCCGATGAGTCGAGTCGAGATCCTCGCCGGCAAGTTCCTGGGCCATGCGGCCATCCTCGGCGTCTCCACCCTGGTGGGCTTCGGCGTGGCCGGTGCCGTCATCGCCGCCCTGGGCAGCGTGGAGCAGCTGGGCGAGCTGGTGGCGGCCCTGGCGCTCTTCATCCTCTCGGCGATGCTGCTGGGCTGGGCTTTTATCGGCTTCGCCTACCTGATCAGCGTCAACGTGGCGGAGAAGTCCAAGGCGGCGGGCATCGCCCTGGTGGTGTGGTTCCTCTTCGTCATCGTCTTCGACCTGGTGCTGCTGGGCGTGCTGGTGGGCACCGGCGGCCAGGTCAGCGAGGGGCTCTTCCACTATCTGCTGCTGCTCAATCCCACCGATATCTTCCGCATCGTCAACCTCACCTTCTTCGAGGCGGCGCGGACCCAGGCGGGCCTGGCCTCCATCGGTGCCGATGCGGCCTTCCACCCGGCGCTCTTGATCGGTGCCCTGCTGGCCTGGGTGGCGGTGCCCCTGGGGCTGGCGCTGTGGATCTTCCGTCGTCGCGAAATCTGAACAGGACACAGGCATATGCTGACACGCAGGAAGTTCATCATCGTGGTGGGGGGCGTCACCCTGGCGGGGCTGGCGGGGTGTGGCGGCGAAGAGGAGGTGGCGGTGGTATGCGAACCACAGCCGATTGTGCCGGGAGATGAGTGTGTGGTGTGCGGCATGTTCATCACGGAATATCCCGGACCCAAGGCGCAGGTCTGCACACGTAATGGCCAGGTGCTGAAGTTCTGCTCAACCTCGGACCTCTTCGTCTGGCTGCTGCAGCCTGACTCGGTGCCCCAGCTGCGCAAGGCCTATGTCCACGACATGGGCATCACCGACTGGGATCACCCCTCGGACGACGCCTTTATCGACGCCGAGGTGGCGGTCTATGTGACGGAGCACCCGGTGATGGGAGCCATGGGACCGACCCTGGCAACCTTCGGCAGCGAGGAAGATGCCAGGGCCTTCATGGCCGAGCACGAGGGGCGGCTGCTGCGCTTTGATGAGATCGACGTCCAGGTGATCAACGATCTGGCCCGGGCGCATATCCGACGCACCATGTAGCGCCGGCTATCTGTTGGTACTGCAGCGGTGTCAGCTGCAGCAGTTCCGTTAAACCTCAATGCCGATGGAGGCAGGATGAGTAGGTATTTCAATGAAGATGTGCTCAGCGTCCACCACTGGAACGAGACCCTCTTCAGTTTTCGCACCACACGCGATCGCGGCCTGCGCTTCAAGAATGGCCAGTTCGTGATGATCGGACTGGAGGTCGACGGCAAGCCGCTGATGCGGGCCTACTCCATCGCCAGCCCCAACTACGAGGATCACCTCGAGTTCTTCAGCATCAAGGTGCCGGACGGCCCGCTCACTTCGCGTCTTCAGCACCTCAAGGTGGGCGATCAGATCATGGTGAGCCGCAAGCCCACCGGCACCCTGGTGACCGACGACCTGCTGCCGGGGCGTAACCTGTACTTCCTGTCGACAGGCACGGGGCTCGCTCCCTTCATGAGCCTGATCCAGGACCCGGAGGTGTACGAGCGCTTCGAGAAGGTGGTGCTGGTGCACGGCGTGCGCAGCGTCAGCGAGCTGGCCTATGCCGACTTCATCCAGCAGGAGCTGCCTGCCCACGAGTACCTGGGCGAAGAGATCGCCGAGAAGCTGGTCTACTACCCCACGGTAACCCGGGAGGCGTTCCACACCATGGGGCGTCTCACCGACCATATCCGCACCGGCAAGCTCTTCGAGGATACCGGCCTTGCGCCCATGGACCCCAAGCAGGACCGCGCCATGATCTGCGGCAGCCCGGCGATGCTCGACGAGACCAGCGCCCTGCTCGACGACCTGGGCTTCAAGATCTCCCCGCGCATGGGCGACCCCGGTGACTATGTGATCGAGCGAGCCTTTGTTGAAAAATAGCCGCGTCAAATGGCGGGGATAGCCGCCCGCCTGCCCGCGGGTTCTGGAGGTCATTGTTGGTGACTCTCGCACATGAGGGGAGCGAAGGTTGGCAGCAACTCTACTTGGTTATAAAAGGGGGTAAGGTGAAAAAAATCATTCTTCTTGCGGCGCTTCTGATAGCGCCTTCAGCCATGGTACACGCCTCCGGGAGTGGGCCTGAGGACCATCAAGGCCAGACTCAGGAGGTGGTGGAGCAGGTGCAGCAAGGCGTGCGCGGTATCTACCTCGGCCATGATGAAAGTCGTATCAGTGTCGCCCACGAAATGATTCCGGACGTCATGTGTGCCATGCGCATGAACCTGCACCTGCAGGAAGGCGAGGAGGTGCCCTTGCTGGCTGAGGGAGACCCGATACAGTTCACCATGATAGGGAGGATGGAGATTGGCATGACCTGGTACGCGGAGTCCATTGAGGCACTGCCAGCCGACACTGAGCTGGAACTACCGGAAAGCCTGCGCGAAGCAATCGGCCATTGAGCTGGCCGGTCCCGTAAGTCACGGGGAGTGGCCAGCTGAGAGGCGCGCAGGGAGTGTCGCCTGCTTGCATGCTGTCCTGGTCGTCGTGTCGTATCGCTTCTTGCCCCCTCTCCCAGGGGGCTTTTTCATGCCAGCATGCCCGACTCCCGCAGCCCGTGGCGGTGTCGCTCGAAGGCCTGGGCCATCTTGAGATCGTAGCGGTTCTTCTCGTAGCTGGGGCCGTTGTAGCGTCGGGCGAACCTTGCCCACTCCTGGTTGCGCAGGGAGGAGAGCAGCATCGCATCCCTGCGGATGAAGCGCACGAAGGCCTCCAGGTGGTCCCGTTCACTCCGGTGCATCAGCTCCACATAGTGCTGCACGCTCGTGTACCCCAGATGCTGCCAGTGGAAGCCCATGATCTGGAAAAGCCCCCAGGAGGCGGACTCCAGGGCGCTGGCCTCATGGATCCGCTGAGCCCGCGCCAGTCGTTCGTACTCCCTGGTGCCACCGATATAGCCACCCCAGCGGGTGTTCACCAGGTCGGGGTGGCTGGTGCAGTAGGGGGTCGGGTCGATGCCGTGGTGTCTGAGGCGTCTGGCCATGATATGGCGCTCGAAGAGGATGGCCGGCCTGCGGTTGGAGAAGAAGCCGCTCCCCCGGGACTCCACCTCGTTGACCGCCATCACTGCGGCTACCGGCACCTTCAGTTCATCGGCGGCCCACTCCAGGTCCCGCTGGCCCAGCAGGCGATCATCGGCAGGGCGCGGGTTCGGCCGGTGCCCGTGCTGGTCGCTGTCCTCCTGACGGGCCTCGTCCAGCACTGCCTCTGTCTTGGGGCCCGCCAGGCCGTCCACCACCAGCCCGCTGCGCTTCTGGATGGCGCGCACCGCCTGCTCGGTCAGGGGGCCGAACTGACCATCCACCGTCAGTGAAAAGCCTGCGGCGTTGAGACGCTGCTGCAGGGCGCGCACCTCATCCCCCGAATCGCCTCGGCGCAATACAAGGTCTCGCCGAGGAACGAAATCCACTTCGGAGTACCAGTCGGACATGATGAGTCCTCCTGCCGTTTCCTGAACGATAGTGAGCGGAGTGGCAGGGCGCCAGTGAGGAGATCGAGGGGCAGTTCACCGGCAGGCTTGCGTTGCTTACGCCGCGGCATGGCGCCTGGCCGAATCGCTAAGCGGGTCTCTGGCGTCGCTTTAGCTGCCCGGCCAACGTTGGGTGCATTTGGGCCCCGGGAAGATTGGGGGTAAGCTGACCGGGATGCCGAAGGAGAGGTATCCCATTCACCGTTCGGAGACGCCCCATGCTGTTACGCCCCCTCTTTGCCGCTGCCCTGCTGGCCCTGCCGCTCACCGCCATGGCGGAGACCCCCAATATCACCCCCGGGCTTTGGGAGTTCACCAGCACCACCTCGGTGACCGGCGAGATCCCGATTCCCGACCAGACCGACACCCACCAGGAGTGCATCGCCCAAGGCGACCTCGAGGATCCGGACTTCCAGTTCCTCGAGGTGGAGGAGGGCTGTGAGCTGCTCGAGCACAACGTCTCTGCCGATGGCATCGACTACCGGATGATCTGTCGAGAAGAGGGCGGCGAGGCCAACATCAACGGCCGCATGGACTTCCTGGGCGAGCGCGTCGAGGGCAGCGTCGATGTCACTGTCCAGTCGCCCATGGGCGAGATGCAGATGAATACCGTGGTGGAAGGCGCCCATATCGGCGACTGCTGATTTGCCCTCATCCGGTCGGCCTGAGTGCCGGCCGGCCCATCTCGTCAAGGGTCAGCTGACGCTGTCGCACTGCCGGAGCCTCCAGGGCGACATGGCTGGCGATCACCAGCAGCCCCTGCCCCTGGCGGCGTAGCAGGCACTCGACCACCCGCGCCCGGGTGGCGGCGTCCAGCCCCGCCAGGGGCTCATCCAGCAGCAGCACGGGCCGGCGCGCCAGCAGCAGCCGGGCCAGGGCGATGCGCCGGGCCTGGCCCCCGGAGACCGCGGCGCCGTACTCCCCCAGGGGGGTGTCCAGCCCTCGAGGCAGCGCCCGAGCCCAGTCGCCCAGGGCCAGCTCGTCGAGCAGCGCCCAGAGCGCCTCGTCGCTGGCATCAACGTCGCCCAGCCGCAGGTTGGCGGCCAGGCTCATGTCGAAGAGGTCCCACTGCTGGGGCAGGTAGCCGATGGTCTCGTCGAGGCGCCACGCCTCGAGGGGTCGGCCGTTGAGGCGGCACGCCCCCGCCGAAGGGGCAAGCTCTCCGGCCAGCACCTGCAGCAGCGTCGATTTGCCGCAGCCTGAGGGGCCCCTCAGGCAGAGCACCTCCCCGCCTTCCAGCGTCAGGTCGACCTCCTCGGGGCCGTTGAGGGCCCCCGGCAGCCGGGCGCCGACGCCAGAGAGCTCCAGGGACCAGGGCGCCGCGGGAACCTCGGCCTTTACCTCTCCCCCGACCTCGGTCGACGCCCGTGCCGACGCCGGCTCGCCGGAGGGGCCCGCCACCAGGGCGTTGAGACGATCCCGGGCGGCCAGGCTGGCGCCCAGCGACACAAAGCTGCCCGCCAGGGGGGCGAGGATCTCGCCGAGCCCCAGCAGCGCCAGCACCGCGGCCAGCAGCAGCGCCGCCGTCAGCCGGGAGTCCACCGCCTCGGGCGCCAGCAGCAGCGGCGCCCCCCACCAGAGCACCGCCACGATGGCGAGCCCCAGGGCCCCTTGCTGGAGCGCTCCCACCAGGCTCGCCAGGCGCTGCTGGTGCTCCTGGTTGGCCAGGCAGCGCTCGTCGCGGCCGACCACCTCGCGCTGCATCTGCCCCCAGCGCCCCCAGAGCAGCAGCGGGGTGATGGCCGCCAGGGGCTCCACCAGGGCCTCCCGGCGGGCCTCGGCCAGCGCGGCGTCGCGCCGCGCCAGGCGGCTGCCCTGCCAGAGGGTGAGCAGCGGCAGCCCCAGCCAGGCCAGCAGCAGGCCGGGCAGCGCCGCCAGCAGCAGGGTGAGATCGAGCCAGGCCAACAGCCCCATGACCGCCAGCGAGAGCAGCCCCGCCCGGGCCCAGGGCAGCAGGGCGCTGAGGGCGAAGCGGTCGAGCTGGTCGATATCGGTGACCAGGCGATGCATGGCGGCGGCGCTGCCCGGGCCCGGGCGGGCGGCGTCCGGGGTGCGGCGCCCCAGGGCGTCGAAGAGCCGGCAGCGCAGGTCCTTGAGCAGCCCCAGGGCGGCATGGTGGGAGGCCAGGCGCTCGCCGTAGCGCCCGGCGGTACGCACGATGGCGCAGAGCCGGATCAGCGCCGCGGGGCGGAAGTAGTCGAAGCCCAGCAGCGCCACGGTCGCCACCCCGGCGGCGGCCGCCGCGGTGATGAACCAGCCGGAGATCGCCAGCAGGGCCACCACCGCCAGCAGGGTGGCGGCGCCGAGGGTAAAGGCGAGCGCCCAGCCGCCGCGGCGCAGGCGCAGCAGGTCGACCAGGCGGATGGCGGGCTTCAGCTCTGACATGCCGGCGTCTCCTGACGATGGGTGGCGACCGCCGGGGCGGCGGCAGCGGTATCGGGCGCCGCGGCGGACGGATCACAGGCGGCGGCGGGAGCGGCCAGCGCCAGGCGGCGATCCACCCAGTCGAGGCCGTCGGCCTCGTGGCTAACCAGCAGCACGCTGCGTCCGCGGCTGAGCCGTTCGATCAGGCCGTGGAGGCGCCGGGCGGCGTCCGGGTCGAGGTGGGCGGTGGGCTCGTCGAAGAGCCACAGCGGCGCCTCGCTCAGCAGCAGCTGGGCCAGGGCCAGGCGCTGCAGCTGGCCGCCGGAGAGGCCGCGGCCGCGCTCGCCCAGGACCGTGGCCAGGCCCTGGCGCTTTGCCAGCAGCGGCCAGAGTTCGACCCGCTCGAGCACGGCCACCAGCTCGGCATCGCCGGCGGCGGGGGCGGCCAGGCGCAGGTTGTCGGCCACGCTGCCGCGCAGCACCGGCGGCTGCTGGCCCAGGTAGCCCAGGCGGCGGTGCCAGGCCTGCCGGTCGAGCTCGGCCAGCTCAACGCCGTCGACGCGCAGCGAGCCCGCGTAGGGAGAGAAGCCGAGCAGCGCCTCCAGCAGGCTCGACTTGCCGCTGCCGCTCTCTCCCTGCACCAGCAGCCGCTCGCCGGGGGCCAGGCTGAGGGTGAGCGGCGCGAGGCGGCAGCGGCCGCCGTCGCCGTCGCCGAACAGGGCCAGCTCGCGGCAGTCGAGCCGGGGCGGGCTGACGCCCAGGGCGGGCGTCCGGCGCGCCTCGGGGCGCCAGGGGGTCGCGTCGAGCAGCGGCGCCAGCTCGTCCATGGCGCCCTCGGCCTCGGCACGGGCGTGGTAGTCGGCACCCAGCTGGCGCAGCGGCGCGTAGAACTCCGGGGCCAGCAGCAGGATAAAGAGCGCCGACTGATAGATCACCGGCACCTCGCCCTTGGCCCAGGGCAGGATGCCCAGCAGGCCAAGCCCCAGGTAGAGCGCCACCAGGGCGATGGCCAGGGCGGAGAAGAACTCCAGCACGGCGCTGGAGAGAAAGGCCAGGCGCAGCACCCCCATGGTGCGGCCGCGGTAGGCCTCGCTGGCGGCGGCGATGCGCCGCCCCGCCTGGGCGGTGGCGCCCAGGCGCTGCAGGGTGCCCATGCCCCGGGCCAGGTCGAGGAAGTGGCCGCCCAGCCGCGCCAGGGTCTCGAGCTGACGGCGGCTGGCGCCGGCGGCGGCGCGCCCCACCAGGACCATGAAGAGCGGCACCAGGGGGGCCGTGAGCAGCATCAGGCCGGCGGCCAGGGGGCTGTGCAGGGCGACCATGCCGCCCAGCAGCAGCGGCACCAGCACCGCCAGGCGGCTCTGCACCCGGTAGCGGGCGATATAGCCGTCCAGGGCGTCCACCTGCTCCAGCACCTTGGCACCCAGGGCGCCGTCGCTGCCGTAGCGCCGCCGCGCCGGGCCCAGCTCGCCCAGCCGCTCGAGCAGCGTGCGGCGCAGCGCGGCCCGGGCGTCGCGGCTGGCCCGGCGCGAGAGCGCCTCGCGGCCGGCGTGCAGCAGCGGGCGCAGGGCCAGGCAGGCGGCCAGGGCGGGGAGCCACCAGGCCGCCGGCGCCTCGGCGGGGGCCAGCCCCTGCCAGGCCAGCAGCCAGTAGGAAAAGAGGGCCGCCAGCAGCCAGCTCTGGGCCACCAGCAGCACGGCGCCCGACAGTGCCAGCAGCAGCGCACCGCGCAGCCAGTGGCGCTGAGGGGCGAGGCAGCGGACGAGCCGCTGCCGCGGGGTGGGCGACTCAGTCGCCGCGCTCATGGTCCTCTCCGGCGCTTTCGCCTTCATAGCCGTTGAGCTCCAGCCACATGGCGTTGAGGATGCCGAGGGCGGCGGCCAGGGTGACGCCGAGAATCCAGGCGAAGTACCACATCGTCATAATCTCCTTTCAGGCCGGGCTCAGTAGAGCGCCTTGTCGTTGTCGCGGATGTACTGCTCGTTGAGCCGGCCGCGCATCACCCAGTAGCTCCAGGCGGTGTAGGCGAGCACCAGCGGCACGAAGATGCAGACCACCACGAACATGATCATCAGCGTCATGTAGCTGGCGGTGGCGTCCCACATGGTCAGGCTGTGGGCCGGGTTGAGCGACGAGGGCATCACGAAGGGGAACATGGTGACGCCGGTGGTGACGATCACCATGGCCATGGCCAGCGAAGAGCTGACAAAGGCCAGCACGTGGCGTCCCGCCTTCATGGTCAGCGAGCAGAGCAAGAAGCCCGCAAGGCCCAGCAGCGGCAGCAGCCAGAGCGCCGGGAAGCGCGCATAGTTGGCCATCCAGCCGCCGGCGCTCGCCTCTACCAGCTTGGCGGTGGTGGCGTTGTGGCCCTGGGTGTCGATGACGCTGGTCACCTGGTAGCCGTCCACGCCGAACATCAGCCAGACGCCCGCCACCAGGAAGAGCACCGCGCAGACCAGGGCGGTCAGGGTGCCGATGGCGGCGCTGCGGGCGCGCAGCTCGCCTTCGGTCTTCATCTGCAGCCAGGCGGCGCCGTGGGTGACAAACATCAGCAGGCTGAGCAGCCCGGCCAGCAGCGCTAAGGGGTTGAGCAGGCCGAGCAGGCCGCCCTGGTAGTCCAGGCGCAGAATGTCGTCGAACTGGAAGGGCACGCCCTGCAGCAGGTTGCCGAAGGCGACGCCGAAGAGCAGCGCCGGCACCGCCGAGCCGATGGTCAGCATCCAGTCCCAGCGGCTGCGCCAAACGGGGCTGTCGAGCTTGGAGCGGTAGTCGAAGGCCAGCGGGCGCAGGAAGAGCGCGAACAGGGTCAGCATCAGCGCCAGGTAGAAGCCGTTGAAGGCGGCGGCGTAGACCGGCGGCCAGGCGGCGAAGAGGGCGCCGGCAGCGGTGATCAGCCACACCTGGTTGCCGTCCCAGTGGGGCGCCACGGAGTTGATCATCACCCGGCGCTCCTCGTCGTTATGGCCCACCACCTTGAGCAGGCTGGCCATGCCCATGTCGAAGCCGTCGGTGACCGCGAACCCGATCAGCAGCACGCCGATCAGCACCCACCAGATGAATCTGAGCGTTTCGTAGTCCATGTCATGCCTCCTGTGGCTTGCCGGTCAGCGCGGTGGCGGGAGCGTCGAGGTCGTCCGGGCCGGCGTGATAGCCGCTGCCGGAGGGCCCCTTGCGAGCGAAGTGCTGCATCAGCCAGATCTCGATGATCACGAAGATGGTGTAGAGCACGGCGATGGCGATCAGGGTGAAGAGCACCTGGTTGACCGTCAGGTGGGAGACGGCGATATGGATCGGCAGGATCTCGCCGATGGCCCAGGGCTGGCGGCCATACTCGGCCACGAACCAGCCGGCCTCGGAGGCGATCCAGGGCAGCGGCAGGCTGAACAGGGCGAAGCGCAGCAGCCAGGGTGACGCCTCGGGCTGGCGACGCACGCTGTGCCAGAAGGCCAGCACGAAGAGCACCAGCATGATGAAGCCGGCGGCCACCATGATGCGGAAGGTCCAGAACAGCGGCCACACCTTGGGCACCGAGGCCTCCACGGCGCGCTCGATCTCGGCGGCGGTGGCATTGGGTACGTCGTCGGTATAGGCGCTGAGCAGCAGGCCGTAGCCCAGGTCGCCGCGTACCTCCTCGAAGCGGGCGGCGTCGGCCTCGCTGCCCTCGCCGCGACGCAGGCGGTACATTAGCTCGTAGGCCTCCTGGCCGGTGATGATGCGCTCGCGGTGCTGCTCCTTGAGCTCGCGAATGCCGGTCACCTCCTGGTCCAGGGAGCGGGTGGCGATCAGCCCCAGGGCGGCGGGAATATGGATGGCGAAGTCGGTGCGCTGCTCCGCCTCGTTGGGCAGCCCCACCAGGGTGAAGGCGGCGGGCGCCGGCTGGGTCTCCCACTCTGCCTCGATGGCGGCCAGCTTGACCTGCTGCACGTCGCCCAGCTCGTAGCCGGACTCGTCGCCCAGCACGATCACCGACAGCACGGCGGCCAGGCCAAAGGCGGAGGCGATGGCGAAGCTGCGCCGGGCGAAGGCGACCTCGCGGCCCTTGAGCAGATACCAGCTGGAGATGGCCAGCACGAAGACGGCACCGGTGACGTAGCCGGCGGAGACGGTGTGCACGAACTTGACCTGGGCCACCGGGCTGAGCAGCACCTCGCTGAAGCTGGTCAGCTCCATGCGCATGGTCTCGAGGTTGAACTCCGAGCCGATGGGGTACTGCATCCAGCCGTTGGCGACCAGGATCCAGAGCGCGGAGAGGTTGGTGGCCAGGGCCATCAGCCAGGTGACGGCGAGGTGCTTCTGCTTCGACATGCGGTCCCAGCCGAAGAAGAAGAGCCCCACCAGGGTCGACTCCAGGAAGAAGGCCATCAGCGCCTCGATGGCCAGCGGCGCCCCGAAGATGTCGCCGACATAGTGGGAGTAGTAGGACCAGTTGGTCCCGAACTGGAACTCCATGGCGATGCCGGTGGTGACCCCCAGGGCGAAGTTGATGCCGAACAACTTGCCCCAGAACTTGGTCATTTCGCGATAGATGGTCTTGCCGGTCATCACGTAGACCGTCTCCATTATCGCCAGCAGGATCGAGAGACCCAGCGTGAGTGGTACGAACAGGAAATGCACCATCGCCGTGAAGGCGAACTGCAACCTGGATAGTTCAACGATGTCCATGTGCGACTCCGTGAAATGGGCGGATATCACGGCAGGCTTGCCTGCGGGTAGGGGTGCTGCCACGGCCAATATAGGCAAGCCCTGCCCGCAGAAAATTGATATGAATCAATTTTATGAAGTCGCATAACTTGCTGATGTGGAAGAAAAAATACAGGTTAGGGCTCGGGGGGAGGGTGAAAAGTTAATATTCATATAATGTTTTGTGAGCGCAAGGTGCTTGAAAAGATTGGCAAATTTTAGCCCGTGTTTTGATGTATGTTTTATGCCTTTTTGGGTGGTCTATGCCGCGTTGAAGAGGAGGAATTCGAGGCATTTCGAGCCTGCGGTCTGGTGTCGCAGCGACGGGTTTGGAGGCAAAAAAAGGCCACCCCGCGGGGTGGCCTTGTGCCTGATGGCAGAGCGAACATCGACTAGCGTCCGGCTTGGCTCGCTTCCATCTCCTCCTCCAGGCGGCGCTTGACGTCGCCGGGGGATCCGGTGTGGCGGGCGAGCAGGTCGTAGGCCACCGGCACGATAAAGAGCGTGAAGAGGGTGGCGGCGGCGACCCCGGAGAGGATCACGGTGCCGATCACCATGCGCGACTCCGAGCCCGCGCCGCTGCCGACGATCAGCGGGATGGCGCCTGCCATGGTGGTCACGGCGGTCATCAGGATGGGACGCAGGCGGGTCACCGCGGCGTCCACCAGGGCGTCACGGAAGGCCAGCCCCTGGTCGCGCAGCTGGTTGGCGAACTCCACGATCAGGATGCCGTTCTTGGCGGCAAGCCCGATCAGCATGACGAGTCCCACCTGGCTGTAGATGTTCAGCGACTGGCCGGTAACGAAGAGCCCGAGCATGGCGCCGCTCATGGCCAGGGGCACGGTGAGCATGATCACGAAGGGGTGCACGAAGCTCTCGAACTGGGCGGCCAGCACCAGGAAGACCACCAGGGCGCCGAGGATCAGCAGGAAGGTGGTGGCGCCGCTGGCCTGCTGGAAGTCCCGGGAGGCACCGCTCACATCGGTCTGGACCTGGGGCGGTAACACCTCGGCGGCGGCGCTCTCCAGATACTCCAGCGCTTCCCCCAGGGAGTAGCCGTCGGCCAGGTTGGCCTCGATGGTGATGGAGCGCAGGCGGTTGAAGCGGTTGAGGGTGCTGGCGCCGGCGAAGTCGGTGAGAGTCACCAGACTCGCCAGGGGGATCAGCTCGCCCGAGCGCGCCGAGCGCACCTGGATATTGTCCAGCGCCCTGGGGCTCGCCTGGCTGGCGCGGTCGCCTTCGACGATGACGTCATACTCCTGGCCGTTATCCAGGTAGCGAGTCACGTTGCGCCCGCCCAGCAGCACCTCCAGGGTGCGGCCTATCTCGGTGACGGTGACGCCGAGGTCCGCGGCGCGCTCGTAATCGATGTCGACCCGCAGCTGGGGCTGGGTCTCCCGGTAGTTGCTGTCCAGCCCGATCAGCCGCGGGTTGTCCTCGCGGATATGCGCCATCAGGGTGTCGCGCCACTCGGCCAGCTCCTCGTAGGTGCCGCCGCCCAGCACGAACTCCACTGGCTTGGCGATGCGCTGGCCGAAGCCCTGGCGCATCACCGGAAAGGCCTGGACGCCCGGCAGCCCGGCGAGTTCTCGACGCACGTCGTCCATGATTGCCCAGGCGTCGCGGCGGCTACCCCAGTCGGCCAGGCCGATGATGCCGAAGCCGTTGTTGAAGTTCTCGATATTACCGAAGCCGCGTGGCGCACGGATCACCACCCGCTCCATGTCGCCGCTCTCCACCATGGGCTCCAGGCGCGCCTCGATCTCGTTCATGTAGTCCATGATGTAGTCGAAGGTGGCGCCCTCGGGGCCGTTGACCAGGATGATGAAGCTGCCGCGATCCTCCTGAGGGGTGTACTCGCTGGGCAGCAGGTCGGCCAGCCAGACGGTGGCGGCGATCAGCCCCACGAAGACCGCCAGCACCGCCAGGCGCGCCTTGAGCACCCACTCCAGTAGAGTGCGGTAGAGGCGCTGGGTCAGCTCCAGCAGCCACTGCACGGCCCGGGCGACACGGCTGTCATCCTGGGCCGGTTTGAGGATCTTGGAGGCCATCATCGGGGTCAGCGATAGCGCCAGTACGCTGGAGATGGCCACGGCGGCGGCCATGGTCAGGGCGAACTCCGAGAAGAGCCGGCCCACGTTGCCCTGCAGGAAGGCCAGCGGCACGAAGACCGCCACCAGCACCAGGGTGGTGGCGATCACCGCGAAGGCGATCTGCCGTGTCCCCTTGAAGGCGGCCACCAGGGGCGTTTCGCCGTAGTCGTGCATGCGGCGGTGAATGTTCTCCAGCACCACGATGGCGTCGTCGACGATCAGGCCGATGGCCAGCACCAGGGCCAGCAGGGTCAGCAGGTTGATGGAGAAGCCCATGAGCGCCAGGGCCATGAAGGCGCCGATGATCGCCACCGGCACCGTCACCGCGGGAATCAGGGTGGTGCGCACGTTGCCGAGGAACAGGAAGATCACCACCACCACCAGCCCCATGGCGATGAACAGCGTCATCATCACCTGCTCGATGGCCCCGGCCACGAACACCGAGGCGTCGTAGTTGAGGGAGAGTTCCATGCCCTCCGGCAGTCCCCCCTGGACCCGCTCGAGCTCCGCCTGGACGCCTCGGGAGACCTCCAGCACGTTGGCGGTGGACTGCTTGAGGATCCCCAGGCCCACCATGGGCACGCCGTTGGCGCGGAACACCGAGCGGTCCTCCACCGAGCCGATCTCCACCCGAGCGACGTCGCCCAGCCGCACCAGGTAGCCGTCAGCGCCCTGGGTCAGCGCCAGGCGCTCGAAGTCATCCGGCTGGTTGAAGCTGCGCGGCAAACGCACGATGAACTGACGCTCTCGGGACTCGATGGAGCCGGCCGGGAGCTCGACGTTCTCGGCGCGCAGGGCGCTCTCCACATCGCTCACCGTGAGGTTGCGAGCGGCCAGGGCGTTGCGGTCGATCCACACCCGCATGGCGTACTCGCGACCGCCGCCGATGCGCACCCGGGCCACCCCGGGCTGCACCGAGAAGCCGTCTACCAGGTAGCGGTCGGCATAGTCGGTCAGCTCCGGAATGGTGTAGCCGTCGCCGGTCAAGGAGAGCCACAGGATCACCTCCTCGCTGGAGTCGGCCTTCTGCACCTCGGGCGGGTCGGCCTCGTCGGGCAGGTTGCGCAGGGCCCCGGAGATGCGGTCGCGGATGTCGTTGGCGGCGGCATCGATGTCCATGTCGAGGCGAAACTCGATATTGATGCGCGAGCGGCCATCTTCGCTTGAGGAGGTGATCAGTTCGATGCCCTCGACCCCGGCGATGCGGTCCTCCAGCACCTGGGTGATGCGGGTCTCCACCACGCTGGCGGAGGCGCCGGGATAGCGGGTGTCGATGCTGACCACCGGCGGGTCGATGGAGGGGTACTCCTGCAGCGGCAGGCGCTGCAGGGCCAGCAGCCCGAAGGCGACGATCAGCAGTGCCAGCACGGTGGCCAGCACCGGGCGCTGTACGGAGAGGTCGGAGAGGCGCATCAGTCACGCTCCCCGCGGCTCGCCTCGAGGATCTCGGGCACCGAGGTGTCGGCATCCGCCACCCCGAGCAGGGTCACCTGGTCCCGTGGTTGGACGCGCTGGACACCATGGGCCACCAGCAGCTCTTCCGCCTCGATGCCCTCGAGGATCTCCACTTGACCGGTGCGCCGCTCGCCCACCTTCACCTCCCGGCGCTCGACGCGATTCTGGTCATCCTCGTCGATCACCAGGACGTACTGGCGATCGCCACTGGGGACCAGCACGCTCTCCGGCACCACCACGGCCTCCCGCGGGCTGCGCTGGACGATGACCTCCATCAGCATGCCGGGGCGCAGGCGCCGTTCGGGGTTCTCTAGCCTGGCGCGCACGCTGACGCTGCGGCTCACCGGGTCGACCCGGGAGCCGACGCTCTCCACATGGCCCTCGAAGCGCTCGTCGGGGAAGGCCACGCTGCGCGCCGTCAGGGGCAGGCCGGGCTCGAGCAGGGCCAGGAACACCTCGGGCACGCTGAAGTCGAGCTTCATCACGTCGACCTTGTCGAGGGTCACAAGCTCGGTGCCCGGGGTGACCAGGCTGCCGAGGCTGATATTGCGAAAGCCCACCACGCCGTCGAAGGGAGCGCGCAGCCGGTAGTTGCGCAGCCGCGCCTCCAGCCCCTGGATTTCCGCCTCCACCTGACGCAGCCTGGCCCGGGCGTCCTCAACGTCGGCCCGCGGGGCCAGATTGCGGCTCTGCAGCTGGGCCAGGCGATCCACCGTGGCACGGCGCTCGTCGCGCAGGGCCTGGGCGGCGCGCAGCTGCGCCTGCTGCTCGGCATCCTCCAGGCGAATCAGCAGCTGGCCGGCCTCCACCACCTGGCCGTCGCGGAAGTTCACCTCGGCGACGATGTCGGTGACCGTGGCCGAGAGCGTCACGCTCTCGTCGGCGCGCAGGGTCCCCAGCGCCTCCAGGGGGTCGGACCAGGGCGCCAGAGTGGCCCGGGCGCCGATCACCGGCGTACGCTCCTGGGCAGCGGCGGGCGGGCTGGAGAGCAGGGTGGCCAGCAGCAGCACCAGCAGGGCGGCCAGCAGGCGTGGGGTCAGGCGAGACGAAGAGGGGGTCATGGGAGCTCGGGTCTGGGTCCGGGGTGGCGAAGGCGCGAAGCTGCGAGACTGCCGGGCATCCTGCCCGGCACGGGTGCCTGTTCAGGCTACCCATGATACTCGGCGCAATTGTGACAACAATTCACAATCGTATTGATGCGCCTATTTAGTGTACAGGTATTGTACGTTGGTTCAATTTTTGTACAGCTGTGGCGGCATCAACAGCCGGGCGCGGGCCTGCTAGAATGCGCCTCCCTTTCACAAGCGGCCCGACCTGACCATGACCTATGACACGGTGATTCTCGGCGCCGGCGCCGCCGGCCTGATGTGTGCCCTGACCGCGGGCTATGCAGGGCGGCGGGTGCTGGTGATCGACCACGCCAAGCGGCCCGGGCGCAAGATCCTGATGTCCGGGGGCGGGCGCTGCAACTTCACCAACCTCAACTCCACGCCGGCCAACTTCTTCTCCGCCAATCCGCACTTCTGCATCTCGGCGCTGAAGCGCTATCGCCCCGAGCACTTCGTGGAGCTGGTGGAGCGCCACGGGGTGGAGTACGTGGAGAAGGCCCCGGGCCAGCTGTTCTGCGCCGACTCCGCCAAGGAGATCGTGCGGGTGCTGCTCACCGAGTGCGAGTGGGCCGGAGTGGAGCTGCGCCTCAACACCTCGGTGGAGCGCCTCGAGCGCCATGGCGAGGGCATGCGAGTGGTGACCTCCCGGGGCGCCATCGACTGCGGGGCGGCGGTGGTGGCCACCGGAGGGCTCTCCATTCCCACCATGGGAGCCACCGGCTTCGGCTTCGAGCTGGCCCGCCAGTTCGGGCTCGAGGTTACCGAGACGCGCCCGGCGCTGGTGCCCTTCACCCTGACCTCCCAGTGGAAGGCTCGGGCCGGGGCGCTCTCCGGGGTCGCCTGCGAGGTGGCGGTGCGCGTCATCCAGGACGGCCGGCCTCGTGGGCACTACCGCGAGCCCATGCTCTTCACCCACCGTGGCCTCTCGGGGCCCGCCATGCTGCAGATCTCCAGCCACTGGCGGCCCGGCGACGAGCTGGCCATCGACCTGCTGCCGGACATCGAGGCCTTCGAGGCGCTCTGTATCGCCCGGCGGGAGACGCCGAGGCGGCGCCTCTCTTCCTGGCTGGGGGAGCAGCTGCCCCGGCGCCTGGCCCAGGCGCTGATCGAATGGCACGGCGGCGATGGCGTGCTGGCCGAGCGCAGCAACGCCGAGCTCGAGGCCTGGGCCCAGCGCCTCGGCGACTGGCGGCTCAAGCCCGCCGGCACCGAGGGGTGGCGCACCGCCGAGGTGACCCTCGGGGGCGTGGATACCCGACGGATCTCGTCGCAGAGCTTCGCGGTGGAAGGGCTTCCCCAGCTGCGCTTTATCGGCGAGGTGCTCGACGTCACCGGTGAGCTTGGCGGCCACAACTTCCAGTGGGCCTGGGCCAGCGGCGTAGCCTGCGGCAGCGCCCTCTAGCCTGGCTCCGGCCCCTCTGGCCGACCGCCGGCCCTCTGCCTACTGCAGGCGCTGGGCGATCTCCTGCCACAGCGCCCGGTAGGCGCCGGCGGCAGGGGAGGTGCGGGCAAACTGGCCTAGGGGAGCGCGCTCGACCCCCATGCGCTCCACCACGCTGGCGCTGGGAATGGTGGTGGAGAGGCGCAGCGGCCACTGCCTGGGGAGTTCGGCGATGGTGTCCCGGTGCAGGTGGCGGCGACGGTCCGCCAGGGTCACGAAGGGCCATACCTGGCAGGGGATGTCGTGCCGGTCGAGGAAGTCGCGCAGCTGCTCCAGAGTGCGCAGGGAGAGCACCGTGGGTACGATGGGTACCAGCAGGGCGTCGACGCTGGCAAAGACGCTCTCGGAGAGGGTCGAGAGCGTCGGCGGGCAGTCAAGGATCACCAGGTCATAGTCGTGACGAACCGGTTTCAGGATGCGCCGGAGCTGGTTCTCCTGCTGTTCGGCCAGCAGCTGGTCCATCTCCCGGGAGGCCAGCGCGGCGGGCAGCAGATCGAGGTTCTCTACCTCGGTGGCCCGAATCACCTTGTCGAAGGCGGCCTTGCCCTTCACCAGCCTGGCCACGCCGCCGCGTATCTTGGGCTTGATGCGCAGGTAGAAGGTGGTGGCCGCCTGGGGGTCGAGATCCCAGAGCAGCACCCGCCTGCCCTGGGCGGCGGCCTCTGCCGCCAGGTTGACCGCCGAGGCGGTCTTGCCCACCCCGCCCTTGATGCTGTAGAGCGCCAGCATGCGCATGGCGTGCCTCCCTTCTTCCCTGGTGACGACCTCTTGCCGCACCTCATGGCGCCGTCAAGGCGTCGCCCGGCGGCGACGCCGTACCTTACCAGCTTAGGCCGTCTCTTCAGGTGACGGTTTCGTGACAGTCGCGGCGTCGCGCGTCCAGGGTCTATCCTGCTGGCAGAGTGCTTGCGCACGAATCCTCAGCCTGCCCCGGAGGTGCCCCATGACCCTGATTGCCGTTCATCACGAGCCCGGCGCCGATGAGACGTCGCTGCGCGACCGCGTCGTCGATGCGTCCCTGGGTGAGGCCGAGCGGCACGGCTGGGAGGCGGTCAGGCTCACCGAGGTCGCCGCGCGCCTGGAGGTGCCCATGGCGGCGGCGCTGGCGGAGTTTCGCGATCTGGACGCGGTGGCCAATGCCTGGTTCCAGCGCGGCCTGGAGGCGATGCTGGCCGAGAAGCCCGAGGGCTTCGAGCACTGGCCGGAGGTCCAGCGACTGGCGCACTGCCTGCTCGCCTGGTTGGATGCGCTGGCGCCCCATCGCCGGGTCACCGTGGAGATGCTGCGCACCAAGGCGCATCTGCCCCACCTGCATACCTGGGTGCCCATGCTCTTCGATCTGTCGCGCACCGTGCAGTGGTGGCGGGAGGCGGCGCGGCTGCCGGCACCCTACGGCACCCGGCGCGCTCAGCTGGAGGAGGTGGCCCTGACCGGGCTCTTCCTGGCCGCCCTGGGGGTCTGGGCTCGGGACGACAGCCACCGGCAGGAGCGGACCCGGCGCTTTATCGAGAGGCGCCTGGCCCGGGGCGAGCGCTGCCTGCGCTGGGTGCCCGACGGCAGGGCCGAGCCCCGGGAGGCACCCGCTCAGAGATAGCGGCCGCCGGAGGCGATGGCGGTGGTGAGCAGGCCGAGGATCAGGTTGATGCCGACCAGGCGGCGAATCTGCGCCAGCTGCCGGCCGCCTTCGGGCCAGTCGCTGGCCTCCACGGCGCGGCAGAGCCGGCGGTAGGGAGCGAACCAGAGGTGCAGGTAGATGGCCATCATGGCAAGGCCCGAAAGCAGCATCAGGTGAATGTGCCAGCGCGCGCCGGCCATGCCGCCGAAGACCGCGAACAGCATCCACAGCCCGGTGACCAGCAGCACCGCCACCGCGGCCCACACCCAGGGGAAGAAGCGGTCGAAGACGCCGCGCCACAGGGTGAGGCGGGCCGGTGGCTCCAACTGGCCGGCGGCCACCGGGCGCAGGATCATCCAGGCGAAGAACATGCCGCCCACCCAGAGGACGGCGGCGATCACGTGCAGGGTAATGGCGATGGCCATGGGGGCTCCTCGCGTCGGGGAAGGGTCAGCGCAGCAGGCGGCGGGCCCGGCGCAGCAGCAGGGCGCCGGCAGCCAGGCGCTTGCTGACGCGCAATAGCGAGCTGGGGTGGCGGGCGCTCTTCATCAGCAGCACGCCGCCCAGGGCGTAGAGCGGCGCCTTGAAGCGCATCAGCGCCCGCCAGCCGTCATCGATGGGGCGGCTCGCCTCCCGGTAGCGGCTCGCCTCCACCAGGATATCGATGCGCTGCTGCTCGATGCGGGCGTTCAGCTGCGCCTTGCGCTCGGCATGGGACGGCGGTGGGCGCCGTGCGGGAAGATCAGCGCTCATGGTGCTCCTCCCGGCGCTCGCGCTCCATCAGGTCGCGGTCGGTGGCCAGATGCTTGAGGGTGCTGACCAGCAGGGTGCGGCGTTTGGCCAGCTGCAGGGCCCGCAGCGCCAGCAGGGCGCCGCCGCCCAGTAGCACCCCGGCGCTGACGGCAATGGCGGTGAGCCGGTAGCTGTCCCAGAAGGCGACGATCACCAGGGTGGTCAGCACCCCGATGCCGAGCATCAGCAGGATCAGGCTCAGCCCCACGATCAGCAGCAGGCCCACCAGCCGAACGCGCTCCTCCTCCAGCTCCAGAATGGCGAGACGCAGGCGCGTCTCGCCGGTGGCCAGCAGGCTGCCGAGCAGGCGCTTGGCGGCGGAAAACAGGCGCTGCGCCGGTCCCTGGCTCTCCTGCATCAGCGACGCCCGATCAGCATGCCGACGACTACGCCCACGGCGGCGCCGATGCCGATGCTGGTCCAGGGGTTCTCGTGGACGTAGCGGTCGCAGGCGTCGACCTGGTGCTCCATGCTGTCGCGGGCCTCGCCATAGAAGCGTTCGCCGCGGCTCTCGAGGCGGTCGCGGGTCTCCTTGAGGCGCTTCTCGGCCCGGTCACGCAGCTCCTTGATATTGCTGCGGGAGTCGTCGGCGGTAGCGCTGACCAGCTCCTCGATGGTCTGGGTGAGGTGGTGCAGGTCTTCCTTGAGCTGCTGGGTGGTCTCGTGGGTATGGGGGGCACGGTTTGCCATCGGGTCTTCCTCTGACGGTGAATGACAGCCACAGCATAGCAGCCAGGGCAGCGCTTGCCACGGCGGTGGCCGTCACGCTGCCATGCTGCATGGAAGGTGCGTCAGGGTCAGCGGGTCATGCTGCCACCGCTGAACAGCGGATTGAGGCTGAAGCCCAGGCTGAGACGGTGATTGCGGTGGTCGTAGTCGATCATGCTCTCGCCGTAGCCGTAGTAGTACTGCACATGGCCGCGCACGTTGCCGTTGAACAGCGGCCAGGAGTAGTCGACCTGGGTGCCCATGTTGCCGGCGCTGGGATTGCCCCGCCACAGCAGGCTGAGCTCGTTGTCGCCCAGGCGGCGAGCCAGGGTGACGTCGCCGTAGCCCATGTAGCGGTCGATATCGGGGTTGTCGTCCTCGCTCTTGGACTCCGGGATGCGCCAGTGGGGGGCCAGGCTGAAGGCCCAGTCGCCGCGCTGGAAGATGCTCTCCACATAGACCCGGTTCCAGCTGCGCGACAGCGGGTCGGAGCGGCCGTTGGAGAGATGGTTCAGCGCCAGGCGGTTGCGCACGTTGGTCCAGCCGAGCGCCCGCCAGGCGTTGTCGAAGGTCATGAAGACCTCGGGCTCGTAGTTGGTCTCCCGGAAGGGCGAGGAGGAGTCGGTGTTGTAGGCCTGCCACCAGCTGCGCTGGGTGTAGGCAAAATAGAGGTCGCCGGTATCGCCGAACACTCCCTCGAGCAGATTGACCTTGGCGCTGAACTGGAACTTGACCTCGGCATCTCGAGGGCCGTTATCCGGAGTGATCTCGCGAAAGGCGTCGCGATTGGGGTTGGTGGTATAGCTGACCGGAAACAGATAGTTGCGCCGGTAGGTGGTGATGGCAAAGGGGTTGCGGCGAGACTCCAGCTCCAGCTGGCGGCGCTCGGTGGCCTCGAGTGCCGCCTGAAGGTCCGGGGCGATGGGCGCTTGCTCCTCGTCGGCGGGCAGCTCGGCAAGCTCGCTCTGCAGCGACTCGAGCTCCGCATTGAGGGCCTGGATGCGGGCTTCGAGGGCGCGGCGTTGTGCGGCCGAGGCATCGGCGACTTCCCCATGGCGAGCCCCGCTGCTCGGCTCGGAGGGTGGCGTATCCGCCTGGAGGGCAGCGCCATGCAGCAGCAGGGCCAGGGCGGCGCCGGTGAGGGCGGCAGGGCGGGAGAGGCACGTCATGGCGAGATCCGGGGGTGAGGAGGTACAGACCGCCGTTCTACCATGCCGGGGGCCCAAGTCAACCGCCAGCGGCGTTGTTCCTTGGTGATTGCCTTGGCGGCGCGAGGGGCCGAGAATCGAGCCCTGGGCATTTCCCTGCGAAGCGAGGTAGTCGGTGAAGAGAGAGGCGGGTGCCAGGGCGCGGGACGGGGCCGCGACGAAGTGTCAGGGCGGGGGCCAGGCCTGGTGCCGGCTGCCCCTGCTGCTGCTCCTGCTGCTGGTGCTGCTGCCGGCCCAGGCGGAGGAGAACCTCCCCGATCGCGACGCTGTCGAGGCGCGCCTGGAGGCTCTGACCCCGGCGGAGGGGGAGAGTCTGAGTGCGGCTCAGCGTCGAGAGGCGGAAGCCCTGGAAGCGACGCTGGCGGGCCTGGAGAGCCTCTCGGAAGTGAGGGAGCGCCTGGATGCCCTGGAGGCCCGGGTCGAGCAGGCCCCTGCCGAGCTGCTGCGCCTGGAGCGGGAGCTGGTGGCCGAGGAGGAGGCGGCGCTGTCGCTGTCGGCCACCGACCTCGACGGCCTGGAGGTGGATGAGCTAGAGCAGCGCCAGCAGGAGGCGGTCCTGGAGCTGCAGCGCCTCCAGGACCGCCTCGCCGAGGTCAACGCCCAGCTGCTGGCCGCCCAGACCCTGCCCGAGCGCGCCCAGCAGGCGATCTCCGAGGCGATGCAGGCGGTGGAGCGCGCCCGGCGCAGTCAGGATGAGCTCGAGGCCCGGGGCCTGCCCGGGGATGATGCGCGCCGCCTGCAGAGCCAGGTGGAGCGGCGCCTGGCCGAAGTGACCCTGCTTTTCCATCAGCGCGAGCTGGGCACCAACACTCGGCTGCGCGAGCTCGACCAGCAGCGCCGCGACCTGCTCAACCAGCAGCAGGTGCGTCAGGAGGCGGAGCTCTCGCTGCTGCAGGACGTCATCGACCGCAAGCGGCGCCTGGCCTCGGAGCAGGCCATCGCCGACGCCGCCCGGGACGACCCCCTGCTGGAGGCGGGGCATCCGGTGCTGGAACGCGCCCAGCAGGTCAACCGAGACCTCAGCCTGGAGCTGCTGCGCGCCAACGACCGCAACAACGCCCTGGTGCGCGAGAGCCTGGCGGTGCGTAGCCAACTCGACCATGTCCGCCAGCTGCAGCGCAGCCTCAACGAGCAGATCGAGGCGATCCGCGGCTCCATGCTGCTGTCGCGCATCCTGCGTGAGCAGCGCCGCTCGCTGCCCCAGGTGGCCCCACGCCGGGATCTTCAGGACGAGATCGCCGATCTGCGCCTGCGCCAGTTCGACCTGGTGCGCCAGCGCGACGCCCTGCGCCAGAGCGAGCGGCTGGCCAACCAGCGTCTGGAGGAGGCCGGTGTGGAGGTTAGCGATGCCCTGGTGGAGTCGCTGCAGCGGCTCTACCAGTCCCGCCGCGAACTGGTCGATCGCCTGGAGCAGACCTATGGCAGCCTGCTCAGCACTGCCGTGGAGCTGCAGCTCAACCAGCAGCAGCTGCTGGAGACCTCCCGGGAGCTGCGTGGGACCATCGACGAACAGCTCTTCTGGGTGGCCAATACTCGGCCGCTGGATCTCGGCTGGGCACGCCAGCTGCCGGCCAACCTGGTGCTGGAGTGGCAGGAGGGGGAGTGGCGGCAGGTTCTCCCCGGGCAGTGGCGCCTGCCCTCCACGGCAGCGCTGGCGGGCCTGCCCCTGCTGCTGCTGGCCGCCGGCCTGGTGTGGGGGCGGCGGCGGATCAAGGCGCGCCTGGCGGTGATTCATGAGCAGATCGGTCGCCTGCGCAGCGATACCCAGCTGCATACCCCAAGGGCGGTGCTGCTCAATGCGCTGCTCGCCTCGCCTGGGCCGCTGAGCCTGGCGGCCCTCGGCGCCGCCCTGCTGGCCGAAAGCGACGGCATCGCCCATGGCCTGGGGCTGGCGGCCCTGCAGCTCGCCCTGGCCTGGGGCGTGATCGCCTGGGGGCGGCGCCTGCTGGTGCGCGACGGCGTGGCCACCAAGCACTTCTACTGGCCGGCTGACTATGTGGCGCGCCTGCGCTGGCTGCTGGGCTGGCTGGCCCTGGCCCTGGTGCCGGTAGTGTTCATCGCGACCCTGGCTCGGGACGCCGAGCTCGGGCTGACTCATCGGCCGGTGGCCCTGGGACTGCTGGTGGCCGGGCTCCTGGGCATGAGCCTGGGGCTGGCGCGCCTGATCCTGGCCCATACCCCCTTCTTTGGCGTCAAGCTCTTCCGGTTGGCGCTGGGACTGGCCATGGCGGCGGTGCCCCTGGTGCTGCTGGGGCTGATCGCGGCGGGCTACGAGTACACGGCGCTGAGCCTGGTGGGGCGCTTCGCCGCCACCCTTTACTTGCTCGGCCTCTGGATCCTGGTGGAGGCCAGCGTGGTGCGCGGGCTGGCCGTGGCCGCCCGGCGACTGGCCTTCAAGCGGGCCCTGGCCCGGCGACGCGCCGAGGTCAAGGAGGGCGCCGAGGGTGGCATCGAGGTGGTCGAGGAGCCCCCCCTGGACATGGAGCAGATCAACCAGCAGTCGCTGCGGTTCTCCAAGCTGATCCTGATGGTGGGCTTCGTACTGCTGCTCTATCTGGTGTGGGCCGACCTGCTCACCGTGCTGGGCTACCTGGAGCGGGTGGCGATCTGGGAAGCCGAGGGCGATGTGGGCAGCGAGCTTGTGACTGGCGCGCTCTCGGTGGCCGATATCATCACGGCGCTGTTGATCTTCGGCTTCACCCTGATGATGGCCCGCAACCTGCCTGGCCTGCTGGAGGTGATGGTGCTGTCGCGGCTCGAGCTCAAGCAGGGCAGCGCCTACGCCATCACCTCGCTGCTCTCCTATGCCATCGTGGGCAGCGGCCTGGTGGCCTCCCTGGCCACCCTGGGCGTGGCCTGGAGTCAGCTGCAGTGGCTGGTGGCGGCGCTGGGCGTGGGCCTGGGCTTCGGCCTCCAGGCGATCTTCGCCAACTTCGTCTCGGGGCTGATCATCCTCTTCGAGCGGCCGGTGCGCATCGGCGACACCATCACCCTGGGCGCCCTGACCGGCACGGTCAGTCGCATCCGCATTCGCGCCACCACGGTGACCGACTTCGATCGCAAGGAGATCATCATTCCCAACCAGACCTTCATCACCGACCAGCTGATCAACTGGTCGCTCTCCGATACGGTCACTCGGGTGGTGCTCAACTACCGGGTCGCCTACGGCTCCGACCAGGCGCTGGTGCACCGGCTGCTCTACCGGGCCGCCCATGAGAACGAGCGGGTGCTGGCCGATCCCGAGCCCCAGGTCTTCTTTATGGCCTACGGGGAGAGCACCCTGGACTTCGAGCTGCGGGTCTTCGTCAACGCCCTGGGGGATCGCCTCTTCGCCACCGACGAGCTCAACTGCCGAGTGGGGGAGCTATTTGCCGAGCATGGGGTCGATATCGCCTTCAACCAGCTGGAGGTGTGGCTCAAGCGACCGGGTGAGACGCGCAAGGTAGTGGAGACCGGCGGCGAGGGCAGGCTGCGCCAGCATCCTCCGCCGGGCAGCCACGGCGACCCGGGGGAGATCGACGTCGGAGATGGGGGCGACAGCGGGCGCTGAACGGCCGGCGCAGGGGGGCTGGCTAGGCCTGGCGCAGGGCGTGGAGCAGGAATTCGCGGTTGCCGTCGCCGCCCAGCAGCGGGCTCTCCCGCCAGTGGCGCACCGCGAGCCCGTGCTCGGCGCAGCAGGCGCGGATCTTCGCCTCCACCTCGCGGTAGCGGGCGGGATCGGTGACCAGCCCCCGGGCGTTGACGCCGCCGGGGCCCACCTCGAACTGCGGCTTGACCAGGCTGGCGAGCTCGGCCCCCGGCGCCAGCAGGGCGGCGATCTCGGGCAGGATCAGGCGCTGGGAAATAAAGGAGACGTCCATCACCGCGAAATCCGGCCCCGCGGCGCCCTGGGCGGCCAGGGCCTCCCGCAGGCGGGGCTCGCGGGCCATGGCCCGGGCATTGAGTCCCTCCAGGCAGGTGACCCGCGGATCCTCGCGCAGGCTTGGGTCGAGCTGGTCGTGGCCCACCTCCACGCCGATCACGTGGCGTGCGCCGCAGCGCAGGGCACAGTCGGTGAAGCCGCCGGTGGACTGCCCCACGTCGAGCACCAGCCGGCCCTCGAGGTCCAGCCCCAGCGTTTCGATCAACGCCTCGAGCTTGAGCCCCGCCCGGGAGACATAGCGCTCCTCGGGGTCCTCCGCCACCGTCAGCCGGGTATCGTCCGGCAGCTTCTCGCCGGGCTTGGTGAGCACCCGGCCGCTATCGGCCAGGGCGACCCGCCCATGACGGATCAGCCGCTGGGCGCGGGTGCGGGAGCGGGCCAGGCCCTGGGTGACAAGAAGCTGGTCGAGACGCGTCATGGCGGCTCCCGGGGCAAGAGAAGGGGGCTAAGGGGCTGGCAGTATAGCGTCGCGAGGCGCGTCGTGCAGCGCTCATCCTGATATGCTATCGGGCGAGATAACGCCATGGCAGACATGGCCTTGATGGACAGAGTGCGCCCGCCGGGCGACCAGGGAAAACGGTAATGCTGGAACAGGCGCTGGTACAGATGCTGCTGCTCTTGGGGGCCACGGTGGCCGTGGTGCTGGTCTTCCAGCGCTTCAGGATTCCCCCGAGCCTGGGCTATCTGCTGGTGGGGGTGCTGCTGGGCGCCCATACCGCCGGGCCCGTGGTGGCCGATGAGTATATTCGGGTGATCGCCGAGTTCGGCATCGTCTTTCTGCTCTTCACCATCGGGCTCAGCTTCTCGATGCCCCAGATCTATGCGCTGCGCCACACCATTCTCGGCCTGGGCACCGCCCAGGTGGCCCTGACCACGGCGGTGGTGGGCGGCCTGGCCTGGGCCATGGGGCTGCCCGGCCCGGCGGCCTTCGTGGTGGGGGCGGTGTTTGCCCAGTCCTCTACCACCGTCATCACCAAGCAGCTGATGGAGCAGGGCGAGAGCCAGACTCGCCACGGGCGGCTCGGCACCACCATGTCGGTGTTCCAGGACATCACCGCGGTGCCCTTCGTGGTGGTGATTCCGGTGCTGGGCGTGGTGGCGGCCCAGGAGGTGGCCGGGGCGCTGGGGCTGGCGCTGGCCAAGGCGCTGCTCGCCTTCGTGATCGTGCTGATCTCCGGGCGCCTGCTGCTGCGCCCGCTCTTTCAGCTGGTGGCGGAGCGGCGCTCCGCGGAGCTCTTCACCCTGACGGTGCTCTTCGTCTCCCTGGTGGCGGCCTGGACCACCAAGACCCTGGGGCTCTCCATGGCCTTCGGGGCCTTCCTGGCCGGCATGGTGCTGGCCGACACCGAATTCCGCCACCAGGTGGAGTCGACCATTCGCCCCTTCCGGGACGTGCTGCTGGGGCTCTTCTTCGTCAGCATCGGCATGCTGGTGGAGCCGGCGCTGCTGCCCGAGATCTGGTGGGAGGCGCTGCTCGGCGCCGTGGCGCTGCTGGGTATCAAGCTGCTCCTGGTCACCCTGATTGTGCGCCTCTCCGGCGTGGAGCTGCAGACGGCCTTCCGTACCGGCCTGCTGCTGGCGGTGGGTGGCGAGTTCGGCTTCGCCCTGCTGGCCATCGGCCTGGAGGGCGGGGTAATCGCCAGCCAGCCGGCCCAGGTAGTGCTCACCTCGGTGCTCTTCTCGATCATCCTGGCCCCCTTCCTGATCCGCTTCAACCAGCCCCTGGCAAGCTGGCTGTTCGGGCGTCCGGCGCGGCGACCGGATGAGTCGCTGCCGGCGCCTCGCGAGCTCGACGAGCAGGGGCACGTGGTGATCTGCGGGTTCGGCCGCACCGGCCAGACGGTGGCGCGCTTCCTGGAGAGCGAGGGCGTCGAGTACATCGCCCTGGACCTGGATCCCGCCATCGTGCGCGAGGCGCGCCTGGCGGGCCAGCCGGTCTACTTCGGTGACTCCTCGGATGCCGCCGTGCTGGAGAACGTGGGGCTGGCTCGGGCCAGGCTGTTGATCATCAGCCATGAGGATCGCCCTGCCGCGCTCAAGACCCTGCGCCATGCCGCCCAGCTGAAGGCCGGTATTCCCGCCGTGGTCCGCACCCGGGACGACTCCACGGTGGTAGAGCTCTGTGAGGCGGGGGCGACAGAGGTCATTCCCGAGACCCTGGAGGCGAGCATGATCCTGACCTCCCATGCGCTGCAGGCCCTGGGAGTGCCTCTCCATCGGGTGACCCGCCACCTCCAGGAGCAGCGCGCCGGCCACTACCAGATGCTGCGCGAGCTCTTCCGGGGCTCCCTGGACAACATCCAGGATCCGCGCCCGGCGGGGGAGCAGGAGCGACTGCACTCGGTGGTGCTGCATGAGGGGAGTCCGGCCATCGGCCAGCGCCTGGCGGAGTTGAATACGGAGCGAGATCAGGTGTCGGTGACGGCGCTGGTGCGCAACGAACAGCGTCGGCGCTACCCCGAGGCGGATACCGAGGTTCGGGCCGACGATGTGCTGGTGCTGCTCGGCACCCAGGATAGCCTCGAGAAGGTGGAGCGCCGGCTGACAGGGGCCGGGCGCCCCACCACCGAGGACTAGCCGCCTGTCAGCGGGTGTTCGCGGCTGAGCGTCCTGATGTGCTCGCTGAGGCCCACCGCCTGACTGACGTCGAGCTCCAGGGCGATGCCGGTGTTCAGGCTCTCGTCCAGCTCTCCGGCCAGGCTCACCGCATTCAGCACCTCGCTGGAGCGGCGCGCCTCCACCAGAATCAGGATCACGCTGCGGGAGGCCATGAACTCCAGGCCGAAGAAGGTCAGATGGGGCTTGAGCCCCTGGCCCTGGGCGTTGTTGATGATGGTGGCGCCGGTGGCGCCGGCATTGCGGGCGGCGTCCAGCACCTTGTCGGTCCTGTCCTGGTCCACGAAGACCATCAGCAGCTTGAAGTCCATGCGTATCTCCCTGTATCGCCTGGGTGGCGAGCCGGTGGCTCTCAGCTCTCCATTCTGGCAGAGCCGGGCAGGGAAGTCCTGACCGGCATCAAGGCGCGCCGGTGGGGCCCGCGTCGGCCTGGAGGTCGGTGGGCGGAATGCGGTCGGCGCCCCAGCTGCGGTGAATATAGCCGATCACCCGATCCAGCTCCGCCTGGGTGATCTGGGCCAGCTCGCCGCGCTCCAGCGGGTCGTAGTGGAAGATATAGAGCCTCGAGGCGAACTGCTCGAAGGGCAGGGAGGCCTCGCCGGCGCGCTCGCCGCAGCCGGCGGTGCTGACTCTCACCCCGTCGCCCCAGTCCTGGCCGCTGTCGTTGTTGGGGTTGTAGAAGTAGACCCGCATCACGTCCGAAGGGTCCAGGGAGACGCGCAGCACGGTGATGGCGTGCCAGCCGATGAAGCGCGCCGCGCTGTCGGTGACGGCGATGCCCGCCGGCTGGGGGTGGATCAGCGGCTGGTTGCCGTTGTAGTAGGGGTGGTAGCTGGCGTAGAAGTGGCGCAGGAAGGTGTCCAGCTCGTGGAGCTGGCCGCTGGCCACGTCGACGTTGATGCGAAAGCCGCGCCCGGACCACCAGCCGTGGAACTCCGGATTGACCCAGCGGTGGGGGTCGCCCTCGCGGCCGATGCAGCGCCGCCCCATCTCCGCATAGATACGGTCCAGATGAGGCACCACGATCAGCGAGACGGGGTCGAGGTCCATGGGCAGGGCCTGGGCCACGCCGCCGCTGCTTGCCATGGAGGAGATCGGCTGCCCCTCGAAGTGCATGATGATCTCGTCGTCCCGGGCCGCCCAGGCGACCATCTGCAGCAGGTAGTCCGGGTCGTTGTAGGCCCACATGGAGAGCGCCCGGGCCGACTGGCAGGTGGGGTTATTGCCCTGGCCCACGCCCAGCGGCTGGCCGAGCATGCAGAGCACCCCCTCCAGCAGCCGCGCCCGGGGCGAGATCGCCTCGCCGAAGGCCAGGTTGAGCCGCGCCTGGGACCACTCGGAGAGCGTCAGGCCCAGCTGGCGCCACATGGCCGGGGCCACCGGCGGCTGGTAGAGGATGCCGCGCTCCAGCAGCAGCGCCAGGCCATAGACCGCCTGAGGGGTGGCGGGGTGGACGCCGCCGCGGATCAGGGCCGAGACCAGCTCGCGGTAGCAGAGCAGGCAGTCGCGGCCGGTGGCGGAGAGCCCCAGCGCCTCGGCCAGCAGGTGATCGCCATAATCCAGCAGGTGGCGCAGCAGCACCGGGTGGTAGGGAGAGACCAGGCCGGTATCGTGCATGGCCCGGGCGAAACCGGTGGCCTCGCCCTGCAGGGCGGCGCTGTCCATGCTGGCCAGCCGCTCCCGGTAGGCCTCGACGCCCGGGTCCTCCCGGCAGGCCCGGGTGGGGCCGTAGAGGGAGCTGACCAGGCGATCCGCCCCCTGGCCGCTGGCGCCCAGGTCGATCTCCGGGTTGGCCTGGCAGATGGCGATCTGGGTGATCATCGCCTTGACCGGCTCCACCTGGATGGGACGCTGCTGCAGGATCCGCCAGATCTCATCGATCAGCCGGTCGATGATGTGCTCGTAGCCGATGCGCTCGGCCAGGTGGCGAAACAGGTGGCGAGGAATCTGTGCCAGGCGCCCCTGGGTCTCGCGCTCGGCTTCGCTTGGGGCGCCGAAGAGCAGCCAGAGGTTGATGGCCATCACCTGAGTCAGGTAGTGGTGGGCCTGCTCCGCGGAGACGTGGGGGTGCAGGTACTCGCCCTTGGCCACGGCCAGCAGGCGCAGCTCGCTGAGCGCTTCGATCACCACCATGCTGGGGTCGGGGCTCTTGAGGGCGTGGGTGGTCAGCGACGGCACCAGATACTGGGGGGTCTCCCAGTCGGAGCCGAGAAAGACCCCGGCCTCCTCGAAGGCCTGAGCGCGACGCTCCACCTCCGCCGCGCCGCCCTCCTGGAGCAGCACCCGGCGGGCAGTATCGAGTACCCGGGGCAGCTTGCCGGGCTTGGCAAACTCCCTGGCATCGGCCAGCAGGGTGATGGCGTCGTCCAGTTTGCTGCACAGGCCAGCGAGCTTTTCGCTGGCCGCGGGCAGGGCGCTTGTGTCTTGCGTCTGTCGGTGCGTGGTCACGCCGACTCCTTGTCGTCAGGCTGTCACCTTTCCATGACGCCTGTCTCAGACATAGAAATCAAGCTCTTCCATATGCTTGAGCAGTTCTTTCATGCGCGCCGCCTCATCGCCCTTGAAGTAGACCAGGCCCCAGTGGGTGCCGAAGGCGGTGCGCTTGGTGACGGTCTCCTCGACCGGCGGGGTGAGCTCGTGGGACTCGAAGTAGGGGTCGTCTTCGACCTCCTCGGGGATCTCCAGCTTGCTCACCACGCGGCGGCGCGGATAGACGCCGAAGCAGCCGGCGAAGCCGTCGGCATCGACTATCTCCTGCGGGAAGAAGGCGGCGACCTCCTCCGGGGTGCTCTTGGGGTCGAAGACCAGCATGGAGGCCTGGTAGGCGTTGAAGCCGTAGACCCGCTCGAGCAGCTCGAACACCTTGAAGCCCGGCGGACGGTAGGCTACCTCGCCGAAGTACATCTCGCCGTCGCTGGTGACGAAGTACTCGGGGTGGATCAGGCCGAACTCGATATCGAAGGCCTTGATCAGCTTCTCGATCTGGGCGGTGATCTGGGGGCGATACTGCTCGAGCTCCGGGGAGGCGGGCACGAACACCGAATAGCCCAGGGTCACGTACTCGGAGATATTGAGGAAGGCGATCTTGCCGTCGTGGATCCACGCCTCCACGGCGAACTCCCAGCCGTCCAGGTGCGACTCCATCAGCACCGGGAACTCCTCGTCGGGGATGGTATCGACCTCGTCCGGGGTGCGAATCACCCGGTGACCCAGGCAGCCGGCCTTGTCGAAGGCCTTGAGATGGATGGGATCGTTGGGGTCGCCGTCGAGCTTGAGCAGGGTCTGGTTGACCCGCTTGAGGAAGCGCACGACGTCCTCCTTGTCGTGGGCCTCCTCGAAGATGCCGACGCGAATGCCGCCCAGCTGGGCGCGGCGCTTCATCAGCGCCTTGTCGCGCAGCAGCAGCGACTGGCCGTAGAGGCGGGGGTTGTCGAGCAGCACCGAATTGATGGCGCCGGCCCACTCCACGGTCTCCTCGAACAGCGGGATGGCGACGTCGACCTTCATCTCCTGGAGGGTATGGGCGATCTCCAGGGAGCGGTCGTTGAGGCGTTCGAAGTTCCAGGGCACATAGGGGATGTCGTGCTTCTGGCAGTACTCCTCGGCCCACTCCGGGGCAACCACCACGTAGCGTCGGTCGAAGTTCTCGGCGGCCTCGATGGCATTCAGGCTCCAGCCCAGCAGGGCGATGTAGCCCTTGTTCGGATCCTTCTTCATGGTGCGCCTCCCGATGTGGCGTGATGGATGAGTCTGCATTGACGTTCAATCCACGATACAGCAACGCCGGGCCCGTAGCATCCTGCCGCCGTCGGGCGATGCCCCTTGCCGGCCGGCTCCGGCGTTGATATAGTGCTCACGCACTCGGCAAGTCATTGATCGCTCGCCGGGTTTGACGCCCAAGGCGTCATGCCGTGGTGGCCCCGTCGGTCCTCCCGCAACGCTAAACCGCAAACCCCGCCAGGCCCGGAAGGGAGCAACGGTAGTGGTGGACGCGTGTGCCGGGATGTGGCTGTCGGGGCCGCCTCCATTTGCGGCAAACGCATTGTTGCTGAAGGGTTTTTGCCATTCGATCACTGAAAGTGATCCAAAAAATGGTGATCCAAACGCCCTCGAATCCCGCCTGCTTGTTTCATTTCTGTCACGGCCTGTGGTGCTGCCGCTTGGTGTGCCCTCTTCCAAGAGACTAGCAGCATGCAAAAATTGTGCCCGTGTTGGCCTTCCTTTTTTATTATGAATTCAGGCCATGTCATTTAGGGGGAGAGGGCGCCTTCAACAGCATTAATTCGCCAGCTCTTCCAGCGAATGCTCGATGATGCCAAGCCCTTCCTCAAGCACCGCGGAGGGCGCAGTGATCGGCACCAGCACGCGGATGGTGTTGCCGTAGAAGCCGCAGGAAAGCAGGATCAGCCCCTGCTCGCGGGCCTTGGCGCACAGCGCCTGGGCCTGGGCCGGGTCCGGCCTGCCATCGGCATCGAGCAGCTCGAAGGCCGCCATGGCGCCCAGGTTGCGCGCATGGCCCACCGGGGCGAAGCGCTCCTGCCAGACCGCGAAGCGCTCGGCCAGCAGGCGGCCCATCTGCTCGCTGCGCTCTAGGATGTTCTCCTCTTCGATGGCGTCGAACACCGCCAGCGCGGCCGCGCAGGAGAGCGGGTTGCCGCTGTAGGTGCCGCCCAGGGAACCGGGCCCGGAGGAATCCATCACCTCGGCGGTGCCCACCACTGCCGACAGCGGCATGCCGTTGGCCAGGGACTTGGCGGTGGTCAGCATGTCGGCCTCGATGCCGCTGTGCTCCAGCGCGAAGAGCTTGCCGGTACGCGCGAAGCCCGACTGCACCTCGTCGACGATCAGCAGGATGCCGTGGCGGTCGCAGAGCGCGCGCAGCGCCTTGAGGTACTCCGGCGAGGCGATATAGAAGCCGCCCTCCCCCTGCACCGGCTCGATGACGATGGCCGCCACCCGATGGGCCGGGATGTCGGTCTTGAAGAGTTTCTCGATGCCCGCCAGGGCCATCTCGTCGCTGATGCCGTGCAGCGGGTTGGGGTAGGGCGCGCGATAGACGTCGCCCGGCATCGGGCCGAAGTCGTTCTTGTAGGGCAGCACCTTGCCGGTCATGGCCAGGGTCATCATGGTGCGGCCGTGGAAGGCGCCGTCGAAGGTGATGATGCCGGAGCGGCCGGTGGCGGCGCGGGCGATCTTGACGGCGTTCTCCAGCGCCTCGGCGCCGGTGTTGACCAGCATCGCCTTGCGCTCCGGGCCCTTGACCGGGGCCTTCTCGCAGAGCCGCTGGCAGAGCTGGATATAGGGGGCGTAGGAGATCACCGCCGAGCAGGTGTGCATGACGCGCTCGAGCTGGTCCTGCACGGCCTTGACGATGCGCGGGTGGCGGTGGCCCAGGTTGAGCACGCCGATGCCGCCGGCGAAGTCGATCCAGCGCTGACCGTCCTCGTCCCACAGCTCGGCGTTCTCGGCGCGGGCCACGAACTGGGCGGTGGGGGTCGCGGCGCCGTTGGCCACGAAGCGCTGCTTGAGCTCGTTGAGCTCGGCGTTGGTGAAGGTCTGGGTCATGGTGAGATCCTGGCAGAGGGTGGATGACGCGGCGGGCTCAGAGCCCGCCCACGCAGACGTACTTGAGCTCGGTGAACTCCTCGAGGCCGTGGCGCGAGCCCTCGCGGCCGAGGCCCGACTCCTTGACGCCGCCGAAGGGGGCAAGCTCGGTGGAGATGATCCCCTCGTTGACGCCGACCATGCCGTACTCGAGCCCCTCCATGACGTGCCAGATGCGGCGGTAGTCGCGGGCATAGAAGTAGGCGGCCAGGCCAAAGGGGGTGTCGTTGGCCATGGCGATCGCCTCCTCCTCGTCGCGGAAGCGGAACACCGGCGCCAGCGGGCCGAAGGTCTCCTCGCTGGCCACGTTCATCTCAGGGGTGGCATCGGCGATCACGGTGGGGGCGTAGAAGCTCTGGCCCAGCGCATGGGGCGTGCCGCCGCACAGCAGCCGGCCGCCCTTGGCCACGGCGTCGTCCACGTGGCGCTGTACCTTGTCGACGGCGGCCTGGTTGATCAGCGGGCCGATCATCACGCCCGGCTCGCGGCCATCACCCACCGGCATCGCCGCGACCTTCGCGGCCAGGGCCTCGACGAAGGCGTCGTAGATCCCCTCCTGGACCAGGAAGCGGTTGGTGCAGACGCAGGTCTGGCCGGCGTTGCGATACTTGGAGGCGATGGCCCCGGCCACGGCGGCGTCGAGGTCCGCGTCGTCGAAGACGATGAAGGGGGCATTGCCGCCCAGCTCCATGGAGGCCTTCTTGACGGTGCCGGCGCACTGGGCCAGCAGCTTCTTGCCCACCGGGGTGGAGCCGGTGAAGGAGACCTTGCGCACGCGGGGGTCGGTGGTCAGCACCTCGCCCACCGCCGCGGGGCTCGCCGCGGTGACCACGTTGATCACCCCGGCCGGGATGCCGGCCTCGCGGGCCAGGCGCGCCAGGGCCAGGGCGGTGAGCGGGGTCGCCTCGGCGGGCTTGATCACCACGGTGCAACCGGCGGCGATGGCCGGGGCGCACTTGCGGGTGATCATCGCCATGGGGAAGTTCCAGGGCGTGATGGCGGCCACCACGCCGATCGGCTCGCGCAGCACCAGCAGGCGCTTGTCGGCGGCATGGGTCGGCAGGGTCTCGCCGGCCATGCGCTTGGCCTCCTCGGCGAAGTACTCGATGAAGCTGGCGCCGTAGGTCACCTCGCCACGGGACTCGGCCAGCGGCTTGCCCTGCTCCAGGGTCATTAGCTCGGCCAGCCCCTCGGTCTCCTCCTGGATGCGCAGGAACCAGGCGCGCAGCAGGGCGGCGCGCTCCTTGGCCGTGGTCTTCTTCCAGGCGGCGCCGGCCGCCTCGGCGGCGGCCACCGCCTGGCGGGTCTCGTCGGCACCCAGGTCGGCCACCTGGGCCAGCCGCTCACCGGTGGCGGGGTTGGTCACGGGGAATCTTACGCTGCCGGTCAGCCAGGCCTCGCCCACCAGGGCGGCGGCCGTGCCGTCGATCAACAGCGAGTCGATCAGCGTCATGGGGGTCTCCTCTTGTCGGTATGGGGAAGCACGCTAGCAGCAAGGCGCCCCGCCACCTATGGACCACTTCCCCGGCCAGGTGGACCAATCCTCACCCGCAGGGGATAATCGCCACACCCCGCGCCACCGTTGCCACCGCCATGCCGCCCCAGGTCTCCCTCGCCCCGCTTCTCGCCCGCGTCAGCCAGCAGCCCGAACGCCTGGGCAAGGGCGTACGCATCGAGCAGGCCCTGCGCCTGACGATCCTGCACGACTGGCCCGACGGCAGCCGGATGCCTTCCCACCGGCGGCTATGCCGGGAGCTCAAGGTCGCCCGGGACACCCTGGCCCAGGCAATGCGGCGACTGGGGGAGGAGGGGCTCATCTTCACCGGGCAGGGCCAAGGCACCTGGACCCGTCGCCCAGTCACGCCCAACCCGACGCCGGTGGATGCCGCTCTGCGCCTCTCGGCCCGGGCCGCCGCCATCCTGGACGCCCCCAGCGCCGGCGCCATCCAGAGCGGCGCCTTCATGCCCGGCATCCCGGACATTACCCAGTTCCCCATGGCCAAGTGGCGCGAGCTCTATGCCAGCGTCACCGTGCCCCGCAACGCCCTGCTGCTCTCCTACTCCAGCGGCGGCTATGGCCCGCTCAAACGCGCCATTCGCGACTTCCTGTGGCGCTGGCGACGCCTGGAGTGCGAAACCGACCAGATCATCATCACCGAGGGCACCCACAACGGCATCGAGCTGTGCGCCCTGGCGCTGACCGACGTGGGCGACCGGGTGCTGATGGAGTCCCCCTGCTACTGGGGGGCGCGCAACGTCTTCACCGCCGTGGGTGCCAGGGTCGACCAGCTGGCCTGGTCCCCGGAGGCGGGCCACGTCCCGGGAGAGGCAAACGCCCCGGTGCGGCTGGCCTACTTCACCGGCTCGCACCACTATCCGCTCAGCGTGCCTACCTCCCGGGCGCACCGGCAGGCGCTCTGCGCGCGCCTTGCGCCCGACTTCGTGCTGGAGGACGACTACGAGTTCACCGGCGAGGATGGCACCAACCTGATGTTCGATGGCCGCTCGGCCCGGCACCTGCTGGTGGGTTCCTTCTCCAAGCTGATGTTCCCCGGCCTGCGCTTGGGCTACCTAGTGGCCCCCCGGGCGCTGGTGGCACCGCTCAACCAGCTGCGCAGCGAGGTGTTCCGCGAGGGACGCCTGCTGGACCAGGCCGCCCTGGCCCAGTTCATCGCCGAGGGGGAACTGGACGCCTGGTACCGCCGGATCCAACGTGACTACCTGGCCCGCCAGCAGGTGATGCACGATCAGCTGGTGCAGGTGCCGGGCGTGGTCCATGTTTCGCCGCCGAGCCACTCCATCAGTCTCTGTGTGCAGTTCGAACCCGGCGTGGATGACCAGCGCATCGCCAGCCGCCTGCTGCAGTCCCATCTCATCACCCGCCCGCTGAGCCTGGTCTGTGCAGAAGACGATGTTCGTAGAGGTCTGATTTTGGGAATAGGTATGCTGTCTGGCCGAACTCTTGCCGCTGAAGCAATGCGGTTGAAAAAAGTTCTGACACACCTTCTTTTTCAATAAATAACTTGCTCGTCATATTGAGGCTGCATCAGCTGTGTTTGTTTTTCGAGCGCCTCGTTTGCGAGCGCATGTCATTATTTCAGGAAGTAGATCCGCAGCATGCGAGCTAGACAGATGGGTGGGTGCTCGTTGAGCTTAGCAAGCACTATGGCGACAGCACATCTATGAGCTATTGCTAGGAACTGGCGCCTCTATCTGGGCCAAGGCCCACTAGGCTGTCACCTTCTTTTTCTACTGGTGCTCTGACTAGGTGAAAGTGGTCTTCTTCATGGTGGCGAGATTAGTTGGAGTCTGGACTTCCAGCCTTTTCCCCGCCGGTGGCTCCCGAGTTCGACACTTCCAGCTCGATTTTGGCCTGAAATCGGCACTCATGGCATGGGAATTCAGAGACTTAGCCATTTCTGGCCGAATTCTTTGTAGTGACACGTTTTTCTCTTGGCACCTTGCCAGGCATGGATTGACCGGTCTATCGTGGTGACATGTTCGTCAAAGTCACCAAATCCGGCCCTCGCCGCTATGTGAAGCTCGTCGAGTCCTATCGCGACGAGGCCGGCAAGCCGCGCCAACGCGTGATCGCGACGCTGGGACGTCTTGAGGCCGTCACGGCCGGGGAATCCAGCGCGCTGATCAACGGCCTGCTGCGCGTCACCGGCCAGCCAACACTCGAGGAAGGCACCGGCGAGACCGACTTCGCGCCGGCGCGCTCCGTGGGTGATACTTGGCTGCTGACGTCACTCTGGAAAGAGCTCGGCCTGGATGACGCCTTCCGGCGTGTCTTGCGTAGCAAGCGCCAGTTCGATGCCGAGCGGCTGCTGCGGGTCATGGTGTTCAATCGGCTATGTGATCCGGAATCCAAGCTCGGGGTGCTGCGCTGGCTGGAAGATGTACTGGTGCCCGACGTCGACACGGCCTCGATCAGTCACCAGCATCTGCTGCGCACCATGGATACCCTGTCGGACTGTAGCGAAGCCCTCAATGACGTTCTGGCACAGCAGCTCAAGCCACTGATCGACCAGGAACTCTCGATCGTCTTCTACGACCTCACCACAATTCGGGCAGAAGGCAGTACCTCACTCGACGGTGATGTCCGTCAATACGGTCCCTCGAAGGAGGGCGGCATCGCCCGCCAGTTCATGCTCGGTGTCGTGCAGACGGCGGAAGGCTTACCCATTCACCACGAAGTCTTCGATGGCAATGTCGCGGAAACCCGCACGTTGCTGCCGACCATCGAGACGGTGGTCAAGCGCTTCAATGTGCGGCGAGTCGTACTGGTCGCCGACCGTGGCCTGCTCTCGCTGGACAATCTGGCTGCTCTGTCCGCCGTGCGTATCGAGGATCGCCCTCTGGAATTCATTCTGGCGGTGCCGGGCCGCCGTTATGGCGAATTCGATGCGCTGCTGAAGGCGTTTCATCAAGCGCACTGCCAGGATGTCGACGCCGAACACGAAGCCTACGGCGAGATGACATGGCAGGATCATCGGCTGATCGTGGCGCACCGGCCGGAGGTCGCCAAGGCGCAGACGGCGGCACGTGATCAGAAGATCGAGGCGCTGCAGGCCGATGCACGCCAGTGGTTCGAGAAGCTGGACAACCAAGATGCTGGGCGTCGCTACCGCGGCAGAAAGCTCTCCGATGCCGGCGTCACCGCCAGGTTCTACAAGGCCGTCACCGACGCTCACCTCGGGCATATCCTAAAGGTCGATCTGACCGCCGAGACGTTCAACTATGTCCTGGATCAGCGCGCGCTCGATCGCGCCAGGGTGATGGACGGCAAGCTGCTGTTGGTCACCAACATGGCCGACCACGACCCGAAGGAGATCGTGGAGCGCTACCGGGCGCTGGCAGACATCGAGCGCGGCTTCCGGGTGCTGAAGAGCGACATCGAGATCGCGCCGGTCTATCACCGGCTGCCGGATCGCATCCGTGCCCATGCGCTGATCTGCTTCCTCGCCCTGGTGCTTTACCGGGTGCTCCGGATACGGTTGAAGGCCAGCGATCACTCACTGTCGCCGACGCGGGCACTGGAGATTGCCCGCAAGATCCAATTCCACCAGGTCCTGCTTCACCGTCGCGAGACGGCGAGCGGCCTGACCAAACTGAAGCCTGAACAACGCGATCTCTTCGAGGCCATTGGACTACCGGCGCCGACTGCATCTCGCTTGTAGTGCCAATTTTGAAAACGCGTTTCCAGGCTAATCAGTGGCTTACGCTTCTATCTGTCGAACTCGGGGTGGCTGCCAGGCAGTTGCGGCGGGATTTATGCAGCGTATTTATTATTTCTCAGCTTGAGAGGCTTGCTCTGATATTGCGTTGAGTAGTCTTTATTCTCAGTAAAGAAGATATATTAAGACCGAGGTCAGGGTGCCTACCCAAACGGAAAGCAGTATGCAGTAACCCATGATGTGCCTAATGTGAAGCCCGACAACGCTAAGTATAGGTAGTGCCCAGAACGGCTGAATTAAGTTTGTCCATGCATCCCCCCAGCCGACTGCCATGGCCGTCTTTGCAGGATCTACGCCTAGCTCGAGTGCCGCAGGTAATTGTAATGGACCCTGCAGCGCCCATTGTCCTCCTCCAGAAGGAGCTAGGATGTTGACGAGTCCAGCAGACCAGTATGTCAGGGTGTTGAAAGTGGAAGCGTCGGCGATGCTTGTAATTCCGCCTATGATCATTTCTCCAAGCTCGGAATTCCCTAAAATCGCTATGATTCCAGCATAAAACGGGAACTGTAGGATGATTGGGGATATGGATGTGGCCGCTGATGAAAATGCGTCTGAATACGCTTTAAGCGAGCTGTGTAAGATTAAGCCAAGTGATAAGAAGAGGAGGTTTATTATGTTAAGGTTGAAGTCGCCACTGTTGAGGAAGTGGTTCACTATGTAAGCAATCCCCACCGTGCCGGCAATTCGGCCGATAACTCTGTTCTTTTCAACTTTTTTGGCTGGCGTCGAATAGCTCTCCCTATTCTTTTCTTTGGGCATTGCTGAGACTTCATCGTCAATGCTAGTGCTGCCTTTCCATGTGATGACGTCAGCTTTGTTCTTGGGAGCCATAAGGATTATTACGATGGGCATCGTTACAGCTAAGGAAAGGAAGATGGCAATTGTTGCTGGAGAGAATATTGTGGACGAGGTGGGTGCTACCCCCATAATTTCAGAAAGGAAATGACCTTCTGTAGCAATTGTAAGGCCTATTGAGCTTGATAGACCAGCTGTGTACAGGGTGGTTGGAGCATATGCTGCTGCGACAAGGAGAGGGAAGTGAATGTTCGGGTTTTTTTTTCCAACCTCTCTTGCTAATATCGCGCCTACGATTACAGCTAAGCCCCAGTTTATGTAGTAGGCAACTGCGCATGCTAAAAATACAATGATGTATGGCTTGTATGTTCCTGATGCGGTGCCTGCAAGTTTTTTAAGAGCCTGGCTAACATGAGGGCTGGAAGCTAGAGCCATGCCTGTCATCAGCAGTAACACCATTTGCATTGTAAAGGAAAGGTAAACCCAGAACCCGCTTCCCCAAGATGAAATGATATCTATGCTGGTCCCTGGGGTGGTTGCCCATGCAGCAAAAAGGACCCCGAGAGTCATGATTACTGCTATTGAAAATGCATCGGGTAGATATCTGCTTATTATATTTGAGAATCCTTCCGAAACTCTGGATAGCATGATTTTATCCTGTGGGTTTTGTTGGGTTTGCGTGATTTTATGTATTTTCATGGGGCGCAGATTTTGGTTTTGGTTGCCTGGTAAACTTTAGCTGCACCCCTTTTTGTGATGACTTATACGGGCGGGTGGTGAAGGTTTTTAGGTGCTTAAGGTTTAGCCTGCTGCGAGATATCCCGGCCGAAGTACTTCTCACTAATCTCGGCGTAGGTACCATTCTCCTGAATGGCGGCCAGTGCCTCGTTGAGGCGTTCCAGCATCTCCTCGTTGCCCTTGTTCACGGCAATGCCGATGTTGTCGACATAGATCGGCTCGCCCAGGGTCTGGACGCTGAGGTTGGCGTTGTGGATGGCGTTCTCGCCGATGAGCTGGTCGGTGATCACCGCATCCACCCGGCCGCGGACGGTGAGGTCGCGCAGCGCCGTGACGTCGTCGGTGTAGGTGGTCAGGTCGTCGGAGTACTCCCGGGCGGCATCGGCAAAGCTGCTGGCCACCAGCACGCCGAGGGTCTTGCCGCGGATATCCTCGACTTCGGTGAGTTCCTCGTTATCCACGGCGATGAATACCTGGGCGCCGGAGCGGTAGTAGGGGTCGGTGAAGTCCACCTGCTCGAGGCGCTGTTCGGTGATCGCCATGCTGCCGATGATGGCGTCGAAGCGGTCGGAGCGCAGGGCGGCGATCAGGGTCTGCCAGGGGTTGCCTACCGGTTTGGGCTCCATGCCCATCTCGGCGGCCAGGGCTCGGCCGATCTCCACGTCGAAGCCGGCCAGCTCGCCGTTCTCGCGATAGCTGAAGGGCGGATAGAGGCCGGTCATGGCATAGGTGAAGGTCTCCTGCTCCGCTCGAGCCTCGCCAGCGGGCATCAGGGTGATTGTTGCTGCTACTGCTAGGGTGCCGGTGGTGGCCAGAAGCGTACGGGTCATCTTGTTCATTGTGGTTTGCCTCTTGGTTGTCGTGTGGTACTTGCTTAGTGGCGTCCCGGCCATCGACTGATGCCGTTATCCAGGTCGCCGGGTCACAGCACTCGGCTGAGGAACTGCCTGGCCTTTGGGTGCTGGGGGGTCTTGAAGAAGGTCTCGGGGTCGCCCTGTTCGGCGATGGTGCCGCTGTCCAGAAATACCACCCGATCGGCCACCTCCCGGGCGAAGCCCATTTCGTGAGTGACCACCACCATGGTCATGCCGTCGGTGGCAAGGCCCTTCATCACCTCCAGCACTTCGCCAACCAGCTCGGGATCCAGCGCCGAGGTGGGTTCGTCGAAGAGCATCACGGTGGGTTCCATGGCCAGCGCCCGGGCGATGGCCACGCGCTGTTTCTGGCCGCCGGAGAGCTTCTCGGGATAGACGTCTCCCTTGTCGGCTAGGCCCACCTTCTCGAGCAGCGCTTGCCCCTGCTCGATGGCCTGGGCTCTGGGGGTGCGTTTGACGTGAATCGGGGCCTCGATGACGTTCTCCAGCACCGTCATATGGGGGAAGAGGTTGAAGTGCTGGAAGACCATGCCCACGTGTTCGCGATAGGCGTTGAGCGGCGTGGTCGCCGGGTCGATCTCGCGGCCGTCGAAGCGAATGCTGCCCTCGTCCTTGATCTCGAGGAAATTCAGGCAGCGCAGCAGGGTGCTCTTGCCGGAGCCGCTGGCACCGACCATCACCACCACCTCCTGGGGTTTGATCTCGAGGTCCACGCCCTTGAGCACGTGGAGCTCGCCGAAGTACTTATGCAGGTTCGTCACGCTGATCATTTGGCGGTATCCAGTCGATTCTCGAGGCGGCTGAGCAGGTAGGTGAAGAGCGCCACCATGACGAGGTAGTAGAGGCCGGCGATGGTGTAGAACTCGAGCTGCTTGAAGGTCACGGCCGCGTTGTCCATGGAGAGGCTAAAGATCTCGGTGATACCGATGAAGGCCACCAGCGAGGAGTCCTTGAGCCCGATGATGAACTGGTTGCCCATGGGCGGGATCGCCCGCTTGAAGGCTTGGGGCAGGATGATGCGGCGCATGGCCAGGCCGCGCTTCATGCCCAGCGACTGAGCGGCCTCCATCTGACCGCGATCCACTGACTGGATGCAGCCGCGGAAGATCTCGGCGATATAGGCGCCGCTGTGGATGGCCAGGGCGATAGTGCCGGCCCAGAAGGCCGAGAGCACTACGAAATGGGTGATACCGAAGTAGAGCCACATGATCTGCACGATCAGCGGGGTACCACGGATGATGCCCACGTAGCCGCTGTAGATGACGCTGAGCGTCCTGATGCCGGAGACCCTCATCAGGGCGAAGATCAGCCCGATCACCAGCGCCAGAGCCAGAGAGATGCCGGTGATCTTCAGGGTCATCCAGGCCGCCTGGGCGAAGCCCGGGAAGGTGGAGATCAGATCATTGAGAAACGACGTCATTGTTGGAGTCCTTGTGGGTGTCGTTGGAGGCGAAGGTCAGCAGCGTTCGAGGATCACCGCGATGCCCTGGCCGCCGCCGATGCAGGCGGCTGCGCAGCCGTAGCGTCCTCCTCGGGACTGGAGAATGCGGCCCAGGGTGCCGGCCAGACGTATGCCGGTGGCGCCCAGGGGGTGGCCCAGCGCCAGAGCACCGCCCCAGACGTTGACCCGCTTGGGGTCGAGTGCCAGCTCTTCCACGGTGTGCAGGGGCACCGCGGCGAAGGCTTCGTTGATCTCCCAGGCGTCGATATCGGCAACGGCGAGGCCGCTTCGGGCCAGCACGCGCCGGATGGCGGCCGCCGCCCCGGCGCCCATCTGCTCCGGGGCGACCCCGCAGTCAGCCAAATCCATCACCCGGGCCAGGGGCGTGGCGCCGTGGCGAGTGAGGGCCTGTTCCGACATCAGCAGGGCGGCGGCGGCCCCGGAGGTGAGCGGAGAGCTGTTGCCGGCCGTCACCCGGCCGCCTTCCAGAAAGACTGGGTCGAGGCCGGCGAGGCGCTCGGGGGTCGTGTCGGCGCGGATATTGGCGTCCCGAGCGACGGTGTCTCCGGTGGCGTTGGCCAGGGTCAGGCGTTCGCCGACGAAGCGGCCCTCGGCCTCGGCGGCGGTGGCCCTCTGGTGGGAAGCCAGGGCCAGGGCGTCCATGGCCTTGCGCTCTATGCCGGCTTCTTCTGCCAGGCGCTCGGCGGTGAGGCCCATGTTCAGGGCTATCTCGAGCTCGAGCCAGGGTGCCTGGCGCAGTGCGTCAGGGCTGGTCAGCACTCCTTCCTTGAAGAGTGCCGGGCCCATGGGCACCCGGGTCATGTTTTCGAAGCCGCCGGCGATGCCCACCTCGATGGCGCCGGCCTGGATCTCCCGGGCGGTGCTGCGCAGGGCGGCGAGCCCCGAGCCGCACTGCTGGTCGATCTGGCGGCTGGCACAGCCGCGCCCCCGTTCGCCCAGGCGCTCGGTGAGCCACAGCGGGTAGCGCCCGCCGAAGCTCCACTGCTCCTTGACCGGCAGGGCGCAGCCGACGCTCAGCTCCTCCACGGCGGCGCCGTCGAGGTCGCCCCGTTCGAGCATGGCGTCGATAACCGCGGCTAGCAGGGCGTCGCCCCGGGTGTCGGCCCAGGCGTCCACCTCCGGCTTGCGGGGATGGGCGCGGGTAAAGGCGCTGCGGGCGTAGTCGGCGAGATAGACCTCTTTCACGGGGTCGGCTCCTCTTGTCTGGCCTGCTGCCCCCAGCGGTGGAGGAACAGCGCGTAGGTGGTCAGCACCTGGCGGATGGAGTCGATCTCCACGCACTCGTCCACCCCGTGGATGCGCTCGGCCACCGGGCCGTAGCAGGTGCCGTTGATGCCGCCGGCGACGTGGAAGGCGCGCAGGTCGGTGGTGCAGGTGGCCAGGTAGTGGGCCGGCGGCTCGCCGAGCAGCGCTTCGTGGCAGGCCGAAAGCAGCCGAATGCCCGGTGCGTCCAGGTCGACCAGGTGCCCCTCGGAGCGGAAGCCGTGGAAGCTGACCCGGGGCGGCGGCGTATCATCGTCGAGCTCGGCGTGGCGGGCGGCGATGGCGTCGCGAACCCGCTGCATGACCGCGTCGGGCGTCATGCCCGGCGGGAAGCCGACGCGCCCCTCGAGCGTGGCGTGGGCCGGCACGCTCGAGGCCCAGTTGCCGCCCTCCACTCGGCCGATGCTGAGGTTGAAGGGGTGGGGGTGATCCGCATAGAGGGCCGGGCGGGGCAGAGCGTTGATCTCCGCCTCCAGCGCCTTGAGCGCCGGCAGGTACTGCTGCAGGTTCTCGATGGCGTTGCGGCCGGCGGCGGTGTCGAGCACGTGGGCCGGGACGCCGTCCAGGCGCATCCGAAACCACAGGACCCCCACCTGACCGCTGAGGATTCGGGCACCGAAAGGCTCGGGGATCAGCACGAAGTCGCCCCCGTAGCCCTGGTGCAGGCAGGCCAGGGCGCCGTTGCCGGTGCACTCCTCCTCGATCACCGTCTGCAGGGTCAGCGGGAAGTCGATGGCCACCCCGGCGCGGCGCACCGCCGCCACCGCCATGATCATGGCGGCAATGCCCGCCTTCATGTCGCCGGCGCCGCGGCCGTAGAGCCAGCCGTCCTGCTCCCAGGGCTCCCAGGGCGGGCGGGTCCACATATCAGTGGGTTCGGCGGGCACCACGTCCAGGTGGCCGTTGAACACCAGGTGCGGGCCACGGGCCTCGGGGTTGAGCCGCGCGACCAGGTTGTAGCGCCCGGCGCTCTGCCATTCGGTCGGCACCCGGTGGGGGTGATCGGCCAGGCCCGGGGCGTCCAGAGGCACCCGGGTCGCCGGCAGGTCGAGCCGCTCGAACCAGGCCTCCATGGTATCCAGGGCCCCGTGCTCCTGACCCAGCACGCTGTAGCCGCGTACCAGGTCGCGGGTCAGTTCCAGGGTGTCATCCATCAGCGCCTCGCAGGCGGCGACGATGCGCTTTTCGGTGGCGTCCAGCATCAGAACCTCCCCAGCCGTGATTCGTCGATGAGCAGCGGCGCCTCGGTAGCCGCGCGCAGGTCGTCGGTGGCGAGGCCCTCGGCGATCTCCACCACGGCCAGGCCATCAGGGGTCACGTCCATCACCGCCTTGTCGGTGATGATGCGCGACACGCAGCCGCTGGCGGTGAGCGGCAGGCGGCAGCGCTCGAGTACCTTGGGGTGGCCGTGCTTGTCGTTATGGGAGCAGAGGATCACCAACCGCCTGACCTTCTGGGCCAGCTCCATGGCGCCGCCGATCCCCGGCGAAAACTTGCCGGGGATCTTCCAGTTGGCGAGATTGCCGGCAGCGTCGACCTCGAAGGCGCCCATAAAGGTGACGTCCACCCGGCTGCGCCGGATCATGGCGAAGGAGGTGGCGCTGTCGAAGACGCTGGCCCCGGGTCGGGTGGCGATATAAGCGCCGCCGGAGTCGATCATGTCGTGGTCCGGCGCCTCGCCGTCGCGGCGGGGGCGGCAGCCCAGCACACCGTTCTCCGAGTGCACCAGCACTTCCATCTCGTCGGGCAGGTAGTGGAAGAGGCGGGTCGGCAGGCCGATACCCAGGTTGACGATCTGGCCGGGGATCACCTCGCGGGCGGCCCGGGTCAGGATGCGCTGAGAGTCAGAGGCCATGGGGACGCACTCCCTGTTCGCTGGTGGCTCGGTCCACCTGCACCACCTGACTGACGAAAGCGCAGGGGGTATGGATGGCGTCGATGGGCAACTCGCCGGGTGCATCGAGGCAGTAGACCTGGGCGATGACGGTGTCGGCGGCCATGGCCATCAGCGGGTTGAAGTTGCTGGCGGTGGCGCGATAGATCAGGTTGCCGTAGCGGTCGGCCCGTTCGGCGTGGATCAGGGCGACATCGGCGTGCAGGGCCGGCTCTATGCCCCATGTGCGGCCATCGATCGCGATCTCGCGCCGCTTCTCGGCGATCTCGGTGCCCTGGCCGATGTCGGTGAGAAAGCCGCCGTGGCCGGCGCCGGCGCAGCGTATCCTCTCGGCGAGCAGGCCCTGAGGGTGGAAGCTCACCTCGAGCCGGCCCGCATTCATCGCCTCGATGGCGGTGCGGTTGAGCCCCAGGTGGGAGGTGATCAGCCGCCGGACGCGGCCCGCTTCAATCAGCCGGCCAATGCCGATACCGGGTTCGTTGGCGTCGTTCTTGATCAGGGTGAGCCCGCCCTGGCCCGACTCGAGCAGGGCGTCGAGCAGGGCGAAGGGGGTACCCGGCGAGCCGAAGCCGCCGATCATAATAGTGGCCGCCTCCGGGATGGCGGCTACCGCCGCTTGGAGGTCGCGCACCTTCTGGGTGAGCAGCGTCATGACTGGCGCACCTCCATCGGCTGGGCAGTGGCCTCATCGGCCAGCGCTCGGTCGAAGCGCGCCATGGCGCGTCCCAGCCGCTCGAGCAGTGTCTCCACCTCGTCGGCGCAGATGGTCAGCGGTGGGGTGACCAGGAAGTGGTCGCCGGCCATGCCGTCCAGGGTGCGGCGGGGATAGATCAGCAGGCCCTCCTCCCTTGCCAGGGCGGTGATCTGGGCGTAGCGATTCTGTTCGGCAGGGAAGGCCTCGCGGGTGTCGGGGTCTGCCACCAGCTCCACGCCCCACAGCAGGCCGAGACCGCGCACCTGGCCGACCCAGTGGTAGCGCGCGGCCAGCGCTCGGAGGCCGGTGCCGAGCTGTTTGCCGCGTGCCCGGGTATTCTCCAGTAGCTGCTCTCGGTGGATGGCGTCGATCACGGCGAGGCCGGTGGCGCAGGCCAGCGGATTGCCGGCGTAGGTATGGCCGTGCTGGAAGCCGCCGCTTGCCATCACCGCCTCGACGAGGTCGTCCCGGGCTAGTAGCGCCCCCACGGGGTAGTAGCCGGCGCCCAGCCCCTTGGCGGTGACCAGCAGGTCGGGGGTCACGCCGTAGTGCTGATAGGCGAACCAGGCGCCGGTGCGGCCCACGCCGGTGAGCACCTCGTCGAGGATCAGCAGGCAACCGAATTCGTCGCAAAGCGCGCGGATGCCCTTCAGGTAGCGCTCGCCGAGCAGCCGGCCGCCGGTGCTGGCGCCGCCGACGGGCTCCAGCACGAAGGCGACGATCGTTTCGGGCCCGGCGGTCTCCAGGGTTGCTCGGGTCTCGGCCAGCACCCGGTCCACATGGGCGTCGTCGTCGGCATCGGCGTGGCGGTAGAAGTCCGGCCCCGGCACCTTGAGCGAGGCCTGAGTGAGAGTGGCGAATGGCGCCTCCAGCGGCTGATAGCCGGTGACCCCCAGGGCGCCGAGGGTGCTGCCGTGATAGGAGGGGCGCAGCGAGACGAAGCGGCGCCGCTGAGGTTCGCCGGCGGCCACGAAGTACTGCCGGGCTAGCTTCAGGGCCGACTCTACGGCCTCCGAGCCGCTGGAGACGAAGAACACCTTCTGAAGGGCACCGACGGTGAGTTCAACCAGGGCGTGGCCCAGGGCCAGGGCTGGGGCGCTCTCGAACTGGGTGCGGTAGGTGAAGGCGACCCGGTCGAGCTGGTCGAGCATGGCACTGCGGATATCCAACCGGCCGTGGCCGAGGTTGCAGGTGATGGCGCCGGAGCAGCCATCCAGGTAGGCCCTGCCGGCGGTATCCCAGAGCATAATGCCGTCAGCGTGGCTGACCTCCGGCAGTGCCGGGCCGGCCTGGTAGAACAGCGGGGAGTCGGTCATCGAGGCTTCCGTTTGTCGTTGTGGTGATGAAGGGAGACTCGATGCAGTCTAGGTAGCGACGTCAGGATATTTCAATATATGATGTTTTTATCGAATTCGATGAGTTTTAGTCATGGCTAACGTGACCATCCACTCCCTCAAGGCGCTGGCGGTCTTCAAGACGCTATTCGAGGTGGGCAGTGCCTCCGGCGCGGCGCGACACCTGGGCATCACTCAGTCCGGGGTCAGCCGCTCACTGGCTCAGCTGGAGGAGAACCTGGGTATCCAGCTGTTTCTGCGCGAGAAGAACCGCCTGGTGGCTACGCCGGAGGCGCGTGAACTCTATGACGAGATTCTGCGGCTGATGGGTAATATCGAGGAGCTGCGCCACAGCGTCCTGGCGCTCAAGGAGTTCGGCACCTCGCGGCTACGGATCGCGGCGATCCCCGGCCTCTCCTTCGGTTTCGTGCCGCGCCTTGTGGCGGCGTTGCTGGAGGAGAACCGCCGTTTCAGCGTCAGCCTCGACATGATGGCCAGCCACGAGGTGCAGAGCGCAGTGGAGTCCAGCCACGCCGATATTGGTTTCATCACCCTGCCGGCCACCTCGCCCCAGCTGCACGCGGAGACGCTGCTGACCACCCAGGCGATCTGCCTGCTGCCGGAGAGACATCCCCTGGCGGCCCAGGCCAGTGTGGACGTCTGTGACCTGGCGGATCAGCACCTGGTGATCAGCAACCAACCCAGCCTGGCCACCAACCCCCTGCTGGAGCTGGTGGCCCATCACGGTGTGCGAATCGCCGGCAAGACCGAGGCCAATATCGGCACCATTACCGCTCTGGTGGCCAACGAGGTGGGGATCACGGCGATGAACCCCATCACCGCCCACGACCAGCTGGGGCGCCACGAGCGTGTAGTGGTGCGCCCCTTCACGCCTGCTATGACCTTCGGCTTCGGACTGGTCTATCGTGGCGAGTGGAAGCACTCCCGGGTGCTGGCCTTTCTTCGCGACCGAGGTAGGGAGCTGCTGGCGGATTATCGACGCTGAGGGGGAGGCTAAGCGGACTAGTCCTGCTCGCCCCGAGGGCGCATGCTGCGCTGGCGCTGCTGTACCTGCAGGGCATCCATCCGTGACTTGAGCGCCGCCTGGGTGGCCTGCAGCGCCTCGGCGCGGATCTCCGCCTTGGAGGCGCGCTGGGAGGCCTCCTGGGCCTGCTTCTGGGCTTCCTGGCGGGCGCGCTCGGCGGCATCCAGCCGCTCCTTGTGTTCGGCTCGCAGCTCCGCGACCTCCTGCCGCTGGCGGGCGCGTTCGGCCTGCAGTTCCTTCTGCAGCGCGGCCTGCTGCTCGGCCTTCTCGCGCACCTGCGCCAGGGCGCTGTCGCGCTGGGTCTCGGCCACCGCCTGGCTGCGCTCCGCCTTGACGCGTTCGGCCTCGGCTCCCCGGGCCTGGCGCTCGGCGGCCGCCCTGGCCTGGGCCGCCTCCTCGAGCTGTTCGCGCAGCATCTCCACCTGCTGGCGGGCCTGCAGCAGGGCCTCCCGGTGTTCCCGGGACTCCCGCTGCTCGCTCTCCAGGCGCTCGCGCAGCTGGTTCAGCTCGCCCTGCAGCTGGTCCCGGTGGCTGCGGGCCTCCTCGGTGGCCTGCTCGGCGGCCTCCAGTCGAGCCGCCTGCTCGAGCACCCGCTGCTCCAGGGCCTCGCCCAGCTCCGCCAGGGAGGCGGCATCGGCGCGGGCCTCCTCGGCCAGCTGCTGTCCCCGGGCCAGGGCGCTGTCGGCATGCTGGGCAAGCTCGCGCTCCAGGGCCTCGATCAGCGCCCCGGGCAGACGTGGGGCAGGCAGCGGCGCCGGCTCTCGGGCGGCACGCCAGGCGCTGAGATGGCGCTGGATGCGGTTGGGGGAGCCGGCCCCCAGGTGCTCGCAGACCCGCGGGAGGGTGGGCTCGGCTCCGCGCCCCTCGAGGTTCTCGGCGGCGGCGGCGACCTGTTCGAAGGTGATCTCCGCCGGAGGCGGCGCAGTGGGGTGTCGGCTCATTCGGATATCGTCCCTGGCTGGCATGGCACTTGGATGGGTGCGAGCCTAACATAGCCGTCGGACGGGAGTGAGCCACCCGGCGCTTTTCCGGGCCGTCACCGCCTTGCTTTCCGCCGCGGGCCCCAATCGCTAGAATGAGGGGTTCTGTCGGCCGTGCGCCGATTCAATTCCGGGCGCCGGCACCGCGCCGACATCCGACCAACGCAAGGACTCCGCGCTGCATGAGCTATCAGGTTCTGGCCCGCAAGTGGCGGCCGCGTACCTTCCATGAGCTGGTGGGCCAGGAGCACGTTCAGCGTGCCCTGGTCAACGCCCTGGACCAGGGGCGCCTGCACCACGCCTACCTGTTTACCGGCACCCGCGGGGTCGGCAAGACCACCTTGGCGCGAATTCTCGCCAAGTGCCTCAACTGCACCGCCGGGGGGCAGGGCGACGAAGGGGTGACCTCCACGCCCTGCGGCCAGTGCCCCAGCTGCGTGGCCATCGACGAGGGGCGCTTCGTCGACCTGATCGAGGTGGACGCCGCCTCGCGCACCAAGGTGGAGGACACCCGCGAGCTGCTCGACAACGTGCAGTACGCGCCGACCCAGGGGCGCTACAAGGTCTACCTCATCGACGAGGTGCACATGCTCTCCACCAGCAGCTTCAATGCGCTGCTCAAGACCCTGGAAGAGCCGCCGCCCCACGTGAAGTTTCTGCTCGCCACCACCGATCCGCAGAAGCTGCCGGCCACGGTGCTGTCGCGCTGCCTGCAGTTCACCCTCAAGCACATGCCCCCGGAGCGTATCGTCGAGCACCTCGCCAAGGTGCTGGGCGCCGAGGGGGTGCCCTTCGAGGAGAGTGCACTCTGGCTGCTGGGGCGTGCCGCCGAGGGCTCCATGCGCGACGCCATGAGCCTCACCGACCAGGCCATCGCCTTCGGCCAGGGGCGGGTCGAGCATGGCGACGTCGCCGCCATGCTCGGTACCCTGGACCAGCGCCAGGTGCTCTCCCTGGTGGAGGCCCTGGCCGAGGTGGACGCCGCCCGGGTGCTGGCCGAGGTGGCCGCCCTGGCCGAGCGAGGCCCCGACTTCGGCGGCGTGCTCGACGAGCTCACCGGGGTGCTGCACCGCCTGGCCATCGCCCAGATGGTGCCGGATGCCCTGGATAACGGCCACGGCGACCGCGACGCTCTGCTGGCGCTCGCCGGCCGCCTCACCGCCGAGGACGTCCAGCTCTACTACCAGATCGGCATCCAGGGGCGCAGCGACATGGAGCACGCCCCGGACCTGCGCACCGCCCTGGAGATGACCCTGCTGCGCATGCTGGCCTTCCGCCCCCAGGGGGTGCCGGCACCGGCGAAGACGCCGTTGCCGCTGCGCGGGGCGGGGGAGGGTGGTGCCGGGCCAGGGGCCGGCACGGTCGCTCCGCCTGCGGCGCCGTCCGCTCCCGCCCAGGCGAGCGGACGACGGCCCGAGGTCGAGAGGCAAGCGCCCGCCGTCGAGCCCCCCGGCGCTGCCCGATCGCCTGAGCCGCCGCCCCCGGCGGCGCCGGTTTCCCCTGCCGCTGCCGAGGCACCGCCGCTGCCCCAGGAGCCGCCGCCACCCTGGGAGGAGGCCGCCCCGGCGCCCTCTGTCCATGCCCCCAAGGGCGCACCTGCGCCCGAGCCGTTTCAAGAAGCAGGGCCGGCAGCGGAGTCTTCGGCGGAGCCGCCGCCTGAGCCTGCCCAGGCCGAGCCGTCGCCTGCAACGCCTTCCGAGCCCGGCATGGCCGGCCTCTTCGGCCACGCCGACTGGCTGGCCTGCTTCGAGTCCCTGGGGCTCGGCGGCCTGACCCGCAACCTGGCGGCCAACTGCGTGGTGGAGCACGATGATGGTCAGGTGCTCCGGCTGCGCCTGGACCCGGCGCTCTCCGCCATGCGGGCCGAGATCCATATCGAACGCACTCGGCAGGCCCTGGCCGAGCACGGCGTGGTGCGGCGCCTGGTGGTCGAGGAGGGGCCGCTGCCCGAGCGGGTCGAGACGCCCCGCCAGCAGGCCGAACGCCTGGCCGCCGAGCGCCACGCCGAGGCGGTGGCGGCGCTCAGGCGCGACCCCAACGTGCAGAAGCTCGAACAGGCCTTCGGGGCACGGCTGATCGAATCCACGGTGAAGCCCGCCGAGACCGGGGCCGGCTCCTGACCGGCCCTGCGTTCGGTCTACCGAACCGGGAGCTCACCGCGACGTCATACTCAGGAATTATCACATCACCATAGAGAGGACTCACCATGTTCAAGGGTGGAATGGGCAACATCATGAAGCAGGCCCAGGAGATGCAGGAGAAGATGCAGCGCGTCCAGGAGGAGATCGCCCGCGCCGAGGTGCAGGGCGAGGCGGGCGCGGGCATGGTCAAGGTGACCATGAACGGCCGTCATGACGTCAGCAAGGTCGATATCGACCCGAGCGTCATGGAGGAGGACAAGGAGCTGCTCGAGGATCTGCTGGCCGCGGCGGTTAATGACGCCGTGCGCAAGGTGGAGGCCAACTCCAAGGCGAGGATGGAAGAGGTGACCTCGGGCATGAACTTGCCGCCGGGCTTCAAGATGCCGTTCTGACGATGAGTTTTTCCCCCCTCGTCGAAAGACTGATGGAGTCGCTGCGGGTGCTGCCCGGCGTCGGGCCCAAGACCGCCCAGCGCATGGCCATGCACCTGCTCGAGCGCGACCGCGACGGCGGCCGGCGCCTGGCCGCGGTGCTCGATGAGGCGCTGGAGCGGGTCGGCTACTGCCGGCGCTGCCGCACCCTCACCGAGGAGGAGGTCTGTGCGCTGTGCGAGAGCGCGCGGCGCGACGACACCCTGCTCTGCGTGGTGGAGTCCCCCGCCGACCAGCTCGCCATCGAGGAGGCCGGCGGCTACCGCGGGCGCTACTTCGTGCTCCACGGCCACCTCTCGCCGCTGGATGGTATCGGCCCGGAGGACATCGGCCTCGACCAGCTGGAGGCGCGAGTGGCCGAGGGAGGCATCGAGGAGGTGATCCTCGCCACCAATCCCACGGTGGAGGGGGAGGCCACCGCCCACTATATCGCCGCCCAGCTCTCGCCCCACGGCGTGGGGCTGTCCCGGCTCGCCTACGGCGTGCCCATGGGCGGCGAACTCGAATACGTGGACGGCGGCACCCTGAGCCGCGCCTTCAACGGCCGCCTGCCCTTCCGGGGCGACTGAGCCTCGGCCACTTCCCCTTTCCCGACGACCCTTCATTTGCCGGAACCCCAATGCCCCTGAATCCCGAGATACGCTGGATCGATACCCCCGAGGCCCTGGATGCCGCCTGCGCCGAGGTGGCCCAGGCGGAGGTCATTGCGCTGGACACCGAGTTCTTCCGTGAGAACACCTTCCTTCCGGTCCCGGCCCTGATCCAGTTCTCCGCCGGCGGCCCGGCCTGGCTGGTCGACCCCCAGGCGGTGGCCTGCACCGACGCCTTCCGGCGGCTGCTCGCCGAGGGGCCGCTGAAGCTTTTGCACGCCGCCAGTGAGGACCTGGAGGTGTTTGCCGCCTGGGCCGGCGTGGTGCCCAGCCCCCTGGTCGATACCCAGCTGGCCCAGGGCCTGCTCGGCGAGACCCCCTCCATGGGCTACCAGAAGCTCGTCGAGCACTGGACCGGCCACACCCTGCCCAAGGACGAGACCCGCTCCGACTGGCTGGTGCGCCCGCTCAGCGAGGCCCAGCAGACCTATGCGGCCCTGGACGTCATCTACCTGGTGGAGGTGTGGCAGCAGCAGCGTGAGGCCCTGGCGCGCCTGGATCGCCTGGCCTGGCTCCAGGCGGACTGTGCCGAGGTGGTGGCCCAGGCCGGCCGCAACGGTGAGGACGACGCCCAGTGGTACCTGCGTCAGCGCCAGCTGTGGCGGCTTACCCCGCGGCAGATCGAGGCCTACCGCCGTCTTACCACCTGGCGGGAGGGCGAGACCCGGGCGCGCAACCTGCCCCGGGGCTGGCTGGTCCACGACCGGGTGCTCTACGCCATCTCCGAGGCGATGCCGGAGAACCGCTTCGAGCTCTCCCGGGTGGAGGAGGTCAAGCCGAGCCTGATCAAGCGCGACGGCGACACCCTGCTGGCCCTGGTGGCCGAGGCGCGCCACCTGGACGAGGATGCGCTGCCCCCGGCGCTGCCGTCTCCCATGGCGCCGGAGTTCAAGCGCGTGCTCAAGGCCCTCAAGAAGGTGGTCAACGCCGAGGCCGAGACCCTGGGGCTGGCCCCGGAGGTGCTGCTGCGCCGCCGCGACCTGGAGGCGCTGGTGACCGCCCACCTGGATGATGAACCGCTGCCCTTGCCCACCGGCTGGCGCGGCGAGCGACTGAATGCGGGCCTGGTCAAGGCCCTGGAGGAGTGCCCCCGATGAGCGATGACCGGATGCGCGGTAACAAGCTGCTGTGCGAAGTGTTCAAGAGCCCCCGCAAGGAGGAGATGTACCTCTACGTGGACAAGCGCGAGGGACTCGCCCGGGTGCCGGAGGTGCTGCTCGAGCGCTTCGGCAAGCCGGTCTCGACCATGACCCTGATCCTCTCCGCCGAGAAGCGCCTGGGTCGCGCCGAGGCCGGCGACGTCATGGCCGCGATCCGCGAGAAGGGGTTCTACCTGCAGATGCCCCCGGCCAAGGAGGAGTACCTCCTCGACCTCTACCGCACCCCCACCGAGGCGCGCTATTGATGCGTGAACGCTTCTGGGAGCAGTACCCCCTGGAGGAGCTGACCGCCGAGGAGTGGGAGGCGCTCTGCGACGGCTGCGGCCAGTGCTGCCTGCTCAAGTTCCAGGACGAGGAGAGTGGCGAGCTGGCGGTGCTCAACCTGGCCTGCGAGCTGCTCGACGTTCACAGCTGCCGCTGCAGCGACTACGAGCACCGCCTCGAGCGGGTGCCGGAGTGCACCCGGCTGACGCCCGAGCGTGTGGGGGAGTTCCGCTGGCTGCCTCACTCCTGCGCCTACCGCCGGGTGGCCGAAGGGCGCAAGCTGGCCCGCTGGCACCCGCTGCTCTCCGGGGACCCGGAGAGGGTCCACCGCAAGGGGATCAGCGTGCGCAGCTTTGCGGTCACCAGCCGCGGGGTCCCCGAGGAGCAGTACGAGGACCATATCATCGCGGTGATTCCCATCGATTGACGGCCCTTGCGGGTGGTAAGGGCTACGCCTCGCGGTTTTCCACCCCCAGCGCCCAGAGGATAAAGGCGTCCTGGCGGGCGCCGTCGTGCCAGGCCTTGAAGCGTCCCGAGGCGCCGCCGTGGCCGGCGGCCATGTCGGTGCGCAGCAGCAGCGGTCCCCGGGCCGTGCCGAGCTCGCTCAGCCGGGCATAGAGCTTGGCCGGCTCCCAGTAGGGCACTCGGGTGTCGTGCCAGCTGCCCTGCAGGAAGAGGGTCGGGTAGGGGGCCTTCGCCAGGTTGTCCAGCGGCGAGTAGGCGCGGATGCGCTTGCGGGCGTCGGGCTCGTCGGGATTGCCCCACTCGGTGTATTCGGCGGTGGTCAGCGGCAGGTCGGGGTTCTCCATGGTGCGCAGCACGTCCACGAAGGGGACGTCGAGCACCGCGGCGCAGAAGGCCTCCGGGTCCAGATTGAGGCTGGCGCCCACCAGCAGCCCGCCGGCGCTGGCGCCGTAGGCGGCGATGCGCTCGCCGTCGCTGATGCCGTGCTCCACCAGACACTCCCGGGCGGCCAGGAAGTCGCGGAAGCTGTTGGCCTTGTGCTCGAGCTTGCCGGCCAGGTACCAGGGCTCGCCGCGGTCGCCGCCGCCGCGCACGTGGGCCACGGCGAAGGCCGCGCCCCGGGCCAGCAGCTCCAGGCGCGCCACCGAGAACCAGGGGTCGAGCACCTCGCCATAGGCCCCATAGCCGTAGAGCAGGGTGGGCAGGGGATGGCCGACGAGATCGGCTCGCATCACGACCGAGACCGGGATGCGCTCGCCGTCGTGGGCGGTGGCCCAGAGCCGCTCGCAGGCGAGCTGTTCGGGCCTGAGGTCGCCATGGATCGGCTGCTGCTTGATCAGGGTGCGCTCGCCGCTGTCCAGGTCGTGTTCGATCCAGCTCACCGGCAGCACGAAGGACTCCTCCCGCAGCCGCAGGCACCGGGCATCGAAGTGGGGAGCGTCGCCCAGGGCGAGGCTGCAGGGGGTCTCCGGCAGCGGCAGGCGCTCGTCCCGGGTGACGCTATGCTCGGCATCGAACTCCAGCACCCGCAGCCGCACCTGGGCCTCGTCATGGTCGCGCTCGGTGAGCACGAGCCCCCAGGCGAAGGCGTCGACCCCCTCCAGGGTATCGTTGTCCCGGTGGGGCACCAGTGGCTGCCAGGCGTCGGCATCCGCGGCCCGATCAAGTCGTGCCTCCTCGATCACGTCGAGGCAAAAGTGGGTCGCGCCGCGGTTGTGGAGCAGGTAGAAGTGGCCGGGGCGATGGTCCAGGGAGAGCTCCACGCCGCTCTCCCGGGGACGGAAGCAGCGGGGCGGCGTGGCCGGAGCCCGAGCCGGGATCAGGTGGCACTCGCTGGTGTCCTTGGAGGCGCTCTCCAGCACCAGCCACTCCCGGGAGCGGGTCTTGCCCAGCCCCAGCCAGAACTCCGGGTCCTCCTCCCGCAGCACCAGGTCGGGCTCCCCGGCCACGCCCTCGGCCAGGGGCAGGCGCCAGACGCTCTCGGGGCGCTGGGTGGCGTCGTAGCGGGTGAAGAGCAGGGTGGCGTTGTCCTCGGCCCAGGTCAGTTCCGGGCCGATGCCCTCGAGCAGCCGCACCGCCTTGCCGTCGGGCAGCGCCTTGAGGAAGAGGTCGAACTGCTCGTCGCCGCTGGTGTCCTCGGTCCAGGCCAGCCAGCGCTCGTCAGGCGAGAGCGCCATGTCGCCGAGCTCCAGGAAGTCGTGGTCGGCGGCGCGGGCCTCCAGGTCGAGGAAGGGAGCGGCACGGTCCGGCTTGCCGTTGGGGTGGCGCCACCAGACCGGATAGTCCGCCTCGGCGGCGGTCTCGCTCCAGTAGGTGTAGTGGTCCAGGGGCGTGCGCAGGCCGTGCACGGCCAGCTCGCGGCGTGCCAGGTGGCCGTGGTAGAGCCGCTCGACCAGCCCCTCCAGGGGGGTGAACCACCGGTCGAACTCGGCGTTGGCGGCCTCCAGAAAGGCGGTGACCTCGGGGTCGTCGCGGTTCTCGAGCCAGTGCCACTCGGGATCATCGGCGCGGCGGAAGCGGTTGACCGGTGGGGCGTCGGGCTGCTCGGGAGTGCGGGGCGGCTGTGCTTTCATGGCGCGGGATGTACCATACTCCAGATTGTGAAATGAGAGGTGGCAATGCCAATTACCGAATCGATGACCCTACTATGGCTGGTCTACGGCTTCCTGTCGCTGGTGGTGCTGCTTACCGGCTACCTGGGGCTGGCCTTCCTGCCGCGACTGCTGCGGCTCACCCTGACCTGGCTGGTGGCCGGCGTGATGTGGACGCCGACCCGCTTCCAGATGCCGCTGCTGGAGGAGGGGGAGTTCTACACCGGCCTGGCGCCGGCGGTGGTGGTAGCGCTGGTGGGCTTTCTCGAGCGCAGCAGCGAGGTGATGATGCCGGCCCTGCTGCTGACCCTGGTCGGGGCCGTGGCGGGGGTGGCCTTCGGGCTGCTGCTCTGGTGGCGCGGCCGCCACGATGACGACTATGTCGACATGGATGACCCTGAGGATGACGTGGCGCCGCGGCGTGGCGCCGAGCGTCGGGAGCCGGTAATCGGCTGATTCAGAAGCCGGCAATCGGCTAAGGAGCCGCAATGGCCTGGTGGCGAAGCAAGGGGCAGGAAGGCGGCCCGCCGGGCCGTCCTGGAGCGTGGCTGGGACTGCTGCTGCTGCCGGCTCTCGCCCTGGCCCAGCCCCACCCCCCTGCGGCCTCGCCCGAGGTGCGGGTGATCGTCGATGTCTCCGGCAGCATGCGCAGCAACGACCCGGAGCAGCTCGCCGCCAGCGCCGTGGAGCTGCTTGCCGCGCTGCTGCCCGACGGGGTGACGGCGGGGGTCTGGACCTTCGGTGAAACGGTGGCGGCGCCCCTGCCCCTGGCCGAGGTCGACGACGCCTGGCGCGAACAGGCCATGGCGCTGCGCCCGGCCCTGGTGGAGTACCAGCCCTTCACCGACATCGAGGCGGCGGTGGTGGCCGCCGCCGAGCCGTCGGCCGTCGGCGAGCCTCACCTGCTGCTGCTCACCGACGGCGTCGTCGACCTTCCTCCCGCTCGAGGCCCCAAGCCTGCCATCGATGACGCCTCCCGCCGCCGCCTGCTCGAGGCGCTGGCCCCCGACCTCGCCCGCCAGGGGGTGGTGGCCCACGCCATCGCCTTCTCCGAGGAGGCTGACCTGGCGCTGGTGGCCCAGCTTTCCCGGCTGACCGGTGGCCTGCCGCTCCAGGTGGCATCGCCGGAGCAACTGCCGGGCGCCTTTCTGGATATCGTCGAACGGATCTTTCCCACCGACCAGATCCCGCTGGTCGACGGCCGCTTCCTGATCGAGGCCGGCGTCGAGTCCTTCTCGGCCCTGCTGTTTCCGGGGGAGGGCGGCGAGCCGCTGGCCCTGGTGGCCCCTGATGGCACCCGCTACGCGCCGGACAGTCCGCCTGCCGGCGCTCGCTGGCAGGTGGAGTCCCTGTTCAGCCTGCTGCGGGTGGCCGAACCCGCCCGGGGCGAATGGCGCCTGGAGGGAGCGCTGGGGGCGCAGAGCCGTATCGGCGTGCAGGGCGCCGTCGGCCTGCATGTCGGCCCCCTGCCCGCGACCCTCTACCCCGAGGTGGGGGTGCCCCTGGAGGCCTGGCTGGTGCGGGGCGGGGAGCCCTGGGAGGGGGCACCGGAGGATCTTGCCATCGATGCGACCCTGCTGGACGACGCGGGGCGTGTGCTGGCCGAAGCTCCCCTGCAGAGGGACGGCGAGCGCTTTGTCGGGGAGCTGGTGCCTCCGGCATGGCTCGGGCCGGCCCGCCTGCGCCTGCGCGCCGAGGGTGAGGGCATCCTTCGCCAGCGGCTCCAGGCCGTCAGCGTACAGCCGCTGCTGGGGCTGCTGCCGGAGGCCGAGGAGGGCGCCGGGGCGGTGGCGCCCGGTCGGCCGAAGGGGGAGCGCTTTCACGAGGACCTGGCCACCGGCCGCGACGGCGGGGAGCTTGTCGACAGCCCCGCCGACCGCTTTATCGATTTCATTCACGACCTGCCGTCCCGCGCCGCGGCCCTGGGGCGGGAGGCGCTGCCCTGGCTGGAGCAGCGCCGCCGGGCGCTGGTCGCCTCGCCCGGCCAGCAGGCGGTGGCCGGCGGGCTGGCCATACTGCTGCTGGTAGCGCTGATGCTGCTGCGCCGGACGCTACGACGGCAGCGGCGGCGGGTCGTTCACCGGGAGGATCCCCATGTGTGAACTGCTGGGCATGAGCGCCAACGTGCCGACGGATATCTGCTTCAGCTTTACCGGCTTTCTCCACCGCGGCGGTGGCACCGGCCCCCACCGCGACGGCTGGGGCATCGCCTTCTACGAGGAGGGGGGCTATCGCGACTTCCGTGACCCCCACCCCTCGGTGCACTCGCCCATCGCCCGGCTGATCACCGACTACCCCATCAAGTCGAATATCGTCATCAGCCATATTCGCCAGGCCAACGTGGGCCAGGTGCGCCTGGCCAACACCCACCCCTTCGTGCGCGAGATGTGGGGGCGGCCCTGGTGCTATGCCCACAACGGCCAGCTCGCGGGGTGGCAGACGCTGCCGCTCAGCTTCTATCGCCCGGTGGGGGATACCGACAGCGAGCACGCCTTCTGCTGGCTGCTTGGCGAGCTGCGCGGCCGCTTTCCCGAGCGCCCGGCCAGCGACGCCGAGCGCCAGGGGATGTGGCGGCTGCTGCACCAGCTCTGCGAGCGGCTGCGCGGCCTCGGGGTCTTCAACCTGCTGCTGGCCGATGGCGACTACCTCTACACCTTCTGCTCCACCAAGCTGGCCCATATCACGCGCCGGGCCCCCTTCGGCCGGGCGAGCCTGTCGGACGCCGAGCTCACGGTGAACTTCGCCGAGCACACCACCCCCGACGATATCGTCTCGGTCATCGCCACCGAGCCCCTCACCGACAACGAGGCCTGGGAGCGCATGGTACCCGGGGAGCTGCTGGTGTGGCGCGACGGCAGGATCCTGGCGCGCTACGGCCGCTGCCCTGCGTGAAAGGAGCCGGCTCGCAGGGGGAGGCCGAATAGGGCAGGCTGGCGAGCAGAGGCTGGGGCGCGTTCAGGCGCAAACGATAGTTTCAATCGATCGTTTTACAGCCTGGGCCGGTCGGTTTAAGGTAGGACCCCGGGAAAACAACAAGCGCCGATGGCAGATCGGCAACGTCGTGGAGATACGTCATGAGTGAGCACGCCAACGCCCCGGTTCTTTCAGGTCCCGAGCTCACGGGGCTGGACGAGTACCAGTCGGTTACCGATGTCTTTCACAAGGCGGTCAAGCGCTACGCCGACCGGCCGGCCTTCAGCTGCATGGGGCAGACGCTGAGCTTTGCCGACCTGGACCGCCTCTCCGGTGATTTCGCGGCCTGGCTGCAGCACGAGACGACCCTGCAGCCGGGCGACCGCATCGCCATCCAGCTGCCCAACGTGCTGCAGTTTCCGGTGGCGGTATTTGGCGCCATGCGCGCTGGCCTGGTGGTGGTCAACACCAACCCGCTCTACACCGAGCGGGAGATGGCCCACCAGTTCAAGGACTCCGGCGCCAAGGCGATCGTGATCCTGGCCAACATGGCCGACAAGCTGGAGAAGATCCTCGATCGCACCGATATCCAGCACCTGGTGGTGACGGAGCTTGCCGACCTGCACGGCTTCCCCAAGCGCCAGCTGATCAACCTGGTGGTCAAGCACGTCAAGAAGATGGTGCCCGCCTACCGGCTGCCCGGTCATACGCCGTTCCGCCAGGCGCTCAAGGAGGGGGCCGCCCGCCAGCACAGCGACGTGCGGCGCGGGCTGGACGACATCGCCGCCCTGCAGTACACCGGCGGCACCACGGGCCTGGCCAAGGGGACCATGCTCACCCATCGCAACCTGGTCGCCAACATGCTCCAGGCCGGTGAGGCAATCGGCAAGGGGCTCAACAACGGCGAGGAGGTGGTGATCGCGCCGCTGCCGGTCTACCACATCTACACCTTCACGGTGAACTGCCTCTTCCTGATGGAGACCGGCAACCACTCCATCCTGATCACCAACCCCCGGGACCTGCCCAACTTCGTCAAAGAGCTCAAGGGGCTCCAGTTCACCGCCTTTATCGGGCTCAATACCCTGTTCAACGCCCTCTGCAACCGCGAGGACTTTCGCGCCCTGGACTTCTCGAAGCTGCACCTGACCATCTCCGGGGGCATGGCGCTCACCAAGGCGGCGGCAGAGCGCTGGAAGGAGGTCACCGGCTGCGACATCGCCGAGGGCTACGGTCTTACCGAGACCTCGCCGGTGGTCAGCTTCAACCCGGTGGACGCCATCCAGCTCGGCACCATCGGCATGCCCGTGGCCGGCACCCGGGTCAAGGTGGTGGACGGCGACGGCAACGACCTGCCCTACGGCGAGCCGGGTGAGCTCTGCGTCCAGGGCCCCCAGGTGATGAAGGGCTACTGGAACCGCGATGACGAGACCATCAAGGTGATCGACGACGACGGCTGGTTCCATACCGGCGATATCGCCGTGCTCCAGGAGGATGGCTATATCCGCATCGTCGACCGCAAGAAGGACATGATTCTGGTCTCCGGCTTCAACGTCTATCCCAATGAGGTGGAGGATGTCGTCGCCACCCACCCAGGCGTGCTGGAGTCCGCCGCGGTCGGCGTGGAGGACGAGAACAGCGGCGAGGCGATCAAGCTCTTTGTGGTGCCCCGTGGCGACGACCTGGATCCCGAGGAGCTGCGCGCCTGGTGCAAGAAGGAGCTGACCGGCTACAAGGTGCCCAAGTACGTGGAGCTGCGCGACGAGCTCCCGAAAACCAACGTGGGCAAGGTGCTGCGTCGCCAGCTGCGCGACGAGGAGCGCGAGAAGGCCAAGGCCGACGCCTGACCCGGCGATAGCCGCACTCTCTTCGGGTCATAGCCAGCCTCAATGGCCCGGATTAGGCGCCGCCCCCGGGGCGGCGGTACAATGAGCTGCCCGCACCGATTCCGGTGCGGGCAGTTTTCCGTCTCTTGCCCCTTCCCTCTCTACCGGAGCCGCCGTGTCCCACGCGATCCCCGACGCTGTCCCCGCCCATGCTCGAACCGACTCCCAGCGCCTGAGCGCCCTGCGCCAGGGGCTGGACGGCGTGCTGCTGCGCGACCGGCCGGCCCTGGAGAAGCGCCTCGGGGGCCTCGCCCGGCGGCTGAAGGAGGGCAAGCCGGTGGATCGCGGCCTGGGTGAGGTGGAGCAGGCCGTCGCGCGCTCCCGGGAGGCGGTGGCGCGCCGCGCGGCCCGCCCGGTGACCCTCAACTATCCCCCCGAGCTGCCCGTGGTGGAGCGCCGGGAGGATATCCTCGCGGCCCTGCGCGACCACCAGGTGGTGGTGGTGGCCGGCGAGACCGGCTCCGGCAAGACTACCCAGCTGCCCAAGCTCTGCCTGGAGCTGGGGCTGGGGCGCCGCGGGCTGATCGGCCATACCCAGCCGCGGCGGCTGGCGGCGCGCTCCGTGGCCGCGCGGCTGGCCGAGGAGCTCCAGACGCCGCTTGGGGAGCAGGTGGGCTATCAGGTGCGCTTCACCGACCAGAGCAGCGACGAGACCCTGGTCAAGCTGATGACCGACGGCATCCTGCTGGCCGAGACCCGCCACGACCCCGAGCTGCGGCGCTACGAGGCGATCATCATCGACGAGGCCCACGAGCGCAGCCTCAACATCGACTTCCTGCTCGGCTACCTGAAGCGGCTGCTGCCGCGGCGCCCCGACCTCAAGGTGATCATCACCTCGGCCACCATCGATGTGGAGCGCTTCGCCGCCCATTTCGCCCGGCCCGCCGCCGGCGGCGAGGAGCGCCCGGCGCCGGTGGTGGAGGTCTCCGGGCGCACCTATCCGGTGGAGGTGCACTACCGCCCCCTGGTGCGCGACGCCGAGGACGAGGAGGATCGCACCCTCCAGGAGGGGATTCTCCACGCCGTGGAGGAGATCGAGCAGATCGAGCGCGCCAAGGGCTGGCGCCACGGCCCCCGGGATATCCTGGTCTTCCTGCCCGGGGAGCGGGAGATTCGCGAGACCGCCGACACCCTGCGTCGGGCCGACCTGCGCGGCACCGAGATCCTGCCCCTCTACGCCCGGCTCTCCAACGCCGAGCAGAACCGGGTCTTCGCCCCCCACCGGGGGCGGCGCATCGTGCTGGCCACTAACGTGGCCGAAACCTCGCTCACCGTGCCCGGCATCCGCTACGTGATCGACCCGGGCCTGGTGCGCATCAGCCGCTACAGCTATCGGACCAAGATCCAGCGTCTGCCGGTGGAGGCGGTGAGCCAGGCCAGCGCCAACCAGCGCATGGGGCGCTGCGGCCGGGTGGCCGAGGGGGTCTGCATCCGCCTCTACGACGAGGAGGACTTCCTCGCCCGGCCGGCCTTCACCGACCCCGAGATCCGCCGCACCAACCTCGCCTCGGTGATCCTCTCCATGCTGTCGCTCAGGCTCGGCGACATCGAGGCCTTCCCCTTCGTGGATCCGCCGGACTCGCGCTTTATCACCGACGGCTTCAAGCTGCTCTTCGAGCTGGGGGCGGTGGACGAGGCCCAGCGGCTCACTCCCGTGGGACGCAAGCTGGCCCGGCTGCCCATCGACCCGCGCCTGGCGCGCATGGTGCTGGCCGGCGCCGAGCAGGGCGGGCTTCGCGAGGTGCTGATCGTGGTGGCGGGCCTCGCCGTCCAGGACCCCCGGGAGCGCCCGGCGGAGAAGCGCCAGGCCGCCGACCAGGCCCACCGCCGCTGGCAGGACCCCGACTCCGATTTCCTGGCGCTGCTCAACCTCTGGGACGGTGTCGAGGCGGCCCGGGAGGCGCTCTCCGGCAACCAGCTTCGCCGCTGGTGCAAGGAGCACTACATCAACTACCTGCGCATGCGGGAGTGGCACGATACCTTCCGCCAGCTGCGCCAGCTGCTGCGCGACATGCAGATCGAGGTGCCGCCGCCGGCGCCCTGGCCGTCTCCCGAGGCGGGTAGCGCCGAGGAGGGCGATGCCGAGACGGCGCGCAAGGAGGCCCGTCGCCGCCAGGCGGCCACCCTGCACCGGGCGCTCTTGCCCGGGCTGCTCTCCCACCTGGGGCTTCTCACCGAGAATCGCGAGTACCTGGGGGCGCGCAACCGCAAGTTCGTGATCCACCCGGGTTCGGGACTCGCCAAGAAGTCGCCCAAGTGGCTGATGGCCTTCGAGCTGGTGGAGACGACGAAGCTCTTCGCCCGCACCGTGGCGAAGATCGATCCCCAGTGGATCGAGCCCATGGCGGAACACCTGGTCAAGCGCAGCTATGCCGAGCCCCACTGGGAGATGAAGCGCGCCCAGGTGGTCGCCAAGGAGCAGGTGACCCTCTTCGGCCTGCCCATCGTGACGGGGCGGCGAGTGCACTATGGCCCCATCGCGCCCGCCGAGGCCCGCGAGCTCTTTATCCGCCGCGCCCTGGTGGAGGGGGAGTTCCGTACCCGGGGCGACTTCTTCGCCCATAACCGGGCGCTGGTCGAGGAGGTCGAGGACCTGGAGGACCGCGCCCGGCGCCGGGATATCCTGGTGGACGAGGAGACCCTCTTCGCCTTCTACGACGAGCGCCTCCCCGAGGGCATCCACAACGGCAAGGGGTTCGAGGCGTGGCGCAAGAGCGCCGAGGCCGAGAATCCCGCTATTCTCAAGTTCGACCGCGCCGCCCTGCTGGCCCGGGAGGCCAGTGAGGTCACCGAGGCGGACTACCCGGACGAGCTGGTGCTCGGCGGCGTGCGCTATCCGCTCGCCTACCACTTCGAGCCCGGCGCCGAGGATGACGGGGTCACCCTCACCGTGCCCGCCGCCATGCTGCCCCAGCTGCCGGCGGCGCGCCTGGAGTGGCTGGTGCCGGGGCTCCTGCGCGAGAAGTGCATCGCCCTGATGAAGTCGCTGCCCAAGGCGATCCGTCGTCAAGTCGTGCCGATCCCCGACTGGGTGGGTGCGGCCCTGGAGACGATCGTCCCCGACGATATCCCCCTCACCGAGGCCCTGGGCGAGTTCCTGCGCCGCCGCACCGGGGTGCGCGTGCACCCCGACGACTGGCAGCGGGACCAGCTCGAGCCCCACCTGGTGATGAACCTCAGGGTGGTGGACCACGAGGGGAGGATGATCGGCCAGGGGCGTGATGTCCGCGAACTGGAGCGGCGCTTCGAGAAGGCGGCGGGGCAGGGGGCCCGAGCCCTGGCCGCCGAGGCGCGGCTGGAGGCGCCGGTGGCGGGGCTACCCGAGGAGGGGCTGCCCGAGTCCCGGGTGACCAGCCAGGCGGGCATCCGCGTCGAGGCCTTCCCGGCCCTGGTGCCCGAGGGTGATGCCTTCCGGGTGGAGCTCTTCGACCATCCGGACAAGGCCCGGGAGGCCCACCGGGATGGCGTGGTCAGCCTGGCCATGCGCCGGTTGCCGGACCAGGTGCGCGCCATCGAGCGCCTGGGGGGGCTCAACACCTGTGCGCTGCTCTTCGCCAAGGTGGGCAGCAAGCGCCAGCTGATCGACGACGTGGTGCGGGCGGTCTTCCTCCAGGTGGCGGCGGTGGACCCGCTGCCCCGCTCCGCCGCCGAGCTGGAGGCGCGCCTGGCAGAGACCGGCGCCGCCCTGGTGCCCCGGGCCGAAGCCCTGGTCGTGACTCTGGAGGCCGCGCTCAAGGGCCACCTGGCGATCACCAAGGCGTTGAAGGGCAACCTGAACCTGGCCCTGGCCCTGGTATACAGTGACCTCAAGGCCCAGATGGCACGTCTGGTGCATCCCGGCTTCGTCAGCGAGGCGGGGGAGTGGCTGGAGGAGTATCCTCGCTACATGGAGGCGGCCCTGATCCGCCTGGAGAAGGCCCCCCGGGAGCGCCTGCGCGACCAGATGCATATGCAGGAGGTCCAGGCCCTGGAGGCCAGGCTGGCGGCCCGCCTCGAGAGCGAGCGCCGCGGCGGCATGGCCCCGCCGGCGCTGGAAGCCTTCCGCTGGTGGATCGAGGAGCTGCGCGTCTCGCTCTTCGCCCAGCAGCTGGGCACCAAATTTGCGGTCTCCGCCAAGCGCCTCGAGAGGCGCTGGGCGGAGATCACCGGGCGCCCCTGAGCGCCCCGAACAGCAAGCGGTCGCCGCGGCGGCCAGGGCGGCCCGGACGCCGCGAAAGGGAGATACCGATGACCAACGTCGTGATTACCGGCACAGGACTCTTCACGCCGGAGTACACCATCGACAACGATGCCCTGGTGGCCTCGTTCAATGCCTGGGTGGATACCGAGAACGCGCGCCGCGCCGAGGCCGGCATCGAGGCGCGCCTGGCGCACTCCAGCAGCGAGTTCATCGTCAAGGCCTCGGGCATCCACAGCCGCCACGTGCTCGATGCCGAGGGCATCCTCGACCCTGAGCGCATGCGGCCCCGGCTGCGCGAGCGGAGCAACGACGAGCCCTCCATCCAGTGCGAGATGGGCGCCGTGGCCGCCCGCCAGGCCCTGGAGGCCGCCGGGGTGGCGGCCGCCGATATCGACCTGGTGATCGTCGGCTGCTCCAACCTGGAGCGCCCCTACCCGGCGGTGGCGGTGGAGCTGCAGGCGGAGCTGGGCGCCGGCGGCTACGCCTTCGACATGAACGTGGCCTGCAGCTCGGCCACCTTCGCCATCGAGACCGCCGCCAACGCCATCCGCGCCGGCAGCGCGCGGCGAGCGCTGGTGGTCAACCCCGAGATCTGCTCGGCCCACCTCAACTTCCGCGACCGGGACAGCCACTTCATCTTCGGCGACGCCTGCACCGCCGTGGTGCTGGAGCGCGACGACCTGGCCACCAGCGAGGCGCGCTTCGAGATCCTCGGCACCCGCCTGGTGACCCGCTTCTCCAATGCCATCCGCAACAACGCGGGTTTCCTCAATCGGGTCACCGACGCCGATCCCCAGGCCCTGGACAAGCTCTTCGTCCAGGAGGGGCGCCGGGTCTTCAAGGAGGTGTGCCCCCTGGTGGCGGCGCTGATCGGGGAGCATCTGCAGGCGCTGGGCTTCGCCGGCGACGACCTGGCGCGGATGTGGCTGCATCAGGCCAACCGCCACATGAACGACCTGATCGCGCGGCGGGTGCTGGGCCGCGACCCCAGCGAGCAGGAGGCGCCGATCATCCTCGACCGCTATGCCAACACCAGCTCGGCGGGCTCCATCATCGCCTTCCACCTGCACCGCGACGACCTGGCCGTCGGGGCCCTGGGGGTGATCTGCTCCTTCGGGGCGGGCTACAGCGCCGGCAGCGTGGTGGTGAAGCGTGTCTGAGCACCAGCCCACCGAGTGCACGGAGGAAGGGACCATGCAGCAAGCGAAGGGAACTCGTGCCGGCGTCCGGGGGGCCGGGCTCGCGGCCCTGATGGCGGCAGCGCTGCTGGCGGGCTGCGCCAGCACCTCCGCCATCGAGGAGCGCCACCCCGATGACCCCTGGGAGGGCTTCAACCGCCAGGTGTTCGCCTTCAACGACGCCGTGGATCGCGCCGTGCTCAAGCCGGTGGCCCGGGGCTATCGGACGGTGACGCCCCAGCCGGTGCAGACCGGGGTCGGCAACTTCTTCTCCAACCTGGGGGAGCCGCGCACGGCGCTCAATAGCCTGCTGCAGGGCAAGCCGGGCAATGCCGGCATCGCCCTGTCACGCTTCGCGATCAACACCACCATCGGCATCGGCGGGCTCTGGGATTTCGCCACCCATATGGAGATCACCGGCCGGGACGAGGACTTCGGCCAGACCCTGGCGGTCTGGGGCTGGGAGGAGTCGCGCTACCTGGTGCTGCCCTTCCTGGGACCGAGCACACTGCGCGATACCAGCGGCCTGCCGGTCGATGCCGAGACCTACCCGCTCTACTACTTTGGCGACGTCGAGCTGGAGGTGGCGCTGACGGCCCTGAGGATCGTGGATATGCGTGCCGGCCTGCTCGATCAGGAGGCGCTGATCACCGGCGATCGCTACAGCTTCATCCGCGATGCCTGGCTGCAGCGTCGCCGCTTCGAGATCAGCGACGGCGAGATGGGCGACGACCCCTTCGCCATGGATGATTTCGACTTCGATGATGCCGACTTCGACGACGCCTTCTCTGACTGAGGCCAGTGCCATGGACAGTCCCAAGCAGCTGATCGGTGTGATTGACGAGCCGGGCCCGGCCCGCAATGCCCTGGCCGAGACCATCGCCAGGGACGGCCTGGCGGTGATCGCCGTCGACACCCCCGAGGCCCTGCCGGCGGAGGTCTCGCTGGTGGTGGCCCATGTCCGGGCGGTGCCCGGCGCGCAGTGGGCGGCGCTCTGCGAGCGCCTGCCGACCCTGGTGGTCAGCGACAGCCGCGCCGAGTCGGGGCTGCTGGAGGCGGTGGACGCCGGCCTGGTCGACTACATCGTCGAGCCGCTGCGCCACGGCCAGCTGCTGCGGCGCATGATCCGCAAGGTGATCAAGCTGCGTCAGCTGGAGGAGGCGCGCCGTCAGGATCAGGAGCGCCTGGAGGAGCTCAACGAGAGCCTGGAGACGCACCTGGCCATGCTGCGCCTCGATCAGCAGGCCGGCGGGCAGATCCAGCGCAAGCTGCTGCCCGCCAAGCCGCAGACGGTGGCCGGCGTCACCTGCGACTACTGGTTCGCCCCCTGGCTCTATCTCTCCGGCGACTTTCTGGACTTTCAGCGCCTGGACGAGCGCCACCTGCTGTTCTACTTTGCCGATGTCTCCGGCCATGGCGCCTCCTCCGCCTTCGTCACCGTGCTGCTCAAGTACCTCACCAACCGCTGGCAGTCGGAGTGGGATGGCACGGCGCCGGAGGCCCTGCCGCCGCGCTGGCTGGCGGACCTCAACCGCGAGCTGCTCGATACCGGGATCGGCAAGCACGCGACCCTCTTCGTCGGGGTCATTGACCTGGAGCGTCGCTATCTGCACTATTCGCTGGGCGCACAGCTGCCCATGCCGCTGCTGGTGGCCGACGGGGAGGTCACGCCTCTCGCCGGCCAGGGCATGCCGGTGGGGCTGTTTCCCGGGGCGGAGTACCCCTCCCTGGGCTGCTTCCTGCCCGAGAACTTCCGCCTCTGGCTGTGTTCGGATGGAGTATTGGAGTGCCTGCCGGGTGATACGCTCGACATGCGGCTCAGGGAACTCGAGCGGCGGGTCCTGGCCAGCGAGACGCTGGAGGACCTGCGGGCCAGCCTGGCCCTTGGCCAGCTGGCCAGTGGGGACGAGGCTGGCTCCGACGCGGGCATCGAGGCGCTGCCCGACGACCTGACCATCATGCTGTTGAGTGGATTTGGCAATGTTGATTCATGAAGGACGCATCAAGGCGGCATTCGAGGCGGGCGTCTTCGTCCTCAAGCTCTGTGGCGATGTGCGTCTCACCCTCTGTGCGACCCTGGATCGTCAGGCCCAGCAGCTGGCCGAGACCCCCGGGCTTGCCAGCCTGATCATCGATCTTCGCGACGCCACCAACGTCGACTCCACGGCGCTTGGCTTTCTGGCCAAGGTCGCCATGGCGGTAGAGGGGCGCCTGCCCGAACGTCCTACCATCGTGGCCGACAGCCCCGACATTCGCCAGATGCTCGACGTCATGGGATTCGCCCGCTTCTTTACCTTGGTGGAGGCGCCCATTACCGAGGTCTGCGAGCTCTGCGACCTGCCCGAGATTCCCTGTGACGTGGAGGAGACGCGCCAGCGCATCCTCGAGGCCCACCGTATCCTGATGCGGATGAACGAGCACAACCGGGAGGAGTTCCAGCCCCTGGTGGAGATGCTCGAGGGCCAGGAGGCCGTTCCCCACCAGCAGTGATTCGAGTTCCCCTGGGGGCCGGGCAGCGCCCGGCCCGCCCCTTGCCTTACCTCTGGCGCAGCTCGCCCAGCAGCGCCTCCAGCCTGCGCTGATCCTCCATGAACTTGCGGATGCCCTCGGCCAGCTTCTCGGTGGCCATGGCGTCCTCGTTCATGTGCCAGCGGTATTCTGCCTCGTCGAGGGGCTCGAGGGCGCCGGTCTCCGCATCCTCGGGGCTGAGGCGGCGTTCGAGGGCGCCACGGCTCTCGGCCAGCTCGCCGAGCAGGGCAGGGGAGATGGTCAGGCGGTCGCAGCCGGCCAGCGCCAGGATCTCGCCGGCGTTGCGGAAGCTCGCCCCCATCACGACGGTGTCATAGCCGTGCCCCTTGTAGTGCTCGTAGATGCGCCTGACCGACTGCACGCCGGGGTCGCGCTCGCCGCTGAAGTCGGCCTCCGGCGCCTGGGCCCTGTGCCAGTCGAGGATCCGCCCCACGAAGGGGGAGATCAGGGTGACGCCGGCATCGGCGCAGGCCCGGGCCTGGGCGAAGCTGAAGAGCAGGGTCAGGTTGGTGCGGATGCCCTCGCGCTCGAGCTGCTGGGCGGCGCGAATGCCCTCCCAGGTGGCGGCGACCTTGATCAGGATGCGCTCGGGGCCCACCCCGTGGCGGCCGTAGCGCTCGATCAGCGAGCGAGCCCGGGCCAGGGTGGCGTCGGTGTCGAAGGAGAGCCGGGCGCTCACCTCGGTGGAGACGTAGCCCGGCACCAGCTCGCTGATCTCGCTGCCGATCTCCACGGCCACGGCGTCCAGGGCGTCGTCCAGGTCCCCGGCGCGGCGGGCGATCTCGGCCAGACGCTCCCGGCGCGCCGGCTGCTGGGCCGCCTGCAGGATCAGCGAGGGGTTGGTGGTGGCGTCGGTGGGCTGGAAGCGGCGAATCGCCTCCAGGTCGCCGGTGTCGGCCACGACGGTGGTCATGTCGCGCAGCTGCGTCAGCAGGTCCTTGGCCATGATGAGGGCTCCCTGTCTAGGTGGTAGATGGTGTTGCCCCTCAGTATGACAGGGAATCATGGCCGGCAGGGACCGCGACGATCGGCTATGATTAGCCGCCTATCGAAGATCCCCGCAAGGAGTCGCCTTGACCCTGAGTACCCGACGCCTGGCGCTGCTGGTGGCCGCCAATACCGCCCTGGCCCCCTTCGCCATCGACGCCTACCTCCCCGCCATGGCGGCCCTGGCCGCTGCCGTGGGGGCCAGCATCCACCATGCCGAGCTGTCGCTCTCCGCCTTCCTGGCCGGCTTCGCCCTGGGCCAGCTGCTGTTCGGGCCGCTCTCCGACCGCATTGGTCGCAAGCCGGTGCTGCTCGGCGGCCTGGTGGTCTTCCTGTTGGCGAGCCTTGCCATCACCACGGTGGGCTCCCTGCCGGAGCTGCTGGCCTGGCGCTTCGTCCAGGCCCTGGGCGGCGGGGCTACGGTGGTCAACTCGGCGGCCATCGTGCGCGACTGCTTCAGCGGCCGGGAGGCGGCCAAGGTGATGTCGACCATGGCGATCATCATGCTGCTGGCCCCGCTGGTGGCGCCCGTGGTGGGCAGCGGCCTGCTCTATCTGGGCGACTGGTGGCTGATCTTCGTCTTTCTGGCCGGCTATGCGGCCTTCCTGCTCTGGCTGCTGGGCACCCGGCTGCCGGAAACCCGGGCACCGGGCTCGCCGACGGCCTCGCTGCGCCAGGTGCTGGCCAACTACGCAAGCGTGCTGCGCCACCGCGAGGCGATGGGCTATATCTGCGCCGCCTCCATGTCATTCGCGGGGCTCTTCGCCTTCATTACCGCCTCGCCCTTCCTCTATCTGGAGCACTACGGGCTGGGTCCCAAGCTCTATCCGCTGGTGTTCGGTCTCAACGTGATCACCATGGCGGCCTCCAACCGGCTCAATATTCGCCTGCTGGGGTGGCGCTCGCCCCAGCAGAACCTGCGCCTGGGGCTCGCCATCCAGCTGGGGGTGGCACTTGGCCTGGTACTGGTGCTGGTCAGCGGCATGGAGTCGCTGTGGACGATGGTGCCGCTGATCATGGTGTTTGCCGGCACCATCGGCCTGGTGGCCCCCAACGCCATCTCCGCACTGCTCGACCACTTTCACCATATGAGCGCCACGGCGGCGGCCCTGCAGGGCAGCATCCAGTTCTCCTGCGGCGCCCTGGCCGGCGTGCTGGTGGGCGCCTTCGAGGTGGATAGCGCCTGGCCCATGGTGGGCACCATGCTCGGGGCGGCCCTGCTGGGCAACCTGGGGCTGCGCCTGCTGGCGGGGCGGGCCGGCCATGCCTGAGGCGCTGCTGGTCTGGTTCGACATGAGCCTTGCCGTCTGGCTGGGCTGCGCGGCAACGCTGGCCCTGGGGGCCTTTGTGCAGCGGGCCACCGGCTTCGGGCTGGCCGTGGTGGGAGCGCCGCTCTTGCTGATGCTGGAGCCGCGCCTGGTGCCGGTGGTGCTGGTGCTGTTCGGCTTCACCGTGGCGCTTACCACCCTGCGCCACTACTGGCGCGAGGTACAGCCGGGCGAGATCGCCACGGCCCTGGTGGGGCGGATTCCCGGCAACGCCCTGGGGCTCTGGCTGCTGCTGGCCGCGCCCATGGCGGTGCTGGAAAAGCTCATCGCCGGCAGCGTGCTCTTCGCGGTGGCGGTGACCCTGTTCCGCTTCCGGCTGCCGGTCAATCGCGCCACCCTGTTCGGCGCCGGGGTCTTCTCGGGCATCTTCGGCACCATCGCCGCGCTGAGCGGCCCGCCCCTGGTGCTGCTGCTCCACGGCTTCTCCCCGGACCGCCTGCGGGGCACCCTCTCGGCCTTCTTCGTGGTCACCGCCCTGATGACGCTCGTCACCCTGGGCCTTGGCGGGCTGCTTCGCGCCTGGCACTTCGGCCTGGCGCTGACCTTCGCGCCGGGGGTGCTGGCCGGCAGCTGGCTGGCCGGGCGCGTCGCCCACCGCCTCGACCGCCGCCTGCTCCAGGGGGCGTCGCTTGCCCTCTGCACCCTGGCGGCGCTGGGGCTGCTGGTCTGAGCCCCGGATGACACGCAACCGACATCTTGCCGTCACAGAACTGCAATCCATGACGCGCAAACTCCTCCCTGCAAACGGCCGTTAGTGCCGAACCAGAGCCCCTGGACCTACCGTCCCGGGGCCCCATGCAGAGAGGATCCTCAAGATGAACGTCAGCAAGCGTACCCTGGGCGTCGCCCTGGCCACCGGTCTGGCCGTCGGCTTCTCCACCGCCGCCATGGCGCGTGACACCATCCAGATCGCCGGCTCATCCACCGTCCTGCCCTTCGCCAGCATCGTGGCCGAGGAGTTCGGCAACAACTTCCCGCAGTTCAATACCCCGGTGGTGGGTTCCGGCGGCTCCGGCGGCGGCCTGCGTCAGTTCTGCCAGGGCGTAGGCGAGAACACCATCGACATTGCCAACTCCTCACGGGCCATTCGCAGCGGCGAGCTCGAGAACTGCCAGTCCAACGGCGTCAACGAGGTGCTCGAGGTGATGTTCGGCTACGACGGCATCGTCTTCGCCTCTCGCGCCGATCGGGGCGCCTTCGCCCTGACCCCGGCCCATGTCTTTGCCGCCGCGGCCCAGCAGGTGCGCGTCGACGGCGAGCTGGTCGACAACCCCTACACCCGCTGGTCCGAGATCGATGGCGACCTGCCGGATCAGGAGATCGTGCTGGTGATCCCGGCCTCCAACCACGGTACACGCGAAGTGTTCGAGGAGAAGGTGCTGCACATCGGCTGCGACAGCTACGAGATGGAAGGCGACGCCTGTGACGCCCTGCGCGGCGATGGCCGGATCATCGAGATCGCCGGCGACTACACCGAGACCCTGGCCCGCCTGGATGCCCAGGCCGACGCCGTGGGTGTCTTCGGTCTGAGCTTCTACGACCAGAACCGCGACCGGCTCCAGGTGGCCACCGTGGATGGCGTGACTCCCTCCCTCGAGACCATCGGCTCCGGCGAGTACCCGGTCTCCCGTCCGCTGTTCTTCTACGTCAAGGGCGAGCACCTGGACGTGATTCCCGGCCTTGCCGAATACACCGAGTTCTTCCTCAACGAGATGGTCTCCGGCTTCGGTAGCCCCCTGGAGGACGCCGGCCTGATCCCGCTGGACGACGAAGAGCGTGCCGAGGCCCTGGAGCAGTTCCAGGCCCGCACCCTGGTCAGCGCCGAATAAGGGTCGTGATCGCCGGGGCAGGGATCACCTGCCCCGGTTTGTCCATGCGGGGAATCCATGAATAACCTTGCCTTGATCGCCATCCTGCTGATCGTCATGGCCCTGGCCTATCAGGTCGGCCTGACGCGCAGTCGCACGGTGGCAACCGACGGAGTGCGGCTGCACTCGCGTCCCGGATACTACGGCATGCTGGTGGCCCTCTGGTGCGGCCTGCCGGCCTTTGCCCTCTTCCTGCTCTGGAGTCTGGCGGGCACCTCGCTGGTGGAGCTGCTGGTGGTGCGCCAGCTGCCCCCCGAGATCGCCACGCTAGGCGAGCGGGAGCTCTCCACCTTTCTGCGCCGCGTCTCGGCGCTGGCCGCCGACCGCGCCGTCTCCGGCACGCCCAGCGAGACGGAACTGGCCGCTGCCGCCCATATGGCGAGTCTGCAGACGCTGGGGCGCATGATCACCATCGCCGCCATGGCCGTGGCCGCCGTTGCCGGCCTGGTGCTGGCCCGGGGCCGCATCTCGCCACAGCTGCGCGCCCGCAACCAGGTGGAGCGGGTGATCACCATCGCACTGGCGCTCTGTTCCGGGGTGGCCATCCTCACCACGGTGGGCATCGTGCTCTCCATGGTGGGCGAGGCGATGAACTTCTTTCGCTTTATCAGCCCGGCGGAGTTCTTCTTCGGCACCACCTGGAATCCGCGCTTCAGCACCTCCGGAGATACGGGCCAGGGGGAGTTCGGCCTGCTGCCGCTGCTGTGGGGTACCCTGATGGTCAGTGCCATCGCCCTGCTGGTGGCGGTGCCGCTGGGGCTGATGACCGCCATCTACATGGCCGAGTACGCCCCGGCCTGGCTGCGCAACGTCGCCAAGCCGGTGATCGAGGTACTGGCCGGTATCCCGACCATCGTCTACGGCTTCTTCGCCCTGATCGTGATCGGTCCCTTCCTGTCCGACCTGGGCGACCTGGTGGGCATCAGCATTCGCACCACCAGCGCGCTCACCGCGGGCCTGGTCATGGGGATCATGATCATTCCCTTCGTCTCCTCGCTCTCCGACGACATCATCACCCAGGTGCCCAAGGCCCTGCGCGACGGGGCCCTTGGCCTGGGTGCCACCAAGTCGGAGACCATTCGTCAGGTGGTGCTGCCGGCGGCCCTGCCGGGGATCGTCGGGGCCTTCCTGCTGGCCGCCAGCCGGGCCATCGGCGAGACCATGATCGTGGTACTGGCAGCCGGCAACAATCCGGTACTGCACGCCAACCCCTTCGAGGCGGTCTCCACCATCACGGTGACCATCGTCAACCAGCTGACCGGTGATATGGACTTCGCCAGCCCCCAGTCGCTGGTGGCCTTCGCCCTGGGCCTGACGCTGTTCGTCATCACCCTGGGGCTCAACGTCATCGCCCTGGTGGTGGTGCGCCGCTATCGCCAGCAATATGAGTAATCGCCTGTGACCACTGACACGCTTACCATCGAAGAACGCAGCCGCCAGCGGCTGGCGACCATCGAGGCCTCCCTGGCGGGGCGCCACGCCCGGGAGCGGCGTTTCCGTCGCATGGGCCTGGGGGCCGTGGTCACCGGCATGGGCCTGGTGCTGATTCTGTTTATCAGCATCCTGATGCGTGGGGTGCCCGCCTTCTGGCAGGCTACCTTCTATTTGGACGTTCACTTCGACCCCGAGGTGATCCAGGTGGATGAAAAGCCGGTGCGCGAGTCCGGCGAGAGCGCCAGCGCCTTCCGCGAGCGCGAGCTGGCCTGGATGAGCCGGGTCGGCCTGGTCAACTGGCAGCAGATCATCGACGAGGCGCTCAAGGCCGAACTCGGCGAGATCGAGGCGCGCCAGACCCGTGACCTGCGGGCCCTGATCACCTCCGGCGAGCGTCACGCCCTGCGCGACCGCTTCATCGAGGACCCCTCGCTGCTCGGCGAGACGGTGCGGCTCAAGATGCTCGCCTCGGCCAACGTCGACGTCTGGCTCAAGGGCAATATCGACCGCAGCCTGCCGGACCACCAGCAGCAGCTCAGCGCCCAGACCCGTGAGTGGGCCGATGAGCTCTATGCTCGCGGCGTGATCACCAACGCCTTCAGCACGGCGCTCTTCCTCAACACCGACTCGCGCAGCTCGCTCGCCTCGGCGGGCCTGGCCGGCGCCTTCATGGGCTCGCTGTTCATGATGCTGGTGGTGATCGTGCTCTCGGTGCCGATCGGGGTGGCCAGCGCCATCTACCTGGAGGAGTTCGCGCCCAAGAATCGCATCACCGATCTGATCGAGATCAATATCAACAACCTGGCGGCGGTACCCTCCATCGTCTTCGGCCTGCTGGGGGCGGCGATCTTTATCGGCTATCTGGGGCTGCCGCTGTCGGCCCCGCTGGTGGGCGGTCTGGTGCTGACCCTGATGACGCTGCCGACCATCATCATCGCCACCCGGGCCTCGCTGCGCTCCATTCCCGGCTCCATTCGCCAGGCGGCGCTGGGTATCGGCGCGTCACGGGTGCAGACGGTCTTCCATCACGTGCTGCCGCTGGCCCTACCGGGGATCCTGACCGGCTCCATCCTGGGGGTCGCCCAGGCCCTGGGGGAGACCGCGCCGCTGCTGCTGATTGGCATGAATGCCTTCGTCGCCAACGTGCCGGGTACCCCCCTGGAGCAGTCCACGGCGCTGCCGGTGCAGATCTATCTCTGGCAGGGCAACGAACTGCGCAACTTCTTCGAGGCGCGTACCTCGGCAGCCATCATCGTGCTGCTGGGCCTGATGCTGAGCCTCAACGCGCTGGCCATCTGGCTGCGCAAACGATTCGAGACGAGGTGGTAAATGAACATGGCAACCAGCACGCCGGTGCCCACCGGCCTCGGCGAGAGCCGCACCAGCAAGGCAAGCGACCGCATCAAGATGCAGGCGCGTGACGTCAAGGTCTACTACGGCGATAACGAGGCCCTCCACGGCGTCGACGTGGATATCTTCGAGAACGAGGTGGTGGCCTTCATCGGCCCCTCGGGCTGCGGCAAGTCCACCTTCCTGCGCTGCCTCAACCGCATGAACGACACCATTCCCGGCTGCCGGGTGGAGGGGGACGTGACCCTGGAGGGGCAGGACATCTATGCGCCCAGCCTGGACGTGGTGCTGCTGCGGGCCCAGGTGGGCATCGTCTTCCAGAAGCCCAACCCCTTCCCCAAGACCATCTACGAGAACATCGCCTACGGGCCGCGGCTCCACGGCCTCGCGAGGCGCCGCGCCGAACTGGACGATATCGTCGAAGGCAGCCTGCGCAAGGCGGGCCTCTGGGACGAGGTCAAGGATCGCCTCGACCAGCCGGGCACCGGTCTCTCCGGCGGTCAGCAGCAGCGCCTCTGCATTGCCCGGACCATCGCCGTCCAGCCAGAGGTGATCCTGATGGATGAGCCCTGTTCGGCCCTCGACCCCATCGCCACGGCGAAGATCGAGCAGCTGATCGACGAGCTCTCCGAGAGCTATACCATCATCATGGTGACCCACAACATGCAGCAGGCCGCCCGCGTGGCAGATCGTACCGCCTTCTTCCACATGGGCGACCTGGTGGAGGTGGACAGCACCGACAAGATCTTTACCAACCCCGGCGACCAGCGTACCCATGACTACATCACCGGACGCTTCGGTTGAGGAGAACGTGATGGGCAGGAAGCTTCAGGTGCTGTTTCTGTGCAACGCCAACTCGGCGCGCTCGCTGATGGGGGAGGCGCTGCTCAACCACATGGCCGGGGATCTCTGCGAGGCCTTCAGCGCCGGGGTGGAGCCCGATACGCCCCACGAGCACACCCTGGCGGCGCTGCGTGAGTTCGGTATCCCGACGGAGGGCCTGGCCAGCGAGCCCATCGAGCGCTATGCCGACCGCCACTTCGATGCCGTGATGATCCTCTGCGAAAAGGCTCAGCAGCGCTGTCGCGACTGGCAGGGCAGGACGGACGAGCTGATCTACTGGGATATCCCCGATCCGCGCCTGCACGAGGGACCAACGGCCTATACCCGGGCGCTGCGCGACATTCGCGGCCGCCTGGAGCTCTGGGTGGCGGTCAAGCGCCGCCAGCAGCGGCGCGCCGAGGGCAGCGGGGTGAGCGACGGCTGAATGCCTGGGGTACCATAGCGGGCATCCCCTGCCCGATATGGTGAGCCCTCGATGATTGCACCTTCTCGCCTGTTCAAGTGCCTCGGTGACGACACCCGCCTGCTGGTGACCCTGCTGATCCGCCGGGAGGGTGAGCTCTGCGTCTGCGAGATGACCCACGCCCTGGAGGAGTCGCAGCCCAAGGTATCGCGCCACCTGGCCCAGCTGCGCGCCTGCGGCCTGCTCAACGATCGCCGCGAGGGGCAGTGGGTCTACTATCGCCTGGGCGAGGGGCTGCCGGCCTGGGTCGAGGCGGTGCTCGCCGCCGCGGAGCAGGGCGAGGCCGGGCGGCTCGCCCTGCTGCAGCAGCGCCTGGCGGGCATGGGCAACCGTCCGGAGCGGTGTGCCGCGCTCTGCTGATCACCCCTTGAGGAGCGTCTCCAGCTCCTCGGCGCTGGCCACCTTGCCCTCGGTGACCAGCTCGCCGTCGATGGCGAGGGCCGGCGTATTCATCACGCCGGCATCGATGATGGCGTTCATGTCGGTGACCTTCTCGATCTCCACCGTCATGCCCAGGGCCTCGGCGGCTTCCCGGGCGTTGGCGGTGAGCTGGTCGCACTTCTTGCAGCCCTTGCCGTAGATGCTCAGTTTCATGGGAGTCTCCTTGTGAAGTGTGTCGGTATCACGGCCACAGCTGGCCGTAGAGATAGCCGGTGAAGGTCGCCATGACCACCACCAGGGCACAGTAGACCAGGGTCTTCTGTGTGCCCATGATGGTGCGGATCACCAGCATGTTGGGCAGCGACAGGGCGGGGCCCGCCAGCAGCAGCGCCAGCGCCGGGCCCTTGCCCATGCCGTTGCCGATCAGGCCCTGGACGATGGGCACCTCGGTCAGCGTCGAGAAGTACATGAAGCCGCCCAGCAGCGAGGCGAGGAAGGTGGAGCGAAAGCTGTTGTCGCCCACCGCCAGCACCACCCACTCGGAGGGGATCAGCCCCTCCTCCCCGGGTCGGCCCAGCAGCAGCCCGGCCACGAAGACCCCGACCAGCAGCAGCGGCATGATCTGCTTGGTGAAGTCCCAGCTCTGCTCGGCCCACTCGCGGTCCTCGTCGCGCAGGGTGGCGATCAGCATCAGGCCGATGATGCCCACCGCGAAGGCCAGCTCCGGCACGCCGGGCACCAGCAGGGCGGCCAGCGCCACGGCGCCGGTGAGGATCGCGACCTGACGCAGGGGCCAGCCCCAGCGGCGCATCAGCAGCAGGGCGAAGAGGCCGGCGAGCACGGCGGTGATCTGCCACTTCCAGCCGTGGATGGCCATCCAGGTGGGGCTGTCGGCGACGGCCCAGTTGGCGAACACTAGGATGCCCACCATCAGCCCGAAGAAGGCGGCCACCTGGCCCAGGGGGCGGGAGAGCTCGCCCTCGAAGCCCCGGCCGTTGGCCGCCGCCCGGGCCTGCTCCTCCCGGCGATAGATCAGGTGCATGATCACACCGATCACCACGGCGAAGATGATGGCGCCGACGGCCCGCGCCAGCCCCAGCTCGAACCCCAGCACCTTGGCGGTGACCACGATGGCCATGATGTTGATGGCCGGCCCCGAGTAGAGGAAGGCCACCGCCGGCCCCAGTCCCGCGCCGCGCCGGTAGATGCCGCCGAACAGCGGCAGCACGGTGCAGGAGCAGACCGCCAGCAGGGTGCCCGAGACCGACGCCACGCCGAAGGCCACCGGCTTGGGGGCCGTGGGCCCCAGGTAGCGCATCACCGCGCCCTGGCTCAGGTAGGTGGCCATGGCGCCGGCGATCACGAAGGCAGGTAGCAGGCAGAGGATCACGTGCTCCTGGGCGTACCAGTGGGTCAGGCGGATGCCTTCCAGCACGGCGTTGTCGAAGCGCTCGCTGCCGGCGGGCAGGAAGTAGATCAGCAGGAAGATTCCCACCACGGCGGCGAGCCACCGCAGTTGCTCGGGATTCTCCCTGGCCATGGCCAGCAGGCGGCGGGGCGCGGAGGGTGAGCTGGGCTCTGACATGGCGGTGTCCTTGCCAGGAGGGGAAGCGTCACGCCCAGTGTATGCGGAAAACCATATGTCCTGCAGGGGCCTTTTGCTCCCGGGCTGACACCGGTCAAGTCCGCCGCGACGCCGTTTCCTGATCGCCTGTCGGCTGGCCCGGAAGCTCGCGTAGGCCGCGCATGGCCCACAGGCCGAGCAGCGGACCCGGCAGCAGCCACCACAGCACCCAGCTCCCCTGCAGCCCCCACAGCGCAGTGGTGAGGGAGATGGCAGGGATGGTCAGGGCGAAGCCCACGGTGTTCATGACGGCCAGGGTGGAACCCACCCGCTCGCGTGGGGCGCTGGCCGCCGCCAGGGCCGAGAACTGCGGCGAGTCGGCGATCACCGCAAGCCCCCACAGGGCCAGCAGCCCCAGCAGCAGCCCGGGCGGCGCCCAGGGCAGCAGCGGGTAAGCCAGGCAGACCAGCCCGGAGGCCGCCAGGGCCCGGCGTGCCACCCACAGGCTGCCGAGCCGGCGGCTCAGCGCGCCGCCGCCCACACAGCCCAGGAATCCCAGGGCGATCACCGAGAACGAGAGCCAGGGAATCCAGGCCTCCGGGGCGCCGAGCCTCGCCACCTCCCGCGCCACCAGGAAGGGCGTCAGCGTCCAGAGCGCATAGAGTTCCCAGCAGTGGCCGAAGTAGCCACCCGCCACGGCACGGAAGCGACGCTCTCGCAGGGCCGCCAGACCGTCCAGCAGGCGCGCCTTGCCACTGGATGGAGGCAGATGGGGTCCGTCCCCCAGGGCGAGGATCAGGGCGCCGCCCGCCAGCGCCAGGGCCGAGGCGCCCAGCAGCGGCCACTCCCAGGGCAGGCCCAGGGTGGAGCCACGCAGCAGGTGGGGCAGGGCGGTGCCCAGGGTCAGCATCCCGACGAGCCACGCCAGCGCCGCCCCGGTGTGCCTGGGCGTCCAGCCGATCACCAGCTTCATGCCCAGCGGATAGATGCCGGCCAGGCAGAGCCCGGTGGCGAAGCGCAGCAGCAGGTCCAGGGGCGGATGGGGGGCGGCGATCACGAAGCCCGCATTGGTCAGCGCGCCGAGCAGGCAGGAGATGGCGAAGATCCGGCTGGCCCGGAAGCGATCGGCCAGGCCGGTGGCGGCCAGGGTCAGGGTGCCGACGATAAAGCCCGCCTGGACGGTCAGGGTCAGGCGGCCCAGGTCCGCCTCGGAGAGGCCCAGGTCCCGGGAGAGCGAGAGGCCCACGCCGTTGACCGAGAACCACAGCGAGGTGCCGCAGAGCTGAGCCAGCACGATCAGCGCCAGGGGATGGCGCTGCCATAAGGAGGAGGTCATGTCGTGATAGTCGCCGGCGGCCCCCGGCGGGGCAAGCGCCGATCAGTTCAACCCTTCAACGGCGCGCCGTCCACGTAGAGATGGCGGAAGATCCCCCAGCCCTCCAGGTCGATGATCAGCCCCTCGTCGACCAGCTCCGGGGCGATATGGAGCCTCATGCCGTCCTGCTCGACGCGCCGGTAGCGGCTCGCATCGTCGGGCGCGACGGCATCCGCCACGGCGAGGCTCGCCATGCCGCCGCAGCAGCCGTGGCGGGGGGCGAGGCGCACCGTCACCACGCCCCCCTTGCGCTGGATGAATTCCCTTGCCCTGCGGCTGATGGCGATGGCCATGGTCTCCTCCTTGCCGGTGTTCAGCGCGCCGACTCGACGGCAGGCGAGGCGGCGGCCGGGAACTGGTGCCGGGTCTTGTTGGCGATGCGCACCAGCGCCAGCATCAGCGGCACCTCGACGAGTACCCCCACCACTGTGGCCAGCGCTGCGCCGGACTGCAGGCCGAACAGGGCGATGGCGGCGGCGACGGCCAGCTCGAAGAAGTTGCTGGCGCCGATCATCGCGCCGGGGGCGGCCACGTTGTGGGGCACCTTCCAGGCCTTGGCCCAGCCGTAGGCGATGAAGAAGATCAGCACCGTCTGGATGATCAGGGGGATGGCGATCAGCAGGATATGCAACGGGTTGGCCAGTATCACGTCGCCCTGGAAGGCGAACAGCAGCACCAGGGTCACGATCAGCCCGATGGGCGTCACCGGGCCGATACGCTTCATGAAGACGTTGTCGTACCATTCGGCGCCGCGGCGGGCGATCAGGGGGCGCCGGGTCAGGACGCCGGCGGCGAGCGGAATCACGATATAGAGGAAGACCGACAGCGCCACCGTGTCCCAGGGCACCTGGATATTGGAGATGCCGAGCAGGAGGACCACGATGGGCGCGAAGGCGAAGAGCATGATCAGGTCGTTGAGCGACACCTGCACCAGGGTATAGGCGGCGTCGCCCCGGGTCAGGTAGCTCCACACGAAGACCATGGCGGTGCAGGGCGCCGCCCCCAGCAGGATGGCCCCGGCCAGGTACTGGCTGGCGAGCTCCTCTGGAATGAACGGCCGAAACACCACCATCAGGAAGAACCAGGCGATGGCGAACATGGTGAAGGGCTTGATCAGCCAGTTCACCGTGGTGGTGATGACCAGTCCCTTCGGCTGGCGACGCACGCCGAGCACCGCGGAGAAGTCGATCTGCGCCATCATCGGAAAGATCATCGCCCAGATCAGGATTGCCACCGGGATCGACACCTGGGCCACCTCGAAGCGCGAGAGCGTCTCGGGCACCGCCGGGGCGAACTGGCCGAGCATTACCCCGGCGACGATGGCCAGGGCGACCCATACCGAGAGATAGCGCTCGAAGCGCCCCATGCCCTCGGCGACGCTGGGTGCCTGGGATTGCTGGGGAGTGCTCATGGACAAATCCTTTGGTCGTAAGATATATGGTTTTCCATATATTCTACGGCCCGCGACGGTACTTGGCCAATCGAAGCACGCCTCTCGCCGCGTTCACGGCGCGTTGCGCTGGTCCGGGGCGCGCTGAAAGGCCGGCGAGGCCTCGGTCGGGTCCTGCTTCCCACGCTGCTCGGCGGCGGCCTCGGCCCACCAGATGAGCTGCCCCAGGGTGCGCCCGAAGTAGCCGGTCCAGCGGTCCGGGTCCTCGCGGAAGCGGCCGTCCTCGTCGAGTGCCTCCTGGGCCTTCGGCACGTGGATCATCGCCGAGACCGGCAGGCAGCCGAGCTCGGCGAGGAAGGTGCGCATTGCCACTGCGGCCCGGGCGCCGCCCCACTGGCCGGCGGAGTAGGTGACGATGGCGCTGGGCTTGAAGGCGAACAGCGAGCTGCCGAAGTGGTTGAGCAGGTGCGTGAGCGCCGGGCTCATGGAGTGGTTGTACTCGGGGCTGACCATGACGTAGCCGTCCGCGGCCGCGATCTTGCCGGCCAGGGTCTCCAGCGTTTCGGGCACCTTCGATTTCGCATAGGCGAAGTGCGGCTTGAAGATGGCGCCGATCTCCACGTCCAGCGGGTCGATCAGCTCCACCCTGGCCCCGTAGTTCTCGAGCAGCGCTACGCAGGCGCGGGCCACCCGCAGGCCCAGGCGGGCAGGGGCGGGCGGGGTGCTGTCGCGGGCCGAGCCCAGGAAGACCAGGTAGTAAGGCATGGCGGAGGCTCCTCATGACACATGGTGTCTCCCACCCTAGCAGGCTTTGCCCTGCCCACCGATAACCATCACGGGCTGCTATGATGCGGCCTCCAGACGTTGAGGATGCCCCGTGACCACCAGCTCGATCCTGCGACTCGACGGCGTCGGTATCGGCACGCTAGCGGACGTGTCGCTGGCCGTCCCGCCCGGTGATATCCACTGCCTCTCCGGCCCCAGCGGCTCCGGCAAGAGCCGGCTGCTGCGTGCCGTGGCCGACCTCGAGCCCCATGCCGGCCAGGTGTGGCTGGGAGAGCTCGCCCAGTCGTCGCTGCCCGCCCATGCCTGGCGTGCCCGGGTGATGCTGGTGCCGGCGGAGAGCCAGTGGTGGGCGGACAGCGTCGGCGAGCATCTCTCGGCGCCTCCTGCCGCCGAGGACCTGGCAGCGCTCGGCTTCGAGGCCGCCGTGCTGGACTGGCAGGTGTCCCGTCTCTCCTCGGGCGAGAAGCAGCGCCTGGCGCTCCTGCGGGCCCTCGGCCAGGCGCCCTCGGCGCTGCTGCTCGATGAACCCACGGCCAACCTCGACGAGGCCACTACCCGCCGCGTCGAGGCGTGGCTGGTCGAGCGTATTCGCCGGTGCGGCTGGCCGGTGATCTGGGTGGCCCACGACCGTGACCAGATCGCCCGGGTGGCGAACCGCCACTGGCGGATCGACGGCAGCGAGCTTCGGGCCGAGGAGGTGGCGCCATGGAGGTGATCCCGCTGGCCTGGTGGCAGCTGGCGCTGGCCGCGCTGATGGTGGTGGGGCTGGCCGGCTGCACCGCGGCCCTGCGCCTGGGGATGAGCCGCAGCCTGCTGATTGCCGCGCTGCGCACGGTGATCCAGCTGGGGCTGATCGGCCTGGTGCTGGAGGCGCTGTTCGCCGCCGAACGGCTGCTGTGGGTGGTACTGATGGCGCTGGCCATGCTGCTGATCGCCGGCCGGGAGGTGATGGCGCGGCAGAAGCGGCGCCTGGGCGGCGGCTGGGCCTTCGGTATCGGCACCCTGGCGATGTTCCTCTCCTCGTTCACGGTGACCGTGCTGGTCCTGACCGTGATCCTCGGCCCCGACCCCTGGTACCGGCCCCAGTACGCCATCCCGCTGCTGGGGATGTTGCTCGGCAACACCATGACCGGCGTGGCCCTGGCGATGGATCGCCTCACCGACAGCGCCTGGCGCCAGCGGGCGGTGATCGAGAACCGTCTGATGCTCGGCCAGCCCTGGCAGGTGGCGATCGGGGACATTCGCCGCGAGGCGATGCGCAGCGGCCTGATGCCGATGATCAACGCCATGGCCGCCGCCGGGGTGGTCAGCCTGCCGGGGATGATGACCGGCCAGATCCTGGCCGGCACCGCCCCGGGGCTGGCGGTGAAATATCAGATCCTGATCATGTTCGCGATCACCTTGGGCACCGGCTTCGGCACCCTGGCGGCGGTGGCCGCGGGCAGCCGGCGGCTCTTCGACGGCCGAGAGCGGCTGCGCCTCGACCGCCTGGTGGCACCGCGGCGATGAGTCCCGTCCTGTCGCTCCTGCGGCGCCTGGCCGCCGACCGCCTGCTGCTGGTGCTGCTGGTGGCCTTTCCGCTGCTGTGGCTGGCGAACCCCGAGGGGCCATCGGCGCTGGTAGCCCGGGTGCATTGGCCGACCATCGCCGCCCTCGCTGGGCTGATGCTGCTCAGCCGGCTGCTGGAGGAGAGCGGCTACCTGGCCCGCTGGGGCCGGGCGCTGCTGGAGCGAGTGCACGGCGAGCGGCGCCTGGCGGCGGCCCTGATCCTCTTCTCGGCGCTGCTCTCGGCGGTGGTCACCAACGACGTGGCCCTCTTCGTCGTGGTGCCGCTGATCCTGGGGCTCGATGCGGTGGCGCGCCTGCCCATCGGCCGGCTGATCGCCTTCCAGGCCCTGGCGGTAAACGCCGGCTCGACCCTGAGCCCGGTGGGCAATCCCCAGAACCTCTATCTCTGGCAGGCCTATGAGGTGGGCTTCGGGGAGTTCCTGCTCGCCATGCTGCCGCTGGGGGCCGGGCTGACCCTGCTGCTGCTGGCGCTGGTGCCGCTGGCCTTTCCGGCGCGGCGCATCGAGGTGCACGAGGCGATCGCCATGCCGCCGGCGCGGCCGCGGCTGATGTGGCTGGCGCTGGCCGGCTATCCGCTGTTCCTGTGGCTGGCCGATGGCGGCCAGGCGCTGCCGGCGGCGCTGGCGGTGGGCGGGCTCTGCCTGCTGCTGGCGCGGCGCGTGCTGCTCGGGGTGGACTGGCCGCTGCTGCTGGTCTTCGTGCTGATGTTCATCGACCTGGGCCTGCTGGGCGAGTGGGCGTGGATGCAGCGGCTGCTCGCCACGGTGCCGGCGTGGCCGGGCGGCCTGCTGACCGGCGGTGCCGCGATATCCCAGCTGGTCTCCAACGTGCCGGCCACCCTGCTGCTGGCCGAGGTGGCCGGCGAGTGGCGCCCGCTCGCCTGGGGGGTGAGCGTGGGGGGCTTTGGCCTGGCCATCGGGTCGCTGGCCAACCTGATCGCCCTGCGCCTGGGCAAGCGACCGGGGCTATGGGGGGAGTTTCACCGCTGGTCGCTGCCGATGCTGGCGCTGAGCCTTCTGCTGGCCTTCGCGCTGGAGCGCCTGATGGGGGCTTGATGGGGGGCTGAGGCGGCCCCGAAGATCAGGGCCGGCCGGCGAGGAACGCCGCCACGATGGCGGCGAGCCGCTCCGGGCACTCCCGGTGGGGCACGTGACTGCAGGGCAGGATGACGGGGTCGGCGGGGCCCGGGGTGAGCGCCGCAATGCGCCGGGGCTGGGCCAGGGAACCGTACTCGTCGTGCTCGCCGTGGATGGCCAGGGCAGGGCAGGAGACCCGCGCCAGGGCGGCGTCCAGCTGCCAGCCTTCGAAGGCCTCTGAGTGCCAGTTCTCCACCCAGCTTCGCAGCACCCACTCGGCCTTGTCGCCGTGATGGCGCTCAAGCCGCCCCAGGGCACCGGGCTCGGCGAAGGCGGCCTCGGCCTCGCGGATGCCGGCCAGGGTGCGCGGCTCGATGAAGGCCTGAGCCGCCACGGTGATCAGCGCCTGGCAGCCGTCGGCGTGCTGGCCGGCCACTTCCACCGCCATTCCGCCGCCCACGCTGTGGCCTAGGGCCACGAAGCGCTCCAGGGCGAAGTGCTCGCGCACCCGGGCGAAGGCGCCGCGGGGCTCGTCGGCGATGAAGCTGGCCGGCTGGGGCCCCGGGTACGGCGACGAGCGCCCGTAGCCTTGGCGGTCGTAGGCGATCACCTCGCGGTCGGTAGTGCGGGCGAGCAGGGCAGGAAAGTCCCGCCACAGCCCCACGCAGCCCAGGGAGTCGTGCAGCAGCACGATGGGGCTCTGCGCCGCCGACGTCGTCTCTGGCCGCCAGCGGACGGCGTGGATGCCGCCCGCCGGGGTCTCGAGGGTCACAGCCTGCATCAGTCGATGAGCTCGACCGCCACCGCGGTGGCCTCGCCGCCGCCGATGCACAGGCTCGCGATGCCGCGCTTGCCGCCGCGGGTGCGCAGGGCGTGGATCAGGGTGGCGATGATGCGCGAGCCGGTGGACCCGATGGGGTGGCCCTGGGCGCAGGCGCCGCCGTAGACATTGACCTTGTCGTGGGGGATGTCGAGCCCGTCCATGGCCAGCAGGGTGACCACCGCGAAGGCCTCGTTGATCTCGAACAGATCGACGTCAGCCACGCCCCAGCCGAGCGTCTTCATCAGCTTGTCGATGGCGCCCACCGGGGCGATGGTGAACTCGCTGGGGTGCTGGGAGTGGGTGCTGTGGCCCAGCATGCGCGCCAGGGGCTTGGCGCCGAGGCGTTCGGCGGCGGCGGCACTGGCCAGGATCAGCGACGAGGCGCCGTCGGAGATGGAGCTTGAGTTCGCCGCGGTGATGGTGCCCTCCTTGGCGAAGGCGGGGCGCAGCGCGCGAATCTTGTCCAGCTTGGCCTGGAAGGGCTGCTCGTCGTGGCTCACCACGTTCTCGCCCTGGCGGGTGGTGACGGTGACCGGGGCCATCTCGGCGTCCAGGTGGCCGGCGTTGGTGGCCGCCATGGCACGCTCCAGCGAGGCGATGGCGAAGTCGTCCAGGCGCTCGCGGCTGTAGTCGCGGGCGGTGGCGACGTCCTGGGCGAACACCCCCATCAGCTTGCCGGTCTCGGCATCTTCCAGGCCGTCCAGGAACATGTGGTCCTTGAGCTCGCCGTGGCCCAGGCGATAGCCGGTGCGCGCCTTGGTGAGCACGTGGGGGGCGTTGGACATGGACTCCATGCCGCCGGCCAGCATCACCTCGGCGCTGCCGGCGCGGATCAGGTCGTGGGCCAGCATGGTGGCCTTCATGCCCGAACCGCACAGCTTGTTGATGGTGGTGGCGCCGATGGCATCGGGGATGCCGGCCTGGCGCATGGCCTGGCGGGCCGGGCCCTGCTTGACGCCGCCGGGCAGCACGCAGCCCAGGATGCCCTCGTCGATGCTTGATGCCTCGATGCCGGCACGCTCGATGGCGGCGCGGATGGCGACGGCGGCCAGCTCCGGCGCGGTCATGCTCGAGAGGCTGCCGAGCATGCCGCCCATGGGGGTGCGAGTGGCGGAGAGGAAGACGATATCGTTGGCGTGGCTCATGGTAATTCTCCCGGTGTGGCGTCGTGCGGCGTGCGCCGCCCTGTGATTATGATTGTAGGTTGGCCCGCGCCGCGTTGACCCGCCGGCGGGGCTGTGCTTTTCTCAGGGTCAACCAAGCAAGCGCTAGTGTAAACGTCGATGAATGTAATCAATGAGTCCCCGCGTCGCAAGGAGCTTACCCGACTGGCCGCCCAGCTGTTCGTCCAGGAGGGCTTCGACCGCACCACGGTGCGCATGCTGGCCCAGGAGATGGGCATCAAGTCGGGCAGCCTCTTCCACCACTTCCGCGACAAGCAGGAGATCCTCGCGGCGGTGATCGAGGAGGGGACCCACAACGCCCTGGCCATGGCGCGCCAGGCGCTGGTGGAGTGCGGCCCGGATGCGGAGTCGCGGCTGCGCGCCATGGCCAGGGCCCATCTGGAGACCCTGCTCACGGACCGCAACGCCCACGTGGTGGCCCTCTATGAGTGGCGGCGCCTCGACCCCGAGGCCCGTGCCCATCTGAGCCACCTGCGCGATGCCTACGAGGCGCTCTGGGAGGAGGTGATCGACGCTGCCCTGGCCCAGGGGCTGATCCACGGCGACCGCTTCCTGGTCTCGCGCTTCGTGATGGGGGCGCTCAACTGGACCGTGCGCTGGTACGACCCCAGGGGGCCGCGAACGCCGGACGACCTGGCCGACGAACTGGTCGCCATGATCACCCGGCACCCCGCCTGAGGCCTGCGCCTCCGCACCTGGCATTTCCCCCGACCTTGCCGCTTCCCGCGGGCGCTGCCCGCCGGGTTGCCCCTCGCCCTGCGTCCTCGCTGCTACCCCCCAGGCCGGCTCCATCGGCTCGCTCGACCATGGTCTAGTCGCCAGGGGGCTTCCCGAGCTTGCCCTGCGGCCCTCGACTCGCTAGCTTGAACCTAGCGCTTGTTAGGTTGACGCTTACGTTAACTGAATATCCCGAGCCCACAATAACCACAATAGTGTCAAAGAGGATTGTCATGAGCCCGCAAGCCGGTCTGCCAGAGTATCCTACCTACCTCGAAAACTTCTCCATCGATGACGTCATTGCCCGCCTGGACGACCACCGGGACGGCAAGGCCAACGCCTTCGAGTCCTGTTGCGGCCGCCATCTGCGCGCCGGCCGCGGTGACGTGCTGGCCCTGGTCCAGGAGGACACCCAGGGCAACGTCAACACCCTGACCTACGCCGAGCTGGAGGCCGAGAGCGCCAGGCTGGCAGGCTGGTTCGCCGAGCGTGGCCTGGGCGTGGGCGACCGCATCGCCTGCATGCTGCCGCGCTCGCCGGCGCTGCTGGTCGCCATCCTGGCCACCTGGCGCATCGGCGCCGTCTACCAGCCGCTGTTCACCGCCTTCGGGCCCGATGCCGTGGACTACCGTCTGGGCCGCGCCGACACCAGGCTGGTGATCACCGATCACGCCAACCGCTTCAAGTTCGACGGCCTGACCCAGTGCCCGCCGGTGCTCGCCGTGGGCGGCCCGGATGCCGAGCACGCCGAGGATCTGGATTGGGCCGAGGCGCTGTCCCACTCGCCGATCGAGGCCAACCCGCCGCGCCTCTCCCGCGATGCCCCCTTCCTGCAGATGTTCACCTCCGGCACCGTGGGCAAGCCCAAGGGGGTGGCGGTACCGCTCTCCGCCATGCCGGCCTTCGCCCTCTATATGGAGCTGGCCGTCGACCTGCGCGAGAGCGACCGCTTCTGGAACATGGCCGACCCGGGCTGGGCCTACGGCCTCTACTACGCCATCGCCGGCCCCCTGCTGCTGGGCGTGACCACCCACTTCTGCGAGGCGGGCTTCACCGCGGAGGGGGCGCTCGCCTTCATGCAGCGCCACCGCATCACCAACTTCGCCGCCGCCCCCACCGCCTACCGGCTGATGAAGGCCTCGGGCCTCTTCGATGATGCCCACCAGACGCTGGCGCTGCGCGCGGCGAGCTCCGCCGGCGAGCCCCTCAATACCGAGGTGGTCGGCTGGGTGGAGAAATCTCTGGGCTGCCCGGTCATGGACCACTACGGCCAGACCGAGACCGGCATGACCTGCAACAACCACCATGCTTTGGGCCACCCCAAGCATGTCGGTGCCATGGGCGTGCCGATGCCGGGCTACCGGCTGGCGATCCTCGATGCCGAGTACAAGGAGCTCCCCCCGGGCGAGCCGGGCGTGCTGGCGGTAGACATCGAGAACTCGCCGGCCTTCTTCTTCCCCGGCTATACCTGGCAGGAGAAACACCCCTTCGCCGAGGGCTACTATCTGACCGGCGACGTGGTGATCAGAAACGAGGACGGCACCTTTCAGTTTGCCGGCCGCGACGACGATATCATCACCACCGCCGGCTACCGGGTGGGGCCCACCGACGTGGAGAACAGCGTGATGACCCATCCGGCGGTGGCCGAGTCCGCCGCCGTGGGGCAGCCCGACGAGATCCGCGGCGAGATCATCAAGTCCTACGTGGTGCTGCGCGAGGGCTTCGAGGCAAGCGAGCAGCTGGCCGAGGAGATCCGCCAGCAGGTGCGTGAGCGGCTCTCCACCCACGCCTTCCCGCGGGTGATCGAGTTCGTCGAGGAGCTGCCCAAGACCCCGAGCGGCAAGATCCAGCGCTTCAAGCTGCGCGCCGACGCCGTCGACAAGGCCGAATCGACCGCCTGACTCCCCGACTTCAACAAGGAATACGCGATGCACGTCAAGGACAATACCTTTCTGATCACCGGTGCCGCCTCCGGGCTGGGGGCGGCCACCGCCGAGCGCCTGGTCGCCGCCGGCGGCCGTGTGGTGCTCTGCGACCTCTCCGACGCCGTGGAGGCCCACGCCGAGCGCCTGGGCGATGCCGCCCGGGCGGTGCGCGGTGACGTCACCTCGGGTGATGACATCCAGGCCGCCGTGGACGCCGCCGTCGAACTCGGTGGCGACCGCGGCCTGGCCGGTGTGGTCCACTGCGCCGGGGTGGTCAGCGTGGCCAAGCTGGTCGACCGCGAGGGCAATCCCGCCGATCTGGAGGCCTACGCCCGCACCATCAACATCAACCTGGTGGGCACCTTCAACGTGATGCGCCTGGCCGCCGCCGCCATGGCGAAGAATGCCCCGGGCGAGGACGGCGAGCGCGGGGTGATCATCAACGTCGCCTCCATCGCCGCCATGGATGGCCAGGTGGGGCAGTGCGCCTACAGCGCCTCCAAGGCCGGCGTGGTGGGCATGAGCCTGCCCGCGGCCCGGGAGCTCTCCCGTCACGGCGTGCGGGTGATGGCCATCGCCCCCGGGGTCTTCGAGACGCCCATGATGAGCGAGATCCCCGACGAGGCCGCCCAGGCCCTGGCCGCCGCCGTGCCCTTTCCCAAGCGGCTCGGCAAGCCCGACGAGTTCGCCCGCCTGGCCGAGCAGATCATCACCAACCCCATGCTCAACGGCGAGGTAATCCGCCTCGATGGCGGTATCCGGATGCAGTAGAAGAGAAATCAAACGAACGCTTGACTCTCGAGGCGGTGGCGGCTAATTTCAAACGAATGTTTGAAAGCGGCCGCCGCCGCCTTCGCGTCCCTATGACTCGGTGCCACTCGTGGCCCGGCTGTGGAACTGGAGAGATCGAGATGCCCGACTATCAGGCCCCCCTGCGCGATATCCGTTTCGTCATGGACGAGATGCTGGACTATCCGGCCCACTATGCGCGCCTGCCCGGCGGCGAGGAGGCCAGCCCCGACGTGGTGGCCGCCATCCTGGAGGAGGGCGCGCGCTTCGCCCGCGAGGTGCTGCTGCCCCTGAACCAGAGCGGTGACCAGGAGGGCTGTCTGCTGGAGGGCGGCGAGGTGAAGGCGCCGAAGGGCTTCAAGGCCGCCTACGCCCAGTACGTTGAGGGCGGCTGGCCGAGCCTGGCCGCCGACCCCGAGCACGGCGGCCAGGGCCTGCCGCACTCTCTGGCCATGGTGCTCAACGAGATGGTCTGCGCCACCAACCTGGCCTGGGGCATGTACCCGGGGCTCTCCCACGGCGCCGCCGACGCCCTGCGCCACCACGGCACCGACGAGCAGAAGGCCACCTACCTGACCAAGCTGGTCGAGGGGACCTGGACCGGCACCATGTGCCTGACCGAGCCCCACTGCGGCACCGATCTCGGCCTGATCAAGACCCGTGCCGTGCCCACTGATGACGGCGCCTACGAGATCACCGGCACCAAGATCTTCATCTCCGCCGGCGAGCACGACCTGGCCGATAACATCGTCCACCTGGTACTGGCCAAGCTGCCGGACGCCCCCGAGGGCTCCAAGGGCATCTCGCTGTTCGTGGTACCCAAGTTCCTGCCGGATGCCGATGGCAATCCGGGCGAGCGCAATGGGGTGGTGTGCGGGTCGCTCGAGCACAAGATGGGCATCCACGGCAACGCTACCTGCGTGATGAACTTCGATGCGGCAAAAGGCTACCTGGTGGGCGCGCCCAACAAGGGCCTGGCCTGCATGTTCACCATGATGAACGCCGCCCGCATCGGCGTCGGCATCCAGGGCCTCGGCCTCACCGAGGCGAGCTTCCAGAACGCCCTGGCCTACGCCCGCGACCGCCTGCAGATGCGCGCGCTCTCCGGCCCCAAGGCACCGGAGAAGGCCGCCGACCCCATCATCGTCCACCCGGACGTGCGCCGCATGCTGCTGACCCAGAAGGCCTTCGCCGAGGGCGGCCGGATGCTGGTCCTCTACACCGCTCAGATGATCGACATCGTCGAGCACGGCAGTGACGCCGCCGAGAAGGAGCGCGCCGAGACCCTGCTGGGCCTCCTGACCCCCATCGTCAAGGCGTTTTTGACCGAGACCGGCTTCGAGGCGACCAACGAGGGCGTGCAGGTCTTCGGAGGCCACGGCTTCATCCAGGAGTGGGGCATGGAGCAGCTGGTGCGCGATGCGCGCATCACTCGCCTCTATGAGGGCACCACCGGCATCCAGGCCCTCGACCTGCTGGGTCGCAAGGTGCTGATGAGCCAGGGCGAGAGCCTCAAGGTCTTCACCAAGGAGATCCACAAGTTCTGCCAGGCCGAGGAGGGCAACGGCGAGCTGGCCGAGTTCGTGCGTCCGCTGGCCAAGCTCAACGCCGAGTGGGGCGAGCTGACCATGAGCATCGGCATGAAGGCGATGAACGACCGTGAGGAAGTGGGCGCGGCCAGCGTCGACTACCTGATGTACGCCGGCTACGTGACCCTGGCCTACCTCTTCGCCCGGGCGGCGAAGCAGGCCCGCGCGGTGCTGGCCGAAGGCACCGAGGAGGCACCCTTCTACCGGGCCAAGCTCGATACCGCCCGCTTCTTCTACCAGCGCCTGGTGCCGCGCACCCGCGCCCACAAGGCCGCCATCGAGGCCGGCGCCGAGCCGCTGATGGCGATCAGCGCCGAGGACTTCGGCCTCGGTTTCGAGATCTGATGGCGTGACCATCTGACACTGCGAGCACTCTCTCGGTCGGGCAAGGAAGCGCTGGGCAAATCGTCGAGCGGAGTAAAGCGCAAGGCGCACGCAGCGCAGAAACCGGAGCCTATATACCCATAGGTGAGGATTTCGGCCGGGCTGGCGTACCAGCAGCGCGCAACGAAGCGATTTGCCCGCGCAGACATTTGGCAGCGTTTCCGTAACGATCGTGGCTTGGCGGCGGGGGCCCCCCCGCCGCTTTTTTGTGGGCGGGCGCTGGTTCAGGGCGTGGGGGCCAGGCATCATATCTGCCCGCTCCTGACCTGCAAGGATATCTCCCACGCATGACGGTGACTGACCCGCTTGATGAGGCCCTGGCCTCCCTGTCTGAGGATAACCGGCTGGAGAGCTGCCTGGATGCGCTGTTCGGCTGGTTGCGCGCCGGCAGCCCGGATGGGGCTGCTCAGCGCCTCGACCGCCTGTCGGCATATCTCGAGGCGGACTCGGACCAGGCTCGCCGCCTGGCCCAGGGAATTCTGGGAGGGCTGGCACGCCTGGAGGTCTACCCCGCGCTGGTGCGGCTGGGGATCCTCTCTCGAGAGGGACTCTTGCGGGACGTCACCACAAGGCTCTACGACCGCCTCAACCCGCCGCCCCTGGACCGGGATGACTCTCGCGACCTGTTGGCGCGACTGATCACTCGCCATGACAAGGCCTGGATCGAGACGCTGCCTGCCAGCGGCTGGCTGCGCCTGCTGCGGGTGCTGCTGGCTGCACAGGATGAGGAGCTGAGCCAGGCGCTGCGGACACACCTGGAGGAGGAGTGCCTCTATGCCCTGGAAATGCTGGCCATCTGGGTCGCCGCCGAGGAGCTCGACCCGGAGCTGATGCGCATCGATGAGCGGCTGACCCGCATCGACTCTCCGTTCATCGCCCTGCAGCGCGAGGCTCACGCCTTCGTGGAGCTGAGAAACATGCCGGGGGAGGTGGACCCGGAGCAGGAGCGTGCGGCCATCGATCACCTTCGCGTGATGCTGGATCAGTGTCAGGAACAGGTAGCACGCTTCCGGCGCCGCGGTGCCGGAAGCCTGGGCTCTTCGGCCCATACCTCCCATCTGATCGAGCGCCTGGAGGATACGCTCGGGCGGATCGCTACGCTCGTCGTGTTGACGCAACCAGGCCACGGCGTGACCGTGACACGCACGGCGCTGCGTCTCTGGCAGGAGCTGCTGCTGGCCACGGCGGAGAAGGACAGCATCCGTGCAGTGTGGAAGAAGAGCACGCGGATGGTCTCGCGCAGCATCACCCAGAACAAGAGCGACCACGGCGAGCGCTATATCTCCCGGGATCTGTCGAGCCATCTGCGCCTGGTGGCCACGGCCGCCGGCGCCGGGGTGATCATCGCCATGATGGCGCTGATCAAGATCACCATCGAGTCCTGGGGGCTCTCGCCGCTGCTCCAGGCTCTGCTGGTGAGCCTGAACTACGGGCTGGGCTTCGTGCTGGTCCACCTGCTGCACTTCACCATCGCCACCAAGCAGCCCGCCATGACGGCAGCGAGCTTTGCCGCCGAGGTGGAGCGCAACCGCAGGGGGCGCTCCGTCAGCCGCAAGCTGGCCAGGCTGCTGCTGGAGGTGAATCGCTCCCAGTGGGCGGCCGTGTGGGGCAACGTCTGTGCGGCGCTGCTGACCGCCCTTGCCATCACCTGGCTGGCACTGGCGGTACTGGGAACACCGCCCCTCGACGCCGAGCAGATCGCCTATCAGCTCAGGGCCATCTCTCCCGTCCAGAGCCTCGCACTGCTTTACGCCGCCATTGCCGGCGTCTGGCTCTTCTGCTCCGGGATCATCGCCGGCTTCTTCGACAACCGGGCGGATCATGTGCAGCTGGAGCGGCGGCTGGTGGGCCATCCGGCGCTCCAGCGCATACCGCGCCACCGGCGAGAGCGGCTGGCCCACTACCTTCATGAGAACTACGGCGCTTTGGCCGGCAACTTCCTGTTTGGCGTGCTGCTGGGCATGACCGGCTATGTGGGCTACCTGCTGGGGCTGCCCCTGGATATCCGCCACGTGGCCTTCTCCTCGGCCAACCTGGGGTTTGCCAGCTTCAGCGACTTCCAGGGCTGGCCCACCTTCCTCCTGGGCCTGCTGTTCGTGATGCTGATCGGTTTCGTCAACCTCTGGGTCAGCTTCGCCCTGGCCCTGATGGTGGCCCTGAGATCGCGGGGCTGCCGGATCGAGCCCGGCATCCTGCTGGCCGGGGTAAAGGATGAGTTCTTCAGAAATCCGCTGAGGTTCTTCATCCCGACGGTGCTCTCCAGCAGGAAGAGTGGCGCCGGCGATGGGCGGTAACTACCGCATTAACCGGGGAGACCCCCGATGGAGGGTGTGGCATCTTGTCGGTCATGGCCTCGACGCTATCGTCGGCGAGTGACAGGGCTCTAATGCAGCGATGGCAATCACCCGGCAAGATGGGGCACCCACCGGCACGCGAGCTGCCACACTGAGGCAGACCACTTCTCGACAGGGAGCGCTCCATGAGCAACGGACCCTATGGCCGGATCGCCTGCCGCTGCGGCGCGGTATCGCTGCTGATATGCGGCTCTCCTCTTGGCATCGGCCGGGATGCCGGCGGCGAGACGGTGGCTTTCTGGCCGCTGGCGGCCATCCAGCTTGGCCAGGGGGCCGATGAGGTCGATGTGGCTACGGCGGGGCAGGGCGGCGGCGAGATCTGGTGGTACCGACGCTGCAGTGAAGGTCTTCTGCATGCCCACGATAAGGCCGGGGTGGCGGTGCTGGAGGGCGAAGACGCAGAGGTCGACGGTATGGCGCCGTCGCTGAGTAAAGGGCAGCGGCGCTGCCTGGAGGCGCTGGGCTATCGCGTGCCGCCGTTGGCTTGAAGCCGGAAGGCGGCGGTCCGGCTCCATGCCCCGGTCAGGCGTTCGACGGTGCCACCGGGGGATACAGGGCGTCCCTCAGCCGCTCGGCGTGGGCGGCGACCCAGTCGGGGGCGATGGGGCCCCAGTCCCGGAGCACGTCGGCGCCGATGTCAAAGGCGCACGCGGTCGATCTCGCGGCGGAAGTACATCTCCAAGCGCAGGTCCAGGGCCCAGCGGGGCTCTCGGTCGGCCTCCCGGGGGAAGTGCAGGGCCGGGGCCACGTCCAGGAAGAGGATGCCGCGGTGCAGGTCGCGCCGATAGCGGGTCTGCAGGTAGGTGTCCTCGATGGCGGGGCTGGAGGCGCTCTCGCCGAGCACCACCGCACTGTAGCGAATTGCCCGGCGGCGATCGATGCGTCGGTTGAGCTCCACCGCCTGGCTGGCCTCCAGGGTGTCGACCTGCTCGCGCCACTGGAGGTTGCTGATGAAGCGCAGGTGGCGGTTCTCGTCAATGGGACGGCCGACGTCCCAGCGGGTGCGCGTCGAGTAGCCGTCCTTGTTGAACCAAGAGAGGCGGTTGTCGCTCTCCAGCTGCCAGGGGCCGTCTCCCAGCGTCCAGAGGCGCTGGGTGATCACCCGGGCATAGGGATCCAGCGGCAGACGCACCCGGATGCCGGCGCCCACCTGGGTATTCCACTGCTCGGTCTTGTCGCGGCGGCTCAGGCGGTTCAGGCCGATGCGCAGGCTCTCCACGCCGCTGGGCCGCTCGTCTACCAGCTGACGGTCCTGCTCGGCGAGGGTGCCCTGGGTCTCTTCGGCATCGCTCTCGATGACCAGGCGCAGGCGCTCTTCGGTGGTGGGCAAGTCGAGGCGAAAGCGGGCGCCGAGGTCCTGCTTGAAGGCCTGACCCTCCTTCCAGCGCCAGCCCTGGCTGATGCGCAGGTAGGAGTCGTTCTCGATGCTCAGGGCATCGGTGGTGCCGAAGAAGCCATCGATGCGCCGGGAGGTGGTCTCCACCCAGCGCGAGACGCTGTCGTGGAGCGGCTCGATCTGCTCGTCGGCCCAGGGGGGCAGGTCGCTGTCATTCTCGGGCTCGGTAGCCGGCGACGGTCCCGTATCGGCCTGGGCGGTTAGTGCCACGCAGGCCGCCAGGGCCATGAGCAGCTTCTTCATCCGTGGCGCTCCCCCTCGTTTTTCTCGGGAACAGTGTAACCACGAACGGGGCGGGAGTCGCCAGGAGCCCGCTCAGTGGCAGAGTCGGCGGCGAAGCCCGCCTCGGGTCCGCTCGTGACCGGAAGGCAGGGCCGCGGCGGGATCGACCAGCCAGGCGGCCAGATCGGCCTCGGTCAGCGCGCGCCCCGTGTAGCGGGTCAGCATATGGTACCCCTCGGGATAGAGCGCCAGGCGCAGGCCGGGCGTCTCGCCCTGCTCGGGCAGCCGTTCCAGCAGGGCGCAGATCGCCTCCGGGGGAATGACCTGGTCCTCCTCGCCGTAGAGGATCAGCGCCGGCTCGGGCAGTCGCCCGGCCGCCGCCAGGGCCAGGCTCATGGTCTCGGTCACGCCGTGAAGGGTATCGACCCGGGCTCGGCGCAGGATCAGCGGGTCTTCCGCCAGGCGTGCCATGATCTCCGGGTCGTCGGTGGGTTCGATGCCCAGGCGGCGCACGCTGCTCGCCGAGAAGCTCAGCGAGGGGGCGAGTCGCACGCCGAGCCAGAGGGCCGCGCGCTGATACCAGGGCATGGCATCGAAGCCCCAGACCGCGGGGGCGATCAGGACGCTGCCGGCCACCGGCAGGTCGGGGTACTCCGCCAGGGTCAGCAGCACCACGGCAGCCCCCATGCTCTTGCCCACCAGGTAGACTGGGGTGTCGGGGTAGCGCCCGGCGAGCAGCCTGGTCAGCAGCGCCGCGTCCTCCACCAGGCGGCCATGGCCAGGCCAGATCCGGCGCTGATCGGTAAGCCCGAAGCCGCGCTGATCGAAGGCGTAGGTGGTGATGCCCCGGGGCGCCAGGGCCTCGGCCATGACCTCGAAGCTGCCAGCGTGGTCGTTGAAGCCGTGCACGGCCACCACGACGGCGCGGGGCGCCTCGCCCGCGGCGGGCCAGTGGCGCAGCGGCAGGCGGTAGCCATCCTCGGCGACCACCCGGTCAGGCTCCAGCCGAGCGGTTTCGACGCCGGTCCCCGGCAGCTGACGGGCGGCCTGGGCGCAGCCACCCACCAGCCCCATCAGTAGTATCACCATGAGCCCGGCGGCGACCGGGCCTCTCCCTGCAAGCACCATGAGCGTCCCCGCTTCTGGATAGAGACTTCGACGCCAGGATACTACCCTGTGGGGCGTGGGTGGGTCGCGATGACGGCGACCCGGTGTTGGCCAGGGAGGGGTGGATGAGTCAGGTAACGCGACGGGCGCTGGGCTGGGGCGCCCTCTATCTGAGCATGGCGCTGCTGCCCATGGGCATCGCCCTGCTGCGGGCGCCGGGCGAGGGCCGCGGCCTCTGGGTGGAGTTCGGTGCCATGCTGGGCCTGCTGGCCCTGGGCGTGATGGCCCTGCAGGCGGTGGTCTCGGGGCGCCACCGCTGGTTTGCCGAGTCGCTGGGGTTCGACAACCTGCTGCAGTTCCATCGCCGCATGGGCAATGCCGCCCTGGTGCTGGTGCTGCTGCACCCCCTGGTGCTCCTGACCGCGCGGCCGGAGTGGCTCGGCTACCTCGATCCCCGGGAGGAGGCCGCCCGGGCCCTCACCCTGTGGGGCCTGCTGGCCGGCACCCTGCTGCTGGTGGTCAGCTCGCTGTGGCGCGGCCGGCTGGGGCTCTCCTACGAACGCTGGCGTCTGCTTCACGGCCTGCTCGCCTTCGGCGTGGTGGCCGGGGGGCTCGGCCATGCGCTGATGGTTGGGCACTACACCGCGGGGGCGCTGACCGGCCTGGCCCTGATGGCGGCCATCGGCCTGGCCCTCGTGGCCCTGCTGGAGTCGCGGCTGCTGCGGCCCTGGCGGCTGCGCCGGCGCCCCTGGCGCGTGGTGGAGGTGGCGCCGGTGCGCGGCGACGCCACCACCCTGGCGCTCGAGCCGGTGGGCGAGCATCGCCTCGACTTCGTGCCGGGGCAGTTCATCTGGATCACCCTGGGGGAGACCCCCTTCCGGCTGCAGCAGCACCCCTTCTCCCTGGTGTCATCGGCGGAGCGCCCCCGGCTCGCCTTGACCGCCAAGCGGCTGGGCGACTTCACCGAGACCCTGCCCGAGGTGCCGGTGGGCACCCGCGCCTTTGTCGAGGGGCCCTATGGGGCCTTCCTGCCGGATGTGGACAATCCCTCCGGGGCCGTGCTGATCGCCGGCGGCATCGGCATCACGCCGATGATGAGCATGCTGCGCACCTTCGCCGATCGGGGGGAGCGGCTGCCGCTCTGGCTGGTCTACGCCAACCCCCGCTGGGAGGAAGCGACCTTTCGCGAGGAGCTGGAGGCCCTGGCCGGGCGGCTGTCCCTGACGGTGATCCACGTGGTCGACGAGCCGCCGGCGGGGTGGCAAGGGGAGAGCGGCAAGCTGGACCGCGACCTGCTGGCCCTGCGCCTGCCCCCTGACGATGGCCGGCGGGACTACTTCATCTGCGGCCCCGGCCCGCTGATGGACGCCGCCGAGGGGGCGCTCATCGAGCTCGGCGTGGCGCCCACCCGTATCTATTCGGACCGTTTCGACATGGTATAGGAGGCATCATGCTGCACCGCTATGCGCGCCACGCCGCCACCCTCTGCGCCGTGCTGCTGGTGGCCATCGCCCTGCTGGTGGCCCTGTGGCGGGGGTAACGCCCCGCTAGCGCAGAAACCACCCTTTCATCACCGCGGTGATGCGGCGCAGCTCCGCCTCCGTGGTGACGTAGGCGGGCATGGTGTAGAGCCAGCGGCCGATGGGGCGCAGCCAGACCCCCTGCTCCCGGGCCCAGTCGGCGACCCCGGCGAGGTCCGCGGCGTCGCGGGTCTCGATCACCGCGGTGGCGCCCAGGGCGCGCACCTCGTCCACCGCCGGGTGGGCCGCCAGGGCGTCGTCCCGGACCAGCTCCTGCTCCAGCACCCGGTTGAGCCCGGCGATCCGCTCCAGGTACGCCTCCTCCTCGAACACGGCGAGGCTCTCCAGGGCCACGGCGCAGGCCAGCGGGTTGCCCATGAAGGTGGGCCCGTGCATGAAGGCGTGCCCGGGCGAGTCCCCGATAAAGCCGTCGTGCACCCGGCCAGTGGCCAGCGTCGCCGCATGGCCCAGGTAGCCCCCGGTCAGCCCCTTGGAGAGCACCATGATGTCCGGTGTCACCTCGGCGTGGTCGGCAGCGAACATCCGGCCGGTGCGGCCGAAGCCGGTGGCCACCTCGTCGAACACCAGCAGCACGTCGAACTCGTCGCACAGTTCGCGCGCGCCCTGAAGGTAGCGGGGCGAGGTCATGTTGAGCCCGCCGGCGGCCTGCAGCAGTGGCTCCATCAGCAGGGCGGCGATCTCGTCGTGGTGGCGCTCCAGCACCGCGCGCAGGGCGGCCAGGTCCTGCGCCACCGCCTCGTCGTCGGCGTGAAAGGGGGCGGCGGGGGCCGGGGCGAAGTGGTGGCGGGGCAGGTACCCGGCGAAGAGCGAGTGCATCCCCTCCTCGGGGTCGCACACCGCCATGCAGCCGGCGGTGTCGCCGTGGTAGGCCTTCATCAGCGAGAGCATGCGGTGCTTCTCCGGCCGGCCCCGCAGCCGGTGGTACTGTACCGCCATCTTCATGGCGACTTCCATGCCCACCGAGCCGCTGTCGGAGAAAAAGACGTGGTCGAGGCCGGCGGGGGTGATGCGCACGAGCTCCCTGGCCAGGCGGTCGGCGGGCTCGTGGGTCAGGCCGCCCAGCATCACGTGGCAGAGTTCGTCCGCCTGCTGCTGGATGGCCCGCACCAGGCGCGGGTGGCGGTAGCCGTGGATCATGCACCACCAGGAGCAGGTGGCGTCGAGCAGGGTCTCGCCGCCCTCCAGGGTGAAGTAGGGGCCCTCGCCGCCGACCACCTTGGGGGCCGGACGCTGGGTCTTGAGGTGGGCATAGGGGTGCCAGACAGGAGAGGGGGGCCAGACGGGAGAGCGGTCGCTCGGGGTCATCACGGGCTCCAGCAGGAAACGGGAAAAACGGACGGGCACGCGAAGACGCCGTTCATCTCGGCGAGACGACGGTCGCGGGCGCGTTGGGGCAGCGTTTTGCAACGCAGGGACTCAGGGTGACGCAGAGTCTTGCGATGGGGGATCTTGCGACGGGGTATCTTGCGATGGTGCGGATGGGGAGACTTGAACTCCCACGCCCGAAGGCACCAGAACCTAAATCTGGCGTGTCTACCAATTCCACCACATCCGCACGAGTAGGCAGGCGCGATCATTTTACGGACGGCGCCTCCCAAGTCAATGAACATCGGGAAGTTCCAGGCAGCCGGCGGCGGAGTCGGCCATGGCCCGGGGCGTGCCGGCGGGCAGCCGGGGGATGACCCCGAGGCAGGGGGCGGGCAGGGCGCTCGCCAGGGTGGCCAGGTTGTCGCGGTAGAGGGCGTCGTCTTCGGCAAAAGCCGGCTCCACCAGGCTGCCGATCCAGCCGGCCAGGCGCAGCCCGTCGTGGGCGATCGCCTCGGCGGTCAGCCGCGCCTGGCTGATGCAGCCGAGCCGCAGCCCCACCACCAGGATCACCGGCAGCGCGTGGGCGGCGGCAAGGCCCGCGAGGTCCTCCCGGGCGCTGAGCGGCACCCGCCAGCCGCCGGCGCCCTCCACCAGGGTCAGGTCGCACTCCAGGGCCAGCAGGGGGCGCAGCCAGCCGCTGAGATCGGCCAGGCGCACCTCGACCCCGGCGCGCCGGGCGGCCAGGTGGGGGGCGATGGCAGGGGCGAAGGCGTAGGGGTTGATCGTTGCGTAGTCCACGGCCTGGCCCCCGGCAGAGCCCGCCTGGGGCCGGCTCTGGGCCTGCAGGGCCAGGGCATCGGCGTTGCGCAGGCCCCCGGGGGTGGCGTCGCTGCCGGAGGCGACGGGCTTCAGGCCCAGGGTGGTGAGCCCGGCGCGGCGGGCCCGGGCCAGCAGGCCGCAGGCGGCGAGGGTCTTGCCGGCGTCGGTATCGGTGCCGGTCACGAAGTAGGCGGGCATCTCAGCGGATCAGCTCCAGGGTCAGCAGTTGGTAGGTGACGGGCAGCCCTCGGGGCTCGCGCAGCGCCTCATACTGGCGCCGGGCCCGGGCCACCTCGGCGCGGCTCAGGCGCGCGCCGGGGCGGGCGGTCTGGGCGCCCACGCCCTTGATGGAGGCCATCACCGCCGGCAGGTCGGGGTAGTGGAAACGCCTTGCCCGGGCGTCGACGGTGACCTCGCGGAAGCCGGCTAGGCGCGCCGCGGCCAGGTGCCGCTCGCGGCTTTGAAAGGGGAGCAGGGCGTCGGGGCGCGACCAGGCGTGGCCCACCTCGGCCAGGGTGCCGGGCCCCAGGGTGTTGATCAGGGCGCGGCCACCCGGGCGCAGCACCCGGGCCAGCTCGGCCAGCGTGTCCTCCAGGCTGGGGCACCACTGAATCGCCAGGTTGGAGAAGACGAGGTCCAGGCCGGCGTCGGGCAGCGGCAGGGCGGCGGCGTCGGCGCAGAGCCAGCGCGCCGCATCGCCATGCAGGCGGTGCGCTTCGCTCAGCATGCCGGGGGCCAGGTCCAGGCCCAGCACCCGGGCGTTGCGGCCGTAGCGCTCGGCCAGCCGGACGCTCCAGTGGCCGGGGCCGCAGCCCAGGTCGAGCACGGCGTCGGCCCGGGGCGGCAGGCGCGCCCAGAGGGTGTCGCCCATGCGCTGCTGGGCGGTCGCCAGGCGCACATAGTCGCCGGCGGCCCGGGAGAAGGCGTGGGCCACCCGGCGTCGCCAGTCGGCGCGCTCATCTGCTTCGGGGGCGCGGTGGTGCTCCAGCAGGGCGCTCATATGGGGCTCTCCTGCCGGGTGGGATCGGCTTCCGGCGCCCGGCCCGCCCCGGCCGCGCAGCGCCGGGCGAGCGTCGTCAGGGCCGCGGCCAGGTCGTCGGGCCGCGACAGCATCGGGCAGTGGCCGGCGTGCTCAAGAATCCGGTCGGCGTCGGTGACGGCGGCCGGGGCCAGCAGGGGGTCGCGCTCGCCGGCCAGGCGGTACACCGGGCAGGGCGGGGCGGCCAGCGTCGCCGTGGCGTCAAGCTCGGCCAGCCAGCCGAGGCCGGCCGCCAGGGTGGCGCGGTCCGGGGCGGGCCCGTCACCCAGCAGCGCCTGCAGCCTGCGGTGGGCCTCCCGGGGGGCGGGTTCGCCGTCGAGCTGCCAGCGCCGGAAGTGGGCCAGGGCGGCGCTCGGCGCCCGGGCGAAGGCGCGGCGAAAGTCGGCCAGCGCCTCGCGGCTGATCCCCTCGGGGTGGCAGAAGCGCGGCCCGGCGCCGAGCAGCAGCAGGCCGCGCGGCGCGGTGGGCGCTTTCTCGAGCAGGCTGGCGGCCAGCAGGCCCCCGAGGGACCAGCCGACCCAGACCGCATCGGCCGGCAGCGCGGGGGCCATGGCCTCGGCCAGGGCCTCCAGGCAGGCGGGCTTCGCCAGCGCCGGGCGGGTGCCGTAGCCGGGCCAGTCCGGGGCGCTGACCTCGATACCATCGGGCCAGCGGTCGGTCAGCGGCTGCCAGATACGCGCGTCGCAGCCCCAGCCGGAGAGCAGCACCAGGCGGGTCACGGGGTCGCCTCCGCCGCGGCACTGGCCTCGGCGGCCTGGCAGTCGGCCAGCCCCGCCAGCAGCCTTTCCAGGTCGTCATCGGCGTGAGCCGCAGAGAGGGTGATACGCAGCCGCGCCTGGCCCCGGGGCACGGTGGGCTCGCGGATGGCGCCCACGTCGATGCCGCGGGCGTCGAGCCGTGCCGCCCAGGCCATCACCCGGGGGCTCTCGCCCAGCACCAGGGGCTGGATGGGCGTGTGGCTCTCCGTCAGCGGCAGCCCCAGGCCCGCGGCCTCGGTGCGGAAGCGCGCGATCAGGCTGGCCAGGCGCGCGCGCCGCTCCGGCTCCGCGGCGAGAATATCGAGCGCCGCGAGGGTGGCCGCGGCGACGCCGGGCGGCTGGGCGGTGGTGTAGACATAGGGGCGGGCGAACTGGATGAGGTGGTCGACCAGCTTATGGTTTCCGGCCACGAAGGCGCCGGCGGTGCCGAGCGCCTTGCCGAGGGTGCCCACCAGGACGGGCACCTCCTCCACGCCGTGGGCGCGGCCCACGCAGCCGTCTCCGCGCTCGCCGAGCACCCCGAGGCCGTGGGCGTCGTCGATCATCAGCCAGGCGTCGTGGCGGCGCGCCGCCGCGGCGAGGCCGGAAATATCGGCCACGTCGCCATCCATGCTGAAGACGCCGTCGCTGACCACCAGCTTCGGCGCTGCGGCGGGGGCGCGGGCCAGCAGCCGCTCGAGGTCACCCAGGTCGCCATGGTGAAAGCGCCGGGAGGGGGCGCCCGAGAGCGTGGCGCCGTCGAGCAGGGAGGCGTGGTTCAAGCGGTCCTGGAAGAGCCGGGTGTCGGGTTCGCAGAGCGCCTGCAGGGTGCCCAGGTTGGCCATGTAGCCGGTGGAGAAGAGCAGGGCCCGGGGGCGGCCAGTGAGCTCGGCCAGTCGGCCCTCGAGCGCCTCGTGCACGTCGCGATGCCCGCAGACCAGGTGCGAGGCGCGGCCCCCGGCGCCGAAGCGGCGGGCGCCTCGGGCCATGGCCTCGGCCAGGCGCGGGTCGCCGGCCAGTCCCAGGTAGTCGTTGCCGGCGAAGTCGAGGCGCGGAGCCCGAGAGGCCAGGGTGCGGCGCTGTCGCCACAGGCCCTGCGCGCGGCGCTCGGCGGCGCGGGCCGCCAGGCGCTGTGTCCAGCGGTCGGTCGTCATGGCTCAGGCGCCGGCGTCGTAGGCGAGTTCGCCAGCCCTGGCGGCGGCCTGGCGGGCGAGATCTGCCTCGACGTTCGCCTGCACCCTTGTCGTCACCCTGGCCTGCATCTGGGCGTCGTCGGCGCAGGTCTCCCGGCGCTCCGGGTGCAGGCCCAGCCTTGCGAACAGCGCCCGGTCGCGCTCCGCCTGGGGATTGGCGGTGGTCAGCAGCCGCTCGCCGTAGAAGATGGAGTTGGCCCCGGCCAGGAAGGCCAGCGCCTGGGTGGCATCGCTCATCTGCTCGCGGCCGGCGGAGAGGCGCACGTGGCTCTTCGGCATCAGGATGCGCGCCACGGCGATGGCGCGGATGAAGTCGATGGGGTCCAGGTCTTCCACGTCCTCGAGGGGCGTGCCCGGCACCTTGACCAGCATGTTGATGGGCACCGACTCCGGGTGCGGCTCGAGCCTCACCAGCTGCTGGAGCAGGGCGGCGCGGTCCCGGGGGGCCTCGCCCATGCCCAGGATCCCCCCGGAGCACACCTTCATGCCGGCGTCGCGCACATTGCCCAGGGTTTCCAGGCGGTCGGCATAGCTGCGGGTGGTGATGATCTCGCCGTAATACTCGGGCGAGGTGTCGAGGTTGTGGTTGTAGTAGTCGAGTCCCGCCTCGGCCAGGCGCCCGGCCTGGTCGCCGTCCACCATCCCCAGGGTCATGCAGGTCTCGAGCCCCAGCGCCTTGACCCGGCGCACCATCTCTAGCACCAGCTCGAGATCCCGCTCGCGGGGGCTCTTCCAGGCCGCCCCCATGCAGAAGCGGCTGGCGCCGGCGGCCTTCGCCGCCGCGGCCTGCTCCACCACCTTCTCGATCTCCAGCAGCTTCTCCCTGGGGAGGCCGGTGTTGTAGTGGCCCGACTGGGGGCAGTACTTGCAGTCCTCCGGGCAGGCGCCGGTCTTGATGGAAAGCAGGGTAGAGACCTGCACGGCGTTGGGGTCGAAATGGGCCCTGTGCACCCGCTGGGCCCGGAACAGCAGGTCGTTGAAGGGCAGGGCGAAGAGCGCCTCGATCTCCTCGAGGGTCCAGTCGTGGCGAACCGGCGCCTCGGCGTCTAGGGTCTGGGTATCGGCGGGGTGAGCCGTTGGGGGCGTCGCTTGGGTCATCGGGGGAGGGCTCGCTTATGGTCAACCTGGGGTCGTTGGAGAAGTTGACGGAAAGCCTACCGCAGTGGCGCTCTCTGTCAACCCGTGTGATTTCCGTGGTTGACGGCGCCCTGCGTCGGGCGCTCCCCGGCCGCTGTGCCTTCTGCCTGGAGGCGGCAGCGCCTGCTGCACCCTGGTGCTCGTCCTGCTTCTCGGCGCTGCCCTGGAACCTTGCGGCCTGCCCGCACTGCGCCGAGCCCCTGCCCGAGGCGCTGGCGGGGGAGCCCTGCGGCCACTGCCTGGTGGCGCCGCCGGCCTTCGGGCGCAGCCGGGTGCCGCTGCGCTACGAGGCGGAGGTGGCGGGCCTGATGCGCCGCTTCAAGTTCCACGCTTCGCCCCGGGCGGGGGCGGTGCTGCTGGCGCTGCTGGAGGCGGGGCTTCCGGCCGAGGCCCGGGGCTGGCCCGAGGCCATCGTGGCGGTGCCGCTGCACCCGCAGCGGGCCCGGGAGCGCGGCTTCGACCAGGCCGGCTGGCTGGCAAGGCGCCTGGCGCGGCGGCTGGGAGTGCCTCTGGTGCGAGCCGAGCGGCACCGGGATACCCCGAGCCAGCGCGGGCTGGACCGCGACGAGCGGCAGCGCAACGTGCGCGGGGTCTTCCGGGTGGGCGTGCCGCTGCCGGCCCGGGTGGCGCTGCTCGATGACGTCATGACCACCGGGGCGACCCTGAACGCCCTGGCGCTGGCCTGCCGCCGGGCGGGGGCTCGGGAGGTGGAGGCCTGGGCGGTGGCGCGCACGCCGCTGCTGCCCTGAAGGGGGCTGGGCCTGTTAGCATGGAGGCCCCTGAACACCGAGAGGCGCCGCGCTGCCATGGACCCCCAACTGCATCCCTATGCCACCCTCTCGCCGGCCAAGGTGGTGGCGGCGGTAGAGTCGCTGGGCTTCTGGCTGCCAGGCGAGCCCTTCGCCCTCAACAGCTACGAGAACCGCGTCTATCTGGTGCACGACGACGACCGGCGCCGCTGGGTGGTGAAGTTCTACCGTCCCGAACGCTGGAGCGATGCGGCCATCCAGGAGGAGCACGACTTCCTGGACGAGCTGGCCGCGGACGGGGTGGCGGTCTCCGCCCCCTGGCGCGACGCCGAGGGCGTGAGCCTGCACCGTGCCGAGGGCTTTCGCTTCGGGCTCTTTCCCCACCTGCCGGGGCAGGCGCCGGAGCTGGAGAATCCGGCGCACCTCTTCGCCCTGGGCGAGCTGATCGGCGCTACCCATGCGGTCGGGGAGCGAGGGCGTTTTCGCCACCGTCCGGTCATGGACCTCGACGCCATGGTCCTCGAGGCCCGGGATCGGGTACTGGCCAGCGACTGGCTCGACGGACGCCGCCGCGTCGCCTACGAGCGCCTGGTCGCGGCCCTGCACGAGCGCCTGGCGGACCACGCCTGGCCCGCCGAGCGGGCGATTCGGGTGCAGGGAGACTGCCATATCGGCAACATGCTGGGGCGCGACGAGCACTTTGCCCTGGTGGATTTCGACGACTGCCTGATGGCGCCGGCGGTGCAGGACCTCTGGATGCTGATCACCGCCCAGCACGACGAGGAGCGCCATATGCAGCTCTCCGAGGTGGTCGAGGGGTATGAGAAGCATCGCGACTTCGACCGCCGGGAGCTGGCGCTGATGGAGCCCCTGCGCACCCTGCGGCTGCTGCGGCACAGCGCCTGGCTGGTGGCGCGCTGGGACGACCCCGCCTTTCCGCCGGCCTTCCCGTGGCTTGCCGAGGCGGGCTACTGGGATGGCCAGCTGCGCCTGCTGGAGCAGCAGCGCCTGGTGCTGGAGCGGGAGTCCCGCTGGCTCGCCTGACGGGTGACCCCGCAAACGCGAAACGCACCCTCGAGAGGGTGCGTTTCGCGTTGGGACCTTGGCGTCGGGCCTACTGCTGGTCCGGGTTCGGGCGCTCGGCGGGGATCGGGTTGGCGACGCCGGCACCGTTGGCCTGGCGGCGCTGGATATTGATCTGCTCGGAGGGGTTCTCCTGCTCCTCGATGCTCAGGCCGCTGGCCAGGCGCAGCTCGAAGGTCTGCTCCGGGGTCAGCTCGCAGCGGCCGTCCTGGCAGGCAGGGATGCCGAAGCTGCCGTCGGCGCCATAGCCGGCGGCAGACATCTCGCCGCTGTAGATCTCGCTGTCGCCGCCGTCGGTGGCGATGCAGGTGACCGAGCTGGTGGTGATGCGCACCCGGTCGCCTTCCAGGCGGGCGTCGCCCACCATGACGCAGTGGTCGGGGAGCTGGTGCGTGCCCTGGCCGTTGGCCGCCGGGCGCAGCAGGATATCGTCGCGGCGCGGCGTCTCCTGGTCCAGCACCAGGGTGTCGATCACCTGCACCTCGAGGTTGGCATCGGCGGGAAGTTCCAGGGTGGCGGCCAGCACCAGAGAAGGCGCCAGCAGGGTGGCCAGCAGCAGAGTCACGGGGGTCTTTAACATGTCGGGCTCTCGAAAAGGGTCGTGCACAGCATGAGAGCCATGATTCTAGCACAGCGCGGAAGGTGGCTCCCATGCGCGCTTGGTCCCGGGTGCGGCAGGATGTCACGCACGGCGCCTGCCTGGCGGAGCCGGGTAGGCTAGAATACGGGATTCACGATGAATTGACTTGTACAATATTTTTTTCGTGTATATCTTCTGTACATGAGTGTGGGATATACACGACGAGACGATGAACAGGACGGGCCCGACGATGACCGAAGAAATCGCCAACCACTACCGGCAGATCCTCCAGGCGCTGGGGGAGGACCCCGAGCGCGAGGGCCTGCGCGATACGCCCAAGCGGGCGGCCAAGGCGATGCAGTTTCTCAACCGCGGCTATCTGCAGTCGCTGGAGGAGATCGTCAACGGCGCTGTCTTCGAGTCCGAGACCGACGAGATGGTACTGGTCAAGGATATCGAGCTCTACTCCATGTGCGAGCACCACCTGCTGCCCTTTATCGGCAAGTGCCATATCGCCTACCTGCCCAGCGGCAAGGTGCTGGGACTCTCCAAGTTTGCGCGCATCGTGGACATGTACGCCCGGCGCATGCAGATCCAGGAGAACCTGACCCGTCAGATCGCCGAAGCGGTGCTGCAGGTCACCAATGCCCGCGGCGTGGCGGTGGTGGTAGAGGCCAAGCACCTCTGCATGATGATGCGCGGCGTGGAGAAGCAGAACTCCAGCATGACCTCCTCGGTGATGCTGGGCGCCTTCCGCGACAATATCTCGACCCGCCAGGAGTTCCTGACCCTGGTCAACGGACGCTGAGGCTCAACCGCCAAGGAGAACGGCCATGCCGATGCATGCCATCGACGACCAGCACTTCGACCACGACCTGGCCACCATTCGGATCAAGAACCTCCGGCTGCGTACCTATATCGGCATCAAGGAGGAGGAGATCCAGAACCGCCAAGACGTGGTGATCAACGCGGTGATTCGCTACCGGGCCGACAAGGCGGTGGCCTTCAACCATATCGAGCAGGCGCTCAACTACCGCACCATCACCAAGGAGGTGATCGCCCACGTGGAGGAGAACCGCTTCCTGCTGCTGGAGCGCATGACCCGGGAAGTGCTCGACCTGATCATGTCTCACGAGCAGGTGCTTACCGCCCAGGTGGAGATCGACAAGCCCCACGCCCTGCGCTTCGCCGATTCGGTATCCATCACGCTCTCCGCCACCCGGGAGCCCCGTCGCGGCTAGCGCCCCGTCCGTTTGCCGAAAGCCCTCCTGAAGGCCCTGTCGCTTTGAGCGCCGGGGCCTTTGCCCTTAGGATGGGACCTCCCCGAGGCGGTCGATCGAACAGGAGTGACCTTGAACACCGACAGCGATTCCCCGCGCCCCGCCCGCAGGCGCTACTCCCCCCTGGCCATGAGCGCCATCGTCACGGCGCTGCTGGCCCTGCTGCTGCAGGGCGGTTTCGTGCCGCTGAACCTGGCCGCCGCCGTGCTGGCGCTGCTGGGCCTGCGCCAGATCCGCCGCGAGCCGGAGCGCTATATCGGCCGCACCTTCTGCTGGCTGGCCATCGCCCTGGTGCTGGTGCTGGCGGTCCTGACCGCTCTGGTCGAGCCGACGCCATCGGCGCCGCCCGCCGAGTTCATGGTCCCGGAGCAGAACGCCACCGAGCGTTGAGCGAGCTCGTCATCAAGCCTTTCACGGGCGTGGCGCCGGAGAGCCCGGCTCCCTTATCCTAGATGGCAAATCCGGCCGCCATGCCCCGTCCACTACAACACTGCCCCGTGCCCAGGAGATCTCCATGGAAGCCCTCAAGGAAACGCAGCTCTACTGCCCCTTTGCCTATATCGACGGCAGCTGGGTCGCCGCCGACAGCGGTGAACAGATCCAGGTGGTCAATCCGGCCACCGGCCAGCCCATGGGGGATGTGCCGCGCCTGGGGCGTGCCGAGACCGAGCGCGCCATCGACGCCGCCCATGCCGCCCTGCCGGCCTGGAAGGGGCTGACCGCCCAGGAGCGTGCCGACATCCTGATGAAGTGGCACGACCTGATGCTCGAGCACCAGGACGACCTGGCCATGATCATGACCTTCGAGCAGGGCAAGCCGCTCAAGGAGGCCGCCGGCGAGATCGCCTATGCGGCGAGCTTCCTGCGCTGGTTCGCCGAGGAGGCGCGGCGCGTCTACGGCGAGACCATTCCCGCCGCCAAGGCCAACCAGCGCATCCTGGTCACCAAGCAGCCGGTGGGCGTGGTGGGCGCCATCACGCCCTGGAACTTCCCCTCGGCGATGATCACCCGCAAGGCGGGGGCGGCGCTCGCCGCTGGCTGCACCATCGTCATCAAGCCGGCCAGCCAGACCCCCTTCTCGGCCACCGCTCTGGCCCTTCTGGCCGAGCGCGCCGGCGTTCCCCGCGGCGTCTTCAACGTGGTACCGGGGCGCGCCGGCGAGATCGCCGCGGCCATGACCGAGTCGCCCCTGGTGCGCAAGATCACCTTCACCGGCTCCACCGAGGTGGGCCGCGAGCTGATGGCCAAGGCGGCTCGGCATGTCCAGAAGATCTCCCTGGAGCTGGGCGGCAATGCGCCCTTCATCGTCTTCGAGGATGCCGACCTGGATGCCGCCGTGGAGGGGGCCATGGCCGCCAAGTTCCGCAACGCCGGCCAGACCTGCGTCTGCACCAACCGCTTCCTGGTGCAGTCCAGCGTGGTCAACGCCTTCTGCGAGAAGCTGGCCGTGGCCATGCACAGCGAGCTCAGGGTGGGGGACGGCACCGAGGCGGGGATCAATATCGGCCCGCTGATCGATGACAAGGCGGTGGCCAAGGTGAGCGAGCACATCCAGGACGCCGTGGACAAGGGCGCCGAGCTGCTGATGGGCGGCCATCCCCACCCCCTGGGGGGCAACTTCTTCACCCCGACCCTGATCAGCTTCGCCAACGAGCGCATGAAGGTGGCCAAGGAGGAGACCTTCGGGCCCCTGGCCGCGGTCTTCCCCTTCGACGACGAGGAGACCGCCGTGGAGATGGCCAACGACACCGAGTATGGCCTCGCCGCCTACTTCTACTCCCGGGACCTGGGCCGCGTCTGGCGCGTCGCCGACGCCCTGGAGTACGGCATGGTGGGCATCAATACCGGGCTGATCTCCAACGCCGCCGCCCCCTTCGGCGGGGTCAAGGCCTCGGGCCTCGGCCGCGAGGGCGGCCACCAGGGGCTGGAGGAGTTCCTGGAGACCAAGTACCTCTGCATGGATCTTGGGTAACAAACGGGCTGCGCTCGGTCATACGGCGTTGAAAACTGGCTCAGAATGCTCACTTACGGACGTAAGCTCCGCTTCTTCGCCAGTTTTCGCCTTGTCTGACCTTCGCTCGCACCGTTTCGCGAGGTAGACAAGCATAAAGCGAAAACCCCATCGGTCATGACCGATGGGGTTTTCTTATCTGAGCTGCTTGAGAAAACGGCTGGGCGATGGCCAGGCTAGGCGAAAGTCGGCGAAAGAGCGGAGTTTGCTGTTGCAAATGAGCATCTTGATCGGACTCGCGCACGAGCCGACTTTCAACGACGCATGGTCGAGATCCAGCGTTTTCCCCACCTTAATGGCGGAAGTGGCGCATGCCGGTGAAGACCATGGCGATACCCGCCTCGTTGGCGGCGTCGATCACCTCCTGGTCGCGCATGGAGCCGCCGGGCTGGATCACCGCGGCGATGCCGGCGGCGGCGGCGGCGTCGATGCCGTCCCGGAAGGGGAAGAAGGCATCACTGGCCATCACCGAGCCGGGCACCGAGAGCCCCTCGTCGGCGGCCTTGATGCCGGCGATCTTCGCCGAGTAGACGCGGCTCATCTGGCCGGCGCCCACGCCGATGGTCTGGCCGTCCTTGGCGTAGACGATGGCGTTGGACTTGACGTACTTGGCCACCTTCCAGGCGAAGGCCAGGTCGCGCAGCTCCTGCTCGGTGGGCACCCGCTCGGTGACCACGGTGAGCTCGTCGCGGCCGACCATGCCGAGGTCGCGATCCTGGACCAGCAGGCCGCCGGTGACGCGCTTGACGTCATGGGCGTGCTCGCGCTGGCCGGGCCAGCTGGCCCCCACGTCGAGCAGGCGCACGTTCTGCTTCGCGGCGACGATCTCGACGGCCTCGGGGGCGACCCCGGGGGCGATGATCACCTCCACGAACTGGCGGTCGATGATGGCCCGGGCGGTGTCGGCGTCCAGCGGCACGTTGAAGGCGATGATGCCGCCGAAGGCGCTGGTGGGGTCGGTGGCGAAGGCCTTGTCGTAGGCCTCGAGCGCCGTGGCGCCCACCGCCACGCCGCAGGGGTTGGCGTGCTTGACGATCACGCAGGCGGTCTCGGTGAAGGCCTTGACGCACTCGAAGGCGGCGTCGGTATCGGCCACGTTGTTGAAGGAGAGCGCCTTGCCCTGCAGCTGGGTGGCGGTGGCCACGCTCGGCTCGCGGGCATCGGCCTCGACGTAGAAGGCCGCATTCTGGTGCGGGTTCTCGCCGTAGCGCATCGCCTGCTTCTTGACGAACTGCAGGTTGTAGGTGCGCGGGAAGCCCGCCTCGCCGCCGGGGGCGAGCTGGCCCAGGTAGTCGGCGATGGCGGCGTCGTAGCCGGCGGTGTGCTCGAAGGCCTTCACGGCCAGGTCGAAACGGGTGGCGTCACTCACGGCGCCGTCCTGGGAGGCGATCTCGGCCAGTACCCGGGCATAGTCGCCGGCGTCCACCACGATGGTGGTGTGGGCGTGGTTCTTGGCGCAGGCGCGCACCATGGTGGGACCGCCGATATCGATGTTCTCGATGGCGTCTTCCAGGGTGCAGTCCGGCTTCGCCACGGTCTGGGCGAAGGGGTAGAGGTTGACCACCACCATGTCGATGGGAGCGATGTCGTGCTCGGCCATCACGCCGTCGTCCTGGCCGCGGCGGCCGAGGATGCCGCCGTGGATCTTCGGATGCAGGGTCTTGACGCGGCCGTCCATGATCTCCGGGAAGCCGGTGTGCTCGGAGACCTCGGTGACGGCGATGCCGCTCTCCTGAAGCAGGCGGAAGGTGCCGCCGGTGGAGAGCAGCTCGACGCCGCGCTCGCTGAGTCCACGGGCGAAATCCACGATGCCGGTCTTGTCGGAAACGCTGATCAGGGCCCGGCGAACCGGGGTGGGAGAGGCTTGGGCCATGGGGGTCACTCTCTGCTGACGGGTGGGACGGAAGAAGCCGGGTCGGCATGGGCAGGACATGCCGAAGGGAGCCCTGGGGCTCCCTTCTCGAATCGGATCAGATCAGGTCGTACTGCTTGAGTTTCTTGCGCAGGGTGCCGCGGTTCAGGCCGAGCATCTCGGCGGCGCGGGTCTGGTTGCCCTGGGTGTGGTCGAGCACGGCGGCCAGCAGCGGCGCCTCCACCTCGGCCATCACCATGGCGTAGAGGCCGGTCACCTCGCCACCGTCCAGGTGGGCGAAGTAACGGCGCATGGCGAGGTCCACGGCCTCGCGCAGGGGGCGCTGGCCGGCGGATTCGTCGAGGGCCGGTTGGTGCTCACCGTCCAGCCCGGCGAGCTCCTGGCGATGGCCGGCGAGCTCGGGGTTGGGGGGAAAGGCTTGGCTGGTCATGCGGCACGTGTTCCTTTCGACGCCACGCCCGTGCCTCGCGGCTCGCTGGCCGCGCCACGGAGGTGGCGAAAGTATTCGTCAATGAAGCGATGCTGGGCATCAACGCATTCGAGGCCGTTGAAGGTGCCCTTGAGCCGGCGCTGCGCCTCGGGGGCCAGGCGGCGGTCGGCGGCCAGATACCAGCCGACATGCTTGCGCGCGATGCGCACCCCCATGTAGTGGCCGTAAAAATCATGCAGCGCCGTCAGATGGCCCTGCAGCACGGCCGTGCGCTCCTCGTCGTCCGGGGGCGCCAGGCGCTCCCCGTGGCGCAGGTAGTGATCGATCTCGCGAAAGATCCAGGGGTTGCCCTGGGCGCCGCGGCCCACCATGACGGCATCCGCACCAGTATAGTCCAGGACGGCGGCGGCCTTCTCGGCCGAGTCGATATCGCCGTTGGCAAAGACGGGAATGCCCACCGCCGCCTTGATCTCGGCGATGGTGTCGTACTCGGCCTGGCCGGTGTAGCGTTGCTGGCGATGGCGTCCGTGCACGGCGAGTGCCTGGATGCCGGCGGCCTCGGCCAGGCGGGCCACGCGCACGCCGTTGTTGCTCTCGGCGCACCAGCCGGTGCGGATCTTGAGCGTCACCGGCACCTCCACCGCGGCGACCACCGCCTCGAGGATCTCGGCCACCAGGGCCTCGTCGCGCAGTAGCGCCGAGCCGGCCGCCTTGTTGCACACCTTCTTGGCGGGGCAGCCCATGTTGATGTCGATGATCTCGGCACCCATCTCGGCGTTGCGGCGTGCCGCCTCGGCGAGCATCTCGGCGTCGCCGCCGGCGATCTGCACGGCACGGGGGCCGGGCTCGCCCCGGTGGTCCATGCGCAGCCGCGACTTGCGGGTATGCCAGAGGCTGGGGTCCGAGGTCACCATCTCGCCCACCACCAGCCCGGCGCCCAGCCGCCGGCAGAGCTGCCGGAAGGGGCGATCGGTCACGCCGGCCATGGGCGCCAGGATCACCCGGCTGGTGAGGGCGTGGGTACCGATGCGGGGAAGGGATGAGGTGGTATCGGACATGGGCAGCAGGCTAGGAGCAAGGGGGGCATATCATACGCCCCCAGCCGGATGGGGTGAAGTGCTGGAGGGTCGCGTCTAGCGCTGACGCCGCCCCGTCAGCCGCACCCATCCTTCGCTGACCACCGGCTCCTCCATGATGAGCCCCTGGGCGCGATAGGCGTCGAGCACCTCCTCGGCCTGGTTGGCGAGGATGCCGGAGAGCGCCAGGCGACCGCCAGGGGCGACATGGCCGGCGATCATCGGCGCCAGCTCCACCAGGGGGCCGGCGAGGATATTGGCCACCACGATGGGGAAGGACTCGTCGTCGTCGAGCTGCTCGGGGTAGCAGAGGCGGAGGCGGGCCTCCTCGATGGCGTTGCGCTCGGCGTTGTCGCGGCTCGCGGTGAGCGCCTGGGGGTCGATATCGGTGCCGATGGCGCTGGCCGCGCCGAGCCTGAGCGCGGCGATGGCCAGTATCCCGGAGCCGGTGCCCACGTCGAGCACCCGCTGGCCGTCGAGGGCCTCGGTCACCGCCAGGCCGTCGAGCCAGGCCAGGCAGAGAGCGGTGGTGGGGTGGGTGCCGGTGCCGAAGGCGAGCCCCGGGTCCAGGTGCAGGTTGACCGCACCGGGCTCCGGCGGCTCGTGCCAGCTCGGCACGATCCACAGCCGCTGGCCCATCTGCATGGGCTTGAAGTCCTCCATCCACTCTCGCTCCCAATCGCGGTCGGCGAGCAGCTCCGTCTCGATCTCGGGGCAGGGCTCTTCCGGCACCACGCTGGCCCAGGCCTGGCGAACCCGCTCAAGCATGGCATCGACCCCCTCCAGGTCGTCGTAGAGGCCGGTGAGTACCGTCTCGTTCCAGAGTGGCGTGCTGCCGCGCTCGGGCTCGAACACCGGGTCGTCGTGGGCATCCTGCAGGGTGATGGCGGTGGCACCCTCGTCGAGCAGCAGCTCCTCGAGAGTCTCGGCCTGTTCCGGGGCGATATGGGCCTTGAGTTGCAGCCAGGGCATGGCGGTGTTCCGTGATGTGGGAGGGAGAGGGCAACGCAAGCGGGGCAGCCGAAGCCGCCCCGCGGAAGTCACCGGGGCGCGTCACAGCCCCAGCTTCTTCTCCAGGTAGTGGATATTGACACCACCCTGCTGGAAGTAGCCGTCGCGCACCAGGTCCTTGTGCAGGTCGGTATTGGTCTTGATGCCTTCCACCAGCAGCTCGTCCAGGGCGACTCGCATGCGGGTCAGCGCGACCTCGCGATCGGCGCCCCAGGTGATCAGCTTGCCGATCAGCGAATCGTAGTGGGGCGGCACCGTGTAGCCGGTATAGACATGGGAATCCATGCGCACGCCCAGGCCGCCCGGCGGGTGGTAGAGGGTGACCTTGCCGGGGGAGGGCAGGAAGGTGCGGGCGTCCTCGGCGTTGATCCGGCACTCGAAGGCGTGACCGGAGAGCACCACGTCCTCCTGGCGCAGGGAGAGCGGCAGGCCTGAGGCGATGCGCAGCTGCTCCTTGACGATGTCCACGCCGGTGACCATCTCGGTGACCGGATGCTCCACCTGCACGCGGGTGTTCATCTCGATGAAGAAGAACTGGCCGTCCTCGTAGAGGAACTCGAAGGTGCCGGCGCCGCGGTAGCCGATGGTGAGGCAGGCCTGGCGACACGCCTCGAGCACCTCGGCGCGGGCGGTCTCGTCGATGCCCGGGGCCGGGGCCTCCTCGATCACCTTCTGATGGCGGCGCTGCAGGGAGCAGTCGCGGTCATAGAGGTGGATGGCGTTGCCCTGGCCGTCGGCCAGCACCTGAACCTCGACGTGGCGGGGGTTCTCGAGGAACTTCTCCATATAGACGGTGCCGTCGCCGAAGGCCGAGTGGGCCTCGGTGCGGGTGACGTTGACCGCGGAGAGCAGGTGCGCCTCGGTGTGTACCACACGCATGCCGCGCCCGCCGCCGCCGGCGGCGGCCTTGATGATCACCGGGTAGCCGATGCGCTTGGCGATGGCGACGATCTCGCCCTCGTCATCCTCGGGCAGCGGGCCGTCGGAGCCGGGTACCGTGGGCACGCCGGCCTTCTTCATCGACTCGATAGCGCTGACCTTGTCGCCCATCAGGCGAATGGTCTCGGCTCGCGGGCCGATAAAGGCGAAGCCCGAGCGCTCGACCTGCTCGGCGAAGTTGGCGTTCTCGGAGAGAAAGCCGTAGCCGGGGTGGATGGCGCTGGAATCGGTGACTTCCGCGGCGCTGATCAGCGCCGGGATATTCAGGTAGGACTGGGCCGAGGGAGCCGGGCCGATGCAGACGGCCTCGTCGGCCAGGCGCACGTGCATCAGCTCGCGGTCGGCCTTGGAGTGAACCGCCACCGTCTTGATGCCCAGCTCCTTGCAGGCGCGCAGGATGCGCAGGGCGATCTCGCCGCGGTTGGCGATAAGTACCTTGTCCAGCATGATGAATCCGCCAGTGTCAGGTGAATGAAGAGACGCGGGGCGCTCAGCCGATCACGAGCATCGGCTGGTCGAATTCCACCGGCTCGCCGTCCTCGACCAGGATCGCCTCGACCACGCCGTCGCGGTCGGCTTCGATCTGGTTCATCATCTTCATCGCCTCGACGATGCAGATGGTGTCACCCTTCTTGACGCTGGAGCCCACTTCCACGAAGGGCTTGGAGCCCGGGGCCGGGCTGCGGTAGAAGGTGCCTACCATGGGGGAGGTCACGGCATGGCCCTGGAAGCCCGGCTCTTCGGCGGCGGGCTCGGCCGGGGCAGGGGCCGCCGGCGCCTGGGGGGCCGGCTGCTGCGGAGCGGCATAGCCCTGGGGCATGGGGGCCTGCCAGCTGACGCCGTTGGGGTGACGGCTGATGCGGACCGACTCCTCACCCTCCTGGATCTCGATTTCGCTGATGTTGGACTCTTCGAGCAGCTCGATCAGCTTCTTGACCTTGCGGATATCCATGACGTTGTCCCGATCGCTTGGGTGCAGTGAATGTGGGTCGGCTCGGCGGCGCTGTCAACCCGAGCCAACTTGCCAGAGATCGCGGCAAGATGACGACTCTTACCGCGCTATTGGCCTTGAAAAAGGGGGTGACGCCGGAGTTTGCCGAAAATCAGTAGGGATGTCCAGTGGTGCGGAGAATGCCGTGAGAAGCGGGGGTTTAAACGGCCGTTTGACGACGTTCGCGACGACTCGCCGCCCGGCAGGCGGCGGCGATATCAGCCCTGCTGGCTCTCCAGCCAGCCCAGCACCCCCTCCAGGTGCGAGGCGAGCCCGGGGGCGCGCATCTCGCCCTGGATACGCGCCTCGCGGATCTCCTCCTCGCCCTGGAAGAAGAGCAGGCTGGGGGGGCCGAACAGGCCGTAGTGGTCGAGGAGCTCCCGGGTAGCGCTGCCGGAGTTCGTTACGTCGACGTCGATGCGGGCGAAGGCGGAGAGCGATTCGGCGACCCTGGGGTCGGGGTAGACCTGTCGCTCCATCTGCTTGCAGGAGATGCACCAGTCGGCGGTGAAGTGCACGAAGGTCGGGCGGCCGTCGTTCACCGAGGCGAGCGCCCGCTGCAGGTCGTCGAGGCCCGTCACGGTGGTGACCTCGGCGGGCTCCACCGCCGCCGCGCCGCCGCCACCGCCCAGGGTGGCCAGGGGGCGCAGCGGGTCATGGGCGCCGCTGGCGGCGCCCAGCACCAGGGCCAGGCCCCAGGCCATCAGCAGCAGGCCGGCGGCCTGGCGCACCCGGGGCCAGCCCTGGGGCAGGTTGACCGACATGGCACCCAGCGCCAGGGCGCTGCCGATGGCCAGGCCTGCCCACAGCAGCAGTGCCACCGCCGAGGGCAGCAGGCGCTCCACCAGCCAGATGGCCACGCCCAGCAGCAGGATGCCGAAGGCGATCTTGACGCCGTTCATCCAGGCGCCGCTGCGCGGCAGCAGGGTGGTGCCGAAGGTGCCCACCAGCAGCAGCGGTACCCCCATGCCGAGCCCCAGGGCGAGCAGCGCTGCGCCGCCCATCATGGCGTCGCCGGTGGTGGAGATGAACACCAGGGCACCGGCCAGGGGGGCGGAGACGCAGGGGGAGACCACCAGTACCGACAGCGCGCCGGCGAGGGCCAGCCCGGCGGGGCCGCTCTGCTGGGCGCGGGCCTGCCAGGCGTCGATGCGTCCGGAGAGCCGGGGGGAGGTGCGCAGCTCGAAGGCGCCGAACATGGCCAGGGCGAAGAGGGCGAAGAGCAGCGCGAAGGTGATCAGTACCGGGGCGGACTGCAGCCGCGCCTGGAGGTTGAGGCCGGCGCCGAAGAGCCCCATCAGCACCCCCACGGCGGCATAGGTGAGCGCCATGCCGGCCACGTAGCTGGCGGAGAGCACGAAGGCCCGGGGGCGTCCGGGGTTCTGGCCGACGATGATCGAGGAGAGGATCGGCACCATGGGCAGCACGCAGGGGGTGAAGGTCAGCCCCAGGCCGGCCAGGAAGAAGAGCCCCAGGGCCAGCGGCAGGCTGGCATCGGCCATCAGCCGCTGGAAGCGCCCGTCATCGCTCTGGGGCGCGGCAGGGGCGGCGCCGGCGGCACCCTCGCCTGGGCTGGCGCTGTCTCCGCCGCCCGGTGCACTGCCGTTGCCGCCCGCCAGGGCGGCGAAGGCCGCCGGGGCGGCGCGCTCCGGCGCCTCCAGAGCGACCCGCTCCGGCGGATAGCAGAGGCCGGCGTCGGCGCAGCCCTGGAAGGTGAAGGTCAGCGGGAAGACGCCGCTGGCCCCCTCCTCAAGGGGCACCTCGATGACCACGGTGTCGCGGAAGACGTAGACGTCGCCCATGAACTCGTCGCTGGTGAACTCGCCCTGGGGGATCTGCGGCTCGCCCAGGGCCACCGCCTCGGACGCCACCGCGAACTGATGGCGGTAGAGGTAGTGCTCGGGCGTGACCTTCACGCCCACGTAGAGCGTCTCGCCGTCGTGCCAGGCGTCGGGCTGGAAGGCCTCCAGCACGGGCAGGAACTGCTGGGAGCTGGAGGAGGAGAACCACTGCGCCTGAGCGGCCAGGGGCAGCAGCATCAGGAGGAGCGTCAGGGCGAGGCGTCGTGCAGCGATCAAGAGGGCGTTCCTTTTCCTGGCGGATGGTGTCGGGGCGGGGCTCGGCCATCAGACCGGCGGGCGGCGGGGCGGTTCCCCCCGCGGTGGCGGCGTGCGCCCGAGCCCCGCTGTGAGTGCTAGGATAACGCAGTAGCCACGGTGCGTTGACCGTGTCGCGTCCGTTGTCGTTGCGCCTGATTGTCGCATTGTCGCGGGCTCTCGTTCATTAGCCAGGAATTACCAAGATGGGCTTGAAAAGCTGGCGCGCCGCACGGCGCCGCAGGAAGGAGGAGGCGCTGGAGCGCCCTCGCTACGGATGGATCTGGAAGCCGCTGCTGGCCCTGGTGGGGCTCTACCTGCTGGTCAGCGTGGCGCTGGGCATCTGGTGGAGCCAGCCGCCAGCCGCCTTCGACGTGGAGCAGGCGACCCTGGAGCGCCGCGGCGAGGCGGCCTATGCGCCCGGCGCCAGAGGGACGGTGAGCGTGGCGACCCTGGCCCAGAGCGTGGCCACCCTGCTGGAGAAGCCCGGCGGCTACCTGCGCAACGATATCGCCCCGCCGGGGGTCTGGCTCGACAATATGCCCAGCTGGGAGCTCGGCGTGCTGGAGGAGTCGCGGCGCCTTGCCCTGGCCCTGCCGCAGATGGCCGGCGGCGACTCGGCGGCGCTCGTCGAGGCGCGGGAGGCGCTGCTGGGCGATGATCGCGACTGGCTCTACCCCTCCACCGAGCAGCGCCTGGAGGAGGCGGTGGCCGCCCTGGATCGCAAGCTGGCCGCCCTGGATGGCCCGGAGGCGGGCTTCCCGCCCGGCGCCGGCCTCGGCAGCTGGCTGGCGTCGGTGGCCGAGGGGCTCGATGACCTGGCCCTGCGCCTGGCGGCCAGCGTCGGGGGGCATGAGGCGCTGACCGAACTGGCCGTGGATACCGAGTCGCTGCCGCCGCCCACGCCCTGGTACCGGGTCGACAATATCTTCTTCGAGGCCCGGGGCAGCGGCTGGGCCCTGGCGCAGCTGCTGGAGGGCGTGCAGCGTGACCAGGCCGACGTGCTGGACGAGGCGGGCGTGCGCGGCGAGTGGGAGCGCCTGCTGGCCGAGCTGGAGATGACCCAGCGGCGCCTGTGGAGCCCGGTGGTGCTCAACGGCTCCGGCTTCGGCGTCTTCGCCAACCACTCCCTGGTCATGGCGCTGCATATGACCCGCGCCCGGGATCTGGCGGCGTCGCTGGCCGAGCGGCTGGCCGAGCCGCCGGCGGCCCTGGCGGCGCCGGCAGAGATCACCGAGACGCAGCCCGGCGAGGCGCAGCTCGAGGACTCGGTGGAGCCGTCCGAGCCCGTCGAGCCGCCGGTGGAGGCGGTGGAGCGCCTCGAGGAGGAGGTCGTCGAGCCGCCCCCCGAGGCGCTGGCTGCCCCGGAGGCCTAGGCCGGCCCGCCTGGGCCCACGCCTGAATGCAGCAGGGCCGCCCGGATGGGCGGCCCTGCTGGGTCTGGCGGCTGGCGCCGACAGCGAAGTGAGAGGGGCACTCTCAGGCCTTGGCGTAGGCGGCGGCGGCCTTCTCGATGGCCTTGCGGGCGGCCTCGGCGCCTTCCCAGGACTCCACCTTCACCCACTTGCCCTTCTCGAGATCCTTGTAGTTCTCGAAGAAGTGGGCGATCTGCTGGCGCAGCAGCTCGGGCAGGTCGGTCACCTCCTGGACGTCGTCATAGAGGCTGGAGAGCTTGGGATGGGGTACGCAGACCAGCTTGGCGTCCTCGCCGGCCTCATCGGTCATGTTGAGCACGCCCACCGGGCGCGCGCGGATGACGCTGCCGGCCTGCACGGGGACGGGGGTCACCACCAGGGCGTCCAGGGCATCGCCGTCGTCGGCCAGGGTGTGGGGGATGAAGCCGTAGTTGGCCGGGTAGAACATCGGCGTTGCCATGAAGCGGTCGACCAGCAGCGCGCCCATGTCCTTGTCGATCTCGTACTTGATCGGTGCGCTATGCGCGGGGATCTCGATCGCCACGTAGACGTCGTTGGGGAGGTCCTTGCCGGCGGGGATGTTATCGAAGTTCATCGTCGCTTCCTTGGGTTGGAAATCAGCCTGGTGTATCGCTGAGCGAAAATCCGCGAAATTATACGGAGCGGGGGCAGCGATTACCAATGCGACATAGGTGACGGGCCGCTGCGGCTTTGGTTGACACCACGCGGGCGGCACAGACGTGTATCATGGGCGCCGGCGGGGTCCGCCGGCTGGCGAGAGGTCGGCGTGAGGCCCCAGGGAAGATCCACCTTGCGGGTAAGGAGATGCCTCTTGGGATCTGCGCAGCTGTCCTTGAGTTACGGTCAGGCCTATGTGGCCCCGGAGCGCCGCCACCATCGCAGCTCCATGTCGGTGCGCTACCCGGACCTGGGGCAGCTCAATGCCAAGGGCGCCTGTGCGGTGATCAGCGACTCGATCCGCCGCAACTCCATGGCCAAGCAGGCCGGCGATCTCAGCGTACGCGGCTTCCTGGCCGACTACTACTCCACCCCGGACCACTGGGACGTCAAGACCTCGGCGACCCGGGTGCTGCGCGCCCTCAACGGCTGGTGCTACAGCCAGAGCCAGTGCGTCGCCGAGGGCGGCTACGTCTCCTCGCTCTCCGCCATGGTCTACCGCGGGCGCACGGCGCATCTCTTCCACCTCGGCGATACCCTGGTATTTCGCCTGCGCGGGGCGGAGTTCGAGCAGCTCAGCCGCGACCATGTCACCGACCTGGGCGGTTACCGCTACCCCTCCCGGGCCCTGGGCATGGATAACAGCATCGATATCGACTACGCCCAGTTCCCGATCAAGCAGGGCGATATCTTCCTCTTTACCACCCAGGCGGTGCTCGGCACCCTGATGCCCTCGGAGTACGTGCAGCTGATCCGCCAGGATGCCAGCGACCTCAACGCCGCCTGCGACCGGCTGGCCGGGGCCGCGGTGCAGCGGGCCCAGTCCCGGGGCTATGGCGCCGAGCAGTTCTGCTTCCAGCTGGTACGCATCGACGAGCTTCCCGACGAGCAGCCCGACCACCCCGGTCGCGCCTACGGCGACCTGCCGATTCCCCCCGAGCTCTCGCCGGGGGATCGCCTCGACGGCCTGGAGGTGCAGGCGGTGCTGTCGCGCACGGCCCAGTCCCGGGTCTACCGGGTCCGCGATATCCAGACCGAGCGCGAGATGGTAATGAAGGCGCCGAGCCCGGAGCTCTCCAACCGCAACGTCTACCTGGAGCACTTTCTGCTGCAGCAGTGGGTGGTGGAGCGGGTCAAGTCCCCCTTCGTGGTGCGGATCATGGAGTCCTCCCGGCCGCGTCGCTACCTCTACTACCTGATGGCCTACGTGGAGGGGGAGACCCTGACCGAGTGGGCAAGGCGCCATCCCCAGGCGACCCTGGTGCAGCGGCTGGACATCGTCAACCAGCTGGGCAAGGCCATCCAGGCCCTGCACCATCGCGACATCCTTCACCAGAAGATCTACCCGGGCAACGTGCTGATCGACACCCACGGACAGGTGCTGCTGACCGACTTCAGCGCCTGCCGCACCCGCGACGGCGGGAGCCATGGCGACGCCAGGGACCTGCTGCGCCAGGTGGGACTGACCGAGCACAGCGCGCCGGAGTACGCCCTGGACGATTCGGTAGGGCGGCGCAGCGACCAGTACTCCTTTGCCTCCACGGCCTACTGGCTGTTGACCGGCGAGCTGCCCTACGAGCTGACGCCCAACCGGCTGCGCAGCCATACGGATCTCGAGCAGCTGGTCTATCGCAGCGCGCGCACCCGCAACCCGGAGGTGACGCCGGCCCTGGACGAGGCCCTGCGCCGCGCCCTGGATCCCCAGCGCTCGCTGCGCTTTCGGCGCATGTCGGAGTTCCTGCGCGAGCTGCGTCAGCCCCTCGCCGCCGTGCGCCAGGAGGAGCGCCCGGGGCCGCGGGTGTTCCGCGACTCCGGCCAGTTCTGGCAGGGCATCGCCGCCATCCTGCTGCTGCTGCTGGTGCTCTCCTGGCTGCTGCGTTGACGCCCTTCGGGCAGGTGCGAGGTTCGAGGCGCGGGAACCTGGATCCTCGCACCTCGCACCTCGTCCCTGTCAGAGCGTAAACGCCGGCAGCTTGCGCTCGACCCGGTGAAGCGCCAGCTTGGCGACCCTCGGCAGGCCGTTCTCGAAGGGAGGGAAGTCCTCGCCCTGGATCAGCGGCGAGAGGTACTGGCGGCACGCCTCGGTGATGCCGAAGCCATCCTCGCTGATGTACTCGGCGGGCATGAACTTCTCGCGGTTGGCGATCTCGGCCAGGGGCGCGGGCTCGATGGTCCAGGCGTAGGGGGCGTCGGAGGTGCGCTTGATGGCGGGCATCATGGAGTTCCTGCCGGCCACCGCCAGCTCCACCGCCTTCTGGCCCACGGCGTAGGCCTGCTCCACGTCGGTCCGGGAGGCCAGGTGGCGGGCGGCGCGCTGCAGGTAGTCGGCCACGGCCCAGTGGTACTTGTAGCCGAGGTCCTGCTTGACCATGCCGGCCAGGGTTGGGGCCACGCCGCCCAGCTGGCGGTGGCCGAAGGCGTCGGTGTTGCCGGAGTCGGCGAGGAAGGTGCCGTCTTCGTAGCGGGCGCCCTCGGAGACCACGATCACGCAGTAGCCGTACTTCTTGACCGCCTCGTCGACCCGGGCCATCACCGCCTCGCGGTTGAAGGCCACCTCGGGGAAGATGATCAGGTGGGGCGGCTCGCCCTCGCCCTGGCCGGCGAGTCCGCCGGCAGCGGCGATCCAGCCGGCGTGGCGACCCATCACCTCGAGCACGAACACCTTGGTGGAGGTGGCGCACATGGAGGCGATGTCCAGGGAAGCCTCCAGGGTGGAGGTGGCGATGTACTTGGCCACGCTGCCGAAGCCCGGGGAGTTGTCGGTGATCGGCAGGTCGTTGTCCACGGTCTTGGGCACGTGGATGGCGGTGAGCGGGTAGCCGAGCTTCTCGGAGAGCTGGGAGACCTTGAGGCAGGTGTCGGCGCTGTCGCCGCCGCCGTTGTAGAAGAAGTAGCGGATATCATGGGCGCGGAACACCTCGATCAGCCGCTCGTACTGGGCGCGGTGGGTCTCGATGTCCTTGAGCTTGTAGCGGCAGGAGCCGAAGGCGCCGCCCGGGGTGTGACGCAGGGCCGCGATGGCCTCGTCGGACTCCCGACTCACGTCGATCAGGTCCTCGGTGAGGGCGCCGATGATGCCGTTGTGGCCGGCGTAGACCTTGCCGATCTGGTCCGGATGACGGCGGCAGGCCTCGATCACGCCGCAGGCGCTGGCATTGATCACGGCGGTGACGCCGCCGGACTGGGCGTAAAAGGCATTATGGGCCATGGGGCTGTTCCTGCTCCTGGTCGCTGCTGGTCGGTATAGGGGTTCAAGGCCGGAGGATTCTAGCCGAAAGCGGCCGAGGCTGCACCCGGCGCCGGTCGGGCGCTGGAGGGGCTCGGGGCGCCATGCTAGTCTCGCCACTTTCTGTCGCGGTCCAGCGCGACGGGAGACCGCGGTACCCCTTGGCAGTCAGGAGAGCGCATGCACGTCCATATTCTCGGTATCTGTGGCACCTTCATGGGTAGCCTGGCGCTGCTGGCCCGGGAGCTGGGCCATACCGTCAGCGGCTCGGATGCGGGAGTCTACCCGCCCATGAGCACCCAGCTGGAGGAGGCGGGCATCGCGCTGTGCGAGGGCTATGCGCCGGCCAATCTCGAGCCCCGTCCCGACCTGGTGGTGATCGGTAACGCGCTCTCCCGGGGCAACCCGGAGGTGGAGGCGGTGCTCGACCTGGGCCTGCCCTACGTCTCCGGCCCCCAGTGGCTGGCCGAGCAGGTGCTCCCCGGGCGGCGGGTGATCGCCGTGGCCGGCACCCACGGCAAGACCACCACGGCGAGTCTCGTCGCCTGGCTGCTGGAGTCCGCGGGGCTCGCGCCGGGCTTTCTGATCGGCGGCGTGCCGCGCAATTTCGGCGTCTCCGCCCGGCTCGGGGCGCCGGACGCCCCCTTCGTGGTGGAGGCCGACGAGTACGACACCGCCTTCTTCGACAAGCGCTCCAAGTTCGTTCACTACCGCCCCGAGATCGCCATCCTCGGCAACCTCGAGTTCGATCACGCGGACATCTTCGAAGATCTGGCCGCCATCGAGCGGCAGTTCCACCACCTGGTGCGCACCGTACCGGGGCGCGGACGCCTGCTGGTGGCCGACGGCGAGCCGGCCCTCGAGCGGGTGCTGGCCCTGGGGGCCTGGACGCCGACGGTGCGCTTCGGCGAGGCGGCAGAGAGCCCCTGGCGCCTCGAGCTCGAGCGCGAGGACGCCTCCCGCTTCCGGGTGATCCACCAGGAGGGGAACGTCGACGAGGACGCCGTGGTGGACTGGCCCCTGACCGGGGCCTACAACGCCCGCAACGCCCTGGCGGCCCTGGCCGCCGCCCACGCCTGCGGGGTGGATCTCGCCCGGGGGGCGGCGGCGCTGTCGCGCTTCGAGACCCCCCGGCGGCGCCAGGAGCTGCGCGGCGAGGTGGCCGGCATCCAGGTGATCGACGACTTTGCCCACCACCCCACCGCCATCGCCGCGACCCTGGCCGGGCTGCGCGCCGCCACCGCCCGGGGCCGCCTGCTGGCGGTGATCGAGCCGCGCTCCAACACCATGCGCCTGGGCACCCTGCGCGAGAGCCTGGCCGAGAGCGTCGCCTGTGCCGATCTGGCCTTCTGGTACCAGCCCCCGGGCCTCGACTGGTCCCTCGAGCCGGTCATGGCCGCCAGTCCGGTGCCGGCTCGCCTGGAGCAGGCGCTGGAGGCCCTGGTGGCGGCCCTGGTGGCCGAGGCGCGCCCCTATGATCGTATCGTGGTGATGTCCAACGGCGGCTTTGGTGGCATTCACGACAAGCTCTTGGCTGCTCTGAAGGAGGCGCATGGTGAGTGATCTAGCAGCACAGGCGTTCGGTCCCCCGGTCACGGTGGCGCTCACCGGCGCCTCCGGGGCCCAGTACGGTCTGCGCCTGATCGAGGCCCTGGTGGCCGCCGAGCGCGAGGTGTGGGTGATGATCTCCAAGGCGGCTCATCTGGTGATCGCCACCGAGACCGACGTCGACCTGCCGGCGCGCCCCGAGCGGCTCGCCGAGGCGCTGGCCCAGCGCAGCGGCGCGCGCCCCGGGCAGATTCGCTGCTTCGGTCGCGAGGAGTGGATGGCGCCGGTGGCCTCGGGCTCGGGGGCGCCCTCGTCCATGGTGATCTGTCCCTGCTCCACCGGCACCCTCTCGGCGGTGGCCACCGGGGCCAGCAACAACCTCATCGAGCGCGCCGCCGACGTGGCCCTCAAGGAGCGCCGCCAGCTGGTGATGGTGCTGCGCGAGACGCCGCTCTCGGCCATCCATCTGGAGCACATGCTGAACTTGACCCGGCTGGGCGCGGTAATGCTGCCCGCGGCCCCGGGCTTCTATCACCAGCCCGCCACCATCAACGACCTGGTCGACTTCATCGTCGCCCGCATCCTCAACCAGCTTGGTATCGAGCATCGCCTGATGCCCCGCTGGGGAGAGCCCTAGACCGGCGGCAGCCAGGCGATGCGGGCGGCGACCAGCACGAGGGAGGCGCCGCCGAGCCACCAGGCCGGGCAGGGGGCCAGCGGTGCCCGCGGCCTGGCCTGCCAGGCCAGCTGCACCAGGGCGCAGACCACCAGCCCCAGCAGGGCGCCTCCCACCAGGTCGCTGAACCAGTGCACGCCGATCACCAGGCGTGACAGCGCCATGGGCACGGCGAAGAGAATGGCGCCCCAGTAGACCCAGTGGCGCTGGTGATGGGGCAGCTCCCGGGCGATGAAGGCCGCGGCGAGCCCGGCCAGCACCACGGCGGTGGAGCTGTGGGCGCTGGGGTAGGCCATGGAGCCGGTCAGGTAGTCAGGCGTGCCGGGCCGGGGGCGGTCGAAGAAGGCCTTGCCCCAGGTGTTGAGCAGGGCAATCAGGCCAAGCCCGCCGCCGATATGCAGGAAGGCGTCCAGGCGCCGCCGCCACAGCAGCCAGACCCCCCAGGGGAGCACCAGGGCCACCACGCCATAGGTGTCTCCCACCCGGGCCAGCGTCTGCCCCAGGGCCTGCAGCCAGGGGGCGGTCAGGGAGGCGAAGAGGTCGTGCAGGGTGGCGTCCATGGGCAGCGGGCCGCTGGCCCCCTGCTGCATGATCAGCAGGGTCCATCCCGAGACGCCGCCCAGGGCCAGCACCAGCAGCAGCCAGCAGGCCAGGGGCAGCTCGCCGCGCCCGGTGGCGCTACCGGCCAGCCACAGGCGCCGCATCACCGGGTGGCGGCGGGCACCCAGGGCCAGCAGCCGATAGAGTCGCCCGCTGCGGCTGACCTGCTGGCGCAGCCAGGAGAACACCACCGCCAGGGCCACCAGCAGGATGGCCAGGGCGACCAGGGCCGCCTGCATTTCTGGCGGCACGTCGAAGAGCTGCTGCCAGGTGCGTCCCAGCAGGTAGCCGGGGAGCACATAGGCGGGCGCCCAGAGCAGCGCCGAGGCGAGGTTGGCCCAGGAGAAGGCCCGGGGCGACATCCGCAGCATGCCGGCGATCAGCGGCACCACCGGGCGTACAGGGCCGACGAAGCGGCCGAAGAACACCGACAGGGTGCCGTAGCGCTGGAAGAAGCGTGCCCCCCGAGCGATCCATTCGGGGTGGCGCGACAGCGGCCAGAGCCGGGTCACTCGGGCGTGCTGGGTATACCCGAGCCAGAAGCTGATCCAGTCGCCGACCACGGCGCCAACGAAGGCCGCCAGCATGATGGCCGGCAGCGCCAGCTCCTGGTGGCCGGCCAGGGAGGCGGCCGCGGTGATCAGCACCACGCCGGGCACCAGCAGGCCGATCAGCGCCAGCGACTCCACCAGGGCGATGGCGGCGATGATCAGCAGCAGGAGCGTAGGCGAGGGCGTCAGCTGATAGAGGGCATCGGCAAGGTTCAAGGGGGACTCCGTGTCGGGGGCGGTCAGGATGTGGCGTTGCGCTGGGTCGTGGCCTGGAGGCGCTGGAGAAAGGCATCGGCCTCCTCCCCCTGGCGCAGGCAGCAGACGGTCAGGCGCGTCTCCAGCTGGCCGGTATCCAGCAGGATTCGACGCGCCAGCGCCTCCTCCAGGCGCTGGCGCACGAGCAGGGCGCCGCTCTCGCTGGTGTCGGGGAGCAGCAGCCAGAAATCGGCGGGGCCCTCGCGACCGAGCAGGTCATGGTCGCGGCTGCAGCGCGCCGCGGTGTCGCAGAGCGCCTTGAGCAGGGCCCGGTGCGCGCCGCTGCCGAACTGCTCCCTGGCCATCTCCAGCTGGGGCAGGTGAATCAGCAGCACCGCCAGGCGCTGGTCCAGCAGGGCGGCGCGCTCGCACTCGCTGTGCAGGCGGTCATGCATGGCGCTGGGGCGCATGGCGTCGCACTCCTCATCCATGGGGTCGGTGGCCTGGAGCAGGGCGCGCTGGTGCAGGATCTCCCAGGGCGCCAGGCCGGCGACCACCACCAGGGCCAGGTAGCCCAGCGCCAGGTCGGGGGTCAGCCAGGCATCGGCCAGCAGCAGCCAGACCGGGGCCAGGGTGAGGTTGAGCAGCATGGCCGACCCCAGCGGCAGCAGCAGCAGGGTCAGCACAGGGGGCAGGCCCAGCCAGAAGGGAGTCAGCGAGGAGGGGCCCGGCAGCTCCATGGCCACCAGCAGATAGCCGGCCACCAGGACCAGGTAGGCCGAGAGCCGCGCGGTCTCGGGCTGGCCCAGTCGCATCAGGGCGGCGGTGAGCACCACCGGCGTCAGCATGGCCGGCAGCAGGATGCGGCCATACTCGCCGGTCAGGTAGTGCCAGCCCGCCTGGCCGAGCAGCAGCAGGGCGGCGAGCGCATAGAGCAGGGCATGGGTGCGGGTGAGGGAGCTCTCAGCCATGGCCGGCCTCCCGCTCCAGGGCGCGGCACTCATCGCTCACCGACACGACCAGGGAGAGCGGCGTGGTCCGCAGGCGCTTGACGGGCCCCAGTCGGGCGAGCAGCTCGGCCCGGCGCCGTTCGGCCTGCTCGGCATCGGGCGAGAGCAGAAGGGCTGCCAGGGTGCGGCTGTCCAGCCGGTAGCAGGGCTCGAAGCGCCGGGTCAGTTCGCAGAGCCGCTGAGCCTGGGGCCAGAAGCGGCGCCGCCCGGTGCGCAGCAGCAGCAGCTCGCCGTGAACGCCGTCCCGCTGCGCTCGGGCCCGCTCCCGGGCCAGGTCGCGGCCGAGCTGGGCCCGGGGCCAGAGGCGCATGCCTGGCACCAGGTGAACTCGCCGCCTGGCCGCGCCCCGCAGCGGCGCCAGGTCCCGGGAGCGCAGCAGGCCGAGCAGGAGCAGGGCGCCGAGCAGGATGCCGGAAAGCAGCGCCAGCGGCGGCGGCATGTCCTGGGCCAGCCAGCCCCAGCTCAGGGCAGCCAGCAGCAGGTTGAGCCCCGACATCCAGGCCGGCTGGGGGAGCATCACCAGCGCTGCCCAGGCCCACAGCCAGAGGGGGAAGCGTTCCGGAGCGGTAAACAGCAGGGCGGTGAGCAGCAGGCTGGGCAGCAGCTGCCAGGGCACCAGGCCCGGACGCCGGTGGCTGAACTCTACCAGGAGGGCGGAGACGGCGAGCCAGCCGGCGGCCAACCACAGCAGCAGGGCCTCGGTGAGGCTGGTCGAGGCCGGGGCCATCAGCGCCGACAGCAGGGCCGCGAGCAGCAGGTTCAGGCGCAGCAGGCCGACTTTGTACTTGCTCTGCATGGTGGCTTACTATGACTCCCTTTGCGGATAGCGTGGCCGGGTGCCGCGTCAGTATAACGCCGTGGCCGGGCCATCTGGCCACGCCCACAGGAGACCCCTTTCGGCATGTCAGCACAAGTCACTTCCTCCGACGAGGCGATCCGCGACGTCGAAGCCTACATGGAGCGCCTGGGCGAAGCGGCTCGCGCCGCCGCCACCGTGATGCGTCGCACCCCCACCGGCCCCAAGAATGCCGCGCTGCTGGCCATGGCGAAGCGCCTCGAGGCGGCCCGGGACGAGGTGCTGGCGGCCAATGCCCGCGACCTGGCCCGGGGCCGCGACGGCGGCCTCGATGCGGCGCTGCTCGACCGCCTCGAGCTGACGCCCGGTCGCTTCGACGCCATGCTCGAGGGGCTCGAGCAGGTCGCCGCACTGCCGGACCCGGTCGGTGAGATCGACAGCTTGCGCTATCGGCCGAGCGGTATCCAGGTGGGCCAGATGCGCGTGCCGCTGGGCGTGATCGGCATCATCTACGAGTCGCGCCCCAACGTCACCCTGGAGGCGGCCAGCCTCTGCCTCAAGTCCGGCAATGCCGCCATCCTGCGCGGCGGCAGCGAGGCGCGGGACTCCAACGCCGCCATCGCCGCCTGCATTCGTGCCGGCCTGCTCGATGCCGGCCTGCCCGAGGCGGCGGTCCAGGTGGTCGCCACTACCGACCGCGCCGCCGTGGGGCGGCTGATCGCCATGCCCGAGTACGTGGATGTGATCATTCCCCGCGGCGGCAAGTCGCTGATCGAGCGCATCTCCCGGGAGGCCCGGGTGCCGGTGATCAAGCATCTGGACGGCGTCTGCCACGTCTACGTGGACGCCACCGCCGACCTCGACAAGGCTTTCGCCATCGCCGTCAATGCCAAGACCCACCGCTACGGCACCTGCAACACCATGGAGACCCTGCTGCTGGACGCCCCGGTGGCCGAGGCGCTGCTGCCGCGCCTGGCGGCGGCCTATGCCGAGCACGGCGTGGAGCTGCGCGGCTGCGAGCGCACCCGGGCGCTGCTGCCCGGCATCGCCGCGGCCAGCGAGGAGGACTGGGGCGCCGAATACCTGGCCCCGGTGCTGGCGCTGCGGGTGGTGGAGGGCATCGACGCCGCCGTCACCCATATCGAGCGCTACGGCTCCCACCATACCGATGCCATCATCACCGAGGATTACGCCCTGGCGCGGCGCTTCATGGCCGAGGTGGACTCCAGCTCGGTGATGGTCAACGCCTCCACGCGCTTCGCGGACGGCTTCGAGTATGGCCTGGGCGCCGAGATCGGCATCTCCACCGACAAGCTCCACGCCCGCGGCCCGGTGGGCCTCGAGGGGCTGACCACCCGCAAGTACGTGGTCCTCGGCGATGGTCAGATCCGCCAGTGAGTGAGGAGGCGCTCCTGCCGCTGCCGGCGGGTGTGGCGGATCCGCCCCGGCCGGCGCGGATCGCCATGCTCGGCGGCACCTTCGACCCGGTGCACCTGGGCCACCTGCGCAGCGCCGTCGAGCTGCGCGAGGCCCTGGCGCTGGACCGGGTGCACATGGTGCCGGCCAGCGTGCCGCCCCTGCGCGGCGAGCCCAGGGTGGCACCCGAGCAGCGCCTGGCCCTGCTGCGCCTGGGTATCGGCGACACCCCGGGGCTGGTCGCCGATCCCCGGGAGCTCCAGCGGGAGGGCCCTTCCTGGAGCGCCGATACTCTGGCCTCCCTGCGCCGGGAGTATGGCGGCGAGGCGCGCCTGGTGATGGCCCTGGGGCATGACGCCTTCCTGCGCCTGGCCGAGTGGCGCGACCCCGAGCGGCTCTTCGCCCTGGCCCACCTGGTGGTGGTGGACCGTCCCGACTTCGAGGCGGCGCTGCCCGCCGAGCTCCGGGCGCTGATCGACGGGCGGGAGGTCGGCGACGGCGAGGCGCTGATGGCGCGCCCCGCCGGCGGCCTGCTGCGCCTCTCGCTGCCGTCGCGCATGGCGATCTCCGCCACCGAGGTGCGCCGTCGCCTGGCCGAGGGCAGGAGCGTGCGCTACCTGCTGCCTGAAGCGGTGGAGCATTACCTGCTGGAGCACGCCCTCTATCGCGCCTGAGCCGCTCCCTTGGCAAGCCCGCTGGAAAAGCCCGGGAACGAGCGCTGCCAGCGGGCGGTCAACCCGGTACAATGGTCGTTCAACGACAGCCTGACAGAAGACCCTATGCATATCGACGCACTCAAGACGCTGGTGGTGGACGCCCTGGAGGACCTCAAGGCCAAGGACATCGCCCAGCTGGATGTCTCCAAGCTGACCAGCGTGACCGACCAGATGATCATCGCCAGCGGCACCTCTTCCCGGCACGTGGCCGCCCTGGCCTCAAGCGTGGTGCAGAAGGCCAAGGAGGCCGGCATCCAGCCACTGGGCGTGGAGGGCGAGAACGGTGCCGACTGGGTGCTGGTGGACCTCGGCGACGTGGTGGTTCACGTCATGCTGCCGGAGACCCGTCAGCTCTATGACCTCGAGCGCCTCTGGGCCGACTTGCCCAGCGACCTCGAGCGCAGCGAGGGTGAGGCCCACGGCGCATGAGGGTACGCCTGCTCGCCGTGGGCACCCGCATGCCCGCCTGGGTAACCCAGGGCGTCGAGGAGTACCGCAAGCGGCTGCCGCGGGACTTTGCCCTGGAGGTGGAGGAGATCGCCCCCGGCCAGCGCGGCAAGAATGCCGACATTCCCCGGGCCATGGCCCAGGAGGCCGAGCGCATTCGCGCTCGCCTGCGCGGTGACGAGCACGTCGTGGCCCTGGAGGTGGGGGGCAAGCCCTGGAGCACCGAGCAGCTGGCCGAGCAGGCCGAAGGCTGGCGCCTGGAGGGGCGTGACGTGGTGCTGCTGGTGGGCGGCCCCGACGGCCTGGAAGCGGGCCTCTCGGCCTCGGCCGACCAGCGCTGGTCCCTCTCGCCCCTGACCCTGCCCCATCCGCTGGTGCGGATCCTGCTTGCCGAGCAGCTCTACCGCGCCTGGACACTGATGGTGGGCCACCCCTACCACCGCTGACCGGGCCGCCCTGCGGCCGGGAGTGCCATGCGCAAGAATCGCGACAACCTCAAGAGCCCCGAGCAGGAGCTGCGCATCTTCCGCGTGCGAGCGCTGCTCGCCGTGGTGCTCGTCTTCGCCCTCACCGGCGTGCTGATGGGGCGGCTGGCCTGGCTACAGGTGGTGCAGCATGAGGTCTACAGCACCCGCTCCGAGAAGAATCGGGTGCGGGTGGAGCCGCTGCCGCCGACCCGGGGCCTCATCTATGACCGCAACGGCGTGCTGCTGGCGGAGAATCGTCCCACCTACAACCTGACCCTGGTACGCGAGCGGGTCGATGACCTGGATGCCACCCTGGGGCTGCTGGTGGAGCTCCTCGAGCTGCCGGAGGAGGAGGCCGAGGCCTTTCGGGTTCGCTCTCGCCAGCGTCAGCGCCCCTTCCAGCCGGCGCTGCTGATGAGCGACCTCGATGAGGAGCAGATCGCTCGGCTGTCGGTCAACCGCCACCTGCTGCCGGGGGTCGAGGTGGAGGCCCAGCTGCTGCGCTACTATCCGGACGCCGAGGTGATGGCCCACGCCCTGGGCTATGTGGGCCGCATCAACGCCGAGGAGCTGGCCAACCTGGACACGGGCCGCTATGCCGGCACCCACTTCATCGGCAAGACCGGCGTGGAGCGCTTCTACGAGGACCAGCTGCACGGTCAGGCGGGGCTGCGCAAGGTGGAGACCAACGCCCGGGGCCGGGTGCTGCGCGAGCTGGGGCGTACCGACCCGGTGCCCGGCCAGAACATCACCCTGACCCTCGACAAGCAGTTGCAGAAGCTGGCCTATGAGCTGCTCGACGGGCGACGCGGCTCCATCGTGGCCATCGCGCCCCGCACCGGCGAGATCCTGGCCATGGTCTCCACGCCCGGCTTCGACAGCAACCAGTTCGTGACCGGCATCGACGTGGCCTCCTACCGGGCGCTGCAGGAGAACCTGGACCTGCCGCTCTACAACCGTGCCATCCGCGGCCACTATCCTCCCGGCTCCACCATCAAGCCCTTCCTGGCCCTGGCGGGACTCGCCGAGGGGGTGATCACGCCGGATCGGACCATCAACGACCCCGGCTTCTACCAGCTGCCCAACGATACCCGCCGCTACCGCAACTGGCTGCGCTGGGGCCACGGTCGCGTCGACATGGAGCGCTCCATTGCCGTTTCCAACAACACCTACTACTACGCCCTGGCCCACGACCTGGGGATCGACCGCATTCACGAGACGATGAGCGCCTTCGGCTTCGGGAAGCGCGTGGGGCACGACATCTTCGGTGAAAGCACCGCCCTGATGCCCTCCCGGGAGTGGAAGCGGGGGCGCTTCAATCAGCCCTGGTACCCGGGAGAGACCCTCTCGGTGGGAATCGGCCAGGGCTACTGGCAGGTCACCCCGCTGCAGCTGGCCACCGCCACCGCGGTGCTGGCCAATCGCGGCGAGTGGGTCAAGCCGCGCCTGGCCAGCCGTATCGGTGATGAGGAGCTGCCGGCACGGCTCGCCGACACCCCGTCGGACATCGAGATTCCCCATGATGCCTGGTGGGATCGCATCTTCTCCGGCATGGAGAAGGTGCTCACCGGCCACGAGGGCACGGCGCGACGCACCGGGGTCGGACTCGAGTACCGCATGGCCGGCAAGTCCGGCACCGCCCAGGTCTTCTCCCTGGGCCAGGACCAGCGCTATAACGCCGAGGAGCTGGCCGAGCGGCTGCGCGACCATGCGCTCTTCATGGCCTTTGCCCCCACCGAGGACCCGCAGATCGCGGTATCGGTGATCGTCGAGAACGCCGGCGGCGGCAGCACCCACGCGGCGCATCTGGCTCGGGCCATGAGCGATGCCTGGCTGCTCAAGGACAGGGAGCCCGACGTGGAGGAGCTGCGCGAGGCGATGGCGGATGATGACAGCCAGGTAGCGGGGAACTGACCATGGGCATGATCGACCTCTCGCGTATCCTGCGCCCCTACCCGGTGCGCCCTCCGGCCAGCGGCATCTCCCGGCGGCGCAGCCTCTGGGAGCGGCTGCACCTGGACCCCTGGCTGCTGGGCATGCTGCTGGCGCTGATGGCGGCGGGGCTTATGGTGCTCTACAGCGCCAGCGGCCAGCGCATCGAGCCGGTGATCGCCCAGGCCATCCGCTTCGGCGTGGCCCTGGTGGTGATGTTCCTGCTCGCCCAGCTCTCGCCCTCGACCCTGCTGCGCTGGGCGCTGCCGGTCTATGCCCTGGGGGTGCTGCTGCTGGTGGCGGTGGAGCTGGTGGGAGATGTGGGCATGGGGGCCAAGCGCTGGCTGGTGATTCCCGGGGTGATTCGCTTCCAGCCCTCGGAGATGATGAAGCTGGCCATGCCGCTGATGGTGGCGGCCTATCTCAGTCGGCGGGCGCTGCCGCCAACGCTGCGCGATATCGCGGTGTGCGGTCTGCTGGTCGGCCTGCCGGTGGCGCTGATCGCCAAGCAGCCCGACCTGGGCACTTCCCTGCTGGTGGCCTCCGCGGCGATCTTCGTGGTGCTGCTGGCGGGGCTCTCCTGGCGCTTCATCGCGGCCCTGGCGGCGCTCGCCGCGGCGGCACTGCCGCTGCTGTGGATGAACCTGCACAACTATCAGCGCCAGCGGGTGCTGACCTTCCTGGACCCTAACAGCGACCCCCTGGGCTCGGGCTGGAACATCATCCAGTCCACCACCGCCATCGGCAGCGGCGGGGTATTCGGCAAGGGGTGGCTGCAGGGGACCCAGTCGCAGCTGGAGTTCCTGCCCGAGCGCCACACCGACTTCATCGTCGCCGTGCTCGGCGAGGAGTTCGGCCTGGTGGGCATGCTGGCCATCCTGGCGCTCTACCTGGCCATCATCAGTCGCGGCCTCTGGTTGGCTGCCGGCGCCCAGGAGACCTTCGGGCGCCTGGTGGCGGGCAGCATCATCCTGACCTTCTTCATCTATGTCTTCGTCAACGTGGGCATGGTCAGCGGCATCCTGCCGGTGGTGGGGGTGCCCCTGCCGCTGGTCAGCTATGGCGGTACCTCCAGCGTGACCTTGATGGCGGGTTTCGGTATTCTCATGGCCATTCATGCACACCGCCGTCTGCTGCCGCGCTAGCGCCAGCGGGCCGCGCCGAATGCCGGATCAGGGAGAGCGCAAGATGCGGATTGGCAACCATGGAAAGCGAGTGCTGGTGGGGCTGGTCGCGTTCGGGGCGTCGCTGGGCGCCCTGGCGGCGGACTTCGACCCGCGCACCCATGACGAGACCCGCCAGCTGGTAGCAGAGCTTGCCGAGCGGGGCATCGAGCGGGAGTGGCTCGAAGCGGCCATGCGCAGTGCCGACTTCCAGCAGGGCGTGCTCGACGCCATGGCCGGCGCGGCGGAGCGCCGGCTGCGCTGGGACGAGTACCGCGAGATCTTCCTGCAGCCCGAGCGTATCCACCGCGGGGTGACCTTCCTCGAGGTGCATCGCGATGCCTTCGAGCGCGCCGAGGCCGAGTTCGGCGTGCCGGCCGAGGTGATCGCCGCCATCATCGGGGTCGAGACCAGCTATGGCCGCTTTACCGGGCGCCACCGGGTGATCGACTCCCTGGCGACCCTGGCCTTTCACCACCCCAGCCGCGGCAGCTTCTTTCGCGGCGAGCTGGCCGCCTTCCTCGAGATCACCCACGAGCAGGGCGTCGAGCCCGGGGCCCTCAAGGGCTCCTATGCCGGCGCGATGGGCTATCCGCAGTTCATTCCTACCAGCTATCGGGCCTATGCCGTGGATTTCGACGGTGACGGCATTCGTGACCTCTGGACCAATCCGGTGGATGCCATCGGCAGCGTGGGCAACTACTTTGCCGAGCACGGCTGGCGGGGCGGCGAACCCATCTATCACGACGCCACGGGGCCGGAGATCCCCCCGGAGGCTATCGACTTCAACCGGGCGGCGCGCCCGCCGGGGGTGTCGGCGAGTGCCGTGGCCGAGGCCGGGCTCAGGGTGCCCGATGACATAGAAGCGGACCGGCCGCTGCTGCCGGTCTCCCTGGAAGATGGCGAGGGCAACTGGCGCTACGTGCTCGGCGACCACAACTTCTACGTGATCACCCGCTACAACCACAGCCACCTCTACGCCATGGCGGTCACCGAGCTGGCCGAGGCCATCGCCGAGGCCCGCGCCCTGGATGCCCACTGGCTCGAGGCGGTAAGCGTCGATTCGGAGGAGCGCTCATGACAACCCGGCTGTGGTCCCTGGGGCTGGTGCTGCTGCTGGCGGGCTGTGCCGGCGGCGGCGGTCAGGCGCCCTCCACCCCCGCCGAGGGCGGCAGCCAGGCGGCCGCCGCGCCATCGTCCAGCGGTGGACGCTATGCCATGTCCGGCGATGCCTACCCGGTGGCGCCGCCGGATGTCAGCCGGGTGCCGGATGCGGTGCCGCGGCTGGAGCCGCTCTCCCGGGGGGGCAACCGCTCGACCTACGAGGTGTGGGGCAAGACCTACAGCGTGCTGCCCGATGCCCGGGGCTACGCCCGCCAGGGCACGGCGTCCTGGTACGGCGAGAAGTTCCACGGCTACGCGACCTCCAATGGCGAGATCTACGACATGTACAAGATGACCGCCGCCCACCGCTCGCTGCCGCTGCCCAGCTTCGTGCGCGTCACCAGCCTGGAGAATGGCCGCTCGGTGATCGTGCGGGTCAATGACCGCGGCCCCTTCCACAACGACCGCGAGATCGACCTCTCCTATGCCGCCGCGGCGCGTCTGGATATCCTCGATCGCGGCACCGGCCGGGTGAAGGTAGAGGCGATCGACGTCGAGCAGTGGCTGGCGGAGAATGGTGGCGCCGAAGGCCGCGCCCGCAACGGCGCCGCCCCGGTGGCGCCGCCGGCCCGCCAGGCGGCTGGCCAGGTCGCCGCGGTGCCGGCCAGCCCTGCCGCCGCCAGCCCCGCGGATGGCCGCCCGGCTGACGGCAGCCCCGCGGATGGCCGCCCGGCTGACGGCAGCCCCATCTACCTGCAGATCGCCGCCCTGGGCTCCGCCGAGAGCGCCCGGGCGCTGCAGTCGCGCCTGGAGGCGGAGCTCTCCCGGCCGGTACGGGTGGCCGCATCGGCCGGCACCCACCGCGTCCAGGTGGGGCCCCTGGCCAGCGCCGATCAGGTGGAGCCGCTGCGAGGCGAGCTGCGCCGGGCCGGCTTCGAGCAGAGCTTTATCGTCAACGGCGCCGACTGAGCGCCGTCCCCTTCCCCGATGATCGTTTGGTGAGATTCGTCCCCATGAGAGAGCTGTTTTCATTTCAACGCCTGCGGCTGGTGCCGCTGCTGCTGGCCTGCCTGCTGATGGTCTCGAGCCTGGCTTCGGCCCAGAGCGTGCCGGTGCCTCAGCCTCAGCCCCAGACCATGATCCCGTCACCGCCCCGGCTGGCGGCCAACTCCTGGATCCTGATGGACGCCGACAGCGGCCGGGTGCTGGTGGAGCACAACGCCGACGAGCGGCTGCCGCCGGCCAGCCTGACCAAGCTGATGACCGCCTATCTGGTCGAGCGCGAGCTGGACCGCGGCAACATCAGCATGAGTGACATGGTGCGGGTCAGCGAGAACGCCTGGCGCACCGGCGGCTCCAAGATGTTCATCGAGGTGGATACCCAGGTCTCCATCCGCGATCTGCTCTACGGGATCATCATCTCCTCGGGCAACGACGCCAGCGTGGCGGTGGCCGAGCACCTGGCCGGCGGCGAGGCCCCCTTCGCCGACCTGATGAACCAGCACGCGACCCGCCTGGGCCTGCACAATACCAACTTCAAGAACGCCACCGGCCTGCCGCACCCCGAGCAGTACTCATCGGCCCGCGACATGGCGCTGCTCTCTCAGTACATCATCAACGACTATCCCGAGCACTATGCGGTCTATGCCGAGAAGTACTTCACCTACAACGACATTCGCCAGCCCAACCGCAACCGCCTGCTGTGGCGCGACCCCAGCGTCGACGGCCTGAAGACCGGCTGGACCACCGAGGCCGGTTACGGCCTGGTGGCCTCTGCCAAGCGCGACGGCATGCGGCTGATCTCGGTGGTGATGGGCACCAGCTCCGAGGAGGCGCGGGCCCAGGAGACTCAGAAGCTGCTCAGCTACGGTTTCCGCTACTTCGAGACCCTCAAGCTCTATGACGCCGGCAGCGTGCTCAATACGCCGCGGGTCTGGGGCGGAGAGGAGAACACGCTGCAGGCGGGGGTCGATCGCGACGTGGTGATGACCGTGCCCCGGGCCCGCAACGAGGAGCTGAGCGCTCGGCTCGATATCCAGGCCGACCTGGCCGCCCCCATCGCGGCGGGCCAGCGGATCGGTACCCTCGAGGTGCGCCTCGGCGATGAGGTGGTGGGCGAGCAGCCGCTGGTGGCGCTGGAGTCGGTGGAGGAGGGCGGCTTCGTCAAGAAGCTGTTCGACCAGGTGCGCCGCTTCTTTGCCAATCTCGTCGGCGGCTGGTTCGGCTGAGCCGCTGGCAAGCGCCGGGCGCAGGGTGCTCGGCGCTTGCCGTTGGTGTCGCCGCCCCAGGTTGCGTAAAATGGCGGCAAACCCCATGAATCATGAGCCCCGAGATGAGCGACAAGTCTCTTCGCGACCTGCGTCAGCCGAGCCGTCCGGCCTCCGGCAGGCCGCCCAGAATCACCTTTCCCTGCGACTACCCCATCAAGGTGGTAGGCGACGCGGCGGAGGACTTTCCGGCGGTGGTCTGCCAGGTGGTCACCCGGCATGCGCCCGACTTCGACGCCGCCCAGATGCAGGTGGTCGACAGCCGCAACGGTCGTTTCCAGTCGGTGCGCCTGACCATCCGCGCCACCGGTGAGGCCCAGCTCCAGGCGCTCTTCGTCGAGCTCAAGGCCACCGGCCGCGTGCATATGGTGGTGTGATGACCCAGGTCTCGGCGCTGCCGCCCATCGAGCTCCATCGCCTGGGCCGGCGGCCCTACGCGCCCGTCTGGCAGGCCATGCGCGACCTCACCGACGAGCGCGACGACACCACGGCGGATCAGTTCTGGCTGGTGGAGCACGACCCCGTCTTTACTCAGGGGAAGGCCGGCAAGCCCGAGCATCTGCTGATGCCGGGTGATATTCCGGTGGTGCAGACCGACCGCGGCGGCCAGGTCACCTACCATGGCCCTGGCCAGCTGGTGCTCTATCCGCTGATCGACGTGCGGCGGTCGCGGCTGGGCGTGCGGGAGCTGGTCAGCGCCCTGGAGAATGCGGTGATCGCCCTGCTCGCCGAGCGGGGCGTCGATGCTCGGGCGCGCCCGGATGCGCCGGGGGTCTATGTCCAGACCGAGGCCGGGGAGGCCAAGATCGCCTCCCTGGGGCTGCGGATTCGCCGCGGCGGCAGCTTCCACGGCGTGGCGCTCAACGTCGACGGCGACCTTTCCCCCTTTGCGCGCATCAACCCCTGCGGCTATGCGGGCATGGCGATGACGCGCCTGGCGGATCTGGTGGAGGACTGCCCGGATGTGGCGGAGGTGGGGGAGCGCCTGGCGGAGTGCCTGGCACGGGAGTTGGGGCGCGAAATAGTCAAGAAGGAGGCGCGAGGAACGAGGGGCTAGGGTGTCCTCGCTTCCTCGCCCCTTGTGCCTGTTATCCCACGTTGACCGCGTCGATGCGGTTGGGGTCGGGCGCCTGCCCGGGTACCTCCGCCGGGGCGGCCAGGCCCAGGTTGTTCTTCTCGAAGACCCGGTCGGCCCGGTAGCTGGAGCGCACCAGGGGGCCGGCGGCCACCTCCATGAAGCCCTTCTCCAGGCCGATCTGGCGCAGGCGCTCGAACTCCGCCGGCGAGACCCAGCGCTCCACCGGCAGGTGATTGCGGGTGGGGCGCAGGTACTGGCCCAGGGTGACGATATCCACGCCGATCTCGCGCAGGTCGTCGAAGGTGGCCAGTATCTCCTCGTCGGTCTCGCCCAGGCCCAGCATCAGGCTGGTCTTGGTGAGCACCTCGGGGTTGTGGCGCTTGGCGTGGGCCAGCACGTCCAGGGTCTTGCGGTAGCCGGCACGGGGGTCGCGCACCCGCCGGGTCAGACGCTCCACGGTCTCGACGTTCTGGGCGAACACCTCGAGGCCGGAGTCCACCACCGCCTCGATGGCGCTTTGCTCGCCGTCGAAGTCGGGGGTCAGCGCTTCGACCACTACCTCGGGGGTGTTCTCCTTGATGGCGCGAATGCAGGCCGCATAGTGGGCGGCGCCGCCGTCCTCCAGGTCGTCGCGGTCCACCGAGGTCAGCACCACGTAGCGCAGCCCCATCAGTTCCACCGACTGGGCGGTATTGGCGGGCTCCTCGGCGTCCAGCCAGCCGCCCGGGTTGCCGGTGTCCACGGCGCAGAAGCGGCAGGCGCGGGTGCAGACCGAGCCCATCAGCATGATGGTGGCGGTGCCGTTGCTCCAGCACTCCCCCATGTTGGGGCAGTGGGACTCGGCGCAGACGGTGCTCAGGCGGTGCTCGCTGACGTTGCGCTTGACCGCCTCGAAGCGCTCGCCGCCGGGGATCTGGGCGCGCAGCCACTTGGGCTTGCGACCGCTGACGCCGCCGCCCTCGTCCTGCTGGGGGCGCTGCTTGATGCCGTCCTTGATGGCGGCGAAGCCGTGCTCGGTGCGGAACTTCTCGCCGCTGGGAACGTGACTGGAGGTCTTGTCGCTCATGAAGGTGAGCCCCTTCGCTCGGCCCGGCCGGGTGGTGCAGGTGCGCTCCGCGGGAGGGCGCCGGCCGCCTCGGCTGGGCTGATGGTTACTGGGTAGAGGGCCATCAATCTACCATAGTCGCAGGGCATCGGCATCGTTAGCGGGCGCGGAGTGGTGCCGCCATGACCTGGCTCAGGTGGTCAGGGGCAGGCACTCGACGCCGTGGTTGGGCAGCGGGCGGGGCGGGGCCTGGAAGTGAGCGTGAAATTCCGCCAGGTGCTCGCGCACGAAGCGCAGGAAGAGCTCGGTGACCGGCGTCGGGAAGCGCTCCCGAGGATAGACGGTGCACCAGGAGTGGCGCAGCGGGAAGCCGGGGAGGGCGAGCTCCTCGAGCAGCCCCGCCTCGAGCTCCAGGCGCACGGCAAGACGCGGCAGCACGGCGACGCCGAGCTGGGCCATCACCCCCTGCTTGACCGCTTCGTTGGTGCCGAGTTCGATGCGGTGGGGGAGGCCGACGTCCTGTTCGGCGGCCAGCTCCTCGAAGGCGCTGCGCACCCCGGAGCCCGGCTCGCGCATCAGCACGTAGTGGCGGGCGAAGTCCTCGAGGGTGGGGGCCGCAGCCTGGAGCAGGGGGTGGCCGGGCCACACCAGGGGCACCATCTCGTTGTCCAAGATCGGCATGAAGACCAGCTCCCGGTCCTCGGGCACCCGTGCCATGATGACCAGGTCGTCGCGCCGCTCGGCGAGGCGCTCCAGGGCCTGGCTGCGGTTGCATACCTTGAGGCGCACCTGGACGTTGGGGTAGTGGGCGCGGAAGCGGGCGAGCAGGAAGGGCACCACGTACTGGGCGGTGGAGACCGCTGCCAGGTTGAGCTCGCCGCGAATGGTACCCGACATGTCGGAGAGCGCCATCTGCAGCCGCGACACCTGGCCGAAGATGGCGCGCACCGAGGCCGCCAGGGCGTCGGCCGCCGGCAGCACGTGCAGGGTCTTGCCGGCATACTTGAAGAGCGGCTGCCCCAGCGCCTGTTCCAGCTGGCGGATCTGGGCGCTGACCGCGGGCTGGGTCAGCCCCAGCTGCTCGGCCGCGCGCGAGTAGGAGTGCTGGTCGTGAACCGCCTGGAAGACCTGCAGCTGACGAAAGGTCAGCTTGTTGAGCAGCTTGGGAGTGGTCATGGGCGCTTGCCGGAGGGTACCGCCGGCCTCCTGTCAATTCGATAGTCATGCTAGCACTGCCGGGCTCGGGGAGGCCATCCCGGCTGACGCTATCCACCCCAGGCCCCGAGGAGATCTGATTCACCATGACACCGCCGATGCCTACCCTCTCTCCCGGCTCTGCCATGCGTATCGCCCTGGCCGCCACCGGGCCGGGCGGGCTCCGGGTTCGCCAGGCGGCGGCCGAGCTGGGGCTGGCCTGCCTGAGCGCCCCTGTCGACGAGGAGCCCCCCGAGGCGCTGGTCGCTCGCGCGCTGGAGGCGGGCTGTACGCTGCTGCACCCCGGCGAGGCTTCCCCCGAGCGCCAGCTGGCCCTGGCGCAGGCCTGCCGCCGGGCCGGCCTCGCCTTCCTGGGGCCGCGGGTGGCGCTGGTCGAGGCGATGCAGGATGGCGGCGCCATCCGTACGCTGCTGCGCGAGGCCGGGGTGCCCCTGGCCGACCCGGAGGCGCCTGGACGGCGCGTGGAGCTGGCGGTGCTCTGCGACCGCCTGGGGCGGGTGCGCTGGCTCGCCGTTCGCGAGCCCATTTCGCCGGCGCTGATGCGGGCGCCCGCCCTCTGGCTGACGCCGGAGCAGCGCGCCTATCTGGGGCAGCTGGCGCGCCAGGGGCTCGCCGGGCTCGAGCTGGTCGGACTGGTGACCCTCGGCTTCAGCCTGCAGGGCAATCGCCTGGGATTCAGCGACATGCGTCCCGGGCTGACCGGCTGGGAGGGGCTGGACGAGGCCCTCACCGGCCTGGACCTGGCGGTGACCCAGCTGCGCCTGGCGTCGGGGGATCGTCTGCGCGACCGCCAGGCCAGCCTGGTGCCCCGCGGCCACGCCCTGCTGTGGCGCTGTTTTCCGCCGCCGGAAGCGGGGCTCGCGGGCGGCCCCGGCCTGCGCCTGGATCGGACCGGCGTGGATCACGGCGAGGCGCGCCTGCTGGCCTGGGGGCGCAATGCAGAGGAGGCGCAACGGCGCGCCCGCCGGGGCCTGACGGAGCTGTTCGGGGCCGAGCGTGCCAGCGCCATGCTGGTGCCGCTGGCGCCCTTATGAGTGAGGGTGTCACGTATTTTTCACTCGCTGCATCGTCTAATCTGCGTTATATTGCAATGCAGCAAATGTCGCCGTGACGATGCGGCAATGCCCCCTCTTTCCCTGACCGCAATGCCAGGAGCTCGCAATGAACCTTCCTATGCCGACTCCCCCGGCCGCTGCGCTGTCCCTGCTGGACCCCTTCGGGTTCGGCCGCGCCGCCGGCCGCTACTGGCTGGATGCCTTCGAGCGCAGCGTGCTCTATCTGGACGTGATGCGCGTTCGCGGCAACCAGTACCTGGAACATATCGAGAAGACCAAGCCCAGCGTGCTGGGCTTCGAGGCCGAAGTGCTGATGGACGGCCGTGAGCTGTCTCGCCCGGTCAACTATGAGCTGCTGCGGATCCTCCCCCCCCAGGGCTATCCCACCGATCTCCAGATGCGCCCCTTCGTGGTGGTCGACCCCCGCGCCGGCCACGGCCCGGGGATCGGTGGCTTCAAGCCCGATAGCGAGATCGGCGTGGCGCTGCGCGCCGGCCATCCCTGCTATTTCATCGGCTTCCTGCCCTATCCCGAGCCCGGCCAGACCGTCGAGGACGTGGTGGAGGCGGAGATCGCCTTCCTGCGCCACGTCAACGAGCGCCATGCCCAGAGCGATGCCGAGAAGCCCATGGTGGTGGGCAACTGCCAGGCCGGCTGGCAGATCATGATGGCGGCGTCCCTGGAGCCCGACCTCTTCGGCCCGATCCTGATCGCCGGCTCACCGCTCTCCTACTGGGCCGGCGTGCGCGGCCAGGCGCCGATGCGCTATACCGGCGGCATGACCGGCGGCAGCTGGATGACCTCCCTGTTCAGCGACCTGGGGGCGGGGCAGTTCGACGGTGCCTGGCTGGTGCAGAACTTCGAGAACCTCAACCCGGCCAATACCTACTGGACGAAGCAGTATCGCCTCTATGCCAACGTCGATACCGAGGCGGAGCGCTACCTGGAGTTCGAACGCTGGTGGGGCGGCCACGTGGTGCTGGGCGGCGAGGAGATCCAGTACATCGTCGACAACCTCTTCGTGGGCAACCGCCTCTCCACCGCCCAGATGGTGACCTCCGACGGTCGCCGCATCGACCTGCGCAATGTGCGCTCGCCGGTGGTGGTGTTCTGCTCCTGGGGTGACGACATCACGCCGCCGCCCCAGGCGTTGGGCTGGGTGCGCGACCTCTACGAGGGCACCCAGGACGTGATCGCCAACGAGCAGACCATCGTCTACTGCGTCCATGACAGCACCGGCCATCTGGGGATCTTCGTCTCGGGTGACGTCTCGCGCAAGGAGCACACCGAGTTCACCGCCAACATGGACTATATCGACGTGCTGCCCCCGGGCCTCTACGAGACCACCGTCTCCGAGGCGGCCCAGCGCGACGATGCGGAGCTGATCGAGCGTGACTACCTGCTGGAGTTCCAGCCGCGCAGCATCGAGGAGCTCGACCGGGTGGTGCAGCACAGCCCCGAGGACGACGCCCGTTTCGCCACGGTGGCGCGGATCTCGGAGATCAACCTGGGCCTCTACCGGCTCTTCATGCAGCCCTGGCTGAGGGCCATGGCGACCCCGGAGTCGGCTCGCTGGATGCGCCGAATGCACCCCAATCGCCTGGGCTACCGGCTCTTCTCCGACCGTAACCCGCTGATGGCGCCCATTTCGGTGCTGGCCGACGGGATTCGCCGGGACCGCCATGCGCTGGACGAGGACAACCTCTTCCGGGTGCTGGAGTCGGTGGCCTCGAGCCAGATCACCGGGTCGCTGAACGCCTGGCGCGACCTTCGCGACGGCGCCACCGAACGGCTATTCCTGGATCTCTACGGCCAGCCGCTGCTGCAGTCCCTGGTGGGCCTGGGCGGTGATGCCCATGTGCATCGTCGCCGCCCCGGGGCCGAGCCGGAGCATCGCCGCTTCATCGCCCGTCGCCAGGCGGAGCTCGCCGAGCGTATCGCCGAGGGTGGCAGCCACGAGGCGGTGATCCGCGCCCTGATCTATGTGCTGGGTGGGGCACCCTCCACCGACGAGCGCAACTTCAAGCGCCTGCGTGCCACCCACGCGGAGCTGGAGTCCGAGCTGTCCGTGGCCGACTTCAAGTGCTTGATGCGCGAGCAGTTCTTTATCCTCAAGCTGGATCGTGAGGGGGCCGTCGAGGCGCTGCCCCAGCTGCTCGAGGGGCAGACGGCGGAGCAGATCGCCACCCACCTCGAGCATATCGAGCACGTGCTGGCGGCCAGCGGCGAGCTCTCCGAGCACTCCCGGGAGCGCCTGGTGCGGGTTCGCGACCTCTTCGAACGGGCCATCGACCAGGCGCCGATCATCGAGGCCCAGGCCCGCGCCGAGGCCGAGGAGTGGATCGGCAGCCAGGCCGAGGCCCAGCGGCTGGCGTTCAGCAGCCTGGAAGGGCTGATGGAGTCCCAGCCTGCCGCGGATGCCAAGGTAGAAGCCGAGCCCGCTGCCAAGGCCGAACCCGACGCCAAGGCAGAGGCCGAGCCCGCCGCCAAGGCCGAACCTGACGCCAAGGTCGAGCCCGCTGCCAAGGCCGAGCCCGACGCCAAGGCAGAGCCCGCTGCCAAGGCCGAGCCCGACGCCAAGGCAGACGCGCCCGCTGAACCCGCGGAGAAGGGAAGTACCTCGTCGGCAGCCCCGCGCCGGCGCGCCACGGCCCCGCGGCGCAAGCCGGCGGGAGGCGGGCGCAAGCGCTAGCCTCGCGGTTCCACCAAAGGCGCCCCCGCTGCCCAAGGCAGCGGGGGCGCTGCCGTTTAAGGGCCTTGCACTGGCGCCTCGGGGCGGTCTAGGGTCAAGAAGCACTCCGCCGCGGCTGCGACTGGCGCGATGTTCTGCGCTGGGTTAGGGTAGGCGCATTTTTCGCCGCCGTGTCAGGGCGGTATGGCATCGTCAGGCGTGGGCTTGTGGCCCGCGCCGTGCACTTTCAGTGGAGCACTATGGGCAAGTCACTGGTCATCGTCGAGTCGCCGGCCAAGGCCAAGACGATCAACAAGTATCTCGGCAGCGACTTCATCGTGAAGTCCAGCGTGGGGCATATTCGTGACCTGCCGACCAGCGGCTCGGGCAAGGCGGCCTCGGACCCCAAGGAGCGTGCGCGCCAGGCGGCGGCCACCCGCAAGATGTCGCCGGAGGAGAAGGCCGAGTACCGCAAGCGCAAGTCCCAGGAGCAGCTGATCCGCCGCATGGGGATCGACCCCGAGCACGGCTGGCAGGCCAACTACGAGATCCTGCCCGGCAAGGAGAAGGTGGTGGCCGAGCTCAAGAAGCTCGCCGAGAAGGCCGACGCCGTCTATCTCGCCACCGACCTTGACCGCGAGGGGGAGGCAATCGCCTGGCACCTGCGCGAGACCATCGGCGGTGACGAAACCCGCTACAAGCGGGTGGTGTTCAACGAGATCACCAAGAATGCCATCCGGGAGGCCTTCAAGGAGCCCGGCACCCTCAACATTCCCCGGGTCGAAGCCCAGCAGGCGAGGCGTTTCCTCGACCGGGTGGTGGGCTTCATGCTCTCGCCGCTGCTCTGGGCCAAAATTGCCCGGGGGCTCTCCGCGGGCCGCGTGCAGTCGGTGGCCATGCGCCTGATCGTCGAGCGGGAGCGAGAGATCCGCGCCTTCGTGCCCGAGGAGTTCTGGGACGTCCACGCCGACCTGGTTCCCAGCGGCGAGGCGGCGGACGGCGAGCCGGTGCGCTTCGAGCTGGCACGTCAGGACGGCAAGGCCTTCCGGCCCACCTCCGAGGCCGAGACCCTGGAGCGCATCGCCGCCCTGCGCCGGGCGAGCCTTGCCATCACCTCCCGGGAAGACAAGCCCACCCGTTCCAAGCCAAACGCGCCCTTTATCACCTCGACCCTGCAGCAGGCCGCCAGCGGCCGGCTCGGCTTCTCGGTGAAGAAGACCATGATGCTGGCCCAGCGCCTCTACGAGGCGGGCTACATCACCTATATGCGTACCGACTCCACCAACCTCTCGAAGGACGCGGTGGAGAGCGTGCGCGACTTCATCGGCGAGGAGTTCGGGCCGCGCTATCTGCCCGAGGCCCCCAACGGCTACTCCAGCAAGGAGGGCGCTCAGGAGGCCCACGAGGCCATTCGCCCCTCCGAGGTGGGACGGCGTGCCACGGACCTGGCCGGCATGGAGCGCGACGCCGAACGCCTCTACGAGCTGATCTGGCGCCAGTTCGTGGCCTGCCAGATGACCCCGGCGGAGTACCTCTCCAGCACCCTGACCGTCCAGGCCGAGGGCTATGAGCTCAGGGCCAAGGGGCGGGTGCTGAAGTTCGACGGCTATACCCGGGTGATGAAGCCGGCCGGCAAGAACGAGGATCAGACCCTGCCGGATCTGGCCGAGGGCACGCCCATGACCCTGGCCGCCCTGGACCCCCAGCAGCACTTCACCAAGCCGCCGGCCCGCTACACCGAGGCGAGCCTGGTCAAGGAGCTGGAGAAGCGCGGCATCGGCCGCCCCTCCACCTACGCCTCGATCATCTCCACCATCCAGGATCGCGGCTACGTCAAGCTGGAGAACCGTCGCTTCTACGCCGAGAAGCTCGGCGATATCGTCACCGAGCGGCTCAAGGAGTCCTTCCCGGACCTGATGGACTACTCCTTCACGGCGCGCATGGAGGATAGCCTCGACGAGGTGGCCGAGGGCGAGCGGAACTGGCGTGCGCTGCTCGACGCCTTCTACGCCGAGTTCAAGAAGGAGCTGGCCGAGGCCGAGAGCGAGGAGGGGATGCGCCCCAACCAGCCGGTGCCCACCGATATCGACTGCCCCAGCTGCGGGCGCAAGATGCAGATCCGCACCGCCTCCACCGGGGTCTTCCTGGGCTGCTCGGGCTACAACCTGCCGCCCAAGGAGCGCTGCAAGACGACCATGGACCTGCTGCCGGGGGAGGAGGCGGTGGCCGCCGACGCCGGGGAGGAGGCCGAGACCGACGCCCTGCGCGCCAAGCAGCGCTGCCCCAAGTGCGGCACCGCCATGGACAGCTACCTGATCGACGAGACCCGCAAGCTGCACATCTGCGGCAACAGCCCGGACTGCGACGGCTACGAGATCGAGGAGGGCCGCTTCCGCATCAAGGGCTATGATGGCCCGACCATCGAGTGCGACAAGTGCGGCAGCGAGATGCAGCTCAAGTCCGGCCGCTTCGGCAAGTACTTCGGCTGCACCAACAGCGAGTGCAAGAACACCCGCAAGCTGCTCAAGAGCGGAGAGGTGGCGCCGCCCAAGATGGATCCCATCGACATGCCGGAGCTGGCCTGTCAGAAGGTGGAGGACCACTATGTGCTGCGCGACGGCGCCAGCGGCCTCTTCCTGGCGGCCAGCAAGTTCCCGAGAAACCGCGAGACCCGCCCGCCCCTGGTGCGCGAGCTCAAGGCCCACGCCGAGGAGCTGCCCGACAAGTATCGCTACCTGCTCGATGCCCCCAGCGAGGACCCAGACGGCCGCCCGACCCAGATCCGCTACTCGCGCAAGGCCAAGGAGCAGTTCGTGATGACCGAGGAGGAGGGCAAGGCCACCGGCTGGAAGGCCACCTTCGACGGCAGCCGCTGGCAGGTGGAGGACAAGCGCAAGTGACCCCGAGAGCCCGTACCAATCAGCTGCTCTATCAGGCCGAGCTGCTGCTCGGCACTCCCTGCGGCGAGGACGAGCACGCCGAGGCCCGCCGCATGGCCGCCGAGGAGGGCGCCCTGGCCCTCACCGAGCTGGCCCTGGAGTCCCTGCTGCGCGAGGTGACCGAGCATGCGCGCCTGCCGGCCCACCCCTGGCGGGAGCTTCTCGGCCCCGAGGGGGCCGAGATCGCCGAGCTGCATCGCCTGCGCGAGCTGGCCGCCCAGCCCGGCAGCTGGCTCGGCTGGCTGATTTCCCGGCTCGAGCTGCTGCACGCAAGCGAGGGCGCCGCCCGGCGCCGCTCCGGGGCCGGTGCCGGCCTGATCGCCGTAGGCAGCGCCGCCGCCCTGGGCGAGGAGCTCCACGGCTGCCTGCAGGCGGCCAAGGCCGAGGTCGCCGCCCTGCGCGAAACCAGCCAGGAGTGGTAGAGGGCGAGAGACGCCTGGCAACTTTCAAACAGTTGTTTATACTCGGTGCCATCGCCCACTAAACGGCCGCCTATATGAACGCCACCGCATGGAAGCGCCTGTTCATCCCTCCGCTGCTGGCCCTGCTGCTGGCGCCGCCCTCTCTTGTCGCGGCGGAGCATGCCCTTGACGTGACGCTGCTGCCCGGCGGCGAAGCCGATCTGCCCGCCCTGCACCGGGAGCTGGAGCGCCTCTCGGCCGGTCGCCGTTCCCCGGCGGTCGCCCCCTCCGCCCCCGGCGGTGGCGTCTCCCTGCCCGGCCTGAGCCGCCTGGAGACGCCGGAGTTCCTGGCCGCCACCGCCCCCTTTGTCCTCGAGCCCCTGACCGGCGCCGAGCGTGTCCTGCTGCTGGGCCCGGCCGAGGCGCTGGATGCCGCCGTCGAGGCCCTGGCCGGCCGCGCCGGCGAGGCCGGCGCCAGCCTGGTGCCGCTGGCCGTGGAGGGTGCCGGAAGGCTCGACCCCGAGGCGCTGCAGGGGGGAGATGCGGCCCTGGTGCTGGCGCTGCCCCGGCTCGACGCCGCCGCTCAGGAGGCGCTGTTTGCCGTGCTCAACGGCGCCGGCTTGCCGAGCGTGGCGCTCACCGATGCCCGTCAGGTCGAGCGCGGCGCGCTGCTCTCCTCGCCGGGCGCCCTGGAGCCGGAGGCCTGGCTGCGCCGCCTGGCGCTGCGCCTGGACGACCTCGCCGCCGGCCGCACGCCGGAGCCGCTCACCTCGCGCCCCACCCTGGATCGCTCCTGGCTCAACCTCGAGACCGCCGCCCGCCTGGACTGGTCGCCGAGCTTCGCGCTGCTCGGCGAATCGCGCCTGGTGGGCGAGGCCCCGTCCGGGGACGCTTCGCTCTCCCTGGAGCGGGCCGTCGCCCTGGCGCTTTCCGGGAGTCCCGGCCTGGCCGCCGCCCGTCAGGCGGTAGCGGTGGAGGCCTTCGACCGTGATCTGGCGGTATCGCGCTACCGCCCCAATCTCTATCTGGAGGCCACCGGCCGCGTCATCGACGAGCACCGAGCCCGCTCGGCCCTGGGTCAGGAGCCCGAGCGCCGCACCGGCGGGGGGGTGGTGCTGGAGCAGCTGCTCTTCTCCGAACCGGCCCTGGCCGCCATCGGCATCAGCGAACGCCTCGACCGGGCTCGCCGGGCCGAGCTGGAGGTGGAGAGCCTCGACCTGGCCCTGGAGGTAGCCCGGGAGTTCCTCGACCTGCTGCGCCTCGAGGCCAGCCGCGAGGTGCTCGAGGCCGACCTGGATCTGGCCCGGGCCCAGCGCGATCGGGCGCGGCGCGATGAGGCCGCCGGGGCCCTGGGCCGGGGCGAGGTGGCCCGCTTCGAGACGGAGCTCGTCCAGGCCCGGGAGCGACTGGAGCAGACGATGGCCGACCGCGAGCGGCTGGCGATCGCCCTCAATCGACGGCTGGGTCGTGACCCGGCCGCCCCCCTGGCACCGGCCGAGCCGGACCTGGAGAACCCCGAGTGGCTGGGCGGTGACGACCGCTTCCGTGCGGTCCTCGCCGCCCCGGCAAGCCTCGCCGCCTGGCAGGCGCAGCTGGTGGAGCGACTCCTCGGCGACTCCGCCGAGCTCGAGGCAGTGGGTGAGCTGCGCCGGGCCGCCGAGCGCGAGCTGACCTCACGCCGTCGCGCCTTCTGGCTGCCGGAGGTGGGCTTCGAGGCGCGCTACACCAGCGAATTTTCCCGGGGTGGGGAGGGTGAGCGCGCTCCCTGGGAGTCCGGGAACCCCCTGGTTCAGACCGGCGTGGGGGTCCTGGAGGGAGCCGGCGTGGCGCTGCCCGAGACCGGCCGCGACCAGTGGAGCCTCGGTGTCTCGGCGCGGCTGCCGCTCTATGCCGGCGGCCGGCGCAGCATCGAGCGGGACCGGGCCGCGGCGCGCCTGGAGCGGGTGGCACTCGAGGACGCCGAGGCGCGCCTCGGGCTCGAGGCCCGGCTGCGCGGGGCCAGCGTCGAGCTCGCTGCCGCCTGGCGGCGCGTCGCGCTGCGCGATGAGGCCCGCGACCATGCCGAGGAGGCCCTGGCGCTGGCCGAATCGGCCTGGCGGGAGGGGGCGCTGCCTCAGGTGGCGCTGCTGGATGCCCGGACCAGCGCCCGCCAGGCGGGGCTCGCCGCCGCCGAGGGGCGCTGGCAGGCGCTGCAGGCGCTGGTGCATCTGCAGCGGGCCCTGGGGATGACCCCGGGGCCCATGGATGAGCGGGCCCGGGAGCGGCTGCTGACCGGCAAGGACAGGCCCGACCAAGGGAGAGAGAGACGATGATCCTACGCGGAGTGATGCTGGTCGGGCTGGTGCTGCTTTCCGGCTGTGCGGAGGAGGCAGTGGACGAGGCGCCGCTGCGCCCGGTGCGCACCCTGACGGTGGAGGCCAGCGGGGCGGCAGATGCGCGGGAGCTGCCGGGCCGCCTGGAGGCGGCCGCCAACCGCCGGCTGAGCTTTCGGGTGGCCGGCCGCATCGAAGCCCTGGAGGTGGCGACGGGGGAGCCAGTGGTAGCCGGCCAGCCCCTGGCCCGCCTCGAGGCCACCGACCTGCGCCTGCAGCGGGATCGCGCGCGCTCGGCCCTGGCCGGCAGCGAGGCGGCCGCGGCCAACGCCGAGGCCGAGTGGCAGCGCGCCCGGCGCCTCTATGAGGCGGGCAGCGTGCCGGCCCGGGGCCTCGACGCCGCCCGGGCTCAGGTGGAGGCGGCCAGGGCGCAGCGTGACGGCGCCCGGGACGCCCTGGCCCTGGCCGAGCGGCAGCTGGCATTCACCAAGCTCGAGGCCCCCGGCGACTGCCGAGTGGCCAGCCGCCTGGCGGAGGCCGGCGAGAACGTCGCCGCCGGCCAGCCGGTGCTGGTGCTCGCCTGCGGCGATGACCTGGAGGTGCGAGCGGCGCTCTCCGAGGACCTGCTCGGTGAGCTTGCCACCGGCGCCCCGGTGCGGGTGCGCCTGCCCCTGGCCGACCTCAACCTGGTCGGCGAAGTGACCGAGATCGGCCTGCCGGTGGATCCGCGCCAGGCCACCTGGCCGCTCAGGGTGCGCCTGGTCGATCTCGCCGACGCCGAGCGCGAGCGGCTGCGGCCCGGCATGGCGGCGGAGCTGACGCTACCCCTGGGCGGTCCCGGCAGCGGCATCTGGGTGCCCATGGCGGCGGTGCAGCAGGATATCGATGGCCACTTCGTCTACGTCGCCGAGCCCGATGAACCCGATGCCGCGGAGGGCAACGACGCGGCCAACGGCCGCGAGGCGCAGGTGGTGCGCCGCACCGTGACCCTGGGCGGGCGCCACGGCGAGCGCCTGGAGGTGGCGGCGGGTCTCGCGCCCGGCGAAGCGCTGATCGTGGCGGGCATGAGCCGGCTCCACGACGGCATGCGGGTGCGGCTGATCGATGACCAAGGCGTCGATGCGGAGGCCTCGCCGTGACCCTGACCGAGGCCGCACTGCGCTACAACCGGGTGACCATAGCGGGACTGCTGGTGGTGCTGCTGGGGGCGGTGATCAGCTATCTCTCCATCTCCCGGGCCGAGGATCCGGCGGTCACCGTGCGGGTGGCTCAGGTGGTCACCTATCTGCCTGGCGCCACCCCGGAGCGGGTCGAACAGCTGGTCACCGACCCGCTGGAGACCGCCATCATGGAGATGCCGGAGCTCGACCACGTGGAGAGCACCTCCCGGGCCGGTGTCTCCATCATCCGCGTGGAGCTGCGCCCGGACGTCAAGGATGTCCGGGCCGGCTGGGACAAGCTGCGCCGCAAGGTGGGCGATGCCCGGGGGAAGCTCCCCGACGAGGCGCTTGCGCCCATCGTCAACGACGAGTTCGGCGATGTCTTCGGCATCATGCTCTCGCTGACCGGCGAGGGCTATGAGCAGTCCGAGCTCAAGGAGGTCGCCGACGACGTCCGCGACCGGCTCCTGATGCTCGACGACGTGGCCAAGGTGAACCTGCACGGCTATGCCGAGGAGCGCATCTTCCTCGACTACAGCGAGGCGCGCCTGGCCGACCTCGGCGTCTCGCCTCAGGGGCTGGCCCAGCTGCTCGCCGCGCGCAACATCGTGCTGCCCGGTGGGGCGATCCGCACCGACGACGAGCGCCTGGTGCTGGAGCCTACCGGCAACTTCACCCATATCGACGATATCCGCCGGGCGCTGCTGCCGCTGCCCGACGGCACCCTGGTGCCCCTGGGCTCCCTGATGGAGGTGCGCCACGGCTACGCCGACCCGCCCATGACCCGCTACCACGCCAATGGCGTCCAGGGGCTGGCCATCGCCATCGCCATGCGCGAGGGGGGCAATATCCTCGACCTGGGCGAACAGGTCCAGGGCGCCATCGAGCGCCTCGAACGGGAGCTTCCCGTAGGGCTCGAGTTCGAGGTGCTGGCCAACCAGCCCGACCGGGTCGAGGAGCGCATCAACGAGTTCCTGGTCAATCTGCTGCAGGCGGTGGCCCTGGTCTGCCTGGTGATGCTGCTCTTCCTGGGGCTGCGCACCGGGCTGATCGTGGCGAGCCTGGTGCCCTCGGCGATACTCGCCTGCCTCGCCTTCATGGGGCTTTTCGACATCGGCCTCGACCAGGTGTCGCTCGGGGCGCTGATCATCGCCCTCGGCATGCTGGTGGACAACGCCATCGTCATGGTGGAGTCGATCCAGGTCTCTGCCCGGGAGGGCAAGTCGGTGCGCCAGGCGGCGCTCGATTCCGCCCGGCAGCTGCGCTTCCCGCTGCTCACCGCTTCGCTGACCACGGCGGCGGCCTTCCTGCCCCAGTTCCTGGCGGTCTCCGACGTGGGGGAGTACACCCGCTCGCTCTTCCAGGTGGTGACCATCACGCTGCTCTCCTCCTGGCTGCTCTCGCTCACCATGATCCCGCTGCTCTGCGTGGCCTTTATCAAGGTCAGGCCGAAGGGCGCTGACGCCTCGCCCGAGAGTCAGGAGGGCGACGAGGGGCGACCGCCACTCTCGGCGCGCATCGCCGAGCGGGTCTATGCCGGCTACCGCCGCCTGCTGCTGGCCCTGCTGCGCCATCGCACCCTGACCCTGGCCGCGGTGGCCGGCCTGCTGGGGCTGGCCTGGCTCGGTTTCGGACCGCTGCCCAAGATCTTCTTTCCCCAGGCGGAGCGCACCATCGTCACCGCCGAGCTGCGCCTGCCCTTCTCGGCGCCCATCGAGCGTACCCTGGCGGTGGTGGAGGAGGTCGAAGCCTTTCTGGCCGAGGAGCTTGCCGCCGAGCGCGACGAGGCGGGCGACTGGGTCCGCGACGGGGTCGATCGCTGGGGGAGCTTCATCGGCTTCGGTGGCGAGCGCTATATCATCAACCACGCCCCCGAGCCGCCCAGTCCCGAGTACGCTTTCCTGCTGATGCAGACCAACCGCTGGCAGGCGGTGGACGGGGTGATCGAGCGCCTCGACGGCTGGCTCAGCGAGCGTTTCCCGGACCTGCAGGCCACCGTCGCCGCCACCAGCTTCGGCCCGCCGGTGACGGTGCCGCTTTCGGTGAGGATCTCCGGCGACGACGAGACGACCCTGCGGCGCATCGCCGAAGAGGTGCGCCAGCGCGTCGCCGAGGTGCCCGGCACCCGCAACGTGCGCGACGACTGGGGTGAGTGGATCAAGCGCCTGCGCGTGGAGGTGGACCCGGCCCGGGCGCTGCGCGCCGGGGTCACCGAGCGGGACGTGGCGCTGAGCCTGCAGACGGCGCTCTCCGGGATGACGGTGGGCACCTTCCGCGACGGCGACACCCTGGTACCGATCCAGCTGCGCAACGAGCGCGGCGAGGCGCGCACCCCGGACGACCTGGAGGGCGTTACCGTGCTGCCCGCCGGCGGCGGGGTGGGGGTGCCCCTGGCTCAGGTGGCCCAGGTCGAGCTCGACTGGGGGCCGGCGCGCATCCTGCGCCGGGATCGCTTCCGCACCATCGCCGTGGAAGCGGAGCTGGCGCCCGGGGTCACCGCCGCCGGGGTGGCGGCCGAGCTGCGCCCCTGGCTCGAGGAGCGGCAGGCCGAGTGGCCGAACGGCACCTTCTACGAGTTCGGCGGCGAGGTGGAGTCGTCCCGGACGGCCACCGACTCCATCGCCGAGAAGCTGCCCATCGGCGCCATGGCGATCCTGCTGCTGCTGGTGGTGCAGTTCAACTCCCTGCGCCGGCCGCTGATCATCCTGATGACCATTCCGATGTCGCTGATCGGGGTGATCTTCGGCCTGACCATCACCGGCTCCCACTTCGGCATCATGACCTTTCTCGGCGTGGTGTCCCTGGCGGGCATCGTCATCAACAACGCCATCGTGCTGATCGATCGTATCGATCTCGAGCGCGAGGAGCACTCCCCCCAGGAGGCGATCCTCGAGGCGGGCCGGCGGCGCCTGCGCCCGGTGCTGATGTCGACCCTGACCACCAGCGGTGGCCTGCTGCCGCTCTGGCTGGGCGGCGGGCTGCTCTGGGCCCCCATGGCGATCACCATCATCTTCGGCCTGCTGGCCGCGGCGCTGATCACCCTCTGCGTGGTACCGGTGCTCTACTCGCTGCTGATGCGGGTGCCCTTCGAGCGACAGGCGCAGCATGCCTGAATCGCCTATCGTTGATATACGTCAAGCAGCCGTCGCTGCCCTTGGCTACGCTGAAGACAAGAGCAGCGCGGCGGACGGCACGCGATGACGACAACGATAGGGAGGAGGTGCCATGCGATTCCATCAGGTCAAGGAGCTGGTCGACTGGGCGGCCGGCTACCATCGCCGGCTGGCCGAGCAGTACACGGCCCTGGCAGGGGGAGGGGATGTCGATGAGCGCGTGCGCATGGCGCTGGAGTACCTGGCCGAGCGCGAGCGCAAGCAGGAGAGCGACCTCACCGGCTATCTGGATGACGGCAGCGATCACAGCCAGGTGCTCGATACCTGGTTCGACGACCCGGCCGACTTTCCCCACCCGCCGGTGCTCGAGCGCCTGCCGGAGGGTCTCGGGAGCGACAGCGTCCAGGATGTCCTCGCCACCGCCCTGACCGCTCATCGCACCCTGCAGGATCTCTACGCCCACCGGGCAGAGCTGGCCGGCGGCCGCGACGAGACGGCCTTCTTCGAGGCCCTGGCGGCCGGCCACGACGCCGAGGTGCGGCGTATCGCCCGGGATATTCAGCGGCTTGAAGACTACTGAGGAGGTGATAATGAGCGAACAGATTCTATCCCCCAAGATGCTTGGCTACTGGACCGAGGGCAATCTCAGGGAGGCGCCGGATGACTCCGGCATCTACTGCGTTTTCCGGGCGGCGAAGGACCCCGAGACCGAGGAGATGGACGTTCAGGAGCTGCTCTATGTGGGTGAGCACAGAAGCGCCCGCCACGGCCTGCAGCATGACGGCCATCGCGAGAAATGGCTCGCCTTCCCGCAGGCCGACGAGGAGATCTGGTACGCGGTGGGGCTCAGCGGCCATGCCAACCGGGAGCGCCTGGCCGCGGCGATGATCAACGCCCACAAGCCGCGCTTCAACTCGGACAGCCCCTACCTGGAGCGCTTCCCCTTCGACGACACCACGGTGCATATCTACGGCAAGAAGCATAAGCTGCAGAGCATCTTCAACGTGGAGCGTCACGACTGAGGAGTTCCCAGGCGAGGTGACGCGCGGCCCCGGCGGAGTACCCGCCGGGGCCGTGACGTTGTTGACTCAGGGGCGGTGTGAAGGGCGGCCATAACCGGTACAATCGCGCCCCTTCCATGCACCGACCGGACCCTCTCCTTGATCTCCACCGCCAACATCACCATGCAGTTCGGGGCCAAGCCCCTGTTCGAGAACGTCTCCATCAAGTTCGGCAACGGCCACCGCTACGGCCTGATCGGCGCCAACGGCTGCGGCAAGTCCACCTTCATGAAGATCCTCGGCGGCGACCTCGAGCCCTCCTCGGGCCAGGTCATGGTCGAGTCCGGCGCCCGGCTCGGCAAGCTGCGCCAGGACCAGTTCGCCTACGAGGACGAGCGGGTCATCGACACCGTGATCATGGGCAACGCCGAGCTCTCCCAGGTGGCGGCGGAGCGCGAGCGCATCTACTCCCTGCCCGAGATGAGCGAGGAGGATGGCATGGCGGTGGCCGACCTGGAGGTGCGCTTCGCCGAGCTCGACGGCTACACCGCCGAGGCCCGCGCCGGCGAGCTGCTGCTGGGGCTCGGCATTCCCATCGAACAGCATATGGGCCCCATGAGCGAGGTGGCCCCCGGCTGGAAGCTGCGCGTGCTGCTGGCCCAGGCGCTCTTCTCCGACCCCGACGTGCTGCTGCTCGACGAGCCCACCAACCACCTGGACATCAACACCATTCGCTGGCTGGAGGGGGTGCTCACGGCGCGCAACAGCACCATGATCATCATTTCCCATGACCGCCACTTCCTCAACAGCGTCTGCACCCACATGGCGGACCTCGACTACGGCGAGATCCGCCTCTTCCCGGGCAACTACGACGACTACATGACCGCGGCCACTGCCGCCCGGGAGCGCCAGCACGCCGACAACGCCAAGAAGAAGGCGCAGATCGCCGACCTCCAGGCCTTCGTCAGCCGCTTCTCGGCCAACGCCTCCAAGGCCAAGCAGGCCACCTCCCGGGCGCGCCAGATCGACAAGATCAAGCTCGAGGAGATCAAGCCCTCGAGCCGGGTCAGCCCCTTCATCCGCTTCGAGCAGGCGCGCAAGATCCACCGCAACGCGGTCAACGTGGAGGGGCTCGCCCAGGGCTACCCCGGCGAGGCGCCGCTGGTCGAGGGCTTCGGCATGACCGTGGAGGCCGGCGAGCGCATCGCCATCATCGGCCCCAACGGCATCGGCAAGACCACCCTGCTGCGCACCCTTGCCGGCGAGCTGGCACCGCAGGCCGGCAGCGTGAAGTGGACCGACAGCGCGGATCTCGGCCACTTCGCCCAGGACCACGCCGACGACTTCGCCAACGACGCCACCCTGTTCGAGTGGATGGCGCAGTGGACCGACGGCGGCGAGCAGGTGATTCGCGGGGCGCTGGGGCGCATGCTCTTCTCAAGCGACGACATCGGCAAGTCGGTCAAGGTGATCTCCGGCGGCGAGCAGGGGCGCATGCTGTTCGGCAAGCTGACCCTGACCCGGCCCAACGTGCTCTTGATGGACGAGCCCACCAACCACCTGGACATGGAGTCCATCGAGGCGCTCAACCTGGCACTTGCGCACTATCCCGGCACCCTGATCTTCGTCAGCCACGACCGCGAGTTCGTCTCCTCCCTGGCCACCCGCATTCTCGACATGAGCGAGACGGGCATCACCGACTTCAGCGGCAGCTACGACGACTACCTGAGAAGCCAGGGCCTCTACGGCTGATGGCCCGAGGCGTTGAGGGCCGCCTTGGCCCCCTCGCCGACGCTGGACTAGGGTGAGGGTGTTGCCGGCCGCGGGCCGGCGCCGCCGCAAGGATGCCCATGCCCTGGCTCAAGTTCCTGCATATCGTCGCCCTGCTGAGCTGGTGCGGCGCACTGCTCTACCTGCCGGCGCTGCTCTGCCAGCTGGCGCGCCCCGAGCGCGTCGCTCAGGGCGTCTCTCCCGGCGCGCCACCGCTGCCGCGGCTGCTCTACAACGGCCTGGCGAGTCCCGCGGCGCTGGTCGCCATCGCCTCCGGCACCCTGCTGTTCCTGCTCCACGGCCTTGCCGGCCCCTGGCTGGTGCTCAAGCTGCTGGCGGTTTCGGTGATGGTGCTGGCCCACGGCCTGTGCGGCTGGCTGCTGCTGCGCCTGGAGCAGGAGCGCTCCCGCGGGGTCGCTGCCGGCGCCGTCCTGGCCGGCAGCGTGGCGGGGCTCGCCATGCTGGCGGTGGTCGGCCTGGTGCTGGCCAAGCCGGCGCTGTAAGGGGGAAAGAGGATGCCGTCAGTCGTCCAGGTCCACGCCCACCGCATGCTCGTAGACCAGCTGCCCGCCGAGAAAGCCCGCCAGGGCGATCAGCGCCGCGGTGGCCAGACTCAGCGCCAGGCCCCAGGGCAGCAGGGCCTCGCCGAGAAAGCGCCACAGCCAGTTGAGCGAGGCGAGCGAGAGCATCACCACCGCCACCATGGCGTGGCTCCAGGCGGTGACCAGGCGACGAATGCCGCGCACCGTCACCAGGTCGATGACGCCGGCGAGGCTCGCCACCCAGCCGCCGAAGGCCCCCACGCCGGCCAGCCACAGCGAGGCGCGGGCCCAGAAAGGGTCGCCGCTATAGAGGTAGCCCAGGTCGCTGGCCACCAGGGCGAGCAGGGCGGCCACCGGGAAGTGGATCATCACCGGGTGCAGGGGGTGGCCGGCGACGGCGGCGCGGCTGCGGATGGAGCGCTTTGGGGGCGTTGGCATGGCGGCGTCCCTGTCGATGGCGTCATGGAAAGCGTCCCCCTCAGTGAAGGCCGCGGTGGCCGACGGGTCAACCCGGGCCCGCCGCGCCGGGCGCGGCTCAGGGGAGCGGGCGAAGTGCTCGCCGTGGCGCTCGCCATGGGAGCGGCCGGCTGCAGCGGCAGCCACTCGATCCTCGACCCGGCGGGGCCGGCGGCCCGGGACGTGGCCTGGCTCTGGTGGGGCATGCTGGCAGGCTTCGGGCTGGTGTTCGTGGCGGTGGTGGCGCTCTGGCTGGCCGCCTTCCGGCCTCGGGAGCGGCCCTCGCGCAGCCCCGAGGCGGAGCGCCGGCTGGGGCTGCGCTGGATCCTGGGCGGCGGCATCCTGCTGCCCGGGGTGAGTATCCTGCTGCTGCTGGCCTTCGGGGTGCCTGCGGGACAGCGGCTGCTGCCCCTGCCGCTGCCCGGCGGGGAGTCTCCTCGGGTGATCGAGGTCACCGGCCACCAGTGGTGGTGGGAGGTTCGCTACCCGGACGAGGCGGGGGAGGTGGTCACCGCCAACCACCTGGTGATGCCCGCCGGGGAGCCGGTGGACTTCCACGTCACCGGCGCCGACGTCATCCATGCCTTCTGGGTGCCGCGCCTGGGCGGCAAGATCGACATGATCCCCGGGCGCATCAACCGCATCCGTCTCGAGGCCGACGTCCCGGGGGTGTTCGGCGCCCAGTGCGCCGAGTACTGCGGGGTGCAGCACGCCCATATGCAGCTCCACGTGGAGGCGGTGCCGCCGGAGGCCTTCGAGGCCTGGCTGGCGGCGCGCCGGGGCGCCGAGCCCGAGTCGCCCGACCTGGACGACGAGCACGCCTCGGCCCGGGACACCTTCGCCGAGCAGTGCGCCAGCTGCCACCGGGTGGCGGGGCTCGCCGAGGGCGACATTGGCCCCGACCTGACCGACCTCGGCGCCCGGGCCACCCTCGGCGCCGGGACCCTGGCCATGGAGGAGGGGGCCGTGGCCCGCTGGCTCGCCGAGCACCAGCGCCTCAAGCCCGGCAACCGCATGCCCGCCCACGATCACCTCGCGCCCGAGGACCTCGCGGCCCTGGGCGCCTGGCTGGAGACCCTGGCGCCATGAGCGAGACGATGCGACCCACCCCGGAGGCCGAACGGCTGCACCGCGAGATGGAGGCGGTGTGGGGCACTCCCCGCGGCTGGCGCGGGCTCTTCAGCGTGGTCAACCACAGCACCCTGGGGCTGCGCTTCATGGCCACGGGCCTGGTCTTCTTCCTGCTGGGCGGGGTGCTGGCGATGCTGATTCGCACCCAGCTGGCGCTGCCCGACCAGGCCTTCATGTCGCCGGAGATCTACGCCCAGGTCACCACCATGCACGGTACGGTGATGATGTTCCTGTTCGCCATCCCCATGCTGGAGGGGCTGGCGATCTACCTGATTCCGAAGATGATCGGCACCCGCGACCTGGTCTGCCCGCGGCTCACCGCCTTCGGCTACTGGTGCTACCTGTTCGGCGGCATCATCCTCTTCTCGAGCCTGCTGCTGGAGATGGCCCCGGACAGCGGCTGGTTCATGTACACCCCGCTGAGCAGCAGCGAGTTCGCCCCCGGGCCGGGCTCCGACTTCTGGCTTTTGGGCATCACCTTCGTGGAGATCTCGGCGCTGGCCGCCGGGGTGGAGCTCGCGGTGTCGATCCTGCGCACCCGGGCGCCGGGCATGGCGCTGCACCGCATGCCGCTCTTCGCCTGGTATATCCTGGCCATGGCGCTGATGATCGTGGTGGGCTTCCCGCCGCTGATTCTCGGCAGCGTGCTGCTGGAGCTGGAGCGCGCCGCGGGGATGCCCTTCTTCACGGTGGCCGGCGGCGGCGATCCGATCCTCTGGCAGCACCTCTTCTGGCTCTTCGGCCACCCCGAGGTCTACATCATCTTCCTGCCGGCGGCGGGCATCGTCTCGACCCTGATTCCGGTCTTCGCCGGGCGCCCCATCGTCGGCTACGGCTGGGTGGTGGCGGCCATCGTCATCACCGGCTTCATCAGCTTCGGACTCTGGGTGCACCACATGTTCACCGTGGGCATCCCCCAGCTCGCCCAGGCCTTCTTCTCGGCGGCCAGCATGCTGGTGGCGGTGCCCACCGCCATCCAGGTGTTTGCCTGGCTGGCGACGCTCTGGCTAGGCAAGCCGCGCATGACGCTGCCGATGCTCTGGATCACGGGTTTCCTGGTGATCTTCGTCTGCGGCGGGCTCACCGGGGTGATGCTGGCGCTGGTGCCCTTCAACTGGCAGGTCCACGACACCCACTTCGTGGTGGCTCACCTGCACTACGTGCTGGTGGGCGGCATGTTCTTCCCGCTGCTGGCCGGGGCCTACTACTGGCTGCCGCTGGTCACCGGGCGCCTACCCTCGGAGCGCCTCGGGCGGCTGGGCTTCTGGCTCACCTTCCTGGGCTTCAACCTCACCTTCCTGATCATGCACTGGACCGGCCTTCTCGGCATGCCGCGGCGCGTCTACACCTACGACAGCGCCATGGGTTGGGACCTCGTCAACCTGATCTCCTCCATCGGCGGCTTCATGATGGCGGCGGGGGTCGCCGCCGTGCTCCTCGACCTGGTGCTCCACGGCCGCTTCGGGCGCACCGCGCCGCGCAACCCCTGGGGCGCCGACACCCTGGAGTGGAGCCTTGCGATGCCGCCGGCCAGCTACAACTTCGCCAGTCTGCCCCGGGTAGAGAGTCGCCACCCGCTGTGGGAGACGCCGACCCTGGGCGATGCCATCGCCCGCGGCGAGGGGGCGCGCCCCGGTGCCGCCCACGGCCGCCGCGAGCTGCTCGGCGGCGAGGCGCTCACCGGCCGCGTGCGCGAGTTGATCCACCTGCCCGGCAACAGCCTGCTGCCGCTCTATGCCGCCCTCTGCCTGGCGGTGGTCTGTGTCAGCCTGCTGACGCGCCTCTACCTGCTGTCGCTGCTGGGCCTGGCCGGCGCCGGGGTGCTGCTGCTGCGCTGGTCCTGGGAGAACGGCGGCCATCGCCGGGCCGCGCCTCTTGGCCACGATGAGCCCGAGGACCCGCCGCTGCATTCGCGCACCGCCGACGGCCCCGGGCGCTGGACCATGGGGGTGGCGCTGCTCGCCGACGGCGCCTTCTTCCTGGCGCTGCTGTTCGGCTGGTTCTACCTCTGGACGGTCTCGCCCGAGTGGCAGATGCCGGCGCGCTCGCCGCTCTCGCTGCCGCTGCTGCTCGCCTCCGGGGCGGCGCTCACCCTCGGTACCCTCTGGCTGGAGCGCCGGGTGGCGGCGCTGACGCGCGGCCGCGAGGCGGGCCTGGTGCTGGCGCTTGGGGGCATCGCGGCGCTGGGTGGGCTGCATGTGGCCCTGCTGGTCGTCGCGCTGCTCAATGCGGGCCTCGCGCCTACCGCCACGGCCCACGATGCCACCCTGCTGGTGGGGCTCGCTTATCTCGCCGCCCACGGCGGGCTCGCCGCCCTGCTGGCCGCGCTGCAGGCCTGGCGGGCAGGACTCGGCCTGGTGGGGGCCCGGCTGCCCTTCGAACCCGGGGTGGTGGCGCTGCTGTGGCGCTACCAGCTCGGCGCCTACTGGATCCTGGCGGCGGCCATGGGGCTGCTGCCGCGGCTGATGGGAGCCGGCTCATGATGTTGCTGCGTCGCTGGTGGGCGCCGAGCCACCCCGCCCAGCTGCTGCTGGGGCTGACCCTCTGGAGCCTCTGGTTCGTGATTCTCTACGGCGGCCTCTCGGTGGCCTGCGAGCTGGCGCCGCCGGCGCCGGGGCAGGGGGCCCTTACCGCCATCAACGCTGGGCTCGCCCTGCTTACCCTGACCACCCTGGGGCTGCTCGCCTGGCTGGCCTGGCGGGGGCTCAGGGCCGGCCGGGCCAGCGTGGGCGGGTCGCGCTTTATCGCCCTGACGGGAGCTGGGCTGCATCTCTTCTCGGCGGCCGGGGTGGCCTTCGTCGGCCTGCCCATCGTGGCCCTGCCGCCGTGCCTCTAGGGGAGGCGTCATGGCCGCACCTTCTCCTTTTTCTTCTCCCTCCCCGGGTGCCTCGCGAGACGCCGAGGACGAGCGCGTCGCGGACGGCAGCGCGCGCCTGCTCTGCTCCGTTGCGGGCATGTGGTGCACCAGCTGCGCCCTGGCCATCGAGCACCGCCTGGGGCGCCTGCCCGGGGTGAGCCGGGTGGGGGTCGACTACCTCTCCGCCACCCTGCTGGTGGAGGGCACGCCGGCGGCGGTGGCGCCCGAGCGGGTCGCGGCGGCGCTGGGCCGGCTCGGCTACCGGCTGCGTGATCTGGAGGCGGCGCCGGATGCCCGCCAGCGGCTGGACAGCGAGAGTCGGGCCCTGGCGGGTCGGCTGCTGGCGGCCGCGGTGTTCGGCATGTGGACCATGCTGGCGTCGCTCCTGATCTACGCCGGCGCCCTGCCGGAGCCCCGCCTGGAGCGGGTGCTGGCCTGGGTCTCCGGCGCCTTCGCGCTGCCGGTGGTGACGCTCGCCGCCTGGCCCTTCTACCGCGCCGCCTGGCGCACCCTGCGCGCGGGGCGCCCCGGCATGGATGCCCTGGTCTCGCTGGGCGTGATGGGGGCGCTGGCGGTCTCCCTCTGGCTGCTCTGGCGGGGCTCTGCGGAGGTCTACTTCGATACCGCCGTGATGCTGGTGGTGCTGCTGCTGGCGGGCCGCTGGGTGGAGACCCTGGCCCGCTATCGCGGTCTGCGCGCCCTGGAGGGGCTGGCCCCGCTGCCGGCGCAAGTCTGCCGGCTGGACACGAGAGGCGAAGAAGCCCGGGTGCCCGTCGCGGACGTGGCGGTCGGCGAGCGCCTTCGCGTGGCCAGCGGCGAGACCCTGGCGCTGGATGGCGAGCTGCTCGATGCCTCGGCGCGGCTGGATCTCGCCCTGCTCACCGGCGAGAGCCGCCCGCGCACCCTGACCCGGGGGGCGCGGCTCTCGGCGGGCTGTCGCAACCTGGGCGTCCCCTTCACCCTGAGGGTGACCGCCGAGGTGGGCGAGAGGCGCCTGGATGGCCTCTATCGCCAGGTGCAGGCCCTGCAGGCGGGCAAGGGCGAGCTGCGCCGCCTGGCGGAGCGCTTCGCGGCCTGGCTCAGCCCCGCCGCTGTGGCGCTGGCGCTGGTGACCCTGGCCGCCCTGCTGCTGGCCGGGGTGGCCCCGGAGGAGGCGGCGGTGCGCGCCCTCTCGGTGCTGGTGGTGGCCTGCCCCTGTGCGGTGGGCCTGGCGGTGCCGATCGCCAGCCTGGCGGGCACGGCCCGGGCGCTGGAGGCCGGCGTGGTGTTTCGCAACCCGGCGGCCCTGGAGCTTGCCGGCCAGGTTCGCGCCGTGGCCTTCGACAAGACAGGCACCCTGACCCGCGGGACGCTTCGGCTGGCTGCCCTGGGTCCCGCCCCCGGCGTGGCGGAGCATGACCTGCTGGCCCTGGCGGCCCGCGCCGAGTGGGGCAGCGAGCACCCCCTGGGCCTGGCGATCCGCGCCGCCGCCGCCGAGGCGGGGATCGATCCGGGCCAGGCGCCAGCGGGGCTTGTCGAGCACCCCGGGCAGGGGCGCGAGGCCCGGGACGCCGATGGCACGCGGCTTTGCATCGGCGCCCCGGACTGGCTGGCCGAGCGGGGTGCGGCGCCGGCGCAGGGCGAGGCCGTGCCCCCCTGGGCCAGCGAGGTGGCGCTGGCCCGCAACGGCCAGTGGCTGGGCACGCTATGGCTCGAGGACGCGCCCCACCCCTCGGCGCCGGCGACACTCGCGGCCCTTGGCCGGCGGGGCCTGGCCCTGGCGCTGCTCAGCGGTGATCGCCCGGCGCTGGTGCGCCGCCTCGGCCGGCGGCTGGGGTTGGCGCCCGGGGCCTGCTACGGCGGCCGCTCGCCGGAGGCCAAGCGCTACCTGGTGGCGGCGCTGCCGTCCCCGACGCTCTACGTGGGGGACGGCATCAACGATGCCCCGGCCCTGGCTGCGGCGACGGTGGGGGTGGCCACCGCGCAGGCCAGCGCCGCGGCCCGGGATGCCGCCGCCATCCAGCTGCTGGGCCAGGGCGTGCAGGGGGTGGCCTCTGCCATCACCATCGCCCGGGCCACCCGGCGGGTAATGCGCCAGAACCTCACGCTCTCCGCGCTCTACAACGCCCTGGCCCTGGGGCTCGCCGCCTGGATGGTGATCCCGCCCCAGGTGGCGGTGCTGGCCATGCTCGCCAGTTCGCTCTCGGTGGTCGCCAATGCCGCCCGGCTGGGGGTGGGCGGGACAGGTCTGGGCAGGGAGGGGCATCACGCCTAGGCTGAGAGGGTCCGCCCGCAGAGGGCCCAGCGACGAGGATGCCGATGCCATGAGCGACCTGACGACGCGACACGCCACCCCGCACCTGCTGCCGACCCTGCTGCCGCTGCTCGAGTCGGCCGCCCAGGAGGAGGGGCTGGAGGCCCATGCCCTGCTCGAGGATGCCCTGCGTGCCCGGGCCAGCGATATCCACCTGGATCCCCACCAGGAGAGCCTGCGGGTCCGGCTGCGCATCGATGGGCGGGTGATCGAGGCGCTGCGCCTGGATGTCGCCACCGGGGCGCGGTTGACCAATCAGTTCAAGGTGCTGGCCCGGCTCAATCCGGTGCCGTCGCTGGCGGCCGCCGAGGGCAGCTTCAGCTGGCCACCGGGGGAGGAGGGGAGCGAGGAGACCTTCCTGCGGGTGACGGCGGTAAGCTGCGTGGCGGGGGAGAAGATGGCGATTCGCTTCCTGGCGCCGCCGGATACCTTCCGGGACATCCTCTCCCTGGGGGTCGGAGAGCAGGGCGCTCGGGGCCTGCGGCGCTGGATGGATGCCACCGGCGGCATGCTGCTGGTGGCCGGCCCCACCGGCTCGGGCAAGACCACCACCCTCTATACCCTGCTCAATCAGCTGCGCCTGGGGGAGAGTCACGTGGTGACCCTGGAGGATCCGGTGGAGTACGAGATCCCCGGTATCAACCAGATCCAGGTCGACGAGGCGAGCGGGCTGGATTTTGCCACCGGGACCCGCTCGCTGCTGCGCCTCGACCCCGACTATGTGCTGATCGGCGAGATCCGCGATCCCGACTCCGCCCGGGCCGCCCTCAACGTGGCCGGCAGCGGCCGCTCGCTGATGGGTACCCTGCACAGCCGGGATGCGGTGGGGGTGGTCTCGAGCCTGCGCCACCTGGGCCTGGGCGATGCCGAGATCAGCGCCAACCTGGGGCTGGTGGTGGCCCAGCGCCTGGTGCGGCGGCTCTGTGAGCACTGCCGGGAGCGCGGCGCCCTGCCGGAGCGCGAGCGGGAGTGGCTGGGGGCCATGGGCGTGGCGCCCCCCGAGCAGGCCTGGCATGCGGTCGGCTGCCGGCGCTGTGATGGGCTGGGGTTTCGCGGCCGTACCGGGGTCTTCGAGGTGTGGCAGCCCACCGATGAGGATCACGGGCTGATCCTGCGTCACGCCGACGAGGCGAGCCTGCGCCGCGCCTTGAAGGCGCGCGGCGTGACGCTGATGCTCCAGGATGGCCTGACCAAGGCGGACCAGGGGGTGACCACCCTGCGCGAGGTGCTGCGCATGGGGGCCATCCTGCCCGGCTGAGGCGCCATCGCCGATAAATCGGGCTCCCACCTCGCCGGCTGGCTCAGGGCTAGCGCAGCACCTCCGGGTCGCCTTCACCGGCCAGGGCCGCCTGCTCGTCTGCGCTGAGCAGGGCGTCCAGGTCGAGCCTGGCCACCTCGCTGGCCGCCTCCAGGACATGGGCCCAGGTGGCGCGATTGGCAAACAGCATGCCGAAGGTGTCCAGGGTGCCGCCGCGGTTGCGGTAGCCCAGGAAGCGCGAGCGCGCCCCGGTATCCAGGGGGCGCAGGACCCCGGCCAGGGGCTCGGGGCGGCAGTGGGCGAGGAAGACACGAGCGGCGACCTCCGGCACCAGGGTGCTGAGGCGACACTGGCTGAGCACGGCGCTGGCCTCGTCCTCGTCACGGGCCTCGCGCAGCTTGCCGGGCTCCTGGATCACATAGAGGCTCGTGGCGATGCCGGCGTCCTCCAGGCGCGCCAGGGCCCGCTCCATCTCGGCCAGCTGGTAGGCCCCCACGGCGAAGAGCTGCAGGCGGGCCGACTCGGCCGGCCGCAGGCAGAGCAGGCCGTCCCGGGAGAGCGCCCGGGCCTGGTCGTCGGTCAGGCGCACCGGAACCGGGTTCTTGGGCACCACCATCACCGCGATGCGGCCGCGGCTGGCGTAGAGGTCGAGCAGCGCCACGGTGGCGCTGGGGGCGTCCACCGGGAAGAGAGTGGGGGCCACGTCATCCATCTCGCCAAGCCACGCCTCGCAGAGGGTGGGGTCCTGGTGGGACTGCTCGTTCTTGCCGTTCTCCCAGGTGTGAGAGCTGGCCAGCACCGGCAGCGACAGCCAGCCGGCTGGGCGACCCGCCTCGCGGGCATGGCGGGCGAAGATGATCTCCTGGCGCATGGCACCCAGCATCTTGACCGCGAAGGCCTCGTAGCTGGCCACCAGGTTGAGCCCCTGCTTGTTGGCCAGGGCGGCGCTCACCACCGCCTCCTCGTTGAGTGCCGTGATCACGGCGCCATCCAGCGCCTCGGCGACGCCCGGCTCCGGTTCGGTGACGCGGTGCCTGAGCCGGTCGAGGGTCAGGTTGAGACGGTTGGAGCGCATCTCGTCGGGGTTGCCCACCCGCACTCGCAGCCCCGGGTTGGCGGCGACCAGCGCCACGAAGGCCTCGTCGATGGCGGCCATGGGCGAGACCGCCTCGTCCAGGGGCCAGCTGGGCGGCTCGGGGAGGGTGGGCGGTTCGGGGTGCGGATTGGCCAGCGCATGGTCCCGCTCCCGCACGCGGCCGCTCTCGGCGTGGTTGTTGAGGGTGGCGATGGCGCTGCGCAGCTCGGCCTCCGGCACGTGCAGGGCGGCGGTGCCCTCATGGAAGAGGCGCCGGGCCGCGGCGTCCGTGGCGGGGTTGCCGCCCAGCGGCAGGTTGTGGGCGGCGTTGGTGCCGGCGCCGGGGAAGCCGAAGCCCTTGACCGTCTCGGCGATCACGTAGGGGAGTCGCAGCGGGTAGCGGGTGCGGCCATCGCGGGCCTGGGCGCCCTGGTCGACGAGCTCCGCCTCGGCGGTAAGGATGGCCCAGGCGAAGGCGGCCGGGTCGCGGCCGTCGATGGTGAGCGGGGCGAAGCCGTTGAGGACCAGGTGGTCCTCGAACCAGTCGGTGCCGCCCGACTGGCTCATGGTGGTGCGCTGGTCGATGCGCCGGCCGTTGGCGATCATCACCGGCACCACCGGGCCCGAGTCGTCGGGGCGCCACCAGCGTGAGGCCCAGTCGCTGCCGCGCTGCTCCTCGAAGGCGCCGTCGCTGAGGAAGGCGACCAGGCGCTGCTCCGGCAGCGGCATATGCACATACTGCAGGCCGGCGAATCCCAGGTAGCCCCCTTCGCTGATGCCCCCGGCGGTGTGGGCGTTGACGTGGCTGCCCAGCGGCGAGGCGGGGCGGCCATCCGCGTCCACCGTGCAGCGGTAGAAGTCGTTGACCAGGCGGGTCAGGCCCTCGTCGCTGAGCCCGTAGCGGGACCCATGGGCAGGGCCCATGTTGTCCACCAGCAGGTTCACGGCGTCGATGGCCGCCACGCAGTGGCCCTGGCCCATCAGCCAGCTGCGGGTCACGCCCTCCATGGCGTTGGCGGTGAGATAGCCCACGTAGGCGGGCACCATGTTCAGCGCCCCGCCGGTGTGCCCCTCGGGGTTCGGCTTGAACGCCTCGGCCTCGAGTGGGGTGCCATCCAGGTGTACGCGACGGGCGTAGGTCATATGGGCCACCAGCCACATGCCCATGCAGGCCAGGCGGTCGGCGGCGGCCAGGCGCTTGAGCCAGGTGCGGCGGCGTTCGGGCTCGGGGACGCGCTCGGCCAGCAGCTCGGCGATGCGCTGCACGGTAAGCGGATCGTGCTGGATGACGCCGTAGCCGGCGCTCCAGGTGATGAAGTCCGGGTCATCGGCCAGGGCGGCAGGCAGCTCGCGGCGGTGGGAGGTGGTCATGGGGACTCCTTGTCCTGAAGTGAAAGTCGATGTGACCAGACTAGATGGCGGAGAGGTCGCTGGCCATGCCCCGGGCCAGCATTGGCTTCCACGTTGATTCGGAGGCGCTGACAGGGAGCGCCGGAGTGCGCTATAAACGGGGAAATTCACCCCGTCCACGTCGAGTGTCAGCCCGATGAATCCGCTTTCCCGCCGCCGCTTCACCCAGCTGGCCCTGGGAGCGCCCCTGGCGCTCCTCGGCACCTCCCAGGCCTCAGCGAACCTGATCGAGACCATCATCTCCCGGGCCCATGTGCCACGCCATGACAGTGAGGTGTGGGTGCTGGTGGATGATCGCGAGGCGACCCTGACCGTCTATCGCGGCAACCAGCTGCTGGAGCGCTTCGCGCCCATCTCCCTGGGGCGCAGCGGCGCCAGGTCGACCCGCCGGCGGGGCAGCAATATGACGCCCCTGGGGGAGTTTCGGGTCAATCGCTTCAACCGTGAGAGCGACTGGCATATCTTCATCGGGCTCGACTACCCGACGCCGACTCACGCCCGCCAGGCGCTGGAGGAGGGAGTCTTTAGCCAGCAGGACTACGACGACTACTTCGACTACTACCGTCGGCGGGGCTATCCCCCCCAGCAGACGGCCCTGGGGGGCTTCATCGGGATTCACGGCATCGGCAAGGGGGATCCCGAGATTCACCAGCAGTTCCACTGGACCCAGGGGTGCGTGGCGGTGACCGACGAGCAGATTGAGCGCCTGTCGTCGCTTATCGACATTGGCACCCGCGTCGTGATCCGCTAGGCTGTTACTTGCGCAAGGGACGCTGAAAGCTATGGACAAGCGCCGTTGTCTATAATAAAACAGCGTTTGACTCCTGTGCTAAGCAGCACAAGTCGCTGCAAGATGGCCTGCTCGTGCAGGAAGCCTGACTGTCAGGCAATCACCAACGCAGTACCCAAGGAAGACTCAAGGAGAACACCATGACTCTGAAGACCACCCTGAAGCTGACCGCCGCCGCTGCCTCCCTGGCCATTCTGGCCGGCTGTGCCTCTACCGCCGCTCTGGAAGAAGTCCGCCAGACCGCCGAGTCCGCACAGGCCGACGCTGCCGAAGCTCGCAGCATCGCCACCCAGGCCCAGAACACCGCCAACCAGGCGCAGCGCGACGCCCAGGCGGCTCTGCAGATGTCCGAGCAGAACCGCGACGAAATGAACCGCATGTTCCAGCGCTCCATGCAGAAGTAATTCTGCCGGAGTGCCGGCGCTGCCCCGGGCAGCAATGGTTCTGCAGTACGAGAAGACCCCGCCACGGCGGGGTCTTCTCGTTATGGGATGAAGCGATCTCGCCAGGCGATCACCGCCTGCCGAGCTCCAGCTCCCCGCCGAAGAGGCCATCCACTTCCGGTGCCGGTTCGGCGGGCGTGGGGGCCTCGTCTGCCGTGTGCAGCAGCGAGACGATCAGGCCGTCGGGCTGTTCGACCAGGGTGCGCAGGCGGGCATAGTCCACCGGCGGCTGCTCGTCGCCGAAGGCACGGGCCACCACCTCCACGGCGTTGATCAGCGGCTCGAAGCTCGCCTCGTTCTCCTCCAGGGGTGGGAAGGACTGGGCGTAGAGCACGCCGTCGTCGGACCAGCCGGCCTTGAAGGGCTGGTCGATGATATTGACCCGGGTGCCGCTGGGCACGCGCTCGTAGAGGGACTCGATATCCTCCGGGAACATGCGGATGCAGCCGCGGCTGACGCGCATGCCGACGCCGTCCGGACGGTTGGTGCCGTGGATCAGGTAGCTGGGAATGCCGAGCAGGATGGCGTGGCGACCCAGGGGGTTGTCCGGGCCGGGGGGCACCACGGCGGGGGGCGGCTCGCCCCGGGCGGCGGCTTCGGCACGCATGGAGCGGGGCGGCGACCAGTGGGGGTCCTTCACCTTGACGGTGGTGCGGGTCACCCCCACCGGGGTGGAGAAGCCGTCGCGGCCCACGCTGATCGGGTAGCTCTCCACCATGCCGGGAGCAGAGTAGTAGTAGAGCCGCATCTCGGAGAGGTTGATCACGATCCCCTCGCGTTCGGCGTCGGGCAGGATGTGCCGGTTGGGGATCGTCACCTCGGTGCCCACGAAGGGGGCCCAGATGCTGACCTCCGGGTTGGCCATGCGGATCTCTTCATAGCCCACGTTATGGGTGCGGGCGAGGTCGACCAGGGTATCCCCCTCCTGGACGGTGACCCGGTAGTTCTCGCCGATCACGCTGCCCGTCTCGGGAAGCGGGAAGTGGCCGCGGGGCCACTCCCGCTCCTCGGCCAGGGCGCCGGAGGCGAGCAGGGCCGAGAGACCCAGGGTGAGGGCGCAGCGGATGGTCCGGCTGGCCAGTGTCGTGGTATTCATCAACGTCGTTCTTCTCTGCAGGCCGTCGACGGGGTCGACGTCAACCATCACGAAGGGGGCCCGGCGCTCCCTGCCTGGCTCCGCTGAATATCGGGTGCGACGAAACGTCTTGCCGACAGTATAGATTGCCCTGAGACGCGGCGGTTCGCCACTCTTTTGGAGGCGGCGCTCAGGCCGCCTGGGCCTTGCGGTTGAGGGTCTCCAGCAGCTGCTCCACGGCCTGGAAGCGTGCCTCCTCCGGCTCCATGGCCGCCTGGAAGCGCAGGGTATCGGCGCCATCCAGGCGGTAGCGCTCCGGGGACGTCTGGATCAGCGTCACCAGGGTCAGCGGGTCGACTCGGGTCTCGCCGCCGAAGATCACCCGCCCCCGCTCGGGGCCCGCCTCCAGCCTGACGATCCCCAGCCGCTCGGCGCGCTGGCGCAGCTTCGTCTGGCGCAGCAGGGTCTTCACCGGTGCCGGCAGCAGCCCGAAGCGGTCGATCATCTCCACCTGCAGCTCCTTGAGCTCCCCCTCGTCGGCGGCGCTGGCGATGCGCTTGTACATCACCAGGCGCTGCTGTACGTCGGGGAGGTAGTCGCTGGGGATCAGCGCCGGCAGGTTGAGGCTGACCTCCACGCCCTCGTCCAGGGGCGCCTCGATATTGGGCGTCCTGCCCGCGCGAATCGCCGCCACGGCGCGGTCGAGCATCTCCATGTAGAGGCCGTAGCCGATCGCCTCCATCTGGCCGCTCTGCTCCTCGCCGAGCAGCTCACCGGCGCCGCGGATCTCCATGTCGTGGCTGGCCAGGGTGAAGCCGGCGCCGAGATCCTCCGCCTCGCCGATCGCTTCCAGACGCTTGATGGCGTCCCGGGTCATCGCCTTGGGCGGCGGGGTGAGCAGGTAGGCGTAGGCCTGGTGGTGGCTGCGGCCGACCCGGCCGCGCAGCTGGTGCAGCTGAGCCAGGCCGAACTTGTCGGCGCGCTCGATGATGATGGTGTTGGCGCTGGGCACGTCGATGCCGGTCTCGATGATGGTGGAGCAGACCAGCACGTTGAAGCGCTTGTGGTAGAAGTCAGACATCACCCGCTCCAGCGCCCGCTCCGGCAGCTGGCCGTGGGCCACGCCGACCCGGGCCTCCGGCACCAGCTCGCGGATCGTCTCGGCGGCGGTCTCGATGGTCTTGACCTCGTTGTGCAGAAAGTAGACCTGGCCGCCGCGGAGTATCTCGCGCAGCAGCGCCTCCTTGATCACCGCCTCCTCCCGGCGCTGCACGAAGGTCTTCACCGAGAGGCGGCGCGCCGGCGGGGTGGCGATGATGGAGAGGTCGCGGATGCCGCTCATGGCCATGTTCAGGGTTCGAGGGATCGGCGTGGCGGTCATGGTGAGGATGTCGACCTCGGCGCGCAGGCTCTTGAGGCGCTCCTTCTGGGCCACCCCGAAGCGGTGCTCCTCGTCGATGATCAAAAGGCCCATCTTCGGCAGCTTCATGGACTTCGAGAGCAGCTTGTGGGTGCCGATGACGATGTCCGCCTGGCCCTCCTCGATGCGCTTCATGGCCGCCGACTGCCCCTTGCCGGCGGTGAAGCGCGAGACCAGCTCGATGTTGACCGCGGTATCGGCGAAGCGGTCGCGGAAGTTCTCGTAGTGCTGGCGGGCGAGCAGGGTGGTGGGCACCAGCACCACCACCTGGCGGTCGGAGTGCACGGCGAGGAAGGCGGCGCGCATGGCCACCTCGGTCTTGCCGAAGCCGACGTCGCCGCACACCACCCGGTCCATGGGGCGCGGGGCGCTCATGTCGGCGATCACCGCCTCGATGGCGGCGCGCTGGTCCGGGGTCTCCTCGAAGGGGAAGGCGGCGGCGAAGCGGGCGTACTCGGCGTCGGGCACGGCGCAGGCGAAGCCCTCCCGGGCCTCTCGCCGGGCGTAGATGTCGAGCAGCTCGGCGGCGGTGTCGCGGATCTTCTCGGCGGCCTTCCGGCGCGCCTTCTCCCACTGGTCGGAGCCGAGGCGATGCAGGGGGGCGAGCTCGTCGTCGGCCCCGGCGTAGCGGGATATGAGGTGCAGGCTCTCCACCGGCACGTAGAGCTTCGCCCCTTCGGCGTACTCCAGGGTCACGAACTCCGCGGCCTGGCCGCCGGCGTCGAGGGTCTCCAGGCCCCGGTAGCGGCCGACGCCGTGGGTCTGGTGGACCACCGGGGCGCCGGGGCGCAGCTCCGAGAGGTGGCGGATCGCCAGGGCGTCGGCATCGGTGGCCTTCTCCCGGCGCCGGCTCTGGCGAACCACCTCGCCGTAGAGCTCTGACTCGGTGATCACGGCGAGGTCCGGCTCGCTGAGCCAGAGACCGGCGGCGAGCTCCCCCTCGGTGATGGCATGGCGGGCGTCGCCGGCCAGGAAGTCGGCGAAATCCTCCACGTGGGGCAAGGCGAGGTGCAGCGGGGCCAGGGCCTCCTCCAGCGCCTCCCGGCGCCCCCGGGACTCCGCAGCGAAGAGCACCCGAGTCTCACCGTGCGCTGCCAGAAAGGCCGAGAGAGCCGCCAGGGGCTCCTTGGCCCGGGCGTTGATACCCACCTCCGGCAGCGCCTGGGTCAGCGGCGCCAGGGCGTGGCGATGGCCGCTCTCCTCGGTCAGCTCGACCCGGGGGTGGCGCTTGATGGCGCCGAACAGCTCGGCCACCGGCAGGAAGGCGCGGTGGGGGGGCAGCAGCGGCCGGGTGGGGTCGACGCCGAGGTTCTCGTAGCGGCTCTCGATGGCGCGCCAGTGGTGCTCCGCCGCGGCGTAGGCGTCGGGCAGCAGGGCCACCCGGGTCCCCTCGGCCAGGTGGTCGAACAGGGTGGCGGTCTCGTCGAAGAAGAGCGGCAGATACTGCTCGAGGCCGGGGGAGGGGATCCCCTTGAGCGCATCCACGTAGAGGGGACACTGGCGCGGGTCCACGTCGAAGAGGGTCTCGAATCCCTCCCGGAAGCAGGCGATGGCGGAGCGCGACAGCGAGTACTCGTGGGCGGGCAGCAGCTCGATGCGTTCGACCTTGTCGGCGCTGCGCTGGGTGTCCGGGTCGAAGGTGCGCAGGGTGTCGATCTCGTCATCGAACAGATCGATGCGCAGCGGCGCCTCCACCCCCATGGGAAAGAGGTCGATGATGGCGCCGCGCAGGGCGTACTCGCCGGGCTCGAAGACGGTCTCCACCGCCCGGTAGCCGGCCCGGGAGAGCGCCTCCCGAAAGCGCTCCCGGTCGAGGGTCTGGCCCACCTCCAGGGTCAGCACCCGCCCGGCGATGTACTCCACCGGAGGCAGGCGCTGCATCAGGGTGTTGATGGGTACCAGCACGATGCCGTGCTCGCCGTCCTGCAGCCGGCGCAGGGTGCGCAGCCGCGCCGAGACGATGTCCTGATGGGGCGAGAAGCTGTCGTAGGGCAGCGTTTCCCAGTCGGGGAAGGGGAGCACCGGCCGGCGGCCGTAGAAGGCCAGCTCGCTCTCCAGGCGCAGGGCCTGGGCGGTGTCGGCGGTGATCACCAGCAGGGGGGCGTCCTGGGCCAGGCGCGTCAGGGCCAGGGCGCTGGCGCTGCCCTGGGGAGCCTGCCAGTAGAGGGTGTCGCGCATACCTTCAGGGCGCGGCGGGTCCAGCGGCGAGAAGTTCGGCATGGTCACGTCGGTCGGCTTATGGACGGGCTTGGAAAGGACGCATGATAGCAGATCGCGCCGGGGCTCCGGCCTGTAGTCAAAAGCAGGTTTCTGTAATGCCGCTACAGCGGCTGCGACCATCCTTCGATTGACCCCGGGGGCTGGCTCCGGATAATGGCCGCGAACTTCCAACCCCCACCAGTGAGGCCGCACGTGAGTCAGCAACCCTCCGATACCGTCTTCCAGGAATGGCACGACAACCAGGCGCTTGCCGAGCAGATGATCCCGATGATCGGTAGGCTCTACCGTCATAACAACGTGGTCACCACCCTCTACGGGCGCTCGCTCTTCAATCGCAGCGTGATCCGCATCCTGAAGGACCACCGCTACGTGCGGAAGGTCGAGGGGACCGAGCTCTCCGTCCAGGATACCTACCCGCTGGTCGAGGCCATGGGCGAGCTCAACCTGGGGCCGGCTCACGTCGACGTGGGCAAGCTGGGGGTGGCCTTCAAGAAGCAGGGCGGCGGCGACGCCGTGGCCTTCCTGCGCAAGGAGCTGGCCGAGATCGTCGACCAGAACGGTGCCGCCGGCGGCAACGGCGAGCCCAAGGACGTGGTGCTCTACGGCTTCGGCCGCATCGGCCGCCTGCTGGCCCGGGTGCTGGTGGAGAAGGCCGGCGGCGGCAACCTGCTGCGCCTGCGCGCCATCGTCGTGCGCGGCCGCGGCGATATCGCCAAGGACCTGGAGAAGCGCGCCAGCCTGCTGCGTCGCGACTCCGTCCACGGCCCCTTCAACGGCACCATCAGCGTCGACGCCGAGGCGCGCACCATCACCGCCAACGGCAACGTCATCCAGGTGATCTATGCCGACTCGCCGGCCGAGATCGACTACACCGCCTACGGCATCGACAACGCCGTGGTGGTGGACAACACCGGCATCTGGCGTGACGAGGCCGGTCTCGGCCAGCACCTGCAGTGCAAGGGCGCGGCCAAGGCGCTGCTCACCGCCCCGGGCAAGGGCGACATCAAGAACATCGTCTACGGCATCAACCACGGCGATATCAGCGCCGACGACAGCATCCTCTCCGCGGCCTCCTGTACCACCAATGCCATCGTGCCGGTGCTCAAGGTGCTCAACGACGAGTTCGGCGTCGAGCACGGCCACGTGGAGACGGTGCATGCCTACACGAATGACCAGAACCTGATCGATAACTACCACAAGGGTGACCGCCGCGGCCGCAGCGCACCGCTCAACATGGTGCTGACCGAAACCGGCGCCGCCAAGGCCGTCTCCAAGGCGCTGCCGGAGCTGACCGGCAAGCTGACCGGCAACGCCATCCGCGTGCCGACCCCCAACGTCTCCATGGCGATCCTCAACCTGCGCCTGGAGAAGGAGACCGACGCCGAGTCCCTCAACGACTTCCTGCGTCGCATGTCCCTGGACTCCCCCTTCCAGAAGCAGATCGACTTCGTCGACTCCCCGGAGGTGGTCTCCACCGACTTCGTCGGCAACCGCCACGCCGGCATCGTCGACGCCAAGGCGACCATCGCCAACGGCAAGAACGCCGTCCTCTACGTCTGGTACGACAACGAGTTCGGCTACAGCTGCCAGGTGGTGCGCATCCTGCAGCACATCTCCAACGTGCACTTCCTCAAGCTGCCCCGCGTCAGCGCCTGAGCCCTGAACGGCCGCTCGACGATGAGCGGCTGAAGACGAAGCGAGATCCACCCCCGTCGGACCCGTCCGGCGGGGGTTTTTGCATTGGGGCGGGGGAGGCGAGCCGCTGCGAAACTGCGTCGCTTGCCATGGATCATCCCTTGCGACCTTCGCTCAGGTAGTCAGGGCTCGGCCTTGTCTTTATAATACGGGGGATTTTTCGGGGTGGTTCGGGCAGTGCCCGGGCCTGACTGGTAACGTACTGAAAGCACAATAATTCGAATCCATTCGAACCCCTTTCCTTCGTATATCCGATCCATCAACTGGGCGAGACTATGATCGAAGTCAAGAAAGGCCTGGATCTCCCCATCACGGGAGCGCCCGAGCAGCGCATCGAGGATGCGCGCCCGGTGCGTCACGTGGCGATCCTGGGCACCGACTACGTCGGCATGAAGCCGACCATGGAGGTCCGGGAGGGAGACAAGGTAAAGCTGGGCCAGCTGCTCTTTACCGACAAGAAGATCGATGGCGTGCGCTTCACCGCCCCCGCGGCGGGCGAGGTGGTCGCCATCAACCGTGGCGAGAAGCGTCGCCTGCTCTCGGTGGTGATCAAGGTCGACGAGACCGAGGAAGCCGTCGAGTTCAAGGCCCACGGCCGTGAGGCGCTCGAGAGCCTCGAGCGCCAGGCGGTGGTCGACCAGCTGGTCGAGTCTGGCCTCTGGACCGCGCTGCGTACCCGCCCCTACTCGCGCACCCCGGCCGTCGATGGCGTCCCCTCCGACATCTTCGTCACCGCCATCGACACTCACCCGCTGGCCGCCGACCCGGCCAAGGTCATCAACGAGCAGCCCCAGGCCTTCGAGGATGGCCTCAAGGTGCTGGCTCGCCTGACCGAAGGCAAGGTGTTCCTCTGCACCGGCCCCGACAGCAGCGTGCCCGGCGGCAACATCAGCGGCGTCCAGGCCCAGACCTTTGCGGGTCCGCATCCGGCCGGCCTGGTGGGTACCCACATCCACTACCTGTCGCCCGTGGGCCTGCACAAGCAGGTCTGGCACATCGGCTACCAGGACGTCATCGCCTTCGGCAAGCTCTTCACCGAGGGCAAGCTGGACGTCAGCCGCATCGTCGCCGTGGGTGGCCCCCGCGCCGAGACGCCCCGCCTGCTGCGTACCCGCATCGGCGCCAGCACCGAGGAGCTTCTGGCCGGTGAGGTTGTCGAACCCGAAGAGACCCGCGTGATCTCCGGGTCCGTCTTCTCCGGCTTCGCCTGCGAAGGCAGCCTGCGCTACCTGGGGCGTTTCCACAGCCAGTTCAGCCTCCTCGAGGAGGGCAACAAGCGCCTCTTCATGGGCTGGCTCTCCCCGGGCAAGAACCGCCACTCGGTGCTGGGCATCTACCTGTCCAAGCTCACCGGCCTCAAGGACTACGCGCCGACCACCTCCACCAACGGCTCCGAGCGTGCCATGGTGCCGGTGGGGGCCTACGAGACCGTGATGCCGCTGGATGTCCTGCCCACCCAGCTGCTGCGCTCGCTGATCGTCGGTGACATCGAGACGGCCATGCAGCTCGGCTGTCTGGAGCTGGATGAAGAGGACCTGGCCCTGTGCACCTACGTCTGCCCCGGCAAGTACGAGTACGGTCCCATCCTGCGTGACAACCTCACCACGATCGAGAAAGAGGCCTGATGATGGGTATTCGACAGACACTCGATAATCTCGAGCCGCACTTCCACAAGGGCGGCAAGTACGAGAAGTTCTATCCCCTCTACGAGGCGGTCGACACGGTCTTCTACTCCCCGCCCAGCGTGGCCAAGACCACCGCCCACGTGCGTGACGGCGTGGACCTCAAGCGGATCATGATCACCGTCTGGATGTGCACCTTCCCGGCGATGTTCTTCGGCATGTGGGCCGCCGGCTGGCAGGCCAACTCCGCCATCGCCGACGGCTACGCCTCCATGGCGGGCTGGCGCGAGGCGATCATGATGACCCTGGCCTCCGGTCACGATCCGGGCAGCCTCTGGGCCAACTTCGTGCTCGGCGCCACCTACTTCCTGCCGATCTACCTGGTGACCTTCGCGGTCGGCGGCTTCTGGGAAGTGCTGTTTGCCGTCAAGCGCGGCCATGAGGTCAACGAGGGCTTCTTCGTCACCTCCGTGCTCTACGCCCTGATTCTGCCGGCCACCATCCCGCTGTGGCAGGTGGCGCTCGGCATCACCTTCGGCGTGGTCATCGGCAAGGAGATCTTCGGCGGTACCGGCAAGAACTTCCTCAACCCGGCGCTCACCGGCCGCGCCTTCCTCTACTTTGCCTACCCGGCGCAGATCTCCGGCGACGCGGTCTGGGTGGCGGCCGACGGCTACACCGGCGCGACCGCGCTCTCCATCGCCTTCCAGGACGGCATGGCCGCCCTGACCAGCACCTACAGCTGGTGGGACGCCTTCCTGGGCTTCATCCCGGGCTCCGTGGGTGAGGTCTCGACCCTGGCGATCCTGATCGGGGCGGCGGTACTGCTCTGGACCCGCATCGCCTCCTGGCGAATCATGCTCGGGGTCTTCCTCGGCATGGTGGCGACCAGTGCGCTCTTCAACCTGATCGGCTCCGACACCAACCCGATGTTCGCGATGCCCTGGTACTGGCACCTGGTGATCGGCGGCTTCGCCTTCGGCATGGTGTTCATGGCCACCGATCCGGTGTCTGCCGCCATGACCAACCAGGGCCGCCTGCTGTTCGGTGCGCTGATCGGCGTGATGACCGTGCTGATCCGCGTCGTGAACCCGGCCTTCCCGGAGGGCATCATGCTGGCGATCCTGTTCGCCAACCTGTTCGCGCCGCTCATCGATCACTTCTTTGTTCAGGCCAACATCAAGCGCCGCAAGCTGCGCACCGGTGCACCGGCCGAGGAGACTGCCTGATGGCACAGAGCAACAACTCCATCAAGAAGATCCTGACGGTGGCGTTCGCACTTTGTATCGTGTGTTCGGTCATCGTCTCCACCGCCGCGGTGGCGCTGCGTCCCATGCAGCAGCTCAACCAGGAGCTGGACCGCAAGACAAACGTCCTGCGCGTGGCCAACCTCTATGAGCGCGGCATGGACGTGGAGGCGGCGTTCGCGGAGATCACCCCCCGCGTCGTCAACCTCGCGACCGGCGAGTACTCCGACCGTCACGATCCGGAGACCTGGGACGGCTTCGAGGCGCGCCGCGATCCGGCCGCTTCCCGCACCCTCTCCGGGGCCCGTGATCCGGCCGGCCTCTCTCGCGTCGAGAACTACGCCACCGTCTATCTCGTCGGCGACCCCGACAACCCCGACCAGATCATCCTGCCCATTCGCGGCCAGGGTCTGTGGGGCCTGATGCGCGGCTTCCTCGCCGTGGAAGGCGACGGCAACACCATCGTCGGCATCACCTACTTCGAGCACAGCGAGACCCCCGGGCTCGGCGCCGAGGTCAACAACCCGCGCTGGCAGGCCCAGTGGGAAGGCAAGCAGGTGTTCGACGGTGAAGGCGAGCTGACCCCGGCCATTCGCGTGGCCAAGGGCAGCGGCAGCGGTGACCACGAGGTCGATGGCCTCGCCGGCGCCACCCTGACCGCCAATGGCGTGACCAACATGCTGCAGTTCTGGCTGAGTCCGGAAGGCTTTGGCGAGTATCTCGCCAAGTTCCGCAGCGGCGTCGATCAGGAAGACGCCCAGGACGCCGACGTCGAACTCGAATCGGAAGGAGCCTGATCATGGCGGATGCATCAACCAAGAGCGTCCTTACGGCGCCAGTCTTCAAGAACAACCCCATCGCGCTGCAGGTGCTCGGCATCTGCTCCGCCTTGGCGGTAACCACCAGCATGAGCGTCTCGCTGGTCATGACCCTGGCGGTCATCTTCGTCTGTGCCTTCTCCAACCTGTTCGTGTCGCTGATCCGGCACCACATCCCCTCGTCCATCCGCATCATCGTGCAGATGACCATCATCGCCTCCCTGGTGATCGTGGTGGACCAGGTGCTGAAGGCGTTCGCCTATGAGATGTCCAAGCAGCTCTCGGTGTTCGTCGGGCTGATCATCACCAACTGCATCATCATGGGGCGCGCCGAAGGCTTCGCCATGCAGAACGGTCCCAAGATGTCCTTCATCGACGGTATCGGCAACGGCCTGGGCTACGGCTTCATCCTGATGGCCGTGGGCTTCTTCCGCGAGCTGTTCGGCTCCGGCAGCGTCTTCGGCTTCACCGTGCTCCAGCCGGTGCAGGACGGCGGCTGGTACGTGCCCAATGGCCTGCTGCTGCTGCCGCCGTCGGCGTTCTTCATCATCGGCCTGATCATCTGGGTGCTGCGCAGCTTCAACCCGGAGCAGATCGAGGAGAACGAGTTCAAGATGAAGCACAACACCGAACCGAAGGAGGCGGTGTAACATGGAACACTATCTGAGCCTGTTCGTTGCCTCGGTCTTCGTCGAGAACCTGGCCCTGGCATTCTTCCTCGGCATGTGTACCTTCCTTGCCGTTTCCAAGAAGGTCTCCGCGGCCTTCGGTCTCGGCGTGGCGGTGATCGTGGTACTGACCATCTCCGTGCCGGTCAACAATGTCATCTATAACGTCCTGCTGGCCGAAGGGGCGCTCGCCTGGACCGGCATCAGCGGTGCCGAGAACATCGATCTCTCCTTCCTGGGCCTGCTCAGCTACATCGGCGTTATCGCCGCCCTGGTGCAGATCCTGGAGATGTTCCTCGACAAGTACGTGCCCGCGCTCTACAACGCCCTGGGCGTGTTCCTGCCGCTGATCACCGTGAACTGTGCCATCCTCGGTGGCGTGCTCTTCATGGTCGAGCGTAACTACAACTTCGGCGAATCCGTGGTCTATGGCCTCGGCTCCGGCGTCGGCTGGGCGCTGGCCATCACCGCCCTGGCCGGTATCCGCGAGAAGCTGAAGTACAGCGACGTTCCCGGCTCCCTCCAGGGCCTGGGCATCACCTTCATCACCGTGGGTCTGATGTCGCTGGGCTTCATGTCCTTCTCCGGCATCCAGCTCTGAGGCCGCTCGAGTTCACCCGGCGGCGCAGCGCGCCGTCGGGCACCAGGCAACGTCTAGCAATAGGAAACCGACATGGTTGATACAACAGTCATCTTGCTCGGTGTGGTCATGTTCACCCTGGTCGTCATCGGTCTGACCCTGGTGATCCTGGCCGCGCGCAGCAAGCTCGTCAGCACCGGGGACGTGACCATCGAGGTCAACGGCGACCCCGAACACACCCTGACCACCCAGGCCGGCGGCAAGCTGCTCAACACCCTGGCCGCCAACGGCATCTTCCTCTCCTCCGCCTGCGGCGGCGGCGGCTCCTGTGCCCAGTGCAAGTGCCGCGTGGAAGAGGGTGGCGGTGCCATCCTGCCCACCGAAGAGTCCCACTTCACCATGCGTGAGAAGAAGGAGGGCTGGCGCCTCTCCTGTCAGGTGCCGGTGAAGCAGGACATGAAGGTCGAGGTGCCCGAGGAGGTCTTCGGCGTCAAGAAGTGGGAGTGCGAGGTCATCGCCAACCCCAACGTCGCCACCTTCATCAAGGAGCTCAACCTCAAGCTGCCCGAGGGCGAGAACGTCGACTTCCGCGCCGGCGGCTACGTGCAGCTGGTGGCTCCGCCCTACGATATCTCCTTCAAGGATTTCGATATCGAGGAGGAGTACCGGGGCGACTGGGAGAAGTTCGATCTCTACAAGATCTCCCACAAGAACAACGAGGAAGTCATCCGCGCCTACTCCATGGCGAACTATCCGGAAGAGAAGGGCATCCTCAAGTTCAACATCCGGATCGCCACGCCGCCGCCCAACACCAACCATCCGCCGGGCCTGATGTCCACCTACGTCTTCAGCCTGAAGCCGGGTGACAAGGTCACCGTGATGGGGCCCTTCGGCGAGTTCTTCGCCAAGGACACCGATGCCGAGATGGTCTTCGTCGGCGGCGGTGCGGGCATGGCGCCGATGCGCAGCCACATCTTCGATCAGCTCAAGCGCCTCAAGTCCAAGCGCAAGATCTCGTTCTGGTATGGCGCGCGCTCCTGGCGCGAGACCTTCTACAACGACGAGTACGACCAGCTGGCCGAGGAGTTCCCGAACTTCACCTGGCACCTGGCGCTCTCCGACCCGATGCCCGAGGACAACTGGGATGGCCCCACCGGCTTCATCCACAACGTTCTCTACGAGAACTACCTCAAGGACCATCCGGCGCCCGAAGACTGCGAGTACTACATGTGCGGGCCGCCCATGATGAACGCTTCCGTCATCAAGATGCTGCTGGATCTGGGCGTCGAGCCCGAGAACATCCTGCTGGACGACTTTGGCGGATGATCTCCCTCGCCGCGAGGCGACACCCGGGGCTGGCCATGCGGCCAGCCCTCTTTCTATTCGCCCTGCTGATGCCGCTGCTTCTGCTGGCGGGCTGTCGTCAGCAGGGCGAGTGGTATATTTTCGAGGGCGTGGCCCTCGGCAGCGGCTACCACATCACGCTGAATGGCGACCTGGGCCCGGGCGAGTCCGCCCTGGTCGAGGCCGCCATCCAGGGTGAACTGGCAAGCCTCGACAATGACATCCAGCTGCTCCAGCACCTGCTGGCTGCCGGATGGCCTATCGTCCTGGGCCCGCCCGGGGCGCAGGTGCCCGATGACCTGCTGCAGCTCTATCGGGCCCGGGCGGTGGATCACCTGGCCCGTGTGCTCGGCGAGTTTGGCGTGGAGCACGCCCTGGTCGAGCTGGGCGGCGTCCAGCGCACCCTGGGCAGGGCGGGGCGGCACCCCTGGCGGGTGCGACTGCCGCGCACCGGCCTGGCGTCGGCTCCCGACGCGGCGCTGCGGCTGGAGGGGGCCGCCCTGGTTACCCGCAGTGCGGCGCGCCCAGCCGACGCCGACGGCCAGGAGTGGGAGCGGATTCTTGCCGTCAGCGCGGTGGCCCAGAGCGCCGAGGCGGCGGACCATCTGGCCCGGGAGCTGCTGGCCTCTCCCCTGGAGACGGCCATGGAACAGCCGGCCCGGGTTGTTGTCCTCACACCACGGGGCATCACACTACATATTGGCGCCGGCCTCGAGCCCCTGCTCGAGCGCTGAGCGAGGAGAACGACATGACCATCTGGATTATCGCTTTTGTCTTCATGCTGCTGATCATGGCCGCCATGGCCGTGGGGGTGATCCTCGGGCGCAAGCCCATCGCCGGCTCCTGCGGCGGCCTCAACCAGCTCGGCCTCAAGGAGGGCTGTGAGGTGTGCGGCGGCAAGGACGAGGTGTGCGAGGAGGAGAATCGCAAGCGCGGCAGCGCCCGTCGCCGCAGCGACGAGAGCCGCGGCGCCGACCTGGGGTACGATGCCACCCGGCGCTGAGGCGCAGGAAAAAGGAGCAAGGGGCAAGGGGCAAGGCTGCCAGCATAGTAGTAGGAGCGCAGATCCCGCGCGATGGCTCATGATCCGGGGTAGGGCAGCTGGGGCCCTCGCCCCTCGCCCCTCGTAACCGATATCGAACAAGGAGATGCGAGGATCAATGGCAGTCCATAACTATGACGTGGTGGTGATCGGTACCGGGCCGGCGGGGGAGAGCGCCGCCATCAACGCCGCCAAGAACGGCAAGCGGGTGGCGGTGGTCGAGAAGCAGCCTCTGGTGGGTGGCAACTGCACCCACTGGGGGACGATCCCCTCCAAGGCGCTGCGCCACCAGGTCAAGCAGATCATGCAGTTCAACACCAACCGCATGTTCCGTGATATCGGCGAGCCGCGCTGGTTCTCCTTTCCCAAGGTGATGGAGCGCTCCCGGGCCACCATCGATCAGCAGGTGGCGATGCGCACCAACTTCTACTCCCGCAACCGCATCGACCTGTTCAGCGGCGTGGCCCGGTTCAAGGACGAGCACACCCTGCTGGTCCGCGACAACCATGAGGGCATGGATGAGCTGGTGGCCGAGAAGATCATCATCGCGACAGGCTCACGCCCCTATCGGCCGGCGGATATCAACTTCCGCCATCCGCGCATCTACTGCTCGGATACCATCCTCAGCCTCAGTCATACGCCGCGCACCCTGATCATCTTCGGCGCCGGGGTCATCGGCTGCGAATATGCGTCGATCTTCTCGGGGCTGGGCGTCAAGGTCGACCTGATCAACAACCGCGACAGCCTGCTCTCCTTCCTGGACGACGAGATCTCCGATGCGCTCTCCTACCACCTGCGCAAGCATGGGGTGCTGATTCGCCACAACGAGGAGTACGACCGCGTCGAGGGAGACGAGTCAGGGGTCACCGTACACCTCAAGTCCGGCAAGCGGCTGCGCGCCGACGCCTTCCTGTGGGCCAACGGCCGCACCGGCAATACCGATCAGCTCGGGCTCGAGAATATCGGCCTGGAGGCCAACGGTCGCGGCCAGCTCACCGTGGACGAGCACTATCGCACCGAGATCCCACACATCTACGCCGCCGGCGACGTGATCGGCTGGCCGAGCCTGGCCAGCGCCGCCTACGATCAGGGGCTCAACGCCTCCAGCGAGATGCTCTCCGAGGAGTTTCGCTACGTCACCGAGGTGCCAACCGGCATCTACACCATCCCGGAGATCAGCTCCTTCGGGCGCAACGAGCGCGAGCTGACCGAGCAGAAGGTGCCCTACGAGGTGGCGCAGGCCTTCTTCAAGGACACCGCCCGGGCCCAGATCACCGGCGATACCGTGGGCATGCTCAAGATCCTCTTCGACCAGGATACCCTGGAGATCTACGGCATCCACTGCTTCGGCGACCAGGCCTCGGAGATCGTGCACATCGGCCAGGCGATCATGCAGCAGAAGGGGGAGGCCAACAGCCTCAAGTATTTCGTCAGCACCACCTTCAACTACCCCACCATGGCCGAGGCCTACCGCGTCGCGGCCATGAACGGCATGAACCGGGTGTTCTGACGGCCTGCGGAACATAAAAGGGCTGTCATTGCTAACGAGTTGATACTGCTCGATATTAGAACCATGGCACCAGCTTTTGAGAGCTGGTGCCTTTCTTTATATGGACTGAGGCTCGTCGTTGTTGTAGCGATAGGCTTACTCGAAGAGTATGAAAATACTGGCCTGATAAGAATCAGTTGCTCCCTGTCCAAGGTTGATATAACCCTATTCTTCTAGCAGATAGACGACGAGGAAAATGGTGTGGGCGGCGCCGGTGCATGCTGTGTAACATTGGGTGTGGGATAGGGTCGTAATGTAGCCGAAGCCGCAGAACGACCTATTTCTGCGCTCCGCTGCTGAAGAAAGCCGGGGAATATCGGGCGTTGGCGCTGGAGGCAGGCCAAAAGTATCTCATGCGTCAGGGAACATGGTGTTCAGGTCGATACGTCCTTGATGGACGGGGTAATCATACGCTCCTATCTCATGGTGTGACCGTATGAAATATCAGTTGCATGAGCGTCTTGGGGTGCCCGGGGAGCAAGGCAATGACATTGAAGGTGGCTATTCTAGCAAGGCGTGCCGAACTTTCCCAATGGCAGGTGGAGTCGTTGAACATCGCGTCTCGATATCTCGATGTGGCGCTGTATCTTGTGGCACCTGATAAAGCGAGCCAAACGCCAGAGTTCCAGCATATGGCGTATCGCTTGTTGACTGCATTCTCGCTCAACAATCGTTTGACCCGTCGAGCTACCTTTGCAATGCCGATGGAGGCCCTCCAGGAGCTATCCCTTGAGTCGGGAAAGGATGGGCTTCGTTTGCCGTTTCTTGTTGTCGATGCACTTATCGCGAGGGGCATTACTGCTATCATCAACTTCGGTCCTTCGATCGAACCACCGGCAGGCCTGGATGTGATCGCCTATGCCAGCCCGGGCTCCAGCTACTATGGTGGTGGGGCGGCTGGATTCGAGGAGATGCGTGCCGGTGCCCAATGTGCAGAGATCCGGGTCGAGAAGCACTCCGCCAACACCCCAGTGGCGGCCGTTCTGGCCCACTGCTATTCCAGGGTCTACCACCACTCCTACATGCGTACCGCCAGCGATTATCAGCATAATGCGATGCTACTGCTCAAGCCAGCCATGGAGCGCCTGGTCGTTGGGGACTGTCTCACGACCGTCGAGTCATGCCCTCGTACTGAAATCCCGGGGAATCTGGCCGTGATGGCGTTCGTTTTCAGGATGGGGCACCGCTACCTGAGGAGACTCCTCTATGGGGCGCTGGTGGAGAAGCGCTGGAATGTGATCATTGCAGAATTCAGCGGTTTCGTTGGCCTTGACAATCTTAGTATCACTCGCGGACGGGTTCCTGTTCTCGGCAAGTCCCATAGCTTCTATGCCGACCCCTTCTTCAGCCACGATGGCCAAAAGATTCGCCTGGAGGCACTCAACAAATATAATGGAGTGGGGGAGATCCTGGAGCTCGATGTTGATTCTCTGGAGCCATCCGAGGCCTATCTCACGGGTTGGCACTACTCTTACCCCTTTTCATTCTGCGAAAACGGTCGTGAGTACCTGCTTCCCGAAGTATCGTCGCACTCAGAACCCTATGTCATCGCCGCTCCCTTCACCGAGGGCGCTGAGGTCATTCCGCTCGAAGGGTTCGACGGCCGCCGTGTTCTGGATGGAACCCTGTTCATCCATGATGGCTACCACTACATTTTCGGCGGCTTAGATGGATCGGCCGAGAGCTGCCTCTACCTGTATTACAGTCAGGCACTGACGGGGCCCTACAGGGCACACCCCAAGAACCCTATCGTCATCGACCCCCGCCTGGCGCGGATGGGCGGCAGGATTCAGGTCGTTGACGGCCAGATCTACCGTTTCGGGCAGAACAACAGCCGTGGCTATGGTGATGGACTGACGGTGTGTGAGATCGTCAGCCTGTCTCCCGACGACTACAGGGAGCGTATCGTAGGCAGTGTTGGTTTCGTAGATGCCTGCGGGCCCCACACCGTCGATATCAGTAACGGCAGGATGGTGATGGACTTTTATACTGATACATTTTCGCTGTTCGCGGGTTATAGACGGCTGTCCGCGCGCATTCTGCGCCAGCTGAGGGGGCGGAAGCCCAACGTTGGTGGAGGTTGCCGAATCTTATGAGATAGGGCGTACGAGTCGCTACACTCTAGACCCTCTGAATGCCGGGCAGGTTGTCAAATTCGACTTCCTGTCCGGTTTTTATTTTCTACTGCGATAAAATGTCAAGTTTATAGTTCCATGGTAGTTACTTTTCTCCTGATTTTTAATTGGCAAGTATGCCATTTTTGTTCGGTCAAAGTATGGCCATCGTGAAAAAGCATGATGGGTAAAAACAGCATATGCATCCTCGCGTTATTGTAATACTTTGTTAGCGAGCGTTTCGTATTGCAGCCTGATCTCTGCTTGGTGAGGTTAAGTAGAGTTAAAGCAGGAGCTGCGGATTGCTAATGCCAACGGGTAGCTACGTAGAGTCGCCTGAAGGTTTGTAATAATGGCAGCCAGGGAGGTGGGAAGTGAAAAAGATCTTGTTCCTAGGTGCTGCGGCTGCACAACTCCCACCCATCTACTATGCACTAGAGCAGTGCTACTATGTCATAACGTGCGATTATTTGCCCGACAATCCCGGCCACAGGATTGCCCACGAGTCTTATCCCATCTCCACGACTGATCGGGATGGTGTCCTGGCATTGGCACGCTCCCTGAGTATCGACGGTATCGTGGCCTATGCCGCAGACTCGGGGGCGCCTACAGCCGCCTATGTGGCTGAAAAGCTTGGCCTGCCGGGGAATCCTTATGACGCTGTCTGCACCCTTACCAGGAAAGACAGGTTCAGGACGCTTCTCCAGCGACTTGGCTTCAAGGTGCCGCGCTCGGCAGCTTTTGATTCGCTTGCAGCAGCTCGTGTATGGTCCAAGCGCTTGCGCCTGCCGATTTACGTCAAGCCGGTCGATGCTGCAGGTAGTCGAGGTATCACGATTCTCGATAGCCTCGCGGGGCTGGATGCAGCTTTCATGAATGCCCAATGTTATTCTCGAGCCAAGATGGTGGTGGTAGAGGAGTCTATTGAAAAGGTAGGTTGTCAGGTCGACAGTGATGCCTTTATTGTCGACGGAAAACTCAAGTTCTGGCTCTGGGCTGATGCTCATTTCGACCCCTCGGTGGCCCCGCCCAACCCTATCGCCAACAGCTACCCTTCGACCATCGATCCGCGCTGCGGAGAGCGTGCAGCAGCTCAACTCCAGGAAATTATTAGCCATCTTGGTATGCGAAATGGGGCGCTGAACGTTGAATTTCTGGTCGATGCCGATGGTGAGGTATGGTTTCTTGAAGTTGCACCTCGAAATGGAGGCGACTGTATTCCTGATGTAATCAAGCATGCGACCGGAGTAGACCTGGTAAAGTATACGGTGGACGCGGCTCTAGGAATGAGGTGTCAGACGCTCGGCAATGTGACGCCCTCTGGCTACTGGTCGAATTATATTATTCATCCGCCAGAGCAAGGGCTCCTTACAGGTATCTGGATATCCGAGGCTCTGAAAAAGCGGGTGGTCAATGAGCGTCTCTGGGTTAAGCCGGGGATGCCAATGAAGAGCCCCATTGGCGTGCTGATCCTTCGCTTCAGGGGTGCGCGCGAGATGCAAGGCATGCTCGAAGATATGCACTCGCATATCCGGGTCGAGTACAGCAAGAGTGAGGTTTCTGTCGAGTGAGGTCACCCGCTACACCTGGCAGGCACGGGTGGGGGAGCGTACTCACCGGGTGCCAGGAGGCAGGGCGATGAAAGAGGTCGGTGGATACTTCGAGTTGATGGTTCCGAAGGTTGGTGGTCACTATCATCCAGGTGCCTTGAGGTTAAATACTGCCGGAAGTGCCTTCAGGCTACTGTTGTCGGCGTATGAAGACAAGCATGTTTATATGCCGAACTATGTTTGTGACAGCATGGTCGCACCTCTGGCAGAGCTTGGCGTTGACTACACTTTCTACCCCGTGAATAAGTGCCTGGAAGCCGAGATGCTTCCGGAGTTGGGGCCGGGAGAGAGGTTTCTTTATGTCAACTATTTTGGTGTCAAGGGTGAATATGTCAAGGCCTTGAGTCGGCGTTATCGGGATAAACTTATCGTGGATAATGCCCAGTCCTTCTTCAGTGCGCATGACAAGGTGGTGGATTCAATTTACTCGGCGAGAAAGTTCTTTGGCGTGCCCGACGGTGCCTACTGGTACCCCTCCCGTGAAGTCAGTCAATCGCTACTTTCCAGTTTTCGTCACCCTATCGTGACGATGGTATGTCACACACTAGCGAGATGATGCTCCAAGCGGTCGATTATTCGCGATGCAGGAACCGTCTGATCTCCAACTTCAGGATACTGCACGCGAGACTTGGGCGGTTCAATGAGCTCCCACTGTCAGTATCGCCTGATGGTGTTCCCATGGCCTACCCATTGCTGACGAAGGTGCGGGGCGTGCGTGAGTCGTTGGTGAGAAAGCGGGTTTATGTAACCAGGCTTTGGAGAGAAGTTTACGAAAGGCCGGCAGTGAGTGCTGAAGAACGTTATCTGGTGGACGGAGTCTGTCAACATAGTTGGCATATAAAATGGTTCTGGCTCTTTAAAGCCCTGCTGCCTGTGGCACCGGATCCCGCTCGGGATTCAGGTGCACTATCTCTGGCAGGCTGAGTTTCCGGATGTCACCCGACCAGCGCTCCGGGTGACGTTGCTTCGCCGCCTCGAAGACCTCCCGGCGCTGCGCCAGGATGCCTTTGGCCTCGCCGTTATGACGCTGGCTCGGCGTGATGTAGCGAAGGGCGCTGTGCCGATGCTCGTGGTTATACCACTCGGTGAATTGCTGGACCCACTCCTGAGCCTCAGTCAGGGTGGCGAACCCGTCGATGGGGAAGCCCGGCCGGTACTTCAGCGTCTTGAAGGCCGACTCGGCGAAGGCGTTGTCGTTGCTGACCCTTGGTCGGCTGTACGACGGGGTGATGCCCAGGTCGTAGAGCTTCTCCAGGAAGGTCGCCGCCTTCATCGGGCTGCCGTTATCTGAGTGCAGAATCAAAGGCTTGTGACGATCGGTGAGGTGCTCGCGCCAGCAGGCCTTCTGGATCAGCTCGGCGGCCAGCTCGCCGGTCTCGGCTTCATAGACCTCGTGCCCAACGATCTTGCGGCTGAAGACGTCCATGATCAGGTACAGGTACCACCAGGTACCGCGTGCAGGGCCCGGTAACCAGCTGATATCCCAGCACCAAAGCCGGTTTGGTGCCGTGGCCTGGTGCGTGGTCGGCGGTCGCTTGCGCTGTGGGGCCTGCTGTCGGCCCCGGTGGTGTTGCTGGTCATATTCATGAAGCACTCGGTACATCGTCGACTCAGAAGCCAGGTAGCGGCCCTTGTCCGCCTGGTCGGCCACGATGAAGGCCGGCGGGCGGCTCCGATACTCCGGGGCGTTGCACAGCACCACAATCGCCTCTCGTTCCTCGGGCGACAGCTTGTTGGCCGGTTCTGGGCGGTCGGCGTCGGGGCGGCGATCCGCCGTCACTTCGCCTTCCGCGACCCAGCGGTAATAGGTTCGCACATTGATGCCCATCACCTGACAGGCCTTGGCCAGCCGAGCACCGTCACGCTGGGCGTCTTGCACCAGAGTCACGATACGCTGGCGATCCGGGAGGCTGGTCAGTCGTCCTCGTCGTTGGTCGTGCCCCAGATCGCCTCGGCCTTTTTTGACAGGGCCAACAGCGCCGCCGTCTCGGCCAGGGCCTTGTCCTTGCGGTGTAGCTCGCGCTCCAGCTTACGGAGCCGCTTCTGCTCCGCCTTACGCGCCTGGCGAAGCTGCTTGGCCTGCGCTGCCGCATCGTCGTTGGCGTTCATGCAGGCATCCCGCCAGGCCTCCACCTGCTCGGGATAGAGCCCGCGCTCGCGGCAGTAGGCGCTGACTTCAGCCTCGTTCATCGGAGCTGTCTCCAGGACGATCTGGAACTTCTCCTGGCTAGTCCACTGATCTGGCTGGGTAGAACGTGATGGCAAAACCTGTCCTCGTGCTCTGGCCTGTTTCCGCCAATTGTAGAGGGTTGTCGCGGTGATGCCTTCCTGCTCGGCCAGTTCCGGGATGGTCATGCTCATGGGCGGTGCCATCTTCTTGAGGATGGCTTCCTTACGTTCTGCGGGGTAACGCACGTTGATCACCTCTCAATCCGTTTGGGTGACAACTACGTTGACGCATAGGGTGGACCACCTGCTCCCGCTTCCGATCGACCAGCGCTACGGCCGGCATGACATGAATTTCATCGCGGGCATCATATAAAAAATCTTTCAAAAACAAGCTATTGAGTGAGTGTTGTTGATCTTGTCGGGTGTCCTGGGATTGCCGCTAGGTGGGTTTTGCTAATACGCGAGTATCAGGTAATTCATCATGCCTTTGCTGGAAAAATAGGGGGCTGGATGTGATGCAGGATTGTTATTTAGTGTAATAATGTGTTCCAGGGATCGCACGGTAACCTCCTGCTACCCCCGATTGGATGTCATGAAGGATGTCGGCTCCCTGTCCAGCATCGATACGTAGCCTGATTGGAACGTCGACACCAGGCAGCCATGAGATCGCTGGGAGTGGTGAGCGGGGTTCAGGTGAATAACACACGTCGGATGATGCAGGGTGGACATGTCATGCTTCCTCAACGTCGCGTTTCAACATTGACCATGGTTTTCGGGGCTGCCCTGTTGGCGGGCTGCTCCCTCGCTCCTGGCGCTCACATGGATTATCAGGCAGAGGCGGAGCCGATTGATCATCTGGTGGACATTCAGGCGATCACCCCGGCACTGGTAGCCTCCTATCGACAGGACGTCAGCTTGGCACGCTCCATGCCGGTCGAGCTGCGCGCCAGCATAGAAGATTATGAGTACCTGGTTGGCGTTGGCGATGTGCTTAGCATCATCGTCTACGATCACCCCGAACTGACGATTCCCGCAGGTGGTGAGCGCAGTGCTGCCGAGGCGGGTCACGAGGTCCGCAAGGATGGCTCCATTTTCTATCCCTATATCGGCCGGGTCGAGGTGGCAGGTCGAACCATACCCACCATCAGGAATGAGCTAGCACGTCGCCTGGCTACCTATATCACCAACCCCCAGGTCGATGTCCGCGTGGCGGCATTCAACTCCCAGAGAGTCTATGTCAGTGGCTCGGTTGGCTCACCTGGAGCGCTCCCGGTAACGGCCGTGCCCATGACCCTGGTGGACGCGGTGAGCCAAGCTGGGGGAGCGCTTAGCGATGCCAACTGGCATGAAGTTATTCTCAACCGCGATGGCCGGGAAGAGAGGTTATCCCTTTTTGCGATGCTTCGTCAGGGTGACATGACACAGAATCGATTGTTGCGCGATGGCGACGTCGTGCATGTTCCCAGCGCCGAGAATCAAGCGGTGGCTGTCATGGGACAGGTGCGCAGCCCTGGGAATCTTACCCTAGGAAATGAGCGAATCTCACTGACAGATGCCATCGCAAGGGCAGGTGGCATTAACGAGGATACCGCTGAGCCGTCGGGAATTTTCGTCATTCGCGGTAACCAGGCTGATAGCGACAAGCTGGCAACGGTCTTTCAGCTTGATGTCAGCAATGCCACTGCCTTCACCATGGGCAGCAGTTTTCCCCTGCAGCCTCAGGACGTCGTCTATGTCACGACAGCCCCCCTCGCTCGCTGGAACCGCGTGATCAGTCTGCTGCTGCCATCACTGGTGTTACCCGGCAACGTGGCTGATAGCGCCTCCGACGTGAGAGACCTGTAACCCTCCGACTTGATGGCTAGTGGCCGACGATGGTGAAGACTCATGAATATGGGAACAACGACCAGACAGTCCGTGGAAGCCCTCGATCTCGCCAGGCTCTTTGGCCTGATGCTGGACCACAAGTGGCTGATATTCACTATCACCCTGGTGTTCGCCATCGCCGGAACGGGATACGCCGTCCTCGCGACCCCCATCTACCAGGGCGATGCACTGGTGCAGGTGGAGCGCCGCTCCTCGGTGAGCCCCCTGGGCGACTTGGCCAACGTGATGGGTGAGGCTGTGTCGACGCCGGAAAGCAGTACGGCGGCGGAGGTGCAGATCCTGCAGTCGCGCATGGTGCTGGGGCAGGTCGTGGAGCGCACCGGAATCGACACTGCAGTGGTTCCCAAGCGTCTGCCTCTGGTTGGCAACTATGTTCAGCGCAACAATATCCAGCGCCCACACTTTGCCACCACCGATGTGAATCTTGCCGGATGGATGCCGGATCGAATCGAGTTGCCGGAGTTCATCCAGTCCAGCCCGTCCGTACCTGAAGCCTTGAAGGGGGGGGTGTCGGTGCCCGAGTGGTTGAGGAACTGGTTCAGTCTGCCGGACTTCCTGAGTGCCCGCTCGGCGGTATGGGGGGGGGAGTCGCTCCGGCTTGGTCGGTTTGAAGTGGCAGACCATTACCGCGGCATCCCGCTGGTAGTGAGAGTCCTCCAGGGTGGCTACTACTCCCTGACCCTAATGGACGACGCTCCACGGCTGTTGGGTGAAGGCATTGTGGGAGAGTTGAGCGGCTTCGAGGGAGACGACATACAGCTGCGCATTGCCGAGCTGAACGCAGCTCCTGGCGCAGAGTTCAGCCTGATCAAGCACAAGGTACCTTCCGCAATCCGCCAGCTCGGTAGCCGCCTGATGGTCAGCGAGGTCAGTAGCGGGCGCACGGCCAGCACTGGCATCCTGCGCCTGAGCCTGACCGGTACCGACCCCGCCGAGATCCGGCGCTCGCTCGATGCCGTGGCCGAGACTTTCCTGACCCAGAACGTTCAGCGTCAGTCTGCCGAGGCAGAGCAGAGCCTCCTCTTCCTGGAGGAGCAGGCGCCGGAGCTTCGTACCCAACTGGCCGCCGCCGAGGAGCGACTCAACCAGTATCGCGTCGAGCGTGACAGCGTCGACCTGACCTCCGAAGCGCAGGCAGCGGTCCAGCAGTTCATTGACCTCGAAAGCCGGCTCAGCGAGCTGGAATTCGAGGAAGCGGCACTGGCCCAGCGTTATACCGCCAGCCATCCTTCCTATCAGTCGCTGCTGCGTCAGAAGCGCCAGCTGCAGGAGGAGCGGGACAGGCTCAATGCCAAGGTCAATGAGCTTCCGGCGGCCCAGCAGGAGGTGGTGCGTCGCACCCGCGATGTGGAAGTGACGCAGGCCATCTATGTCAACGTGCTCAACAAGATGCAGGAGCTTGAAGTTGCCCGCGCCGGCACCGTGGGTAACGTTCGCATCATCGATAGCGCGCTGGTGGGAGAGTTCCCCATCGAGCCCAGGAAGCGGCTCATCGTGGTGATGGCCACGCTGCTAGGGGGCATCCTGGCGGTGGGCATCGTGCTGATCCGTGGATTGCTTAACCGTGGGGTGGAGGCCCCCGAGCAGCTTGAGGACGCCGGACTGCCGGTCTATGCAGCCATTCCCCTCTCCGAGGAGCAGAAGAAGCTGGTCAAGCGGATCAAGCATCGTCGCGACCGCGAGGGCAGCGATGTCGTCAGCGGTATCCTCGCCGAGCAAGCCCCGGCCGACACCTCCAGCGAAGCCCTGCGCGGCCTGCGCACCAGCCTGCACTTCGCGATGCTAGAGGCCCGCAACAATCGCCTGATGATAACTGGGCCCAGCCCCGGTATCGGCAAGAGCTTCGTATCTATCAATCTCGCGGCTATCTGCGCCCAGGCCGGGCAGCGGGTGCTGGTGGTGGATGCCGATATGCGCAAGGGACACCTTCATCATGCCTTCGCGGATCACAGTGCAGGGGGACTTTCCGAGTTCCTAGGCGACCAACTGAGCCTGGATGAAGTCATCCGCAGCAGTGGCATCGAGGGACTGGACTATGTCGCTCGTGGCACCGCCCCGCCCAACCCCTCTGAACTCTTGATGACGGCTGCCTTCAGCCGCTTCCTGGAGAGCGTCGGCGAGCGTTATGACCTGGTGATCCTCGACACCCCGCCGGTGCTGGCGGTCACGGATGCCACCGTGGTTGGCGCCCAGTGCGGCACGGCCTTGCTGGTGGCGCGCTTCCAGGTCAACCCTCTGCGTGAAATGCAGATCGCCAGACGCCGTCTGGAAAGTGGAGGCGTGACGGTGAAAGGCGCCATCCTCAATGCAATGGAGCGAAAGGCAGCCGCCAGCTATGGGTACGGCTATTATCAGTACGCCTATAGATAACAATCAGGCTTTATCTGGAAAGTCGACGAGAGAAGCCAGTTTTCGGATAGAGCCTCATTCCATTTTCTTGTCCTGACTTATGCAGGCGGGGGTAGTGATGAAAGGCATTATACTTGCGGGTGGGAGTGGTACAAGGCTCTATCCCAGTACACTTGGCGTATCGAAGCAGCTGCTTCCTGTATACGACAAGCCGATGATCTATTACCCTCTTTCGGTGCTCATGCTCGCCGGAATTCGGGATGTTTTAGTCATCACTACCCCCGATGACAACCTCGCATTTCGACGACTTCTAGGCGATGGTAGTCAGTTCGGAATACGGCTCAAATACAGCGTGCAACCTAGTCCAGATGGGCTGGCCCAGGCCTTTATCATCGGCGAAAGTTTCGTGGAAGATGACAACGTCTGCCTCGTTCTAGGGGATAACATCTTCTACGGGCACGCCTTTAGCCCCAAGCTCAAGCAGGCCGCCAGGCGTCGCCAGGGTGCTACGGTATTTGGCTACCAGGTCAAGGACCCCGAGCGATTCGGTGTGGTCGAATTCGATGACAATCGCCGTGCGATATCCATCGAGGAAAAGCCCGCCATACCGAAGTCTGACTATGCGGTAACCGGGCTCTATTTCTATGATAACGACGTCATAGAAATCGCCAAGTCTGTAAAGCCATCGTCACGGGGAGAGCTGGAAATTACCAGCATCAATCAGGTCTATCTGGAGCGAGGTGATCTGCATGTCGAACTGCTCGGCCGCGGTTATGCCTGGCTGGATACCGGCACGCATGAGAGCCTTCTGGAAGCCGCACAGTTCGTCGAGATCATTGAGAGGCGTCAGGGTTACAAGATTGCCTGTCTTGAGGAGATTGCCTGGCGAAATGGATGGCTGGAGCGTGAGGCGGTGATGGAACGTGCCGAGTCTTTGGCCAAGAACTGCTATGGCAAGTACCTGATGAGCGTGATGACGCCATGATCCCTGTTACTCGACCATATTTTCCCAATATCCGTAAGGTCGAGGCCTACCTGGAAGGCATCTACTCCCGGCAAAGGCTGACCAACGGAGGGCCGCTCGTGGAGGAGCTTGCCACGCGTCTTGAGGCCTATCTCGGAGTGCGCAACCTGGTTCTGGTGGCCAATGGCACCCTGGCGCTTCAGATCGCCTATCGCGTGCTAGGCATCAGCGGTCGACTGGAAGGTCAAGCGGATGCCGTGACGACACCCTTTAGCTTCATCGCCACGGCAAGCTCGCTAAAGTGGGAGGGTGTCCAGCCACGCTTCGCCGATATTCAACGCGGCGGTTGGTGCCTGGACCCGGCGGCCATCGCGACCACGATCAGCGACAGCACCCGAGCCATTGTCCCCGTCCATGTTTTTGGCAACGCATGCGCTGTCGACGAGATCGACGATATCGCCTCGCAATACGGCCTGAAGGTGGTCTACGACGGTGCCCATGCCTTCGGTGTGCGTTATGCCGGCAAGAGCCTGCTCGCCCATGGGGATGCAACAACGTTGAGCTTTCACGCTACCAAGGTATTCCACAGCGTGGAGGGTGGGGCAATCGTCTTCCGTGATGCGGAGCTGGCCCGGAGGGCTCGCCGGATGATCAACTTCGGGATTGATGAGCAGGGGAAGCTCAGCGATCTGGGCATCAATGCCAAGATGAACGAAGTCCAGGCCGCCATGGGGCTGGCGGTGCTAGATGAATTGGAGCGGAACCTCCAGGGGAGGGCGGAGGCATGGGCTGTCTATCATGAACGGCTCAAGGATGCCGTAACCCTTCAGTACCGTCATCCCGAGTGCAGCAATAACTTTGGCTACTTCCCCGTCGTGCTCGAGAGCGAAGCGAAGCTGCTGGCAGTGCTGGAACATCTGACTGAACAGGGAGTTGGCGCCAGGCGCTATTTTCACCCGGCGCTCAGCAGGGTGTCCTGCCTCCGCGAGGCGACCGCCCACGTGCACGGGTCCGAGACGCCCAATGCCGATTCGTTGGCCGAGAGGGTGCTCTGTCTGCCGCTTTACCTCGGTGTGCCTGCTCAACAGGTGGCCAATGAGTTCCTGGCGGCACTGAGAACCCCTGTGAGGCAGCGGGCCTGGCCGACGCCAACACCGATGACGGAGAACCTCTGGCCAGGGAGTATGCAGCCGTGAGAAGCCTCGATGAAATCAAGCGACACTGGTCCCCCGAGTTGACCGAACCCCTGGTCAGCGTGGAGTGCATCGTGTACCACAACGAGGGTAATCTCGCCCAGACCCTTGACAGCATTCTCGACCAGGAGACGGGCTTTCCCTTCGAGATTATCGTGCATGATGATGCTTCAAGCGATGCCACGCCCGAGATTGTCCGCCGCTATGAGAAGGCCTATCCCGGTATCGTCAAGGCCATCTGTCAGCAGGAGAACCAGCTCTCCCAGGGCATCAGGCCTGACACCTTCACCAGCAGGCTCTATCGCGGGAAGTACATCGCCAGCTGCGAGGGGGACGACTATTGGGTCGACCGTTACAAGTTGGCCAAGCAGGTCGCCATGCTCGAGAAGCATCCCGAGTGTGATCTTTGCTTTCATTCCTCCTACAAGATCGAGGTGGGAAGCACCGGCAAGGAGCGAGTCGCCGACTATGGGATGTCTCCCCGGCTGGTACCGGCAGGGGAGATAATCGAAAGGCGTCATGGTTCCATCGCCACGGCGTCGGTGATGGTGCGTAGCAGCATCACCGACGCCTACCTCGAGTTCATGGCCGGTCAGGAAGATAAGGTCGTGGGCGATGTCTACTTCCAGATCATGGCGGCCATTCGGGGGGGCGGTTGTTATCTGCCCGACGCCATGTCGGTCTATCGCTACAAGGTGCCTGGCTCCTGGTCCGACAGCCAGGCAAGGAACCCGGGTATCAAGCTGCAGCGACTGCGGCAGCGCATCTGTTCACATGAACGGCTCGATGCCTTGACCGACTACCGATTTACTAAAAACTTCAAGGCTTCGAGCCGTCATCTCATTCTCAAGGGGGTCAAGGAGGCGGGGGCCACGCTCCATGATAAGCACGAGTTTTACACTAGATTTTCACACTACCTTAGCGTCAGTGAGCGAGCCTTTGCCAGTCTGGTGATCATGTGCCCTTGGCTGGTGCATTTCATTCGAAGGATGAGGGCGCGCGCTTCTCGCCACCTGGCCAACAGGGCGATCGGAACTTGAGTCACTTAGGTCGCGATCAATAGCTAAAGGGATTGGAGGGCTTATGGTCATCTTGTTCATTCTGATCTGCTGCTTGGCAGGTGCTTATTTCATGGTCAAGAAGCGGCCCTTCGATTTCTTCACGATCGCCTTCTTTTCCTCGGTGCTCTACTTTACTCCTGCATTCTTTGGCTTTGTCACCGTTCCAGGTTTCATCGGCATGGTCAGACCAATAGAGCCCTTGGCATATCTTGCCTATTTCCTGGTGATCGCGCTCATCCTGCTGGTGACCCTCTTGCACGACCTGAAGCCTGCGAGCGTCGGCGGCATCCGGGATAGCAACGTCCTAGTTGAACGACACAGTACCATGCTGGGTGGTGAGGTAACGCTCTATGCACTGGCCACTATTGCCTTCGTTGGCTTCGTGGTGCTGGGCTGGTCGGAAATCGTGGCCCCGGGGAAGCCGAGCTATGGCCGCGAGCATGCCATCTTTGCCACCTTGGTCCCCATCGCGTTTGCCTGTGCCGTCATGATGCGACGCTACCGGCTCGCCTGCATGTTTCTCATGTTTCTGGCCGTTGATGTGCTGGCGGGAAACCGGGAGGCGATGGTCTTTGCCGTGGGGGCAGGCGTGATCATCCGCTATTTCACTGAAAGGCCCGTTCGCGCATTGCACAACCATAAGGTGATTCTTTCTGGCCTTGCCCTGCTGTTTGTCCTGATTGTCTACAAGGAAATCTATTATGCGTTCAAGTCGGGAAATTACGAGCTCGTGGCCGAGCGTCTGAGTAGTCTCGACTGGTACAGGATGATCGTGATGCGAATCGAGCCCTTCACGACACAGGCGATCCTGACGGATTCCATTCGCACAGACCTGAGCTATTCGGGACCCTATTTCGAGAACCTGCTGTATGGTCTCGTTCCCATGGCGCAGGTCTTCGGGTTCGACACCAGGAACAACATCGGCTTTTTCTTTGACCAGGTGCTTTATCCCCATGTCGATTTTGGTGTGGCCCGCAATATCTGGGCAGAAGGCTATGTAATCGGTGGCTGGCCGCTGATGAGCTTCTATGCCCTGCTCTATGCCCTGTCGCCCTGGGCGATCAATTCACTTTATCGCAACGCCGGTTTCCTGCTGCGTCCCATCATCGCGGTCTCCGCCGTGGCTTTCCTATTCTTCATTCACCGCACTGGCCTCGAGTATAACTTTACCCTGCAGATGCGCTTCTGGGGCATGGGCCTGTTTGCGTTGGTGCTCTTGCCGTTCCTGCTTCCTAGCAGGACCATCATGCTACCCGAGCCGCACAGGGCAGCGCGATCGCGCCATGAACCAATGTCTGGGAGTCATCTGCATGGCACTTGAATCGTCTTCACGTCCCATCGCCCTGTTCCTTCCCTCCCTGAACGGGGGAGGTGCTGAGCGCGTCTTCGTCACCCTGGCTAACGAATTCTCGCGCCAGGTCAGTCGGCCGGTACACCTGGTGATGGCACGTAGTGGCGGCATCCTGGCGGATGACGTCGATCCGGCCGTGAGGGTCGTGGACCTGGGGCGGTCCAGGGTCATGACGTCGCTGCTGCCGCTGGTCGCCTACCTACATGCCGAACGGCCTCAGGTGCTCCTCTCCACCATGTGGGAAGCCAATATTGTCGCCCTGCTGGCAAGAAAGCTCGCCCGGGTCGAACTGCGCGCCGTCATCCGGGAGGCGAACATCCTCCGGCAGGCTCCCGAGGAGGGAATCGGCCCCCTGAAACAGGCCCTCGCGCGGCTGCTCATGAAGCAGTTGTATCCGGGCGCGGACGCCATGGTGGTGATTGCTGACGACGTCCTGTCGACGCTGCAGGCTGCCGGCATTGAGCCCTGCCCAAACCGTATCCACATTGGCAACCCCGTCGGGATCAGGGAACCTTCCGCGATGCAGGCCCCGGTATGTCGCCTGACCCAGGGGCGTCCCTACATCTGCTCGGTGGGGCGCCTGGTGGAGCAGAAGGGCTTCGACACTCTCATCGCCGCATTCTCGCGACTGTCCGACCGGGAACTGGACCTGGTCGTGCTGGGCGAAGGGCCGCTGCGCGAACGGCTGACCGAGCAGGCGCGGCGGCTTGGCATCGCGCATCGCGTGCATCTTCCCGGGTTCATTAAGCATCCGGGCAGCATAGTGAGCCAGACCCGTCTGTTTGTCTCATCGTCGCGTTGGGAGGGGTTTCCCAACGCCATCATGGAGGCGCTCTCCGTGGGGGCGCCCGTCGTCGCGACATCCTGCCCCGGGGCGTCATGCGACATCCTGGCGTCGGGGCGCTATGGCCACCTCGTGCCCCAGGACGACCCCGACGCCCTGGCCGCGGCAATGGAGCTCGCTCTGGTGCAGCCGGCCTCCACGCCAGTGGCGCGGATTGCTCGAAGCCGGCAGTACGCGCCGGACAGGATAGCCCGGCGGTATCTCAGCGAGGCGCTGCAGCTACCACAGGACAAGACACCGGTTTCCACCCCAATGGCGAGCGAGGCCTCCGCATGAAGGTTGTCCATATCATTTCCGGCCTGGGGGAGGGGGGAGCCGAAGCCACCCTGTACCGTCTCTGCCTGCAGGACCGCGCCAACTCGCACACCGTCATCAGCATGATGGACGAGGGGCTCTACGGCGAGCGCATCCGCCAGACCGGGGCCCGGCTGGTGTGCCTGCATATGCGGCCGGGCAGGCTAAGTGTCAGCGGGCTGTACCGTCTCTGGCGCCTGCTGCGGCGCGAACGCCATGACGTCGTTCAGACCTGGATGTATCACGCCGATCTGGTCGGCGGCGTCCTGGCGCGCCTGGCCGGCGTCAAGCGGATCTTCTGGGGCATACGCCACTCGACCCTGGAGCCAGGTAAGAACTCGCGAAGCACCATCCTGGTGGCCAGGCTCTGTGCTTGGCTGTCATCGCTGGTGCCGACCTCGATTATCTGTTGTGCCCAGAATGCCGCCGAGACCCATCGCCAGCTGGGGTACTGCCCTGACAAGCTACGAGTGATTCCCAACGGCTACGACATGGAGCTCTTCCCCCTGAGCCCCGCTCGTGGGCAGGCCTGGCGGCAGTCGCTTGGGATTCCTTCCGAGGTCAGCCTGATCGGCATGATCGGTCGCTTCAATCCCCAGAAGGATCATTACAACTTCCTTTGCGGGCTCGCCGGCGTAACCCGTGCCAGGGGCAATGTGGCGGGGGTTCTGGTCGGAGATGGGTTGAAGGAGAGCAATGCCAAACTCATGGCCTGGGTCGGGGAGCTCGGGCTGGAGAAGCACCTTTTCCTGCTCGGCCAGCGCAATGACATCCCGGATATCCTGAATGCCCTGGACCTGCATGTGCTCTCAAGCAGCTTCGGAGAAGGCTTTCCCAATGTCGTAGCCGAAGCCATGGCCTGTGGAACGCCCTGTGTCGCAACCGATGTCGGCGATGCCCGGCTGATCATCGGAGAGGTGGGCTGGGTGGTACCTCCACGCTGTAGTGCAGCCCTTGCCGACGCTATGGCGCAGGCGTTGGAAGAGGCGAGACATACGCCGCACATCTGGCATCGTCGGCGGCTGGACTGTCGGCAGCGTATCGCCTCCCACTACAGCCTGGGGCGCATGGCGGAGGCGTATAACCGGGCCTGGAAATCCGGCTGCGACAGCCAGGCACTGGCCGTGGCAGACAGGGGTTAGCGGTTAACACGCTGTCACGCTTATGTCGCTGGAACCTGCTCCCACCAGTCGCCGGCATCGGTTCGGATGGATCAACCGGTTGGGAGTTGGGAATGACCGGTACTCCTTGAAGCAGGTCGGTCATGCCTGTTTCGCTTCAAGTGATGGCAACCCTATGGTTCGGATAACGGTTTCACTAAGCCGGAGACACCGAAGAAAATCAGCATAACAGCCAGTTATGTAGCTGTCAGAATGTGACGTGACGATAATAAACATTTGGTGACGTTGAGTCACATATTCAGTGCCCCGGCGGCACCCAGGGAGCGAGCATGTCTAAGGTCCTGACGGATAGCGAGCTTAAGTGGGGGAAGTCATCCAGGTCCGTCGCCGACCGAGTCGTGAGCCTGGCCGGTCAGCCGGAGCCCAGTGCCGGCACGGAAGCGACCAGCGCAGAGTCAGAGCGCGCCGCACCGGCTCAGGTGCCGCGCTTCCGTGAGGTGATGCCCAGCAACGAGACCAGGGAACTGGAGCGGCATCGTCGCCATGCCCGCTTCCATCAGCGCTTGCTGCACAGCAGCCGGATCCAGCAGCTGCTGGGCCTGCTGGTCACCGTGGGCGTGCCGGCCGTATTCAGCATGCGCTGGGGTTTCTGGCATCAGGCGTCCCAGGCGCAGTGGTTAACTCTGGTAGCGGCGGCCATGGCCTACCTGGTGGCGGCCGTTGCGGTGCAGAATCTGGCTCGTTTGCCGCGCACCCAGGCGAGTCTGCTGGTGATGCCGCTGCTCACCGTATCTTACGGAACGTCCTGGCTCCTGCTCCGCCTGCTGGGCATCGAGTTTTTCGGCACGCTGCTGCTGGGCAGCTATCTCACCGCCATGGTGCTGTTTACCATCGGCTATCTGGTTTCTTCGCCCTATCGCCGGCTCCGGTTTGCCGTGGTCCCCCATGGCAAGGCAGCGGAGCTATGCCAGGATCCGCGTGTCGACTGGCACTTTCTGGAGACCCCTGGGCTCGAAGGCATCCAGGTCGATGGCGTGGTCGCCGACCTGCGTGCGGGACTCTCCGAGCCCTGGCAGCGCTTCCTGGCGGATTGCACTCTGCACCGCATCCCAGTGCACCATGCCACCAGCGTGTTCGAACAGATCACCGGCCGGGTCTACCTGCATGACAATCGCCTGGGCAGCATGCAGCCTGACGAGCACTATGAGGTGATCAAGCGCTGTCTGGATGTGCTGGGCACCCTGCTGATCATGCCCGTGGCACTGCCGTTGATGGTCGCCACTGCCCTGGCCATACGCCTGGAAAGCCCCGGGGCCGTGCTGTTCACCCAGCCCCGAATGGGTTTGCACTGCCGTCCCTTCACCGTCTACAAGTTTCGCAGCATGTATGTTGACCAGCAGGGAGGTGGCTTCACTCGCGACGGCCACGACCCGCGAATAACTCGGGTCGGGCGCGTCATTCGCAAATACCGCATCGACGAGCTGCCGCAGCTGCTCAACGTGCTCAAGGGCGACATGAGCCTGATCGGGCCGCGCCCGGAGTCGATGGACCTCTCTCTCTGGTACCGCGACGACGTGCCCTTCTTCCACTACCGCCATGTGGTGCGCCCCGGGATCTCTGGCTGGGCTCAGGTGGAGCAGGGCTATGCCGCCGAAGTTGACGAGATGTGCCGCAAGCTCGAATACGACTTTTACTACATCAAGCACTTCTCGTTCTGGCTCGATGTCCTGATCGTGATACGCACCATTCGCACCGTCCTCACTGGTTTCGGTTCACGCTGAAGAAGGTGACAGGTTCGGAGCCACGCGGGCATCCCGCGATGGACCAACAGAATGCATCCGGAGCGGGCATGAATGAAGATTCTTGTCACAGGCAATGCCAGCTTCATCGGCTTGCTCGTGGCCTCGTATCGGGAGTATTACGATTTATAGGCGGAACTGGCTATGAAACTTCTCGTCACCGGTGGTGCAGGCTTCATCGGCTCGGCCGTGATCCGACATATCATCTCCGACACCGTCGATAGCGTGGTCAACGTCGATGCGCTCACCTATGCCGGCAACCTGGAGTCGCTGGCCGGGGTGGCGGGCGATGCGCGCTACGCCTTCGAGCGGGTGGACATCTGCGACCGGGCGGCGCTGGACCGCGTGTTCCGCGTCCACCAGCCCGATGCGGTGATGCACCTGGCCGCGGAGAGTCACGTGGATCGCTCCATCGACGGTCCCGCGGCCTTCATCCAGACCAACATCGTCGGCACCTATACGCTGCTGGAAGCCGCCCGCGCCTACTGGCAGGGCCTGGTGCCCAGCCGCCAGGCCGCCTTCCGCTTTCACCATATCTCTACCGATGAGGTGTATGGCGACCTGGAAGGGCCGCAGGGGCTGTTCACCGAAGCGACTCCCTACGCCCCCAGCTCGCCCTATTCGGCCAGCAAGGCCGGCTCGGACCACCTGGTGCGCGCCTGGCAGCGCACCTATGGGCTCCCCACGCTGATCACCAACTGCTCCAACAACTACGGGCCCTATCACTTCCCCGAGAAGCTGATCCCGCTGATGATCCTCAACGCCCTGGACGGCAGGCCGCTGCCCGTCTACGGCCGCGGCGCGCAGGTGCGCGACTGGCTCTACGTGGAGGACCACGCGCGGGCGCTCTATACCGTGGTGACCCGGGGCCGGGTCGGGGAGACCTACACCATCGGCGGCCACAACGAGCAGCGCAATATCGACGTCGTGCACAGGCTCTGTGCGCTGCTCGACGAGCTGGCGCCGATGCGCGCACCAGGGCCGGCGCGGCGCTATGCCGACCTGATCACCTTCGTGACCGACCGCCCCGGCCATGACCTGCGCTACGCCATCGACGCCGGCAAGATCGAGCGCGAGCTGGGCTGGCGCCCGCGGGAAAGCTTCGACAGCGGCATTCGCAAGACGGTGGCCTGGTACCTGAGCAACCTCGAGTGGTGCCGCCGCGTGCAGGATGGTCGCTATCAGCGCCAACGGCTGGGGGTCGCCGCCGTCAGCTGAGCGTCGCTCTCCAGTTGTAATGCCAACGTCCATCGAGGTGAATAGCGAGGCCCGCCATGCTTGGTAATCTTAAGGAGTTGTACTGCCTGCTCACTGGCCAGCAGCGCCGCCAGCTGCTGAGCCTGCAGGTGCTGGTGGTGCTCATGGCCTTCGCCGAGGTGGCCGGGGTGGTGGCCATCGGCCCCTTCATGGCTATGGTTGGGGATATCAGCCGGCTGCAGGGTGACGGACTGCTGGCCCAGGCCTACCTCCTGAGCGGTGCCTCGAGCCCCAACCAGTTCCTTTTCTGGTGTGGTATCGCGGTGCTGGGGATCCTGGCCCTGGCCGCGGCCGTCTCGATGTACACCGTGTGGCGGCTCTCCCTGTATGGCCACCAATTGGGTGCCGAGCTCAGCATCCGGCTCTACAATCACTACATGCGTCAGCCTTGGCTGTTCCACTCCGCCGGCAGCAGCGCCGACCTGACCAACAAGATCGTCCAGGAGTGCAATCGCATCACCGATGCGCTGATCTCGCCGCTGATGCAGATGAACGCCAAGATCGGCGTGGCACTGTGCATGATTTTGGTCATCGTGCTCCTCAACCCTCTGGTGGCCCTGGTCGGCGTCTGCCTCTTCCTGGGGGCCTACCTGCTGCTCTATCGTACGGTGCGCCAGCGACTGGACGACCATGGCGATACCATCTCGGCCACCCAGCAGCTGCGCTTCAAGCTGATGGCTGAGGGCTTCGGCGGCATCAAGGATGTGCTGCTAACCGATCGTCAGCCAGTGTTCATCAACCGCTTCGAGTCCGCCAGCCGCCGCTATGGCCGCGCCAAGGGGCTGACCAAAGCACTCTCCCAGGCGCCGCGATACGCTATGGAGCTGGTGGCCTACGGTGCGGTCATCCTGTTGGTGCTCTACCTGTTGGCGAGCCACCACGGGCAGCTGGGTGCCATCCTGCCGTTGCTCTCTGTCTATGCGCTCGCCGGCTTCAAGCTGCTGCCGGCGCTGCAGCAGATCTACGCCAGCGTCTCGATCATGCGCGGAAACCTGGCGGCCTTCGACGCCCTGCGCATGGACCTCTACGCCAGCCGCGAGGAAGAGACGGCACCGCCCACACTCGACACCGGCCCCAGGCCCACTCTTGTGCCCCGGCAGGCCGTGGAGCTCTGCCACGTCACCTTCCGCTATCGGCCGGAAAGTGCGCCGGCGCTGCACGACGTCTCGTTGCGCATCCCGGCCCATAAGGTCATCGGCCTGGTGGGGGCCTCGGGTTCCGGCAAGTCCACCGCCATCGACCTGCTGCTGGGGCTGATCACGCCCGAACAGGGCGAGCTGCGGGTGGATGGCGAGCCGCTGGCGGGACCGCGGCGGCGCGCCTGGCAGAACAGCCTGGGCTTCGTGCCCCAGGCGATCTTCCTGGCCGATGCCAGCATTCGCGAGAACATCGCCTTCGGCCTCCCGCCGGAGCAGATCGACGAGGCACGGGTCCGCCGCGCCGCGCGCATGGCGCACCTGGACGAGCTGCTCGTCCACCTGCCCGCCGGCCTGGAGACCCGCGTCGGCGAACGGGGGATCCAGCTCTCCGGCGGCCAGCGCCAGCGCATCGGCATCGCTCGGGCCCTCTACGACGATGCCGAGGTGCTGATTCTGGATGAAGCCACCAGCGCCCTGGATGGCATCACCGAGAAGCTGGTGATGGACGCCATTCACGACTTCTCGGGCAAGAAGACCATCATCATGATCGCCCACCGTCTGGCCACGGTACGTCAGTGTGACGCCATCTACATGATGGAGGCTGGGCGTATCGTCGACCATGGGACCTATGACGAGCTGGTCGAGCGCAATAGTACCTTCCAGCGCATGGCGCGACACTCTTGAGCGGCTGCGAGAGAGTCTTGGTGCAGCGCCTAAAGTGGTGACAGGCAGTACAGCTGCTGCTGGCCAGGACCGGGTATGAGCCCAGGCGTTTCTACCTTGGGCGGTGCGGGATGGAACCGTCAAAGAATGGCGTCGGGTATGAGGAAAATGAGGCAACGGAGTGCGGGGTTTTTTGTAATATCTTGTAAGCAGCGAGTCCGCCCGTTCAGGTTACTGACTTGGGCGAAGTCAATGTGACCTGACCGGAGGGCACAGGATGTGCGGTATCGTTGGCTACCTTTCGCATGGCAGAGCGCCTGATGAGAGGGTGATGAAGGGCATGTGCGCCAGGCTGGCTCACCGTGGACCCGACGGGGGTGGGGTATGGAGAGACCCGGCCGAAGGGATCGCGCTGGGACATCGCCGGCTGTCGATCCTCGATCTTTCCGCGGCTGGCCAACAACCAATGCTATCGGCCGATGGCCGCTTGGTTTTGGTCTTCAATGGCGAGATCTACAATCATCGCTGGCTGCGCAACGAGGTCGAAACGGCAGGCTGGAGCGCCGGTTGGCGGGGGCACTCCGATACCGAAACGCTGCTGGCGGCACTGCAGCTGTGGGGCGTGGCCGACACCCTCGGTCGGGTGAACGGGATGTTTGCCTTCGCCGTGTGGGATCGCCGGCGCCGCATCCTGACGTTGGCCCGCGATCGCCTGGGGGAAAAACCGCTCTATTACGGCATGGCGGGGCGAAGTGTGCTGTTCGGTTCCGAGCTCAAGGCGCTGGCGGTCTACCCCGATTGGCAGGGGCAGGTCGACCGCGATGTGCTGGCCTTGTACCTGCGACTCGGCTATGTGCCCGACCCCTATTGCATCTATCAGGGGATGGTCAAGCTGCTACCGGCACACTGGGTCGAGATTGGTGAAGGCAGGGTGGGGGAAGCGATGCCCTATTGGCACTTCGGCGCGGTCGCTGCGCAGCCGAAGCTCGAGGCCAGTGCTGCCGAGCTGGTCGACGAGTTGGAGGGCCGCCTGGGCGCATGCGTGGGGCTGCGCATGGAGGCGGACGTGCCGCTGGGGGCTTTTCTGTCCGGGGGGGTCGATTCCTCTCTCGTGGTGGCGATGATGCAGGCACAGTCCACTCGCCCCATCCAGACTTACACGATCGGTTTCGAAGTGGCTGGCTACGATGAGGCAGAGAGCGCCCGCGCCGTGGCCAGGCACCTGGGCACGGCGCATACCGAGCTCTATGTACGACCCCAGGAGGCGCTGTCGGTGATCGGCGACCTGCCGCGAATCTGGGATGAGCCCTTCGCCGACTCCTCCCAGATTCCGACCCTACTGCTGAGCCAGATGACCCGCCGGCACGTCACCGTGGCGCTGTCCGGTGACGGTGGGGACGAGCTCTTCTACGGTTACAGGCGCTACGCCCGTGGCCAGGCATTGCAGCGTCAGCTGGCGCGGCTGCCCGACAGCGCCGGTCACTGGCTGGCCACGCTGCTCGCGGCGGTGCCGGCCGTGGCGGTCGATCGCACCATGCAGAAGTTGCCGGCACGGCTGCGCTATCCGGCACTGGGTGATCGGCTCAACAAGCTGGGGGCGCTGCTGGCCTGCTCGCCCGGGCCGGGCCTCTACCGGGGGCTGGTCTCAGTGTGTCAGGAGCCCGAGGCACTGGTGCGCCGGGCCAGGGAGCCGGCGTCGCTGTTGTCGCGGCCAGAAAGCTGGGGCGAACGGCATGATTTCCGCGAGACCATGATGTATCTCGACACCCTGACCTACCTGCCCGGCGACATTCTGACCAAGGTGGACCGGGCCTCGATGGCGGTGGGCCTGGAGGCCCGGGTGCCGCTGCTCGATCATACCCTGGTCGAGTTCGCCTGGCGCCTGCCCATGGCGATGAAACTCAACGAAGGCCGGACGAAATGGGCGTTGCGCCAGGTGCTGGAGCGCCATGTGCCGCGCGACTTGATCGACAGGCCCAAGAAGGGCTTCAGCATGCCCATTGAGCAGTGGCTGGGGGGGGCGCTGCATGACTGGGCCGAGGCCCTGCTGGATGAGGCACGGCTGCGCGAGGAGGGGTTCCTGGAGGTTGGCCGGGTCCGCCGGCTGTGGGATGAGCATCGCTCTGGGCGACGGCGCTGGCATCACACCCTGTGGGCGATTCTGATGTTCCAGGCATGGCTGGGGGAGTCTCGCGCCTGGGGGAAATGACCTCCCGACTCGCGATGAGCCGAAGCCTGCAGCAGTGGGTGGTGAAGCCCGTCGCATCTCGCCAAGACGATACGACCGCACGCTCGGAGGGCGATATGCAGCCTGATCGGCGAGACGGTGGCCCGCCGCGAGGCCGCCGCCAGTTCCTGTGCATCCTCGGCCGTGGCCTCCTGGGGGGCGCCTGTCTGAATGCGCAGTCGCTCGCGTTGCCGCTGCTGGCCGGCGAACGCACTGCCCGCGTGGTACGGGCCGTGGATTACGGGCTGGGCACCAGCGACGGCCGCGAGGATGATACCGCGGGCCTGCAGCGGCTCATCGATGAGCAGCTGCGCGATGGCGATACCCTGGTGCTGGGGCCCTGCCACCGGCTGAAGGCGCGGCGCGGCCAGCGGCGAGGCTTCCAGGCCCGCAGTACGCTCTATGTCGCGCAGCGGACGGGCATCACCCTGGATGCGCGCCACAGCGAGTTGTTCGAGGATGCCGTCGATGGCACCGCCCAGGGGGTCTTCACCTTCCGCGACTGTCGGGATGTCACTGTCCTGGTGGATCGCTTCCGCGGCCGGGTCGACATGCCCGGCGAGTCCTTCTATTCGGGCTTTCTGGTCGCCTGCGACCGGGGGGTGTCGAACCTGCGCCTGCGGGCTCGCGAGGTGCGCGACTGCCACGGTGGCCTGGTCACCCTGCACCAGGCGCAGGTGGAGGATATCCGCGTCGAGATCGAGCAGCTGACGCACTGCAACTATGGCGTGACCCTGCGCGGTGGCCATCGGCGAGTGACGGCGCGTTTTGCCATCGACGGCTGCCGACGCGCCTTCTTCATCCATGGGGATTCCCGGGAGGTGGATGCCGACTATCGGGTGGCCAACGCCTACCTGACCGCACTCAGGCTGGGGGTCGGGGGCGGCGCCGGGCCGATTCGCGATGCCCGGGTGCGCTGCCGGGTGGTGGAGGGGGCGGCCGAGTATCGCCCCCAGGCCCGCAACCGCATCGAGGCGAAGGGGGTGGGCAACCAGCTGCTCGACAGCCACATCGAGGTGGTGGCAGACCTACCGGTCTCGGTGGTCAGCCTGGGTGACGACGCGGGCTTCGTCATGCGTCGCGTCGGCATCAAGGTGGCGATCCCGGAGGCCAGCAGTGCCTCGACGGTGGCACCCTTCACCATCGGGGGCGTCCAGGCGGAGCCGTTCGAGGCGGTCAGCGCCGACCTGCACGCGGGAGTGAGCGCGGTGGCGGGCCAGCCGGCGCGGCGTACCGTGCAGGTGCGCAATGGCCGCGGCCTGCGGCTGCGGGGGAGGCTGCACTGCGCCGAGGCGGTCGGGGAACCGCTGCTGATCGATGACGTCGCGGAGGTGGGCCTGGACCTCGAGACCTATCATGCGGGGGGCGGACGCGGGGCCGTGCTGCGATACTGTCGCAATGTGACCGGGCGACTGGTGACCAATGGCCGGTTGGCGGTGAGTGACAGCCGGGGCGTGAGCCTCGAGGTGGTGGCGGCTGCCCGGCGCGACGAATACCCCGAGAAAGGGTCGGTGACATCGACATCAAGGATGAACGAATGAGTGTGATGAAAGCAGCGACGGGGGCCGCAGTTGTGGCCACCCTGATGTTTCCGGTGCTGGTGCCGGGAGGCTACTGGTGGGGGCTGGGGGGCCTGGCCCTGCTGGGAGGGCTGGCGGCCCTGGGACGGCTCTGGCCGGGCTGGTTGAACCCGCGCCCCCTGGGCAGGCGCGGGTGGCGGCTGGTGTGGGTGCTGCTCGGTGTCGTGTCGACCATGGCGGCGATGGCCTGGCTGCACGAGGAGTTGCTCGGCGCGCTGCCGCGCCTGGGGGCGATGCTGCTGGCCCTGCTGGGGCTGGTGGCGCTGCATACCTGGCGGCCACGATTGAGTGCCCTTTGGGCGGGGTTGGCCATGGGGGGCATGCTCGCCGGTGGCTGGGCCCTGTGGCAGCGCCTGCAGGAGGGGGCGGGACGTGCCAGCGGCCACGACCCGCTGCATGCGATCCTGTTCGGCAACGTCAGCCTGCTGACCGGCGGGCTGTGCCTGGCTGGGGTGGTCTGGGCGCTGGCGCGTCCGCGGCATCCTGGCTGGTTGCTGGTGCTGGCGGCGGGGGCGATTGGCGGCCTGCTGGCGTCGGTGCTCTCCGGGACACGCGGCGGCTGGGTCGCGCTGCCGCTCATCCTGCTGCTGTTTCATCGCGGGTTTCTGGCCTGGCTGCCGGGCTGGCAGCAGGCACTGGCCTGGTTGTCCGTCGTCACGCTGGCGATAGGGCTCTATGCCGTGCCCCAGACCGGCGTGCAGCACCGAGTGGGGCTGGCGATGGATGAGCTGTCGCACTATCTCGAGGGGGAGTCTGCGCCTACCGCCTCGGTGACCGCGCGCCTGGAGATGTGGCGCGGCGCCTGGCAACTGATCCAGCAGCGTCCCCTGCTGGGCCACGGCAGCGAGGGGTATCGCCAGGGGATGGCCGAGCTGGTAGAGGGCGCCGTAGTGGCGCCCTCCGTGCTGCCTCACGGACACGCCCACAATGACCTGCTGGATGCCTGGGCCAAGTTCGGCCTGCCTGGGCTGATGGCCCTGTTGGCGCTCTACCTGCTGCCGGTGTTGCTGTTTCGCTCGGGGCTGCGCCATGCCGACACCACCCACCGCACCCTGGCCGTGGCGGGGCTGCTGCTGCCGGTCGCCTTTATCGACTTCGGCCTGACCTACAGCTTCTTCGCCTATCCGGTGGGGGGAGCCGTCTACAGCGCATGGCTGGTGGTGCTCTGGACCCTCTATCGCCATGCGCCGCTGGTGCCTGAGGTCGATCAGGCCGCGAAGTGCCAGGGGAGTGTCATGCCCAGCGGATGAGAAAAATGGGTCCATGGCTGCGGGTTTAGACATGTAAGGTTGTGTGTATGGAATGTAAATGATGACTCACGCCCGGCTGGGAGTCCCGCATGAAAGTGGCCGTGATGCAGCCCTATCTGTTTCCCGCGCTCAGCTATTTCCAGCTGGTGGGCGGCGTGGAGTGCTTCGTGCTCTACGACGATGTCAACTACATCAGCCGCGGGTTCATCAACCGCAACAGCGTGCTGGACCAGGGCAAGGTGCGACGCTTCTCCGTGCCGGTGCCCGGGGCCTCCATCAACCGCCGGATCTGCGAGCTGGCGTTCTCCCCCGAGGTGTCGGGCATCGTCGAGGGGCTCCGCCATGCCTATGCCCGGGCCCCCCGGTTTGCTGCCGTCTACCCCTGGGTAAGCGAGGTGCTGACCGGCGAGGATCGCGATATCACCACGCTGTGCCGGCATGCCATCGAGGCCACCTTCGACTATCTGGATTGGCCGGTCTCCATCACCCGGGCCAGCCGCCTGGACTATGACCGCGACCAGTCGGCCGCGGATCGCCTGATCGCCATCACCCGCCTGCAGGGGGGCGACCACTATGTCAACAGCCTCGGCGGGCAGCGGCTCTACGACCGGGAGACCTTCGCCTCGCAAGGCGTCAGGCTGTCGTTCCTGAAACCCCGTGAGGTCGGCTACTCCCAGGGACAGGCGACCTTCGTGCCCCAGCTGTCGATGATCGATGTGCTGATGTGGTGCTCCCGTGACCGGGTGCGTGAACTTCTCGAAGCCTATGACCTGGTCTGAGGAGCTCCCATGGTAGAGCCGATGCGGCAGGAGCGGGGCACGATCGTACTGGTCTCCAACACCTCCTGGTACCTCTACAACTTTCGCCGCGGCACCCTGCGCGCCCTGGTAGAGGCCGGGTTTCGGGTGATCGGCCTGGCGCCGCCGGACGCCTACGCGTCGCGCCTCGTGGACGAGCTGGGCATCGAGCATGTAGCGCTTGGCCTGGAAGGCAAGGGCACGCGGCTGCTGGGAGAGGGCCGGAGCCTGCTGGCGCTGGCCGCGACGCTGCGGCGGCTGCGGCCGAATTTCGTGTTCAACTTTACGGTGAAGGCCAATATCTATTCGGGCCTGGCCTGCCGGGCGCTTGGCATACCCTACGCCAACAATGTCTCCGGGCTGGGTACCGCCTTCCTCCATGACAGCTGGCTGTTTCGCCGCGTTCGCTGGCTCTACGGGGTCGCCAACCACGGGGCGCATCGAGTCTTCTTCCAGAATGCCGAAGACCTCGAGCTCTTCCAGCGCCATGGGCTGCTGCGAGACATACCCACGACTTTGCTGCCGGGCTCAGGGGTTGATACCCGGCGTTTCGCCTTCTCGCCCTTGCCCGAAGCAACTTCATTCACTTTCGTGATGATTGCTCGGCTACTGGGCGACAAGGGAGTCCGTGAGTATGTGCAGGCTGCCGAACAGGTACGAGCGGGTCATCCGCGCACGCGCTTTCTGCTGATCGGCCCGCTTGGGGCCAGCAACCTTTCCGCGATCGGCGAGGCCGAGGTGCGCGAGTGGCAGCGCACCGGAGTGGTCGAGTACCGGGGCGAGTGCGACGATGTGCGGCCATGGATTGCCCAGGCCCATGTGCTGGTGCTGCCCTCCTACCGAGAGGGGATGCCGCGCACCGTGCTCGAAGCTGCAGCGATAGGGCGTCCGGCCATCGTGTCGGATGTACCCGGCTGCAGGCAGGCAGTAGTGGCAGAGGTGACCGGTTGGCTATGCGAGGTGAAGAGCGCCGGCTCGCTGGCCAAGAGGATGCACGAGTGTGTCGAGATGCCGCCCGAGCGCTTGCAGGAGGTGGGCTGGGCGGCCCGGCGCCGTATCGAAGCGGAGTTCGATGAGCAGATCGTCATCCAGGCCTCCCTGCAGCTGCTGCAGCCCGCCGGAAACGACTGTATGGCGGGATCGGAAACGCCCTGAAGGGAGGACGCGACGATGAGAGACCTGGAGACGGTTCGCCTGGGGGTGATCGGCCTGGGCTATGTAGGGTTGCCCCTGGCGGTGGAGTTCGGCAAGGTGCTGCCCACGGTGGGGTTCGATATCGATGCGCGACGCATCGGCGAGCTGCGGGATGGTCTCGATCATACCCTTGAGGTAGCGCCGGAACTGCTCACCCAGGCGACCCAGCTGAGCTTCGAGTGCGACGCAGAGGCGCTGCGGGCGTGCAATGTGTACATCGTTACCGTGCCCACCCCCATCGATGCCAGCCGCCGGCCGGATCTCATGCCGCTGCTGCGTGCCAGCGAGCTGCTGGGCCGAGTGGTGGCCCAGGGCGATGTGGTGATCTACGAAAGCACCGTCTACCCCGGCGCCACCGAGGAGGACTGCATTCCGGTGATCGAGAGAGTCTCGGGCCTTGCCTACAACCGCGACTTCTTTGCCGGCTACAGCCCCGAGCGGATCAACCCGGGCGACAAGGCGCATCGCGTGACCACGATTCGAAAGGTGACCTCGGGCTCGACGCCCGAGGTGGCCGAGTTCGTCGATGCGCTCTATCGCCGGGTGATCACTGCCGGCACGCACAAGGCCAGCTCCATCGCCGTGGCTGAAGCCGCCAAGGTGATCGAGAACACCCAGCGCGACATCAACATCGCCCTGATCAATGAGCTGTCGGTGATTTTCAATCGCCTGGCGATCGACACCGAGGAGGTGCTGGAGGCCGCCGGCACAAAGTGGAACTTCCTGCCATTCCGCCCCGGGCTGGTGGGCGGACACTGCATAGGCGTGGATCCCTATTACCTCACGCACAAGGCTCAGCAGGTGGGGTATCACCCCGAGATGATCCTGGCCGGGCGGCGCATCAACGATGGCATGGGGGCCTACGTGGCCAGCCAACTGGTCAAGGAGATGATCAAGCGGCGGCTGCATGTGCAGGGTGCCCGAGTGTTGCTGATGGGGCTGACCTTCAAGGAGAACTGTCCAGACCTGCGCAATACCCGAGTGGTGGACATCCTGGCTGAACTCGAGGATTACGGCGTGGAGGTGGACGTGTTCGACCCCCAGGTGAACAAGGCCGCGGCCGAGGCTGCCTATGCCATTTGCCCCGTCGAGCAGCCGGCGGAGGGCACCTACGACGCCATTATCCTGGCTGTGGCGCACCGTGAATTCCACGAGCTGGGAGGCTGCGCGATTCGAGCATGGGGCAAGGCCGACCATGTGCTCTATGATCTCAAGTATGTATTGCCCAAGGAGGAAGTGGATCTGAGGTTATAATGGTAAGCGATAATAAGCACCCGGACGCCGAAAGACGTGCCGGGTGTTCTTGTATCTGGAGGCAGCATATGGAGAGAAATTTTCATTTCGTAACATGGCGCTCCCGGAATAAAGAAAAATATGCATGTTGCGGCCATCAAGTTGAGGTGATTTCATCGGTCGGCGTAACGTATTGATTATAAATGATTTAATAAAGGGTTAGATTTCTCATCTCTTAAGAGGGATGAAATTAGTCCAGTAACATTCCTTTACGAATCTGAGGGTCGGGTTCATACTTCCTTCCAGTCGATCTGCACAAGAATAGCAACAATGGCTCGAAACCAACCGGTCAGGAGGAGATTATGGACCTAAGGACAGGTAGGGTGGTTTGTGTGACGGAGCATAATCCACAATCGACACTTTTCATTGACTATATCAATAATAAAGCAAGCTGCATTGCCACACTGGCTTCGCCTAGAGACCCGATCAACAGCCTGGATGATGGTACCGCCCTGGTGCTGCTGGATGCGGATCATGTGGAAGAAAGCAATATGCTTAAATGGCATGAAGAGCTTTCAGAAAGAGAGAATGGTGAAGTGGCTGTCGCGGCACTGAATATGCGGGATGAGCAGCATGCTGCTGAGCTCCTTTCTTATATGCACCTCTCAGGAGTGTTTTACAAGGATGATTCGCTTGACATGCTCTGTAAGGGGATAGTGAGGCTTCTGGAAGGGCACTTGTGGATGTCCCGATCACTGATGGGGCATCTGATAGAGTTTTTCAGGAAACAGTCATTGAACTCATACCGTCCTGCCTGTGGCTTGACTCAGAGAGAGCTGGAGATTATCGGTCTTTTAGGAACGGGGGCATCTAACGTCCAAATCGCCGATAGGCTGTTTGTGAGCGAGCATACCGTAAAATCCCACCTCTATAATATATTCAAGAAAATTGATGTTCATAATCGTACGCAGGCCGTTAACTGGGCGAGGAAAAACCTCGGAGCGCCACCACCTAACTTGATGAATAAGATTCGTAGGGGAGTGAAGCAATGCAGCGATACAGCCTCGCGATAATTCTTTTCATTCTGATAATCCTGGGGCTTCCTTCTATGGCAGTTGCCAACCCTCAGCCAGTTGAGGAAGAGCCACAGGGAGAAGTTTCGGTTGAAGATTCCGAAGAAATAATTGAAGAAGCAGGAGTGGCTGAAGAGGAACTGAGTCGGCAGTTCAGGCTTGGGGAGCCAGGTATACAGGGCGTTATCGTTGATCGCACTATCACCATGACGGGAAAGACATTCTATCGACAGTTCAGTCAGCTGAGTCTGGAGCGGGCGATTATAGGCAATGCCAATCTGGCGATACATGAAAGGCCGTCGGCCCGCTGGGGTAGTCAGATCTGGATTACACAAGGCAATAGGATTCTCTTCGAAGCCACCATGCCACCCAGGCTAAGTGACATTGACGACTATGTTGAGGTTGCTATCGATCAGGTTGAGGAGCTCATTATAAGGCAGACCCTGATCGAAGCGCTTGATAGTGATCCTGACCTGGCTGAAGAAGAAATATAGCAACAGGAAGAGATCTTGAACCTAGGAGAATGACAATGAAGGCTAAACAACTCGCCTCCGCTGCACTGGTAGCCGGTATGATGTTGAGTGCCGCCATGACCCACGCAGGAGAGCTTATCTATCGTCCCATTAACCCATCGTTCGGTGGTGACCCGCTGGTCGGTAACTATTTATTGAACAAGGCCCAGGCGCAAGACGATAACACTGATCCCAACGCGCCGGACTTTGGGAGATTTTCAGAGACGGACCTGTTTCTTCAGGACCTAAGGGCCAATCTGGTGAATGATGCAATTCAGGATGCCGTGGACGGAGAAGCGGGACGTACCAGCGTGATCGAGAGTTCGAACCTGAGAGTTCGCATCCAGAGCGCGGGCGGGGGTGGTTTCGTGATGAATATCCTGGATAGGCGTACGGGCGAGCAGACGACAGTGAACTTTGGCCAGTCCTCGGGGCAATTCTGAGCGCCTTCTTGACGGCAAGAGTAAAGGGACAGGGAGATAAATCATGAAACTGATCACGAGCCTAGTGGCAGCCGGAGCTATCACCTTGAGTGGATGTGCCAGCGTGGTGACATCATATGATCACCTGGAGGGGGCACCAGCTACCTTGACGCCACGAACCGGTACCTACAAGGAGCTTACCAGTCTGCCGTCTCCAAGTTCTCCAATATTGGCGGCTGTATACGACTTTCGTGACCAGACGGGCCAGTATCGGCCCTCTCCCGCCAGTACCTTTTCTACTGCGGTGACTCAAGGCGGAGCCGCGATGCTGAGTTCGGCACTGGCAGAGTCTGGCTGGTTCGTACCCCTTGAGCGGGTCGGCTTGCAGAATCTGCTGACCGAGCGGCGCATCATCAGGGCCAACCTGGAGAGAGTCGGCAGAGAAAATGAACTGCCTTCCCTGAATGCGGCTCGGCTCCTGCTGGAAGGCGGTATCATTGCCTACGACTCCAACATGAAGACGGGAGGGGCTGGAGCCGAATACTTTGGTATCGGTGCCTCGGGGCAGTATCAGGTTGACCAGGTGACTGTGAACCTGCGGGCCGTTGATATTTCTACAGGTGAAGTGCTTGGCAATGTAACGACCAGCAAGACGATCTACTCGCACGAACTGCGGGCGGGTGTCTATCGCTTTATCAGCTTCCAGCGGTTACTGGAAGCGGAAGCGGGCTATACCCATAATGAGCCGGTACAGATGGCAGTCATGTCGGCGATCGAGTCGGCCGTCGTCCACTTGATTACCCAAGGCGTCGACCGTGGTCTTTGGTCACTGGAAAACCCCGATGATATCGACCATGAAGTCTTTGTGGCGTATCGAGATGCTACTATACCGATGCTATAAGCAGGGGGGATGTCATAAGTAAGACTCATGACATAAGGAATATTGATGCTTGTGTGCAACGCGCCGGCCCTTGAGGCCGGTTTTTTTGGATCCTGCCTCGCTGGCTTGGCATGAGAGTGAGAGCAAAGAAGGCTGGTTTTTCTGGTCAAGCAAAATGGTCCATTTCTATGATTGCTGACTGTATGTTTTGTGTAAATACTTGTAATCAATCTTGGGCGGGCAGGCAGGTTTTCCGATGAAATCCATGAAATCAACGCTGTGGTTTGCATGTGCGCTAGCAAGTATTCCTGTGATCGCCTCGGCGCAGGATCTCCACCAGGCTTCCGAGCTTTCTGTGGGAAGCAGTTTGAATCGTGTGGAAACCCAGCAACATGGTTATGGCAATGAGAGCACCGTTTATCAGCAGAGTCGCAACAGCGATTCGCTGATTGTCCAGAAGGGGGCCCATAACCGCGCGTTGAGCCTTCAAGTCGGTAACGGTCATGACGCTAGGGTGCTCCAGTTCGGTGGTTATCTCGACGCCAGCATTGTCCAGTTTGGCTATGGGCATGAGGCCAGCATTCAACAGAGTGGCTTCAGGAAGGAAGCCAGCGTGATTCAGGATGGCGTCTATGGAAGCGTGGATGTCAGGCAGCTGGGCAGCTCTCGAGGAACTCCAGTCGAGGTCGTTCAGTTCTCCCGGGGCCAGGCAGCAATTCAGGTAATCCAGCATTAGAGCTCCAAGGTGGATTGCCTGTACATGAAGTCAACCTGACAACAGGTGGCTTCACCTACCAACCTGGCGAATTCCGACCACTATTGCGGCGCCAGGGCAACACAAGAAGGGGATCGATCATGAAGTTCAAGATGACTCTGCTGGCTGCTGCTGTTGCCATGACCAGTGGCTATGCCGTCGCCAACAACAATAGCTCAGCCACGGTCGACCAGGCCGGCTGGGGCAACGACGCCCAGGTCAATCAGCAGTTTGGTGGTGGAAACCAAGACGCCACCGTGACTCAGTCTGGGCTGTTCAACCAATCCGATATTCTGCAGACCGGGACCGGGCAGACTGCCAACCATCTTCAGAATGGCTGGGGTAATGACTCCTACAGCTACCAGACCGGACATGGCAACAACGTCGACGTCACCCAGTTTGGCATGGGTAACACCTCCGAGACCCGCCAGTGGGATGGACGCAACCGCGCGAACGTCGAACAATATGGAAAAGGGAACGACTCCGAGGTCGAGCAGCGCGGCCGTGGGCAGCGCGCCACCGTACTGCAGACCAACTACTACAATGAATCCTACGTTCGCCAGACGGGTAACAACCAACTGGCTGATGTCAGTCAGACCGGCTCCTTCAACAGCTCCTCGGTGAACCACAGCAGCGGTTCAGGTTGGCTGAGCGGCTACAACACGGCGGTGGTATCGCAGAGCGGAAACTTCGGCACTTCCGATGTCGAGCAGTCTGGTTTTGCCAACAATGCCCAGGTTTCCCAGGGTGGCATGAAGAACAATGCCAAGATCAATCAGCTTGGCTCGCTCAACTACTCAGACATCAGCCAGACCGGCACTGGCGACATGGCCAAGACCGAGCAGGTGGGTAGCTGGAACAAGTCGTACGTGGAGCAGGGTGGCTTCTACAACGATGCCGATGTCCGCCAGGATGGCCACTGGAACTATTCTTCCGTTAGCCAGACTGGGGCCTTTGGCGCGGTAACGGTGAAGCAGGATGGTGGTTTCAACTACTCGGCTGTTTCTCAGTCCGGCGGGAGCTTCAACAAGGCTTCTCACACCCAGATCGGCAGTGGCAATACGGCTGTGACCACGCAGGTCGGTAGCTTCAACAATGCCGTGGTGGTCCAGTAACCACTTGTTCGGTGAGTACTCACCACGCGCATGATCTAACCGGCCTCTGAGGAGGCCGGTTTCTTATTAGCGATGGGCCTGTGACTCGCCTCAGTGAGCCGACAGGCGGACTCTGCTGCCGGGGCCGGAGATACGGGAGGTGCTGCGATTGCCCCCTTTACGGAGCTCGATATCGAGACTCCCCTCGCTATCCTGGGTGAGCTCCAGCACGATACGTTCGCCGGTTAGGGTCAGCTGGACAGGCACGGTGTCTTCCAGATGCTGCTGGTGCGTCTCGCCTTGGTCATGAATGGTGAGGATGCCGCTGAACCGCGTTCCCTGCTCGCCGGTGATGTCGAGTTGAATCATGTCATTTTCCCGTTCGCTATGCAGTCCGATGCCCGCCTCGCTGGCAGAGAGGCCGTGATGAGCCGCCGCGATTGCCAGTGCGGCCAGGAGGAACCATCGTCTGGGTATCATGTTGAACTCTCTCGAATGGTTGCGAAGCCTTGGAGATGTTATAGCCGAAATGAGAGATTCGGCCTAGATGAGGTTGCTGCTACCCGGCCAAGGATGGCCTCCCTGCTCGGGGTGAAACTTACCCAACCAGGCACTGCCTGGTGGGTACCGCTCATGATGTCCTGTGCATGGACATCGATACCTCGATGATTGCATTGACTGCAGGGTCAGTAAGGGGACTGAATCAGCTGGCATCAGCAGTATCCTGATACCGTAAAGATGAAGAAAATAGGCGTAGGGTTTCGCTTCCACAGCACCTAGACTGTATATGCACAACTTACAATTGGAAACTATGTTTCTCATGAAACTCCAATGTCCTCGCTGCCAGGGATATGGCGTCTACAAGCTCAAGCAGCAGTGGTGGGAAAGACTACTGCAGAGACTGCTGAGGAGACAGCGCCGGTATCAGTGCGTTGACTGTCAAACTCAGTCAGAGCGGTCACACCTCAACGAGGTGGACTGAACCGAGTGATCGAATGTATAGCGTCGAAGATGGGTAGAACAATGACAAGAGCCATGCTGCTGGAGATGTTGGAAGCCGAGCGTTCTCGAGTCGAGTCAGGCTTTCTCGATGGAGTGGTACTTGATGCCTATGTCGACAAACTTTTGCAACATTCAGAGCTCTTGATTCGATCTCAAGGGGGGCGGTGTCTTGGTGTTCTGGCATTGTATTGTAATAATTGGCGAAGCCGAAAGGCCTTCATTTCTCTTCTTGTCGTATCCCCTGAAGCCCGTGGGCGAGGTATCGCTGTCGATTTGCTGAACCAGGCCTGTCGAACTGTCAGAGCACGAGACTTTCTTTGCCTAGGAATCGAAGTGTCACCAGAAAATCGCGCTGCGCTTGCCTGCTACTCACGTTTCGGTTTTTCGTCATGTGGAATCCGTAATGGCCTTATTTCAATGGAGATGCTCATGCTTCATGATCAGTCAGTCCTTGGTTCCCGATCAGGGCCGGATCTCGGTGCCCAAGGTTTGGGCTCGAGCGGGGAACTCCTGCAGACTGTTGCCCAGGGGGTGTCAGAATGAATCTGTGTAAGCTGGACCTGGAGGCGTGTAAGGCAGCGTTAGCTACCACTGGGCTGATACGCTTTGACGAGGTGCTAGGGCGCGACCAGGTCCTTGAACTGAGAAGGGACTGCTTGAAATGGATTGATATCTGTACCCACTATCAGATCCGCTACGGGATCAATGACGGCGGTGACGGGACTGCCCATCAGGCAGTGGGGCGCGGCGACAGTATCGACCGCTTCTTGGACAGTCATCTGTTTCATGAGCCGCTATCGCTGTTCTTCGATGGGGGGCCCTATGCGCTCAATGCCTGTACCCCGGTAGGTGGATTTCCAGATGCGGCCATCTATGTGCATCGGGTCCATCGCGATGTCGGGACCTTCATTCCAGGGTACCCGCTGCGAATTAACATGCTCGTCATGCTGGACGATTTTACAGAAGATAATGGGGCTACCCATGTGCTGCTCGGGTCCCATCGATATGAGGAGAAGCCCGACGATGAGACCTTCGACAGGGAATCCGAGCAACTCCTGGGAAGGGCGGGAACGGTAGTCCTGTTTAACTCCTATGTCTGGCACCGTGCTGGGCGCAATATCACCGGGGAGAATCGTGTGGCCCTTACTCTAAGCTTTGGCCGTCCCTTCCTGAAGCCCCAGCTGGACTATGCACGAATGCTCGGCGAAGAGTATGGTCAAGGCCTGTCGCCCCTGACACGCCAGGTCCTGGGCTACAACTGCCGCGTGCCGACCAGCCATGCGGAGTGGTACCGCCTGCCTCCCGAGCGCCTCTATCAGTCGGGGCAGGGGTAGGGCGGAGGAAGGTCACTCGCGGGGCGTGAGGCGGTGGGCCAGACAGGGCGGCGAGGCGGGTTCCAGGTCTGCCGCGTCCTCCTCGCGCAGCGCCCGAAGCAGTGCCTCCCGAAGTATCGGCAGGTGGGAGGCCTCGAGGTCTCGCGAGGCGGTGAGAAGCGTGAGCCGGCCGCGGCGGGCGTGGCGCATCAGCGGCACCAGCCGCTCCGGTGCATCGCGCAGCTCGCCGCGATAGCGCACGGCAAAGACGAAGGCGCTGATCTCGCCCTGGTGGTACTGGCGGCGCAGGGTGGGGCTCGGGGAGGCATCCCGGTACCACTCGGTCAGCGCCAGGTTCTCCCGAGGCTTGCCCCTCGGCCAGAGGCGGTCGACGAGCACCCTGGCACCGTCCTCCTCCTCGGCCGCCTGATAGATGCGCTTGATCACGATAGCGTAGCTCATGGGGACGCCTCCTCGATGTCCTCCAGGGCCCGACGGGCATGGGGTTGCCAGTGGCCGGGCAGGGCGGCGGCGCGCTCCAGGGCCTCCCGGGCGCCGGCGGTATCGTCCTGGCCGCGCCTGGCCAGGCCCAGGTTGAGCCAGGCCACGGCGAGCCGGGGGTCGGCGTCCAGGGCCCGCTCGAAGGCCGCGATGGCGCCCCGGGCATCACCGCCGGCATGGCGGGCGTTGCCCAGACCGAACTGAACCATGCCCTGGGCGGGGAAACGCTCGGCCAGCGCCTCCCAGGCGGGCAGGGCGGCCACCACTCCCTGGGCGCGTTCGAAGTCGCTGATCGCTTCCATGGCGCGGTGGGGGCGCGCGCCGACCGGCAGCTCGCCGGGGGGCAGGGCCACGAAGGCCCAGCGCTCGCTGCGCGCCCAGGTGGCGTCGAAGCGGCGGAAGGACTCGATGCGGCGCGGCTCCTCCCCGCTGTGGAGAATGAGCTCGTCACGGTCGAGATCGAAGCCGATGGCCACCGCATAGTGCCACATGGGCCAGGCGGGCAGCGCCAGGTTCTGCATCACCACTGTCGGATGCCCGGCGGCGAGCTCCAGCAGCAGGGCATCCAGGTGGCCGTCGATCAGGAAGGGAATTCGTCCGTGGCGGCGCACCGCGGCCAGCATCTCCGGCTGCACGCTGCCGTCCCGGCCGGGCAGGAAGACCTGGGGTATCAGGGTGTCGACATCCACATCGATGCCGCCGTCATTGAGCACCATGGCAAGCGATGCCGGGCCGCACTGGTAGTCGCGCTGGGCGTGGAAGGGGACCTCATCGAGCAGCAGCTGGCGGGGCAGGGACTGCTCGGTGGACTCGGAGAGGCGCGGCGTGGTAGCACAGCCGGCGACCAGCAGGAGCATCAGCATCAACGCAAGAACGCCCGCGGGGCGGGCGTTCCTGGCTGGTGCTGCCGCCGGCTGCCGGACAGGGCAGTCGATCATGGCACTCCCCTCAGCGGGTGAAGGGGAAGACGTTGGTCAGGCCGAGGATATCGGTGACCAGCAGGATCACGAAGACTGCAAAGAGGGCGCCCACGGCGCTGGCGCCGGCGGGCAGCTGCTCCAGCTGCTCGGCCATCTGGGCGGCCTCGGCGTCGGAGAGCGCCGCGACCCGGGCCTCGACCTCGGCGGGGTCAACGCCCTGGGCGACCAGCTGCTCCTGGACGTCGGTGCGGGTCAGGATCTCCTGGATCCGCTCGCGATCGGCCTGGCCGCGCTCGGCGTTCAGGGCCGCCTGGGTGGTGATCAGGTCGCTGCCGGCGGGGGCCGGGGCGGCGACCACGGGGAGGCTGCCCAGCATCAGGGCGGCGATCAGCAGCGGGCTCAGGTAGCGGCAGAATTTCTTCATCATGTCGGTGTTCCTTCTTCTTCGAATGGGCTTCCGGCTCCTTGATGATCCACGCGTCGCTTCCTGGCGAACGGGTGTGCGTCACGATGATACCGGCACAGTATAGGACGAAATGGTGTGAATTTTCATACCCTTGGTTGCGATGGGACGTGATTCGGCAGAGACCTCAGCCTATTTCGGTGCGGTTGCGCCCTTTGGCCTTGGCCGCGTAAAGCGCCCTGTCGGCCCTGGAGTAGAGGCGATCGAAGGCCGCCTCATGTGCGGCTCCCGTGGCGAGCCCCAGGCTGACAGTAACCGGCTCGGTGACCCTTGGCTGCTCCAGCGGCAGCGTCTGGACCCGCGCTCTTACCCGTTCGGCAGCTTCCATGGCCCCAGGAGCGGGGGTGTCTGGCATCAGGATGCAGAACTCTTCGCCACCCAGTCGGGCGACCACATCTACCTCGCGGGTTTCCTCGCGCAGGGCCTGAGAGAGTGCCTGCAGGAGGCGGTCGCCGACGGGGTGACCATAGCTGTCGTTGATACGCTTGAAGTGGTCCAGGTCGATCAGTACCAGGCTCAAGGGGCGTGTATCCCGCAAGCTGATGCGATATAGCTTGTCCGCTTCCTCGAGCAGGTGGCGGCGGTTATGCAGTCCGGTCAGAGTATCGACACGGCTGAGCTCGGCGAGCCGCGAGCGTTGGCGGTTGAGGCGCAGCAGTGCCAGCATCAGCCCGCCCACTACCAGCAGTACCAGCAGTACCAGGATGCCGATGGCCAGGGTCAGGCGCTCCATGAGAATGCGCTGCTCGGCCGCCGCCTGGTGAATATATTCGTTGAGTTCGCTGTAGGCCCAGGCCAGGTCATTCTCAAGCGCGAGTCCCAGCTCCAGCATCGCTTCGTGGCTGCGGTTCACCATGGCTTCGTCGATGCGGGCCTCGAGCTCGGGCAGGCTGTTATGGACCTCCTGCAGCCGTGCGAGCGGGGTGCGGTAGTACTGTGGGTCGAGCTGACTGTGGGTGAGGCCATGGGTGACCCCTTGGAGGTGCTGCCGGGTGCGCCATAGCATGTTCTCGAAGCGCTCCGCGTCAGGGTTCCATGTGGGCGCGCTCACCGCCAGCAGTTCGCTGCGCAGCAGGCTCGAATGTTGCTGGGCACGGACGACGTCGGCCACCAGTGCGGTGTAATTGGCGCCTACGTGCTGGCGTGCATTGGCCACATAGAGGCCGATGGCCAGTGCACAGAGGCCGACGAGAAGGGTAAAGCAAAGGGCCAGCTGCCAGCCCAGGACGACATGCTGCCGCGGCTTCATGGTGCAATGATGTCGCGGATCGACCAGACCCAGTGGGTCATGCTGGCGGTGCCGGCCTCAACCGCAGCGGCGTCCTCCGGCACGATCAGCAGAGTGGGGCCGAACTCGCTCAGGGTGAGTGGTTCGCCATCGAGTCGCGTTGCCAACAGGAAGCGCTTCTCGCGGCGGTCCTCCCGGGAAAGGAAGGTGGTGTAGTCGTCATGGGCGATGAAGCGAAGCGGCGTCGGTTCATCGAGCCCGTACTCGGCGAGAAAATCATCGAGCCAGACGCCGGTAAAGCGTCCCTTGATGCCCTCGAAGTGGTTCAGGGTGACCTCATAGAGCGGCAGCGTCTCGATATCGGCGCGGCTGACATTCTGCCGCTGTGCGCCATCATGCAGGGTGAGCACCGTCGTGGTGTCCTGAGATGGGGCGAGTTCGCTGGGGCTTGGGGTGCTGGCCTGGGCCATTGGCCCTGTGGTCAGGAGCAGTAATCCGAAGAGCATGGCTGCCAGCAGGGGGGTGGGAGCATGGGGGCGGCACATCGACATAGGCGTGTCATCCGGGCGGTGTTGTGCCTGGCATGTTGGCAGGTGTCGTCAGACGATGAAACACGCAAGATAAACGCTAGGTCGGATGCGGCGGGCTAGCGGTAGGAGGCGGGCATCTCGGCGAGCAGGCCGCGGCCGCCGGCGAGTGTCAGCGCCAGGTCGTGCAGGCCGTCCCAGGGGGGCAGGGCGCCGGCTCCCTTGATGGCGAGGTCGAGGCGCTGGGCGAAGAGCAGCAGCTTGTGCAGGCGCTTCACCGGCAGACGAGAGATGGCCTGCTGGTAGGCGGGGCGGCGCTTCTCGAAGATAGCGGGCTTCTGGGCCTTGCAGGCGTGCTCGAAGCTCTGGCCCTGGTCCAGGTGCTGGTGCAGGGAGAGCAGGGTGCGCAGCTCCCGGGTCAGCGCCCAGAGCACGATGGGGGGCTCCACCCCCTCGCCCCGCAGCCCTGCCATGATGCGGGTCACGCGGATGCGCTCTCCCTTGAGGCAGGCGTCCACCAGGGTAAAGACGTCGAAACGGGCGCTCTCGGCCACGCCGCCGGCCACGTCACGTGGGGCGACCCTGGCCCCCGGGGGCAGCAGCAGGGCGAGCTTCTGCAGCTCCTGGTCGGCGGCCAGCAGATTGCCTTCGGTGCGCTCGCCGAGCAGGCGGGCGGCGTCCAGGTCGAGGTTGAGGCCGTACCTTCCCGCACGGTCCCGCAGCCAGAAGCCCAGCCGCGAGAGGTCCACCGGCCATACCGGGACGAAGAGGCCGGCCTTGTCCAGCGCCTGGAACCAGGCGCTCTTCTGCTGGCGGAAGTCGAGCTTGCCCATGGCGAGCAGCAGCACGTTGTCGCTGCCCTTCAGCTCCTCGGCATAGGCCTTCAGCGCCTTGGCGCCCTCCTGACCGAGGCTGCTGCCGGCCAGGCGCAGCTCGATCAGTTTGGCGCTGGCGAACAGCGAGAGGCTGGCGGAGGCCTCGTGGAGGCGCCCCCAGGCGAAGTTGCCCTCCACGTGGAGAATCTCCCGCTCCTCGATGCCCCGAGCGCGGGCCGCGGCGCGCACGGCGTCGCAGGCCTCCATGTGCTGCAGCGGCTCCTCGCCGGCGACGATCACCACCGGTGGCAGCTTCTTGGCCAGCGCATCGGCCAGCTTGTCGGGGAAGACTTTCAAGAGAGCACCTTCACAGGGCGCGCAGGCGGTCGAGGAGCTGGCGGACGGCGGCGTCGAGAAGCTCCCGGCGGGCCTCTTCGCGCAGCTCCTCCTGGTTCAGCAGGTCGGCGTCGCTCACCGTATAGCGGGTGGAGACCTCCAGGCGCTGCTGGTCGAGCAGGTAGGCGCCATCCCTGGCGCGCTGGACCGAGAAGGGGGCGACGAGGGTCATCTCCTCGTCCCGGGGACCCGAGTCGAGCACGCTGAGGCCGCGGCGGCGGATCTCCGCCTCGCCCAGGTTAAGGCGCAGGGCGGCCCCATCCCGCACCCGGGTGCCGGCGGCCTCCAGGCGCTCCCGGGAGAGGCGGGAGAGTTCGCCGTCCGGGCCGGCCAGGGACAGCTCGTCGAGCACCGGGGACGGGTCGTCGAAGCCGCGCAGGCGAAAGCCGCAGCCGGCGAGTGCCAGGCCGGCGGTGCCGGCCAGGCCCAGGGTGAGAAAGGTGCGTCGCTGCATGCCCTTGGCCCTCCTCAGGAGACCACGATATTGACAAGCTTGCCGGGCACCACGATCACCTTGCGGATCGTCTTGCCTTCGGTGTGGCGCTGGACGTTCTCCGCCGCGAGGGCCTGGGCCTCGATGGTCCCCTTGTCGGCGTCGGCGGCCACCTCGAGGCGGGCGCGCAGCTTGCCGTTGACCTGGACCACCAGCTCGATGGTGTCCCGGGTCAGCGCCGCCTCGTCGACGGCGGGCCAGCGGGCATCGATCACCGGCTCGGCGTGGCCCAGTGCCGCCCAGAGGGCGTGGCAGGCGTGGGGCGTGATGGGAGCGAGCAGCAGCACGCAGGCCTCCACCGCCTCCCGGGCCACCGCCAGCCCCTGGGGCGAGGCGTCGTCGAAGCGGCCCAGGGCGTTGGTCAGCTCCATCACCGCGGCGATGGCGGTGTTGAAGGTGGTGCGCCGGCCGATGTCGTCGCCCGCCTTCTTGATGGTCTCGTGGGTCTTGCGGCGCAGCTCGCGCTGGGCCTCGGTGAGGGCGTCGCGGTCCAGCTCGCCGGGGGTGCCGGAGGCCAGGTGCTCGCTGACCAGGCGCCAGAGGCGCTTGAGGAAGCGGCTGGCCCCCTCCACGCCGGCGTCGGACCACTCCAGGGACTGCTCCGGCGGGGCGGCAAACATCATGAAGAGGCGCACGGTGTCGGCGCCGAAGCGGTCGATCATCGACTGGGGGTCGACGCCGTTGTTCTTGGACTTGGACATCTTCTCGATGCCGCCCATCACCACCGGCTCGCCGTCCTCGATCAGCACGGCGCTGATCGGGCGCCCCTTCTCATCGCGCTGGACCTCCACGTCGGCGGGGTTGAACCACTCCTTGCCGCCGCTGGGCAGCTCCCGGTAGAAGGTCTCGGCGATCACCATGCCCTGGGTGAGCAGGCGCTGGAAGGGCTCGTCGACGTTGACCAGGCCCAGGTCGCGCATCAGCTTGGTGAAGAAGCGCGCATAGAGCAGGTGCAGGATGGCGTGCTCGATGCCGCCGATGTAGAGATCCACCGGCAGCCAGTAGTCGGCGCGCGCGTCGAGCATCGCCTCCATGTTGTCGGCAGAGCAGAAGCGCGCGAAGTACCAGGAGGACTCCATGAAGGTGTCGAAGGTGTCGGTCTCGCGCACCCAGCCGTCGCCCAGGTCCGAGAACTCCGGCATGCGCTTGAGCGGCGAGCCGGTGGCGTCCACGGTGACCTCCATGGGCAGGGCGACCGGGAGCTCCTCGTCGGTGAGCGGCACGGTCTGGCCCTCGGGGCCGTATTTGACCGGGATCGGCGCGCCCCAGTAGCGCTGGCGGGCCACGCCCCAGTCGCGCAGGCGGAAGTTGGTCTTGACCTCGCCGCGGCCGAGCTCGGCGAGCTTGGCGGCGATGGCATCGAAGGCCGCCTCGAAGTCCAGGCCGTCGAACTCCCCGGAGTGAATCAGGGTGCCGTAGTCGTCATGGGCCCCTTGGGAGAGGTCCGGGGCCTTGCCGTCGGCGTCGGCGATCACCGCCTCGATGGGCAGGCCGTACTTGGTGGCGAACTCCCAGTCGCGCTGGTCGTGGGCCGGTACCGCCATCACTGCGCCGGTGCCGAACTCCATCAGCACGAAGTTGGCCACATAGACCGGCACCTCGCGACCGGTCAGCGGATGCACCGCCACATGGCCGGTAGGCATGCCCTTCTTCTCGCGGGTGGCGAGCTCCGCTTCGGAGGTGCCCCCCTTGGCACACTCCTCGCAGAAGGCGGCCAGGTCGGCGTTACTCTCGGCGGCGGCCTTGGCCAGGGGGTGGCCCGCGGCCACCGCCACATAGGTCACGCCGAACAGGGTGTCGGGGCGGGTGGTGTAGACCGCGAGCGGCTCGGCCTGGATGCCGTCGGCGTCCTGGATGTCAAACGAAAGCTCGATGCCGCGGGACTTGCCGATCCAGTTGCGCTGCATGGTCTTGACCTGCTCCGGCCACTCGATGGTGTCCAGGTCGGCCAGCAGCTCCTCGGCGTAGTCGGTGATCTTGAGGAACCAGAGCGGAATCTCCTTGCGCTCCACCAGGGCCCCGGAGCGCCAGCCGCGGCCGTCGATCACCTGCTCGTTGGCGAGCACCGTCTGATCCACCGGGTCCCAGTTCACCGTGGACATCTTCTTGTAGACCAGCCCCTTCTCCACCAGCCTGGTGAAGAACCACTGCTCCCAGCGGTAGTAGTCCACGTCGCAGGTGGCGAACTCGCGGCTCCAGTCGTAGGCGAAGCCCAGCGCCTGGAGCTGGTTGCGCATGTAGTCGATGTTGGCGTAGGTCCACTCGCCCGGCGGTACCCGGTTCTGGATGGCGGCATTCTCCGCCGGCATGCCGAAGGCGTCCCAGCCCATGGGCTGCAGCACGTTCCGGCCCTGCATGCGCTGGTAGCGGGAGACCACGTCGCCGATGGTGTAGTTGCGCACGTGCCCCATGTGCAGCTTGCCGCTGGGATAGGGGAACATCGACAGGCAGTAGAACTTCTCGCGAGTGGCGTCCTCCACTGCCTTGAAGCACTGGTTCTTCTCCCAGAACTGCTGGGCGTCGCGTTCGATCTCTTGGGGCTTGTACTGTGCGTCCATCGCTGTCTACGGGTACCTTGCGGGTCAACGGGGCTTGTCCGGCGTCGGGGTCTGGGGCGCTTTGTGCGTCAAGACGTTGAACTACCGGCAGGAAGTCGTCTAAATGGTAGGCAAGGATACCCCAGCACGGCCCGGCCCGGCTATGCCCGGTCCTGCCGGCACCCCTCAGGAACAGGAGCAGATCATGAGCGATTCCCACCAGCCCCATCAGGAGCACCGCCTGCGCGAAGGCTACGAGCGGATGCTCGAGCGCCTGCGGGAGGGGGCCCACGAGCTCACCTGGGAGAACCTGCAGAAGGAGCTCGACGAGGCCGTGGAGTTCGAGGCGGAGCTCGAGGAGTTCACCAAGGATGAGCTCTCGCTGCTGCGCGCCTGGGTCGAGCGCGACCTCAAGAACATGCGCCGCTACCTCAGCGCCGGCGGCGAGAGCGTGGCGACCTGGCTCGGCATCGACCTCTCGGCGCTGTCGCGCAAGGTGAGCGAGTCGCTGCTCTCCATCGCCGACCGCAGCGTGGTAGAGCGCGAACGCTTCGAGGAGGACCTGGAGGCGGCCCAGGCGGACTACTGCGAGGGCGAGATGGCGGTGCCCGGCCGCATGGCCTGCGTGCACTGCGATGCCGAGGTGGACCTCCCCGAACTCACCCGCATCGAGCCCTGCCACCAGTGCGGCCACCGCTACTTCCGGCGGGTATCGCAGTAGGGCGCCTCTGGCCGTCAAAGCCAGGCGTCGAGCAGGATGATGGCCCCTACCACCAGGGCCGAGAGGGCGGCGGCGTAGCCCAGGTTGTGGCGCATCATCACGCCGCCGCTGATGCCGTAGCGCCCCTGCAGCGAGAGGTTGATGCCGGAGAGCGGCCCGACGCTGGTGCCCACCGCCCAGGCGGCCAGTGCCACGAAGGCGAACAGCGTCTGGCGGCTGCCGGGCAGCTCCAGCATGGAGGCGAGCACCGAAACGCCGATGATGGGGTGCAGCCCCGCCACGGCGCTGGCCACGATGGCCAGGAAGCTCAGCGCCGCCTGGGGAGCGCCGAAGTGCTCGAAGAGGGTCCACTGGCTGCCGGTGACCGCGGCGATAAAGGCCGAGAGCCCCTGGGTAAGCAGCCCCGCACAAAGGAATAGCGAGATCTCGCCGCGCATGGCCGGCAGCCGCTCCAGGGCGTGGCCGCGCACCCGACGCAGGGTCCAGCGCGGCCCCCGGGGCAGGTTGCTGGCCAGGGCCACCGCCGGCAGCAGGAAGGTGATGATGCTCACGATGGAGAGCGAGGGCGTCAGTCGATAGTGAAAGAGCAGCACCAGGACGGCCATGGCCACCGGCATCATGAGGCTCCCCGGCGAGAGCGAGTAGCCGGGCACCTCGGCGAGTGCAAAACGCCGCGACAGGTCGGCCAGCGACAGCGCCCCCGCCGCTAGCCCCAGGGGCAGCCCCACGGCGAGCACGCTGGCGAAGCGCATCTCCGGGGCCAGGGTCATCACCACGCCCATGGAGGCGAAGAAGGGCGACCAGAGGGCGGCGCTGGAGAGGCCGCGATTCAAGGCCAGCAGCTGGGGTAGCGAGAGCTCGCCGTGGCGGCGCAGCCGGTCGCCCACCATGAACACCGTGGAGAGGTTGAGCACGGCGCCGAGCAGGTGCACCCCGAGCCAGGTGCCGGCGGTGCCGCGCCGCCCGGTGACGGCGCTGCCCGGCAGCGGCGCGTGGCCTCGCCGGCTGCCGATCAGGCCGATGAAGCTCACTCCCACCAGCATGGCCACCACATAGCTGTTGCCGTCCAGGATGCCGAGCCAGGCGATCTCGGCGTCGAACACCAGGGCGGCGGCCAGCAGCAGAACCAGGCCGGTGCCGGCCAGGGCGCCGGCCTGGAGGCGGTTGCGCCGCCCCAGGTCTCGCCACAGCAGCACCACCCCCAGCCAGAGGGAGAGGCTGACCGCCCCCAGCGCCACCGGCAGCCCGGCCAGGCGCATCACCTGCAGGGCGAGTCCGGTCAGGATCAGGCCGCCGGCCAGGGCGTGGCGAAGGGAGGGCGATGGGGCAGGGGGCAAGGTGCAGGCTCCAGGCTCAAATGTGAGCAGTCTAACGACTCACCCGGCGGCTGTCTTCGCCGCCGGCTCCCGGGCCGCCTCCAGGGCCGCGAGCATGGCCCGGGCGGCGTTGGAGAGGGTGCGGCTGCGGTGCACGAGATAGCCCAGGGGGCGGTGGATGGGCGGATGGTCGATGGTCAGCTCGTGGAGCTCGCCGGCCACCAGGCGCTCGGGCAGCAGGCTCCAGCCCAGGCCGATGGCGGTCATCATCTTGAGGGTCTCCAGGTAGTTGGTGGAGAGCGCCACCGGCAGGCGCAGGCCGGCCGCGGCAAAGCGCGCCTCGATCAGCCCCCGGGTGAAGGTGTGGGGGCCGGGCAGCACGGCGTCGTGGGCGCACAGCGCCTGCAGGGAGGGGCGCGGCAGCGCGGCCAGGGGATGGTCGGGGGCGCAGACGAAGCAGAGCCGGTCGACCCAGATCGGCACCACCTCGAGCTGCGGATCCGGATGGGGCGCCAGGGTCACCACGGCGATCTCCAGCTCCCCGTCCAGCACCCCCTGATAGGCCTCCTCGGAGTCGAGGAAGTGCAGATCCAGGCGCACCCCGGGGTGGGCCCGGGTATAGGCCTTGAGCAGGGGCGGCAGGCGGTGCAGGCCGATATGGTGGCTGGTGGCCAGCGTCAGGCTGCCGGCCACGTCATGGCTCAGGTTGCCCAGGGCGCGGCGGCTGTCGTCCACCATCACCAGTATCTGCCGGGCCCGGGGCAGCAGCACCCGGCCCGCCTCGGTCAGGCCAATGGCGCGGCCGATGCGGTCGAAGAGCCGCGCGCCGATCTGGGCTTCGAGGGCGGCGATGCGCTTGCTGACCGCGGGCTGGGTCAGGTGCAGCTGCTCCGCCGCCCGGGAGAAGCTGCCGCTCTCGGCCACCGCCAGGAAGGCCTGCAGGCTCTGGGTATCCATGGTGCCTCCATTGTCCTATTCCCATAAGGAATGCAATCCATAAATAACATGAATTGATTTTATGGGCGAGGGGCGGGAAACTGACGTCAAGCATCGAGCAGCCAAGGCTGATCTTCATTACAGGTGAGCGCGGCGCCGGGAAAAGCCGCCTCTGGAGGTGCCTCACGGGACCTCCACGACCGATCAGATAGAGCACAGGGCGCAATCGCCCGGGAGAAACGATATGGCAGGCCAGACACTCTACGACAAGCTGTGGTCGCAGCACCTCGTCAAGGAGCGCGACGACGGCACCGCGCTGATCTACATCGACCGCCACATGCTCCACGAGGTCACCTCGCCCCAGGCCTTCGAGGGCCTGCGCCTGGCGGGCCGCAAGCCGTGGCGCCTGGACGCCAACCTGGCGACCACCGACCACAACGTGCCCACCACCCTGGAGGAGCGCGCCCAGGGCAACAAGGGCATCAAGGATCCGGTCTCCCTGATCCAGGTCCAGACCCTGGATGACAACTGCGACGAGTTCGGCATCACCGAATTCGGCATCAACGACCCGCGCCAGGGCATCGTCCACGTGGTGGGCCCCGAGCAGGGCGCCACCCTGCCGGGCATGACCGTGGTCTGCGGCGACTCCCACACCGCCACCCACGGCGCCTTCGGGGCGCTGGCCCACGGCATCGGCACCTCCGAGGTGGAGCACGTGCTGGCCACCCAGTGCCTGCTGACCCAGAAGATGAAGAACATGCAGGTGCGCGTCGAGGGTGATCTCGGCGTGGGCGTCACCGCCAAGGACGTGGTGCTGGCCATCATCGGCAGGATCGGCACCGCCGGCGGCACCGGCTACGCCATCGAGTTCGCCGGCAGCGCCATCCAGAGCCTCTCCATGGAGGGCCGCATGACGGTCTGCAACATGGCCATCGAGGCCGGTGCGCGCGTCGGCCTGATCGCCGTGGATGACACCACCATCGACTACGTCGCCAACCGCCCCTACGCCCCCACCGGTGAGCAGTGGCAGGCGGCCGTGGCCGACTGGCGCGGCCTGGTCTCCGATGCCGACGCCGAGTTCGACCAGGTGGTGGTGCTCGACGCCGCCGAGATCGAGCCCCAGGTCAGCTGGGGCACCAGCCCCGAGATGGTCACCGGCATCGGCGGCGAGGTCCCCGACCCCGCCGAGCAGGCCGATGAGACCCTGCGCAACGGCTACACCCGGGCGCTTGAGTACATGGGCCTGTCCCCCAAGCAGAAGATCACCGATATCCGCCTCGACAAGGTCTTTATCGGCTCCTGTACCAACTCGCGCATCGAGGATCTTCGCGAAGCGGCCAAGGTGGCCCGCGGCAAGAAGGTCGCCGACACCATCAAGCTCGCCATGGTGGTCCCGGGCTCCGGCCTCGTGAAGCGCCAGGCGGAAGAGGAGGGGCTCGACCGCATCTTCATCGAGGCGGGCTTCGAGTGGCGCGAGCCCGGCTGCTCCATGTGCCTGGCCATGAATGCCGACAAGCTCGGCGCCGGCGAGCACTGCGCCTCCACCTCCAACCGCAACTTCGAGGGGCGTCAGGGCTACGGCGGGCGTACCCACCTGGTCAGCCCGGCCATGGCCGCCGCCGCCGCCATCGCCGGCCATTTCGTTGACGTCCGCACCCTTGAGGAGGCCTGAGCCATGAAGAAGTTCGAACGCACCGAAGGTCTCGTCGCGCCCCTCGACCGGGCCAATGTCGACACCGACCTGATCATTCCCAAGCAGTTCCTGAAGTCGATCAAGCGCACCGGCTTCGGCGTCAACCTCTTCGACGAGCTGCGCTACCTCGACGAGGGCTATCCTGGCCAGGACTGCTCCAACCGGCCGCTCAACCCCGATTTCGTGCTCAACCAGCCTCGCTACCAGGGCGCCAGCGTGCTGCTCGCCCGCCGCAACTTCGGCTGCGGCAGCTCCCGTGAGCACGCCCCCTGGGCGCTGGAGGACTTCGGCTTCCGGGCGGTGATCGCCCCGAGCTTCGCCGATATCTTCTACAACAACGCCTTCAAGAACGGCATCCTGCTGATCACCCTCCCCGAGGAGACCGTGGACCGCCTGTTCAAGGAGGTGGAGGCCAGCGAAGGCTACGCCCTGGACCTTGACCTGGAGAACCAGCGCCTCACCACGCCCGCCGGCGAAGTCATCGAGTTCGAGGTGGACCCCTTCCGCAAGCACTGCCTGCTCGAGGGCCTCGACGATATCGGCATCACCCTTAAGGACGAGGAGGCGATCCGCGCCTTCGAGGCCAAGCACCGGGCCGCGCGCCCCTGGCTGTTCCGCGACTCTGCCTGAATAAGGGCCTTAACAAGGAAGACGCAATGACTCAGAAGATTCTGGTACTGCCGGGTGACGGCATCGGCCCCGAGATCACCGCCCAGGCGAGCCGCATCCTGGCCGCCTGCCAGGCCCGCGGCCTGGATGTGGAAGTGGAAGAGGGGCTGGTCGGCGGCTCCGCCTACGATGTGCACGGCGAGCCGCTGCCCGCCGAGACGCTCGAGAAGGCCAAGGCCGCCCGCGCCATCCTGCTCGGCGCCGTGGGCGGCCCCAAGTGGGACACGCTCGAGGATCTCGGCAAGCGCCCGGAGAAGGGGCTGCTCGGCCTGCGCAAGAACCTGGGGCTCTTCGGCAACCTGCGCCCGGCTATCACCTACCCGCAGCTCGCCGATGCCTCCAGCCTCAAGCCCGAGCTGGTGGCCGGCCTCGACATCATGATCGTGCGCGAGCTCACCGGCGGCATCTACTTCGGCCAGCCCCGGGGCATCGAGGAGCGCGACGGCCAGCGCGTCGGCTTCAACACCTATGTCTACTCCGAGAGCGAGATCGAGCGCATCGGCCGGGTCGCCTTCGAGATGGCAAGCAAGCGTGGCAAGAAGCTCTGCTCCGTGGACAAGGCCAACGTGCTCGAGGTCACCATCCTGTGGCGCGAGGTGATGGAGCGGCTGGCGCCGGAGTACCCGGACGTCGAGCTCTCCCACATGTACGTCGACAACGCCGCCATGCAGCTGGTGCGCGCGCCCAAGCAGTTCGACGTCATGGTCACCGGCAACATGTTCGGCGACATTCTGTCGGATGCCGCCGCCATGCTCACCGGCTCCATCGGCATGCTGCCGTCGGCGTCGCTCAACGAGAGCGGCCAGGGCATGTACGAGCCCTGCCACGGCAGCGCCCCGGACATCGCCGGCCAGGGCATCGCCAACCCGCTCGCCACCATCCTCTCGGTGGCCATGATGCTGCGCTACTCCCTGGACGAGCCCGCACTCGCCAAGCGCATCGAGGACGCCGTTGGCAAGGTGCTGGACGACGGCCTGAGAACCGCCGATATTGCCTCCGAGGGTACCCGCACCGTCTCCACCGCAGAGATGGGCGACGCCGTGCTGGCGGCCTTCGAGTCGCTCTAGCCAGAGGTGCCGGCGTGGGCCATGCTGTGGTCTGAGGATCCCTCGGAGACAGCGGGTGCACCATGCAGACCCTCCGGCGCTTCACTTCGTTACCCTGGGCCAGGAAGCGGCTGTATCTGGAAGCCGCTTCCTGGCTGCTCCTCTCCTGGGGGCTGGTCAGGGCGGTCCCTTTCCGCGTCTGGTCACCCTGGCTGGGCGAGCAGCGACCGGCCGCCCCGGAGCCTGTGGCGGAGGGCGGTGATGACCCTCGCGTCGTGCCCATCTGTCAATGCCTCCGGTCCATCAACGCTCGCGTGGGGGGGCGCCTCACCTGCCTGATGCTCGCCATGGCCGCCCACTGGATGCTGCGTCGTCGGCATATTGGCAGCTGCCTGATGCTGGGCACGCTGGCCGAGAGGGCGCCCGACCAGAGCCTGAAGCTCAAGGCACACGCCTGGGTTTGCCACGGGCCGGATGTGGTGCTGGGCGGCGAGACGGGTGAGGCGTATTCACCGATTTCATGTTTTGTCCACTTGCCGTCCCGGGCGAGAGGTGAGTCACGGTGAGTGCGATTCTAGGCTGTGTGCACTTCGACGGTGCTCCTGTCGACCCGCAGGCATTCCAGTCAGCGCTCTCGGCGCTGGATCACTATGGCCGCCATGGGCGCTCCTCGAGGCTGTTCGAGGGCGGTGCCTTTGGTCACCAGCGGCTGGACGTCACGGCTGCCGCGGCTTTTGAGAGCCAGCCGATCGACGCGGATGGGCTCGTTCTTGTCGCCGATGCGATCCTCGACAATCGCGAGACACTATGCGACCAGCTGGGGGTCGAGCGCCCCTGTCGAACCACCCTTCCGGATAGCCAGCTGATTCTGCTTGCCTACCGTCGCTGGGGCCGCGACTGTGTCCGGCGGCTGGTCGGTGACTTCGCCTTTGCGCTCTGGGATGCCCGCGATCGCTCCCTGCTGTGTGCTCGGGACCACGTCGGCGCGCGCCCGCTCTACGTGCTGAGACAGGGGCAGCGATTCTTCTTCGCCTCCGATCAGCGGGCCTTTCGGGCCTGGCCAGGACTCTCGCTCGGGATCGACGAGTCAAGCGTGGCTGCCTTCCTGCTCTCGCCGGGGGACTGTCATGATATCAGTTTCTTTCGTGACGCCTGTCCGCTGACGCCGGGCCGTGTCCTGCGCGTCGACCGGCAGGGGGAGACCCTGGACACCCACTGGTCGCCCGAGGAGGCCGCCAGCGTTCGCTATCCTCGGCGCGCCGACTACGTCGACCACTTTCGTGAGCTGCTGATACGTGCGGTTGGCGATCGACTGGGTGTGGCAGGCGAGGTGGGGGCGCACCTCAGCGGTGGGCTCGACTCGAGCGGCGTGACGGTCCTGGCCAGCCAGCTCCTCCGGGGGCAGGGCCGCCGTCTCGACAGTGGTTACAGCTGGTCGCCGCCGGTCTCTTCCCGCTACCCCCTGCCTGGCGCTGGACGACGCGACGAGCGCGAGGTCATCGAGCGTATATGCCGGCAGGAGGGGCTGGAGTGCCACTACGGTGCTACCAAGGGGGCAGACTTTCTGGCATATCTTGAGCGAGATATTGCCCTGGACGGTACCGTCGATGTCTTCGAGGAACTGGGGGCGATGCGCGTGGCCGAGGAGCGCGGCGTGCGGGTGATGCTGTCGGGCTGGGGGGGCGATGAGTCGGCCACCTTCGGTATTCGGGGCTATCCGGGCTACCTGCTGACCCGGGGCCGCTGGATAAGACTGCTGTCCCTTGCCCGAGAGGCTGCGGGGGGGCTCAGGCGCCCACGCAACATGGCACGCTTCGTCTGGGAGCAGAGTGTCCTGCCCTGCCTTCCCGACACTCTCTTTGCACGCTTTTCACCCTACCGCCATGCGGGGCAGGTGGCCGCGCTGCTGCGGCCGGAGTGGCGCAAGCACTTTCCTGAGGCCGAATCCCGGCGCGGGCCCGCCTGGCGGCTCTATCCCGACAGCAGGCGCATGCAGTGTCTGCTCTTTCATCATGGTCATCTGGGCAGCCGCATGTCGACCTGGGCCCACTGGTCAGCCACTCATGGCCTGATCTATCGCTATCCTCTCACTGACCGCCGCTTGCTGGACTTCACCCTGGGCCTCCCCCCTGACCTGCTCTGGGAGCAGGGGCGGGCGCGGCAGCTTTATCGCGATGCCATCGGTCAGCGGCTGCCACCGGGCCTGGGCAAGAACGATAATGCCAATGAGAGGAAGCGTATGGCCATCCGGGAGGAGTGCTGGCGACTGCTGGCATCGGCATCCAGGCGTCAGGCGTTTCAGTTGCCCTGCGAGTGGCTGGATATGGCGGCGTTTCAGGCGCGCCTGAGGCAGCCGCCCGCTGCGGCCATGACGATCCGTGACCTGCCCGATTTCATGTCGCTGTGTTCGGCGGTTCAGGCATGGCATCTCTGGCGGCGCTATATGTCAGCTGGCTGATGACCATATTTCGCATGCTTTCTTACTATGACTTAAGCGCTAGTCGAAAGGCGTTGACCGGCAGATGTGGCGACACGATAGTTAACATGGCCTTGCGCTATGTTTCAATTACGTCGCGTTTGGCTGTCCGTGTGCTCGCTTGACCAGCGGTTTGGCCATCCGGGCGCGTCTTCAGGGTGAGGATGGAGTGATGGACATGAAACAGTCGACGGAAGTGACACAGGAAGGTGCTGGAAAGGGCGAGTGGGTGACGCCGGAGCTGTCACGGATGAGCGTCGAACAGACGCTTTCGGGTGGTCAGAATGTTCCGGCAGAGAGCATGTCGGGACGTTCGAATGTTCCCGGTGGCGGCGGCTCCTGATACCTGCTGGCTGGAATTCCTGACAGGGATGTCATCTTCTCATCGGCCCATGAGGCCGTGGGGTTTCGTGGCGCCTAGAGTCATCTTGGCATGAAGCATCGGCCGAATATCATATCGGTCGGGTACCATATGAGTGGGATATCATATGAAGAGTCAGCTGGATATCAATAGTTGCGTGAAGCGTTCTCCGTTACCCCTTTCCTCCCGGGTTGGAGATGACCTCGTTCTCTTCAGCCTCAGTCGGGGCATGTACTACGGCATGCCTGCGGTGGCAAAACGCATCTGGGATCTGATGGATGAAAAGGTCACTATCTCGGCGATCTGCGACCAACTGATGGAGAAGTTCTCGGTCGATCGTGATACCTGCGAGGCGGAAGTGCTAGGCTTTATCGGCCAGCTGGAGGCCGAAGAGCTGGTAGTCAGCCTCTGAAGTTCAAGCCGAAGGCGCTCACTGCCAGGCTTCGGCATCCTTGTAATGAAAGGCCTGCTTGCTGAATAGCGTGTAGTAGATCCCTTCCTTCTGGATCAGCTCCTGGTGCGTTCCGCTTTCCACAATTCGCCCTTGATCCATGACATAGATATAGTCGGCCATCCTGACGGTCGACAGCCGATGGCTGATCATCAGGGCGCCGCGATGGCTGATTCGTTCCCGGAAGTTCTCGAACATCTCGAACTCGGCCTCGGGGTCCAGGGAGCTGGTAGGCTCGTCGAGGATGATAAAGGATGACTTTCTCAGGAAGGCGCGCGCCAGCGCCAGCTTCTGCCACTGTCCGATGCTGATCTCATGCCCTTCATCAAACATTCGGGTGAGGGGGGTGTCGTATCCCTGCGCTAGCCTGCTGATGAAGCCGTCAGCACCGGCGTTGATGGCGGCGCCCATGATCGATAGCCGCTCACCGGGAGAGGCTATGTCCCCGAAGTGGATATTCTCCTTCACGCTGGCCGCGTACTGGGAATAGTCCTGGAAGATGACGCTGAACAGGCTGCGGTATTGCTCCGGGCTGTATTGCCGGATATCGATGCCATCCAGGGTGATGCGACCCTGGACGGGATCATAGAGCCTGCACAGCAGCTTGATCAGGGTCGTCTTCCCCGCTCCGTTGATGCCCACCAGTGCGACCACCTGGCCGGGGCGTATGCTCAGGTCGATATCGCTCAGGGTCTGCTCGGGTGATCCGGGGTACTGGAAGCCGACCTTTTCGAAGCGTATTCCGTCGCGGATAGCCTCAGGTAGCGCTACCGGATGGGCTGGCTCAGCTATCTCGGGGGCGATATCCAGGAACTCGAACAGCAGGCCCATATAGAGATGGTCCTCGTAGAGCTTGGAAAGCTGCTGGACCAGCTCCTGCCCCATGGTCTGGGCGCGCTGGAAGATCAGCATGAACAGCACCAGGTCACCGACGCTGCTGCGCCCTTCCGTCGTCTGCCAGGCGAGATAGGCCAGGCTGGAAAAAAAAGCGATGGCCGCAGCGCTGCCAACGGCCACCTCGAGGCGGGTACGGCGCTGGGTGATGCTTAGGCGCTCCCGGCGAATTTGGCCGCGCAGCCCGGCATACTGCGCTCGCAGGTGATCGCCTAGCTGGTAGATGCGCAGCTCCTTGGCGTGCAGGTTGGAGGTCATCAGCCAGTCGAGGTAGCTGGCCTTGCGCTCCATCTGGGTCCTGCGGCGCTGCCAGTCGTACAGGTGCCGCGTGAAGTGGAGGCGGACCAGCAGTCCCGGCAGGATGGCCACCAGCAGAACGGGCAGCAGCAGCCAGTCGATCGAGGCGAGCAGGGCAACCACCGCTGCAAGCATGAGGCTGTTCCTCGACAGCATCATCAGATTGCCGACCACCTGGGCGGGGCGCTGGTTGCCGGACTCTCGGGCCCTCTCCAGGGTGTCGAAATAGCGTGGGCTCTCGTAGAAGGCCAGGTCGGCACTGACGGCGCGTTCATGGATCTTGCCGTCGATATGGTCGGCTACCAGCAGGGCCTGGGCCTCCTTGGCCAGGCTCGACAGGGCGCGCGTGACCATGAAGGCCAGGGCTGCCGCCCCGGTGAGGAGCACGTAACGCAGGACCTCTGTCATGCCCCCGGCCGCGGTGGCCTCATCCCCCAGCAGGGTCGTGACCAGATCGACCAGCTGCTTGAGCAGATAGAGAGCCGCCAGCCCGAAGCCGACTTCCAGCACCATCAGGAAGGTGGTGAGCAGGGCCCATTTGCGGCTGCTTGCCCAGAGCAGCGGCAGGATACGGCGAAGGGTGCCGATCGGTTCCAGCAGGCCCCTTGGGGAGAGAGTCATTGACCTGGCCACAGGGTTCGGCCGCGTCTGGTCAGGGCGCGGCAGGGGCGAATGGCGTAGTAGAGCCATTGCCACCCGGATGGCAGGGGCAGGAGCGCGTAATCGATATACTCCGGCTGGAAGCGGCCGACCCATCTCCGGACTCGACTTGCTCGCCGATAGGCCGCCGTTGTCTGCCAGGGAAACCCGAACTCCGGGGTTGGGCGCCGGCGGCGCAGTGCCAGCTCTGCCTCCTGTCCTCCCTGCAGCGTCGCCAAGCAGGCCTCGAGCATGTCGCGGCTGCGCCGGCTAAGGTGTGGCGAATGTTCGGGCTCGGGCGCCGCGAGTGCCTGGTAGAACGCCATGCAGGCGTTGACCGTTGATGCCAGGCCACGGCGCTCCGCACATGCATGGGCCGCGGCCGCGTCGAAGTCAGGATGGCGCTGTATGGCATCCAGGTCGACCAGCCAGTGGAGGTGTGACCAGAAATGGCGGGTGTGGTGCAGGCAGATGTAGACAAACAGCTCGCAGGTCGGCATGGCATACAGGAGGGCATTACCGGCTCGGTAGGCGACCCGCTTCTCCAGCAGTTCGTCAGTTTGGTAAATCCCGGCGCCCCGGTCGATATCATGATGAAACTCAATGCAGACCCCGCCGGGGGAGACCAGGGACACCACGCGTTGAGTGCGGACGGCAAAGGCGAGACTCTGCCTGTCGGGCGTTAGGGTCTCCGGGTCGAGGGCTCGATAGCCTCGCTGGAAGGCGAGTTCCAGCAGTTCGACACAGCGCTGAGGCGGCACCAGCAGGTCGATATCCCGAGAGGAGCGCATGGCCGGTTCATCATAGTAGCGAGCCGCCAGCGCCGGCCCCTTGAAGAAGAGGTAGGGGATGTCCAGCGGCTCGAGCAGCTCTGCCACCAGGCGCTGTTGTTCAGCGGTGATAAGAAGATTGCGCTGAATGAGGCCCAGGGCTCGCTGGCGAAGCTGTTCTGCATCGTCCGGTGAAAGCGTCGGGGGGGCCAGTTCGTGCAAGTGACGGTATACCAGCGGCAGCAGGAACTGACGCTCCGCCAGGTTTGCCAAGTCATTCCAGGCGGGTATGTCCCGGCAGAGGTCCAGGGCGGCCCTGCGCTGAGCCTCGGACAGCGTCAGTCTGGCAAGCAGTATCAGCAGTCGCAGCCCGGCATCAGGTCGGTCGAAATGAGCTGGCATGCCCTGTTTCCTCACGGATCTGTTGAATCAGCGGGGTCAGGCTATCCTCGGCCTTTTCCAGAGACCAGGGTCGCCGGTAGCGGTAGATCTGGATCTGGCGTGTCAGCTCGGCGCAATAGTGCATCAGCCTGGCAGGACCATTGAAGCGCCGTCCCCACTCGGGCAGGTAGAGCGCCGACATCACTACCCTGAAGGCCTCGATCCCCTCGACCCGCTCGAGGGTGGCCTTTTCATCTCGAGGGGCGCGCTCCAGCAGCACCAGAGCGCCAAGCGGCTCGGTGAGATCGGTGAAACCGTGGTGCCGGTTAAGGTGGAACTTGTCCCGGCGTGTCAGGTCCCGGACCAGCCCCTGGCGGTCGATGCTCAGACGCTCCAGGGCGTCTTTCCACAGCTTGAGTCTGGGAGGCCCGGGGTAGAGAGTCGGCAGGGCCTCTTCGGGCTTGATCACCCCGACATCATCGCTGACCAGCTTCCAGCCGCAGCGATAATGCAGCCAGGCGGCAAGGGTGGATTTGCCGGCCCCGGAGTCGCCCGTGAAGCCCCAGATGCCCGCAGGGGTCTGGACCGCGCTGATGTGGAGAGGCAGCCAGTGTCGCTGGTGGAGCAGTGCCCCCAGGGCGCTGCCCAGCAGGTAGACGCGCAGATCTCCCTCGGCAACCGTTGCGCCTCGATCGGGAGTCAGCCGGCGCTCGATGCGGATTCGCCGACCCTGTTCGACGCGAAATCGGGCGATGCTGTCAAGCAGGAACTGGCAGCCGCTGTGACTGCACTGAAGCCAAGGCGTGCCGGCCTCGGCCTCTTCAAGCCGGTCTGGCAGTTCGCCCAGCTCGATCCGAACGTCGGGGTGTCCGCTGGAGGCGAGGGAGGCGAGGGGGGCGAGCTCAGGCAGCTCGAGCTGAGAGGCGATCGTCAGTCCATAGGTGGAGTAGAGTCGGTCGGGGGCAGCGGCAGGGGAGCGGCGGCGCCTTTCCGTCGGCTGGAAGTGTGCTGGGCTAGGCCCTGCGGGTAGGGGTCTGATGCCTGGCATGATCGTTCATGGCCTCAGCTGTGCCGTTATGTAAGTACAATGTAAACGGTATCCCTGCGGTGCGAAGCATGAAAACAGTCAGCCCTGGCATGGCGAGATGGCTAGTCCCGGGGCCGGCTGCCCGAGCGATGAGGCTCGTGTATAATGCCCCCCACATTCGATTTCTGGAGGACTTCACATGTTGAAAGTCGGTTTCGTCGGTTGGCGCGGCATGGTCGGTTCCGTGCTCATGCAGCGCATGGTGGAAGATGGAGACTTCAAGGGCATCGAGCCGGTCTTCTTCACCACCTCCCAGGTCGGTCAGGCCGGCCCCGATGTCGGCGTGGACGTGCCTCCGCTGAAGGATGCCACCGCCATCGATGAGCTCAAGGTGCTGGACGTCATCATCACCTGCCAGGGCGGCGACTACACCAAGCAGGTCTATGGCGACCTGCGCGCCAGCGGCTGGAAGGGCTACTGGATCGACGCCGCCAGCACCCTGCGCATGGAGGATGAGGCCACCATCATCCTCGATCCCGTCAACCGTCATGTCATCGACGCCCAGCTGGCCCGCGGCGCCAAGACCTTCGTCGGCGGCAACTGCACCGTCAGCCTGATGCTGATGGGCCTCGGTGGCCTCTTCGAGGCCGACCTGGTGGAGTGGATGACCTCCATGACCTACCAGGCCGCCTCCGGCTCCGGTGCCAAGCATATGCGCGAGCTGCTGAGCCAGATGGGCGCCCTGCGCGACAGCGTGGCCGACGAGCTCGCCGACCCGGCCAGCGCCATCCTCGACATCGACCGCAAGGTCACCGCCGCGATGCGCTCGGGCGACTTCCCCACCGAGAACTTCACCGCGCCCCTGGCCGGCAGCCTGCTGCCCTGGATCGACACCAAGCTCGACAACGGCCAGAGCCGCGAGGAGTGGAAGGGCAGCGTCGAGACCAACAAGATCCTCGGCCTCGACAACAACCCCATTCCCATCGACGGCCTCTGCGTGCGCATCGGCGCCATGCGCTCCCACAGCCAGGCCTTCACCATCAAGCTCAAGAAGGACGTGCCCCTGGACGAGATCGAGGATCGTCTGGCCAAGCACAATGAGTGGGTCAAGGTGGTGCCCAACGACAAGGAAGCGACCATTCGCGACCTGACCCCGGCCGCCGCCACCGGCACCCTCACCGTGCCGGTGGGCCGCCTGCGCAAGCTGGCCATGGGCGGCGAGTACCTCTCCGCCTTCAGCGTCGGCGACCAGCTGCTGTGGGGGGCCGCCGAGCCGCTCAAGCGCATGCTCAAGATCCTGCGCGAGCAGTAAGGTCCGGGCCGCCAGGCTCGCGGCATGACGACGGGGCGACTCTCTTCGGAGGTCGCCCCGTCGTTTTTTCGTGAGCCAGGAAGTGGCTAGGGCAGTATCAATGGCTTACCGTTGATGTATCAGTCCTGATGCCAGCCAAACCGAGCGCAGCCGGCGCGGGTTGTGGTACATAGGTATCAGAAGAATGATACCCGTCCTGACTGGGCGGCGCGGCGCCAGCGCACGGCTCCGCCGACGGATGCAAGGGAACCCCATGAAACGCAAGCTGACACTCGCCATGCTGCTTTCGCTCTCCGCCGCCAGCCCGCTGGCCCTGGCCCTGGGCCTCGGAGAGGCGGACGTGCGCTCGACCCTCAATGCGCCCCTGCGCGCCACCATCCCGCTCACCGACTCCGCCGGGATCCAGGCCGGCCTGCTCAACGTCTCGGTGGCGGACGAGCGCGCCTTCGCGGCGGCGGGCCTGCCCCGAACGCCGCTGGCGGCAAGCGTCAGGCTGGCGGTGGATCAGCGGCAGGGACGCCTGGTGGTGGACCTCACCACCGAGCGCCCGGTGCGGGAGCCCTGGCTCGACCTGCTGCTGCGCTTCGACTGGCCGGGCGGCCAGCAGCTCCGGGAGGTCACCCTGCTGCTCGATCCCCCTGACTATGACCAGATGCCCGCGCTGGTCAGCGGCGGGCGCCGCGCGGCCCCCGCCTCGGCCCCGGCCCTGGCCGCGGCAGCAGAACCGAGCCGTGCCACGCCCTCCGCCGCTGCAGCGCCGCGGCCGTCTGCCTCTCCGGCCTCGTCCGGCGACCCGGCCTGGGTGCGCTCCGGGGATACCCTCTGGGCGGTAGCCGGGCGGCTGCGGCCGGACAGCGGCATCAGCATGAACCAGATGATGGTGGCTCTGGTGGAGGCCAACCCCGAGGCCTTCCCGTCGGGCAACATCAACGCCATGCGCGCCGGCTTTACCCTGGTGGTGCCGAGCCGGGAGGCCATTGCCGCGCGCGCCGGCGCCGACGCCGATCGCGTCGTTGCCGAGATGAACCGGGCCTGGGCCAACCGCGGGAGCGGTGCACCGGCCCGGGTGGCGCTGGGGAGCGCGCCGGCTCCGGCGGCCCCGCCGCCGGAGCCCGTGGTGGCCGCCCCGGTGGCCGAGGCGCTGCCCGAGGCACCGGCTGGCGAGACCGGTGAGGCGGCGCCCGCCGCCGCAGTGCCGGCCGTCGATGAGCCCGTCGCCGCTGCCCAGGGGCCGCGGCTGACGCTGCTGACCGATGCCCAGGTGGCCGCCGAGGGGGGGGCGGCGGCGAGGCGGGCGGCGAGGCGGGAGAGGGCGGCGTCGAGGGCGGCGCCGCGCTGGAGATCGATCCCGACCTGCTCGATGCCCTCCTGGGGGGCGCGCCCTCCGGTGACGGGGAGCTGAGCAGCGACGCGCGCCTGGTGCGCCTCGAGGCCCGCTGGCTGGAGAGTCAGCAGACCCTGGAGGCGGTGCAGGAGGAGCGCGACGAGCTTCAGGGCGAGCTGGGCGAGATGCGCCAGCAGCTGGAGGCGCTGCAGGAGCAGCTGGCGGCCCTGGCCGCCGGCGGGGCGGGCGCGGACGGTCCCGGTGCCGGTGGCATCGCCACGCCCGGCAGCGAGGCCGAGGAAACTCCCTGGTGGGGGGCCGTCTACCAGGGCGAGGTGGATCGCAACCTGATGCTGGGCGGCGCCGGTCTGGCCGCGCTGCTGGCGCTCTGGCTGGTGGTCCGCCGACGCCGTCGCGAGGAGGAGGGCGGCGGCGCCACGGCGGGCGCCGTGCAGGTCGGGGTGCCCGGTGCCCAGCCGCCGGTGCCGCCACAGGCATCGCCCGCCCCCGGTGCCGCGCCGGCGCACTCCATTCAGGGATCGCTGCCCCAGGCCGAAGCGATCAGCGAGGCCGATATCTTTATCGCCTACGGCCGCTACGACCAGGCCCGGGAGCTGCTCGATACCAGCCTCACCCGGGAGCCCGAGCGCGACGACCTGCGGCTCAAGCTGCTGACCGTTCATCTCGAGCAGGGCAACCGGGAAGAGGCCGAGCAGGAGGCGCGGCGCCTCCACGAAGGGGGGAGCCCGGCGGTTCGCGAGGAGGTCGAGCGCCTGCTCGAGCGCCACGGGGTGCCCCTGCCCACGCCTGCAGCGGACTCCTCGGCAGAGCAGGGTGCTACGCCCCTCTCCCAGGGGGAGAAGGCGCGCTTCGGGCATCCCGCCGAGCGCCCGCCGCGGGTGTTCGGCGAAGGGGCGGATGATGCTCCCGGGCAGGAGGGTGCGCCCTCCGCCGCCGATGAACCCTCTGCCGCCGATGCGCCGCCCGCCGACGGGGGCGAGCGCTTCGCGGCCGCGCCCGGCGCCGGCCAGCCGACGGCCCCCGAGCCTGGCGCTAGCGAGCCGGACGCGCCCGAGCCGCACTCGACCGAGCCTGAGGCCTCGCCGCTGCCCGAGATCGCCACTCGCCGGCTCGACGATGGCCGCGAGATCATCGACTACCGCCCCCCCAGCCTGGATGATGACCCGGCCCCGCGGGAGGAGACGCCGATGCAGCCCAGCGTCGAGTTCACGCCCTCCCGCCTCGACGAGGCGCCCGAGGAAGAGCCCGAGGCGCTGCCCCAGGAGTGGGAGGTCGAGGAGGTTTCCTTCCCGCCGCTGGAAGCGGATAATGTCGGGTCTTCTTCGAGTGCCGCCACCGAGCGGCTGGCCGAGGCGCGGCGTCTGGTCGATGCCGGCGAGGCCGGGCGGGCGCGCAGCCTGCTCGGCGAGCTGGTGCTCAGCGACGACCCGGCCATTCACGACGCGGCCGCGGCGCTGCTGAACCGACTGGATACCTGACGATCGCATGACCCTCTTCCAACCCCTCGACGACCGTACCCCCATGACCGGACGCCTGGCCATGGGGGTCGAGTATGACGGCAGCGGCTACTGCGGCTGGCAGTACCTCAAGCATGCCCCCTCGGTGCAGGCCGCCCTGGAGGCGGCGCTGGCCAGGGTGGCCAGCGTCCCGATACGCATTCACGCCAGCGGTCGCACCGACTCCGGGGTGCACGCCACCCGCCAGGTGATCCACTTCGACGCCCCGGTCCCGCGCTCCCAGAAGGCCTGGGTGTTCGGCGTCAACGCCAACCTGCCCCGGGATATCGCCGTGCGCTGGGTGCGCGAGGTGCCCGACGAGTTCCACTCCCGCTTCAAGGCCCTGGCCCGGCGCTACCGCTACGTGCTGCTCAACCAGCCTAGCCGCCCGGTGCTGGAGCGGGCCAACGTCACCTGGTGCCGTGACCCCCTGGACGCGGATGCCATGCACCGCGCCGCCCAGGCGCTGGTGGGGGAGCACGACTTCTCCAGCTTCCGCGCCGCCGGCTGCCAGTCGAAGACCCCCTGGCGCCACCTGCACTTCATCGAGGTGCATCGCCACGGGCCCCTGGTAGTGGTGGATGTCCAGGGCAACGCCTTCCTGCACCACATGATCCGCAATATCGTCGGCGCCCTGGTCACCGTGGGGCGCGGCGAGGCCGGCGACGACTACCTGGCCGAGCTGATGGCGCTGAAGGACCGCACCCGGGCCGACGTCACCGCGCCGGCCTGCGGCCTGCACTTCGTGGACTCCCTCTACGACGAGCGCTGGGGCCTGCCCGCCGAGCCCCTGGGGCCCAACCTGCTCGCCTTCCTCGGCGAGTGGACCGGTGAGCGGGCGCTGCCCGACTGCCCCATGGTCGAGTTTCGCCGCGGCCGGCCGGTGGCGGCGCAGGGGGAGGCGTCGTGATGCAGCGTACTCGCGTGAAACTCTGCGGCCTCACCCGCCCCGAAGACGTCGATGCCGCCGTCGCCGCCGGGGCCGATGCGCTGGGCTTCGTGCTCTGGCCCGGCAGCAGGCGCGCCGTGGACGAGGCGCTTCTCGCCGAGCTTGCCGAGCGGGTGCCCGCCTTCGTCACTCGGGTGGGGCTCTTCGTGGACCAGGACCCGGCGCTGATCGAGCGCTGCGCCACGCATCTGGACCTCCTGCAGTTCCACGGTGAGGAGCCGCCGGCCCTCTGCGACGGCTTCCGGCGCCCCTGGATCAAGGCGCTGCGCATGCGCGACGACCTCGACCTGTCCGCCGCCGCCGAGGCCTATCGCGGTGCCCGGGCGCTGCTGCTCGACGCCTACCGCCCCGGGGTGCCGGGCGGTACCGGCGAGACCTTCGACTGGTCGCGAATCCCCGCAGGGCTGGCAAAACCTGTTATCCTCGCCGGAGGCCTTAACGCCGATAACGTGGCCGAGGCCATCGCCACCGTGGCGCCCTTCGCGGTGGACGTATCCGGCGGCGTGGAAGCCGCCCCCGGCATCAAGGATGCCGAGCGCATGGCGGCCTTCATGGCCGCGGCGGGCGAGGGCGATGCCCGGCGCCGTGCCGGCTGAGCGCCCCCTCGCTTCGGCCACCGATTTCAATCCCCAAGCCCTTCTGGCGACCTGTGAGGTGTCTTTCGTGAGCAAGTTCAGTGACCTGACCCGACTGCCGGATGCCCGCGGCCACTTTGGCCCCTACGGCGGACGGTTCGTCTCGGAGACCCTGAGCTTCGCCCTGGATGAGCTGGAGAAGACCTATCTGAGTCTTCGCGATGATCCGGATTTCCAGGCGGAATTCGACTATGACCTGGCCCACTACGTGGGTCGTCCTTCACCGCTCTACCATGCGGAGCGTTGGTCGAAGCAGCTTGGCGGTGCCCAGATCTGGCTCAAGCGCGAGGATCTCAACCACACCGGCGCCCACAAGGTGAACAACACCATCGGCCAGGCGCTGCTGGCCAAGAAGAGCGGCAAGCCCCGGGTGATCGCCGAGACCGGCGCCGGCCAGCACGGCGTGGCCAGCGCCACCGTGGCGGCCCGCCTGGGGCTCAAGTGCGACGTCTACATGGGCGCCGAGGACATCCAGCGCCAGAAGCTCAACGTCTACCGCATGCGCCTGCTGGGGGCCAACGTCATCTCGGTGGAGTCCGGCACCCGCACCCTCAAGGACGCCATGAACGAGGCGTTGCGCGACTGGGTCACCAATGTCGACGACACCTTCTATATCATCGGCACCGTGGCGGGCCCGCACCCCTATCCGATGCTGGTGCGCGACTTCAACGCCGTGGTGGGCCGCGAGGCGCGCCGCCAGTCCTTCGAGGAGTTCGGCCGGCTGCCCGACGCCCTGATCGCCTGCGTGGGCGGCGGCTCCAACGCCATGGGGCTCTTCTACCCCTTCGTGGAGGATGACGAGGTGGTGATGTACGGCGTCGAGGCCGGTGGCGACGGCGTCGAGACCGGCCGCCACGCCGCGCCGCTCTCCTCCGGGGCGCCGCGCGGCGTGCTCCACGGCAACCGCACCTACCTGATGTCCGACGAGGGTGGCCAGGTCGCCAACACCCACTCGGTCTCCGCGGGCCTGGACTACCCGGGGGTGGGCCCCGAACACGCCCTCTGGAAGGACGTGGGGCGGGTCAACTACGTGGCCGCCAACGACAAGGACGTGCTCGAGGCCTTCCGGGAGCTGACCCACGTGGAGGGCATCATGCCGGCCCTGGAGTCCGCCCACGCCCTGGCCTACGCCAAGGTGCTGGCGCCCACCATGCGCCCCGACCAGAACATCGTCGTCAACCTCTCGGGCCGCGGCGACAAGGACATCCTGACCGTCGCCAAGCTCGACGGCATCGAGATCTGAGGGAATGATGAACCGTATCGACCAACGCTTCGCCGAGCTCAAGGCCCAGGGTCGCCGCGCGCTGATCCCCTTTATCACCGCCGGTGACCCCGGCCCCGAGCACACCGTGGGCTTCATGCACGCCCTGGTGGAGGCCGGCGCCGACGTCATCGAGCTGGGCGTGCCCTTCTCCGACCCCATGGCCGACGGCCCGGTGATCCAGAAGGCCTGCGAGCGGGCGCTCAAGCGCGGCGTGCGCCTCTCCCACCTGTTCGAGATGGTGCGCGAGTTCCGCCAGACCGACAGCACCACCCCGGTGGTGCTGATGGGCTACCTCAACCCCATGGAGCGCATCGGCCTCGCGGCCTTCGCCGACCAGGCCGCCGAGGCCGGCGTCGATGGCGTGCTGACCGTGGATATGCCGCCGGAGGAGGCCGAGGAGCTCGGCCCGCTGCTCAAGTCGCGGGACCTGGCCTCGATCTTCCTGGTTGCCCCTACCACTTCCCACGCCCGGGCCGCTACAATATGCGCCCACGGCGAGGGGTATCTCTACTACGTTTCCCTCAAGGGCGTGACCGGCTCGGCGATCCTCAATGCCCAGGACGTCGCCGACCACCTGGCGCCGCTGCGCGAACTGACCGACCTGCCGCTCTGCGTCGGCTTCGGCATCCGCGACGGCGCCTCCGCCGCCGAGGTGGGCAAGGTGGCCGACGGCGTGATCGTCGGCTCGGCGCTGGTCAGCCGCATCGCCGAGAATGCCGAGCGCCCCGAGGCGATCGCCGGCGAACTCAAGGCGGTGCTGGGCGAGATGCGCCAGGCCCTGGACGCCCTGAGTCCCCGCTGATCGCGGCCCTCGCCACACGACTCGATTCATGCGCCCGGGCTCTCCCGGGCGCCGACCAGATGACGGAACCCTTTCTGACATGAGCTGGCTAGACAAGATCGTGCCCTCCATGGGGCGTATCCAGCGCAAGGACCGCCGGGCGAGCGTGCCCGACGGCCTGTGGCGCAAGTGCCCCAAGTGCGAGGCGGTGCTCTACCTTCCCGAACTCGAGAAGCACCACAACGTCTGCCCCAAGTGCGACCATCACCTGCGGCTGACCGCCCGCAAGCGCCTCGACTGGTTCCTCGACAAGGAGGGCCGCGAGGAGCTGGCCGCCGAGGTGGAGCCCGTCGACCGCCTCAAGTTCCGCGACTCCAAGAAGTACAAGGATCGCCTGGCCGCGGCCCAGAAGGAGACCGGCGAGAAGGACGCCCTGGTCGCCATGCGTGGCCGCCTCGATGGCCTGCCGGTGGTGGTGGTGGCCTTTGAATTCACCTTCATGGGCGGCTCCATGGGCGCCGTGGTGGGCGAGAAGTTCGTGCGCGCGGCGACCCTGGCCCTGGAGGAGGGCATTCCGCTGATCTGCTTCTCCGCCTCCGGCGGGGCGCGCATGCAGGAGGCGCTCTTCTCTCTGATGCAGATGGCCAAGACCTCCGCCGCCCTGGAGAAGCTCAAGCAGGCCGGCATTCCCTATATCTCGGTGCTCACCGACCCGGTCTTCGGCGGTGTCTCCGCGTCGCTGGCCATGCTGGGCGACCTCAACGTGGCCGAGCCCAACGCCCTGATCGGCTTCGCCGGCCCCCGGGTCATCGAGCAGACCGTGCGCGAGAAGCTGCCCGAAGGCTTCCAGCGCAGCGAGTTCCTGCTCGAGCATGGCGCTGTGGACATGATCGTGCACCGCAGCGAGATGCGCGACCGCCTGGGCGGCGTGCTGCGCAAGCTGACCCACCAGCCCGCCGCGGGCATCGCCGAACCCGAGCCCGACCTGGTCGATGCCGCCCAGCAGGCGGTGGCCGACGAGGCCCCCGCGGAGCCCGTCGAGCCGGTGGAAGCCGCCGGCAGCGAGGCGCCGGAGACCCCGGCCGACGACGCCCGGGAAGAGGGCCGACGCTGATCCGATGAGCGACGCGCCCCTGCCCACTACCCTGGACGCCTGGCTGGCGCGGCTCGAGGCCGCCCATCCCGTGGGCATCGACCTCGGCCTCGAGCGCGTGGCCGAGGTCGCCCGGCGGATGGGGCTGCTGGAAGGCCCCATCGCCGAGCGAGTGATCACCGTGGCCGGCACCAACGGCAAGGGGTCCACCGTGGCCCTGCTGGAGGCGCTGGCCCGGGCCCACGGGCTCTCCACGGCGGCCTACACCTCGCCGCACCTGATCCGCTACAACGAACGCCTGCGCCTGGACGGTGAGGAGGCCAGTGACGCCACCCTGATGGCGGGCTTTGCCGCCGTGGAGCGCGCGCGCCTGGATGGCGAACCCGTCAGTCTCACCTATTTCGAGGTAGGCACCCTGGGCGCGCTCTGGGCCATCGCCCGACGCGCGCCGGACCTGGCCATCCTCGAGGTGGGGCTGGGCGGGCGGCTCGATGCGGTCAACGTCATCGACCCGGACGTGGGGATCGTCACCACCGTGGCCCAGGACCATGCCGCCTTCCTCGGCACCGACCTTCAGCAGATCGGTCGCGAGAAGGCGGGCATCCTGCGTCCCGGCCGCCCGGCGGTGCTGGGCAGCCGCGAGCTGCCCGCCAGCGTACGCCAGGTGGCCGCCGAACTCGGCGCCCCGGTCCATGCCATCGGCGAAGACTTCGACTGGGACCCGGCTCACCCCGATCCCGGCCTGCCTCTGGACAACGCCGCCACGGCGCTGAAGGCGTTCGAGCTTGCCGGCGTCGAGCGCGATGCCGATGCCTGCCGCCGGGCCCTTGCCGAGGTGCGGCTGCCCGGTCGCATGCAGTGGCTGGGCCAGTGGTGCCTGGACGTGGGCCACAACCCCCATGCGGCGAGCTACCTGGCCGGCCGCCTGGCGGCACGCCCCTGTGCCGGGCGTACCTGGGCGCTGCTGGCCATGCTCGGCGACAAGGACGCCGACGGCGTGATCGAAGCGCTGGCGCCGGCGGTCGATGCCTGGGTCACGGCGACCCTGGCCGGGGAGCGGGCGCGCAGCGCCGCCGACCTGGCCGGCCGCCTGGTCGGGCAGGGCGCCAGCGTGGCGCATCAGGCGGCGTCGCCGACGGCCGCGGCGGCCTGGCTGGCCGAGCGGCTCGCCCCCGAGGATCGCGTGCTGGTGTGCGGCTCCTTCTTTACCGTCGGCGAGGTGCTCGAGTGGCTGGCGCTGTCCGCTCCGGCGCGTCAGACTGAGGCAGACCCCAGCGGCAGTGAGGAAGCCCGATGAAGTACGGATGGCGTGAGCGTATCAGCGGTGCGGTGATCCTGATCGCCCTGGCGGTGATCTTCGTTCCTCTGCTGTTCAGCGAGCCGGCCCCGCGCAGCGAGCGCCCCCAGCCGGTGCTGACCATCCAGCAGCCCATCGAGGTGCCGCGCCAGGAGGTGCCGGAGCCCCGGCCCCCGGCCAGCCTCGCCGAGTTCGGCGAGCCCGTGGCGGCACCCGGTGAGGAGGAGCTGCTCCTCGAGGAGTCGCCGGTCGAGGAGGTCACCGTCGAGGAAGTGGCCGAAGTGGCCGAACAGGCCGCCGAGCAGCTGGCCCGTGCCGAGGCTCCCGCGGAGCCTTCGCCCAGCCCGGCGCCCGCGCCGGCCTCCGAGCCCGCGGTGGACCCCATCGCCGAACTGGCCAGGGCCGCCGACCAGCGCCTGGCCGAGAGCGCCAGCCGCAGTCAGCCGGCGCCGGCCGCCTCCGGCGGCGAGTGGGCGGTCCAGGTGGGCAGCTTCGGGGAGCCGGCCAACGCCGAGCGCCTGCTCCAGCAGCTGCGCGAGCAGGGCTTCCCGGCCTACAGCCAGCCCCGGGACAACAACCTGACCACCGTCTACGCCGGCCCCTATGACTCCTCGGAGGCGGGCGAGCGGGCCATGAACGAGCTCAAGTCCCGGGCCAACCTCCAGGGCCTGCTGGTGCGGGCGAGGAACTGAGATGGCGCTGACCTGGCTCGACTGGATCTTCATCGGCCTGCTCACCGTCACGGCGGTAGCCGGCTTCATGCGCGGGCTGATCCGCGAGGCCCTGGGCCTGGCCGCCTGGGTCATCGCCCTGCTGGCCGCCCGGGTGCTCGCCCAGCCGGTGGCCGACCTGCTCGCCGGGGTGATCGACAATGCCGACGGCCGCCTGGTGCTCGCCTTCGTGCTGGTCATCTTCGGCGTGGTGCTGCTGTGCGGCCTGGTGATTCGGCTGGTTCATGCCGCCGTGGAGTGGGTGGGCATGGGCCTCTTCAACCGGGTGATGGGGGCCGCCTTCGGCGCCGCCAAGGGCGCGGCCATCCTGGTGCTGGCCACCATCGTGATCGGCCTCACCCCCCTGGCCCAGCTCGAGGCCTGGCAGGAGGCCGAACTGCGCCCCCACTTCGAGCAGCTCCGCGACTGGGCGGTCTCCCAGTTCGAGGCCTGGGAAGGGCGCCTTCCCGAGGCCGACTCCCTGCGCGAGCTCTCCCTTCCCGGGCGCGATGCGGCGCCCGCCGATGAGACTCCCTGATCGACGACTTCCGGGCGGCCCTGGCGGCCGGCCCGACCCTTCACAGCAAGTTCCAGGCAAGCGAGGTAAGGTGGAATGTGCGGTATCGTGGGCCTTCTGGCCAAGCAGGCGGTAAACCAGGGCATCTATGACGCCCTGACGGTGCTTCAGCATCGCGGACAGGATGCCGCCGGCATGATGACCTGGCATGAGGGCCGCTTCCTGCTGCGCAAGAGTAACGGCCTGGTGCGGGATGTCTTCCATACCCGTCATATGGCGCGCCTCAAGGGCAGCATCGGCATCGGCCACGTGCGCTACCCCACCGCCGGCTCCTCCAGCGAGGCGGAGTCCCAGCCCTTCTACGTCAACTCCCCCTACGGCATCGCCCTGGCCCACAACGGCAACCTGACCAACTCCGAGCAGCTCAAGCAGGAGCTCTTCTCCTCGGACCTGCGCCATATCAACACCAGCTCCGACTCCGAGGTGCTGCTCAACGTCTTCGCCCATGAGCTGGGCAAGCAGGGGCTGCACCTCTCCCCGGGGGACATCTTCGACGCCGTGCGCCGGGTGCACCGGCGCTGCAAGGGCGGCTACGCCGCGGTGGCGATCATCAACGGCGTGGGCCTGGTGGCCTTCCGCGACCCCCACGGCATTCGCCCGGTGGTCTTCGGCACCCGGGACGAGGGCGAAGGCCAGGAGGTGATGATCGCCTCGGAGTCCGTGGCACTCGACGTCGGCGGCTTCGAGCTGCATCGCGACCTGGACCCGGGCGAGGCGATCTTCGTCGACATGGCGGGCGAGATCCACACCCAGCAGTGCGCCGACGCGCCGCGTCTGGCCCCCTGCATCTTCGAGCACGTCTACCTGGCGCGGCCCGACTCCATCCTCGACGGCGCCTACGTCTACGGCACCCGCATGGAGATGGGGCGCAAGCTCGGCGACCGCATCCGCGGCGAGTGGCCCGAGCACGACATCGACGTGGTGATCCCGATCCCCGACACCTCGCGCACCTCCGCCCTGGAGCTCGCCCAGCACCTGGGGGTGACCTACCGCGAAGGCTTCATGAAGAACCGCTATATCGGGCGCACCTTCATCATGCCCGGCCAGACCCAGCGCAAGAAGTCGGTGCGCCAGAAGCTCAACGCCATCGGCGTGGAGTTCAAGGGCAAGAACGTGCTGCTGGTGGACGACTCCATCGTGCGCGGCACCACCTGCAAGCAGATCATCCAGATGGCCCGGGACGCCGGCGCCCGCAAGGTCTACTTCGCCTCCGCCGCGCCGCCGGTGCGCTACCCCAACGTCTACGGCATCGACATGCCGGCGGCCAGCGAGCTGATCGCCCACGGTCGCAGCGAGGCCGAGGTCGGCGAGCTGATCGGCGCCGACCGCATCTTCTATCAGGACCTCGAGGATCTGAAGACCGCCTGCCGCGAGGTGAACCCGAACCTCGACGCCTTCGACTGCTCGGTGTTCGACGGCCACTACGTGACCGGCGACATCGACGACGCCTACCTGAGCGCCCTGGAGGCCTCGCGCAGCGACGACGCCAAGCAGCAGAGCGCCGGCGACCACGCCCTGGTCGGCGTGCATAACCAGGACGATATCGACGACTGAGGCCGCCATGGATTCCCACACCCCTTCCGAGCTCGACTGGGCGCTCTCGACCCTGGCGATCCGCGCCGGCCACGAGCGCACCCATGAGCAGGAGCACGCCGAGCCGATCTTCCCCACCTCGAGCTTCGTCTACGGCAGCGCCGCCGAGGCGGCGGCCAAGTTCTCCGGGGAGGAGCCGGGGAACATCTACTCGCGCTTCACCAACCCCACGGTGCGCACCTTCGAGCGCCGCCTGGCGGCGCTGGAGGGCGGCGAGCGCTGCGTGGCCACCAGCTCCGGCATGGCGGCCATCCTCTCCACCGCCCTGGCGCTGCTCGAGGCCGGCGACGAGATCGTGGCGTCGCGCTCGCTGTTCGGCTCCACGGTGAGCCTGTTCGACAAGTACCTGGGCAAGTTCGGCATCACCACCCGCTACGTGGAGCTCGCCGATCTCGCCGCCTGGGAGGCGGCCATGACCCCGGCCACCCGGCTGCTGTTCGCCGAGACGCCCTCGAACCCGCTCTCCGAGGTGGTGGATATCGCGGCCCTGGCCGAGATCGCCCACCGCCACGGCGCGCTGCTCGCCATCGACAACTGCTTCCTGACCCCGGCGCTGCAGCGCCCCCTGGATCTCGGTGCGGACCTGGTGATCCACTCCGCCACCAAGTACCTGGACGGCCAGGGCAGGGCGATCGGCGGCGCCGTGGTGGGCCGCGACAAGGAGCTCGAGGAGGTCTTCGGGGTGGTGCGCACCTGCGGCCCCTGCCTGAGCCCCTTCAACGCCTGGATCTTCACCAAGGGGCTCGAGACCCTGGCCCTGCGCATGCGCGCCCACTGCGAGAACGCCCAGGCCCTGGCCGAGTGGCTCGAGGCGCATCCGGCGGTGGCTCGGGTCCACTACAGCGGCCTCGAGAGCCACCCGCAGCATGGGCTGGCCGCCCGCCAGCAGAGGGGCTTCGGCGCTGTGCTGGGCTTCGAGGTCAAAGGCTCCGAGGTGAAGGGCGACCGCGAGGCGGCCTGGTCGGTGATCGACGCCACCCGGCTGCTCTCCATCACCGGCAACCTGGGGGATGTGAAGACCACCATCACCCACCCGGCTACCACCACCCATGGCCGCCTCAGCGATGCCCAGAAGGCCGCCGCCGGCATCTCGGAGGGGCTGATCCGGGTCGCCGTGGGCCTGGAGGCGATCGACGACATCCGCGCCGATCTGGCCCGGGGCCTCGACGCCTTGGTCTAGCCCGCGCGCTTCCCGGCAACGCGTTCCGGGACCTCCCGACGCCCGTCCCGCCCCCGGCGGGGCGGGCGTTGTCGTCTTCGCCCTTGAACTCTCGGCGCGCGAGGCCATCTCATCAGGGCACGCATTCACACTGGCGCCCAAGGAGGGCAAGCATGAAGATCCTGATGGTACTCACCTCCCACGACCGCCTGGGCGATAGCGGCCACGCCACCGGCTTCTGGCTCGAGGAGTTCGCCGCCCCCTACTACGTCTTCAAGGACGCCGGCGCCGAGATCACCCTGGCCTCGCCCAGGGGCGGACAGCCGCCGGTGGACCCCAATTCCCTGGCCGAGGAGGCGCTCACCGAGGAGACGCGCCGCTTCGAGGCGGATGACGCGGCCAGGGCGCAGCTGGCCGCCACGCGGCCCCTCGCCGAGGTGCAGGTCGGCGATCATGACGCGCTCTTCTTCCCCGGCGGCCACGGCCCGCTCTGGGACCTCACCGACAATGGCGACGTCAAGCGGCTGATCGAGGCGTTCCTGGCCGCCCATCGCCCGGTGGGCGCAGTCTGCCATGCCCCCACGGTGCTGCTGCAGGCGCGCACGCCGGACGGTGAGCCGCTGGTCAAGGGGCGGCGCGTGACCGGCTTCGCCAACAGCGAGGAGGAGGCCGTGGGGCTCACCGCCGTGGTGCCCCACCTGCTCGAGGATGCCCTGAAGGCCCAGGGCGGCGACTACCAGCGCAGCGCCGACGACTTCGCCCCTTTCCAGCTGCGCGATGGTCTCCTGATCACCGGCCAGAACCCGGCCTCCAGCGCGCCCACGGCGGAACTGCTGCTCGAAGCCCTCGCCAGATAACGGTTCTTTCGAACGGTTGGTTCGGCTTTTTTCAGCAGAGTCGAATGGTTAGCTGGGGTAAGCTCTAGCCACATCGAGATCACGAGGAGTTCACCGCCATGTGGCGCAATACCCGTTCCGGCTGGGGCATCGTCAGCATTACCCTGCACTGGCTCAGCGCCGTGGTCATCGTGAGCCTCTTCGCGCTGGGCTGGTGGATGACCGGGCTCGGGTACTTTGACTCCTGGTATAACCTGGCGCCCTGGTGGCACCGCTCCATCGGCATGCTGCTGCTCTTCGCCACCCTGCTCAGGCTTGGCTGGCGCCTCGTGAACCCCACGCCGGCGGGGCAGGGCAGCCGTCTGGAGAAGCTGGCCGCGCACCTGGGCCACGTGCTGCTCTACGTGCTGCTGCTGGTGGTGCTGGTCAGCGGCTACCTGATCTCCACCGCCCGGGGGCGCGGCATCAGCGTCTTCGACTGGTTCGAGGTCCCGGCGCTGATCAGCCGCCTGCCCAACCAGGAGAGCATCGCCGGCGAGATCCACTGGTATGCCGCCGTGGCGCTGATGGTGCTGGCCGCCGGCCACCTGCTCGCCGCCCTCAAGCATCATTTCATCGACCGACACGACACCCTGACCCGCATGCTCAATCCGGCACGCTCGCGCCGCCGCTGAGCCGCGTTCCCCCGCAAGAAGACACCCTGTCACACCCGCAAGGAGAATGACCATGTTCAAGAAGACCGCTCTCGCCGCCGCCTTCGGTGCCGCTGCCCTGGTGGGCGTCGGCCAGGCCCAGGCCGCCGACTACGTGGTGGACATCGAGGGCCAGCACGCCTTCGTCCAGTTCAAGATCAACCACCTGGGCTTCTCCTATATCCTCGGCAACTTCGAGTCCTTCGAGGGACAGTTCCACTACGATCCCGAGAACCTGGAGGCCGCAAGCGTTCAGATGGAAGTGGACGTGACGAGCCTCAACTCCAACCACGCCGAGCGTGACCGCCACTTCCTCTCCGACGACTTCCTGAGCGCCGGCGACTACCCGACCGCCACCTTCGTCTCCACCGGTTTCGAGCCCACCGGCGAGGGGGAAGGCACCCTGACCGGCGACCTGACCCTCAAGGGCGAGACCCGTGAGATCGAGATGCCGGTCACCCTGATGGGCGAGGGCGAAGACCCCTGGGGCGCCTACCGCGCTGGCTTCGAGGGCAGCACCATGCTGACCCTGGGCGACTTCGGCATCGACATGAGCGCCTTCCCCGAGGTGATGCACGAGCTCGAGCTCTACGTCACCTTCGAAGGCATCCGCCAGTAAGGTCGTGATACGGGTCGGCACCTTCGCTGCCGGCCCAGGCCCCGTGAACACCCCCGAGCCCTCGGGGGTGTTCGCGTCTGCGGGGGCTCGCTAGAATGCGCGCTCCGCGAACCACCCTGGAGCGAGCGTGACGCAACGGTCCGATACCTCTCCCGCCCTCGGCGTGACCCTCTGGCGCCAGACCTGGCCCATGGCCATCGGCGTGCTGGCGCTGCTCGGTTTCCAGCTGGTGGACAGCGCCTTCATCGCGCGCCTGGGTACCGCGCCCCTGGCCGCCCAGTCCTTCACCTTCCCGCTCAGCTTCCTGATCATCGGCATCCAGGTGGGCTTGGGGATCGCCATCGCCGCGCTGATCTCCCGGGCCCTGGGGGCCGGGGAGGGGGCGCGCGCCCGGCGCCTGGGCAGCCTGGTGCTGGCCGCCGGCGCCCTGGTGATCGCCCTCCTGGCGGTGGTGCTCTGGGCGGTCCAGGCGCCGGTGTTCCGCCTGCTGGGGGCCGACGGGGCCACCCTGGCGCTGATTCGCGGCTACTGGGCGCCCCAGCTGCTGGCCGCCTGGCTGGGGGCGGCGCTCTACTTCGGCTACAGCCTGTTCCGGGCCCACGGCGATACCCGCCTGCCGGGCAAGATGATGGTGGTCACCAGCCTGGTCAACCTGGTGCTCGACCCGCTGCTGATCTTCGGGGTCGGCCCCTGGGAGGGGCTGGGGCTGCCGGGCGCGGCCTGGGCCACGGTGGTGGCCTTCGCCGTGGGGCTGGCGGTGCTGGGGCGCCGCCTCCTGGCCACCGACTGGCTGGCCCGGGAGGGGCTGGGTGCCGAGCTGCGCGCCTCGGCGCGCCCCTTCGCCGGCATCGCCGGCCCCGCCATGATCAGCCAGCTGATGCCGCCCCTGGCGGCCATGCTGGCGATTTCCGTGGTGGCAGGCCTTGGCGAGGCCTCGGTGGCCGCCTGGGGGCTGGCCAGCCGCCTGGAGACCCTCTCGCTGATGGTGGTACTGGCCATGACCATGTCGCTGCCGCCCTGGCTGGGGCGCTGCTACGGCGCCGGCGACTGGGACCAGGTGCACCGGCTGATGCGCCTGGCGCTCAGGGTGGTCCTGGTGTGGCAGCTGGCGCTGGGCCTGCTGATGGCCCTGGCCGCCCCCTGGGTGGCCCTGGCGCTCTCCGGCAACCCCGAGGTGCGCGACGACCTGGCCACGTTGATCCGCTTTCTGCTGCCGAGCTACGCGGCCCTCGGCATCTGCATGATCGTGGTCTCGGCGGGCAACGCCCTGGGCTGGCCCCTGCGCGCCATGCTGATGTCCGGCGCCCGGCTCTTCCTCTTCTACCTGCCCTGCCTCTGGATCGGCGCCCGGCTGGGCGGCCTGGTCGGCCTCGCCGCCGGCGCCGCCGTGGGCAACCTGCTGGCGGGCCTCGCCGCCTGGCAGGTGCTGCGGCGTATCCTCGCCAGCCCCCGGCGCCGCGCCGCCACCGCCACCCCTTGATCGCTACCCCTGGAGCCCTTGGCCGCTCGCCATGACCCGCGTCATGGCGGCCTGCGCTTCGCCTGCGCGGCGTGGCACCCGGCGGTGGGCTCAGGCATCATGGTAGCCATGCTGAAGGAGGGCCATGATGGCGCGAGACGAGATGGCGCAAGATGAACTGACCGGCCTGATCCTGGCCGGCGGCCAGGGGCGGCGAATGGGTGGCGTCGACAAGGGGCTGGTGGCCTTCCGCGGCCGCCCCTTGGTGGCCCACGTCCGGGACCGGCTGGTCGGCCGGGTGGCGGAGCTGCTGATCAACGCCAACCGCAGCGAAGGCGACTACGCCCCCCTGGCCGACCGGGTGATCGGTGACGCCGAGGGCGGCTTCCAGGGCCCGCTGATGGGGATCTACAGCGGCCTGTGCGCCGCCCGCACCCCCTGGCTGGTGGTAGCGCCCTGCGACACCCCCTCGCTGCCCCGGGAGCTGGTCCCGCGGCTGCTGGCCGGGCGCGGCGACGCCGATATCGCCGTGGCCTGGGACGGCGAGCGCCTGCACCCGGTGGTGGCGCTGATCCGCACGGCCCTGGCCGACGACCTGGCCGCGGCCCTCGCCGCCGGCGAGCGCAAGATCGACCGCTGGTATGCCCGCCACCCCTGGTCCCGGGTCGACTTCTCCGACTGCCCGGAGGCCTTCGCCAACCTCAACACCGACGACGACAGGCGCCGCCTCGAGACGGCGCGGCACGAGGAGCCCTGAGCCATGAGCGCAAGCGTTCCGACCCGGCTGCCGCTGGACGAGGGGCTGCCGCTGCTGGGCATCGCCGCCTGGAGCGGCACCGGCAAGACCACCCTGCTCGAGGCCCTGCTGCCGCTGCTCCATGACCGCGGCCTCAGGGTGGCGGTGATCAAGCACGCCCACCACACCTTCGACGTCGACCAGCCCGGCAAGGACAGCCATCGCCTGCGCCGGGCCGGCGCCGCCCCCATGCTGGTGGCCTCCCGGGAGCGCCTGGCGCTGATGATGGAGACCCCCGGCCAGGAGGAGCCGGACCTGGCGAAGCTGGTGGCGCTGGTCGCTACCCAGGACCCCGACCTGGTGCTGGTGGAGGGGTTCAAGGCCTGGCCGCTGCCCAAGCTCGAGCTGCATCGCCCGGCCCTGGGCAAGCCCCTGCGCGTGGCCGAGGACCCCTGGGTGCGCGCCGTGGCCTCGGATGCCCCCCTGACGCTGCCTCACGGGGTCGAGGCGCTGGACCTCAACGATCGCGAGGCCCTGGCGGACTGGATCGCCGCCTGGCCCGCCCGCTGGCTCGACGAGCGTGCCCCCCGGGCCGAGGAGGCCACCCCATGACCCTCTCCTGCTTCGAGCTCGGCGAACGCATGCTGACGGTGGAGGAGGCCCGGGAGGCGGTGCTCGCCCTGGCCGAGGGCCCGCTGCCCGCCGAGGCGGTCGCGCTCGCCGCCGCCCATGGTCGCGTGCTGGCCGAGGCGCTGGTCTCGCCCATCGACGTGCCCCAGTGCACCAACGCCGCCATGGACGGCATCGCCCTGGCCTGGCCGGCGGCGGGTCCTCCGGCGGTGGGGTTCCTGCGGGTCGCCGAGATCCATGCCGGCCACGCCGCCGCGCTCACCCTGGGGCCCGGCGAGTGTGCCGGCATCACCACCGGCGCGCCGCTGCCGGCGGGGGCCGACAGCGTGATCATGCGCGAGCAGCTGGCGGAGGAGGAGGGCGCCGACGGCCGCCTGCGGGTGAGGGTCGATCGCCCCGAGCGAGTGAGGCGCGGCCAGAACGTGCGCCGGGCCGGGGAGGATATCCCCCGAGGCAGCCTGGCCCTGGCCGCCGGGACCCGGCTCGGTGCCGCCGAGCTCGGCCTGCTCGCCTCCCTGGGGTGCGCCGAGGCGGCGGTGCGCCGCCGGCCCCGGGTGGTGCTCTTCTCCACCGGTGACGAGGTGACCGCCCCGGGCGCGCCGCTGCCCGCCGCCGGCATCTTCGATGCCAACCGTTTCAGCCTGATGGCGCTGGCCGCCGAGCGCGGCGCCGAGGTGATCGACCTGGGCATCCTGCCCGACAGCCGCGTCGCCATCGGCGAGGCCCTGGCCCGGGCCGCCGAGGAGGCGGACCTGGTGATCACCAGCGGCGGGGTCTCGGTCGGCGACGCCGACCATACCCGGGCGGCCCTGGCCGAGCAGGGAGAGCTCGGCTTCTGGAAGATCGCCATCCGCCCCGGCCGCCCCCTGGCCTGCGGGCGTCTCGGGCCCCGGGGCACGCCCTTCCTGGGGCTGCCGGGCAACCCGGTGGCGGCTATGGTCACCTTCCTGCAGTTTGCCGCGCCCCTGCTGGCCCGCCTCCAGGGGCGAGAGCCGACGGCCGCGCCGCGCCTGGTGGCGGTGGCCGACCACGAGCTCGGAAGCCGCACCGGCCGGGTCGACTATCTGCGCGGGGTCTACCGCAGCGACGCCGAGGGGCGGCTGCGGGTCGCCGGCATCGGCGCCCAGGGCTCCGGCATCCTCTCCTCCATGGCGCAGGCCAACTGCCTGATCGAGATCACCGCCGAGCGCGCCGCCGTAGCCGCCGGCGAGGCGGTGACCATCCACCCCCTGTTCCGTTTTCCGTGAGGCACCCTTCATGTCACTGACCCATCTCAACGCCCGCGGCGAGGCCCATATGGTCGACGTTGCCGACAAGCCGGAGAGTCGCCGCGAGGCCAGCGCCTCCGGGCGCATCCAGATGCATCCCGACACCCTGGCGCTGCTCGCCGAGGGCGGCCTGCCCAAGGGTGACGTCCTGGCCACGGCGCGCATCGCTGGCATCCAGGCCGCCAAGCGCACCCACGAACTGATTCCCCTCTGCCATGCCCTGGCGCTCTCCAAGGTGGCCATCGACTTTACCCTGGACGAGGCGGCGAGCTGCGTCGAGGTGAGGGCCACCTGCCGGCTCAACGGCCGCACCGGGGTCGAGATGGAGGCGCTGACCGCGGTCTCCGTGGCCTGCCTGACCCTCTACGACATGTGCAAGGCGGTGGACAAGGAGATGGAGATCGGCGCCATCCACCTCGACACCAAGACCGGCGGCAAGTCCGGCGACTATCGCCGGGAGGGCGCGGCCGCCGCCGCCGAACCGGTGGTGCGTGCCGTCGACGGCCCCATCGTCACCGGTGAGGGCCAGGCCGGCCAGGTCGCGCTGGGCAGCCGCTGCGACATCGCCGCCCCCTGCGTCCGCGTGAAGTGCCTGGCCGAGCTGCGCGAGCGCCTGGGCGTCGGCGACGTTTCCATGCCCCTGGGCGACCTCGAACGCACCGACGTGGCCGGCCTGAAGGCGGCCCTCAAGACGCTCGACCCGCGCTTCTCGCGCCTCGACGAGGGCCGGGTGCTCTGCGCCGTCAACCAGGTGATGGCCAGCGACAGCACGCCGCTCACCGACGACGATGAAGTGGCCTTCTTTCCCCCCGTGACCGGAGGCTGAGGCGATGATTCGAGTACAGCAGGCGCCCTTCGATGCCGGCGCCGAACAGCAGGCCCTGCTCGCCGGGCGCACCGATATCGGCGCCGTGGTCTGCTTTACCGGCCTGGTCCGCGACTTCAACGAGACGCCGGAGGTCACCGCCCTGACCCTGGAGCACTACCCCGGCATGACCGAGTCGGCCCTGGAGGCGATCGTGGTCGAGGCCGAGGCGCGCTGGCCCCTGGACGGCGTGCGGGTGATTCATCGGGTTGGACGACTGGCCCCCGGAGACCCTATCGTGTTGGTAGCGGTGGCCAGCGCCCATCGGCGGGCGGCCTTCGAGGCCTGTGATTTCATCATGGACTACCTCAAGACCCGCGCCCCCTTCTGGAAGAAGGAGCATGCTACCGGCGGTGACTACTGGGTCGCCGAGCGCGACTCCGACCACGCCGACGCCAGCCGCTGGGAGGCCTGATCACGCTGCCGCCATTCTCGCCCACCTGCCCGGAGAGAGACCATGACAACGCTGCCCCCTGAGCTGATCGACGACTTCGGCAGGCGCGTGCGCTATGTGCGAATCTCGGTGACCGATCGCTGCGACTTTCGCTGCGTCTACTGCATGAGCGAGGAGATGACCTTCCTGCCCCGGGCCCAGGTGCTGACCCTGGAGGAGCTGGCCCTGGTGGCCCGGGCCTTCGTCGAGCTGGGGGTGGAGAAGGTGCGGCTGACCGGCGGCGAACCCCTGGTGCGCCGCGATATCGACCGGCTGGTCGGCGAGATCGGCGCGCTGCCCGGGCTCAGGGACTTCGCCATGACCACCAACGGTGCCGGGCTCGGCCGCTTTGCGGCGAAGCTGCGCGCCGGGGGCCTCGGGCGGCTCAATATCAGCCTGGACTCCCTGGACCCGGCGCGCTTTCGCCGGCTCACCCGCACCGGGGAGCTTGCCCGGGTCATCGACGGCATTCGCGCCGCCCGGGAGGCGGGCTTCCAGCGCATCAAGCTCAATGCGGTCATCCTCAAGGGGCGCAACGACGACGAGGTGCTCGACCTGGTCGACTTCGCCCGGCGTGAGCGCCTCGATATCAGCTTTATCGAGGAGATGCCCCTGGGGGATGTCTCCGACCATCGCCGGGACGAGACCTTCTGCTCCAGCGACGAGGTCCAGGCGCGGATCGAGGCGCGCTATCCGCTGCTGCCGACCACCGAGTCCACCCTGGGCCCCTCGCGCTACTTCCGCATGGCCGACAGCGAGAGCCGCGTCGGTTTTATCTCCCCTCACAGCCACAACTTCTGTGCCAGCTGTAACCGGGTTCGGGTGACGGTGGAGGGGCGCCTGCTGCTCTGTCTGGGCAATGAGCACTCCGTTGACCTGCGTCGGGTGCTGCGCGCCCACCCCGGGGATATCGACGCGCTCAAGCGCGCCATCGTGGCCGCCATGCCCCTCAAGCCCGAGCGCCACCACTTCACCACCGACGGCGATGTTCAGGTGGTCCGCTTCATGAACATGACCGGCGGTTAAGGGCGACCGCCGGGGCGCTTTCGACGCTTATCCAGCCGCGCTTCGCCTCGCCATCGCGACGAAATTCCCGCCCCTCACGGCGGGAATTTCTTGCTAATACGTGCATGATGCATATACTTTTGTCAGACACCTAGCAGCAACAACCCGTCTCATTTTCTGGTTCAGGAGGGGACCCATGTCCAGCGAATCCCTGGAGCGCATCGCTCGCAACAAGAACGTCGCCCGCGCTGCCGCCCGCCAGCTCAGCATGGAGCAGCTGCACAAGCTCTCCGAGGTCATCGAGGAGGTGATCGAGCTGAAGAAGAATGAGGAGCGCCAGCGTCAGGAAGAGGAGCAGCAGAAGGAGCGCAAGCGCAACGAGATTCTCGAGGCGATCAGCGAGGCGGGCCTTTCGGTGGACGACCTGGTCACCGAACCGCCTCGTCGCAAGCGCGGCCGTCCGCCCAAGAACGCCACCAAGGCGTAGGCTAGGGCCCCGCGCTCCTTCAGGCCGGCACCGGCCGCACTGCAGCAAAAAAGCCGCTCCGGGAGAGCGGCTTTTTTTGCATGCTTTTCCGGGAAAGCCTAGCCGACTTCCCTGGCATGGGGGGCCTCCACCGCCATGATCTGCAGGTGGATATCCGGCAGGCGGCGCAGGTGGTCGGCGAACCAGCCGATCAGGCGAGGCTGCAGGGCCAGGCGCAGCTCCGCCAGGGTCTCGGCGGTGATCGAGGCCAGGGCGTCATCCAGCCAGTCGCTGAAGGCGTCTTCGTCGATGGGGCTCGCCTGGCTGGCGTCCAGCATCAGCCGGCCGATCCGGGTCCAGCCCCCCTCGCCGGTGGAGGCCACCGAGAGCGCCAGGTAGAGGCTGCCGTGGCGGGGGCCGTGGCGCTCCGCGGCCAGGCCCGGCAGCGGCGCCACGGCGTTCTGGCTGACGATGCAGGGCGGCTGGGGGTGGCGGGACTCCAGGGTGAGGCCCTCGCCGTCCAGGCGGATCAGGTCGCCGTTGACCGGCACCAGGGGCGCCTCGATGCCGAGCGCCTCGGCCAGCTCGCAGTGGGCCTGCTGGTGGCGGGCCTCGCCGTGCACCGGCAGCAGCCGGCGGGGGCGGACCCAGCCGTAGAAGGTGCGCAGCTCCTCCTGGGCGGGGTGTCCCGAGGCGTGCAGCTCCGGATGGTTGAACTCGTCGAGCAGCGTCACCCCCAGGCGCCTGAGCCCGTTCTTGAGACGCTCGATCAGCAGCTCGTTGCCGGGAATCGCCTTGGCCGAGAAGATCACGCTGTCGCCGGGGCCCAGCTCCATGGCGTGGTGGCGCCCCCGGGCCAGGCGGCTGAGCGCCGCCCGGGGCTCCCCCTGGCTGCCGGTGGCGATCACCAGCACCTCCTCCGGCGGCAGGTAGCCGAGGTCGGCGGTGGGCACCAGGGGCGGGAAGTCGTCCAGGTAGCCCAGGCCCCGGGCCACCGCCACCATGCGCTCCATGGAGCGCCCCATCAGGCTCACCCGGCGGCCCGCCCGGTGGGCGGCGCGGCCGATGGCCAGCACCCGGGCCAGGTTGCTGGCGAAGCAGGACACCACCACCCGCCCCTGGCAGGCGGCAATGGTGTGCTCGAGGGCCCGGGCCACCTCGCCCTCGCTGCGGGAGTGGCCGGGCAGGGGAGCATTGGTGGAGTCGCCCACCACCAGGTCCACCGGGCCGATGGCGCGGAAGGTCGAGGCGGCGATGGGGTGGCCGATCAGCGGCTCGGGGTCGAGCTTCCAGTCGCCGGTATGCAGCACCCGATGCTCGCCGGCGGCCAGCAGCAGGGCGCAGCTCTCGGGGATGGAGTGGGACACCGGCAGGTAGCGCAGGGTGAAGGGGCCGCTCTCCAGGGCCTCGCCGGGTTCGATGACCTGAATGGCGTCGGTGGCGAGCCCCCGCTCCACGAACTTGGCGCGCAGCAGGCCCGCGGCCAGGGGCGTGGCGTGGATCGGACAGCCCCACCTGGGCCACAGCCAGGCGGCGGCGCCGATATGGTCCTCATGGCCGTGGGTGATGATCAGCGCCCGGGGTCGGATGCCGAGGGTGGCCAGCAGCTCGAGATTGGGCACCTGAAGCGGGCTGTCGGGGAGGTCCTGGCGGATCATCATCCCGCAGTCCACGGCCACCCACTCCTCGGCGAAGCCGTAGAGGCTCAGGTTCATGCCGATCTCGCCGCAGCCGCCCAGGGGGAGGAAGTGCAGGGGAGGGCGGCGGCGGGGGCGAATCTGGACTCTGGGCTGGGGCATGGGGCGCGGCGGGCTCGAAAAGTGTTCCTTCACTATACGGGAAGGCGCCCGGGCGCCACAACGCGGGGCGTGGCGAGGGTGTCGGAAACCGCTGTTTTCGCTACACTAGCGACCCTTCGAATGTCAGCCGCAAACCAGAGTGCCGTCATGTCACACTACTACCGCCTGGTGGTCTCCTGCCCCGATCGGGTAGGCATCGTCTCCCGCGTCTCCGGCTTTATCGCCGGTCACGGCGGCTCCATCACCGAGGCGAGCCAGCACTCCGACCTGGAGACCGGCCGCTTCTTCATGCGCTACGAGATCCTCGCCGACTCCATCAACATGCCCCCCGAGGCGCTGCGCGAGGCCTTCGCGCCCATCGCCGAGGAGTTCGACATGACCTGGGCGCTGACCGACACCCGCCAGCGCCCGCGGGTGGTGCTGATGGTCTCCCGGGAGTCCCACTGCCTGGTGGACCTGCTCTACCGCTGGACCGCCGGCGAGCTCGACTGCGACATCGCCGCGGTGATCTCCAACCATGAGACCATGCGCGGCCTGGCCGAGTGGCACGGCATTCCCTACCACCATGTCCCGGTGGACCCCGCCGACAAGCAGCCCGCCTTCGACGAGGTGGCCCGCCTGGTGGAGGAGCTGCGCGCCGACTGCGTGGTGCTGGCCCGCTACATGCAGATCCTGCCGCCGGCCCTGTGCGAACGCTACGCCGGCCGGGTGATCAATATCCATCACAGCTTCCTGCCCTCCTTCGCCGGGGCCAAGCCCTATCACCAGGCCTACGAGCGCGGCGTCAAGCTGATCGGCGCCACCTGCCACTACGTCACCGAGGAGCTCGACGCCGGCCCCATCATCGAGCAGGACATCCACCGGGTCAGCCACTGCCACACCCCGGATGACCTGGTGCGCTTCGGGCGGGACGTGGAGAAGGCGGTGCTGGCCCGGGGGCTGCGCTGGCACCTGCAGGATCGCGTGCTGATCCACGGCAACAAGACGGTGGTCTTCGCCTGACCCGTCCGGCCGAACGGCCACGTCCAAGGAGGAACGCCCATGTCCTTCAGTGAAGCGGTGCTCTCGCCCTGGCTGATGGCGCTCTGCGCCCTGGTCTCGCTGCTGCTCTACGGGCTGGCCCTGGCCCAGCGCCCCTGGCGGGCGCTGCTGGCCGACAGCGCCCTGCAGCACCGCTGGCTGGCGGCCACGGTGGCGGTGCTGCTGATGTGGCAGCTGCGGGCCCAGGCGGTGGATTGGCTCTCCCTGCACCTGATGTTCACCGCCCTGCTGACGCTTGTCTTCAAGGCGCCCCTGGCGCTCACCTCGATCCTGATCGTCAACCTGGCGGCGGTGGTCACCGGGCGGGTGGCCTGGCCGCTGCTGGGGGTCAACCTGCTGGTCACCGGCGTGGTGCCGGCGCTGGTGATGGTGCTGATCTGGCGCCTGGTGGACCGCCGCCTGCCCGACAACCTGATGGTCTTCCTCTTCATCTGCGGCTTCTTCGGCGCGGCGCTCTCGAGCCTGGCCGCGGGGCTTGCCGCCGTGGGGCTGATGGCGCTGGGCGCCAGCGACGCCCACGCCCTCTATCAGGCCATGGAGTACGCCCGCTTCCTGCCGCTGCTGATGCCCTCCGAGGCCTTTATCACCGGCATGCTGATGGCGATCCTGCTGGTCTACCATCCGAGCTGGGTCGCCACCTTCAACGACCATCGCTATATCGACACCAAATAGAAACGACAATCGCGCAGAATCTGCGCTCCTACAGGTGGCACCTTCCCCTGTGGGAGCCCGATTTATCGGCGATAGGCGCCCCCATCCGTTGGCAACACTGCCATCGCGCAGAATCTGCGCTCCTACAGGTACAGGTGGCACATTTTCCTGTAGGAGCCCGATTTATCGGCGATAGGCGGCAGGCATGGGGCCCTCATCGCGTAGGAGCCCGATTTATCGGCGATAGGCGGCAGGCACGGGTCCCTCATCGCGTAGGGGCCCGATGTATCGGCGATCGACCTTGTTCCTACAGCTCCAGCGCCAGCTGCCGCCGCTCGGCCTCGGGGCGCAGGCGGGCGCCGACGCCGAGCAGGCGCACCGGGCGCCGGCCGCGCTCCCAGGCCTGCTCCAGCAGGCGAGCATAGGCGTCGAGCCCCGGGGCGAGGCCGCGGCTCTCCAGGGTGGTCAGGCTGAAATCATCGAAGCGCACCTTGACCACCAGGCCCGCCAGGGGCGGGCGGCCGTAGCGGGCCAGGCGCTCCTCCAGGCGCTCGCAGAGGGGCGCCAGCGCCTCCCGGCAGCTGGCCAGGTCGGGGAGGTCCCGGGCGAAGGTGGTCTCCACGCTGATCGACTTGCGCTCCCGCTCCACCTTCACCGGGCGCTCGTCGATGCCTCGGGCCAGCTCGAAGAGGCGCCGGCCGAACTTGCCGAACTCCTCCAGCAGCCGCGCCAGGGGAAGCGCGCGCAGCTCCTCGCAGGTGGTGATGCCCAGCGCCTCCAGGCGCGCCCCCGTGGCCGGGCCGACCCCGTGCAGCTTCTTCACCGGCAGGTCGCACAGGAAGGCCTCCACCCGCTCCGGGGCGATGACGGTCAGGCCGTCGGGCTTCTCCCAGTCGCTGGCGATCTTGGCCAGGAACTTGCTCGGCGCCGCGCCCACCGAGAGGGTGATGCCGGTGCGCGCCAGGCACTCCGCCTTGAGCCAGCGCGCCATCCAGGTGGCGCTGCCCGAGAAGCGCTCCACGCCGGTCACGTCGAGATAGGCCTCGTCCAGGGAGAGGGGCTCCACCAGCGGGGTCAGTTCATGGAAGATCGCCTGGATCCGTTGGGAGACCTCGCGGTACTTGGCGAAGTCGCCGGGGAGCAGGACCAGCTGGGGGCAGAGGCGCAGCGCCCGGGCCGTGGGCATCGCCGAGTGGATGCCGTAGGCCCGGGCGGGGTAGTTGCAGGTGGCGATCACCCCGCGCCGCTCGGGGCTGCCGCCGATGGCCAGGGGCCGCTCGGCCAGCGCCGGGTTGTCGCGCATCTCCACCGCCGCATAGAAGCAGTCGCAGTCGGCGTGGAGAATCTTCCGCTCAGGCGAGGGCCTGACCATTGCCGCCGCGGATGACGCCCACGCCGATGCCCTCGATCTCCAGCGCCTGGTGGCGCAGGTCCACCTCGATGGGCGGAAAATCGGCGTTCTCGGCGATCAGGGTCACATGGTGGCCGCTGCGCTGGAAGCGCTTCACGGTGACCTCCTCCTCCAGGCGCGCCACCACGATCTGGCCGTCCCTGACCCGCTCGGTGCGGTGCACGGCGAGCAGGTCCCCCTCGAGGATGCCGATATCCTTCATGGAGAGGCCGCGCACCTTGAGCAGGTAGTCCGCCCTGGGGGTGAAGTACTCCGGGGGCAGGGGGCAGTAGCGGTCGATATGCTCGGCGGCCAGTATCGGGCTGCCCGCGGCCACCTCGCCGATGATCGGCAGGCCCTGGCTCGGGGGCGTGCCCTCGCTCTCCTCCTGCTCCTGGGCGGGCAGGCGGATGCCCCGGGAGGTGCCGGCGATCATGCGGATCACTCCCTTGCGCTCCAGGGCGCGCAGGTGCTCCTCGGCGGCGTTGGGGGAGCGGAAGCCCAGGGCGCGGGCGATCTCGGCCCGGGTGGGCGGATAGCCCATCTCGTGGATGGTCTTGACGATGAAGTCATAGACGTTCTGCTGGCGCTGAGTGAGGGGGCGTGCCATGCGACCTCCGGCTGTCGGTTGTGGCGAACGGGGTTCGCGTGCTGTGTCCAAGTATACAGCATGTTGTTCTGTACAGTAATCCTGGGGAAAAGGGGGCGCTCCGTGACCAGGCGTCGCGGCTGCCTCCGCGGGCGTTAAAAGAGGTGTTTGAAACGTGAGGCCGGGGCCGCGCATTGAGCCGAGGGGCACGGCTGGCGTACAATCGGGCCACGTTTGAAACAGATGTTTATAATCAGGAAGGCTCCCCCATGGCCCAGCCGGACACCGTTACCCGCATTCTCGATACCGCCGAGGTGCTGTTTGCCGAGCGCGGCTTCGCCGAAACCTCGCTGCGCACCATCACCAGCAAGGCCAAGGTCAACCTGGCCGCGGTGAACTACCACTTCGGCTCCAAGAAGTCGCTGATCCAGGCGGTCTTTGCCCGCTATCTGGACCCCTTTACCGAGCGCTTCCACCGCGCCCTGGACGAGCTGGAGCACGCCTACGGGGGCAAGGTCATTCCCCTGGAGGTGCTCCTGGAGACCATGGCGCGCACCGTGCTGGAGGTGCCGGCCGAGCGCAACAGCCTCAAGGTGTTCATGAAGCTTTTGGGGCTCGCCTACAGCCAGGCCCAGGGCCACCTGCGGCGCTATATTCAGGAGGAGTATGGCAGCGTCTTCACCCGCTTCACCGAGCTGGTGCGCCAGGCCACCCCGGAGCTGCCCGACCACGAGCGCTTCTGGCGCCTGCACTTCATGCTCGGTACCGTAATCTTCACCCTCTCCGGCCTTGACGCCCTGCGTGACATCGCCGAAAAGGACTATGGGGAGCATGTCACGGTGCGCGACCTGATCCGCCGGCTGCGCCCGGTGGTGGTGTCCGCCATGCAGGCGCCGCTGCCGGAGCCCGCTCCCCGGGCTGAGCAGCCTTGACAGTGCCATAGCGAGAGGCGACGGGGGCAGGTCGGAGAGGGGGGGCGAGGGCCTGTCGCCGGAAAAGCCTTGAGCGGGGCGACAGCACTGCAGGCGTCTTGAGCATCTGTCACTCCTGCACGCTTTGCCCTAGAATCTGGCCCCTTTCACGGTGAGGAAGCGACATGACCCAGAGCCTCGGCCCGGTGATGCTTGACCTGGAAGGCACGGCGCTGACCGCGGAGGAGCGCCGGCTGCTCAAGCGGCCCGAAGTGGGTGGCGTGATCCTGTTCGCCCGCAATACCGAGTCCGCCGAGCAGGTGCGCGCCCTCGCCGGCGAGATCCGCCGCCTGCGCCCCGAGCTGCTGCTGGCCATCGATCAGGAGGGCGGCCGGGTGCAGCGGCTGCGCGAGGGGGTGACCCGGCTGCCCCCCATGGGGCGCCTGGGCGCCGGCTTCGCCGATAGGCCCGAGGTGGTCCAGCGGCTCTGCCAGGACGCCGGCTGGCTGCTGGGCATGGAGATGGCCGCCTGCGGCCTGGACCTGAGCTTCGCCCCGGTGCTCGACGTCGACGACGGCACCTCCAGCGTGATCGGCGACCGCAGCTTCTCCGCCGACCCCGAGGCCGTGGCGACCCTGGCCGGCGCCTTCGTCAACGGCCTCCACGAGGCGGGCATGGTGGCGGTGGGCAAGCACTTCCCCGGCCACGGCGGGGTGGCGGCGGACTCCCACCATGAGCTCCCGGTGGACCCGCGGCCCCTGGAGGCCCTGCGCGAGCGCGACCTTTTGCCCTTCACCCGCCTGGCCGCCCGGCTCGACGGTGTGATGCCGGCCCACGTGGTCTATGCCGACTTCGACCCGCGCCCCGCCGGCTTCTCCCCGGCCTGGCTCGGCATGCTGCGCCAGAGCCTCGGCTTCAAGGGCGTGATCTTCTCCGACGACCTGAGCATGGCCGGTGCCGCCAGCGCCGGCACCCCCGCCGAGCGGGCCCTGGCCGCCCTCAACGCCGGCTGCGACATGCTGCTGGTCTGCAACGACCGCGCCGCCGCCCTGGAAGTGCTGGACGCCTGCCGCGACCGCCCCGGCGCCAGCCGCCTCGCCAAGCTGCGCTATGGCCGCGCCCGCCCGGAGCTCGGCTGCCTCGCCGCGCTCTCCCGCTGGCGGCGCGTCCACGCCCACCTCGAATCCCTGGGATAACCCCCAGGGTCCGACCCCAAAGTTCCCTGAGGGGTCTGACCCCGAAAGCCACTTAACCTGCGAGACACCACCATGTCCCGACTCGACCACGATGCCCACCCCCTTGCCGAGATGCGCGAGGTGATGGAGAACGCCGACTGCCTGATCTCCCAGGGGGCGGTGGAGCGCGCCCTGGATCGCATGGCCGACGAGATCAGCCGCGACCTGGGCGACAAGCTGCCGGTCTTCTACTGCGTGATGAACGGCGGCCTGATCACCACCGGCCACCTGCTGCCGCGCCTCGGCTTCCCCCTGGAGGTGGACTACCTCCACGCCACCCGCTACCGCGGCAAGACCCGCGGCGGCGAGCTCTTCTGGCGGGTCTCGCCGGAGGTGCCCATGGCCGGGCGCCACGTGGTGATCGTCGACGATATCCTCGACGAGGGCGCCACCCTGGCCGCCATCCTCGACTACTGCCGGGAGGCCGGCGCGGCCAGCGTCTCCACCGCGGTGCTGGTGGACAAGCAGCACGACCGCAAGGCGGTGCCCGGCCTTCGGGCCGACTACTGCAGCCTGGAGGTGGCCGACCGCTACGTCTTCGGCTTCGGCATGGACTACAAGGGGTACTGGCGCAACGCCCCGGGGATCTTCGCCCCGAAGGGGATGTGATCGCGCGGATTTCTTGTGGGAGGGGCCAAATCGCCGATAAATCGGGCTCCTACGGGGTGAGGGGCTGTGCCTGCCGCTGATCGCCGATAAATCGGGCTCCTACAGGGGAAGATGCCACCTGTACCCGTAGGAGCGCAGATTCTGCGCGATGGCAATGGCAGTGTTGCCAATGGATGGGGTCGTCAATCGCCGGATACACCGGGCTCCTACAGGGGAAGATGCCACCTGTACCCGTAGGAGCGCAGATTCTGCGCGATGGCAATGGCAGTGTTGCCAACAGATGGGGTCGTCAATCGCCGGATACATAGGGCTCCTACAGGTGGATGTGCCGCCTGTAGGAGCGCAGAATCTGCGCGATGGCCGGAGGATCGCCGATAGCTGGGTTCCTGAAGGCCTTACGCCAGCCCCAGCTCGTGGGTCGCCTCCTCGCGCATCTTGAACTTCTGGATCTTGCCGGTGACGGTCATCGGGAACTCGTCGACGAACTTCACGTAGCGCGGCACCTTGTAGTGGGCGATCTTGCCCTTGCAGAACGCCTTGAGCCCGTCGGCGTCGAGCTGCTGGCCGTCGGCGAGCTTCACCCAGGCCATCACCTCCTCGCCGTACTTCTCGTCGGGCACGCCGATCACCTGGACGTCGGAGATGGCGGGGTGGGTGTAGAGGAAGTCCTCGATCTCGCGGGGATAGATGTTCTCGCCGCCGCGGATGATCATGTCCTTGATGCGCCCCACGATCGCCACATAGCCCTCGTCATCCATGGTGGCCAGGTCGCCGGTGTGCATCCAGCCGGCGCTGTCGATCGCCTTGTCGGTGGCCTCCTCGTTGTTCCAGTAGCCGAGCATCACGCTGTAGCCCCGGGTGCAGAGCTCGCCGGTCTCGCCGCGGGCGACCACGGCGCCGGTCTCCGGGCTCACCAGCTTCACCTCCAGGTGGGGGTGAACGGTGCCCACGGTGGTGACCCGCTTCTCCAGGGGGGCATCGGTCTGGGTCTGGAAGCTCACCGGGCTGGTCTCGGTCATGCCGTAGCAGATGGTGACGTCCTTCATGTTCATGCGCTCGATCACCTTGCGCATCACCTCGATGGGGCAGATGGAGCCCGCCATGATGCCGGTGCGCAGGTGGGAGAGGTCGAAGCTCTCGAAGTCAGGCAGCTCCAGCTCGGCGATGAACATGGTGGGCACGCCGTAGAGGGCGGTGGCCTTCTCCTCGGAGACCGCGCGCAGGGTCGCCTCGGGGTCGAAGCCGTCCCCCGGGTAGATCATGGTGGCGCCGTGGGTCACGCAGCCCAGGTTGCCCATCACCATGCCGAAGCAGTGGTAGAGCGGCACCGGGATCACCATGCGGTCCTCTTCGGTGAGCGCCATGGTGCGCGCCACGAAGAAGCCGTTGTTGAGGATGTTGTGGTGGGAGAGGGTGGCGCCCTTGGGCGCGCCGGTGGTGCCCGAGGTGTACTGGATATTGATCGGGTCGTCGAACTGCAGGGTCGCCTGCACCTCGGCCAGGTGCTCGGCGGAGACCTCATCGGCGTGGGCCAGCATCGACTGCCAGCTGAACATGCCGGTCAGGGCGCGGTCGGCGTCCAGGCAGACCACCCGCTTGAGCTCGGGGAGCTTGGCGCTCTTGAAGGTGCCGGGGCCGCCTTCGCGCAGCTCGGGGGCCAGCTCCGCCAGGGTGGCCACATAGTCGGAGCTCTTGAACTTGCCCTGCAGGATCAGCGTGGAGGCGCCGGACTGCTTGAGGGCGTACTCCAGCTCGTGGGTGCGGTAGCTGGGGTTGATGTTGACCAGCACGGCGCCGATCTTCGCCGTGGCGAACTGGGTGATGGTCCACTCGGCGCAGTTGGGCGACCAGATGCCGACCCGGTCGCTCTTCTTCACGCCGAGGGCCAGCAGGGCGCGGGCGGCCTGGTCCACGGCGGCCTGCAGCTCGGCCCAGGTGTAGCGCAGCCCCTGGTGGAGGCTCAGCAGGGCCTCGCGGTCGGGGAAGCGGGCCACCGTCTCATCGAAGCAGTCGCCGATGGTCTGCCCCTTGAGGGGGGTGTCGCTGATACCGCTGACGTAGCTGATCGGGGTGTGTTGGCGTGTCATGTGTGCGTCTCGCGTTTGTTGCAGAAATTGTTGGGCGGTGTGACAACACGATCATGATCCTGGCGGCGCGGGGTCAGTGCCTGGGCGGCTCGGCGCCGAGCCCGGAGAGCACCTCCCGGGCGCGGCTCTCCACGTCGTCGAGCTCCTTGTGCATCAGCCGGATATCCTCCAGCTGGCGCTCCAGGTTGGCCCGCTTGTCGGCCAGGATCTCGAGAAGACGCTGCAGCTGGCGGGCGTTACCGTCGGGCATGGCGTCATACATCATCACCACCTCGCGGATCTCCGCCAGCGAGAAGCCCAGGCGCTTGCCGCGCAGGGTCAGCTTCAGACGCACCCGATCCTTCTCATGGTAGATGCGGGTCTGGCCGCGGCGCTCCGGGGCCAGCAGCCCTTCCTGCTCGTAGAAGCGGATGGTGCGCGGCGTCACCTCGAACATCTTGGCCAGCTCGCCGATGCCGTAGGTGCGGCGCTGGCGGGGCAGGCCGCCGGTCGGAGCGGCGGCGTTCGCAGTGCGCTGAGTCATGAGCGTCTTCCTTTGTTGTGTGGGCGGGTCGGGGCGCAGACCGCCCGCCTGACGGCAACACTAGCCGAGGTTTACGTTAACGTAAAGTGCTTGTTCGACCATGGGCTGATGTGGGATAAACCAAGCAAGTGCTAGGTTGGGGCTGATCCCGGCTGCAGCCGTTCGCCTCAACCGGCAGAATCAACACGCGCACATCAGCATCAACAACAACATCAACAGCCCCGCTGCGGCGGGCAAGCGATACGCAAGACGAGGATACCGCCATGGATTTCGCCCTGACCGATGACCAGAAGGCGCTGGTGCAGGCCGCCGCCGACTTCTCCAAGGCCGAGCTGGCCGACCACGCCGCCGAGTGGGACGCCGAGTCCCACTTCCCGCTGGACGTGATCCGCCGCGCCGGCGAGACCGGCTTTCTGGGCATCTACACCCCCGAGGAGCAGGGCGGGCTGGGCCTCTCGCGTCTCGACGCCTCCCTGATCTTCGAGCAGCTCGCCCAGGGCTGCGTGGCGACCACCGCCTATCTTACCATCCACAACATGGTGACCTGGATGATCGCCTCCTGGGGCGATGACGCCCTGCGCGAGGCCTGGGTGCCCCAGATGATCAGCGGCGAGGTGCTGGGCTCCTACTGCCTCACCGAGCCCGGCGCCGGCTCCGACGCCGCCAACCTGCGCACCAAGGCCGTTCGCGACGGCGACGACTATGTGATCAGCGGCTCCAAGATGTTTATCTCCGGCGCCGGTGCCACCGAGGTGCTGGTAGTGATGGCGCGTACCGGCGAGCCCGACAGCGGCGCCGGCGGCGTCTCCGCCATCGTGGTGCCCGCCGATGCCGCCGGCATCGAGTATGGCAAGAACGAGGAGAAGATGGGCTGGAAGAGCCAGCCCACCCGGCTGGTCAGCTTCGATTCCGTGCGGGTGCCGGTCGCCAACCGCCTGGGCGCCGAGGGGGAGGGCTTCAAGCTCGCCATGAAGGGGCTCGACGGCGGGCGCCTCAATATCGCCAGCTGCTCCCTGGGGGCCGCCCAGCACGCCCTGACCCTGGCCCGGGACTACATGGCCGAGCGCAAGCAGTTCGGCCGCGCGCTCAGCCAGTTCCAGGCCCTGCAGTTCAAGCTCGCCGACATGGCTACCGAGCTCATGGCCGCCCGGCTGATGGTTCGCCAGGCCGCCTGGCGCCTCGACCAGAACGACCCCGAGGCCCCGGCCCACTGCGCCATGGCCAAGCGCTTCGCCACCGATGTAGGCTTTCAGGTCTGCAACGAGGCCCTGCAGCTCCACGGCGGCTATGGTTATATCCGCGAGTACCCCCTGGAGCGGCTGGTGCGCGATACCCGCGTCCACCAGATCCTCGAAGGCACCAACGAGATCATGCGCCTGATCGCCGGTCGCCGCCTGCTGGCCGACGGCGTGATCGAGTCGCTGCAATAAGGAGCACAACCGATGACGGATCTTCCCGTACGCTTCGACGAGCTGCCTACCGCCTGCGGCGGGCGCGTCGGCGTGGCCACCCTCAACGCCCCCAAGTCCCTCAACGCGCTCTCGCTTGAGATGGTGCACCAGCTCGAGGCCAAGCTGGACGCCTGGGCGGTGGATCGCAGCATCGTGGCGGTGTGGCTCGAGGGCAGCGGCGACAAGGCCTTCTGCGCCGGCGGCGACGTGGTGGCCCTCTACCGCTCGCTCACCGAGGAGGGCGAGAATCGCGGCGCCGGCCGCGACAGCCTGCTGGCCGAGACCTACTTCACCGCGGAATACCATCTCGACCACCGCATCCACACCTACCCCAAGCCGCTGCTGGTGTGGGGCGACGGCATCGTCATGGGCGGCGGCCTCGGCCTGATGGCCGGCGGCTTCCAGCGCATCGTCACCGAGACCACCCGCATCGCCATGCCCGAGATCACCATCGGGCTCTACCCGGACATCGGCGCCAGCTGGTTCCTCAACCGCATGCCGCCGGGGGTGGGCGCCTACCTGGGGCTCACCGGCGCCCAGCTCAACGCCCGGGACGCCCTGGACCTCGGCCTCGCCGACCGCTTCATCCCCCGGGAGCGCCGCGGCCTGGTGCTCGCCGCTCTCACCGAGGCGGACTACGGCGACCGCAGCGGCGGCGCTCTGCGCGCCGGCGTCCAGGCCGCCCTGGACCGCCACGAAGACCGCACCACCGCCCCGGCGGGGCAGGTGTGGCCGCATATCGACCATCTCCAGGCCCTGGTCGGCGCCGTGGACGCCCCCACCGCGGTGGCGCGCATCCTCGCCGACGAAGCCGACGACAAGTGGCTCGCCGCCAACCGGGCGCGCCTGGCCGACGGCTGCCCGATGAGCGCCCACCTGGTGTGGCGCATGCTGCAGCGCCACGCCCACACCAGCCTCGCCGACGCCTTCCGCGACGAGCTGGTGCTCTCGGTGCAGTGCTGCCGCCACGGCGACTTCGTCGAGGGCGTCCGCGCCCTGCTGATCGACAAGGACAAGAGCCCCCAGTGGAGCCATCCCGACGCCGCAAGCGTCCCGGAAGAGGCCGTCCAGGCGCTCTTCGTCTCCCCCTGGTCCTCGGAGGAGCACCCCCTGCGCGACCTCGGCCTCGGCCACCGCGTCGGCTAACCCCGCTTCGGGGTCAGACCCTTAATTCCCCTTAGGGGTCTGACCCTAAAAACAACTTAACAATCACAAGGAGCACCACCATGAATATCGCCTTTATCGGCCTCGGCAATATGGGCGCGCCCATGGCCAGCAACCTGGTCAAGGCCGGGCATAGCGTCACCGTCTTCGACCTGGTGGAGAGCGCCATGCAGGCGCTGGAGAGCGAGGGGGCCAGCCGCGCCGCCAGCGCCGAGGCCGCCGCCCGGGAGGCCGAGGTGATCATCTCCATGCTGCCCGCCGGCGCCCACGTCAAGGGCCTCTACCTGGGGCGCAACGGCGAACCCGGGCTGTTCGACGCCGTGGCGGGCAAGCCCCTGGTGATCGATGCCTCCACCATCTCTCCGGAAGATGCCCGGGCCGTCGCCGCCGCCGCCGCCGAGCGCGGCATCTGCTATCTGGACGCCCCGGTCTCCGGCGGCGTGGGCGGTGCCAAGGCCGGCATCCTGACCTTTATCGTCGGCGGCGAGGCGGCCGGCTTCGAGAAGGCCAGGCCGGTGCTCGAGGCCATGGGCAAGAATATCTTCCACGCCGGCGACAACGGCGCGGGCCAGGTGGCCAAGATCTGCAACAACATGCTGCTCGGCATCCTGATGAGCGGCACCGCCGAGGCGCTCGCCCTGGGTGTCAAGAACGGCATGGACCCGGCGGTGCTCTCCGAGATCATGAAGCAGAGCAGCGGCGGCAACTGGGCGCTCAACGTCTACAACCCCTGGCCCGGGGTGATGGAGGGCTCCGCCGCCTCGCGGGACTACCAGGGCGGCTTCCTCACCGACCTGATGGCCAAGGACCTCGGCCTCGCCTGGGAGCTCGCCCTGGGCTCGAAATCCACCGTGCCCATGGGCTCCCAGGCCCGCAACCTCTTCGCCCTGCACAGCGCCCAGGGCAACGGTGGCCTCGACTTCTCCAGCATCCAGAACCTCTACTGCGCCGGAGAGTAACCCTCTCCCGGGGTCAGACCCTTAAATCCCCTTTGGGGTCTGGGTCTGACCCCAAAATTCCCTTAAGGGTCTGACCCCGAAGGGGGGCGGTGCTACCATGCCCGCTTTGTTCGTGTGAGAGCGTGCATGTCCTCTTCTTCACCTGCGGCGGCGCCGGGGCGTCCCATGCGGCGGGAGCTGCTGGAGGGGCCCATCGCGGCGACCCTGCTGCGCAAGACCCTCCCCGTCATCGGCGGCATGATCGCCATGATGAGCTTCAATCTTGTGGATACCTGGTTCATCGCCCGCCTCGGCACCGAGCCGCTGGCGGCGGTGTCCTTTACCTTCCCGGTGGTGTTCACCGTGATCAGCCTGGCCATCGGCCTGGGAATCGGCACCTCGGCGGTGGTGGCCCGGCGGCTGGGGCGGGGGGAGTTCGAGACGGTGCGCCGCCGCGCCACCGACGCGGCCCTGCTCGCCCTGGCGGTGGGCCTCTTGATGACGCTGCTGGGCCTGGCCACCCTGGAGCCGCTCTTCCGCCTGCTCGGCGCCGACGATGCCCTGATGCCGCACATCCGCGACTACATGGGCATCTGGTACCTGGGCGCGGCGGCGGTGATCGTGCCCCGGGTGCTCAACAGCGTGCTGCGCGCCCACGGCAACACCGTCACCCAGGGGCTGATGATGGCCCTGGCCGCCGGCGTCAACGTGCTGCTCGACTGGCTGCTGATCTTCGGCGTGGGGCCCTTTCCGGCCATGGGGGTCTCCGGGGCGGCGCTGGCCACGGTGCTGAGCTGGGGCCTGATGGCGGTGGCGCTCGGCTTCCAGAAGGAGCTGCGCGGCCTGATCGACCTCGCCGGCCTGACCCGGGCGGGGCTGCTCGACTCCTGGAGGGAACTCGGCCGCATCGCCGGCCCGGCGGCGCTCACCAGCGTCTTCACGCCCATCGCCATGGGCCTGCTGACCCGCATCATCGCCGGCTACGGCCACGACGCCGTGGCCGGCTTCGGCGTCGGCACCCGCATCGAGGCGGTGGCCCAGATCGCCGTGCTCGGCCTCTCCATGACCCTCTCGCCGCTGGTCAGCCAGAACGCCGGGGCCGGCCAGTTCGACCGGGTGCGCCGGGCGATCCTCGGCTGCTTCGCCTTCGTGCTGGCCTGGCAGCTGCTGGTGTGGCTGCTGCTCCAGGGGCTGGCCCCGGGGATCGTCTCCGGCTACGCCGAGCGCGAGGCGGTGGGGGAGGTGCTGCGCACCTTCCTGTGGCTGGTGCCCCTCGGCCTCGGCGCCCAGGGGGTGGTGATCCTGGCGGTGTCGTCGTGCAATGCCCTGCACCGTCCCGCCCGGGCCATGCGCCTCTCGGTAACGCGCCTCTTCCTGCTGCTGGTGCCCCTGGCCTGGCTGGGCGGCCGGCTGGCCGGCCCCGCCGGCGTCTTCGCCGGTATGCTGGCCGCCAACGGCCTGATGGCCATCGTCGCCTGGTGGCAGATCCGCCGGCTGCTGCGCCAGGTCTCGACGCCCGGTGAGGCAGCGGAGTCAAGCGCCACCAAGGGCTAGTCGGGCGCGACTGTTTCAAACGTTCATTTCGCGTTAACATCAACGTTGAATTCAACGAGGGGGACGCCATGGGCGCCATCGCTTCGCCCTGCGTGGGGCTCTGCTCCACCACCCTGGGCGACCGCACCTGCCGCGGCTGCCAGCGGGCCGATACCGAGATCCGCGACTGGTTCGGCCTCGGCGACGACCAGCGCCGCGTCCGCATGGCCGAGCTCGACGCCCTGCGCGAGGCCGTGGCCGGCCGCTACCTGCGCCTGGTCGATGCCGCCGCTCTGGAGGCCCAGCTCGAGCGCCACCGCATCCGCTTTCGGCCCGACCAGCCCGGGCTGTCCCGGGCGGTGGAGCTCTTGCGGGTCGGCCGCGAGCAGATCCGCGAGCTCGCCCGCTATGGTCTCGCGCCGACGGGGGAGGGCGAGGGGCTCGCCCTGCCCGAGCTCCATGCGCGCCTGGCCGCCGAACTGCGCGCCGCCGCCGACGCCCGCGGCCTGGCCCTGGCCGCCCATGACGCCTCCCCGAGTCCATCCGCTTCCTCAGCCGAGACCCCTTCATGTCCGTGACGCTTCCCGAGCCCGTCAACGACAGCGCCGACGACCTGCTGTCCGCCGAGCTGCTCGCCTTCCTGCGCTGCCGCACCCCCGACGCCTGGGTCGCCTGGGCGCTCGACAACCCCGAGCTCCTGCTGATCGACCACGCCCAGTGCGAGAAGAAGGCCGCCTCCACGGCGATGAGCCTGCTCTATCGCTACGTGGACCAGCCGCTGCTGCTCACCAAGATGAGCCAGCTGGCCCGGGAGGAGCTCCTGCACTTCGAGCAGGTGGTCAAGCTGATGGAGAGCCGCGGCATTCCCTACCGCCATATCAGCGCCTCCCGCTACGCCGAGGGGCTGCGGCGGCACGTGCGCCCGGAGGAGCCCGAGCGGCTGGTGGACATCCTGATCATCGGCGCGCTGATCGAGGCGCGCAGCTGCGAGCGCTTCGCCCGGCTGATTCCCCACCTGGACCCCGAACTTGCCAAGTTCTATCGCACTCTGGTTAAGTCGGAAGGGCGCCACTACGAGGACTACCTGATGCTGGCCCAGCACCTGGCCGCTTCACCCATCGAGTCCCGAGTCGAGTTCTTCGCCGATCGCGAAGCCGACCTGGTGCTGACGCCCGACACGGCGTTCCGTTTTCACAGCGGCGTACCGGCCTGAGGCCGCCGCCAGAAACAGGCAGGACGACATGATGCGGGATGCTTCCGACGCCACCGATACCCCACAAACGGATCGGCTGGCTCTCTTCGGCCACTTCTCGCTGACGCTGGGTGAGGACGCGCTGACCCAGTTCAGCTACGACAAGGTCAAGGCGCTGCTGGTCTATCTGCTGCTGCATCACCAGCCGGTGAGCCGCGCCAGCCTGGCCGAGCTGCTGTGGCCCGACCAGGGCCTCTCCTCCGGGCGCACCAACCTGCGCCACGCCCTGCACTGCCTGCGCCAGTCCCTGGGCGAGCACGCCGACGAGGTGCTGGTCGTCTCCCGTCAGACCATCGCCTTCCGCCTGCCGGCCGGCTGGCAGTTTGACCTCCACGAGGTGCAGCGCCTGCTCGACGGCGAGCGCGACCTGCCCACCCTGGCCCGCCTGCTCGAGCACTACCGGGGCGACCTGGTCGAGGAGCTCCAGCTCAACAGCTGCGGCGACTTCCAACGCTGGCTGGTGCAGGTGCGCAACGACTGGCGCCAGCGGGTGATCCGCTTCGCCGAGGCGGTGCTCGAGCAGCACGACAGCGCCCCCGACCGCCTGCTGGTGGACCTGGTCAACCGCTTCTCCGGCTACGGCCCCTTCCACGAGCGGCTGGTGCGCCAGCTCGCCGAGCAGGGCCAGCTGGCCGCCGCCCACGAGCAGTACAACGCCTACCTGCAGCTGCTGGCGCTCTCCGGCCAGCAGCCCGAGCCCGCCTTCCTGCAGCTGGCCCGCCACTGGTCCGACACCCACGCCGATGCCGCCGCCGCCGGGGGCGTGGGCTTCGCCCGCACCCTGGCGCCGGACAGCGCCCCCCTGCGGGAGGAGGAGATCGAGCAGCGCCAGCTCTCGGTGATGGCCATTCGCCTGCGCCTGAAGGGGGATCTCTCCAGCCGCCCGGCCAGCCGCGACTGCCTGATGCTGCAGTGCGAGCTGCTGCGCTGGCTGGAGGAGCAGTGCCACCATCTGGGCGGCTTCTGGCTGCCCGGCGCCACCGGCGGCCTGGGCCTGGCCTGCTTCGGCACCCACGGCCCCGCCCACCAGCTGGCCGAGCTGGTGGCGCTCTTCGAGCACTGCCGGCGCATGCTCCCCGAGGAGTGCGAGCGCCACTGGGGCGGGGAGGGCGAGCCGCCCCGGGTGGAGCTCTCCGCCGGCCTCAACAGCGGCCGAGTGGTCTACCTGCCGGAGCGCGGCCTGGTGGACCCCCTGGGCCAGGTGACCCAGGGGTCGCTGGAGCTGATGGCCGCCGCCGAGGGCAGCGAGCTGGTCATCTCCCAGGAGGCGAGCCAGCATATGCCGCCGGCCCTGGACCTGCAGCCCCGGCTCAGCTCGCGGCTGGTGGCCAGCGACGGCCGGGTGCGCCTGCGCGCGCTGGTCCTGGGGGCGAATGAAGGCGGCCGCGAGGCGCTGCCGCCCAGCCTGGTGGGGCGCGAGACGGCGCTGCGCACCCTGCGCGACGCCCTGGCCCGGGCCGGCATCGGCCTGCGCCAGAGCGTGCAGGTGCGCGGCCCCTCCGGCATGGGCAAGTCGGCGCTGATGGTCGGCTTTCGCCAGCTGGAGCAGAGCCGCGACGCCGCCATCTGCTGGCAGCCCAATACGCGGCTCTCGGTGCAGGAGCCCCACGGCGTGGCCCGTCAGCTGGTGCGCTGGCGCCTGAACGAGCGCATCACCCCCGAGGCCCTGGCGCGCCTGGCCGAGGCCCTGGGGCTGCCGGCGCTCGACGAGCCCCGCCGGGAGCTTCTCGAGGAGGCCCTGGGCGCCCGGGAGCCCCGCGAAGTCGCCCTGCTCACCCAGAGCGGCGAGGCGGTGGAGCTGGTGGTGGGGCTGCTGCAGCGGCTGATCACCGCCTTTGCCGCCGAGCGCACCCTGGTGCTGATGATCGACGACCTACAGTGGCTCGACGAGCCCAGCTTCAAGGTGCTGGCCGGCCTCCAGGCCCGCCTGCCGATCAACTGCGCCTTCATGCTGGTGGCCAGCCACCACGGCCGCGAGGCGCTGCCGGCGCGGCTCCACTGGGACCAGCAGATCACCCTGGGCAAGCTCGACCCCATGCAGTCCTCCCGGCTGCTCTCCCAGCTCGCCCGCCGCTACCGCATCCACCTGAGCCCGCGGCTGCGCGGCCAGATCATCGAGCGCTGCGACGGCGTGCCCCTCTACCTGCAGGAGATCTGCCGCCGGGTCGACATGGACCGCCGCGAGGGGCGCAGCGTCCACCTGGACGAGCTGCCCCACGGCCTGCTCGGCCTGCTCGGCAGCCGCATCGACCAGCTCGACGCCGACCGCGAGGTGGCCCACGCCGCCGCCGTGCTGGGCCGGCGCTTTCGCTTCGACTTCCTGGCCGAGTGCAGCGGCTGGGAGAAGCTGCGCCTCGGCCAGGCCCTCGAGCAGATGCGCCGCCTGGAAATCATCGAGCCCGTGGAGGGCGACGAGGACGGCCGTGAATACCAGTTCACCCACCAGCTGCTCCAGGAGGCCGCCTACCTCTCCTGCCCCCGCGACGTGCGCACCGCCATCCATCGCCAGGTGGTTGAGCTGATCGAGGAGCGCTTCCCCATGTGGATCAGCCGCCACCCGGGGGACTTCGCCACCCACCTGCGGCGCAGCGGCCACTACGCCCGGGGCGCGCGCTACTACGAGCTGGCCGCCCGGGAGGCGCTCAAGGTCAGCGCCAACCGCACCGCCCTGAAGATGGCCGACCTCGGCCTCGCCAGCCTGCGCCAGGTGGAGGATCAGGCCGAGCGCGAGATCAGCCTGCTCACCGTGCGCGGCCAGGCCGCCTTCGCCCTGGAGGGCCACGGCTCGCCCACCGCCCACGAGAGCTTCGTGCGCGCCCGGGAGCTGCTCCAGGGCCTGGGGGAGGGCGCGGGCGAGGAGGGCGGCGACGCCGAGGACCTCGAGCAGGCCTTCCTGGTCAAGTGGGGCCTCTGGGTCGGCTGCAGCCAGCGCCACGCCCATGCCGACGCCTTCCACCTCGCCTCCCGGCTCGCCGGCCTCGCCGAGCGCATGGAGGATCCCCGCTACCGCCGCCTGGCCGAGTACGCCCGGGCCAGCTGTGAGTACTGGGCCGGGCGCATCCAGCGCGCCTACGACCACCTGGAGGAGATCAACCCCCTCGAATCGCCGATGATGATCGAGTGGCTCCCCTTCTCCGACCACCCCCAGGTGGCCGCCGCCTGCTTCCAGGGCTGGGCGCTCTGCCTGCGCGGCGACTACCGCCGCGCCGAGACCCAGGTGGAGTCCGCCATCCGCCTCGCCGAGAAGATCGGCCACCCCGGCAGCCTGGCCATGGCGCTGATGTACGCCGCCGCCCTCTACCGCCAGCTGGGCCATGTGCATCTGGCCGCCGCCCGGGCCGAGCGCGCCTTCGAGCTCACCGGCACCCAGGACCTGCACCTCTGGCAGATGTCTGCCCGAGGCGTGCTGGGCTGGCAGCGCGCCATCGCCGGCGACCGCGAGGGGCTCGCCCAGGTGGAGCAGGCCCAGGAGGAGCTGATCGAGCTCACCGGCCGCGACCCCCACAGTCGCCCCTCGCTCTGGTACGTGGACGCCTGCGTCGCCCTGGGCGAGCACGGCCGCGCCGAGGAGTACCTGGACCAGGCGCTGATCCTCGCCCGGGAGAAGACCACGCTCTTCGTGCCCGAGCTCGCCGTGCAGCTCGCGCGGGTTCGCCAGCGTCTCGGTCACCCGCGCGAAGAGCTTATCGCCCTGGCCGAGCTCGCCCTGGCCCAGGCCCGTGAAGACGGCAACCTGCATCTGCAGATCGGCGCCCTGGAGCTCTGGCTCACCGTCATCGACCCCGCCGACGAGAGCGTCCGCCAGGAGTTCCGCCGCCTCCTCGCCGAGGTCAGCCACTCCGACGCCCCGGTCATCGCCCGCTGGCGCAGCCTCCTCGACCGCGCCCTCCCGCACCCCGCCAACGCCGACGCCCTCTAGGGCGGCGGGGCAGCTGCTGCGGAGCTGTGGGGTTGTGGGAGGCCGGCTCCGCCGGGCGAATGGAGGCCGCAGGCCTCCCCAGCGGCGGGGCAGGGGGTTGGGGTGCTGTGGGAGGCCGGCTCCGCCGGGCGAAAGGAGGCCGAAGGCCTCCCCAGCGGCGCCACCAGCACAGGCCCCACCCCCTATCACCCCCATAGCCAAAATTCCCTTGTCTGTAGAGCCCCGCCAGCGCCTCGCGTAGAATAGATGGCCTAACGATACCTACAACACACCGCAGGGATGCTGGCTCACGCCCAGCAGGAGAGCAGGCAAGGGACCAATGCCACCCACCGCTATCATCAGAGAACCCTGATGGTCTCCTGACGCACGCCAGCGTTTCGCATCGAATCGATCAAGGGCATGGGAATGCGTCCGGTGAAATCCCCGGGCGGTAGCGTGCCTGCCTTCCTGTTATATCAATAAGTCATGGATTGCTATGTGTGGAATTGTCGGCGCAGCGAGCCTGCGCAACGTTACTCCCATCCTGCTGGAAGGCCTTAAGCGACTTGAGTACCGCGGCTATGACTCCTCCGGCCTGGCCCTGCTGAGCGACGGTCAGCTGCAGCGCGAACGGGAAATCGGTAGGGTCGCTGCCCTCGAAAGTCTGCTGGACAAGCGAGCCCTCAAGGGCAATCTGGGCATCGCACATACCCGCTGGGCCACCCATGGCAAGCCCAGCAAGTTGAATGCCCACCCCCATCTCTCCAGTGCCTCGGTGGCCGTGGTGCACAACGGGATCATCGAGAACCATGAGCCCTTGCGCCGCGAACTGAAGGAGATGGGCTACCGATTCCATTCCGAGACGGACACAGAAGTGATCGCCCACCTCTTCGATCACAGCTATCGACAGGCATCAGGGGAGGCGTCTTCTGCTCGGCTGCTGAAGGCATTTCGTCACACCCTGATGCGACTGAACGGCGCCTACGCGCTGGGTATCATCCATATCGAACACCCTGACAGGTTACTCTGTGCCCGCATGGGCAGTCCGCTGGTGATCGGGGAGGGCAGTGAAGAGCACTTCATCGCCTCCGACCCGCTGGCGCTGCTGCAGGTGACCGATAGCTTTATCTATCTGGAAGAGGGCGATTACGGCATCCTGACTCGAGATGCCGTCGACCTCTACGAGATGGAGGGGCCTGATCCCACTGAGTCAGAGCCGGTCACCCGTCCCATTGTCCGCTACGAGCATGGCGACCAGGTGGCCGAGAAGGGCGACTACCGCCACTTCATGCTCAAGGAGATCCACGAGCAGCCCCAGGCGTTGAAGGCTACCCTGGAAGGTAAGGTCTCAGATGAGGGCCACCTTCTGACCTCGATTCTGGGCCCCGAGGCGGAAACGCTGCTGGCGAACACTCGACAGATCCAGATCGTTTCCTGCGGTACCAGCTACCACGCTGGCTTGGTGGCCCGTTACTGGATCGAGAGCATCGCGGGGCTTCCTTGCTCGGTGGAAGTGGCCAGCGAGTTCCGTTACCGCGAGGTGGTGGTACCCGACGATACCCTGTTCGTGGCCATCTCCCAGTCCGGGGAAACTGCCGATACCCTCGCGGCGTTGCGCTTTGCCAAGAACGCCGGCTACCTGGCAACCCTAGCGATTTGTAACGTCCCCGGCAGCTCCTTGGTGCGCGAATCCTCGCTTCGCCTGATGACCAATGCCGGGCCGGAAATCGGCGTGGCCTCCACCAAGGCCTTTACTACCCAGTTGTTGGCACTGCTGTGGTTGACGGCCGCCTTGGCTTCATCGCGCCGGTCTGGGCCTAACACGTTGTCGACATCAGGTCTGGTAGAGGAAATGCGCGCGATGCCGCGGCTGGTCGAGCAGGTGCTGGAGCTGGAGCCTGCCATAGCCCAACTCGCCACACGTTTTGCCGACAAGCACCATACCCTTTTCCTCGGGCGAGGTCCGCACTACCCGGTGGCAATGGAAGGGGCACTCAAGCTCAAGGAGATCTCCTACATTCACGCCGAGGCCTATGCCGCTGGGGAACTCAAACACGGTCCCCTGGCGCTGGTGGATGATGATATGCCGGTGGTGACGGTAGCGCCGAGCGATGACCTGCTGGAAAAGCTCAAGAGCAACCTGCAGGAAGTTCGCGCCCGCGGTGGTCAACTGATCAATTTTGTCTGCGAGCAAGCGGGCCTGGAAAGCGGTGAGGGCATCACCAACTTGGTACTGCCCAAGGTGAGCGACATCTTAGCGCCGATCCTCTTCAGCGTGCCGCTGCAGCTGCTCTCCTACCACGTGGCTCTGGTCAAGGGCACGGACGTGGACAAACCGCGTAATCTCGCCAAGTCGGTGACGGTGGAATAATCCGCCGCCAGAGAATATAGTAATACTTAGGTGTGAAAAAATGCTGAAACTTGAAGATGTGAAGCTTGGAGTGATCGGGCTCGGCTATGTAGGTTTGCCCTTGGCCGTTGAGTTTGGCAAGGTATTTCCGACAGTAGGCTATGATATCAATAAAAAACGAATTTACGAACTAAGCAATGGCGTTGATCATACATTGGAAGTTGAGCCAGAGCTGCTGAAATCATCTAATCATCTAAGCTTCTCATGTGATCTTGCGGAGCTGCAGCACTGTAATACTTATATCGTGACGGTCCCTACACCAATCGATAGTAGTGCAAGGCCCGACCTGACGCCCCTTATCAGGGCAAGTGAGGCTCTTGGCAAGGTCATCACCAAGGGTGATGTTGTTATTTATGAGTCTACTGTCTACCCTGGCGCTACTGAAGAAGATTGCATTCCGATAATCGAGAAGGTTTCTGGGTTGACTTTCAATCAGGACTTCTTTGCAGGATATAGCCCCGAGCGTATCAACCCTGGTGATAAGGAACATCGTGTCACGACAATCATGAAAGTCACTTCTGGATCGACCCCAGAAGCTGCAGACTTCGTGGATGCGTTGTACCAGAAGGTGATTTTCGCGGGAACCCACAAGGCAAGCTCAATCAAGGTTGCCGAGGCCGCTAAGGTGATCGAGAACACTCAGCGTGACCTGAATATCGCTCTTGTCAATGAGCTATCTATTATATTCAACCGCCTGGGAATCGATACTGAAGAGGTGCTTGAAGCGGCTGGTACAAAGTGGAATTTTTTGCCATTTCGCCCTGGCCTTGTAGGTGGCCACTGCATTGGTGTAGACCCCTATTACTTGACCCATAAAGCTGAGCAGGTTGGCTACCACCCTCAGGTAATCCTGGCGGGACGTAGAGTCAACGACGGCATGGGGGCGTACGTTGCCGGGCAACTTGTCAAGAAGATGATCAAGGAGCGAATCCACGTAGAGGGTGCGCGGGTTCTGATCATGGGGCTGGCTTTCAAGGAGAACTGCCCAGACCTGCGCAATACCAAGGTGGTAGATATTATCCATGAACTCTCTGACTTTAACGTAGAGGTGGATGTATATGACCCTCACGTGAGTAAGGATGAAGCAGGGCTTGAATATGGTGTTAGCCTCATTGATATGCCCGCTCAGGAAGCATACGACGCGATCGTGCTGGCGGTGGCACATGACGAATTTCGTGAAATGGGGGGCAAGATGATTCGCCGCTGGGGCAAGCCCGTGCACATCCTTTATGACTTGAAGTGTATTTTCTCAAAGTTTGAGGTTGAGCTACGTCTATAAAATTTCAAATTGTTAGACGTGCGATTTGATATAGGGTGTATGCATCCCCTCGCTGGTTTTTAGGGCGCCTCAGGGGCAGCTGGAATATAAAAGTATCATTCTATAAGCACACAAAGGAAGAGCTTGCGTGCAGTGATTGTGGGTCTTACTTAAATTATACCGTATAAGCATAGGATGCCGGGTGGTCAATCACACGAGACCCGGCACTTACAGACGACTTGATCATCCGAGCACCTGTGCGGTACCCGATGTCTGACAGTATGCCTTCCTTAAGGGGCTGATATGCGTATTTTTGTTAATTTTTTTTTGCAGGCATATAAGAAAGCCATGTTTCTTTTTGGTAGGACATGCTGGAGCAAAGAAAATAAATTAAAAAAGGCTGTCGATAGCAGAGATGCGGCTTTAATTCTGTGTTGCTATAGTAAAAGTAAAGGTAGTATAAATTTTAATAATCTGAGAGAGGTTGATTTCCAATATTTATGCGAAGCACTTCTAAAGAAAAATAAACTCAAATGTTTTTATGATGTTATCCGTGACGGCTTTCAGTTTTTTCCAAACTCTCTCCCGTTGTTAAACTTACAGTCTTTGGCCTTGAGGAGAGAGGGGAGGTATAATGAGTCAATAAAAACTATCGAAAAGATAATCCATATCAAAAAAACTAAAGGAGAGGATGCAAGTAAATATGTTTGCCGTCTTGACGGCATAAAGTCAAAGATTAAGACAGAATGCTGCTGCGAAGTCGTGTATTCCAACAAAAACTATTTAATTAAGCATGTGAGTCATGTTAATAGCAGTCCTGATATTTTGTTTGTGACATTTTGGGGCGGGGGGCATGATCCTGATCCCAGCTTACCATTAAAGTCATATATGCTTAATAGGAAAGGATATGCTGAAAAGTTTGTCATTGGTAGCGGATATGATCTGTTGGCAGTGAATGTGGGTAATTATAATTTCTATCAAGACTTTGGGAAAAGTGAATTCGATTCTGCTACGCAGCACATACTCGGTAAATATAAGCATGTTTATATGTATGGTGGGAGTGGCGGTGGTTATGCAGCATTGTATTATTCAATAGGGAATAACGCCGTCCCGATTGTTTTCTCACCTAGAGTTCGCATTGATCCTAGCACAGGTCTTTTAACAAAAAATAATAATGTAGGTTTTCAACACAAGTTTCTTGATGAGTTTATTTCTGAAAATAAAGCTTTTGTTTTCTATGATCCGCACACCATTCCAGACCGTAAGTTTGTTGAGCATCGCGTTGTGCCAGCCTTTCCGAATGCAGAGTTCATTGCCCTCCCTTTTTCTGGTCACGGTGCTTTTTTTCTTTCTGAAATAAAGGCTCTTAAAGAAATTGTTATGAGAATAATAAGTGCGGGTGGCTTCAATCAGAGTGACTACTATAATATTTTTTCACATAGACGGCGCGAATCTTTGATCTATCACTACCACATGGTCAGTAAGTTGATATCTTCAAATAAAACGAATTCGGCTTTAGTTGTGGCTTGTCGAGCGCTAGCTATGAAAAAAGATAGAGAAATAAGATACGGCAAGAAAGATATTTATAAAATCATGTTAAAGAAGCTTGAAAGGGAGGGGGATTGCCTTGGAGTTAAAAGGTTGAACAATTCATTTAAAGCTAGCCAGTCGGTTAGTTAGCCTACATAACCACGGATAATTCATGAGGGTGCGGCTCGAGTGTAAATGAGGCCATTTTGTCTCTGCCGAGCGATTCAAGCTGCTGCTCTTGTTATATGCGGCCAGGCTGCCAGTCATTACTTTCAGTGCTCAGGGAATGGCGGTTCAAGCGCAGCGAGTCAGTACCCAAGTGCGTTGTAGGTCACACGGGGCTCACAGTTTAGGAAGTAGCTACATGGATCATGATTCAGAAAAATATATCATAAAAAAAATCGCTTCAATACTGGAGCAGAGGCTGAAGAGGCTGGAAGCCGATCTGGCGCAGGATTGGACCTATCGCCAGCTCCTCGCCGACAAGGTATTCGGCGATCTTGAACCGCTTCAGGCGCTGGCTGGCTGGGCGGTGGCCCCTGAGATGGCGTGGTGGCTCTATCGCCAGGTCATTGAGAATCGATACCGGACCCTGGTCGAGCTGGGGTCCGGCTTCTCGACGCTGGTGTTGGGCGAGGCCCTCAAGAAGACCGGGTCGGGAAGGCTTTTCTCCTTTGAGCATGATCATGACTACTACCTGAAGATGCGCTCCATGCTGGAGGAGAGGGGGCTAGAGGAGGTCGTGTGTCTCGTCCACGCGCCGCTGGGCGTCAGGAAAATGGGCGATGAGCAGTATCTCTGGTACGACCTCGACGAGGCTGAACTCGAAAAGGCTTTTGCCGGGGCAAGAATTGACTTCCTGCTGGTGGATGGCCCGCCCGCCGCTACACAGTCACAGGCCCGCTATCCTGCTTATCCCGTCTTTACGCCCTATCTGCATGACCACGCGGTCGTCCTCCTGGACGATGGGGCGCGAGCCGATGAGATGGCTATCATCGAGCGCTGGCTCGGCGACGACGCGAAGCGCCATGGCCTGGTGGTGATGAGCGATATGCGTCATACGCCAGTGCGCTTCGTGCATGGCGTCGCTGCTGCCAAGGTATATGAGGCGAAAGCTCCGCTGGAGCGGACGGTCAGCCGTGATGTGTCGAGTCGTAGCCTGAGCAAGGCGGTCGACGAGACGGCCCTGCACCGGGCGCTCGAGGAGAACGCGAAGCTCGAATCCCGGATCGACCGGCTCAAGCTGGAGGTGGCTGAGCTACGCAGGCGAGAGGCGGCAGTGTCCAAGAGCCTGAGATTCCAGCTGGTCGATATGCTGGCCAAGGATATTCGACAGCCTCGGCGCTGGCCCGGCATGCCTGCCCGGCTCTACCGAGTGATCAGGGAAAAAAAGGACCAGGGAAAGGAGGGGGCTTTTTCCAAGAAGCCGCGTAACACTCTGTGGAGCGCCTGGGAGGTGGAGACGCGCGAAGGTATCGAGGCGGCGATCGCCTTCGCGGAAAGAAACGCCGATGCCCGGGAAAAGCCGGGCATTCATCTGCTCAGGGCTAACCGAGATGTGGCCGACGATCAGGCGTGGCTAGCTAACGTGAATGCCTATATCGGCCAGTTCGACGTGGCGCCGATAGAGTTCAAGGATATCGGAAAGTCCCGTTTCTTTCGATTAAGCACGGCACCACTAGCCTCAATCGAGAGCGAGACTAGGGTGAGTGTGATCATGCCCGCCTACAATGCGCAGGAGACGCTGGAGTTCGCGGCCTTGTCGATCTTAGCGCAAACTTGGCGAAACATCGAGTTGATCATTGTCAATGATGCCAGCACCGATGGCACGCTAGAGATCTGCCGCAAGCTCGAGCGGCGTGACGACCGGGTCAGAGTAATTAATAATGTTAACAACGTGGGGCCCTACGTCTCAAAGAATCTCGCCCTGCGCCTAGCAAGCGGGGATTACATTACCGGTCACGATGCCGACGACTGGGCGCATCCACAGCGCATCGAGGTTCAGGTTGCCAGGATCATGGATCGCAAGGTCTCCATCGCCGGCATGTTGCGGTTGGATGCGGAGGGGCGGATCACCCGCTTCAGCAAGCGGGTCGCCAACAGCTACGATGGTGTACTGGCCGGGGCCTTTATTTCCGCAATCTTCGAGAGAACGTTTCTGCTCGAGGTCTTGGGGGGATGGACCGCTGTGCGCTTCGCCGGGGATAGCGAACTGATACACCGTGCGGAAAGGTACCTTGGGGGTAGCATCCCGAGAGACTTCATTCCTGCTATGTTCTGCCTGGATGCCCCGGAAGGCTTGACGAATCACACCGAGCATGGATATTCGCCCGAGAGGGGGCTCTCGGAGGTTAGGAAAGCATTCCGTGACGCCTTCAAGGCGTGGCATGTGTCGCTGCCTGCCGACGACCTCTACTTGGATCCATGGCAAGCGGTCTATCCGTTCTCAGTGCCGGAGGCGATGCGAGTGCCTTATGAAGTCAGGCAACAGAACCTGTCGCACTCGGGCCTCGAGACATGCGTGATGGGGCATGCCTGCATCATCACGGACCTGAGGTTCCCTGGCGGGAATGCCTCCTCCACGCTCGCCGAGTACCATCAGCTCAAGAACCAGGGCTTTGATGTCAAGCTGCTGCATCTACCGTCGAATATCAGCGCGGGGAAGGCGATAGCGAACCGCTACCGAGAGGTGCTTGACGACGTGATTTTCTTCCACTCTGTTGATCGGGTGGACGCCGAATTCGTTATTATTCGTCATCCCCAGGTGGTATGCAGCCGGCGATTTCACTGTTTTGCCGAAAAGGTCGAGAGCGATAACGTGATCATTGTCGTCAACAATTCGATCCGGCGATCATCGGGTGAAAGCGTCTATGAGGCTGAGCAGTTCCGTGAAGCTGTGACGGTCCTGCCTGGCTGCAACGTGGGGGTGTATGCCATCGGGCCGCGGATTATGCACGAGCTTCCGCAGATCGGCCTTCCTGAATCCATGATGGGCCAGTTGCTATGGACGCCTACTTTCGATGTAAAGGAGTACCCCTTCTCGCCCAGGTCAAAGATGACACCTCCCATCGTCATCGGCCGACACGGCAGGGACAGCCAGGAGAAGTGGCCCGATTCAAGAGCCGAGCTTCTTGATGTCTACCCCGAAGATGATGCGTATCGGGTCGAGATTCTGGGCGGTGCCAAGCGGGCGGTCCAGATGTTGGGCCGATGCCCCGACAACTGGGTCGTCCACGATTTTGGCGCCCTGCATCCCGCTGACTATCTCGCCTCTTTGAATGCCTTCATCTACTTCCCCAGCGAGAACCTGGTCGAGGCCTTCGGCAGGACAGTGGTAGAGGCCATGCTGTCCGGCGTTCCTGTTATTCTGCCGCGTACTTTTGAAGAGACCTTCGGTGACCTCGCCTTCTACACGGCACCGTCCGGCGTCAAGGCGGTGATCGCGAGGCTGGCTGAGGACGATGAGGCGCGGATTAGCTTCCTGACGGCGGTTAGGTCGGTGGTCGAGCGCCGCTACTCCCATGAGGCCACCCAGAGCCGCCTGGCCTATCACCGTGACGGTGCTCGCGCTGAAAGTGGCGCACTGCATTTGGGCGATCTCGAAGAGCCTCAGCACCGCTTCAAGCGATGGGTAGAAACGGGAGAGGCGAGTTGATGCGCCATGGCATGGATGACTCTGTATGATCGACAGCGTGAAACACAGGGCTAGGGAGCTTTTAAAGGAGCTGTGGATTTTGGTGCCCAGTCTTCGTGCCCTGCGCTACTGGAATCGGGAAAAGGTTTATCTGTTCCTGCCTATCAATGGTGTCGGCCTTGGGCATCTTACCCGCTGCCTGGCTATCGCGCGGCGTATCAGGCAGCGTGACCCCGATGCCACCATTGTGTTCGTGACCACCAGTATCGCACTGCCCCTCGTGCATCGCGCCGGTTTTATCTGTCATCACATTCCGCCTGCGGCCTTGGCGGGCCGCAGTGTGAGTCAGGCGGACTGGAACCGGCTGTTCAGCAAAAGCCTGGAAGAGGTGATCCAGCTGTATCGGCCATCCTGCTTCGTCTTCGATGGCAGCTTTCCCTATGTGGGACTGAGGAGAGTGCTCAGGCGCTATCGGGGAAGGATCGAGCGGGTATGGGTGAAACGAGGGCTAAACAAGGCCGCGGCCAAGGGGGAAGAGGCTGGCATCTACACGTCGCGGTTCGACAGGGTGATCTCCCCTCAGGAGATTTCGGCGCAGGTTGACATCGCCGTTGGGGATGACGCGGTTCAGTTTGCTGTCAACCCCGTCTATCTGCTGGACCGGGAGGAGCTGCTGGAGCGAGGGCAGGCCCGGCACTTGCTTTCTCTCGACGCCGAGCGGCCCTGTGCCTATGTGCAGCTGGGGGCCGGCAACATCAACGAGGTTGAAGATCTCCAGGGCCAGGTGATCCGGGCGCTTAAGCGCTGGGGCTTTCTGGTCGTGGTGGCTCGCTCTCCGATCGCACTTCAGGATAGCGGGCCTACGGGCGCCGACCGGGTCATCATGGACTATCCCAACAGCCGCTACTACGAAGCCTTCGACCTGGCCGTCATGGCAGGGGGCTACAACTCGGTGTGCGAAGCGGTGGTCTATGGCGTACCCACGATCTTCATACCCAACGTGTCGACAGGTTCCGACGACCAGCTGAAACGCGTCAATCAGGTGAGGAGGAAAGGCTACTATGAGGTGATGACGGCCTACGATGATAAGCGCTTCTTGTCACTGGTTGATGGGCTGATGGCGTCGGAGCGCCTGCCCCGAGGTGCCACCCTGACAGGCGAGAATGGTGCCGTTCAGGCGGCCGCCCTTATCGCTCCCCTTGCTAGGGGCGAGGCGCACATGATTGAAACAGGACGGGTGGAGTAGGATGTCGGTACTGCAGCTGTTTTATGACTATGCGCGATGGAGCGGATCCGTCTATCGTAAGCTGTTCACCATTGTTCCCTGGCGCACTTCAGGCGTGGCCATCTTCTCTCTGTTCAGCCAGTTCGCCCTGCTCTTGGCTTTTTTCCTGCCACTCAAGGTCATCATCCTTATCGGCTCCACGGGAATCCCCAGGTACTTCCCCCAGTCGTGGGCGAGCCTTGACAGGGACTTACTGGTGATCATGCTGAGCGCCTCGGCGGTGGCCTTTTACCTGCTCCACCTGGTGGCCGAGCGGTGCGTCGATATCTTTGCGGACAGCGGGGCCCGAACGCTGGTGGCCAGAAGCCGGAAGATGACACTCTTCGCTGGCCAGGAGGAGTTTGCCAAGCGCGTCTATCAGCGCATGTCGCGCATCCTGGCGGCCGGTTGCTTTCTGGTACTGGTTGCGGTGTTCTTCGTGCTGTTCTACCCCTATCTCTTCTTCGTACTGGCGGGCTACCTGTCGCTGTCGCTGCTGCTGATCTCCCTGGCAGCAGCGCTGAGTGACGGGGTCAATCGCCTCCTTGTCGAGCAGACCAAGCTCTTCATCCAGACGGCGTCAGGCATCGGCTTCCTGTGCCTCTTCGTTTTCATGGTGGCCGACTTCGTGCTGTGGCAGGGCGTGGGGTTCATGGTGGCCATCATCAGCCTGCTGCTCTCTCGCCAGCTGTTGCAGAAGCTGGTAGGGGCCTTGGTCGATGGTATCTCGCTGTACCAGAAACGCTTGAAGATCAATGCCCTGTTCTTTCATGGCCATGCGCTCTCCCACACCGCAACGGTGGACTCCGGCAGCTCGATATGGCGACTCCTCGATCGGGATATCCAGCAGCAGGAGGTGACCCGCTTCCTTGTAGAAGACGGTCGGGACACCTCCAACCCCGTCATCGCGGCCATGGCCTGGCAGGAGCAGGACCAGCAGGGCGTGCTCTGTTTCAATGTCGAGGTCCAGTATGAGGCGACTAATGGGAAGGAAAGTCGAGAGCACTATCTGCTGAAGATCTATGACTCCGGCAAGCATAGTCTGGCCCGCCGGGAAAAGGAGTTGCTGCAAAGCCAGCTTGCGCCGCCGCCGCCCAGCCTGGAGGTCGTCGCCCTAGGCGATATACTCGGATATGCGGCGATTGCCTACCGTCTGGATGGGGCCAGGAAGGTACCATCGAAGGAGTCGAGCGAGGCGAGGCTGGAGTTCACAGCGAGCTGCTGGTCCTCGAGGCCGTCTGCCTCGACCCTGGACCGCTACGCCAGGTCGCATCCGCTGCTGGCCGCACGACTCTACGAGCAGACCCTGGAGCGACTCGAGGCCATCGCCCTGAACGGCAGAGGCCTCGACGACGTTTACCGCCTGCGCCAGGAGTTCGATAGGATCAAGGGGATACTAGATGGTTTGCCGTGCTGTCTCGTGAGCAAGTCGGTATCGCGCCATGCGCTGCTCAGGACACGTGAGGGCGACGTGGTGGGGATCGACTGGGCCAACTGGGCTCTGGAGCCGGTGGGCTTCGGCCTTCCCGTTGCCGACAGAGTCCTCGAGCGTCTCCCGGCCCTATTGGAACGGGCGGCCATCGCCAATCCTGAGCTGGTGGATATCGACCCGCAGCGGGTCATGCTGGCGGCGTACATGGCGCACTGGGAGCGGCTGTGCCTACGCCAGCAGTATGCGCAGGCCATTCGCCTGATCCCGGCGATGCTCTCCTGCCTAGGGGCGGAAGAAACATCGCGTGATGATGCCTCCGGGCAGCCTTCAGCCAGTCTTCTGGACGGGGGATAGCCGCTGTGATTCACACCCCCTTGGCCACCGTCATCCTGCCTGCTTACCACGATTGGGCGGGGCTGAAAGCCTGCCTCGACGGTCTGGCCCGACAGCACCTCCCAGCTGAGTGCCTAGAGTTACTGGTGGTGAATAACGCCCCAGACGATACCCCACCCTCCGACTGGCGCCTACCTGGCAATGCTCGGATGTTGATGGAAGCAAACCCTGGCTCCTATGCCGCCCGCAATTGCGGCATCGACGAGTCTCAGCGTGAGATTCTGGCCTTTCTCGATGCCGACTGCCTGCCCGAACCCGAATGGCTCGAGGCAGCGCTGATCTGTATGGAAAATCAGGGTGCTGACCTGGTGGCCGGGCAAATTGCTCTGACCTACCAATGCGAGCGCCTGACGCCTGCCGAGTGCTACGAGAAGGCCTTTGCGTTTCGCCAAGCCCAAAACGTGGAGCGAGGAGTGGCCGTCACCGCCAACCTGATCGTCAGGCGTGAGGTTTTCGAAGCCGTTGGGAAGTTCAATGAGCAGATGATGTCCGGTGGGGATTTCGAGTTCACGCGGCGGGCGACAGCGGCGGGGTTCAAGCTTGTCTATTGCCCGGATGCGGTGGTTCGTCATCCAGCACGCAATACCCTTGCCTCTCTGGCGCAGAAGGCGCGTCGCGTCTCGGCCGGCAGCATGGCGCTGCATGGCGAGACTGGCGCGCTCCAGGGTAGTGGCCGTGTATTGGGGAATCTCGGCAATGATCTTCGCGAGCTGCTGCAACGCTCTGATATGAGCTGGCGTGAGCGGAGCCTGACCCTCGGGGTGCTGATCTATCTAAAGGGAGTCAAGCTGCGTCAGCGCCTGGCAATGCGCTTCAACTCCCGTAAGGCGAGGGAGCTTCCCCGATGAGGGTCCTTCTGGTGGCCTCGTTCGGTGGGCACTGGGTTCAGCTGCAGCGGCTGGCCGAACTGCTGGAGGTCGATGAGCAGGTCTTTGTCTCCACCGCCGACAAGCAGAACGGTGGGGCGGCCTATTACCTTGATGATTTCAGCGTGCGCGAACTGTGGCGAGGTGTTCGTCAGCTGCCCAGCGCAGTACGTATCGTCCGCCGCAGCCAGCCCGACCTGATCATCAGCACCGGCGCGGCGCCTGGCCTGCTGGTCCTTTTCGCTGGTTTTCTGCTCGGCAAGAAGACCCTCTGGGTGGATAGCATCGCCAACTGCCGGCGGCTCTCTCTTTCCGGTCGCGCGGCCAAGCTGTTTGCCACTCAGGTGCTCACCCAGTGGCCCGAGCTGGCCGGAGGGCGTGTACGCTATCTGGGGAGACTGCTGTGAGAATCCTCTTTGCTGCCGGTACCCAGTTTCCCTTTCCCCGCATGGACCGGGTTGTGCAGGGGGTGGCGGAGCAGCGCCTAACCTGGACGCTGGTCTACCAGGCCGGGCCCGATGCGGACCTGTCCACTCTCGGCTCCTTACCGAACCTACGCGTTCAACCGCTCTTCAAGGCAGAAGAGTATCAGCAGCTTTTCGTCGAGGCAGAGCTGGTGGTGACCCATGCCGGCATGGGGAACATCCTGGCCTGCCTGGAGCAGGGTAAGCCGTTCCTGATGATGCCTCGCCTGGCTAGGCTGGGGGAGCATCGCAACGATCACCAGGTGGATACCGCAGAGGCGATCGCCAGCATCTATCATCTGCCTTTCTACGAGGAGGTGGACTCCCTGATCGAGGCCGTTCTGGAGTATGATGGCGCCGCTCCGCAGACCGTGACTCCAGGTGAGTCAATACGCAGTCAGCGCCGAGACTTCGGGAAGAAGCTCAATGCGCTGATTCGCACCCTATAACCAGAAGCGTACGCATGGATAGAAGTTCTATTGGGATCTCAGAGCGCTACCCGGCACAGCTGATCGTGCCGGTTGTGGATATTCTCGCCATGGCGGCGGGGGCGCTGCTGGCCTACTGGTTTCGTTTCGAGACCTTCGAGTTGCACGAACGCTACTGGCTGGCAACGGCTATCATGGCGCTTCTCGTTGTGCTCCTCAATGTGATGCAGCGGGGCTATACTCGGTGGCGTATTACGCGTATTTCCACCTTGCTTGCCAAGCTGTGCCTGGTCTGGGCCGTGGTGGCCATCATCGCGGCGTCGCTGATCTATTTCGCCCATGCCGCCGAGCGGTTCTCTCGCCTCTGGGTTGGCGGGGCCCTTGTAATCTCCTTCGGGATCTCGGCCAGCGCCCGCGTGGCCGCCCAGATCGTGCTCAGGCGTGCCCGCCGCTTCGGTCGCGCACGCCGGTCGGTCTTTCTGGTGGGCCCTTCCGCGCAGCTGCTTCAGGTAGGGAAGGGGATGCGCAATGCGCCCGCCGAGGGCTATTCGATTGCGGGGGTCAGCCGCATGACGGGAGAACCCGATCCCACTGAGCTTGATCAGCTGGCGAGGCGGGTGGTGGCGTCTGGGGCACGCGAGGTGTGGATCTGTGTTCCCCTCGAGATGGGAGGCTTGGTGCGCTCCATCTTCTATGCCCTGCGCCACCACACCGTGGAGGTGCGCTTCATCCCGGACTTCCGCGGCATGCAGCTACTCAATCACCGCATGAGCGAGGTGGCGGGGCACCTGGCCGTGGACCTCAGCGTCACGCCGCTGGATGGCCTGGCTCGCATCATCAAGCGCCTGGAGGATCTAGTCCTCGGCTCCTTGATTACCCTCTTGATCATCCCTGTCTGCATCGGCATTGCCATTGCCATCAAGGTGACCTCTCCCGGGCCCGTGCTCTTCAAGCAGTACCGCACCGGGGCCAACGGCAGGCGCTTCAAGGTCTACAAGTTCCGCTCCATGGTGGTGCACCAGGAGCGCAACGGGCAGGTGACCCAGGCGAGGAAGGGCGACCCCCGCATCACCCGTGTGGGGGCCTTCCTCAGACGCACCTCCCTCGATGAGCTCCCTCAGTTCTACAACGTGCTGCAGGGGCGCATGTCGATCGTGGGCCCCAGGCCCCATGCCTTGGCGCACAACGAGTACTACAAGGATATCGTCGAGTCCTACATGAAGCGCCACAAGGTCAAGCCCGGGATTACCGGCTGGGCTCAGGTGAAGGGCTACCGTGGCGAGACGGATACCGTCGAGAAGATGGAGAAGCGCGTCGCCTGCGACCTCTGGTATATCGACAATTGGTCGCTGTGGCTCGATCTGCGCATCATTCTGATGACGATCTACAAGGGGTTCTGCAGCCCTCGCGCCTACTGATTTACCGCAAAACACAAGCTCCAGGCCGATGTGAACATTCCGTCCCTGTCGATTGAGAGACCCCACCGCCTTGATTTTCAATTACTTTCAGCATCCAGCACCATCGCTTCTGCAGCACTACACGAGCCTTGCCATCATCCTCTTCGGGGCGATCGCGCTTCTCTTCCCCAGCGGCTACTCCCTCGGCCCGGCGCTACTTCTGCTGGCGAGCCCGGTCCTTCTCGTCACTCGCCCACGCCTCGGGCTCGAGAGGCGGGACTGGGCGATCATGGGCGTCCTTATGCTCTACGGTGGCCTCTGGATACTGGAAGTCTGGTGGGATGGGCAGGGCAGTCGTGGCCTGGACAAGCCCATCCGCTTCTTCCTCGCCGCTCCCGTACTCCTGCTGCTTTTGGCCTATCCGCCTCGGATGGCGGCTGTCTGGCTGAGTGCTGCCCTGGCGGCGATCGGTACCGGCAGCTTTGCCGCCTGGCAGAAGCTGGTGCTCGGCATGGCCCGTGCCGATGGTCACACCCAGGTGATCCAGTTCGGCAACTCCAGCATGCTGTTCGGTATTCTCTGCCTGGGTGGCCTGGGCTGGGCCGTATGTCAGCGCCAGCCGCGGCGCTGGCTTGCGCTCTTGATAGTCGGGGCGCTCTTCGGTTTCATGGGCTCGCTGTTCTCCGGCAGCCGGGGAGGGTGGATCGGCCTGCCCTTTATCGCACTGGCCCTCTACAAGGGCTATGGGCGCTACCTGGCCCTGCGTTACCAGGCCACATTGGCAGGGCTGCTGCTTGTGGTAGCGGGACTGGCGTATGCCATTCCCCATACCGGGGTGGCAGACCGTATCGATCACGGAATCAGTGATGTTCAGCGCTATATCTCTGGGGAGTCCCGAACCTCCTCTCTGGGTGCCAGGTTCGAGATGTGGCGCGCCGCCGCCATCGTGATTCCGGAGCGGCCGCTCACCGGCTGGGGTGAGAACGGGTATATTGCGCGGGCCGCCGAGCTTGTTGACGAAGAGCGGGTCGGTGTAGCTGTTGCACGTTATAGCCATGTGCACAATGAGGTCCTCGATATTACCGTCAAGCGAGGTCTGCTGGGACTTGCGACGCTGCTCCTGTTGTACTTCGTGCCTATGCGGTTGTTTGGGCGCCAAATCTCGTCGAAAAATCTCGAGCTGCGTGCCTTTTCGGTCTCCGGGGTATTGCTCTGCGTGGCGTATATTGACTTTGGCCTGTCGCAGGTCTTTTTTGCCCACAATAGTGGGGTAATGCTTTTTTCGTTCTGGCTGGTGATTCTCTGGGCCAGCATGCGGAGGCTGGAGTCTCAGCGAATAAAGGACAACAGGTAGCGTTTCGCCAGGCGCGTGTTCATTTTAATGAGCCCTTTCCTGTATGATTCTATTAATAGCTGGCGGTAGTCCTTGGCTCGCTTCCCTTTGTACAAGGCGTTGAGTGTGATCTTTAGGTCATGTTCGAGCAGCGACCCAAGAAGCTGGGAACTCGCTTTTCTAGCGAGTTCCTTGTTTCCTGTTACCGCTGTAGCGAAGCGGCTGCCTTGCTCAATAATTCTTTTGAGGTCATGGCGAGCTCGTTGGTTGTCTACCTCCTCAATTCTGCAGCACGGATAACCGCTGTAGCGCGCTGAATGTCTTGTCAAGAGCCTCAAGAAAAGCTCGATGTCCTCTTGGTTCCTGAGTGCTTCATCAAAGCCGCCACTTTCTCGGAAATCCGCCGTATACATCATGAAGGTATTCGTATGCAGAAGATCTCTGTTGCGTAAGTAGTCGTTCAGGCCCAGTTGATCACCAGCTTTCCATTCTATATCTGGAGAAAAACCTTCGTGGCCTGCTATCTCCTTCTGCCCGAATGAGATGCCTCGGAACTTTGGGTCGTCAAGATAGAGGCATACTCGGCCGTAGACGGCATTTTCATGAAGCTGGTCGTCTGAGTCCAGGAAGCATATCAGCTGCGTTTTTACCTGTTCAGCACCATGGTTTCGTGCGGCAGACTGACCCTTGTTTTGTGGTAGGCGAAACAGAGTGACGCGTGGATTGTCCCCATAGGCTTGCGTGAGCGCATCAAAGGAGTCATCTGTCGATGCATCGTCAACCACCAGGCAGTAGGTTTCCTCATATGTCTGGTTGAGAACTGAATCAATGGCTTTTTGTATATGCGGCCACCGGTTGTAGCAGGGGATAACTACGGTTACATCGAGGGGTTGGCAAGTCATCTCACAATGCCTCAAACTGCGGAATCACGTTCTCGGTGAGAAACTGCTGATAGTAGCGCTCATCGACCTCTACCGGGGCCTGGTCCATGCGAGCAATCGCATCGGCCAGGCCTTTTTCGTCATCCTGAGCCACCAGGAAATCGGCGAGCTCGCCGGTCAGGATCTCCCGTGGGCCGCTGGGGCAGTCGGTGCTGATAACCGGCACGTGCAGCATCAGGGCCTCGATCAGCACGCGGGGGAGGCCCTCGGCGTCTGAGGTCAGGATGACCGCCTTGGCGTTGGCAATCCAGGGGTAAGGGTTGTGGTGGTAGCCTGCCATGATGACCCTGTCTTGAAGGCCCAGCTCCTCGATCTGCTGACGAATCCTCTCTTCATGCTCGGGCTTGCCCTTGCCCATGATCACCAGGGGCGTGGATACACCGCTGGCGGCATAGGCCCGCAGCAGGCGATCATGGCGCTTGCGCGGCTCGAGTGCGGCAAGGCAGACGAAGTAATCACCTTCAGGCAGGTCGGCGGGCTCCTTCGCCAGCTCGACGAAAGGCTCGCGCTCGTAGGGGTTATAGATCGGGATGATGGTCTCGGCCTTGAGTCCCACCACCTTCTCCAGGTTCTCCTTGACCCCATGGGAGACGGCAATCACCTTGCGGCCCCCATAGAAGCGATGGGCCTTGTCGTAGGTGCGCTTGAGCTTCTTGGCGTCGGTGAACTTGTAGGCGATATCTGCCTTGATCCAGAAATAGAGGTTGGGGTGCTTGAGATGGCGCGTGATCTTGTCACAGGAGCAGGAGATCACCACGTCCGGCTTCCACGCCTCCAGGGCCTGGGCGATCTTACGGGCCTGCCACTTCTCCGTCAGCACCGTGGTCGTGGCCTTGCTGAACTGGGTCACTACCGCCAGATTGACGATCTCGAGACCCTCGGGAATACGATGCTCGATCAGTTCGCGCAGAGTGAAGACGATGACGGCGTGGCCGCGCTGGCGGAGCTGATCGGCAGTATAGATCAGCGACTTCTGTGCGCCGCCTCCGTAGAGGTCTTCGATGACGAATGCAAAGCGCTTCATGATTGAGCGGTATCCTCGTGTGCCGGGCGAATGACGGGGGTCGTTCGCTGTTCCTTGTTCCACTTGCCCTGGGGCTTGTCGATGTACTGGAAGTGTTCGTTGGTAAAGCTGCCCTGATGCACCGCATGGCGATAGGAAACGGTGGACACTCTGCCAGGGTCGAGCAGTTCGATCAGGACTCCGGGGCCGGTAATGTCGAAGGTGTTGCGCAGCTGGTCCTGCTTGATGTTCTCCACCACCCGCTCGATCAGGCGTGCCAGATTGGGGTTCCCCGGCTTGCTCGCGATGAAGTAGTTGCTCAGTTCGCCGCGGCGGGTCGTCACATAGAGCTCTTCCCGTTCGGTGCCGAGTACTCGGGCGAGAGGCCAGATCTGGTGGGCATCGATATCCAGGTAGACGCCGCCAAACTTATGCAGCACCAGCAGCCGCCAGAGGTCGGCCTGGGCGGCGCCGATCTGAAGGCGATCATAGTGGGGCAGCACCTCGGGGTAGTGCTCCGCGATGAACTCACGACGCGCCTCGGTGATCATGAAGCGATATTCGAAGCGCGGTGCCATCAGCCGGTTGAACAGGTAGTTGAGGTAGACCGGAAGCGTCACCCGATCGGTAAAGTTGGTCTGCCAGATGATGGCCGGGATGGGGCCGGCCTCACCGCACTTGAGCAGCGGCGTGGCGCGCTCGGGGAGCGTGAAGCGCTTGTTGGGCAGCAACCAGTGGAAGGGGTAGCTGACCATCTTGGTGATGTTGGCGGCCAGCTTGATCAGTCGGCTGATGGCGACAATCGGTACCTTTTTCAAGGTGGCTCCTTCTCTCCCGGGTCAGACCCTTAAATTCCCTTAAGGGTCTGACCCCCAAGGTGGGTTAGACCACCTCCGCCCAGAGGTCGTATTCATCGGCGTTGGTGACCCGCGCCCTCACGATCTGGCCTGGGCTGAGTTGATGCTCGGTTTCAAGGAAGACCATGCCGTCGATCTCCGGGGCGTCGGCGGCGCTGCGGCCGATGGGGCCCTCGTCGGTGATCTCGTCGACCAGCACCTCGATCTCGCGGCCGATCTTGGCTTGCAGGCGGGCGGCGGAGATCTGCTGCTGGTGGGCCATGAAGCGCTCCCAGCGCTCCTGCTTGACCTCGTCCGGCACCGGCTCGAGATCCATGTCGTTGGCCGGGGCGCCGTCCACCGGGGAGTACTGGAAGCAGCCGACGCGGTCGAGCTGGGCCTCGGTCAGCCAGTCGAGCAGGTACTGGAAGTCCTCCTCGGTCTCGCCGGGGAAGCCGACGATAAAGGTGGAGCGGAGGGTGAGCTCGGGACAGATCTCCCGCCAGCGCTTGATACGCGCAAGGGTCTTGTCCTCGAAGGCGGGGCGCTTCATGGCCTTGAGCACCTTGGGGCTCGCGTGCTGGAAGGGGATATCCAGGTAGGGCAGCAGCTTGCCCTCGGCCATCAGCGGGATCAGCTCGTCCACGTGGGGGTAGGGGTAGACGTAGTGCAGGCGCACCCAGATGCCGAGCTCGGAAAGCGCCTCGCACAGCTCGGTCATGCGGGTCTTCACCGGGCGGCCGTTCCAGAAGCCGGTGCGGTACTTGAGGTCGACCCCGTAGGCGCTGGTGTCCTGGGAGATCACCAGCAGCTCCTTGACCCCGGCGCGCTTGAGCCCCTCGGCCTCGCTCAGCACCTCGCCCACCGGGCGGCTGACCAGCTTGCCGCGCATGGAGGGGATGATGCAGAAGCTGCAGCTGTGGTTGCAGCCTTCGGAGATCTTCAGGTAGGCGTAGTGGCGCGGGGTGAGCTTGACGCCCTGGGCCGGCACCAGGTCGATGCGCGGGTCGTGGTCCTGGCGGGGCGGCACCACCTCGTGAACGGCGCCCACCACCTGCTCGTACTGCTGGGGGCCGGTCACCGCCAGCACGCTGGGGTGGACGTCGCGGATGGCGCCTTCCTCCACGCCCATGCAGCCGGTGACGATCACCCGGCCGTTCTCGGCGATCGCCTCGCCGATGGCGTCCAGTGACTCCGCCTTGGCGCTGTCGATGAAACCGCAGGTGTTGACCACCACCACGTCGGCGTCGTCATAGCTCGGGGTGATCTCGTAGCCCTCGGTGCGCAGCTGGGTGAGGATACGTTCGGAATCCACCAGCGCCTTGGGGCAGCCGAGCGAGACGAAACCGACCTTGGGTGTGGACATGCAGAAGACCTTCGCGTGGAGAAACGGAAACGACGGATTTTACCGTGTTGGTGGGCTGGGAGCCATAAGGGGCGAGCTGCGAGCTACAAGGAGCGAGGGACAAGGGGCGAGGCACAAGGGGCAAGGCAACCCCGGCCTTCGGCCAGTTGCGTCGCCAAGGGGCAAGCCGTCACTGTGCCAGAGGCGTAGGCCGGGCCGATTTGCTATGCTGGGCGCAACGTTCTTGGGGGTGGCAAACACTGGGAGGTAAGTGACTATGCAGCTTGAAGAACTCATTGCCAAAGTGAGCCGCCTGCCGGAATTTCGCCAGCAGGAGGTGATGGACTTCGTCACCTTCCTGGAGCAGCGCTATGGCCAGGCCCAGCCCCCCGAGGAGCAACAGCTCGACTGGTCTGAGCAGCAGTTCCGTGCCATGAGCATCGAGCAGGCCATGCGTGATACCGAGGCCGAGCCCGACCTTTACTCGGAAGATGATCTCAGGGAAAAGTGGCAATGAAGCGTGCCGGCCAGATTGCGCTCATGCCATTTCCGTATACGAACCTCCAGAACGCCAAGAAGCGCCCAGTGTTATTGCTTCGACGCCTCGACAACGATCGGGATGACTGGCTCGTCTGCATGGTTGCTGAGCGAGTCCCAATGATCTTCTCAATTGGTAACTGACCCATGGCCACCATCGAACATAGCGCGATCCTCAAGGCGCCGCCGGAGCGGGTCTTCGCCCTGCTGGAGCGGGTGGAGGACTTTGCCGACTACTCCGACCTGATCCACGCCATCGAGCCGCTGGGGGAGGATCGCTACCGCTGGCACGTGCGGGCGGTGGGCCGCGACTGGCACTTCGACGTGGCGGTGACCGAGTCCCGCTCCCCGGAGGTGCTGGCCTGGGAGTCCCTGGACGGCGTGAAGAATCAGGGCTGCTATCGGCTCACGCCGGTGGAGGAGGGCACCGAGGTGGCGCTGACCCTCACCTATGTGCTGCACAGCAAGCTGGTGGAGAAGGCCGTGAACAAGGCGGCGAGGCCCCTGGTGGGCCGCGTGAGCCGGCAGATCCTGGAGCGGGTGGAGGAGAGGCTATAGCTTCCGCCGCCCTGATGCAGAAATTCTATTAGGTTGCTATCTACTTTTTCCGCTGCGGTAGTCCTATCATGACCTTGACGAGGCCGCCGGCCTCTTCCGAGGAATTTGCCATGATCAAGGGGCTTATGTGGTGCTTCGCCATCCTGGGCGTTCAGCTTGGCCTTTTGCGTTACATCGATATTCGCGTCGCCGCCATGCCGCGGCTGCAGGATCGTCCCGAGGAGCCCGAGCAGGAGCAGCTGCCAGGGTGAGGGCGCCGCAGGCGCCCCGGTGGTGTTGGTGAGGCCGGAGAGGTCCGCCGGGAGCCTTCGGCTCCTTCGCCCGGGGGACCCGGCCTCCTACAGGTGGTTTGACCCGCTGGAGGCGGAGCGCCGGCACGTAGGAGCCCGATTTATCGGCGATCTATCGCGCAGAATCTGCGCTCCTACAGGTGGCTCGGCGGAGCGCCGACGCGTAGGCGCCCGATTTATCGGCGATAGGCGGCAGGCACAGGGGCCCGATGTATCGGCGATAACACCGCTCATCGCGCAGAATCTGCGCTCCTACATCTCCTCATCCACCCGTAGGAGCCCGATTTATCGGCGATTTTCCGGTGCCTACCGGTACCGATAGACCCTCAGGCTGGGCAGGAAGGGTTCGTCCTCGAGCTTCTCGTCGCGGCGGCGGGCGCGGGTGCGCTGTTCCGGCGGGGCGAGCGGGGGGAGGTTGTGGTCCGGCAGGCGGCCGTCGTCGCTGGGCACGAAGAGCGGCAGGGCGACGTTCATGGCGCGGCGGGTGCGGCCGTCATCGAGGGGCTCCCGATAGAAGAGGTTGGCGCGCATCAGCGGGGCCTGGCGCTGTACCTGGGCCAGGGGCTCGCCGCTCGGGATGCCGGCCAGCTTGCGCAGCTGGATGCGCACGTGGGCGGCGTCCACATCGAGCTTCATCAGCTTCTGCTCGGCCTCCTGCACCGTCAGGCGCTTGATGGAGCGCCCGCTCGCGTACCAGGCGAGGCGCACCCGGGCCACCGGGGCCTCGGCCACCGGGATCGCCCGCCAGCACTGCTTGAGGTGCACCCGGGCCAGGCCCTGGCCGCGCAGGTGGTCGTGGAGTGCCGGGTGGCGGAAGGGCAGGATCGCCTTGGCCTCGGCAATCAGCCCGGGCTCCTGCTCCTTGATGCGGGCGAGCAGAGCGGCGAATTCGGCCTTGGCGAGGTTGGCCCGGGCTACCGCCTCCATCACCCTCTCTCCGGCGGCCACCAGCCCGATATGGGCGCGGGTGGCGCGGCCGTCCTGGCCATCCTGATACCAGACGTCCAGCAGTGCGTGGCGCAGCCAGTCGGCGGCACGCTCGGGCGCCACCGGTTCCGGCTCGCCGAAGATCCAGCAGGCGCCGGGGCGCGCGTTATGGGCCGCGGCCACTGCCTCCCCCGCCTCGATCAGCGCATCGAAGGCGGCTTCCAGCTCGGCCAGCAGGCGGTACTCGGGGCGGCTCACCGGTGGGTCACTCCGGGGCCTGCAATCCGCGCTCGGCGCGCAGGATCATCTCGTCGATCTCGGTCTCGTCCATGGCGGGCTCGCCGGCGATGCGGTGGGAGCCGTCCGCCCAGGCGCCGAGGTCCAGCAGGCGGCAGCGGTCGCTGCAGAAGGGGCGGTAGGGGTTCTTCTCGCTCCACACGACTTTCTTGCTGCACTGGGGGCAGGCGACTTCCAGGGGGCGTTGGGTGTGGCTCATGACTCTCCTCGGGGGTTCGCGGACGACGGAGCGGCCAGCTCTCGATAGCGTCGATCCAGCTCGCTGACCTGCCGGCGCATCTCGGCTTCGCTGCCGCCATTGTCCAGCACATCGTCGGCCCGGGCCAGCCGTTCGGCTCTCGGCATCTGGGCGGCGACGATGGCCCGGGCCTGGGCCTCGTCCACGTCGTCCCGGGCGGCGGTGCGCTGGATCTGCAGCGCCTCGGGCACGTCGATCACCAGGCAGCGGTCGGCCATCTCGCTCTGGCCCGTCTCGAAGAGCAGCGGCGAGACCAGCAGCACATAGGGGGCGCCGCTGGCGGCGAGGCGCGCCAGGTGCTCCACCAGCCGGGCGCGGATGCGCGGGTGGGTGACCGACTCCAGCCAGCGGCGCTCCGCCGGGTCGGCGAAGACGATCTCGCGCAGCGCCCGGCGGTTGAGGGTGCCGTCGTCGTTGAGCACCGCCGGCCCTGGGTGATTGGCATAGCGCTCGGCGATCTCGGCAAGGGCGGGCTCGCCGGGCTCCACCACCTCCCGGGCGACGTCGTCGGCGTCCACCCAGGGCACGCCCAGGGCCGCGAAGGCCCGGGCCACGGTAGATTTCCCCGAGGCGATGCCGCCGGTCACTCCGATGATCATGGCAACCTCCGGGTTAGAGCAGGAAGAAACGGCCGTAGGCCGCCATCAGCGGCTCGCCGGCCAAGAGCGCCACCCAGCCGGCCAGCGCCAGGTAGGGGCCGAAGGGCATCGGCGCGCCGCGCAGGCGGGGCAGGGCCAGCTGCACCAGGATGCCGATGACCGCGCCGATCCCCGCGGAGAGGATCAAGAGCAGCGGCAGGTATTGCCAGCCCATCCAGGCGCCGAGGGCCGCCAGCAGCTTGAAGTCGCCGTAGCCCATGCCCTCCTTGCCGGTGATCAGCTTGAAGGCCCAGTAGAAGCTCCACAGCACCAGGTAGCCCGCCATGGCGCCGATCACCGCGCTGGGCAGCAGCAGGGGCTGGAAGAGCAGCTGATAGGCGAGGCCCGCCCAGAGCAGCGGCAGGGTAAGGAGATCCGGCAAGAGCTGGGTGCGTAGGTCGATCACCGCCATGGCCAAAAGCGAAAGGCAGGCCCCCAGCACGAAGAGCCCCTGCCAGCTCGCCCCGAAGAGCGCTACCACGGCAAGGGTCAGCGCCGCGCCGGCCAGCTCCACCAGGGGGTACTGGGGGCTGATGCGCGCCTGGCAGCTGGCGCAGCGCCCGCGGCGCTTGAGCCACCCCACCACCGGGATATTGTCGTGCCAGGCGATGGGGGCCTCGCAGCTGGGGCACATCGAGCGCGGCGTGGCCAGGTTGAAGCGCGGCTGCTCCTCGGCGGGCAGCTCCAGGGCCTCCCGGGCTTCCGCCCGCCAGCCCAGCATCAGCATCACCGGAAGGCGGACGATCACCACGTTGAGAAAGCTGCCCAGGCAAAGGCCGATAAAGGCGGCCAGTGGCCAGAGCAGGGAGGGGGGAAGGTCAAGCAAAACGAAATCCTTAGGGGTCAAGGGGTCAAGGGGTCAAGGGGGTGCCTTGCTTCTAACTGGGCCGGGGCGGTGGCAAGGGCTTACTGTGGGAGGCCGGCTCTGCCGGGCGAATGGCGCCGCAGGCGCCTCGGCGGTGTTGCTGAGGATAGCGATTCCCGCCGGGAGCCTTCGGCTCCTTCGCCCGGGGAACCCGGCCTCCTACATTCCTCTTTCCAGCGGTAGAGGCATTCCCCCCACACTAGCTTCTTTCTGGTGGAAGCGGCACCCTCCTGCCTTAGCTTGTAGCTTGCAGCTTTGCCCTATATCACCGAGCCCAGCTCGAAGATCGGCAGGTACATGGAGATGACCAGGCCGCCCACCAGCACGCCGAGCACCACGATGATAAAGGGCTCGAGCAGGGAGGTGAGGGTGTCGACCATATTGTCGACCTCCTCCTCGTAGTAGTCCGCCACCCGGTTGAGCATGGCGTCGAGGGCACCTGACTCCTCGCCGATCCCCACCATCTGCACGGCGAGCGCCGGGAACTGTTCGGTCATGCGCATGGCGAAGTTGAGCTGCTGGCCGGTGGCCACGTCCTCGCGGATCTGCGCCACCGCCTTCTCGTACACCTTGTTGCCGGTGGCGCCTGCCGCGGTGTCCAGGGCCTCCACCAGGGGCACGCCGGCGCCGAAGGTGGTGGCCAGGGTGCGCGAATAGCGCGCCACCGCGGACTTGTCGAGGATCTGCCCCAGCACCGGTACCCGCAGGGCGAACTGGTGCATGCGGTAGGCGAAGGCCTCCGAGCGCTTCATGCCGGTGCGGATAAAGAAGATAAAGCCCGCCACCCCCAGCACCCCCCACCACCAGTAGGCCTGGGCGAACTCGGAGAGGGCGATGGTCATGCGGGTCATGGCGGGCAGCTCGGCGCCGAAGCCGGTAAAGAGCGACTCGAACTGGGGAATCACCTTGATCAGCAGCAGGGCGGTGACCCCGAGGCCCACGGCGATCACCGCCGCCGGGTACCAGAGCGCCTTCTTGACCCGCCCCTTGAGGAGCTCGATCTTCTCCTTGTAGGTGGCGACCCGCTCCAGCATCTTGTCCAGGGAGCCCGACTGCTCGCCGGCCTCCACCAGGTTGGCGAAGAGGCGGTCGAAGTGCTCGGGGTGGCGCTTGAGCGCATCGGAGAAGCTGGCGCCGGCGGCCACGTCGTTCATCAGCTCCTGCACCAGGGCGCTCATGGCGGGCTTCTTGATGCTCTCCGCCACCACCTGGAAGGCCTGCAGCACCGGCACCCCGGCGCGGATCATGGTCGCCATCTGGCGGGCGAAGAGCATGATATCCCGGGGCTTGATGCGGCCCATGCCGCCGCCGAGGCCCCCCTTGCGGCGGATATTCCTGACGATGACGTTCTGGCCGCCGAGGATCCTCTCCACCTCGCCCTTCTGGGCGGCGATAATCTCCCCGCCCACCTTGCGCCCGCCAGGCCCCTTGCCGGTCCAGCGCCAGCGGTAGAGCTTGGTCTTCTGGTGCTCTCTGAGTTTGTGCGTGGCCATATGGTGCGTTCCCTTCCCTGTGTTTATTGAGCCTCAAGCTACAAGGGGCAAGCTTCAAGGAAAACCTTGTGGGGGCTGTGGGGGCTGTGGGGGTTTTGTGGGAGGCCGGCTCTGCCGGGCGAATGGCGCCGTAGGCGCCTCGGCGGTGTTGCTGACATTGGCAGCTTCTTCCGGGAGCCTTCGGCTCCTTCGCCCGGGGAACCCGGCCTCCTACACCCCTCTTTCCAGCGGCAGAGGCTTTTCCCCACACTAGCCTGGGCCGCTTGGCCCTAGTCCTTCGTCACCCGGTTGATCTCCGCCAGGCTGGTCACCCCCTGCATCGCCTTGAGCAGGCCGCTTCTGCGCAGGTCCGGGTGCCCCTCCTGGCGGGCCAGCGTGTGGAACTCCATGGAGTTGCCGTTGCGCATGATCAGCTGGCTCATCTCGTGGCTGATCGGCACCACCTCGTAGATGCCGACCCGGCCCTTGAAGCCCTTGGTGCAGTTCTTGCAGCCCACCGGCTCGAAGATGGTGGCGGTGGCGATCTCCTCTTCGCTAAAGCCCTGGGCGGCCAGCGCCTCCTCGGGAATATCCGCCGGCTGCTTGCAGTGCTTGCAGAGCTTGCGGGCCAGGCGCTGGGCGATGATCAGGCTCACCGAGCTTGCGATATTGAAGGGCGCCAGGCCCATATTGGCCAGGCGGGTGAGGGTCTCCGCCGCCGAGTTGGTGTGCACCGTGGAGAGCACCAGGTGGCCGGTCTGGGAGGCCTTGACCGCGATCTCGGCGGTTTCCAGGTCGCGGATCTCGCCCACCATCACCACGTCCGGGTCCTGGCGCAGGAAGGCGCGCAGGGCGCTGGCGAAGTCCAGGCCGATCTTGGGCAGCACGTTGACCTGGTTGACCCCGGGCACCTTGATCTCCACCGGGTCCTCGGCGGTGCAGATATTGCGCTCCACCTCGTTGAGGATATTGATGCCGGTATAGAGGGTCACCGTCTTGCCGCTGCCGGTGGGGCCGGTCACCAGGATCATGCCCTGGGGCTGGTCGAGCACCGCCTCGTACATCTCCCGCTGGGCCGGCGTAAAGCCGAGCTGCTCGATGCCGAGCTGGGCCGAGGTGGGGTCCAGGATCCGCAGCACGATCTTCTCGCCGAACACCGTGGGCAGCGAGTTGACGCGAAAGTCGATGGAGCGGGTGCGGGAGAGCCTGAGCTTGATGGCGCCATCCTGGGGCAGGCGGCGCTCGGAGATATCCAGCCGCGACATCACCTTGAGGCGCGCGGCGATGCGGGCGCGCATGGCGAAGGGGGGGTGGGCCACGTCGTGGAGCATGCCGTCGATGCGAAAGCGCACCCGGTAGCTGGTCTCGTAGGGCTCGAAGTGGATATCAGAGGCGCCGCGGTGGATGGCGTCGAGCAGGATCTTGTTGACGAACTTGATGATCGGCGCGTCTTCGCTGGCGGCGCTGGCCGACGCCTGGACGTCCACCTCGTCGCTCGCCTCCTCGCCCTCGAAGCCGAGCTCCCCCACGGCGTCGTCCACCCCCTTGAGCTCGTCGAGCATGCTCTTCTCGGAGGAGGCGAGGTAGCTCTCCAGCACCGGGCCGAGCTGGTCCACCGGGGCCAGCACCCCCTCGGGGGTGAGGCCGGTGGCGAACTGCAGCTCGTCGAGCAGGGCAAGGGTGGAGGGGTAGGGCACCGCCACGCTCAGGCGGTGGCCGCGCTTGACCAGCGGCAGCACCTTGAGCTTGCGCAGGATCTTGTCGGGGAAGGCGTCCGCCTTGGGCAGGGTCTCCGGGCGCAGGCCGTCGAGATCCATGATCGGCAGGCCGTACTCCCAGGCGGCGGAGAGCGTCGCCTGGCGGGCCGAGACCAGGCCGGTCTCGATCACGTGCTCCAACAGCGACACCTCCGCCTCCTTGGCCTCCTGCTCGGCGCGCACCGCGGCGGCGTGGGAGATGCGCCCATCCACCACCAGCCGCCGCGCCAGGCCGCGCAGGCCCGGCGCGCCGTCGTGGCGGGCCTCCTCCAGGGCGCTGTGGGACGCTCCCTGGTGGGCTTCCAGGGGCTGGGCCGGCGAACCCGGCGGGGTGCGGTAGTCGTTCATGGGCGCTCGCAGTTCGCAGAATCTAAGGGCCATTCTAGCCGCAGCCACCCCCGCCCGCCCAGCGCTGTCGTGCTGCTGTCATCACGCCGAGTCAACCTTTTGCCGGAAGGCAGCTGGTACCTCTGGCACCCGGGAGGCTGAGGGCCAAAAATTCCCCTTGCGGTGGCGCGGTGCGTAACGTAATGTAAGTATCAAGGGGCGGTTGGATAGGCGCTATATGATGCGGCCCCTCAAACGCGAAGGGCAAGGCAAGGGGCGCAGGCGCCAGCCGAGCCAAGGGCAAACCCGCACGGGCAGAGAACAGGCGCAAGCCAGACGGCCACGGCGGACAGGATGCAAGGGGCATGAGATGAACGAGATGATGAAGAAGACGCAGCTCAACAAGGCGCAGGGCGGTTTTACCCTGATCGAGCTGCTGATTGTGGTGGCGATTATTGGTATTCTGGCAGCGATTGCGATTCCGCAGTATCAGGATTATACGGAGCGAAGTGCAAATCGGGCTTGTGTTGCCGAAGCTAGAGGATATACAAACATCGTCCTCGTTGAATTGGCTGAGCGCAACCCGAGTGTGCCTGAGTTTGTAGCAAGTGCTTGTGAGGGTGTAGATGTAGATGCAGAGGATATTGATACGGATACAGTGGAACTTGTTTTCGGCGTGGCAGATCCTGGGACTGGTGATGTTACCTGTACTCTTGCTACTGGTGTTTGTGTGCACGATGATGATGATGTCTAAACGAGCTAATCGGGGACAGGCCCCCATTGCCCACCTAGCCTGAAGTAGCAGTATCACCAGCGGCCCGCAGAGATGCGGGCCGCTGGCGTTTTGGTAGTCTACTGCTTGCCCCTTGCCCCTTGCCCCTTGCCCCTTGCCCCTTGCCCCTTGCCCCTTGCCCCTTGCCCCTTGCCCCTTGCCCCTTGCCCCTTGCCCCTTGCCCCTTGCCCCTTGCCCCTTGCCCCTTGCCCCTTGCCCCTTGCCCCTTGCCCCTTGCCCCTTGCTGAAAAACTCCCCCTCCCGACCATGGCGCAACTGGTTATCTCCCCCTTGCGCGCTGCGCTAGCCTTGATGACAAGGCCCACGCCGCCTGGCGCGGGCGAGGCAGGGGATGAGGAAGACGGAGGAGAGTCCATGAAACGCGCAGCGGTGGTGGCAGGAGCGGTATGGCTGGGGCTTGCCGCCCCGGCCGGGGCGGTGCAGTCACCGGAGTGGCTGGTGGGCGAGATCTATGCCTCTATTGGCAAGCCCGCCGCCGAGGCGCACTACTGGCTCAGCCGGATGATGGCGCCAGGGCGTCGCCAGGAGTACTTCACCGCGGCGCTGGTCGAGGTGCTGGAGGGCACCGACCATGACGAGTGGTGCCTGGAGGGCATCGATGCGATGGATGGCAACAGCTTCGACCCCGAGGAGATTCATCACACCCTGGTGATCGAGGGGGAGCCCCTGGGCGAGCGCTATCGGGTGGATGCCCGCTTCATGAACCACGGGATGCCCAACCATCGCCGCTTCGAGTTCGTCTCGACTCCCGCGGGGTGGCGCATCGCCGACCTGCTGGTGCCCGCCGAGGGTGGCGGCGCCCACTGGCGGCTCTCGGAGGTGCGCTGCTGAGAGGGCTGCCGCTGGCGTTAACGGTTCGGCTGCGATACATTTATTACATGTATCGCAGAGGTGACAAACATGCCCATCAGTCTCCGCCTTGACCCCGAGATCGAGGCACGCCTGGCCCACCTGTCACAGGCCACAGGGCGCTCCAAGACCTTCTACCTTCGCAAGCTGATCGAGGAGCACCTCGATGAGCTGGAAGATGCCTATCTGGCCGAGCATGCCCTCGAGCAGCTCCGCCAGGGCCGGGATCGCGTCATGACCTCCGAGGAGTTCTGGCGTGACCTGGAAGGTTGAATACCTGGCTTCGGCGGCAAAGAGCTTCAAGAAGATTGACCCTCAACAGCGCCGGCGCATTCGCGCCTATCTGGAAGAGCGGGTTGTGTCCCTCGATCACCCGCGTCAGCTGGGTAAGCCCCTGCGCGGTGAATTAGCGGTGTTCTGGCGCTATCGCGTGGGAGACTACCGTGTCATCTGCCAGATCCAGGATGACAGGCTGGTGGTGCTGGTAGTCCGTGCAGCTCACCGCAAGGATGTCTACGAGGAGTAAGAAACGACAGCGCCGCGGCAGATGCCGCGGCGCTGTTCTTCGTCTTGACCTGATCCGGCCGTCGATCAGGCGCCGGCCTTGGGCAGGCGGGCGATCGGTCGGCTCCAGATGGTCAGGAAGCGCTCGGTGTTGGTGCGCCGCTTCTTCGTGGTGCGCTTGGTGCGGGGCAGGGGCTGGTCCCAGATGGTGGGGATGCGCTCGGTGGTCATGGGGCTCTCCTGGCGGCTGGGGTGATTTTTCGGAAAGTATTTCCATATCTCTTGCTGGCTACTCTAGCTTCGACCAAGGTCGTAGGCAAGTTCTTGTGAAAAATATTTCTGAAAACGCCTCCCTCGCCACAGCAGCTATAGTGGAACCAGTTACCTTCGGCAGGGAGGCCGTGCGCCATGTCCACCTACCCCGTGATCCTGCACCACGGCGGCGCCAGCGGCGTCACCGGGAGCTGCCACCGCCTGCAGATCAGCGAGGCGCGTGCGCTGCTCATCGACTGCGGGCTCTTCCAGGGCCAGGACGCCGATTCCGTAAACAGCTTCGAGCAGCTCCAGGTGCGCTTTCCGGTGGAGGACGTGCTGGCGCTGGTGGTGACCCATGTGCATATCGACCATATCGGCCGCCTACCCTACCTGCTGGCGGCGGGGTGGCGGGGGCCGATTTTCTGCTCGGTGCCCTCGGACCGGCTGCTGCCCCTGGTGATCGAGGATGCCCTCCGGGTGGGCTTCACCCGGGACCGGGCGCTGATCGAGCGCTTCCTCGCCGAGGTGGAGGGGCGCCTGACGCCGTTGCCCTACCGGGAGTGGCACACCTTGGTGGACGACGCCCGCCACCGGGTGCGCCTGCGCCTGAAGCGCGCCGGGCATATCCTCGGCTCGGCCTATGTGGAGGTGGACCTGCTCGAGCGCGAGAGCGGACACCGCGAGCGGGTGCTCTTCTCCGGCGACCTGGGGGCACCCTATTCACCGCTGCTGCCGGCGCCCAGGCCCCCCTGGGGCTGCGACACCCTGGTGCTGGAGAGCACCTACGGCGACCGCGAGCACGAGGATCGCCGCCACCGGCGGGAGCGGCTCAAGGCGGCCATCGACCGGGCCCTTACCAACGGCGGCAGCGTGGTGATCCCCGCCTTCAGCATCGGCCGCACCCAGGAGCTGCTCTACGAGCTGGAGACCCTGATCCACCGGGCGAAAAGCGCGCGCTGGCGGGCGCTGGAGATCATCGTCGATTCGCCCCTGGCGGCGCGCTTTACCGAGGTCTACCGGGAGCTCAAGGTGTGGTGGGACGCCGAGGCCCACCGCCGGCTGCGGGCGGGGCGCCATCCGCTCAGCTTCGAGAACCTTTATACCGTTAGCTCCCATGAGGAGCATGAGCGCACCCTGGACTACCTGGCCGAGAGCGGCCGCCCGGCGGTGGTGATCGCCGCCAGCGGCATGGTGAGCGGGGGGAGGGTGGTCAACTACCTCAAGCGCATGCTGGGGGACGAGCGCCACTGCGTGCTCTTCACCGGCTACCAGGGGGCGGGCACCCCGGGCCGCGATATCCAGCGCTACGGCCCCCGGGGCGGCTGGGTGGAGCTCGACGGCGAGCGTATCGAGATCCGCGCCCGGGTGGAGACGGTCTCCGGCTACTCGGCCCACGCCGACCGCCGCGACCTGCTCAACTTCGTGCGCCGCATGCGCGAACCGCCGCGCCACATCCGCCTGGTCCACGGCGAACGCCGGGCCCAGGAGGCCCTGCGCGAGAGCCTGCTGGCCTGGGCCGCAGCGGCGGGGCACCCGCTGGAGGTAAGCCTGGGGGCGAGCTCTTGATTTCCCTTAAGGTGCTGACTCGGAGGGGGCGGCCGGTAGCCGCTCGGGCAGGGCGGCGAGGTCCGCCAGGGGCAGGGGGCGGGAGAAGAGGTAGCCCTGCAGCAGGTCGGCGCCGCGGCGGGACAGCTCTCGCTGCTGCTCGACGGTCTCGATCCCCTCGGCCACCACCTCGAGCTCCATATGGTGGGCCATGGTGATGATCCCCTGGACGATGGCGGCGCTGCGCGGGCTGTGCAGGGTGTCGCAGATAAAGCTGCGGTCGAGCTTGACCTTGTCGATGGGCAGGTCGCGCAGGTAGCTGAGGCTGGAGAAGCCGGTGCCGAAGTCGTCCAGGGCGACCCTGACCCCGTGGCCGCGCAGGGTGTCGATCAGCGCGATGGCGAGCTCGGCGCCGTCCAGCAGCACGCTCTCGGTCACCTCCAGCTCCAGCAGGCTCGGCGGCAGGCCGGTCTCGGCGAGGGTGCCGAGCACCTCGTCGAGAAAGCCGTCGCGGCGGAACTGCAACGAGGAGATGTTGACCGCCACCGGCAGCGCTCGCCCGCCCCGGGCGTGGAGCTCGGCCATCTCCCGGCACGCCTGGCGCAGCACCCAGCGCCCCAGGGGGATGATCTGGCCGGAGTGCTCGGCCAGGGGGATGAACTCCGCCGGGGAGACCAGGCCGCGCTGGGGGTGGCGCCAGCGCACCAGGGCCTCGACCCCGCTGACCCTGCCGCTCAGGGCCTCGACCACCGGCTGGTAGAGGAGCTCGAACTGGCCATCGCGCAGCGCGGTGTGCAGGTCGTTGCGCAGCAGCACATTGCCGAGGGTCTGTTCGACCTGGCGGCCCCGGTACCACTGCCAGGTGTTGCGCCCCTGGCGCTTGGCCTCCTCCAGGGCCAGGTCGGCGCGCTGGAGCACCTCGTGGGGGTGGTCGGTATCGTCGCCGCTGCAGGCGATGCCGATGCTGGTGCTGATATGCAGGGGCTGCCCCTCCACCTCCAGGGGCGTGGCGAGGCCCTTCAGCAGGCGCTCGGCCAGGGCGGTGGCGTCCGCGCAGCCGTCGATGCTGGGCAGCAGCACGGCGAACTCGTCGCTGACCAGCCGGGCCAGGGTGTGGTCGGGGTCGAGCAGCGTCTCGAGGCGCCGGGCCACGGCGACCAGCAGGCGGTTGCCGATATGCGGGCCCAGGCCATCGTTGATGGACTTGAAGCCGTCCAGGTCCAAATGCAGCACGGCCAGGCGGCGCCCCTGGGCCTTGGCGGTGGCAAAGGCTTCGGCCAGGCGGTCGTCGAAGGCGCCGCGGTTGGGCAGGCCGGTCAGCAGGTCGTGGCTGGCCTGGTAGCGCAGCCGCTCTGCCTGCTGGCGCTGTTCGGTGATGTCCTGCTGGATGCCGATAAAGTGGCTGCAGTGCCCGGCGGCATCGAACACCGGGCTGATGCTGAGGCGGTTCCAGAAGGGGGTGCCATCCTTGCGGTAGTTGATCAGGGTGGCCTCGACCTCCCGATGGCAGGCGACGGCGGCGCGAATCCTGGCGACCTCGACCGGGTCGGTGTCGGGCCCCTGGAGGAAGCGGCAGTTGCGGCCGAGCACCTCCTCGAGGGGGTAGCCGCTCAGGGTGCAGAAGGCCCTGTTGGCGTAGACGATGGAGTAGTCCGGACCCACCGCCTCGGCCATGACGACCCCGTTGGGGCTCGCCTCCACGCCGCGCTCCAGCAGGTGGAGCCGGTGCTCCTGGCGGTCGCGGACCAGGGCCAGGGCGATCAGCGCCGCGGCCTGGCGCAGCAGCCGCTCGCTGGCGGGGGTCGGCTTGCGCGGGGTGCGGTAGTAGGTGCCGAAGGTGCCCAGCAGCTGGCCGTCGGCGGTGATCACCGGGCTCGACCAGCAGGCGCGAAAGCCCTCGGCCAGGGCGGCGTCTCGGAACCTCTCCCAGCGCGGGTCTCGCTCGATATCCTCGCTGACCACCAGGCGCTTCTCGAAGGCGGCGCTGCCGAAGGAGGCCACCCCCGGGCCCACCGTCACCTCCTGGAGCCGTGCGATATAGGCGGGAGAAAAGTGCCGGTTGGGCAGCAGGCTCAGGGTGCAGCGCCTGGAGTCGTAGCGCATGAAGGCGACGGTGGCGTCGGGGAGCAGAATGCCGAGCCAGTCGGCGATGGCGTCCAGGGTGGTCTCCAGCGGGGCGAGCTGGGCAATCAGCTCGTGAATGCGCTGCTGGGCCGCCATCTGCGAGAGTTCCGTGTTCATGCGGTCATCCTTGAGGGTGCTGCCTGGCCGCCACCTGCGCTGTACCGGGCCGGTTCCATCTCCCGATAGTGACGCCTGATGCCCGAGCGTGCAACGCGCTACGCCTAAAGAGTGCCTTCCCTCGCGCAGGGCCCATCCTCCGGCGAGCGTAGGGGCCTGAATCACATGACCCTCGACCTCGTCGGCGTTCGTACCCTCAGGGTCGGCAGGGCGGGGTGGGATAAATGGCGTATGCGTACAGAAATAAGTACAATGATGGCTCTCTGAAGGAGGCCTGCATGGATACCGTCACCTATACCCATTTCCGCAGCCACCTGGCCAAGGTGCTCGATCGTGTGAACGATGATCACGTGCCGGTGCTGATCACGCGCCAGAACGGCAAGCCGGCCATCGTCATGTCGGTGGAAGATTTCCGATCCTACGAGGAAACGGCCTACCTGATGGCCAGCCCGAAAAACGCCCAGCGGTTGAACGAGGCCATCGCCGAGGTCGAGCAGGGCGATGGATCGTCGCACGACCTGATCGAGCCGTGATGCTGACCTGGGCGACGCGCGCCTGGGAGGATTACCTCTACTGGCAGGGGCGCGACAAGAAGACCTTGAGGCGTATCAACACCCTGATCAGGGATATCCAGCGCCAGCCCTTCCAGGGGCTGGGCGATCCTGAACCTCTCAGGCACCAGTGGTCGGGCTACTGGTCGCGACGCATCGATCGTGAGCATCGCCTCGTCTACAAGGTCACGGACAGCGCCATCGTGATCGTGCAGTGCCGTTACCATTATTGAGCTGCCTGTCCCTCTCGACCTCGGCTCGTATATGAGCCATTCTCGAACCAACAGGAATCCACCTTCTGCTGCAAGAGGACGTCACTGCCATGGTCGAGGCACTAGCGGTTTCCGAGGTCTACCGGGGCTGCCCGGAGGCGGCCTTCTCCTTCGAGGTGACCAGCGAGCTGGAGTCGCTGGACCTGCTCAGCGGGCATGAGCGGGCGCGGGAGGCGCTGGCCTTCGGCACCGCCATCAGAAGCGACGGCTTCAACCTCTTCGTGCTCGGCCAGCCGGGCCACGGCATGCACAGCCTGGTGGGGCGCTTCCTGGAGGAGCGCTCCCGGGGCGAGGCGCCGCCGCCGGACTGGGGCTACCTCTACAACTTCGATGACCCCTCGGTGCCGCATTTCCTGCAGCTGCCGCCGGGCATGGGACGCCAGCTGCGCCGGGACATCGAGGCCCTGGTGGACGAGCTGCGCGGGGCGATTCCGGCGGTCTTCGAGAGCGAGGAGTACCAGAACCGCCTGCAGGAGCTGAAGCAGGCCATGGGGGAGCGCCAGCGCGACGCCATCGAGGCGGTGCGCCGGGAGGCCCGGGAGCAGGGCGTGCTGCTGCTCTCCACCCCCAACGGCTTCACCTTCGCCCCGGCCGGCGAGGACGACAAGATGATGTCGCCGGAGGATTACGAGCAGCTGCCCAAGGAGGAGCGTGACCGCATCGAGCACACGGTGGAGATCCTGCAGCGCAAGCTGACCCAGGCGATTCGCCGCATGCCCAAGCTCGCCAAGGAGCTGCGCGAGCAGATCGTCGCCCTCAACGAGGAGGTGATGCAGTCGGCCATCGGTGCGCCCCTGGCGGAGCTCGAGGAGCGCTACGCCGAGGAGGAGGGCATCGTCGCCCACCTCACCGCGATCCGCGAGGCGATCCTGGCCCACGTGGATGCCTTCCTCTCCGACGAGCCCGAGATTCCCCCTGAGGCGGTCTTCAGCCGCTTTCACCTCAACCTGATCGTCGACAACGCCGACACCCAGGGGGCGCCGGTGATCTATCAGGACCTGCCCGGCCACCAGCACCTGGTGGGGCGCATCGAGCACCATGTGCACAACGGGACCCTGCTCACCGACTACTCGCTGATCCGCGCCGGCGCCCTGCACCGCGCCAACGGCGGCTACCTGGTGCTGGACGTGCGGGCGGTGCTGACCCAGCCCGGCGCCTGGGAGACTCTCAAGCGCATCCTGCGCGCCGGCGAGATCCGCACCGAGTCCCTGGAGCAGGCCTACGGGCTGATCAGCACCGTGACCCTGGAGCCCCAGCCGATCCCCCTGGACGTCAAGATCGTGCTGCTCGGCGAGCGGCTGCTCTACTACCTCCTCTGCGAGCACGACCCCGAGTTCCTGGAGCTCTTCAAGGTGCAGGTGGACCTGGAGGATGAGCTGCCGCGCAGCGAGGCCAACCTGGCCCTCTATGCGCGCATGGTGGCGACCCTGGCTCGGGAGTCGGCGCTGCGCCCCCTGAACCGCAGCGGCGTGGCGGCGACCATCGAGCGCGCCTCCCGCCTCGCCGACGACCAGCAGCGCCTCACCGCCCGCCACCGGGACCTCAACGACCTGCTCCAGGAGGCGGACCACTGGGCCTCCCTGGAGGAGGCCACGGTGATCACCCGGGCCCACGTGGAGAAGGCGGTGGAGCAGCAGCTCCATCGGGCCGGGCGCATTCGCGAGCGCAGCCACGAGCAGATCACCCGGGGCACGGTGATGATCGCCACCGAGGGCAGCACCGTGGGCCAGGTGAACGGGCTCTCGGTGCTGGCGCTGGGCGACTTCGCCTTCGGCCAGCCGACCCGGATCACCGCCACCGCCCGGCCCGGCAGCGGCCAGGTGGTGGATATCGAGCGCGAGGCGCGCCTGGGCGGGCGCCTGCATACCAAGGCGGTGATGATCCTGTCGCGCTTCCTGGCCAGCCGCTACTCGCCGGATGCGCCGCTGTCGCTCTCGGCGAGCCTCGCCTTCGAGCAGTCCTACGGCGGCATCGAGGGGGACAGCGCCTCGGTGGCCGAGGTGTGCGCCCTGGTCTCGGCCATCGCCCGGGTGCCCCTGGCCCAGGGCTTCGCGGTGACCGGCTCCATCAACCAGCACGGCGAGGTGCAGGCGGTGGGCGGGGTCAACGAGAAGATCGAGGGCTTCTTCGACGTCTGCCGGGCCCGGGGCGAGCTCTCCGGCCAGGCGGCGATCCTGCCGGCGGCCAACGTGGAGCATCTGATGCTCAAGGCGGAGGTGCGCGAGGCCATGGCGGCGGGGCGCTTCCGGGTCTTCGCGGTGCGCCATGTAGATGAGGCCCTGGCCCTGCTTACCGGCGAGGCTCCGGGCGAGCCCGACGCCGACGGCCAGTTCCCCGCGGATAGCCTCAATGGTCGGGTCCAGGCGCGCCTGGCGGCGTTCCGGGAGGCGGTCAAGGCGGCCCGGGGCGGTGACGAGAAGGAGGAGGCCGGGCAGGGCGGCGGCGACCATAAGGAGGGCGGCGGCGACCATAAAAAGGAGGGCGGCGGCGATGAGTGAGCCTAGCGATACCCTGCGGGTGCTGGCGCTGCTGGATGACTCCCGCCAGAGCCAGGCGGCCCTGGCCGCGGCGGTGGCCCTGGCCGACGAGGTGAGCGCCGAGCTGGTGGCGCTCTTTATCGAGGATCTCGACCTGCTGCGCTGCGCGGCCTTCCCCTTCTCCTGCGAGGTGGGGGCGAGCACCGGGCTGACCCGGCCGCTGCAGAGCGACGAGCTGGAGGCGAGCCTGACGCGCCAGCTGCAGCGCATCACCCGGGCCCTGGAGCAGGCGGTGGCCGGCCGCGAGCTGCGCCACCGGCTGCAGGTGAGTCGCGGCCAGGTGGTGAGCGAGGCGCTGGCCGCGGCGGGGCCCGAGGACGTGCTGGTGCTGGGCAAGGCGGGGCTCTCGGCGCGCTGGGGCTGGAGCTCCCGGCTGGGCTCCACCAGCCGCCGGCTGGTGCTGGAGGCGCCCTGCACGGTGATCATCTGGGACGAGCGCCATCCGCCAGCGCCGGGACCGCTGCGCTACTTCCGGGGCGAGCCGCCGCGCCTGCCCTGGGGGGAGTCCCTGGCCGACGCCGTGGACCGCCATCCGCTCTTCGAGGGGCGCGAGGAGCTCGCCCTGATGGACGCCCCCAGCCTGGAGCGCTTCCTGGCTCGGGCCCGCCGCGGCGCCTTGGTGATCAACCGCACCACCCTGCGGCGGCTCTTCGCGGAGGACCCCGAGGTGCTGGCACGCATCCCGATCCCGGTTATCGTGGTGCCCTGAGCCAGGCAGCGGACACCACCGCCGGTATGGCACAATAGGCGGTTCGCAAGGCAAGGAAGGATCCGCCGGATGGCGTATGTTCTGGTAATGAGCAGCCTGGCGCTGTCGGTCAGCTTTACCCTGGGCTGGGTGCTGTGGCGCACGGCGCGGGGGCTCTGGAGGCTCGTGGCCGGGCCGCCGGCTCGAGGGCGGGCCAAGCCGCAAGCGAAATCCCGGGCCAGGAAGGCCCCGGCGCCGCGCCGGGCGGCCGCCGCGCAGAAGCCCGCCGCCCGCAAGGCCGCCAGCAAGCCGGCACAGAAGGTCCCCAGCCAGCCCTGGGGGCTGACCCGCTGGCTCTCCCGGCGCCGCTCGGCGCTGCCGCTCTCGTCGCTGGCGCTGCTGCTCTACGCCCTGACCCGGCTGGTGGAGTTCGGCATGACCCGCCGCCCCCAGTCTCCCCCCGCGGGCTACCATGACCTGGTCAACGCCCTCGGCTGGCTCGCCGCCGGGCTCCTCGCCCTGGCCCTGCTCAACCTCCTCGCCCGCTGGCGCTGCTCTCAGGCAACTTCGGGGGCAGACCCTTAAGTCCGCTTAAGGGTCTGACCCGGGCGAACCCGAGCCTGGGGCGCTGGTCAAAAGTGCCTCCAACGGCAGGAGATCGATCGTGCTTGCAGGTATCCAACGCTTCTTCCAACAGGTGCTGGCCGAACCGGAGCACCAGGCGCCCGAGGCGCCGACCCTGGAGCTCGCCGTGGCGGCGCTGCTCTGCGAGGTGATGCGCGCCGACTATCAGGAGGATCCGGCCCAGCTGACGGCGCTGCGCGAGATGCTGAGCCGGCAGCTGGCGGTGCAGGAGGAGGCGGTGGATGAGCTGGTGGCCCTGGCCCGGGAGGAGGCGGAGAACGCCGTCGACCACTATCAGTTCGTGAGCCTGTTGACAATCCTCCTCTCCCTGAAGGAAGAGGATTCCCGGGTTGTTGCCTTCCCGGTTCCTGCTTCACGGCCCGTTGCCTTCGGTGATGGCACCGTCGGTCTTATACAAGCTCCACAGGCTTAACCTCCCGTGTGCCCCACGGTAGTTTGATCGTGTTGGCGGAGCTTGTCGGCTCCCGCCAGAATCGCTTTACCCGCCTGCAAGATGTTGCGGGCAGCATTGATGTCACGGTCGATGCCCTGGGTGCCGCAGGCCGGACACGTCCAGGTGCGGACATTCAGCGGCATCGCGTCAGCGATGTGGCCGCAGTGGAAGCAGCGCTTCGAGCTGGGATACCACTTGTCGATCTGGACGAAATCGCGCCCGTACCACTCGGCCTTGTAGGCAAGTTGGAGGGTGATCTGGTGCCACCCCACGTCGCTGATGGCCTTGGCCAGTGACCGGTTCTGGAGCAGGTTCTTGACCTGCAAGCTCTCCGCCGCAACGACTTGGTTCTCGTGAATGAGCTGCGTGGTGAGCTTGTGGGTGGCATCGCGGCGCTGATCGGCCCGCTTGGCGTGCAATCGTGCTACCTTCAACCGGGCTTTGGCCCGGTTGTTCGAGCCGCGCTGCTTGCGCGACAGCGCCCGTTGAGCACGGGCCAGCTTGCGCTCGGTCTGCCGGATAAAGCGCGGATTGGGGATCTTGGCGCCATCGCTGGTGATGACGCGGTGCGTCAGCCCCAGGTCGATGCCGACCATCTTCGGCGTCACCGGCAGCGCTGTTTGTTCCTCTTCCACCAGGAAGCTGACATGGTAGCGCCCTGCGGTATCTCGGCTGACGGTGATGCTGCTGGGCTCGCCGGTAAAGCGGCGGCTCCATCGGATGGCCAGCGGGGCTTTCTGCTTGGCCAACCACAGATGACCGTCGCGCCAGCGGAAGCCGTTGGCCATGTAGGTGGCCGACTGCTTTCGCTGCTTCTTCTTGAAGGTGGGATACCGCGCCTGGCCTTTGAAGAAGTTGGCAAAGGCCCGATCCAGGTGGCGCAGCGACTGCTGGAGGCAGACGTTGGACACCTCGGCCAGAAACGCAGTGTCCGGCTGCTTCTTGAGGGTGGTCAGGGCCTTGGCGGTGGCGTTGTAGCCCATCCGCTCCTGGCGCTCGTACCAGGCATCCGTGCGTTCGCGTAGGAAGTGATTGTAGACGTACCGCACACAGCCGAACGTTCGGGCTAGCTGCTCGGCCTGCTCGGGCGTGGGATAGAAGCGGTAGCGGTATGCGCGAAGTACGGTAGCCATGACTTGAGTCTAGTGTGCTAGATTTAGCCTGTCAAAAAGAGGCGCTAACGCGCCTCGCGCTTTCCTTCCTCGCACTAGAAGTACGAGGTTTGACGCGCATTCTGATCAAGGCGCACTACGACTACCCCAGGCGCTGTGAGCTGGTGCGCCTGATGTGGGAGCTCGCCCTGGCCGACGGGGAGCACCACCACCTGGAGGAGCACCGCATTCGCCAGCTGGCGGAGCTGCTCCACGTGAGCCACGGCGACTTTATTCGCGCCAAGCTTCAGGCACAGGAAGCGGCGACGTAAATCTCTTCTGTTTTTCGGGAGAGATTTGGATGATGGTGCTGCACAGGCGCTGTGTTATAGAAATACCGTCTTAATTATCAGGCCGTTGCCGATTTTCTGGAAAGTGCTGCTAGACTCCCAGCATGACAGCCCTGCCCGGCGGCGGGGCTTTCTCTATGCATCGTCAGGGAGACCCTCATGTCCCGCAATATCATCGTTCTTGGTGCCGGCATGGTCGGCGTGTCGGTAGCCTGGCATCTGGCGCGTCGCGGCCATGACGTCACCCTGGTGGACCGCCGCGAGCCGGGCCTCGAGACCTCCTTCGGCAACGCCGGCATCATCCAGCGCGAGGCGGTGCGCCCCTACGCCTTCCCCCGGGATATCGGCACCCTGCTGCGGGTGCTGCCCAACCGCGAGGTGGATATCCGCTACCGCCCCACCGGGATGGTGAGCGCCGCGGGCCCGCTGCTCAACTACTGGCTCAACTCCGGCGGCGAGCGCTATGCGCGCATCGTCGAGGAGTGGGCCTCGCTGATCATGCGCTGCCAGGATGCCCATGCGCCCATGATCGAGGCCGCCGGCGCCGAGGCGCTGGTGCGCAAGGGGGGCTGGCTCGAGCTCTACCGCACCCGCAAGGAGTTCGACGAGCGCCTGGCGGAGGCGCAGGAGAATCACGAGCGCTTCGGGGTGGAGTATGAGGTGCTGGACGCCGAGGCGCTCTACGCCAAGGAGCCGCACCTGGCCAAGGGGCTGATCGGTGCGATCCACTGGACCCAGCCCTGGATGGTCTCGGACCCGGGTGGCCTGGTACAGGCCTATGCCAGGAGCTTCGCGGAGCAGGGCGGCCATGTGATGCAGGCCAGCGTCGAGGAGGTGCATCAGGTGGGCACCGGCTGGCGGGTCAAGACCAGCGAGGGGGCCCTGGAAGCCGACCAGGTGGTGGTGGCCATGGGCCCCTGGTCCGGCGAACTGCTCGGCAAGCTTGGCATGAACGTGCCGCTGTTCGTGAAGCGCGGCTACCATATGCACTACTCCGCGGAGGAGGGGGCGACGCTCAACCACTGGGTGATGGACGCGGAGAAGGGCTTCCTGCTCGAGCCGATGCGCGCCGGCATCCGCCTGACCACCGGCGCCGAGCTGGCCGACCTGGACTCGCCGCCCCAGTACAAGCAGCTGGCCGCCGCCGAGAAGGTGGCCCGCAAGCTGTTCCCGCTGGGCAAGCGCCGCGACGCCCAGCCCTGGAAGGGCGCGCGCCCCTGCATGCCGGACATGAAGCCGGTGATCGGCCCGGCCCCCGGCAAGGAGGGGTTGTGGCTCGCCTTCGGCCACGGCCACCAGGGGTTTACCCTGGGCCCGGCTACCGGGGAGCTGCTTGCCCAGATGATGGACGGCGAGGAGCCGGCGGTAGAGATGGCGCCCTTCCGGGTTGATCGCTTCTGAAACGCGCTTCCCCAAACGACAACGGGCGCCCCGCAGGGGCGCCCGTTTCTCTTGGTGCGTGGCCGCTCGAGGCTAGGCCCGGTTGCCCCCCCGGGGGCGGCGCGTCGCATGCATGGCGAGCTTGATCAGCACGGTGACCACGAAGACCAGCCAGCCGGCGGTGGCAAAGACGTTGAACAGCAGCATCTTCTGCAGGCCGTCCAGGGGCAGCAGCAGCTCCTCGATCACCACCCCGAACAGGAAGGCCAGGGTCAGCGGCAGGGCCAGGAGATGCATCCACATCTCGGTGCGCCGCTTCCTGACGTGGTAGCGGCGCATCAGCACGCGGGTGGGGCGATGAACGAAGCTGACCAGCACCAGCGTCGCCAGCAGCAGCAGCGCGGCCATGATGGGCTCGACGCTGCCGATCTGCCCCGAGAGGCTGATCGACCAGAACACCACCAGCCACATCAGACCGGTCAGCACGGCGACCAGATCGGCATAGTGGCGCGCCTTCGGCATAGGAAATCTCCCTGTGAACTCTCGGCGCATGATACGGCATTTCAGCGCCGGGTGACGAGGTGGCGGATCCAGTACCAGCGATTGATCAGCAGCGCGGCGAAGATCAGCCCGCAGCCGGCAAACTGCAGCAGGGTCATGCTCTCCTGGTACCAGGCGGCGGCCAGCAGTGCCGTCCATACCGCCTCCAGCATCAGGATCACCGCGGCGTGGCTCGGGGTGGTGAGCCCCTGGGCGTAGACCTGCAGCAGAAAGCGCAGGATGCTGGCCAGCACCACGCTGGCGCCGAGCCAGCCCAGGGTGACGCCGTCGATGCGCGCGGGCCAGGGCTCCACCAGGGCCGAGACCAGGCCCAGCAGGATGCCCACGGTGGTGAGCTGGATGGCGGTCAGCGGCAGGGTCGGCAGCCGGTGGACCACCCGGGAGTTGACGTTGATCAAAATCGAGAAGAGCACCGCCGAGACGGTGATCAGCGCCTGGCTCGCCTCGATGCGCAGCCCGGCGTTGAGCGACAGCAGGGCGAAGCCGACCCCGGCGACGGGCAGGGCGATCCAGGTGGTGCGCGGGGGGCGGTCGCCGAAGAGGAGCCTGGCCATGATCGGCACCAGCAGGATGCCGAGGCTGTTGATAAAGGCGCTCTCGCCGAGGTGCTCCGAGTGGTGCAGCCCCAGGATCCAGAAGGCGAGGGCGCCGCTGAACAGCACGCCGACGCCGGCGCCGGTGAGCAGGTCGCGGCGGCCGAGGCGGCACAGCACCGGGGCGGCAAAGGCGCACAGCAAAAGCCCCGCGATCAGGAAGCGGCTGGCGATGAACAGCAGCGGCGGCATGCCGTTCAGCGCCTCCTTGGAGAAGATCCAGCCCGCGGCGGCCAGCAGCGTGACCAGGAGCAGCAGCAGGTCGGCGCGCAGGGGCGCGCGGGCGTTGGGGTCGAGCATCGGGAGCCTGCCGGGTGGTAGTGGAAGGGATCAAGGGCAGGGATCACGTTAGCAGACTAACGGGCTCCTGTCCGCTCCGGCAGCCGCGGCGGGCCGCTTTGGGTATACTGGGGTCACCCTTGAATGAACCCGCCAAGACAGGACACGCCGTGACCTCACTGACCCTGACCCGCCCCGACGACTGGCACCTGCACCTGCGTGACGACGAGGCCCTGGCCGCCGTGGTGGGCGCCTCCGCCCGCCAGATGGGCCGCGCCATCATCATGCCCAACCTCAAGCCGCCGGTCACCACCACCGAGCAGGCCCTGGCCTACCGCGAGCGCATTCTGGCCGCCCTGCCGGCGGGCAGCGCCTTCGAGCCGCTGATGACCCTCTATCTCACCGACCGCACCCCGGCCGAGGAGATCGAGCGCGCTCACGCCAGCGGCCTGGTGCAGGCGGTGAAGCTCTACCCGGCGGGGGCCACCACCAACTCCGACTCCGGCGTTACCGACCTCAGGCACTGCGACGAGGCCATTGCCGCCATGGCGCGGCTCGGCATGCCGCTGCTGGTCCACGGCGAGGTGACCGATGCCGAGATCGATATCTTCGACCGCGAGGCGGTCTTTATCGAACGCGTCATGAAGCCGCTGCTCGAGCGCCACCCCACCCTCAGGGTGGTCTTCGAACATATCACCACCGCCGATGCCGCCGAGTTCGTCACGGCGGCGCCGGCCAACGTGGCGGCCACCATCACCGCCCACCACCTGCTCTACAACCGCAACCACATGCTGGTGGGCGGGATTCGTCCCCACTACTACTGCCTGCCGATCCTCAAGCGCGAGCGCCATCGCCAGGCGCTGCTGGCCGCGGCCACCTCGGGCAGCCCCAAGTTCTTCCTGGGCACCGACAGCGCGCCTCACGCCCAGGGCGACAAGGAGAGCGCCTGCGGCTGCGCGGGGGCCTACACCGCACCGGCGGCCATCGAGCTCTACGCCGAGGCCTTCGAGGAGGCGGGCGCCCTGGATCGCCTTGAGGGCTTCGCCAGCCACTTCGGCCCGGACTTCTACGGCCTGCCCCGCAACCCCGACAGCGTGACCCTGGTACGCGAGCCCTGGCAGCTGCCCGAGTCCCTGGCCTATGTGGGTGACTCGCGCATCGTGCCCCTGCGCGCCGGCGAGACCCTGGCCTGGAAGCTGGTCTGATACTTACTTAACGGTTTGCCTCTGCGTGAGCTGATTGTCGTGAAATGCACCGTAGGTGTTGCTTTTCAGCTTGAAAAGCAACGCTGATGGTGCATTTTATTGGCGCTTGAGGCAGTCGATGTCGGCTCGCAGCCTCCCACCCTCGATGGATATCGCCTACCCCCCGTCGTCCTGACGATGAATTTCCGGTACTTGATAGCGCGTGCTGCGGCCCCCTCCAGGCAGCTTCACCAGGCACCCCTTCTCGACCAGCCCGGCGAGGTGGCGGGTGGCGGTTGCCTTACTGACCTTGGCGACTTTCTGGTATTGCGAGGCGCTGATGCCGTGCGCAAACCCTCGTTCTCCTCCATCCAGCAGGCGGTTCAGCACCTTCACCTGCTCGGGAAGCAGGCCCGCCGACCCGAAGCGCTGCCAGAAGCGGGCCTTGGCCAGCGTCCGCTCGACCAGCGCCAGGACATCCAGCAAGGTGGCATCCAGCGTCTCCAGGAACCAGACCAGCCAGGCCGTCAGGTCTGGCGTGCCACGCTGGCTTGCTTCCAGGCGGCGATAGTAGTCGGCGCGGCGCTCCAGGATGGCGGCCGACATGGCATACAGCCGGATGCTCTGCTGGTCTGCCTGCGCCAAGGCACGATCGGCGATGGCCCGGGCAATCCGGCCATTGCCGTCTTCAAACGGATGCAGCGTCACGAACCAGAAGTGTGCCAGGCCCGCCCGGACCAGGGGATCCAGTGCCGGATCATGACGGCTGGCCTCAAACCATACGAGAAACTCCTCAACCTCGTGTTCCAGCCCCTCTCGCGGCGGCGCCTCGAAATGTACCCTGGGACGATCCAGGCGACCCGACACCACCTGCATGGGCTCCACCCCGCGCCATTGCCTTGGCCGCAGCGTCGTCAGCGCGGCATCAGCCTCGGGGAACAGCCAGCGATGCCACTGAAACAGCCGCTCGGCGTCCAGCGGCGTGTCAGGCTTGAGGGTGGCATCCAGCATCAGCTCCGCCAGGCCTTCAGAACGGGGTGAGGTGGCGCCCTCCGGCGCCTCCACGCCAAGGCGCCGGGCCAGGGAGGAGCGAACTGACGCCACATTCAGACGCTCTCCCTCGATGGCCGAGGAGGTCACGATGTTCTGCAATAGCGTATCCAGGGCGGCTCTCGCCTCTGCGTTCTGGTCATCCGCGACGGCCAGGGCCCCCGCTCGTCCCAGCAAGATGCCGAGATTCCTCCAGCATGCCCGGGCCCGTGGCTGAATCTCGGCCGCGTGCCAGGTGAAGTTCGGCCAGCCGGGGTGCTGCCAGATCCATGTCGGGGTGTGATTGGCCATGCAAGACCTCTAGAAGGGCGGAGGAGCCGAATAGCAATGAATTTCGGCTCACTGCATGAGCCGAATAGTGATCGCTTTCGGCTCACCTGGCAAGCCTTGCCGGCCGAGAGGCGGAGTCTCTAGCGTTCGGTGCCCTTGACCTGACGCTCGAGGAAGTCGATGCCGGCGTCGATGGCGCCGCCGCGGGTGAGAAAGCTCAGGAAGTGCCCGCGGCCGCGCTGTAGATAGAGCTCGGCCTCGCCGCCGCTTTCCACCAAGGCCGCCTGGAAGTCGGTGCTGTGGTCCAGCGGCACCAGGCGGTCCCAGGTGCCGTGGAAGAGGAAGAAGGGCGGCGGCGTGCCGTTGATCTGGCGGGCCGGGGAGGCCAGGTCGTACTGCTCCGGCACCTCGGCCCGGGTGCCGCCCAGGAACTCAACGACGAGCCGCCCGTCGGGGAACTTGAAGAGATCGCTGGGGATGCCGCCGGCCACCACGGCGGCCAGGCGGGCGTGGTCGCCGCCATGGGGCTCGGCCAGGGGCCCCTCGGCGCCGGCCAGGGCCAGCAGGCTGACCAGGTGGGCGCCCGACGAGAAACCCACGCCGACGACGCGCTCGGTATCCACCCGCCACGCCTCGGCGTTGGCGTGCAGCCACGCCATGGCCTGCTGGAGGTCGTGGAGCTGGGTGGGGAACTGGTGCGCCGGCGCGAAGCGGTGCTCGATATTGACGGTCACGAAGCCGCGGCTGGCCAGCTGCTCGGCGATGGGTTCCATGTCCCGGGGGGAGCGGTTCTGCCAGCCGCCGCCGTGCACCAGCAGGGCGGCAGGGCGCAGGGCAGCGTCTGGCTCTGCCCCGCTGGCCGCTGAGTCGGGGAGCAGCACTCGAGCGTTCAGCGTCTGCGGCCAGCCGTCCGGGGTATAGGGCATGGCCGGCAGGGCCTGGAAGGAGAGGGCCGCCGGCGCGGCGTCCGCGGCCGGCGGGTCGGCGGCAATCGGCGCCAGGCGGCTGTCGAGGTGAGCGGCGCCGCAGCCGCCCAGCAGCAGGGCGGCAAGGGCCAGGGCCGGAAGCCACAGGCCCCGGCGCAGGCGGGGGCTACGCCCTTTCGGCCAGCGCATCGGCGCGGGCCTCGCCGGGGAGTTTGGCCAGCCGGGCCACCATGGCCTCGACCATGCGCGCCGAGTGGGTCGCGGCGACCTCCAGGAACTCCTCGAAGGAGAGGTGGTTGTCGCCACCGCCGGCGATATCCGAGAGGGCGCGAATCACCACGAAGGGGCAGCCGTAGAGGTGGCAGGTCTGGGCGATGGCCGCGGCCTCCATCTCGGCGGCGAGCATGGTGGGGAAGCGCTTGCGGGTCTGGGCCACCAGGTCGGGGCAGGCCATGAAGACGTCGCCGGTGGCGATCAGCCCCTCCACCACCTTGACCTCGCCCAGGGACTCCACGCACTCCCGAGCGATGGCCACCAGGCGCGGGTCGGGCAGGTAGGCGGCTGGCATCTGCGGCACCTGGCCGTGCTCGTAGCCGAAGACCACGGCGTCCACGTCGTGGTGGCGCACCTCGCTCGAGACCACCACGTCGCCGATCGCAAGCCCCTCGCCGAAGCCGCCGGCGGAGCCGGTATTGATCACGGCGTCGGGCTGGTAGAGATCCAGCAGCAGGGTGGTGCCCACCGCGGCGTTCACCTTGCCGATGCCGGACTGCAGAATCACCACCTCGACCCCGTGGAGCAGGCCGCTATGGAAGGTGGAGCCCACGTGGCTGCGGGTCTGGCGCTCCTCGAGCAGGGAGGCGAGATGCTCCACCTCCTGGGCCATGGCGCCGATGATACCGATGCGCTGCATTGTTGCGTCTCACTCTTCTGAGGGGTCAGACCCTTAAGGGCACTTTGGGGTCTGACCCCCAGGGGGATTTAGCGGGCGTCGTGGAGGTCGGCGGCCTGCAGGGTGTTCTCGAGCAGGGTGGCGACGGTCATGGGACCGACGCCGCCGGGCACCGGGGTGATCCAGCTGGCGCGCCGGGCCGCGGCGTCGAAGTCGACGTCGCCCACCAGGCGGCCATCCTCCAGGCGGTTGATGCCCACGTCGATGACGATGGCGCCCTCCTTGACCCACTCGCCCTTGACCAGCCCCGGCTTGCCCACGGCGACCACCAGCAGATCGGCGCGGCGCACCTGCTCCTCGAGGTTGCGGGTGAAGCGGTGGCAGACGGTGGTGGTGCAGCCCGCCAGCATCAGCTCGAGTGCCATGGGCCGGCCAACGATATTGGAGGCGCCCACTACGGTGGCGTCGAGGCCGCGCACCTTGAGGTCGCTCTGCTCGAGCAGGGTCATCACCCCCTTGGGCGTGCAGGGGCGCAGCAGCGGCAGCCGCTGGGCCAGGCGGCCCAGGTTGTAGGGGTGGAAGCCGTCCACGTCCTTGTCGGGGCGGATGCGCTCGAGGATGGGGCGGGCGTCCAGGTGGGCCGGCAGCGGCAGCTGCACCAGGATGCCGTCCACCGCCGGGTCGGAGTTGAGCGAGTCCACCAGGGCCTCGAGCTCAGCCTGGCTGGTCTCGGCGGGCAGCCGGTGCTGGAAGGATTCGATGCCGGCCTCCACGCAGGCGTTGTGCTTGTTGCGCACATAGACCGCCGACGCGGCGTCCTCGCCCACCAGCACCACGGCGAGCCCCGGCGCGCGGCCCCCGGCATCGCGCCGGGCCTGGACCTGGCGGGCGACCTGCTGGCGGACTCGGGCGGCTATGGACTTGCCATCGATCAGTTGGGCGGACATCGCGCTTCCTCTGGCGGTTGGGTGGAGGCGGGCGACAGGCCCGCCCGCGGTAACGAGAAGGCGTGATTTTCGCATGCCGGGGCGGGGAAACAAAGCGCGAGACCGGTAATGGTGTGCCAAGCACTTGACCGCAGGGGAAAGTCACGTAGAATACGCAGCGCTCGACGAGGCCCCTGCGGCGGCGTCAGGCCAGCGATATCGCCGGCGGAGTGTAGCGCAGTCTGGTAGCGCGCCTGCTTTGGGAGCAGGATGTCGGGGGTTCGAATCCCTCCACTCCGACCACAACCTGTTGAATGATCTGAGAAATTCTGGATCCTGGGGTTGCGGCGAGGCAGCCTGGAGAGTAGAATGCGCCCATAGCTCAACCGGATAGAGCAACGGCCTTCTAAGCCGTAGGTTGCAGGTTCGAGTCCTGCTGGGCGTGCCATCTCCTCTGGTGCGTGCGGGACGACGGTCGAGTGGTACGAGCAGTAAATGTCGTAGTGGTGGATGTAGCTCAGTGGTAGAGCCCCGGATTGTGGCTCCGGTGGTCGTGGGTTCGATCCCCATCATCCACCCCATTACGACACATGTTTCAAGGCAGTGGTGGATGTAGCTCAGTGGTAGAGCCCCGGATTGTGGCTCCGGTGGTCGTGGGTTCGATCCCCATCATCCACCCCACTCCTTGAACCCTCTGTTGGTTTTCCTGTCTATTCCCCAGCGTCGCGGGCTCAAACGAGTCGGCGGTTTTTGCGTTTCCGGCCGTCTGCCGCCGGCAGCCCCCTTTTTTCGCGGCGGGCGCCTTGCATTCCTTACGGGTGCCCCCATGTCCTGCGGCATGGCGCTTGCCAGTGCCGGGCGGGATTCATAAAATCAGCCCCTTGATTCTTCATTACCTTCAACCCAACGCCCCAGTCGGTAGAGGACATTTCATGCAAGTTTCCGTCGATACGACCTCCCAGATCGAACGCCGCATCACCGTCCAGGTGCCGGCAGCCGAGATCGACGAGGCCGTCAATGCCCGTCTCAAGGATGCCGCCAAGAACGTTCGCATGGACGGCTTCCGCAAGGGCAAGGTGCCGATGTCGGTGATCCGTCAGCGCTACGGCCACGACGTGCGTAACGAAGTGGTGGGTGAGGTGATGCGTGAGCGCTACGTGCGCGCCATTTCCGAGAACGAGCTCAACCCGGCGGGCTTCCCGCAGATCGAGGCCACCGTCAACGAATCCGGCAAGGATCTCGAGTTCGTGGCGACCCTCGAGGTCTACCCGGAGTTCGAGCTGGCTTCCATCGAGGGCACCGAGGTCGAGCGCCCGGTGGTCGAGGTGGTGGAGTCCGACGTCGACGAGATGATCGAGACCCTGCGCAAGCAGAACGCCGGCTGGGAAGAGGTCGAGCGCGCTGCCGCCGACGGCGACCAGGTCAACATCGACTTCCAGGGCTTCCTGGGCGACGAGCCCTTCGAGGGCGGCAGCGCCGAGGGCCACGATCTGGTGCTGGGTTCCGGCAACTTCATTCCCGGCTTCGAGGAGCAGCTGGTGGGTGCCGCCGCCGGCGACGAGAAGGAGATCAAGGTCACCTTCCCCGAGGACTACCAGGCCGAGCACCTGGCCGGCCAGGAAGCGACCTTCAAGGTCAAGGTCCATGCGGTCAAGGGCCAGGCCCTGCCCGAGGTGGACGCCGAGTTCGTCAAGAAATTCGGCGTCGATGACGGCGATCTCGACAAGTTCCGCGCCGAGGTCAAGAAGAACATGACCCGCGAGGCCGAGCAGGCCGTCGACAACCGCATCAAGGGCCAGGTCCTCGAGGCACTCAAGAAGGCCAACGAGATCCCGGTGCCCCAGGCGCTGGTGCAGCAGGAGACCGACGGCCTCAAGCGCCAGGCGGCCCAGCAGTTCGGCCTGGGCGAGGACTTCGACGTCTCCCAGCTGCCCAACGAGCTGTTCTGGGAGCAGGCCCAGAGCCGCGTCCAGGTCGGCCTGCTGCTGGCCGAGGTGATCAAGTCCAAGGAGCTCGACGCCAGCGACGACGAGATCAAGGCCAAGGTCGAGGAGCTCGCCGAGCAGTATCAGGAGCCCGCCCAGGTGGTCGAGTACTACATGGGCAACGAGCAGATGAAGACCCAGGTCAAGTCTGCCATCCTTGAGGAGAAGGCCGTCGACGCCCTGCTCGAGCAGGCCAGCGTCAAGGACGTCGAGATGAGCTACCAGCAGGTCCTGGCCGCCGCCCAGCAGCAGGAAGAGGCCGCCGAGGAGAGCGAGGAAGAGCGTCAGGAAGAGAGCAAGGCCTGACCCTTCTCCCGCACCGGGGGCGCCGGCCGCGGCCGGCGCTCCACCCCACGCTTCCATTCATCGGATGCAAGGACATCACACTGATGAGCAACGAGTTCGATATTCAGAACGCCGGCGGCCTGGTGCCGATGGTGGTCGAGCAGAGCGCGCGCGGCGAGCGGGCCTATGACATCTATTCCCGCCTGCTCAAGGAGCGTGTGATCTTCCTGGTGGGTCCGGTGGAAGACTACATGGCCAACCTGGTGGTGGCCCAGCTGCTGTTCCTCGAGTCCGAGAACCCGGACAAGGACATCCATCTCTACATCAACTCGCCGGGCGGCTCGGTGACCGCGGGGATGTCGATCTACGACACCATGCAGTTCATCAAGCCCGACGTCTCCACCGTCTGCATCGGTCAGGCGGCGAGCATGGGCGCGCTGCTGCTGGCCGGCGGTGCGACGGGCAAGCGCTTCTGTCTGCCCAACTCGCGGATGATGATCCATCAGCCGCTGGGCGGCTATCAGGGGCAGGCCTCGGATATCGAGATCCACACCCGTGAGATCCTCGGCATCCGCGACAAGCTCAACCATATCCTGGCCCACCACACCGGCCAGGACATCGATACCATCGCGCGGGACACCGACCGCGACAACTTCATGAACGGTGCGCAGGCGGCCGAGTATGGCCTCATCGATGCGGTGCTGGATAAGCGGCCCACATCCTGATAGCGTGATTTTCACGCCCTGACCCCGTTCTCCGGCAGCTCCGGCTGCCGATGTGAGCCCGGCCGGGCGCCCGGTGCGCCCAGCCAATTGAAATGAGGTATGCGAATGGCCGACGGCAAAGGCAAGGACGAAGGCGGCAAGCTGCTCTACTGCTCGTTCTGCGGCAAGAACCAGAACGAAGTGCGCAAGCTGATTGCCGGACCGTCCGTCTATATCTGCGATGAGTGTGTCGACCTCTGCAACGACATCATTCGCGAGGAGGTGCTCGATGCCGATGCCGAGACCGACGAGGAGCGCCTGCCGACTCCCCGCGAGATTCGTCACACCCTCGACGACTATGTGATCGGCCAGGACCGCGCCAAGATGGTGCTCTCCGTGGCGGTCTACAACCACTACAAGCGGCTGCGCTCCGAGGTGCAGAAGGATGATGTGGAGCTCGGCAAGTCCAACATCCTGCTGATCGGCCCCACCGGCAGCGGCAAGACCCTGCTGGCCGAGACCCTGGCGCGCCTGCTCAACGTCCCCTTCACCATCGCCGATGCCACCACGCTAACCGAGGCGGGCTACGTGGGTGAGGACGTCGAGAACATCATTCAGAAGCTGCTGCAGAAGTGCGACTACGACGTCGAGAAGGCCGAGCGGGGCATCGTCTATATCGACGAGATCGACAAGATCTCCCGCAAGTCGGACAACCCCTCCATCACCCGTGACGTCTCGGGTGAGGGCGTCCAGCAGGCGCTGCTCAAGCTGATCGAGGGCACTACCGCCTCGGTGCCGCCCCAGGGTGGGCGCAAGCACCCCCAGCAGGAGTTCCTGCAGGTCAATACCGGCAACATCCTGTTCATCGTCGGCGGCGCCTTCGCCGGCCTCGATCGCGTGATTCGCGACCGCGCCGAGAAGGGCGGCATCGGCTTCAGCGCCGAGGTGAAGAGCAAGGATGAGTCCCGCGGCGTGGGCGAGCTGCTGGCCGATGTGGAGCCCGAGGATCTGGTCAAGTTCGGCCTGATCCCCGAGTTCGTGGGGCGCCTGCCGGTCATCGCGACCCTCACCGAGCTCACCGAGGACGCCCTGATCCAGATCCTCACCGAGCCGAAGAACTCGCTGATCAAGCAGTACGCCAAGCTCTTCGAGATGGAGGGCGTGGAGCTGGAGTTCCGCGAGGACGCCCTGCGCGCGGTGGCCGTCAAGGCGATGACCCGCAAGACCGGCGCCCGCGGCCTGCGCTCCATCCTGGAGTCGGTGCTGCTCGATACCATGTACGAGATTCCCTCCCTGGAGGGGGTGTCCAAGGTGGTGATCGACGCCTCGGTGATCGGCGGCGAGAGCGAACCGCTGCTGATCTACTCCCAGCAGCAGGAAGCGGCCGGCGACGGCACCGGCGGCTGAGCCGTTCGGGCCCGTGATGCCTCCGGGCCGCCACGCGGGAGCGAGCCTCGCCATCCCCCGGTGATTGCCGGCCTGGCGGCGCCGCTCCCGCGTTTTCGTGTGGGCCATCGGCCGTTTTCCGCCTTCATTGTCGCCCTGTCCCTTGCAAAGGTGCCGGTGCGCCCCCACTCCTGTGACATTCACCCGTTTTGTTTGAGGAACGTCTGCGATGCAGCAGAACGCTGATCAGACCCTGAGTCTGCCCCTTTTGCCGCTGCGGGATGTGGTTGTCTACCCGCAGATGGTCATTCCGCTCTTCGTGGGCCGCGAGAAGTCGATCGAGGCCCTCGAGGCGGCCATGAGCGCTGACAAGCGGGTGCTGCTGGTGGCCCAGCGCGAGGCCAGCAAGGACGATCCGGACCGCGATGACCTCTTCGCCATCGGCACCGTGGCCGAGATCATGCAGCTGCTCAAGCTGCCCGACGGCACCGTCAAGGTGCTGATCGAGGGGGTCTCCCGGGCCGACGTGGGTGAGATCCACACCGAGGGGGCCTACAGCACGGCGCAGGCGGTGCTGCGCGAGAGCGAACCGCTCACCGAGCGCGAGCAGGAGGCCCTGGTGCGGGTGCTGCTCAACCAGTTCGAGCAGTACGTCAAGATGTCGAAGAAGGTGCCCAACGAGGTGCTCAACTCCCTCTCCGGCATCGAGGACCCCAGCCGCCTGGTGGACACCATCTGCGCCCACCTGTCGCTGAAGATCGACGACAAGCAGCAGCTGCTGGAGATGGATCGCGTGCGCGACCGCATCGAGCACCTGATGGCGCTGATCGAGGCGGAGATCGACCTCTTGCAGGTCGAGAAGCGCATCCGCTCCCGGGTCAAGGACCAGATGGAGAAGTCCCAGCGCGAGTACTATCTCAACGAGCAGATGAAGGCCATCCAGAAGGAGATGGGCGAGCTCGAGAACGTGCCCAACGAGGCCGAGAAGTACGAGCAGGCCATCGAGGCCTCCGGCATGCCCAAAGAGGCCAGGGAGAAGGCCACCCAGGAGCTCGGCAAGCTGAAGATGATGTCGCCCAACTCCGCCGAGGCGACGGTGGTGCGCTCCTACCTGGACTGGCTGGTCTCGGTGCCCTGGAAGAAGCGCACCCGGGTCAAGCACGACCTGGTCCACGCCCAGCAGGTGCTGGACGAGGACCACTACGGCCTCGAGGAGGTCAAGGCGCGCATCCTCGAGTACCTGGCCGTGCACAAGCGGGTCAAGAAGCTCAAGGGGCCGGTGCTCTGCCTGGTGGGGCCGCCCGGGGTGGGCAAGACCTCGCTGGGCAAGTCCATCGCCCGCGCCACCAACCGCAAGTACGTGCGCCTGGCGCTCGGCGGGGTGCGCGACGAGTCCGAGATTCGCGGCCACCGCCGCACCTATATCGGCTCGCTGCCGGGCAAGATCGTCCAGCGCATGTCCCGGGCCGGGGTCAGGAACCCGCTCTTCCTGCTCGACGAGATCGACAAGATCGGCATGGACCACCGCGGCGATCCCGCCTCGGCGCTCCTCGAGGTGCTCGACCCTGAGCAGAACGACACCTTCAGCGACCACTACCTGGAGCTGGACTACGACCTCTCCGAGACGCTCTTCATCTGCACCGCCAACTCCATGAATATCCCGGGGCCGCTGCTCGACCGCATGGAGGTGATCCGGCTGCCGGGCTACACCGAGGACGAGAAGCTGGCCATCGCCAGGCGCTACCTGGTGCCCAAGCAGCTCAAGGCCAACGGCTTCAAGGAGGGCGAGCTCGAGCTCTCCGACGAGGCGCTGCTGGAGCTGATCCGCTACTACAGCCGCGAGGCGGGGGTGCGGGAGCTGGAGCGCCAGATCGCCAAGGTGTGCCGCAAGGTGCTGCGCGAGCGCCTGGAGAAGGAGGGCGGGGAGGGCGCCCTGGCGCCGCTGACCCTGGCCGCCGATGCCGTCGAGGCCTACGCCGGGGTGCGTCGCTACAGCTACGGGCTGGCCGACCAGGAGGATCAGGTGGGGCGCGTGACCGGCCTGGCCTGGACCTCGGTGGGCGGCGAGCTGCTCAATATCGAGTCGGTGGTCACCCCGGGCAAGGGGCGCCTCAACAAGACCGGCTCGCTCGGCGACGTCATGAAGGAGTCGGTGAGCGCCGCCCAGACCGTGGTGCGGGCCCGGGCGCTGAAGTTCGGCATCGACCCGGAGCGCTTCGAGAAGGAGGACCTCCATATCCACGTGCCCGAGGGCGCCACGCCCAAGGACGGCCCCAGCGCCGGCATCGCCATGGTCACCGCCATGGTGTCGGCCTTTACCGAGCGGCCGGTGCGCTGCGACGTGGCCATGACCGGCGAGGTCAACCTGCGCGGCGAGGTGCTGCCCATCGGCGGCCTGAAGGAGAAATTGCTGGCCGCCCGGCGCGGTGGTATAAAGACCGTGCTGGTGCCGGAGGAGAACCGTCGTGATCTCAAGGAGGTTCCGGATAACATCAAGGAAGCTCTCGATATCAGGCCGGTACGCTGGATCGATGAGGTGCTCGAGGTGGCGCTGGCCAAAAGGCCCGAGGCGTCAGGCGAAGAAACCCGATCCGAAGACAGCGCATCTTCACCGTCGATGATCAGCACGCATTGACAATAATTTCCCCATCATGATGTACCCTAAAGCCTGATATGGTGGGGCTTGGCGTGGTAGTTTGCTTGACAGTCCTTTCATCGCATTGCTATAAATTGCGCCATGCTGTGATCGCGACTTCCGGCTAAAAGCCACGCCGATTAGAGCCAAATTCCGAAAAAGTCAAGGGGTGAAGTGTGAACAAGTCCGAGCTGATCGAAGCCATTGCCGCGTCTGCCGACATTCCCAAGGCAGCTGCTGCCCGGGCCCTGGACGCCATGGTCGACACCGTGACCGACAGTCTGAAGAAGGGTGAGAGCGTTTCCCTGGTGGGCTTTGGTACCTTCCAGGTCAAGGAGCGCGCCGCGCGCACCGGCCGCAACCCCCAGACCGGCGAGCCGATCGAGATCAGCGCTGCCAAGGTGCCGAGCTTCAAGGCCGGCAAGGCGCTCAAGGATTCCGTCAACTGAGCGAACCGCACCGCTGCGTCGCTGATGGTTGAGTCACCTACAGGCGCATCGCCCCCGGCGGTGCGCCTGTCTTGGTTTTAGCCGTGACGCAGTCATCCGCCACTTTCCACACAATACGTTGCCGAGGCCTGCATGCTGCAAAGTATTCGTGACCGCTCCCGAAGCTGGGGCGCCAAGATCATCGTCGGGGCCGTGGTCGTGACCATGGCCCTGTTCGGCGTCGAGTCCCTGGTGGGGCTCTTCGGCGGCGGTGGGGACGAGATCGCCAAGGTCAACGGCGAACCCATCACGCGTCAGCAGCTGGAGCTCGAGGTCCAGCGGGCCATTCGCTCCGGGCAGGTGCCCCCCGAGCAGGAGCGCGCCCTGCGGGCCCAGATGCTCGACCAGCTGATCACCGACCGCCTGCTGACCCAGTACGCCGAGGAGGGTGGCCTGCACCTCTCCGAGGAGCAGCTGGACCAGGTTATCGTCTCCCTGCCGGAGTTCCAGGACGGCCAGGGCCGCTTCGACGGCGAGCTCTTCCGCAACCGCCTGGCCAGCGCCGGCTATACGCCGATGGCCTTCCGCGAGGAGCTGCGGGTGGACATGAAGCGCCAGCAGCTGCAGCAGGGCCTGGCCTTCAGCGACTTCACCCTGCCCAGCGAGCAGGAGACCCTGGCGGCCCTGCAGCGCCAGACCCGCACCTTCCGCCACGCGGCGCTCTCCGCGGACGCGCTCGAGGATGCCATCGAGGTCAGCGAGGCGGACGTCCAGGCCTACTACGAGGCCAACGCCGAGAACTACCGGCGGGCCGAGCAGGTGCGCCTAGAGTACGTGATCATCGACCGTCAGGAGATGGCCGCCGACGTCGAGATCGACGAGGCCGAGCTGCGCGACGCCTGGCGCGAGCGCACCGCCGATGCCGACCGCCGCATCGCCCATATCATGCTGACCTTCAATGGCGAGCGCAGCCGCGATCAGGCCGTGGAGGAGCTGGAGGCGGTGCGTCAGCGCCTGGCCGACGGTGAATCCTTCGCCGACCTGGCCCTCGAGGTCTCCGACGATACCGTCTCCGCGGAGCAGGGCGGCGATCTCGGCGTGATCAGCCAGGGCTTCTTCGGCGACAGCTTCGACGAGGCCGCCTTCGGCATGGAGGAGGGCGAGGTCTCCGGCATCGTCGAGACCGACAACGGCCTGCACCTGCTCACCGTGACCGGCCTGGAGCGCCAGCCCTTCGAGTCGATGCGCGACGAGCTCCAGCGCGAGCTGGCGCTCTCCCGGGTCTCCGGCGAGTTCAACGAGCGGGTCCAGCGCCTGATCGACGAGAGCTTCGCCGCCGACGACCTGCAGAGCGTGGCCGATGATATCGGCCTTGCGCTGCAGGAGAGCGACTGGGTCTCCCGGGAGGGCGCCGAGGGCGTGCTCTCCGAGCCCGGCGTGATGAGCGAGGCCTTCAGCGATGACGTGCTCCAGGAGCGCTTCAACAGCGAGGTGATCGAACTCGATACCGATCGCCGCATGGTGCTGCGCGTTGTCGAGCACCGCGACGCCACCACCCTGCCGCTGGAGGAGGTGCGTGACGAGGTGGAGGCCAGCGTGGCCGCCAACCTGCGTCGTCAGGCCCTCTCCGAGGTGGCCGAGGAGCGCCTGGCCGCCCTGCGCGCCGGCGAGAGCCTGGAGCTCGACTGGCAGCGCGCCGAAGGCGTCGGCCGCCAGGAGGACCAGGGGCTCTCCCGGGCGCTGGTGGATGCGGTGTTCCGCCTGCCGGCTCCCGAAGGGGATGACGTCGTCTACGGGCGCGCCGTGGACGGCGACCGGGTAGTGCTGATCGCGCTGGAAGCGGTCGAGGAGGGCGAGGTCAACGCCGAGATCGAGCGGTTCGTGGCCAGCATGGCCGAGCGGCTGCGCGCCCAGGCTGCCATCCAGGGCCTGCTGGACGACCTGCGCGACAAGGCGGATATCCGCCGCTAAGGCCTGAGGCCAGCCGCAAGGTACGTCGCAGGCTAAAAGGAGCAAGTTTCAAGGAGTCCCCTTGGCTTGCTCCTTTTTTGTTGATCATCGTCGATTAGCGTTAATGGGCCCGGTGGGAGGACGGCTCTGCCGCGCGAATGGCGCCGTAGGCGCCCCGGTGGTGTTGCCATCATGGGTGACTACCGCCAGGGAGGCCTTCGGCCTCCATTCGCACTATCGCGCAGGATCTGCGCTCCTACTCCCCCACGCACTATCGCGCAGGATCTGCGCTCCTACTCCCACACGCACTATCGCGCAGGATCTGCGCTCCTACGGTTTGGTGCCCTTGTCCCTCGCCCCTCGCCCTCGTGTTACGATATAACACTCGCTTGTCGCCCACCCCAGAGGACTCCCCATGCCCGCCCCCCTGGCCAACGTGCCCGTCCACCTGATCACCGGCTTTCTCGGCAGCGGCAAGAGCACCCTGATCCACGAGCTGATCGCCCAGAAGCCCGCCGGGGAGCGCTGGGCCGTGCTGATCAACGAGTTCGGTCAGGTGGGTATCGACCAGGCGATGTTCGAGGAGCGCGACGATCTGGTGGTCAAGGGGCTGCCCGGCGGCTGTCTCTGCTGCCAGCTGGCCTTCGTGATGCAGGCGACCCTGGTCAACTTGCTGCACCGCCATCGGCCCGATCGGGTGATCATCGAGCCCTCGGGGCTGGGCCATCCGGCGGGCCTGCTGGAGGTGCTGCGCGGGGAGGCCTTCGCCGGGGTGCTCGAGGTGCGCGGCATCGTGACGCTGCTCGACCCCCGCCGCCTGGACGACCCGCGCGCCCGGGAGCACGAGACCTTTCTGGATCAGCTCACCATGGCCGAGGGCGTCGCCCTGACCATGACCGACCTGGCCACGCCGGCTCAGCTGGCCGCGGCCCGGGAGTGGCTGGGAGAGCTCTGGCCGCGCAAGGGATGGGTCGTCGAAGCGCCCCGGGGCGCGCTGCCCCTGGAGCGGCTCACTGGCGGCGAGCCGGCGGTGTCTCGAACGGTGGATAGCGATGCCCATCGGCGCCTGCGCGAGGCGGCGGCCGCAAACCCGGTGCTGGAGGCGTTTGCCGAGGCGCTGCCCGAGCCGGGCCGCCCCCAGCGGGAGTGCGGCAGCGCCCTGGGCCACGAGACCCTGGGGTGGCGCTGGCATCCGCAGGATATCTTCGACCTGGACCGCCTGGGCGAGGCGCTGGGCAAGCTGCCCGGGGCGCTGAGGATCAAGGGGGTCTTTCACACCGACGCCGGCTGGAAGCTCTACAACCGCGCCGACGGCGCGGTCAGCCTCGCCGACAGCGCCTGGCGGCGCGATTCACGCCTCGAGATCATCGGCGAAGCGGGGAGCCTGCCCGACCCCGAGGCGCTGGAGGCCGCCCTTAAGGGGATTTAGGGGTCTGACCCCTAAATCTTCTTAAGCTCAGGGGTGCCGCTGTCGGTGACCTCGATCTCCCAGCCCTGGCCGGGCTGCCAGTCGCCGAGCACGTAGCGCCTGGCGGGGGCGTCCCCGACCACCACCTCATGCACCGCCGGGCGGTGGGTGTGGCCGTGGATCAGGGTGGTCACCTCGTGCTCGGCCATCACGCGGCGGACCTCGTCCTGGGTCACATCCATGATGTCCTCGGCCTTGTTGGAGTTGGCCTCGCCGGACTGCTCGCGGAGCTGCTTCGCCAGGGCGAGGCGCTGCTCCAGGGGCATGGAGAGCACCTGGGCCTGCCACAGGGGGTTGCGGGCCTGGTGGCGGAAGGCCTGGTACTCGGCGTCCAGGGTGCAGAGGCTGTCGCCGTGCATCAGCAGCACCCGCGCACCGCCCAGCGTCACCACGCTGGGGTCGGGGAGCAGGGTGGCCCCGGCCTCGGCGGCGAAGCGCTCGCCGAGCAGGAAGTCGCGGTTGCCGTGCATCAGATAGAGCGCACTGCCGTCGTCGGCCAGGCGCCTGAGCGCCCGGGCGACGCGGACGGCCAGGTCGGCGTTGCCGGTCGGGTCCTGGCCGGCCAGGTCGAGCAGGTCGTCGCCGATCCAGGCCTCGAAGAGATCGCCGAGGATATAGAGGGCCTCACAGCCGCAGGCGCGCTCCTCCAGCCAGCGCAGGAACGCCTCGGTGACCTCGGGAGCGCTCGGCTGCAGGTGCAGGTCGGAGATCAGCAGGCTGGCCATCAGGCCTCCTTGACGTAGGCCTTCTTGATCATGACGTCCTCGGCGGGCACGTCGGCGTGCATGCCGCGGCGAGTGGTCTCGACCTTGCGGATCCTGTCGACCACGTCCATGCCGTCGACCACGCGGCCGAAGACGCAGTAGCCCCAGCCCTGGATGGACTTGCCGCTGTGGTTCAGGAAGGCGTTGTCGGCGACGTTGATGAAGAACTGGGCGGTGGCGGAGTGCGGGTCCTGGGTGCGCGCCATGGCCAGGGTGCCGGCTTCGTTCTGCAGGCCGTTGTCCGCCTCGTTCTCGATGGGGTCGCGGGTGGTCTTCTGGTCGAAGCTCTCGTCGAAGCCGCCGCCCTGGATCATGAAGCCGTCGATGACGCGGTGGAAGAGGGTGCCGTCGTAGAAGCCGTCGCGCACGTACTGCTCGAAGTTGGCCGCGGTCTTGGGGGCCTTCTCATGGTCGAGTTCGACGGAGATGTCACCGAAGGTGGTTTCGAGAACGATCATCGCTAAGTTCCTGTGCAATAAAGGGGCGCTGCCTTGGCGTTGCCCATGGACGTGGCGCTATAATACCGGTTTTGCCTCGAGGCGCGAAGTGAGCGCCCGCACCTTCAACCAGAGGTTGTTTGCCCAACCATGACCACCGACACCACCAGCGCGCCGAATTTCATTCGCAACCAGATTCGCGACGAGATCGAGGCCGGTCGCACCGGCAAGATCGTGACCCGCTTCCCGCCGGAGCCTAACGGCTTCCTGCATATCGGCCACGCCAAGTCGATCTGTCTCAACTTCGGGCTGGCCGAGCAGTTCGGTGGTGACTGTCACCTGCGCTTCGATGACACCAACCCGGCCAAGGAGGAGCAGGCCTACATCGACGCCATCAAGGAGGACGTCAGCTGGCTGGGCTTCGAGTGGGCGGGCCCCGTGCGCTTCGCCTCCGACTACTTCGACCAGCTCTACGCTTGGGCTCAGCACCTGATCCGCGAGGGCAAGGCCTACGTCGACGACCTCTCGCCGGACGAGATCCGCGAGTACCGCGGCACCCTGACCGAGCCGGGCCGCCCCAGCCCCTACCGGGAGCGCAGCGTGGAGGAGAACCTCGAGCTGCTCGAGCGCATGCGCACAGGGGAGGTCGCCGAGGGCGAGAAGGTGCTGCGGGCCAAGATCGACATGGCGTCGCCCAATATCAACCTGCGCGACCCCATCCTCTACCGCGTGCGCCACGCCCATCACCACCAGACCGGCGACAAGTGGAAGATCTACCCCTCCTACGACTTCACCCACGGCCAGTCGGACGCCCTCGAGGGGATCACCCACTCCATCTGCACCCTGGAGTTCGAGGATCACCGCCCGCTCTACGAGTGGTTCCTGGAGAACCTGCCGGTGCCGGCGACGCCCCGCCAGATCGAGTTCGCCCGGCTCAACCTCAACTACACCCTGACCTCCAAGCGCAAGCTCAAGCTGCTGGTGGACGAGGGCATCGTCGACGGCTGGGATGACCCGCGCCTGCCCACCATCTCCGGCATGCGCCGCCGCGGCTATACGCCGGCCTCCATCCGCAAGTTCTGCGAGATGATCGGCGTGACCCGCGCCGACGGCGGCCTGGTGGATATCGCCATGCTCTACCACGCCATCCGCGCCGACCTCGAGGACAACGCGCCCCGGGCCATGGCGGTGCTCAAGCCGCTGAAGGTGGTGCTGACCAACGTCCCCGAGGGCCATGAGGAGGTCTATGAGGTGCCCGGCCACCCGGCCCGGGACGACCTAGGCGTGCGTAGCATTCCCTTTACCCGGGAGCTCTATATCGACCAGGACGACTTCATGGAGGAGCCGCCCAAGAAGTTCTTCCGCCTGGCGCCGGGCAAGGAAGTGCGCCTGCGCAACAGCTACGTGATCCGCTGCGACGAGGTGGTCAAGAACGCGGCCGGCGAGATCAGCGAGCTGCGCTGCTCCGTGGACTTCGACACCCTGGGCAAGAACCCCGAAGGGCGCAAGGTGAAGGGGGTGATCCACTGGGTCAGCGCCGCGCACGGCGTGCCCATGGAGGTGCGCCTCTACGACAACCTCTTCACCGTGGAGCAGCCGGACCGCGACCGCGACGCCGACTTCCTCGATCACCTCAACCCCGAGTCCCTGGTGGTCTGCCAGGCCATCGGCGAGCCGAGCCTCGCCGAGGTCGACCCCGAGAGCCGCTTCCAGTTCGAGCGGGTGGGCTACTTCTGCGCCGACCGCCACGCCTGCCGCGACGGCAAGCTGGTGTTCAACCGCACCGTGGGCCTCAAGGACAGCTGGGCAAAGATTCAAAAGAAGGGGTGACCGTGAGCAACGCGCTGCAGATCTACAATACCCTGACCCGCCGCAAGGAGGTCTTCACGCCCATCGAGCCGGGCAAGGTACGCATGTACGTGTGCGGCATGACCGTCTACGACTACTGCCACCTGGGTCATGCCCGGGTGATGGTGGCCTTCGACGTCATCACCCGCTATCTGCGCCATCGCGGCTATGACGTCACCTATGTGCGCAACGTCACCGATATCGACGACAAGATCCTGCGCCGGGCCGACGAGAACGGCGAGACCATCTCGTCGCTCACCGAGCGCATGATCGAGGCGATGCACGAGGACGAGGCGCGCCTCTCGGTGCTGCCGCCGGACCAGGAGCCCAGGGCCACCCGCCATATCGATGACATCATCAGTATGGTCGAGACCCTGATCGGCAAGGGCTACGCCTATGCGGCGGACAACGGCGACGTCTACTATCGAGTGCGCAAGTTCGAAGGCTACGGCAAGCTCAACAACCGCGATCTCGACGAGATGCGCTCCGGCGCCCGGGTCGAGGTGGACGAGCACAAGGAGGACCCGCTGGACTTCGTGCTCTGGAAGGCGGCCAAGCCCGGCGAGGCGAGCTGGCCCTCGCCCTGGGGCGAGGGGCGTCCCGGCTGGCACATCGAGTGCTCGGCCATGTCCAAATGCTGCCTGGGCGACACCTTCGATATCCACGGCGGCGGGCCGGATCTGACCTTCCCCCACCACGAGAACGAGATCGCCCAGTCCGAGGCGGCCAACGGCACCACCTTCGTCAACACCTGGATGCACGCCGGGGCGGTGCGGGTGAACCAGGAGAAGATGTCCAAGTCCCTGGGCAACTTCTTCACCATCCGCGAGGTTCTCGAGCATCACGACCCGGAGGTGGTGCGCTACCTGCTGGTGGCGAGCCACTACCGCAGCGCCATCAACTACTCGCCGGACTCCCTGGCCGAGGCCCGCAAGTCCCTGGAGCGCTTCTACAATTCTCTTGAAGGGCTCGCTCTTGAGGGGCTGGCGCTTGAAGAGCAGGCTCAGGAAGCGGGCGAGCCGGCAACAGGGGCGGTGGCGCCCGAGTTCGAGGCGCGCTTTACCGCCGCCATGGACGACGACTTCAACACCCCCGAGGCGCTTTCGGTGCTCTTTGACCTGGCCCGGGAGCTCAACCGGGCGAAGAAGGAGGCGCCCGGCGAGGCCCCGGCGCTGGCCGCCGAGCTCCGGCGTCTGGGCGGCATCCTGGGCCTGCTGCAGCAGGACCCGGCCACCTTCCTCAAGGCGGGCGCCTCCGGTCTGCCGCTTACCGAGGAGGAGATCCAGGTGAAGATCGCCGAGCGCGCCGCGGCCAAGCAGGCCAAGGACTTCGCCGCCGCCGACGCCATCCGCGACGAGCTGGCTGGGCTCGGCATCATCCTCAAGGACTCCCGGGAAGGCACCACCTGGGTCTTCGAGAAGCCGCAAGGCTGAGACACCTTTGCGATCTACAGCGCCCGGACGCCCGGCCCGCCGCAAGGAGGGGCGGGCGTCTTGGTATGGGGGAAGTAAGGCGTGAGCAGTACAATGCTCAAGAAATCTAAATTCCTTAAACAGTGTGCGCTATACTGCTCATAGTGCGTGCCAAGCTGACATTTATGAGCATTATAATGCGCAAGGGGGTGTCATGAACCTGATGCTGCAGATCCACTTTGACCGGGTCTGGCATGATGCCGCCGAGATCTCGATACCGGATCCGGAGCGCGGGAGCTTTGGCGTTTCCCGGCTTCGATATGAAACCGACTATGCCGTCGAATGGATGTTTCGCGACGATCGGCATGCCGCCAGTCTGGCGCTGCCTGTGGAGCTGATGCTGACGCATGAGTCTCCGCGCTGGTTCGGCTTCCTGGAGGACATCATGCCGGCAGGGGCGAGTCGTCGCTTCTGGGTAGACTATCTCGGCATTCATGGTCTTTCGGCGGGCCGCCAGGACGCGGAGCTGCTGGCTCGAGGCACCATAGCACCGGTGGGCAACCTGCGTATCAAGGAGGCAGTCCCCGGCGATCGCCTGAGAGATGCTCTCGGCGAACGACGCTTTCCGGTGCAGAGTGTGGTGGAGCGGGATGTCGACTTTCTGGAGTATGCCCAGCAGATGGGGGCGGCCAGCGGCGGGGCGACCGGTGCCGGTGGCGAGGCCCCCAAGCTGCTGCTCAGGCTTACGGAGAACGATCAGGTCTGGATCGATACCTGGCAGGAAGATGTTAACTGTCCGGACCTGCCGATGCTGGTGAAGTTTCCCCGCGGCAGCCGCAGTGCCGATGACTGCGATATCCTGCGTGCTGAGTACCACTACTATCAGGAGCTCGCAGCTCTTGGCATCGACAGTATCGAGACAGGCGCCATGCGCCTGATCGAGGGCGAACGATATCCCTCGCTGTGGCTTCCACGCTTCGATATGCACTACCGCGACGGAGCCTGGATGCGCTACGGCCTGGAATCCGTCTACTCCCTGATGGGGGCGGCGCCCGGCACCTTCCTTCGCCACGGTGAGACCCTGCGTCGCTTGGTGGCGCTGCTCCAGGCGCAGTACCGGGTCCGCGAAGGGGGCGAGGCCTTCGATACCCAGGCCTTCGTCATCGAGTGGGTGCGGCGCGATCTGCTCAACATCGCGTTTGGCAACTCCGATAACCACGGCCGCAATGCGGCGCTGCTGAAGCGCCCCGAGGGAATCTGGCTCTCACCGGTCTACGATTTCGCCCCGATGCGTGCTGATCCCGAGGGTGTCACGCGAACGACCCAGTGGGGCCCGCCGCTTGAAGCCGGGGGCGAATATGACTGGTTCTCTATCGCAGAATCCCTGTCGGACCTCGTGGAACCCGAACAGCTGATGTCGGCGCTCAAGCAGCTGGCAGGCGATCTCGAGGGGCTCGATGAGCGTCTGGCCTTGCGCGGCGTTCCCTCTCGAATCCTGGAGATGCCGTCGGTAGGATTAAGGTCGCTTGGCACGCGCCTCAAGCGCTGGGAGTTGTTGTGAAACCACGCAGTATCGATGATCGTGAAGCGGCGCTGGTGCTGCTGCTCCAGCGCTACTATGCCGGCGAGCTGACCGACGGCCGGCTGTTACGCTCCCTCCGCCGGGACGTGCTGGGCCTCTCCCAGACTCGTTATTCCGAGTTGGTCGGTATCAGCCGTCGCACCCTGTCCGACCTGGAGGGCGACAAGGGCAATGTCACCCTGGAGCTGAAGAGCCGTGTCTTCCGGCCCCTGGGGCTGGAGGTGAGCCTGCTGCCGCGCAAGCGCTCCCTGCTGGCGCAGGCCCTGGAACCCATCGATGAATAGGGAGCCCGCTTGGACTACGCCCCCTTCAGCTATGTCACTGCCGAGAAGGCTGAGCTCTATCGCCGGGTGATGCGCGCCTTCGTGGAGGCGAAGTCGCACTTCCTGGTGCATCTGCGCCCGGAGGATGTCCAGCACCAGATCGGCGAGCCGGAACTGGCCACCGTGCAGTCCGCCCTGACCCAGCTGGTGGCTTGGGGCAACCTGGATGCCGAGCGCGACAATGCTCGGGTGACCAGCGTCGAGGACTACTATCGCGCCCTCTACGTCTATCAGATTACCCGCCAGGGCGAGGCCGTGGAGGCGGCCCTGGCCACCTTCGAGCAGGAGCTGGGGCGGCGCGGTGCCCTGCAGAGCGTGGCGCTGGAGGATATCCGCACCCGTCTGTGCGCCCTGCTGGCCCTGGCACAGAGCGAGTCGCCCTCGGCCACCGAGAGCCAGCTGCTGCTGCGCGACCTGGCCGGTGTCTTCGCCGACCTGGCCGAGAATGCCCGTGCCTTCATGACCGGTCTGAATCGCACCCTGGAGGGGCAGGGCAGCGATGCCGATGCCTTCCTGCTCTAAAAGGAGCGGGTGATCGGCTATATCGAGCGTTTCCTGGGGGACCTGACTACCTCTTCCGGTGAGATCGCCGAGTTGATCCGCGCCTTGGATGGCGACGGCGATGCACAAGCGCCTGTGGCGCGACTGCTGCGCCAGGCTGCCGAGCGGGAGCTCCTCGACCTGGCTCCCGGAGAATCTCCCGATGATGATGAGCGTGCCCGAGCCTTCGCCGAGGCGTGGCGGTGTTGGTAGGCCGTGCCTAGTTTCCCGCCGCCGAGATGGTGCAGTTGCGCCCGCTGCGCTTGGCGCGATAGAGAGCGCCATCGGCACGGCCCAGCAGCTGCTCGATAGATTCCCCCGATAGAATCTCGGCGACCCCCAGCGAGAGCGTCACCTGCCCAACCTCGGGGTCATGGAAGTGCTCCACAGCACTCCGGAGACGCTCAGCCAGACCCATGGCCACGCCGCTGCTCGCTTGCACCACGACCAGGAACTCCTCGCCTCCCCAGCGTATGGCCGGGTCGCCGGCGCGGAGCTGCCTTGCGATCAGGCCGGCGACCTCCTGGATGACGCGATCTCCACTCAGATGGCCATGGCGGTCATTGACCTGCTTGAAGTGGTCGATATCGCAGATGATGACGCTCAGCGGGGTGCCCTTGCCGAGATGCTCCTGATGGGCGCGGCGGCAGTGCGGCGTTCGCCGCATAGCGTTGAGCGACCGGCGCTCCTTGGACGCTATATGAGCAGAAAGTAGTCAAGATTATCCTGTTCAGGGCGATATATACTTAAGGAAATCCTCAGTGCACTTCACTCCTCGCCCGAGGCGAACATGAGAGCGCGCCATGGCCATCGACCAACTCGGCCCTCCTTCGGGAAGCCGGCCTTCAATGTCCGGAGTGGGACACCACCCTGCGGCACTTGCCTCCCTTGCCTTTGAAGGCGCTCGGTTCGGGCTTGCCACCCTTGACGCCGATGACAGGCTGCTGACGGCCAATGCCAGCTTCCGCGACCTCATGGGGCTGTCCTCCGAGCAGCCGCTGCATGATATCGAGATCGCGAGGCTGTTGCCGATCGGCTCCGCGCTTTCGTGTAGCGCCTCGCAGTTGGTTCGGGAAGGGTGGTATGAGGTTTACTCGCGGGACCCCCAGGCAGAGAGCGGTGAGCTGCTGCTCTCTGTGACGGCTTTGGAGGAGGATGGCATCCGTCTATTGACGCTGATGCCGCGGAGGATGGTCTCAGGAGGGGGTGTCAGCCGGGATGCCCTGACCGGGCTGGGTTCGCCGGCCCTGTTCAGGGATCGGCTGGAGCACGCCCTGGTCCGTGCCGAACGCCACGAGCACTCGTTTGCCATCATGCTGGTGGAACTGAATCTGCCTCCGCGGCCTGCCGGGCTGGTGCGCTGGCAGCGTTGGCAGTTGCTGGAGCAGGTGAGCCGGCGGCTCAGGCGGGTGCTGCGCGAAGAGGATAGCCTGGCACGGCTGGATGAGGGGAGCTGGGGCGTGCTTATCGAGCAGCCGTTAACCGCCCAGGCGCTGCATGGTGTGGCCCTGCGCCTGGAGGAAGCGATGGACGCGCCCTTCCAGCAGGGGGGAGGCAGCGCCCTGGTGACGCTCACCATCGGGATTGCCCGCTATCCGGAAGACGCTGAGGATGTCGATGAGCTGATGGAGTCGGCAGGGGTGGCGTTGAAGACGTCCAGGTGCCTCGGGCCGGGCTCTCATGCCTTCCGTGATCTGCAGGTTCGCAGGGAGGTCGAAGCACAGGCAGCGGTTCTGGAGCAGCTTCAGGAAGCGCTGCTGTTTCCTGACGCTCATTTCCATCTGGTGTTTCAGCCGCAGTGCGATGTCGAGACGGGGCGCTGGATCGGAATAGAGGCGCTGGTTCGCTGGCCGCGACCGGGGCATGGTGTGACGGAGCACGGTGAGCTGCTGTCCGCTATCCAGGAGCTGGGGGCGCAGGTGACATTGGATCGCTGGGTGTTGTCACAGGCCCTGGAGATCAAGGCTGCCTGGCAGAGGACTGGCCTGGCGCTGGGAGGGCTTCCGCTGAGCGTGAAGCTGACGCTGGAAACCCTCGATCAGAATGTGTTCGATGGCTTCCCGCTGGATCAGTTTCTCAAGCGATACTCCCCGGCCTTGGCGGGGCTCTGCCTGGAGGTTCCGGCGGCCGCGTTCAGCGCGCTCGCCGAACAGCCTCGACACCTGCTGAAGCGGCTGCAGCGGCAGGGTATTACCCTGGTGGCAGATGGGCTGGAGAGTGGCCCTGTCTCGCTGGTTGCCCTGGCGGCTCTGGGCGTGCGTGGTGCCAAGCTGGCGCCGGCGTTCGTGGCTGAAATGGAGCGGAGTCGGCTGGTGCAGCAGGGCGCTCGTGGCCTGATTGCAGGGCTTCACGAGCTGGGATTAACCATCGTTGCCGCGGGGGTCGAGTCCGGGAGCCAGTACGCTCTGGTCAGTCGGCTTGGCGTCGCAGGGCTGCAGGGGCACTATCTGTGCCCGCCTCTGGGTGTCGAGGAGCTGCTGGGGCGCTGGGAGGAGGGGCAGCCACAGGTATAACGATGAGTTATGCCGAGGTGCTGATTCTTCCGGATTGCCGGCTGGCGCGGCCAGAGGGGTCGTAGAGCGTCTTCTCGGCGATCTGGCGAATGAATGCCAGCATCTTCTGATTGTGCAAGGTGCGCATCTCGAGCACTTCGCCTACCAGGTCGTTCAGGCGCGCGGTGCGCTCTGTGGCGCTCAGGCAGGCCTCCCACGATGCCAGGCAGCCGGCTTCTTCGGCAGCGGCCCTAGCGCCCTCCAGTCCGGCGGCGTAACCCAGGCGCGTCTGCACCTGTCGGCGGAGCACCTCCATGCGTTCGACTTCGTCGAGCAGCGACCGTTTCTGCTGAGCGACCCTGGTGAGGGCGTCGCCGTCGATCTGGCTTGGGGTAAGCAGCTGAAGCTCCTCCTCGAGAAGACGCTTCAGCTTCCCGAGCCGTGAGTTCTGGTCGGAGAGCAGGCGCGCCAGGCTCATGCCTTCGAATTCCCCAGCAGCTCTTTCACGCTCTCGATCAGCCCATCGGCGATGCGATCGGCGTGAATGTCGAGCCGCCCCTCGCGAATGGCTTCGCGAATCGCCTCGACGCGAACCGTGTCGATGTCCTGGCTGGTATTGGCGGCGTCATGGCTGAGATGCGTCCTGGCCGAGGGGCCGGCATCGCTGGCAGCGGGCTGCTGGCCTGTGCCCTTGGCCTTGGGGATATCGTCCCGGTGGCTCGCCTGGCCGGTGCGGATCAGCGGATTGTGATTGTCGATTTTCAAGATGGTTGCCTCTTGACCGGATGCGGTTCAGGTGTGCTTGCACCTGATATCGGCAGGGTGTCGACAGACTTTAGGGCAGTGGACACGCTGCTGCCTCAAGGCGCTCCCCTTGATGGCGGCCCGGATCCCCGAGAGGCTAGCGAAGCCCTGGCTAGATGTCTATGGCCAGGCGTCCATTACCAATCACGCGGGCTCGGATGATCTCCCGCTGGCCGAAGCGCACTCTAATGCTCTCCCCGAGGGCGCCGGGCTCCAGGGCCTCGCCTTCTCGGGTTACCCGAAAGCTCGAGCCTCCCGCTTCGACAACCACCGCTTGGCCGCGTTCCACTACGGCCCTGGCCTGAAAGAACTGGGCTTGCAGCGGTGAGCCCGCGCGTATGCTGCGGCGGGCCTGTTGGCCTATGAGCTCAGTAGCATCGCGCACCGCCTGCCGGGGCAGCTCTGCCAGGTTGCCATGCCTAAGCTCAAGGTGGGCTTCGGTCAGCACGCTGCCGGGAGCGAGGTCGACCGCTGCCACCGGGTAGCTCGCGATCACGCCGATCTGCGCCTGAAGGTAGCGTACCTGGTGGCCTCCCGCGCCGCAGCGAACCCCTACCGACACCCTTCCCACTGCGGGGGCGCCCGAGCGCGGCAGGAACGGCTCGGGGTGTTCGCAGCGCGGTAGGTGTGCCGAGGGAGGGCTCACCTCTATCACCACCTCGTCCGCCTCCGCCTGTTCATAGAGGAAGGCCTGGACCCGGTGGAGGAGCTCTTCGTGAAGGTCGCTGGCGGCCATGGCGGGTGCCGCCAGCAGCCAGGTGCTGAGCAGCAGGAGTCGGGATGGCAGGGTGCGCGGGGAGAGCATGGCAGCACTCATGGGGTGGGAGGGGCTCTGGCCATTCTAGGGCGGCCAGGTGGCGGGCATTGGCGGAAATGGCTCTGTAAGCATCGGCTGTTTGGGGCTTTGGGGTGCGTGCGGTGTCGCTATTCTCCACCCTGAACCAATTTCCTTTGCCGAGGATGCGCCGGGATGATCGACCAGCTCGAGGCCGCCTTCCATTATCACCAGCAGGCGCTTGGCCTGCGCCAGCAGCGCCACAAGGTGCTGGCGAGCAATATCGCCAACGCCGATACGCCAGGCTACAAGGCCCGGGACATGGACTTTGCCGCGGAGCTGAAGAAGGCCGTGGGCAAGGGCGGGGCCAACGGCCAGGGCCTTGCGCTTGCGCGTACTTCCGAGCGGCACATGGCCGGCCAGGGAGCGCCCGGCGCCCAGCATGGGCTGCTCTACCGAGTCCCCGAACAGCCCAGCCTGGATGGCAACACCGTGGACATGGATCGCGAGCGGACTGCCTTTGCCGACAACTCGGTGCGTTATCAGGCGGCGCTGACCATCCTGAACAGTCGTATCCAGGGCCTCAAGAGCGCCATGCAGCCCGAATAATCATTGAGCGCGTAAGGAGCTTTCCCCATGTCGATGTTTTCCGTGTTCGATATTGCCGGCTCGGCCATGAGTGCCCAGTCAAAGCGCATGAACGTCACCGCCAGCAACCTGGCCAATGCCGACAGCGTCGCGGGGCCAAACGGTGAAGCCTATCGCGCCAAGCAGGTGCTCTTCGAGAGCCGGGCCAGCCAGGCCCACGGCATCGGCGGCGTGGGGGTGGGGCAGGTGGTGGAGGACCCGACGCCCATGCGGCTGGAGTACCGTCCCGAGCATCCCCTGGCCAATGACGAGGGCTACGTGACCATGCCCAACGTCGACCCGGTGCATGAAATGGTCAACATGATCTCCGCCTCGCGCTCCTACCAGGCCAACGTCGAAGTGATGAACACCAGCAAGCAGATGATGCTCAAGACCCTGACCCTGGGGGAGGGCTGATCCCATGACCACGCCCATCGGCAATAACGTGCTCAATGCGATCAACGGTGGCGGTGCCACCATGACCAAGCGGCAGTCCGACGAGCTGCGCGAGAACTTCCTGACCCTGTTGACCACTCAGCTGCAGAATCAGGACCCGCTCAACCCCATGGAAAACCATGAGATGACCAGTCAGCTGGCGCAGATCAGCACCGTCAGCGGGGTGGAGCAGTTGAATGAGACCCTGCAGGGCATCACCGCTCAGATGGAGGCAGGCAAGGCGCTGCAGGCGAGCGGCCTGATCGGTCAGGGGGTCATGGTGCCGGGTGATCGAGTCCTGCTCGAGCAGGACGAGCAGGGCAAGGCGCACACCACCCCCTTCGGCATCGAGCTGGCGCGACCGGCCGACAATGTCACGGCGACGATCACCAGCGCCAGCGGCCAGGTGGTTCGCCGCGTCGAGCTCGGGGCGCTGCGGGCCGGCGTGGAGTCCTTCGCCTGGGACGGCGTCACCGACAGCGGAGAAACCGCCATGCCGGGCAGCTATCGTGTCGCCTTCCAGGCAAGCGATGACGCCGGCAACAGCGTCAACGTGAAGTCGCTCCACTACGCCATGGTCAATGCGGTGACGCCCAGCGACCGCAATGGCGAGATTCGGCTGGATCTGGGCGCCATCCACGGGCAGGTCGCGCTCAACGACATTCGACAGATTCTGTAACTTCTCAGGGGAACAACGAAGATGGGCTTTTCACAGGCGTTGAGCGGTCTGTCCGCTCAGGACGAAAACCTCAAGATCATCAGCAACAACATCGCCAACTCCCAGACCGTCGGCTTCAAGAGCAGCAAGGCGAGCTTTGCCGACGTCTTTGCCGGCGCCAGCAGTCGGGTGGGTCTGGGTACCAGCATCGCCGCGGTACGTCAGGACTTTACCGCGGGGGACCTGGAAAATACCGGGCGCAACCTGGACCTGGCGGTGGCCGGCGACGGTTTCTATCGCCTGCAGAAGCCTACCGGCGAGATCGTCTTCTCCCGCAACGGCCAGTTCAGCCAGGACGCCAATGGCTTTCTGGTCAACGCCAACGGCATGCGCCTGACCGGCTACGGCCTCTCCGATGCCAATGATCCCTTCTCCGAGGTGATTGCCGGCGGTGCGCCCCAGGCGATTCGCATTCCGGGGAACGATATTCCCGCCAATGCCACCACCGAAGCCAGTGCCACCTTCAACTTCGATGCCAGCATCGATCCCACCGACGCCTCACTGCTGCAGCGGGCCACGGTGACCAACGGTGAGCTGAATGATGGCGGCGAGCCCGTCACCCAGGAGGTCCCCTATCACTTCGCCAGCAGCTTTACAACCTACGACTCCCTGGGCAATGAGCGGGTCATCACCACCTACTTCCGCAAGGTAGATGACAATACCTGGCAGGCTCACGTCGCACTCGATGGGCAAATTGAAGACTTTGCACTCGTGGATCAGAATCCCCAGCTTGGCGAAAATGAGGAGTACGACTTCAACCGGGTGGCGAACTGGGGTGCCAACGCCTTTGAACTCCGCTTCGATGCCAATGGGCAGCTGACCCAGAATAACCAGGGAGAAGTCGATGCGGTCGTGATGCTCGACCAGGAGGGGACGGAGATCTTCACCGCGCCAACGTCAGCAGCGGCTCTCGCCTTTGTGGAAATCCCTGGTGGTGCCGATGACCTCGAATTTAACTTCGATCTGCTGGGTTCCACCCAGTTCAATAACAATTCGGTGCAGAACTCGCTGACACAGAACGGCTATACCTCCGGGACCCTGGTGGGTATCGAGGTGCAGGACGATGGTACTGTGGTGCGCAACTATACCAACGAACAGAGCCGTGAGGCGGGGCAGATCGTGCTGGCCACCTTCGCCAACATGGAGGGGCTGCAGCCCGACGGTGATAACGGCTGGCGCGCCACCAACGAGTCCGGCGAGCCGGTGCTGGGCATCGCCGGTACCGGCATGTTCGGCACCATAGCGTCCGGCGTGCTGGAGAACTCCAACGTCGACCTGGCCCGGGAGCTGGTCAATATGATCGTTGCCCAGCGTGCCTATCAGGCCAACTCCAGCTCCATCGGCACCCGTGACGAGCTGCTGCAGACCGTGATCAACCTGTAAGGTTTTGCCCATAGCCCCGTTGCCGCCATTCCTTCGAGGAGAGGGCGGCAGCACCGCCACGGATAGTCCATGGACCGTATCCTCTATACCGCCATGAGCGGTGCCAGCCAGAGCCTCAAGCAGCAGGAGGTGGTCAGCCATAACCTGGCCAATGTCGATACCCCAGGGTTTCGCGCCCAGCTGCACGCCATGCGCGCCGTGCCGGTGCAGGGCGAGGCGGCCCACGCCACCCGCGCCTCGGTCGTGGCTTCGACGCCGGGGGCTGACTTCACGCCCGGGCCGCTGATGAGCACCGAGCGTCCCCTCGATATCGCCGTGGATGAGCGCGGCTGGATCGCCGTGCAGGCCCCGGATGGTACCGAGGCCTATACCCGCCGCGGAGACCTGCAGATCGATGCCGCCGGCATGCTGACCGTGATCGGCAGGCCGGTCATGGGGGAGGGGGGGCCCATCATCCTGCCGCTGGAGGCGCAGGTGTCGATAGGCGCCGACGGCACTCTCAGCGCCATCGCCCCGGGGCAGGGCCCCGAGGCCCTGGTAGAGGCCGGCCGCATCAAGCTGGTCGAGGCCGGTAATGGCGCTCTCCAGCGCGGCGACGATGGCCTGTTCCGTGCGCCAGCCAACGAAGAGGGCGTGGTTCCCGTGCTGCCCCAGGCGGAGGGGGTTCGCCTGGTCAGCGGCGTTCTGGAGGGCAGCAACGTCAGTCCGGTGGAGGCCATGGTGTCGATGATCGACGTGGCGCGCCGCTACGACATGCAGATGAAGGTGATCAGCACCGCCGATGAGAACGCTAAGCGTGCCAACAGCCTGCTGTCCATTCAGGGGTAATTCCATATTTTGCCAGGGCGTAGCCCCTGCAGGAGAGGGTCAATGATTAAGTCACTCTGGACCGCCAAGACCGGTCTCGAGTCCCAGCAGGTCAAGCTGGACGTGATCTCCAACAACCTGGCCAACGTCAGCACCAACGGCTTCAAGCGCAGCCGGGCGGTGTTCGAGGACCTGCTCTATCAGAACCTGCGCCAGCCAGGGGCTCAGAACAACATCCAGGACCGTCTGCCCTCCGGGATGCAGGTGGGTACCGGGGTGCGTCCGGTGGCCACCGAGCGGCTGCACACCCAGGGCAACCTGGAGCGCACCGAGAACTCGCGGGATCTGGCCATCAGCGGGCTGGGCTTCTTCCAGGTGCTGATGCCCGACGGCACGACCGCCTATACGCGGGATGGCAGCTTTCAGCTCAACGAGAATGGTCAGATGGTCACCGCCAACGGCTACCCCCTGGAGCCCGGTATCATCATTCCCGTCAACGCCCTGTCGGTCACCATCGGCGAGGACGGCGTGGTGTCGGTGACTCAGCCGGGCATGACCCAGTCCCTGGAGGTGGGGCAGGTCAATCTTGCGACCTTCATCAACCCCACCGGACTCGAGAGCGTGGGCGGCAATCTCTATCTGGAGACCACCTCTTCCGGGCCGGCTAATGAAACCATGCCGGGGATGAACGGTGCGGGGCGGCTCTACCAGGGCTATGTGGAGGCCTCCAACGTCAACGTGGTGGAGGAGATGGTCAGCATGATCCAGACCCAGCGTGCCTATGAGGTCAACAGCCGAGCGATTCAGACCAGCGACGAGATGCTGGCCCGCCTGGCCCAGCTGTAAAGCCGCGGGCCAGGAGGAGAAAAGATGGTTTTCCGCATGCTGCGTCAAACGGGATGGGTGGGGCTGGCGCTGTTGCTGCTGGCCATGGGGGGCTGTGCCCAGGTGCCGAGGGCCTCGGTGGTGGGCGAGCAGGAGAAGATCAATATCACCGAACCCCCGTCTCCCATGGCCAACGGCTCCATCTACCAGGCCCATCGTGGTTCCCGGCCGCTGTTCGAGGATCGCCGCCCCCGCATGGTGGGCGACATCCTCACCATCGTGCTGGACGAACAGGTCAGCGCCAGCAAGAACTCCCAGTCCAATATGAACCGCAGCGGTTCGGCGGGACTCGACCTCTCGGCGCTGCCTGATGTGCTGGAGCGACTGGCCGAGCAGGGCGTCGACCTGTCTGGCAGCCTGTCCGGCAACAGCGACTTCGCCGGTGGCGGTGGTTCCCAGGCCAGCAACAGCATGACCGGCACCATCACGGTGTCGGTGCTCGAGGTGATGCACAATGGCAATCTGCGGGTGCGCGGCGAGAAGCAGATCGGCATCAATCAGGGGGTCGAATTCATTCGTTTCTCCGGCGTGATCAATCCCCGAACCATTACCGGCCAGAACACCGTGCCCTCCACGGCGGTGGCCGATGCACGCATCGAGTACGTGGGCAACGGCTATATCAGCGAGGCGCAGCATATGGGCTGGCTGCAGCGCTTCTTCCTCAATATCTCGCCGTTCTGAGAGGGTTTCGATGACTGCCAAGCCGAGCCGTGCCTTTCACCCCCTTGCCAGCCTGCTGCTGCTGGCGGCCCTGCTGGTGCTTGCCATGCCCGCCCAGGCGGAGCGCATCCGCGAGCTGGCCAGCTTTGCCGGCGTGCGCGATAACGTTCTGGTGGGCTACGGCCTGGTAGTGGGCCTCGATGGTACCGGCGACCAGACCATGCAGGCGCCCTTTACCGGCCAGAGCCTGACCAACATGCTCTCGGAGCTTGGCATCAGCGTGCCGCCCGGCACCAACATGCAGCTGCGCAACGTGGCGGCGGTCATGATCACTGCCGACCTGCCGCCCTTTTCCCGCCCGGGCCAGCGCATCGATATCAACGTCTCCTCGGTGGGCAACGCCCGTAGCCTGCGCGGCGGCACGCTGCTGATGACGCCGCTGAAAGGTGCCGATGGCGAGACCTACGCCATCGCCCAGGGCAATGTCCTGGTGGTAGGCGCTGGCGCCGAGGGGGGTGGCAGCGCCGTGCAGATCAACCAGCAGGCCGGCGGGCGCATCGCCGGCGGTGCCATGGTGGAGCGTGAGGTGCCGCTGGACCTCGGGGCTAACGGCGGCCTGCTGGAGTTGGAGCTCAAGCAGGCGGATTTCGGGACCGCTCAGCGTGTGGTCACTGCCATCAACCAGGAGTTCGGTCGCCCGGTGGCCTCCGCGCGCAATGGCCGGGTGATTGCACTCGACGGGCCGATGAACGACAACTCAAGGGTCAACTTCATGGCTCAGGTGGAGAACATTCGCGTAACGCCTACCGAAGCACCGGCCAAGGTGGTGCTCAACTCCCGTACGGGCTCGGTGGTGATGAACAGTGCGGTGACCCTGCGTCATGCCGCGGTGGCCCACGGTAACCTCTCCATCGTGATCGATACCCGCTTCGCGGTTAGCCAGCCGCCTCCCTTCAGCCCGGGTGAGACCGTGGTGATTCCCGAAACCGATATCGAGATCGAGCAGCAGGATGCCTATCTGCAGGTGGTGGAAGGCGCCGACCTGGTCGATGTGGTCAACGCCCTCAATGCGCTGGGGGCCACGCCCCAGGACCTGATGGCGATCCTGGAAGCGCTCAAGGCGGCAGGCTCGCTGCGCGCCGACCTGGAGATACTCTGATGAGCTTGCCAGACGCGAGCGGGCAGTTTGCCCTTGACGTGCAGGGCCTCAACCGTCTCAGGTACAGCGCCCGGCACAATCCTGAAGAGGGGGTGCGCGGTGCCGCCGAACAGTTCGAGGCGCTGTTCATTCAAATGATGCTCAAGAGCATGCGCGACACCATCCCGCAGAGCGACCTGATGGAGAGCCAGGCCACCGAGATGTACCAGTCGATGCTGGACCAGCAGTGGTCTCAGGTGATGGCGACGCGGGGCATTGGCCTTGCCGACAAGCTGGTGGCCCAGCTGGAGCGCAGCGGTGTGGTCTCCTCCGAATCGCAGCGCGGTAGCGCGGTGGACGAGCTGATCGCCGGCATTCCCCGGGGCACGCCGCGGCCGCTACGAGATGCGCTGATCGAGGGCGACCCCGAGCGAGAGCCTGCCCCTGCGCCTCGCCGCCCCCCGGAGGAGTCCGTGACGGCGGCGCCCAGCCACTTCCTGGAGGCCCTGCAGACAGAGTCGGTGGACTTCATGGCGCGTATCGAGGCCGCACGCTCTGCCGCCGAGACGACCGTGCCGGCAGCTCCCCCCGTCGGGGAGGCCGCCGCGGTAGCGCCCGCGCCCGCCAGGGAGCGCGCCGGCAGCGCGCCGGATCACGTCCAGGCCTTCCTGAACAAGCTGGCGTCTCCGGCCGCGGCGGCCAGCCAGCGCACCGGGGTCCCCGCCGAGCTGATCCTGGCCCAGGCCGCCCTGGAGACCGGCTGGGGGCGCCATGAAATCGCCACCGCCGACGGACGCAACAGCCATAACCTCTTCGGCATCAAGGCGGGCAGCCGCTGGCAGGGCCCTACCACCGAGGTGGTCACCCATGAGTACCTCGACGGCCGGCGCACCCGGGTGACCGACAGCTTTCGGGTCTATGACTCCTTCGAGGAGGCGTTCACCGACTATGCCCGCCTGATCGGCGAGAACCCGCGCTACGCCGGCGTGGCGTCGGCCGCTACGCCGGAGCAGGCGGCGCGGGCCCTGCAGTCGGGGGGCTATGCCACTGACCCTGCCTATGCCGACAAGCTGATCGCTGTGATGGGCACCCTGGAGGGCGCCGAAAGGACGCTCGCCAGCGCTGCCGGCCAACGGCCAGATGACCTGGTGTTCCTGCGCTATTGATCGAGATTGTCGGGCGGCCGGCTCGCCGCTGCCCAAAACGCCATGACAAGTTTGACTCAAGATGTTGGCGCCGCTGCCGATAGACGAACGAGTAGGTTCAAGGACACGACACCATGAGCATCTTCAACATCGGCATCAGCGGCCTCAACGTGGCCCAGAGCGCCCTGACGACGACCAGCAAGAACATCAGCAACGTCTACACGCCCGGCTACAATCGGGAGGTTACCCTCCTCGGCGAAGCGAAGGGAAATGGCGGCGTTCAGGTCAACGAGACACAGCGGCAGTTCGACCAGTTCGTGTCCGGCCAGCTCAACGCGGCCACCAGCCAGTCCAGGGCGCTGGCCGCCTACGAGGGCCAGCTCAGCCAGATCGACAACCTGCTGGCCGACGGTGATGCCGGACTGGCGCCGCTGATGCAGAACTTCTTTGCTGCGGTGCAGGATCTCACCGGTGCGCCTTCCGATCCGGCAACCCGCCAGGGGCTGCTGGGGGCGGCGGATATGCTGACCTCTCAGTTCCGCTCCTTCGATGGCTACCTCTCCGATATGCAGCAGGGCGTCAACGGCCAGCTGCGTGATGAGGTCTCCCAGATCAACACCCTGACCGGGCAGGTTGCCGACCTCAACCGCGAGATTGCCCTGGTGCGGGGGCGTACCGGCGAGATACCCAACGGGCTGCTCAACCAGCGCGACCACCTGGTGGCCAAGCTGAGCGAGCACATGGACGTGCGGCTGAGCGTGCAGGATGGTCGCAGCTACAGCGTGACATTGCCGGACGGCCAGCCGCTGGTGAACGGTCAGAAGGCCTATGCCCTCGAGGTCGTCAGGTCGCCCAACGACCCTCAGCGCGAAGTGATCGGCTATGGCGGGCCTGGCGGGAAGACGCAGCCGCTGCCGGAAACGGCCATTCGTGGCGGCACCGTGGGTGGCCTGATGGCCTTTCGCAGCGAGGCCCTGGACAGGGTGCAGAACCAGCTGGGGCAGCTGACCGTCTCCCTGGGTGTCGCCGTCAACCGGCTGCAGGGCGAAGGGGAGGACCTCAACGGTGATCCCGGCGAGCCCCTCTTCTCGGTGCCTTCACCCAGGGTCAATGCCTATACCGGCAATCGCTCGGGTGCCACGGCGACGGCCGAGATCGACGTGGATAATATCGACCAGCTGCGCGCCGCCGACTATACCCTGCGCTTCGGTGCCAACGGTGCGGTGGAGATCATCAACAAGGCGAACGGGCAGCGCAGCTCGGGTCAGCTGAGTGATGGCAATACCCTCAGCTTCGGTGGCGTCACCCTAGGTTTCAGCCAGGTGCCGGGCAGCGGTGACCGCTTCGAGGTGCGGCCGGTGCGCCATGCGGCCGGTGAGTTCAACAACCTGATCAGTGACCTCGACAGGATCGTCGCCGGTGAGCCCGACGGAGGCAGCGGCGACAATCGCATCGCCCTGCAGATGCAGCGCCTCCAGGACGAACCCATCGTGGGCGGCAACGCCAGCCTGACCCAGGCCTATTCGGGCATTGTCAACGAGGTCGGCAATCGCACGTCGGTCGTGCAGGCCAACCTCGAGGCGCGCCAGGGCATTACCGACCAGCTGCGGGCGGTCCAGCAGTCGGAGTCCGGGGTCAACCTGGACGAGGAAGCGGCCAACCTGCTGCGCTTCCAGCAGTTCTATGCGGCCAATGCCCGGGTGATCGACACCGCCTCGACCCTCTTCGACACCCTGCTCGGGTTGCGTAACTGAGTCTGGAGAGAATAAGCCATGCGTATCAGCACCGTGACCATGTTCGAGCAGAGCCTCAACTCCCTCAATCGCCAGCAGGGCGAGTTTCTGAAGGTGGGGCAGCAGATCGCCTCGGGGCGCCGGGTGGTCAACCCCTCCGATGACCCCCTGGCGGCCTCCCGCGCCGTTTCGGTTGGTCAGTCCATCTCCTCCGTGGAGCAGTTCAGCACCGCCCGGGTCAGCGTGCGCAACAGCCTGAGTCAGGGGGAGAGCGTCCTCAACAGCGTCAGCGACAGCCTGATTCGCGCCAAGACGCTGCTGGTCCAGGCCTCGAGTGACACCCTGAGCCCCGCGGATCGCCAGTCGGTGGCCGCCGAGCTGCGCGGCCTGCGCGAAGGACTGCTGGGCCAGGCCAATACCACCGATGGCAACGGGCGCTATCTGTTTGGCGGCTTCCAGGATAACGCGCCGCCGTTCGAGCGCGACGGCGACGCTATCACCTATGAGGGCGACAGCAATGTCCGGGTGCAGCGCGTCGACGGCTTTCGTGAGATGCCGGTATCGGACCCGGGTGACGCCATTTTCGGTGATATCTTCGACACCCTGCAGACAGCCATCGGGGTCCTGGAGGCCGAAGGCCAGCAGGTCGACCATGAGAGCCTCAGGCAAGCCATGCGGGATGTCGATGCCAGCTTCGACAATGTGCTGACCGTGCGCGCCTCCATGGGAGCGCGGCTCAACGAGCTCGACGCCATCGATACCGTGGCCGGCAACCGCATGCTCAGCTATCAGCAGACGCTCTCCCAGCTGGTCGACCTCGACTATGCGGAGGCGATCACGGAATACAGCCTGCGCCAGGTAGGGCTCCAGGCCGCCCAGCGTGCTTATGTCGATGTCCAGGGGCTGTCACTGTTCGACTATCTGCGCTGAACCTGAGATTTCCCTGATCCGGGCGACGCCACTCTCGTTGCCCGGTGATCCCCTTGCCCGGACGCACCACCGTCCGGGCCTTTTTATGGCCTGAGTTAGGCCAGCGGGGCAAGGGTATCCAGCAGCTCCTGCATAAAGCCCAGGGCATTGGCAAAGAGCCCCTGCAGGAAGCGCCCGATATCGGTCATCAGCACGGTCATCAGCGCCAGGCCCACGGTCAGCGAGGTGGGAAAGCCGATATTGAACACCGTCAGCTGGGGCGCCGAGCGGTTGAGGATGCCCATCGAGAGGTTGATGATCAAGAGTGAGCCCACCAGCGGCAGGGCCAGCAGCATGCCGGACATGAAGATGGTGCCCCCATAGCGGGCCAGCATCTCGAAACCGCCGGCGTTGAAGCCGCCGAGGCCCAGGGGCAGGGTATCGAAGCTGGTGGCGAGAATCTCCAGCACGATGAGATGCCCATTGAAGGCCAGGAACATCAGCAGCGTGATCATGTAGAGGTAGCGTGAGAGGACCACCATGTTGGTGCCGCTGCTCGGATCGAAGAAGGTGGCAAACGCCAGGCCCATCTGCAGGCCGATAAATTCGCCGGTGGCCTGCACCACCGCGAAGGTGACGTGCATGACCAGGCCGATGGCGATGCCGATCAGCATCTGCTCGACCATGATGCCGAAGCCCGCCCAGGAGACCAGCGGCACGTCGGGCAGCGCAATCGTTGGCGCGATGACCATGGCGACCAGCGCCGCCAGCCCCACCTTGGCCTGGTTGGGTACGCTGGAGTGTCCCCAGAGGGGGGAGGCGGCCAGGAAGGCGGTAATTCGCGCAAAGGGCCACAGGAAGGCCAGGATCCACGCCTGCAGCTGGGCGAAGGTCACCTCTACCATGCCGGCCTTAGGACACCATCATGGGGATATTGAGAAACAGCTCCCGGGTGAAGTCGGTGATCAGCTTGAGCAGCCAGGGACCGGCCAGAATCAGCACCAGAAAGACCCCGAGAATCTTGGGGATGAACGACAGGGTCATCTCGTTGATCTGGGTGGCGGCCTGAAAGAGGCTGACCGTGAGGCCCGTCAGCAGGGCGGTGATCAGCAGGGGGCCGGCCAGGAAGAGGGTGACCTTCATGCCCTGGTAGGCCAGGCCCATCACCATTTCCGGTGTCATCGTTCTCTCCTCGCGCCCCGGTGGACGCTAGATATGAGGGCGCTAGATATAGAAGCTCTGGGCCAGTGAGCCCACGATCAGCTGCCAGCCATCCACCAGCACGAAGAGCATCAGCTTGAAGGGCAGCGAGATGGTGATCGGCGGCACCATCATCATGCCCAGTGACATCAGGGTGCTGGCCACCACCAGGTCGATGATCAGGAAGGGAATAAAGACCATGAAGCCGATCTGGAAGGCGGTCTTGAGCTCGCTGGTCACGAAAGCGGGTACCAGGATTCTGAGCGGCACGTCCTCGGGGCCCTGCATGGGTCCCACATCGGCGAGCCGAGCGAACAGGGCCAGGTCGGGCTCCCGGGTCTGGGCCAGCATGAACTCGCGAAAGGGCTCCTGGGCGAGGACCAGGAACTCCTCGAAGTTGATCTCTTCGGCGGAGAGCGGCACCCAGGCGGTGTCGTAGACCAGCTGAAAGACCGGGGCCATCACGAAGAAGGTCAGGAACAGCGCCAGCCCCAGCAGCACCTGGTTGGGGGGAGTGGCCTGGGTGCCCATGGCGGTGCGCAGCAGGCCAAGCACGATGATGATGCGGGTGAAACCGGTCATCATCAGCAGCATGGCCGGCAGGAAGGCCATGGCGCTGAGCAGCAGCAGCGTCTGCAGCTGGATCGACCACTGCTGGCCGCCATCCTCCAGGGGCTGGCTGATGATCCCCGGCAGCTGCTGGGCCGCGGCCGCTACCGGCAGGAGCAGCAGCAGGGCGGCGCCGATCAGCAGGAAGAGCGCGCGCTTCACGATTTGCCTCGCCCCACGCCGGCTCGCTCCTTGAGACCGGCATTGTGCCTGAGCGCCTTGGCGAAGCGGGTCGCGAAGCTGTCGCCTGGCTCGAAGCCTGCGCCCGACGGGGGCGCGCCTGACTCCTGCGGCGGTGCCGCCATCTCGTGGAGCTTGTTGACCTGGCCGCCACCCACACCGAGCACCAGCCAGCGCTCCTCTACTTGAACGATCACCACCCGCTCACGGGGGCCCACGGCCGCGGCGCTTATCACGCGCAGGCGGCCGCCGGTGGGCTGGCGGTGCAGCTGCAGCCGCTTGAGCAGGGCGCTGGCCACGAAGATGATCGCCAGTACCAGCGCCAGGGCGGCGGCGGTCTTGCCAAGGGTGGCCATGCCGACCAGGGCATCGCCACCCAGGCTGACCGCCTCCAGGCTACTGGCGGTAGTCTCGCTGACGGGAGTATCGCTCATTTGTTCAGCTTCTGGACCCGCTCGGAGGGGGTGATGATCTCGGTGATGCGAATGCCGTACCTGTCCTCCACCACCACGACTTCGCCCTGGGCGATGAGATAGCCGTTGATCAGGATGTCCATGGGCTCGCCGGCCAGGCCGTCGAGCTCGATGACCGAGCCCTGGGCAAGTTCCAGGAGCTGCTTGATGGTGATCCGGGTCCGGCCCAGCTCCACGGCGAGCTTGACCGGAATGTCCATGATCATTTCCAGGTCACGGGCGCCGCGAGAGCCGCCGCCCTGTTCCAGCGGGCGAAAGACGCTGTCGCCGGCGGCCCTGGCCGGGGCCGGGGTGGGAGGGGGTTCGGCAGCCGCGCTATCCGCCTCGGCGGCGGCCTGCTCGGCCATCGCCTCGGCCCAGGGGTCGTCATCGGCAGCAGAGGGGGCGTTGCCTCCCTCCTGCTCGGCCATGGCGCTGGCCCAGTCGTCGTCGCCGATGGGCTGATCGGGTTTCTTGGGATCAGTCATTCTTCGATTCCTTGGATGGCGGCGCCGACCCCTTGACGAAGGTGTCGGGCGAGGCGCTGCTCGGGGCGTGGTCGATCATCCTCAGCACCCGCAGCGCGCGTTGTGCATGCTGGCTTCCATACTCGCACTCCATGACGGGGACGCCGTCCACGCGAGCGGTCACCGTTTCGGGAAGCTCGAGGGGCAGAATATCGCCCTCCTTGAGGGCCATGACGTGGGCGATACGGGTAGGGATGGTGGCGAAATCGGCGACCAGCTCTACCTCGGAGTGCCGGATTTCACCCGCCATGCGCCGCTTCCAGGTGCCATCGTCATGAGTGCTGTCGTTGAGCGGATTGGAGAGCAGGTCCCGGAGGGGTTCGATCATGGCGTAGGGCATGCAGATCTGGAACTTGCTCGACAGGCTGCCTACCTCGATGTTGAACGAGGTGTTGACCACGATCTCGTTGGGAGAGTTGGTGATATTGGCGAACTTTGACTGCATTTCCGAGCGCAGGTAGCTGATCTCCAGCGGGTAGACCGACTTCCAGGATTCGGCGTAGGCGTCGATGGCCAGATGCAGCAGGCGCATGATGATGCGCTGTTCGGTATTGGTGAACTCGCGGCCCTCGGAGCGGGTCAGGAAGCGCCCGTCGCCGCCGAAGAGGTTGTCTACCACCATGAAGACCAGTGCCGGTGGAAAGACGATCAGCGCCGAGCCGCGCAGGGGTTTCATGGCGATCATATTGATATTGGTCGGCACCGGCACGTTGCGAGAGAACTCGCTATAGCTCAGGTAGCGCACAGAGTCCACGGTGATGTCGGCGCTGCGACGAAGCAGGTTGAAGAGCCCCATGCGGAAATGCCTGGCAAAGCGCTCGTTGATGATGTCGAGGGCATGCAGGCGTTCGCGAATGACCCTGTGCTGGGTGGCTGGGTCGTAGGGGCGGATCCGGGCATCATGGGCACCGCTGGCAGGGCCGGCATCCTCCTCGCCGCTGACCCCCTTGAGCAGGGCGTCGATCTCTTCCTGCGAGAGCAGATCGTCTTGTGACATGGGGCTCGATCCGCTTATTGAACGATGAATTCGGTAAAGAGTACGGCTTCTATGTCGAGGTCTGGCTGGTGCTCCGTCATTGGCTCGTGAAGCGTGGCCATGACCTTTGCCGCCAGCTGAACCTTGCCATCGGGCTGGGACAGCTCACTCGCCTGCTGTCCCGAGAAGAGCAGCAGCAGCCGGCTTCTGACCTGCGGCATGTGCTCCTTCAGGATGTCTCTGGTCTCATGGTCGCCGACCTTGAGAGAGATTCCGGTGTAAAGCAGGCGGCTGCCGTAGACGTCGTCGGCCAGGTTCACGGTGAAGGGGTCGATCTTCACGAAGATAGGCGCGCGACGCTCGGGTGCGGCCTGGGCCTGTGAGGCGTGGTGCTCGCCCTTACCCATCATCATGTAGAGCGTCGCCCCCGCTGCCGAGAGCGAGACGACAACCAGAATTGCCATCAGCCACAGCAGCTTGCTTGAGCCACCACCGGTTTTTGCCATTGCCTTGCTACCTCTGGGCGCCGAGCGCTAAAGAGTCGAGTGCCATGCTATCCAGTATGCCCGTGATGCGGCCGGGCCCATGGTGAAAACAGGCCCGGGTTAAGGGCCTTTCTCGGCTATTTGGCCCGGCAGCAGGGTGATGCTCGGGCCATGGCTGGGGGGCGAACCCGATCAGGCGTAGAGGTCGACCCGGCCAGCCTCGATCAGCTGTCCATCTGGAGCAGGAACGGGGATGAGGCTCTCTATCTCCGCACTGTCCGAGGCGGAGCTGCTGGGGGGGGCGCCACCTGCGAACGCCTGGCGCTGCTCCTGGCCCTGCTGACGCTGCTCGCCGACGGAGGCCTCCCCCAGGCTGATCCCCTGCTCGGCCAGGGCCTCGCGAAGCTGCGGGATCGCCTGTTCCACGGCCTGGCGGACCGAGGCGTGGGCCGAGAGGAACTGGGCCTGAGCGCCCTGCTCGCTGACCTTGAGGGAGATGGTCAGCGGGCCCAGCTCTGCCGGGTTGAGGTGCAGCTCGGCACGCTGCTCGCCGCCCCGCTGGCCGAGCAGCACCATCTGCTGGCCCAGCTGGGCCGGCCAGGCCGGGCTGGTCAGCGGAGCGGCCAGGCTGGCCTGGGAGGCGCTGGCCGCCGAGGCCGTGCCGGCTGTCGCAGCGGTACTGCCGGCTGCGCCCTGGGCGGTCAGGTGCGCGACCCCCTCCGGGCGCGGTTCGCCCCGTGGCTCGCCGGTAGGCAGGGGCGTGTCGGCTTGGGGGCCGGAGGCCGCGGTCACGGCCTGGCGCGCGGCATGATCGAGGGGCGCGCGCTCCAGGCTCGCGGCGGCCTGAGGCGCGGCGCGGCGCTCCTGGAGGGCCTGCCTGGCTTCGCTCTCCCGGAGCGTCTCCTGGCCGAAGGGAGCCGCCGGCTCGGCGCGCTGGCCCTGGTGGCCAATGGCGTCGGCGGCCATGGCCAGGGGCGTCGCCATGGCGGCGGTGTCCTGGGCAGGGGCTCCCGGCACGGCGTCGGCAGTGACCGTCCGGAGCAGGCGGGGTGGGAACGGAAGCTCGCCCGTCTGCATGCCGGGCCGGCGATCAGGGCGCCCATCGAGGCGCGGGGCCTGAAGCGAGCGTTCGTCCGGCCGCGGGCCAAGCTCAAGACCGGGGCGGACATCGGGATGCGCATCGAGCGTCAGCGGCGCCTGGTGCGGCTGAAGATCAAGACGCCCCTCGGCCAGGGCCGCGGCGTCCGCCAGGTCGGCCACCCCTTCGCCCGCGGAGGCGATCAGCTGCAGCCGCCGGGTGATGTCGGCCAGGGCTCCCTCGTCGGCGGTGGGGGAGGGGGCATCACCTCCGGCGGCAATGACCAGGTTCTGCCGCAGCGCCGTCGGGAGGGGCGGGCCACCGGCAGTGCCGCTGAGCTGGGCCGGGGAGGGAGCCTCCTCGCCGTCGAGGGGTTCTTGCAGGCCCGCCAGGGTATCGGCAAACCCCTGGGAAGGGAGGCCGTCTCTGCCGCCGGGGGCGCCGACGGGGCGTGACTGATCACCGATAGTGGAGAGCAGCAGGGCAATATCCATGGTCACTCCGACGTCATATATCCGAGGCATAGCGGGCGCGGGCCAGGCGGCCGTTGACCAGGTCATCGTTGAGGCGCAGCTCCTGGCGCGCCTCATGGCGCCGCTGTTCCTGCTGACGGCGAGCGGCCAGGGTATCGTAGGAAGACAGCCTGCGCTGCTCCTGCTGCCACTGGGTCTGGCGCTGGCTAACGCGCTGCTGCTGGGCCTTCAGGGCCTGCTGGGCGCGTGCCAGGGCGGCATCCAGGGAGTCGAGAAACTGCTGGTAGTTGCGCATGCTGGCCGGGTCGATGCCCTCGCTCATGGCCTGCTGCAGCTTCTGGGCATACTCGAGGCGATACTGGTGCAGAGCCTCGAGCTGTCCGGCCACCTGCTGCTCGTTGTGACGCTCGCTGGCGAGCGCCTGGCCGGCCTGGTCGCGGGAGCCCTGGGCCAGTTCGATCAAGGTATCAAGCGGTGAAGCGTTGGCGCTCATCGGTTCACTCCGAGGGTCTTGGCCAGTGCCTCCAGGGAGGCATCGACCGGGGCCTGTTCATCGATCTGCTGCTGGAGGAAGGCTTCCAGGGCGGGGTAGCGCTGGATCGCCTCGTCCAGTTGGGGGTCGTTCCCCCGGGCATAGGCGCCGACGCTGATCAGGTCGCGGTTGCGCTGATAGCGTGAAAACAATCGTTTGAATGACTGTGCCAGGCGAGCCTGGTCGGGGCTGATGATCTGCGTCATGGCGCGGCTGATCGAGGCCTCGATATCGATGGCCGGGTAGTGGCCGGCTTCCGCCATGGTTCTCGACAGCACCACATGGCCGTCGAGAATGGCACGGGCGGAGTCGGCGATGGGATCCTGCTGGTCATCACCCTCGGTCAGCACCGTATAGAAGGCGGTGATGGAACCGCCACCGCGCTGGGCATTGCCGGCGCGCTCTACCAGGCCTGGCAGCTTGGCGAATACCGAAGGGGGATAGCCCTTGGTCGCCGGAGGCTCGCCGATGGCCAGGGCGATCTCCCGCTGGGCCATGGCGTAGCGGGTCAGGGAGTCCATGATCAGCAGGACGTCGCGCCCCTCGTCGCGAAAGCCCTCCGCCAGGCGAGTCGCATAGGCGGCCCCCTGCAGTCGCTGCAGGGGAGAGGTGTCGGCGGGAGCCGCCACCACCACGGCCCGGCGCCGGCCCTCCGGGCCGAGGATATTGTCGATGAAGTCCTGTACCTCTCGGCCCCGCTCGCCGATCAGGCCGACCACGATGACGTCGGCCTGAGTGAAACGGGCCATCATGCCAAGCAGGACCGACTTGCCCACGCCCGAGCCGGCAAACAGCCCCATGCGCTGGCCGCGCCCCACGCTGAGCAGGGCGTTGATGGCGCGGATGCCGACGTCGATTTGGGTCTCGATGGGTGCCCGGGAGAGCGGGTTGAGCGGAGGCGTCTGCAGGGTCGCCTGATGGGCATCATCCAGGGGGCCCAGGCCGTCCAGCGGCTCGCCGTTGCCATCCACGACTCGCCCGAGCAGCGCTTCGCCCAGCGGAAAGCGCCGTGCGCCGTTGCCGCCGCTGCCCAGTGGAAAGACGCGTGCGCCGGGCAGCAGTCCGGCGATCTCGCTCAGCGGCATCAGGAACAGCTTCTCTCCGGCGAACCCCACCACCTGGGCCTCGGCGAAGCGCGGCGGCTCGTGGCTGTAGGGCGCCGGCAGCTCGATGAGGCAGGCGCTGCCCAGGGGGGCCTGCATGCCAACCGCCTCGATGACCATCCCGGTAGCGCGCACCACCCGGCCGCTGGCGCGAAAAGGAGGCACCTTCTCGATGCGCGCCCGCACCTTGCGCAGCGACCTCTGCCAGTGCCGGTGGTAGGGGTTCGGCAGCTCGACGGCGTTCATCTGTCGCCATCCTCGGGGGGCTTGGGGGTGGCGCGCCGACGAACCTGACGCTTCACCGCTGCCCAGCGGCTCTCCCAGGTAGCATCGAGCTCGCCGCTGGCGCTGGTGACCCGGCAGCCGCCGCGGGTCACCTGATCATCGGGCTGCAGCATCCAGCCGGCGGCTGCCAGCTCATGACCCAGATGCTCCTCGACCAGGGCGTGATCCCTAGGGTGCAGCCAGAGCCGTGGCTGGCCGCTCATGCCCGGCTCGGTGTGCAGCAGGCCGCGGACGATCTCCAGCACCTGCTTGGGCCGCGCCTTGAGCGCCTCGCCGGCCAGCTGGCGGCCGGTGGCCAGGGCCAGCTCTACCAGCTCCTCGGCCAGGACCTCGTCCAGCTCATGAAGGGCGCGGCCGAATGACTGCGCCAGGGGAAGCAGCGGGGAGAGGGTATCGCGAAGCTGCTGCTCGAGCTCCGCCCGAGCCTGGGCCCGGCCCTGCTCCAGGCCTTCGGCGAGTCCCGCTTCCAGCCCCTCGGCGTGGCCGGACGCATAGCCCGCCTGGTAGCCCTCCTCGCGGGCCTCTTGCATGGCCTTCTCACGCAGGGCGTGGAGCTCCGCCTGGCGCTGGAAGGCCGCCTTGCGCCGTGCGGTCTCCTCGGGGGCCGGGGCGGCGTTTCCGGCGTCGCGCCGGGTCTGGGGCAGCTCGCCCATCTCCCAGCGCTGCCAGGACACCTCGCCGTCGTGCCGCGGTAGCGGCTGGCCCGGACGCTGCTCAGACATAGGTGTCGTCTCCGCCGGCTAGCACGATCTCGCCGCTGTCGGCCAGGCGGCGGACGACCTGCAGGATCGCCTTCTGTTCGGCTTCCACCTGGGAGATGCGAATCGGACCGCGGGCCTCCATGTCCTCGCGGATGAGGTCGGCGGCACGCTGGGACATGTTGCGCAGGAACTTGTCCATGAGCGCCTCTGGTGCGCCCTTGAGGGCCACCACCAGGGAGTTGGTATCGATCTCCTTGAGCACCAGCTGGATGCTGCGGTCGTCGAGATCCATGAGGTTCTCGAACAGGAACATCTCGTCGATGATCTTCTGGGCCAGATCCTCGCTGTGAGCGCGTACCGTCTCGATGACGGCCTCCTCCTGGCTGGAGTTCATCAGGTTGAGGATCTCGGCGGCGGTTCTTACGCCGCCCATCTTGCTGCGCTTGAGGTTCTGGCCATCGAGCATGCCGGAGAGCACCTCGGTGAGCTCCTGCAGGGCGGCCGGCTGGACGCCGCTGAAGGTGGCGATGCGCAGCACCACGTCGTTGCGCAGTTTGTCGTCGAAGAGCTCCAGCACGTTAGCCGCCTGGTGGCGCTCCAGGTGGACCATGACGGTGGCGATGATCTGGGGGTGCTCGTCGCGGATCAGCTCCGCCACCATGGAGGCTTCCATCAGGTTCAGTGCATCGATACCCGAAGTGGCGCTGGAGCTCTCCAGCACGTCCTCGATCAGGCTGGAGGCGCGCTCGCTGCCCAGCGCCTTGGTGAGCACCGAGCGGATATGGTCGCTGGAGTTCAGGTTCAGCGCGATGAACTCCTCGGTCTCGGCCTGGAAGTCGGCGAGCACCTTGCGCATCTCGTCGTGGGAGACCTGATCGAGCCTGGCCATCTCGGTACTGATGGCCTGGATCTCCCTGGAGGAGAGATACTTGAACACCTCGGCGGCGCTGTCCTCGTCGAGGGCCAGCAGCAGGATGGCGCTGCGGCGGGCGCCGCTGATGCTCTCCGCTTTCTTACTCATACTTGTTCATCCAGCTGCGTACGATCATGGCGACCATGCGGGGGTCCTCCTGGGCCATCTCGCGCAGGTCGCCGAGGTTCTGCTCGTATTCGGATGCCTTGCGGCGGCGCTTGCGCGGAACCTCGTAGGTGTCTTCGGCCGCCCTGTTGGTCTCCGTGGCCGCTGTGCCTTGGGCATCGTCGTCGCCTACCTGCACCTGCAGGGTGCTGCCGGGCGCCGCGGTGGCGACCGGTGCCTGGGTATGCCGCTTGATCAGCGGGCGGAGAATCAGCAGATAGAGCAGCAGGGCGGCCAGGGCCACCAGCAGGTAGCGGCCAATATTCAGTGCCAGCGCATGAATCTCGGGGGACTGCCACCACTCCGGCTGGTGGGTCTCGTCGCTTACCACGGAGAAGCGACTGTTGACGACCTCGATCTCATCGCCGCGAGCGGTGGAGAACCCCATGGCCTGCCTGACCAGGCGCTCGATCTGCGCCAGCTCGAGCTCCGTGAGCGGTACCCGGACCGCGGCCCCCTCTTCGTCGATCTCATCGCGGTAGTTGACCACCACGGCCGCCGTGAGGCGTTGCACCTGTCCCAGGCGGTGCTGGACGTGGGAAACGCTGCGGTCCACCTCGTAGTTGATGACTTCGTCCTGACGCAGGGTGTTGGTGGCCTGAAGCGCGACCTGCTGAGCTTCGGGGTCCCCGCCTCCTTCACCCTCGGGGAGTTCGATGGGGGAGGGGGCGGCGCCCGGCGGGGTATTGCTCAGCGCCCCGGGAATCCCCTGGGCCAGCCCCTGGTCGCCGTTATAGGCGACGCTGCCCTGGCGGCTGCGCACCGCGGCCTCGTTGGGTGTCTGGTTGGGGCCATAGCGCTCGGCGGTCTCTTCGCGGCGGGAGAAGTCGATCTGCGCCGCCACCTGGGCGCGGACGTTGTCGCGGCCCAGAATCGGCACCAGGATATTCTCGATGCGACGCTGGAAGGAGCGCTCCACCTCCTCGATGTACTCCAGCTGAGAGCCATCCAGGTCGTGGCGGCCCGCGGCCTGCGTCGAGAGCAGCCGACCGTTCTGGTCCACCACGGTGACCTCTTCGGCGTTGAGCTCCGGCACGCTGCTGGCGACCATGTGCACGATGGCGCTGACCTGCCCATCGCTGAGCAGGCGGCCCGGATGCAGGGTGAGGATGACGGAGGCCTTGGCCGGTTCGCGGTCGCGAACGAAGACCGACTGGCGGGCGAGGGCCAGGTGGACCCGGGCGCGCTCCACCGGGCCCAGCGACTCCATGGAGCGGGAGAGCTCCCCCTCCAGGCCGCGCTGGTAGTTGACCTGCTCGGCGAACTGGCTGATGCCGAAGGCCTGGTCGTCCATCAGCTCGAAGCCGACGTTGCCGCCCCGGGGCAGTCCCTGCTCGGCGAGCTGAAGGCGCAGGCCGTGTACCTGGTCGCCGGGAACCAGCAGCGCCTGGCCTCCCTGGCTGAAACGATAGGGCACGCCGCGAGCGTCCAGCTCGCTCATGATGCGACCGCCGTCGGCATCGGAGAGATTGCTGTAGAGCACGCGGTAGTCGGGGGAGCGCGCCCACATCAGCAGGGCCACGATGATCGCCACGCAGGCGGCGCCGGCGACCAAGAGAACGATCAGCGGGTTACCGCGCAGCTGCTGCAGCACGCGCTCGACTCCGTTCGAAGACCTGCCTTCCTGGCGCGACGAGCGTTCCTGTGTGCCGGTAGCTTGAGCACCATTACTCATTCACGCCACCCCCAGGGCCGGCACGAGCAATGGCGCTTGCCACTGTCATGGAAGAAAAAAGGCATTTGCAGCGTCCGTGGATCGCGATTGGCTGCCCTTGCGGCAGTCGGAACTGTGATGGCCGCTATTATCCTTCCCTCCGTCGAGCCCTAACCCGGGAAAAGCCTCTCTTTTCATTGGCAATTGCCGGGATGGCAGGGGGGGGGCGCGGTGCTAGCCTTGGCAGTCATTGACGATCATGACGTTCACCGACAGCTTGACGAGGCGCTTGCATGAGTTCACCGGCCATACAGTCCGCCCTGGCGCAGATGCAGAGCCTGGCCAGTCAGGCCGCGGGCCAGGCGGTCAAGGGGCAGCAGGTTTCCACCGCGGTGGGGGCGGGCGGGTTTGCCGGCGAGCTGCAGGCGTCGATCCAGCGTATCAATCGCCTGCAGCAGGCCTCGGCCGTCAAGGCGCAGGCCTTTCAGGCGGGGGACCCAGGCGTTGAGCTCAACGACCTGATGGTGGACATGCAGAAGGCCAGCGTGGCTTTCCAGATGGGGACCCAGGTGCGTAACCGGCTGGTCACCGCCTACAAGGATGTCATGAACATGCAGGTGTAGTGCCAAGCCTAGTGTTCCGCCACTCTCAGCACCGAACTCTCGCCGACCTTGAACTGGCCGATCAGCCCGGCCATCTCGCTGGCCTGGTCGTCCAGTGAGCGGCTGGCGGCGGAGACCTGCTCCACCAGGGCAGCATTCTGCTGGGTCACCTCCTCGAGCTGGGAGACCGCCTGGTTGATCTGCTCAATGCCAGCCGACTGCTCGCCGGTGGCCGCCGCCATCTCCGCTACCAGTTCGGCCACCTTCTCGACCTGGCGAGTGATGTCGACCAGGGCCTCCCCGGTGGTGCGCACCAGCCTTTCGCCCTCGTCGATCCGGGCCACGTTGTTGTCCACCAGGCGGCGAATCTGTTCGGCCTCCTCGGCGCTGCGGCTGGCCAGCTTTCGAACCTCCTGGGCTACCACCGCGAAACCCCGGCCGTGATCGCCGGCACGGGCCGCTTCCACGGAGGCGTTGAGGGCCAGCAGGTTGGTCTGGAAGGCGATGTTGTCGATGGCGGTGACGATGGTGGTCACCTCCTGGTTGGCGGTATGAATCTGCTCCATGGCGGCGCTGGCCTGCAGCGCCACTTCGTTGGCGGTTTTGGCGTGCTCGGCGGCTTCGCCGGTCATGGCCCTGGCTTCCTGGGCGTTGTCCGCGGTCTGGCGAACCGTGACGGTGATCTGCTCCATGCTGGAAGCCGTCTCTACCAGGGAGGCGGACTGCTCCTCGGTGCGCTGGGCCAGGTCCTGATTGCCCTGGGCGATCTCGCTGCTGGCCACCTCCACGGAGAGTGCGCCGCGGCGAATATTGGCCACCAGCTGCTCGGTAGACGCAGTGGAGTCATTGAAGGCCCGGTAGAGGCGGCTGAGCTCATCGGTGCCAAGCACCGACAGGCGGCGGGTAAGATCCCCGCCGCGGCTCTCGATGTCCTGCAGGGCGGCGCGCAGGGAGCTGACCAGGTCGCGCACCACGAAAAAGGCGAACAGGATCGCCAGGCCAGCGGCCAGGGCGGTCACCACGGCATAGGTGATCAGCCCCTGCCGAGCGCCGCTGCGCAGGGCGGCGGCGGCGCTGGCGATCTCGTCGCCGGCGAAGTTTTCCACCTCGCGGAGGCGCTCGATCTTCACCGTCTGCCAGTCGAACCACTGCTGAGGGGCGACGTTGAAGCCACCCATCACTCCCCGCTCCACGGCAAGCTGGCGCAGCGGGGCCAGGCGCTCGATCTCGGGGCCGCTGATGGCCGTGGCCAGACGCTCGCGCAGCTCGGGTCTCGCCAGGCTGTCGAAGGCCTCGAGGAAGGCCTGCTCCTGGCCGATCAGCTCCAGCAGGCTGTGGTAGGCCGGGGTGCGCATCACGTTGGCGGCGAAGGCGTTGGTCAGCAGGGCGCGCTCGATGCCGGCCAGATCCTTGGCCTCCAGCAGGCTGTAGTAGGAGGAGAGCGCCCTGGAAATGGTGGCCGCCTCGGTGCGTTGAGTCATCCGCCCGATCAGCGTCATCAGCTCGCCATTGAGCTCGGTGTAGTGGCCAATGGCCTCGGCGGCCTGGATATCCAGGGCATCGACCCGCTGGCGGATGCGGTCGTTTTCGCCCAGCAGCTGCTGTACCCGATCGATCCGGCCCTGAAGTCGCTCATCCAGGTGCAACTCCATGGCGGCAAGGTAGGCGCGCAGCGATGCGATCTCGCCATCGGTCCGAGAGCGCTGAGTGGCGAGCCGGCTGCCGAATTCGCTGCCCTGGCTACCCAGGTAGCCGGAGGTCATGCCACGCTCGCGCTGCATCTCATGCACCAGGTCGCCGGCATGGCGCGCCAGCAGGGCCAGGCTCTCCATCTCGGCCATGTTGGTGGCCTGGCGTTGGCGATCGACGATGCCGTTGCCCGCAAACCACGCCAGCGCCAATAGCGGCAGCAGCAGGGTGAGCAGGAACTTGCCCCCCATGGGGATACGGTGCAGGGCGTGGGTCATAGGGTCTCCATAGCGGGCAGCTTGCCGCGGCTCAAGGCGTCAGAGTTCAGGGGCGCGGCCGGTTGGCATCGCCCGTCTGAAAGCGGTATCGGCAGTGTGCCTTTGTGCTTTAGTCGGCCTTGGCGTATGCGTTTGCGAGGGTGACCCAGGTCAACCTTTCCCGCTATTTACCGCGCTTGAGTCGCCGTGTTGCGGCCTGTCGGAAAGCCTGATTGACCACCCGCCGTCACGACTCGGTAGCGGTCACGCCCGGCGGACTTGGCCCGGTAAGCCGCCTGGTCCGCCAGCCGCAGCAGCTGGTCGCCATCGCAGGGAGCCTCGTGGTTCAGCATGGCCACGCCGAGGCTGGCGGAAACCCGTACCTCGCTACCCTCCAGGTCGATGGGGGCGCGCAGGTCATCGAGCACCCGCTGGAAGACGCTCTCTCCCTCCGGGTTGCGCAGCAGCAGCACAAACTCGTCTCCGCCCAGGCGTGCCACGCTGTCCTCGGCGCGCAGCAGGCCGCTCAGCCGGCGGGCGATTTCGATCAGCACGCGATCACCGGCCTCGTGGCCGAGGGTGTCGTTGATCGGCTTGAAGTTGTCCAGGTCCAGCAGGCAGATGGCCAGCGCTTCACCGCTGCGCAGGGCATGGGCAATGGCCTGGCTCATGCGGTCGCCCAGCAGGCGGCGGTTGGGGATGCCGGTCAGGGGGTCGTAGAAGGCGGTGAACTCCAGCTCCTGCTCGTACTTCTTGAGCTCGGTGACATCGCGGATATAGCCGTGCCAGACGGTGCTGCCATCGTCCTGGCGGGAGGGGGTGGCGCTGCCCTCGAGCCACAGCTGCTCCTGCTGCGGGTGCTGGATCCGGTAGGTGGCGCGCCAGGGGCCCAGCGTGGCCGCAGACTCCCGGATGGACTGCTGAACCGCCTCGATATCGTCGGGGTGTATCACGCTGAAGACGGCCGTGGCGTCTTCTGCCACCTCCTCGGGCCAGCAGCCGTACACTTCGTAGAGACGGGGCGAGGCGAAGGGGAAGTGGGCGCTGCCATCCGGCCGCAGGCGGAACTGGTAGAGCACCCCGGGAACGTTATCGGAAAACTCCCGGAAGCGCTGAATCCAGGATTGCTGATTTTCAATCAGCCGATGCCGGTCGGTGATGTCGATATGGGTGCCGAACATCCATTCGGGCTTGCCGTCCGGGGTGCGGGTCTTGACGTGGCCGCGGTCATAGACCCAGAGCCAGTGTCCGTCGCGGTGGCGAATGCGCAGCTCGCAGCCGTAGTGGCTGTCTTCCCCGGCGAAGTGGCGCGCCAGGGCCTGTTCGGCCTGCCGCAGATCCTCGGGGTGGGTCATGGCGCGCAGGGTGTCGAAGGTGACGGGCTCGAGCTCCTCGCGGCGGTAGCCGGCCATCTCTGCCCAGCGCTGGTTGATGCGGAGCTCGCCGGTCTGAACGTTGCGCTCCCAGGTGCCCGCCCGGGTACCCTCCAGTGTCCAGGCGAGCCGCTTGGCCAGCTCCTCGGCGTGGCGGTGCAGTTTTCGCTGGCGCCGGTAGCCGGCGGCCAGGGTGAAGAGCAGGGCCAGGATGATGCTGGCCAGGACCAGCCCGGTCATCAGCGCCGGCCAGTAGCGCTCCCAGATGTCCTTCCAGCCGAACTCCGGCGCCGTATCGAAGGGCGGGATCCTGAGGCTCATCATCAGCTCCTCCACCCTGGCGTAGTCCGAGGGGATGGTGAAGCCGTGGATGCCGGCTGCCCGTGCCGCCGGGTCGTGGGGGGAGAGTTCGAAGAGCAGTGCGGCAATGCGCTTGCTGATATCGCGGGGCAGCGCCCAGTGGGCGACAAAGGCCCACTCGGGGTAGAGCCGCGTGGAGGAGGCGAAGGGGAAGCCCGCATGGCGCTGGGGTTCTACCACCTCGACCTCTCCCGGCAGCAGGGTGCCGTCGCGCAGCTTGCTCTCCAGCACCCCGGTACGGATGAAGCCGGCATCGGCGCGCCCTTCAAGCACCGCGTGCACGACGTCATCGTGGCTGCCGCCGGTCACCAGGTAGTCCAGCCGCTCCGGGTCGATGCCGCGGCGCTTGAGATCACCCGCCGGGGCGGCATAGCCCCCCAGGTACTGCTTGCCGACGATGGCGATTCGACTGTGCTTCAGCTCCTCCAGGGTGCCTGGGCCCCCGGGGCCGCTACGCCGAATCACCGCGCCACCCAGGTGTGACACGGGTTGCCCGTACTGCATGGTGGCCAGGGTGGCAAGCGCCCCCGAGAGCTGGTTGAGGGTGCGCAGCTCGATGAAGTGTGAGGGGTTGGTCAAGATCAGGTCCAGCCGGTCGTGGCGCAGCGCCTCTTCCATCTCGGGCTGGGTCAGTACCTGCAGCGATACGTGGAGCCCCTCTGGCAGGCTCGCATTGAGATAGTCCACCAGGGGCTGCCACTGCCTCACCATCACCACCTTGGGGCGGTAGGCGAAGATGCCGAGGGTCAGCGTCTGCGCCTGGCCGGCCGATGTTTCGCTTCCTTCAGGCGCAGGCATCGCCATGGCCAGGGGGGCCACAAGCGCCAGCCAGAGGCTGAGACCCAGCCAAGTAACCAAGTGCCAGATCCTGGGGCGAGTCGGGTGAGCGCCGCCTTGTGCCTGAGGGTGTGTCATGGCGTCCTTTCCGTTCCCCGGGGCGTTGGCGAGGCAATATAGCACGCCAAAGGCGCGGCTTGCCCCGAGCATCTGCCGGTTGGCACCGGCGGTCGGCAACGGCGAAGGCCCGGCGGTGACGGGCCTTTTGCTGCCGCTTCATCAAATCATATCCCTTGCGTAGCATTTTCATCTTCTTTGGCCCGCAGCACATCCAGCGGGCGTCCTTGCTATCGGCCGAATGCCTCGCTCCCGCGGAGTCGTGCCGCTTCCGACCTCCTGGCAGCTGAGCGCACCGGCCTGATGCGGCTAAAGATTCTCGGCGTTCGGCCGAACTGCACCGTGATGTCTGTTTGACGATCACCGTCCACTTGACCCCCGGTAGCCCATGACCCAGGAACTCCCCATCGAGCGCATCATGCAGAATGCGCTGCTGACATGTGACCTCGCCACGCCGCTCAGTGAGGTCGCCGCTCGCATGGCCGAGCGGCGCTGCAGCTCCATTGTGGTGATGGAGCGGGGCGTTCCGGTAGGAATCTGGACCGAGTGCGACGCCCTGGCCATCGATTTCTCCGACCTGGCGGCCATGCGCCGCCCCATCGCCGAGGTGATGCGCTCACCGGTCAGCGGCGTGCACCGCAAGACCCCGGTGGGCGAGGCGCCGATGTCGATGGAGGGGGGGAGCCGCCGCCACCTGCTGGCCGGTGCCGAGCGGCTCTACGTGGAGGATCTGCGCCGCGCCCTGGAGCAGCGCGACCAGGCGCTGGCGCTCTCCCGGCAGAACCTGCAGATGGCCGAGCGGGTGATCGATGCCTCGCAGGAAGGGATCATCATCACCAACCCGAACGGCGTCATCGAGTACGTCAACCCGGCCTTCTGCCAGGTCACCGGCTACAGCGAGGAGGAGGCGGTCGGGCGCACGCCGGCGCTGCTCTCCTCGGGGCGGCATGACGCCAGTTTCTACCGGCAGATGTGGCGGGAGCTGGACGCCCACGGCTACTGGCGAGGCGAGATCTGGAACCGCCGCAAGGGCGGGGCGCTCTATCTGGAGCGGCTGACCATCACCGCCGTCACCGATGATGACGGCAAGGTGACCCACTATGCGGCGCTCTTCACCGATATCACCCTGATCCGCGAAAACGAGGAGCGCGTGCGGCGGCTGGCCTACTACGACCCCCTGACCCGCCTGCCCAACCGCCGCCTGCTGGAGGACCGCCTGGGGCTGGCCATTCGCCACGCCCATCGTCAGCAGCAGGGCCTGGCGGTGATCTTCATCGATCTTGACCACTTCAAGCAGGTCAACGACACCCTGGGCCACGCCGTGGGTGATGAGCTGCTGGTGCAGGTCTCTGTGCGACTGCAGGAGAGGCTGCGCGAGGATGACACCCTGGCGCGCCTCGGCGGCGATGAGTTCCTGGCGCTGCTGCCGGAGCTCGGCGGTCTGGAAGACGTGAGGATGGTGGCACGCAGGCTGATCGATGCCATTGCCCAGCCCTTCGAGGTGCTCGGCAACACCTTTCGGATGGGCTGCAGCCTCGGCATCAGCCTCTACCCGGAGGATGGCACCACCGCCGATGCCCTGGTGCGCAACGCCGATACGGCCATGGATCGCGCCAAGCACGAGGGGCGTAACACCTACCGCCTGTTTCGCACCGAGATGAACGCCCATGACAGCCGCCAGCTGGCGCTGGAGAGCGCCCTGCGCGACACCGTGGAGAGCGGCGAGGGGCTGGCCGTGCACTACCAGCCGCTGGTCAATCGCGATTCCGGCGAGGTGGAAGGGGCCGAGGCGCTGCTGCGCTGGCACCATCCGGAATTCGGCGACGTTTCCCCTGGCGTGTTCATTCCCATGGCCGAGCGCTCCGGGCTGATCATTCCGCTGGGGCGCCGGGTGATGGAGAAGGTGGCCGAACAGCTCGGCGAGTGGCGCCTGGCCGGGCTCAGCCCACCCCGGGTCGCCGTCAACCTCTCCGCGGGCCAGTTCTGGCAGGGCGGCCTGGTCGAGCAGGTGCGGGAGCTGTTCCAGCAGCATGACCTGCCGCCGGGGCAGATCGGCTTCGAGCTGACCGAGAGCGTGCTGCTCGACCGCCAGCAGGAGGCCGTGGGCCTGCTGACAGACCTGCGCGAGCTGGGCTGCCGCATCGCCATCGACGACTTCGGGACCGGCTACTCCTCGCTGAGCTACCTGCAGGACCTGCCGTTGACCACCCTCAAGGTGGATCGCAGCTTCATCCAGCGGCTCACCGGCGATGAGGGCGAGCGCCGCGGCAGTGCCGCCATCGTCGCCGCCGTCACCGGCCTGGCTCAGGAGCTGGGGCTGCGGGTGGTGGCGGAGGGGGTGGAGACCGAAGAGCAGCTCCAGGCGCTCGCCCGCTACCCGGTCACCCTGATCCAGGGCTACCTGACCGGCAGGCCGGTAGACGCCGCCACCTTCGAGAGCCGCTATCTGGGCTGCCGGGTAGGCGCCTGAAGTCGCGGCTCCTCCTGTCGGTAGTATCCCTTCAATTCCCAACGGCGGCATTGCACGGCAAGGGCTTTGCGGTGGTGAAGAGGCGGCTCACCGCGTCCTGAGCGGCAGGTCGCAGCGCAGGGTGCCGCGTACGAAGCGTTCGGTCTCCACGCGCCCGGCAAGGCCCCGAGCGAAGTCCCGCTGGGTGCCGACCAGGCGGGCGCAGTCGGCGCCGGGGCGCGCGAGCTCTCTTTCATGGCGGCAGAGCGTCACGGCCTGGCCATCGAAGCTGGCGTAGGCGTCCTGGCGCCTCCGACCATCCCGGCTGGTGAGCGCCACCGGGACCGTCATGCCGCTCACCACATCGATGCCCGCCGGGGTCATGGCGTGCCAGCTACTGCCCCTGCGCAGCTCGCCCTCCAGCACGCACTGCACCCGCTCGCCCGGTCGTGCCTCCTGGCGACGAACTTCCAGCGCCAGCCGCGCCTCGCGGGCCTTCTCTTCTCGGGCGCGGGCCTCGGCGGCGCGCTGCTCGGCCCGGGCGCGATCCAGCGCCACCTGCTGTTCCCGAGCCTGGCGCTGCTCGGTGGGTGTCATCGCCTCCCACTGCGCCTCGGGGATATCCAGCGGGTAGCGGGCCGCACAGCCCGCCAGCAGCAGTATCAAGCCTGCGGCCAGGGCAGCGTGGTTGAGGGGGCGCTGTGTCTTTGGGGGCGTGTGCTGTGCATGGCGCATGGGGCATCCTTGTCATCGGGTAGGTGGCAGATCTGTTGTGCCCCTATCATGCTCACCTAAACGCGCAGAAAATTTGAAGGGCCATCTCCCCTAAAGTTCTCGGCGCGCCCGCCGACCCCTGTAGCAGGGCGGCAGTGTTCTGGCCGCACATTCATCGGCACAAGGCAGTTCATCATGGCCAGCATCTCAGCACTCGGCATCGGCTCCGGCCTCGACCTCAACGGGCTTCTGGATCAGCTCAACGAGGCGGAGCGCGGCAAGCTCGAGCCCATCGAGCGCCAGATCGAATCCCAGCAGGTGCGTATCTCCGCCTACGGCGAGCTGCAGGGGGCGCTCTCGGCCTTCGAGGGCGCGGCAAACCGGCTCGCCAATCCCGAGTTCTTCCAGAGCCTCTCCGCCAGCGTCGGCGGCGAGGCGCTGCAGGCCGCCGCCGATGCCGATGCCGCCCCGGGCCAGTACCAGGTGGAGGTAGCGCACCTCGCCGGCGCCGGCAGCCTGGCCAGCCAGCGCATCGACGTCGACCCCGGCGAGACCCTGACCGACGGCGGCGGGATCCTGACCCTGGCCTTCGGCAAGGCCCCCGAGGGCGAGCCCGATGCCATCGAGATCAGCGTGGCGGCCGGCAGCACCCTCGAGGAGGTGCGCGACGCCATCAACGCCCACGAGGGCGCCAAGGTCTCGGCCAGCCTGGTCAACGACGGCGAGGGCTACCGCCTGGCGCTGATGTCCCACCAGACCGGTGAGGCGGCCTCCGTCACCGGCATGACCTTCGAGGATGGCTTCTTTGCCGATGGAGTGGCCGTCAGCGATGCCGAGGACCTCGAGGAGGGTGCGGTGGTCCAGCAGGGCCGCGACGCCGCCTTCAGCGTCAACGGCATCAATATCGTGAGCCCCACCAACCAGGTGGAAGGGGCGATACAGGGCGTGACCCTGGACCTGCAGCAGCCGGGCAGCGCCACCCTGCAGGTGGAGCAGGATACCCGGGCGGTTCGCGAGGCGGTCGGCGGCTTCGTGGAGGCCTACAACGCCCTGAAGGGCACCATCGGCGAGCAGACCGCCTTCGATGCCGACTCCGGCCGGGCCGGCGAGCTCAACGGCGACAGCGCCGTGCGCACCGTCGAAGCGCGCCTGCGCAACGACCTGAGCGCCATGGTGGGCGACAGCGCCCAGGGCGAGTTTGCCCTGCTCGGCGAGCTGGGCATCTCGCTGAACCTGGACGGCACCCTGAGCCTGGACGACGCCGAGCTCGACATGGCCATCGCCAACGACATGGGCGCCGTGGAGCGCTTCTTCGCCGGCAGCGGCGAGACGCCGGGCATGGCCGGGCGCCTGGCGGAGACCAGCGGCCAGCTGCTCGGCAGCAATGGCGCCCTGACCAACGCCATCGGCGGCGCCGAGAACCGCATCGAGAGCCTCAGCCAGCGCTACGTGCGCATGGAGCAGGGCATCGAGCAGACGCTTGAGCGCTACCGCACCCAGTTCGGCCAGCTCGACGGCATGATCGCCCAGATGAACCAGACCAGCGACTACCTGGCCCAGCAGTTTGCCGCCATGGATGCCCAGCTCGGCCGCGACTGATCGTGCCCGGCGCGACATGCTAAAGTTCCGGGGGCTCCTGCCGATAGTCGGCTAAAGCCCTCTGCGGGCACCCGCGCCCCGTGCGCCTACTGAGGAACTTCCATGTCAACCATCACGGCCCTTGGCGTTGGCTCTGGCCTGGACCTTTCCGGTCTGCTCGATCAGCTGCGCGACGCCGAGCGCGGCAAGCTGGAGCCCATCAAGCGCCAGCAGGCGCAGCAGCAGGCGAAGATCTCCGCCTTCGGCCAGCTGCAGAGCTCGCTCACCAAGTTTCAGGACAGCGTCGCCAAGCTCAACGACGCCTCGCTCTACCAGAGCCTCTCGGCCAACGTGCGCGGCGACGCCTTCACCGCCACCACCAGCAAGACCGCCCAGCCCGGCAGCTACAGCGTCGAGGTGAGCCAGCTGGCCACTGCCGGCACGCTCGCCACCACGGCAGCCGACACCCGCGACGAGCCGCTCTTCACCCAGGCGGATACCCTGACCCTGAACTTCGGCGCCATCTATGACAGCGAGACCGGCGAGCTGGATACCGGGGCCGAGGCGCTGCGCAGCGTAACTATCGCCATCGAGGAGAACTGGACGCTCGAGGATCTGCGCGATGCCATCAACGCCGACGAGGAGGCCGGGGTCACCGCCTCCATCGTCAACGACGGCAACGGCTACCGGCTGGCGCTGGCCAGCCAGGAGACCGGCGCCGAGGCCTCGCTGACAGGCCTGACATTCGAGCATGCCGATCTCGGGGAGGACGCCGACACCCTGCGCGCCGGCCGCGATGCCAGCATCAACGTCAACGGCATCGCGATTACCAGCGCCACCAACCGGGTGGAGGGCGCCATTCAGGGCGTGACCCTGAACCTGGAGGAGACCACCGCAGAGGGCCAGCCGATCACCCTGCGGGTGGAGCAGGACACCCTCAAGGCCCGCGAGGCGGTGCAGGGCTTCGTCAAGGCCTTCAACGACATGAAGGAGACCATCGGCAAACTCACCTCCTTCAATGCCGATACCGGCCAGGCCGGCGAACTCAACGGCGACAGCGCCGTGCGCACCGTCGAGTCGCGCCTGCGCGGCGTGCTGGCCGGTGGAGTCGGGGAGGGCGAGCTGCGCACCCTGAACCAGGTGGGCATCACCCTGCAGCGCGACGGCACCCTGAAGCTCGATGACGGCAAGCTTAACGAGCTGACCAGCGGCAACATGAGTGGGCTGGGCGAATTCTTCGCCGGCGCCGACAGCAAGGGCGGCCTGGCCGGCAGCCTCAATACCACCCTGGGTCAGCTGCTGGACGGCAACGGTATCGTCAAGCGCTCCATCAGCGGCGCCGAGACCCGGGTGAAGAGCCTGGGCGAGCGCTTCGAGCGCATGGAGGTCTCCATCGAGCGCACCATCGACCGCTACCGGGTGCAGTTCGGCCAGCTCGATTCCATGATCGCCCAGATGAACCAGACCAGCGCCTACCTGACCCAGCAGTTCGATATGCTGGCGGACCTGGGCAACCCCAGAAAGCGGTAGCGCACAGGGGCTGGCACCCGCCTTGCGCCCCCCCTTCAACCATCATTTTCCGCCATCATTTCACACTGCGCCCGGCCCCGCCGGGCGCTTTGGTCCGGCCTCCCGGCCCGCCGGCACTGGCTTTCCCTTCTGCCTTCTCCCTTTCCCCGTTTCCCTGTGGGCCGCAGCCCGGCTGCGCGAATAGTGCCGCCAGACGCCTGCAGTAAAAATTTGCCTTCAGCCCTAAAGTCTCCCGGCCAACGGCCGTTATAGAAAGTAACGGCCAACGGCGCCGTTGTGGCAGGCCCGCTGGGCCTAGAAGCACCAATCGCAGCGGGCCCGCCAATGGAGCCCCCAACGTAGAAGGAATCACATCATGTCCGTGATCAATACCAACATCACCTCCATGATTGGCCAGTCCAATCTGAGCAAGTCCCAGAATGCGCTTCAGACCTCCATGGAGCGTCTCTCCTCCGGTCTGCGCATCAACAGCGCAAAGGATGATGCGGCCGGTCAGGCCATCGCCAACCGCATGACCTCCCAGATCACCGGTCTGGCCCAGGCGCAGCGTAACGCCAACGACGGTATCTCCATCGCCCAGACTGCCGAAGGCTCGCTGAACCAGATCAACGATAACCTGCAGCGCGTTCGTGAGCTGACCGTTCAGGCGCAGAATGGCACCAACTCTGCCTCTGATATCGACTCCATTCAGCAGGAAGTCAACCAGCGCCTGGAGGAGATCGATCGTATCGCTCGTGAGACAGATTTCAATGGCACCAACGTGCTGGATGTCGGTGAAGAAACCACTATCAACATCCAGGTGGGCGCTAAAGATGGCGAGCAAATCGGCATCGTCATCAACGACCAGAATGGCTGGAACCTGTTCAAGCAGGATGAGATTGGAACCGACGACATGGCCACTGTGGGTGGTGAAACCCGCAACGTAGCAGCGAAAGGTTTCGACGTTCGTTCGATCGTAGAAGGCTCTGCCACCACAGAGAATGTTGATTTTGAGATCAACCTTGATGGAATTGATCTGGAGCAAGGCGACATCGCGAGTGGCGGAAAAGTTGTTTCCTTCGATGATGACGGAACGACCCGCTACGCTCTCGTCGGTAAGGATTCAGGGGATGCGGATGTCGGCTTCGAATTGACTGCAAACTTCGACCAAGAAAGCGGGGAAGTCACCTTTACCTTGGGTGATGCGCTGAGTACAGCAGATGCCGGAACTGCTGATGGAGGCACTGTCCTTACTGCGGGTGAAGATCTGACTGTTGAAGTTACCACTGGTGGTGACTCTAATGCCCTGTCCACGCTTGATGCTGCGCTCGCCGCTGTTGATATTCAACGCTCCGAGCTGGGTGCTATCCAGAACCGCTTCGAAGATGCCATCACCAACCTGAGCACCAACGAGACTAACCTCGCTGCCGCACGTTCGCGCATTGAAGATGCCGACTACGCTGTCGAAGTCGCCAACATGACCCGTGCGCAGATTCTGCAGCAGGCTGGTACTTCTGTCCTTGCTCAGGCTAACCAGATCCCGCAGAACGTGCTGTCTCTGCTGGGCTAAGGTTGAGCTACTAGGGAAGTGGTTTCGTCCCTTTGGCACTGCCATCGAACCGGCTCCTTTCGAGGGGCCGGTTTCTTGCTTTATGGGGGGTATGAGATGACTATTCTGGACGATGCCGTGAGGCAGCAGGGTGAGCATGTGATGGCGATGCTGGGCTGACTGTGCCGTAACGCTCAAACCTTACGACTTCACCATTCTTTGCTAAAGCTTCCCTGCCACCTGCCGAAGTAGCATTCAGAGTATCTTTTTGCAGGGAAGCACCATGAGCGTGATCAATACCAACCTCACCGCCCTCAAGGGGCAGTCTGGCCTGTCTCGGGCCCAGGGCCAGCTCTCCACGGCCATGGAGCGGCTCTCCTCGGGCATGCGAGTGAACGGTGCCAAGGACGATGCCGCCGGCCAGGCCATCGGCAATCGCATGACCAGCCAGATCAACGGCCGCGGCATGGCCCAGCGCAACGCCAACGACGGCGTCTCCATGAGCCAGACCGCCCAGGGCGCGCTGGACCAGGTCAACGACAAGCTGCAGCGAATCCGCGAGCTGACGGTGCAGGGGCTCAATGGCACCCTCAGCACCCGTGACAGCGATGTGATCCAGGCCGAGATCAACATGAACCTGCGTGAGATTGACCGACTTGCATCATCGGTCGACTACAACGGTATTCCGTTACTGAGCGGTCAGGCGGGTGAGGTGTCGCTTCAGGTAGGGGCCAACGATGGGGAGACGCTAAGCCTTGACCTTCGCCCGCCGGGCTTCGGGGTGGATGCGCTGGGGTTGACCGAGTTCAATGTGGCGGGCATTGAGGGCGAAGTGGCGCCACGCAATATGCTGCAAGGTAAAGCGGTGGATATCCACCTCTACGCTCAACGCACGGCCATTCAGTTCGTAGATACTGGCGGTGTGTCGTTGCCCGGTAGTCAGCACGCGCTGATGGAAGGAGGCGCGTATGGAAGCTATGTCAGCGCCGTGAGCGGGGGGCAGCCGGTTTTCTACGACGTGACCACATCGCCGGTCGCCACCCATGAAACAGCGACAGACAGCAGCAGCGTCACCGTGACTACGCAGTCGCGAATTTACGACTCCGTGACCAGCATTCCATCAAGATCAGCTCAGCGCGTGTATCTCGATGAGAATGGCAGCGAGATTGCGCCCAGCGGTCGGGTCCTGGTACGCCATGGCGACGATTACCTGGTAAGAGAAAGCCAGGGAGGGGTGGGTGGAGTCGTCAGCTATTATCCGGCAGAGCTTGACTTTCAAGCCGGTGGCGGTGCGCTCAGGGTGACGCGCGGCAGTGAGGCGCTGCCTTCACCCGGCTATGCTGAAATCGGCGAGAGTGAGACGTTCAGTTTCAACAGCCAAGATTATGCGTTGGAGGACTTCAATGATGGCGAGGTGGTGTTCCGTGCATTCAATGGTGACCTGCTTGAGGACCCTGTTCTCGTCAAGAGCGACAGCAGCGATAGTCTCTACTTGCAGGCGACGGTAAGCGGGCAGACTGCTTATTACCGTCTTGGTTCAGCGACGGAGACTACCTACCTGGACAGTGACGATCCAGTGCAAGCGGTCGACGCAGAGGGCAACCTCCTGTTCGAAGATGATGAACCAGTCTGGGTGCCCAGTGAAAAGAAGCGCCTGACGCTCCAGGCGGCTTCGGATACTGCATATGCGGGCCTGGATCTGGATGGCCAGACCTCGATTGTCTTCTCGACACCGTCGATTTCGCTTGATGATGTGACACCTGAGCTACGGCAGGGGAATGGCGAGTCTTTCTCCGGTTCTTCCCGGCTTATGCAGCGAGGCCAGGATGATCAGTTTATGATCGAGGAGCGGGTGGCTGATGGAGTATACCGCTATTACGAGGCGGATGTCAGAGTGGAGGTGGGTAGCGATGGCGAGCCTGTGGCCATGACGGTCACGGCCCAAGGCGATAGCTACATCGAGTTCAATGCCGAGCATCATCGCGTATTGACGGTGTCTGGCAGCTCCAGTGTGACGATCGACCCCCGTAATGTCACAGTCAACTATACCGATGCCAACGGCGATTATTTCGAGAGTGTCTTGAGAGAAGGAAGGGATGGTAACTATTATTTCGACCTTCCCGGCAGCCGTTCAAGCTTCGGGAGTTACAAGATTGCCACTCTTGTGGACACCGAAGACAACGAGATTCTCATCAAGACGGTCAACGGTGCCGGCGAGGTCATTATTTATCATCCGCTGGATCTCGATCAGCCGGTTTCCACGCCCTATGCGCTTTCTGTCAGCATCAAGACGGATGCCAACGGTTTCGAGAACGATGAGCGCGTGCCCGACGGTGTGCCGCACACCTATATCAACCTGGTAGAAGTGGATCAGGAAATCCGACTGAAGAAACCAGCCAACCCCTTGGCGGCGCTGGACCGAGCGATCAGTTTCGTCGACAGCAAGCGGAGCCATCTGGGGGCGATGGAGAATCGCCTGGCATCGGTGATCGAGAGTCATGAGTCGGCAAATATCAGCCTCTCCGCGGCGCGCTCGCGCATCCTGGACACCGACTACGCCACGGAAGCCGCCAACATGGTAAGGGCGGAGATCCTGCAGCAGGCCGGCAACAGCATGCTGGCCCAGGCCAATGTGATGCCGGAGAACGTGCTGGCGCTGCTGGGGTAGGGCAGCGCTCGATTGAGCCGGTGTTCAAGTTGTCGGGACGCCGGCCGATAGCCTCCTGGCCGATACGCTGCGCCACGAGTCGCAGCCTCGGCATCGACTAGACCAAGCGAGAGGGCAGGGATGTCAGGAGCAGAGGACGGCTACGTTCGGGTGACAGCGCCCGCCGAGATGGAAGGGATGCTGGAGCGGCTAAGCCAGCCAGGCGGGGCGTCGCTTCAGCTCGATGCCGAGCAGAGCCGGCCGCTGCCGGTGCTGGTCGTTGAGCAGCTGCCGGGGGAGCATCTCCTCCTGGATCTCACCTCCATTCGCGAAGTGGCCGCGGATCTCAAGCGCGGTGGCGCCTTTCGCCTGCTCGGGCAGACCCGCGATCAGGTGCTGCGTACGCCCCCTCTGGTGATCGAGGCGCTCAAGGAGCAGAAGGGCAAGCTGTTCGGGGTGTGCCCCTATCCGACCAGCCTGGAGGTGCTGCAGCGCCGCGCCTCTTTTCGGGCGCGCCTGCGCCTCGGCATGGAAGTGGGCGCCATTCTGCGGAACAGCAGCGGTCTGGCCCCCCTGCAGGGAGATCTCAAGGACCTCTCGCTCGAAGGGTGCCTGCTGGAGCTGCCGCTGTCGGCGGCGCCGCTGCTGGCGGGGGCAGACCTGCTGGAGCTGGAGCTCTGCTTTCTGAATGGCGCGCGCTTCTCCATCAGGGCGCAGCCGCGCCACAGTCAGGCGGATGCCGAGCGCCAGGCGGTCCGGGCGGGTTTTCGGTTTGTGGCGACCAGCGGCGAACAGGAGCGCCAGCTCTGGCACTACGTGCGTGAGATCGAGCGCGAGTCCGTGCGTCAGGGGGAGGGGAGTGACAGCAGCCTGCTCCCCTCCCTGCTGTTCCAGACCGCCCTTCGGCGCCGCCCCCGGTGAGCCGACGTAATGTGGTGCACTACGCGACCCCGATGGCCAAGCGGCTGGCGCGCATTGCCGGCTACCTGGACGCCCAGCTGCTGGAGCTCGAGGAGGGCGGATGCCTCGATTCCGTGCAGCTCTCTCGCTTCGCCGACCGGCTGCTGGGCCTTCACTCGGAGGACCGCGAGGCCCTGCTCTTTGCCACCTGCTGCCTGCGTGATGAGCCCTTGCTGATTCGCCACGCCCTCGGAGTGGCCGTGCACCTGCTGGATCTGGCGTCGACAGGCCCGCTGCCCCGTGACGCCCTCAAGGCGCTGGCCGCTTCGGCCATGGTCCATGATCTCGGTAAGGCGCTGCTGCCGGACGAGCTGGCGCGGGCGACGGGCCTGGATGATGCCCAGAAGGTGCGGCTGCACGCTCATGTGGCCCTGCTGCGTGAGCGGCTCTCGGGCTGCCACTGGCTGGCGCCCGGCGTGGTGGAGGCGGTGGTCGTGCGGATCAACGAGCGCCTGGACGGCAGCGGCTATCCTCAGGGGCTGAGCGGTGGAGAGCTGGGCGAGCTCAACCGACTGGCGAGCGTGGTGGATGTGATCGAAGCCATGAAGCGGGATCGTCCCGACCGCCCGGCCTGGAAGATCAGCGATATCTATCGTCACCTGCTGAGCCACCCGCGGCAGTTCGACACCCGCTGGGTGAAGCGCTATCTCAAGCGCTTTGGTGTCACCCCTGTGGGCTCCCTGGTGCGCTTTTCCGGTGGCGAACTGGGCTGGGTGCAGCGCCTGGATGGCATGGGGCGTCTTGCCCAGGTGCAGCTGACCGAGCAGGCGCAGGCGCCTGGGGAGTCGCTGGGGGAGATCCTGAGCGGTGAGCGCCTGAGTCGCCTGGGCGAGGTGGCCGAAGGAGTGGCGGTATCCTGCTAGTGTTCGATTAAAGTCGCCGACGCGAGCGCCGATATCCTGAAATAACCCTGTCGGCAAGGGGTGTTCACTCTCACGGGTTGTGCCACTCCTGCCATACTCGCTGGCGCTGACTCGGCGCTTCGTGGTCCAGTCACGACAGTTCATTTGGATCAGGCGAGCTGATCCCGATCAGTAGATCAAGGAGTGAAGGATGAATGCCATGCGTGGAGCCGCCGCTTACGGACGTGGAGCCAGTGCCTATGCGCGAGTCGGCGTAGAGAGCGGGGTGATGTCGGCAAGCCCGCATCAGCTCATTGTGATGCTCTTCGATGGGGCCCTGGCCGCCATGCGTGCCGCTCGCCTGCATATGGAGGCGGGCAACGTGGCCGAGAAGGGGCGCGCCATTTCCAAGGCCCTGGATATCGTCAACAACGGCCTGGCGGCTGCCCTGGATGCCGAGAAGGGCGGGGAAGTAGCCGAGCGGCTTGGCGCACTCTATGACTATATCGCTCGGCTGTTGCTCTCGGCCAATCTGCATAATGACGTCCAGAGCCTCTCCCAGGCCGAGTCCCTGCTCGAGAGTGTCGCCTCTGCCTGGCGTGAGGTCGGGGCCCAGGCAGGTAGCGAATGACTCCCCGCTCGGCCGCCGCTGGCCCTGGCGACCGTGAGGAGATGCTTCTCGCGGCCTACGCCACCCTGAGGGAGACTTCCGCCAGGATGCTCACCCTGGCGCGCTCCGGAGAGTGGGAGGCGCTGGTTGAGCAGGAGAGCCGCTACCTGGTGCAGGTCGAGCGCATCAGGCGCATGGATGCCCAGCAGTCGCTGCGCGGCGAGCGCGCCGCGCGCAAGGCGGCGCTGCTGGAGCAGATCCTCGAACAGGACATGGAAATTCGTCAATGCCTGGTGGCCCGTCGAGACGAACTGGGTCGCCTGATCGGCAACTCCCGTCGTCAGCAGTCCCTCGACCGTGCCTATGGCGCTCAGCAGGGGACCCTGCCGATTGATGCCAGCCGCCGGTTCGGCAAGAGGGGGACGTGAGCGGTATCAACTCGCTGATCGATACCGTCCTGCACCAGGTGCTGGGCAAGCGGGTGGATACCGCCCCGCCCCGTGAGCTCAACGAACCCGTTCGCCCCGTTTCTCCCTCCGATGCGCCGCGCGCCCTGCACAGTGACTCGCGTCTGGATGCGCGGGCCTCTGCGCCCCAGGTGGCAGAGTCGCTGCGCTCAGGCCGAGAGGCATCCGGATCGGCTTTCTCGCCTCGCTCGGGAGGTGAGGCGCCTCCGCCCTCCACCCAGACGCACTTTACGCCAGCCGCCCGTACCATCGCCGACGTGCTGCTGCGCTTCCCGGCCCCGGCCCCGGCCTCGGCGCTGAGGCCGCCGGCCCCTCTGCTGGCAGCGGGTGAATCACCGACGCCTGGGCTGGTTGCCGAACGCCTTCAGGGGAGCCTGCGCGACAGCGGCCTCTTCTATGAGTCCCACCTGGCGCGCTGGTACCGTGGCGAGATGCCCCGCGAGCAGCTGCTGAGAGAGCCTCAGGGGCTGCGCTTGCAACCGCCACTGCCGCCTTCCTCGCCATCCGGTCCCCAGGCCTCGGGGCCAGGTTCACCCCACCCGGCGGGCCAGGAGGCACCCCGCCTGTCCCAGCCAGCCTATACCCCGGCGTCGCCGGCGCTCGAACGGGAGCTGATGTCGCCCCTGAGGCGGGCGCCGACGTCGGCAGTCGAGCCGCCGGAGCGAAACGTCTCTCTGCCCGCTCGTGAAGCCCCCCCACCCGCGGTTCGGGAGCCGATACCGGAGAGCCTCCAGGGCATCGTGCGCCAGCAGCTGGAGATGCTGGTAACGCCGGTGCTGCGCTGGGAGGGGGATGTCTGGACGGGGCTCTTCATGGCGCTGATGCTCCAGGTGCCGCTGGCGCAGCGAGAGGAGTCCTCCGCCGGTGAGGAGCGGCAGGGTGGAGATGAGCAGGAGTCGTGGCGCAGCGCCATGACCCTGGAGGTGGCCGACTTCGGCGAGGTGCGGGTCTCGCTCTGGATGCAGGGGAGACGGTTGGAGCTTGGGCTATCGGCGCCCGAGCCAAGGGTGCGGGAGGCTCTGGAGGGGGGGCTGGATCGGCTGGAGAGCCGGCTGGCGGCCCTGAGACTGGAGGCGGTGAGCGTGCAGCTGCACCAGGAGCCTCGGCATGAGTGATCGCGGGCGACAGCCGCGGCGGCGAGCCGTCGCCCTGGCCTACCGGGAGACGGACGATGCGCCGCGGGTGGTGGCCAAGGGCTATGGCGAGATCGCCGAGCGGATCATGGCCGAGGCCCGCCGCCAGGGTGTTCATGTCCACGATGCGCCCGAACTGGTGGGTCTGCTGATGGGGTTGGATCTGGACGAGCGAATTCCTCCCCCGCTCTATGAGGCGATCGCGGAGCTGCTGGTCTGGGTCAGGGAGCTGGCGGACGAAGCCAAGTCTTGAGTAATATTTTGTATCTTTGTGTATTGATTTGAGTTCCGCTCAACTTATAGTTAGGAGTTTTGGCGTCAGAGTATGAGGAGACTCATCATACAGGTATGATTTTATTGCATTTTTTGTTTTCAATGACCTAGATCAACTATTGATGGTTATCTCAGTGTTATCTCATGTATTGCATCCCCGCGCCTTTCCCGCAAAATCCTTCCCCGCTACGCGAGCCTCTTGAAGGGGCCGCCATACCCGCCGCCCAAGAGCGGGTGACAAAAGAACGCCGAGGCCGAGTCCCGGCAAACAGACGTGGGGAATCATGGAACACAATGAGCTGATGGATGAGCTTGAAGAGCTCAATCTTTCCTACCTGCTGCTGGCCAGACGCCTGCTTCATGACGATCGCGTGTCGGCCATGTTTCGCCTCAAGATCGATGACGAGATGGCCGACCTGCTGCAGTCGCTGAGCTCGCGGCAGCTGGCGCGGCTGGCTCGCACCAACCAGCTGCTGTGTCACTTCGGGCATGAAGGGGTGGAGTGCCTGCGCCAGGTCGTCGATAACCCTCGCGACCAGGGCCTGAGCAGCCTGCACGCCTCGCTGCTGATGGCCTCACGGCCGGCGGCGCCCTCCCTCACCAGCCAGCGTGAGAGGGCATAGTCGATGTCCCAGAAAAGCCTCGTCGATGAGATGCAGCAGGTGCAGCTCGCCATCGAGCTGATCGAGCTCGGGGCGCGCCTGCAGGTGCTCGAGACCGAGACCGAGATCAGCCGAGCCAAGCTGATTCGCCTCTACAAGGAGGTGCGTGGCATGTCACCCCCCAAGGGGATGCTGCCCTTTTCTGCCGATTGGTTTATCACCTGGCTGCCCAATATCCACTCCTCGCTCTTCTACAACACCTACCTGCGCCTGCGCGAGGATCAGGGCTGTGAGCGCATGGAGGCCTTTGTCACCGCCTTTCGCCTCTATCAGGAGCAGCTGCGCCTCGACGGCGCCGAGCCGGTGCTCGGTCTCACCCGCGCCTGGACCCTGGTGAGGTTTTTCGAGAGCGACCTGCTTCAGCTCTCGGAGTGCTCGCGCTGTGCCGGTCACTTCGTGGCCCATGCCCATAGCCCTGCTCACGACTATGTGTGCGGGATCTGTCAGCCCCCTTCCCGCGCTGGCAAGACCCGCAAGCGCCAGAAGCTGGAGGCCCAAGCGCTCAATAAGGTTCGCCGAGTCTCCTGACCTCCCGCCGCCCGCCCAGGGCTGCTGCAGACGCATGACCGCGCGCTCAAGCCGAGACGCGCGGTTTTTTCTTTGTATGCCTCAAGTCTGCCCTCGGCTTGCCGATATGACCTATACGATCGCGGATCACCCGAAGCGACTGGCAGGCGTGGTCGCCGTGGCCGACTGGCTTGAGTGAAGGAAACGGGTAGTGCTGATACCACTTGGTTATATCGTTGTCATTTTATGTGTCTTCGGCGGCTTTGTGCTGGCCGGTGGGAGTCTCGGCCCCATCTTCCAGCCCCTCGAGCTTCTGATGATCGGTGGCGCCGGCGTGGGTGCCTTTATTGCCGCCAACAACGGCAAGGCGATCAGGGCGACCTTCAAGGTCTTCTCCAAGCTCAAGCGCGCCAACCGCTATGACAAGACCTTCTACATGGAGCTGATGGGGCTTCAGTACAAGATCCTCGCCAAGATTCGCCGCGAAGGCATGCTGGGTATCGAGCGTGATATCGACTCGCCCCAGGAGAGTGCGCTCTTCAACGAGTACCCCAGGCTGCTGGCCGACCCCATGGTGATGAACTTTCTTACCGACTACCTGCGGATCATGGTCAGCGGCAGCATGGAGCCCATGGAGCTCGACGAGCTGATGCTCCATGAGATCGAGGCCTTCGAGGCCGAGGTGCATATTCCGGCGGATGCGATCGCCAAGGTGGGGGATGCCATGCCGGCCTTCGGCATCGTGGCGGCGGTGCTCGGGGTGGTAAAGGCGCTGACCTATGCCGACGCGGGGCCCGACGAGATGGGCGAGATGATCGCCCATGCCCTGGTCGGCACCTTTCTCGGCATTCTGCTGGGCTATGGCTTTATCAATCCGGTGGCGAGCCGCATCGAGCGCCAGGCCAAGGAGGCCGAGAAGGTTCTCCAGTGCATGCGGGTGACCCTGCTGGCCAGCCTGCACGGCTATGCCCCCCAGATGGCCGTGGAGTTCGGGCGCAAGGCGCTGCACACCGCCGAGCGGCCGAGCTTCCGCGAGCTTGAGGAGCACGTGCGCACTTCCAGGGCGGAGTCCGCCGGCGCATGAGTACGGGGGAGCGCCGTCGGCCCATCGTCATCCGCCGCAAGAAGGTGGTGCATCGCCGCCATGGCGGCAGCTGGAAGATCGCCCTGGCCGACTTCATGACGGCGCTGATGGCGCTCTTTCTGGTGATGTGGATCCTGTCGGGGGCAAGTCCGGAGCAGCGCGAAGGGGTCGCCGAGTATTTCCGTACGCCGCTGGTGACGGCCATCACCGGGGGCAGCGGCTCGGCGCAGACCAGCAACGTGATTCCCGGCGGAGGCCCGGACCCGGTGCACTCGGAGGGGGAGCGGGCGCGGATCGATATGCGCGCCCAGACCCGGCCCAGCGAGGTCCAGCGCAACTTCTTCACCGATCTGCAGCGGCGCATCGAGTCGGCGCTCCAGGAGGATCCCGAACTGCGCCACCTGCGCAGCCAGCTGCGCTTCGACATGACCCGTGAGGGGCTGCGGATCCAGCTGCTGGATACCGACCAGCGGCCGATGTTCGACGTGGGCAGCGACCGAGTCGCCCCCTATATGCGCAACCTGCTGCGCACTATCGCGCCGCTGCTCAACGAGCTGGAGAACGATCTGAGCATCGGCGGCCATACCGACAGCATGCCGTTTGCCGGGGGGTATCGCGGCTACAGCAACTGGGAGCTCTCCAGCGATCGTGCCAACGCCTCACGCCGTGAGCTGGTGGCGGGTGGCTTCGATTCCGCCAAGCTGCTGCGGGTGTCCGGCTTCGCCGATCGGGTGCCGCTGCCGCACCTCGACCCTCAGGATCCGGCCAATCGGCGCATCGAGCTGCTGCTGCTGTTGCCGGATGTGAGCGAGCAGATTCGCTCGCCGTCCCTGATCAACGGGCCCGACATGCCTCCCCCGGTTGGACGGCTGGGAGCGAGCGTCGACCCGGCGCCGGTGGAGGCTATCCGGCAGAGCCTGCGCGAGGCCCTGGGCAGTGACGCCGGCGGCAGCGAGAACTGATAACGAGGAGAGGGACGCGCGATGGATATCACCGATTTCTATGACACCTTCTTCGAGGAGGCCGCCGAGCTGCTGGCGGACATGGAACGCCACCTGCTCGAGCTCGACGTGGAGGCGCCGGATCCCGAACAGCTCAATGCCATCTTTCGCGCGGCCCACTCCATCAAGGGCGGCGCCGGGACCTTCGGCTTCGACGTCTTGCAGAAGACGACCCACCTGTTCGAGAACCTCCTCGACCACACCCGCAAGGGCGAGCTGACCCTGAGACGGGATATCGTCGATACCTTCCTGGAAACCAAGGACATGCTCAACGACCAGCTCGACGCCTATCGCACCGGTGAGGATCCCGATCAGGAGGCCTTCGAGCGCATCTGCGCCATCCTTCAGCAGCTGGCGCGGGAAGAGATCGGCCAGGGCCTTGAAGGCGGGGCGCCTGCCGCGCCGGACTCTGCCGTCAAGCCGGCGCCTGAGCCGCCGTCACCGGCGGCGGGCCCCGCCGAGGGTGGCGACCTTTCCGGCTGCCTGCGGGTGGCGCTGCTCGGGGTCAGCGACGAGAACCGTGGGCTTCTGGTCGAGGAGCTGGCGCAGCTGGGCGAGGTGAAGTCCCAGGGAGGCGATCAGGCACGCTACGAGGTGGTCCTGTCGACCACGGTGAGCCCCGAGGATATCGAGGCGGTGATGTGCTTCATCATCGAGCCCGATGAGATCGAGGTCACGCCTGCCGCCCAGCCGGCTGCCGTTCAGAAGGAGGTCGCCGTCGAGGCGCCCGCCAAGGCCAAGCCGGCCTCCAAGCCAAACGTGAAGGCGAAGGGAGGCGAGTCCTCCTCCATTCGCGTTTCGGTGGAGAAGGTCGACCAGATCATCAACCTGGTAGGGGAGCTGATCATCACCCAGTCGATGCTGGATCAGACCGTGAGCCAGCTCGATGGGGTCGGCAACGGGGCCCTGGTCAACGGCATGAACCTGCTGCAGCGCAATGCCCGGGACCTACAGGAAGCGGTGATGTCGATCCGCATGATTCCCATGGACTTCGTCTTCAGCCGCTTTCCGCGTGTCGTGCGCGAGACCTCCGCCAAGCTCGGCAAGGAGATCGAGCTGATTACCGAAGGGGAGTCCACGGAGCTCGACAAGAGCCTGACGGAGCGGATCATCGACCCTCTGACCCACCTGGTGCGTAACAGCCTCGACCACGGCATCGAGCCCCCCGAGGTGCGCGAGGCGGCGGGCAAGCCGCGCACCGGCCGGCTGACCCTCTCGGCTCGCCATCAGGGCGGCAACATCCTCATCGAGGTGATCGACGACGGCGCCGGCCTCGACCGTGGAAAGCTGCTCGCCAAGGCGCGCGAGAGCGGGCTCAACGTCTCCGACGCCATGAGCGACGACGAGGTGTGGCAGCTGATCTTCGCCCCGGGTTTCTCCACCGCCAAGGAGGTCACCGACGTCTCCGGCCGCGGCGTGGGCATGGACGTGGTCAAGCGCAATATCCAGGGCATGGGCGGGCAGGTGCAGATCATGTCCCGGGCGGGCCAGGGTACCACCATCCGCATCGTGCTGCCGCTGACCCTGGCGATCCTCGACGGCATGTCGATCCGGGTCGGCGAGGAGGTCTTCATCCTGCCGCTGACGGCGGTGCTGGAGTCGCTGCAGCCGGCGCGCGAGGACCTCTATGCCATGGCCGGAGACGACGTGGTGCTCAAGGTGCGCGACGAGTACCTGCCGGTGGTGGCCGTGCACGAGGCCCTCGAGGTGGCCGGGGCGCGCACCGAGCTCACCGAAACCATCGCCGTGATCGTGCAGGGGGAGGGGCGCCGCTATGCGCTGCTGGTGGACGACCTGATCGGCCAGCAGCAGGTGGTGGTGAAGAACCTCGAAACCAACTACCGCAAGGTGCCGGGCGTCTCGGCCGCCACCATCCTGGGTGACGGCAGCGTGGCACTGATTCTCGATATTGCCGGCCTGCATCGGCTCAGCCGGTCCCGGAAGCAGGCGCGTCAGGCCAGCCGTCGTCCGGTTTCCGATTCCACCCTTTCTCTCAAGGAGGTTGATGTCCAATGAACAGCTCGACCAACCCGGCGGCGTTCTCGGCCGAGGCCAGCAATCAGGAGTTTCTGGTGTTCTCCCTGGGCGACGAGGAGTACGCCATCGATATCCTCAAGGTGCAGGAGATCCGCGGCTACGAGAACGTGACCCGCATCGCCAATGCGCCGGAGTTCATCAAGGGGGTGACCAACCTGCGCGGCGTCATCGTGCCGATCGTCGACCTGCGTATCAAGTTCCACCTCGAGCGAGTGGAGTACGGCGGCCAGACCGTGGTGATCGTGGTCAATGTCGCCGACCGCGTGGTGGGCATCGTGGTGGATGGCGTCTCCGACGTCATGACCCTCACCCCGGAGCAGATCAAGCCGGCGCCCGAGTTCGGGGTGACGCTCTCCTCCGATTTTCTGAGCGGCCTGGGCAGCCTGGAGGATCGCATGCTGGTGCTGGTCGACATCGACAAGCTGCTGACCAGTGAGGAGATGGCGCTGGTAGAGAAGGCCGCTGACTGAGCGGTGCGCCCGTTCGGGGCAGCCAGTCGCAGGGTATAACCAGGCGCCAGGCTTGAACAAGACCACAACATCATAACGAGGTAGTCATGCGGGGACTGTCGACGAGTCGGAAACTATGGGGTCTGCTCGGCATTATTTGGCTGGCCATGCTGGTGCTGGCCGGCTGGGGGGCCTGGGAGAGCCGTCAGATCATGCTGGGGGAGCGCAAGGGGGCACTGCGCGACTATGTGGACATGACGCTCAACGCCATCGATGCCCAGGCCCAGCGCGCGGCGGCGGGCGAGATCGGCGAGCAGGCGGCGCGCGATGCGGCGGCGGCCATCGCGCGGAGCATGGTCTACGACGACGGTCGTGGCTATTTCTTCGTCTTCAACGCTGACTTCGAGCTGCTTGCCCACCCCAGGCTGCCCGAGGGCACCTTCGTGGGTGACTTCCAGAACGGCGAGGGGCGCTACCTGTTTCGTGAGTTTGTCGAGGAGATTCGCCAGGGTGATGGCTTCGTCGACTACCTCTGGGCCCACGAGTCCGACGGCGAGCTGACGCCCAAGTCATCCCTGAACGTCGAGTACGCGCCCTGGGGCTGGTATATCGGCACCGGCGTCTATATCAACGACGTGAATGCCGCCTTTCGCGCCTCGTTGGTCGGCAGCCTGCTGGCACTGCTGGTCATCGGCGTGCCCGTCACCGCGCTGATGGGGCTCGTGATTCACGGCATCGGCCGCCGCCTCGGCGGTGATCCGCGCTATACCGCCGAGGAGGTGCGCCATATCGCCAACGGCGACCTGACCCGTCAGCTGGCGCTGAACGACAGGGACAGCGCCAGCCTGCTCTTCGATATCGGGCGCATGCGCGATTCGCTCTCTGCCACCATCGGCGATATTCATCGCAGTGCGGCGGAGGTGGAGCGCGAGGTCGAGGCGATCGTCGAGGTGAATGACGAGCTCTCCACCCGTACCGAACAGCAGGCCGCCTCGCTGCAGGAGACGGCGGCCAGCATGGAGCAGCTGACCCAGACCGTGCGCCAGAACGCTGACAATGCCGACCAGGCCCGGCAGCTGGCGGGCAACGCCGAACAGAGCGCCAAGGGCGGCGGTGACGCCATGGCGCAGGTGGTCGACGCCATGGGCGGCATCAACGACAGTGCCACCCAGATGGCCGGCATCATCGATACCATCGAGTCGATTGCCTTCCAGACCAATATCCTGGCGCTCAATGCCTCGGTGGAGGCCGCCCGTGCGGGCGAACACGGGCGCGGCTTCGCCGTGGTGGCCGAGGAGGTTCGCAAGCTGGCCAGCCGCTCGGCCGAGGCGGCGAAGGAGATCAAGGGGCTGATCGAGCAGTCCGACGGCCAGGTGGCGGAGGGGACCCGCCTGGTGCGTCAGACGGGGGAGGTGATCCGCAGCATGGTGGCGGATATCTCGTCGCTGAGCAGTCTGGTCGCCGAGATCTCGGCGGCGTCGGCAGAGCAGAGCAGCGGCATCGAACAGGTCAATCAGGCCGTCTCTCAGATGGACCAGATGACCCAGCAGAATGCCGGACTGGTGCAGCGCAGCGGCCTGGGTACTCAGCATCTGCGCGAGCAGAGTCATCGGCTGCGAGCACACGTATCGCGCTTCCGCGTGCGGGAGGAGGCGCCCCAGCCCTCTGCCGCTCACGCCTTGCCCCATGACCGGGGAGGCGCCTCACCCGGACCCCTGCGGCAGCGCGAGGAGACGCCGGCATGAGGCAGCCCATTCAGCGAATACTCGACAACATGACCGTGCGGCTCAGCTGGCTGCTGGTCCTGGCGGCCTTCATGCTGCTGATCCTGGCGCTCAGCGGGCTGGGCCTCTATGCCGCCGAACATGCGGGCGACCCCGCCGTCGGCCGGCTGGTGCGATGGGGCGTCGGTGTCGTGCTGCTGGCGGCGGTGGTGACCGGCGGGGTGGTGCTGTGGGGCGTTACCGCCAACGTCATTCGTCCGCTGGAACACGCCGTGCGGCACTGCGAGCGTATCGCCGGGGGGGATCTGGCCGGGGCGATCGAGGCCCGAGGAGAAAACGAGATCGGGCGTCTCTACGCGTCGCTGGCACAGATGCAGGAGGGGCTCTGTGCCACCGTCAGCCAGGTGCGCGGCAGCAGCGAGGGGATCTATGCGGGCGCCCAGAAGATTGCGGGGGGCAACCAGGACCTGTCGGCGCGAACCGAGGAGCAGGCATCGGCGCTGCAGGAAACCGCGGCCAGCATGGAGCAGCTGGCCTCGACGGTGAAGCAGAATGCCGACAATGCCCGCCATGCCAGTCAGCTGGCCGGCGAGGCGTCGCATACCGCGGCGGCGGGAGGCGGCGTGGTCAACGACGTGGTCGCCACCATGCACGAGATCCACAAGAGCTCCCGTGAGGTCGGCGACATCATCAAGGTAATCGATTCCATCGCCTTCCAGACCAATATCCTGGCCCTCAACGCCTCGGTGGAGGCGGCCCGGGCCGGTGAGCAGGGGCGGGGCTTTGCCGTGGTGGCCGGCGAGGTGCGCAATCTGGCACAGCGCTCCGCCGATGCCGCCAAGCAGATCCGTCAGCTGATCGAGGTCTCGCTGTCTCGGGTTGACGAGGGCACGGAGCGTGCCGACCGCGCCGGCAGCACCATGGGGGATATCGTCGCCGCGGTCCAGAAGGTCAGCGACATCATGGATGAGATCGCGGCCGCCTCGGCGGAGCAGAGCAGCGGCATCGACCAGGTCAACCAGGCGGTGGTGCAGATGGATCAGGTGACCCAGCAGAACGCCGAGCTGGTGCAGCAGGCGGCAGGCGTGGCCAGCGAGGTCGAATCCCAGGCAGAGGCGCTGCAGCATGCCGTGGCGAGGTTCCGGTTCGACGGGGAGCGAATGGCGGCTATTCGGGATGAGGGCAAGCGCCTCGAGGCGGGCGATACCGTCGACAGTGCCGAGCTGGCCCGCTGGATGCCGGCCCTGGTGGGCGCCTCGCCGGACACCGGGAAGGCCGTGACACCCCAGGGGCGCCGCCGTGCCGATAGTGACTCGGAGTGGGAGTCGTTCTGAGTCCCTCCGCAAGACACCTGACACCCAAGACCGATAATCAGAAGAGTGGCGGCAATCGACCGCTAACCGCCCTGGAGAAGAGAGCATGCGCGACAATCAGCCGGTGACGGGAAGGGAGTACGAGCTTCAGGAGGAGCACTTTCTGATCTCGAGGACCGACCTCAAGGGACGGATCACCTATGCCAACCCGGCCTTTATCGAGGTCAGCGGCTTCAGTCACGAGGAGCTGATCGGCTCACCTCACAACCTGGTGCGCCACCCGGACATGCCCTCGGAGGCCTTCGCCAACCTGTGGCAGACGCTGGCGGCCGGTCAGAGCTGGCGAGGCCTGGTCAAGAATCGGCGCAAGAACGGCGACCACTACTGGGTGGATGCCAGCGTGACGCCGATCATCGAGGGCGGCGAGGTGATGGGCTATGCCTCGCTTCGGGTAAAGGCCGACAGGGCCCAGGTCGCCAAGGTGGAGGCGGCCTATGCCACCCTGCGTGCCGGCAAGGGGCGACACCTCTACCTGTACAGGGGGCGGCTGCGGCGGCGAGGCGTGGTGGGGCTTCTCGGACGGCTCAACCTGGCGAGCGTCCGAGCGCGCCTCAGCCTCATGGTCATGGTGGCCGCCCTGATGCTGCTGGCCAGCGGCGGACTGGGGCTCTACGGGCTGCAGGCGTCCGGGGAGCGGCTGGCGGAGCTCAACCGCGATGGCCTCGAGGATGTCGTGCGTCTTCAGCAGCTGGGCCAGCTGGTCAATGAGTCTCCTCTGCGCCTGGCCGGCCAGGAGCGCATGGCGCTGCTCGGGCAGCGCCATGAGGTGGCCGCGGAGATAGAGGCTTCGGTGGCGCGGGCAGAGTCGGTCTGGGCGGGCTTCATCGAGCGCGAGGTCAATCAGGCAGCGGAGACGCGCCGGTTCGAGCAGCGGCTCGAGGCCTTCCTGCAGGAGGGCCTGCAGCCGATGGTGGGAGCGCTCACCGGTGAGGCCTTCGATGCCATGATGGCGCTGAACAACCAGGTGGCACCGCTTCAGGAGCAGGCCCGGGCGCTGACCGCCTCGATCAATGAGCTGATCGAGCGGGAGCGGCGCGGCGCCGCGGCGATGGCCGATGCCGCCGCCGGCGGCCAGCGCAGCATGCTCCTCGCCCAGAGCGGGGTCCTGGCGGCGGCGCTGTTGCTGCTGATCGCGCTGGGGATGACGACGCTGCGCGCCATCACGCGCCCCCTGGATCGGGCGATCGGTTTCACGCTGCAGATCGCCGCCGGCAACCTGGCGGCAAGGGTTCCCCCGCGGGGGCGCGACGAGGTGGGGCGCCTGCTGGGGGCCCTGGACGTCATGCGCAAGAGCCTCGGCAGCATCGTGGGCGACGTTCATGCGGGCATTCAGGTGGTAACCCCGGCTGCCCGGGATATCGCCGTGGGCAATGACGACCTCTCCACCCGCACCGAGCAGCAGGCCGCCTCGCTGCAGCAGACCGCCTGCAGCATGGAGGAGATGACCGCCACGGTGCAGCAGAACACCGATAACGCCAGGCAGGCCAGCGGCCTTGCCACCGAGAACGCCGAGCGGGTGCGCGAGACCGGCGAGCTGATGCACCAGGTGGTGGAGACCATGGGGCGCATCACCGATAGCTCTCGCAAGATGGGTGAGATCATCGATGTGATCGACTCCATCGCCTTCCAGACCAATATCCTGGCGCTCAACGCCTCGGTGGAAGCGGCCCGAGCCGGCGAGCAGGGGCGGGGCTTCGCCGTGGTGGCCAATGAGGTTCGCAACCTGGCGGGGCGGTCCGCTTCGGCCGCCAAGGAGATTCGTACCCTGATCGATGGCTCCAGCAGGGAGATCCAGGCCGGGGCGGCGGTGGTGGAGCGGGCCGAGGACGCCATCGAGGGGGTGGTGGCGACGACGACCCGGGTCAACGACATCATGGGGGAGATCTCCGCGGCCTCTCAGGAGCAGAGCGGTGGCATCGGCCAGATCAATCAGGCGGTGGCCGAAATGGACCATGTGACCCAGCAGAACGCCGAGCGGGTCCAGACCATTGCCCGTGCGGCCCGTGATCTGGAGCACCAGGCCGAGCGGCTGGTCATCGCCGTGACCGCCTTTCGGGCCCAGGGTGCCGGTATGGAGCGCGCTCCCGGCCTTGCCGAGCGTCGTCGCCCGGCGGCGCCGGGGGCAGGGACAGCGGCCCCGGTGAAGGCGCTGCCGGGGGCCTCGGGCGCGAAGCCCCAGGCGGATATCGAGGAGTGGGAAGCATTTTGAAAGCGTCAAGGGAGGCGTCGTCCTTCTCTGCCGACAGCTGGGGGAGTGGAAGCTCCCTCGAGCGCGACCTGGTGCTGACCCAGGAGGACTTTGCCCGTATCCGCCAGCTGATCTACCAGCGTGCGGGCATCGTGCTGGCCGAGCACAAGCGGGAAATGGTCTACAGCCGGCTCGCCAAGCGCCTGCGCCACCACGGCCTGACGCGCTTCAGCGACTACCTGTCGCGCCTGGAGCGCCAGCCGGAAGCCCGGGAGTGGGAGGCCTTTACCAACGCGCTTACCACCAACCTCACCGCCTTCTTCCGTGAGGCGCACCATTTTCCGCTGCTGGCGGACCACGTGCGCAGCCGGCCCGGGCCGGTGCGAGTGTGGAGCGCTGCGGCCTCCACCGGTGAGGAGCCCTACTCCATTGCGATGACCCTGAGCGAGGTGCTGGGTAGTCGTGCCGCCGACGCCGAGGTGGTCGCCACGGATATCGATACCGAGGCGCTTGCCAGGGCCGAGGCGGGCATCTATCCCCTCGAGCAGGTGCACAAGCTGGAGGCCGAGCGTATGCGCCGCTTCTTCCAGCGGGGCACGGGCCGTCAGGCTGGCCTGGCGCGGGTGAGACCGGAGCTGAGGGCCATGGTAGCGTTCTCGCCGCTTAACCTGCTGGCGCCAAGCTGGCCGGTGAACGGCCCCTTCGATGCCATCTTCTGCCGCAACGTGATGATCTACTTCGATAAAGCGACCCAGGCGAAGATACTGGAGCGCTTCGCCCCCCTGCTCAAGCCGGATGGCCTGCTGTTTGCCGGCCATTCCGAGAACTTCTCCTATATCACTCGCACTTTCCGGCTTCGCGGCCAGACGGTCTACACCCTGGCGTCTTCCTCCACGCCGGCCAGCGGTCGCTAGGCTTTGTCTGAAAAGGCGGCGAGCGAAGGACAGACAAGGCAAAAATCAGCGAGAAGACGGAGTTTACGGGGTGTAAATGAGTACTTTGAGCTGATTTTTAACGCCGTATGGTCGAGCGCAGCCAGTTTTCGGACAGAGCCTAAAGTTCGTCGGCTATCGGTCGATAGCACTATCACCAACAAGCCCGGGCCGGAACCGGGCAGCCGCCATCTGCCCCAGGAGACCCCCTTTGAGTGCCGCCAAGATCAAGGTGCTTTGCGTTGACGACTCAGCGCTGATTCGCGATCTGCTCAGCGAAATCATCAACGGCCAGCCCGACATGGAGGTGGTGGCGGTAGCGCCCGATCCCCTGGTGGCCAGGGATCTCATCAAGCGGCACAACCCGGATGTGTTGACGCTCGATGTCGAGATGCCGCGTATGGACGGCATCGATTTTCTGGAACGCCTGATGCGGCTGCGGCCCATGCCGGTGCTGATGGTCTCTTCGCTGACCCAGTCGGGCTCCGAGGTGACGCTGAGGGCGCTGGAGCTCGGGGCCCTGGATTTCGTTGCCAAGCCGTCGCTTGGCATCCGCAGCGGCATGCTCGAGTACGCGGAGGAGATCGCCGAGAAGATCCGTGCCGCCGCGCGCTCCCGCCCGCGTCGCGCCGCCGCTCGCAGCGAGGCGCCGCCCCAGCGCCTGACGGCGCCGCTGATGTCGAGCGAGAAGCTGCTGATCATCGGCGCCTCCACCGGGGGAACCGAGGCGATCCGGCGCGTCCTGGAGCCGCTGCCCGCCAACAGCCCGGCCATCATGATCGCTCAGCATATGCCAGGCGGCTTCACCCGGTCCTTCGCCGAGCGCCTGGACCGACTTTGCCAGATCCGCGTCAAGGAGGCCGAGGAGGGGGAGCGGGTGCTGCCCGGGCATGCCTATATCGCCCCGGGGGATGCTCACCTGACGCTGGCGCGCAGCGGCGCCAACTATGTGGCGCGGCTGGATCAGGGGCCCCCGGTGAACCGCCATCGCCCCTCCGTGGACGTGCTGTTTCGCTCGGCGGCGGCGCAGGCGGGACGCAACGCGGTCGGGGTGCTGCTCACCGGGATGGGCAAGGACGGTGCGGCGGGCCTGCTCGAGATGCGTCAGGCGGGTGCCCCGACCATCGCCCAGGACGAGGCGAGCTGCGTGGTCTTTGGTATGCCGCGGGAGGCGATCGCCCTGGGGGCGGCCTCCGAGGTGCTCTCCCTCGAGCAGATTGCCCCGCGGTTGCTGGCGCTGGTTGCCTCCTCGGGGCGCGCCCAGCGGGTCTAGGAAGCCCCGGACAGTATCGCAGATGAAACCTTCAACATGCCGACCGGCGCCGCCGGTCGGCCCCTGGCAAGAGCAAGAGGAGTCGGAATGGCAGACAAGAACATGAGCATCCTGGTGGTCGATGACTTTCCCACCATGCGCCGTATCGTCAGGAGCCTGCTCAAAGAGCTGGGATTCACCAACGTCGAGGAGGCCGAGGATGGCCAGGATGCGCTCAACAAGCTGCGCGCGGGCGGCTTCCAGTTTGTGGTCTCTGACTGGAACATGCCGAACCTGGACGGCCTGGAGATGCTCAAGCAGATTCGCGCCGACGATGCCCTGAAGCACCTGCCGGTGCTGATGGTGACCGCCGAGGCGAAGAAGGAGAACATCATCGCGGCGGCCCAGGCCGGCGCCAGCGGCTATGTGGTTAAGCCGTTCACCGCGGCGACCCTCGAGGAGAAGCTCAACAAGATCTTCGAGAAGCTGGGCATGTAATCACCAGGCCCTGCGGCCGACGCGAGGAGAGTAGACCATGAGCACCCAAGACCCGGGCCCTTTAGCCGCCTCTGCCGGCAGTGATGATCTGGTTCAGCGCATCGGGCAGCTGACCCGCATGCTGCGAGAAAGCATGCGTGAGCTCGGTCTGGACAAGGAGATCGAGAAGGCCGCCGAGGCCATCCCCGACGCCCGTGATCGCTTGAGCTATGTGGCCAGCATGACCGAGCAGGCGGCGGAGCGGGCACTCAACGCCATCGATCGCGCCCAGCCGCTGCAGGACGCCCTGGGAGAGAGGGCCGAGACGCTGGACAGGCGCTGGGCCGAATGGTTTGCCGAGCCCAAGGGGCTCGACGAAGCCCGCGAGCTGGTCATCGACACTCGCGCCTACCTGGCGGAGGTGCCCGAGCAGACCAGTGCCACCAGCAAGGAGCTGCTCGATATCATGATGGCCCAGGACTTCCAGGACCTGACCGGCCAGGTGATCAAGAAGATGATGGATGTCATCCGCGAGATCGAGAGCCAGCTGGTGCAGGTGCTGATCGATAGCGTGCCCGAGGGCGAGCGCCGCGACGACATGCAGCGTCGCGCCGACGAGTCCCGTCGCGAGACGGGGCTGCTCAACGGCCCTCAGGTCAATACCGAGAGTGACGAGGTGGTGAGCGGTCAGGACCAGGTGGACGACCTGCTGGAGCAGCTCGGCTTCTGAAGCCTTGGCGGCGATCCACAAGGGGCCGATAGTCGCGAATAGCTCGCGATTATCGGCCCTTTTTCGCGCATCACCCCTTCCCGGGACTCTCCACAATGGCCAGGGTCCACAAGACTGTCCCCGATGAGTGGCCATGGCCGACCAGAGTAGCGATCAGGAAAAGACCGAACCGGCGACGCCACGACGCCTGGAAAAGGCCCGGGAAGAGGGCCAGGTGGCGCGCTCCCGAGAGCTGACGACCTTCATGCTGCTGCTGGGTGGCGTCGCCGGCCTCTGGGGGATGGGAACGTTGCTCTATGACCAGCTGGGCATGGTGATGGAGCAGGCGTTTCTCTTCGAGCGCCGGCATGCCTTCGAGACCACCCCGATGCTGACCCAGGCCCTGGAGCTGGGGCGACGAACCCTGTTGGCGATGCTGCCGCTCTTTCTGCTGCTGGCCGTGGTGGCGCTGGTGGCGCCGGCGCTGCTGGGGGGGTGGCTGATATCGGCCAAGTCGCTCAAGCCTCAGCTCTCCAAGCTCAATCCCTTGAAGGGGCTCAAGCGCATGTTCGGGGTCCAGGCCCTGGTGGAGCTGTCCAAGGCGATTGCCAAGTCGCTGCTGGTCGGCAGCGTGGCGGTGGCCTTCCTCTGGACCAACCGGGGCACCTACATGAGCCTGATGGATCAGCCGGTGCAGCTGGCCCTGGCCCATGCGCTGCAGCTGGCGGCCATCGCCTGCGGCCTGATCGTGCTGGCGCTGCTGGTGGTGATCCTGATCGACGTGCCCTACCAGCTGTGGAGCCACGCCAAGAAGATGCGCATGAGCAAGGAGGAGGTCAAGCGTGAACACAAGGAGTCCGAGGGTGACCCCCATATCAAGGCGCGCATCCGACAGCAGCAGCAGGCCATGGCGCGTGGTCGCATGATGAGCAAGGTGCCAGAGGCCGACGTTATCATTACCAACCCGACCCATTACGCCGTGGCGCTGGCCTACGACGAGGCCGGCATGGCGGCGCCCAGGGTGCTGGCCAAGGGCACCGATCTCGTCGCCGGCCGCATCCGCGAGCTGGGGGATGAGCACGGCGTACCGCGCCTGGAGGCGGCGCCTCTGGCCCGAGCCCTCTATCACCATGTGGATCTCGACGCCGAGATTCCCGAGGCGCTCTACACGGCGGTGGCGGAGGTGATGGCCTGGGCGTTTCAGCTGCGCCGGGCCGGCGGCGAGGGGGGCGAGGCGCCTCCCCGGCCCCAGGAGATCGCCATCCCCGAGGCGCTGGACGTGCCGCCGGGCGGTGCAGGAGCTGATCGATGAAGGCGGTAAGCCACTACCTGGGCAGAGAGTGGGCGAGCGGCTCCCAGATGAAGCTGCTGGCGGGGCCGCTGCTGATCCTCTTCGTGATGGCGATGCTGATCCTGCCGCTGCCGCCCATCGCCCTGGACCTTTTCTTCACGTTCAATATCGCGCTGGCGGTGATGGTGCTGCTGGTCAGCATGTTCACCCAGAAGCCGCTGGACTTTGCCGCCTTCCCGGCGGTCCTGCTCTTCACCACCCTGCTGCGCCTCTCCCTGAACGTGGCCTCCACCCGGGTGATCCTGATGGAGGGGCACCAGGGGGGCGACTCCGCAGGCAAGGTGATCGAGGCCTTCGGCCAGTTCCTGGTCGGCGGCAACTTCGCCGTGGGCCTGGTGGTCTTCCTGATCCTGATCGTCATCAACTTCATGGTCATCACCAAGGGGGCGGGGCGGATCGCCGAGGTGGGCGCGCGTTTCATGCTCGACGCCATGCCCGGCAAGCAGATGGCCATCGACGCCGACCTCAACGCCGGCCTGATCGGCGAGGAGGATGCCCGCAAGCGGCGCGCCGAAGTGGCCCAGGAGGCGGACTTCTACGGCTCCATGGACGGTGCCAGCAAGTTCGTGCGTGGCGACGCCATGGCGGGCCTGGTGATCATGGTGGTCAACATCATCGGCGGCCTGCTGATCGGCATGCTGCAGCACGGCATGGGCTTCGGCGATGCCGCCCGCACCTACACCCTGATGACCATTGGCGACGGCCTGGTGGCGCAGATCCCGGCCCTGGTGATCTCCACCGCGGCCGGCGTCACGGTGTCTCGGGTCAGCACCGACAAGGGCGAAGACGTCGGTCAGCAGATGCTCAGTCAGCTCTTCACCAACCCCCAGGTGATGATCCTGGCGGCGGTGGTGATGGGCCTGCTGGGCATGGTGCCCGGCATGCCCAACTTCGTTTTCCTCTTCTTCACGGCCCTGCTGGGGGGGCTGGCCTGGGCCCTGATCCGCCGCACGAAGCACCAGGAGGAGGAAGAAGCGATGGCCGCCAGCGAGTCGCCTCCCCCTGCCGAGGCGCCGGAGGCGAGCTGGGACGATGTGCAGCTGGTCGACACCCTGGGGCTCGAGGTGGGGCATCGGCTGATTCCGCTGGTGGACCAGCGCCAGGAGGGGGAGCTCCTGAGTCGCATCAAGGGGGTGCGCAAGAAGTTTGCCCAGGAGGTGGGCTTTCTGCCGCCGGTGGTGCATATCCGGGACAACCTGGAGCTGGGGCCCTCCACCTATGTGATCACCCTCAAGGGCGCCGAGATCGGCCGGGCGGAGGCCTTCCCCGGCAAGTGGCTGGCCATCGACCCGGGGCAGGTCACCGGGGAGCTTGCCGGCACGGCCACCACCGACCCGGCCTTCGGCCTGCCGGCGGTCTGGATCGAGGCCAGTCAGCGCGAGCACGCTCAGGTCTACGGCTACACCGTGGTGGATGCCAGCACCGTGGTGGCCACCCACCTCAACCATCTGATGCACCGCCATGCGGGGGAGATCCTGGGCCGCAGCGAGGTGCAGAAGCTGCTCGACCGGCTGGGCGAGGAGCAGAAGTCCCTGGTGGAGGAGGTGGTGCCCAAGCAGGTCTCCCTCACCGCCTTCCAGCGCCTGCTGCAGAACCTGCTCGAGGAGGAGGTCTCGATACGCGACCTGCGCACCATTCTCGATACCCTGGCGGAGCATGCGGGCCAGCAGTCCGACGTCGGCGAGCTGACCGCCCAGGTGCGTATCGGGCTGGGGAGGAGCATCGTGCAGCAGTGGTTCGGTGCAGAGCCCGAGATTCGGGTGATCGGGCTGGAGGCCCAGCTCGAACAGGTGCTGATGCAGGCCATGAGCGGCAATGGGGCGCTGGAGCCGGGGCTGGCCGACACCCTGATGACGCAGGCGGAACAGGCGCTGGCGCGCCAGGAGACCAGCGGAGAGGCGCCGGTGCTCGTGGTGCAGCATAGCCTGCGGCCCGTGCTGGCCCGTTTCCTGCGCCGCCGCCTGCGCCATCTGGCGGTGCTGTCCCAGGCGGAAATTCCCGACGACCGCACCCTGCGCGTGACGCAGCTGGTGGGAGGTCGCTGAGATGAGAGGGGGTTGACGGCATGAGCGTGATGCGATTCACCGGGGCCAACAGCCGGGAGGCGATGCGTCAGGTGCGAGCCGCCCTGGGGGATGAGGCCCTGATCCTGGCCAATCGGCACACCGAAGAGGGTGTCGAGGTGCTCGCCATGGCCGACCCGGGGGAGAGCGCGGCGCCGGGGACTCCCGCTTCGGCGCCTTCGAGCAGGGCGCCACGGGAGGCGCCGCTGCCCTCGGTGTCCCTGGCAGAGCCAGCCGAGCCGGTCCTGCCCGATGAGCGCGAGGCCTTTCGGGCCATGAGTGCCCGTCTGCTCTCGGAAATGCAGGAGATGCGCAGCCTGCTGGCGGTCCAGCGGGGCGAGGCGAGCCCGCCGCCACGTGAGCAGCGCCTGGCTGAGTGGCTTCGCGAGTCGGGTTTCTCGCGCAGCGTCAGCGAGGAGGTGCTGGCGGGACTGCCGGACAGCCTTTCTCCCGACGGCGAGGAGGCCTGGCTCGCGAGTCGGCTGGCCGCGCGCCTGCCGGTGGAGGAGGATGAGCTGGCGCTGCTGGACAGCAGCGGGATCGTCGCCCTGGTGGGGCCTACCGGGGTGGGCAAGACCACCACGGCCGCCAAGCTGGCCGCACGCTTCGTCATGCGTCATGGCCCGGATGCCGTGGCGCTGGTCTCCACCGACGGCTTTCGTATCGGCGCCCACGAGCAGCTGCGGATCTATGCCGAGCTGCTGGGGATTCCCATGCATGGCCTGGATCTCGACCAGCCCCTGGAGGCCCTGCAGACGGCGCTGGCCGACAGGCGCTTCGTGATCGTCGATACCGTGGGCATGAGCCAGCGGGACCGGCGGGTCATCGACCAGCTGGCGAGGCTGAAGGGAGCGGCGCCGGTGCGCCCGCTGCTGGTGCTCAATGCGGCCAGTCAGCCGGAGGCGCTGGAGGAGGTCATCACCAACTATCGCCAGGCGGCGCGTGCCGCCGGTATGCGCCTGGATGACTGCCTGATCAGCAAGCACGATGAGGCCGGGCGCCTAGGGCCCCTGCTCGACGCCCTGATGCGCCACGGGCTGCGTGTGCTGCTGGTCGCCCACGGCCAGCGGGTCCCCGAGGACCTTGTGGTCATGGACGCCCCCATGCTGGTGAGCCAGGCGCTCGCGGTGCGCAACCCCTCGGTTCGCCCGGAGCCTCCGGCTGCCGCGGCGCTGCTGCTGGGCCAGGGGCGCCGTCTCGCTACCCTTCTCGCCACGCTTCGTGAACGGGTTCCGGGCTTCAGCGCCCTGGACCAGGCCTGGCAGCTGGCCGCCGTGCCGCCGCCCCTGCAGGCCCAGCGTCTGGCAGCGCTGCTCGAGAGGGCCCAGGCAGGCGGCGGCAGCCGGGTCTGGATGTCCCGGGCTCGGGTACGCGGCGAGGCCTGGTCTCAGCCGGACCTTCGGCTCGATACGGCGGGTCAGTGGTCGGCCCTGCCGGTGCCTCAGCACCTGGTGCCGGCCGGCGAGCTCGAGCGGCTGGCGGCGGCGGAAAGCGAGGGGGCCCTGCAGGCGCACCTGATGGCGGGGCTGCCCGGTCGAGAGGCGCGCGCCTGGCTGGCGGAGCGGGGGAGAGACTGGGTCGCGCAGGTGCGCAGCAGCCAGCGGGTCGAGTTCGAGGGTGAGCGCCAGACCCTGGCTGACCTGGCGGCCGCCATGACACCGCGTCAGCCGCGTGCGCTGCGCTGGCGAGGCCGCGAGGCTAGGTTGAGGCTTGCCGCCTGTCCGGTAAGCCTGGGATGCGGCGAGCCGAATGGTCTTCGCGCCTGGGCGGGTGAGCTCGTCGATGCCTATAGCGGTCGCTTGCTCAAGCGAAGCTTCTGGCTGGCGCCGGAGGCGCTGCGTGGTCGCACGGTTCCCCTGCTGGTGACTCAGCTGGCCGCCGATGGGCTGCCGGCGCTGACGCGGCGCGCCAACCGTCGGCTGGCAGAGGCGGATCCGGACATGGCGCCTTCGCTGCGGCTCACCCTGGCGGCGGGGCTTGCCGCGGTCGCCACCCGGCTCGAGGCCAGCGAGGAGGCCTGGGCGCTCTCGCTGCGCGGGGATCTGCTGGCCCTGCTGGCCGGGAAGAAGCGAGGCAGCGCCGAGGCGCTGCTGGAAGCGCTCTTGCAGCTGGGCCTCGCCCGGGAGGCCCTACGCGAACTCGGCTCCGTTGGGCGTGAGGGGCTCTACTGAGATGACCATGGATCAGGCGTCAGGACTTCGAGAGTGGGCCTCGCAGCAGCAGGAAGGGGCGGCCCTTGGCTGTCCGACCCATGTGGCCGAGGCGCTGCTGGCCCTGGCGAAACAGGCCTCGGGCCAGCCAGTACCTGGGCGGCAGGCATCGACGCCCGCAGCGGCGTCACCCGTGATCACCGAGGGCACGGCGACCACCCTGATGGTGGTGGGCCTTCCCGCCTCTCAGCTGGAGCGTGTGCGAGAGCTGCTGGCCTACTGGCAGGCGCAGGGGCGGCGCTGGGTGGGTGATCCGCGGCGCTGGCGGCTGGTGCCGGTGAGCGCCGACAGCGCTCATCTGCCGCTGCTGGCGTCTCAACAGCCTCGCTGGGTGCTCTGGGTAGAGGCCGATGCGGAGGGCTTCCGCCGTGCCTGGCGGCTGCTGCTGGCAATGTCGGAGGTAGACGGCCCCAGCCAGCTGCTGCTGATGCACCCGCCAGGCCTCGGCCGCCGCGGCCTGCTGGAGAACCTCCAACAGGCTGCCGCCCGCTACCTGGGCGTCGAGCTCGTGGTGCTGGCATGAGTACCGGGTTAGCGAGGCTTTCTCTGCTCGTGATCATGCTGCTGGTGCCCCCGGGGCTGTTACCTGGGCGTCGAGCTCGTGGTGCTGGCATGAGGGCCGGGTTGGCGAGGCTTGTTCTGCTCGCGATCATGCTGCTGGTGCCCCCGGGGCTATCGGCGGCGGGCAGCTGGACAGGCCAGGCGGGCCCGGTGAGGGCGGTCATGGTTGACCGGGGCATGGAGTCGACGCCCATGCGGCCGCCGCCTGGCGTCACCGCGGGGGTCATGCATGAGGTGCGCTGGCGCTTCGGCGTGCCGGCCGGACAGGCGGTGGTCGCCTGGCTCTGTCATCAGGATGGCTGCGTACCGCTTGATTCCCGCTCCGGCATCACTCAGGCGCTGAGCGGGGTGCCTGCGGCAACGCCGCTGCATTTTCGCTTTGCGCTGGCTCCGGGGCAGCGCAGGGCGGTGCAGGTCAGTGACCTGCAGGTCATCGTCAACTACCGGTAAGGCAGGCGAACAGGATGTACACGGCCAAGGGAAAGATCGATCAGAACGAGCTGCTGACCCAGTACCTCTCCCTGGTGAGGCGCCAGGCGCTGGCCCTTCAGGTGCGGTTGCCGGCGAGCATCGAGCTCGACGACCTGGTTCAGGCGGGCACCGTCGGGCTGCTGGAGGCGCTTGGCCGCTTCGATGCGGGGCAGGGGGCCAGCTTCGCGACCTTTGCCAGCCAGCGTATTCGCGGCGCCATGCTGGATGAGCTGCGCAGCCGGGACTGGCTGCCGCGCAGCGTCAGGCGAAATGCCCGGGCGGTGGACGAAGCGGTGAGGCGCCTGGAGCAGGGCCTGGGAAGGGCGCCCGAGGAGCACGAGATCGCCGCCGAGCTGTCGATGGATCTCGCCGACTATCGTCAGCTGCTGAGCGATACCAACAGCGGTCAGCTGCTGCCCTTCGAGGAGCTGGTGGCAGAAGGGCACGAGCGGGAGTTCGATAATCCCCAGCGCAGCACCCCCTTTGCCGAGCTGGTGGATCACCAGCAGCGTGAGCGGCTGGTGTCGGCCATTGCCGCCCTTCCCGAGCGGGAGAAGCTGCTGATGGCGCTCTATTATCAGGAGGAATTGAACCTCAAGGAGATCGGGGCGGTGCTGGGGGTGAGCGAGTCCAGGGTGTGCCAGCTGCACAGCCAGGCGGTGAGTCGCCTGCGCGCCCAGCTCCGTGACAGGGGCTGATGGCCACGCCGAAGGCAAGGCCTGCTAAAGAAGCGGGCACCCCTGCCGATATCAACTTCATCGCTCTACTGTACTCCCGTTCGCTTCCCATCGACTGGCAAGGAGCCGTGCATGAATCCATCGACGCTTATCGGTATCTTTGCCAGCTGTGTGCTGCTGGCCAGCGTCCTGTTCTTCACGGCAGAGTCTCCGCAGAGCTTTCTCAACCTCCCGGGGTTGGCGATCGTGCTGGCCGGGACCATGGCGGCGACCTTCATCAGCTATCCCCTCAAGGAGGTGGTGCGGGTGGTGCGGTTGGTGGGCATCGTGTTTCGGCGCGAGAACGCCTATACCCGCGATGACATCAAGGAGCTGGTGGACATGTCGCGCCTCTGGTTCAAGGGCGATGTGCGTGCGGTAGAGGAGGCGCTGGAGCATACCCGCAATCCCTTCCTGCGCACGGGCATCCAGCTGGTCATCGCCAACACCAAGCAGGACGAGATCTACGATCTGCTCAGCTGGCGCATTGCCAGGCTCAAGGCCCGCGAGCAGGCAGAGGCCCAGATCTTCCGCACCATGGCCACCTATGCACCCGCCTTCGGGATGATTGGCACCCTGGTCGGACTGGTCAATATGCTCGAGGTCATGGAGGCCGGCGATCTCTACGTGATTGGGCCGCGAATGGCGGTGGCGCTGTTGACCACCTTCTACGGCATTCTTCTGGCCAACCTGGTGTTCAAGCCGATTGCCGTGAAGCTCGAGCGGCGAACCGAAGAGCGTCTGATCGCCATGAACATGGTGCTCGAGGGCATCTCCTTGATCACCAAGCGTCGCCTTCCCTCTTTCATCGAGGAGACCCTCAACTCCTTCGTGGCCAACTACCACGATGAGATTCGTGAGCCCAGCAAGCCCCGCCCTCGCGGCGCCGAGGCGTCCCAGAATGCTTGACCGCAACGTCAGGGAGGTGCTGGCTCCCGGCAGCGCGGGGGAGGGTGACGGCGAGTCCTGGCTGGTCAGCTACCTGGATGTCCTGACGCTGCTGATTACCCTGTTCGTGCTGCTGCTCTCCATGGCGGGCAACGGCCTGGCGGTGACCGGCAGTCAGCACGGCGGTGAGGCCGCTCGGCAGATCTCGCCGCTGGCGCAGTCGTCGGCGATTGCCGTGGCGGGGGGGCTTGGCCCCACGGCGACCGGCATCCAGCCGCGGCATGATGGGCTGCAGCCGCGCTTTCAGGGGCTCGAGATAGAGGGCGTCAGCGTGGATGAGGGCGCCCAGGGCATTACGCTGCGCATCGATGATAACCTGCTCTTCGCCAGCGGCCAGGCCGATCTGATCTCAGGGGCAGATCGCGTGCTGAGCCGCCTGGTGGAGCTGATCGAGGAGTTTGATGGAGAGGTGTCGGTCGAGGGGCATACCGACAGCCTTCCGATCGCCACGGTACGCTTTCCGTCAAACTGGGAGCTGGCCACCGCGCGGGCCATTTCGGTGCTGCGCTATCTGGCCAATGCCGGAGTGGAGGAGGCTCGCCTGAGAGCCATCGGCTATGCCGATACCCGCCCCCTGGAGAGCAATGCAACAGCGGAGGGCCGCGCCGCCAACCGGCGCGTGGAGCTGCTGCTTCACCAGCAGCCCCGGTAACTAGATCTGCTCGCCCAGCTGGAGCGCGACAAGCGTTCATGGGCTGTGATCAGGATCGGCGGCGCCAGGCGCCGCCCTGGGCGGCAGCGGAACCTGGCGCGGCCAGTCGTCGGCCACCACGAAGAGGCGTCGCCAGCCCATCTCGGCGTGCCAGAGGGCGAGCTGCACCGGCGAGGCGGGCTCCCGAAAGTGCTCGGCGAGCTGCGCCTCGAGCTCGCCGAGGGGCAGCAGCCGTTCGGGGCGGGGCAGGGCCAGCCAGTGGGGCTTGGCGAGCCGGGCGCCGCGGGTATTCGTGCCCAGGCCGTGGCGGTAGCGCCGCCACGCTTGCCAGTGGAGCCAGTGCCCGCGCAGGTGGGCCGGGTGGGCCTCCCGGGGCGGCGGCAGGCGAGCGTGCCAGGGGTAGAAGAGCACCCCGGGCATGGCCAGGCGCCGCGTCACAAGGAGTGCCCCGTCGGCGCCGGCGGCGCAGCGCCCCAGCAGCGCCTGCAGGGCGTCTCGGGTCTCCGGCAGTTCGGTGAGGCGCAGCTGGTGGCGGTGCAGGTGCTCCCGCTTGCCGGCCAGGCTGTCGGCGCCGCCGGGGCCTATCCAGCGGGCCTGGTCGTCGGGCTCGCCCGGCCCCTCGGTCAGCCCCAGGTAGTACTTGATCGCCACCTCCAGGTGGGTCACGTCAGACTGCCCTGGATGGCGGTAGAGCAGGTCGAGCTCGCCCAGGGTCTGCTTGCCGCGCAGGATGCGCAGGTTGTGGGCGAGCAGCTCGGTGCCGGGGGCCGCCGCGAGCAGAAACTGCCAGAGCCGCTCGTGGTAGAGCCCCATGCGCCCCTGGAGGGTGTCGCCGACCCGCTCCTCCAGGGCCTCGGGCCACGCCTCCAGGTCGTCGAGCCAGGCGGCGAGGAGATCGTCGTCCCCCAGGCCCAGCGCTTCTCGCGAGGGGCGACCGGGCCAGGGCATCGCCACCAGGTCCGGGGCCAGCAGCAGCCAGGCCAGGTCCCGCACCAGGGGGTGGTGGCAGCGGTCGAGCAGGGGGAGGGGGGCGGTGGGCATGGCGGCGTCCTTGGCGTTGGCCGTCGAGTCTGCAGATGTTTTATACAATCCTTATACTGCAGGGTACATCCATCGGCTTCAGGCGGTAACCACCATGCGACGCGTGCTTCTCACTCTCTCCACCCTGGCCGCGGCCACCCCTATCCTGAAACTGGCAACATTGCCAGCGATTTGTAGCTTGAGCTCAGGGTCACAAGAGAGCCCTGCGTTTTTATCGCATGGTATGCCATGTGTCGTCATATTCTCCGATATGGCTTGAGAAACTCGTTTTTATAAAAGGTTGAGTATGCGACCTATCTATCTTTGTGCGCCTTTCAGGACTTTTTTCTCCCTAAACAAGGGGCGTGTTTTCTTATGTAGGGACAGGTTTCATGACGTTCTGAGTAAGGTTGTGGATGAGCTGGAAGTATATGATCCTGCAATGAGATATGAGGTTTTCTCTTCGGGGGGGAAGGCTTCGGAACCGCTTTATGTCACCTTGGAGGACGACAGCTCACAAAGCAGCTTCAATCCAGTGGTGTCCATCACTTTAGACTTTCTTGAGGTGCTTGGTCGCTTGCCTGAGGAGCTGGCTGACGAAGTTTCCTCATGGCTTGATGTTAGCTCCATCGATTGCAGGATTGGTCTCTACGATAACACTATAGGTATTCTAGAGTTTTTTGCGTTGCCGTGCAAGGAATGGAGAGAATTTGACTCGGGTGACGCTCGGCTTTTGGATAGCTTTACAACGAGGCTTTGTGGTTGTTTGGTGTCCATGTTCAATGGTGTTTTCGACAGGTTTGTTGATCGAGTCCTGGCCCGTCAAGGTAAGGATGGGTTTATTTACTCTCGGAGTCAGTTTGTTGCTTTTTCAGACGTCCTGAAATTTCGGGATATTCGTTGTGGTCGTTTGATGTGGGTCGGCCGAACAATATGTTTGCAGGACCAAGGTGAGAGTTGTGATTTTTATAATGCCTGGGTTGATGGCAGCTATTCGGGTGGTTTGTCTATCAATTCTGGAAACAACTTGATAGGGGGGCGCTTCTCTGTAGATGATGTTTCTCGCTCCATGGTAATCTGTCAGTACTTCAATTCTGCACTGACGGTGCTGAACATGAACCTTGATGAGGTGAATGCTTTAGAAGAGTATTTTGACAGAAATTACAAGAAGATTTCAGTCATGAAGAGGCAGGCAGAGCTTTTTGATATCGAAGAAATCAGTGTAAAGAATGGTTTGCAGGGGAAGCGTCGCGAACTGTGTGGAAAAGTTTTTCTGGCATGGCATCATGACGAGCTCAGGGGGCTGGTGCGAAAGCGTTTAGACTTGATAGGCGCCAGGCTTCAGGAGCTACACACAAGAAAGGTTCGTCGCTACAGCTCTGTCATGGAGGCGTTGCTGGCTTTTATCGGTGCTGTCACCCTCGTCGATGTAAGCTTGAGTTTATATACTTTCACCAATGTTGAATATCTTCAGGGGCGGCCTTGGAGCGTTCTTGAGCTGATGCGGAGCATAGAGCCAGATATATTTGTTTCGGTGCTGGTGTTGATTTCCATTGTTTTTGGGGTGTTTTATGTTAGAAAACAGAAGAGTTGATCTAGATAGTTTGGTTTCGTGCTGTGAAGAAAGGTCGCTTCCAGAGTTTGTTGTCAGGCACGGAAGGAACGTCGTCGCGGCAGAGCGTAAGGCCATACTGTCTAATCTTTCCAGTTTTGGTTGTGTGTATGGGTTTAATACGCTCACAGGTCATCGGGATGATGTGTCTTTTTCTGGTCCGGAGCTTCAGGGTTTTAATGATTCCGTTCTAGATAGCCATTGCATTGGGCGTGGTCCATGGTTTTCGGAAAGGGAGGTTGGATATCTGGTTTTTTCCAAGTTGCACAGTTTTTCTCTAGGGGGGTCCGGTGTCTCGCTAAGTGTTTTTGACGGTCTGTGTGCCGCTTGGGATCGTCGGAGTGTTTTCTCTGCGAGAATACCACGCCTGGATTCATACTCGAGCGGTGATGTAATACCGGGTGCGCATCTTGCTCACTTCCTTCGCCACTCCGAAGGCTGTGAGTTTGAGGTGGGTGACATGATTGCCGTTATTAACGGAAGTTATGTCCATGCTGGCTATGCCTTGTCAGTCAGGCAGGAGCTGGCTACTTCCCTGGGCGAATTGTTGCATACTATCGCCAGAAGTCTTTCGGTTGTTGAGGTTGGTGCGGAGTGGGTGAGCAGGCTTAAGCTGTTTCTGGATGTTTGTTGTCCTGAAAATAGCAGGTTTTTTGATGATGTTTCATTATCGAAAAAGTCTACTGGCAAGCAGCTCTCTGTATCTTTTCGTGGTATACCGGAGATGATACAGGCTCTATGGCTGGCAAGGAGGGGGTTTGATGAGGCTCTCATTGACTGTTTTTCTTGCCCTTCTGCCAACCCCTTGTTTGTCAATGGTGGGCAGGGTGTTGTCAGTCAGGCGTCATTCCTAAGACCAGAGCTTTCTTTGGCGTCGTCGAAGTTGATTGATGCACTGCATTTTTCTGCGTGGCAGGCTTTGCGTCGAATATGCTTCATGTTAAATCCTGCGTCAGGCAATCTTCTGGACGCTTCCAGCGGGGGGCTTGATCTTGGTCTTATACAAGTACCAAAAAGGCTTCAGGCTCGTTTGGACCAGCAGCGCTTGCTGTCTGGGGTGAGGCCATTTTGTATGGGGAGCAGTGCGTCTAACGGCATCGAGGATTGCTGGACCTATGGAGTATTTCTGGTTTATCAATTGAAAGAGATGATAGCGCTTGTCAGGGAGATGCTGTTGGAGGAAGCCGCGGTGGCTGAGTATATCAAGAGGGTCGAGCGAGGTGAAAAAGTTAAGTATAGAGGCTTGGTGGAAGAAGCTGGGCTTTTAAGGGGGCTGCGCTATGACTAGCTGCTCGTCGCCCCCGGCGCTCAGTGATCGGCGAGCAGCGCCTCGATGGCGCGGCGCATCTGGCGTGAGTCGGGGCGCACGCTGGAGCCGAAATGGGCCACCACCTCGCCGTCGGCATTCACCAGGTACTTGGTGAAGTTCCAGCGCGGCGCCTCGCTCTGCCGCGCCAGCTCGGCGAACAGCGGATGGGCCTCGGGCCCGCGCACCGCAATGGGCGCGAACATGTCGAAGGTCACCCCGAAGTTGACGAAGCAGACCTCGGCGGCGCCCTCCTCGTCGATCTCCTGGTTGAAGTCGTTGGACGAGAAGCCGGCGACCCTGAGGCCGCGTGTGTGATAGCGCTGGTGCAGCGCCTCGAGCCCCTCGAACTGGCCGGTAAAGCCGCAGCGGCTGGCGGTGTTGACCAGCAGCAGGGGAGCGCCGCCCAGCCGCTCCTGCAGATCGACCACCTCGCTCGAGTGCAGGCGCCTGAGCTCGTGATCCAGCAGCCCCGCCTCGCCATTGGCAGAAGCGGTGCCCGACGAGGCCGCCGTGGATACGGCCGCCGTGGACACGGCTGTGGCCGGTGAGGCGAGCAGGACGAGGCCGGCGGTCAGCAGGCCGGTTAGCAGATGACGCATCATGGAGGCTCCCTTGGACGACCCGACGCCGGGCCCGTAGACATTGACCCCGAGGGGCGCCGACGGTTCTCGCTAGTGAAATCGACTGCCCTGAAGCGCCAGCGTGGCGTGATGGGTGCACAGATCTGCATTTTACGTTAACGTCATCCTGGGTTGCGTTGACCCGCCGGCGGCAATCCCGCTGGCAAAGGGCGAGACAAGCGACAACACTGCCCCCAAAAGGGGTAGAGGAAACCGAGATGACAACAACACAAGACATTTATGCGCCGCGGTTTCTCAGCGGCGACGAGTTCTCCATTCCCACCTTCCGGCTGCTCCGCCAGGACGGCACCCTCCATGAGGGCGCCGAGGCGCCGGCCCTGACGCGCGACCAGGCGCTCAGGATCTACCGCGCCATGGTGGCGACCCGAGTGATGGACGAGCGCATGATGGCGGCCCAGCGTCAGGGACGGCTCTCCTTCTATATGCAGTGCACCGGCGAGGAGGCCGCGGTGATCGGCGCCGCGGCGGCCCTGGACGATGCCGACATGATCATGGCCCAGTACCGCGAGCAGGGGGCCCTGGTCTACCGCGGCTTCAGCTACGACGAGTTCATGAACCAGCTGTTCGGCAACGAGCTCGACTACGGCAAGGGGCGCCAGATGCCGATCCACTACGGGTCGCGCAAGCTCCACTACATGACCATCTCCTCCCCCCTGGCCACCCAGATCCCCCAAGCCACCGGCTACGCCTACGGCCAGAAGCTGGCCGGTGACGGCCACTGCACCATCGTCTTCTTCGGCGAGGGGGCCGCCTCCGAGGGGGACTTCCACGCTGCGCTCAACATGGCCGCCGTGCACGAGGTGCCGGTGATCTTCTTCTGCCGCAACAACGGCTACGCCATCTCCACCCCCTCCATCGAGCAGTTCGCCGCCGACGGCGTGGCGCCTCGGGCCTTCGGCTACCGCATGCATGTGCTCCGGGTCGACGGCAACGACGTGCTGGCGGTGCTCGCCGCGACCCGGGAGGCGCGGCGCATCGCCGTGGAGCAGAACAAGCCGGTGCTGATCGAGGCGATGACCTACCGCCTGGCCGCTCACTCCTCCTCCGATGACCCCTCCGGCTACCGCTCCAAGAAGGAGGAGGAGGCGTGGCGCGACAAGGACCCCCTCCAGCGCCTGAAGCACTGGCTGGTCGCCCGCGACTGGTGGGATGACGACGAGGAGAAGGCGCTCCAGGAGACCCTGCGCCGGGAGGTGCTGGAGACCATGAAGCGCGCCGAGAAGCGCCCGCCGCCGCCCCTCGATAGCCTGGTCACCGACGTCTACGCCGATGTGACCCCGGCCCTGCAGCGCCAGCTCGACCGCCTCAAGACCCATATCCGCCTCTATCCGGAGGCCTATCCCAGGGGCGCACGCTCCCTGGACCCGGACGTCAAGGCCCGCGAGGCCGACGGCGATGCGGGCGACGATTCAGTCAGCGACCCGGTCAACCAGGGAGGGGAGTGAGATGGCCAACATGAACATGCTGCAGGCGATCAACAACGCCCTGGATATCGCCATGGCCGAGGACGAGAAGGTCATCTGCTTCGGCGAGGACGTGGGCTTCTTCGGCGGCGTCTTTCGCGCCACCAGCCACCTCCAGGAGAAGTACGGCCGTGCGCGCTGCTTCAATACGCCGCTGGTGGAGCAGGGCATCATCGGCTTCGCCAACGGCCTGGCCGCCCAGGGCTCGGTGCCGGTGGCGGAGATCCAGTTCGCCGACTACATCTTTCCGGCCTTCGACCAGATCGTCAACGAGACCGCCAAGTTCCGCTACCGCTCCGGGGATCTGTTCAACGTCGGCGGTCTGACCATCCGCGCCCCCTACGGCGGCGGCATCTCCGGGGGGCACTATCACTCCCAGTCGCCGGAGGCCTACTTCGCCCATACCCCCGGCCTCAAGGTGGTGGTACCGCGCAACCCCTACCAGGCCAAGGGGCTGCTGCTCTCGGCCATCCGCGACCCCGACCCGGTGCTCTTCTTCGAGCCCAAGCGCCTCTACCGCGCCTCCACCGGGGAGGTGCCCGAAGAGGATTACCAGCTGCCCATCGGCGAGGCGGAGGTGACCCGGGAGGGCACCGACGTCACCCTGCTCGGCTGGGGCGCCCAGATGGAGGTGATCGAGCGCGCCGTGGAGCTGGCCGAGAAGGAGGGCATCTCCTGCGAGGTGATCGACCTGCGCTCCATCCTGCCCTGGGACGAGGACAGCGTGGTGGAGTCGGTGCTCAAGACCGGCCGCCTGGTGGTCACCCACGAGGCGCCGCTGACCGGCGGCTTCGCCGGCGAGATCGCCGCCACGATTCAGGAACGCTGCTTCCTCTACCTGGAAGCGCCCATCGCCCGGGTGACCGGCCTGGATACCCCCTTTCCGCTCACGCTGGAGAAGGAGTACCTGCCGGACCACCTGAAGATCTTCGAAGCGATCAAGGCCTCCGTGGCCTTCTGAGGGAGAGAGAGCGATGAGCGATTTCATGCTGCCCGATATCGGCGAAGGTATCGTGGAGTGCGAGGTAGTGGAGTGGCACGTGGCCGAGGGCGACGTGATCGAGGAGGACCAGCCGGTGGTCGAGGTGATGACCGACAAGGCGCTGGTGGAGATCACCGCCCCCGAGGCGGGCCGGGTGACCCGGCTCTATGTGCAGAAGGGCGAGATCGCCAAGGTGCATGCGCCGCTGTTCGGCTATCTGGCCGAGGGCGAGGCGGCCGATGAGGCGGCGGCGCAGGCGCCCGAGGTCCCGGCCAAAGAGGGCCCGGTCAAAGAAACCCCGACCAGCGAGAGCCTGACCGGCGATAGCCCAGCCAAAGAAAGCCCGGCCAAAGAGAGCCCGGCGGCCGCGGCCGAGGCGCCGTCGACCCGGGCACAGGCCCTGGAAGAGGAGGGCGCCGCGCCGGGTCGCGGCCCCTACGGGCGCATTCCGGCGGCGCCGGCGGTGCGTCGCCTGCTGCGCGAGCACGGCCTCGAACTCGAGGCGGTGCCGGGCTCCGGCCCCCAGGGGCGGGTACTCAAGGAGGATGTGCTGCGCTATCTGGAGGAGGGCGAAGCCGCCGGCCCCGCCGAGAGCGTCCCGGCGCCGTCCGCCGCCGCCGCTGGCGAAGCGGTTCGCGTGGAGCCCCTGCGCGGCGTGCGGGCGGTGATGGCGAAACGCATGGTGGAATCGGCCAGCACCATTCCCCACTTCCAGTACGGGGAGGAGATCGACGTCACCGAGCTCCTGGCGCTGCGCGAGCGGTTGAAGCCCCTGGCCGAGGGGGAGGGCGTGCGCCTGACCCTGATGCCCTTCTTCATGAAGGCGATGGCGCTCGCGGTGCGCGAGGCGCCGATCCTCAACGCCCGGCTCAGCGACGACGAAAGCGAGATCCACTACCTGGGCGGGGTCAACGTCGGCATGGCGGTGGACAGCCGCGCCGGCCTTCTGGTGCCCAACGTAAAGGGGGTGGAGCGTCTCTCCCTGCTGGGCATCGCCGGCGAGGTGGCGCGGCTGACCGAGGCGGCCCGGGCCGGCAGGGTGAGCCAGGAGGACCTCAAGGGTGGCACCATCAGCATCTCCAATATCGGGGCGCTCGGGGGCACCTATGCGGCCCCCATCATCAACGCCCCTGAGGTGGCCATCGTCGCCATCGGCAAGACCCAGTGGCTGCCGCGCTTCGATGCCGAGGACCGCGTGGTCAAGCGGGCGATCATGACCGTCACCTGGGCCGGCGACCACCGCATTATCGACGGCGGCACCATCGCGCGCTTCTGCAACGCCTGGAAGGGCTATCTGGAGGACCCGGAGACCATGTTGCTTCACTTGAGCTGACGGCAATGACCCAGGCGCCCCTGCAGCAGTTCTATATCCCGGAAGAGCAGTCGATCTACCTGCTCAGCCACGACGACGCCCGCAAGCTCAAGGCGTGGGTGGCGCTCTGCCAGGAGCAGCTCGAGCAGCTGGGCTACCGGGAGATCACCCTGATCGGCAAGGGCGCCTACGGCTTCGTCTTCGCCGGGCTCACGGCGCTGGGCGATCAGTACGTCTTCAAGTTCACCCGGGTCACCCTGCCCCAGCACCTCCAGGACCGCCTGGAGGAGGAGGCCTTCATGCTGGAGCAGGTGGACCACCCCCGGGTGCCGAAGCTGATCGCCTACCAGCGGGTGCGCCACCAGGCGATCCTCGTCATGCAGCGGGCGCCGGGCCTCAACCTGGAGGAGGTGTCGCTGCGGGAGGGGCGCCTCTCGCCGCGGCTGGTGGTGCATATCGCCGGCCAGCTGGCCGATATCCTGCGCGCCCTGCGCCGGGAGAGCGGCCCGGCCGGCCGGCCCATCGTGCATGGCGACATCAAGCCCTCCAACCTGGTGTTCGACGCCGCCACCGAGAACATCGCCCTGATCGACTGGGGCTCCTCGGTGTTCGCCCAGCTCGACGCCAACCAGCAGTTCGTGGCGGCCAACGTCATGGAGCTGATGTCCGACAACCTGCAGCAGACCAACGCCCGCCTGGGCGACGTCTATTTCATCGGCGAGGAGCAGCTGAACGGCGCGCTCTCCTCGCCGCGCTTCGACGAGCAGGGCGCCGCCGGCACCCTCTATGCGCTCGCCTCGGCCCAGTCCTGCCGCTTCGGCCACCGTGCCATCCCCGCCACCTCCCTGGGACTGCCGGTGGAGTTCGCCCGCATGCTCGACGGCATGCTCGACCCCGACCCGCGCCAGCGCCACCGGGCCGGCGATCACTTTATCCGCGAGATGCCGAGGCTCGCCCGCACCGTGATGATCGACCTGCCGGAGCCAGCGCCCCAGGCCCTGGTGCCGGTCTGGCTGCGCCCCGCCGAGCGGGAGATCGACACCGTGGTCTACAGCTCCCGCAAGGCCTTCCTGCGCGAGGAGGGGGCGCCGGAGACCCTCAGCGACGTCAACGACGTCCAGCTCGACCGCTACTACAAGAACTTCATGCAGGGCATGGGCGAGACCGAGAAGGCCTTTCTCGCCGCGGTGAGCCGGCTGGGGCGCTACCCGGTGGTGGGCGGCCTGGCGGTGCGCTGGGAGGCCGACGGCGTCTATATCGACACCTCCCTGAACCTCCATGACCCCGAGCTGAAGCCGGCCTTTATCGCCGCGGTCAACAATATGGTGCACCTGGCCCGGGCCATCTACCGCCAGGGCATCTTCAAGAGCTGCCTGTTCAACGCCCGAGATACCCTGCACCTGGAGCGTGAGCGCCAGGAGGAGCCCTTTTGCATCGCCCCCGGCATGCGGCTGGCCTACGAGGTAAGCGCGGTGCCGGAGCTCGAGGACCATACCCGGCTGCACAGCTACTTCGAGGATGGCCCCGACCCCGAGGAGTTCCTGATCCTGCCCGAGCAGATCATCGTTGCCCTGGAGGCGCTCAACGCCATCCACCACACCGGCATGATCATCTTCGAGGCGCTGCCGACGCACCTCAAGATCCACAGCTACTACCGACTGCTGGACCCCTCACGGGAGGCGGAGTTTCGCCTGCGGCTGGAGGAGATCCTCGACGCCGTGGGGCTCATCGAGGGGCTCGGCGTCTCCGGCTTCATGAAGATGCCCTACAAGGACACCCGCTTCTTCCCCCACGTGGAACGCCAGCCGGAGCGCTTCTATCCCCGCAACCCGCGGGAGTGGGCAGCGCTGTCGGGGCATACGCCAATACGATAAGGTGTTCAGGCCGAGTGCACGGCCCGGAAAGGCGCTTTCCGGGCCGTGTTCGCGTCGGCCAGCATAAGCGACTAAGACGGAGAGTCCGCCGCAATATGATCGAGGTACTGCTGCTCAAGCTGGTGGCCACCGCCGCCATTGTGGTCGGCGTGGCCCTGGCGGTGGGGCGGCTGGGTCCCCGCCTCGGCGGGATCCTCGCCGGCATGCCGGTGATCCTGGGCCCTGGCTACTTCTTCATGCTCCAGGAGCAGGCGCCTCCCTTCGTGCGCGATGCGGTGCTGGCCACCCTCCATGCCCTGGTGGCGACGCTGCTCTTCACCGTCTGCTTCGTGCTGGTGGCGGGGCGACTCTCGGCGCTGCGCAGCCTCGGGCTTTCGATCCTCTGCTGGGTGCCGGCGGCGCTGCTCTTCAGCGGCATTCCCGGCGGGCTCGGGGTGGCGGTGCTGGCCTACCTGGTGGCGCTGGGTGGGGCCGAGCGGGTCAACCGCGCCCTGCACCTGGACCAGCCGGTGGTGCTGGCCCGGGCCGGCTGGCTCGACCTGGTGCTGCGGGGGCTGCTGGCGGGGCTCCTGGTCAGCCTGGCCACGACCCTTGGGGCCCAGGCCGGGCCGCTGCTCTCCGGTATCCTGCTGGGCTTCCCGGCGGGGATCCTCACCATCGCCTGGACCCTGCACGAGCGCTACGGGGCCGAGGTGGCGAGGATGACGGTGAGCATGACCCAGCGCGGCATGCTGAGCCTGATCGCCTTCTGCAGCGTGAGCTATCTGACGGTGGGGCGGCTGCCCTGGGGAGCGGTCTTCGTGCTGTCGCTTGTCGCCTCGGTCGCCGTCAGCATGCTGCTGTTTGCCATCAGCCGCTGGCGCGCCCGGCGGCTCTACCCCTCGCCGCCCCCCGGTCCCCAGCGCCCCTAGAGCGAGGCGGCGGAGCGAGCGGCCTGGTCGTAGAGCCCGGACATGGCGCGCAGCATGCCGGCCAGGCGGCTCATCTCCTCCCCCTCGATGCCCAGGGAGGAGAGCGACTCCACCAGGCAGTCCTCGCGGATCTCGGCGTAGCGCTGGCAGGCCTCGCGCCCCTTCTCCGTGGTGCGAAAGAAGGTCTCCTTGCCGTGCTTCTCGCTGGCCACCAGCTCCAGCTTGGCGAGCTTCTTCAGCGCATAGGTCACGGTATGGGAGTCCTCCACGTTGAGCACCAGGCAGATATCGGCGAGCCGCTTGGCGCGCTTGCGGTGGTTGACGCTGTGCACCACCAGCACGTCCAGGGGGCCGAGCTCCGGGTAGCCGGTGGCCGTCATGCAGCGCACCATCCAGCGGTTGAAGGCGTTGGAGGCGATGATCAGGCCGAACTCGAACTCGGACTGCTCCATGGCGCGGTGGGAGAGGTGCTCGGAGGAGACGATGGGGCCGCGTGAGCGGCCCCTGTCGCGAGCGGGTGTATCGGTCATCGGCGTCCACTCATGGCTTCGGGCAGGAAGGTGACGATTTCCGGGAAGATGGAGATCAGCACCACGCCCAGCATCATCAGGAAGAAGAAGGGCATGGCCGCCCAGGCGATGCTCAAGAGGTCCTTGCCCGTCATCCCCTGCAGCACGAAGAGGTTGAAGCCGACCGGGGGCGTGATCTGCGACATCTCCACCACGATCACCAGATAGATGCCGAACCATATCAGGTCGATGCCCGCCGCTTCCACCATGGGCAGCATGATGGAGGTGGTCAGCACCACCACCGAGATGCCGTCCAGGAAGCAGCCCAGGATGATGAAGAACACCGTCAGGGCGGCCAGCAGCATCCAGGGGGAGAGCTCCATGGTGCCGATCCAGGCGGCCAGCTCCCGGGGCAGGCCGGTAAAGCCCATGGCGGCGGTGAGGAAGGCGGCGCCGGCCAGGATGAAGGCGATCATGGTGGAGGTGCGCACGGCGCCCAGCACGGCGTCGCGGAACACGGCCAGGTCCATGTTGCCCTGCACCCTGGCGAGGATCAGCGACAGCACCACGCCGACGGCGGCGGCCTCGGTGGGGGAGGCCAGGCCGGTATAGATCGACCCGATCACGCCCACGATCAGGGCCAGCATGGGCAGCAGCCGGCGGGCGCGGCGCAGCTTCTCGCCCAGGGGCAGGCGCGCGTCGGCCGCGGGCACGCGGTCCGGATAGCGCCAGGCCCAGACCATCAGGTAGAGCGCGAACAGCGAGATCAGCATCAGGCCCGGGAAGACCCCGGCCATGAAGAGGCGCGCGATGGACTGGTCGGTGGCCACCGCGAAGACGATCAGGATGATCGACGGCGGAATCAGCAGCCCCAGGGTGGCGGAGCCCGCCAGGGTGCCGATCACCAGGCGCTCGTCATAGCCGCGGCGGGTCAGTTCGGGGATGGTCATCTTGCCCATGGTGGCGCAGGTGGCCGCCGAGGAGCCCGAGACCGCGGCGAACAGGCCGCAGCCCACCACGTTGGTGTGCAGCAGGCGCCCGGGGATGCGCTGCATCCAGGGGGAGAGGCCGGTGAACATGTCGTCGGCCAGCCGCGAGCGAAAGAGGATCTCGCCCATCCAGATGAACATCGGCAGGGCGGTCAGCTCCCAGCTGTAGCTGGAGCCCCAGATGTTGGAGGCCATGACATCCCCGGTGGGGATGGAGGTGAACTGGGAGAGCCCGAGCCAGCCGAGCCCGAGCAGCGAGAAGGCGACCCAGACGCCGCTGCCGAGCAGCATCAGCAGGGCCGCGAAGAGGATGATCATCATCAGGAGCATGTGGGGTCTCCGGGGCTCACTCGTGGCCGCTGTCGTTGATGGTGAAGGTGTTGGGGCGGGTCACCGCGACGCTCAGGGTATGCAGCCAGGCCTCGATGAGCGCCAGGCAGAACAGCAGGACGCCGGCCAGCATGGCGCTCTGCGGGATCCACAGCGGAATGCGCAGCAGGCCATAGGAGGTCTCGTTGAAGGTGATGCTGTCGTCCAGCAGCCAGTAGAGGTTCCAGGCCAGGTAGAGGCAAAGCGCCAGGGCTATGCTGAGGCAGAACACCTCGACCCAGGCGCGGGGGGCCGGGGAGAGTCGGCCGATCAGCAGGGTCACGCGGATATGCCCGCCGTGCACGAAGGTATAGGCGAGGCCGAGGAAGCTGGCGCCCACCAGCAGGAAGCCGGAGATCTCCGAGAGCCCGGGAATGGCCAGGCCGATGCGGTCGCCGCCCAGGGCCACGGCGGCGCGGTCGATCAGGCGGCCGACGATCTGGGCGGTGATCAGGGCGCAGATAAGGGTCAGGGAGGCGGCGGCGAGGTAGCCGCCAAGGGTATAGAGGGGGCGGAGTCGATAGCGCATAGGAGGGGTCTCGTGGTGGTCGAGTGGCGCCCCGGCATCGGCCGGGGCGCTCGGCCAGGATTACTCCCGGAGGGCCTCGTAGGCCTCGAGGATGGCGGCACCCTGGGCGCCGGCGCGCTCGGCCCACTCCTCGGTCATGGTGGCGCCGACGTCGCGCAGCAGCTCATCCAGCGCGGGAGTCGGGGTGCTGACGTGAATGCCGTTCTCCTCCAGCACGGCCAGGGCGTCGTCGGTCTCCTGGCGGCTCATCTCCCAGCCGCGCGCTTCGGCGGCCTCGGCGGCCTCGAGCACGGCCTGCTGGGTGGCCTCGTCGAGGCGCGAGAAGGCGCGCTCGCTGACGATGACCATGTTCTTGGGCAGCCACAGCTGGGCATGGTTGAAGTGCGAGAGGTAGTCCCAGGCCTTGGTGTCGGCGCCGGTGGCCGGCGAGGTCACCATGGCCGAAACGCGGCCGGTGCTGAAGGCGGTGGGAATGTCGGACACCTCGACCTGGGTCGGCACGGCGCCGGTCAGCTGGGCGAGGCGCTCGCTGGCGGTGTTGTAGGCGCGCATGCTGAGGTTGCGCAGGTCGCTCGGCTCTTCCACCAGGCTGTTGGTATAGATGCCCTGGGGCGGCCAGGGCACGGCGAATAGGATGCGCAGCTGCTGCTTGGCCAGCTCCTCGGCGATGATGTCGCGAGAGGCCTCCCACAGCGCCCAGGCCTCCTCGTAGCTGGCGGCGAGGTAGGGGACGGAGTCGACCTCGTAGATGGCGTTCTCGTTGGCCAGCCGCGACATGATCAGCTCGCCGATGGGCACGATGCCGCGACGCACCGAGTTCTTGATCTCGGCGTGGCCGATCAGGGAGTTGTTGGAGTGGACGGTGATGTCCAGCTCCCCATCGGTGCGTTCGCGAACGTCATCGGCGAACTCGCGGATGTTCACGGTATGAAAGGTGCGGTCGCCGTAGGGGGTCGGCATGTCCCAGCTGGTGGCGGCCTGGGCCGAGACGCTGAAGGTGGCGAGGCCGGCGCCGAGCGCAGCGGCCAGGGTGACATGGGGGAGGCGGGAGAAACCGGTTGTCATGGTGAATCCTCGGCTGAAGGAAGTTGTTGTCGAGTCGAGTTGAGGCCTGTGGCAGGGCCGTTGGCCCGTCTGGCATCCCTGTCAGCATAGCGGCCGTTCGCGATGAAGGTTAGAGATGCTGCCGGCGATTGGTCAACGCTATGTAGACTAATAGATGATGTGTTGTCGTAAAAACGTTGATAAATTCACGTCGAATTCACAGCAACGGGGAGGCGCCATGAAGACGCTGCTGCTCAACGCCGACATGGGGGAGAGCTACGGCCCCTGGGTCATGGGGCTCGACCACGAGGTGATGCCCCACGTGGATCTGGCCAACGTGGCCTGCGGCTTCCACGCCTCGGACCCGGACGTGATCCGCATGACGGTGCGCCTGGCCAGGAAGCACGGGGTGCGCGTCGGCGCCCACCCGGCCTATCCGGATCTGGTCGGCTTCGGGCGCCGCTCCCTGGCCTGCAGCGCCGAGGAGGTGGAGAACCTGGTGCTCTACCAGCTCGGAGCGCTCGATGGCATGTGCCGGGCCGAGGGCATGCAGGTGAGCTATGTGAAGCCCCACGGCGCCCTCTATAACGACATGGCCCGGGACCCCGAGATCATGGCCGCGGTGATGCGGGCGATACTCGCCTTCGACCCGGCGCTGCCCCTGATGACCATGGCCACCCGCGACACCTCGGCGGCCCGGGCCCTGGCCGAGGCCGAGGGCGTCACCCTCTGGTTCGAGGCCTTCGCCGACCGCGCCTACGACGGCGAGGGGCGCCTGGTCTCCCGCCGCGAAATGGGCGCGGTGCACCACGACCAGGCGGTGATCGTCGACCAGGCGGTGCGCATCGCCAGCGGCCGGCCGCTCACGGCAAGCGACGGCAGCGAACTGGTGCTTGCCGCCGACACCCTCTGCGTGCACGGCGACAACCCCGAGTCCATCGCCGCGGTGAGGGCGATCCGCCAGGCCCTCGGCGAGCGGAGCGCGGGATCATGAGGGGGGAGGGCGCGCGCCTGCCGCGGCTGGAGTCCGCCGGCCTGGACGGCTGGATGGTGCGGCTCTTCGAGCGCATCGACGAGCAGAACCTGGCCTGGATCACCGCCCTGAGCCGTGACTGCGAGGCGGCCTTCGGCGAGGCGCTTGTGGACCTGGTGCCCTCCTATACCACCCTGCTGGTGCTCTTCGACCCGCTCAGGCTCGCCCCCGAGGAGGCCCGCGGCCGCCTGCAGGCCCTGCTGGCCGGGCTGGCCCCGGACGACCAGGCCGAGGCCGGCGAGCTCCACGAGCTGCCCACCTGGTATGACCCGAGCGTGGGGCCGGACCTTCCCCGAGTGGCCCGCCATGCCGGCATGAGCGTGGAGGAGGTGGTCGCCTGCCACGCCGGCCGCGACTACCGGGTCTTCGCCCTGGGCTTCGCCCCCGGCTTCGCCTTCATGGGGCTGCTCGACGAGCGCCTGGAGGTGCCGCGGCTCGACACGCCCCGGAAGCGGGTGCCGGTCAACAGCGTGGCCATCGCCGGGCGCCAGACCGCCGCCTATCCGGCGGTGACGCCGGGGGGCTGGAACCTGCTGGGGCGCACCGCGGCGCGGCTCTTCGATCGCGACCGGGAGGGCTTCAGCCTGCTCCGGGTGGGCGACCGGGTGCGCTTCGTGCCCGTGGACCGGGCGACCTTCGAGTCCCTGGGGGGCGATATCGCGCCCATGGAGGCGCCATGAATCAATATACCGTTATCGGATTTCGCGTCGAGCGTGCCGGCCCCTTGGCGCTGCTGCAGGATGCCGGGCGCTTCGGTGTGCGCCGCCTGGGCGTCACCCAGGGCGGCCCGGCCGATCTCCACGGCTGGGCCTGGGCCAACCGCCTGGCGGGCAACCCCTGGGGCACGCCGGCGCTGGAGGTCACCTTCGGCGGCCTGGCCCTGGTCGCCGAGCGCGACCTGACGCTCGCCGTGGCCGGCGCCGACCTGGGCGCCACCCTGGATGGCGAGCCGCTGCCGCTATGGCAGCGCGTCACCTGCAAGGAGGGGCAGCGGCTGGTCTTCGCCGCGCCGGCCAACGGCCTGCGCGCCTACCTGGCGGTGGCCGGGGGCTTCGTCGCCGAGCCGGTGCTGGGCAGCGTGGCCTGCGTGGTGCGCGAGGGGCTGGGCGGCTTCGACGGGCGCGGCAGCCGGCTTGCCGAAGGGGATCGCCTGACGGTGGGGGAGCCCGCTCCCGGGGCGCACTCGCCGGCGGCGGCCCCCGCCGAGGCGCGCCTCGACTATCGCGCTCCGGCCAGGCTTGCGCTGCTGCCCGGCGCCCAGATCGGCGACTTCACCGGCCAGAGCCTCTATCGGGCCTTCAACTCGGCCTGGCGGGTGGATGACCGCGCCGACCGCATGGGGGTGAGGCTGACCGGGCCGCGGCTGCAGTGCCGCATCGCTTCGCTGGTCTCGGAGGGCATTGGCCTCGGGGCCGTGCAGGTGCCGCCGGACGGCCAGCCCATCGCGCTGCTCAACGACCGCCAGACGATCGGCGGCTATCCGCGGCTGGGGGCGCTGACGCCGCTTTCCGCCTCGCGGCTGGCCCAGTGCCTGCCGGGGCAGGAGGTGTGGCTGGTAGCAAGCTCGGGCGAGCAGGCGCTGGGCGAGCTGCGCCGCTTTCACACCGCACTCGCCCGCTAGAGAGGACTCAGGGCGAAGGCGTCAAGCGCCCAGGCCGCTCTCCCGCAGCACCTGGTCGATGCTGCGCTCGGTCGGGGCCTGGCTGTCGGTAGGCAGCAGCTGGGTCTCCAGGGCGGTGATGCCGCCCTCGACGCAGCGGGTGATCAGTTCGCTCTTGCTCAGGCCGGTGGTCTCGGCCAGGGTCTCGAGGCGGGCTTCCAGATCGCGGGAAAATCTCAGCAGGTGAGGCATCTCGTCGTCTCCAACAGGCCCATCCTCGGGCGGGGTGTTTTCCTCAGGATAAAACGGATGTTTTATCCTGTCACGCTTCCTTACGTTGAGCCTGCCATCCCGAGATGACGGCAGGGTGACAGCGGGTGCGGCCCCTTGAACTCCTCGCCCCGGGTGCTAGCATGCCCGGCTCGAACAGAGCATTGAACCAAGCGCCCGGGACGACCCGGTGCGCGCCTGCGCAGCGGGGACGGCCTCGCCTGGAAAGGACATCATCGAGATGGCGTGGATTCTTGTGGCCGTGGCCGGCCTGCTGGAGGTCGCCTGGGCCCTGGGGCTCAAGGCCTCCGCCGGCTTTACCCGGCCGATTCCGAGCGTGCTGACCGTGATCGCCATGGTGGCGAGCTTCTACCTGCTGGCCCAGGCCATGAAGGTGCTGCCGGTGGGCACCGCCTATGCGGTCTGGGTGGGCATCGGTGCGGTGGGCACCGTGCTGCTGGGCATCCTGATCTACGGCGACAGCGCCTCGCCGCTGCGCCTGCTCAGCCTGGTGCTGATCTTGGCCGGCCTGGTGGGCCTCAAGCTGGCCGGCTGAGGCAGGGGCGCGGGCGATCCAGGCTCTGTCGCTCTGTCGCTCTATCGCTCTATCCATGACTAGCCTAGCCTAGCCCTGGCGCTGCATCACCTCGGTGATGATCGGCACCGGGGTCATCAGGTGCTCGCGCATCATCTCGCTGGCGCGCTCCACGTCCCTGGCCAGGATCACCTCCACCAGGGCCGCGTGCTCCTGGCGCTTGCGCTCGAGGGCCGCCTCGGAGAAGACCGTCTCCCGCAGCCACAGATGGCGGTAGCGCTCCACCTGATCGAAGAGGCTCTCGCGCACCTGCAGCAGGTGGGGGGAGCGGCAGCCGCTGGCGATGGCGGTATGAAAGGCCTTGTGGCGAGCGTCCCAGACGTCGAGCAGGTCGTCGGGGCTCTTCACCTCCATCACCTTGGCAAGGGTATGGGCGGTGGCCAGGATCTCGGCCTCCCAGGCGTCGTCGCCGCGCTCGATGGCGAGCTTCAGCACCAGCCCCTCGAGCTGGGCCCGGGCGTCATAGAGGTCCTCGAGCTCCGCCAGGGACATGGGCGCCACCCGGTAGCCGCGCTGGCTGATGGCCACCACCAGCCGCTCGGCGACCAGCTGGGAGAGCGCCTCGCGCAGCGGGCCCACGCCGAGGTCGTAGCGCTCCTTGAGCCGGCTCATCAGCAGCTTCTCCCCGGGCCGGAAGACCCCGCGAGTGATGTCCTTCTTGAGCCAGTGATAGGCGCTGATGCCGAGGTTCTGGCGGGGAGTGGTGCTGTCCATGTCGTCTGCCTTGATGCCCTTTTGTCGGCATGATAGCGGAATATCGCTATTTGCCCTAGGCTCCGCCTGGCCTAAGGTAATCCCGGGCCTCGCTCGAGGCTGTGGCAATTACGATCGCTCTGCCTTAATCACCCAGAGTGGCGGCGCTCCAGTCGCTGAGCGCTATCGTCAGCCTGTCCGCCGCGCGGCCGAAGGCTTCCACCACCGGCTCCAGGGCGGTGCCCGTGCTCGGCTCGCGGATCACGAAGCGGCGCTCCCCCAGCAGCTCCCGGCTGCGCTCGTCCACCAGGGCGGCATCCAGGCGGATCACCACCTCCGGCACGCCATCGACATACTCGCTGTGGAAGGCGCGCAGGTCGCCGACCAGGGCCACGTCCGCGGCCAGGGGGCTGTTGTCGTCCTGGGCGCGCAGCTGACCGCGGTCGCCCAGCCCCTTCACCAGGCGGTCGCGCAGCAGCAGCGGGATGCGCTCGGCCCAGCGGGCGCCGGCATAGGCCTGCAGGCGGTGGGGCTCCGGCATCACCAGGATGCGCGGCCCCGCAAGGCTCGCCGGGGCGTGGGGCGTCTCCACCCGCAGGCGCGTGGCCAGGGCGGGGCCCTGGGCCGGGTCTAGCGTCGTCGTGGGCAGCAGGTAGAGGCGGGTGGGCTCGCTCTCCGGCAGCAGGGTGCAGGCGGCGAGGCCCCACGCCAGCGCCAGCAGGAGCAGGCCGCGCAGGGCCGGATGACGGTATGGGATCATGGCGTGAACTCCTCGATCGGTTCGCGGCCCAGCAGGAAGTCGGCGGGGCTCTCCTCCAGGCGGCGGGTGATGCGGCCCAGGTTGCCCAGGGTGTTGCGCAGCTCGCGAATGGTCGGGCCGAGATCGCCGAGCCCCTGCATGCCGCGGCCCAGCGCCTCTTCGTTGTTGCCCAGCAGCGTCTCCAGCCGCCGGGTCATGGCCTCCAGGCTGCCCATGGCCTGGCCGGCGCTCTCCAGGGCACGGCGCCCCTCGCCGTCCACCAGGGTCTCGGCGCTCGTGCCCAGCCGGGTCAGGGCCTGGAGCAGGTCGCTGGCCTCCTCGCTCAGGCGATCGGCGATCTCCACCACGGCGCCGAGCTCGCCGCTGCGGGCGGCCAGGTCGTCGCTGAGCTGCTCCAGGTTGGCGAGGATGGCATCGACCCGGTCGGTGTTCTCCTCGGAGAGCAGGCGGTTGGCGCTGGTGATCAGCTGATTCAGGCCGCCGATCAGGGTCTCGCCGTCGGCGAGCAGCGAGCCTAGCGCCGACGGCTCGGCGAGGATCAGCGGCGGATCATCGCGGCTTCCCTGCAGGCGCGGTCGCTCCGGGCTGCCACCGCGCAGCGTGAGGTTCATGCTGCCGGTCACGTTGGCCAGGGCGAGGCTGGCGCGGGTGTCCTCGCGCACCGGAATATCGGCGTCGATGCGGATCAGGGCGCGCACCAGGCGCGGATCGTCGGGGTCCAGGCGCAGGTCGGCCACGTCGCCGACCCGGATGCCGCTGAAGAGCACCGCATTGCCGGTGGCAAGGCCCCCGACGGGGCTTTCGAAGCCGACCTCGTAGAAGGTCACCTCGCGGTCGGTGGCGGACTTGCCGAGCCAGAGGGCGAAGCCCAGGGCCGCGACGACGGCGACGACGGTAAAGAGGCCGATCACCAGGTGGTGGGCGCGGGTTTCCATCAGGGTGTCTCCATGTCCGTGGCCTGGCCGCCGGCGGGCGCGGCGTTCTCGGCGGCCCGGGAGGCCGCCCGCCCCCGGGGGCCGTGAAAGTAGTCTCTTATCCAGGCATCGTCGCTGGCCTCCACCACCGGCAGGCGGTCGGCGACCAGCACTCGGCGCTGGGAGAGCACGGCGACCCGGTCGCAGGCGGTATAGAGCGTATCCAGGTCGTGGGTGACCAGGAAGACGCTGAGCCCCAGGGCGTCGCGCAGGGTCATGATCAGCCGGTCGAAGTCGGCGGCGCCGATGGGGTCGAGGCCGGCGGTGGGTTCATCGAGGAAGAGCACCTCGGGGTCCAGGGCCAGGGCCCGGGCCAGGGCGGCGCGCTTGACCATGCCGCCGGAGAGCTCCGAGGGCATCTTGAGGGCGGCGTGGCGAGGAAGCCCCGCCAGGGCCAGCTTCATGCGCGCCAGGTCCTCGGCGTCCGGCCGGGCGAGACCGGCATGCTCGATCAGCGGCAGGGCCACGTTCTCCTGGAGGTTGAGCGACGAGAAGAGCGCCCCGCGCTGGAAGAGCACGCCGAAGCGGCGCTCCATCTCGGAGCGCCGGCGGGCGGGCAGGGCGGAGAGGTCCTCGCCGAACAGCTCCACCCGGCCCGCGTCGGGGCGCTTGAGGCCCACGATGCTCCTGAGCAGCACCGACTTGCCGGTGCCGGAGCCGCCCACCACGCCGAGGATCTCGCCGCGGCGGATATCCAGGTCGAGATCCTCGTGGACCACGTGGCTGCCGAAGCGGTTGGCCAGCCCCCGCACCCGGATGACCGGCTCGGTCTCGACGCCTGCATTCGCCATCACCACCCCATCTCCATAAAGAAGAGCGCGGCCACGGCGTCGAGCAGGATCACCATGAAGATCGACTGCACCACGCTCGAGGTGGTGTGCTCGCCCACCGACTGGGCGCTGCCGCTCACCTTGAAGCCCTCCAGGCAGCCGATCACCGCGATCAGGAAGGCGAACACCGGCGCCTTGCCCAGCCCCACCAGGAAGTGGTTGAGGGGAATGTCGCGCTGCAGGATGAGCAGGAACTGGGTGGCCGAGATATCGAGCATGAAGATGCACACCAGGGCGCCGCCGAGGATGCCGCAGAGCATGCCGATAAAGGTCAGGATCGGCAGGATCACCATCATGGCCAGCAGCCGCGGCAGCACCAGGAGCTCCACCGGGTCGAGGCCCAGGGCGCGGATGGCGTCGATCTCCTCGTTGGCCTTCATGGAGCCGATCTGGGCGGTGAAGGCGCTGGCGGTGCGCCCGGCCAGCAGGATGGCGGCCAGCAGCACGCCGAACTCGCGCAGGAAGGCGAAGGCCACCAGGTTGACGGTGAAGATGGTGGCGCCGAAGTCGCGCAGCACGGTGGCGCCGAGGAAGGCCACCACCGCCCCCACCAGGAAGGTGAGCAGGGCCACGATGGGCACGGCGTTGAGCCCGGTCTGGTGGACATGGGCTACCAGGGCGGTGACCCGCCAGCGCCAGGGGCGCAGCAGGTTGGCGGCGAGGCTGGTCAGGGTCAGGCCGATAAAGGCGAGCAGCATGCGCTGCTGGCGCCACAGGGCCAGCACCCGCTCGCCGAGCGCCACCAGCCAGTCGGTGAGCGGCGAGCCGTGCGGCGGCTCGGGGGCCAGCGGCTCGCGCAGCACCCGGGCCACGGTCTCGAGCAGCGCCTGGCGAGACGCGGGTAGGTCCGGCGCCCAGTCGGCGACCTCCGCGAGGCGTTCGGCACCCAGCAGCTCCACCAGCAGGCGCGCGCCGGCGGTGTCCAGGCCCTCGATGCCGGCGAGGTCGGCCGTCGTCCAGTCGCTGGCGGCGTGGCGGCGCAGCTGCTCCCTGAGCGCCGCGTGGTGCGTCAGGGTCCAGCTGCCGGTGATCAGCAGCCGGCCGTCATCGAGCTCGAGGCGGCCGGCAGGGGCGTCTGTCGAGGCCATGGTCAGGCGTTTCCTTCTCCCGGGGGCGACGTCCGTGAAGCGTCGGGCATGGGGCTATCCTAGCGGATACCTACAGCAATGTATGCCCCCGGGGTCTCTGCTCCGGCGTCTATTCCGGGGGCTTGCCTAGGGCCTGCCAGGCGGCGTAGGTGCTGAGAAAGACGCGGCCGGTGATGTCGTCGAGGAAGTCGCTGCGCTTGAGCCGGTCCATCACCGGGCCCTTCACCTCGGCCAGGTGCAGGGTCACCCCGGACTCCTTCAGGCGGGCGTTGATGGCGTCCAGGCTCTCGAGGGCCGAGGCGTCGATCAGGTTGACCGCCGAGCAGATCAGCACCACGTGCTCGAGCCCCGGTCGGCGCGCCACGAGTTCATGGACGGTGTCCTCCAGGTAGCGGGCGTTGGCGAAGTAGAGGCTCTCGTCGATGCGCAGGAAGGCCACGTGGCTCAGGGTCTCCACCTCGTGGCGGGTCACGCTGCGAAAGTGCTCGCTGTCGGGGATCAGCCCCACGATGGCGCTGTGGGGGCGGCTGGTGCGGTAGAGGAAGAGGGCAATGGAGAGGAGCACGCCGCTGATGATGCCGGCCTCGGCCCCCTCCACCAGGGTCAGGACGATGGTCACCGCCATGGCCGAGAAGTCGGCCCGGGAGTAGCGCCAGGTCTGGCGGATCATGGGAATGTCCACCAGGGTCAGGGCGGCCACGGTGATGGTGGCCGCCAGGGTGGCGATGGGCAGGTGGTAGAGCAGCGGGGTGAAGGCCAGCGTCACCAGGCCGATGCCGAGCGCCGTGAAGAGCCCGGCCATGGGGGTCTGGGCGCCGGCCTCGTCGCTGACCACGGTGCGCGACAGCCCGCCGGTCACCGGCATGCCGGCGGTGAAGGCGGCGGCCAGGTTGGCGCCGCCCAGGCCCACCAGCTCCTGGTTGGGGGAGATGCGCTGGCGCCGCCGCGCCGCCAGCATCTGGGCCATGGAGATCGACTCCACGAAGCCCACCACGCTGATCAGGAGCGCCGGGATCAGCAGCGCATACCAGAGCGAGCCGTCGAAGCCCGGCAGGGTCAGCGGCGGTAGCCCGCTCGGCACCGCGCCGATCACCGCCACGCCCCGCTCGGCGAGTCCCAGCTGCCAGCTGAGCCCGGTGGTGACCGCCACGGCCAGCACCGGGGCGGCCCGGGCCAGCAGGGCGGCGCTGGCGTCGGCCAGCCCCAGGCGCCGGAGCAGCCCCCTGGCGTGGCGGCGGCTGGCGAGCAGAAAGCCCAGGGTGCCGCCCCCCAGCGCCAGGGTGGGCCAGTGCACCTGCCCCAGCTGGCCGACCAGGTTGGCCACCAGGGTGGTGGCGGTGTAGCCGCTCGCCTCGAGGCCCAGCAGGTGCCCGATCTGGCTGGCGGCGATCAGGAGCCCCGAGGCGGAGAGAAAGCCGGCGATCACCGGGTGGCTCAGGAAGTTGGTGAAGAAGCCCAGGCGCAGCAGGCCCATGGCGGCGAGCATCAGGCCGGAGAGCAGCGAGAGCACGAGGGCCGCCTGGAGGTACTCCGGCGTGCCCGGGGTGGCCACCCCGGAGAGGGCGGCGCCGGTCATCAGGGCAATGATCGCCACCGGCCCCACCGCCAGGGTGCGGCTGGTGCCCAGCAGGGCGTAGAGCACCGCCGGCAGGATGCTGGCGTAGAGCCCCACCACGGCGGGCAGGCCGGCGAGCAGCGCATAGGCCAGGGACTGAGGGATCACCATCACGGTGACGATGACCCCGGCCAGCAGGTCGGCGCCGAGCAGGCGGCGGTGGTAGTGGGGCAGCCAGGCCAGGATCGGCAGGTAGCGCTTGAGCATCCGTTCTTCTTTCGCCGTGGGAATATCCCTAGAGACTAAACGATATTAGTGGTGGCGTTCAGAGTTGGTTAGCATCTGGTGAAATAGTTCTTCTTTCACCACAGCGGCAACCACAAGGACATCGACAGCCCATGAAACGCGAAACCATCGCCCTGCACCACGGCTACGCCCCCGACGACCAGCACTCGGTGGCGGTGCCCATCCACCAGACCACCTCCTTCTCCTTCGACAGCGCCCAGCACGCCGCCGACCTCTTCGACCTCAAGGTCGAGGGCAACATCTACTCGCGGATCATGAACCCCACCTGCGCGGTGCTGGAGCAGCGGGTGGCGGCGCTTGAGGGCGGCATCGCCGGGCTCGCCGTGGCCTCGGGCATGGCGGCGATCACCTACGCCATCCAGACCATCGCCGAGGCGGGCGATAACATCGTCTCCATCAGCGAGCTCTACGGCGGCACCTACAACCTCTTCGCCCACACCCTGCCGCGCCAGGGCATCGAGGTGCGCTTCGCCGACAAGGACGACCTGGCCGGCCTCGAGGGGCTGATCGATGCCCGCACCAAGGCGGTCTTCTGCGAGAGCGTCGGCAACCCCTCCGGCGGCGTGGTGGATCTGGAGGCGCTGTGCGAGCTGGCCCATCGCCACGGCGTGCCGGTGATCGTCGACAACACCGTGCCCACCCCCTTCCTGTGGCGTCCCATCGAGCACGGCGCCGATATCGTGATTCACTCCGCCACCAAGTACATCGGCGGCCACGGCACCACCGTGGGCGGGGTGATCGTCGACTCCGGCAAGTTCCCCTGGGCGGAGCACGCCGAGCGCTTCCCGCTGCTCAACCAGCCGGACGTCTCCTACCACGGGGTCTGCTATACGCGGGATCTCGGCGCGGCGGCCTTTATCGGCCGGGCCCGGGTGGTGCCGCTGCGCAACATGGGGGCGGCGCTCTCCGCCCAGGCGGCCTGGCAGCTGCTGCAGGGCCTCGAGACCCTGGCGCTGCGCATCGAGCGCATCTGCGACAACGCCCAGCGGGTCGCCGAGTACCTGCAGGGGCACGACGCCGTGACCTGGGTACAGTACGCCGGCCTCGAGAGCCACAAGGACCACGCCCTGGCCCAGAAGTACATGGGCGGCCACGCTTCCGGGATTCTCAGCTTCGGCATCAAGGGCGGCCGCGAGGCCGGCGCGCGCTTCTACGACGCCCTGGGGATGATCCTGCGCCTGGTCAATATCGGCGACGCCAAGAGCTGCTCCTCGATTCCCGCCGCCACCACCCACCGTCAGCTCAACGACGAGGAGCTCGCCCGGGCCGGGGTCACCGCCGATATGGTGCGCCTCTCCATCGGCATCGAGCATATCGACGACATCCTCGCCGATCTCGACCAGGCCCTGGCCGCTAGCCAGCGCTGATCTGACGGGTAGGAGCTGAGCTCCGCTCGGCGAAGGGAGCCCGCAGGGCTCCGGGGCGGTGCCTCCTAGGCCGCCGCCCTCACTCGCCCCTGCCAGGCGGACCAGGAGTAGAGCGCCAGACCCGTCCAGATCAGCGCGAAGGTGCCAAGCTCCACCGCGGAGAGCGGCTCGCCGAATACCGCGAGGGCGATCAGGAACTGGATGCTGGGGTTGATGTACATCAGAAAGCCCAGGGTCGCCAGGCGCAGCCGCCGGGCGGCCCCGGCGAAGGCGAGCAGGGGCAGGGCGGTGATCACGCCGCTGGCGATCAGCAGCAGGGTGGTGCGGCTATCGCCCAGGAAGTGGGAGAGGTCGACCTGCACCAGCCAGCCGAGCGCCAGAAGCCCCAGGGGGAGCAGCAGCAGGGTCTCCACGAAGAGCCCCGAGAGGCCGTCCAGGGGCACCTGCTTGCGCAGCAGGCCATAGGTGCCGAAGGAGAAGGCCAGCGCCAGGCTGATCCAGGGCAGCTGGCCGAGCATCACCAGCTGGATCAGGATGGCGGCGGCGGCGAGCCCCACGGCCACCGCCTGCAGGCGGTGCATGGTCTCGCGCAGCACCAGCATCCCCAGCGCCACGTTGACCAGCGGCGTCATGAAGTAGCCGAGGCTCGCCTGCAGCACCTGGCGGGTCTCCACCGAGTAGATGTAGAGCCCCCAGTTGAAGGCGATCAGCAGGGCGCAGCCCAGCACCCGGCCGAGCTCCCGGGGGTGGGCCAGCGCCTCGCGGATCGGCGCCCAGCGCCCCAGCAGGGTGACCAGCCCCGCCAGGAAGAGGCAGGACCAGAGGATCCGGTGGATCAGGATCTCGAAGGCCGGCACCCCGTCGAAGAGCGCGAAGAAGAGCGGGAAGCAGCCCCACATGACGTAGGCGGTCAGGCCGAAGGCGACGCCCTGGGCGGGGCGGCTCTCGGGGGAGGCGGCGGGGGCGGCGGAGGTGCGGGTCGACATGGCTAGGCTCGAAAGGCGGAAGAACCGAGTGGGCGAAGCGGGTAAACTAGCAGGCTATCGGTTTCGCCGCCATCCGCGCGGCGCGGATGACGCCCCGCCCGGCCTGGGCTAGGCTGGGCCCGAGCGCCGACCACAGGAAGAAGGGAGCCCCCGATGAGCGAGCTGAGAACCACCCTGGTGCAGTGCGACCTGCGCTGGGAAGATCCCGAGGCCAACTGCCGGATGCTGGAAGAGACCCTGGGCGAGCTCGGCCAGGCGGATACCGACCTGATCGTGCTGCCGGAGATGTTCGCCACCGGCTTCACCATGAACTCCCGGGAGATGGCCGAACCCATGGCGGAGAGCCGCACGGTGGCCTGGCTGCGCGACCAGGCCTGGCAGCGCGGCTGCGTGGTCACCGGCAGCGTGGCGATAGTGGAGGATGGCGACTACGTCAACCGCCTGGTGTGGGCGCGCCCGGACGGCTCGCTTGCCACCTACGACAAGCGCCACCTCTTCCGCATGGCCGGCGAACACGAGCGCTACGCCATGGGTCACGAGCGGGTGATCGTCGAGCTCAAGGGCTTCCGGATCCTGCTCAGCGTCTGCTATGACCTGCGCTTCCCGGTCTGGCTGCGCCAGCAGCCCGCCCCGGACGAGCACTTCGAGTACGACGCCCTGCTCTGCGTGGCCAACTGGCCGGCGCCGCGTCGCCACCCCTGGCGCATCCTGCTCCAGGCCCGGGCCATCGAGAACCTCTGCCCGGTGATCGGCGTGAATCGCGTCGGCGAGGACGCCAAGGGGCTGCCCTATGCCGGCGATTCCATGCTGATCGATGCCAAGGGGGAGGCGCTGATCGACGAGCCCGAGGGCAGCGCCTTCGTGAAGACCGGCACCCTCTCGCTCGACGAGCTCAGGGCCTTCCGCGAGAAGTTTCCCGCCTGGCGCGACGCCGACCACTTCACCCTTTCCGACGGAGTCGGCTTCTGATGCGCCTGGACCGTTTTCTTTCCGAGACCACCGAACTCACCCGCAGCCTGGCCAAGAAGGCGCTGCACCGCGGCGAAGTCCGGGTCGATGGGGAAGTGATCAAGAACCCCGCCACCCAGGTCGGCGAGGCCAACCGCGTCACCTGGCACGACGAGCCCCTGGCGCTGGTGGGGCTGCGCTACCTGATGCTGCACAAGCCCGCCGGGGTGGAGTGCACCGCCAGGCGCACCCTCTACCCGCGGGCCATCGACCTGATCGAGCTGCCCAAGGTGGAGCGGCTGCAGCCGGTGGGCCGCCTGGACGTGGACACCACCGGCCTGGTGCTGCTCACCGACGACGGCCAGTGGTCCCACCGGGTCACCTCCCCGAAGCACCGCTGTGGCAAGGTCTACCGGGTCACCCTGGATGAGCCGCTTGCGGGGGAGGCCCTGGCGCGCGTTGTCGAGGCCTTTGCCGAGGGGGTGCTGCTCGACGGTGAGGAGAGCCCCACCCGCCCGGCGGAGCTCGCCATGCGCGAGCCGAACGTCGCCGAACTCACCCTCTATGAGGGCAAGTACCACCAGGTGAAGCGGATGTTCGCCGCCGTCGGCAACCATGTGGTTGCCCTGCACCGCGAATCCATCGGCCCCCTGAGCCTCGGCGACCTGCCCGAAGGCGAATGGCGCGAACTCACCGCCGACGAAATCGCCGCCTTCTAATGATCGCCGATAAATCGGGCTCCTACGGGGGAAGGCGCCATCTGTAGGAGCGCAGATTCTGCGCGATTGCCGTTGCCACCAGCGCTTGCCGGAGGGTAGTGGGAGGCCGGCTCCGCCGGGCGAAAGGCGGCGCAGCGGCCCCCGTAGGAGCGCAGATCCTGCGCGATGGGCGGTGTTGTTGCCAATGCGCCGGGCCCCTGCGTCTGCCGCTGTTCGCCGATAAATCGGGCTCCTACGGGGGAAGGTGCCCTCACTCCCAGGTCCTGGGATACGCCTCCCAATACCCATCAAGGCGGCGCTCGCGAGTCAGGTCGTAGAGCTCATACTGACGCTCGAGCCGGGCGCCGCCGTCGCGGGTCAGCGGCTGCCAGGCGATGTCGGCCCGGTCGCGGCTGGAGCGCGTGAAGAAGGCGTCCAGCGGCATGGTGAGGTAGAGCCCCTTGTCGAAGCCGCCCTCGCCGAAGTCGTCGCCGGCGTCGGTCCAGGTGCCCCAGGCGCCGATGCGCACGCCGGAGTCGAACTCCCGCGACAGATCCAGGGTGGCGCCATAGTCCCCGGCGAGGTAGCGCCCGGCGCTGACCTTGGCCAGCACGTCCTCGATGCCGGTCTCCACGTAGGCGCTCAGGTGCCCCGTCCAGGTGTCGTAGTCGCGCAGGTCGAAACCCTGGTTGAAGTCGCGCTGGCGCACCCAGTTGAGGTCGGCGCCGAGGGCGATCGGCGAGTCGAAGGGGCGGTAGAGCAGCTCGCCCCCGGCGCCGGCGAACATCATCTCCAGCAGGCCGCCGTAGCCCATGGCGTACCAGCTCCCCCCCAGGTGGGCGGTGCGGGTGTACTGCAGGTTCTCGATGCCTACGCTGGACTCGCTCAGGTAGTCGCCGATAAAGGTGCGCACCCGCGGCAGGTCGGAGTCGGCGATGTACTCGTAGTTGTCCAGGTTGTCGAGGAGCGTGGCGGTGACCTCGGCGGAGAACCAGCCGTTGGCGTCGGTGCGGTACTCGGCGTCCAGCGCCGCCATCACGCGATAGAGGTAGCCGTCCGGGCCGCCGAAGTTCTGGTCCAGCCGCGGCCCCAGGCCCCACTCGAAGCGGCGCGGGTCAGCGAGGTGCAGCGTTTCGCCGCGCTCGCCGCCGCCCGGCTCCAGCCGCGCATGAGCGTAGACGCCGTGGCGATGGGTCATCTCGTTCTCGGCGGAACGCGCCGCCGCCACGAAGGCCTCGCGGTCGTGGACATCCTCGCGCAGGGGTAGGCCGCGCTCCTGCCAGTGGAAGCGGAAGGTCTCGATCTCGGGATCGGCCTGGGCATGCAGGATCCGGCCGGCGCGCCCCTCGCTCTGAGGCAGATGGCGGAAGGTCAGCGGCTCCGCCGTCACCCTCAGGTCGCGGCCCTCCTGGCGGATGCTCGCAACGCGCATGCCGGCGTTCTGCTCGAGCGCATCGGCCACCTCGGCCCAGCTCTCCCGGGGCGGGGCGTCGATGGGCATCGGCGGCGGGTCGTTCTTGACCTGGCGCAGCCCGGCGAGATCGATGTTGTAGGTCACCCCGGCCATGGCGGTATTGCCGCGCTGCCAGCCGGCCCGGAGCTCCAGGTTGTCGGTGAGCGCCAGGCGCGCCCCCAGGTTCACCCGGCTCTCCTGCTCCTGGTTATTGCTCTGGGGTTCATTGGCGTAGTCGTTGCCCTCCACCTCCAGCTGCAGCAGCAGCGGCTCCCAGGGGGTCTGCCACTCCACGCCGCCGAACAGCGCCATGGGCCCGCGGAAGAGCGCATCCAGGGCGAACTCGCCGCCCTGATCGCCCCCGGCCCGGCGCGGCCGCTCGTCGAAGCGCCCCGCCACCCAGCCGAAGGGGGAGGTCACGTCGCTCTGGTTGCCCAGATAGCCCCACCCCAGCCCCAGGGTGAAGTCCAGGTCGTGCCAGCGCTTGCTCGCCGCCAGGTACTCACCGCCGAACAGGGTGGTGCCGCCCACGTCGCGAAAGCCCAGGGCGAGCTGCGGCCAGTAGCGGGTCTCCTCCAGCAGGCGCAGCTTCATATCGAAGCCCTTGTCGAGGTTGGGGCGCCCGTCGCCGGCCGCCGCGAACTCGCGGTTCTCCACCTCCACATAGCGAAAGCCCCCCTCGAACCAGGCGGTGGGCTGGAAGAAGACGTTGTAGCGCCGGTAGGGCTGAGTGCGGCTCCAGCTCACGCTCATGGTGCCCTCGGGCGCCATCCGCGCCGTCGGCGTCTGCATGATGCCCACGCCGCCGAAGTCGCCCTGACCCGCGCCCAGCTCGCCGGCCAGGCCGGCCGCGGAGGCGGGTGCCGCCGCCGTGGCCAGCAGCAGCGCACACGGGGTCAGACCCTTAAGTCGATTTTGGGGTCTGACCCCAAAGGGGGCTTTGGTTCTGCTCATTCGTCTTCACCCTTGCCTTGCAGCGTGCAGTCGTCGCCCGGGAGGCGCGTCGCCAGGTAGGCGGGGAGTCGCTCATTGATCAGGTCGCTCTCCACCGTCGTGCCGGGAAAGGGGAGGGCGCCGCTCAGCCCCTGGGCGCCGGGCAGCTGCACCATGACGCGGCTGCCCGGCGCCAGGGAGCTTTCCTCGCGGTTCCAGGCAGCGATGCCCAGTTGGCGGACCTGGCCCAGCGGGTCGATCACGGCGGCGTGGTCGGCGCGCGCCCTGGCTTCTCGGGGCAGCTCGCTCATCAGCTGGGTCAGGCTCAGGCCGGGGCGCCAGGGGAGGCGCGTCACGCCGGCCAGGCTCCACACCTCCACCCAGTCGGGCACCGCACAGAGCCCCCAGTCGGCCAGGGCGGCCAGCGGCGGGTCATGGCGCAGGTTGGCGCCCAGCCACGGCAGGTCGAAGCGCCCGGGGGTGCGGCCTGCCAGAGGGTCGTCGGCCGCCAGCGTCTCGGCCCAGGCGGAGAGCCCGGCGGCCAGGGGCGCCTTGCCGGCCACCCGGGCGCTGACCACCAGGGTGGTGAGCTCCTCGACCAGCCGCGCGCGGCGCTCGGGCAGGCGCGCCGCGCTATCCCGACGCAGGGCGACGCTGTGGCTCCAGGCGACCGGCGCGTTCTCGCGCTCCAGCTGCGCCATCCAGGCTTCGGCCAGCGTGGAGGGGGGGGCGGGCACCTGGGCCTGGGCCGCCGAGGCCGCAAGCAGCGGCCCGGCCAGCAGGGCGGCCGCCAGCCAGCCCTTCAGACTCGCAGCGGTTACCACCATGGTCGCGCTACCTCCCAGTCGATCACTGGCCCACCGGGCCAGGGCGTCTCTTTCACGGCCCATAGGCGGTATGACTCGGGGTCGCGCCACAGGGTGCCGGTGGTCACGCTGCCGTCTTCCCAGGCCAGGCGCTGCTCGCAGCGCTGAAGGGGAAGACTGGCCAGGGGCAGGTCGCGGGGCACTGGCGCATGGCAGTCAAGCCGGCCCCTGGCCGACAGCCGGGTCACGCCGCCGTCGGCCTCCTGCCAGCTGCGCGACAGGGAGAAGTCGGCGGGTGCTGCACCCTGCCAAGGCACATAGTCCGCCTCGGCGTCCCGCCCCGGAGCCTCTGCCATGGCGGCGCCTGCCGCGGGCCGGTAGCGCGTCTCGAGCAGGTCTTGGGGCAGGCCGGCCGTGGCCTGCAGGCCATCTCGGTAGAGGGTGATCAGGCCGCGGTTGCCGGTGGGCCAGAGAGTGGTATCGCCGGCGCGAGCGCCCATGACCACGAGGCCGCTGCGGTCGCCGGCGTCGAGCGCCAGGCTGGCATAGGGAATGCCCTCGGCGCGCTCGGTATCCGGTTCACCCCCAGGCAGCACGGCCAGCAGGGCATCGCCCAGCGGTGAGACGCCGCCGCTGGCGCAGCCGGCCAGCAGCAGGGGGAGGGCGGCGAGGGGAAGGGCGCGGCGCATACGTGAAAGAGCCGCCCGGGGGCGGCTCTTTTGCGTGGCCGGCAGTGAAGCGTCTGGCGGCATGCAGGTCGTCCGTTCAGTTGGTGCCTGAGGAGGAGCTGCTGGAACTGACCGCTACGCCCACGCCCACGGCGGCGGCAACGCCGATGCCGGCAAGAGCGGCAGTCGAGAGGCCGGTGGCGGCGGCCAGGCCGGCCAGGCCACCGGTGGCCGCGGTGCCGCCGGCAGCAGCGCCGCCCGCAGCGGCACCGGTACCAGCGGCGCCAGAGCCGGCGGCACCCGTACCAGCCCCGGCACCAGAGCCAGCGGCGCCGGTTTGTGCGCCGGTGGTGGGAGTGGCAGCGCCGGCCTCGGTGCCCTGGGCCAGGGCCAGGGGGGAGGCCAGCAGGCTGGCGATGGCCGCGATGGCGAAGGTCTTCTTGATCATGGAACGACTCCTTGTCGATGAGCGACTGGCACCCAGCGGCGCCTAGCGTGATGGTAATGCCTGAGGGATGACATTGGTAGTGTATGTGTAACGAGTCGACGCATGTTTTCAGCTGAGAGATGAGTCTTGTAGGAAATCACTGACAATCCCGCCAAGCTGGCGAATTGGTGTGGTTACCATTCGGTTTAGCATGCTAGTATCCGTCCGCCATATTTTCATGATCATCCTGCTGTAACATCCAGGGTTTTCAATCAGCTACCGTGGTGTGGGCGCCAGGAGGGCAGCCCGCTGAATACTGACACTGCCTTGTCTGCCGCCTGGCAGCGGGCATCTTGCCGGCCTCAGGGATGTGCCTTTGTCACCCTGGGGCGGTAGCGTGCCTGAAGGTGGTATCCTGCTCAGGCTCTTTCTCTACAGGTTCCTCTATCCCCATGCGCCACCCGTCCTTCCTTCGTCTCGCCCTGGCCCTGGCCGGCGCCGCCTGGCTCTCCGGCTGCGCCCTGGCCCCCGGCGGCCATATGGACTACCGCACCGAGACCGCCCCGCTGGATGACCTGGTGGACATCGAGCCGATCACCCCCGGGCTCGTGGCTACCTACCGCAACACCGTCAGCCGCGCGGCCCCCATGCCCGAGTCCCTGCGCGCCGAGCTCGATGCCTGGACCTACCGCATCGGCCCCGGCGACGTGCTCAGCATCATCGTCTATGACCACCCGGAGCTGACCATCCCCGCCGGGGCCGAGCGCAGCGCGGCGGAGGCCGGCAACCAGGTGCGCAACGACGGCACCATCTTCTACCCCTTCATCGGCCGGGTGCAGGTCGCCGGCAAGACCCTCGACGAGGTGCGTGAGTTGGTCAGCACCCGCCTGGCCGACTATGTCTTCGAGCCCCAGGTCGACGTGGGCATCGCCGACTTCCGCTCCCAGCGGGTGCACGTCAGCGGCGCGGTGGAGACCCCCGGCACCCTGCCGATCACCAGCGTGCCGATGACCGTCACCGACGCCCTCGGCCAGGTGGGGGGTGCCCGCGACGACGCCGACTGGCACGAGGTGATCCTGACCCGCAACGGCGAGGAGCAGCGCCTCTCGCTCTATGCCCTGCTGCGCCAGGGCGACCAGACCCAGAACCGGCTGCTCCAGGATGGCGACGTGCTCCATGTGGCCAGCGCCGAGAACCAGGCCGTGGCGGTGATGGGCCAGGTGCGCACGCCCGGCAATATCGCCCTGGGCAACGAGCGCCTCTCGCTGACCGATGCCCTGGCCCGCGCCGGCGGCATCAATGAGACCACCGCCCAGCCCTCCGGCATCTTTGTGATCCGCGGCCAGGCGGCGGACAGCGACAAGCTCGCCACCGTCTACCAGCTCGATATCCGCAACGCCACCGCCTTTACCATGGGCAGCCACTTCCCGCTGCAGCCCCAGGACGTGGTCTATGTGACCACCGCGCCGCTGGCGCGCTGGAACCGCGTGATCAGCCTGCTGCTGCCGTCGATTCGCCTGCCCGGCGCCACCGCGGAGAGCATCTCCGACGCCAGGGACCTCTAAGCCATGTTCCAGCGCATTCTCGTCGTCTGCACCGGCAATATCTGCCGCAGCCCCGTGGCCGAAGCCATGCTGCGGGAGGCCCTGCCCGGCAGGCGGCTCGGCTCCGCCGGCCTCGGCGCCCTGGTCGGCCACGGCGTGGAACCCACCGCCCGGGCGCTGGCCGAAGCCGACGGCCTCGACGTCGCCGAGCACCAGGCCCGCCAGCTCACCGCCGAGATGGTCGGCGAGGCGGATCTCGTGCTGGTGATGAGCCCCGGCCAGCGCCGCGCCGTGGGCGAGCTGGCCCCCCAGGCGCTGGGCAAGACCATGCTGCTCGGCAAGTGGCTCCCCGACGAGCCCGAGATTCCCGACCCCTACCGCAAGAGTCGTGAAGCGTTCGAGCATGTGCATGAGCTGCTCAAGGAAGCCACCCAAGCCTGGGTAGCCCGCCTGTAGGCGCCCAGATCCTGGGCGCTGGCGCCAGCACATATTTTCTTTTGACTCACGACATAGCGCATCCATGACCGAATCTTCCAACACTGCTCCACCGCGCTCGGCGCCCGCCGACGACGAAATCGACCTCGGCCGCCTCTTCGGCCTGCTCCTCGATCACAAGTGGCTGATCATCGCCGTCACCGCCCTGTTCGCCTTCGCCGGGGTGGTCTATGCCCTGCTGGCCACGCCGGTCTACCAGGCCGATGCGCTGGTGCAGGTGGAGCGGCGCTCCTCCATCAGCCCCCTGGGGGATCTCGGCAGCATCTTCGGCGAGGAGACCGACAGCCGGACCACCGCCGAGGTGCAGATCCTGCGCTCGCGCATGGTGCTGGGCCAGGTGGTGGATCGCCTCGAGCTGGATACCCAGGTCACCGCCACGCCACTGCCGTTCTTCGGCGATGCGCTGCGGCGTCGCGGCATCGAGCGCCCCGGGTTCATGGCGGGGCGCGCCGCGGTGTGGGGGGGCGAGCACCTGGAGCTTGGCCTCTTCGAGGTGGCCGACTCCCTGCGCGGCCAGCCGCTGACCCTGCGCTCCCGGGGCGAGGGGCGTTTTCAGCTGCTGCTCGACGATCGCGTGCTCGGTGAGGGCGAGGCCGGGCGGCTGGCGCGCTTCCAGGGCGACGACATCCAGCTGCGGGTGGCAGAGCTGACGGCGCCGGCCGGTGCCGAATTCACCCTGGTCAAGCGCAGCCGCGCCGCCGCCGTGCGCAGCCTGGCCGGGCGCCTCAGCGTCAGCGAAGTGGGGGGCGGGCGCAACGCCAGCACCGGCATGCTGAGCCTGACGCTGACCGGCACCGACACCCGGGAGATCAAGCGCGCGCTCGATACCGTGGCCGAGGTGTTCCTGCTGCAGAACGTGGAGCGCCAGTCCGCGCAGGCCGAGCAGAGCCTGTCCTTCCTGGAGGAGCAGGCGCCGGAGCTGCGCGGCCAGCTCTCCGCCGCCGAGGACCGCCTCAACACCTATCGGGTCGATATGGACAGCGTCGACCTCTCCAGCGAGTCCCGCGCCGCCATCGAGCAGTTCATCGAGATCGAGCGCCAGCTCAACGAGCTGGAGTTCCAGGAGGCAGAGCTGGCCCAGCGCTTCACGCCGAGCCACCCCAGCTACCAGGCCCTGATGCGCCAGAAGCGCTTCCTCCAGGAGGAGCGTGCCGAGCTTAACCAGCGGGTCAATCAGCTGCCCGCGGCTCAGCAGGAGGTGGTGCGCCTGACGCGCGATGTGGAGGTCACTCAGGCCATCTACGTCAACGTGCTCAACAAGATCCAGGAGCTCCAGGTGGCCAAGGCCGGCACCGTGGGCAACGTGCGCATCATCGACGACGCCCTGGTCGGCCCCGGGCCCATCGAGCCCAAAAAGCCGCTGATCGTGGTGCTGGCCACCCTGCTCGGTGGCATGCTCAGCGTCGGCGCCGTGCTGGTGCGTGGCCTGCTGCGCCGCGGCGTGGAGTCCCCGGAGCAGATCGAGGAGGCCGGCCTGCCCGTCTACGCCACCGTGCCGCTCTCGGAGGCCCAGCAGAAGCTGGTCAAGCGCATCAAGCATAAGCATGACCGCCACGGCCAGGAGGTCGCCACCGCCGTGCTCGCCGAGAAGGCACCGGCAGACACCTCCATCGAGGCCCTGCGCGGCCTGCGTACCAGCCTGCACTTCGCCATGATGGAAGCCGGCGACAACCGCCTGGTGATCACCGGCCCCAGCCCCAGCATCGGCAAGAGCTTCATTTCCATCAACCTCGCCGCCGTCTGCGCCCAGCTTGGCCAGAAGGTGCTGGTGGTGGATGCCGACATGCGCAAGGGCCATGTGCATAACGCCTTTGGCGGCAGCAGCCAGGGTGGGCTCTCCGAGCTGCTCTCCGGCAAGGCCGGGCTGCAGGACGTGATCCGTTCCAGCAACCAGGAGGGCCTGAGCTATATCGCCCGGGGCAGCTCGCCGCCCAACCCCTCGGAGCTACTGGCCAGCCAGCGCTTCAGCGAGTTCCTGGAGGAAGTCAGCCGCCGCTTCGACCTGGTGATCATCGACACCCCCCCCGTGCTCGCCGTCACCGACGCCGCCGTGGTCGCCAAGCAGTGCGGTACCACCCTGATGGTGGTGCGCTTCCAGCTCAACCCGATCAAGGAGATCCAGATCGCCACCCGGCGCCTGGAAACCGCCGGCGTTACCACCAAGGGTGCCATCCTCAACGCCATGGAGCGCAAGGCCGCCACCAGCTACGGCTATGGCTACTACAACTACTCGTATAAGTAGGGGCGAGGTTCGAGGGGCGAGGTTCGAGGGGCTAGGGGCGGCGGTTACGGCTCACGCCAATAGACCCAGGGCAGCGCCTCCTCTACCCCGGGATAAAAATCGCCGGCGTGCCCTTCGAACGCATCGGTACGCCGAATATAGCGCTCGAAGGTGCGCTGGTCGCGGTGACCGCTGACCCGTTTGATATCGACCGCCGCCTTGCCGCGACGATGCGCCTCGGTGATGAAGCCGGCCCGAAAACTGTGCGGTGAGAAGCCGCAATCGGCCATGCCGGCCGCCTCCAGGTGATGCGCCAGGCGCTGGGCCACCACGCAGCCGGTCAGCCGCCCGGCCCCCAGCTTCCCGGACAGGCTGAGGCTGCGAAACACCGCCCCGCGCCGGATGCCCGAGGCCGCAAGCCAAGCCTCCAGCAGCCGAACGGGGCAGTAGGGGAAGCCCTCAGGCGCGCGCAGGATCGCCTTGGTCTCCTCGGCCCCCTCCTGATTGGTCTTGCTGCGCCGCAGGCCCACCAGGATGCCCCGGGCCTCCCACTGGATATCCTCCAGGTAGAGCGCCACCACCTCGCTACGCCGAAAGGCGCCGTGGAAGGAGAGGGCAAACAGCGCACTATCGCGCTTGCCGCGCAGGCCGGAGCGATCGATAGGCTCCAGCAGGCGGTGCAGGTCCTCGAGCAGCAGCGGCGGCGCCTCCTTCTGGCGCGTACCGGCGGCCCGGCGAATGCCGCGCATCACCGCCCGCACCGGCATGCTCCTCACCGGCGAGGGAAGGTTCATGTAGCGATGCCACATGTGCAGGGAGTTGAGATAGCGTTCCAAGGTCGCGGGCTTCTTGCCCAGGGCGCGCTGATCGGCGATAAAGTTGGCGATATCGAACTCATCCGCCGGCAGCAGGCCCCCCGCACGCTGATAGACGCGTAGATCGGCCCGCATGCCGCGAATGGTGTTCTTCGACACGCTGTTGGCGATATGGCGTCGCGCCCGGGCCGACAGGCGCTTCACCACCTGGGGAAGGCGTTCAAACTCCACCACCGCCTCATCGGGCTCGATCAGCTGCCCGTTGGGAATATCACGGCGCATGGCACCCCCGCTCCTGTCGGGCTTGATCATGCTGGATAGATAGCCAGTATAGCCGCCGCGAGGGCAACCGCCATGAAAGGCTGCATGATATGAGTGAGCTGCAGCGTCCCCATATTTTCATGAACCGCACGGCGGATCAGCGTATCAACATCACCGACCTGTTTCGTGTCGCCGCCGGTATCGGTCGACGGGATGAGGTCAGGGCGATCAGGTGATCCATGAAACGACCTTCTCGACGCCAGCGTGTCAAGCCGAAGCAGGCGTTGCTGGAAGCCAGCCAGCTGTCCGAGTGTGAGCGGCAGCAGCTTGCAGATCGTGTGCGTTATCAAGGCAGCCCGTTCCATAAGCGCTATCCTGCTGACTATGGATTTCCTGAGCCCAAACCACGGCCAGACAAGACGCTCTGTGATGCTGACGCGCCCCTGTTCAAATCACAGGCCGAGGAACTGCTGGTGGCCGGGGTGCTACGAGGCATGGTGAGCGTTCAGTTTCGCAGCGGTTGGCCTCAGAATATCTGGTCCGTCCGCGAGGGTGTCGTTTACGAATCCCAGCTTCAGAATCAGACGTTGGGTGAGTGCCATGGCTATCCAATGAGCCTTGATGCCGCCTTTGCTGCGGTCGTCCTGGAAGAGTGGGAGAAACGAGCCCCATGAGCTTTCGCATGACCACCCGCTGGTGCAAGGTAAGCTCACTGACCAGCGGCAGTGCCCAGGCGCATCAACCTGATCAGGCAACCCTGGCGGAGCTGGAGTTGGCAGTAGGCGAGCTGCTCTTCACTCGTGCCGAAGACTCTCTGAGTGGCGAGGTTCGCCACCATGCGGTTCTGGCAGCAAACCCCCTTGCCGAGTGGCTGGTGTGGAACTGGTGGCGGCTATGCTTTGAACCCCAGCCCGCCGGCAAGCAAGCGCCAGGCTGGCTCGAGGCCCACCGGATGGCCAATGTGGGTGGGGGGTGGTTGTGGCCAAATGTCGAGTTCGTCAGTGATGGCGTGCGGATGCGCATAGGCGCCAAAGCCAGTGCCGCGTCAGCGCATCAACCGCTGCGCTACCTTTCTGCCGACCACGCCGTCATTCCCTTGGCACATTTCGTACAAGGCGTTGATGCATTCGTAGAGCGGGTGATCGAACGGCTGTCGAGTCAGGCAGTGGCTGGTGCCGATCTCCCCCACATGTATCAAGAGCTGCTGGCTGAGCGGGCCGATCCCGAGGCGGCGACCTATCGACGGCTGGAAGCCCTGCTGGGCTTTGACCCAGATGAATGCCCTGATGACCGCGTGATGACGCTTTATCAGGATGCGCAAGGGTTAGGGCTCGAGGCGATCGCTGAGCTGGCAGCGGGTGCCGGGAGTTCCCCGCTGAGTGCCAGCCAGCTCAAGGGTTGGGCGCGCTCTCAGGGGTGCGAATCGGACAAGCAGAACCGTCTTGGCTGGGTAGGGCAGGGCTATCGAGTGGACCACCAGCTCCCCGCCTGGCGAAACGGGGTGAAAGCGGCCCACGCCCTGAGAGCCCAGGAAAGACTCACGGATGCCGCCATCGGCAATCGCCAGCTCGCGGAATGGTTTGCCGTACCGCCCGGGCTTTTCGAGGAACAACGCCATAACAAGGCGTTGGCCTATGAACTGGCCTTCGAATCAGACAAGAGTCGCGTGCTGTTACGCTCGCGGTGGCAGGCAGGGCGCCGTTTCGAAGTGGCTCGGCTGTTAGGGGATGTACTCTTACAGGCTGAGCCCGAGCCTCTGCATCTGGCAACGGCGCAGAATACCTACCGGCAGAAGTTGCAGCGCGCCTTCGCCGTCGAGCTGCTCTGCCCGATAGAAGCGCTTTCAGAGCTGTTGGCGGGTGATTTCTCGGACGATGCGATTCAAGGTGCCGCCGATACCTTCGGGGTAAGCCCGATGACGGTGACGGTGCAACTGCTTAACAACCGTGTGATGCAGAGCGATGAACTCAACGGCCTGGACCCAGACTGGGCCGTAGCGTGAAGGGCGGTGGAAGCGACATGCACCTGGATCATCTGACACTGGAAAACTTCCGTGCCTGCGAACAGCTGGAGATACCGCTTGGGCGTCGTCTAACCGCCCTGCTGGGCAACAACGGTAGCGGCAAGACATCAGTGCTGGATGGCATCGCCATTGGTTTGGGGGCGGCGCTCACCCATCTGCCTTCAGTATCGGGTATCACCTTCAAGAAAGCGGGCGATATCCGCCAGCAGGGCAACACCCTGGCGCCTTACACCCGAGTGGCGTTAACAATGCGCTCCGGTATAGCTTGGGATCGTGTCCAGCGTCGCGATAAAAGCAGAGCCACGGCTGCTGCCACACCGGCGTCCAAAGGCCTCAAGGAGCTGGAAGCCTATCTTGACCGCACCGTTATCGACCCGATGAATGCCGGTGAAGACTACGTGCTGCCTCTGGTGGCCTACTACGGCGTCAGCCGAGCGGTACTGCAGGTACCGCTGCGTCGCAAGGGCTTTCCCAAGACGCACACCCGTATGGAAGCGCTTAACGGTGCGCTCGAATCGCAAAGCAGTTTCAAGTCCGCGTTCATCTGGTTCTACAACAAGGAAAACGAAGAGCACCGCCTGCAGAAAGCCCAGCGCAGCTTCGATGTGACCTTGAAAGAGCTGGATGCCGTGCGTCGCGCCATCAGCCAGATATTTCCCGATATCAGCAATCCGCATATCGAGCTCAATCCGCTCCGGCTGGCCGTCACTTTAAAGGGTGAGACCCTGGACCTGATGCAGCTCAGTGACGGCTATAAGACGCTGCTGGGCCTGGTTATCGACCTAAGCATGCGCATGGGGCTCGCCAACCCGCACCTAGACGATCCTTTGAGTGCCGAAGCGGTGGTGATGATCGATGAGGTGGACCTTCATCTTCATCCTTCGTGGCAGCGACGAGTATTGGCCGACTTGCTGCGTACCTTCAGCAACACGCAGTTTATCGTCACGACACATAGCCCTTTCATCGTCGAGTCATTAAATAACCATCTCAAGCGCCACCAGCTGGGCATAACGGCTACCGGCGACCAGGAGATCGATGCGCTAGTTCCATTATCCCCTCAGGATGTGCGAGCTTATGTAATGAAGAACAGCACCAAGCACTCCTTGATGGATGAGCAGAGCAATCTGGTGGACGATACACTGCTGCAGCATTTCAATGCCATCAACGTTGTTTATGATCGGATGCGTGATATTGAATGGAACCGCATGAAGTGAGCGTTCAGGGATGATCGATACTACGCCGTACAGCCACTGCGAATGCAGACGAATGGGGAATACGTATCCCGTTTGTCAGTCTGACCTGATGCTGGAAGAGGAGGGCAAGAAGGTTCGCCTGACTCTTCGTGCGGGTGAAGAAGCGAAAGCCCTGGTGCTGGATGGTTGCGTATTCACCGACAACGACACCAAGTGTGACGCCATGTACCTCTTCAGAGGGGGTAACAGCAAGGTGGTGGCGCTGATTGAGCTGAAAGGAGCGAGTGATATCGCCCATGCCTTCGCCCAGCTTGCGTATACGCGAAAACATCGCCATGAATATAAGCTTCTCAAGGAAGCGCTTGAAAATACAGGTCCGGGTATTGCCATGGAAAAGGCGTTTATTGTGAGTAATGGGATGTTGTCAAAGCCTAAGCGTGAACGTCTTGAGAATCAGCATGGCATCCGTGTGAATGAAATCCTCTACTCCGAGCCATCGAGTAAGGTGCCGGATCTAAGGGACTGGCTTTAACACGTAAATGGCTTTTCAAATATTTCAGTGGGTTGGAGAGTATTTGCAGCCCACCGAAATGAAACAAGGTCGCCATCTTGTTGAAGCAAGCAGCAGCCTTCCCTTATCGCCAATGCTCTGAAAAATCAATCAGTTAGAGGCGGTATCAAAAACGTGAAATCGCGTTTCCGGCACTTTTGCCGCGGCTTTCGTGAAACGCGATTTTCGGCAAAATTTCCGATTTGACCTTCCAGAAGCTCGGCAGGGCAGGGTAGCGAAACGGCAATATTGCCGGCCCAGCGGCAAAAATGCCGTTGAATTCACGAAATGGCGTTTCCGGCAAAAGTGCCTTAATTATTTTTCAGCTCATATACTCACAACACTTCACGACGACTCCTCACAAGTGCCAAACCCTAAAGACCAGCTCTTCAATGCCGATCATCTCAAGACTGGCATGAAAGAACGCGCTGTAAAAAGTGCAGGCATCACCTTGGCTGCCCAAGGTATCAAGCTGATCCTGCAGCTAGGCTCCATCGCCATCCTGGCTCGCCTGTTGCAACCATCAGACTTCGGTCTGATTGCTATGGTCACGGTGTTTACAGGATTAGCCCTACAGTTCATGGAAGGTGGCCTCTCAATGGCAACCATCCAGCGCGACCAGATTACCCATGCCCAGGTGTCCAATCTGTTCTGGGTGAATGGTGCCTTGGGCGCTGGCATGTGCTTGCTCGGCATCGTGGTTTCGCCGCTTGTTGCCACAATTTATGGAGAGCCACGCCTGACACTGGTGATGGCGGCAATGAGTTTGACCTTCCTCATTGGTGGGCTTTCCGTCCAGCACGACGCCCTGCTGCGTAGGCAGATGCGGTTCAAAGCTATCTCTTTGATCGACATTGTTTCCATGGCAGCAGGGATAGTCGCCGGCATAGCTTCAGCCTTGGGTGGCCTTGAGTATTGGGCGCTTGTGATCAGCCCCATTACGACCTTTGCAACTAAAACAGTCATGCGTTGGCTGAGTGCCCGCTGGGTTCCTTCAAGGTTGAGCCGTGGTTCCGGTGTGCGGCCCCTTTTAGGATTTGGGGCTAACTTGACTGGGGCAAATTTCATCGGATATGTGGCGACAAATTTAACCCCATTCGCAATAGGTTACATTGGTGGCGCACAGGCGATGGGGCTTTTCAATCGGGCTAAATTGCTCACGTCGATTCCCTCAAGTCAGATGCTGCCGCCGGTAATGAATGTGTTACAACCAACCTTGGCTAGGGTTGCCAACGATTCCGTACGGTTACGAAGCACTATTACCTCGATCATGGGTAAAATAGTATTAGGCACCATGTTTGTAACGCTCACCATGGCAGTGCTTGCAGACTGGATCGTCCTTCTGTTTCTGGGGCCTGGTTGGGAGGATGCCATTCCCATCTTCCGAATGTTGGCAGTTTTTTCGATAGTAGAGCCGATTGCCAGTTTCCTGGCTATTTCCCTTGTCGCAATAGGAAACGCCAGAGCGCTGCTGCGCTGGAAAGTAATTACATTAGCTATACTGATTGTTTCTATCGGAATCGGCTCATTCTGGGGAGCGTTTGGGGTTGTAGCGGCTTATGCTCTTTCGGGTGTTTTTATTCGTTTGCCAGGCTTCCTTTATTATACTTCCAGGTTCCTTCCTGTTACGTTCCTTGAGTTGGTTAAGACATTAGTACCACCTTTAATCTGCGCCATAGCGACTATTGCGACTTTACATGCACTTCGCCAGCTTGTTTTTATAGAAAGCCCGGTAGCAAGTTTAGCTGTGTTTGTTTTCGCTGCAGCAGTGGTTTACATGGCTCTTTGTGTAGTGATAAAGCCTACCCGGCATGAGTTAATAGAAACCCTAGGTCTGCTCAAACTTATAACTTCCAGGAAATTAGCCACAAAGTGACTATCGACGAAAGCCATCAAGCACTTAACGATACTGTTATCGCTAACGGCTATTGTGTAGGGTGTGGTGCCTGTGCGGTGCCAGAGGAAAGCCCATTCAAAATCGTTATGGACGACTATGGGCAGTATCAATCTAGCCTGAAAGATCCCAACGTCTTTGCTTCAACGCATATCGACTATGAAAAACTCTGCCCGTTCGGTTCGGGTGCTAAAAATGAAGCTGAAATAGCCAAAAAGATTTTCTCGGATACCTGCAAGCACAATAGTCAAGTAGGTCATTACAACGGCGTGTTCGCAGGACATGTTGCAGAAGGCGAATTTCGGAAACGTGGCAGTTCAGGCGGTATGGGCACTTGGGTTCTCAATGAGCTTCTTTCAAAGGGACTAGTGGATTACGTCGTACACGTAAAATCCGAGTCAGCCGGCCAAGACCTGAACAGTATCCCGTTCAAGTATCAGGTTAGCGAAACTCTGGAAGAAACCCAACAGGGTGGCAAATCTCGATACTACCCGATTGAGTTGTCGGAAGCACTTACAATTGTCCGGAGCCAACCCGGGCGTTATGCTATCGTTGGACTGCCGTGTTTCATAAAAAGCATCCGCTTACTCCAGGCCCAAGACGCAATCCTCGCAGAGCGTATCCAATACTGCGTAGGCTTGGTATGCGGCCATCTGAAAAGTGCCCACTACGCAGAAAGCTTGGCTTGGCAAATGGGCATACCTCCGAAGGAGCTTGAGGGCATAGATTTCCGAATCAAAGACCCGTCACAACCTGCCAATCGCTACAGTACTTACGCTAAAGGACGCTGCGGCGAGAAGGTATTGCCGACCAACCAGCTGTTTGGTGCGGATTGGGGCGCCGGTGCATTCAAGTACAAGGCCTGTGACTTTTGCGATGATGTCTTTGCCGAAACAGCCGATGTCGTACTTGGCGATGCTTGGCTACCTGAGTATGTTAAGGACAGCTACGGCACCAACGTGGTGGTTACCAGAAACCAGGATATCCAGCAGTTGATTGTAAATGCCCGCACTGATGGGCGTTTAGAGATGGATGACATGGACGTCGACAAGGCCGTGCAGTCTCAGGATGCGGGATTGCGGCACAGGAAGGTAGCGATAGGTTATAGAATTCACTGTGCGCAAACTGAGGGGAGCTGGGTACCACCCAAGAGAACAGACCCAGCCAAAACGTTGAGCCCGCGTTATGAGATGAAACGACAGCGGTTAAGAACCGAGTTGAGGGCCCTGTCGCATGAGGCTTTTTTAAAGGCTAAAACGGCGGGGGAGCTGTCAGATTATCTGGAAGTGATGAAGCCAGTGTATTCACAGTATTCTCGCCAAGGTCGTTCGTTTGTTCGCAGAGTGCTTTCTTATGGGAAACGTAAGGTTAAAGAGGTCGTAAAATTTAGATAGACTTCGTCTGGTGGTGATCTAATTTTTCTTTATCTTGGCTCGCTTAATGAAAAAAATCGGAATTCTTAACTTCCAGTACTCAACGCACAATTACGGCGCAGTGCTGCAAGCTGCAGCGCTGGAGCATATCTGTACCCAGCTAGGCCATGAGGCCCAGCATCTGGATTACATGGCGAAGAGAAAGGTCACTTTAAAGGGGCGTGTGGGCCAGGTGCTTCGCAAGCTGGGGTTGAGGAATACGCCGGCTCATGCACGAGTAGCTAATGAAGAGGCGTTTGAAAGGTTTCGAGAAAGGTTTATTACCCGAACCAAAAAGATAAGAAATCCAAGCGAGTTCAGATCTGTCGCAAAAGGATTCGATTCTGTCATTGTAGGCAGCGACCAAGTCTGGCGCCCAGCCTTCGCCAAAGACACCCTCGGATTTTTTTTGGGGCATGTGCCTGAAGGTGTCGATCGGCTCTCCTATGCTGCCAGTTTTGGAACCTCTTCATGGGAAAAGAGCAATGACGCTGCATTGACGGATAAAGTGAAAAAAGAGCTTCATAAGTTCAAGGCTGTTTCTTGCCGTGAAGAGTCTGGTGTAGAAATTTGCAGAGATGTCTTTGGTGTTGAGGCAGAGCACGTTCTTGATCCACTTCTTTTGGTTGATGATGGTTTTTTTGAAAAGCTTATAGGCAAGGCTGGTAATAAAAACAATGCAAAAATGGTTTTTTACAAGCTGGATAGTGATGATGATTTCTTCGAAGATTTAGGTCGGTTGGCTAAATTCTATAATTTTGATTATTTAAATATTTACTCCGAAAGATCTGATGTTCGTCATTATCGAGAAGTGATTGACTGGCTGTCCTACATCAGGGATGCTGAATTGGTTGTATCGGATTCCTTTCATTGTATATGCTTGGCTTTACGATTTGGAAAGAAGGTCATTTACTGCCCCAATGAGCGAAGGGGGCAAGCGAGAATGGATAGCTTGTTTAGTCAGCTCGAAATTAGCCTAGTTCCAGTAAAAATGGACCTAAAAACACCTCTGTATGAACTATCTAGAGCTGGTGATATTGATTCAGGTTTAAAAAAATTGCGTGAAAGCTCACAAAGGTTCCTTGTCAATGCCCTTGAGAAATAGTTGCTCCATAACCATCGTCATTCCTGCTTATAATGTTGAAAAATACTTGGTGGAAGCGCTGGATTCAGTTAAAGGGCAGGAGGAGCTTCCTGATGAAATTATTTTAATAGACGATGGTAGTACTGATAAAACATTGGCGATCGCTCAAGAATATCAATTTCCTATCCCATACAAGGTTTTGTCTGTAGAGAATGGTGGGCAGGGGAATGCTAGAAATCTTGGGGTGAGCCTCGCTTCATCAGAGTATGTCCATTTTTTTGATTCAGACGATCTTCTTGAAAAGAGTTTCATTCGCTCGATAAAAGAGAAGATTAGTTATTATGATAATCCTGATATTATTCTTTTTTCTGGCGAATCCTTCAATGACGCTGAATATCAGGGGGGGCGTTGGGTAAATTATGCTCGTGGTTTTTCGGGAAACTTTTCTAATCGAGCTGATTTTCTGGAGCAAGCATATATAAATAAAGCATTGTTTTGTCAGCCTTGCTTGTATGTATCCAAGAAATCGCTCTGGGGGTCGAATGGCTTAGAGTTCGGTCATAACTTCTTAGAAGATGATGCTATTTTCTTTCCTTTACTTTTTTCATGTGACACGTTTGTAGTGGTTGATGAGGTTTTCTTTTTTAGGCGAAACCGTGAAGGGTCAACGATGACAATGGCCCGAAATGCTAGGCATGTGAATGGTGCGCTAGACTGTTTAAATAGAACAATTTCCCTCCATGACAGCATGGATTTTACTGCCAAAGAGCGTGAGCTAGTTCGTAAAAGAATTGGTTCGTTCTGCATGGCCTATATCGTCATGGCCAGGAGAGCAAAGGCAAGAAAGTCTTATAAGAAAATATTTGAAAGTATTGTTAAGGCAAGAAGTCCTGTTATAGCCTTGAAAATTTTTGCATTTATGGCTCGCGCTGATGAGTCAACCGCAATTAGGAAGGCTGCTCAGAAAGTAAAAGGATTTAAGTCAGCGGTGTTTGGATAGGTTGATATTCCTCAAGCGGCCTGAGTTGAAAATCTTAAATGTTTAGGTCTTCTCTGTTGCGCAAGATTTGCTTGGCCATCCTTGGCAAAAAAATGAAGGTTCTTGACTTATTATGGCACCCTTGTGTATTCCAAGCACAAGAGAGATCTATCTTTAGAGGCGGTTAAATGCGCCACTTGGTTCAGTATCACAAGGTTTGGGAGCAAGGCTCGCCCTTCATTGGCGAAAGACCTTTTGTCTTTGCCAAAAACTCCACACAGAAACGCAACCTGGCTTTGCAAGCCGTAAAAGACCGGGATCGCATTTGGCTCATCTACCGCAATGCTCCCTCAGAGACTGACTATCATGTCGCCTTCACCTTCTTGGCCACCGAGGTGAAGGCAGACGAAGATGAGGTAAAGATCTTCGGTGATGAGGTTGTGACACCCTCCTCACTGACGTTATCTCGATCACGCAACTCTTGGTTTGTTGATTTCTTGCGCCATCAAGGCAATTTTTCGTTTGGGTTAAGTGAAGTCTCTTCAGAACATGCTCCTCACTTCGATTCCCTGCTGGAAAACATCTAATCAACCTTGCTGACAGCACTCTGCCAAGTGACGATGACTCAAAACAGCTCCGATAACTTTCAGCAATCCGCTCTGCGCTGGCTACACGACGGCCACTGCCTTCTCGCTGCAGAGCGCTATGGCGGTGCCAGCCATGCTTACGGTCTGGCCGCCGAATGCGCGCTGAAGCATGCCATGGCGTCGCTGCCGGGAGGTCATCGTGAACTGCCGCATCGCCACTTGCCGGAGCTTATCGATGACGGCAAGCGCTGGTTCAGCGGGCGGGCCCATAAAGGGCTGTTTCAGCTGCTCAATACTCAGCGTTATATGGCAGATTGGTCGATCCATAACCGCTACTGGAGTGACCAGTACTTCTCGGCTGCTGCCGCCGAACGCTTTCGTGACGATGCGCGCCGTACCTGCATGGCGGCGGATCTTGGAGTCTGATCATGTCCGTCAGCACGCCGACATTTGACCTCTGCGTACCGCGCCTGGTGGCAGCCGTGTGTGAGGTACTCCCGGAAGCCGACTTCGCGAGTTTTCGTGTCGTACGCGATATGCACGGCCGTCTCTATCTTGTGGTTCCCGATGCGCTGAGCGATGAGCCGCTTGAGCGCCTACGCGAATCGCTCCACCAGGCGCTGGGCCCTTACAGCCCCGGGCGTAACAGCGGTGTGATTCGCGCTTGCGAGTCGCTTTCCGGCGAGGCGCTCTTTGCCGAGCCCAGCCTGATTCAGTGGGTAGGGGATATCGGGGTCCGCCTGGTCGAGCGTCGAGCCATGGGCCAGGACTGGGTGAATGAGCCCCATGCCGGTACTGACACCCAACCGCCGCGCTTTGTCTTTCACAGCCTGAAGGGTGGGGTGGGGCGCTCCACGGCCATGATGCTGTGGGGCCGTGAGCTGGTTCGGCAGGGGCGTACGGTCCTGCTGGTGGATCTCGACCTGGAGGCGCCCGGCCTTGGCGCCCATATGCTGCCGGCAGAGGGCCGCCCCGAATTCGGCGTGCTGGATTGGCTGGTAGAGGACCTGGTCGACAACGCTAGCGCAGCATTGCCTGCTGAGATGGTCGCCGAGAGTGTGCTGGTTGATCGCCCCGGGCTCTGGGTGGCGCCGGCCATGGGCAGGCGTTCCAGCGACCATTCCCAGGGCGTACTGGCCAAGCTGGCACGTGGCTATCTGGAGGGGGAGGACGGCAGCGGCTTTGCACAGCGTCTGCAGCGCATGATCGCCGCCCTGGAAGCCGAGGTCGCGCCGGATGTGGTGCTGATCGACAGCCGTGCCGGCCTGCATGAGACCGTGGCGGCCAACCTGCTGCACCTGGGGGCCGAAGTGTTCTTCTTTGCCGTGGACGTGCCGGCCACCTGGGAAGGCTACCGCTACCTGCTGGCTCATCTGGCACAGCTGGCTACGGTGAGAGAGTTCGATAGCCTGGAGGGCGACTGGCGCCAACGCTTCCATATGGTCCAGGCTAGGTCCAGCCTGCGCGATGAAGATAGGCGGGCATTTGCTGCCAACGCCTATGCGGTGTGGGTCGATACCCTCTACGACGCGGTCTCCCCGGACGACGTTGCCGATGAGGTGTTACGCTTTACCTTCGATGAGGGAGATCCGGACGCCCCGCACTGGCCAGTATCGATCCTGCGCAGCGAACATTTCGAGGCCCTCGACCCGCTGAGGCAATTGTCTAGCGTGGGAGAAGCGGCCATTCGCGAGGCGTTCGGCGAGCTGTTTATCGAACTGCAGGGCTGTTTGCAGCTGCGCGAGGAAGAGACCGAGTGAATGCGAATCCCGAACTGAGCGATGCCTTGCGGCCTGCCTTCGAGGCGATACCCGAAGAGGTGGCCCATCACGGAACCGAGCCGCCTGCTCCGGAAGCGGTTTATGTGGTACCGGGTCATGAGAGCGCGCTGAATCCCGATACGGCGGTGGTGGTAGGCGACCGAGGCACCGGCAAGAGCTTCTGGAGCGCGGCGCTGAACGGTGAGGCAACTCGGGTTGTCATCGGCAGGCAGTTAAAGCGCCTCAAGCTGGATCGCGTCAAGGTCAGCTGGGGGTACTCCTCGGCGACCAGCAATCAGCACCACCCTTCGCGCCGGCGCCTCAAGAGTCTGCTTGAGCAGGGCTATCAGCCGGAAGATATCTGGCGCACCGTCATTCTCTATCAGCTCATCGAGGATACCCAGCACAGTGCCTTGCTGGCGGATGACGACTGGGAAGCGCGTGTGGCCAAGGTAGCGGCCGACCCGGAAGCCGAGGAGCGCCTGTTGGCCGAGCTGGACAGTGCGCTGAAGTCGCGTGGCGAGCGGCATCTGATAGTCTTCGATGCGCTGGACCGGCTGGGCGATGACTGGGCACAGATCCGTACCCTGCTGAGGGGCCTGCTGCGCGTGGGCCTCGACCTGCGCGACTACCGGGCCATTCGTACCAAGTTCTTTCTGCGCCCGGACCTCTGGGAAGACAGCCGTGTCTGGGCGTTTCCCGATGCCTCCAAGCTTACCCATGGCCGGGTGATGCTGGAGTGGCACCGGGCGGATCTCTACGGGCTGCTGTGGCATCAGCTCGGCAACGATCCTCAGGCGGGCCCAGTCTTTCGGGCGTGGCTGGCGGAGCGCTTCGATGAGCATTTTGAGTCGATGACCATTGGTTCGGAGCTTGTGCATGTGGTGTCCGAGGCGCTGCGCAGTTCAGAAGCGATTCAGGCCGAGGTGCTCCAGGCCATTGCCAGCCCCTTCATGGGCCGCAATCGGCGGCGGGGGAAGACCTACACCTGGCTGCCCACGCACCTGGCCGACGCCAAAGGGCAGATCAGCCCGCGCAGCTTCCTGATTGCGCTTAAACAGGCGCATACCATGACCGAGCGCCAGCACGGCGACACCCAACTGCTCCTTCACTTCGAGGGGATCAAGCATGGTGTCCAGGAGGCCTCCCGGGTTCGCCTGCGAGAGCTGAAGGAGGATTACCCTTGGGTAGAGCAGCTGCTGGAACCCCTGCGTGGGATGACGGTTCCGGCGGGGGCGGAAGAGGTCAAGGCACGCTGGCAGGAACATGGGGTCGTCGCCGCGATCCGCCAGGCAGCGTTAGAAAGCGAGACTGACGATGATGCGGCCCGACCCTATCTGCCGCCCCATGCGCTGGAGAGCCCGAGCGTTGGGCAGAGCGACGAGGATGCCCTAATCGAGGCCGCGATCGATATCGGCGTTATGAACCGCACGGCAGATCAGCGCCTCAACATCCCCGACCTGTTTCGTGTCGCCGCTGGTATCGGTCGGCGGGGCGGCGTCAGGGCGATCAGGTGATCCATGAAACGACCTTCTCGACGGCAGCGTATCAAGCCCAAGCAGGCGCTACTGGAAGCCAGCCAGCTGTCCGGGTGTGAGCGGCAACAGCTTGCAGATCGTGTACGTTATCAAGGCAGCCCATTCCATAAGCGCTATCCTGCCGACTATGGATTTCCTGAGCCCAAACCACGGCCGGATAAGACGCTCTGTGATGCTAACGCCCCTCTTTTGAAATCACAGGCCGAGGCACTGCTGGTGGCCGGGGTGCTACGAGGCATGGTGAGCGTGCAGTTTCGTAGCGGCTGGCCTCAGAATATCTGGTCCGTCCGAGAGGGCGTCGTTTTTGAGTCTCAGCTTCAGAATCAGATGCTGGGTGAGTACCATGGGTACCCAATGAGCCTTGATGCAGCCTTTGCTGCGGTTATCCTTGAAGAGTGGGAGAAGCGAGCCCCATGAGCTTTCGCATGACCACCCGCTGGTGCGAGGTAAGCTCAATGCCCAGTGGTAGTGCCCAGGCGCATCAACCTGATCAGGCAACCCTGGCGAAGCTGGAGTTGGCAGTTGGGGAGCTGCTCTTCACCCGTGCCGAAGATACGCTGAGTGGCGAGATTCGCCACCATGCGATTCTGGCGGCAAATCCGCTTGCCGAATGGCTGGTGTGGAACTGGTGGCGGCTATGCTTTGAGCCCCAGCCCGCCGGCAAGCAAGTGCCAGGCTGGCTCGAAGCCCACCGTATGGCCAATGTGGGTGGGGGTTGGCTGTGGCCAAATGTCGATTTCGTCAGTGATGGCGTGCGTATGCGCATAGGCGCCAAAGCCAGTGCCGCATCAGCGCATCAACCGCTGCGCTACCTTTCTGCCGACCATGCCGTCATTCCCTTGGCACAGTTCGAACAAGGCGTTGATGCATTTGTTGAGCGGGTGATCGAGCGGTTATCGGGTCAGGCAGTGGCGGGTGCCGACCTCCCCCACATGTATGAAGAACTGCTGGCTGAGCGGGCCGATCCCGAGGCGGCGACCTATCGGCGGCTGGAAGCCCTGCTGGGCTTTGATCCGGATGAATGTCCCGATGACCGTGTGATGACGCTCTACCAGGATGCGCAAGGACTTGGGCTTGAGGCCATCGCCGAGCTGGCAGCGGGGGCGGGCAGCGCCCCGTTGAGCGCCAGTCAGCTAAAGGCCTGGGCACGGTCTCAGGGCTGTGAGTCGGCCAAGGATAATCGCCTGGGCTGGGTAGGGCAGGGCTATCGGGTAGATCATCAGCTCCCCGCCTGGCGCAACGGGGTAAAAGCAGCTCACGCCCTGAGAGCCCAGGAAAGGGTAGCGGATGCCGCCATCGGCAATCGCCAGCTCGCCGACTGGTTTGCCGTGCCGGCTGGGCTTTTCGAGGAACAACGCCATAACAAGGCCTTGGCTTACGAACTGGTCTTTGAATCAGACAATAGTCGCGTGCTGTTACGCTCGCGGTGGCAGGCAGGGCGTCGTTTCGAAGTGGCTCGGCTGTTGGGGGATGCACTATTACAGGCCGAGCCCGAGCCTCTGCATCTGGCAACCGCGCAGAATACCTACCGGCAGAAGCTGCAGCGCGCTTTCGCCGCCGAGCTGCTCTGCCCCATAGAAGCGCTATCAGAGCTGTTAGCGGGTGATTTCTCGGACGATGCGATTCAAGGTGCCGCCGATACGTTCGGGGTAAGCCCGATGACGGTAACGGTGCAACTGCTCAACAACCGTGTGATGCAGAGCGATGAGCTTAACGGTTTGGATCCAGACTGGGCCGTGGCGTGAATCAGCATTCTGATATGAGTCGATGATGATTATTGAAGATGCCACTCCGCATAATATTGCAAAGCAATTGGCGATCCAGATTTCGGCATATGATGCATCGACCAGACGGATCGAGAAAGAAAAAATTGAAGACTTCTTGCTGACGGGGTCTGCCCAGAGTGGGCTGCTAAGCCTCGATGTTAAGTTGATAAATAACACTATTCGTTGCAAGAAGTGGAGGCTTGAGAGGTTAAAGTTTTCCACAAACATCAGTGAAGAAGAGCTGGAAAAAATTGATAGTATTATAGAGAAGCTTTCTGCAGTTGTTTTTGGTGAGTGCCATTTCGATACTGACAAGTGGCGCTACCCAAAGGTAACCATGTTTTATGAAGAGTGCTTTTTTGAAAATGACTGGTCGGTTTATGTGGGTGGGGGATCGCCTGAGCTTATAGAAGAAGGGGATAGCCTGTTCGAAAAATGCTCCTTTGCTAAAGGAGTCAATCTGGTGGGCAATAATATTAGCGGCACTATCATAAATAGTTATTCCTCAATTTTCTATGAGTGCTCGGCTGAACACTTGGATGTATTTAATGTAACTATTTCCCCGGTGCTGTGGAGCAATATGACGCCTAGGCATGAAAGAAAGCTATCTGCACTGACTGTCATGTCATCAAGCTTAGGAAGCGAGCTAAACCTTTCCCATGAAAATATAGAAAAAGTCATGGTGTCAAAAAGCGAGGTGGCAGGTTTAAATGCCAGCTTGATCAAAAGCCATGCGGTGTGCTTCTCAGATGTTGTGTTTACTCAGGCATGCATTGTTTCCTCTGGTTGTGTAGATGAGATAAGGTTGGTTGATTGTAATTTTGAACGCAACTGCGATCTTTCTGGCGTGAAGTGTGATAGCCTTTTAATAAGCCGTTGTCAATTTTCTAGGTTTCTTGACTGCTCAGGTTTGGGTGTTCTTCATAGCATAAGTTTTTATGCTTTGATCTTGGGCCGCGAGGGTGTTTTCAATGAACTTTCTCCAGGAAAAAGTGCTATTGAAAATGCTGATCGTGAAACTTGGAGAATTATAAAGCACGCCATGAGAAATGCCGGTAATCAGCTTGAAGCAGCAGAGTTTCACGCAATGGAGATGCAGGCATATCGAGGAGAGTTAAAAGAGCTAAAGACTAAGAAGAGTGAAAGACTTCTGCTCTGGCTAAATTTCATGATCTCCAACCACGGCCAGAGCTATGTAAGGTCGATGGCTTGGCTAGTCTCTAGTATCTGTATAACGGCACTCGTTCTAGCAAATGATAGAAATCGGTGGCTAACCCTACCTGATCCGTGGGCTGAAGTGTTGCAGCCTGCTGCTAACTTTCTCAATGGTCTCGCTTTGGGTTTTCTACCATTGAGTGGTTTGTTGAATGATCAGAATAAACATTTAGCCTTCTTTCTTTTGTTGGCCACCTTGCTTATTTCTACATTTGCATGGCATTTCCTTTCTGCATTGCGAAAGCATAGTAGGCAATAATGATTGATAAATTGCCTTGGGCTTAAGCTAAGTGGCTGAATATTGGTGGTTTTTGTGATAAGCGGGACTGCTTACAACAGTGTCTATCATAGAGAAAGGTAATCACGTCGTTAGGTTCGCCTGTAGTACTAGGAGATTAAATGAACTTGATATTTCTTGACTGTACACTCCGCGACGGCGGTTACTACAACGCCTGGGACTTCTCCTCCGAGCTGATCCATCAGTACCTCGACGCCATGGAGGCCGCCGGGGTGGGTGCAGTAGAGCTGGGATTCCGCACGCTGAAGAACCAGGGCTTCCAAGGCCCCTGCGCCTTCACTACCGATGAGTTTATCCGAAGCCTGACTATTACGGACGGGCTGACAGTTGGCGTGATGGTCAATGGCAACGAGCTTGTGGGGGAGGTGCCACAGCAGGAGGCATTGGAGCGACTGTTCCCCAATGCGGCGGCAGACTCTCCCGTAGACTTGGTGCGTATCGCCTGCCACGTGCATGAGTTCGAGAAGGTACTGCCGGCGGTTACCTGGTTGAAGGAGCGGGGCTATCAGGTCGGCTTCAACCTGATGCAGGTGGCAGATCGCACCGAGGAGGAGGTGAAGGCGCTCGCTCGTCAGGCCAAGGCTTACTCGATGGATGTGCTCTACTTCGCCGACAGCATGGGCAGCATGAGCCCGGACCAGGCTGCGCAAATCATCCAGTGGTTCCGTAGCGAGTGGACGGGACCTATGGGTATCCATACTCACGACAACTTGGGCCTGGCCCTCTCCAACACCCTCAGGGCTTTGGACGAAGGCGTAACCTGGGTGGATTCCACCGTCACTGGCATGGGTCGCGGGCCTGGCAATGCCCGCACTGAGGAGCTGGCCATCGAGCTTGCTGAGCGCCGAGGACAGTCGGTCAACATGGTGCCGCTTATGGTCTTGTTGCGTGAGCACTTCAAGCCCATGCAGGCCTACTATGGTTGGGGCATCAACCCCTATTACTACTTGGCCGGCAAGTACGGGATTCACCCCACCTATATCCAGGAGATGCTCAGCGACTCCCGCTATAGCGAGGAAGACGTGCTGGCGGTGATCGAACACCTGCGGGTGGAGGGTGGCAAGAAGTTCAGCCTCAACACCCTGGATGCTGCCCGTCACTTTTATCGCGGCGAACCCAAGGGGCAGTGGTCCCCCAGGGAGCGTTTTGCCGGGCGCGAGGTGCTGCTACTAGGTACCGGGCCGGGCGTGGCCCGCCACTTAGGGGCGCTGGAGCGCTATATCCGCGTGCACAAGCCGCTGGTACTGGCTCTCAACACTCAGAGCGCCATTGCGGCAGAGTTGATCGACCTGCGCGTGGCCTGTCACCCGGTACGCCTGCTGGCGGACTGCGATGTGCATACCCAGCTTCCCCAGCCGCTGATAACGCCGTACTCTATGCTGCCGCCGGATGTACGTGATTCCCTGGGTAGCAAAGATGTGCTGGACTTCGGCCTGAATGTGCAAAATGAGAGTTTTGGCTTTGAGGAGGTGCACTGCACGCTGCCGACGTCCTTAGTGGTGGGCTATGCCCTGGCAGTGGCTACCAGTGGCCAGGCATCCCGTATTCTGATGGCCGGCTTCGATGGTTACGGAGCTGATGACCCGCGAAGCCGTGAGATGCACCAGCTGCTGGAACGTTATCAGGCCGCCGAAGGGGCCTTACCGCTCACGGCTATTACTCCCACCCGCTATGGGCTGCATAGCGAATCGGTCTACGCGCTCTGAGGATTGCGGACGCCTCGTTGCTTTTGCTTCTCAATCAAACTTAATGAACAAGAGGCCGTTATGCGTAGTGTGGTCATGATTCCCGCCCGCTATGGCTCCAGCCGCTACCCGGGCAAGCCGCTGGTGCCTCTTCTGGGCAAACCGATGATTCTGTGGGTTGCCGAGCTCTCGGCCCGTGCGGTCGGCGCCGAGAATGTCTATGTCGCTACCGAGTATCAGCGTATCGCCGAGGTTGTCAAAGACGCCGGCTTTCAAGCAGTGATGACCACCGACGATGCCCTGACCGGCACCGACCGTCTGGCCCAGGCCGCCGAGCAGGTCGAAGCGGATATCTACATCAACGTGCAGGGCGATGAGCCGCTAGCCGATCCTGCGGATATCCTCAAGGTGCGCGATGCCAAGCTGGCAAACATGGAATCCATCATCAACGGCTTCAGCTGGGTCGGCGACAGCGAAGACCCGCACAGCGTCAATATCCCCAAGGTGATCACCAACGAGCATGACGAGCTCGTCTACATGTCGCGGGTAGTGCTGCCGGGCTTCAAGAACGCCAAGTGCGCACCCAAGCGCTACAAGAAGCAGGTCTGCATCTACGCCTTCACCCGCGAGGAGCTGGCCGCCTTCCGCGGTTTCGGCCGCAAGAGCGAGCTGGAGTATTCAGAGGACATCGAGATCCTGCGCTTCCTGGAGCTGGGCAAGACGATCCGCATGGTGGAAACCCGGCCCGGCAGCCTGGCGGTGGATGTGCCCGACGATGTGCCCAAGGTGGAGGCCGCGCTCCACCAGGCCGGTCGGGTGCCAGCATGAAGTATCCGATCACCTACTACACTACCCTAGTCTTCGACTGCGATGGCGTGGTGCTTGACTCCAACAAAGTCAAGACCGAAGCCTTCTATCAAGCCACCTTGCCCTTCGGTGAGGCCACCGCCCAGGCCATGGTCGACTACCACGTCGCCAACGGCGGGGTGTCGCGCTACAAGAAGTTTGCCCACTTTCTTGAACAGATTGTACCGGTACATGCCGCGCAACAGGGCCCCGACCTAGAGGCATTGCTGCAGGCCTATGCCAACCATGTGCGGGAAGGGCTGCTGAGTTGTGACATGGCCCCGGGCTTGGAAGCACTACGCCAGCAAACACCTAACGCCCGATGGCTGATTGTTTCCGGTGGCGACCAAACCGAGCTGCGTGATGTGTTTGCCCAGCGAGGCATCGCCCAGTGGTTCGACGGCGGAATTTTCGGCAGTCCTGATACTAAGGACGGAATCCTTGAGCGTGAGCTCGACTCAGGAAATATCCAGCAGCCCTCGCTGTTTCTGGGTGATAGTAAATATGACTATGAGGCTTCGAAGAGATCAGGGTTAGACTTTATCTTTTTGAGTGGCTGGAGCGAGGTGGCCGAATGTGACTATCCAAATCTTGGATTATCTCCTCGTATAAAAAACATTAAGATGCTCGTAGATAACCCTTTGTTTCCTGAGGTTTTACTTGAAGATTAAGATAAAAGCTCTTTATTTCATTCCGATATTTATCCTGCTTTTTTTGATATCCGGTCTGCGTGTCGGCTCTGGAACAGATTACTATAATTATGCTTCAGCATATTTATTATTTAATGAAACTGGTAGCATGTGGCAGAATTATGAGCCGGCTAGTTTCGCGATAATAAAAGTTCTGTCTTATTTTAACAGCGACCCGCAAGTTTTTTTCATAGTCACTTCTTTTTTCGTATGTGCATTCTTCCTTTCTGGCATTTATAGTTACTGTGCTAACTTTGCTTTAGGTGTTTTTTTGTTTATCGGTATGTACTTTTATTTTGAGTCGTTTAATCTGGTGAGGCAATATGTTTCGATGGCCGTAATTTTTTACTTTGGCACGAAATATATAGTTGAAGAGAAAAAAAACTTTGTTATAGCATCTATACTTCTCGCTTCTTTGTTTCACTTTTCAGCTCTATTCGTAGTCCCTTTTTATCTCTTGTCTAGGAAGTTGTATAGGCGCTTCTTTTATTGTGTTTTTCTTGCAGCATCGCTGGTTATGTTCTTTTTATATCCATGGGTGGAAGGTTTTTTATTTAGATATTTGTTAGGTTATTCTTCTTATGCGGAGTACAGTAGACCGGGCTCTGCTTACGCTTTGCTAATAATTTCTTCATTAATGTTCCTGTATGCAATTTCTAAAAGAAAAATAATTCGTAATAGTCAACCCCTTGTTGTTGTTAGCCTAAATATGGTTTTTTTCTCAATCCCATTTTTTCTATTTTCGTCTCATAATATAATGTTCTATCGTGTTGGAGCTTTTTTAGCAATGTTTTCTATTTATCTTATGCCAAATATTATACAGCAGACGCACAAGGGAGTTCTTAATGCTGGGTTCTTGACAATAATGTCAATTGTTCTTCTTAACTTTATGTACAGGCTGTATAACAATGGCGCGGGGGTATTTCCATACAGCATGAGCTTCGATATATTCATATAGTTTAGTGGTTCCATTTTCCCCAAATCAATTATCTGATATTTTAGGATTTTGAAAAAAATGCCAACGGATACCTGCGATAGTTTCGTCCTGCCAAAAGTAACAGTTTACATCCCCACTTGCAACAGGTTACCTTTATTGCAAAGGGCTATTCATTCTGTTATGGAGCAGACTTATTCTAATGTAGAGCTTATAGTAGTAGATGACTGCTCTAACGACGGCACTTGGGATTACCTAGAACATAAAAGCTCATTGCATCATAATTTAATTATAATAAAGAACACCACGCGGATGGGGGCATGTGTAAGTAGAAATAAAGCGATATGGAGAGCTTCTGGAGTTTATATTACAGGTCTTGATGATGACGACTATTTTGAACGAAATCGGATATCTGGTTTTGTAGACTGCTGGTCATCAATGTCAGATGAGCCGACGGCTCTTTATTCTGATCATGCCGTTATACGTTCTAATGGATTGAAAAAAATATATAAGAGGCCAAAGAGTGCAAGCTACGATAAGCAGTTTTTACGGAATGCAATTGGCAATCAAGTATTCACAAGAACTTCTTATTTAAAAAACATTGGTGGTTTTGATGAGAAGCTTAACGTATGGCAGGATTATGAGTGTTGGCTTAGATTGCTAAAGTTGGGCAGGGTTATTAAAGCGCCTGGCGCCACCTACGTTTTTGATCATAGTCACGATACACCTAGAATCACAAATTCCAAGAAGGAAGTTGTTGATGAAGCATTCTCCACTATCGTAAAAAAGCATTGTGTGTCTGGAAAAAACCTGGTGAGATTTAATCTGATGCGTTCATCATACGTTAGAGTATTAAATTTCAGGCTATTTTGTCAGGCTTTAAGGTATTTAGATATTCTGGGGGCAGCAAAGTTTTTCCGTGTGTTCTTAAAATTTAAAATCTTGAACTGAACGTAACCATTCAGGGTTCTTCGACGTTTCATGTTGATTTGGCCTGATCGAGTAGGCGCCCACGGGGCTGCCATCCCCAGTGTCAGGTTGACACACAGGGCTTCACGGTTTCAGGTGCTTGTCAGTACAGTACTTTTCTGTTTACTTGACATGGGTGTAATTGCTCGTTTAAAAATTATTGGGAGTTAATGGCTTGAGTCCTCTGGTTGCAGTCCTTAAAAACAATTCTTTTTATATCAGGAGGCAGGGAGAGGTTGGCGAAAAAGTTAGTATTTCATCTGCTTATAATAAAAGCTTTTTCCAAAGAATAAACTCTTGCCGTTATGTCTCTTTCTCAGATTATTCAAATGAGATTTTTAGCCACTATTATTTTAGGGTTGAAGAGATTGCATCCGTAGTTGATGGATGTGACAAAGCGCTAGTGGAAGGTCAAAATTCTTTCGATAGTAAAATTATTTTTCACATTGCATGTAGAAAGCTGGGTGTAAAAACCCCTTTTTTCGAGAGTTTCTCTATTTTCTTTTACTCGCTTGTGCTTTTTACACTTGGCAGTGTGCTAGCTGTCGTATTGACACCTTTTGTTTTTGCGTATTTTCTCTTAAGCGGAAAATTTTCAGGCAAGTCAGCCTTGAGAGATTTTAGCAAACTGGAAGGTGATAACATCTATATCGCAAGGTCAAAAGCTTCATACATTAAGTTGAAGTTGATGAGCCGAATGAACTCTGATAGCGAATGTGTTTTATTTGATTTGGGTGGGTATAAGCCAGAAGAACCGTGCCTTAACATATATTCTCTGCTGACATTTAAAAGAGTCCTAATTGACTTTTTCTCAATATTTGGGTTGGTGCTACGAGATGTTGTTTTCTTCACGAGGGACTGCGTCTCGCTGCTCGGAGTCCCTGGGCTTTTCGTGTGGAAGAGATATATCCTAAGAATCCCTCATAAAGCCGTTTTTGAGCAGGCTTACACTCGTGCTTTGTGTGACTTTCCCTATGCAACGTTCTACACAGGCGATAAAGAAGATCGTTTTGCAGTTATGGAAACTCGAATTGCATATCGTCTCGAGCGTGAATTGATATGTGTTCCTCATGGCTTAGAGTATGGTTATTTTTATCCTTCAGGCTTATGTGGTACAAAATTTTACACTTACACGCTGGAAGCCAAGAATGTTCTATCACAACTTTACAAAAGTGATAAGTTTGTCTTTGATGAGAAAGTTGTGTCTAATGTTTTGCTGCCTACATCACCTAAAAACAAAATAAGTTCAGAAACTCCCTGCTGTTTTTTTACTGAGCCAAGAGATGTTTATGTTAACTTTGATATAATTTCCGGGTTGATGGCTGAAGGTGTTGATTTTTGTATTAAGCTTCACCCCTTAGAAGATAAAGAAGAATATATTAATCGTTTTCCAGAGGTGGATATAGTTGAGAGTTTCGATCTTGCTATTTCATCTCCTATATGTTTGTCAAGAAAATCGACGGTGCTTCTTGAGGCCGCTTTAATAGGAAAGTTTTCATGTGCTTTGCTACTGAATGAAAAAGACAAATCATACTTCGAGAGCGCTTTCCCTTCTCTTAATTCAGATTTGATAACGAAAGTATATAGTGTGAAAGACTTCAAAATGCTGTTGCCACAAATGTTAAAAGGTAATGAGCCGGCAATTAAATAGGTCTGCTATTGCAACTCCTGTTTTCATGTCAATAGCGAATCGATGCATCCTTCTTAAAATTTGAGTTTGTTAATGAAACAAGTTCTCCAAGACCTCGCCAAGGGCGCCACCACCCTTACCGAAGCGCCATCGCCCCGTGCTAGCTCCGGTAGCCTTTTGATTTCGACCTCCACCACGCTCGTTTCCGCCGGCACCGAGCGGATGCTGGTGGATTTCGGACGCGCCTCTTACCTGCAGAAAGCACGGCAGCAACCCGAAAAAGTCAAGATGGTGCTAGAGAAGGTCGCTACCGATGGCCTATTGACCACCGTCGATGCGGTGCGCTCCAAGCTCGCTCAGCCCTTACCATTGGGTTACTGCAACGTTGGTGTGGTTGCCGAGGTTGGCAAGGGCGTGGACGGTTTCAAGCCCGGTGATCGTGTGGTGTCCAACGGGCCTCATGCCGATGTGGTTCGGGTGCCAAAAAACTTATGTGCTCAAATACCTGACGACGTGTCTGACGAAGAAGCAGCTTTTACCGTCGTCGCCAGTATCGGCCTGCAAGGTATACGCCTGGCTCAACCAACCCTCGGCGAGGCCTTCGTTGTGACCGGTGTTGGCTTGATCGGCCTGCTGACCGTCCAGCTGTTGCGTGCCCAAGGCTGTCGAGTGCTTGCCGTTGATTTTGATGAGAGCAAGCTTGCCTTGGCCCGTCAGTTCGGTGCAAAGACCTGTAACCCCGGCCAAGGTGAAGATCCCATCGCCGCAGGTATGGCCTTCAGCCGCGGGCAGGGGGTGGATGGCGTGATCATCACGGCATCCACCAAGTCCAGCGATCCCGTTAGCCAGGCGGCCCGAATGAGCCGCAAGCGTGGCCGTATCATCCTAGTGGGTGTCACGGGGCTTGAGCTTAACCGGGCCGACTTCTATGAAAAGGAGCTGACCTTTCAGGTGTCCTGCTCCTATGGGCCGGGGCGCTATGATCCTAACTATGAGGAGGCTGGCCAGGACTATCCGCTCGGGTTCGTGCGCTGGACCGAACAGCGCAACTTCGAGGCGGTGCTGGACATGATGGCAAGCGATAGGCTGGATGTATCGCCGCTGATCACCCATCGCTTTGCCTTCGAGGATGCGGAGCAAGCCTACGCTACGCTGACCGAGTCGCGTGAGGCGCTGGGGATCCTGTTGGAGTACCGCAGTGAGCCTGCCTCACGCCATATCAAGCGCGTGCCTCTACGGGATGATGTCACTTTTGACCCGGCCAAGCCGGTGGTGGGCTTTATCGGCGCCGGCAATTACGCCTCGCGCATGCTGATACCCGCTTTCAAGGCTCATGGCGCCCAACTCTCCACCATCGTGACCTCGGGTGGCATCAATGGCGTGATTCACGGAGAGAAGGCGGGTTTCGCCGAGGCCTCTACCGATGTTCAGGCGCTGCTGGATGACGATCAGGTCAATACCTTGGCCATCGTCACTCGCCATAACACCCATGCCCGCTTTGTCAGCCAGGCACTCCAGGCCGGCAAGCATGTCTTCGTCGAAAAGCCGCTGGCAGTGACTCATGAAGAGCTCCAGCAGGTGGAAGAGGCGTATCGTCAGGCTGCGGATGCCGGTCGAGCAGGCCTGCTGATGGTGGGCTTCAACCGTCGCTTCTCGCCTCAGGTGCAGAAGATGAAGACGCTGCTGGGGGCTGTGAAGGAGCCCAAATCGTTCATCATGACCATGAACGCTGGCGCTATCCCCGAGGACCACTGGACCCAGGATCCGGAAGTTGGCGGCGGGCGCATCATCGGCGAGGCCTGTCACTTCATCGATCTGATGCGCTTCTTGGCTGATAGCCCAGTCGTTTCTGTTCAAGCCCGCTGTATGGGGGACACGCCGGGGATGGCCATCACTGAAGACAAGGCCGCGATCACCCTAGGCTTCGCCGATGGCTCCTTCGGCACCATCCACTACCTGGCCAATGGCGCCGCCAGCTTCCCCAAGGAGCGCGTGGAGGTCTTCACCGCCGGGCGCGTGCTGCAGCTCGATAACTTCCGAAAGCTCAAGGGGTACGGTTGGCCCTGTTTCCGCAAGCTCAACCTGTGGCGCCAGGACAAGGGGCAGCAAGCCTGTGCCGGTGCCTTCCTGAAAGCGATCGAGGATGGCGGGCCAGCACCTATTGCCGTCGAGGAGATCTTCGAAGTGGCCCGCGTGACCCTAGAAGCGACCGATCAGCTACGTCAGCAATGAGCCCAGTACTGAAAGCCAAGACCGCCTGGCGTCTAGGGCCGCTCAATATCGCTCGCGTGGTCTTCTACAAGCTGGGGGTACGCAGCGGACTTAATCCGGTGCGTCGCCTCTCGGCGAGTATGCCCTCCGGCCCATTCTTTACTCCCTACACCGGCAAGACGGTAGCGCTTTCCCCCAGGGAAGGCTGGTGGTCGCAGAGGGAAGCCTTTGGGCTCAAGCTCGGTGAGCTAAGCGATATTCCACCAGACTGGCACGCCCACTCGCTTACCGGGGAAAAAGCCGATTCGAAGCTTGCCTGGTGGCAGCTTCCTGACTTCAATCCATCGCTTGGTGATATCAAGGGCGTATGGGAGGCCTCGCGATTCGACTGGGTGCTTGCCTGTGCCCAACGCGCGGCAGCGGGTGATGATACCGGCCTCTCACGCCTTAATGCTTGGCTGGAAGATTGGCTGGCCACTAACCCGCCATACATGGGGGTGAACTGGAAGTGCGGTCAGGAAGCTTCCATTCGGGTGATGCACTTGGCCATGGCAGCGTTGATCCTTGAGCAAACGGAGCGCCCCGCATCGGGACTGGTCGAGCTGGTGGCGCTGCACCTGCAGCGGATTGCCCCGACCCTTCAATACGCCATGGCGCAGGACAACAACCACGGCACTTCCGAGGCGGCTGCACTATTTATCGGAGGCAGCTGGCTGCACGCCCAGGGCGATGCACGCGGGCAGCGCTGGGAGAAGGCCGGGCCACGATGGTTGGAAAACCGCGCGGCTCGCCTGATCGTGAGCGACGGCACCTTCAGTCAGTATTCGACGAACTACCATCGGGTGATGCTTGATACCCTCTGCATGGCCGAAGTCTGGCGGCGTCATTCGGCATTACCGCCGTTCTCGGAACGTTTTTACCAGAAGGCTACAGCTGCCACCGCGTGGCTGGGCAACCTCGTAGATCCCGAGAGCGGCGATGCCCCTAACCTGGGCGCCAATGATGGTGCCCGGCTGCTGCCGCTGACCGATACCGACTATCGCGATTACCGGCCCACGGTGCAGTT